>NZ_JAGIAS010000003.1 GCF_017744695.1 Dyadobacter sp.
CATCGTCACCGATCACGTCATTACCATCGATCTTGTCAATCCCGACTCGCAGTTTAACGAATTTAAACCGGGGTTTAAGTATCCGGATATTGATTTGAGTATCAAATAGCAGCCATTCTACAATTTAACACAACACTATTACCTATGAAAAAGCGACTGTGCCTTTTGCTGGTCATTGTCATCCCTTGGTTTGGAAAGCCGTTGTATTCTCAGGTCTTGAACAATTCAACAAATGTTGACCGGACTGCGATGAGCTTTTTTGATGGCTCTCAAACTTTTAGAGCGCTCGAATACACTATAAATGCTGACCCCAAAAGTGATAAGGTTTATCGCTTGCAGACAAAGCCCGAGAATGGGTTTCCAGCAATAGAATTGCAAGGTATCCACGGTATACAAAGTGTCTATTTTGAAGACAAAGTACCTTACGACAACCAGTTTATAGACAATCAAACACCGCATCTGAGCACGGAGGCAATTCAAACCTTCTATTCATTTCAAAGGGTAATGGCCCTGTTGAACCAACGGTTTGGTTGGAAGGGTATTGATGGTATTGGTCAGAAACCCATCAAAATATATTTGGAGGACTCTGATAAATTTGATCCTAAACCAGCCCACCCATTTGGGCATTACTATTCTGATGCAACCGACGAATATTTTGAATTTTTTAGAAGTCTTACGGATACTGAGCCTTTCAATAATGTCTTAGAGGTCGTAGGACATGAATATGCTCACGCAATATTCCATCAAAAGACCGGCATTAGCTTTCAACTAACAAATCTGTGTAAAGAGGTTCAAGCACTAGACGAGGGAATTGCGGATATACATGGCATTTATCTCAAAAATAAGATTCTGCAAACCCCTCCCCAGAATTTTAATTGGCTATTTCAGGAGCAGATAGAGAACCCAGCGGAGGATTTGAGTAATCCTAAAAGCTTTGGATATCCTGACACTTATCTAGGTCAATTTTATCCCAATACGTGTTATGAAGGTTTCGACACGCACCCCGCTTCATCAGTTGTTGTAAAATGGTTTCAGTTGCTTGCCGAAGGCTTCCAGGGAAATGCGTATAACGACCTCGGTTACGGCTATTCAAACCTAACCGGCATTGGTGTCGAAAAAGCGATTCAGATCGTTTGGGATGCTATTCCCTCCATCAAAATCTACTCGGACTATCCGGCATTCAAGGCATTTACGTTACAAGCCGCCGAGAAACTCTACGGCCTGCATTCCACCGAATACCTGGCCGTCCAAAATGCGTGGTGCGCCGTCGGGGTTTGTGATAATAATCCGGCAGCCTTTTCGATGTACCCGGCTAACGCAACCGGCAATGTCAATCCATGGCCGGCTGTTAAAATTAACCTCACATGGAAAAATAGTGGGGTTACCAAGTGGCTGGTACAAACATCGACCCAATACGACTTTTCCGAAAACGTTCAGGAAACCGACGCAGACAATTTCACGATGGTGGTCGATCCGAACGGTTTGCTAACCTATTCTGCTTCCGTCGACGCATACTATCATCCCGGCGAAAAAGTTTGCGCACGGGCTAAGATCATAGAAGCTGACCCCAATTTTTGCAAAGGGCTTAACCCGCTTTGCGCATTCTACCAGCAATTCGGCCCTACGCACGCATTTACGTTAAAAGATTTACAAGTCAAGTTCTGGCCCTACAATAGTTTATCGATGGTGGTTAACCCGTGGGATAAACCTGAACTCAGATGGAGGTCGATCGATGGTGCCGACCGTTACAGGATTCAGGTCGCTACGGACAACGTCTTTAATAACCTGGTCTACGACGAAGTCGTCGTGCACACAGGTAATTTCACCGAATCCACGGAGATCAATGCGACACTCGAAATGGGCAAGGACTTTTTTGTCCGTGTCAGAGCTGAAAGGCTCGATTTTGTCAAAATCAATAAGAATTACGGCAAATGGTCTGATACCTTCAAGCTTCACACAGCCATTCCGCAAACTTCCATATTACAGGCTTTAAATCAGAAGGCCAATGATCCGCCTCAAACCGTTAGCAGCCTGGGATTTGTGATTGGTTGGTATGTTTATCCGGGAGCAACCAGCTACGTTGTGCAGGTCGCCACTGATGATGCGTTTCTTAACGTTATCCGCTCACAAACCGTGGCAGGCAACTTAAATGGTATTAATTTTTCACTTCCAACCGTCGCCAACCTCACAAACCTCTTTGTGCGTGTATTACCGCAAAGAGGAAATGCATTTGGCTTCGGCAATAATACTTGGCGGGTTAAAACGAATGAAAACTATGGCGTCCCCGCAATGGAAAACCCGGCGAACGGGACTAATTTCCCATTCAGAAACTTTCTTTCTGTGTTTCAATGGAAGGGCGGCACGCTCAATGCAAACCTGGTTGACCATTTTGAAGTGTGGGTAACCGAAAAAACTTTCGGCCTGACTTCCATTTTCAAAACCCAGGGAAAGGCTTTCGATTTTCCTATACAAGATCCTTTCATGTTTGACGACAAAGCGGGAATCCAGGTTAGGGTAGTAGCAGTAGGTGCTCTCGGAGCCAAATCAGGGTTCTCGGCACCGTTCGATTACAATATATGCCCGGATAACCCTGAGATTATTTTCCCAGCTGATTTGATCAGCAAAGTCGACGCCTTCCAGGATTTCCATGTAGAATGGCATGATAGCTTCTGGTTCGATCCGGGAAGCGAATACATGGTCACGATTAGAGACGCGATGACGGATGCGCCGGTCGCCGGATTCAATAATAAGCTCACAACAGCGACATCAATGCTCGTGCCAGCTGGCACGCTCACCAATGGTAAAAACTATACAGTATCGGTAAAAAACTCGTCCACATGTGCGGGGATCATTTTGCCAGCAAATATTTTCTCCGCAGTCGGTGTCGGCGGTTCCAATCAGCCTCAGCCGACTAAGCTTGTCAATTTCACGATCGACCTGCAAGGCTTCCGAAATAATCAGAATGGTCTTGCATGGGAAACTTCCGATTATATACTTGGGTTCGAGTTCATCGATCCGGATGGAAATCTGCTAGCTCTCGTTGATCCCAATGGGAATCAGATCACACAACTACTGGTGGATTCTGAAAACTCCGGGGTGATTTTGAGCGCCAGCAACAAACCCGAGGGGCAATACAAGCTACGATTAAAAATGCTCAACATTTTCAATCCTCTCCTTTACTACCCTTTTGACCAACCGCGGTTTTCCGTATTTCTCAATGGTGATCCGGTAGTCAATCCGCATGTCATCACGGTAAATTTCGCAGATCCCAATTCCCTTTTCAACGAGTGGAAAGTTGGGTTTCAGTTTGCGGATATCATACTGAATGTGAAATAGAATTGGCAAAACAACACTATTAATCATGAAAAAAACACTGCTTACGCTTCTGGGAATTTTTGTGGTAACGCTCCGGCCTGCGGCGTTTTCACAAACTTTGAATAATGCCAAAAATGTCGACCGCACGGCGATGAGTCACTACAACGGGTTAAAAACTTTTCGAGCGCTTGAATATACGATCAGTCCTGACCCTCTGAGCGAGAAAATTTATCGCCTGCAAACATTACCCGAAAACGGTTTCCCTGCCATCCAAATCTACGGAACTGACAACGCCTCCACTGTTTTTTTCGAAGATAAAACCCCATACGACAATGCATTTACCGATAATCCTACTCCGTATCTAAGTACGGAAGCCGTTCAATTGTATTTTGGATTCCAGACTGCGATGAAAATATTCGACCAACGGTTTGGGTGGAAAGGCATGGACGGCACAGACGCAAATTCAGTCAAAATATCCATTGAAAATTCGGATGGCACGTCGAATGATTACAGCTATGCACGCTTTTCGGGCGATATCAGCACCCCCCTCTTCCGTTTTGGCAAAAGTTTCGTTCATAGTACGCCCCTTCCTGCGTCAATCGATATTGTGTCACATGAACTTAGCCACGCGATTATGAAATACAGGAGTAACATTGCCTACCTAAATAGCATATGTTCGGAATACCGGTCCATAGACGAAGGCCTGGCAGATGTATTCGGAATATATGCGAAGAATAAATTTCTGCAATCGACTCCCCAAAATTATAATTGGCTAGTGGCAGAAGAGATTCTATCAAAACCAAAAGATATGTCAAACCCCAAATCGTATGATAGAGCGGATACTTACAAGGGAGAGCATTTCGATAATGGCTGTTCCGATAACTATAATTACGATGCGGGGGCTGGTGTCGTTACCAAATGGTTCTACCTCCTTTCCTCTGGCTTTGCAGGCTCGGCCACTAACGATTTGGGATACCAATACAGTAACCTGACCGGCATTGGCGTAGAAAAAGCAATTCAAATTGTCTGGGACGCCATACCCAAACTAAAAGCCTATTCCGATTATCCTGCATTTAAGGCATTCACACTTGATGCAGTAACACAATTATACGGCTTAAATTCAATGGAATACCAGGCAGTAGAAAAAGCCTGGTGTGCGGTAGGCGTTTGCGACAATAACCTGCCATTCTTTTCTATTTATCCTGCCAATGCATCTTCCAACATCGAGCCATGGCCTGCTGTGAAAGTTAATTTTTCCTGGGACAACGATCCACGCGTTAAGGAAGTGGAAGTCCAAATGGCTTCCGATTACAATTTCACCAATCCGCAGGTATATAAGGTGAGTACCTTCGACACTTTTTTCAAGCCTGGCGGAGGCGTATTTTACAAAGGTAGCGCCAGCGGCTATTTTCGTCCCGATGAGACCGTATACGTGAGGGCAAAAATAACACAAGCCGACGCCAATTTTTGCAAAGGCCTAAACCCGCTTTGCAAATTGTATCAACAATTCGGTCCAACACATGCCGTCAGACTAGATAATAAGAAGGCCGAGTTTTGGCCTGCAAACATCTCTACTACCGTTAAACCCTGGTACGCCGAACTAACCTGGAAATCAGTGAAAGATGCTGAACTTTACCTGATGCAGGTTGCCAGCGACCCTTCCTTTAATTCCATAATCTATGAAGGATTTGCACCGCATACCGGCAACTTCACGGAAACCGGGCTGGTTAATGCGACGCTGGTCATCGGACAAACCTATTATGCACGCGTTGCGGCGAAGAGACTCGATAAGCCAAAGCTGCAGGGAAATTATGGAAGATGGTCCAAACCACTGATAATTAAGACATCTACACCCTCCACATCCGTCATACAAGCCAAAACACAAAAGCTGAACGATCCTCCAACTCCCGTCGGGAGCCTGGGGCGATTAATCAGTTGGGATCCGGTACCGGGAGCAACCGGCTTTGTGGTGGAGGTCGCGAAGGACAACGCTTTCACCAACATCGTTTCGTCCACCGCATTATCCGGAAATTCAGCCAGCACGATTGTACTTTTTCCGCCCTTGCCCAATCTGACCAGTTTGTTTGTTCGGGTACTTCCCAAAAACAACCTCGTCTTCGGCATTTGCAGCAATATCTGGCGGATTATAGTAAATGAAACAGCCGCGCTGCCAGTAATGACAGGTCCGGCCAACGGAACGACCTTTCCATTTAAAGACTTCGCAGGAAAAGTTTTCGAATGGAATAAAGGGACACTTAACTTGAATACAGTCGACCACTTCGAGCTTCATCTCACGAAACCGTCAGGCCCTACCTCTATTTTCTCTACCCAGGGAAAGACTTTCAATTTCTTTGTTCAGGACCCTCTGTTGTTTGACGGCACCGGCTTGCAGGCGAGCGTATTGGCTGTCAATGCGCTGGGTGCTAAAACGGGGTTGTCGCTGCCATTCAATTATCCTATATGCCCCGATCATCCGGCTGTATTCTTCCCAGGTGATTTGGGCAAAGTCGATCCAACCAAGGACTTTAAGGTCGAGTGGTTTCCAAGCCAGTCGTTTCCACCAGGCAGCCAGTTTTTGGTGACCATTAAGGAGAATGGTATAAACGCGGTGCCGGGATTTACCGATAAACCGACCACGGCCAATTTCATGCTTGTCCCCGCGGGTACGCTTGCAAACGGCAAAAACTATACGGTGACTGTTCGGAATTCCTCTTCCTGTCCCGCCTTGCCTGTGCCGGCACCTTTCTTTTCCGCGGTCGGCTCCGGTGGTTCCAATCAACCTCAGCCACCCAAACTTGTCGACTTCACTATTGAGTTAAAAGGTTTTCGAAACGATCTGGACGGCCTCGCCTGGGAAACATCTGACTATACATTCGCCTTTGAGCTTATAGATGAGGGTGGCAACATACTGGCCCTGCTGGATCCCAATATGATGCCGGTCACGCAATTACTTGTCGACTCCGAAAACTCAGGCGTAATCATGGAAGCCAAACAGAAGCCGGAAGGCAAATATAAACTCAGGCTTAAAATGTTCGATATTGTCAATCCACTCGATTATTACCCTTTCGATCAGCCACGCTTCTCCGTTTTGCTTAACGGGCAGCCCGTCGTCAGCAATCATGTGATTACCGTGGATTTCGTAAACCCCAATTCACCTTTCCATGAATGGAAAGTTGGGTTCGAGTGGGAAATAATTCTGGATATAAAATAAGTTTCAAATTTAAACAAACACGCTATGAAGATTCTCCAATTAATGCTCACTACCGGTATCCTTTCGACGTTTGCATTGTCGGCCCATGCGCAGCAGCTCCGGTATAATACGAAAGGATTGACGATAAACCGTAACGGTGATTTTCTCACGGCCATCGATGCTTCCGGCAAGCATGTGGCGAATGTAGACCTTACCAAGCCCGCATGCAAAGGGAAAGTTATTGCGTTTGTCTATTCCAGTAAGAAAAGAGAAGTAAGCAATGAAGTGGCGGAGCCCGTCACGAGTCTCACGATTTTTCCAAACCCTGCATCCAAACAGGTGCAACTCGATTTGAAGGGGGCATGGAAATATCCGGTTGATGTGCAGATATTCGACCGCAGCGGCAACACAATGCAAACCGATCGTTTAGAATCGTCGAAACACACTTTGGATATTGCCTCGCTCCGACAAGGTATTTACATTCTGAAAGCGGAGTCGGGTGAATCCAAAGCCGTGCAGAAATTGGTCGTGGAGTAGCTATATAAATGCGGGATAGATTTTGCTTATATTTAGTTATTAACAACGCTATCCTACCATGAAATATACTGCTTCCGTTGATAGAACCATCACAATCATCACGATTGGATTGACTGCCTTGTTCGTCGGCATCATCGCATTTGAGTTTCTTACCTTTTCCGATGATGCGAAAATTGGGGCATTTGTTTCAACCGCAATTTTGGTGGTTACTTACGGATTTGCCTATGTATACCGTCCCATGAGTTACACGCTGACAGACCAGGATCTCATCATCCATCGGCCTGTCAGCGACGTAACTTATCCGCGAGAAACGCTTGAATCGGTTCAACGGATTCCAAAGGAAACCTTAAAGTTCACGATCCGAACATTCGGCGTGGGCGGGCTCTGGGGCTACTACGGCCAGTTTTACAACTCGGTTTACGGAAAAATGACCTGGTATCTTACCCGTAGAGACCAGCTTGTACTGATCAAGACAACAAATAAAAAGACCATCCTGCTATCCCCTGACGAAATAGACTCATTTCTGAAAGAACTCCAAAGTGCCCAGCCTGCATTGGGGTAACTCGCCGGTCGATTATTTGTTTACCAGGTTTTTCGAAAAAAACGGCAGCATCTTCGTCTCGATCCGCTCGCCTATCTTGTTGATATGGTCGCCCTGGTATTCTTCGTATGCGTGCTCGATTTTATAATTGTCGAGTATCTGGTGCAGGATTTTGATATTGGAAGCAATAGGCTGGTCGCGGTCGCCGGCATCGAAACCAATGCCTCTCATTTGTTTCAGGTTGGTGATGTATTGATCGATGCTGGGAAGCGGCATATTGGCATTCCATTTGACTTCTACGGCGGGGTTCAGCTTTCCATTTTCAACGATCGCATCGGTGAAGAATGGCGGGCGCAAAGGATCAGGCGACCAGGCTGCTGCATAAGCCAGAGCTGCTTTGGTCATAAAATCGGCTTTGGCGATATCCTCCGGCGTTTTCACCGCCTCTATTTTGGCCAGTGCTTCCGACGAACGCGCGTTGCCTGGCGCCAGACAGCAAGGGCTCAGCAAGTAAATGCTTGAAAAGATTTCGGGGTGCCGTTCGCCGATACGGATGGTGCCATAGCCACCCATCGAATGTCCTGCCAGACCGCGGCTTGCCGCTTTGGCAATTGTCCGGTAATGCTGGTCAACGTATGCAACGAGTTCTTTGGAAACAAAATCCTCCCAGTTGCCTGTCGTAATGGAATTGGAATAATAACTGCCGCCGCTACGCGTGAGCGCGTTCGGTGTGACGATGATCATTTCGTGCGCCTGACCGGATGTAAATACCTTATCGACAATCACCGGCAGGTTGATCCAATGCTTTACAAACCCATACCACTGCGCGTCGGTATCGGTGAAGCCATGCAGCAGATATACCACCGAGAACCGACGTTTCGGCTCTTTTTTGTAGCTCGGCGGCAAGTATACCGAAACATCGGGGTCGGCAGGATTACCTTCCAGGTTGCCCTCCAGTGATTTGCCGTGTACTTTAATGCGCTCTACCGATCCTTTCAGCGGCGATTGCCCGAATGCAAAAACGGGTACGAACAGAATTACCAGCAAAAAGGCGGCCAATCTTTCTCTTTTCATTGCAGCTCAGGTTTGAATGAGCCCCAAATTAAGAAAGATTAGCCGCCCGTTAAAGCGTAAGGAATTTTGATTAATAGTTAAAGCGCTGCTCCTCAGGCAAAGTGGAAACATGCCTCATTTTCCCATGGCGGAAATCACTGTAAAGCGCCTTGATTTCCTCCTGATGGTCCGAGATGAACGGACCGTACGACACGATCTGGTCGTACTGCGGCTCGCCCGCGTACAACACCACACGCGCACCCTCGCTGCCCGCGACGACGACCAACTCGCTTGCCTCTCCAATCACACCGCGGCTCAGCCATCCTATCTGATTGACGTCCAAATCACTTCGCTCATCCCCTACCTCTACATTGCCTTCAATGACATACAAAAATGCATTATAGGTGGCTGGCAACGATTCCGCAAGCTTTGCGCCTGGTTTCAGCCGGATGTCGGCTACAATGAGCGGAACATAATTCTTTACTGGTGAGTCCAGGCCTGCAAACGATCCGCTGTATAAAACAGTTTTCACCCCATTCCGTTCAATCGCCGGTGCATTCGCCAATGCGATATCCTGCACCCTCGGTGCTGTCCAACGATCCGCTTTTGGCAAATTCAACCACATCTGCAGCAAACGCATTCTCGATTTTCCTTCGATCGTCTCCGTATGTACAATGCCGCTGCCGGCAGTCATCATCTGAAAATCGCCTTGCTTCATCGTATGCGCTTCGTCGCCGATTTCGCCTTCCAGCAGCAATGAAACGGTTTCAAAGCCCGCGTGCGGATGTGGCCCTCCTACGGGCTCGTCGTCTTTCTTGTCCAGAAAATCGTCCATCAACAGGATAAACGGATCGCTATGCCTGAACTCGTTATAAATCACCGCCCTCGCCGTATGGTCGGGTCCCAGAAACCCAGGTTGGGCAGGCGGTGTTTTGATGCTGATTATATTTCTGACAATGCCTCGGTTTTCCATGATCTGTTTTGCTTTTTGAATTCATGAAGCCACTAGTAAACCTCATTTAGTAAACAAAAACAACGCTCCTACCATCCATCCAACTCGCTATACATTTGGTTAGCGCTACGGCAGCGTGCTCAATTATGGAGTCCTCAAAGACCAGTAAATGACAAAAAAAATTGTCAACAAATGTAAAAATCCCGCAAGTGATCAAATTCTTTCTGTCAACTTTTTGTTAAAATAGGTGACAGGGCTACGACACCCAACTCGTCAGCCCCACGCCATGTACCCATTAAAAATACCTTTCTACGCTTCACAATGCAGTTTTATTCAGAACGTTTACGCTACGAAAAATTCACCCGCGACCATTTCGAAGACTATTTCCGACTTGTCTCGCAGCAAGATGTAATGCTATACATCAGTGGCACTGCGCTCGACGCAGAAGGCGCCCGCAATAGGTTTGAAAGATCACTTCGTGCCGACGGCCAGCAAAGCGACATGGGTTTTGTCGCTGTTTACGAACAAGCCAGCGATTTGTATATTGGTTTAGGCAAAATAGTCCCCTTCGAGGACGGTTTCACGGAGATTGGCTACGCATTGCTACCCGAATTCTGGGGGAAAGGCTACGCATCTGAAATCACCGGTCGGCTCATCGCCTATGCACGCGAATGCGGCAATATCGAATCACTCCTCGCGCTGGTAGAACCGGAAAATCAAGCTTCCATTAACGTGCTCACCAAGCAGCAATTCCGCTTTTTCCGGGAAATAGCCGAAGGTGATGTCGTGCGGCATGATTACATTCTGGATTTGTAGCAAAGCACATGAGTCCCGCACAAAAACCATTCTGCCGGTTGGTAAATAAGAGACGAACGTGCGATAATCAGCCCGCCGCCGGTTGAAAAGTCATGCGCTTTCTGACTTGTGCGAGCACTTAATTCTCGCGAATATGCGTGTACCTTTTAAAAACGCATATGATTAATTATGAAAAAGCTTGCAAGAAATGCCCTGTTATGGTGCGGGAACGACGAAAGTCCCCGGATGCGGATTGCGTGCATAAAGGCGCCTAAGACAGGGCTTTTATCAACACCTTTAAACGCAATAAGTATGAACACACTACTAACCCCTGCCGGCTCGGAAGATCCGGTTTGTATGGCCTACGGCCGCGAAGTGAAAGCGTTGTTGAATGTTAGCGATCCGGTATCGTGGACACAGGACCTTTGGACGATTTATACTGGTTTTATGTTAGCGCAAAAGGAACTCGGCTATGATCCGCACATTGCCGATACCTTTTGCTCATTCAAAGAGCTACTGTTTTTCTTTGAAAGAGTCAAAGAAATCTCCTGACGGTAATTGGAAATGAATTGGTACGGAAAGACGATCATGGAGAGGCAAATACCTCTCCTTTTTTATTCTAATTGGCATAGTTGTTTCTGGTTGCTAATTCAAGTCCAAACCACACTTACCACACATGCGGAGAAATTGACACCAAGCGATTGGACTAGTTTTCTCCCAAAAACTCCTGCACGAGTGTCGCTGTGATCTCAGGCTGCCTGCTACCGGCTTTCGCGGTGCAAATCTCGCCGAGCAATGCACCATGCACTCCCGGCAGTACTACCAGTTCCGCCTTCGGAATCAGCTTGGAGATTTCAACAATGTGCTCGGTTTTAATCACATCTTTGTCGCCAGTCATGATCAACGCGGGTGCTTGTATGCGCTTGAGGTCGCTTTGGGGCCAATCGGCAAAGGTTCGGCGGCGTTCGCGGTCTTTGTTGAACATCGTTTGCAAACCCTTGGGATCCGGATTGACTTTGAGGTAATACTCTTTCAACGGCCCAGGCATATTATCGAGCGAAGCATTGTCCATCATTTCAAAAAAACCGTCGATCATTCCGGCGCGGGTGTAGTTGGAAGCTACGACGATGATCTTGCCAATCAGTTCCGGATGGCGGCCGGCGAGCTGCATGGTGGTACAGCCCCCGTCGCTGAAACCAAGGACATTGGCCTTCTCCACTTTCAAATGCCGGAGCAATGCGGCCACGTCGTCGGCATCCTGTTGAAACGACTCGGGCGCGTCGCGGTCGCTGGTGCGGCCATGCGCTTGCAATTCCACGGCGATGATTTTGCTGAAAGCCGCCAGCTTGGGCAGGATGTTGCCAAAAGTCGTTTCGATCGTCGAACCGCCGCCATGAATGAGTACCAGCGGGATATTACCTTCCCCATAGATCTCATAATACATTTTCAGCCCGTTCACGGGCGCATAACCGGTTGTTTTAGCTTGTTCCATACGAGTTTGCTGTGCTTGAACGGATAAATTCAGCATTGCGCCGAGCAATGCAACGACCAGCGCTTTCATGACTGCCTGACGGCCTTCCTGCCTTCCAGATACACCGAGAGCTTTTCGACATTCTGTTTCAAACCTTCGGCCGCATTGTTCGATTTCACGATGCGGATCAACTGCTCTGCCGATTCAAAAAGCATGTGCCAGCGCAGAAACGTTTCATCGCCCTGTGCTTCAAACTCTACCGTGGTTACGAAGTTGGGTGCAAAATGCTGGTATACAATCCTTTTTAAGGGGATAACTTCCTTGAATATACTCCTGTTCTGGTAATCTTTTCCATCGGGACCGTGCATCACTAGTTCCCAAACACCGCCCGGCACGAGGTCCATTGTCGTGATCGTGTTCGTGAAACCATTTGGCCCCCACCATTTGGCAATATGCTCCGGCTGGGTCCACACCTCCCACACCAGTTCTACCGGTGCATTCAGTTTACGGGTAATGATCAGTTCACGGTCGTGCGTGCTGCTTTTTTCATTTTCCATATCGCTCTTTTTTTAGTTGTTCCAAATAGCTTTCCAATGAATCCAGTTTACTTTCCCAATGCTTTTTGTACTGATCCAGCCAGACAGACACCTCGCTCAGGCTGTCGAGCCGTGCTTCGCAAATGTGGTCCCGGCCTTCTTTCCGGATAAAGATCAGCCCGCAATCGCTCAGGATTTTGACATGCAGCGAAATCGCCTGACGCGTCACATCAAACTGCTCGGCAATGGCATTTACATTCTGGGGTTGCTCGGCCAGCATACCGATAATCGCTCTGCGCGTCGGATCGGCAATGGCCTGGTATACATCTCTTCGTGCTCTCATAACATGCAAGTATTTGCTTGCAAATATATATGCAAGTATTTACTTGCGCAATATTTATTTGTTAATTTTGAAGTCTCGAAAAAAGGGCTTCAATTTGTCGCACCCGCCCCCTGCGAATGTCCTTTTTAGGGAGCATGCATGACGGTGCAAGTCCATACTTTTGCATCAGTCAACAATCTAAAATCAAGTCCAATCACCTTTTAAATCTTTTAGCTATGCCCAAAATCAATCCTTACCTCAACTTCGACGGAACTGCGGAAGAGGCATTCAATTTTTACAAATCCGTTTTCGGCGGCGAATTCCAGGGTGTTCACAGAATGGACGGCGCCCCGGGAACTGAAAATCTGCCAGAAAATGAGCGAAACCGGATCATGCATATCGCATTGCCAGTGGGTGATGAGTTGCTGATGGCGTCCGACATCATGCCTTCCATGGGCCATACCCTTGCCGTAGGTAATAACAACTATGTTTCTATCTTCACCGACAGCCGCGCGCAGGCCGATGAGTACTTCAATGGCCTGTCGGCAGGCGGTACCATCGAAATGCCGATGGAAGACCAGTTCTGGGGCGATTATTTCGGTGCTTTCCGGGATAAGTACGGCGTAAACTGGATGATCAACTTCCCTGCGCAACAAGGCGCATAATGTACAGTTGTAATGACGAAAGGCCGGTCCGAATGTTCGGATCGGCCTTTTTCTATTGAAATCCCCTCCGCTACTTCCCTGGTTTCCCTTTTGGTGTAGTACCGTTGTACAAAAACGATCCAATCGTTCTCGCACGCGGGAATGCGCACGTCAGGCGCGAGGCCTACATTATCGATGCGAAATTAATCCACGCGCTCGCCTGACTATTCTTTGTGCTGTGCAAACATCCATTCCATGATTCCCTCCTTACGCACATTATCCCAGATCCCATGGCCGGCAAACTCGTATTCCGTGTACTTCGGGTTACCGCCGGCTTTGCGGATCGCAGCGATCATATCGCGTGAATGCGATACCGGCGCCAGCTTGTCGCGGGCGCCGTGAAAGGCCCAAATCGGCACATTCACAAGCTTCGGAGCATATTTCGGTTCGCCTCCTCCACAAATAGGCACTGCCGCTGCGAACATTTCGGGATGAGCGCTGATAAAGTGCCACGACCCATAACCACCTCCGGAAACACCGAGGACGCAAATGCGTTTATTGTCAATCGGCAGGCGGCCTTGCAGCTGCCTGATCGTCCGGAAGACCAGCGAATCCACACTTGCGTTACCATAAGCGCCACTGAAACCCATTCCCTGAGGGCATTGCGGCATAAAAATGAAGGCAGGATACCGGGTTCTGTTACCCTCTTCCATCAGAAAAGGGGCAGGATCCGCCGACAGTTGCCGGATGTTGTCCCTGCCATGCGCACCACCGTGATGCAGGCACACGATCAGCGGATATCGCTTGGCCGAATCATAATCGAGCGGTTTGAGTAGGCGATACCCGAGCGAGTCCCCGCTTTTATCTACAAAATGATAGGATTCCATGGCCTTCGAGTGGCGCAATTCGGTAGCCGAAGGTTTGTACGGCATACTATACCTAAATGCTTCCACCGAAAAGTTAAACCCCAAAAACAGCAGCCCGAGGAATGCCGCCAGCTTTATCAATGCGGGAAGGGTTTGGGCGGGCTTGTTATCGCTAACCGTCAATCGCTTGTCTTCCTGGCGAAAATGGACAACAAAGCAAACCGGCGCGAGAATGCCGAAAAGCGCAACCCACCTGCTAGCCTTGTCGAGCAGTAATTTGGTACTACCTTCACCTACCTGAAAGTAGAGAAAGAATATAACCGCCTGCAAAAGCGAGACGAATACCGTCAGGATACCGCCCAGCCGCAACCATCGCTTCTCGCCTGCTTTTGTAAATATCAGGCTTAACCCCCAAAGCGCAGCCGTTCCGAAAAGAGTGAAAGCCACGGCATGGTAATGTTCCTGATAGAACACCCGCAGTTCGCGGTTCAGGATCAATGCATAATGGAAAAACACAGCCAGAACCGAAACCAGGCACGCGACCGCAGCCAGCCGGTAACCATTATGCCGAAGGTAGCGAATCGCCGCCCCATTGGTTACCGCGATCACCCCAAGGGCCAGCCAAATCCAGGTATTGAATGATTCCAGGCCCATCAACGCAGACCCAATAACCAGCAACGCCACGGACTGGATCACCGAAATAATGATCAGAATTGACAGAAAGAAAATAATAAAGGAATAAAAATCCTTACTGAGCGGCTTGGTATTCATCGGAGCAGTCGTTAGGGTGAAGGATTAATTTTAGGTATACCAATAAAGAAAATCTCCTTAAGGATTTCTTACCCTGTTACACAACCGGCCGCGCCTGCTTGTGGATGGCAGTTCGATTAATACAAATAATTAATGGAACGACAACAATTCGCCAATCAATAGCGTAACTTGATTAAATGCTTGTTCTCAAGAAATCCTACATTTAAAACTTGCTGGCGCTATGAAAAACTCCGGTGTTAAAATATTTACATTGATTTTAATAACCACCTATTTCCTGGCTCCGAAAGTCATGTCGCAAGCGGCACCTTCCCGTACACCCATTGATTACTTTACCAATTTCAACAAGTTTACCCAAATCGACCTGAATGAAGACTCAGCGTTATTCTGCATTCAGAAATTAGCCTCGAATAAAAAAGCGATCCAGTCGATGCAAAGTCTGATGCACAATTTCTACGCTCAAATCGTGGTAGACCGCTCGTTTCTTCCGGAAACCGACAGTGCGGTAGTCAAAGAACACCAACGGAAACACGATTTTAATAAAAACCTACTGATCAAGATCATGGAGGATAGCAGCAAGGTGCTGACTCAAACATTTAACACGCTTTATCTGTATTCAAAAATTGAAGATGCCGCAGGAAACAATGCCCAGTTGGCCCGTCTCACGAACCAATTCATTCAAGAAGAATTGTCGGATTCCGATATCTATTCCAACCGCGCCGGGCGATATGGATTGATGATTTATGGAAAGATCAATTCCATACCCGAATTGAAACCGTTATCCGAAAAGCTTTTCCGGGTTTTATACAATTATCTTGAAAAAGGGCAGATACCAGCCTTAGAAAATCCTGACCGGTTTAAGTCAGAGGAGCGGGCATGGTACAGATACCTTTATGCCTATTCCAATTATATCCAGTCGGAAAAGGAAACTGATTTTAACAGCAAGAAAGAATATCTCAAAAAAGCATTCGATTACAGTCCCGACCTGGCCGATGTTAATCATATGTCAGCGTATTTCTATGATATGCATTTTATACTGGAAAAAGAAAAAGGCTCATTCCGCGAGGAATATCTTACATTTCTGACCGACCAGGCTACAAATCAGAATGACGTGCTTTCCATTTTGCTGCAAATCACATTACAGCAGCCGGAATATAAAGAACGACTTAAAACAGCTTATGTTAAAGTAAAAGGCAGCGAAGCAAATTTTGGAAAATACTGGATGCAAAACGTAAATCAGCATGCCAAAGCGGCCCCTCCTATTTCGTTATCGATGCTTGACAAATCGAAATTTTCGAGCAAAGCCGGAGCAGGCAAATGGCTGTTAGTCGATTTTTGGGGAACATGGTGCGGACCGTGCCGGGCAGAGCACCCCGATATGCAGAAATTCTTTGATTCGACCGTCAAAACCAACGCCGATAAAATCACTTTTCTGACCATCGCCTGCCGAGATACCGAGGAAAAAGTAACGGATTACATGGCCGAAAAAAAATTTTCGTTCCCCGTTGCCATGTCGGACAATCAAATCGAAAAAACTTACAAAGTGGCCGGTTACCCGACCAAGCTCCTCGTGACGCCGGAAGGGAACTACCTTATCGTTCCTTTCGGGGCGGATTGGATCAGCTTTGTGAAGCACTACACCGATCTCTGACGGCTCCATAGCCTTATTTCCCAACCTGCTTCTTCGCCTGGGCTTCCAGAATCAGTTGCAGGTCGGCGCTGGCGTCGGTTACGTGGGCGTAGGAGCCCATACCTAGTTCACTCAATTTTTTGAGTTTCTGGCCGGTATGCTCGTTACGCCCGAAGGTAAAAACGCTGAAATACACATCCTGGCGGGCATTTTGGCGGATCATATCCACGACCTCCTCGCTGATGGGAAACTCGCCATCCGTAGCAAGTACAATGCGGTTATTACCTGCCCGGATATATTGTTTGTTGGCCGTTTTGTAGGCAAGTTTAATGCCCTCGTTCCCGTCTGTATCGCCGTCGGATTGCAGCAGGTCGATCATCCTCGAAATTTCGGAAGCTTTGGCACCCGAAGTCGGTTTCAACACCACCCTCGCCTTGCCGGAGTAAAGCACGATGGAAATCATATCCTCGGGCCGCACGAGCGTCAGCAGCGACTTAATGGAGCGTTTCAGCAACGGCAATTTGTAAGGCGAGTTCATCGACGACGATACGTCCAGCAGCAGTACCATATTGTTCGGCGCAAAGCCGTCGAGCGAGCGGGTGATGTTTTGCAGCTGCACATTACGGTCCACGTACACCGTATCCACACGTAGGCGCTCCACGTATACGGTATCACGCTTCTCCGGCGCAGCGGGTGCGCCCTCGTTCGCGAGCGGGCGCGTGTCCTTGCGCGCAGGAGGCTTAGGCGCAGTGGATATCTCGCCATTGTTCGTTTGAACCTGCGCTGTGGTCTCAACCGGCTTCTCCACTTGGGGCTTTTCGACTTTCGGCTCTTCCGGTTTCGCCGGTGGAGCAACCGGTTTCCGGGTAGTAGCTCGCCGGAATGCAAAAACATCCGGCTGATTAATCGTCTTCAATAACCCGGCTTTCGACAGTTCAATGAAGTTATTGTATTCGTAAACCAGCTCATTGTTATAGAAGTAGTAAAACGACTCATACGGATGCGCCGCATAAGCTGATGTGGCCGGCTTGTATTTCCGCACACTCTCGGCAAACTTTCCCGCATTGGCTCCCAGATCCTCGTAGGGTGTGTAGGGACACAAACCGTTGCTGCGACCGTACCGTTGCAATCCCTTCATATTTTTGTACTCATCGGCTATTAACTGACGACTGTCGGCTTCCAGCCGATCGGTTGCCGGGAGCTCAGAAGCCTTGCCTTTCAGATAGTCCCGCATTCCGAACATGACGTCGTGGCCATTGTCCATGGTTTTCAGCATGGCGCTGCCAGCGATGTACCACGAGCTGGTCGGTGTAGCATTAGGATAACTTTCGTGAATGCGGCGGATGTCGTTGTAGAGTTGCTCTTTCTTTTGATCCAGAATATCGAAAAGGACCAGATAACGGTCGAGAATGGCGTCGGAGCGTTTGAGCTGATCTTGCAGGTATTGTTTTTCCGAAGTATAACGGATCAGTTCGATGCTCAGGCCGTCCATTTCCTGTAAAACATGCATCAAAACCTCAGCCTGGCCTGTCACCGATTTTTGGTAAGGCTCCGGAATGGCCGAACTGGCGTTCAGCAGCAAGGAATATTCGGAAGATGGCAGCTTAAAATCTTCGTGCGAATAGCTGAGATTGGCGCGTTTCTGTGCCTTTGCCGGGTCACGATAGTATTCCGCCGAGCTCTGGTAGTTGCGGACGATCATTTGCAGCAAATGCATTTGCCGCAGCGACTCGTTGATCCAGTCCACATATTGATTTAAAGCCTTAACAACCGTCGCACTCGCCGGAGTAGTCGCCTTTTTTACATTCAATGGCTGGAAAGCTTTGTCCTGGAACGGCGGGGTACTTTTGCCGGCAGAAGCTACATCACCCGAGCCTTCCGCCTTCATGACCGGGCTGAAAAACGGACAATTCAGTAACAAATGCCCCGGCTTGCTATACCCGACAAACGCCTTGTAAAATTCCAGCATATCGTGGTTAAACTGCTCCACCAACGACAGATACACCGCATTCCCGTGCTGCGCCGACTGCTGCGCCGCGAAATTATGGTCGTCCAGTGCCCTCCGTTTAATGTCCTGCATCGAAGCCAATGCCGATTTGAAAGTCCCGACCATATCCGACGCCGGATACTCCAACTGCGAAGCTGTATTACCAATCGTCGACAGCGCCTTTTCATCGTCCAGCATACTCTGCCGCACGAGCGCTACCGGCCATTCGGCTTTGCTTTCTTCATTCAAATAATAGGGCAATGCATCCAGCAGGCGCTGCTGAGCGGCAATTACCTCGCCCATGGCTTTCTCTGTTATAATATAGGGATCGGTGGCCGGCCGATTCTGAGTACTTGTATAAACCTGCCTGATTTGCGTGTACAATGCATTTTTATCGTGTGCATAGCGTTCAAAAAGGGACTGTATTTCCGCAATCAGTGCATCGGATTTTTTCAGGTTATCGCGTTCGTAATCTTTCAGCCGCACATAAGTTTCCAGCGTCTTGCAGGTTTCATCCAGCTTGTTAAGCACTTTCCATACGTTTTCCATGCCCGCATTCAGTTGCTCCCGCTTACCGGCGTTGATACCCAAACCATGTATTGCCTTTTTGTAATAATACTCTTCCAATGGCCCCGAGGACGGCAAACGCAAGCCATAATCAGGCTTTTTACGATAACGGGTCACGTCGTCCTGATAGTCACGGAGCATTTTGAACCGGCGAATAACCTGTTCCGACGACTGGCTCAAAAATTCAATATAATGGTTCAATGAGGTCTGCGGCGCTTCCGGCTGCGCGGCAACTGGTCTGGTAACGAGTGCAAAAAGAATAAGCAGGATGGAGAATCGCCTCATACGTAAACTTCTGGAAGTATGTGTGTTATCGAACGCACGAAGGTCGGGATTTTTACCCGAAAATCGACGGGACATATACTTCCGTAAAATAAGTCATTGGTACAAGGCCTCCCGTTTACCGTTGCGAACGAGGCTTTAAATGGACAAATGCGGCGCTTGCTGGCCACCCGATTGCAAATAGCCGGTGAGTTCCGAAATGTCAATTTTGAGCATCCTGCTTTTGAAGAGATCGGCCTTGTATTTAAAAATGAAGTTGCGCAACGACATGCCTGTCTGATTGAGTACACAAAGATTGGCTACATCCTCCGATATATTGAAGCGCATGAGCAACTCGGGCACGCGGATGTTCTTGTTCTGATGTAATTCCTGCCGCAGGTAATCGATAATAGCCCCTGCCATTCGTTGCCGCGAAGTAGCTTCCTCCACCTTTTTACTTTCAAAATTATTCCGTGCGAGAATGGTGACAATCAGGTCGATGCTTCCGCGAATGAGCTTGTTGTGCGACGTGGGTTGTTGAGTGATTTCGAAAAGGATCTGGTTGATCAGGTAGGTGATGGTCTGGGCGTCGCGCTCGTTTTGCAGAGGTCTGCCCTGGGTAAGGCGCACGCCGTCACAAAGGTGCTCGGCTTGTTTGTAAATGTCGGCAAAATCAGGACTGAACTCCTTTTTCTGCAAAAAATCCTCGGAAAGCCAGGTATCGAATGCGATGATGAAAATCTCTGCACTGCTGTCTTCCTGAAAGATCGGATGCTGTCCGGGACAGAGCAAAATGACGCCGCGCTCGGCATAATCATGTAATTTCCCGTCGAGACTGAAATGCCCCTCCCCGCTGCGGATAAATAGGATGCGATAATGCGGGGTCAGATCATTGTGGGTTTCCCAAACACGGGTTTTACTTTGAAGCACATGGTACTTCTTGTGGGCATTAAATTGAATTACTGACATAACACAAACCTCCTGCTGTTTGTACCCAATTTGGTCAAGCCGTACCTGGAATGAAAATGCAAATCGCGGAACGCCCGTTTTCCAGCGCTGAAACGGCAATTTTAAGTGCGGAAGTAAACGCCAGGTTATTTCCCCAGCCAATTTTTGAACTCGGTCATGCGCTCGGAA
The DNA here is from genome assembly GCF_017744695.1 of Dyadobacter sp. GTDB lineage: Bacteria > Bacteroidota > Bacteroidia > Cytophagales > Spirosomataceae > Dyadobacter. The sequence goes on from NZ_JAGIAS010000003.1 coordinate 20,573, forward strand.
CTCACATAAGTTTCCTGTGCAGCTGCCGGATTTAAATCGATTTTCAGCTTTCCGGCCGACATTGCGTGCATTTCACGGATTGCATGGAGCGATAACAGCATAGTACGGTTAATGCGAAAAAACTCGGCGGGGTCGAGCATTTGTGAAAGCTTCTCCAAACTGTATTCCACCGCAAAATGCCGTCCATCGTACAGCCTGAGAAATGTAGCCCGTTCCTCGATCGTGAAATAGGCGATTTCAGAGGTTTTGAATGTAAACATCCGCGTACCGGCACTGACCAGGAAACGGTCCTTGTATTTCTCCTGCGCATGCATAATCTCTTCCACAGACTGGCCGCCATTGGACCTGATCTTCCTGAACTTGTTCAGTGAGGCCTGCAATTCAAGCGGATTAATGGGTTTCAGCAGGTAATCGATGCTATGCACCTTGAATGCGCGGAGAAGGTAATCGTCGAATGCCGTTGTGAAAATAACCGGGATCATAAGCCCCTGGCTTTCGAGGATTTTGAAACCGTTGTCGTCTTCGAGGTGAATGTCGAGAAATATGAGATCGGGCTGCGTATTAGCCTTGTTTTGTAAATAAGCAATAGTTTCAAAAACCGACGGAATGATGCCCAGCACGCGGATGGATGGATCGATATTGCGGATCAGATTTTGCAGGCGTTCGGCACTCAGTTCCTCGTCCTCGACAATCAGTACGTTCATGATAGCAATGGTATTTTGACGGTAAAATGAGTGGCCGTTTTGTCGATCACCACATCCTTATCCTGCAACAGTTTATAGCGGCTGATAATGTTTTTTAACCCAAGACGCGTAGTAGGCTGGTCTTGTTGCCTCAGTTGCAAAGGATTGCTAACAATCAGCATTTGGTCCACAATTTTTATACTGATTACCAATGGATTAGCCAGCGACATGGTATTATGCTTCACCGCGTTCTCTACCAGTAACTGCAAGGTCAGCGGAATAATGGAATACCGCTCCTCGTCGGCAGGCGTAAGGGCGGAGTCGAGCACGACTTTCTCTTTGAAACGCGTCCGCAGCAGGTACATATAGGTATCCAGAAACTTCATTTCCTCCTTTAAACTAATCTTGTCCAGCTCCGATTGTTCCAGAATGTAGCGGTACGCCGACGACAGCTCCTGTATAAACTCCCCCGATTGCTCCGGCCGCGACTCCACCAACGACGACAACACACTGAGGTTATTGAACAAAAAATGCGGACTAACCTGGTTTTTCAATGCCAGAAAACGCGCGTGCATATTCTCCTTTTCAAGCCGCTCGGAATCGACCAGCAACTTCTTCATCTTTTCCTGCACCTGATTACTCACGCAGAGATAATAGGCGGCGATAAGTGCCAGGATCGTGAGCGCCTGCCCCGCACGCCAGCGCGTATGCATGAGGTCACGCACGCGGAAGTCCGACAACGAGGGCCGGGGCAGCGGGTTCCACAGTTGGCTCATCAGCCCCCAGGTACGCACCAGGATCATATTGAACAAAAATGCCAGCAATACGGCGGGAATGAGGGTAACAAGCTGGTCGCGGATACTGAATGCAGGCGACTTGTCGGTACCGGTGAGCGAGGCCTGTTTTCTCAGGAACCAATCCATCAGGTAAATCCAGGCTGTGTAGAAAATCGTGCTGATCACGATTTCCAACCCGAACAGCGGTAGGTTGCGCGGGATGGTGTGCCAATATTGCTGAGGGACGTTGATGTATGTTCGGAGGGGAATGTAAACCAGTGCAAGGGCGAAACCCAGCAGCCATTTTTGTCCGAAAAGATAAGGCCGCATAGTTAAGAGGTCGGTTAGGATGCTCAAAAATAAGGTAATTTCATGAAAATTTATCAGTATTTTGCAAGACTCAAATCAATCAAAAACACTTAAATCTGCCCCTATGACCCGTTTTTTCGTTACCGCATTCGCTGCGTTGCTTTCCCTTAATACCTACTCCCAGGCACTCAACACCCTCACGGCCTCCGAGAAAAAAGAAGGCTGGAAATTGCTGTTTGACGGCAAAGACCTGAAAGGCTGGCACGCTTACAATGGCAAGGCCCCGGGCTCTGCATGGTTGATCGAGGATGGTGCCATTAAACTGAATGTCCCCGAAAGGGCAGGCAACAAGGCCAAAAACGGCGGCGACATCGTGATCGATGAAGTCGTAAATGGCGATTTCGAATTTAAAGCCGAATGGAAAGTGAGTAAATACGCCAACAGCGGCATTTTCTTTTTTGTGCAGGAATCTCCCACCTATAAAAACATGCACGATACCGGGCTGGAATTACAGGTGATCGACGATAAAATTTATGAAGGAGCCAAAGAAAACACGCACCGCGCGAGTGACTTTTTCGGCGTCGCAAATGCCCGCCTGCGCGAAGGAAATCCGCAGGGAGAATGGAACAAGATCCATTTCATTGTCAAAAAAGGCAAACTGACCGTGTACCAAAACGAATTTATGGTACAGGAGCACGATCTCAACGGCACCGACTGGAAACAGCGCATCGCCAACAGCGGGCTGAAAGCCGCGCCCATCTCCAAGGGCAATTACAACGGTCGTATTGGCTTGCAGGATTGGGGTAGTACGGTTTGGTACCGCAATATCAAGTTAAGAAAACTGTAAGATCCGGGTCATGTCGCATTGTCCCCCTTTCATTGTCCTGTTGGCACCCGCAATCATTGTCAGGGGTCAATTAATTTTGTGATTGTTACACTGATACAACCACCATAATTACTAAGCACAATGGAAAAAGCCGTTTTACACCCGTATCTGATGTTCGAAGGCAACTGCCGCGAAGCGATGGAGTTTTATAAAGGCATTTTCGGCGGCGAGCTGAATATGATGACTTTCGGACAAGTAGATAACAGCTGCCCGGTCGCTATTCGCGACCATATCATGCACGCGTCGCTCATGGGCGGGGAGGTCGATTTCATGGCCAGCGACAGTCCGCAACCAGGTCCGTTGGCCGGCGACAAGATCCAGCTCTCACTCAGCGGTTTTGATGAGGCCAATCTCCGCAAAAAGTTTGAACAGCTCAGCGAAGGCGCCATTACCATCACCGTACCGATGGAGAAGCAGGTATGGGGCGACATTTTCGGCGCATTCAAAGACAAGTACGGGATCGACTGGATGATCGACGTGCGGGCGCAATAGGCCATGCAAAGCATTTCGAAAGCCGGGGTCAACTACGATGCCCGGCTTTTTTATTAACCGTCCTTCAAGAAGCGCTCCTGCAAATACCAGCGTATGCACGAATCGCCGTCCGTCCTGCGGACAAAGCTGAAATACATATCCGACGGGCATCCGTAAGCCCCCACAAACATGACCCCTATTTTCGGGTATTTCCGCACAATACTATCTGGCACCACCAGCTGATTCGACGTCGTGCTCGCATAATAAGGCACGTACGTCTGCGCCCCCGACGTATCCTTCAACGGCGCCAATACCCAATCGAGGGCTATGGAAGAAGGCGTATCGGCTGTCAGCAAAAGCCCGGTGGTACCCGCATAACAATCCGGCGAAACCGTCACCTGCTCCACCGGTACACAGTCGTTACGTTTATCAACCTTCTTTTCGGAACAAGCCAATGCAATAGCCGCCAGGGCAAGGAATTTCTTCATGGGAAACGGGATTTTCAATGTGTGACACAAGGACGTAAGATGTGGTTGCAGGAGTGTACACGGGTTGCTAATTTCGATATTTATCCCTAATTTCGATGAATATGAAACAGGTCAAAACAAAATATCTGAGCTACATCGAGGAAACTCCCAAGCATTATAACGAATTGCGTGACCTGGCTAAAATAGCTACATCAAAGGCAATCACCAATGCTAAGGCCCATAATTTGTCTGTAACTTTTGTTAAAGACGGCTGGATCGTACGTGAAGATCCGAAAGGCAATCAAATCAAGGTGTCCAAAATCGAGAAGCTACCTCGAAAAATCCAACCCGGTGTCAAATTCCAGCTATCTTAAAGGACGACGGCTGCGAGTTTTTGCCGGCCCAAATGGCTCTGGTAAAACTACCATTTTCAGACAAATAGCGGAGAAGTTCGACATTGGCTATTATGTTAATGCGGATGATCTGGAAGTTCAACTGATTAATACTAAAAAGATTGAGCTGACGCCCTTTGGGCTAACAGATTTACAGGAGTACGAATTTGCACACTTTCAAAACAACCACTCCATTCTGCAAACAGCGCGGCAAAGCGGCTTCGAACTGAACCTGACTTATTCAGGTGCTGATAATTCGATAATCGATTCAAACACACAAGGACGTACTTATTCCTATGAAGCCGCGCTGATCGCCGACTTCCTTCGTATTAAGCTGATCGAAAGAGGCAAGAAACTGACTTTTGAAACGGTCATGTCCCATCCATCAAAACTGGACATGTTACAATACGCAATCAGAAACGGATACAAGGTATACTTATACTTTGTCTGTACACAATCGGCGGATATCAATGTTGCCAGGGTTTTGCAACGTGTTGGGCAAGGCGGGCACGATGTATTGGAAGAAAAAATACGCAAACGGTACAAGGCCTCACTGCAACTCCTGAAACCTGCTGTCAAAACCACATTTCGAGCTTTTGTCTGGGATAATTCACAGCAATCTCCGGAGTTGATCCTCGAAGTCGAAAGCGGACAAACTGTTACACAAATAAGCGAAACGCTACCCAACTGGGTCGAAGAGTTTTTGCTCAAATAACGCCCTTCATTCCGCTATTTCTCTTGTGCTTTTCGCCCATATAAGTTATTTTTGAAATCAAATTATTGATATTCAAAATATCAATAAGTAACTCAAACGTTCCTTATGGCTCTCCCGCTCCTGAAAAACGGTATGTTTAACAGGTTGCAAGAAGATATTCTTGCATTACAGGGATTTCGCACGCCCGCCGGGGCCAGGAAGATCGATTTCGGGTTAGGAGTGATGGATACCTCCTTCCCCAATCATACGTTTCCAACCGGGGCTGTGCATGAATTTATCAGTAACAACCCCGAAAGTGCCGCAGCTACGACCGGTTTTATGGCAGCGTTGCTGGGGAAACTGATGGGCGAATATGGCATATGCCTGTGGATCGGTATACGTCCTATTGTATTCGCGACAGCATTGAAAGCATTTGGCGTGGAACCGCACCGCGTGATTTTCATTGACCTCAGCAAAGAGAAAGATGTAATCTGGGCAGTAGAGGAAGCTTTGAAATGTGAATCGCTAGCGGCGGTCGTCGGGGAACTTCGCGAAATTACCTTTACGGAATCGCGGCGGCTGCAACTGGCTGTCGAGCAAAGCCGGGTTACCGGATTTCTGCACCGCTGTAATCCGCGTGCTGTAAATACCCTTGCTTGTGTGTCACGCTGGCAGATAACCCCTATGGCGAGCCAGCTGGAAGAAGGAATGCCCGGTGTCGGCTATCCGTGCTGGCGTGTGCAGTTGCAAAAAATCCGGAATGGCGAGCCGGGAGAATGGGAAATGCAATGGGCAAGCGGGAAATTCGAATACCTCCCCAAAGAGGCTGCAGAAACCCCGCCGGCTTACTTGCGGCAAACCGGCTAACCGGAAACCATAAGCTTTATTTCAATTATTTAATTTTATATATAATTTTATTTTATATTTATGAATTAAAAATTGAATACTAGCCATGACGAGTTATTTATTGCTTCCGCTTGCCTTCGTTTTTCACGCAGCATTGCTGACTTGCGAGAAACCGGCCCCCAATGTTGCCAAAAACAAAGCAATTGACTCAACCGACATCATCATCGAAGAACAATCCATCCCCAAAGGCGAGTTCTATGACGATATGCCCAATGCTTTTGACGGAGAATTGATTATGGTCCCCGAAGACTTCGTGCCTATCGATGTGGATACGCAGCCCCAGTTCCCCGGCGGGCAAGTCGCACTTCAACGATACATTGACAAATACCTCGAAATTCCCCCGGCAGTCCGGCGCCTGAAAGTGAACGGCAAAGTACACACGTCATTCATTATTTCAGAAACGGGTGAAATAAAGGAGGCCTCGGTAATTAAAAGCCTTCAACACAATTGCGACCAGGCTGCATTGACGTTGATCCAATACATGCCTAAATGGAAGCCAGCTATTAAGGACGGCGTACCAGTAAGTGTCCGGCATTATCTCGAAATACCTTTCGATTACCGCGAACATTAGTATTACCACTTATCATTTTATCGCAGCCTTCATACCGAACGATTCGCATTATTGTGCCCACAAGTCTTATCTTAGGACACATTCGATCGCTAATCAATAATCGCCGGTATGAAAGCATCATTACGCCTCCTGATTCCCGCTTTGCTGTTTACTATGAGCATTCAATCGGCTCAATGTCAATCGTCCCGGATTGCCGCAAAAACGGATTCATTATTTACAGAATGGAACAAGCCCGGAATGCCGGGGGCGGCTGTGGGTGTAGTGCATGGCGGCAAGCTGATCTACGCCAAAGGATTCGGCGAGTCGGATGTGGAAACCGGGGCTAAAATAGGCCCTGAAACGATTTTTCACGTAGCGTCAGTCTCCAAACAATTCACTGCCTATGCCATTGTACTCCTGGCCGAACAAGGCAAGCTTTCGCTCGACGATGATATTCGCAAACACATTCCGGAAGTACCTGATTTCGGCAAAACCATCACCATCCGGCACCTGCTCAACCACACCAGCGGCCTCCGCGACCAATGGAACCTGCTGGCCATGGCAGGCTGGCAGCTCGACGATGTCATCACCAAACAGCACGTGATGAACCTCGTTACCCGCCAGAAAGAACTGAATTTCGAACCCGGAAGTACTTTTACCTACTGCAATACCGGCTATACTTTACTAGCCGAAGTCGCCAGCCGCATTACCAAACAGCCTTTTGCTCATTGGATGGAAAGCAATGTATTCAAGCCGCTGGGAATGAAGAACACGCAGTTCTTTGACAATCAGGAAGGTATCGTGAAAGGTCGCGCATACTCGTTTCACCACACGCCGGGCGCCGTCGGACCGACTATGTTCAGCAAAAGCATATTGAGTTACGGCAATGTCGGCGCCACGAGCCTTTTCACGACCATAAACGACCTCGCACTGTGGATCAACAACTTCCGTACCCCGCAAGTAGGCAGCCCGGCGATCATGAAACAAATGCTTGAACGCGGCCGCCTTACCAAAGGCGACACGCTCCCCTATGCATCAGGACTAATTCACGGCAACTACAAAGGCCTCGCCTACTATGGCCACGACGGCGCCGATGCCGGTTTCCGCTCTTCGCTGGTCTATTTTCCAAAAGAAGATTATGGTTTCATTGTCCTGAGCAACCAGGCGGAATTCAACCCGGCCAAAAAGAACCTGGACATGGCCGATTTGTATTTATCCTCTTTCATTAAAGAAAACAAATCCGCCACGGAAACTCCCAAACCAGCCGCATCCGGCGATTACCCTTTTGATTCAACCCTCTTCCGCGCCTATGCCGGCTCCTATTCGTTGGATGAAGCCCCCGGATTTGTACTAAAATTCTGGCGCGACGGCAGCAGCTACTACACCCAGGGTACAGGCCAGCCATCGGCAGCGATATTTCCGTCGTCAGACTCGACGTTCTTCCTCAAAGTCGTGGAGGCATCCGTGGTATTTCACAAAGGAAAAGATGGCAAAGTGAACCGCATTACCCTGAAACAAAACGGAGAGCATCCTGGTACAAGAGTCAATACACAGGAACCCGGTGCCATTGATCCCGCCCAATTCATTGGTCAGTATTACAGCCCCGAGCTCGAAACCATTTACACCATTGCCAAAAAGGACGACGCATTGAAACTCATCCACGTACATCATGGGGAGGCCAATCTGAAAATCGTGGGCAAAGACAAGCTTAATGCGCCCTGGTGGTTTGTGCAAAATATCGAGGTTGTCCGCAATGCTTCTGGCGCTATCACCGGCATCAAAATGTCGAATGGCCGGGTGGTAAATCTATGGTTCAAAAAGCTCCCGGACGACTTTGCAGCAAGCGGCAAATAGTGGCCTCGAGACTACTATTTGGCTATTTGTCGTTTAAAAAATTTCCACGACTCCTCGAACATATCAAAATCCGTCACGAACTCGTGTTTGCCGTTGATTACTTTTAGCAAAGTCACCTCCGGCTTGCCTTTCTTTTGGTAAGTGTACTTCTCCACCGTGATGTTGTTGGAAGTATCGCCATCCGGCATGATGGATTTCACCGGCTCACCAGAATATCCGTCCAGCTTTGCCCAGTACCGGAATGACTGGTCCGTGGACCGCACCGTTCCCAGCGTCACACCCGGCGTTGTTACCTCTCCTCCATTGTAAGGATTGGTCTGGTCCGCCGTTCCATTGGTGATCATCACCGGCAGAGGCACATTCATCGGCGCACAATCCATATTCTCATCGGTAGGCAAGTTGGCTACGATCGCCGAAACCGCCCGAATTTTCCCTGGCATTGTGAGTGCGAGTTTGTATGACATATGCCCGCCACCCGAAAAGCCGGTCGCAAAAACCTGCTTCTTATTGATTTTATATTTTGAAGCAAAAAGATCGATCAATGCATCAAAAAATGCTTCCTCGTTCAGATTCTGCACATTCGCGACCGCCGTAGAGGCCTTGCGGCACTCGTTCCAATACCTTTTATAACCGCCCGGATAAACGACCAACACATTCTCCGACTCCGAAAGCGATTCCAGCTTCGCGCCCCGACGCGCAAAACCCAACGGCTCCCCGCCAGATCCATGCATGACAAACACCAGACTGGCCCCAGGCTTCACCGTAACGGACGGATTATAAGCGTATACCCGGTAATGTCCGTCTACTAACAGTGAATCCAGCACATGCTGGGCGTTAGCGGAAAATGCAAAAAGGATCAGGAATGCGACAAAAAGCTGCTTGAACATGGACGATAAGATTGGATTTTGCCTATGCAAGTTACACAGCGGGCAGGAGATTTCGGGTTAAAAATCTCTCAAATCCTGCTTTCAAACATCCACACATGCCCAAACGGATCAACTACATCGCCCTGCCGGTAGCCGTAGTCATAATCCTGCGCAGGCGAGGTCACTTTTGCACCTGCGGCGACCGCCCTGGTCATGTAGGCATCCACATCGTCCACGAACAACCCGATCGTTACTGTTGATCCCTGGTGACGCTTGGGGCTGAACAATGCCGGGTTTCGTGTTTCCTCATGCAAATGAAAAATAGCGCCGTTAATCGAAAGCTCCGACACATGGATCGTTCCATCGTCGTTACTGAAACGCCGAAGTTCCACGGCACCAAGGCCATTGATATAAAAATCGACGTCTCTCACACCATTCGGAATATAAAGCTCAGGTGCAAAAATTGGCGTAGCTGTGTCCATAGCGATGATTTTACATGGTTATCTCCTACTTATTACTTCTTCAACATTCGATCAATGGCTTTCAAAACTGCCTCCCGGTTTTTGCCAGCTTTGACAAATTGCGGAAGCTTTTCTACCATGGTCGTAACCCGCATAGTCTGCCTTTCGCGCAGCCGTGCAGTCACATAGTTACGGATTTCAAGCAAATGCTCCTTGTTGCTCGCCCAAAGCGTATCGCCTTTTACATTTTCCCGAAACCAAAGCGGCAAGCCAAAGACCGGATCCGTAAGCCTTTCAGAACTATACTTCAACCGATAAGGTACATTATTGGGTTTATACACTTCGGGGACATGACAATGCGGACAAGAATATTTCAACTCTGCCACTTTCTCCCTGTTATTCGGAATACTCACCTCGATCGACTCCCCGCAATGGCCGCAAGCACGACTTACGGTTGCCGTGTACCGCAAACGCTCGTCTGCGGTTTCCGAATGATTGCAATGATGGCACACCAACTTATCGTCGCCAATTCCGACCAGGTCCTTCTTAATCACCCGCGCTACTTTGGCGCATTTCGGGCATTCAACCCAAAATTCCTTCGCATACGCATAGCGCGTCGTGGCCGGGCCAACGTAACGGTCAGTCCCTGTTTCCATATCGCCTATCAGGTTTATTGGTTATCGATACAATGATCATTTTCATGCATGTGTGGATGATGTGCAAAACAAGAATGCAACGTCCGGCTCACTGTCCGAACCGGACTGCAAACTTAGAATGTCATACAGTCAAACGCAATGCACAGCGGGGCACAACTACGCCTCAAAGCCATTGGTTTACAATAATTTGAGTTAACGGCACACTCAAAACACATTACCTCTGCACCTTGGCGAGGTAAGTATCCAATTGACCCCAGGTGCCTTCATAACCCTGGTTCATACTAGCATTAAGGTCTACGAAAGTTTTCTCCTGTTCGGGTGTCGCATTTACCGGCTCGGCGTAAAGCGTGAGCGTAGTAATGTTATTGCTTTCACTCAAAGTAATGCGGTTATGCACTTCCAATGGAAAATCGATCGGGAATGGCGACGAAGTGATATTGCCCTCCGGGTCGGTGAAAGCGCTCAGAAATTCGATGAAGTCCGGCTGTTGGATTTTCTGATAGCGGAAAAGCGCCCACATGAGCAGGCCATTACTATCGAGTTTGTAATGGGTCCTTCCGCCTTCACGAAAGTCAAAACTCAGCACGGTGAGTGTAGATCCCGCCGGCCCCCACCACTCCGCAAAGGCTTCCCTGGAAGCGAAAGCATGGTAAACTAGTGACTTCGGCGCTTTGAACTGACGTACGATTTTTAGTTCCGCTTTTTGATTTACCTGGTTTTCCATATTACTGCTCGGATTGATTGTTGTTTTGAATTCGGTTCAGATAATGATCAAGAGAATCGAACTGCGTATTCCAGAATTGCCGGTACTGCTCGACCCAGGTAGAAACTTCTTTCAAAGCATCCAGCCTTGCTTCGCAATACCGTTCCCGCCCTTCCTGCCTCACCATCACCATCCCACATTCCATTAAAATCTTAATGTGCTGTGAAACGGCCGGTCTGCTGATCGAAAAATTCTCAGCAATGGCATTCAGGTTCATGGATTGATAGGCGATCAGGTTAATGATCTGGCGCCTGGTAGGATCTGCAATCGCCTGAAAAACATCTCTTCTTGCTTCAACGGACATATATGTAAGTATTTGCTTACGTAATATTATATGTAAGCAAATACTTACGCAAATTTTTGAAGCAGAATTTGATCCGGAACTTTCAAAATGATTAAACCGGGCTATTTGAGCCGTTTTCTGGATGACTTATCGAGCTTTCTGATGTTTTCCGCGACCGGAAGATTTTCAGGCATCGTACCGCCCAGCTCCTGAATCGTCTGTCGCACCTTGGCGCCTACTTCGAAATGCGTTTGATTCGCTTTTTCCTTACCAACAATGTTTTCCCGCCTCAGTTTATCGTCGGTCTGTGTGGCTCGGAATACATTGGCAGCTAATTCCGAACTACCCATGTGATCGGGCAGGTTCTGACTCTTTTGCAGACCTTTTTTCTCTCGGATCGCTTTGGCGTCGAGTCCACCATACAATCCCATGTAGCCATGATTCTGGAATATCGCATAGTCGATCGGTTCAATAACGCCGGCGGCCTTTGCAGCATCCGCCAGCAGAAGGTTATTTCTGGTTAACTCCCCTCGGAGGAAAATGCGCTTTTCGTTCTCAGTATTCAACTGATTGTACTCCTCCATTTGCCTGATTTCCTGCAAACGGGTTTGTACAGCGAAGTAAGTCTGTCCCAGAGCGACCACTTCTTTTGCCGGATCAGCATTCTGAACAATCAGGTAGCACGCGTAGCGGGAAAGCTTGGCATCCTCGACAGTACGTTTACCTCCCTTTCCAAGTTCGATCATTCCGAGCATATCCTCGAAATGATCCCTAACATTCTGCCCGCTGTTTGCGCACGCCTCCCTCGCACGCTCAATGGCTGGTTTGAAATGGCGATACTCCGTGTATTCCAGCACTTTGGCCAAATCTCTGGCACTCCAGAACTCGTTACCGTTGTCGTCGGATTTCCTGATTTGCTCGAAGAGCGAAGGAGCTTGTTGTGAAGTCATATGATTCAATTTTTATGTGTGTAAATGATTTTAACAAAGCAAAAAAATTGTTGGCAATTTTCAAAGCATTTTGATATTATTGTAATCTATTTTAAGGTATTGAAAATATCAAAATTACATAATAACTTAATTAACAGCACATTTAAATGCCTACCCGGTTCATTTCCATATGGCTCCCCAACCTGGCCACGGAACAGCAGATCCGCATCAGGCCGGAACTTTATGGGCTCGAATTTGTATTGGCGGCACCCGAACGGGGACGAATGGTTGTTACGGCGGTAAGCGCCGAAGCGGGAGCATTGGGAATTGAAACCAGCATGGTTGTAGCGGACGCACGGGCTATATTACCTTCGCTCGTAGTGCTCGACGATGAGCCGGAAGTTACCCGGCAGGCATTGCAGGCCCTGGCCGAATGGTGCCTCCGTTACACCCCGACGGTCGCACTGAATGCGCCTGACGGCCTTATCCTGGACGTGACCGGGTGCGCGTATCTGTGGGGCGGCGAGCACGCATATATGTATGACCTTACCACAAAACTCGCCCAGGCAGGTTACACGGTACGTTCCGCCATGGCCGAAACAATCGGCGCAGCATGGGCGCATGCGCATTTCGGTAGACAGGACGCCATTATCCCGCCCGGTGAACAGCGTCATGCATTATTGAAACTACCTCCTGCCTCCCTTCGCCTTCCTGTCGAAACCCTGGAAAAAATGCAGAAATTGGGCTTTTATCATATCAACAATTTTATCCAGATACCCGCAAGAATGCTGCGGCGGCGTTTCGGGGAAGAGTTGCTGGAAAAACTGAATAAGGCACTGGGTTATTCTCAGGAATTTATCGAACCAATCCGACAGGCTGTCCCCTACCAGGAGCGGCTCCCATGCCTGGAACCCATTGTAACGGCCACAGGTATTGAAATAGCCTTGCAGAAACTACTGGAAATGCTTTGCGGCCGATTGGCGAAGGAAGGTAAGGGGCTTCGCAAAAGTGTTTTGAGCTGCTTTCGCGTCGATGGTCAAACGCAGCAAATCGATATTGTGACCAACAGGGCTTCCCATCACGTCAAACATCTTTTCAGGCTTTTTGAATTAAAAATCAAAACCATTGCACCAGGTTTTGGTATCGAGCTGTTCCTGCTCGAAGCGCCCGAGGTAGAGGATATGGATGTCACACAGGAAACAATGTGGGACACGACGGGCGGTTTTGAAAATGCAGCCATCACCGAATTACTCGACGCCGTTATAGGCCGAACGGGCGCCGACACCGTTCACCGGTATTTGCCCGACGAGCACCACTGGCCGGAAAGGTCCGTCAAAACAGTGACCTCCCTGCGCGAAAAACCGAAAACAAGCTGGCGTACAGACCGGCAAAGGCCTGTTTTCCTGCTCCCGAAACCAGAAAGTATTGAAGTAACCGCACCGGTCCCCGATTACCCTCCTACGCTTTTCATATACAAGGGTAAGGTACATTATATAGATAAATCGGAAGGGCCCGAGCGCATCGAGCAGGAATGGTGGCTGCAACAGGGCCTTCACCGCGACTATTATACCCTGGAAGACCGGCAAGGACAGCGCTATTGGGTTTTCAGGCTCGGCCCCTACTCCGAAGAAGAGGAGGAAGAACGCCCCGAATGGTTTATTCACGGTTTTTTTGCCTGAGTGACAAGTATTTGCCCGAATTACACTTCATCATCATGAATTATACTGAATTACAGGTCACCACCAATTTCAGCTTCCTCCGGGGCGGGTCGCATCCCGAGGAACTGGTGGCGCATGCGATTGAACTGGGCTACAAAGCCATTGCCATTACCGATCGCAACACGCTCGCGGGCATCGTACGTGCGCATGCGGCCGCGAAGGGAAAGGATTTCCGCGTTATCCCCGCCTGCCGCCTGGACCTGCTCGACGGCCCCAGCCTGCTTGCCTACCCTACCGACCGGGAGGCTTACAGCCGCCTTTCCGCATTGCTCACCGAAGGAAATCTCCGCACCGAAAAAGGCAAATGTGACCTCTACAAGGCCGACGTTTTCCGCAATGCAGCAGGCATCAGGTTTATCGCCGTACCGCCACCCGCGTTAAACGAATCTTTTGCTTTTGCCCCTTCTTTTGCCCGAAACCTGCAAGAATATCGCGCAGCACTTGGCACCAGCCTCTACCTCGGCGCGGTACGCTCCTACCAGGGTGATGATATGAAAAAGCTCTACCGCCTCGACCAGCTTTCCCAGCGATTCAACATTCCCCTGGTAGCCACCAACGACGTGCATTATCACAACCTGCAAAGGCGTGAATTACAGGACGTACTCACGTGCGTTCGCGAAAAATGCACCATTTACAATGCCGGTTTCCGCTTGCATGAAAATGCCGAAAGGTATCTGAAACCGGCGGCCGAAATGCAGCGGCTATTTCTAAAATTCCCGGAGGCCATCGAACGCACACAAGAAATCGCGGACGCCTGCCAGTTTTCGCTGAATAGTTTGAAATATGTGTATCCGGAGGAGTTGACTAGCGAAGGGAGGACGCCCATAGAAGAACTAAAACATTTGACATGGATCGGCGCAAAAAAGCGGTTTCCAAAAGGAATTCGCCCCGATATACATGAGAAGATTCTACACGAATTTAAATTCATTGAAGAAATGAACTACGCCGCCTATTTTTTGACGGTGTACGACATTGTTCGCTTTGCAAATGAACAAAAAATTCTTTGCCAAGGACGCGGTTCAGCGGCCAACTCTGTGATTTGCTATTGCCTCGGCATTACCTCCGTTGACCCTGTTGAAATTGACCTGCTTTTCGAACGCTTTATTTCTTCCTCCCGAAATGAACCACCTGATATCGATGTCGATTTCGAGCATGAACGGCGGGAAGAGGTAATGCAATACATTTATCATAAATACGGCCGTGACCGTGCCGGCATTGTAGCAACTGTTACGCAGGTACATCAAAAAGGTGCCGTTCGCGATGTTGCAAAGGCTATGGGCATGTCTATGGACGCTATAAACCGTCTTTCCAGCTCACTATGGGAATTTACGGATGAATGGTTTGACGGGAAGCTAATTACCGAGCATGGTTTCAATCCTAATGATCCTCACCTCATTAAAATCCTCGACCTGACAAAACAGTACATGGGTTTCCCTCGTCAACTAGGCCAGCACACTGGAGGTTTTGTGATCACACAAGGCAAATTATCCGATCTCTGCCCTATTCTTAATGCGCGGATGGAAGACCGCACCTGCATTGAATGGAATAAGGACGATATTGATACATTGGGCTTCCTCAAAATAGATGTACTGGCATTGGGCATGCTTACGTGCATACGCAAGGCATTTGATTTACTGCAACAACATTATGGTATTGTTCATGATCTTGCAAGCATTCCACCCGATGATAAGGCAGTGTACGATATGATTTGTAAGGCGGACACAATTGGAGTTTTTCAAATCGAAAGTCGTGCGCAACAATCTATGTTACCAAGATTGAAACCGATATGCTTTTATGATCTAGTCATCGAAGTGGCAATTGTACGCCCAGGCCCGATTCAAGGCGACATGGTACATCCATATCTACGCCGGAGAAACGGAGAAGAGGATGTTGAATATCCTAAAAAGGAACTGAAAGACATTCTGAGAAAAACCTTGGGTGTTCCTCTTTTCCAGGAACATGCGATGAAAATTGCAATTGTGGCGGCAGGGTTTACGCCCACCGAAGCGGATGAATTGCGAAGAAGCATGGCCACTTTCAAATCAAAAGGCATTGTTACAAAATTAAAGGACAAGCTGGTCAACGGCATGGTCGGAAACGGCTACGAAAAAGACTTCGCCGAGCGCATCTTCAAACAGCTTGAAGGTTTCGGAAGTTATGGTTTCCCCGAAAGCCATGCGGCCAGTTTTGCATTGCTGGTGTATGTTTCTTCGTGGATCAAATGCCACCATCCCGATGTATTTGCGGCCGCATTGCTCAATAGCCAGCCCATGGGCTTTTACCGCCCGGCTCAGATCGTGATCGATGCGCGGAACCATCAGGTGGAGGTGAGGGAGATCGATATTAACCACTCTTTTTGGGATAATACCCTTGAAAATATCCCCGGTAAACGATGCGCTTTAAGGCTCGGCTTCCGGCAGGTGAAAGGATTAAAGGAAGAAGAAATGCAAATCCTGATCGCAGCACGTACCAAACCATTCACCCACATCCATCAATTGCTTGAAGCTGGCATTTCCCATACCGCATTGGAAAAACTGGCCGATGCCGACGCATTCCGATCCATCGGCTTCGACCGGCGCCAGGCATTCTGGGAAGCCTCCGCATTAGCCGACCGGCCGATTGGTCTCTTCAAAGGCCACCCGACAGCCAGCGAAGCGAATGTTCGGTTACCACAAATGACACTCTCCGAGCACGTTATCCACGATTATGCAGCGACGTCGCTTTCGTTGAAGCAACACCCTGTTAGCTTTGTACGGGATCAACTGAATGCACTGGGTGCGGTAACCAGCAAGGAGCTCGAAAATATCAACGACGGAAAAATAGTGAAAGTGGCCGGACTGGTACTCGTACGGCAACGACCGGGGACGGCCAGCGGCATTTGTTTTATCACCATTGAAGACGAAACGGGTACAGCAAACCTGGTCGTTTTTCAAAACATGTTTGACACCTACCGCAAGGAAGTGCTGCGCTCCAAATTGCTGATGGTCGAGGGTAAAGTGCAAAAGGAGAGCTCCGTTATACATGTGGTAGTGAGCAAATGCATCAATGCATCCGGATTACTGCGAAGTCTTGCAGCGAATGAAGAGCAGGAGCCCGATGTCCTCACATTATCACGCGCCGATGAAAAGGATGAGTACGAGTCACAGGCCAAGGTGCGGAAGTTACAACCCCGGAAGAATGTCCAGGCGGAAATTTTCCCGGCATCCCGGGATTTCAGGTGATCAATGTACCGCCATATCGAGGTCAATAACCTGCATTTTGTAGTTTTCCGGCAGTAGCATATCCCTGAGAAAAGTCCCGACACCCAGTAGCCGGCTGAATTTGTAAACGGGAAGCAACAAATCCACTAGCCAGCCTTGCCCCAGGCCGAGCAATGCTTTCACACGGTTAGGTACGAGCTGCATTTGTACATTTCTTAGCAAATGATACCGGTACCAGCCCAGGTGTTTCCTGTATTGTTTGTAAAGATCAACGGTGAAATGGCTTTTGACCAGGTTTTCCTGCAAATGCTCCACGCGCATCCGCTCCCATGCGCGCAGGTTCGCGGGTAACCCGGGCACGCCCATCCCCTCGCCTACCGCGCGGAAAACGTTGAAAAGCTCCTCTTTTTCTGCAATTGTGAGTTTTCTTTCGAGCAATTCAAATGATCGAATGGAGTAATCGATGAGCATGAAAAGCACGTCGCGATAGGCGCTGTCGGGAATGCGGGCATTGCGGCTTCGCTCTACGCCCTGGTGGATTGAAGCGATTTGCCGGATGGCACGCATCGCATCGTCATACTCCGAGAAAACTATCTGACGCGCATAACCGACGGTCGAAAAAAGCCTTCCAAGCGGATCAGCAGGCAATTTCCCTGTATAATAGAGCCAATCGACGGATTTGTTCAGCGCAAATTCGGCCGAAGCCCCTGCAAAAATGAACAGAATTGTATCAGCCTTTCCCCAAATCTCCCGCACAATCGAACCTTCATCCACAAACCATTTCATACCGCAAACCTTTTGCTAATCACCACTTCCACTGCCGTTACAAACCCAATGCCTAATGTATAAGCAACGATATCCGACCATGAAAAGGTCGTTCCAATGATCGTCCGGGCGACTGCATTACCTTCCAAGCCAAGTATTCTGACGATTTGCAGGTATTGCAGCGTCTCTATTAACCAGGAAAACACCAAAACTGCCAAGGCTGCCGACTGTACATTCAACCGGGTAACGCCTCTTACCAAACAGTAGAGCAACACAACCACCAGCACATCGCCGCCCCACGGCCGGAGGATATCGTCGTGTACATACATCGCAATCAATACTTCTATCACAAAGATCACCATCGCGGCGATCAGATAATTCATTCTGCTCATTTCAATTCAGGATTAACGGTTTAGTCGCGGTCAGTGCTGGGCGGTTGGGTTGTCTTTCATGCCCATTCCGCGTTTTCACCTTCGATAATATGGATTCCAATAACGGAAGCATTGTATTCAAGCCTTCGGTTTTAATGATAAAATTCCAAAGCGGCTCAAACTTCTTCCAGCCGCCCGTATACAAAAAATGCTTGGCAATATGCTTCACCGAGTCGTGCTGAAAGCTTGATTTAAATATATTTTTCCAACTATAAAATGCATCATAAGCCCACCAATAACCCTTTTCCAATGCTTCGGCGCTCAGTCCCATTGTCTGGTACACCACATGCCGGGTGTCGTACCGATCCCAGTTGCGGGTCATGATCCGTCCGGCAGTTTCCATGTTTTTGTACAATTCAGTACCGGGGTAAGGGGTCAATATGTGGTAGGTGGAAGTGGTAATGCCGTGGTTCACGCCCCAGTCGACGGTCCGTTTGAATACGTCATTATCATCCTCATCCAAACCAAATACAAAGCTGCCATTGATCATGATCCCCAGGGAATGCAGCCGGTTTACCGCCTTCGCATAATCCTTTTCCAGGTTTTGCTTTTTGTTACTCTGTTTCAGGTTTTCGGGGGAGAATGTTTCAAAACCCACAAAAAGGCTCCTCAAACCCGCATCGGCAGCTTTTTCGATCAGGTTACCCCTTAATATGGCGTCCACGGTGGAAGCTCCCTGGAATACACGGTTCATTCCCCGCATTCCCTCGAAAAGTGATTCCGCGAACTTCGCATTACCGAGCAGGTGATCATCCAGGAAATACAAATGCCGCCCCGGTAACCGGTCAATTTCCGCGAGCGCATCATCTACGAGCTGTGTGTAAAAAGTCTTCCCTCCTTCAAAAAACGCGTCTTTGTAACAAAAGCTGCAATGGTGCGGGCATCCCCTGGTGACAACAATGGAGTTGGGCACAAGGTACAGGTTGCGTTTGATAAGGTCCCGACGAATAGGCGGTATTCCCGCAAGTGTCCTGACGGTCGATGTGTAAACTTGTTTTGGGACACGATTTTTGAAATCCAGCAAAAACTGCGGAAACGTATCCTCCCCCGGACCAATGAAAATGCTGTCGGCATGTGCCATAGCCTCGTGCGGGAGCGACGTCACGTGCAAGCCGCCCAAAATGACATAACTCCCCTTTTTCCGGTACGCATCCGCGATATCGTACGCCCTGAAAGCATTGGTAATGTAAACCTGAATGACGACCAGGTCCGGCGCATCGTCCAGCCGAAGTTTCTCCACGTGCTGGTCTTGCAGGTCTATTTCATCTTCTGGCGAAAGGTAAGCCGCCAGCGTGGCCAGCCCCAGCGGCGGAAACAGCGAATACTTGATGGGCCTCCACAACGGACTCTCCGCTTCTGTCAGTGCCGGCAGGATCATTTTTACTTTCATAGCGCATGTTTAAAAAGTACTTTGTATTACAAAGTAAATTAATGCTTTTGAATTAAGCAATACGCGCCGGCCCAATCAGGCTAAATAAAAACAGCCTCCGGAAAACCGGAGGCCGTTTTGCGATTCACAAATCTGACTACAACATCATTTTAAATCTTCAAGCCGGTAACCCAGAAAATCGTCAACGACCAGCTTGTAATTCAATTTCTTCCGCGGACTGGCAATATGCACGCTGTAAATCCCTGCGCCGAGTTTCGAAACATCGAACCAACGTCCGTAGCTGGGTTCTTTTACCTGCTCGTGGTAAATCGTCCGCAGTTCGCTGTCGACGATGCGGATATCATACTTTTCCTGCGCCGGATTTTTGAGAATGACTTTCATTTTTCCCTTCTGCACCACGTACACATTCGATGTGGCCGTTTTCAGGTTCACGCTCGGTGCCGACCATTCAGGCTCCGACATACTCCGGTAGTCTGTCCGGCTGTCGGCCACAATATCGTAGGATTTCACTTTTTCGGACAGTAATTCGCGGGCCATCAATTTGGCCAGCAAATCGTCAAACAATTTCACATTCCGCTTTGTGAGCTTCACATACTTGCGTGCCATCGACTCCTGGTACAACAATTGATTGTCGCCATCGAAGAACTGCACCACGGTATTGCGGGAGTTCGGGTCGGTGTGGACCTGCCAGTAACCCTTGTCGGATTCTACATACGGCTGCGTGTTGGCGACCTGAGAGACGGCGGTCTGTGCGGCCGTCGGCGCGAAACTGGCAAGCCAGAGGGCTGGCGCCAGCATAAGGGCAAGGTGGATTCTTTTGGTTTTCATGGCTATCTAAGGGGTGGAATATTTTGAACAACACACAAAATCTGCTCAATGGGAAGTGTTTCCCCATTCTATTCATTCCTTTATTGATGGCCATCAATTTGTTTCAAAGAGGACGTTTTAAATATGAAAGTTGCAGCTAATGTAAATTCTTTTCGAGATTGGGTAACAAAACATAAAAAAGCTATGGTAACGATCACACAATTCGTGTATGTGAAGGCCGGCAAGGAGGAAACTTTCCAGCAGTTCGAATCGCTGGTGCTGCCTTTGATATCCCAATACAACGGAAAACTGCTCCTGAGGCTGCGCACGAGCCAGGAGCAGTTGATCGAAGGCGAACTGGAAGCGCCTTACGAAGTACATTTGGTGAGTTTCGAATCGGAGGCGGACCTGGCTGCCTACATGGGCGACCAGACCCGCGAACAATACCTCTACCTGAAAGAGGAATCCATTCTGAAAGTAATGACCGTAAAACAGTCGTGACGCAACTCAGGGGGCCGGCGGAATGTACGAAGGCACCACGTTTGAAACCGGTTTAATGGATTTCAGATAGGCGAAAATGGCGCGCATATCTTCGTCGGCTATATTAATGTAGTTGAACCACGGCATAGGCGGCATCAGCGGACGGCTATTTTCCAACCCCTTGAACTTCCCTTTGCGCATGGCTGTATTGAACTGCTCGAACGACCAGTTACCGATTCCCGTTTCATCGGGCGTCAGGTTAGCCGCGAACGACATACCCCATGGCCCGGCGAAAGCTGTGCTCTGCCCGTTGAATACCACCCATTCGCCGGTTTTAAGAATGTTTTTGTCGAACGTACCCAACGGCTGGGCACTGTTATGCCCCGACAAAAAGCGGTCCATATCCGGTGCCGGGCCTTGCGCTGTCATTTTCTTGGGTGCGTGACAGTCTGCACAACCCATGATGGTAACCAGGTACTGTCCTCTTTTCACGGCGTCGTCTTTCGACGTCATAACCGCTTTTTCGGACACAGAAACAGCTTCCAAAGGGGTAAGCACAGAATTTGTGGGCGCTTCGGACCGTTTTGTAAAGGCACAAACAGACCATACGGCCGCCGCAGCAGCCAGATAAACAATTTTCATGGTAAATAGATTTAAAGTTAAAACTGATTCAGGCGAACCGCACCTGCTTATCGGGCAACCTGAAATACTGGTATTGATCCTGGAATATATTTGTTGGCACTTCCTGAGTAAATTCTTTAAAATCACGGATAAAATGCGCCTGGTCAGAATAGCCGTAATTGTACGAAATCTCGGCCCAGTTTGGCGCGGACGACATGCCGCAAAACGATTCATAAGCGCTTCTGAACCGTATAATGCGCTGATACATCTTCGGTGTGATGCCGTAATGGTCTTTGAAAATCCTTTCCAGCTGCCGTTTGCCGATGTACAAATTTTCACTCAGCGCGTCGATCGATAACCGGCCTTGGGTTTGGCGGATCAGCCGTGTGGCTTGTGAAATAGGGTGTTCTTTCGAACGGGTGTTTTTCAGCAGTCCCAGCAGGAAGGTCTCCGTAATACGCACCACCTTATCTATGTCCTGTATTCCATATACGTCGTCCACAAGCCGGTTTATTTCGCTTCCAAAAAAGCTTTCGACATCGGTAAACTGGTTAAACAGTGGCGCTATTGGTACCCTGAACAGCTCCATCGCACTTTCAGGCCGCAGCCTTATCCCGAATTTCCGGCACGACCCGACCGTTTTCCATTGTACAGCGTCACGATACAACCCGACCAAAAATGCCGGCGGCAGCATCTTCCACTGCCCGTCGAAAAACGCGTCACATCGGTTATTGTCCAGGTGAAGGATCAATTCCAGCGTACCAAACGGCATGCAGCGCTGCACAGGCGACTCGCGCTCGCCCACCGTTTCGAACCGGTGAAGCCAGTAGCACTCGACATATGGCTGCAATTCGGCAGATGGCTTAAATTCCTGATAACCTGAACTCATCGTTTCTGAAAGAGGCTTTTCGTATTGACGTCACAAAACTACGGTTATTACAAAAGCGTGTATTGTAAAAAAGCGACATCCGGATGCGAAATACCTAAAAACCAACGCATTATTGGGTATTGCAGTTAGTAAGCGGTACCGATATCAACAGGATTCGAGTAATGCAAAGGCAAATTGCACGCGAGGAGATACCCTAAATGCAATAAGTGCCGGAGGCACGGCCGCTTTTTTAACCCGGGCCTTCAGTCCCGGGGCACCGACAAAGCTCATCAAACGCCCCTCACGCCCCCGAAATGCCTGAGTGTAAAACGCGCTTGCACTAACCTACCCGTCGCAGGCTCATTAGTACCAGCCATTTGATATGTTATGGCATTTTAGGCGTGTAGAACAGTTGCAAGCGGCATTTAATGCACATAAGTTTGTGACGCTCAAATCATCATACTGGACTTAGAATTTTATGACATACTGTCTCAGGCATTTTAAATGGCTGCCAGCTTTTTTATCGCACCAAAGAACGGTGTCGTAGTCGTAATGGTTCTGGTCCATTCCTTATGATGAGGTGAGCAACGGCAGGTGCGGCACCGTTCTTTGCTGCGCATAACGATCTTTAACAATCATTATGCAGTATCAACAAACAAAGTCAGCGCAGAGCGCACAGGAAATTATCCATGATTTGTTAAGTAACGATATCGACATGGAGGAAGTGGAAATGCTTTACATCGATATGCTACACCACTACCTCCGACCGACAAGCGACTGGAATCTGGGTTTACAAAATACGACCAACGCGCTTGACAACAGTTTTCTGATGGTACGTTTCCTGCGTATGCTGAAACGCTATCAACGCCAATCTTTACGTCCCAATAAGTGAGCAATACAAACCTGGATGCTTGTAAAGGCCACGGTTTCACGATCGTGGTCCTTTACTTTAATCAACCACATCAAAACCTTTCCCGTGATTCAGTACCACATGCGTACTGACCACTCTCCCTTCCAATTCTATAATGCGGTAACCATAGTACCGGCTGTGGATGATGATTTCCAGCGGATTCTTTTCCATCTGCACCGACGCCGCGGGGGTTACGTATTGGGTAATGTTCTCTTCTTTGGTAAAATCGTCGGTATGATAATGCCCGCAAAAAACCGTGATCTCGCGCCCGCTACGCACGAGCACGCCCTTCACCGCATCGCGGTTCAGCAACGGATATTTGAAATCCACAGCGGTAATAACCTGCAAAACCGGATGGTGAATGAAGATCAGCACGTGTTTGGCGGTAACCAATTCATTTTCCAGCCATTGCAACTGAATTTCACTGATTGAATCGGACGAAGAATCCAGGAAAATATATTTAAAATACTGATCGTCCGTGGAATGGAACATTTCGGCTTTCGTTTTCAGGTACTCCGGAAAATAATGTGGTTTAATGTCCGCAAACCTGTCATGATTGCCCGGGATAACGGTAAAATCGAAATCTTTGAGCAATGCAAAAAAGCGCTGATATGCATCCGAATGCCCGATATCACCCGTAAAAATTACTTTCCTGATCCCGCGTGCGCCTACGTCCTGCAAGATCAGTTTCATATTCGTGTCGGTATCGGCCCCATGCTTCGCCGACCATTCTTCCATCAAATGAATGTCCGTTATCTGCGCAATCCGTTTCATAGCTGTCGGTTTATTTAATTCAAATTTCGTCAGAAATCGCTGCAATAACTGGTCCAATTGAACGATTTGAAATGTGCCAATGCCGGGTGTAGATGTCATGCGGTCAGAAATAGCCAGGTATTGTCAGTTTGTAGTCAAGCCTGTTTCACCATTGTGCAGTTGATGTAATGGTTTTGAGCCGAATATTTGCATTATTCGGCTCAAATTTTAATTATATTTGAGCCGAATAGCATTCCTAATCGGCTCATGGCTTACATCTGGCAACATCCTGAATGGCCTGAATTCCGGTATGAACTTACGGGTATCGAGGACATTTTGTTTTCTTTTGCGGAAGAAACGGGGCATATCAGCGGCATTTTAAAGGGCACTCCCAATGCGTTACAAATTGAAACGCTCATCAATACCCTCGTGGCCGAAGCCATCAAGACGTCGGAAATCGAGGGAGAGTTTCTGAGTCGGCAGGATGTCGTTTCTTCTATCAGGAACAATCTCGGTATTGCCCAGAAACCGGAACCCATCAAAGACCGGAAGGCACAGGGAGCGGCAGAGCTCATAGTAACCGCCCGCAATTCCTACGCGGAGCCGCTTACGGAAGCAATGCTTTTTTCGTGGCACCGGACATTACTTAAAGATAGCAAGGCTGTCAACGCCGGCGCATGGCGGAAGGATTCGGCGCCAATGCAGGTCGTTTCCGGCTCGATCGGCAAGGAAAAAGTCCATTTCGAAGCACCTCCCTCCGAGCGCGTACCTACGGAAATGGCACGATTTATCGAATGGTTCAATGCAACCGCGCCGGGAGGCCCGGAAGAAATTACCAAAGCGCCCGTGCGGTCCGCTATTGCGCATTTGTATTTCGAAACGGTTCACCCTTTCGACGATGGCAATGGGCGGATCGGTCGCGTGATTGCAGAAAAAGCATTGTCGCAAACACTCGGCCGACCAGTGATGTTAAGCCTTTCGCGCAAAATTGAAGCCGAACGCAAAAAGTATTACCAGGCGCTGGAAACTGCCCAAAAGGACAATGATATCACTGCCTGGATCCGCTATTTCGCGCAAACTATTGTGGACGCGCAAATCGAGACGCGGAAAATCCTGGATTTTACTTTGCAAAAAACCCGTTTTCTCGATCGTTTCAAGGAATTGCTGAATGAGCGGGAAACGAAAGTCGTCCGGAAAATGCTCGAACCCGGCCCGGATGGTTTCGAAGGCGGCATGACCGCAAAGAAATACATGTCGATCACCAAAACTTCCAAAGCCACCGCTACCCGCGATTTACAGCATCTGGCAGAAATCCAATGCCTTGTCCCTTCCGGCGGTGGCCGCAGCACCAGTTATCGGCTAAGTATTCCTGAAAATTGATTTTTATCTCTAACTTTCCCACCCTTTAATACCTAAAAAATTTATGAAGAAAGTATTCCAAACCAACCTGTACCGGATCTCCCGGAACTTGATGCTTTCGGCGGGCGCCCTGCTGATGGCAACCTTTTCGACCAAAGCCGACAATGCCCCGCTCGCCTCGCCGCTCGAAGGGCGCTGGGACATTTCCGTAGATGCGAATGGCAAAGTATTACCATCGTGGCTGGAAGTACGTCACTCGGGCACTAAGACACTCGTAGGCCAGTTTACCGGCTTCTCAGGCAGCGCACGGCCTATTTCCGTGGTTAATTTCAAGGATGGCAAATTCGATTTCGCGATCCCGCCACAATGGGAACGCGGAGAAACCGACCTGAAAGTAGAAGGAACCGTTTCAGGCGATGCCATCACCGGATCATTAACCACCCCCGACGGTAAGACTTACAGCTACAAAGGCGTGCGCGCACCGGCGCTGCGCGGAAAAGCCGCACCCGCATGGGGAGCGCCTATCAAATTAACGGCAGGCAATGAAATCAAAGGATGGCACGCGACGGGCGAAAACCAGTGGATTGCTGAAAACGGCATTCTCCGCAGCCCAAAATCCGGTGCTAACCTGGTTACTGACCAGAAATTCAACGATTTCAAACTGCATATCGAGTTCCGCATTCCGAAAGGCAGCAACAGCGGCGTGTACCTCCGTGGCCGCTACGAAGTGCAAATCACCGACGGCAAAGGCATGGAACCTGCGCTCGACCAGATGGGCGCGATCTACGGTTTCATTACACCCAGCGAAATGGTAGCCAAGGAAGCCGGCGAATGGAACACATTTGACATTACATTGATAGGCCGCATGCTTACGCTCGTAGCGAACGGAAAAACCGTAATCAGCAACCAGGAAATCCCCGGCATTACCGGCGGTGCATTGGATAGCAACGAAGGCGAAGCCGGCCCGCTCTACATCCAGGGCGACCACGGCCCGGTTGAATACCGCAATATCGTGATCACACCAGCGAAGTAATCGCCTAGAAAGCCGCTACCCTGCCCTTTTCAAACCCATATAATAGCTGCGCAAAGGTTTATCGAAATGCTCGATCGAATACCGCAGCAGGGTCCGGGGCATGGTAGCGGCATATTTATCCAGAAACTTCTGCAACTGAGGCCGGTTCACTTGGCCGGCGCTTCTGAGCATCCAGCCGGTGGCTTTGTGAATCAGGTCCTCCCGGTCATTCAAAAGCAGTTCTGCAATCCGGAACGTATCTTCAATATCGCCTTTTCGGATAAAATAACCTGTGGCAACAATGGCCGTCCGGCGTTCCCAGATGTTTTCCGAACCAGCCAGTTTGTAAAGCACATCCCTCGGCTCGCCGGAAATGTACAAATACCCACCTACCACATGCGGTGCGCAGATATCCACAAGGTCCCAGTTATTGATCCTGTGCGTATTACGCAAATACAGCTCATATAGTAGCTTCCGCTGATCAAGCGTAGTTTTCCTGCTTCTGGCTTGTTTGTCAATGATACTGAGCGCCCCGGTACGGATTTCGTGCATCGGGTTTTGCAATAGCAGTTCGATTTCTTCCAATCGCATATGCACGTAAGCCTTGGCCATTTCGAAAACTTGCCCCATTCGAATGCCCATAAAAATATCTCCCTCGCCGTATTGCCCTTCGCCCGTTTTAAAATAGCGCATAAGCTTCATCGCCTCCTCTGGTGAACGGAATTTTTCGATGTGCTCCGCAAATTGCAGAGCCGTCGGGTTCTGCGGTTTTTCCCTAATTATTTCAATGGCCGCCATAGAATGGTTACAGAATGCGCTTTTCTCAAATATAGCGATATAAAAATGATCAAATCATAACCCTCGGATAACAACCGGTAGCAATACCGCAGATAATTTTGAAATCCTAAACTCACAGATATTAATGGATTCGAGAAGAGATTTTCTAAAAAAAGCGGCCCTGCTCGCAGGCACGGGCGCGATGGCGAATACACTCCCGCCCGTGATACAAAAAGCCCTGGCGATAGATCCGGCGCCGGGCAGCACGTTTTATGATGCCGAACACATTGTGTTCCTGATGCAGGAAAACCGCTCGTTCGATCATCAGCTAGGCATGTTGCAAGGCGTACGGGGTTTCAACGACCCGCGGGCTATCGACCTGGCCGATAAAAATAAAGTGTGGTTTCAAACCAACAAGGCCGGCGAAACCTACGGGCCTTTCCGTCTCAATGTGAAAGATACCAAAGTGGCCTGGATGGGTTCTATCCCCCACGGCTGGACCGACCAGACCGACGCCATGAACAACGGCAAATACGACCGCTGGCTCGACGTGAAAGCGCCCCGCAACAAGCAATATGCGCACATTCCACTCACGATGGGCTATTGCGACCGCTCGGATTTCCCGTTCTATTACTCTCTGGCCGATGCATTCACCGTTTGCGACCACAATTTCTGTTCGAGTATTACCGGTACCCATCCGAACCGCTATTACTGGATGACGGGTACCGTACGCGAGAAAAATGAACCCGGAGGCATCGCGCATTTGTGGAACATCAGCAACTACGAATACCCCGAACTCGAATGGAAGACCTATCCTGAACGCCTCGAAGAAAACGGTATCAACTGGAAAGTGTACCAAAATGAACTGACTATGGGCTATGGCCTCAAAGGCGAAGAAAGCGCATGGCTTAGCAACTTCGGGACCAATGTTTTGGAATATTTCAAAGCTTACAATGTGCGGTTCCATGAAGGCGGGATTGCCAATCTGGAAAGTAAGCGACAAGCAATCGTTCAGACGATCGCCGATCTCGAAAAAGAATCTGCCACGGATTCACGCGCGGCTACCAGGCTTGCCGCTGCCAAAAGGTTGTTGAAAAACATTGAAACCGCGCAGACCAAATTCAACAAAGACACTTACGCCAGTCTTTCGGATAAGGATAAGGAACTAAACGACAAGGCATTCAGCACCAATATCAAAGATCCGCATTTCCACGAACTGACGTCGATGCAGTACTCCGACAACGGCACCGAAAGGACATTGAACGTACCGAAAGGCGACGTGTTCCATCAGTTCAGGGAGGATGTAAAGAATGGCACCTTGCCAACCGTTTCATGGCTGATGCCACCTGCCCATTTCTCCGACCATCCGGGTGAACCCTGGTTCGGCCCATGGTATGTGAGCGAAGCGATGGAGATTTTACTCCAAAATCCGGAGGTCTGGAAAAAAACCATTTTCATCGTGACTTATGATGAAAACGATGGTTATTTCGATCATTTGCCGCCATTTACAGTCCCAAATCCTTACAAGGAAAATACGGGCAAAGTCTCCGCGGGTATCGATCCGAAAATGGACTTCGCATTAGCCGATCAGCAAACCAATCCTTCGGCCAACCCTGCGAGCATTCGCGAAGGCGCTATCGGCCTCGGTTACCGCGTGCCGATGATCATCGCGTCGCCCTGGTCAAGAGGTGGTTATGTCAATTCCGAAGTATTCGATCATACCTCTTCGCTGCAATTCCTGGAAAACTTCCTGGAAAAGAAATTCAACAAAAAGGTACACGAAGAGAATATCACCCAATGGCGCCGGACTATCTGTGGCGACCTGACATCGGTGTTCCGGCCTTACAATGGCGAGAAAATCGAGAAACCGGCTTTTCTCGAGCAAAAGCAGTTTATAGAGAGCATTCACCAGGCACAATTCAAAGAGGCTCCCAAAAATTTCAAAAAACTAGATACTTCCGAGTTGGCCGAACTGAATAAAGACTCGAAGAAATCGGCGCTCTTTCCGGTTCAGGAAAAAGGCGTGCGCCCCGCTTGCGCGTTGCCGTACGAGCCGTTCGTGAATGCGCAGCTCGGCAAGGCCGCAGATACGTTGCAACTGTCGTTCAAGGCTGGTAACCAGCTTTTAGGCAACAAGGCCAGTGGTATTCCTTATCGGGTATATGCAATGAGCCCTTACCGCAACGAAGAGCTGCGTTCCTGGGATTACAGCGTCGCAGCCGGCGACAAACTTACCGACGACTGGAAACTCAGCGATTTTGAAAACAATGCATACCACCTCCGCGTGTACGGCCCGAATGGTTTCTACCGTGAATTCACTGGTAATGCCGCTAGCCCGAAGTTGAAGGTAAACTGTGAATATGAGGTAAAAACATCCAAGCCTACCGGCAATGTGGTGGTAACCATTGAGAATCTGGATTCGAAACAGCACGCCGTTAGCATTGCAGATAACAGCTATAAAACCGGCGTCAAAAATAAGATATTCGCCGTTGGCGGCAAGGCATCGCTTGTACTGGATTTGGGCAAGTCATTCCATTGGTATGATTTCAGCGTGAAAGTGCAAGGCTATGACGGTTACGAAGAACGTTTCGCAGGACACGTTGAAACCGGCGCCGTCACGAAAACCGATCCTTTGATGGGTGGCATGATATAGTGTATTTGGATTTGTTGTTACATGCCTACGGCATTTTGAAATCGTGTGCCAAATATCTTTGCTACCAATATTGCGTGCCTAACGGCACTGGCGGTTGCCGACTTACACCCAACCGAGCAACTATCTGCCGGATAACCTGTACGATGACAGGATCGGACCGCAAAATCGCGTTAGCGATGGAACATTGGTAGAAAACAAAATGCAAATGCATGTCGCCGAAATGCCATAGGCATGTAACAACAAAACGACCGGAAGCCACTAATGCTCCCGGCCCGATAATTTTTTGTCGATGAAGTGTAATATGACTGCTATTTCTTAAAGGGAATCAACGCCCGTACCCGCTCGTCGCGCAGGTACAAGCCCGCCCATACGAGCACCCCAAACACGGCCGCGAAATACAACGGCTGGCCAGCACGCACCATAACCGCGATCGCGCCGCCGAGGTAACCGGTGATCAGAATAGCACCCATAATGGCTGTACGCGGAATAATGTAAAGGACAGTTGAGATCAGCAACGCGATCCCGATGCTCTGCACCTGGTCGGCAGGCCAGCCGAGCGCCACAGAACCTTCCATATGATGCGACTCCTTGAATACTTTACCCAATGCATCGAAAAGGAGGAACAAAATGCATAATGCACTGATAATCTTGCCGGCGAGTGCGGCTTTGTCGGTGCGACCTTTTACGACCGGGGGAACAAATGCAGCTTCCATGATTTCTTTTGGTTTATACAGGTTTTGTTTGATTGATTGGTTGATACAAAACTAATAGGTACCAAAAGGCCGGGCGCTGTGTAAAAACGGCAGTATTAGGGGGCGTTTGCGCCATGCTCAGAACGTTATAGGCAAAATCCGATACAATGGATATGTTTCTACTGCGTTCTAGGTTACAAAAAGTAGAAATTATTAGTAACTTGCTTATATCTGAAATTCAAACGTAGCCCGCAAAACCTGAAATATGAAAGAACCGATCATGCAGGATCATATCCTCGCAGCAAGCATCCGCAATGGCGACATACCCTCTTTCACAAGGGTTTATGAAACCTACCACGCCTACTTGTTCCGCTTTGCATTACGGTTTTTAAAATCCACGGAACATGCCGAAGAAGCTGTACACGATGTATTCCTGAAACTATGGGAGAATCGCGATGGATTGAGCAACGAGTCCTCGTTAAAATGTTACCTGCTTAAAATTTGCAAAAGCCACATTTTCCACACGCTTACGCGCGCGGGCAAAGAACAGGCTGTACTGCAACTTTGACCATTCCGAACCGGGCCAGATACATGGATAAAGAAATTCATATCAGGAACCTCGTTTACAAATACATCTCAAACCAATGCGATGGCCGCGAGCAGGACGAACTGCTTCGACACCTGCAAACGCCGGCGGGCAAGTGGGTTTTTGATGAAGTAATGACTTCGGAGGCTGGTAAAATCTTTACAAAAAGCGAAGAAATCGAACCGGCCGTATCCAGCCGGCTTTTAGGACGATTGCGGCAAAGTATGGTCGCAGAAGAAACCCTGAACGAACAGCCGCTCCCTTTCTACCGTAAAAGTAGTTTTATTCAAATTGTCATGGCTGCATTGGTACTCCTGGCGGCACTTGCAGTTTACTGGCTTACGGCGTAAGCGAAATCACCGCTACTTTTTGAGATACTCATCCGTAAAATGCGTCCTCGCCTTGGGTTGGGCGAATTTCTCGCTATTGTAGCTCTTTGATTTGCCGCGCGGAATCGAAAGCGACGACCATTTTTCATCCATTGCCATTTTTCCGATAAATACGATCTGCCCGACATGGTAGGGATAATGCGCCAGTTGCCGGTTAATGGCTTCCATAACCGAATGTCCCTGATTTCTAATGTAAACAACAGTATTCCAATTCGACGAATTCAACGAATCCAGCGTATTGAAAAGGCACCCCCAGCCCTCATTCCATTTCGCAAGAAGATCGTCCCGGTCACTGATATCATTCTCGAACTCGGCTTCGCGGTCGCGCCATTCTTTTTCGCCGTCAGTTGTCAGGAAATCAGTCCAGCGGGAGCGCATATTACCCCACAAATGCTTCACAATGCTGGCAATGCTGTTACTTTCTTCATTGTATTTCCAGAAAAGCTGCTCGTCGCCCAGCTGCGCGATCGTCTTTTCACCGAGCATTTTGTAGTATTCAAACTGCTTTCTGACGCTCTCGATATACTCCTGGTTCATGGCTCTGCGATCTGGTTTGATTTGTATTACCTAAATTACAAATTGTTACCCATTCACACGAACCCGAATTACTTCTCCGTAGGCTACTTTAATATCGAAAATATCGGTCAGCGCTATCTTATTAACGATTGAAAGAACGAGCCGGATCACGCCTGCATGCGTCACGATGGCGACTTTCTCATAACCCGATTCCTGTAATTCCTCCCAAAACTCACACACGCGCCCGTACATCTGCATCATGCTCTCGCCCCCGGGGGTATGCACATTTACATAGTCGTCCATCCAAGTCTGCAAAGCCTGCTGATCGACGGTGTCCCAGGTTTTGCCTTCCCAGTCTCCGAAATCGAGCTCCTGTAAACGGTTATCAACCACAAATGCGGCTGAAAGTGATCGCGCTAATTCGGCACATCGAAATGCGGGGCTGGAATAGATTATTTCAAAATCTGTATCCAGTTGTGATCGTACAGCGGCCAGCTCGGATTCAAAATCGGCATGCAGCGAAAGCTCCTTCCGGCCATAAATTAGTCCTGGCTCGAAAACCGGTGTCGTGTGGCGGATCAGGCAAATTTCCATAGCACGACCAGGAAAAAGTAGAATGCGACCTCGCACACCTGCTGGATGGCTCCCAGACAATCTCCCGTGTAGCCGCCGATCCATTTTTTGAAGTAACGTGCCAGCAGGATCGTGATCAGTCCCAAAACCAGGATTACTGCCAAAAGTAGCGGCTGCCCCAGACAAACGACCAATCCAAACAAAGGCAAAATCCCAAAAATGATGGCCGTTACAAGCACTGAAAAAGATGGTTTTTCAGCGACCTGCTTGGCCTTGCTGTCGGTATCGCGCGCGTACGGGAGCATATAAATGACGAAAACCGGCATGAGCCTGCTCAATGCGTGCCCGCTAACCAGCACGCCAATAATGCCGCAGTCCTGACTTGCAACGGATTGCAGCAGCGCGAATTTCAATGCAAGGATCAATATCAAGCCCACGGAAGCATAAGTACCTACGCGGCTGTCCTTCATAATTTCCAGGATCTTTTCGCGCGTCCAACCACCTCCGAATCCGTCGCATACGTCGGCAAAACCGTCTTCATGAAACGCACCCGTTAGCAGAATAGAAACCACCATAGAGCATAGAATGGCTATCGAAGGATTTGTAAGGTAATCCGCCGCGAACCAGACAGCGCCGGCGGTCAGGCCGACGATCCAGCCGACAAATGGCAGGTAGGCTGTCGCCAGACTGAGATTTTCGGCCCGGTAAACCAGCCATTTCGGCGCAGGCAACCGCGTGTAGAATTGCAATGCTGTGAAAAACAGGTCCAGTTGGCGACGAACGTAGGACATCAATTATCGGCTTTCAGTAGGACCATCCGTTTTCTGGCTCACGCCCGCACTTTCAAAACTCGCCATTTCGTTCAGAAACGCGACGGCACTTTGCAACAGCGGATAAGCAAGCGCACAACCGGTCCCCTCGCCCAGGCGCATATCCAGTTTCAGCAATGCGTCGGCTCCCAGCGATTGAAGCAGTAATCGATGGCCTTTTTCATTCGATTGATGACAAAAAACAGCATATCGCTGCACCGACGGATCCATTTTCCAGGCTGACAAATAACTGACGGACGCGATGAAGCCGTCGATCAGCACAAGCATTCCCAATCGCGCCGCTTCCAGCATTGCACCGCACATCATGGCAATTTCAAACCCGCCAAACGCAGCCAGCACCGATTCTGCATCATTGGGTACATTCTGATGATATTCCAATGCGCCGGCAAGTATCGCGATTTTTCTATCCAGCTGCACTTTGTCGAGTCCGGTACCTCTCCCTACGCATTCGGATATCGGTATATCCAACAAGCGGCTCATGATAGCCGACGCCGACGAAGTGTTCCCAATGCCCATTTCACCAAAACCGATCACATTACAACCTGTCTGCTGCACTTTCCGAACCAGTTCGGCCCCGTTTTCCAGGCATTGGCAGCATTCTGCTGCCGTCATTGCAGGTTGCTGTGCAAAGCTTTTGGTACCAAAATTGACCTTCGCATCGATCAACTTGGGATTGGCGCCAAAGTCATAGTCCACGCCTGCATCGACCAGCAGCAAGTTGATATGATGCTGCCGCGTAAAAACATTAATCGCCGCACCACCGCCGATGAAGTTGAGCACCATCTGCGGCGTCACTTCCGACGGATAGGCGCTCACGCCCTCCGACGCTATCCCATGACTCGCCGCAAAAACAATGATATGAGGGTTTACCAGCTCCGGCGACAAGGTGTCCTGCACAGAGGCTATCTGAAATGCCAGTTTTTCAAGGCTTCCCAATGCGCCTATTGGCTTGGTTTTCAAATCAATTTTTGCCTGGATTTCCTGGCTGGTAATAGTTGCGGTATGCATTGTTATTTGATTGATTTTAAGATTAAGGGAAGTCCCGACACCATCATAATTGCCTCCTGCGCCGCACCGGCCACGTACTGATTGGCCCAGCCTTGCAAATCGGTAAATTTCCGGCCTGCTTCCGTTTCCGCATGGACACCCATGCCTATTTCATTGGAAATGATGATTAAAGTGGCGTCAATGGCCGCCAGTGCATCAATTTCTTCCTTAAATGCCGCCAGTGCCTTTTCAATATCATATTCAAATGCGACGAAAAGATTGGTAAGCCATAATGTGACGCAGTCGATCACCACCACTCTTCCGGCTAGCGGAAGCAGATGAATATCCCGTTCGCTTTCCACTGACGTCCATTCCGGTCCCCGCTCGTCCCGGTGCCGTTTCACGCGGCGTGCAAAATCCTCATCCCAGATCCGGGAAGTCGCCACGTACACCGGATTCGCACTTTTTTGCAATGCCAGATCCATTGCAAATCTGCTTTTTCCGCTGCGCACGCCCCCGGTCACATAGATGATCATGACGGCTCAGCGTTTTTGAATCTCTTATACAGAAAAAGCTGCCATTTCTCTTCTGCTACACCCGCCTTGTCCATTTCGGCTCGCGCGAGTGTGAAAAACAGGTCCGAAAGACGGTTGATATACGCCGGAATAGCCTCATGCACCTGATCGGTTTTAGTCAAGGACACCAACCGGCGCTCGCCCCGGCGCATCTGCGTGCGCGCAACGTGGCAAAGGGCCGACACTTCATTCCCCCCCGGCAGCAGAAAATAGTCCGATGGAGAAGTCATAGCCGCTTCCAGCGCATCGATCCACTCCTCACAAAAAGTGGCACCATCCACCGGCATCGGGTTTTTGTTCTCCTTCTTGGCATCCGATGGCCGCGCCAGGTGCGACATCATATCCATCAGGTCCTTTTGGATTTTATGCAAATTAGGCTGCCATTCATGTTCGGTCCCCAGCTTTACGCGCAGCAGGCCAATCGTTGAATTCGCTTCATCGAGCGTTCCAATGCATTCGATCCGGACATCGTCCTTGCTTACCCTGCTTCCGCCAAACAGTCCCGTAGTGCCCTTGTCGCCCTTTTTGGTATATATTTTCATTTAATTAATTGATTTATAATAGATCAACTCGTGATTCGGCAACAACTCGGGATGAATGATATGGATCAGGTCGGCCAGGACGACATGCGGATTTACCGCACCGGATTCCCAGTAATCGTTCGCCCCCTGCGCATTCATCCGGTTGTTATAGCTATAAATGTGATTGGTTTTGAATGACTTGAAATCGGCATGGCGGACGTCACGCGCGAGAACATCCTTCTTTGTCCGCACGTTTCCAATGCTCACATTCAGCCAAAAATCGGCCTGCAATGCGATCGGGTAAACGGTCTCAAAACTCAGCGGCAGGCTTCCAGTTGCCTTCGTACCCGACCAGTGATACGAAGCTCCCGCGTCCTGGAAAAAACGGTTCAAGTAGCTATCTCCATTCGGCACATTCCATGCATCCTTGGAATTCATTCCGGTAATCAGGCTTGGGCGTACTGTAACCTTGCTGGTCAGACGGGCCAGTCGTCTATACTCCTGCTCCACCTTAGCGAACTTCCGGTTTACCTCTCCTTCTTTATTGATCAGCGCAGCCAGCAACTTCACCCATTCGGCCCTGCCTAATGGCGTCGTTTCCACCCATTCCGAATTGACCATAACCGGTATACCCGCCTGATGCAGCGATTCGTACCGGCTGACCTTGGAAACCGGACTGCCGGTAGCCATGATGAGGTCGGGGTGCATGCTCACAAGCAGTTCCTCATTAAGCCCCTGATCCTTCCCAACTTCGGCAATTTTGCCCGCTTTGATCCGGTTCAGCACTTTGGCCGAAGAAACATATTTGAGATTACCCATGCCGGTGAGAATATCCTCACAGCCCAGAAAACCAACCAAGCCGATGTGCAGCGACGACATCGCCACCATGCTCCGCACCGGAATTTCGATTACCTGGCTGTCTTTGTACCCGATTGGTCGCGGCTTACCGCGCTGCACCAGCACATATGTGAGCGTGTCCGTCGATTTTTCGAACGGACTCATGATCTTTACGACCTTGAAATACTTATGATAGGCAATTTTAAAGCCCCTGGCATGAGCCACTTGGGCCTTTTCAGGAAACAGATCGGGACCTGTGTAGTGGGAATCGCCCTTTTCGTAAAGCGACGAAGAAGTGCTGCAACCGGCCAGCAAGCCGCACAGCAGCAGTGCTGCGAGTATTTTTCTGATAATCATGTAGTCACCGGCCTTTCTTCCGAAAGCCATATTAACAATGTTTGCAGGCAGGTCTTCTGACTCGTCCAACCCTTGCGCCTTCCCGGAATAATGAGTGAATTTTGAATGAGTGAATGAGTGAATATTTTCTAGCAACAAAACATTGACTCATTCACTCATTGACTCATCCACTCATTAAAACCAGTGACATCTTACAAGAGCCTCATTATGAACTCACAGCAGCGGAGACTGTTCCGGATTTTCACCGGATTCCCTTTTAATCACGCGTGACACGTGTACCTGGATGACCGCAAAACTAGCAATATTTTATTGCTTATCATTGCAGAGCTTCATTTACACACACCCTTCATGCATCGCGACGACACCCTTTGGAAATCGATCCTGGAAGATATTTTCGAAGATTTCCTGCTGTTCTTCTATCCCGACGCCGGTTCCCTTTTCGATTTTTCCAAAAATTTCGAATACCTGGACAAGGAGCTGGAACAATTATTCCCGCCGGAGGATAATTTGTACCAGACCCGCTTTGTAGACAAACTTGTAAAAGTGTACTGCCAAAACGGCGACAACGAATGGATACTCGTACACATCGAGGTGCAAGGCTACCACGATCCCGATTTCAGCCGGCGAATGTTCACTTATTATTCGCGGATATTGGATAAATATGATAAACCTATTACGGCATTTGCCATTTTCACGGAGCACAATGCGGCATTCAAACCATGCGAGTACCATCGCGAATTCATGGGAACGAGTGTTTTGTATAAGTTCAATACATTCAAAATCCTGGAACAGGAGGAGCAAATGCTGAGGGAGAGTGATAATCCGTTCGCCATCGTGGTTCTCACGGCGTTGGTTGCCCTAAAACGCAAACGCATATCTGAGAATGAATTACTTAAACTAAAAATCGAATTAACCAGAAACCTGATCCATAGAAACTTACCAAAATCGAAAATTAATCGATTACTAGTTTTTTTACGTTGCTACATTCGCTTTGACAATCGCGAAACCGATGTTAAATTTGAGAATGAACTAAGTGAAATCAGACAAACACCAAAAAGTATGGGCATCTTAGAGTTGATGAAAGACGAATTGGAACAGGATGGTTTTTTGGAGCTAGTAAATCAGATTCTGGAAATGCGAGACGCTATGGGCATCGAGGCGTTTATGGCACATTGGGATAGGCAGTTGGAATTAAGAACCGAAGCAAAGACTGCAATTGCCCAAAATCTATTGCGAGAAACCTCGTTTTCAACCGAAGAGATTGCCAGGCTGGTAGAACTGTCACCCGAGCTTGTCCAAAAACTCAAAAACAGCGGGCAACGCCCCAGCACATTAGACTGATAATCAATACCATCACCAAACAGGTCCGCTGATTGATATTTGCCACCGTTGTTATTTCCCGGGATTCAATAGCCCGGTCATTCTCCCCGATATACGGCTTCTCCACCACCTTGCCATGATATACATTCGCCCCGC
This sequence comes from Dyadobacter sp., assembly GCF_017744695.1. Taxonomy (GTDB): domain Bacteria; phylum Bacteroidota; class Bacteroidia; order Cytophagales; family Spirosomataceae; genus Dyadobacter. Next base: position 58,602 of record NZ_JAGIAS010000003.1, read on the forward strand.
CGAAACGACAATCTAAAATTCCCGCGAGTGCTGCCTCGGGATATCCCGCGTTCGGGCTCTTATGTTTGTTTCCAAAATGGAAGATAAATAGCAATCCACGCTTGCTTCCAGTCACCAAAACCATCAGCAACGCCGTCAGTCGTGAAGGGACGAAGTTAGCGACATCATCCATCCTCGCCGCAAACTTCCCAAACCATTCATAGCGTTCGGTCCGATAACCCAGCATGGAATCCATGGTATTGATCATCTTATAGGCCATCATTCCGGGGACGCCTGCTATGGCATAGTAAAACAGCGGTGCTATCACTCCATCACTCAGGTTTTCCGACATCGTTTCCAACACGGCGATCCGTATTTGCTGCGTATTCAGCTTCGAGGTATCCCTTCCTACGATCCTCGAAAGCTGCTTCCTGCCCGCTTCCAGACCTTCTTTTTCCAGAACTGAAAATACTGCCGTGCCTTCCGCTATGAGCGAATGGTTGGCCAGACCATAGTAAACCCAAATGCTATTGATTACCAGATACAATGCAGGTGCTTGCAGAAGTAGCGCATTAAGCCCCCTAAAAAAGGAGAACCCCAATACCACAAGAATTATGCTCATCGTGGCTCCTTTCAAAAACCGAAGCCGGCCGCGATTCAACCATTTTTCACCCAGTGCAATGGCGTTACCAAATACCCGAACAGGGTGCGGCCAGTTATCGGGATCGCCAAACCAGAGATCAAGCAGATAACCTGCAACCAATGGACAGATTAATAGTACAGCGTCTGCCATTCTCTCAATGCGTTGATCATCTTGTAATTATCGCCCGAACGCTGGGTAGCGAGCCGGAAATGTTGCCGCGTAAGGCCGCGGAAGTTGCTCGCGTCACGGATGAGCAAGCCGTATCTTTCCATCAGAAAATCTTTCAGCTGAGCGGCATTCCTCACCAAAGTTCTGGCCAAAAAGAAATGCGTTTCGCTTTCCAGCACTTCAATGCATTCCAGCTTCTGTAATTCTTGAACGAACGTTCTTTTATGATCCAGAAGTCCTGAAACCGGCGGCTGAATCCCGTCGAAATGATCGAAAATGTAATGTCCAGCTGCTATGGCCAGCGTATTCACCGTCCAGGGTTGCTTGATATTCATCAACGGTTCTACCACCTCTTCCCGTGCGAGCAAATAACCCAGTCGCAGCCCGGGAATCGCGTAAGTTTTGGTAAGCGAGCGCATAATCAGCAGGTTTGGAAAGCGGGCCATCAGTGTAACAGCGGAAATCGCCCCTTCCGTGAAATCAATAAATGCCTCGTCGACCACAAACAGGCATTGCGGATTTAGTTTAAGCCAATATTGCAAATCATGGAAAATAAGCCCGGTAGGGTTATTCGGACTACAAATGAATACCAGATCGGTTTTCAATCTGGGCAGCTCCAATGCACCCTGCCAACTCAAACTATTCACTTCATGATCGAACGACAGGCAGGCATCTTCATACTCCGCGAATGAGGGAGTGATAATTGTCGTTCGTTTTCCGGAATACAATTGCGCGATCAGGTAGATACTTTCGGTTGTACCGCTGCACACCAGTACTTGCTCCACCGACATTTGATGGTGTTTCGCAATCTTTTCCCGCAAACTCTCTGCAAGAACCTCGGGATAACGGTTTACTTCACTCCACCTTTCAAAGACGTACGCTTTCAGGCCACCCGGTTCCCCTCCGTACCAGACGTTCGTACTGAAATCTGCAATGATCTTACTGCCATACCGGTAGCCATCGTCGCCGTGCCCGTGTAACATATCCTATTCAGCTATGCTTTTGTAAATCAACTCCATATCGATGTGCGCGCGCAGTAAATCCGCCAGTTTATCGTACTGCTGTTCCTTAAAATCCTGATAATCATACTGTACACTTTCCGCATTGGTATAAGGGCTTAAAATATGATCGATGACGACCTGATTGTCCAGAATACCATGCAGATAAGTCCCCCACGTGCGTGCGTTAAGGAAGTAGCCGTCACGACGACCGTCGGAGAATGCTGCAACGGGCTCCCCGGGCTGCAATGCAAAGGTTTCGCCCATGTGGATCTCATAGCCGGAACACTGTTCCTCACTTTGGCGGAAGCGGAAGGTGCATTGCAATGTCGTCTTTTCAGATTGCAGGATAGTTTTCACCGGTAACAACCCCAGCCCGGGCAATTCTTCAATTTCACTTTCTACATGATGCGGATCGAGAATGCTTTCGCCGAGCATCTGATATCCCCCGCAAATGCCAATCACCGTCTTGCCCGCCCTATGTGCGTCATAAATGGCTTTCGCGACGCCGCTATTTTTAACAGCCAGCATATCCCCGATCGTATTCTTGCTGCCCGGAATGATCACCACCGAAGCTTTGGCAATCTCAGAGGGTTCATTGGTATAATACAAATTTACCCTGGGGTCCCTTTCAAGACGGTCCAAGTCCGTAAAATTTGATAACCTTTTCAGCAGGATCACCGCCACATTGACTTTCCCCGCCACTGCCGACCGGTATTTGAGCTCTAACGAAACTGAATCTTCCTGCTCGATGTGAATATCCCTGAAATAAGGCAAAATACCCACAACAGGTAGCCTCGTTAGCTCTTCAAGCATTCTTTTGCCTTCTTCAAACAGCCTCCCATCTCCCCGGAATTTGTTGATAATGATTCCCTTCATACATGCGCGCTCTTCGGGTGTCAGCAAGGCGATGGTGCCATAAACGCTGCCAAAAACTCCTCCTTTATCGATATCCGCAATCAGGTAGGTAGCCGCTCCGGCATGGGCAGCCATTCTTAGATTCGTGATATCCCGGTGTTTCAAATTAAGCTCCGAAATACTCCCCGCGCCCTCCATTACAATCGGAGAATACTTCGCAGCAAGGCGATCGAATGCGTCCTTGACGGCTGAAAATAACTCTTGCCGGTCATTAGCCATGAAATACTCGTAAGCCGACTGATTCCCGACGGGTTTGCCATTCAACACTACCTGCGAAGTCTTGTCATTCGTGGGTTTGAGCAACACGGGATTCATATCCGATTCGCAGGGAATGCGTGCCGCTTCTGCCTGTACAGCCTGCGCACGCCCAAGTTCGAGACCATCCGCTGTCACGAAGCTATTCAGCGACATGTTCTGCGCCTTGAACGGCGCGGGCTGGTAGCCATCCTGTCTGAAAATCCGGCAAAAGCCGGCGGTGATTACACTTTTGCCCACGTCCGAGCCGGTCCCGACAAACATTATCGGGCGCAATTTCCTAGTATTCATTGCATTCAAATATCAATGTGCCCCGCAATAGAGCCTGTGATTTCATTGGCCGAAAGTTCCTGTAAAGACAAATATTCTCCACCCAGTGCCACCGCGAGTTCTTTCGCTTTCCCATAACGGACGTAGCCGCTTTCAGTATCCAGTACCAATGCCGGATACTTCATACGCTCAGCCAGTTGTACTGACTGTCGCCAGGCATCTCCGCCCGCACCCGGCAACGGCACATTAGCCTTTCCGTCACTCAATATCACCAAAAACGGTTCCATACGATCACTTTTCGCCAAAGAGATGAGCATTTTCTCCGCCAGCTGCAATGCGTGCGGCAATGGCGTACGCCCTCCGGTCGGCAACTTTTCCAAGGCCAGCTCGGCGAGTTCCGTACTCCGGGTTGGTTCGAGCAGTACTGTCGCTTCCACACCGCGAAAGGCTATTACCGCCACCATATTCCGTTTCTGGTAAGCATCTTGCAGCAAATTCATCACACTGCCTTTCACCGCCTCCATTCGCTTACCCGCTGCCATTGAGCCCGAGGCATCTACCACGAAAACAACGAGGTGCCCCGTCCTGCCATTCCTGACTTTCTGATGCAGGTCCTGCCTGCCGATATGCAGTTGGTCAGGATCTCGTACCAGGGCATGTATAACGGTATCAGTCAGCGCAATATCGGTGGCAGCCTCATTCTTAACCGCCCTTACCTGCATGCCTTTCTCACTTTGCCTGGCCTTCGCAGACCGACCAGTAACCGAATCGGGTAAGGTAACAGCCTCCATATTCGGCAATTCTGGAATATCCATTCTAAAATCAACACCGGCGACAGTTTCGTTGTCTTTGGATTCACAATTTCCTTCCCCGCATTCACCTTTTTTTTGGTCGTTCGCCGCGGTTTTCGAGTAACCGGAACGCTGTTCATTGCGCTGTTCGGCGCTGCCTTCCCCTGAGTTATCCTGCCCATCGTCCACTGACTGACCGGTTTGCGGCGGCAATACCTTTTTGCCCTTTCGATGGGGCAAAACCAATTCCACTCCCTCCCGTATGTCCTGCGGGGTTACCACTGTCCGCCCGTTCAATGCGGCGATGGTAATCGCTGTTTTGTACAAAACAATGTCGGCCCGCAGGCTGCTTACGTTCCATTCAATGCATAGCTGGCTGATCATTTGAAGCAATCCGTCCGGCATTTGCACAAGCGGGAGCAGATTTCTCGCCCTGCCTATTTCCAGTCTGACCATTTCCTGGCTACCGGTCCAATCACTCACAAACGCAGTCGGATCGCTCTCATACGCGATCCTTCTTCGCACCACTTCTGTCCTCGCCTGCACGTCGGTTTGGGCTCCTACTTCCACCATCAAACCGAAACGGTCCAAAAACTGCGGGCGCAGATTTCCTTCCTCGGGGTTCATCGTACCGATCAGCACAAACCGCGCCGGATGGCTCACCGACAATCCTTCCCGCTGAACCGTATTAACCCCCGACGCCGCAACATCCAGCAGCACATCCACCAGGTGATCGGCAAGGAGATTTACCTCGTCTATATACAAAATCCCCTCGTGCGCGCTCGCGAGCAGGCCGGGGAGCAACTTTTTAGTCTTATTGGAAAGAATCGCTTCGATATCCAGGCTACCCAGTACCCGATCCTCCGAAGCGCCCAATGGCAAATCGACAAACGGTACCGGTTCACCTGTGTGTGCCAACGCGGGCATCACCTCCGCCAGTCCGCGTACGGCGGTACTTTTGGCAGTGCCTTTTTCACCTTTGATCAGCACCCCGCCGATGCCCGGATTAATCGCACACAGCAGCAATGCCTTTTTCAGTTTCTCTTGCCCGACGATCGCGGAAAACGGGTATAAATTCATTTCAGTATTCATTTAACAGGGCATTATTCGCTTCTGGATTCCAGCTGCGCTTCGCTTTTGAGATACAAATCCTTCAACCCTTCCAGCGCTTCGGCCGATGGCTTTTCCCAAAGCCCCCGTTGCGCAGCTTCCAATAGCCGCTCGGCAATAGCGTGAAGTGCCCACGGGCTGTTTTCTTCGAAAAACTGCTGCATGGCAGCATCCAGTGCGTAAGTTTCCGCGACTTTCTCGTACATCCAGTCATCGACGACCCCGGCTGTGGCATCGTAGCCAAAGAGGTAATCGACGGTGGCGGTGAGCTCCAGCGCCCCTTTATAGCCATGCTTTTGAATGCTCTCGATCCACTTTGGATTCACGACGCGCGAGCGGAAAACGCGTAAAGTCTCTTCCTTTAAGTCCCTGACCACCGGCCGCGCAGGGTCCTGGGAATCTCCAAAATAATGCTTGGGCTGCTGGCCCGTCAGGTTACGGATCGTGGCAATCATCCCGCCGTGAAATTGCAGATAATCGTCGCTATCGAACAGGTCGTGCTCGCGGTTGTCCTGGTTATGCAATGCCACTTCCACGCCCGCCAGCCGTCGGGTGAACTCTTTCCGGGCGTCAGTACCCTGCGCATTGCGCGAATAGGCGTAACCTCCCCAATTGATATACGCCTGTGCAAAGTCATCATCGGTTTGCCAGTTCTTTTCATTGATCAAAGGCAATATCCCGGCCCCGTAACTGCCCGGTGCGGCTCCGAAAATACGGTAGGCGGCCCGCTCCTCGGCCTGTTCAATGGATAGTGTATCGTCCTTTTGCAGTTCGGCCAGCTCTTTTAAATAATGTTTTTTTACAAAATTCTCCTCCAATGGCTCATCCGCGGCAATCACCATCTGTACCGCCTCGTCCATCAGTTCGATCAGATGCGGAAATGCGTCCCTGAAAAAGCCGCTGATGCGTGTCGTCACATCGATCCGGGGGCGACCAAGTTCCGCCAACGCAATGATTTCCAACCCATTGATCCGTCTGCTTTCGGCCTGCCAAACGGGCCGTACCCCCAGCAATGCCAGTACTTCGGCCACATCATCGCCGTGCGTACGCATGGCACTCGTGCCCCAGATACTGATGCCGACGCTTTCAGGATACCTCCCGGTTTCTTTCCAATGGCGGTCCAAAACCTCTTTGGCTAACTGCTGCCCCACTTCCCAGGCCGCTTTGGAAGGCAATACCCGTGGGTCGACGGCATAAAAATTCCTTCCCGTGGGCAGGATATGCGCCATCCCGCGTGTGGGCGCACCGCTCGGGCCCGCAGGCACATAACCACCCGAAAGACCATGCAAAAGATTAGTGATTTCCTCATCCGTGCGGGCCAGATTCGCGACCAGCTCTTCCGATATGAAAGTCAATATCTTACGAAGCCCAGCCAACTCCGGCAAATGCGGATTACGCTCGATGGACTCAAATATGACCCGGTCAATCGCCTCACCGTCGAAGCTGTAATGTTCAAACAGCCTCACAATATGCCCCGCCATTTCATCGAGTGCTTCCAGCGCATCGGCCGCAGTTACAATCGGCCGGCCGGCCCATGCCGCCAGGTTATCGGCCGGCACGGGTAATTTTTGTCCTTTTTGTTGATGAAGTGTCTCAATATTAAAACCATATGCATTTGCCAAAACTGCCTGCATTCCCGGCACGGGCCCATTCGGAAGCCGCGTAAGCGCTTGCAGCATATCCAGCAATGCATCGCCTTCGGGCATTTCACCCAGCGTATGCAATCCATTGCGGATTTGCGCGGCACCGAGCTCACATAAATAGCCGTCGATATCCTCGATCAAATGCGCGATATCTTTCCCATCCATTTCTGCGAGGCTAACCGGTACCCCTTCCGGCGTCATATCATCGTCCCAGTCATGTTTGTGGTCACCGTGATCGCGACTGAGCATGGCCGAAAGATCGGCATCAAGATTGGTTTGCTTGATCAGGTCCCAGATTTGCCGCTGCAACAATGGCAATTTGGAAGGATCCAGGCTTTCAACCTGGTAATACTCATCCACCAGCTGCGTGAGCTGCGCCAATTCACCGTAAGTGTCCGCCGAAGTCATCGGGGGTGTCAAATGATCGACGATCACCGCATGTGCGCGTCGTTTCGCCTGCGAACCTTCGCCGGGATCGTTGATAATAAATGGGTAAAACAATGGCAAATCGGCCAGAAATGCATCAGGAAAACAGTTTTCCGACAGCCCTATCCCCTTTCCGGGCAACCATTCCAATGTCCCGTGCTTGCCCACGTGCACAATGGCATCGGCGCCCCACCCGTCCCGCAGCCAGCGGTACAACGCGTAATAATGATGCGTAGGCGCCAAATCAGGCTGGTGATAAATCGCGTCGGGGTCCATACCATAACCACGCGGGGGCTGCAATGCCACAAATGCATTACCCAAATCGAGCCCGGCCAATGCAATATGGCCGTCATGCACGTAGGTTTCGCCGGGTGCCGCCCCCCATTGTTTCAGCATTTTCCGCCGGGCAGCTTCGGGCAACTCTTCAAACCAGCCCGCATATTGCGCAGCAGGAACGCTTGCCGCAGCCCTTGTAAGCTGGCCCGGTGTCAGGAAATCCTCGTCGTACGCGCACAGGTCAATCAACGCGTGAATCAGCCCCGTTCCGGTTTCAGGCAAGTCGGCAATCCGGTAACCTTCGGCCTGCATTGCCCGCAGAATATTCAATAGCGACGCAGGGGCGTCCAAGCCTACCGCATTGCCGATCTGGGAAGCTTTTGTATTGGAATTGGTAAAAATGAATGCGACTTTTTTATCTGCATTCTTCAAATGTCTTAAACGTGCAAAGCGGATAGCCAAACCAGCAACACGATCGATCCGGTTATCCAAAGGTTCATACCCGCGTGCATCTTTCCCTTTTTCCTTAAATGAAACAGGCACAGTAATAATACGCCCGTCGAACTCCGGGATAGCGACATTCATCGCCGTATCGAGCGGATTAAGCCCTCGCGCCGAAGATTCCCACGGCCCGCGGCCCATGCCGCTGGTGATCGCCTGCAAAACCGGCACATTCAAATCCAGCAATGCCCTGGAGGGACCGCTCCCCTGCCCCACCGGCTGAATATCCGTCATGGCGAACGAAATCGTATTAACCAGCACATCGATGCCGATTCCTGCATCCGTTTCAAAAAATTCGAATGCCAGCGGCTTTCCGGTGCCCGTATCGACCGATTTCAGCGACGAAGTAAAGACAGGCAGCACATTCACGCCTCGCTCTTCGAGTGCACGGATCATCGCATCCACGAAGTGGGTATTCCCGCTCAGCCAATGTGCCCTGTAAAAGGTAATGCCCACGGTCGCCAGGGCCGTATTATAGTGTTTCAACCAGTCCGATTTGTCCGCAAACTCGGGCAGATCGGGATGATAAATACCTTGTTCCGGCAAGTTTATTGGCGCTTCGGCCCCGAAACCGGTCATCAGCAGGTGATCCGAAAGGTAGCTTAGAAGTGAAATCAGGTTACTATAACCACCAGCCTGCAAATAGGCCAGCGTCTCATGCAAAATGGCAGGGGAAACCGTCGATACCGCGGCGAATTCAGGGTTCAGCTCTCCTGTACCGCTCACTACAATCAGGTGCTGGCCCCGCTGCCCTGCCAGTTTTACCAACTCATTAAATCCGGGGATACTACTCAGCCGCCCGTGAATGCGGATGATGATCACTTTTGCCTCCGCGATTTCGCGCTGCAACAACTGCTGCATCTGCTCCTCGCTTTTGATCGCCATCAGGCTGATACCCGTCGTTTTGGGAAAGTCATCCGGCAGGAACTGCATCGCACGGTCGAGTGTGAGCAGGTCAGTATCCGCATGCGTGAGGAAAACAATGCCGTCGGTTGGAACGGCTGTCTGCCCTGGTTCTGTCGAAGCCTCAGAGCCTTTCCAGGTATAAAATTGAAATACATATTCGGCCAGGTCCGAAGGCGGCACCAGATACCGGTCGGCTTTGACCATACTTTCGATATAATCAAAAATCGCGATGATCTGCCATTCATAATTGATGGAATGGAACCACACCGAATGCCCGTCGAACAGTAGCGTCACCACATTCGCCAGCGTGCACGGGCCCAGGCAACCGCCTTTGGTCATATGCACCACGTTCCGCAGTTTCCGCCTCAGCCATTCGCTTTTATACAATTCCACGGGAATAGGCGCATACCCGCGATCGACGCGCCCGCAACAGCAAGCATTGTAACAATAGGAAAGATGCCCGCGCCGCTGCACGAGGTTAATGGCCTTCCCGTCGGACCGGGTAACTCGCTGCCGTTTCATGGTTGGTTATCGGCTTTCGGCACTCGGCTTTCGGCCCATTTTAGGGTTTTGTTGATGAGGTGTTGAATGAATTCGGGCTTATCGGCCCAATAGAAATGAGCGTATGTCGCGAAGGTATTTTGTATTCTAAAAAGCTGCGTATCCACCGGAACACCTTTCGCATTGGCCATTTGTGCAAGCGGCGCTTGCACAAATGGCTCCTTCAATGATGAGTAGTGGAATTCATGCCCTTTGACTTCCAATCCATCCCAATGCATAACCCGGTAACCAAGTGTCATTTTCGAATGCCGGATGGTTGTCGACACATCGAGTCCACCAACCATTTTAAATGCATTGCCTTCTCCGTCCGTGAGCTCCTTTCCCAGGTACATCAGCCCGCCGCATTCCGCGTAAGTCAGTCCGCCATTCGCGCAATAGTTCCGGATGCTTTCCAGCATCGAGTGATTGTCCGACAGTTGCTTCGCGAACAACTCGGGATAACCGCCCGGCAGGTACAGCATATCGGTCTCGGGCAATGCCGGATCATGCAAAGGACTGAACCATTGAATTTCTCCGAACGCACGTAAGCATTCTATATTCTGGTAGTACATGAAGGTAAATGCCTCGTCTTTCGCAATCGTAATGCGCAGATTCCGGGAATTATTCGTCAGATATGGCTGATTTTGCCGATTAAAAGCGCTCCCATTTTCGCCGTTGCAATGCACAGCAGTAAGTTTCAGTAACCTGTCCACATTCACCGTTCGCGGGATTATCTCCGCCAGCCTTTGGATAATCTGTTCATAATCGGTCTCGGCTGAAATATGCAGGCCCAGATGCCGGGATGGAATATGCAGCTCTTCATTTTTGGGCAAATACCCCAATGCTTCCACGCCTGCATCCTCACACGCATCCTGCAAAAACCGGTAGTGCGACTCAGTACTCACAAAATTGAATATGGCGCCCACCACGCGGATTCCCGGATAGAAATTCTTCAATCCGTAAATCAACGGCGCAGCCGAATACGCCATCGAGCGCGCATTGATCACCAGCACCACCGGGATATCCAGCAATGCAGCAATCTCCGCGCTACTGCCCTTCATTTTATCGGCCCCGTCGAAAAGCCCCATCACGCCCTCTGTCACGCTCACATCCGCGCACGACGCGTAATGTTCGTACACCTCGCACATATGCTCGGGCGAAGCCATGAAAGTATCCAGGTTCAGCCCCGGTCGACCGGCGGCCGTGGCATGGTGAATCGTATCGATATAATCCGGCCCGCATTTGAACGCCTGCACCCCAAGCCCCCGGTTCCGCAACGCACGCAGCAACCCCAGGGTCAAAGTAGTCTTGCCCGAATTGCTCGATGGAGCGGATATTAGGAAACTGGATTTTTGAACAGACATCTTCAAACCGTCGGTGAATTGGAAATCCTGACAACTTCAAATGCGTCCGACAGTAAAGAGAAATATAGAAAGGCAACACCCGGCAGCGATGCTACCAGGCGATCGTCGGACGCCGATGTGGCGAGAAACCGACGAATATCCAAACCAGACCCTGCTTCATACCGCGAAAGCATTGTCAACAAGGAAAGGACGGGTGCTCTGGCTCAGTTCAATGATTGAATGACTGAATGATTGAATAGTAGATATTCAGTCATTCAGTCATTCGGTCATTCAATCATTAACCTTTACAGTTGCGCGACAGCTCGTGATTCTCACACGATTCCCCCTGGAATGCGTTGATACGCAATCCCTTTTCCTGTTGGAGAAGTATGTTAAAGAACTTTTAATGGCGTAAAGTTAGCGGTATTCGGCTATTTTTCTGGCTTATCTCCAACAAAAACACCTAGCTTTGCATATTCATTGGTTCGCGCCCCTGGCGTGATTAAAAGGGAATCCGGTGTAAATCCGGAGCAGTTCCCGCTGCTGTAAGTTCACAAAACGATGTCCTGGCATTATGTCACTGGGATTGTAATGAGTGAATGTGCGAATGAGTGAATGAGTGAATGCTTTTTCTAATGACAAACATTCACTCATTCACTCATTGACGCATTCTCTCATTCCTCCGGGAAGGCGCCAGCGACTTGAACGAGCCAGAAGACCTGCCGTTGAATAATCCGGTTTTGCTTTCGGGAAGAAAGGCAAGAGGAAATGGCAGGTTGCGTTGCAGCCGCGCTACTCTCTGCATTCTCCCATAAGTTAGGTCTTAATTTATGCGGAAAACCAATGATTCAGTATTTGCTTATCGACTCCCTGCTCCTGGGGGTACAACATTCCTTCGAACCCGATCATATGGCCGCGGTTTCGGTTCTTGCTACGGAAGAAAACAAAAGCCCTGCGCACCGATGGAAGCTCATCTGGCGATCGTCGCATTGGGCCCTGGGGCATTCATTAACGCTGATTTTATTCGCGGTGCTGGTGCTTTTGCTCAAATCTACGATGTCGCTGCATATTGCCGACCGGGTCGAACTGCTGGTCGGTCCGCTGATGGTCTGGCTGGGCATTCTGGCGATCCGGCGGAATTTCAAAACCCAGGCGCTAACGCCGCCGCCCGTTGAACGCAAGGTAAGCCGCTCATTCTGGGTGGGCATGGTGCATGGGCTCGCAGGCACAGGCGGGGCGTGTGCGGTAGCGCTTACGCTTGCCGCACGCGATGCGATGACGGCCGTCTGGATCATTGTACTGCAAAGCATCGGCATTATCCTCTCCATGTCGGCCTACGGCTATTTTTTCGCCTTTTCTGTCGGGCGTTTTGCGGAAAAGCGCGAACGTTTTCTGATGATCGTCAACTACCTGGTCGGTGCATTCTCGATCCTGATCGGGACGATAACACTCTTTGAATCACTTCAATTTTAACAATGCATATTCCATTCTACCTCCCCGTCCGCATTTCCGTCGGCGGACTGATGCTTTCAATCTTAGCCATTACAGCCGCCTCCACCTCGACGGCGTCGGCCCAGGAAAGCAGCACAGATTCATCCGCCAAAAAACTGCTGGATCCAGTCGTGGTAACCGCCACCCGCTTCGAAACCAAAAAAGAAAAAATCGCGCAGAAACTGGATATTATTTCCAAAGAGGACATTCAAATGACGCCGTCCAACGACCTGACTGACATTGTCCGGAAGACGGCGGCGGTGGATGTGATCCAGTACCCCAATTTATCTTCAGGGATTGGTATCAGGGGCTTTCGTCCGCAGTTTTCAGGGTTAAATCAAAGGACCTTGCTGCTCATCGATGGCCGTCCGGCGGGTGCGACCAACCTTTCGCAGATCAATTTGAATGGGGTTGAAAGGATTGAAGTTCTGAAAGGTCCTGCGTCATCGCTGTATGGCTCGCAGGCCATGGGTGGTGTCATCAACGTCATTACCCAACGATCCAAAGGTACGCCCGGTGGCAATGCTTTCCTGGAATATGGTAGTTTCAAAACATTGCAGGCGGGGCTCAATACCGGCGGCAATATCTCCTCCAAACTGGACTACGACCTGTCTTTCAGCTATCTGGAAAGATCAAAAGACTACAAGATCGGTGAAGACAACTGGCTTCGCAATGCATTCGGCTACAAACATGCGCAGAAGAACTACACTGATCGCCCGGTGGCCGAAACCGACGAAACGACCAGCGACGGCAGCAGGCGACCTTTCACCAAACTGCGTTATTTCTCGGGCGCATTGAGACTGGGCTATCAGATCAACGATCGCTGGCGTGTGGATGTACGCGGGGAGCAATTCCAGGCAAGGGATGTGGAATCGCCTGGCGAACTATCCTCAGGAAGCACAGAAGCCAGCACGAAGGACGTCGATCGCCAGGCCCTCGATGTCTCATTGACCGGACAAATCGGGCAACACAGCCCGAGCATGAAAGTGTATACCTCGGAAGAAAACACCAAAAATTACACGCAGAATGTGTCCGGCAAGCCGGTAGTACCGTTCCGTTCCGCGCAGGGGCATAATGCATGGAAAGGCATTCAGGTGAAAGACGTCTGGAAACTAGGCCGCCATTCGGTGATACTGGGCTATGATTATCTCAATGCATCCACCAACAGCCGTCGCTGGACCAACGACACCACCGAACGCGCGCCTACGCAACCTGAATATGCATTGATTTCCAGCGCATTCTTCGGGCAGGCATTATTGAATATTGGAAAACTCACACTGCAACCGGGTATCCGCCTCGACCACATCACCTTCGATGTACGCGAAACGCCGCTATTGCCTACCTACAAGTCCGGCAAAAAATCAACGCCGTTCACCAGCCCCAGCCTGGGTATCACCTACGCGTTGTTGCCGTCGCTCCGCGCGAAAGCCAACATCGGCCGGGCGTTCGTCACGACCGATGCGTACAGCGTCGCCGGATACAATGAAGTCCGTGATTCCAAAGGCCGCATTGCCGTCACCGCGGGCAACCCCGACCTGAAAAACGAAAGCAGCCTGAGTTGGGACCTGGGCCTGGATTTCAACAAACCGCAATCCGGCTTTGCAGCTAATGTGACCTTTTATAGCACAAAAGTCGAAAACCGAATTGCCAAGATCATCAAAGTAGTGAACGAGCCATTGGAAAACGGTGACGTGATCACTTCGCGTGCCACATTTGTCAACGCTGCCGATGCCGAAATCACCGGTCTTGAAACCGAGCTATCTTATGACTTCGGAGCAAAAAGCGACTATCGATACTCATTGAAAGCATTTTGGAACGGCAATTCCATAATCAAGGCTAAGGAACTCATCGTAGGCACCGATGCCTCCGAAATACGCCGCGACATTCAGAATGTAGCCCGGAACACATTCAATTTCGGATTGGCTTATGATAATTTGAAATGGCTGCAATTGAGGCTTACGGGAAGGGCCATCGGAACTAGAAAAGACATCGATTACACCGACCCCATCAATCCGGAAATCGAATACCCGCAATACATGGTACTGGACCTTGCCGCACAATTCAAAATCCCCGGCGGGCACACCATCGCTTTGAAACTAAATAACATTACCGACGAAAACTACTACGAGAAGCGCGGCTACAACCTACCCGGACGGGCGTTATCGGTGCAGTATTTGAAGAGTTTTTAATGTTGTTGCAAAGCCTATTCGGCATTACCGGCTGAATGGGCTTTTTCCTTTTCGATCTCTGCTTTACGAGCAAGAAACCAATTACTCATCCATTGAATGTCCTCCTCTGTCCTGTCGCCTTCCCAATGCATCATGGGTCCTTTGGGATCCTCTCCTTCCCATAAGTCGACCTCCTTCTTTTTTCCCTTTGATATAGATTCCATAACTAAATTTAAACAAATTAGAAGTATAAATCAATAAGTCGTTTTGCGTTGACGGAGTCTATAATCATGCGCAATCCGAATAAATGCCTTGCTCCGAAACGTTCATAGTAAGGGATCAGCCTGTTTTTGGCATCGAAATAAATACACCCGTCCAAACCTTCATCTAGCGAAGCTTTACAGCATAACGCCACCATTGCTTTACCAACTCCGTGGCAGACCGGCTTTCCATGCTTATTGGTATCGCATGTTTCCATATTGGTACATTCGAGCGCACCGGTACTCGGCCTAAAAGCTACCAGCCCCTGGATCGCCCTGTCGTCACCAGCTTGCAACTTATAAATTGTATATTTTTTCGCGAGCGTCAGGAAATTGAACTGAAAGTGGTTTCTTGACCCAACCAATTCGCTTTGCGTCGCAGGTGACGCCACGGCATCTACCTTTTCACCCGTGGCATTGAAAGTAAAAGCTGATGATAGTGTGTATATTTTTGTCATGCGGTAAAAATACTGAAACCGGTCGCAACGAACGGTACTCGTTACGACCGGCTGACCATTAGTATTTATCCCACCAATTCTTCGCTCCCTTACTATTTCTACCTCCCAATTTTTCCAAGGCCGTCCGGTAATGTGCCCCGTTGAGCGAGGCTTCCACGACCGGATAACTCATGCGTTTGGAGACGTCGGTAACATCCGGGTCGAGGGAGCCGTCGGCGGGCAGGGCAAAAATGGCCTTGCCGGTGATCGGGTCCTTGAAATCCAGACGGAGACGTTCAAGCCAGCCCTGAATGCCCTGGGTGTACATGGCAATCCATTTCTGGGAACCGATACTGTCTTTCCATTTGGCAGCATTATAAGGCACTTTTTTAAGATAAGCGGTAATGTTTTCCTCCCGTATACCTGCGAAGCGCATGGATGCCGTGACCCCTTCCTGGTAGTATTGGGCCGCCGTCCCTGTGAGGCCCACTTTCAGCTCCCTTGCCTGAATTTCTGCCAGCATGAATTTCACTTCTGCCAAATCCAGCCAGATCGTCGGGGCAGTGGCGCCTACCGCGTAATTGGATGGCAAACTCACCCGCGTCGGGTCACCGTTGGAACTTGCGTTGCTGCTTCTTAGACCATACACTTCACCCACATAATCATTGGTATTCAAACGAGGTTGGGCGAAAACAGGCAACCGGGGATCGTTGTACAGTTTGAGGTAGTCAATAAACGGCTTGGACAT
Organism: Dyadobacter sp.; assembly: GCF_017744695.1. Classification (GTDB taxonomy): domain Bacteria; phylum Bacteroidota; class Bacteroidia; order Cytophagales; family Spirosomataceae; genus Dyadobacter. The sequence goes on from NZ_JAGIAS010000003.1 coordinate 74,473, forward strand.
TGAGAAGTCGACGCGCACTTTGAACGACTGGTTCATCGGGTTGTTGTTGGGCGGCGAAGGCAGCCAGCGAAACAACGCACTTTGCTCCTGCGTACTGATAATGCCGCCATTGGCCGGATCGAGCGCTTTTTTAATCGCTTCGGTTGCTTCGGCAGGTTTCACGTCGATCATCCGCAAGGCAATTCGGAGACGAAGCGAGTTGGCGAAACGCTTCCAGGCATGCACATCGCCTCCGTACAAGACATCGCCGGTAGCATAACTCGGCTGGGCAGTGTCCAGGATTTTCACCTGCTCATCAAGAGAGGTCAGCAGGCCAACATAAACCTCCTCGCCGGTATTGTAGACAGGCGTAACATTATCTGCATTCAATGCTTCGGCGTATGGGATGGGACCGCCGTAAATGTCCGTCAGGAAATGGTAGGTATAAGCCTTCACGATTTCGGAAATCGCAATACGGTTTTTGAAACCCGGCCACTGCGATTCCTGCTCCACCTTTTGCGATTCATGTAGCTCATTCAACACGTCGGTGTAAAAAGTGTTCCACATGATCTGGTTGGTGTTCTCGCGGATCTGGTAGCGACTCTCACCGGAATAGTAGGTCGACGACCAGTATTGTGCATAGTACATTCCGAAACGACCGTTGTTCCACTCGTCCGTAATATTGGTGGAAAAATTGTATTGGGCGTTGGTCAGCAGTTGCGCCGAAGTGGCTCGCTCCGCGCGGTTCGGGTCCTTATTCATTTCCTCAAAACCATCGGTGCATGCGAGCACCGAGGTTAGCAGCAAAGCGGTAGTTATTTTCCTGATGTTTTTCATAGCTGTTTTCATTAAAATCCGAAAGAAACGTTCACGCCCATCGAGCGGACAGAGGGCAATGCGCCGCCTTCCAGTCCTTGCCAATTGGAGATCGAGTTGGTGATCGCAGTGGGATCGACATGTTTGGAATTTGATTTGATCAGCCACAGGTTACGACCTGTGAGCGATACGCGCACCTTGCTGAACGGCGTTTTGGATACCCATTCCTTCGGCAGACTGTAACCGAGATTGATCTCACGCAGATAAATGTAGCTGGCGTCGATGACGTCTACCGAATTGATATTATCTCCTCCGTTGCTGAGGAAATGATCCTGTGCCGAGATAACCACGTCGTTGGGCGTGCCATCCTCTTTCACACCTTCGGCAATAATACCGTCCTCACGAATGCTTCCGATTGCGGTTTCTTCGAGGATACCGGTCTCACGGCCAAACATTTGGGTTGTCGAAAAGAAGCTTCCCCCTTTCTGAAAATCGATCAATGCCGAAAGGTTAAAGCCCTTATAACGGAATGCGTTGATTACCCCTCCCGTGAAAGAAGGCAGTACGGAGCCAAGCACTTTCTGGTCGTCGGAGCGCACGTACACACCCTCCTCGTCCACGATCTTCTGGCCTTTTTCATTATATACAAAATCATAGCCTACAATGGAGCCGAACGACTCGCCTTCACGGGCTTCCAGTTGTACCGCGAACGGCGCATTGGCCAGTACCATCGTTTTCTGGTCGGTAGTAAGTCGCACGATCTTATTGTTATTCTTCGCCCAATTGAGGGTAACATCCCATTTGAAATTTTCCGTCGAAACCGGCGAAGCGTTCAGGCTTAACTCGATGCCTTTGTTTTGAAGCAAACCTGCATTCACATATTTATAAGTAGCACCGGTGGCGGCAGACCGGCTCAGCGGAATGATCTGGTTACGGGTGCGGCGGTTGTAGTACGACAAGTTCAGTCCTACCCGATTGTTCAGTACCTTCAATTCAGTCCCAAATTCATATTCCGAGGTGATCTCCGGTTTCAAGTCCGGATTCGGTAATGTATTCGGCACCGAAACGCGCGAATCCGTACCAAATGGCTGATAGAGCAGGTATGCGAGGGTCACATTGTAAGGATCGGTGTCGTTGCCTACCTGCGCGAGCGCCGCACGGAGTTTCAGGAAATTCAACCAGTTGGCATCGATCAGCCCCGACGCGATCCACGACACCGAACCGGAAGGATAGAAATACGAATTGTGCTTCACCGGCAAAGTCGAGGACCAGTCGTTCCGCGCGCCAAGGTCGAGGAACAGCATTTCTTTGTACCCCAGAGAAGAGCTCGCAAATACCGAGTTGATGCGCTTTTTAGTTTTCAGGTCGGTAATGTCCGGTCGTCCCATCGACGCTTCGAGACTGAATACGTCCGAGCTCAGGCCGTCCACGGTTTTGGAAATGAGTGTCGAGCCGGTACGCGTCATGCGGTTCACGCCGACATTCGCATTCCAGGAAAAATCACTGGTAAACAGTTTATTATAAGACAGCAAACCCTGAATGTTGTTTTCCAAATGGCCATATTTGCTCAACCAGTATTGCGGGGTGTACTGCGAACCGATGGCTACCCGCTCTTCCTGTGTTTCAAAATAGGTATCGGTCATGTATTTCAATTCCGCGGTGAGCCCTTCAGCCAGCTTGTAGTTGGCGGCGAGGTTACCAAAAAAGCGTGTACGCCCGTCAGTTTCGTAGTTTTTGTGCCTTACCCAGTACGGGTTGTTCGAATACCGCGGTGTGGGATTGAACCACGACGAACGATTCCATGTGAGTTGCGTGCCATCGGGAAGTTCATATTCCTTCATTTTATTAAAATCGATCTGCCGCTGGCCCCACTGGGTAAACTGCACCATTACATTCGCACCGTCATCGCCGTAACCGGTACCGGGCCTTCCTTTGGCCGAATGCGTCACAAAATTCGCGGCACCCGAAATCGTCAGATTTTTGATGGCTTCGTAACTGGCATTAATGCTCGCGTTATGTCGCACGAGTTTGGAATTGGGCAGAATAAACTTCTGGTCGAAATTGGAATATGAAATCCGGTAGGAACCTTTTTCCGTAGCTCCGTCGAGTGAAATATTGTGGTTGAAGGTGCTTCCCGTTTCAAAAAAGCTTCTGATGTTGTTTGGCTGCGCCTCCCAGGGTACTACTTTTCCGAAGTCCGGGTTCTTGCTATCCTTGTCCCAGCTCCAATATGGCCGGTAAAGCTGCCCCTCAAATTTCGGCCCCCACGATTCGTCGGTCGCATATTGCGGCAGTAAATCATAGCGCCCGCGCCCGTCGTTGTCGTCATAGCTCCCCTTCCGGTCGTCTGGGAATGCCTCGGGGTGCTCATTATAATACAACTTCTGAAAGTCATAGCCCCCGCCGTACTTGTTCTGGTAACGCGGCAGTTTATACACTTTGTCGATATTATAGCCAAACGTATAGCTCAGATTAGGTTTCCGCGACTTGCCGCCCTTTTTCGTTGTGATCACAATTACACCGTTCGAGCCGCGGCTGCCATATAATGCGGTGGCCGCCGCTCCTTTAAGCACGGTCACATTCTCGACGTCGTTCGGGTTCAAATCCTGAATAGAGTTTCCGAAATCGTAGCCGCCCGCACCGCGTTGTTGTTCGAGCGAGTTGGTGTTCCGGTTTTCCATCGGCATTCCATCGACCACAAACAGCGGATTGTTGTTACCATAAATCGAATTGATACCCCGGATATTAATTTTCGCCGAGCCGCCCATCGAGCCTGTATTGCCCGCCACCTGCACACCCGCAAGCTTACCCGAAAGCGAATGTACGAGGTTCGCCTCCCGCACGTTGCTCAGTTCGCCGCCGTCGAGCTTCTGCGCCCCGAAACCAATCGATTTTTCCTCCCGTTTGATCCCCAGTGCGGTTACCACCACTTCGCCCAGCTGCCGCGTGTCCTGCGCCAGTTTGATATCCAGCTTCGAGCGGCTACCTACCTTGACTTCCTGCGTTTCAAATCCAATGTAACTGAAAACGAGCACGGTAGTATCGCTACCTATCTTGATTGCATACTCGCCGTTCCCGTTTGTTTGCGTGCCGACATTCGCATTCCTGATCTTGATATTAACGCCCGCAAGCGCGGTCCCGTCGTCCTGGGCGGTCACCGAGCCGGTCACCGTCCTCTCCTGTGCGATCGCATGCATTGCCGGGAGCAAAAGCATGCACCATAATGAATAGATATTTTTCATGGTATATATGGATTGGTAGAAAATACGCACGTGTTGCCTGCGCGTAGGACGCGGCAAAGGAATGAAGCCATGCGCCAGGCATAATGCTCCTCCGCACCGGCCGAAACGCCGGTGTGAAAATGAATGCGTTAGTTTTTAACGAAACAGGCTAACCTGCTCGGCAACGATCTTCCAGCCCTCCGGCCGGCGCCGCCACACGCGGGTAAAGACCCCCTCCACAGTTTTGTCTCCCTTCACGGCTTTTGCTTTGCCGAAACAATAAGCGAGATCACCTGCTTTGGAAATACCTTGTCCTGACCTGACAAATTGGTATGATTGAATTGGCTGCCGTGCTAATGTACCAAGCGCTTCGGACCTGGTTTTTCCGAATGGCTGGTCGCTTCTCAGCACCACGACTTCCTCCGCCAAAAATTGCCGGTAGGCTTTGTCAGCATCCTTTCCCGCTACCGCCGAAAATGCCTCCTCCGCTTTCCATGGCTGCGGATCGCTGTCATTGACCTTTGGAATGGGTGAAATATAAGCATATGCCGTGTTGCTCTGCGGTTCGGGATCGCGCTGAAATGCTTCCGTGGCGTTGCCGGAGTGGATCACACCGCCGTCGAGCATGACCTTGAATTGTCCCGCCGCATTCTTCTTCCAGACAGAAAAGAAGTAACCCGAACCAACCGCATCCTGCGTCCGATCTGCAAAAAATTGAAACGGACCGGATGTGAAACCCATATCCCCTCCCTGTGAAACGTGGGCTATGATCGGGTACCATTTCAAGAGTTCTTTTCCGCCTTTCGGCACTTTACTGTATCGGGCAACGCCGCTAACTGCCCCTTCCCCATTGAATATCATTCCCGCACTGTCCAGATACGCCAGAAAGGCCGTCGGGACATCGGTTTCCGTCGCTTTCGCTGCGAATGCGCGCTCTTCCCGGATAAGCAAGTCCAGATCCGGGTCTATCTGCTGTGACTGTGCACTATATACGCAATTCAAAAATAAAAAGGCACACATTCCCCAGCGCTGGTAAAAATGCCGGGTATGCAAATGCGGAACATGTACAAGTCGGAACATTTGGAACGATCAGGTTAGGAGTTATAACGCAATGATACAGCATCTTACGGAATAGTAAAAGCAGTGAAAGATCCTGTCGACGAACGACCCCAAGTATCGGCCAAATGCATTTGTAGAATAAAATTGTCGTACAAATACCTCGATATGCCGTTCGTCGGCTTTTTGGTCTATTTAAATAAACAATCCCGCCCCAAGGATCAGGGACGGGACTGCATGTTATAGCCTTGAAAGGATCAGAATACAATCTGTCCGCGGATTTCTCCGCCCGGGTGGAGCACATTGTGGATGTTGAAATAGTATAGCCCGTTGAGCAGCTCCGTTTCCTTGATTTTCACACCGTCCACCAGCACCGAATTGGAATATTCACCCGACAAATCCTTGGGAAAATTCGCGAAAAAGTCGTGTTGAATAGGCGCGTTCGCACCCGGGGTGGCCGTTCCGTGGATATGAGAGCCTGTCGGCGTGGCTTCGAGGTCTTTCCATTTGATGAAATAACTCAGCAACTTAGTCGATTTGTTGTACATCACATCCACCGTTCCCGTTCCGGCTGAAACGACAGGCGGCACCTGCTGCGCCCCTTGAAGCGGCAAACCTTTGGCGATCACGATATTCGGTTGATCGTAAAACTCGATTTGCCCGCGAATCTCACCGCCCGGGTTAGCGGGTGTATGAATGTTGAAATAATAGAGCCCGTTCAGCAGGTCGCTTTCGTTGATACTCGTTCCGTCCACAGTCACAGTAGCCGAGTAGGAGCCGGTTGTGGTCTTTGGAATAGCCGAGAAGAAATCGAATTTGATACTTGCATTTGTTCCCCGCGCCGCTGTACCGTGTATGTGCGCGCCAGTGGGAATTCCCGTCAAATTGACCCAATTGAGCGTAAAAGAGAGCAAGTGAGTCGATTTGTTATACGAAACATCGGCCCAGCCGGTAGCTGCGGTCTTCTTGGCCGGCAGCTCCTGCGAGCCGCTCAACGGCAAGCCGTTCTGCCTGACAACATCCTGAGGGGTATCGTGGTCGTCACATGCCGCAAACAGCGCGACGAGCAGCCATACCAGTCCAAACTTACATAGAACTTTCATCATTTGGTTTTGTTGGGTTGAGTTGAGTTGAAAGATTCATATAAAGTATTCCTTTAAAATTACAATTAAACACCCACAGTTGCAGGCAACCGGGATGAATAAAACGTTAAGAAATAATTTATCAAGCCACAACTACTCAGGCCATTATCCGTGGTATTACCCGAGATAAGGCTTCCCGAAACGGCGCCACCAAAGCAAAGACAGAATGATGGGAAAACAATAGGCCACCCAGAAGAAGCGCCCGTCGGTGTGGGCGGAAAAAAGCGTGTAAAACCATAACAAATACCCTCCTAGCGTACCTACCCATAATGGCAGTTCAACTTTCCAGTCACTTTTTATAGCCCCGCCGAACCTGAATACATAGTAGCAACACAAAGCCCCCGGAATGCCAAAACTCAGGATAGAGCTCAGGTAGGCATGCGAGCGGGTAAAGTTATCGACAATACGCCAGGTAATTGGTTGCCAGAAAAGCATCGGCGTGTTGCCGTGACCGTTGGGAATATATTTTTTCACAAGGCCCCATACCAACAGGTAAAGCAACAACCCGGCAGCCGCAGAATAATACCATCGGGTATTCTTTTGGATAAATGCATATGCCATGGCAACGGGGATCAGCAGTACGATTCCTTCCTTGGCAATAGTTCCCAAAGCTACGGCAAGCAGAAACAGGACATGGTTTTCTTTATAAATGGCATATGTTCCGGCAAATATCATCAACAAAACACCCGAATCGACGTAGCCGATCGTACTGTAATAAAATGTCGGAAAGGAAATGACGAATAAATATAAACCAGCCCAAACAAGCTTGTCGTCCAGCCCGAAATGTTCCAGTAATTTATAAAGGAACCAGATGGCCGTAAGCAGGAAGATAACATTAATGATATTGATAGATGTCATCGGATCGAACGGTAATTGTGAGGCCGCGATCGTCACGAGCAAGCGTTCATTAAATGGGGCCTGCAAGTGAAAGGCAACAGGCGCACCTCGCAGAAACTCCACATTTCCGATATAAAAAGCGGCATCTCCCAACGAGCGTTTTACCAGCAGATCGTTCCGGTTGAATCGCACCGCGACAATAAGAAAAAAGCAAATAAGCAACACGGAAGGGTTTCGCCAGAAATTGGAAGGCATGTGTGTACGTTAAAAAGTAAATACAGGAAAATTAGCGGGTTCTAAATTAGTAAAATTTAAGAAACGCGGTCACCATTACTTTCCTCTACTTTTTTGAGCGTTGGTCGATATAATTTCATCCGCAGCATTCTTTTCCATTCATTTACCACATCATTTCAACACGCGCCTATGGAAACGCACTTCCTGGAAAAGCAAATCCGGTTTCCGCTCTCGAACCGCACAGTAACAGTCAAGTACGCGCTGGTGCATGCCTGTTACTGGGTGCTGGTGACGGGTTTTTTCCTCTACGAAAAGCGCTATCTGATCCACAAGGCAAGCCTCAATTATTTCGCGATCTGCGTGGTCGCCCGTGTAGTCCTTCTGATCGTCATTGCGTATTTGAATCTCCATTACTTTTTGCCTAAATACCTGTTAAGGAAAAGGTATGGTGCATATTTCGGGATGGTACTGCTGTCGATTCTCGGTTACCTGTTCATCCAGTCCTTCTTCGACTATTACCTGTACGGCTATGTCATCGGTCCGATGCGGAACAGTAATATCATGGAAGCGCTTTCCTACAATTTTTTCAGCACACTCTGGTACCTCATGCTGATGGTAGCATTAAAACTGAGCATCGATTGGTATGAGCAACAACGTATCCTGCAAAAGATCGCAGTTGAAAAGCTCAATGCGGAAGTTAATTTCCTCCGCTCACAGGTGAACCCTCATTTTCTTTTCAATATCCTCAACAACCTGTATGCATTGACCTTAAAGAAATCGGACCTGGCGCCGGAAGTGGTATTGAAATTGTCGGAAATGATGGAATACATGCTTTACGACAGTGACGACAGCACGGTTTCGCTCGACAAGGAAATCAGCTATTTGCACAATTACATCGAACTCGAAAGGATCCGCTACGACAACAACCCGGACATTTCGCTGGAAGTAGCCGGTAACCCCGACGGAAAAGAAATCGCCCCGCTACTGCTATTACCATTGGTCGAAAATGCATTCAAGCACGGTGTGAGCCGCAAATCGGATAAGGGCTGGTTGCACGGAAGGATACGCGTCGGAGCCTCTGCGCTCGAAGTGACAATCGAGAATAGCAAGTCTAACACGACGGCGAAAGATAGCAAAGGCGGGATCGGCCTGGCTAACCTCCGCAAACGGCTGGAACTGCTCTATCCGTCGCGCCACAGTCTGCGGATTGATGATCAAAAAGATCGTTTCAGTGTTTTTATGGAAATCAATTTGGTCCACACATAATCAGAACCAGTCATGAAAAAATCCGTTTGGCTTCCGCTTTTCCTGCTCGCTGGCTTGGTTGCTGCGGGCTGGGTCATGCCCGAAAACGTTGTCTCTCCCGAGCCCGAAATATTCGTCGCCGCCACCCCCTGCGACGCTGTTCCGAGGCACCTGCTTGACATCCCCGGCCACCTCGATTGCGAAATGATCAAATGGCGCCTCACCCTGCGCCGTGATCCGCGTAACCTTGGCCGCGACGATTTCAAATTGCAATACACCTACGGCATGACAAAGCCCGGCACGCAAGGCTTCATGGACGATGGGTTCAGCAAGGAAATTTCGGGTAAATGGGTTATCTCGAAGAACCCAGGCAAAACACCGGGCAGGCAGATTCTCACCCTGCTACCTGTTGCGTCCCAAAGTACCATTACCCTGTTGCAAATGAGCGACCGAATGCTGCATTTGATGGATATGCAGGGGAATCTGATGATCGGTAATGCGGGTTTCAGTTATACTTTCAACAAACAGAGCTCCAATCTGTAACAAAATGATCTATTGGCCATGAAAACGTTATTCTTCATTGCTGCCTGCCTCATTACGCTGCAAAATGCGGTCGCGCAATCTGCTTCGCCGGCTAATATCCCTTCCAAAACGACAACCAGGCAGCCCATTGCCGAAGGCGCAAACGTTTGGGGCGTATTTCATGGGCGCGTCCCCTGCCAGACCATGGCGCCGGTCATGCACATCTCCGTCCAGGCCAATTGCGAAAAACTGAAATGGGGATTTACATTCTTTCACGACCCGCAAACCAAACAGCCGACCACCTATGAATGGGGCGGCTCGCTTTTCCGCGACAAACCACGCACAGGCAAATGGGCGCTCATCCGCGGTACCGCCGAAAACCCCGATGCTACCGTCATCCAGCTCGACCCCGACCAGCCCGCAAAATCGATCTTTCTGCTAAAAGGTGATGAAAATGTGTTATTTGTACTCGACGGTTCGAAAAAGCTCATGGTCGGCGGTGATTACCTGAGCTACACTTTCAACCGGGTTACCAACTGATTATTCCGACCAAAAACGCGACGTATGCTGCAATGCGTGATCATCGACGATGAACCTCTTGCGAGGGAAATACTGGAAGAATACCTGCAAAAATCGGGCGTTGCGAGTGCCGTTCAGTTCGGCAACGCCCGCGACGCCCTCGCATACCTGCAAGCGCACGAGCCCGACGTCCTGTTTCTGGACATCGAAATGCCCGAAATGAATGGCATCGACTTTCTGAAATCGCTCCCGCAACCGCCTGTAACCGTTTTCACCACCGCCTACCGCGACTATGCTTTCGAAGGCTACGAGCTCGGCGTGATCGATTTCCTGCTCAAACCTATTTCCTACACCCGCTTCCGGCACGCCTTAGAAAAAGTGGGTGATTTCCTGCAACTCAAAGAACAAAATACCAACCTGGAACAGAACCTCTCGGAGGAAAAGCCCGACTTTATATTCGTCAAAAGCGGTGTCCAGCGCGTCCGTCTGGCCTTCGACGATGTTTCCCATATCCAGGGCCTGAAAGACTACGCCATTATTCACACCGGCTCCGGCAAAGTCGTCATCAAAGGCTCGGTGAAAGCCATGCTGGACATTTTCCCACCGGCCCGCTTCCTGCGCGTGCACAAGTCATTCATCGTGGCCATCGATAAAATCCGGCGTATCGAACGAAACCGGATCATCTGGGGAAGTTACCAGATTCCGATTGGCAGGAATTATAAGGAGGAGGTGATGCGGGTGGTTGGCCGTTAGTGCTATTCTCCGGCGAGGAATAGTATTTGATCGAATACCTTTTGGGAATATCGGAAATTTGTCTGTTGAATCTTTTCCAAAAGCGGCCTTACCGATCCGATCATATTTAATCTTTTGGCCCTAAGAACTACACCAAGCGTTCCGGAGATAGCCAATCCGATTCTTTGCGCAACTTTTCTAGCCTTATAATCATCCAGAATGACAAGAACCGAATCCAGCTCCAAAGCCAATGCGATTGCACTCGCTTCACCTGGATCCAAATCGAAATCATGTCGGAGATTTGAGTTGCTTACCGATCGGACGGTAAACCATTCGGGCAAATCAGATCCGAATTCGCGAACGATTTCATTAGTAATCGTAACGTTACCAAAAATTGATTTCAGAAGGTCGAGCTCACCAATTTTCTCCAAGAGGATAAGGCAGCTGGTGTCGGCGATGATTACTTCATATTCTCTCTGCATCGGCTATCATATCGGAGACTGGATAATTTAGTAATGATACCCCATAGTCTCCCAATAGTTCTGCAAAGGTTCGCTTGGTAAGTCCGGCCATTTCAGCCGCCTGACCCAACGAAAGCTTTCCCGATTCATACAGTTTTGCTGCGATAAACCGAACTGTGTCATTCTGATGTTCCCCGAGGCTGTCGGGTACTTGTAGTGTGATTGTTGTCATAATAGTAAAAATACAAAATCTTTCAAGCTTTGGCAATCGCTTGGTAATTACCGGACGAACTTGGCAGATCACCCATAAATCCTTGGCGATTGCGCAAGGCTTGTGGTCCGTTCTGATGACTTACTGTGGCCTTGTAAGGGAGCTTACCAACTGCAACGCAGTCTCATCATGCGCATTCAGATGCAACACCTTCCTCGCATACAACAACGCTCCATCCCGGTTGTCCATTTTGTAATAGGCCGAAGCAATGCGGTTGAGTACGGAAACGTCCGACGAATCGGCTGGTAATCGCGACCGGAGCGAGACCACTTCGTGTACGAGCGCTCGTACAGGCGTGAGATTTAAACCCGATGTGTTGTTCCCAATCGCGTAGTCGAGATAAGGAATGGCTTTTTCCGGCTCGTCCTGTTTGAGGAACAATACAAAAAGATAGCGGGCTGTTTCGAATGATGGCGCGAGGCCGAATGCCTTTTTAAAACTAAACATTGCACTTCGTTCATCGCCCAGCTGACCGCTCAGCATGGCGGATTTGGAATATAATGCGGCGCCTGTCGGTTGTTCCAGAATCAATGCTTCTACGATTTCCCGCGCGTCGCGATAATTTTGGCCTTCCAAATAATGATTATAGGCCTGATCCATCGCATTTTCCCACGAAATGCGCCGGTAAGCCAGATCGAATGCGACCCGTTCTTCGAAGGTTTCAGTTTTTACGGAATCCCGGTCCAGGACCGCATTAAACGGCCAGCTACTTTTCAGATTGGCCACTTTGTAAACGCCCGCAAGTGAATCGATGGCCGGTACCGGCATGGCCCTTCTGAGTTGGGCGAAAGACATTTCCCTACCAGCCGCCGGATTGAAAAATTTCGCCCTTTTCAACGCCTCGTAAAATACATCCGAAAGCAATGCATACCCTTTCAGATCCGGATGGACATGTTCCAGTACCAGGTCTTTTCCAATGACTCCACCCGGCGACGCTGCTTCGAAAATATGCTTTGCGTCTACCAAATGCGCGTTGGAATGCCTGCCGACGAGGTCACGGAGAATCCTGTTAAACTCTTCCGGCGCCCTGAAACGCAGTCCGTCCAGATCCCGTGCATTACCAAAGTAGGTCCGCGCCTCTTCCATGTTGCCTCGCGCAACTTCGAGCTGCCCCAGATAATAGTTGCAAAGCGCATGCGAGCGGTAGTTTTCAGCAGCTTTTTTGAAGTGACGATATGCCTGCGCACTATCCGCTTTTTGCAGAAAATCCAGCGCCGCCTGATAGTTCTGTGAAAACGATGGAAAACGCGTGTTATCTACCGGAAAACTTACGAAAGGTTTAAGATCACGCTCATTGCTGACGAGATTGCTCACAAAAACAGGCACATTTTGATTGGCGAAAATATCCAGCACTTCGCTCATATTCGCCCGAAACTGCTCCACCCCTCGCTTGTACAACTCCGACTGATACGGAATCTGCTGGTCCGCCACCATGCGTTGCATACGCGTGCCATCATTTTCTATCCTGCGAGTTGAACCCCATGCCAGTACCTTTTGATACAAATCAGCACCCAGCTGCATGATTTTGAAGGAACGCAGTCGCAACACGGCATTCACCAACGCAGGATTGCCTCCAAATTGCTCGGTGGAGCCCACGCCCATAGCACCATAATACTCATTGTGCCCGGTGTAAATCAAAACTGCATCAGGCTGGTAGTCGACCAGCTCGCGCGCAAAGCCCAGCACAGTATAGGAGTTCACGGCCGTCAGGGCCAGATTCACGATTTCAAAATGCTGGTCAGGGAACGTGTGTGCAAGGCGATATTGCAGCCAGCGGTGGAACGAGCCATTGTGAAAATAAGGATAACCAATGGTCGTCGACTCGCCCAAAACGAAAATGCGACGGGTACCGGAAGGTTTTGCCTTCAGAAAAGGTTCCACGTTACCAGTCGTCGCATTCTTCTGATGAACGAAGTATCGTTTGGACGCGTCAGGGTTTAGGTATAGGTAATTTTTGTTGTTTGGATATTCGATAAAAAGGCTCAGGTCGTGGCCGTAATGCAATAGCCTCAGACCGCATTCGAGCAATGCCAAAAGGCAAAAAGGAACCGTAACACTGATGATTTTAAACATCAGTGCGCGGCTTTTGAATAATTTCCCGTCTTTAAATACCATGTGTCGTGCTTGTCACCCTGAGCGGAGTCGAAGGGTATTTGTACGACGTCCTCCACCTATCGGTAAGGACTGTCTTCGACTCCGCTCCTGACTGACATTAATCAATACCCGTCATTCTGTTTCCACTTCGGATTCCGCGCCATTTCATTCACCGGAATCGGTGCCAGGTATTTTTGCGCAAAATTGGTATTGGCCGGGATCGGGTTCTCTTCTGCGCTGCGCTCGGCTACGATCTTGGGCAAAAGCTGCAAACGCACAATATCGAACCAGCGCACGCCAAACTCGCCCGCGAACTCGTACGCACGCTCGTACACGACCGAATCGCGGAATGCATTGGCCGAAAGCCCGGGCGTGAGATTGGGCAGACCGGCACGCTTCCTTACCTCGTTGACCGCCGCATAACTTGCCGCCGTAGGGCCGCCTCCCGACATCGCTGATGCTTCTGCATAAGCCAACAGCACGAGCGGATAGCGGATAATGTCGTATACCTTGTTGGTACTCGGGTTAATCGAATTAATGGCCGTCTCCGTTTCTGAAACCCCGTCGCCATTCAATCCGGCGCGGAATTTCTTGTAGTAAGGGTGCCGCGCATGCGTTTCAGGCGAGTCCCATGATACGAGTTTGAATGTCTTGCCGTCGGGCTGGCGTAGTTTCAAAGTCGTGTAGAAAGTGTCGTCGGTGCGCTTGCATTTCGGGGCCTTTTTGTAAAAATTGATTTCAGGATAATAATCATCCCAGCCGCTCGAACCGTTTGTAGCCACTTCGTCCAAAGGCACGCTGGAAGAACCCGAGCTACGCAATGGCAGCCCGCCATTGACATTGTACTGCAACCCGAAAATAGACTCAGGCCCATTGTTAGTGGTAAATACCTGCGCATAAGGTGTGCTCAAATTAAACTGGCCCGATTTAATCACCGCATCGGCCTCCGCAGCTGCCTGTGCATAGTTGCTGGTTTGGTTCAATGGCCAGCCGGTCATGGTGAGGTACACATCAGCCAGCAGCGAGCGGGCCGCCATTTGATCAGCCTTACCGGGCGCGTTGTCAAATTTGACAGGGAGCAGCTCCTTCGCCTTCTGCAAATCCGCGATAATGGCCTCGTACACTTTCTCGATCGGGTCGCGGTCGGGACGGTCGTCGACGTCGATCGGCGTCAGGATCACCGGCACCGGCCCGAATGTACGTACGAGGTAATAGTAACCTAAGGCACGCAGGAAATAGGCTTGCCCTGCCGACTGGTTTTTCTGCTCTTCGGTCGAATTTACCTTGGCGTAATTCGCAATTACGTTGTTGGCCTGGTAAATACCCTGCCACGGTCCCTGCCATTGCGCAACCATACTCCCGTTACCGCTGCCACCGCTGAGCCGGTCGAAAAGGCGGAAATCCTCTTTGTTCAAACCCGGGTCGGTGGTAAAATCGTCGGAACCGAAATAGGAAGTACTGCGGTTGGTAAAACCCCACGCACCATCACGGGCAAACTGAATGTAAATCGCCGACACCGCGCCATCCAGATCCGACTGCGTTTTGAAATAGGTACCCGGTGTCAAGTTGGCTTTGGGATCCTCGGTCAGGTTCTGGCACCCCGAGTATGCCATCGCGCCCAGCAAAATCGATAGTATTGAATATTTGATTTTCATAATGCTCTTTTTAAATGTCATGAAACCCTTACAATCCCAGCCGCAGCCCCACTGTGTAGGTCTTCGCATTCGGAATCACACCCATTTCCAGACCCTGCGTAATGGCATTGAAACCATTCGAAACTTCCGGATCATAACCTGGGTACTTCGTGATCATAAACAGGTTCTGACCACTCAGGTACACTTCCAGGCTGCGGGTTTTGATTTTATTCAAAACCACTGCCGGCACTTTGTAGGTCAGCGACACGTTTTTCAGCTTGATATAGCTCGCATTGTAAACGTACCGGCTACTGTTGTTGAAATTCTTGCTGGTATTGCTGAATGCGGGGTTATCTGTCTCATTTTGCGGCGTCCAGATGTTGAGTGCGTCCTGCGTGGTAGCATTGCGCTGATCACCCAGACCACCCCAGAGATATGCCAGGGTTTGCGAATAAATCTGATTCCCGTGCGTGCCCTGGAACATGAAACTCAGCGAGAAATCGCCATAACTCACGTCGTTGATAAACCCGAATGAATACTTGGGCGTACCGTTCCCGATCGACATACGGTCGGCAGCGGTGTAGGCATGGTCGCCGTCCACGTCAGTGTATTTGGCATCACCGGGCTTCATACCGTATTTGGTCGCCTCTTCGGCCTCGCTGGTTTTCCAGGTCCCAAGGAACTGGTAGCCGTAGAACTCGCCCAATGGCCGTCCCACGCGCAGGATCGAAGCGCTGTTACCTGCAGAGCCGATCCCGTTCACAATCACATTGTCAAGTCCGCCGAGATCGGTCACTTTGTTGCGGTTGAACGAAATGTTGAAATTGGTTGTCCAGCGCAGTTTTCCGCTGCTCACCGGCGTTCCGCCTACTGAAAACTCGATACCCCGGTTCTCCACGCTGCCAATGTTGCGCAGGTAATCGCCACCGCCCATGTAGAATGGTGCCTGATAGTTATATAGCAGGTCGGAAATGTTCTTTTTGTAGGCATCCGCTGTGAATGTCAGGCGTCCACGCAGGAAAGAAGCATCCAAACCGACGTCGAACTGCTCGGTACGTTCCCATTTGAGGTTTTTGGAAACCGGAGCGCCCAACGGCGTCGACACGCTTGGTGTCGAACCATCATAGTAATACGCCGGTTGCGGGCCGCCGGTGGAGATCTGCGCAATCGTTGCGTAGGCACCCACGGCCTGGTTACCAGTCTGTCCGTAGCTCGCACGCAGTTTCAGATCGGAAAACACACGCGATTCCTTCATGAAATTCTCATTGGCCACATTCCAGCCCAACGCCAACGAAGGGAAAGTGCTGTATTTCTGGGTCAGGTGGGAAGAACCGTCCGTCCGGACCGCTGCGGTGAGCAAATACTTGTCTTTGTACGAATAGTTGACCCGTCCCATGTACGATTGCAATGCATCTTGAGAATAGCCAGAGCTGGTTAGCTGCGTAGCGCCCAGGCTCAGGTTATAATATCCCAAAGCATAGGACGACAGATTGTTGGCACGCGCATTCAGCGAAGTATTATTTCCATTCTGCTGCTCATACAAAGCCGTAAGCGTGATCGAGTGGTCGCCGAAGGTGTTTTTGTAGGTCAAAAAATTACTGTTTTGGAAAAATCCGCCGCGTGACGCATTGCCCTCTGCATACAAAACCCCATTGCTGGTACCCGGCCCGAACAGGTTCTGGGTGAAGCCCGTACGGATTTCGTAGGTATTAATCGTCGTAAACGAAAGCCCTTTCAGAATGCGGTAGGTCAGGATCGCCGTTCCGGTCACATTCGCCTGGCGGTTGTCGAACTGCTGATTGGTAGCTCTCGAAATAGGATTGTATTGGATGGAACCGTAAGGCGCTGTGTAAATAAACTGGCCGGTAGCCGGGTCACGCACGGGCGAGGTCGGGTCCCATTCGGTCGCCTGGGTGAACGGATCCACGAGATCACCGGAATAGCCATTGTTACGGCTTTTCGGCAACATGGCAGCGACGTTGAATTTCAAATCAATTTTGTCGTTCAGTTTCGCATCAATGTTCGCTCGGAGAGTAGTCCTTTTGTAATATTGGTTCAAAATCAAACCCGGCTGGTCGAGATAATTAGCCGAAAACAAGTAGCGGACATTCGAAGAACCACCCGATACATCAAGCTGGTAATTCTGGATCCAGGGCTCCTGGTGCAGCTCGTCCTGCCAGTCGGTACCACCGCTCGCTTTCAATTCAGCCAGCCGCTGGTCGGAGAATGCGGGCGCATTACCGGTAGACGCAAACTGCGCATTTACAGTTCTTGCAAAATCATAGGCATTCATCAGATCCAGCTTTCTGGGGATGCTTGCCTTACTGAACCACGTGCTGAAATTGACGCGCGCCTTCCCTTCCTTGCCCGTTTTGGTCGTGATCAAAACCACCCCGTTCGAACCTCTCGAACCATAAATAGCAGCCGATGAAGCATCTTTCAGAATTTCCAGCGACTCAATATCGTTCGGGTTGATGGATTCGATATTGCCCCCCACAAAACCATCGATCACATACAACGGCTCATTGGAGCCGGTAATGGAGTTGGCTCCGCGGATCCGGACGTTCAGGCCACGGCCGGGCTGCCCGCTCGAACTCGAAACCGTTACACCGGAGGTAGTCCCCTGCAACGCCTGCTCCACACGCACCAGCGGACGCTTGGCGATTTCCCGTGCCGAAACGCTGCTCGATGCCCCTGTAACGTCGCTTTTGCGCTGCTCGCCATACCCCACGACCACGATTTCATCCAACCCGCGCTCGCTTACCTGCATACCTACGTCAATGCTCGTGCGCCCGCCTACGACCACCTCCTGGCTCGCGTAACCCACAAAGCTGTACACGAGCACCGCTCCGGATATCGATTCGTCAGGGATTTCAATCTCATACTGCCCTTCGGCGTTGGTGGTGGTGCCACGTTGCGTGCCTTTGAGCACAATGCTCACGCCTGGCAAAGCGTCGTTCTTCTCGTCGGTCACTCTTCCGCGGACGTTGAGCACCTTCGGAGCATTTTCCGCGCCGATCGTATTTGCACCGGGCTGGGTATGCAGCGACGACTCTGCTCCGGCAGGTACGGTGTTCGCTGGCGGCAGCTGGGTTTGCCTCAGGCTCTGTTTCAGCTCCCGCATCGAATTCGCGTCGGCATCTTTCGGGAAAATGGCGTAAATCTTGCCATGTTTTTTGTATTCCAAACCGTTCGCTTTAAGGATACGGTCGAGGGTTTCCTCTATGCCTTCGCCATTACGGCTCTGGTACTGCACCTGCAATGACTTAATTTTATCATTGTGGTACATAAAATATACGGAATGCCGCTTTTCGAGGTCGCGCAGGACCTGATCGAGGCTTCGGTAGGATGGTTGCTCGCTGCGTTGGGGTTGTGGGACCTGTCCGCGGGCGAAAGTCTGGGCATTGGCCACAGAACCGCCCACGCATAGCATTCCCATCATGAGTAAGTTGATCTTTTTCATGAGCATTGGTTGAAGGTTTCGAAAAAATTTTAGCTGTTAGTTAGGCCGCCCACGGATCGTCACCCGTTGCTCCTGATGTGTAATAGTAATAGGGAGAATGGTTTCCAACGCGCTAAGCAGGTCGCCCATGTTGTCGGTCGGGACCACGCCATTCACGGTTTGTTTTTTCAATGAATCATTTTCAATGATAACGGTCACTCCATACGTCTCCCGGATCAGCACGGCGATTTCGGCTAGTGAGGCGTCATTCAAAGTCCAGCGGTTATTCTTCCAGGAGTACATCGGGCTCGCATCCGGCAGGTGGCGGATATGCAGCCGTTGTTTACTCCTCGAAAAATCGACCAGATCACCCGGCTTCATCTGAATTTCCTTTCCCGGACGGTCGTTCAGGCGCAAGTGCACGAGGCCTTCGCTAAGCACGACCTGCGTCTGGTCCTGGCGGGTATTGACATTGAACTCCGTTCCGCGTACCTCCACATTCAAGTCGTGGGTATGCACGGTAAATTTGACCGCCTGGCCTGCCTTTTTTAGTTTACTTACACTAAAAAAAGCCTCCCCGTCCAGCCAAACTTCCCGCTCGGTACGCCGGCCCCAGCGGTCAGCCACGCGCAGGCTTGAATTCGCATTCAATGTTACCAAGGTACCATCGGGCAGCAACACCCGCCGCGACTCGCCAAATGCCGTGTGAAAAGTGTGGCTCTGACCCTGCCGGTAGAAATAGCCTCCGAATGCGACCAGCAGCAGTATGACCGCCGCCGCTACTTTCAGCCAGATCATCCGGTTTCCGAAAACGATGACTTTACTGTTTTTCCCCTCTTCAATTCCCTGCCAGATGCGATCGACGGTTTCAGAGCTTGGCGTTACCTCTTCATCCGACGAGGCCAGCAGCACCATTTGGCGTGCCAGCTCGATATCCCGGGCTTTGGAAGGATTGTTACGCAGCCAGTCGAGCCAGAAGAGCTCCGTTTCGGGAGTAGGATGAAGCACCCAGCTGCAAAAAAACGCATCGGTTGCAAAATCCTCCGGCTCAAATGACAAATAATTCATGGAAAAATCTGGTTTTTCATCCTCTGATGAACAAATGGGGGAATGCAGTGCAGATTACCCTCTGAGGAGAGATTTTTTTTATAGAAATTCAAAATAGCCCAAACAAAGCTTTCAAATAGCCAGAAACAGAGCCTTCAAATAGCCATAAACAGAGCTCATGATACTTCCTTCCGTCATTTAAAAATGACGGCAATGGATTACAATGGATTAGTCTTTTGCTACTGTTTTCAAACCATGCAATAGACAGATCCTTTGCTATCATTTCAAATCATACATGAGCAAAGAGTAGGATTAATAGGGACAGGATAATTTCAGAATAGCCTGACAACAGCTCTCTTAGTCCCTTCATCGATTTTTGCAGCGTGTTGTGCACCGATTGCAGCGAGATGTTCATAATCTCGGCGATTTGCTGGTGGTTGAACTCGTGGTAATAGCGCAGGTTGACGGCCTCCTGCTGGCGCGGGGGCAGAAGGGTCAGCGCACGCCCAAGCGCACGGGAGCGGCCCAGTTCACTCTCGGTATCGATGAGCTCGCTTTCTGTCGAAACAGAAAAAAACCGGTGCTCGAAGGCGGAAATCTCCGCCCCGGCACCGGCCACGTTTCGGTTTAGCGGGTGCTGCGTGATCTTGCGGCGCAACACCCGGAAAAGATAGTATTTAATGCTGTCGGTCTCCGAAAGCCGTTTACGGCTGTTCCAAAGCTCGATAAACATGTCCTGGATCGAGTCTTCGACCAGCTGCGTGTCGACGGTCAGTTTATGCCCATAACGGTAAAGCATGTCGATATGGGACTTGTAAAGCATTGAAAAGGCCGTTTCATCCCCGTTTCGGAAACTTCTCCACAAGTCTGAATCATTCATAGGAAATGGTGCCGGAAAATTGGTCGATAAGTCCGGCAAACCTAAAATCCCACCCTTAAAAAAAGCTTAACAAAGCATTAACAGGCGCCGTTTTCGGCCATTTTTTTTAACAATTTCAATAAAAAATAGGCCGTTAATACTTAAATACTGGCTATCAGGGCTTTAAAAGTGTCCCATCGTTCTTCCTCACGGTCCACCGAGACTTGGTACCGATCGGATATTTAGCCGCTTCTTTCTCATTAATGTCGATGCCAAGGCCGGGCGTTTCATTCACATAGTAATAACCGTTCTTGATCGTCGGGCAGCCCGGGAAAACTTCCTGTACTTTTTCGCTAAACCGCTGCGACTCCTGAATACCAAAGTTCCATACCGCAATATCGATGTTATTGTTTGCAGCGTGCCCTACCGGCGAGGTATCGCCCGGCCCGTGCCATGCAGTTTTCACATTGAACCACTCGCCCAGGCGCGCCACTTTCATAGCCGGTGTAATGCCGCCCAGCTGCGAGATGTGACAGCGGATATAATCGAAAAGCTGGTGGGCCATCGGTTCGCGGAACTCGTTGATGTTGTTGAAAAGTTCTCCCATTGCAATCGGCACAGTAGTGCTTTGGCGCAGCTGTTTAAACCAACCCATATTCTCGGGCGAGAATGGATCTTCGATGAAATAAGGACGGTATTCTTCCAGTCCCTTGATCATATTGATCGCGTCCATCGGCTCCACCAGCTCGTGCATATCGTGCAGCAACTCAATATCCTCTCCGCATTTCTTCCGAACCATTTCGAACATTTTCGGCACACGTTTGAGGTAGGTACGCTGGTCGGAGAAGTCGTCGGACGCCCGGCCGAAGCCCGCGGTTTTGAAATCAGGCTTGATTTCGTCCATTGCTCCTACCCCGCCGTAGCCGCCCTGCTGAATGCGAATGTGCCGGAAACCTTCCGACATGTATTGCTGCACCTTGTCGGCAATGGCCTCGGGTGTGGGCCCGCTCGCGTGCGTGTAGGTATCCACCGCTATGCGCGCTTTGCCTCCGAGCAACTGGTACACAGGCATTTTGGCACGCTTGCCCTTGATATCCCAAAGCGCCTGGTCGAGGCCCGACAATGCATTGTTCAGCACCGGCCCATTGCGCCAGTAGGAGCTCACATAAGCCGATTGCCACATGTCCTCTATATTATCGACATCCTTGCCTACGCAAAATTCATTCAGGTAAATATTCACGGCAGGGATCACCACCATGGCGCGTTGTGTAAAAGTCGCACAGCCCAGGCCATACAGTCCCGGCTCGGATGTTTCGACCTTCACAATCACCAGGTTAGAACCTCCGGGAGCTGTGGTAATGGCTTTTACGTTGGTGATCGTCACCGGCGCCATTCCCTTGGCATATTGCGGCGTCTCGTAGCGCTCGGCGCGGGCTTTGGGGCTGTCGAACAGAGACAGCAGCCCGGCAGTGGACCCGGCCGCAAGCATTTTCATCGCGTTCCGGCGACTGTTTTCCGTGGGGTTTTCTTTCTTACTCATGATGTACAGGTTTAGTGTTATTTCAATGCAAAAGCGATGTAATTCCCGCCTATTTTCTGCCCGCGGCCGCCACCGGCTGCGATCACGATATATTGCTTGCCATCGATCTGATAGCTGATCGGCGTAGCGAAGCCTCCGGCAGGGAGTTGATATTCCCAAATGGTTTTACCCGTCTTCTTATCGAATGCCCGGATTTTCTCGTCTTTGGTACCGGCGATGAACACCAGCCCACCGGCTGTCACGAGCGGACCGCCATAACTGTCGGTGCCGGTTATCGGAACGCCCTTTTTGGTTAGTTCGGGATATTCACCAAGCGGTACGCGCCAGAGGTATTCGCCCGTGTTCAAATCAATCGCATTCAATGTGCCCCAGGGAGGCTTCACACCCGGATAGCCGTTCTGGTCGGTGAAGCGCTGCCAGGTTTTGCTCACGTACGCGGGCATGTACGGGAAACCATCTTTACTGGCCGGTTTGGCGGCATTAGTCGTTTTGGTCGGCGCTGCATTCTCTTTTTCACGATTCAAAAGAAAATCAATCAATGCATCCTGCTCTTTGTCGGATAAATGCCCGAAAGAAGGCATCCGTCCGCTACCCGTTTTGAGAATGCTTTTGATCTGAACCGGAGTCAGTTTTTTACCAATATCCACCAATGCAGGTAGTTCCGGTCCGCTCCCCTTGCGGTCCTGACCGTGGCAAGCCGCACAATTGGCCAGATACAGCGAGTTACCCAATGTCCTCGGCGCTTCTGATTTCTTCTGTGCAGCATCGACCATAATGAGCTCCCACGGCTCCTCATTCACATTCTGGTAAAAAACGCCCTCCGGATCGACCGCATTACCGCCCCATTCGGCCCCGCCGCTATAACCGAACAACAATGTACCCGTGGTGCTGGGCGGAGCAAATTTGTGGTCTGTTTTAATTTTGAGGTAACGCTCCTTCACATAAGCATGTGCCTCGGGGGAAATATCTGTAATGTCTGCCTCGGTAAATACCTGCCGGGAAAGCGGTGCAGGTTTCAAAGGAAATTTCTGGGTTGGATAAGGATGTTCTCCGGGCAATCCGTTCACCGGTACTTTTCGCTCTTCGACCGGGAAAACGGACGTACCCTTATCCCGGTCGAGGACGTAAACCAGCCCGTCTTTGGTGCTTTGGACTACCACATCTATACGCTTACCGTTGTGCGTAATCGTCGTCAGGTTCGGGGGACTTGGGTGATCGCGGTCCCAGAGGTCGTGATGAATGGTCTGGTAATGCCATTTCCGCTTGCCGGTTTCGGCGTCGAGGGCCATAATGCAATTGGCAAACAGGTTACTTCCTTCACGGGCGCCTCCATAAAAGTCCGACGCCGGTGACCCGGTGCCAAAATACACCACGCCCCGTTTTTCATCGAGACTCATGCCGCTCCAATTGTTGGTAGCGCCGATCATCTTGTAAGCCTCCTTCGGCCACGTATCGTAACCGTACTCGCCGGGTTGTGGTATTGTATGAAAAACCCATTTCAAATCACCCGTCATCACATCGAATGCGCGGATATGCCCGGGAGCGGCATCGCCTGACTCTGAAACTGCGGAGCCTAATATGAACGTATTTTTATAGACAATCCCCGGGCTTGTGGCGTTCACCGAAAGTTTGCTTACATCGTGGTCCAGGCCGGTCTGCAAGCCCGCGTGAATATCCACCCGGCCTTCCTTTCCAAAACTCCTGATGATCTCTCCCGTAACCGCATTGACCGCATACAAACTCGACCCGACCGTGTAAAGTATACGCTTATCATCGCCATGCTCCCAATACACCACACCCCGGTTAGAGTTGAGGCGATCATCCTTGAACGGCTCGAATTTCCAGATTTGCTCACCGGTGCCGGCTTTCAATGCGAAAAGTTTCAGTTCCGGCGTCGTGCCGTATAAGATACCGTTCACCACAATCGGCTGACATTGAATGGCCCGGTTGCGCTGCCTGCCCGGATTAGCCGGATCGGGCTTTTCGGAAGCATCATACATCCAGGCCACCTGCAAGTTTTGAACATTTTCAACATTGACCTGATCCAACGGTGAATAGCGGTTTCCGGCTTTGTTCCCGCCATAGTTGGGCCAATCGGTACCTGGACCCGTCGGTATCTCCCCTGGCAAACCAGTCCCCAGCATCATGGCCACGCACAATGCGCCCACCGACAAGCCCATACCCTGTTTCCAAAGCGCCGATCGCAAAAACTGCTCGCTTCCCATTAATTTCAAAGTTTCGGTTAAAGTTTCAGCTACTGGATCGACAGTTCGTCCAGGGTATATGCCTTATCACGTGATACAGTCTGTTCCCGGATCGTTTTCACGTCAACCGGTCGCACAGGTGGTGAATTGGTAAATTCGTGGCGCACATAACTGAGCACAGAAGCGATCCATTCGTCGTCGTTATCCTTCATGGAAGGCATTTCTGTCGGATAAGTATTACCCTCTATCGGTCCCGACAAGCCGTGCAGCAGGATCCGTACCGATGCCTGGGTATTATTGCGGTTCAACCTCCTCGAACCGGCGAGCGGAGGTGCGGTTTTGCTCGTCAGTCCTTTCCCATCCGCGCCGTGGCAGGTAGCGCACAGCGATTTGTAGATCACCGAGCCATTCATGACCAACGTACGGTCCGGCGCATCGAGCCGCCCGAGTTTCATCCCGAATTTTTTGGCATCCTCATTCTTTTCCACACTTCGCTGGGCCCGCGCAAGCACTTCCGCGCCATTTGCATTCCTGACAATTTCGCCCGCTAATGCCTTGGCTTTCGGCGATTCGCTGTAAGCCAATGAGAATATGAGCTGCATGCGTACATCGGCGACAGGATCGGATTTCAATGCTGCGAGGGTTTCCACCATCGCATCGCTCTTTTTCAGATAAGGCTCCGTCATGCGCACAGCTGCTTTCCGGATTTCGAAGTCGCTGTCTTTCAGTGCGCGTGCAATGCTGTTCTGGTCCAACGCGTTCAGCCCTTCAAGCGTCCACAATGCGTGCAAACGGGCGAGCGCCGACGGCGATTTGATCGCCTCATTGCTTTCACCGGCGGCAATCGCTTTCAGCAACGGTACCACCGACTGGTCGTTGCGCACGACCAGCTCCTTCTGCGCGTTATCGCGCCACCAACCATTGGGATGACCGAGGTAGCCTACCAGTGTTTTCGAACTTTCGTCCAGCATTTTAGGCTTGGGGCGCGGCGCCATACCGTCATGTACGAGGCGGTAAATACGGCCGTGCTGGATGTTTTTGTCCAAACCTAACCGCTTGATCTGTGGACGCAGATAGCTTTTCGGTCCAGTCCAGTTGCCTTCCTGAATGATCCCGCGGTTCATGTCGACAATGTAAAGGCATCCGTCGGGCCCGGTGTACATATTCACTGCGCGGAAATTCATGTCCGTAGAAGCGATGAATTCCTCCTTATCGTAAGCGTTTTCAAGCATGATCTTGCCGTTCCTGTTGATCACTTTTGCTCTGCGAATGAGCCTTCCAACCGGCTCACTGATCAACAGATCACCTTGCAGATCGGCGGGCAACTTGTCGCCACGGAATATCACCTGCCCGCAACTGGCCGTGAAATGGTTCAGCGTTGTGTCGGCTCGCAAGCGTTTCAGACCACCTTCCACATCCGGCGTTTTGATAATCGGCCATACTTCGTTGAATTCCTCCTTGTATTGGTCCGCAAACTCCATCCGGCCATAAACCGGGTTGATCTGAAAGCCCAATGCGGGAGTTTCGCCGCCGGCCGACGAGAAGTACAGTCGTCCGTAGTTGTCATGTGTAAGTCCCCACTGCCCGCTCGAACCGCTGGGAATGGAGTCGGGCTTCAAAACACCTTTTGTATACCGGAAACGTACCGCATCCACAGCCATGTAAATCCAGTTGTCGACGTTCCAGTCGAGGCCGCTGCGCTGGTGTTCGAGGTTGCCGGGCGCCTTTTTATCGGGCGTATAAACCGGACGCTTTTCATCGGCAACACCATCCTTATTATTGTCTTTGTAGCTATAAACATTATAGGTATCTGTCTCATTAACAAGCAATTCGTTACCCACACAGAGCAACATCCTGGGCAGAAGCATTTTATCGATGAACACCGAGCTCTTGTCCATCTTGCCATCGTTGTCCGTGTCTTCGAGGAGCATCACACGGCTCGTAGGCGCATGCTCGTCCGTCCCCTCCACATCCTGCATGTAAGTGTTGAGCTCAGCCACGTACATACGCGCATTACCGTCCCAGGCCACCGCCACCGGCTCATGGATCATCGGCTCGCTGGCCACCAGTTCGAGGTGGTAGCCCTTAGGTAATTTGAATGTCTTGATACTCTGCTCGGGCGTGAGATGCGCAGGTGAAGGGTTGTCCGTGAATGCGGGAACAGCGCTGACCGATGCGTCCGTCGTGCGCAGCATGTCGCTTTGAGCGCTTTTTTGCCTCGATACCTGGCAGGTAACCAGGGTAGCCGCCAGCACTCCGGCGATCCAGATTTTCTTGTTCATGGTGATAGTTTAATAAGGGTTAGGTCAGCGGGTAAATGTGTAAGTCTTTCCTTTCTCGGTTTTGAAATCGTACAACGCCGTTTCCGGTAATTTCGAAGGCGCCATTTTTGCCGCTGGGGAAACTATGGGCTTGGGAATATCCAGTATTTGGTAAAAGGGATTGCTATTAGGGTTGCCATCGGAGGCGAGCGACAGCGCATTGCCTTTCAGTATATTGGGGAGCCTTAAGCGGCAGTTTCCGCCGAGATTTGACTTGATCACCAGTTTGGAGACTTTTCCATCTTTCCATTCCAATGCCACTATTTCAAACCCGCCACGTGCCCGCAAGCCGCTGATCGATCCGTTTTTCCAGCTGTCGGGAATCGCCGGGAGCAAATGAATGGCCCCGTCGTGGCTTTGCATGAGCATTTCGGCGATGCCCGCCGTGCAGCCGAAGTTACCGTCGATCTGGAATGGCGGGTGGGCGTCGAAGAGGTTGGTATAGGTACCTCCGCCGCCCTTCTTACCGGGCGTGGCACCCCCCGGCGCATCGACTGGCGAAAGCTGGTCGGTAATGAGCTTGTAGGCGCGGTTTCCGTCGAGCAAACGCGCCCACCAATTCACTTTCCAACCCATCGACCAACCCGTTGAGACGTCGCCACGGTGTTCGAGCGAGGTCCTGGCGGCGCTGAAAAGCTCAGGCGTGCGGTAGGCCGAAAGCTGGTGCGACGGGTACAGTCCATACAAATGCGAGATGTGGCGGTGCTTGTCCTCCGGACTGTCGAGGTCTTCGAGCCATTCCTGCAACTGTCCAAACTTCCCGACCTGCATTGGAGGCAGCTGTGCGCGTTTGGCCTTTAATATTTTGACAAAATCTGCATCCGTTCCCAGCGCCTCTGCCGCGCGGATCGTAGCCGTAAAAATGTCGTACACGATCTGGTTATCCATGGTATTCCCCGCACCGATCGTCGTTTTCGGACGGATCGACGGGGCATTTTCAGGTGACATACCCGGTACTACTACCAGCCATTTGTGCGTCGGCTCGGAGACCAGGAAATCGACAAAGAACTGCGCGGAACCTTTTATGGCAGGATACACCGACCTGAGGTATTCCCTATCTCCCGAATAGCAATATTTTTCCCACAAATGCGTGCTCAGCCACGCCCCGCCCATCGGCCACATGGCGTAAAAAATCGGGTCTACCGGACCGGTAATGCGCCACAAATCGGTATTATGATGCGCCAGCCAGCCCTCCGCCCCGTACATTACGCGCGCCGTTTCCTGCCCTGTCACCGAAAGCTCCTTCACCATTTGTACCAGCGGCTCGTGCATTTCGGTAAGGTTGGCCACCTCGGCCGGCCAGTAGTTCATTTCGGTATTGATATTGATGGTATACTTGCTGCCCCACGGCGGGTTCATTTCCTGGTTCCAGATGCCTTGCAGGTTGGCAGGCTGTCCCACCGGCATTCCACTACCGCCGGGTTGCGAAGAAGAAATCAGCAAATACCGCCCAAACTGGAAGTACAACGCCACCAGTTGCGGATCATAGCCGGAAGCAAATTTAACAATGCGCTCGTCGGTCGGCCATTTAGCAGCCTCCGACGTTCCCAAATCGAGTTTGACACGGTTGAAATAATGCTGATAGGCAGTAATGTGGCTTTTCAGAATAGTGGTAAAAGGCTTTGCCGCCGCCTTACTCAGGTATTGTTCCGCCTTGGCTTTCGGATCGGCGGTCAGGGTTTTGTAATCCACAAAATTCGTGGCGATGGAGATGTAAATCGTTGCCGCATTCGCCTTGCTGACCGTCAGCGAAGTATCCCCCGCGCTCAGTTGCCCGCCCTCGGGTGCCACCAGCACGTGTGTACGAAACGCAACCTGCCCTTTAATACCTTCCTTGTCCCCACTGACACCGGCAAAAATCAGCCTCCCTCCCTTCTCTATCCTCCTTTCTCCTTTCTGAGGGCTGTTCAGGAACGAAGTGAATGTAAGTTTACCGGGTTTATCGGCCGTTAAACGAATCGCAATCACCTGATCCGGCACCGATGCAATGACTTGCCGGGTGTATTTCACGCCGTCTACGGTGTAGGAAGTGGTTGTTACAGCTTTCTCGATATCCAGCTCGCGATAGTAATCCTTAAAATGCCCGTGGCCGGGGAAATCGAGATTCAGGTTGCCTACGGGTTGGTACATCATCCCGTTTGTCGTTTTCGACTCTATTTTTTCGGCTGCAAGCCTGGCGGCTTCATCATTTTGGCCTTCGAAAATCAGCTTGCGCACTTCGGGTAACGCGGCAAGGGCATTGGGATTGTCGTTACGGTTGGGGCCACCAGCCCACACCGTCGATTCGTTGAGTTTCAGAATTTCTCTTTCAGGGTTGCCATACACCATTGCGCCCAGCCGGCCATTCCCCACGGGCAATGCATCCGTCCAGGTATTTCCTGCGGGCTTTTTGTACCAGAGCTTCCAGGCTCCGGGCGTTTGTGCAAAAATTGGGTTGGTAAAGGCGAAAAGAGTCAGGCTCAGGAATAGGTGTTTCATGCAAAATGTGTTCGTGTCCTTCGCGTTAAGAGGACACAAACGAGAATTTTTAATGCTTTGGATTATTAAAGTTTGGTTAACCAGGCAAATGGATGGGCAAATTAGGTGCGCGGGATTAACAGGGGTATTAATAAAAACTTAATGGGGCGCGGAAATGTGAAAAAGGTTGTCTGAGTAACCAAAAATTGAAGGTCAACAGTGAAATGCAGGAGTTATCTCTTGGAAGTGCTAGCCGCTTTGCCGAAAATATAGCCGAGCGCAGTGCCCGCAAAAGCCAATGCCTTCGAGCCACTTTCAGACCAGAAATGCACCGCATCCGGATTCGCCTTTGCCGTAATAAGGCAGGCCACATAAATTCCTAATCCAAGCAGCACCGACAGGAGCGCGATAAACGTCTGAGTATTCTTTCCATCACCAAAGAATTTACCCAAAACTCCCATCTCCTTCTCCTTCATAACCTGCTCATGATGGTTTCTTTCCCGCGTTAGTTCGAGCTGTAAATTGTGGGCGCTTTTTAAAGTATCGTCAAATTCCGGGTCATCCATCTCCCTTTCGACTATCCCGTCCCGTTTTGCTTTGCGTCGGTCAAGCGCCATATTCGAACGATATGCGATACCGGATCACAGGAACTGAAACGGCGAAAAGTGCCGACAAATGTTCGGGCGAGAGCTCTTTCCAATATTTATCAAGCATGAAACGAGGTACAAGCAAATTAGCAGCAAAAGAGTTAGCTTCCATTTCAATAGGATCATCGCCATTGGCGTCACCTCTTAAAAGAACCTTGTAATCCGAAGATTTTGCCCATTCGGTATGTAGCAGCTTGTGACCAAGTTCATGAGCAATCGTAAAAGTTTGCCGGAGCGGAAACTCGTACTTGTTCACATAAATTGTTTCATCATCAAAATCATAAAATCCGGAAATGGAGTCATACTCTGGTGTAAAGCCTACAAACACTACCCTTACCCCAAGTTGCTGTGCAATGTCAGCCGGATTTACCGGTGGCTCCAATAACCCGAAGTCGTTCAGGATACGGGCAGCTTCGGCCTTCGCCTTGAAATAATCGGGCCTTGATACGGTATTACAGGTTGAAGTTGCCATGGTCGAAAATAATTTGGTGCGTGCAATTCCTTTACCACAACTAAGTTATCACATTTCAAACCAGATATTACATTCAAAACGGCATCAATTTTCAAACGGTAGCCCACTTATCACAACACGCTGATTTGTACTATCAACCAACGATTCGCTCCAAAGTCCTAGCACAGCTTCTTAATCTTTTCCAACAATAATTGTTTGTCCGCGCGCGACTTCGCCAACCCGAGCGCTGTATTGAAATATCCCAGCGCCTTCCCCTCATCAACTCCCAAATACAATTCCCCCAACAGCGAGTGGTATAAATGATTGTCTGCCAGATTAAGTTTTTCGGCTTCGCGTATGGCCTCGGCTTTGGAACGGGCTTTCGCCAGAGCGTAGGTGCGGTTCAGGGCGGCGATGGGGGAATATTCGAGGATAAGCAACTGGTTGTAGTATTGCAGAATGCGCTCCCATTTCTCGGGGGTGTCGGCTTTGATCGTATGCCAATAGCCGATCGCGGCTTCCAGGTGGTAGCGCGAAAGCTGCTCACCAGTCGACGAGCGATTGAGATAATACTCCCCACGACTGATCAGCGCCGAATCCCAGAGGCTATCGTCCTGGTCCTGATACAATACAGTTTCCCCTTCCGGGTTGGTGCGCGCCTCGAAGCGAGACGCGTGGAAGCACATCAGCGCAAGCAATGCATTGACCGGCGGCCTGTCGGTGCCCGGATTTTCAATGAGCATTTTAGTAAGCCACATCGCTTCAATGCAAACCTCTTTTCGCAATGTAATGTCCTTTCCGGCCGAATAGAACCCTTCATTGAATAGCAGGTACAATGTCTTCAAAACTGCATCCAGCCGGGATTCGATGTCGGCTTCGTCGGGAAACTCCATTTTTACCTGCTCGGCACGCAGTTTTTCCCTGGCGCGGTAAAGCCGTTTGTTAATCGTCTCTTTGTTGGTCAGAAATGCGCTGGCAATCTCGTTAATGCCAAACCCACACAAAACATTAAGTGCCAGGCCTATTTGCGATTCGAGCGGCAGGGAAGGATGGCAAATAGCGAACATCATCTGCAACTGACTGTCGGTAATGTTCCGGGCCGATAAATCGATATCGATTTCATCTCCAACCGGACTGTTCCGCACCACCTGGCCGCTGACTTTCTCCTTAAAAAGCTTGTCGCGTCGAAGGTAATCCAGCGTTTTATTCCGCGCTACGGTGTAGAGCCACGCCACCGGATTGTCGGGTGCGCCCTTGATCCCCCACATTTCGGAAGCGAGCAAAAAGGTATCGCTGGCAATGTCCTGCGCGATTTCGATATGTTCCAAACCGAAGGTCTTACCCAATACCGCGGTGATCTTGCGGTATTCGGTCCTGAACAAATGGGGTATCAGTTCCTGGTTTTCCATGGCTTCAAATTAAAAAAGCCTTTGCTGGTTACAAAGGCTTAGGGAACATTTGGGCTACCCGCTACATGCGGTCTATTTCTCGCACTTCGACATTGCCCCCGAATAGCAGGATCGGGCACCCCTTGGCCATTTCGGTCGCTTCGTCCAGCGACTCCGCCCGCACCATCGTATAGCCGCCTACCGACTCTTTCGTTTCGATGTACGGTCCGTCCGTGATCGCCAGCGAGGGTTTTACCACCCTGCCCGCCGGATTCAGCCGGTTGCCGCGGTCGATCAGCTTGCCTTGGGCAGCAATACCACCGATCCAATCCATCCATTTTTGCATGCTCGATTGCATTTCTTCGGGTGAGCGATTGGCCGTAGCTGCGGGATCATTTCTGAAAACAAACATGAAATCTTTCATTGCGATATTAGTTTTAAGTTTTAAAATCTGTTGACGAACGACAGGCACCGGACTGGACAAAAAGCTTAGATTTTTTTAAAAATTCGACGCTTGTAAAATGCCTTTACTGGTTCCTTGTATACAAAAACTAAACGCGGACGATAGGTCTTACTTCGACATTACCGCCCGCTGAGAGAATAGGGCAACCTTTCGCTATTTCTGTCGCCTCGGCCAATGATTCCGTCCGCACCATAATGAAGCCACCGATGGATTCCTTGGTTTCAATGTAAGGACCATCCGTTACCATTCTGGCTGATCTTACAACATTTCCTTCATCGGCCAGCCGGCTTCCGCGGTCCACGAGCTTGCCTTGCGCCGCAATCCCTCCTATCCAGTCCATCCACTTTTGCATACTGGTTTGTAAAACCTCCGGCGACATCCCAGCCATTACCGCAGGATCATTTCTGAAAACGAACATGAAGTCTTTCATTTTGATATAAGGTTTAAGTTTTGAAGCCTGTTGACGAATAGCGGGTAAGAGACTGGACAAAAGTTTAGATTTTTCAAGAAAAAATTCCTGGGCCTGCAAAAGCGTGCTTCTGTGTTGGTACGATTGTTTAAATAAGCGGCATGAAAATTTTTACTGATACCACTATAAAATTGCCCCGAAATGGCCACCACAGGCATGCATTCAAAAAGAAGATGGACCGCCAAAATCCTGATCGGGATATTGATCGCAATTATTGTGATCCGGCTGGTACTGCCTTATGTTGTTCTCCATTTCGCAAATAAAAGCCTGGCTAATATGGACGGCTATTACGGGCATATCCGGGATATCGACCTCGCGATCATCCGCGGGGCCTACAAGATCGACAGCATTTACATTAACAAACAAGACTCCGCCACTCAAAAACAGACCCCCTTTTTTGCTTCGAAGGAAATCGACCTTTCCGTGGAATGGAAAGCACTGTTCAAGGGCTCTGTCGTGGGCGAACTGGTTTTCCGGCGGCCTTACCTGCGCTTTACCAAAGATAAAGTAGAGCCGAAGGAGGTGGTGAAAGACTCCGCCGATTTCCGCAAGATTCTCGACAAGTTTATGCCTCTGAATATCAACCGCTGCGAGTTGCTTGGCGGGGTAATCCAATATCAGGATTTCAGTTCCAAACCGAATGTCGACATTGCTCTGACCGACCTGAATTTACTCGCTCAAAATCTTCGTAACAGTTACGACTCCTCGGCCCTCCTGCCTGCCAGCATTCATGCAACCGCGGATGTGTACGAGGGGAAACTGCGCTTCGACGCCAGGCTCAACCCGCTGGCCAACGCCCCTACTTTCGATATGAGCGCCGAGCTGAATAACACCAATCTGGTGAAAATGAACGACTTCTTCCAGGCGTATGCCAAAGTAGATGTCAACGACGGCCGTTTCGGATTGTATACGGAAGTAGCCGCGAAGGACGCGGAATTTAAGGGATATGTGAAACCGGTGATCAAAAACCTGGACGTTTTGGGTAGGGAAGATCGGAAAGACAACCTGCTGCGTAAACTTTGGGAGGCTATCGCGGGCGGGGCAGGAAAACTGTTTGAAAACAAAAATAAGGACCAGGTCGCTACCAAAGTGCCGTTCCAGGGCCGGATCGACAATCCCAAAACGAATGTCTGGGTGGCCATTACCAACATCCTGCAAAATGCATTCATTCACGCGATTCAGCCATCCATTGACAATGAAATCAGCATCGCGTCGGTGAAAGGAGACAAACAAGAGAAGAAGACCTTTTTCCAAAAGATCTTCTCCAAGGATGACGGCAAAGACAAGAAAAAAAGCAAATAGCTATTCCTGGGAGCCCGTGTCACCCTGTGTCAATCCCGGAAACCCTCCCTTCTTATCCTTATGCAGGCGCTGCGCCGCATCGATCGAATGCGACGTGTGAATATCTCCTTCCGCTTCCTGCATCTCCGCCAGCTTCTGATAAAATTTACGCAATACATCGAGTTCGGATTCACTCAGGTCCTCAATGTCGACCATGCGGTTGCTTGCGAAGCGGCTGGCGGCGATCAGTTCATTCAATTTCAGTTGAATGGCTTTCGAATCTTTGTTCTGTGATTTCTGGATCAGGAAAACCATCAGAAAAGTAACGACCGTCGTACCCGTGTTGATCACCAGCTGCCACGTGTCGGAATATTTGAAGATCGGCCCGGTAATACCCCAAACCAGTATGATGCCAAATGCTACGCCGAATGCCATTGAACTCCCTGTCCAGGCGGTAATGCGGGTAGCCATTTTCTCAAAAAAATTGATTTTCCCTCTTTCCATACATAAACGTTATTGAAAAAAAGCAATCTCCGACCTTTGGAACTGAAAAACTACTTCCTTATCTGATTTTCAAATAAAAAAACACCATTCTTATTGGCGATAACGATGTCCGGCCTGCGATCACCGTTCATATCGTGTACGGTGATGTTCAACCCAGCGCCAGAATCGTTATCGATCATGTGTTCCCTGAAATAAGGCTCCTTCCCGGGGGTGATCTCGAAATACAGCAGAATGGCCGGGTCGCTATCACCCGGGTCGCGCCCGTGATGCGCGAGGAAACGCTTACCGGTAATATATTCTTTCTTACCATCGCCATCGAGGTCGGCCATGATGGACGAATGGGTTTGTGCGGTGGTATTGCTGATCAAATGCGTTTTGAAGTCGATTTTGCTATCCGCTGTTTTGAACTGCTCATGCCACCAAATGCCCAATGCGTGAGCGGACGCACTGATGACGTCATTTTTGCCATCCGCATTGACATCCAGCACCTGCATATGCGAGCAAGGTTCGCCCAGGTTGGCCGGGAAAAAATCCCAGTTGCCCGATTTGTTATCCTTTCTCCCTTTGAACCAGCCCTCCCGCATGACAACATCACCGATGTCGTCGTTGTCGACATCCCCGTAGCCAATGCCGTGGGAAAAGTTCTCGGTACCGGGCACATTCTCTTTGCTCAGCGGAAAGCGCTGCCAGCGGGTTTCACCTTTCTGAACAGGAGCTTTGAGCCAGATAATCTGCTTTTTGGCAGGGTCCCCGCAAAGGATATCGAGCCGTCCATCGCCATCCATATCCACAAAGCCCGGCGATTCGTTGGAAACACCCACGAAATCGGCGATATAATGTTTTTGCCAGGCTCCGGGTTTGTTATGCGGATTCTCGAACCAGAATGCTGCTTTACCCGGAAAATCAATAATTACGACATCGTCCCAGCCGTCAAGATTAACGTCCATGCCCAGATTCAGGAATGAATTGCTGTATTCTTTCCTGGGATCGAATACGCGCGACGGTGCGAGTTCGTGTTTCGTCCAGCCGGGCGCCGCAAACCAGTAATATCCGGCGACGATGTCGGTTTTCCCGTCCTTATTCAGGTCAGCTACCGCGACTCCTTCGGAAATAAAGTCTCCGGTCAGCTTAGTTTTTCTGAAACTATTCTCGGGCTGCGCTGAAACGGATACGCTTCTGAAAACCAGAATCAGCACTATCCAAATATTTATATTTTTCAACAACATGATTATATACTATTTAAAAGTAAAGCACCCATGTTTGACAGAAATACAACTAAAATCAGAAATATGACTTTTGTCATGTTTTTGATTTAATTTATTCGCATATATTTGTAGAAGTACTTCAATATCTTACTCAACGTTATTAAAAAAAGGGCTTCTTCGTGAAGCCCTTTTTATTTTCAGTGGTTCATAGCGGTTCCGGTTGCATGGTCGCCGTGGTTGTGCGGATTTTCGGTTTTACCCACCTTTTGATAATCCTTAAGCACCTTCTTAGATTCCTCATTACCAATAGCCTCCACACGCTGAATCATATAGGGTAGCATCTTTGGAAACTTTGATTTTTCGGCCAGCTGCAATGCCCTTTTCGCGTCGATCGGTGCCAAAGGTTCGGCTGCATACCACTCCATAAGCGGCAGGTTGTGATCGTCCTTGTCTTCGGCCTTCTGCACCAATGCATCCAGCACATCCCAACGTTGCGAAGGGTCGAGGCGCAGCATTCCGGAGGTCAGGTATAGCCTTACCAGCTTGGAGTTATCTTTTTGCGCCATTTCCACAAATTTTTTCAACGTCTCAGGCGAAACCGATTTCCCTTCGGTCAGCAACTGTATCGACCAGCCGCGAATGTATTCACTGTTATTTGAAAGCAAATCGGCGAGCTCTTTTTCCGAGAGCCCTTTCGTTACATGGAGCGTCCATAATGCACGGAGTTTCCTGGTTTCGTCCGGATTCTTCGCAAGTATCTCTTTCAAGGCCTTGTGCACTTTTTTGTTCGGACCTCGTTCCTGCAAAATGGTGCGCGCCTGGCGAACGTACCATTCATTAGAGTTCAGCTGGTGGTTGACGAGCTCCATATCGGACGCTTTGGATAAATCCACTTGTACCCATTTGTCGTTGTCATGGGTTATTTTAAATATGCGGCCCATGGTTTTGTTATGCACGTCAGGATTCGGACTGTGGCACTGGTTTTTGTCATACCAGTCTATCGCCCAAACGGACCCGCTGGCGTCATACTTAAAGTTCAGCCACTGAGACCAGGAATCATTCATGGCCATAAAGTCATTCTTGTGGGTTGCTTCATAACCAGATCCCGACCGGGTGAGATGATCCATATTAAGGCGCGCACCATTGATATTATTCATGAAAATATCGTTGCGGTACTCCTTCGGCCAACTGTTACCGAGGTAAATCATCGCCCCTGCGTGCGCGTGTCCGCCGCCCGCAGATGCCGAGCGAAAGTTGCCGGCGTGCGGCCCGCGCTCACCTACCCAGTGCACATGGTCGGCAATGGTCTTAATGTCGTCGTAAGTGTAGGGGTTGAAATGCTTTCCTGCCTGGCGCTGGTAACGCGCTCCCTGGATCACGTGGTACATGTGCGGGATCACACAAACGGTAATGAACGGATGTCCGTAATCATTAAAATCGATCCCCCACGGATTACTCGACCCTTCTGCAAAAACTTCAAACTTGTGCGAAGTCGGATGATAGCGCCATACACCGGCATTGATTTTGGTCCGTTCCGAATCCGGGGCACCCGGCTTGCCCACATTGGAATGCGTGAACACACCATGTGTGCCGTACAGCCAGCCGTCAGGCCCCCAGCGAAGGTTGTTGAGAACTTCGTGGGTATCTTCCAATCCCCAGCCGTCGAGCAATATCTGCGGTGGCCCGGCGGGTTTGTCATTTTTAAAATCAGCAGGGATAAACAGCAGGTTAGGCGCCGAGCCCAGCCAGACTCCCCCCATTCCAACTTCGATGCCGCTAATGAGGTTCAGGTTTTCTGCAAATACCTTACGCTTATCGAGCGTACCGTCGCCATTGGTGTCTTCAAAAATCAGGATCTTGTCCCTACCCTGCCCTTCCGGGGCGCGTACCGGGTAAGTATGGCCCTCTACGACCCAAAGTCTTCCGCGATAATCGACCGTGAAGCTGATGGGCCTGATAATATCCGGCTCCGCGGCCGCCAGTGTGATTTTGAAGCCCGGCGGCGGGGTCATGGCCTTCGCTGCATCTTTACCTGATAGACCTGCATTCAATACAGGATCCAATGGTGGAAGAATGATAATATCTTTCTGTTTCAGCTCATTTGGAAAATCAGGCCGACTGGGGTAAAACCGAAAATCATCGAAATTGATGTGCGCCCATTTATCGTTGGGAATGTAAGGGATCTGCGAAATGCCCGTCTCATTATCGACGATCCGGATAAATATTTCCTTGTTCAGGTAGGGTTGCAGGTCCACTACCGCGGGCTGCAACGTAGCCCTGCCCTGGCCGGTGATGTGGTATATGACCTTGTTATCTGCCGCTGTCACGATTTCCACGCGCGTATCCTGTAAGGCTCCTCCCGACACCCTGAATGCCGCGAATGGCTGCGTAACCTGAAACGGCACGGAGGTCAGCGTACCGGTTTGCTTGTAATTGAGCGTCCCGCCGCTGCTGAGGAAATATTTCCCTTCATACCCTATATTCATTTCCTTTTCATGAACGGGAGAAGGATCCGAGCTGAAAAGTGCGTTCGTAAATGCGTCGCCCGTCGCCGTCCAGTTTTTCAGGTCACCCGTTTCAAAACCCAGGTTCAGCGGCAGCCCGTCTTTTACAGGGAGCTGACCGGCCACCGTTTCGTTGGAGATAACGCCCTCGACAACCTCGAAGCTGCCCACCATTCCAGCAGCACGGTGCCCGGGCACGGAACAGAAATAGGTGTCGCTCTGCTCGGCTTTGAATGTAAGGCTGGTACTGGTGCCTTTTTCAATAATCACTTTGCTTTTGATACCCAGCTTTTCGAGCGCGATATCGTGCGTCATAAGTTCGCCATTCGTGATGGTGATCCTCACGCGGTCACCTTTGTTGGCCTTCAATGTCGGATTACGAGAGCCGTCCTTGGCGAAAAAGCCAAGCATAGTCGCTTCCAGGGCATAATCCCGATCGAATTTTTCAGTGGGTTGTGTGGTAGTCGGTTTTTGCGCGAGGATGTCCTGCGCGGGGACAGTCACCATGGCCAATGCCAGCGGGACGAGCATGTGTGTCAACCTGATCATACTTAACTGTTTAGGAATTTCGGTTTTAAAAGTTGAGGAATAAAGGAAGGCGACACTATGTTTATACTTATCAGCACAAAATCGAAAAAATTCATTTTTAATTTTGAAAAAATTCCTATTTTTGAGTACTCAATCTCCTTTGTTATGAAAACCGTTGCTCAACCGGGGTCAAATTTGAAATCCAGATTCAAACACATCGACATGGACAGCAATTTTTCGATTGTGCTTTCTGCCCGAAAAGGCCTGCACACCAAAGTTTTCTATGATTTTGCGGAGGCAATCAAAATGCCCGAACGGAGATTGGCGGCCATCATGAACGTTTCTGCTCGCACCATCAGCAACTACAAAGAGGCTCAAAAGCCATTGGAACCACTTTATGGCGAGCATCTTTTGAAGTTGATCGCGCTTTTTGAAAAAGGGGAAGAATTTTTCGGGACCATCGACGAGTTCAACTACTGGCTGCAAAAACCGTTCTGGAACTCGACCGAAAAACCTGCTGACTGGCTGACAACGGGCGGTGGTGTGGATTTTTTGAGCGGGGAGCTCGATAAAATGGCGGAAGGCTATCCGGCGTAAAAGATGCTGACATTCCGGATTGTCCACAAGCTTTATGCCACCTCTTTGTACGCTTCCGGCATGCGCGGCAGGTGGAACAGCGCGGGCAACAAGGTGATTTACACATCTGAAACAGTCACCTTGGCTTTGCTTGAAAACATGGTAAGAAGGCAGGGCGTCGGGTTCAACAGCGATTTCAAAATTATGTTTATTGAAATACCCGACGATGCTGTGATCGAATCAATCAGCGAAAGCGACCTTGAAGCCGGATGGCGCGACCCGAACGATTACTCGCAATGCCAGCCTTTGGGAGACCGGTGGTTCAATGCAGGCCATGCGCTGGCGCTCAAAGTACCATCGGCGGTAATGCCGCTTTCCTACAATTTTGTGATCAACACCGTCCATCCCGACTATGCGCGCGTCACACTCGTCGAGGTGACTGACCTGATGCCGGATCCAAGGATTGAAGATATCCTAAAAAAATACGGCTTAGCAACAGGCACCTAAACCGCCGCCTATTTCTTTGCAAGCGCTTGATTTTCGGCAACCCGCAATTCAGCAATTTTTCTGATCAGGTCGAGCGGCACAGGCTTGTCCAATGGGAAGTGTACCGAGCCTTTTGTTCCCTTATAGCCCGAAAGCTCAGTCGCGAGCGTCGCGGCGATCTTTCCTGTTACAGGGTAAAGTGCCACATGTTTTTTCCATCCGGCAAAATAGAGCAGATATGTCCCGTTTAAATTGAATGTAGGCATATCGTATGAGATGGTCTCCACCGCCTCAGGCGCAACGCTCCTGATCACCCCTCGAATTTCCTGTAATACCCTCTGCACGTCCTCCGGAAAGGCGGCAATGTATTCGTCTATGGAGCTGTGTTTCTTGGCCATGTTCCCGGGTAGTTAGCGATTCGAGAAGATAGCAAATAGGAGATTTTTATCCAACAAATTCCCTTCTGCCGAAAGCGACGTGACAGCCTGATCCAGGATATTAGTTACAAAAGCTGCGATCGACATAAGTTTTGTTGCCATTTGAATTTATATAATAACAACCTCCCCGCGGGCCGCGAATGTATTGCTTGCTCACATGATAGTTTTGTTTGCGTTCGGAAGCTATGTGATCGATAAGTTTTACAGTTCGTTCATCCGATTGGCCAGTCCAGTTGTTTTGAGCGGCATTATTTTGCGGATTGGTATGCTGTTTCAAATTGACGAGTGCTTTGATCAGATCATTAGCCTGCTCTCTCGAACGTTTGATTTCCTGGTCCTTTGCATTCAGTAATTCGTACAAGCGGTTCATATTTTCTTCGCAGTCGGTCATTCTGAAATCTGCGGTGACTTTCACAGGATTATTTTGCTCACGTGTCGATTGTCCGTTTGAAATAAATTGAACGAAAGCGAAGACAACTGCAAGGGCGGAGGCGAGTTTCATATTCATCGGATTTACGTTTTAAGTTTCCTGTTAATACCCCTGCTCGCAGCAGCATTATCACCCAACTGCGAAAAAATTTCTATTTTCGAAAATGACTAAAACCAAACTATTCTT
Organism: Dyadobacter sp.; assembly: GCF_017744695.1. GTDB lineage: Bacteria > Bacteroidota > Bacteroidia > Cytophagales > Spirosomataceae > Dyadobacter. The sequence continues at coordinate 114,661 of NZ_JAGIAS010000003.1, forward strand.
TCTCTTTCTCGCAGTCATGTCGGGTCTGGGCCTTGTTGCCCTTAAAAGCAAGACCAAGTCCGAAGAACTGAAAGAGGCCAAACGCCCCAACATTATTGTGATACTGGCCGATGACATGGGTTATTCGGATATGGGCTGCTACGGCGGCGAAGTGCATACACCTAATCTTGACTACCTCGCCCAGAACGGCCTGCGTTACCGGCAATTTTATAATACTTCGCGCTGCTGCCCTACGCGCGCGTCGCTGCTCACCGGCCTGTATAACCAGCAGGCAGGGATCGGAAAAATGACCGAAGCCGAAAATCAGCCGGGGTACCAGGGGCATATCACGGAAAATACCGTAACGCTGGCAGAAGTCCTGAAAACAGCCGGATACCAGACGGGTATGACCGGTAAATGGCACGTTTCCAACACTTTCACACAAAAGACCCCACAGGAACAGCTCGCCTGGCTGAATCATCAGAAGGAATCGGGCCCATTTTCGCCCATAGAGCAATACCCTACGAGCCGCGGTTTCGATAAGTACTTCGGGACCATCTGGGGTGTCATCGATTTTTTTGATCCATTTAGTCTGGTGAATGGCAAGGAGCCGGTCAAAAGTGTTCCAAAAGATTACTACCATACCGACGCCATCAACGATACGACAGTCGCTTACATTCACGAATTTGCAAAGTCAGACAAGCCATTCTTTCTCTATGTGGCACAAAACGCCCCGCATTGGCCCTTACAGGCTAAGCCGCGGGATATAGAAAAGTACAAGGATACTTACCGGGGCGGCTGGGAGGCAGTCCGCAAGGCGCGATATGAAAGGATGGTCAAAATGGGCCTGATTGACCCGAAAGTAACCCCATTACCGGAAACGCCGGCCGGCGCCATGAAATGGGAAGACAATCCCGACCGCGAATGGGATGCGAGGGCGATGGCGGTCCACGCAGCGATGATTGACCGCATGGACCAGGGAATCGGCCGCATTGTTCAGGCATTGAAACAAACCGGCGAGTTGGATAATACACTGATCCTGTTTTTGACCGACAATGGCGCGAGTCCGGAAAACTGCGCCAAGTACGGCCCGGGTTTCGACCGCCCGAGCGAAACACGCGACGGCCGCAAGATTGTCTACGCTACCGAAAAACAGGTGATGCCGGGGCCTCAAACCTGCTACGCGTCCATCGGAGCGCGCTGGGCGAGCGTAGCCAATACCCCTTTCCGGTATGCAAAAGCCGAATCGTTTGAAGGCGGGGTCAATACGCCGGTGATCGCGTTCTGGCCCAGGGGTATTACAGCCAAAAAAGGAAGTTACAGCGATCATAGAGGCCACGTAATGGACCTGATGGCCACATTCTGTGAACTTTCGGGCGCGAAATACCCCAGGCATTTCAAAAACAACGATATCAAGCCCACTACCGGAATAAGTCTCGTTGGCTCGTTTTCAGGCAAACCTTCCAAAGGCCACTCCGAACTTTTTAACGAGCATTTCGGTGCCCGCTACGCCCGGCAGGGCGACTGGAAACTCGTATCGACCGCCGCCGATTCGACCTGGCAGCTTTACGACCTTTCCACCGATCGCTCGGAAACTAAAAACCTGGCCACCGCGCATCCAGAAAAGGTGAAACACCTGGCCGGTCTTTGGCGCAAATGGGCCGATACCCACCAGGTGTTTCCAAAACCGGGCAAATAAGGCTTCTTAAAATAACGGAGTACCTCCCTCAGAGTCGCGTGCGGCAGACCCGACACGAAAAGTCACTCAAAGCACCAGCTTATACCCTCTCCCCCGGATATTGATAATCTGGATCTTGGGGTCCTCGCGGAGGTGGCGGCGCAGTTTGGTGATGAAGACATCGAGGCTGCGGCCGTTGAAAAACGAGTCATCGCCCCAGAGTTCGGTGAGTACTTCGCTGCGGCCGAGGACTTCGTTGCGTTGCTGGTAAAGGCGGCGAAGGAGTTCGGCCTCCCGGTGGGATAGCGTTACTTCCCGATCGTCGACAGCAAGTTTCTGTTTGGCGGGGTCGAAAATGTAGCGCCCTATGTTGAGCGTTCCGTTCGCGTTCGTGCGCGACGCTCCCGTGCGCAGCAGCGCATTAATGCGCGCGACGAGTTCATCGAGGCTGAATGGCTTTTTGAGATAGTCATTCCCGCCCAATTCAAAGCCGCGGACGACATCCGACGTCTGAGAGCGGGCCGTCAGAAACATGATCGGTGTGTGCGGATCGTCGCGACGAATTTGCTCGGCCATGGTGAAACCATCCATGTCGGGCATCATGATGTCGGCAACCACGATATCGGGCCGGTGCTGGCGGTATTGTTCAAGCCCCTCGGTTCCGTTCGCAGCATACAACACATGGAAACCCCTGTAAACCAGGCTATCTTTTACAATCATTCCCAGCGCGGGCTCGTCCTCGATGAATAGTACCGTAGCCATTTTTCAGAATTTTAAAACAAATGCACTACCCTTTCCCGGTTCACTGGCCAGGCTAATGCTTCCGCCGTGCTTCTCGACGACCTGCCGAACGTAAGCGAGGCCGAGACCGAAGCCTTTCACCTGATGCAGGTCGCCCGTCGGGACCCGGAAAAAGCGATCGAAGACCGAGGCCTGGTAAGCCTTCGGTATACCGATACCGTTGTCGGCGACCGTGAGTTGCCAGCCGTGCGGCTCTTGTTCGTAGTTGAAGGATATGGTCACCCGGTCGTAGGAGTACTTGATCGCATTGTCGATAAGGTTGTTAATCACATTCCCGAAATGCATTCTGTCCACCTGTACCATCGTCCCGAATGGAATATGCATATTAAAAACCACCGTTTTCGCCGCTTTGATGCGATGGCTGGCCGCCAGTTCACACAGGATCTCGGCTAGGCTCACCGGCTCCGTCCGAAATTCGAACTCCTGTTTATCTTCCACAGCCAGGTTCAATACTTTTTCCACCAGATCCGACAGCCTTTGGAGGTTACTCTGTGAAATATGGAGGTACTCTTCCGTTTTACGCGGATCGTTCAATACCCCGAAATTCAATAGTGCATCCACAGCTGCATTGACAGTCGCAATGGGCGTTTTGAGCTCATGGGTCATATTGTTGATAAAGTCGTTCTTGATATCGGAGAGCTTCTTCTGGCGCAGGATCGTCCGCAGCATAAATACGAAACATCCCGTTGTGAGCAGCAAGAGCATCAGGGAGCAGCCCAGCAGCCAGGCCATTCGTCGCAAAAGATATGGAACGGGGGTTTCAAAAGTGGCCTGCACAAACAGATGCCGCACCGGGTTGATGGGTAAAGGCAAAGTACTGAACCGGTGGTTAGTTTGTTTTCTCAACCCATTGAAAATAATCACGTTATTAGCCCCGGCTTTCGGAAGAATATACAACGTATCGAGCAGAAACGAAGCATGAATATCCCTTCTTGCCAATTCGGCCTGATAAGCTGCATAAATCTTCTTCATGTCTACCCGACCGCCTTCCTTCCATTCCTGCATGACAAACCTGGAAATACGTCGCGCCAGCGTGTCGGCCGGTGCGACGATCATGCTGTCGTTGTTGAACTGGTAGTAAAAACGGGACGCTTCGCCGCTGCGGATGCCCAATCGCCGAACCACAACGCGCGCATCGCGGGTTGTACCACCGGGCGCTATTTTAATGCTATTGCCGCGGGAAGGCTCATTGGGAATATCACCGCCTGGGGGCTTTGAGGGCACATTTTGCTCCCGCATCAGAACACGCGCATGGTCAAGCTGCTGCCCCTCGACCACCTGGAACAATGCGTCCTGGACGACATTGGCGAATTGCTGCCGGTTGAGCCGGTAGGTAGTGAAAAGCCAATACCCCTGGAATGCATTGATCGCGACAATGCAGGCGGTCATGAGCCAGAAAATCGATCGGATACGGCGGTTCGTCATACCGCAAAGCTACGCTTTCCGGGCGGATGATTTCCGGCACCTTAACACTATTTAACACAAAATAGCATTGATTAATAAGCTATTTTAACGTAGCAGCGAAATGGCTGGTGTCTCTTTGCGGTGAAAAATCCGAACCCCGTTCAACTCCCTTACCAGTCGGTAATGCCGCCGCACATACTCCCGCACGACCGGCACCTGATCGTGGGGTAAAAAGAGATCTCCACGCTCGGAATAGTCGCGAACCATTGCTTCAATGAAGATTTTTGGCTTGTTTTCTTCCATATCTTCCACAAAATCACGCGTCCAGTTTGGAACGAGCGGAGATTTCATCGAAAAATGGAAGGTATGTACATCCCGGTAACCCATGGGGCGTTGAGCGCTCACCAGCAACCCGTCGCGCCAGCCCCATACCACCACCGGATCCGATGAAAGGCTGTTTCGAACGATATGCCCCACCACCTGCTTATCAATATCGTCCCGCTTGTCGTAAGAAATGTCCCTATCGAGGTACTTGAGGCTCACAGCCGTCTGTACCATGCCGCCGAGCAACAACAAGCCCACCGCGTATTTTCGAACCTCCGGCCGGGTTACTGACAGAAATAATGCATTGAAAATCAACAACGGCACAAACAGAAAGAGTTTGTAATGCTCAAAATTGTTACCCGATTGCAGCACGGCATAAATGCTCAGCAGCAAAAACAAAAAAGTAAAAACGAACGGTATCCAGTTGGTTTTAAACTCCGAACTCCATTTTTTGAACGACAAAACAGGTAGTGCAACAGCCAACGTCGCAAGCGTGAGTACGTAGATGCCCGAGCTTGTGGCATAGAAAATAAACCGCACAATACGGCCCGGACTGAATCGCTCGGCAATGGGCATGGACGAAAACTGCGTCGTAAAGGAATAGTAAAAGTAATTCCAGAAATAGTTGTTCCAGAAAACGTCCAGCTTACCCCGCAGGCCATAAAATACGTTGATCAGAATGGTTGGCAGGAGACAGCCCGCTAATAATGCCGCCATATTCCGCCAATCCTTACGTTGCGCCATGGTGAGCAATAAAAATGCCCCGGTGAGCAATCCCATCGGGGCATTTTGAAATTTGGCATACACAAGACTTCCCAGTAATATGCCTGCAAAAGTGGCCACCGCCGGGCTGTTCCATCGGTGGTATACGTACAGAAAGAACAACGCGACGCCCGCAGTTACCATGAAAATGCTGCTATGCTCTGAATTATAGGCGGCGAAAATATGGCAGATCGTACCTAAAAAAAGCGCGAGGCTCCAGGTCATGACCAAACTAAGGCTTTTTCCCGCAAACAGTTTACATATCTGATACAGAAGCAGTACCGTCCCTGTCCAGAGAAGTAAACCGATGATTTCGGCACTGCTGTAATTGACCGGCATTCCCGCCCATGAACCGGCAAGCAACGGAAATACCGTCAACGGCCGTGCGTCGGTGTAGTTAAGCAATGTCCAGAGCTTATCGGGATAGTGATTGATGGCTATGACCGCGCTGAGCCAGGTACTCGTGTCGATATCATATTCTTTATCACGCAAAAACGGCACTCTCACTGCCCATATCAACAGCAGGATGATAACGATGATCGCCGTAGCGCCTTTTCCGGAAACTTTGCGCTTGGGATCATAGATATATACCTTATAAATCCACAAAGTCGATAGAAAAAAGACAACAAACAGAAACAGTTTGAAGTAGAGGTTGTAAATCATTAGTATACAGAGGGTTGCTTAGGTTGAGTTCGTAAAACCAATATAAGGGCAGTCCCCATATAATACACCATGAAATGTGATTTTTTTTAGTTTTCGGTTGAGAACTAGTATCATGAGCGTTTTTTATTGAACTCTTTCGGGATTCTATCTTAACACTACTTAACATTAAATAGCAGAACCTTACAAACCGTCGCCTGACCTTTGATCCATCCAATCCAAAACAAGGTGACATTATGAAAAAGCTTCTTTCAATCATCGCGCTGCTATTTGCGGCGGCCCCGGACATGCTCGCGCAAACCTCCGGGCAGATCAATTACGAAGTCGTGCGGAAAATCGACCAATCGCGGTTACGCTTCATGGTAAACGGCGAGGAGGTGAAACAAGGCGACCCCAACTTCCCGACAGACGTTCCCGACACCCGGACCATCGGACAAAAAGTGCTTTTCGCCGGAAATTTCGTGCGCGAAAACCGCGACGAGGAAAATATGATGAAGCGGGTGATACAGGAACCCGGTGGCATGCCGCAAGTGACCAACGCAGGGCGCCCATTTGAAGAATATGCGGTGATTGACATTGCAGGGCAGAAAGTACTGACGTTCGTGACCGTTGGCAAAGACAACGAGGCCCGTACTTACAAAACCGAAGCGCCGATCGAAGCGACGGGCGGGTGGCAGCTCACGCAGCAAACCAGGAAAATCGCAGGTTATCTATGCCAGAAAGCGGTGGTCAACTACCACAAAGAGCCATACGCTGTTTGGTTTACCACCGAATTGCCGTTCCGGTACTCACCCGTTCCCAGCCTGACGCCCGAAAAAGGGGTAGTACTGCTGGTCGAAGGAAGCCGCGAGCAGTTCAGGGCCACGAAGGTGAGCCTGGGTAAGGTTGACGACAAAGCCGTGATGCCCGACGCCCAGGCCGAAAATGTCAGCGCGGAACAAATGACAGATATCCGCCAGAAGGCAATAGCTGATTTTCACCAAAAAATGGGACCCGGCGGTGGAGGCATTTAAACTGTTTTGCTGCCTGCTGTTGCTTTCGCTGTCGCCGCTGCTTGCACAAAAAGTCCCGGCGGCAGGCGAAATCAGCGGTACCGTGCTCGACTCGGTTTCGCGTAAACCGCTGAGGATCGCGTCCGTGTCCCTGCTGCACGCACGTGACTCCGCATACGTAACCGCGACGACCACCGGTGGCGACGGCGACTTCCTCTTCCGGAAAGTCGCGCCAGGCCCTTATCGCCTGCTCATCACCTTTATGGGCTACAAAAACATTTCATTACCTGTTACCGTCGTGCGCGACACCCCTTTGAACGTGGGGACGTTACTCATGACCGAACAAGGCACGCAACTGAATGAGGTGGTGATCAAGCAGGAACGTGCCCCCGTGACGATCAAGCAGGATACGATCGAATTCAATGCGGGATCATTTAAGACACAGCCTAATGCACAGGTAGAGGAATTGCTGCGCAAGTTGCCTGGCGTGGAAGTGGCGCGCGACGGCTCCATTAAAGCCAATGGCCAGGCCGTCAACAAAGTGCTTGTAGACGGTAAACCTTTTTTTGGAAATGACCCTAAAATGGCGACCCGAAACCTGCCCGCGGACATTGTCGACAAGGTGCAGATGTACGATCAGTCATCGGATCAATCGCAGTTTTCAGGCGTCGACGACGGCGACCGCGAGCGGACGATCAACATCACTATTAAAAAGGATAAAGGAAAGGGCTATTTCGGGCAAAATGCATTAGGCGCGGGCCCCAAAAGCGGTGAACAGTCGGCCCGGTACGAGGCTAAACTCAATGTGAACCGTTTTAACAACCATAATGGCGGGCCCAACAGGCAGATTTCGGTCATCGGGCAGGCCAACAACCTGAACCAGCAGAACTTCACGATCTCAGAGGGAGGAGGCGGTCCGCAATTTATCGGGCAGCCGGGCAGTGGCGGAGGCGATGGACCGACTGCGCCTTCCAATATCACCAAAGTAGCCGCTTTGGGTGCCAACTACCGGACCGAAAGCAGTGCAGTGAAATGGGGCAAGCGCGCGGAAATGGCCGCCAGCTATTTCGCAAACCGCGCAGTCACGACCACCGACCAGCAAAGCCACCGCGAAAGCATTTTACCCGGACAGTCGTTCCTCACCGACCAAGGCAATTATTCCAAAAACACCCTGCTTACACACCGGATCAACGGCCGCTTCGAACTGCCGATCGACTCGCTGACCAGCCTGCGGCTCACGCCCAATATTAACTTCCAGACGAAAGACTTGCTTAGCAAAAGCAACAGCTATTCCTACCGGTCGTTAACCGATTCCCTGAACAGGGGCCTCACCCATTACGACCTCCACGGAACCGGATTGAATGGTTACAACAACCTGTTGTTGATGCGAAAGTTTGGAAAGGAAGGCCGGTCGCTATCCGCGAACCTGAACACAGTATTGACTACCGGCAATACAACGGCTTACAACCAGTCGGTGAACACTTTCTTCGACACGCTGGCAACCGAGCCGCGACAAAACATCGACCAGCGTAATGCACAAAAGCAATCGGCATTGCAGAACACCATGACCGTTTCTTTTACCGAACCCCTTTCATTTACCAAAAAACTGGAATTCAGGTATGCGTACAGCAACAATTTTGGAAAGCTGTTCCGAAATGTGGCCAGCAAAAGCGGAGAAACCGGCCAATACGATCAACCTGACCCTTCTTTGAGCAGAAATTTTGTAAATACCTTCGAAACCAACCGGCTGGGTGCCACTTTTCAGACACGCCGCTTGCGCTACACGATCGCGCTGGGCGCTGACGCACAGCTGGCGTCCCTCCGGCCCGTCGACCGATCCAGTGATGCTGGCTACCGCTCGCGTTATGGGTACTTCATGCCCAATGCATTATTTTCATACACATTCAGAGGAAACAAAAGCCTCCGGCTACAATACCGGACGCGCGTCGTCTCCCCCGGCATCGCGCAGCTGATCCCGGTTGCAGATAATTCCAATCCACTCAACATCAGTATCGGAAACCCGGCATTAAAACCCGAGTATTACCATAACGTAACGCTCACATTCAGCACTTCATCAAGAGGCGGAACGGATAATTTCTTTGTTTTCAGCAGTTTTAACCAAAGTAACAACCGCATCGGGGTGTCTACCGTTACCAACGAATCGGGCGTACAAGTCACGACGCCGATCAACACGAGAGGGTTTATGTCTGGAAATGGATTTGTTGCATTAAGTAAAAAAATAGAACCGCTGCGGCTATCTGTCAATCTGAGCACGCAGGGAAGCATCGCCCGCAATACCAACATCATCAATGAATCGGACAACGTAACAACTTCGACGTCCATCGGACAGGGTATCCGGTTACAATCTGATTACAACGGCCGGATCGACTATGGTGTGAGCGCCCGCATTACCTATCAGCAAGCGCGGTATTCGCTCTTGTCCCAGCAAAATATGCAATACTGGTCGCAATACGCGACGGGGGATGTGCATTGGCAGCTTCCCGGGAACGTGGCCATTACCTCCGACCTTACCTACACCGGCAACACCGGCCGTGCCGAGGGATACAACCAGCGTTTCCTGCTATGGAACGCATCGGTTTCCAAGCAGTTTTTACGCACCCGGCAGGCCGAGATACGGTTGCAGGTATTCGATCTGCTCAATCAAAACCGCAGCCTCGTGCGGAACGCCGGCGACGCGTACATCGAAGACGTCCGCAGCCGCGTGTTGAAGCGTTACTTTCTGATCAGTCTGGTGTACAATCTCCGGAAATTCGGGGTGTGAGACTATGGTTTCTCCACCACCAGCCGTCCTTTGCGCTCCCCTGCCCCACTACCTGTTAGTGTGTAATAATAGGTACCGGGTGCCAGCCTGGAAATATCCAGCGGCTGGCTGTCGGAGGTAATCCGGCCCGACAACGTAACTTTCCCGTTACAGTCGCTCAGCCGGAATTCGCCACCACCGGCAGCCAGCCCATTCGCCAGCGTCACGTGCCCGATTGACGGATTAGGATATACGAAGAAATCTTTTGGCAGGATCTTCTGCCGGGGAACCTCTATGGACGGGCCGGTTGAGGTGCTGATAAGCCCTTTCTGCGTAGCCACATACAGGCGCCCGTTGGCGTATGCGAGACCGTAAGTGTAATAGCCAGCCAGGGTATCAACTGTCGTCCATGCCTCCGAAAGTGGTGCGGCAATGCGCCGGTTGTAAAGGATGGTATGGTTATCCCCAAAATTCACCGCCGCATAAATGTGCGTGGCAGTGGTCGTAGCCCGTGAAGCGCTTCCGTGCCGCATGCCCGCGGGCACGTATACCCAGGTGACGCCGTTATCTCCGCTCGCGTAGGCCCTGGAATTGGTAAATGCCCAAATATGCTTCCCCGCTTGCACAAAATCGAAGGTAGTCAACCCGGGAAGAATGCGGCCGCCGTGGTAGCGGATATCCCATTGCGCAGTTTTGTCGTCCAAAACGGCGAGCGTACCGTTGGCACCCATTCCGCCGATGAGACAACTGTCGGTGTTAATTATCGCATTGAAACTGTAACTGCTCCTGAAATCAAGACCTTTGTTGCATGTGGCCCATACATTACCAGCCGCATTGAGCTGTTGTATGCCCTGATCGTCGGTGGCAACGTACAATGTACCCTTTCTTTCGGCAAACCGAACAGGCGCTACGCCTGAAAATCCTTGCGAGGCAAATCGCCAGTTTTTTCCATTGTCAGTGCTTTCATAAATGCCTTTTCCATAACCAGTGGCGTACAGCTTGCCTTTGAAACTGATAATGTCATCGATTCCAGCGGGCGCCGGGTTAAATTCGCCGGATGCCGTCCACGAGGTACCCCATCGGTCGGCGACATATACCTGGCTCGTGCCAGCTGCATAGAGCTTTCCGCCCATATTGCGTATCGCGTAAATATCGTCGTTTGGCACCCGCTTCTCCACGCGCCACACGACGCGGCGGGAAGCCGTCACGTCACTCGGTGTCGGCTCTGATTGTGCAAATGCGTATTGAAAAGAAAATAAACTGAGAATAGAGCATATAATTTTCATGGCTGACAAATGTTATTGAAAACATCATGTCGTAAATACCACGAAAATGGTTTGCAAGGATTGAGTGAACGGTCCGGATTACCCTGATAAAAGACAAAAAGCGTGCTATGGCAGCTCCATGACACGCTTCTACACTACTGTTCGTTTATCGGCTTATTATTCTTTCTTGGATCTGGGAAATTAATGCTGTCAGGAGCCCGTTTTTGTCCATTAGATTGATCGTCAGATCACTAACAACTTTCACGTTTTCACACAATGTAAAATTAGTTCTATAATGGAAATAACAAATAATTCCAGCCTATTTTTTTGGAAAAACAGAGGAACCCTCACTTGCAGGCATCGCGGGGGAGGCTCGTCGATTTCGCAGCTATTCGGGGCAGTATCGAGCAGGCAATATTTTTGATGAGCCGCCAAACTAACCAGAAAATTCCGCGCAGCGCCGGTGAGAACACCAACGCTCGCTCCTTTCAATGCACCAATCTGCATCGGCGGCCCGAACGACTCCCTATTAATTCACTGAATGTGAGACCTTTTCTGCTGGAAAATAAATTAAAGAACTTGTTTGGGGCGCAAAGCTACTATTTAATGATAGTTTGCGGCACTAAAACAGGAAAGTTAGTCACTTTAAAAATGGCCAATATGGAAAGACAAGTCGAGATACGGCTCCGGCACTGGGTGTTTGTGGATGAGGTTAAATTTTTCGGTCCCGGGCGTTACGAGCTACTCGAACGTATCGCCGAAACCGGCTCGATCGCGCAGGCCGCCAAAGAGATGGGATTGTCATACAAAAAAGCATGGGCGATGGTCGACGCGCTCAATACGCTCGGCAAAGGAGCTTATGTCGTTACACAGAAAGGCGGTACCAAAGGCGGCGGCACGGTGCTCACCGACACAGCGCGGGATGTGATGGCCGCCTACAAACGCCTCAACGATAAGCTGCTCGCCGCGCTGGCGGAAGAACAGGAGCTTTTGTCACTCATCTGACGCAACTCGTCAATTTTTTCCCGCCCATTGGCAGGGACTCGTTATATTTGCGATATATCCATTCATACATATCGCTTTTCGAATGAGAAAACTGTTACTATCCCTACTCACTCCTCTTACCTTCGCCGCTCTGGCACAGGAAGCCCCCTCTTCAACCGACCGTACTTTTCAGCTGGGTGAAGTCCGCGTATCGGGCATCAGCAACCGCGACAGCATTGGCTCCCGCCTCTCCTACCGGACCATCGAGCAATTCAATCGTAACGACCTTTCCAATGCATTGAATATCCTGCCTGGCGTGAGCATTGCCAACGTAGGGCCCCGGAACGAATCGGTCGTGTACGTGCGCGGCTTCGACCTGCGGCAGGTACCTGTGTACATCGACGGCGTGCCTGTATACGTGCCTTACGACGGCTACGTGGACATGGGCCGCTTCACTACTTTCGATCTGGCCGAAGTAAATGTTTCCAAAGGTTTCGCCTCTATTCTGTACGGTGCCAACACCATGGGCGGGGCGATCAACCTTGTATCACGGAAGCCCGTAAGCAAATTTGAGATCAATGGCCGGGCCGGTATTTTCAGCGGCGATGGCTACCGCTGGAACGTGAATGCAGGTTCGAGACTGGGCAAATTCTTTTACCAGATCGGTGCTTCGCAACTCAAACAAGACACCTACCCGCTTTCCGACGATTTCAAACCCCGCAAATACCAGCAAACACCGGATCGCGAAAATGCTTACCGCGACGATCTGAAATTCAGTGTAAAAGCCGGGTTCACACCCAATGCGACGGACGAATATGTGATTGGATATGTCAACCAGCATGGCGAAAAAGGAACGCCGCCCTATGTCGGGGACGATTCCAAAATTACCACACGCTTCTGGAAATGGCCTAAATGGAACAAGCAAAGCTTGTATTTCATTTCCAATACGGCGGTCGGCGAGAAAAACAAAGTCAAAACGCGGCTGTACTACGATACTTTCGTGAACTCGTTGTTCAGCTACGACGACACTACCTACACGGCCCAGACCAAAGGCTACGCGTTCCAAAGCTTCTACGACGATTACACCCTGGGCGGCAATGCCGAGTTCGAATCGCGTGCATGGGATCATAATGTGTTCAAATTCAATGTCCAGTATAAACGCGATGTCCACCGGGAGCACGACAAGGGCGAGCCGGTGCAGTCGTACATTGACAATACCGTTTCCGCTGGTATCGAAAATACCTATCAGATCATCCCCTCGCTCGCCGTAGTGCCGGGCATCAGTTTCAATGCCCGTAATGCCGGCAAAGCACAGGAATATAATGCTACTACCAAAGAGCTGAGCGATTTTGGCGACAGCAAAAACAATGCGGTGAATGCCCAAATCGGTCTTTTCTGGGACATTACTGCCAGCCATTCACTCCGTGGGACCGTTGCACGCAAAACCCGCTTCGCTACCATCAAGGACCGCTATTCCTACCGCATGGGCCAGGCCATTCCCAACCCCGACCTGCATGCCGAAGTAGCGTTAAATTACGACCTGAGCTATTCCGGAAAAGTAGCCGAAAAACTCGCATTGCAAGCCAGTATTTTCCAAAGCAATATCGACGATATCATCCAGCAAGTGGACAATGTACAGCCCAACCGCTTCCAGTTGCAGAACGCCGGTAAGGCCCGTTTCTATGGCGCAGAAGCAGGTTTTGACTATCAGGTCATCAACGGACTGAAACTCGGTTCGAACTATTCATTTATCAAACGAAAGAACAAGACAAACCCCGCCATCCTGTTCACCAACGTGCCGGAGCACAAAGTATTCACCTACGCCGATTTCTCGTTCCTGAAAGTAGCCAATCTCCTCGCGAGCGTGGAGAATAACAGCAGCCGTTACAGCACCAGTTATGGTACAAAAGCAGGCGCCTACACGCTGGTGAATGCGAAGGCCTCGGTAAAGTTGTACAAATTCATTTCGGCCGAAGCCGGCATCAATAACATTTTCGACAAGAATTACAGTCTCGTGGAAGGCTTTCCCGAAGCAGGGAGGAATTTCTTTGTAAACCTGGTTTTCAATTATTTTTAAACAATGTCGGGACGTCGCAAGATAGTAGCGGGACGCAAATTGGGGGACTCGAGGTCGATTGTTACCATCCTGGCCACTACTTTCTGCGCCTTTGCCGGTATGGTTTCCGTCACACGTCAGGCACCGGTACCCTATGCGCTGAAATACCCGGCCAATTTCGGGTCGCGCTTCACGATACCCACCGACAATCCCACCACCCTGGAAGGTGTCTACCTCGGCAGAATGCTGTTCTACGAGAAAAGGCTTTCGGCCAACGGCAAACTGTCTTGTGAAAGCTGCCACGAGCAAAACCGGGCATTCACCGACGGCCGGCCGGTAAGCATGGGCGTCGACGGCAGTTTCACGCCCCGCAGCTCGATGTCGCTTGCCAATCTGCTTTGGGTACGCAATTTCTTCTGGGATGGCCGCTCACAGAGCCTCGAAGCACAAGCCGCTTTCCCGCTCACCGACCCGCATGAAATGGGGCAAACGCTGGCGGAATCGGTAATAAAGTTGCAAAAAACCGCTCCGTATCCTGTAATTTTCCAAAGCGCGTTCGGAGAGACAGGCATTACCGAGCAAAACATCCTGAAAGCGCTCGCGCAATTTGAAAGGACATTAATTTCTGCCGATGCTCCTTACGACCGCTACCTCGCGGGCCGCTATCAGCCCACAGAAGCAGAATTACGGGGCATGCAGCTTTTCGAAAACGGCCCGGATCCCAAACGCGGCATCCGCGGCGCCAACTGCGGCCACTGCCACGGTGGCCCGAAAATGTTTAAAGAGCTGTTTCACAACAATGGCCTCGACCGCGCATTTGCGGACCCCGGCCGCGAAAAAGTTACCGCTCAATCTATGGACAAGGGCCGTTTCCGCGTACCTACACTGCGCAACATCCTGCTCACCGCGCCGTACATGCACGATGGGCGATTTAAAACGATCGAAGCGGTGCTCGACCATTACAGCGAGCATATTCAGCAAAGCGAAACGCTGAGCAGCTTTTTGCAGGATGTTTCCAATGAAGAAGGTGGGAAAAATCTCAGCCTCGCCCCGCAGGAAAAGAAGGACATCATCGCATTCTTCGGCATGCTTACCGACTCGACATTTGTTACCAATCCCGCATTCTCCAATCCACATTCCATTTCAAAAAACCGATAACATGCAAGGAATCAAGAAATTCAGCAGCAAATTCTTCGTATGCGCGGCGCTCCTGTCCGCGCTCGTCACGCACGGCTACGCGCAAAGCACGGCTACACTCATCGTTTCGGGCGAAGTAGCTACCCCGCTCGAACTCAAAGCGCAGGACCTGGCATCCATGAAGCAGATTAGCCACAAGGTAAAAGACCGCGACGGCAAGGAACACGAGTTTAAAGGCGTAGCGCTCATCGAAATCCTCGAAAAAGCCGGGGTGACAACAGGCGCAAAACTACGGGGCGAAAATCTGGCTAAATATGCATTAATCACCGCTGCCGACGGCTATGAAGTACTTTACGCCCTGGCAGAAATCGATCCGGAGTTTACCGATCAGATGATTTTGCTGGCTACTGAAAAGGATGGTCAACCGCTGCCCTCCGGCGAAGGGCCATTCCGCATAATCAAACCGGGAGACAAAAAGCCCGCGCGCTGGATCCGCGAGGTAAGGAGCATTAAAATCGCTTTTGCCAAAAACTGATTTTCAGGCAAACTTATCAGGAACGCCCGGTCCGGTCAGCGGGCTGGCGTTCTTTCAGTTTTGGCGTAGTTGAAATAGAAATAGTCACCCAGAACAGACATCTCGGCCGACAACTTGTAGGTACCCCATGGATAGACTGCCTCCGTTTTGATGAGTTGCTTTTGGGATGTAGCATTAGTTCTCCGGGACTTTTTCAAAAGCTCGTCAACTGCCCTTCCATCCATTCCGGCCGGCTTAGGCAAGTCATAAAGAGCGAGAACTGTGGGAACGATATCAGCGTTGGAAGTCGGTAACTCAGAGGCCACGCCATTCTTAAAATCCGGCCCGGCAGCGAGTAATGCAATATCGATTTCATACGTGCTCGCGCCACCATGCCCTGCGACACCGCTTGCAAAATCGGTACCCGCATAACCCTTGTCATTTTTTGCGTCATTCCAGTCGGGGGCTACAAGAATGTCGCCCGACCGTTTCGCGTGATTGTAATGAATCAGATCGAAGGAGAGTGTCCCCTTTACTTTCCCGAGTGGGTCTCCCTTTTTCAATCCTTTTGTAAAGACTGCCCCAGCCCACTTTTGCTTGTGCAGAGCAGCTACGATTTCATTAATGGTCTTTTCATCATGATTCTTAACATAAATCGCCCCCTCGGCCACCACAACGTCGTCCGATCCCTTATCCTTTTTGAAACCTTCCCCGATCAAAAAATCAGCCAGCCCCTGCCGGGCAACGTGCGTCACAAAACCGTGATCTGTTGAAATGATGACGTTGTAGCGTTCGTCGACTCCTTTCGTTCGCAGTGCTTCCATGATACGTCCGAATTGTCCGTCGACATATTGAATCGCCTCCACGGCTTGTTCGGAACCGATACCATGTTCGTGCGCCGCGCCATCGGGATCAGAAAACCAGATCGCACTCACCAGTGGGCCGTTTTTTATCAATCCATATTTCAACAATGCATCCGTGATCCATTTGTGGCGTCCCATTTTCTCATCCGTACCCTGACTAACCGCGCCGAGTTCGTCCAGAACCTGCTTTCTGAAAGACTCGGGCAAAATCAAATCCGGATTGACCACCGCTCCATTCACCGTATGGTTCTGTAAAAAAGCCTGCCCGGTCGTTCCCGAACTAAAAACCATCATTTTCTGGCCTGCGTCCGCCAGTACTTCGCCCAGCGATTTCGCGGTGAGTAGCTGCCCGGACGTAGCCGCAGGAATCTGAATCAGCTCATCATAGGTTGTCCCAATGGGCTTGTTGCTAACGACTTCGGGAATGTAAATCGAATTACCCAACAACCCGTGCGTTCCCGGATAGGAGCCTGTCGCATAGGAAGCCGAGTTCACCCTCGTTACCGTCGGGAATACGCTGTGATGCTGCTTGCCCCATGCGGCAGCGTTTTTGAACGCAAACAGGTTGGGCATCTGCGCTTCCGTGATGTAATCCGGACGCAAGCCGTCGAAAAACACGATCAGCGTTTTGACTTCGAAACGACTACCTGCCGTATCCTTTGCGTGTGCCAATGGCAGGAAAATTGTCAGAAAAAAGCAGAACAGATAGCGAAAATGGGGCTTCATGCAGGCATCAGGTTATCGGATTTCAGAAACGGTCACGGTATGCTTGCTGCGTTGAATGCCGTACAGCGAGGTTTTTCCTGCTACCGAGCGGTCAATGGCAATTCCCTGCCCTTCAATCGGCGCTGGCAAAGTGCTGACATGTTGCAAAGTATAGCCCGATTTCGGAAGTTTCAGCACATACACCTCCGCACGGTCGTGGCCGGTGCAGTACAGCAGACCGTCCGCACCCCAAGCGCCTCCGGAGTTGCTTTTTGGCGTAAACAAATCGACCAGATTCTTCGGAAAAACCCATGCCTCTACCTGCCGCCATTCCAGGTCATATTTCACCAGCGACGTCCACCGCACATCCCGCCCTTCGCTCGATTCCTTACCCGCATAATGTGCGAAGCCGATAAACCAGTAACCGTCTTTCTGGTCCAGCCAGGTAAGCGACCCGTGCTGCGCGATCCCGAAACTGTGGGTATCGACGTGCGTCAAGGTTTTTACATCGAATATTTCAACCGAACTCGTCATCGGGATTTCGGGGTAATTGGAATTCGCACAATACAGTTTGCCCCTGATTACGACCCCGCTATTTAAATGGACTATCCCTTCCTTCGTACCGTCCCAGGTCGCAATGAGGCTCCCGTCGGTTTTGGAATGCTTGGTAATGGTGCTGTTATTGATCACATAAAAATACTTTGCGTCGACCGCCACCGCCTGTTTGGCTTCCTTCACGTCAAAGGTCTTAGCCGGGTCCAGCGTCTGCGAAAATGCCGGTTGAAGCATCAGCCAAAACAAAGAAAACATGCAGAATAACAGCGATTTGAAAAGAGTCATAAGGGTACAAATGTTTTCAAATCTTAAAAATAGCGAAAGAGCCCGTTTTCTACTTTACCGGAATATGATCAATGGTTGTTACCGTTTGAACATCGGTAGATGATTTGCTTGGAGTGAGGTTTTAAGGGATTAGTATATTTGTAAAAATCAAAACGTTACTCAAAAATGGAAACGATATCGGCAAGCAAATCGAAGAAGCCTGATAGCAGGGAAGCTCAAAGGATACTTTATCACAGACTCGTGGAAGACCAGCGCCTCGCTGAAAAGTATTTCCGCGGCGAATACACACTACAACAGCTTCATGCAAAAGGAATCAGATTTTTTAAACCCATATGAAGTAGTCACAGACGATCAGGACTGTTATTGGTTCCTGACCGAATCGGGCGTTTGTTATCGCGCCGCATTTATCAAATCGTATGGCTACTTCTATCGCTACCCTCAGTTTGACCATCAAGTAGTCACTTTTTCCTTCAGGCCTTACAAAGAAGATCAACAACCTTTTGAAGGCATTCCCAAAAGCACCAGCTATTCCAGTCAAACAAGAATCAGAGATACAATTATCTGGTTACTTCTTGAATCTTTCCGCCTACACCCTGAAAAATCGATTGTCTTCATTTGCGAATCCTGCGATAAACTTGCCGCATGCCGGCAGCGACTATTCGATAGATGGTTCCGACAAGCCCATCGACTTTTACCTGCACCACACTGTATCTCCAAATATGACACCGACTTCGCCGGTGAAGGATATGGCTCAATTTTCATCTACGACTATAATCCAAACCACGATTTGATCCGTGACGCCTTTCTGGATATTTCCGGCTCCGACAAATAGCCAAACCAATTAGCCTAAAACAGGAAGAAGCGAGTAATGCAAATACAACAACATCGATTCCCATTTGTTATGCTTTCCCCAACCCGCTTCAAGGCGTTTATCACAGCCCTGCTTTTCCTGGCAACTTATTACCATTGCATCGCACAGTCCATCGACCTGAAAAACGCGACGTGGATCATTTCCCCGGGTATTCCCTCCCCCATGAAAGAAACAGCGCCGGCGGTGCTGACGGAGGAAGTAGCGAAACGGACGGGGATAACCCTGAAAAACGCCGTGTCGTGGCCCAAGGGTAATGCGCCCGTCATCGTATGGGCATTGGCGTCGGACAAAACTTTGCTCTCGCGTAATGTGCCCGCGACCAACGGAAACGGTCCCGAATACAAGCCGGAAGGTTACCGCATCGTGACCGAAACAACGGGAGGAAGCAAAACCATCTGGATCATCGGTGCCGATGCGCGGGGCGTACTATTCGGCACAGGATACTTGTTGCGGCATCTGAAAATGAGCAACGCTTCTATGGGTAAACCGCTTCTGGAACTCGCGGGCCCCCTAAACCTGGCCTCCTCTCCCGCCTACCCGATCCGCGGGCACCAGCTCGGCTACCGATCTACCGCCAATACTTACGACGCCTGGACAGTGGCGCAGTTTGACCAATATATTCGTGAACTGGCTATTTTCGGAAGCAATGCCGTGGAAGGCATCCCGTTTCATGAAGACGATAAGCCTAGCCCTCATTTCAAGATTCCAGCCAGGGAAATGCGTATCAAAATGAGCGAAATCTGCCAGAAATACGACATGGATTACTGGGTCTGGACACCTGCGACGTTTGAATTGACCGATAAAACCAAGCGCCAGGCGGAACTGGATTTGCATGAGCAATTCTACAAGGAATGCCCTCGCCTCGACCATATATTCTTCCCCGGCGGCGACCCGGGCGATAACCATCCTTCGGAAGTACTTCCATTCCTGAAAGAGTTGCAAGTAAGGCTCGTGAAGTATCATCCCAAAGCCAAAATGTGGATTTCCCTGCAAGGCTTCGACACCGAGCAAATCGACTATTTTTACAAATACCTGGAAACAGAAAAACCGACCTGGCTACAAGGCGTAGTGTCCGGCCCCGGCAGCCCGCCGATGGCTGAAACCCGCTACCGGCTGCCCAGGCAATACCAGCACCGCCAATACCCCGACATTACGCATTCTGTACGTTGCGAATTCCCGGTCGAGAAGTTCGATCAGGCATTCGCACTGACCCTCGGCAGGGAGTCTGTCAATCCGCGGCCGTTTGCATTTGCCAAAATCCATGCGAAATACGCCCCTTTCACGGATGGCTTTGTTTCCTACTCCGACGGCAGCCACGACGATGTGAACAAGGTATTGTGGAGCATGCGCGCCTGGGACCCGCAGGCGGATGTGCACGGGATTATGGAGGAATATGCTGCTTTCTTCTTCGACCACGCCGTAGCATCAACGATCGCCAGCGGCATAGAAGCGCTGGAACATAATTGGCAGGGACCGTTGGCCGAAAATGGTGGTGTGGAATTGGCTTACCTAAATTGGAGGATTTTCGAAAAGACCAAGGAAAATCTTTCAAACAACTGGCGGTGGCAAATGCTTTTATTGCGCGCGTACTATGATCAATACATCCGCCTGCGTCTTATCCGCGAACAAGAACTTGAAAAGCGAGCCAATGCAATCCTGGCCGTCGCCGATCGAAATACGATTGAGAAATCAATGGACGAGGCACTGGCAATGGTTAATAGCGCAGATCGGGAGCCTATTGCCCGCGATATTTACAAGCATATCGTTGATTTAAGTGATGCCCTCTATGCCTCTATCGGACTCCAAACCAGTACCGAAAAACACAAGCCCCGCAACCCCGAGCGCGGCGTGGTAATGGATTTTGTGAATTATCCCCTTAACAACCGCTGGTGGCTGGCCGATGAGTTTGATAAAATCAAAAAAATGACCAATCCCGACGAGCAATTAGCGAGGCTAAAAACCATCGCATCCTGGGAAAATCCCGGGCCAGGAAGTTACTACGACGACATTTCCAGCGTAGCGAAGGGCCCGCGCGTCAAAACGGTTTCCGAGGATGCGACCGACGTGGCCTGGTGGGATAATGGCATGAGCCGCAAACGACTCTCCACCCAGCTTTTCCAGCGTGAACCGGAACTCGATTACGAAAACCTCGACCCTCGTGCACGCTACATCATACGTGTTGCGGGCGAAGGCGACGCGCTCCTGCGGGTAGACGGGAGAAGACTATCTCCGATCGTTTACAACAAAGAATCCGAAACATTCAAGGAATGGATCGTGCCGCTAAGCCTCACCCAGGACGGCAAAATTTCCGTCACTTTCGACGGCCCGGAGGAATCGCAGCTGAACTGGCGCAAGCAGTCGAAAATTTCGGATGTATGGTTGTTGAAACAGCCTTAATGCGATCAATTATAAACTTTTAAAAAAGCGCTCGCTCGCGCAAATCTCCGGATTTGCACACACTATTCGCAGGCCTCCGGCCGGTCCATACAACAAAAGCGACATCGCGGTATCGACCGGCCGGAGGCCTGCGAATAACAGTCACGAAGGAAAACCTTCGCGCCATTTCGTTGCTACAAACAGAAAGCCACTCCTCCGGCTTAATCATGAATGCCGAGAAAGCGATTCCTGACGAGCAGACAGGCTCCCAGTAAGCCCGCGTCTTCACCCAATTTTGAATGCACAAGCCGTGTATCATTATTAACCAGGCTTAGGGAGTATTTATTAATGGCTGTTTTGATGGGCAGACCAATATAATCGCCCGTCGCAAGCAGGCCGCCTCCAAGAATTACCAGTTCGGGGTTGAAAACGTTGATCAGGGAAGCGATACCGCGGCCAATGTTATCGCCTAATTGCGCAATGAGCTCGATGGCGAGCACATCATCCGCCATGGCTGCTTCGATGATATCATCCATGCCAATGCGGTCCGGGTCGGCTATTTTAGTGGTGATGAGTGATGATGAGCCTTCCCGGATTTTATCGCGGAACATTCTTTCCAATGCCCAGCCAGCCGCTTCGGTTTCCAGACAGCCTTTTTTGCCGCAGCGGCATATGTATTCATTATTGAAAACAGGCATATGCCCGAACTCCCCGGCGTAACCCGATTTGCCATAGTACAACTCTCCACCCATCAGGATTCCGACCGCTATGCCGTAATCCAGGTTCAGGAAAAGCACATCCTTCTCATTTTCAACGGCCCCGAGGCAAAATTCTCCGTAAGCCATTGCCCGTGAATCGTTTTCCAGAAATACGGGAAAGCCTATTTTTTCTTCGACAATCTCGCTCAATGGGCGATCGTCGAAATGGAAATAGCTGTAACTGTGCCCTGTACGATAATTAACCCGTCCCGAGAGGTTGATCCCTACACCTTTAATCCGATCCTTGGGAACGGATAACCCGTTGATAAAATCCAGGATATAACCACACAAGGTATCCCGCGATTCGACCGTATTGGTCAGTTCGTAGTCCATTTTTCCCGAATTCCTGACCAACCTCTTATCCAGATCAAGCAAACCGACCGTGATATGGCTTTGTTTCACATCCACCCCGATAAAATAGGCCGCCTCTGCTGCGACACCGTACAAACTGGGCTTGCGTCCGCCGGAAGAATCTACCTTTCCGTAATCGCTTACCAAGCCCTCGTTCCGCAATTCATTCACCAACACCGTCACCTTTGGGACACTGATATTCAGTCTCTTCCCAAGCTCTGGCAGGGTCATGCTGCCATGATTGGCCAGATACCCAAGGATAATACCAGCGGGGTCTTTGGTTTTGTAGTTGGCCGCAACGCGAAGGGGTCTGCTCATAAAGTGTCGAAAACGAAATGGGGCGGCTAAATTAAGGACATATTTACTTTGTTTTATATCCGTTCAAGCCAAAAAAGAGAATGAAAACATAGCACAGCAGCGGCAGCATGAAAGAGACCTGCCAGTTGAAATGGTCAATCAACACGCCCTGCAAATAGGATACAACCGCCCCGCCGACAATAGCGGTGGACAACCAGCCGGAAGCTCTCGTCGCATGTTCTTCAAGACCGGCTACCGATAACGAAAAGATCGTCGCGAACATAATGGAATTGCACAAACCAACGGCCACTATGGTCCAGGCAGCCAGCATACCCGTGCTCGTTACGGATACGACGATCAATACGACGGCAGCAATGGCACAAATGCTCAGTACCAGCGGCGCCCGTACGATTTTCAGCACACCGGCTCCTATAAAGCGCCCTACCAGCATACTTCCCCAGTATAGCGCTACATAAAAAACCGCCTTATTTTCCACAATGCCGGCCGTATCGGCAATGTAGTTGGTCAGAAAAGAGCCGATGGAAACCTCCGCTCCCACATAGCAGAACAATGCCGCCAATCCGAACCGCAGGTTCCGGAAACCGAAGATTCCTGATGGGCCTTCCCGGCTGCCAGCTGTTTGCGAAACCGGAGAAGGTAATTTTAACTGGCTGATCACAAACGCAATCACGATCACAAGGGCGGTGATGCAAAGATATGGGAGCCGCACGGCCTCACTGGATTGCATTCCATCGCGCATCCCTGAAAGAATATACGATGCACCCAGCAGCGGTGCAACGGTAGTCCCTAACGAACCCAGCGCCTGAATGAGATTGAACCGCGAAGAGGCGGTTTCCGGCGGTCCCAGTAAGGTAATGTAAGGGTTAGCAGCTACCTGCAAGAGCACAATGCCGATTGCTAATATAAAAAGTGCTGCCAGAAACAGGTAATACTGGTGCATCAGCGAGGCCGGAAAAAACAGGAATGTCCCCACCGCTGCGATCGCAAAACCCGCCACCATGCTCTGTTTGAATCCGAATTTACCGACGATGATCCCGGCGGGAATGGACATCACTCCGTAGGTAACAAAGAAGTAAAACTGCACCAGCGCCGATTGGGTGTAGTTCAGTTGGAAACTGCTTTTGAAAAACGGCACAAGGGTATCATTGAGGCAGGTAATGAGCCCCATCATAAAATACAAAACCGCGAGCGTCACCAGCGCCGGCCGGTAACTCTGTCCGCCGGCAATGCCCGCAGGCTGGGTGGTAGCAACTGGAACCTGGGCCATAATCAGACGTTTAAGGACACTTTCGATTGAATCGCTTCCAGCGTTTTCCAGCATTGGTACAATCCGCGGGGCACATGGAAGCAGCCCTTCCATTTACCGCCCTTCAAAGTCAGCAGTGGCTCGCCCTGACGGTTGAGATAGCCGAACCACTCTCCGTATTGAGGGTCAGGGAAATGGCTCCACGTATACGCATGCACGCGCTCGAACCAGTGTGCACAGCGCTCGTCGCCTGTATGCAGGTAGCCTTTCAGAAGCGTAATAAGCGTTTCCATATGCACCCACCAGAGCTTTTGGTCCCATTCCAGCTGTTGTGGAGGGTTACCCTTCACATCCATAAAATAGAAGATCCCGCCATGCTCATGGTCCCAGCCGTACTCAACGAGCTGAATCGCAATATCGACAGCTCGCTGCGCCAGCGGTTCGTCCGATGTGCGGGCAGCCAGATCCATCATAAACCACATCGATTCCAGCCCATGCCCGGGATTCACCAGCCTCCCCTCGAACGAATCCGAGAAAGAACCATCGGGACTTACATTTTCCAGGATCACACCCAGCTCGGGTTTGTAAAACTTGTTCATCACCGTGTCGATACCGCGTTCGATCACTTCATTCACCAATGCCGGTTCCAACAGCGATTCGATTTCCAGTACCAGGTTACACAGGATCATCGGCAGGGCAAAGCTTTCCAGTGGCCGCGCACCGGGTACGGCCTTGCTGTAAATGCCTTTCGGGTTCTCCTGCCTTTTCAAAATGTTGTAAAAAGTATCCGTGGCAATGGTTTTGAACATCTCATTGCCCGTAGCCTTGTACAATTGCCCGAACGCCATGGTAGCAAAGCAATCCGAAAAAATGCTGTGCGGCTGCATGAGCGGATTTCCGTGGCGGTCCAGCGAAAAGTACCAGGCGCCGCCGGCATCCCGCCCATGCTCCCGCAAAAATTTTGCCCCCGAAAGCGCCATGTCCAGCCACTCCTGCCGCTGCTCCACCCGGTTATACAGCATCGCAAAGCACCATACCTGCCGGCATTGGAGCCACAGGAATTTATCGGTGTCGAATACATTCCCCTCACGGTCGAGACAGGTAAAAAAACCTCCCGATTCATGATCGGGGGAGTTTTTCATCCAGAAAGGGATCACATCGTTCAGCAGTGCGTGTCGGTACTGGTCAATATACTTTTCGGGTTGCATGAAAGGTTAGGTTAGGGTTCAGGAATAGTCCTGCATTTTAAAAGGTTAGGGATTAAAATCGTTTTCGAAATACATCCAGTCGATATGGAATAGCGGGCCTTTGGCCTTTTCATTCCTGAAAACCAGGTACAGGTCATGGACGCCCTTGCCGCCGCTTACAGGCAAAAGCACTTCTTTCCAACCCGCTTTGAGATCGTCCAGCCGTCCGCCGGGAACTTCGGTTTTACCCAGCAGCTGGCCCTCGCGGCTCCCCTGCCGTAACTCGATCGTACCCCCGGCACCATGTTCCTGAATGCGCAGACGAATGTTTTTGATATGCGTAAGGTCAATCTGGTTGAACCGCGTATATTTTCCGTTGGTAATGTTCGCGATGTAGGAAACGTAGCCGGTGTTCTGCGTCGCGATCACCACGCCCACGTTTCCTTCCTGGTAATCCTCCATTTGTACCAGCGGATTGCGCAGCACAATGTGGCTGGCCGTCTTCTGCGGGCCGATGCCGTTCGCACCCTTATCGGTATAGGAAGCCTGCAAAACGTAAGCCCCTTCATTGCCCTTGCCGATATGCTCGGTCAGTTTCAGTTGGGCCGAAAGCAGGGTTTGCTCCGCATTTTTACCCAATGAAAGAATATAACCCGCTATTTCTTTCGCATCCTTCTCGGGCAGGTCCGCGTGAGGCGGCATCGGGTAAGAGCCCCAGTTTCCACTGCCGCCGGTGATGATCTTGCGTGCGAGCATATCCGCCGCGCCTGCGTTGCCCGTGTATTTTTTTGAAATATCCTTCAATGCAGGCCCTATCGACTTGGTTTCCAGCGTATGGCAAGCCTTGCAATCCAGCGAAGTGTAGAGCTTTGCCGTCGCCGCATACCGGATATTCTCCCCTTCCGAACCCGACAATGCGCCTGCAAGGTCTTTTCCGAAAGTGAGGTAATTGAAACCTGCATGGATCTTGGCACGCTGGATGTTACCATCTTCCTTATCCGTTACCCGGATATTGTAATCAAACGGGGCATTATCCCAATAAAAACTACGATTCGCTTTCGTTTCGATCTTCACATCGGGCGGTGTGTTCCCGATCTTGAATTCAGTAGTGGCCGTACCCTTTCCACCATGCTGATCGGAGACCGTCAATACGACATTGTACGTACCGGGTTTGGTAAAAGTGTACTTGATTTCCTCTCCCGCCAGCTTTTTCGTCCCGATCTTCCATTCGTAGGTCAGCTTGTCGGTGGCATCGTAATCCTTCGATCCTTTGGCCGAAAGTGTGGCTGTAAATGGGGCCGCTGCGATGGTCTTACCCGTCGTAACGGCGGCTATCGGGTTGCGGTTACCCTCGGCATACTCCACCCGGATGATGCCCGAGTCGGTATTTCGCGCAAACCAGTTGGTACCGTAAGCGAGCAGGTAAATGGCCCCGTCGGGCGCAATCTGCATGTTAATCGGCGCAACGACCTTCAATTGAGGAAGGAAGGGCTCCATACTCACGTAGTTGCCATTCGCATCCATGGTCACGGCCATGATCCATTTCCGTATCCATTCAAAAATGAACAACTTGCCATGGTAGTAGTCCGGAAGTTTGTAAGGCGCATCAGGATATAAATCGCTGTAATACACCGGACCGGCCATCGCGCTGGCACCGCCTTTGCCTACGAGCGGGTATTTCTTCGACGGGCCTTTCCCGTACCAGATGAATGCTGGCTGTGCAGGCGGCAAGTCACGGATTCCCGTGTTGTGAGGCGAATCGTTGACCGGCTTTTGCGGGTCCTTTCCGGGTCCTTCCTTTTTGGTTGCAAAATCATAGTCGGGAAACACCTCGTTGTCACCTAAAAAATAAGGATAGCCGAAAAAGCCGGGCTTGCGCGCCTGGTTGATCTCGTCGTAACTCATTTTGCCTTCGCTACCAGGCACCTCGGTATCAGGGCCTACATCGCCCCAATAGAGGTATTTGGTCTTCGGGTCGACGGAGATGCGGAACGGGTTCCGGACGCCCATCGCATAAATTTCAGGCTTGCCCTGCGAGCCGTCCTTTGGAAAAAGGTTTCCATCCGGAATGGTGTAAGTACCGTCCGGTTCCGGCTTGATTCGCAGGATTTTCCCCCGGTAATCGTTGCTGTTCGCCGTGGCGGCCTGATCGTCCGAAAGCTCGCGCCCGGGGCGCTCGTCGATGGGTGTATGCCCCTCGATTTCCTCCGCATTGGTATTATCACCGATCGAGAGATAGAGCATGTCGTCCGAAAAAGTAAGGTAACCGGCCGAATGGCAGCAGTATTTACGCTGCGTAGGAACTTCCAAAAGTACCTTTTTAGAATCCTGAACGAGGTTCTGTCCTTTCAGCTCGAAGCGCGCCAGGTGACTGACGCTCTTCTCCCCGCCTACGCCGTAATAGAAGTAAATCCAGTTGTTATGCTTGAAATCCGGGTCAACCGCCACACCAAGCAGCCCATCCTCGATACCGCTGAAAACATTGAACTGCGCGATCGTCGAAAGCTCTTTGGTTGCATTATTGAAATAGCGCACGGCTCCCTTCCGTTCGGCCACCACCATGTCGTAGTTCGGGAGGATCGCCATTTCCATCGGCTCGTCCAGGCCCGACACCAGTCGGGTATAAGTAAAACGACTCGAATCCGGCCCTTCCAAAATGCCTGCAATACGAATCGGGGGAGCATGTTCTACATCCCGGAACAACGGCTTATCATTCCGGCTCACCGAAGCCAGGCATAGCGCCCCGGCGAGCAAAAGACCAATGGAAGATTTCAATTTTTTCACCCAATAAACTTAATAAAATGATTTATGAAATAAAGCGATATGTGAAAATTAATTTTGAATGATTGAATGACTGAATGATTGAGTTTTACGCAGATTATTCAATCATTCAGTCATTCAATCATTCAGTCATTAGCACTAATAGTTCGGATTCTGCACAATGGAACCTCCCGAGCGGTCGATTTCAACCTGCGGAATAGGAAATACTTCATTTTTCCCTGCCGTAAAATTCCCGCCTTTGCCATTCGAGAATGGTTTCGCTGCATAGGCTTTCATAGTCGGCACGAGCGTATTCCAGCGCATCAGATCATACAGTCGGTGGTACTCCATCGCCAGTTCCACCCGGCGTTCGTGCCGCACGGCTTTGCGCAAATCATCGCCTGCCTTCACGTCAGACAGCTGCTTTTCAGCTACTTTCAAAACCCTTGATGCCGCTTCCGCATCTTTCCGTGACGAGGTCGAAGCACGTTTACGTACCTGATTAATGTAGTTTGCAGCCTCGGCTTTATCCCCGCCGCTTTCAATCAATGCCTCCGCATACATCAGCAGCACATCGGCATAGCGGATCGGATGATACGTCCACGCATCGTTCCCCCACCCTTGTCCGCGGCGCGATTCGGGCAAATACACTTTCCGGCTGTGGTAACCGGTATTCGGGTAGGTCGAAAAGTCCAGCACTTCTTTTGTACCATTCAACTTAGGGAACTGGTCGCCTGATTGCAGAATTGTGTACAGCAACCTCGGATCACCTTCTTCGAACTCATTAACAAGGTCCTGGGTAGGCAAATCAAAGCCCCAGCCGCCGGTAGCCCCACGCGGCGAGCAGTATACATTAATGGTACTACCATAAATCGGGATTGCAGGATCGTCGCCCATGATAACTGAAAACACGGCCTCTTTGGTCTTGTACCCATTTTCAAGGAATATCTCCTGAAACTGAGGATGCAAAGCGAACGCACCCGAGTCGATCACCTTTTTCGCCGCGTCGCGTGCTTTGGCGAAAAGCGCGGGATCATCTTTGGCAAAAAACAGGTAAGCCCTCGCCAGCAATGCCCAGGTCGCCTCTTTGGTAGCCCGCCCCACTTCCGAGGCCTGCAACTTGGCAGCAGAAAGCATGGCAGGGTCGTTCGCAGCAGCTGTGAGCTCTGCCTCAATAAATTGGAACATTTCCTTGACCGACGCGCGGTTTAGTTTCGTACGGTCGTCAACGGTGAGTGTTTTGGTCACCAGCGGTACCCCGCCAAAAACCTCCGCGAGTTCGAAGTAGAAAAATGCCCGTAGAAACCGGATTTCAGCCAGATAACGACTTTTTTGGACCGGATCAAGCAGTGCACCGCTTGCATCGATGAGATTCGCCTCCGGCAACCGTTCCAATGCCACATTACAGTTACCGATCGCACTGTAACGGGCAGACCAGTAACCCGCAAGCGTTTCATTGGACGAAAGTGCCCTGCCGAAACCGAGGTCGGTCACGAACGGGCGGTCACCGGCATCAGAACCGCCCTTGTCGGCGTCGTCGGTTGCCATATTACCCAGTTCGGCCCGGGCCGCTTCGTAGCCCCAGAAGTTACTCACAAAACCACGGTAACAGGTAACGAGCGATTTAAATCCGGCATCAGGCGATTTGTAAAATGTTTCGTCGGTAAGGTTGCCCGGCGGTGTGCGATCAAGGAACTCTTCGGAACAGGACGTCCCGCCCAGCACCAGGCACGACGCGAGCATTATGATTGATAACTTTTTCATAGTGAATATTTTAGAATTTTGCATTAATACCAAACATCCATGTGCGCGCCTGCGGGAAGTACCCCTGGTCGATCCCCGTTAGTTTGGGATCGGCCGAACCCATTTCAGGATCGAGGCCGCTGTATTTGGTGATCGTGAAGAGGTTTTGCGCGCCTACATACAACCTCACCTGCTTGATTTTCGCCTTTTGCAGCAAACTTCCCGGCAGACTGTACCCCACCTGGATATTCTTCATACGCAAGTACGAGCCGTCCTCTACGAAATATTGGGACACGTTGGTATTCAAACCCGCATTCTGCGAGATTTTGTAATACTGATTGGTGCTACCCGGACCATTCCATGCCTTTTCCAGAAACCCTTTTGGCGCATTGTACCAACCCGTACCCGATTCGGTATCGTAGCGCAGGATATTCATCACATCGTTCCCCTGCGAGCCCTGCACGAATGCGCTGACATCAAATCCTTTGTAGGCGGCATTCACAGTAAGCCCGTAAATGAAGTCCGGCCACGGGTTACCGATTTTCGTACGGTCGTCCGCATTAATCAGCTGATCGCCATTGATGTTTTTGAAACGGATATCCCCGGCAGTCGAGAGGCCTTTCTGGGCACTGGCATTAACCTCATCCGGCGTCTGAAAAATTCCATCCGTCTGCCATCCGAAATAGTAACCCACCGGCATCCCTTCTTCGGTTTTGGTAATGGTTTCACCCAAATGCGCCGTCGAATAGATCGGCTCACCGCCGCCAAGCGTGGTCACCTTGTTGGAGAATGTCGAGAGCGTGGCTTTGATACCATATTGAAAACCAGCCGCCTCATCGTCATACCCGATCGCAAAATCCCAGCCCTTGTTTACCATTTTACCCGCATTTGACCAAGGGAAGTTAGGATATCCCAACGTCGTCGGCAGAGGTACGATCAGCAGCATGTTGTCGACTGCTTTCTTGAAATAATCCGCCGTGAGTGTCAGTTTGTTATTCAAAAACGCGAGATCTACACCAATGTCAGTCTGATTGGAGGTCTCCCATTGCAGCATCGGATTTCCGATACTACCGCGCCCCGCGCCCATGTACCAGGTTTTGTTATCGCCGAAAAGGTAGCGGTTGTTGTTGCCATAGGTCGACAGGTAAGCACCATTTGCGATATTCTGATTGCCGATTTGCCCATAGCTGGCGCGCAGTTTACCTTCCGAAAGCCATTTCAGCCCTGCATCTTTGAAAAACGCCTCATTGGTAAAGTTCCAGGCCGCCGACACGGAAGGAAACGTACCCCAGCGGTAATCCTTGGCAAAGCGGGACGTACCATCACGGCGTACATTGGCCGTCAGCACATATTTCCCTCCGAATGAATAACTCACCCTTCCAAAATAGGAATTCAATGCATTGGAATAAGTATAGCCTGATGCCCCCGGATTGATCGTCGCCGCGTTGATAATCCGCATATCCTCCTCATTATTAACGGCCCCTTGCTTGGAAGCGCCGTATTCCAGTCCTTTGGTAAGCTCTGCCGAAGTTCCCGCAAGTACGTTCAGGCGATGCTGACCCCAGACCTGGTCAAATGCCAGCGTATTCTCCCAGACGAAATAGTTGGACCAATACGAGTAATTGCTGATCGTATTATAAGTCGCGTAATCATACCCGTTGAGGTAATATTGTGGTGTAAAACCCTTGGAAAGGCCCCGGTGAATGTCGAGACCAAAATTACTGCGGAATTTGAGCGGCTCGAAGATCTTAACTTCCAGGTTCGCACCGCCTTTCATGCTGATACCCTCCCAGATACTCTGACGCATCCGTTCGATCTGCCCCACCGGGTTCGGCTTATTGGAATACAACACTCCGGCATAACGCGAAAACGGGTTGCTGGCATCGTAGCCTTGCATGATAGTCTGGTAAAAAGAAGGAATATCGCGCAGGTTGTCGCGGTAAACGGGCGTGATCGGATCGGCAGTCATGGCGCTGAAAATCGTCCCGGAATAAGGGTTATTCTCATCGATATTGCGGCGGCTTTCGTAAACCACGGCAATATTGCTACCCAGGCGTACCCGCTCGTTGATGTCCGCGTTCACATTGTTACGCCATGAAATGCGGCGGTAGTCCGAACCGCGAACAATCCCTTTCTGGTCCATATAGCCCAATGCCGAAGCAAAATCGACTTTTTTGCTACCTCCCGAAACGGTGATATTGTAACTCTGCACCGGCGCATTTTCATGGATGATCTGCTTCCACCAGTCGGTACCATCGGGACCCGTGTTTGCACGCACGAAGTTGAGCGCCTGGGTTTTCATATCCGGAGATATGGGAGGAGTAACGCCCACCGCATTGGCCGCGCGGTTCTTATAATCGATAAACTCCTCCGCATTCAGCATATGCGGACGCTTCCATGGCGATTGCAAGCCGTAGTAACTATCAAACGAAACGCTCATCGCTTCCGATTTGGAGCCTTTTTTGGTCGTAATAATCACCAGACCGTTCGAGGCGCGCGAACCATAAATAGCCGCCGCGGACGCGTCCTTATGAATGTCCATCGTCTCAATATCGTTCGGGTTCAGCCATCCGATACCCGTCTGCGGCAGACCGTCGACGATGTAGAGCGGTTCATTGGAATTATTAATTGAACCGATACCGCGTATACGTACAATACCTCCCGAGCCCGGGCTCCCGCTCGACTGCGTTACCATGACACCCGCAGCCTTGCCTTGCAATGCATCCGTCGCCGAACGCACAGGCATATTCCGAAGTTCGTTACCTCCTACCGAGGCCACAGAGCCGGTCACATCCTTTTTGGAAACGGTACCGTACCCCACGACTACCACTTCCGAAAGCGATTTCGAGTCCGTGGAAAGCTTCATGTCAATCACCGAACGGTTATCCACCGGCGCTTCGGCCGACAGGTAGCCGATAAATGAAAAAACCAGTGTCGCATTCTCTGGCACATTAGGCAACTCATACCGCCCTTCTCCGTTGGTGGTTGTTCCTGTTCCCGAACCCTTTACGATCACACTGGCACCAGGCAACGGCTCACCCGAAACGGCGTCGACCACGACACCTGACACTGTCAGTGCGATATTCGCTACCTTCCGCTCCGCCGCGCCCTTAAGGAGAGAGGCGAGGGTATTCACCGGCTGCGTAGCTGGCAGCTGCCCGGTTGGCTGCGGCTCCAACGATGTTTTCCGCTCCGCATCGGGACGATCGTCTGCTTGTTCGGTAGACTCATCCTTGATGTAAATCACGTAGAAATTGTCGCGCAGTTTCTTGAAAGCCAAATTATTCGGTTCCAGGATTTTACGCAGCGAATGTTCCAGCGAACCGGCCTTCCCCGATTCCTTCACGGTTTTACCGTTGACATACCCCGAATTATACAGGAAGGACACATTGAACTGCTTTTCCAGCTCACGAAGTTTCGATTCCAGGGTTACGGCCTGGCGCGGGCGGGAGTCGCCGCTGCGATCGAGTTTCGGTGGGATCGCCCTGGACGGGGTCGCCCTAGACGGAGTCGCCCTAGACAGCGCGACGTCCTGCGCATGCACCGCAAAAACGGCGCAGCAGCAAATGGCGATCAGGTTAAGAGTAGTGATAAGTCGTTTCATAGGCGAAAGCACTTTAACAGGGTTTGTTTAAATGGCCAAAATCCGAACGCGTACCATATTATTTCGCGGTTCTAAACATAGAGTACCGTTTCATTTGGCTTACCGCCATGCAGGGGGAAACTTTTTTTGTAAAATTTTTAATGCCGGTTGTCAGAAGGCCAGAAAGTAGTCATTTGTTGTCAATTAAAATAATATAATTATATTTTTGATATATTTAATAAATTAAATTATTAATTATTCAAAAAAAATCACGCACGAAGATTTTCCTGATTTCTTGACTTTCCGACTTATTTACCTTTCGGTTCGATTGTTAACTGATCGCCGTCGCGTGTGATGGTTACGGATGATGCCTCGGCGACACCTTGAAGAAGCAGCTCCACGTTGTCCGTAGGAACCGAGCCTGAAATCTGGCGATCGAGTAGTTCGGGCCGGGTGGCTTCTGTTTCCAGCCCATAGGTATCCCGCAATATCCCCGCCACTTCCCGTAGTGAAGTATTTTTGAAAACAAGCTTATGGTCTTTCCATGCAGAGTAAAGACCTTTTTCTACGCGTTCGCGCTGGTAATCCGATGGATTTTTACGAAACTGAACCATCTCGCCGGGCCTTAGGACCAGTGTATCACCTTTTGAATCGCCCAGGTTGCACCGAACCTTTCCCTCGTCGAGGACGATCCGTGTACCGCTCGCGCGTTTGCTGATATTGAACTGGGTACCTAGCACGTCGAGGCTGAAATCAGCACCCGTACGCACGCGGAACTTGCGGTGATCCTTCGTATGGACCACTCTGAAATACCCCTCGCCTTCGAGTCGCACTTCGCGCAATTCCGGCCATTCGGCATCATAGGAAAGCACCGAATTACCATTCAAAGTCACCTCGGAACCGTCGGGAAGTATCAGTACGCGGGTTTCTCCAAAGCCGGTCCGTTCGGTAATGCGGCCGCTTTGCTGCTGAAACATATATATGCCTATTCCCGCGACAACCAGGAACAACACTGCTGCCGCAATTTTACCCCAGGCCAACCAGCTGCGTTTGCTATCCGGCTGCGCTTCCGCCCATTCCTGAGATTCCGCTGTCGCCGTTTGTATCCGCGCAAATATCTTATCTTCCAATGCCGATAAGCCAGCACCCGAAAGCCCATCCGAGAATGCCGGGTGCGCCTCCGCAGAGCGGTACCAGGCTTCCAGTTCCCCGGCCTCCGCGGGCGAGTTTCGTCCGCGCTTGTCATTTTCCAGTAAATACAGTAAGCGATCTTTGTCCATTCGTCGATATACTTCTCCGCTTTTGATATAGTAACATCCCGGCGCGGTTACCGCCACGGCCGGCCCATTTTTTTCTATTGGTACAAATCCCACATTTCCAGCATGATCCACGCCCAGGCAAATTCTTTCAGATTTTCGCGCAGGATTTTCAGCGCACGCCCCATTTGTTTTTCGACCGTGTCCACGGGAATTTGCTCCTGTTCCGCGATCTCCTTATAGGTAAGATGTTCCTTCCTGCTGAGCTGATACACTTTCCGCAATTTCTCCGGCAGGTTTTGAACGCTGGTTTCAAGCGCCCGGGCGAGCTCCTCGTAATGCAGGCGATCTTCGATATAGTTGCTCTGGTCGCCGGGTGCCTGCAGCAAGTGTTCGAGATAAGCCTCCCTGATCTTGCGGGAACGGATGAGGTTAAAAATGCTGTACCGAAGCGCACCGAACAGGTAAGCTTCCAGCGAAACCGATATCAGCAGGGTTTCGCGTTTGGCCCAGAGGTCGACAAAAATCTCCTGGATAATTTCCTCACTTTCTTCGCGTAACAGGATCCGCCGGTACGCCGCATCAAAGAGCCGGCGCCAATATTTACGGTACAGCACGGCAAAAGCCTCACTGTCGCCCGTTTGCATGCGGGCGAGCAAAATATCGTCGGTGCTATTTGGATTTTCGGAAGCGATGGTTGTCAGAAAGGGTTTGGAGCCCGCAAGTTCGCTTATCCGTCGGTTAAAACCGATGGTAGTTCATGAGAATTTTAACATTTTTTAAGACAACAGAATACTTATGTAACCGTTGTTGAAATATTGCAAACCTCAAACAAACCTTTCGAAATGAGAACATTACCTGTACTTTTTCTGATGGTACTGTGCTGCGCCGCGGCCAGTTTTGCGCAAACCTCCGACCAGAAGATCGGCTACGTCGACCAGCAGCACATTCTTGAAAGCATGCCTGAGTTCAAGAAACTCAATGAAGAGATCGTCGTCAAAAGCGATCAGTACGACAAGATTCTGAAAGGGAAATACGAGGAATTCAAACTAAAATCCGATGCGTTCGACAAGCTCGTGGCCAGCAAGGCCGACCAGGCCATCCTGCGCGACAAGGCTATCGAGCTCGAAAACCTGAAAAAATCCTATGAGGATTTCGAAACGAATTCCATGGCCCAGTTGCGCGATTATTATGCCAAAAAGTTTGAGCCCATCAAACAAAAAGTAAATGAGGCCATCATCTTCGCCGGCCGCCAAAAAGGTTATGCATTCCTTCTCCGCATGGACCTCAACCCGAACGGCGGCGACCTGTGGCCGGTAGTTCTCTACGCCCGCGACTCCACCTCCAACCTGACTTCCGACATTATGAAGAACCTTGGTATAAACGCCGCTGCCGCATCGACTCGAAAGATAGGGCTTCCGCAGGTTCTGAAGCGATGATGTCCAGCCTGCTAATATTTTAGAGTGATTACCTAGCCTTCTTTAACGGAAGGCTTTTTAATTGCCCTTTAAATAAATAATTCAACTTTATAGTTTTAATATATAGTAAAAATATATAAATTTGAAACTATAAAATTAAACACACAATACACCACTATGTCAAATCGTCACGAAGTTCAGCGCTTCCTGGACGACTTCTTTGTCAAATACAGGATATTCGATATTCTGTTTACAGAGAGGAAAAATCCCAAGAACGCTCAGGCATTGTTACTCCTCGAAATCTCACCTGCAAAACGGCGGCAACTCATTGAAGCCATAACTGTCGATGAGTACATTGAAGGACCGTTGGCGGACACATTATATCAAATTGGTGACATGTGGGTTTTCGGCAAGGCCTTTAAAGAGCATCAACTCTACATTAAAATTTCAATGGGTCGTCCAAATGCGAATGTACTATGCATATCATTTCACGTTGCCGAACGCCTCATACGCTATCCATTTAAAGAAACATTATGAAAAGTCCGATTACGGGGAAAGAAATGCAGGTACGGCACGAGGTGGCGAGCCTGGCATTCAGGAAAGAAGAATTTGAAGTCGTCACGCATTATTACGAATGTGAGGATTCCGGCGAGCGTTTCAGTGACGACCGGCTGGATGAGTTGAGTATTGTACAGGTACATAACCAATACCGGGAAAAATACGGCATTCCGTTTCCCGACGAGATCAGACGGATCAGGGAAGATTATGGCATTTCAGCAAGCAAGATGTCGGAAATTTTAGGGTTAGGTACCAATTCGTATCGCTTGTATGAAGCAGGTGAAGTGCCTTCCGTAGCTATCGGCAGGCTGATTATGGCCATTCGCAACCCGGCGTCGTTTATTCAGCAAATTACGGCAAGCGCGCATTTTCTTAGCGAAAAAGACGCAAAAAAACTGACACAGGTTGCTGAAAATCAAACCGCGCAGTTTGTTGCCGATAAGGTGTTTCCATCAAAGCATAATGGTTACCGACAACCGGACTTTGCGAAAATTGCAGCAATCATCGCATTCTTTCAGGAATTGAGAAAGATTACATTGTTCAAAACGAAGCTTAACAAACTGCTGTTCTACGCCGATTTCAATGCATACCGGCTCACCGGGTATTCCATCACCGGACTGGAATATAGGGCCATTCAATTCGGACCGGTTCCTTCACAGTTTCAGAAAATGTATGTCAGTCTTTCGGAACAAGGGCAGATCAGTATCGACGAACAATATTTTGGAAATGGCGCTTACGGAGATGAAATTACCGCCAGAGCAATTTTCGATAAGACCCTTTTCTCACAAGACGAATTGAAGGTACTCGAATTTGTTGCTAAGCGCTACGGGAAACTTCCAACCGACGACATTGTAAGGCTCAGCCATGAGGAACCCGGCTGGCACGACAATGCAGAGCAAAAAAACCTGATCGATTATCGGTATGCGTTCGAGCTCAGTCAGGGAATAGCCCACAATTCCTGACCAAAGTCAGTTTTCACCACTCCTTTTCGTCATCCGTTCGGCTGGTCGTATGCTCCAATTTTGGATAAGGTTTAATCCTGACCATGACTATGAGCATATTGACGGCCCCGGAGGCCATTTCCGATACACGGCATGCCTGCTACCATTGCGGCGAAGATTGCCGCGATGAAGTTCTGCACGCCGACGACCACGATTTTTGCTGCGACGGCTGCCTGACCGTTTACAGTGTTTTAAAAGAAAGTGACCTTTGTCAGTATTACGCCATCGAAGGCGCACAGGGCATTTCGCCGGACCCCACGTTTTACAAGGGCAAATACGACCACCTCGATCAGCCGGAAGTACACGACAAGATGATCGAGTTCACGGACGGGCGCCTGACCACTGTTTACTGGTACCTGCCGAAAATGCATTGCAGTTCGTGTATCTGGCTGCTCGAACACCTTTACCGCCTCAACCCGGCGGTGCGAAGCTCGGTGGTGAATTTCCCTGAGAAAAAGGTCAGAATTACATTCGATACGCCGGCATTGCGGTTGAGCGAACTGGCTGCGCTGCTCACGCGCATCGGGTATGAGCCTTACCTGAGCATGGAAGACCTCTCGGGTAAAAAAGCAGGTAAATGGAACCGCACCCGCCTTTATAAAATTGGAATCGCGGGTTTTGCATTCGGCAATATCATGATGCTGAGTTTTCCCGAATATTTCCATTTGGGGCAAAATACTTCGGATCAGAACCTTCGCACGCTTTTCGGTATCCTTAACCTCGCACTGAGCCTGCCGGTGCTGTTTTACTGCGCGGCGGATTTTTATAAATCGGCGTGGTCAGCGCTGAAAGGCCGTTATCTGAACATCGATGCGCCCATCGCCCTTGCATTGAGCTGCGTTTTCCTGATCAGCATTTACCAGCTCGCTACGCAAACCGGGCCCGGATACCTCGACTCATTCGCGGGGGCCGTGTTTTTTATGCTCGTAGGCCGCTATTTTCAGGACAAAACTTACGCCGGCGTTTCTTTTGACCGCGACTATAAATCGTATTTCCCGATTGCGATTTCCGTCGTGAGCGATGGCATTGAAACACGCAAGCCCATCACCGATCTCCAAAAAGGCGACCGGATGCTGGTCAGGAACGAGGAACTGATCCCGGCCGATGCGGTTCTCCAAAGCGCAGTAGCCATGGTCGATTACAGCTTCGTTTCCGGCGAATCACAGCCGGTTGAAAGGCGGAAAGGAGATACCATATACGCAGGCGGCAAGCAAAAAGGTGCAGCCATCGAACTGGAAGTGTTACGAGAAGTTTCCCAAAGCTACCTCACACAACTCTGGAATAATGAAGCGTTTGTCCGCGAGAAGGACGACGCCAACAAATCGCTGGCGGCGCGCATTAACCGCTATTTTTCGTTGGTCGTACTGGGTATTGCGACGATAACTTTTGCCTTCTGGTTTTTTGTTAATAAAAACTCCGAAACCGCGTTTCTTGCATTCACTACTACGCTGCTGGTGGCTTGCCCGTG
Organism: Dyadobacter sp.; assembly: GCF_017744695.1. GTDB lineage: Bacteria > Bacteroidota > Bacteroidia > Cytophagales > Spirosomataceae > Dyadobacter. The sequence goes on from NZ_JAGIAS010000003.1 coordinate 153,280, forward strand.
TGCATTGCTGCTTTCCTCGACATTCACAAACGGGAACCTGCTGAGCGTTTTCAGCCGGAATCGTTTTTACCCTAAAAATGCACATAGTATCGAACGCCTCGCGCAAACTGACGCGGTTGTTTTTGATAAAACAGGTACGATTACCCTCCCGAACGACGCAGAAATCGACTTTACGGGTGACCCGTCAACGCGCGAAGAGCTGGTCATGATTAAGACGTTGGTGGGCCAATCTTCTCACCCGCTGAGCAGGCTCATCGCCAGGCATCTGACCGATGTCCCCGGCAGCCAGCGCGTACTGACTGGCTTTTCGGAGACCAGCGGCAAGGGAATGGCCGCGCAATGGGGCGCGCGAATGGTGAAGGTGGGATCTGCGGGCTGGGTTGGAGCGGTTGGCAATGAGGAAGGTACCGGGCAGTCGAGCCGGGTGTATGTGGCTATCGACGAGGTTGTAAAGGGTTATTTCACGATCCGCAGCAAATACCGGCCCGAACTCCCCGAAACGCTTTCGGCATTGCGCGGGGCGGGTATCCGCACCTATCTCCTCTCAGGTGACCGCCCTACCGACCGCGATTTACTCGCCCCGCTCTTCGGGGAGAATGCAGTGCTTCTGTTTAACCAGAAACCAGACCAGAAACTGGATTTCGTACGTGAATTGCAACGCGAAGGCCGTCATGTGCTCATGGTCGGCGACGGACTGAACGACGCCGGTGCATTGCGCCAGAGCGATGTGGGCTTGGCCGTTTCGGACGATATCAACAACTTCTCCCCTTCCTGCGACGCGATCGTGGAAGGCAACCGGCTCAGCTTACTGCCGGGATACATCTCCCTCGCCCGCAGCGGTCAGCGCATCATCCGTCAGAGCTTCGCTATTTCATTGATATACAATATAGTGGGACTATCCTTTGCGGTAACAGGCCATCTTTCGCCGGTCATCGCGGCGATACTGATGCCCGTCAGTTCCATTACCATCGTGGCTTTCACCACGCTTGCGAGTAATACCGCGGCACGACGGCATCTCAAAAAACTGATTAATGTCATAAACCAGACGTAGCGAGCGTCATCCTTTGCCAGGCGTGCCGCCGGTAGTTTTGACCTATCAAAAACATCTAACCAATCCTCATCATGAGCGCATTGTATCTGCTGATCATCGCCAGTTTGCTCGTGGCGCTGGGATTCCTGGGCGCATTCATCTGGTCGGTGCGGAAGGGCCACTACGACGACGATTATACGCCCTCCGTACGCATCCTGCTCGACGATTCCGAAAAGCCATAACCACCAGAACCTGAACTGATTTTTACCATTTATCACCTCCAAGTTATGTCAAACGTTCCCCATCCCGGCCTCGCCTCCGTTGAGTTGGATGAATTTCAATACGACAACCGCATTGTCCGGGACTTCGCCATCGCCACCATCCTGTTCGGACTCATCGGCATGCTCGTGGGTTTGCTGGCCGCGTTACAGCTGGTTTTCCCCAACCTGAATTTTGATCTGCCATTCCTGACATTCAGCCGCATCCGTCCACTGCACACCAATGCGGTAATTTTCGCATTCGTCGGAAACGGCTTTTTTACGGGACTTTATTATTCCGTTCCGCGCGTATTGCGGACGCCCATATGGAGTCCTGTATTGAGCCGTTTCCATTTCTGGGCGTGGCAGGCCATCATCCTTGGGGCGGCCATTTCGCTGCCCATGGGATTTACTACTTCCAAAGAATACGCTGAACTGGAATGGCCCTTCGACATCGCGATTGCCGTGGTGTGGGTTTCCGCATTGGTGAACATTATCATGACTACCATTAACCGCCGCGTGGAGCATATCTATGCCGCGGTATGGTTCTACATCGCATCCTTTGTAACCGTCGCGATGCTGCACGTGGTGAACAGCGTGGAGCTCCCGATCTCGTTCATGAAAAGCTACTCCGTATATGCAGGCGTTCAGGATGCGCTGGTACAATGGTGGTACGGGCATAATGCGGTCGCATTCTTCCTCACCACGCCTTACCTGGGTCTGATGTACTACTTCCTGCCCAAAGCGGCGAACCGGCCCATTTACTCCTACCGGCTCTCGATCGTACACTTCTGGGCACTGATATTCCTTTACATCTGGGCCGGGCCTCACCATTTGCTCTATACTGCATTGCCCGAATGGGCGCAAACGCTCGGTACGGTGTTCTCCGTAATGCTCATCGCGCCGTCGTGGGGTGGTATGATGAACGGATTGATGACCCTCCGAGGTGCCTGGGACAAAGTTCGTGAAGATGTGGTGCTGAAATTCATGGTAGTGGCGATTACCGCCTATGGCATGGCTACCTTCGAAGGTCCGATGCTGTCTTTGAAAAACGTGAACGCCATCGCCCATTACACCGACTGGATCGTGGCACACGTACACGTAGGTGCGCTCGGATGGAATGGTTTCCTTACTTTCGGTATCCTCTACTGGCTCTTCCCCCGCCTTTATAACCGCCCGTTGTATTCTGCCAAGGCCGCTAACTTCCACTTCTGGATCGGCACGCTGGGGATTATTTTCTATACCATTCCGATGTACTGGGCCGGATGGGTACAGAGCTCGATGTGGAAAGAGTTTACCCAGGAAGGGCTTTTGAAATATCCCAATTTCCTTGAAACGGTAACGGCCCTCAAACCGCTGTATTTCCTTCGCGGCGTAGGCGGCTCATTATACCTGGTAGGTTTTGTAGTGATGATCTATAACCTCTGGATGACCGCGCTGAAAGGCAAACTGGTTGCCACTGAAACCGCCAAAGCCATGCCGTTGAATGCGATCTGGCATGCCGAAAAGAGTGAATACTGGCACCGCCGCTTAATGGAGCGCAAGCCTTTGGCATTAACCATATTCTCCCTGATAGCCGTCGCGATCGGCGGGATGATCGAAATGATCCCAACGTTCCTGGTCGAATCCAACGTACCTACCATTGCGAGTGTAAAACCTTATACGCCACTGGAATTACAAGGCCGCGACATTTACGTCCGCGAGGGTTGCTATGTGTGCCATACGCAAATGATCCGTCCGTTCAGGTCCGAGATCGAACGGTTCGGGGAGTATTCCAAATCCGGAGAATTTGTATATGACCACCCGCACCAATGGGGCTCCAAACGCACCGGCCCGGATTTGCAACGCGTAGGCGGCAAATACCCCGATTCCTGGCATTACAACCACATGGAAGACCCCACATCGATGTCGCCGGGTTCGATTATGCCTCGCTACGGCTGGCTGCTAGAAAACGACCTGGATACGACCACAACCAAAGCCAAGATCAAAGCCATGCAGACGCTGGGTGTGCCTTATGAAAAAGGATACGAAAACCAGGCCAACACCGATCTCGTGAAGCAGGAACAGGCAATCCAGGAGCGCCTGAAACAGAGCGGCATCAAAACCGCAGCCAATAAAGAGATCGTGGCACTGATTGCTTACATGCAGCGGCTTGGAACCGATATTAAAAATGATTGAATGACTGAATGATTGAATGATTGAATAAATACAGCTCATCGATCCATTCAGCATCATCACGACTCACTCATTCGGTCATTCAATATTCATTCGGTCATTCAGTCATTCAATCATTCAAAATTGACTCTCATGAAATTCCGGAATTACCTCGAAACCATAGCGGGCGTGGGCATCTACCCGCTCATATCCCTGCTGATCTTCTTTGTTTTCTTCCTCGGCCTGCTCATTTATGTGTGGGGGCTGGATAAAAGGAAACTCGACAAAATGCGCAGTATTCCGCTAAACGACGGAGTTGCCAAAAAGACATTGCTATCGCTGCTTTTGCTTGTGTGTATTGCATTGCCCGCCTCCGCGCAGGATACGACCGAACCGGTACGTGCCATCACCGGACTCGACCTGATACTATGTGTGGTGCTTGCTGCATTGGTTTTCATCATGATCCAGCTGGCGATCCTGCTGGCATCGGCGATGCGGTTACTTAACAAAACCGCCCACGCGTCCGACAAGGAGCCTACCCACGTGTTCAGCGCGCATTGGTGGAAGAAGTTCAGAGGTATTGGCGTGGCGCTGCATGATGAAAAACAAATCCTGATCGACGGGCATGACTACGACGGCATCCAGGAGCTCGACAACCGGATGCCTCCCTGGCTGCAATTCCTGTTCTATACTACGGTCTTCTTCGCGGTGGTTTATTCTGCCTACTATTTCAGCGGCCTGGGTGACCTGCAAATCGCTGAGCTCGACAAAGAAATAGCCACTGCCGAGGCCGAGAAAAAGGCTTACATGGAAAAAGTAGGCGCCAGCATGGATGAAAACTCCGTTACGCTCCTGACCGACAAGGCCGGTGTGGATGCGGGGATGAAAATCTTCCAGGAAAAATGTACCGCCTGCCATGGAACCGAAGGTGGCGGAGCTGTTGGGCCGAACCTCACGGACGAATACTGGCTACATGGAGGTGGTATTCACAATGTGTTCAAAGTGATCAAATACGGCGTGCCTGAAAAAGGCATGATCTCCTGGGAGAAACAGCTCTCTCCTACCGATATCCAGAAGGTAGCGAGCTTCGTCCTGTCCCTCAAAGGCACCAAACCAGCCAACGCGAAGGAGCCGCAAGGCGAACTGGAAGCAGCTACGGCTGGCGGGGAAGCAACTTCGGCTGACGGCAATCGGCTGTCGGCTGTTGAGTAGTACTTCGGCTGTCGGCAATCAGCTGTCGGCTGTTGAGTAGTACTTGGGTTGTTGGCTGTCAATAAGAAGATTTGTAAAGAAAGTGATTGAAATGGAAAGGATGGAAATGTATAATGCTGGTGGGCAAGTCACGCGTGAAGGCCTACTGCCGAAAGCCGACAGCCGAGGTCTCAAAGCCGAAACACGCCCCCTTTACCCCCAACGCCCGGAAGGCAAATGGCACAACGGCCGTGTGGTGTTCAGTATAGTGATTATCGCATTGCTGTTCGTGACACCGTTCCTCCGGGTCGATGGACAGCCGCTGGTGCTGCTGAATGTGATTGAGCGGAAAATCATTCTCTTCGGCATATTCATCGGGCCGCAGGACTATTGGCTCTTCGGGCTTACGATGCTTTCGTTTTTTGTATTCATCGTATTGTTCACCACCGTTTTCGGGCGGTTGTGGTGTGGCTGGGCTTGTCCGCAGACCGTTTTTATGGAAATGGTTTTCCGTAAAATCGAATATGCTATCGAAGGCGACGCCGGGAAGCAAAAGCTGCTGGATAAGGCGCCCTGGACATCGGAGAAAATTCTGAAAAAGGGGTTGAAATACACCATTTTCCTGATCATCTCCTTTACCATCGCCAACCTGCTCCTGGCCTATGTGCTGGGTACCGACGAGCTGTACAAAATTATTTCCGAGCCCATCGAAGACCATATCGGCCTCTTTTCAGGCATCATCATTTTCACGGCGGTATTCTACTGGAACTTCGCATGGCTGCGCGAGCAGGCCTGCACCGTGGTGTGCCCGTATGGCCGCCTGCAAGGCGTGCTGCTCGACCGCAACTCCATCAACGTCGCTTACGACCACGAACGCGGTGAGCCGAGGGGAAAGTTGCACAAAGGCACCGACCGTACCGAGGGCGATTGTATCAATTGCTTCCAATGCGTTGCCGTGTGCCCGACCGGCATCGATATCCGGAACGGTACTCAAATGGAATGCGTGAACTGCACGGCTTGTATCGATGCCTGCGACGCGATCATGGACAAAGTGGGTTTCGACAGGGGACTTATCCGTTACACTTCCGAGAATGCCATCGCGAAGAAAACCGCCAGGGTGATCACGCCACGGACATGGGGCTATGCGGCAGTGTTGCTACTACTCTGGTCGGCGCTGGGATTCGTAGTCGCTACCCGCACCGACACACAAACCACCCTTTTCCGCGCGCCGGGGAGCCGTTACATCGAAAACAGCGACGGCACGATCAGCAACCTGTACACTTTCAAGATATTCAATAAAACGAACCATATCATCAAACCCTCCCTCCACCTCGACACCCCGCACGGCAAGCTTCTTTTCGCCGGATCACCCGATCTGACGCTCGAAGCTGCGGGGATGTCCGAGGGAACCGTGTTTGTGATTATTCCAAAATCTGAATTGAAGACCCGAAAAACAGTATTAAAACTCTCGGTTTCACAAGGTAACCAGCTGTTGGAAACCTTCGAAACCACATTCATCGCGCCGGAAGAATAATGTATTAACCTATTTTATAAATCACCATGAAAGTTAATTGGAAAGCACTTATTGCCTCGGTTTATATCGGCTTCGTATCGATGATACTGCTGCTGGTAGGCATGAGCGCCGGGCAAAAAATCGATCTCGTCACAGACCATTACTACGAGGAAGAATTGAAATTCCAGGGCAAGATCGACAAGCTGCAACGCGCGGCGGAACTGACCGAGCCCTTATCCTGGCAAATCAAGGATAATGCTTTGCAAATCCGGTACCCGGCAACCTTCGCCGATTCCAGCATTTCGGGCCATATCCGGATGTATTGCCCGTCCGACAACCGCAACGACCGCCAGTTCGCGATCGATTCGAATGGTAACGGGCAGACCCTCGCATTGTCACAAATCCCGGCAGGACGCTACAAAATCCAAGTCGACTGGAAAGGTGGAGACGAAACCTACTGGAGCGAGGGCGTAGTAGTGGTCGATCATCCTAACCATTGACCGATGATTACCGTCCTGCCATACCTCGCCATTTCGATGGGGCTCATCAGCAGCTTCCATTGCGTAGGCATGTGCGGGCCTATCGCGCTCGCATTGCCCGTGCATAAGGGCACGCGTGCGCGCCAGGTCGCGGGCGTGCTGGCGTACAATGCAGGGCGCGCCCTTACGTACGCGATGTTCGGGATTGTTATAGGCACATTAGGCGCTTCATTAGCCTGGCTGGGCGTGCTCCGGTACGCTTCCATTGCGGTCGGGGTAGCGATGCTGGTGTATGTGCTCTGGCCATCGGAGCTGGATCAGCATTTGCATATGCCGCTGTTATGGCAAAAAACAATCAATCGTTTAAAGCAAAAAATGGGCTTTTTTCTCAAAAGGGGCGATTTACCGGGCATGCTGCTACTCGGCATGCTCAACGGCACTATTCCTTGCGGCATGGTCTATATGGCGCTCGTCAGTTCTGTCGCTACGGGCAGCACCTGGGGAGGTGGCGCATTTATGGCACTATTCGGGCTGGGTACCATGCCTGCGATGCTCGCTTTGGGCATTGCCAGGCAACAATTCACACCCGCGCTGAGAACGCGCATCCGTAAACTTACACCGCTGCTGGTGGCCATTGCGGGCATCTGGCTCGTAGCGCGCGGGGTCATGACCTCCTACCCCGATCATTCCAAACCTGCCGCCGGAATCACAATCTGCCGCTGAACTGCTTGAACCAGCGCGCCGGATGACTTACCTTGCCGGCATGAAAACTTACAAGGCCATTATCCAGCTTACCTCGGACGATCCCAAAGTCCATCGCAGTATGATCCGGCAAGTCAGCAACCTGCTTGCGCATTTGGGCGTAACAGTGAATGTTCGTATTGTTTGCCACGGTTCTTCCATGCCGTTTTGCACCGTAGGAAATACATTTGCCGGCGATATTTCAGCATTACTTAATCAGCATGTTACCATCGCTGCCTGCCGCAATATGCTCGTCGCCAACGGGGTGGAAGCAACCGACCTGATAGAGGGCATTGAAGTGATCCCCTCCGGCATTGCCGAACTGGTAGTATTGCAACAGGAAGGTTGGAGCTATATAAAAGCCGGTTAGAAGTCTGTTTTTCGCATGATCAAAATCATGTTTTTCCTCTTCGGTCCTCGGTAGTTTTGATCAATGATCTACATCAAAACTTTGACCAATGGACAAGGACCTGCTCTTTAAATATAACATTCCGGGACCACGCTACACCAGCTACCCGACCGTTCCTTACTGGCAGAAAACACCTCCCTCCGTTAGCAAATGGAAAGAGCTGGTGCAGGATGCATTCTCGGTTTCGAACCGGAAGGAAGGTATCAGCCTGTACATTCACCTGCCATTCTGCGAGAGCCTTTGTACCTATTGCGGCTGCAACACGCGCATCACGATCAATCATGCGGTGGAAAGCAAATATATCCAGGCCGTTTTGAAGGAATGGAAAATGTACTGCGAACTGTTCGGAGCAGAAAAACCGGTGATCCGGGAGTTGCACCTGGGCGGGGGCACGCCTACATTTTTCAGTCCGGCTAACCTGGTGAAGCTGGTGAATGGCCTCCTTGCCAATGCGCTCGTACACGATGATGCCCGGTTTGGTTTCGAGGCGCATCCTGGGAATACTACCGATGCGCATCTGGAAGCTTTGTATTCGGTCGGATTCCGCCGCATCAGCATCGGTGTGCAGGACTTCAATCCGGTGGTACTGGCGATCATCAACCGGCACCAGACTTTTGAACAGGTCAAACACCTCACCCTGAAAGCCCGCGAAATCGGTTACACGTCCGTCAATTACGATATCGTGTACGGTCTGCCCCAGCAAAAAAACTGCTCGATGATGGAGACCATGCTGCGCGTGATCCGGTTAAAACCCGACCGCATTGCGTTTTACAGCTATGCCCACGTCCCCTGGATCAAGCCCGGCCAGCGGAGTTATACTGAAAAAGACCTGCCTGACGCGGACCACAAAATTGCGATTTACGAAACCGGCCGGAATGCGCTGGAATTGGCCGGCTACGAAGACATCGGCATGGACCATTTTGCACTCCGGTCCGACGAACTTTACAAGGCTGCCACCCAGGAACGGCTCCACCGGAACTTCATGGGTTATACCGACACTCGGACTCAATTATTAATCGGCCTCGGTGCGTCGTCTATTTCGGATTCGTGGTGGGGATATGCCCAGAACGAGAAAAAAGTCGAAGATTATTACAAAAAGCTCGCTGCAAACGAGCTGCCTGTATTCCGCGGCCACGAACTGAGCCGTGAAGACCTGATCCTGAGAAAACATATTCTACGGCTGATGACCAGCTTCGAAACTTCCTGGGGCAATACTTCGGAAGTTTGCATGGAGCTATACCAGGCGCTGGAAAGGCTTTCCGAAATGGAGTTCGACGGACTGGTTGAAGTTGAACCTTTCCGACTGAGGATCACTGAGAAAGGCAAGGCCTTCGTGCGTAATGTATGTATGGCTTTTGATGCGCGCCTCTGGGCCGATTTACCCCAAACGACTCTTTTTAGTCAAACAGTTTAATGATGAATTCTTGCGGTGTTCACTTGTGTCCTGTACTTTGGTATGTTTGATACGGATATTTTAATTCATACACAGGTGATGACACGGCACATCGAGATGCTGGATGCGCTGTTCAAACACGCGACCGAAGGGATCGTGGTGGTGGACAAGCAGGCGAATATTGTAATGCTTAATCCCAAGGCCAAAGAGCTTTTTGGCTACTCTGATCGTGAGCTGATCGGCAAGAAAGTCGAGACGCTGATCCCGCAACGGTTCAACAGAAATCATGTGGGCTATCGCGACGAGTACCTCGAAGCCCCTCGTGCCCGTGGTATGGGACATATGATGGATCTTTTCGCCCGGCGCAAGGATGGCAGTGAGTTTCCCGTGGAGGTCAGCCTCAGTCCATTCAAAACCAGCGACGGCGAGTTTGTCGTGAGCTTTGTGATTGACATTACCGAACGCAAAAAGCAGGAAAGCCGCATCATCGAAGCCAATCTTGAAATACAAAAACTGAACGCCGAACTGGAAATCCGCGTGCAGCAGCGCACGGAAGAACTGGCAGCGGCGATCAGGCGCATTGAGCAGTCACAGGAGGAAGTGGTGCGGGCATTGACCAAGGAACGTGAGCTGAATAATATGAAAAGCCAGTTCGTGACTATCGCATCCCACGAGTTCAGGACACCACTCGCGACCATTCTGTCGTCGGCCTCACTCATAGGCAGGTACTCGCGCACCGAGGACGAAGACAAGCGGCAGAAACACGTGCAGCGTATCAAATCGACCGTTACCAACCTGACCGAAATCCTTAACGACTTCCTCTCGATCGGCAAGCTCGAAGAAGGGCGCATTCATTGCATTCCGGTACTCACCGATCTGAGCGCATTTTGTAAAAACCTGATTGAAGAGATCCGGGGGCTCTGCAAGGATGGCCAGGAAATGTATGTGACTTACGACGGGGAAGCCCAGGCATGGCTCGACAAGCAGCTTTTACGCAATGTGCTTTTCAACCTGCTTTCGAATGCGATCAAATACTCTGATTCCGGCAAATCGATCTTTTTGAGGGTCAAAAATTGGAGCGGACTGATCCGCATTGAAGTACAGGATCAGGGAATTGGTATTCCTAAACAGGACCAGGGCCATATTTTTGACCGTTTTTTCCGTGCCAACAATGCCGGCAATGCGCAAGGAACGGGGCTGGGTCTCAACATTGTACAAAATTACATCGAACTCATGGGTGGCACAGTCCGGTTCCAGAGCGAGATCGGCGTAGGCACTACGTTTTTTGTAGAACTGCCTAACCGTGAACCGGCATCCGTTAAAATCGAATCCTGACACAAACAGTATCCAACTTGGAAGCGAGAAAAATACTTTTAATAGAAGATAACCCCGAAATGCGGGAAAATACGGCCGAGATCCTGGAACTCGCCAACTACGAGGTAATCACCGCCCAAAACGGCAAGGAAGGCGTGCAACAGGCAGGGCAGCATCTCCCCGACCTGATCATCTGCGACATTATGATGCCGGAACTCGACGGCTATGGCGTGCTGCACATGCTCGGCAAGGACGAGCGCACGGCGTCCATCCCGTTCATTTTCCTGACCGCCAAAGCCGAGAAGGAAGATTACCGTAAAGGCATGACCATGGGTGCCGACGATTATCTTACCAAACCTTATGACGACGTAGAACTCCTGAATGCGGTCGAAATGCGCCTCAGGAAGAGCGACCGGCTCAAAAAACAGTTCGAGCGCTCGGCCGAAGGTTTCGACCAGTTTATCCGCGAAGCGCAGGCCTTCGACCCGATCGTGAAGCTTGCGGAGGACAAGAAGGTGAAGGTGTTAAGGAAAAAAGAGACGATTTACACCGAAGGCAGCTTCCCATCGCATGTGTTCTTTCTGCAAAAAGGGAAGGTGAAGGCCTATAAGTCCAACGAAAACGGCAAGGAATACATTACCGATTTGCTGAAAGAGGGCGAGTTTTTCGGCTATCTCGATCTGCTGCAAGGTGCGCCTTACGAGGAAACAGCCATTGCTCTGGAGAAATCGGAAGTGGCGATGATCCCGAAGGACGATTTCTTCAACCTGCTTCAAGGTAACCGCGAAGTCGCTTCCAAGTTCATTCGAATGCTTTCCAATGAGATCAAAGAGCGGGAAGAACGCCTTTTGCAACTCGCCTACAATTCGGTGCGGAAGCGCGTGGCACAGGCGCTTGTTATGCTTGTACAACGTTACCAGGAAGATCGCTCGAAGCCATTCTCCATGGCTGTTACCCGGGAGGATATCGCTTCTATGGTAGGAACCGCTACTGAAACCGTCATCCGCACGCTTTCAGATTTCAAGGACGAACGCCTGGTGGATATGAAAGGCAGCCAGATTACAGTTTTGGAGTATGAGAAGCTGGCCCGGATGCGAAACTAGCATCTTTTTCCACCGTTGATAACTCATCGGTTCCGGTCGATCATTCCACCATTTAGGGGCAGAAATAGCTCATTTGCTTTTCCTAGTTTTGACAAGAACTTCATATCAATCTTTCAAACTATGGAACAAACAAAACCTGCGAACGCCCAGGCTTCTGAGGCGGCAACAGCTCACGAAAACCGTCCGGGGCTTGTACTTAATAATCTTGCTGCAAGAATGATGCAATCAAGGAGAGACATAGACGCCTACCGCCGGGGAGAAATGTCACAAGCCGAATTTGACGCACTTGGAATCAAATTTTACTGAAATTTACCCCTATCAGCGTTTGGGTAGCTACTTCCAGTTCACGACGGTGCAAAACATCGTCGTGAAAATAAATCTATCCCAGGATCCGCGATTTTTCCCCGATAATCCGGAAATAGAGGAAGCTTGCAACTTCTTTATCGAAACGGATAAGCACTCCATGGGCCAGGATATCCGGCTCAGGAATACTGTGCTGGATATCCTGGCCAATTTCCTGAAAGAGCATGACCCGATTATCATTTACTATTGTGATCCGCTCGACGGCAGGGGGCATTTGCGATATGCGAAATTCAACAGATGGTTTGGCTTGATCAATGATCCATCCATCGAAAAACATGACCGGGAATTCACCATCATCGATTTGAAGACTGACGAAAACGATAATCTTATCAGATCGGAATATGCAATGTATGCTTCTCTGCTGTTGCGAAAAACACATCTTGATTATGACGCTGTCATTCGTCTCTTCTATTCCGGTGATGCAGACAAGACCGGCAAGCTATGAAAGCCTTCCCTCTATCGCCTCCAACTGCGCCATCATCTCTTTCCGGTAATCCGCAGTTTGATTGGTAATTTCAGGGATCAGTTTTTTGTAGTAGTGAATCCCTTCGAGCAGGTTAGCGCGAAACTTTGAGAAATATTTAGCCTTCTTATCGTTCAGCGCAGCTGCATGCCGCTCGACGTCCTTTTTGAGGTAATCTACATACAGGTTCAGTTCATTGATGAACATATTCGGCCGGAGGTGCTTAGCGAGTAAGTCTATTTTTCCATAGATATGCCCCACCATCTCATCAAGCGAGTAAATTCCCGAGAACCACGCCAGGTTGGGGCCGGGACAAATGGCTACCGCACTGTTCTCGCGAGGTTTGATCAAATGGTTCTTCATGAGAGCGGCCGTACTCAATCCGTCGCAAAGACAGAGTTTCTCCGTCACAGCGTCTATTTGCTTCTGCAAATCTGCCGGTCGAGGCTCAATCGCTTGCAGCTGTTTGATTTTCAGATTTTGATACTCACGCGAAGCGGTGCAGATCGGCTCAGTGGTAAATTCGGTGTTTGAGACAAGGTACCGCTTGTTGCACGGACTACCGGGACGACCTTTCGCAATGCGTTCGAGGCGCTGCTTTTCGGCGGTGCTGTTCTTGAAATTATTAAAAAGTACCCCCAAAGGCGAAGAATCGCTCACATAATACGCATCGCTATCCGCATTGGCCAGCTCATTCAGCGTGGTTTTATCCACATTGGTAACTTCGGGAACCAGCAGGAACGGGCTCCCCCAGCCCGTGGCTTCGATGCCGTAATGTTCCAGCAAAAAGGCATTTTCAGCTGCGGTGCCAATGCCGCCCTGCACAGATATGCGCGTACGAGGCGCGTGTATGAGCGCAATGCCTTTGCTTTCGAGCGCGGGCCCGTACAGCGCAAATAGCTCGGTAAACATTTCATCACGCCGGTTTTTAAATTCTTCCAGGACCGGCCCGAGCAGGTTGCCTTCTGTCGCGAATGCATGTCCACCGCAGTTAAGCCCCGATTCAATCCGAAATTCGGAAACCCAGATACCCTTCTTGGCCAGGAATTTCGCCTGGATCAATGCGGAACGGTAGTCACTCACTTTAAGGATTACTTTTTTCCGAAAATCCCCTTCCTCATCCGGGAAGAAATCCGCAAAAGCTTCGAGATAGCTGTACAAATGCGGGTTCATTCCCGCAGAAAGAATGATCGACGACGACAACCTGCTTAATGCGAAGCCGCGTAATGCGGCCAGCGCGTCGGTGTAGATATCGTCGAGCAGATTCCCCTGGGAATCGGTGTTCATTTTATCCACCTTCGACATAATATTCACATCGATACTGCCCGGTACAATTTGCGCCCGGAGCTCGGATCCTTCCGTATCTTTCTCCACGCCGTCGGGCAAAGCCAACATTGCTTCATACCTGATTTTCAGCTCCGAATCCGCCGGTAGCAGACTAAAATAGCGGTCAATGTCACTACCTGAACCGAAGGGCTGGTTTTTCAGGTTTTCAAATTCCTCCGTCACAATGCGATGCATCAGATCGAGGTAGGTGGTGATCCGGCGGCTGCGGTAATCGGGTTCGGTTTTGGTGATGGGTGTATCATCTTCGCCGCGCTGGCGGGCATAATGCATGCGCATCCGCTCGATCAGTTCGTCGTCGACAATAGAGGCAACAGAGGAAATGCCGTATTTGGCAACCTTAATGGGGGTATCGATGGAGTATCCCAGCCCGAGGACCGGGATATGAAAAGTATGCGGCATCATATCTGGATGAGGTCTTGATAATTCATCCAAAAGTACGCGGCCCCCGCCACCGGAAAACTGACGTCGCTTAGCTGCGATACTGAGAAACGTCAAGCTGGTTCGGCTAGCGTTATTTCTTTTTGGCCTTCTGCGGCTTCGAAGCCTCCGCCAGCTCATTTTCCTTCATTCTATATGCTACAATACGCCTGATGAGGTCGAGCGGCAAAGGGTCCTTATCTGGCAGTTGAAGTGCCGACTTACTCATTTTATACTTCGACAGCTCCGTCTTGAATTCGTCCAGCAGTGCCTGACTGTAAGGATACGACAGCGAGATGTGATTGGTAGCAGCCGAATAATAGATCAGAAACCCGAAATGCTTATAAGCCGGAATCTGGTAACTGATCACTTCCTCGGCATCCGGTGCCGTTTCCCTGATGACTTTACGGATCGCCGCCAGCCGCTCCTTTTTCTCTCCCTGGAACGTGTCGTGGTATTCGTCGACGGATTTAAAATCTGTTTTTGCCATGCCGATTGAGTTTTTGATGAGTGATTCTGCTGGTAAAAAGCGCCAAAACACAGGGATTTAACCAGTGCCGCCATTTTATTCAAGTAACCGAATTAATATTAAAATATATTTTATAAATTTTCCAACAAAACAAGACAGCACGCAGCTATCTGTCAACAAGTTATATGCCATGAAAAAACACTGCCTTTGCCTGCTTGCCTCGGCTATCTGCTTTTTGGTAGCCTGTAAAAAAGAAAAGGATATCGCCCCTCAGGTGGCGTCGCTCGATGACTCCTATTTAAAATCGGTGACGGTGAGCGGTGCCAGGGAAGTACAACTCGACACAGGCAAGCAGATCATACAGGTAATATTACCGGAGACTTTCACGTCTAATGTACTCGATCTGAAATTCGATTTACCTGAAACCAGTGAGCTTGAAGTATCTGACAGTCTGCTGGTTCAGGCCGATCAAATCCGGTTCCCCTATGTCGGAAGCGGGCCATTGACTTTTAAGGTAAGCAAGAAGCAGCAGCAGTACCCAAATGAGAAACGATACACGGTTTTCGTCAAGCATGAAGGACGGCTTACGGCCAGGTTACTGATTGCACCGGTGTTTTATCCCGCGGAGGATGAAATCTCGGTTACCTCCGAGTTTAAATTCTTATCCGGTATTGGTACAATTCCCGAAACCCCCATTTCTCCCTCCAATCCCTCGGTAACCTTGTCCGATCCGGCCAAAGGGCTAAGTAAGGACGGGGAGGCTTCTGCCGAGCTCAACTACATCAGTATTCAGGAATGTGCCCAATTTTTAAGATCCGAAAATCTGAAGTTGAGCATTTCTTACGCCGACAAAAAATTCGACTTCCCCGAAATCAAGCAGATCAGGCGGGCGAGTGTTACCGGACTCCTGGATTGGAACAGAAAGCTTTTCAAAACATTCCCCAAGGGAAAAACCCTGCAAATTCAAGGAGGTCTTTTTCTTCCCGAAAACCGCTACCGGATCGAACTTTCCAATGATCGCATGCCTCAATCGCGAAAACTCGAAGCAACTTTCGTGAATTATAGTTTGCTGACCTTCGCGCTACCCGCCGACCTGCCCGATGACCAATACCTCGCCCAGATTTACGAAGACAACACATTGATTGGGAAATCGGCTGAACCCGTCGCATCAGATTCCATAAAAGCATCGGTTGGCAGCGTGTGGACCGAATCGACAGATTGCCCTACGTTCCAGATTCTCCTGGGCGGTTTTACGAGCAAGATCGTGCTGAGTAAAGGTCAGACATTTTATGCCATGCCTTTCCCTGCCATTATGGATGCGCAGTACGGCAAGCCAATGGACCCAAACAAGCCGCTGCCGACTTTGGAATTGAAATCGGGCAACGAAACGCTCCGTCTGCTGCCCGCTGCGAAAGCAGACTGGTGCTATGGCGATGGTGGCATTTACACCTACTATGGTGCTTTCAAAGTTCCCGCGAATGCTCCTTCCGGCAAATATGACGCACGATTTATTTCAAAGGATAATGCCGCATCTATGCCTTATTGGAACCAGATTGAAATCCGCTAACGCCTAGCTGCCCGGCTTGCTGGCACTGAAAACGCTTCCTAGTACCGACAGAAACTCTTTCTCGGAAAATGGTTTGCCCAATACACCGTTAATGCCCAGATCTGCATAGAAGTCTTTGTCACGGTCGGAGAGATCTCCGGTGAAGCCGATTACGGGTATCGAGGCTTTCAGCGGGTCAGGGTTGGCACGGATCTGGCGGGTAAGCTCTGAACCGTCCATCCCGGGCATATTGATGTCCGTAATTACCAGATCGTAGGGTTGCTTCTCGAACAGTTCGAGCGCATCGTCGCCCGAGCCGACAAGGTCATAGGCAAGTCCGTGTTTTTCGAGCAGCCTGCTCATGAGTACCAGATTTAGTTTGGTATCGTCGGCTACAAGCACTTTTTTGCCCCGCAACTCCGCCTGCGTAACCACCTGGGACCGGCTTTGGAGAGGCTTCTGTTTTGCGGCTACCTGCATCGGGATCGCTATTCTGAATTCCGACCCCTTCCCCAACACGCTTTCAACCGAAATTTTCCCACCATGCAGCTCCACAATCCGCTTACATATCGCCAGGCCGAGCCCGGTTCCCTGCTTGCCTACGGAAGCACCTTCTATCTGGCTGAAATCCTCGAAAATTTCCTTCAAATGCTCCTGTGCAATGCCAATACCCGAATCCTTAACCCTGATTTTGAGATACTTTTTCTGCCCGTCGACACTCTCCAAACCGGCTTCCACCAGTACTTTACCATGTGCCGGCGTAAACTTGACCGCATTGCTCAGCAAATTGATCAGCACCTGTTTGATCCGGAATTCGTCGCCTGAAAGGCATACCGGCTCCCCGATGTTGATTTTAGAGACAATTTCAATATCCTTTTCACCCGCCAGGACGCTCATCAGGGCCACTACCTCATTCACGAGCTCGGCTGGATTAAAGCCCTGATATTGCAGCGTCAGCTTGCCCCTTTCCAGTTTGGAAAAATCAAGCAGATCGTTCACCAGCGTCAACAAAATCCGCGAAGAACTCTGAATAGCATCGACACTCTCCTTCATCTGGCCTTCGAGGCGATCCGAATCCATCAGCTGGGAAAACCCGATGATCGCATTAAGCGGCGTCCTGATTTCATGCGTAACCTGCGCGAGGAACTCTCCTTTGTTTCTCGCCGACTCGGTAGCCAGCGCGGCATATTTAACGATCGTCAGATCATTGCGGTAGAGTTTTATGAGGTTGCGGATAATGATGATCGTCATCAACAACACCACGATAGCTCCGGCCCAGAAAAGGTGATTTACCTCTTCAAACTTGTCGGAAGTTTCGGTCAGCAATAACCCTCTGAATTTCCTGGCCTTTTCCTCTTCGGCTGCTTTCAGCGATTTGAGGGTCAATTGCAGGTTGGCAAACAGCTCCCCATTCAAGAATAATAACCGCTGCTCTGCCTCGTTCAGTTGGTTTTTGACCCGGTTGTACTCGTCGTAACGGCTCAGGTCAAGCTCAAGCGCCGTCGGGTATGGCATGACCAGTGAATCGCGCTGGGTGATCACCTTCGTTTTTTCCTGGACAACCTCATCGCCCCGCTTGTTTGTAATAGCGTCGGCCAATCTTTTAAAAAGCCCCCGTTTTTTCTTTTGCGGGTCAGTCAATACCACCGAGTCGACCTTGGAAGTCTTTTTTACGCGAATGGGCGCCGGTTTAGGCTTGGATTGTTCCTGCTGGATTTGCTCGCTGCGCCGTACCGAAAGTGCGAAAAGGCTATCGACCATAATCTTCATCCGGATAAACTCCTCATTGCTCGCCCGCTTGCTTTCCATCAGTCCCGATAGCGCCGATGGCTGGTGGGCACGCTCGGTTTCAAATTCGTTGAGGATCCGGGAGACCGTCCGAAGTTGCTCCGTAAATGCATGAAGATAGGCGGAGTCTTGTGTAATGATGAAGAGCCGGCTGTTGTTTTCGGCCACATACAGGAGCGAAATGCAGGTATCGACCTTTTGGTAGCCATTCATATCCTTACGGAGTTCCTGAATGTTCTCACGGATCGTCTGCGATTTGCCACGCGTGAGCAACAACATAAAAACGAAGGAGCCCAGTATGACAACCAGCAGGATGGTCCAGACAAAAAAAGCCCTGGATAAGGTGCGGAAAGGGATTTTCATCATGTGTAAGCCTGTCGATTCTTACCTGCTTCCCTGGAAAGCCGATATTTTGAGGGTTGTTTAGGACAAAGGTAAAAAAGCAGACACAAAACACTGCCATCACCCGCCACCTATTATTTAATCTACCAAACCCCTCGAATGAGTTACACCATGGCTATGTTTCAAGCCACGCTTTGAATGCCGGGGCCTTGTCCCGGCTAACGACCACTTCCTGCGCTGTCTGAGGCCGCAGCTCTATTTTCAGCTTGCCATTAAAATAGGTGTGGATTTTGTGGATTGCGTCGATACGGGCAATAAACTGGCGATTGAGCCGAAAAAAATTCAACGGATCTACCAGCGATTCCAGTTCCTCCAGCTTATAATCCACCAGATATTGCCGGCCGTCCGTGGCAACGAGGCATGCCATCTCATTGGTAGTGTAAAAATAGGCGACCTGCTCCTGGTTAATCGGGATCAACTGTTCTCCATTTTTAACCAGGAAACGTGTTTTGAAAGGCCTTTTGGTCATTTCGAGGCTGTCGAGGAGCGTTTCTACTTTTCTCGCATAGGCTTTCGGTGAAAAATCCTCGCGGATATTCTCGTATTTGCGGATCGCCTCCGCCAACTCGGGAGCTTTAATGGGTTTGAGAAGGTAGTCGATACTTTTTACACGAAATGCTTTAATCGCATACTCGTCGTAGGAAGTCGTGAAAATGATAGGGCTATGCGCGGGAAACTCTTCGAATAGCTGGAAACTCAGACCGTCGGCGAGCTGGATATCGGAAAATATAAGGTCCACCTGTTGCCCATTGGCGAACCATTTCCGGCCGGCTTCGACACTTTCCAGCACCGCGCACACCTCCATGCGCGGATCGAGCTTTTTGATCAGCTTCTCCAGCCTCTCCGCGGCCGGGTATTCGTCTTCAATAATCAGTATTTTCATAGCAATCGGGCGGCAGGCGCCCCCGTGTCATCTAATTTATTCCGTCAATTGGCCCAGTAGCGGGATTTTCACGACAAAGCGTGCTTCGTCACGGGTGACTTTCACTTCCCGGTCGGTCAGCAGGCTGTACCGGTTGATAATATTCTGTAACCCAACCCTCGTCGATTTTTCGAGGATGGTCTTCTCCGAAATATTATTCTCAACCACCAGATATTCGTCACCTTCCTCACGGACCACAATATGTAAAGGATTTTCGCGCGAGGCCGCATTGTGTTTAATCGCATTTTCTATCAGCATTTGCAGGCTCAGCGGGGTAATATGCCGTGCCAATGCCGCCGTGGACAGTCGCTTTTCCACCTGCAAATTCTCCCGGAAACGGATTTTATTTAAATACACATAAGCATCCACGAACGCTATTTCCTCGCTCAGCAACACGGTGTTCTTGTTTCGGCTCACGAGCACGTACCTGTACACGTCCGACAGCCTTTCGAGGTAATCCTGCGCGGCGGTGTTCTCATCATCGATCAACGCCGCCAGGGTGTTCATGCTGTTGAACAAAAAATGCGGGTCCAACTGGTTTTTAAGCACTTCCAACTGAGATTGCACGTTCTCGCGCATCAGTGCCTCCGTCTTCCGTACATTCATTTTCCAGGCATCAAAGAAATAAACAGCTTCATAAACCAGGTACACGATCACCGTGGGTATAATGCTGATCCGGAAACTTATGGCTAGCACGCTCACGTGATAAACCGGTTTGTAGTATAGTACATCCAGCACGAGCGATACCAGAAACACATAGCCGACCGCCAGCACAGCCTCCGCAGCGACCCGCCGGCCAGTTTGGCTGTATTCCGGAAAAATGCGGCGCATCCAGATGATAATGCAACGGTTGCCCTCCCAGAAAGTAAGCGTAAGCAACGTGGAAAAAAGCACGCTGAGGAAGAAATGCTGAGTCAGTTTCAGGAACTCTTCAAAGGCGATCATCATGGCAATCACCGTGCCCAAAAGCGGGATGCCTATGATGCGCCATTTCCGGTCATTGAGCGTGTAAGCCTTTTCCTTCATTCCGAGCTGATATTGGCGGGCAAACTACTCCTTTACCCGCCAATATTCAATTAAAATGTGTATCTGAAATACGGCACCGGAAAAAACGGCTGCTGATACTGGTTTACCAGCTCGTTGGTCCGCGGGTTATAGGTTTGCTGGAAGATATTTTTCCGGGCTGTCACATTCTGCAAATCCATCGAGAATTCCATAGTGCTTCGCCGCATTTCCCGACGGTAGGAAAATCGGATGTCGGTTCTGAAATAGGCACTCTGCCGGAGTGAATAAGCACGGTTCTCGTCGTAAACAGCCGCTCCCCGGGCCCGCGACGCCGCCAGGTTCAACGGTGTGACATACTTCCCACCTACAAGCGAGGTCTTGATGTTCGCACTCAGAATGTTGTTACGACCCAGCCGGAATTCTTTTCCGCCGAGCACATTCAACACATATTTGGTATTGAAAGCAGTATTATGCTCCACTTTATCACTGCCTTTGTATTTCGAATCGAACAATGAGGTCGTGAGCAGAAAGTAATAGCCTTTGCTGAAATACCTTTCCAAAGTAAGTTCCACACCCACATTATGGCCCGTGCCGCTATTTACCAGACTGTCACGATCCGACGGGCCGAACGCTGCGCCCATATTCAAAGCGGAATAAGTGGAAGCCCGCCGCTCGACCGACACGTCGAACAGCTGCTGGTAATAGGGCTCGATTTTCAATAACAGGTTTTCCGTCAACCGATTCTGATAGCTCAGCACAAAATGGTGGCTTTTAGTAAAGCCCAGGCCCTTGTTGGTGCGCACCGGCCCCGACTCGCCGGGCGTTTGTACAAAATAGGTGTAAATGTTTTGCGCCTGACTATTCAACCCATATCCAACACTCACCGACTGCCCTTTGCCGAATGCATATTGCAAGCCGGCCCTCGGCTCCACGGCAACATTATTATTTAAGTTATAATGCTGAAAATGGAGCCCTGCCGTAAAGATCAGCTCCTGCGAAATCCTGTATTTCCATTGTGTATAGGCCTGGGTGAGCACTGTTTTTTCTCCGCTCACGTTCGCCCGGACGGTGTCGATCTTCCCACCCTGGTAAATGGAACGGCTGTACAGATCAAAATCGAGCAAATCCACGGTGAACCCGCCATACAGACTACTTTTTGCATTCATTTTATGTCTTACATTCAACACAGCCGAATACTTGGAGGTCTTGTATTTTGCCTCGCCGCTCAGAAAGGCCTCGCGCGCCGGGTTGCTGATCGAATCCCCGCTGAACCGCTCACGCGTGGTGCTCATACCCAAAGTCAGTTTGGCAAAAGTTTTAGGAGTAAGATTGTGTTCATAGGCCAATCCGAAAATGTTGGTCCCATACTTCACACGGGTATTGGTGTTTTCAGTACCATACATGTTTGAAAGCGTCGTGTCCACCTCATTGCCCAAAAAATTCACATCACTGCTTCCTGTTATGCCAAAAAGCGTCAGCTTGCCCTTGTTACCGGTCGGAACGGCCACTTTGAAATTCAAATCCTGGTAATCGGGAATGGCAGTCCCGGTACCAAACTGCAAGCCGAGCGCCTTGAACAGGCCAAGTGTCGAATAGCGGTAGTTCAAAAGAAAGGATGCTTTGGAATTCTTTGCGAACGGCCCTTCGGCACCCAGTTCAAAACCATTGAAACCCACCTGGCCCATCAGTTCATGTTTCTGATTATTGCCTTCGCGAAGTTGCAGGTCAAACACCGCCGCGAGGGCGTTTCCGTATTGGGCGGGAAAAGCGCCGGTAAGAAAGTCGGATTTACCAAGGACATTATTGTTCAGCATACTCACCGGCCCTCCCGTAGCCGCGAAGGAACCAAAATGGTTGGGATTGGGAATATTAAGACCTTCCAATTGCCATAACGTACCTGACGGTGAGTTTCCGCGGACCACGATGTCATTGCGGGAATCATCTCCCGACACCACCCCGGCAAAGTTAGCCGCCATTCTCGACGGGTCGCCCAAAGCGCCCGCATAGCGCTTGGTATCATCCACATTGAATGACCGACCACTTACCAGCGACAGCTCGTTATTCGTTCTGGTTTTATCACTTTTGCGATCCGCAGTAACCACTACCTCGTCCAGATTCTGAACCGCCTCAGTCAGGGTTACATTCAAAACCACCTCTTTACCCGCCGTAACCACGATATTGGACAAGCGCTGCGATTCATACCCTACCATCGTAACCTGAAACGACTGGCGGCCCATCGGCACGCCCGCGATGGCAAAATCGCCCCGTATGTCGGTCACCGCCCCTACCGGACTTGTTCCTCCTTCCCGGATAAGTAATATCGACGCACCGATCACCGGCGATTTGGAGACTTCATCGCGGATTGTCCCGCGGATCGTCTGCATGCCTTCCTGTGCGTATAGGTTGGCAGCAAAAAGAAATGTCATGGCTAATAGTAATGTTTTCATTGGCTAAATTTTATGAATTGATGTGCCGAAATTGAGGATAACACCTTGTGTTTAAAATCCTATGGAAGGCCAACCGTACAGATACGGGGGTGAAGCGATGGCAGGGTTCGGGGAATCGTCGGGGCTATTCCGGCAGTTGGTAACCGCGAAAAAGTTGCGCTGAAAAAGGGACAAAACTGCATCGCGCTCAACTACGGCGACAATGCCCAAACCGGTGAAGTGATCGTCGTCGAAGAAGGGGCCATGGCCAACCTTCCGCCGCTCGTATTGAAGCAGCTCATGCATCAGTTCAATATCTGACCTCGCTCATGACACATTATTACCGGGGTGTTATCCGCTTCGTCATTTTCATGTTCTTTTCTGTTGCTCTGCTGCCCGGTTGTCGAAGGCAATATGACGAGCAAGAGCGTGATAGCCCCAAAAAGAAATACAGCATTTATGCCATGATGAAAGATGGCAGAGAGTATATCCTTCAAATAGATTCTATTTCTTCCGGTGAAACTAACCCTGAAAAATCGGGAGCGCGGGTCATGCAGGCGCCGCTTTATTATGACCTGATCGTCCATGAAGGCCGGTATTGCAGTGTCGATCGCCGGACGGGCTCGTTTGTACGGCACAAAATTGAGGATGGCGAATTTGTGAAGGATACCGCAATTGCCGTTACGGGTTTTTCATCTGTGAAAAACTACAATTGGCTATCACGCGATTCATTGATGATACTCGGTTATGACGACGGCGCCCCTAAAGTTCGTTATGGCAAAATCGATGTCCGGAATCTGAGCATCATCCAAGGGACAGTGCCCATTCCTGCGCCATTCGGCCCCTATAACTGGCTTTCCATCGGCTTTTCGCAGTTCCTGGAAAATAAATTGTATGTCGGCTATTGCTACCACACCTACACACTCGACAACTATACCACGGGCGACACCATTTACACAGCTATTCTGGATTATCCTAAAAAAACGATCACGCATTAAGAATCTCCTCCGGTGTGAGGCCGGTTATTTCAGCGATTGTTTCGATATCAAAGCCCTTGGCTTGCATACTACGCGCTATCGATATTTTACCCTCTTTCATTCCCTCTTTAATCCCCTCCTTCATTCCTTCCTTCATTCCCTCTTTCATTCCCTCTTTCATTCCTTCCTTTATTCCTTCCTTTATCCCCTCCTTCATCCCTTCCTTCATTCCCTCCTTCATCCCTTCCTCCATCCCAACTTTCCTCCCCTCTTTAATTGCTTGCTCCCTGGCATACGCCTCGCAATTCTCGTTGTCCCATTTGGCCTTTAAATATGCATCCCACGCCATTTTCTCTTCTTTGTTTAGATTACAAACTTCTGCGACTCTGAATACTTTTTCAAAAACAGGCTTCGTAAGAGCTTCCGGAATATGATTCAATTTAGTCAAATTTTTGATCAGGTACAGCCACTGGTCCAGCTCCGTAACGAGTTCCGGTTCCGTTTTCATGAAGCCTGGCATCTCGATAAACGTCAGTCCGAAGTTGTTGTAAAACATCTTGCCGTCACTTTTCTTCATAAGTCGGATTTCGTGCAAATAGGTATCGCTCTCCGAATCCTCAAAACAGAAATCCATCAGCCCCACCAGGTATACAGGTTTGAGATCGTATTTCCAATGGGCCGCGCCCGCTCCAACCTGGTCACGGATCAGCGACGCTGCGTAATAAAGACAACGATCCCTGAAATACTCCTGCCTGACGCGCTGCACCTCCACAATAAACTGCTCGCCTTCGGCTCCTGTGCAACATAGATCGAAGATCGCCTTACGAAACCGGGAAAGCTGCGCGTTATTCTCATTTTGATTAAACGTCAAATCTGTGACATGCCTTTCTCCTTCAAAAAGAACATTCAGAAAGTCGATTAATATGTCCTTGTTAGAGTCTGTGCCAAAAATCCTTTTGAAACCAAAATCAGTAAAAGGGTCGATAAATCGCCCGTACGACAGTTCATGCATTTCCATAGTGCGTTCTGAGGAGAGTTAATGCATTCGAATTTACACGAAAGCTCCGTCGCAGCGATGCGCCACCACCGTATATCTGGCTGTTTTTTACCAGGC
This sequence comes from Dyadobacter sp., assembly GCF_017744695.1. Taxonomy (GTDB): domain Bacteria; phylum Bacteroidota; class Bacteroidia; order Cytophagales; family Spirosomataceae; genus Dyadobacter. The sequence goes on from NZ_JAGIAS010000003.1 coordinate 178,103, forward strand.
GGCTTTCGGGAAATGAGCAATTGGGCTACTTATTTTCCAGAGAGACGTACATCGCAATCTCTGACATTGGTGAAATACGTACTGGTAGTAATGAACAACCTAAAAAAATCAACGCCTGGCTACTCCTCTGGCTCGGGCTGGTTTCCGGAATCGTGGTGATTATAGTGGGTTTCACAGGCATCCTGAATGTAGACGCGGCAGATAATGTGACCATGCGAGGAAACTCCAATTTGCGTATCCTCATCAATGGGAAATACTCCGGCCAAATGGCCCGTAATGCGGCAGACGCATTGAATATGATGCCCGCCGGATCGATCAAATCGGTGGAAGTGATCACTAGTCCTTCGGCCCGCTACGATGCGGAAGGAGCGGCCGGCGTAATCAATATCATCACAAAAAAGGAAATCAAAACCTACATGCGGGGGCACGCATGGAAGGCACTTTCCTGGAAGGCGACCAGCGGGATGCCGACGTACATTTTACCAGCAACTTCTGGAATTTCGTCCCCAGCGCGACCATTTTCAAGAAGCTCGATGCCAACAACAATCTTACATTAAGCTACACCAAACGCATTTCACGTCCGTCGATCTGGGACCTTAATCCCAACCGCGACAGTCAGGACCCGAAGAATATCTCGTGGGCGACCCGTCGCTGAAACCGGAGGAAGTGAACCAAATGGAATTCACTTACGCATTGCAAACCAACTCCGACCTGTTTCTGAACATCTCGGCATTTGGCAGAAGAACCAGCAATTCCATCGAAAGCATTGTCACCATGGATGCGGAAGGTGTAGCCACTACCAAGAAGCAAAACCTGGCTTCTAATGCACAATATGGTATCAACTCTTCGACTTCGTTTTCGCCCCTGCCCGACTGGAAAATCAACAGCAACGCCAACGTTCGTCAGGCACGATTCAAAAGTGCTACGCTGGGAATCCATAACAAGGGGGCAGCATGGGGAGTCAATGTCAATACGAGTTTGAAACTGCCCAAAAATTACAGCGTGCAGGCTTACGGAGACTACGATGCACGCAGCATCGAATTACAAGGTTTTGAAGGCGCCTGGTTGTACTACAGCTTTTCCGCCAAAAAGGAGATTCCTGCGCGCAAGCTCTCGATCACACTCACGACAGTAAGCCCCTTTGGCGCCTATCGTCCGCAGAAGGAAGTGGTGAGCTCTCCCGAATTTTATTCGATTACGCGTAACCAGTACCTGATGCGCTCCGTGAAACTCTCGCTCAACTGGGAATTCGGCGGACTGTTTAAGCAAGGTTCGGGGCGCAAGATCAGCAACGACGATCTCAAAAACGTGAAACAAGGCGGTTAATACCTAGGGATCGAGCGGCTCGTCGGCATCGATGTGCAATGCATCCAGCACCGGATAAAACTCGACATCCGTTTCGCTGAGCCGCTTACCCAGTTTATACGGCACATGGTTCATTTCACGCATACAGCGGCTCACAAATGCATCGCTCGAAATAGAATAGCTTTGCGAACGCATAGTCGAAACGAGGCAGGGTTTCTCCACAGGCATGCCATAACGAAATAATAGTCGTACGGCGTTGCGCATATTCGTAGTCGTATGACGTGCGTGCGGGTCCATAATGATGGCATTTTCCGGTACTTTCAAGGTTTCCATCAAATACTTCTTCATTTCAAACGCCTCGCTGTATTTCGTTTTAAAAGGGTGTACACGCCCCCCCGAAACCAGAATGTATGGCGCTAGTCCTTCGAAATACCGCAGCGCAGCCACACGGCAGCGTAATACCCCGCCCTCGCTCAATGCGCGGTCATAAGTATCCGGACCCGCACCAGGGACCAGGATCATTGTATATTGGAATTTGCCCCAGTCAATTTTCTTCACGCGGTCGACTGCCGCTTTATTAACCGTCGAAATCATCGGCTCGTAGTCCGCCGCTTCGTGCCGTTCGTTCACTTCCAGAAATTGGAGCGCATAATGCATGGACGGCCCAAAAAACAGGCTCGCGCCTTTCTTCTCCTGACGAACAACCTCCGTAACATCGTACACCAATACCGGGTAGCTCCTGGCGGTAGTTTTAAATTCGATGGAATCGATAGCCGGATAATTGGGCTTTTTGCCATCGGCATATACTTCTATGGTATGATTAACGCCATTGGCATCCTGCTCCCATGCCTTTCGCAGCAATACTTTGTCGCTTGCTTCCTTTATGAGAATGTAAGTCCCGGAGGGAATCAGGTGCTGCTTTACCAGCCTGCCTAATGCATTGTTCTCGCTGTAAAGCGCTTCCAATCTCGCCCCTATTGTATTGATCTCTTCGGTCGAAAACTTCATTTTGCCTGTGAAGCAAAGAAAATCGCTTTTACATTCCTTTACCGATGTTTCCAGGTTTTTGTATTTCAAATCTGCCATTGCGGCGAGCTCGCTGTCCTTTTCCAACAACGACTTTACTTCGGGAAGCGATTCGAACAGGGTCAGTAAATACCAGTTTTTGGATTGAATAAATGAGTTGCCTGTAATCAGTTGATAGTCCTGCTTCGGAGCGCGGATGGTTTGGGCGAAACCGGTCAGCGTGAGCAGCATGAAGAGCGAAAAGGTCAAAGGTTTAGTCATAGCTATAAAAGGAGTATGAAAAGGCCTGCAAACTAAGCAAATCCGTCTGACGGGATCGTTACCTGAAAGTTAAGAAACAAAAACAGGACGTGCACACGCCTCGGGACGTCAAGCCGTATCCAGGCTTCCCAACCTGGATTTTCCGCCGCTTGCTGGCATACACAAATGAACGTATATAAATATACGCAAATTGATGATCCGAGCCAGCCTAGTCGCCCACCCAACAAACCATTTTGTCGATATTCAGCTACAAAAACATTTCTACTTATTCATCAAAAATGAACCAATTAATTGATTTGACTTGGCGTAATTCCAAACAAAAAAGCCCCAGGCAAAATGCCAGGAGCTTTTCAATTTTTAAGCACCCATTTTACTTATAAAAGTTATCGTTTTCCAGTACAGGCCCGGATCGTTGTTTTCTTAGATAAAAATTGCGTTTTTCAAGTTTAAATCCAAATTAAACAACCTATTCAATGACCGGGAGTACCTGGAAGCAGGAAGTCACCTGTTTAATTCTGTCAAAATCAAACCGTGTAGGGCCGGAATGCCGGCAATCGTTGCAAATGAAGTGTAATAGTGTTTTGTATGAAACAGGGCAGGGTGTCCATTTAACCCTCCTTTAAATCCAATTCCAGTAAGTGTTTTTATCATGGCCAATAGCAACTTTAATTCTTTCACAAAGCGTTCATTCCTTAGCGAGTTTAAAGTAATCCTAAATAGCTGTTGAACTAAAATAATTTCGCCGAATTATGCATTTATTTCGACCAATACCTATATTATTGCAGACGAATGAAATTTAGTACAGTAGTTAAGGTCAGAGTATGTTGTCTCCCGGCAGGTTGCGGTGTATAATAGTAGACGATGAGGCTGATGCACGCCGATTGATTGAAAAATATGTGCAGAAAGTTCCTTTTCTGGAATTGGCCGGCATTGCCGAGACTGCCACAGATGCCCTTTTTCTGATCAGGGACATGAAGCCGGACATAGTGTTTCTGGATATTGAAATGCCCGAAATGACGGGATTTGAGCTATTAAAGCTCCTTCCTGCCACCCGCCCGGCGATGATCATGATTACGGCAGACCCTTCTTATGCACTGGAAGGCTATGAGCATGAGCTCACGGATTACCTTCTTAAACCTGTCTCATTCGAGCGCTTCCTGAAGGCCGTCAACAAGGTCGACGGTGCGCGCTCCCCGAAGCATTCAACGAGCCTGCCAGAGCCTCCTGGCAAAACTCATTCGTCGACGAAAGAACCACAGGAACAGGTGCTGGATACCGAATTCTCCGGTGCGCGAAATGACTTTCTTTTATTGAAAGAGAATAAAAAACTCATTAAGGTTGCCCCCAGTGAAATACACTTCATTGAAGGCATGCGCGATTACCTGAAATTGTATTGGTCGGATCGCGTTGCTGTTATTCATATGACGATGGCCAAAATCGAAGAAGCATTGCCTCCGGCACAATTTCTGAGGGTAAACCGTTCTTACATCGTCAATAAAAAAGTAATACGGGAAATTGAAGGTAACGAAATCACCACGAACAGTGGACGAAAAATTCCCATTGGTGTAACGTATCGCGCCAATGTGCTCGCTGCGTTACAAAGGAACAGAATCTGACAGGTTATGCGTTTCAATCCTATTTCATCTGAAAAAAGGGCAAAAATAACACGGATTATTTATCATATATTGGCATGGATCGCACTCTGGTGCGTCGCACATTATTACAGCATCCCGGCACTCACCAAGGATAACGTGTCGGTAGTATGGCATGCTTCCGCGGCAGTGTTCCTTCAATCCATATCAGTATTCTACCTGCTGGGATATGTGGTCTTTCCGCGGTTTCTATATACCCGAAGAATATTGCCGCTGATTATAAGTCTGGTTATTGTATTCCTCCTGGTACACATCACTAACTATTATGAGTTCAGGTACCTGGCATCCCTCACCAATGGCTCGCGGGAGAACTCTTTTTATGTTACCAAATTGTGGGATTTTTTCCAGGCCCGTGGTCGGTGGATGAGTTGCTTCACCGATTTTGACATTGCGTATACCGACTATGCGTGGAGCCTGTATTATATCACGCCATTGCTCGCGATCAAGGTAATGCGAGACATTATTAATTCCAGGACCAAGAATATGCAACTGGAAATGGAGCGGCTGCAACTCGAAAAAGCAAACCTTAATCTGCAAACACAAAGTTTACAATTACAAAAGAATAACCTGAATCTCGAACTCAGCTTTCTAAAATCGCAGATCAATCCTCATTTTCTATTTAATACCCTCAATGCTATTTACACCAAAACAGTAGATGTCGATGAACAAGCCGCGGACCTTGTTCTTAAATTGTCGGACCTGATGCGGTACAGCCTTTACGAATCCAGCAAAGAAAATGTAGTACTAACCAGCGAAATCAGTTACATTGAAAACTACCTGGATCTGGAACGCGCCCGTTTCTCCGATAAAGTGACTATTGACTACCAATTGACTGGTAATCCGGAAGAATATCTCATCGCCCCGCTCCTGCTGGTTTCATTTGTCGAAAATGCATTTAAACACGGCACCGCCAAGAGTAAATATGCCTCTTATGTGAACATTTCGATCGTGCTGGATCAGAATACATTGTATTTCAAAATCAAGAACAATATCCCTCAGCACGCCCGCCAGAGTCCGCCCAGGCCCAGTGAAGACAAGGTCGGCGGATTTGGGCTAAGCAATACCTCCAAACGACTTCAATTGCTTTACCCCGACAGGCACAAATTGTCGGTGCAGCAGACCGAGTCCGAGTTTAGTGTCGATCTTGAACTGGAACTGGACTCCGCGAACGTGATCCAATATTTCAGCTCCTGACACCTCGCCACTTCCCTCCGTATATATGCGAGCGTCAGGCTCCCCGGGGCCATCCATTTCTCCGAACAAGTTTCTTTTCAATTAGTTGACTGCCGCCGGAGGAATTGTACAAATCGACGACAGAACTACAATTCTTGTCAAATTAATTTATTAGAGATTATTTTACTTTTATTTTCAGATTTTCCTTTTGATATTGAAACATCCGTTGAAAATACGGAATGAAATTACCCCTCAGCTATCCAAAGATTTTTGAAAAGAGCATCGACCATGTTCATACTCAGCTATTCATTCATTCTCTGGACCTTCCGCAAAAAAGTAATTTTTTTGAATTTGAAAATGTCCGGATGAAAAACATTTTAATTGTCGAAGATTATCAGATTATCAGACTTGCAACCAAAATAATCGTTCAGGATTTGTACAAGACCGCGGTCATTCGCGAGGCTACGTCTTTTAGTGAAGCATTATCTGAGCTTTCTATGCAGCCCCAGGACCTTGTCATCCTGGATGTTCAGATTCCTGAGGGACAAGGATTTGAAATGATCGGGGCAATGCGTGCTGTGCAGAAGAATGTGAGTATCCTTATTTTCTCCGCCATTGAGGAAAGAATTTACGGGATCCACTACCTGCGTTCGGGAGCGAATGGCTTTGTGTCCAAAAACTCGGATACGGGGGATATTCGTACGGCAATTCTATCGGTTGCCGAGACAGGCAGATATGTGAGCCCGAGGATCAAGGTTGAGTTGCTGAACCAACTCGACAAACATAATTACCGGGCAGACAATCCCCTTCTGGATCTGTCGGCACGTGAAATAACGATCATGGACATGCTGATCGACGGGTTCTGGATCAAGGAAATAGCGTCGAAGCTGGACCTGACCGAAAGCTCCGTCAGCACTTATAAGGCTCGGCTGTTCGAAAAACTTCAGGTCACTACTCTGATCGAAATGTTCCAGAAAGTAAGCCACTACAAGGATATGGATTGAGGACTTCCCTCGGCTATGAGCTCCTTGTACTGTAATCCCCATTCGTTGATCCGATCGATAATGGGCATGATCGTGCGCCCCAGGTCGGTCAGCGTATATTCGGTATAGAGCGGAAAACCGGCCGACTGGCATTTCTCGACGATCCCGCTCGTTTCCAATTCGCGCAGTTGCATGTCGAGCACGCGTGGGGTTGCACCTTTAATCTCCCGGTGCATTTCGCTCGGCCGACGAAACCCGCGCTGGATGGCGTCGAGCAGGCAAGGCTTCCATTTTGCCCCGAAAACTTTCATGGCAATGGTAATGCCGCATTCGAGGTCTTCCGGTGTTTTCCGCTGGTACATGGTGTTGATGAATGAGTGGATCTGCTATCGTCGTATTCAGCCCAAGTTACTCAATACCGAATAATTTTTCGGTTACCGAATCTTTTTTCGGTAATTGATAGCCGCCCGCGAGCACCCGAATTTTGTGCCCATCAATTCAAAACGAACAGAAAATGGACACAAAACAAATCACCGTAATAGGCCTGGGCCAGATGGGTACGCGCCTTGCCGAGTTGCTGCTCGCACAAGGTTATTCAGTCTCGGTCTGGAACCGCACCCGTTCGAAAGCCGAGGCGATTGCCGGCGTAAAAATATTTGAAAACCTTGAAGAAGCTGTCCGTCAGAGTCCGCTGGTCGTGATATGCGTCCTCGACTACGAAGCTGTGCATCGTATCTTCGACGCTGTCAAGGACAAGTCTATCCTGACCGGCAAAACATTCATCAACTTCACAACCGCGGATCCTCAGGAGGCCGAACAACTGGAAGCAACGCTGGCCCGGCTGAATGCAGGGTATATCAATGGCGCTATTCAGGTTGCACCTGACCAGATGGGCCTGCCCGAAACCACCATCATCGTTTCCGGCAAGCGGGAGCATTTCGAACGTAGCCATGGCACATTGGCCGTCTTCGGAGGGAATATCAAATACCTCGGCGACCGTGCAGCGCTGGCTTCGGCAATGGACCTTGCTACGCTGACCTGGCTGTACGGGTCTTATACCGGCCTGATCCACGGCATAATCCTTTCACAAAAAAACGGCTTGTCGCTCAGTGCATTCAGCGAAATACTGGGGGAGATCACTCCCGGATTTACCGAGTTTTTTAAACATCAGATCGGTGTGGTGGAGAAGGGCGATTTTACGATCAGTCAAAGCCCTCTGTCGATCAGTGTGGCCGCTACGCAACGCATTCACCATGCATTCCGAAATGCGGGCACACAGCCTGCTTTTATAAAAACCATCAGCGACCTGCTGCAAAAAGCGGAATCCGTCGGCCTGGCAGATCAGGAACTTGCCGCATTGGTGAAAGTGGTGGAATAGCCTCGCACCTTGTAAGTTATCCTGCAATACTTCAATTTACCATGATTGATTTCGCACCGTTCGTTGTAAGAACCCGCCGCCGAATAATATCAGATAGCACCAGGCGTCTTTGTGTATGCAATTGGTTACTTTTACATCTGTTAATCAATTCACATGATACACTGCTATGAAATCTCTTTTCCTTGCCACGCTGGTCATCTTTCTTTCCGGAATCCTTTCAGGATCTGCTTGTGCCCAAACCATCCAACGCCTTTTCGGGATGACTTCCGAATCTGGTCGCTTTTACAAAGGTTCCGTTTTCAGTGCCAATTTCAACGGCAGAAATCTCGTCGAGGAATATGGCTTCGACTTGGCACGGCCGGGTGAAAATGGTTGTGATGAGCTGTTCGAATACAATGGTGAGTTCTATGCCACGGCATGGCAGGGAAACTGGGGAGCGATCATCAAATGGAACCCCACGACAAAAGTTTTTACGAAGCTGCACGATTTCGACGAATCATGCTATGGCCCCGAGGGCAACCTGTATTTTCATAACGGCAAACTTTACGGGCTTACGATGTACTCCGGTGATCAGGATGCCGGAATAATCTATGAGCTGGATCTGGCGACGGGCGTATTCACGAAGAAAAAAGAAACAGGAAGCTTACTTAAAGGAACGTTCCTGACAAGTCATGGGCTAAGTTTTATGAATGGGAAGTTTTACGGCGTCGTCATGAACGTCGTGTCGAACTCGGAGAAAACGATATTCTTTGAATGGGACCCCGTTACAAACAATTTTACAAAAACCCTTCAAATACCCGATGGTACCAAGCCCGGGACTTACAGAGCAATGGTCGCCTACAACAACAAGCTGTATGGCATTGGCACATCCCTGACGAATACCAATGGAGTTATCTTCGAATGGGATGTAGCTGCAAATACTTACACAATCAAAAAGCAGTTTGCGCCGGGAAGCGATGGCGCCAGCCCCTTTCACGAACTTGCTTTGAAAGCCAACAAGTTTTATGGCAGCACCTACAAGGGAGGGGCAAACAATTCGGGTGTGCTTTTCGAGTGGGATCCGGCGACAAACGTCTATACCAAGAAGATAGATTTGCCCGCTGACAGTCCCAAATACGGTCTGAATAGCCCGCGCATGACGTTGTTCAACGACAAATTTTTCTCCACGGGCATCGCGGGGCCGAACGGGGAAGGATATATTTATGAATGGGACCCGGCCAGCAACGCATTCAGTATCCGGTATAACTTCGATGCACAAATCGGTAGTCAGCCCAAAACAAGGCTTGTATTATGGAACAACAAATTTTACTCTTCGACCTACGCGGGCGGAAAGCTCTCGGGCGGTATCATGTTTGCCTGGGATCCGGTAACGGGCGCATTCGATAAGCAGTTCGACTTCAATGAAAGCAACGGCACCTCGGCACTGGGCAGCCTTGCGCTTAAGGGGGACAAGCTATACGGAATGACGTCCAAAGGTGGTTCCGAAGGCCAGGGGTTGATATTTGAATTCGATATCAATACGAAAACATACAAGCGTATGCAGGATCTCGATCTTGCTAAGGGCGGCAATCCCGAGAGCGGCCTTACGCTGAAAGACGGGAAGTTCTACGGCATGGCAAAAAACGGAGGCGCCAACAATATGGGCACGTTGTTCGAATGGGATCCCGACAACAATCTTTTTGTCAAAAAACACGACTTCTCGGGCGCCGACGGAGCCATGCCTACGGGTAACCTCACACTTGCAAACGGCAAACTCTACGGAATGACACAGTACGGAGGAGCCAACAATTATGGTGTCATTTTCGAATGGGATCCCGGACTTGACAGCTACACGAAACGCATCGATCTGTCCGAACCCGAAGGCGGCCTTCCCCACGGCGAACTGACAATGCAGAACGGCAAATTTTATGGCATGACGTCCACAGGAGGCGCCAGTCACGAAGGGGTGATCTTCGAATGGGATCCATCTACGAACATGTATACCAAAAAAATAGACTTTGACGCTAGTAGAGGTACCAAACCGATGGGAGGACTGGCCTGGTGGAAAAATAGCTTCCACGGATTTACCTCCAGCGGGGGTAGCAACACTACCGGGACGTTTTTTTCCTGGGACCCGGCTACGAATGTCTTTACTAAAAAGGCGAACATGGAGTTTTCACTCGGCCAGGTGCTCTCCACGCCGGTTGTGAACTACGGAAAGCTGTATTCCCTTGCTTCATTCGGCGGGATTGGAGGGGGCGGCGCCTTATTGGAATGGGAAGAGAGCGGTAACTATTATCAAGCTTCCAGCAGTTTTACGCCAGCTATCGGCCAGAAACCCATGTATACAACGCTTACGGTAGCGAAGGTGGCGGCCAGGATTTCGTCGAGCACACCCGGATGTCTTACCGGCGAGTCGCTTTCTGACGGCACCGATGTTCCGCACACCTGGCGACCAATCGTCGATCAGAATGGAGATATCGTAGCAGAATTGAATGGAAATGAAAATGCTATCCAGTATGCCTTCGCCTACGTTTATTCCTACAATACAAGCGGAGCTCCACTACAAGATCGCAACGGGCTGCTTTACCTGGGCCGGAATATGACCTTGGTTTGGACGGCAACCAACACGATCCCTGGCGCGCCTACCACTGCCAGGTTTTATATCAGAAAGGAGGAAGTCGACGCACTTATCGAAGCGCACAATGCAAAACCGGGCAATATCCCCATTACCGGCATAAACGACCTGAACGTATTCCGCAACAACGTAGGCGATTGTACCCCGCGGATTACAGCCACGGCTTCCCCGATTCCCTCGACCGTCGAGCCTTACCCGGGAGGATATGTATTTACTTTCACCGCGGAAAACCGTTCCACTTTTTATGTCGCCAGCAAAAACATCAGCGCGCTGCCCGTAAAGCTTGCGGATTTTACTGCACAGGAGCAGGAAGGCAATGCGGTCCTGTCATGGAAAACGGTCGAAGAAGTAAATTTCTCCCGCTTCGAAATTCAACGCAGCACCGACGCCAAGAACTTTGTTACGATCGGCAATGTGAAAAGCGAGACCAAAGGTACAGGCGGGAAATACAGGTTTACGGACAAAGATTTATCGATGCAGAGGGGGAGTAACGCCTACTATCGGCTGAAAATGATCGATCTGGATGAAAGTTTCGCCTATTCGAGCGTTGTACAGTTGCCGTTGAAGGGGTTGTCCGCGAGCGTATACCCGAATCCTGCCAACAAAAATGTACAGGTTGATCTTTCCTGGGAAACGCCCACTACGTGGCAAATCCTTGACACGAACGGAAGTACAGTTGCCTTCGGCAGGGCCGCATCCGGCAAATTCGAGGTGGATGTCCGGCAGCTCAATCCAGGCTTTTACATCCTGCAAGTCAATTCAGACCAGTTGCACAACAATTTTAAATTGATTAGAGAATAAGCTTTGACATAAAACAGCAACCCCTCGTCCGTACGTGTCGAATGTCCGTCGAGGGGCTGTGTGCCCCGCTGGCTACTCTACTGATGAAGTGCTTAATGAACTGCAAACTGGCCCGGCTCGTAGCTTCCGGCTTCGGTGCGGAATGCGATGTTGAAGCGGTTATAGGAGTTGATGGTGGTAATGGCGAGGGTCAGGTCGATGATCTCCTCATCGGTAAATTGCTCGGTGACAGCCCCGAATACTTCGTCGGTAACTTCGCGGTCTTTCAGCAAGGTCACCGCTTCCGCGTAGGCCAATGCGGCACGCTCGCGTGCGGAGTAGAAAGGTGCTTCCCGCCATGCGTTCAGCAGGTATAGCCGCTGCTCGGTTTCGCCTTCCACGCGCAAGTCTTTGGAATGCATATCCAGGCAGAATGCGCAGCCGTTGATCTGCGACACGCGGAAGTAGATCAGATTTAAAAGACGTCCCTCTACCTGCGATTTAGCCAGATAACCGCCTATTCCGTACATGGCTTTCAATGCTTTTTGTCCTTTCTCCTGAAAATTGATTCGTTGTTCCATGATACTAATTTAAATGGTTAATGATCGAATGACTGAATGGTCGGTTTTTTGTCAAGAGTTGTCAGGTTTTGTCAGATATTGTTTTGATTGGTAAGGATTTCAGGTACACCGATGACCATTCCTGACCATCAATGACCATACCTGACTAAAACCTGATCATTCGTTGATCGCACCAACGACCCGGTCAAAACTCATGTTAATGACGAACGTCCTTTCCCGGATTGGACAATGCGGTAAAAAAATCTGCGATTTTTTTGGGCGACGTGGCAAGGGTAGAATCGGTTGTTACCACGACTTTACAATTACATAACATTTCAATAATACCCTGGACAAGTAGATCCTCTTCTTTTGCGGCAAAATTTGTTTAACCAACAACATGCTCATGCATAAGAGATTTTTACTTCCTATTATCCTGACATTGCTTTGCTGCTTCGGCAACATCGTGGTGTTGAGGGCTCAAACAACGCAGGCGTCGATCTCCGGTACGGTAACCGACGACCAGAATGCATCACTGGCGGGCGCTACCGTTCAGGTGAAAAACGAATCAACAGGCTTTACGACAGGAACCGTAACCAACGCAAAGGGTGAATACGCCTTTAAAGAACTTCCGTTGGGTGGTCCTTACACAGTTACAGCTACTTACGTCGGTTTTGGAGAGCAAAAACTGACAGGTTATCTCTTGCACCAGGGCGATGCCGTGAAAGTCAGAATGAGTATGAAAGAAGCTGGCCAAACGCTTGAAGTAGTGAGCGTTGTGGCGTCGGGTATCAAGAACAAAATTGAAAACCTGGGTGCTTCCACTGCCATTTCAGCACGCGACATTACCAGGCTGCCGGTAAACGGACGGAACTTTACCTCGCTGATGGACCTCTCCCCATTGAGCCGCGGCGGTAACATTTCCGGTCAATTGGGTTCATCTACGGGCTATACGATCGATGGTATGAGCTCCAAAAACCCGACTTCTGCGGGCGCTACCACCAGCCGAAGCGGTGCCCCTTACTCGATTTCTATCGAAGCTGTACGTGAGTTTCAGGTGGTTACCAACCAATATGACGTTACTTACGGACGCAGCGGCGGTGGTACGATTAGCGCGGTAACTAAATCAGGAACCAACCAGCTGAGCGGTAGCGCATTCAACTATACGCGTGCCGATTGGTTGTCGAGCCCGTACGATATTCGTGGCAACAGAATCAATAACAAATTCGCTACGAACCAGTTTGGTTTCTCGCTGGGCGGACCGATCCTCAAAGACAAGCTGCATTTCTTTGTCGCATGGGATCACCAGCAGGACAGCCGTCCGTTGATCATCGCCGACATCCTCAGCCCGGTGGATGAAAACCGTTTTAATGTAACCCGTGCTACGCTCGACCAATTCGTCAATATCGCCCGCAGCAAGTACGGCATGTCCGATACTCCCCAGTTTGGAACATTCGATAAAAAACGTGGTTCTGACGCGGCTTTCTTACGTCTCGATTGGCAGTTGAACAACAGAAACCTTTTGACCATCCGCAACAACTACACCAACGACCGCAACAAGCTGGGTCTGGCGGATAATACGACGATCAACGCCTACGAATCTTACGGAAACGACTTCAACCAGGACAACAGTTTGCTTGCATCGCTCCGCTCGACTCTCAATTCGAAAGTGACCAATGAGTTGAAAGTGCAGCATTTGTTTGTCAAACAAAAAAGCGCCCCTGGCGACCAGCTTCCGGAAGCCAATATCCCGAGGGCAATCGTAGAGAACGTCAACTCGGTATTGAGCGACGGGAACTCCCGTTCGACCAACATTCAAATGGGTGGCCACCGTTTTGCACAGGAGCGTTTTACCAACCACGTGGTTCAATTGGTGGATAACCTGTATTACAACACCGATAAAGTGGAATATACTTTGGGTGTGGATATGATGATGACCCGTTCGCATTCAACCTACGGCTCTGAGGTAAACGGCCGTTTCCACTACAATGTGGACGCCGCGGCGGGTAAAACGTCCCTCGACCAGTTCAACGACCTGAAACCTTACCGCTACTACCGCGAAGTTCCTTTGATGGACGATTGGTCGGTAAAAGGCACCATCTGGAATGCGGGTATTTATGGCCAGTTAAAAACGAGCCTCGCTACCGGCCTGGACGTGGTTGCCGGTCTGCGTCTCGACTACGCACATTACCCAAGCTCGCCTTTGAACCAGACTTTGTATGACGCCCTGAAAATCCGTACCGACAACAAAATCAAGTCGTTTGTCGTGCAGCCGCGCGTACAGTTCACCTGGGACGTGAACGACAAGCATACCGACATTTTCCGCCTGGGCGCCGGTGTGTTCGCTTCGGATATCAACAACTACGTGGTAATCAACAACCTGACATTCGACGGAAAACACCTTGCGACCGTCGATGTACGCAGCCCGAATATCCCTACCCCCGATTTCGCGGCTTACCACGCCAACTATAACAGCATTCCGACTTTGTCGCAATTCCAGTTGCCGACGATCAATACCAATGCTAAAGATGCCCGCGTGCCTATCATTTACAAGGCCAACATTTCTTACAATAAGTACCTGACGGACAAACTGAAAGTGGGTATCGCGGGTTACATGAGCCTGGGCCGCAACAACTATATGTACGTGGACAGAAACATGGTCGACGAGCCGTTCTTCCGCCTGGCTAACGAAGGTAACCGTGGCGTATTTGTGCCGGGAGGCGACAAAATGCCGACCAACGGTGCCGGTGACTGGTTGCTGGGACGCAAATCGACCCAGTTCGGCCGCGTGCTGGAACTGAACAGCGAAGGCAAAGTGAATGCATTCTCAGTGGTAGCAGATGTGAAATATCAGTACTTCCGCGACGGAGAAATCACTTTGAGCTACACCTATAACGACGTAAAAGACAACACCTCTTTCAACGGTAACGTAGCGAACAGCGCCACCCTTTCACTCCCGGTAAGGGACGACCCGCGCAACCTGAGCCTGATGTCCTATTCTGACAATCAGTTCCGTCACAAAATCGTATTCTACGGCTCGCTGCCCAGCTTCTGGGGAATCAATGTAGGCGTTCGCTACTCAGGTATCGGCGGTACCCGCTACACCTTGCTCTCCGGTGGTAACACTAATGGCGACTTTGTAGGTACCAACGACCTCGCTTTTGTTTTCGACAGGAATGATCCGAGCGTACCTGAAAACGTGCGCACTGGTCTTCAAGCCATTCTCGACAACAAGGACGCAAGTCAGAGCATAAAAGACTACATCATCAAGAATTCAGGTAAAATCGCTGAAAGAAATGGTGGTATCAACGGCTTTTATGGTGTATTCGACGTTCGTGCATCGAAACGTATCAGAATCGCAGGCACGCACGCCATTGAAGTTTCTGCCGATGTCTTCAACTTTGCCAACTTCCTGAACAAGGATTGGGGCCGCAACAAGTCGCTGGGTACGCAAGCACTTTACGCATTGGGTATCCCTGCTGCCAACGGCAAGCCAGCGGTTGCGGCATTCGACAGATCGAAAAATCAGTTTGTATACCGCGTGAATACCGCAGGTGTAGTAACGCCATCTGGTAATCCGTACCAGGTGCAGATTGGCTTGCGGTACAGTTTCTGACATTACCATCTTTACATCGTAGATCCCCTCTTCCATTTGGAGGAGGGGATTTTTATTATTTCATAATTTACTGATAATCGCAGGATTACATATATCTATTAATGGATACTTGTAATTGCGCATACAATCATGGAGCACGAAATAAATTCTCCATTTTTTTAGTGAAAAAGTTACAAATTAGGTGTATCATTGGTAACAAAACGCTGTTTTTCAACACCATACGCTCACCATTTTTAACGTCGCAATGAAATGACTCTACGAAAAACCCTTGCAGGCCTCTCCATGCTGATCATGGCAGTTGCCTTCTCCTGCACGGACCACGTCAATCCAGGAGAGCCCGAACAATCGAATTGTTTACGAGTAAATGGAACTCCAAGGCTCTATCCGTGCGAATTTGAGATTACTCAGATCGATTTCATGAAAGTAAGCTCCAACACCGATGTTTACGCCACATTGACACCCGCCAATCACGATGTACATTTGCTAACCACCATGGCCTTCTCGTATGTCCGGAACAGCACGACTACTGCGACGCTGCAATATAAAATCAGGCTGCATGTAAAACGGATCGCCCCACCGGCCTTTCCTGCCCCAGGTGGTTACTGGATCAGCGAAACAGTCATCGGTGGTGAACCAGACGATCCCAGCTTGCTATGGCCAAACAAGTACTATAATCCCGGGCCTCTCTTGAACATAGCAGTGGGTGAGACAAGTCTCGTGTTTACTCGACTGACCTACTATACGTCGGACGGCTTATTGGATCCCGGACCACAGATGGTATCCATTCAAAATCCCGCTACCTACCAAAAACTTGCGGACCCACCGAACAACTACGCGCTTGTCAGAGACCGCTCGGAGGCTTTCTATTTGCCGATCAACGCTACTTACACCGACGATAGATAGCATGCGAAAATTGTAAACGAAGGCCCGGCCAATGCAGGTTCCCATGCGTTGGCCGGGCCTTCGTTTTTGTTGTAGTTTGTGCGCAGCCGAATTCATGTTTAAAGTATTTAAAATCAAATTTCCTGCAACTAATTGACAGATTTCTGCGAAATGGACGTTAACGGGGAAACAGACCACACCAAATTTGGACCGGTTTAGCCCCTGGTTTGGGCAGTTCATCACATTGGCGTTCTGTTTGTTGAATCTTCAACACTAATTTAGAGCATGTTTCAATCAGTTGGAGGGTACATCCTCCGGAACATTAACTTCATTTAGCCATGAGTACAATTGAAATTGAACAAGAGCAGGAAATCACTCCCATGAACATTATCCGGATCGGAACAGGGTTCTGGTCCGCGAAGCCATTGCTGACGGCTATCAGGCTGGGCCTCTTCACCGAGCTTGCTGCCGGCCCGTTGTTTGTATCCGAAATCCGTCAGAAATTGGGCCTCCAAAGCCACAGTTCCCTCGACTTCCTCGACGCACTCGTAACCTGGGGGCTCATCGAGCGCCACGGAAAAGGGTTCACCGCCATTTACCATAATTCACCCGAAGCCAACACTTTCCTCAACCGCCGTAAACCCGATTACCTTGGTAATTTGCTGGAAATGGTGCATGATGAAAAATCGTCGCTAGCCAACAATCTTAAAAAAGTGGTCAGCGAATCAGGTGCCCGTAACTCCTGGGACCTGAACAGATTGTTCACCATGGTTGCCTGATAATTGACTATACTTATTCTCAGGGAGCGGTTTTTCGCTCCCTGAGTTTACGCAATGCTGCCCTGAACTCCGGCGTCCAGGCTGCGACTAACCGGTCCACCTTCTCTTGTGCCGCTGCCTCAATAGCTGGACGAAACTCCTCCAATTTTTCCGGGGTAAACCAGTCAGGCACATTCCCCTTTTTGTCTCTGATTTTTGTTTCCATTTGAATTTGATTGGATATCTTTAATTAAAACTCTAACCTGTTTTCTTTCAGCGAAATGACAAATTTTTTGTAGTTTTTGTCACTCCGCAAAACTTCTGGATTTTCATTATCAAATCCATATATCACGAGGTAATTGCCAAGATCGGTCATTTCCTTTTTTATCGCGATCTGATAAAGACGTGCCCTGGAGTCACTGCTTGCTTCGATCACTACCTGTGCCTCAATGTGATCACTCAGAAAGAATAGCACTGCCTTGGCAACAGTAGATAAAACCTCCTCAGTATCACCATTATCACTTCTCGCATCTAAGTCGATCGAGCCATCCGGATTCAAGTCTCCCAATGCTATTTCATAAACATCGAATTCTTCGGTCGGCTTGAACAATATCACTTTAATAATCGATTCCTTTCCTGTACTGGTAAACCAAAACATCAGACACTCACTGTACCACTCTGTTTCATAAAATGCTGCATTCATATCGAGAAGAGTTATGTTCCTTCTCAATTTGCATTCATGTAGTTATTACAACAGCATCGGATGTCCAATCGGTAACAGCTGATTATCAAGAGCAATTTCGTGATACCAAATCCGCATTTAAGTTCCCCGTGCCCACCGACTTAATACCTGTAAATGAGTCATTATTCAACTTCCAATTTATCAGGTTGTAACGGCCCACTCGTAATTAAATGTCCAATCGGCGCCAACGAATTATCCAAAACCCGCATTTCATCCTTCCAAACCGGCACCTCGTCAATCCGATTTGTGGATCGCTAATGCCTGATTTACATTCGAGGCATCCAAAACTTCAATCCCACTGCCTATGTCATCCTACAAGCTTTCTGTGAACGGTGAAGCTTATACTGTCGACGCCGATGAGCAAATGCCGCTGCTCTGGGTTATCCGTGACCTGATCGGGCTTACAGGGACAAAA
The DNA here is from genome assembly GCF_017744695.1 of Dyadobacter sp. GTDB lineage: Bacteria > Bacteroidota > Bacteroidia > Cytophagales > Spirosomataceae > Dyadobacter. The sequence goes on from NZ_JAGIAS010000003.1 coordinate 196,248, forward strand.
TATGGCTGCGGAATTGCACAATGCGGGGCTTGCACGGTGCATTTAAGCGGCGCACCTGTTCGTTCTTGCTCTTTTCCTGTATCAGCGGTGGGCGAGCAACCGGTAATAACTATTGAAGGGCTTTCGGAGGACAATTCTCACCCCGTGCAGCGCGCCTGGATTGCCGAGCAGGTGCCGCAATGCGGCTATTGCCAAAGCGGGCAGATCATGTCCGCCGTAGCATTGCTCGCAAGTAACGCCGACCCTGACGACGAAGCCATTAATGCCGCCATGAATGGCAACATCTGCCGCTGCGGAACGTATCCACGCATTCGCAAGGCGATCAAAACAGCGGCCGGCTATTCGCATTGATCGACGTTATGAAACCGCAGGATATTTCCCGTCGCAATTTCCTTCGTCAGGCCGCCTGTTCGGGTGCGGCGCTGACGCTCGCTGCCTACCTGCCCGCGTACGGGCACACGACTTCGAGAATTATCAATCCCGTTACCGACGGAACCTTACCGGGCACCGAATTACTGTCCTGGATTTCGATCAATCCCGCTGGCAAAGTAACGCTAATGTGCAACCGTTCCGAAATGGGTCAGGGAACCTTTCAGGCATTTCCGCAAATGCTTGCCGAAGAACTGGAAGTATCGCTGGACGATGTCGAGATCGCTTTTGCCCCTGCTAATCCTGAAAAATATGGTCCACAGCCACAAGAGGGCAGTTTTTCTGTCCGCGGATGGGCACCCCGGCTCCTGCATACAGGCGCCTGCGCACGGGAGATGCTGATCGAAGCGGCTGCTGCCGAATGGCATGTTTCGAAAAATGAATGTTATGCCGAAAATGGAACGGTAATTAACCGAAAAACCGAAAAGAGACTGCCCTACGGAGCGCTGGTGGAGAAAGCCGCGAAACTTAAACCACCTGCCGAAGTCAACCTGAAAAAACGGGCCGACTATAAAATCATTGGAAAATCCGCACCACGAAAGGATATCCCGTTGAAAACAAACGGATCTGCGATATTCGGACTGGACAAAAAACTGCCGGGAATGAAATATGCCGTAATCGAGCGCAGCAAGCGGTTCAGGGAAACGGTAAAAAACTTCGATGACTCCGAAACACGAAAAGTGCCGGGTGTTTCGCATGTTTTCAAAGTGAACAGGCCCGTGTTTTCCCAATATTCTGAAGGCGTTGCGGTCGTCGCGGACTCGCTTTGGGCAGCTATGCAGGGCCGAAAGGTACTGAAAGTGGATTGGAATGATCCTGATTCTGACCTTCCTGCCACAGCATCGCTGGAAAAACAAATGCATGAAAACCTGCAAAAGATCGGCCGCCACTCCAAATTCGAAACCGAATACGAGCGTTGCGGGCAAAAACTGGAAGCATCCTATGAAACACCTTACCAGTCACACAGCTGCATGGAACCCCTCAATTGCACGGCCGACGTTCGCGCCGATGCCATCGAGATATGGGGACCGATACAGGAGGCAAACTGGATACAAGCCGATTTAAGCCAACGATTTAACGTCCCCATTGAGCGCGTTGCCGTGCATATGACCTTCCTCGGCGGCGGCTTTGGCAGGAAAGCTTTTCCCGATTACCCCTACGAGGCCGCATTCATTTCCAAAGAAATACAATCACCCGTGCAGGTAGTCTGGACGCGCGAAGACGATATGACCGCCGGTCCTTTCCGCCCCGGCGCGTTTTATACTTTGAAAGGAGGCCTGGATACCCAAGGTCGTATCCATGCTTTTCAGGCCAATACGGCAACCCAATGGATCGGCCAGGAATGGTCGGCGACGCCACCGGGCATTCCGGAAGCGGCAGGCTATAACACAGGCGATTTCGAAGGATTACTACACCCATACCGGAAGGGAATCCCGCATTACAGCTTCGGGGGCGCTGGTACACACTCGCCCATACCCGTAATGTGGTGGCGATCCGTATACGCGTCCACGCACGGGTTCGCATGCGAGAGTTTTATCGATGAATTGGCCCGCCTGGCCGGCAAAGATCCGCTGGCATTCCGACGGGAGCATTTGCCCGACCCACGCTACCAGGCACTGATCGACCGGATGTCGGAATTGACCAACTGGCAATCCCACGGGAAAAACCAGGGCTGGGGTGCCGCATTTACGGAATGCTTCACCGGCATCTGCGGCCACGCGGTGAAAATAACGCGAAATGCGGAAGGGAAAGTCAGGATTGAGAAAGTGATTGCATTGATGGACTGCGGGTGGTACGTCAACCCCGACATTATCCGGGCGCAGGTAGAAGGCAGTATTGTGATGGCGTTAGGTGCTGCTACGCTTCATGCAACAACGTTCGAGGACGGGAAGGCTGTTCAGCAGAATTTCGACACCTACCCTATGCCACGCATTGCCGACATCCCGCCTATTGAAGTACACATTATGGAAAACGACGAGAAACCCGGCGGTGTGGGTGAGCCGGGGCTGCCTCCGTTTGCCCCGGCCCTCGCCAATGCCATTTTCGACCTCACGGGCCGACGCATCCGCCGGCTTCCATTCAGTCTCGATGAAATTTCATAGCACCCGCTATTTCCCCGAAAGGGATTTGATAAACAAAATCACCGATTCGATATCATTATCCGAAAGCACGCCTACAAACGACGGCATTTCTTCATTATAACCTTTGATAATACGTTTCGAAGGCGTCAGGATCGATTCGCGCAAGTACGCCTCGTCGGCAATTACCTTCGTGCCATCGTCAAAAGTCCGCTCCGATTTATACAGGTTTTGGAACGGCGGGCCGTACATTCCCTTGGTGCGGGTACCCTCGGAATGGCATCCGGCGCAGGCCATCTTCTGGAATATCTCCTTACCTTTCTCTGCCGAAGCTGCCGTTTCGGCCACGGCTACCGTTGCTGTTTCGGGGCGTTTTGCATTCAGCAATGCGAGATCGACGCCGTCAAAACCTTTCAAATCCACATCTGTCGATTGGTTTACGGTAAACCAAAACTGGTCGTTCACTTTTTTGCCGTCGGCAGCCTGCAAATGGTAGGATACTTCCATTTGCATGATCTCGGTCATTTCGGGCACAAGTAGTAACACGCTTTTACGATCGGCCGACAGGTAAGAAGCCGCCACATGCATGATTTCCTGCCCTGTTGAGCCGTCGGGCTTGAAATGCCCCGAACCATATTCCTCGGTGCGCTTGTAATTCCACCTCTTAACTTCAAAATTCTTCGGATCGTCCGCAGCAGTTTTATCCAGCGGCGAATCAAAACGCAATACGATGCCTTGCTTACCCGCCCGGAAATGGTTGGGCAAATAGCTCGGCTTGCCGGTATACCGTAGCCGGAGCAACGCACTGATACCGTTTGAACTGGACCCCCAAAGGTTGAAACCAGCCACATACAGCTGCTCATCTACCGGGTTCATCGCCCCTTTCGAAGTAGGCGCCGGATAGTTGGCATTAATGACTGAAACACCGCCTTGAACCACACTGGTAGTACTATCGATCAACACACGGAACAAGCCCGGCCGACCGAACGAGAAGTGGATAAGATCGCCGTTCAACGGGCCCATTTTGGAACTCATAGCCCATACCTGGCTGATCGCCGAACGGTCGACGCTGTGAGGGATCCAGGTCAATGGCGGGGTCACCGCAGGGTTGTCTTTACGGTGCAATGTGGGTTCTACACCGAAATAGTCGCCCTGGTGGATAACGAAAATCGGGGTAGAAGGCACAAAATTCCCCTGCTGGTCGGAGGCGGTGAGGATGCCTTTGGTAGGGTGCATTCCCAAATAGGGGCCGCGTAAACCGGTCGCCACTACTTCGGCGCTGCGCCCGTCCAGCGAAATTCTCATAACAGTCCCGTTCTGGTCCGAACCTGCGCGGAAACCTTTGCCGGTAACTTTGGTCATACCAGGCCCATTGCTCAGACTGCCGCCTTTGGCAATATAAAAACTGCCATCGGGCGCAGTCACGAGGTCCCCCGCCCACTCGCGCGATTCGGCCGATTGTCCCATGACATTCGAAAAGTTCTCATAATAATCGGCTACACCGTCGTTGTTCAGGTCGTGGAAATGCACGATACCGTTTCTGTCAAAAACATAAACATTCTCCTTCACGATCTCGATGCTCATCGGCTCGTGGAGGCCTGAGGCGAAGCGCCGCCATTTCAGGTTCTGGAGGTTTTTATCAATGCCCTCAACCGTCCAGACATCCCCCTCGAAAGTAACAACAGCAGCTCTCCCATCCTTAAAAAAAGCCACATCAGCCACGCGCACATTTCTTTTCCACGGGTTATGCAATGGCAAGGTAAGCTGATCCGTCACGAATGCCGCGGTGTCGGGCGCGAGCTTTCCTTGCGTCACCACCGTTTCCTTCCATAATGCCGGTCCGCCTTTTTTGAAATCCGGCAGTGGTGTATGTTTGGTTTTGACAAACTTTTCAAATGCCTTTTTATCCTTGGATAGCCCTTTCCAGATAGCAACAGTCGCTTCACCGGATGCCGGCACATTCACAGTCAGATATTTTCCTTCTTCCACACCGGGCTGCCAGTTCGATTTGCCTTTGCCCAAAACCGCCACTGCGGTGACGGTATCCTTGCCTGCGCCCTGGTACACGTAAGCAATGCGGCCTTTTACCTCGCTTCCGGTAGCATTATCGATTTCAGCCGCAGTCAGAAACAGGTCAGCCGAAACATCGCTGGCCTGGATGGCGCGGGTAAACGCCACACCGCCCTCAAAATGGACACTTCCCGGCAGCTCGTAAATATGCGCCTTCCCTACCGAATAATCGAGGATGGAACGGTTGCCGTAAACATACACGCCATTATATCGTCCTTTCTCGGCGGGAAGCGGCTTCCAGGTAGGCGGCAGCGATTGGTCGGTGCGGTATTGCGGCTTGCCCGTCGACCAGCCCGCGTAGGCGCCCGTCGCAAGCACGGGCGAGCCGGGCACAGTAGCGATATTGTTATTCTTATTGAAAAAATCCTTGTACGAAACTTGCGCCATCAGCACCATCGGCAAAAACTTACCCGTCCAGGCTACCGACCAGCGTAGCAGATCGGTATCGAAGCAGGCATAGGCGCTGTCGCCGAGCTGCAATGCGAGTGTCCGCGCGGCCTGATTGTCTTTCGGAAAGCCGCCACCCAGTTTACGGGCGTCGACCGAGGTTGAAATGTAAGGGAACCCGGGTTCGACGAACGAAGCCAATTGCAGCGAATCGGGGCGGTCGGAAGCGGTATTGCGGGTATAGGTATAGCCCGTCATCAACACGGACGCCACGGCAATGCCGCTCAGCAGGGCGATGCCCCACCGTTTGCCCTGGTACTTTGGAAAGTTAAGCATGTATGGTTCAGGTGATAAAAGAACAATTTTTAAAGCAATGCAAAATAGCAACTTACTGGATTACTTATGACCAATTTTCGGCCCTGTATCCCTTACAGCCGATGAAAAAGCCTCCCCATTGAATTTAAATCAATATATTTGAAATAAACCTGAACGATATGACCTTATTCTCCGGGCTTCGCAAAGAGCAGATCTCCACCGAAATCCTGGCAGGGATTTCCTCATTCCTGGCAACGGCGTATATCATCGTCGTCAATCCGTCGATCCTCAGCCAAACGGGCATGCCGTTCCCGGCAGTACTCACGGCCACAATTCTGGTGTCATTTTTCAGCAGCCTGATGATGGGCCTGTATGCCAACAACCCTATCCTGGTCGCGCCGGGAATGGGCCTCAATGCATTTTTTACCTACACCGCTGTCCTTACCGACGGGCTCTCCTGGCAAGTGGCGCTCGGAACGGTATTCTGGTCCGGGGTATTCTTTCTGATTTTATCCGCATTCAATATCCGCTCCTACATTGTCAAGGCTATCCCAAAACCGTTGCGTTTCGGCATCGCGGCGGGGATCGGGCTGTTTATCACGCTCATTGGTTTCGCCAATGCCAAATTCATCGTACCTAATCCGGCGACGATGATCAGTCTGGGGAATCTCAATGCGCCGACGCTCACATTCATTGCGGGACTGCTCGTGACGGTCATATTGCTGATCCGCAATGTCAAAGGCAGCATTCTGATCGGCATCGTGGTCACGAGCCTGCTCGCCTGGCCGATCGGCCGGTGGTGGGGCGGACCGGAAACGGTCATTACCATCGATCACATTGCGTCGAAGCCCGATTTCAGCCTGCTTTTTCAGCTCGATTTCGTCAATTCACTGAAATGGAGCCTGGCGCCGATCATTCTTGCATTTGTATTTACCGACATGTTCGACAGCCTTTCCACGTTCGTCGGGCTGGCCGAAGCCTCCAACCTGCTCGATGAAAATGGCGAACCGCGCAATATCCGCCGCTCGCTGATGGTGGACGCCATTTCCACCACCATCGCAGGGCTCACGGGAAGCAGCCCGGGCACCGCCTACATCGAATCGGCCGTAGGCATCGAGCAGGGTGGCAAAACCGGTCTTACCGCCGTTACCGGTGCTATTTTGTTCCTGCCGTTTTTGTTTCTTTCGCCGCTGCTGAGCGCCGTACCTGCCATTGCCACGGCACCTGCATTGGTACTCGTGGGGGTTTTTATGATGAAACCCGTGATCCGCATCAGCTGGAACGACCTTTCGGAGGCCTTTCCGGCATTCCTGGCCATGGTGCTCATTCCATTTACCTACTCCATTACCCAGGGCATTATATGGGGATTTCTCAGTTGGACGGCCCTTAAGTTGCTTACAGGGCGGGCCCGTGACATTAGTTTAGCCCTTATTATCATTGATATTTTCGCCATTCTGGCGCTGATTTTTTAAACTCAACATGAAGAAAAATTCACTACTCACATTCCTCTTTCTACTCCTCGTTTCTTCTGTAAAATCCCAAAGTATTACCGGTATTCTCGGCGCATTTCCGCCTGAACTGGTATTGCTGGAAAGCGAGATGACGCAGAAAAAAGATACTATTATCAGCCAGATCCGGTTCATTACCGGCGAACTCCGCGGCAGACGCGTGGTACTCGCGGAAACGGGCGTCGGGAAGGTGAATGCCGCCATTACGACCGTGATGATGATCCAGCATTTCAAACCGCGCGAGATCGTGTTCTCAGGAATTGCAGGCGGTGTCGACCCCGCATTGGCGCCCGGCGACCTGGTGATCGGGACGCAGGTTGCTTACCACGATTTCGGGCAGGTCGACGATGCCGGAATGCACTACTGGGCTACGAAAAACCCCTTTACCCAAAAAGAGAACCCATTGAAATTCCACTGTGATTCCGCGCTGATCTCCAAAGCGCTTTCGGTTTCTAAAAACCTGAAACTGGCAAAGGTGGAACGCGACAACGGCAGCTTTGTACCGGCTGTAAAAAAAGGCATTATCGTCACGGGCGACCAGTTTGTTTCCTCCCAAAAAACCACGCAGCGGTTACTGAAAGACCTGAATGCGGCCGCTACCGAAATGGAAGGCGCCGCCATCGCACAAACCTGCTACCAGCGGAATACGCCGTTCCTGATCATCCGTAGCCTGAGTGACAAAGCCGACGGCAAAGCCAAAGCAGATATGGACCAGTTTTACAACGTCGCCGCACACAATGCCGCCACGCTGGTTATGGCCGTGATTGAGGAAAAGTAGCCGCGGGGGCAGTAGCACGTTTGACCTGATACGTATAAACCGAATATGGAAAAATCGCTGCGGCCACCCATTTGGAAACGAGGCTTGCGACCACAATCGGGATGAAGAGAATGTAGTTATCCGCCAACGCGCATACGAGAAAAATCGAGGTAAATGGCGCGTGGATACTTCCGCTGAGCACCGCTGCCATGCCTATCAGCACGAAATTGACGGGAATCAGGCCGAGGCCGAAGAAGTGGTTTAATACCACACAGACAATCAACCCCAGGAATGCGCCGATAAAGAGGCTCGGTGCAAAAACACCCCCATCGCCACCTGCGCCAAGTGTTACCGACGTTGCGACCGGCTTCAATAACAATACGGCCAGCAAAGGCAATACCACGGCTAATGTAGGTGCGTCGGCATGCCGGAAAACGTGCTTAATGCCTTCATACCCTTCTCCGTACAGATTGGGCACGAAGAAAATCATTGTGGAAATCAGCAGCGAGCCGCCAATAATACGGATGTAGTCGTTTTGCAGCGAACCAAAGAATTTTTTAAAAAACAGTACGCATTTGGTAAGATAAACCGAATTGAGCCCGGCCAGTACGCCCAGCAAAGCCATGTAAGGCAATGCTTCCGTGCGCCAGTTGGTCACGCTGAAATGGAATACCTGTTTATAAAAGAAGAACCGGGTAATCAGGTAAGATGAGAGAACCGCGGTAATCACGGCTGCTGTATGCAGTTTGCTTTTTCTTCTTGTAAATACTTCAAATGCAAATAGAAAACCTGCCACCGGCGCATTAAAAAGGGCCGTCACGCCCGCGGCCAGGCCCGCGCACACAAGGTCCGTGCGGTACTTGCGCAGGTAGCTCACTTTTCGGCTCGACAATGCGCCGATGGCCGCGGTCGACACGACGGTGGACACCTCTATCCCCGTAGAACCTCCGAAAATTACCGTTAACAGGCCATTGAAATAGTGCGAAGGAATCTTGTAAGCCGGCAAGGTATGGGCATTTTTATTAATCGTGTCCAGCACCTCCTTGATGCCCTTATTCGCTTTATTATGGAAGAGAAAATAGCGTAGTAAATGGATGGTCGTGAGGCCAATCAAGGGAATAATGAATATCAGGTAACGATTATGCCGCAGGTTTTCCAGGAATGCTTCCTCGTAATGCTCTGTGATAACTTTGAGCGTATCGGCCACTAATGCTGAAAAAACGCCGGTTGCCGCAGCCGCGAGTATTACCGCTACTACCCTTTGGGATTTTTTTACTTTATATGAACTCAATTCCATTGTATTACATTGATTCGGAGCACCTTCAACGCCACCTGCAAAGTTAACGCGGATCAAAAGTTTTTTGTCCCTTTTGATAGCAGGTTTTCTCGCACCGCTTCGGTGTGAGCTATCGGTTCTTATCCATTAACCTGCGGTTCACCACCTGCTCGATGACCTGCTCGCGGTAGTTACGGCTGATCGGAATGCGGTGGGTTTGAATAAAGATCTCATTCCCGTCGATCCCTTCAATTTTACCAATCGAGACAATGTAAGACTTGTGAATGCGGATGAAATGCCGGCTATCAAGGTTTTGTTCGAGGTGTTTGAGATTGAGCAGCGTAATGTACTTGCCTTTGCTTGTGTGAATCGTGACGTAGTTCTGCAGACCTTCGATATACAGAATATCGTCGAAGAAAATCTTCTCGTATTTGCTGCCGCATTTGATGAAAAAATAATCCTCACCGGTCTTCGAAGCTGAGGATTGGGTTAGCAGCTTGTGATAATCCCTGGCTTTGCCTGCCGACTTGAAAAATCGCTCGAAAGTGATCGGTTTCAGCAGATAATCCATCACATTGAGCTGAAAACCTTCGAGCGCATAACTTGGATAGGCGGTGGTAATAATGGCCATGGGCGGGTTCTGCACGCTTTTGAGGAAGTCGATACCGCTCATTTTAGGCATTTGAATATCCAGAAAAATCAGATCGACCGGCTCCCGGTCCATCAGGCTCAGAAGCTCGACCGGGTTTTCACAAACACCCGTCAGTTTCAGAAAATCCACTTCCTTCACATAATCCGCCAGTCCTTCCCGCGCCAGCGGCTCATCGTCGATTATCACGCAGTTAATCATCTATCCAACCTGATTTAAAGACATTTGAGACATTTCAGTCATTGCCAGCGTTTCAAGCTCCACCTCAAAACGAACGATAAACCGGTCCGTATCGCGCCAGGTATCCAGCCTGTATTTTCCTGGGTATATCAGGTCCAGCCGCCGCCGCACATTTTTCAAACCAATGCCGCCATAATTAACCACTTCGTCATTTTCCTCTTCGGAAATGCTGTTGCTGAGGTTAAATACCAGCCTCGCAGCATCGAACTGCAATTCGCCTCGGATCCAGTTGGGTGCTTCCCGGTGCCTGGAAACGTGCTTGAATGCGTTCTCCATAAAAGTCATAAGGATAAACGGCGCAATGCCCGGCTGGCCATCAATCTGTTCCTGCACGTCGAAAACGACTTCGAGGTTGTCGTTCTGGCGCAGCTTTTCCAACCCGATGAAATTCTCAAGATAGGCAATTTCCTTGCTCAACGGAATCTGGTGGTCGTTACATTCATATAACTGGTGCCGCAGCAATTCCGAAAACTTTGCCAGCGACGCCGACGCCATGTCGGGGTTTTTATGGATCAGAAAAAAGATCGAGTTGATACTGTTAAAAAGGAAATGCGGGTTAAACTGGTATTTCAAAAAGTTCAGCTCTGTTTCCAGTTTCTCCTTTTCCAGCATTTGCTGCCTCCGCTGCGTTTGGAGCCAGTTTTTGGCTAGTTTGATACTCATCGCAAATGTCATCGCCGCCACCGTCGACGACAACGGGCCGCCAAGCATCATGTGAAAAAACGCATAGTTACCTGGTCCGAAGAACTCCTCCACCGTCTTCCCGGAAGCCCACGCCACAATGTAATAGCCGGGCACGATCAAGGCTGCGGTTGCAAGGATCGTCAGCAACAAGAATACCAGAAATAATACATACCTGCCCTTTTCCAGATAGCGAGGAACGAGGACGTACAGGTTGAAATAAACGGCCAGCGCCTGCCATACCACGTAAAACAGGAATTTGATCACCGAGGCCGTAAACAGCGCTTCCACCACCTTGACGGGATTCCCCAACGCCACCACCCACCATATATAGTGGTAAACGATCCAGAAAGGAATATGATAGAGCTTATACCTGAAAAACCAATGCGCCCTCGCAGGCGAAGAAGCAAAATCCGGATCAGAATGAGGCTGGGCGATCATGCGGGCAACAGGCGATACAACCTACAATTTACGGGAATAAGCGCGAAATGAGAGCCAGATGTACCAAACACCGGAAATAATTGATGAACTGCCGGTACTATGATATGACAAGACCTGGCGGATTCGTCTCTTTCCGCCAGGTCTTTACTGAATGTTTTACCTCTGAATCTACGTCAATGTAACGCCACACGGGCATGCCGAGCTGGCTTTTGCATTGGTATTATACTCCAATTTCAGCTTCTTGCCTTTCTCGTCCGCCTCTTCGAGCAGCTCGAAAGTACGGCGCTCGCCAAGCATCAGAAGCGACTGGAAAAGAACGCCGGCATATTTACTTTCTTCGCTACCCGGGCCCTTTTCCTTGGCGAGATCATTGTAGTGTCCGAAAAGATCTTTTCCTTTTCCCATGATTATATATTTTGCTTTGAATTTCAGAACCTTAGTTTCAATGCACAAAAACACATTGAAATTTACCTTCGCCAATTTAGAAAAATAATCATAAAAAATCTCAAAAAATGTATGCCAAAGTGGGGCGGCTTGCGCCGCACTGACCGCCGACCATGGTCACTAATCGCCCTTCCGCTCCGCTAACACCTTCCGCATATTTTGAAACGTCTCGATCGGTGCCCGGCAAGCGAACATATTGACAACATGGGCAGGTATGTGACCGCCCGGGTCAACCTGCAGCGTGTATTCGACCCGTACCCTGGCATCCGGCAATGGGTGCAGCGTCCAACGATTTATGGAAGTGCTGATGCGCACAATGCCTCCCCGCACCGGCATAACACCCGGTACTGCCGGTGCTTCAATGGTAACGACAGGCGTGTTTTCACCCCTTATCACTCTCAAATGCGTCACAAAATCCCGGTTATCCAACGGCCAGGGTAAACTTACCTCGGTGTGATAAAACAACTCGGTGTCGGAAACTCTTTTGATGAGCCTGCACGATTTAGTGTGGCATACCCATCGCTCGGCGGCCCTGACGTCCAGCAGTAACCCTATTACCTCTTCTAGGCCCGCATCCAGCACACATTCCGCCTTCATCGCTTTGATCTTCGAATCGGGCACTGCTTTGGCGTACACTTTGATCCCGTCACGAGTAGCCACACGCCTCCATTCGGCTTGCGCTAACGAATGCGTAACACACAGTGAAAGAGCCATTAAAACGAGCAGCAAGTACCTCATAGCAGTACAAAATTCTCATTTCAACAGCCATCACCGAAGCCCATTCCTTCCCTGATGCCGGAAAGCATGTTTCAACTGACAGAATGCATGTTTGAACTGATGAAAGTTTGTTTCTGCCGCTCGGTCATTGGATTACGGCAAATCGACTTTCAAGAAATATTATTGAAAATGGAATTCGGCGGTGTGCTGCAAATGCTGGCCGGAAAAGTTGGTAAATTACCAACTTTTGTTTTATTTTGTAACACAAATTACGCGGGGGGTGCAGCTTCGAATAAACACATAGCTGCATCATGACAATTACGCGAAGATTGTTACTAAAACGCTTTGTCCGAAAGCACGCTGATGCAACCAGAAGCATGGCGGTTTGGAAACAAATAGTAAGGGATGCTGAATGGAAGCGAAACGCAGACATACTGTCTGATTTCCCGACAGCCAAATTAATTAAAGGGAACAGGGCCAGATTCAAGATCAGCGGGAATAAATACCGTTTGATAGTTGAAGTTGATTACGAAGATTCGACAGTTGAAGTACGATTCGTTGGAACACATTCAGAGTATGATCATATTAACGCAGAAACAATCTGAGCAATGGAAAAGATACAATGGTATTTGATTGAAACCGAAGAAGAATACGAGAAAGCACTGAGTCGCTACGATGAGGTAAAATATTCCGCAAAAGGCTCTGAGGAGCATAGAGAAAAAATGCTTCTTGTTCATCTAATCAGTCAGTATGAGTCTCTGCATGACTTTGATGTCGAAATCGATCCGGTTGAGGTCATCAAGATAAGAATGGAAGATTTCGGCTACAAGCCGGCCGACCTGGCCCAGGTATATGGTGATAAAGGGACTGTCAGTAAAGTTTTAAATTACAAACAGGCCCTCTCACTATCGATGATCCGGAAATTCAGCCAGTTGTTACGCATTCCCGCCGAATTGTTGATCCGGGAATATTCATTGAAAGGTGTGTAAAAACGTCGCTAAAAATCGACCGAAGCCGACACCTTGTACATATTCTTCATAGCGCTACCCGGATCGGTTGGGATCAGATAGGCGAAATCGAGCGAGTAGTGTTTCAGGAAGCGTACGCCGGCACCGGTCGTGAAGAACTTGCGGTTGCCTTTTTCCTTGTTTTCGGCATGGTAACCGCCCCGGAGCGCGAACCGGTTTCGGTACCAGTATTCCGCCCCCATCGAAACTACAATTTCCTGCATTTCTTCCTTAAAACCACCCGGCGCGTCCGAGAAGGATTGTAAAATGCCTTCCAGATAAGGTTTCTGGTTCACATTCCGGCCCGGCACAGGAGTGGGTACCAGCAGTTTCCCTGCTTCCGCGGTCACGTTCAGCTTGTGTTGCCCATTGGCCGTATACGATAAGCCTCCTCCCAGTCTCAACGTAGTCGGTAAAAAGTACTCATAACCTGCTCCGTAACTCATCTTCGGACCTATATTCACAAGTGTGGCACCCGCCGTCCAAGTCATGTTTTCATGCCCGTCCACATCCGATGAGTGGCTCTTGTAATAAAACCCGATGTCACCTGCCACAGCTCGGGCTGGTTTCAAGGTATTCCCCGATACAATAACATTTCCTCCTAGATTCGACGATACATATTTGAGCGTCACGCCCGCTGAGAAATGGCCTCCCAGTTGTTTGGCATACGATCCGCTGAGTGCGATATCTTCGCCGGAAGATAGTGTAGGCACCGAAATCATCACTGGTTCGTTGAAATATTGGACCGAAGCTCCCACCACCTGCCCCTTCCCCAGCTTCTTATAACCGGTCGCGTAACCCAACCAGACGTTGTTCATAATGTAAGGCATCCACGGCGAATAGGTCGCCGAGGCGCCAAAATTTCCGGGGGCGTCGGTGAGCTTGCCCACGTTCCAGAATGCCGAATTTGCATCGCCGCTGGTAGCTGTTCCCGCATGGCCCATCCCACCCGCCCGGGCATCCGGTGCCCTGACAAGAAACTCGCCGGCCGTCTCGGAAACGCGGTAAATTGTTTGGGTAAATCCATTCGTCATGGCGCACGACAAGCATGCAAGCGTGAGCAGAGTCGCTTTCATAGGGGTTCAGATTTACGTTAAGAAAGTTTGTTAGCGGTTACAAAATCAAAACGCACTCTATTTTAGATTATTACCCGGTTCAGCAACATTATTCCGAGGCTCAATCCCAACGTTTCAGTCCCAGCAGCTTTTGCCCCAGTTCGCTCAATTCTGCCGTTTGATAGCGCGTTTGCTCCCAATTCCTGGGATCGCCCGGAAAGGCATATCCTTGCGGCGCTTCCCGTTCCCGCCAGGATCGGATCCGCCATTGCCGCAATGCCTCGTCGTCTTCCTGAGCCGGCATCATCGCAATGTATTGGGCAAGGCGGACTTTGTCCTTGCTGCGGTTGGCCCGAATGCCGTGCGGCTGGGAGCTGTTGAATATCAGCAGATCGCCGGCATTCATTTTTACCTTCACAATTTCAAACCCGGTCACATCCGGCTGAAAATGGTTCCGATCCCCGGGCTGTGTCAGTTTCCATGTATCATAGGTCCTGAAGAGCTCCGGCACACATTGAAACCCGCCCATATTCTCATCGTCCTGATCGGCCAGGGCCAGCACGCCCTGCACATTCTGCGGTTTGGTTTCGGGGTCATAATCCCAGTGAATGAAACCTTTGTACTCAAATCCGGGCCGGAGCGGCAGGTTTAGGTTAGCACGATCGATGGTTACCCAGAGTTTTTCGGTGCCCCAAATGTCGGTAAATGCCTCATGCACCTTCGGGAACTGGCGGTTATCCCACAGGTACTGATGGTTATATACCTCCACCATCCCCGTATTGGTGAGTTCTTTCATCTTCATCTCGGCCCGGGGAGGCGCGTACCAGGTTTCGGGATCATTCGGGTCCTTTTCCTCAAATTCCCAGAGAAAATCCGCCAGTCTTTTGACCTGCTCTTTCGGAACGGCATCCTTGATGACGATATAGCCATTGGTTATCCAGAAATCCCAATCTTCCTCTGTCAGCAAACGAAGCGGTTTACCATTGCTCCGGTCATTAAGCCTGACATTGCTCGACTTTGCAGTCGAAGGATTTCCCGGAATATCGGTGTGCGCATTGGCAGGTGCCATGGTAGCCATTGTTTTCGTTTCCATATCAATAATATTTTTTCATGATTGAATAAAACAAAACTAATGCACCATCAATACTCTGACTACCGCTGCAATTACCTATTTTTGCTCTGCATTGATAAAATATAGCCTACCAAAGGCGAACCCGGGCAAATCAGGAACAACTATACCCTAGTCCAGATGAAAATCATCCGCGAAGCTATTCAGCCCGATCAGGGAAGTTCATTCAAGATCCTGCTTACACCCGGTCTGAACGACACCTTTCTCTGGCACCTGCACCCCGAATATGAAATTGTGTACGTAGAAGGTTCGGGTGGGACGCGTCACGTGGGGGCGCATACATCGGTGTACGAGGGGAGCGACCTCGTTTTTATCGGCCCGAATATTCCCCACCTCAATTTCGACTACGGCGTGCGTACCCGGTGCGAGCAGGTTATCATCCAAATGCGGGAAGATTTCCTGGGAAAAGACTTCCTGCTCGCGCCCGAGCTGCAAAGCATCCGGCAGCTGTTCGAACAGTCGCATCACGGTCTGTCATTCTCCGGTGACACCAAGCGTGTGGTGGGACAAAAACTGAAACAAATACCCGCGTTACCTCCTTTCGAACAGTTACTGGCTCTTCTAAGCATTCTGAAAATCATGGCAGAGTCGGCCGAAGCCATCGTATTGAATCCCAAACCCGTCGGCAGCAAATCTTTCCATAAGGAGCAAATGCGTATGCAACAGGTATATGCTTATGTGGAAGCCCGCTTCGACCGCACACCCGATGTGAATGAAGTTGCGGCGGCCGTCAACCTGACAACGCCTGCATTCTGCCGGTTTTTCAAAGCCAATGCACGCATGACGTTCACCGATTTCGTGAACCAATACCGGGTCAATCAGGCCAAGAACCTCTTACTGCAGGACCGCTCAGTTTCAGAAACATGCTTCGCTGTCGGGTTCGAAAGCCTCTCCTACTTCAATAAACTTTTCAGGAAAACTGTCGGCGAAAATCCGTCAGAATTCAAGAAACGGCATTTGTAATAAAAATGTTGATATTTTTAAAATCAATAGTTTGGTATTTAAAATATCTTTATTATTTTTACCAATGAAATTTTTAGTACAAAAATTTTATTACACTTCATCAACATGAAATCTATTCACTTCAACAACAACGATTTGAGTACGATCAGGAACATCCGGGAGCATCTCTATGAGTATCTCCTGGTTTTTTCCTGTGATCCGGTAACAGAAGCCGCGATCGGGAGCGTCAAACAGTATTTTCAAAAAGCCTATGGCTGCGAGCAGGCGGCTAATCTCCGCCCTCACCTGACGCTTTTCAACTGCATTATCCACGAATACAAACTCGAACGGGTTGTTCAGGGATTTGAAAAGGTAGCGCGGCACATGGCGCCATTCCGCATCGAACTGGATGGTTTTAATAAATACGAAGGCGGCACCTTTTATGTAGATCTGGAAGAGGACTCATCACAGCGTATCAACGGGCTGGTCAAAACACTTAAAAGCGAAACGTTGGACCACCTTTCCAAATGGGCTTCCGGCGAATTCAGGTTCTGTACGGATCCCCACGTCACAGTCGCCCGTAGAATGACCCCGATGCAGGTAAACAGCGCCGCGAGAGAATGGATGAACAAGAAGTTCCGTTCGTCATTCCGTGTTACCGAAATGATCCTGCTCAAACGATCCCTCATCAGCGGCTCCAAATGCCGGGAAATCGCACGGATGCCGTTACTGGGTTTGCCGGATCAGGCATTTGTACAGGCAACCTTGTTTTGATTGGGTTGAGACGTATAGGGATATCCGACTAACAAAATGATGAGGGGCTACTTTTAAGGTCTGTCTGACGTGGTTATTTCGTATCTTCGGGTATCGGGCTGCGGCATTTCGAAGGAAATGCGATTCGCGATGGACCGATAGCTTGAAATTCCTAACCACGTTTTATGAAACCAAAACTCCTTTTACGCTCAACGCTTGGACTGCTGTTTGGTAGCTTCGCGGCCTTTTCACAGTCTTTCAACAATTTTCCGGTAACCACCCAAAAACCGCCGCTGCATGGCAAGCATTGGATGGGAATTACCGGCAAACCGCTGGCTGCAACAGCGGGGACCATGATTTTCAGCAAAGGTGGTAACGCTGTCGATGCGTCCTGCGCCATGCTCGCGGCCACCTGCACGATGTGGGATGTATTAAGCTGGGGAGGTGAAACGCAGGCATTGATTTATAATCCCAAAACCAAAAAGGTGATCGCTATCAATGCGATGGGCGTCGCCCCGACTGGCGCCACGGCCGATTTTTTCAAGAAGAAGGCCATGAAATACCCGCCCGAATACGGACCGCTGGCTGCTACTACACCAGGAACGCCCGGAGGCCTGATGACCATGCTGGCCGAATACGGTACAATGAGCCTGAAAGAAGTCCTCGCTCCGGCGATGCAAATGGCCGAAGGTTACCCGATCGAAGCGCAAACGGCTAATTCCATCGAAAAGGGTAAAGACCAGATTAAAAAATGGCCTTACTCAACCAAGGTGTTCCTTCCCCACCTGGGCCGGAAACGGGAAGCGCCGGACGCAGGAGAGATATTCGTTCAGAAAGATCTGCTGGCGACATTGCAAAAACTGGTAGATACCGAGCAACTCGCATTGAAAAGCGGTAAAAACCGCAAGGAAGCCATTTATGCGGCCTACGACCGGTTCTACAAGGGGGATATTGCCGGGGAGATCGCCCGCGGCTGCCAGGAGCAGGGCGGCCTTATCACCGAACAGGACATGGCTAACTGGAAGGTCAAGATCGAGGAGCCGCTGATGACAAACTATAAGGGGATCGAAGTATATAAAATGCAGCAATGGACGCAGGGACCGGTTATGTTGCAAGCATTGAATATGCTGGAAAACCTCGATTTGAAAGGCATGGGATACAACTCTTCGCGCTATGTGCATACATTGTACCAGGTCATGAACCTGGCCTTTGCCGACCGCGACTTTTACTATGGTGATCCGGCATTTGCACCGGAAGAGCCGATGAAGGGCTTACTTTCTAAAGAATATGCGAAGGAAAGGTTAAAGCAGATCAATTGGGAACGTAACGATGCAAAAGTATTGCCAGGCGACCCGTATCCTTTTGAAGGCAAAAAGAATCCTTTTGTTGAACAGATCAGGAACTGGGGCAATTTCCAGGCGTCGCTGAACCGCAATGCGAACGGCCTCGACGAAAAATTTATGGAGGAATTTACAGCAGGTACCACGTCTGTTGAGGCGGCTGACGAAGAAGGCTGGGTGGTGAGTATTACGCCGAGCGGCGGTTGGGTGCCCGCATGCATTGCGGGGAACACCGGTGTGGGCCTGAGCCAGCGTATGCAGTCATTCGTGCTCGATCCGCGCGAGAACCCTTTCAATGTGGTAGAACCTGGCAAACGGCCGAGGGTTACCCTCACCCCCAGCCTCGCGATGAAAGACGGCAAACCATTCCTGTCGTTCGCCAAACAGGCCGGCGATGAACAGGACCAGTTACTTCTGCAATTCTTTTTGAATGTCGTAGAATTTGGAATGACGGTGCAGGAAGCAACCGAAGCTCCCAGTTTCAAGACTTTGCAGATGTATGCCAGCTTCGGCGAGCATGAAAAAGACCCGGGAGGACTGATACTCAATCAATCCATGCCTGACTGGACGCGAAAAGAACTCTCCCGGATGGGTTATAAACTCAGCTACCAACCCCGCACCAGCGGCCCGATCAACGCCATTTATTTCGACTGGCAGCACGGCAGCTTTTGGGGAGGATCGAGTAACCATGGGGAAGACTATGGCTTCGGATGGTAGTGACCTGAAATAGGCTTAACCTATCTGAAGGGGTAAGGTTGTTTCAACGCACAACCTTACCCCAATTGCGATCGGTCGATAATGCGGATCATACCGAAGGCCTCGCCAAAGCCTGTTTGCTGGTAAAACGGTGCCAGTCCGTGCCCGGTGAAAAGGCCAACCAAAGCTCCCTGAGGGGCATTTGCATCCAGCCAACGCTTCACCTCTCTCATAACTGCCGAACCGACCTGCTTTCGTTGCCAATCGCGATGGACCATCACGTCTTTGATGTAAAAAAAGCTAAGGCCATCACCCAACACCAGCGCGCAACCGATCGCTTCGCCCGTTTCCGGATTTTCGGCAACTGCTGTAAAAAGTGTAGCGTCGAGCTTCTGCTGAAGTACGTCGTCCGCTTGTGTACCCGACCACCCTACCGATTCGGCAAGTTTGCGGTATTCATCGGTTGTGAGCGCACGCCCCAGAGTCCTTACAGGAGCCGGTAACTGTTGCGACTTATGCTCGCCGGAAGTGGCGGGAGCAGCGAAGGTAATATAGCTGCCATTGAGGTCTTTGACTACATACTCATCAAACCCCCAGGGCTGCTTCTCCAAATGCATGACAATCTCAGCCTTCCGGTCCTGGTGCAATTGGTATAGTTCCCGGATATTTTTAACCCTGATCCACACACACTGTCCACGCATCCTTTCGGCAGCCTCCCTGTCCTGCGAGAATTGAATGAACGTACCGTGCCATGAAACACCCCCGTGATTGGGCGGAGTGCCCCAGGTCCAGTGGCCGGGAAAACCCAGTATTTCATGCCAGTATTTAACGGTCTCCGCTACATCTTTAACCGACAATACCGGTTCGGCATGGGATAGGAACGGCTCGGGCTTGTCATTTTCGGTTTGCATGGGGCGCACGTTATAGTTTTAGCAATTCAAGCGCCTCCTTATGCCCGCGCCTCTCCGCCCACGCATGAGGGCGCGCCCAGGATTTGTCAGTCGGTAAATGCGGATTAGCGCCCTTTTCGAGCAGGAACCGTACCATTTCGGTTTTGCCCGCTCTCGCGGCCCATCCAAGGGGCGTGGTGCAATGCTGCTCGTCGATCGCATCAATATCGGCACCGTGTTCGAGAAACAGCCCGGTGTTGTGGATATCGCCCCGTTCGGCAAACCGGTGCAGGGGCGTAATTCCAAGCCAGTTCCTGGCATTAGGGTTCATGCCGCGCTCAAAGAGGAACTCGGTAAGCTTGCGACTTTTGATCGCATCCTGCGGGCCCTGGCTCCGTACGCCCACGGCAATCTGTTTGGCCAGATCAGGTTGATAATGCAGCATCAGGTGAACAAAATCCTCGTTTCCCTGCCCGGCCGCCGTTTCCAGGGCCGACGCATCGTTCGCAAGCGCAGGGTTAGCCTTCAAAACTGCCGCAGCCGTATGGATATCACCATAATGCGCCAGCAAATCGAGCGACCGCGCTGCTCCATATGAACATAGCAAGTTGATCATCGCTTTATCATCCCGTTCCAAAGCCGCTGTGAGCGAATCCGCAGAACTTTCGACCGGCACATTAGGATATGCACCGTGTTCAAGGAGCAGTTTTACGATTTCGATATGGTTGTACACCACCGCCGAATGTAATGCATGACCCATTGGCGCTATGCCTTCCTCGGGCAAATTGGGATCAGCCCCCCTTTCGAGCAACAGTTTCACGATCGCCATCCGTCCGGCCATGGCAGCGTTTTTCAACGGTGTACCCGAGCCGGCGTAGTAAGTCACATATTCGGAAGGCTTGTTGGCAAGCGACGGATCCAATTCCAACAATGCCCTTACCCTCGCCTCATCGCCCTTCAATGCAGCCATGCAAATGTCCACATATGCCCCCTTGCCTACGAGGTGCTGGTATATATCATTCGGTTTCAATGGCCAATCCTCGGGAACATCACGCCAGCCGCGGTAAGAATAGTCCCCGTTGGTCAGCTGGATCGGGCGCGCACCGTCGGGCCGTTTGGCATTGATATCCGCCCCACGGTCCAGCAATGCGTCGATCATCTCCGGCTGGCGCGACATCGTAGCCCAATGAATGGGCTGGTTCCCTTCGTCATCCGTAGCGTGAATGTATTCTTCGGAGCTGTTCAGTAATGTATTGAAAGCAGTGAAATCGCGGCTTCTGATGACTGCCGCAATTTTTTTACCAGCTTCCGAGCCTTTGTGACGGTTCAACGCCCGTTCCAGCAATCCCTCCATTGCGCCGAACCCGCGGTCACGCGCCATTTGAATAAGCGGATCGCCCGTGCCGGAGTCCACCGGACTTGCACTGTGCCGCAACAGATATTCAGCCACTTTCAGCCGGTCGTTAGCCACTGCGAACGACATCGGTGTTCGGTAGTCGTAAGCGCCGCGCACGAGTGAGGCGTCTTTGGCCAGCAGCTTTTTCACCTTATCCAGGTCGCCGTCGCGGGCAGCACAGAACATTTGCCACACATCGGTTCCGAGTCCTGTCGACCAGAACAATCGTTCTTCTTTTTGCAATGCGGCCGGCTGCGTCATGTTGTTGCGGGTTGGATAAGGCGTATTTTTGTCGGAAGGGCTTGTGTAGTTAGTTATTTTTTGTATTAAATAAAAGAAATGGATTCAATTGAAATTCAAAAAGTTAATGCCGACGATCTGATGGAAATCCGGCATCGGGTACTCTGGCCGGACAAGCCGCGCGAGTTCGTAAAAGTTCCCGAGGATGAAAGCGGTACCCATTTCGGCTTGTATTTTGAGGGTAAACTGGTGTCTGTTATTTCATTGTTTGGGGATGACCAGGGTATCCGATTCCGCAAGTTTGCGACGTTGCCCGGCTTTCAGGGAAAAGGACTGGGTTCCAAACTCCTCCAACATGCGATCAGGTACGCGCAAACACAAGGATACACACGCATGTGGTGTGACGCCCGCACGGACGCGCTCGGCTTTTACGAACGCTTGGGCTTCAAAAAATTCTCTCAACCTTTTTTTAAAGAACACATCGAGTATTACAAAATCGAGCGAATGCTTTGATGGGAGTCTTATTGAAATACCGCATTCTTTTTGCCGATAAACCGTGCATACGCGGCACCAGCTGCTTCCAGAGAATTCTCGGCAGCCGTGGACATTTTGGCTAAACGGGACAGTTCAATATGAACAGCCTCCTTTTTCTCTGTCCGTCGCCAGGCTGCCACGACCTTCCCTTTCACCATGACTACCGGTTTAAAAATGCCGCCTCCCGATTCGGGATTTTGGGCAACCACCTCATCCACAGCCGCGCTACGGTCGGCATAGCTGATTGTAATCTCGTCGAAAGCGGGAATGAGTATTGCTTTCCCGTGTACTTTGGGTTGTTCAGCAATTGCTTTAAAGAGGTATTCACGTCCATCGACATGAGCTGTTTCAAACTCTGCACGGACGGCCTCAAAAGCAAGCCTCGAATCGGTCAATAACAGGCCGCTCCACCACGCGAAATCTTGTACCGTTGCCGGGCCGTGACTTGTGAAATACCGTTTGGCCAACGCCGCCAATGCCTCTTCCCGTTTCAATGGTGCCGAAGCTGGCACCTTTTGATCGAATAATGCATACGTAAACTTCTTCCCGCGCCGCGCGCCATTGCAGATGATCTTATCCAGCTCCGCCTGAAACATAATGTGCGTCGCACGAAGGTTGTCGGTTTCAATACCTGCCTTATTTACCTCCGCAATGACTTCTTCGCGCGTCAGCTCCGCACCGTCGGCCAGCAAATTACCGATCAGGTCGTTGGTAACCCTGAAAACAGCATCGTCCAGTTTCAGCTGACGATACATCGTGCCGGCGAGCTTGTAAACATGCGGCGCGGTCAGGTCCATTATCCAGCGAACGTCT
This sequence comes from Dyadobacter sp., assembly GCF_017744695.1. GTDB lineage: Bacteria > Bacteroidota > Bacteroidia > Cytophagales > Spirosomataceae > Dyadobacter. The sequence goes on from NZ_JAGIAS010000003.1 coordinate 219,035, forward strand.
TCTTTGGCCACAAAATGCCAGGTAGGCCTCATGATATGCGTCCGGATAATACTTCCGGTGTCGATCGCCTGCTCCACGCTGGCATCGGTGGCTTTTTTAAGCCGCATGCCCAACGCCCATTTCGCCATCGCAAAGTCCTGCGACTGCACCGCGCCCATCCAGGCGACCAATTCGGCGGGATCGGAGAAACGAGGATTCAAAACGTGTTGGTTAGCAAGGCGTAGTGCGGCGATATCGGCTAAATTCATGGCTGGGTAATGGGTTTCAGGCAAAGATTTGAGTCACCTAAAATGAGGATTTATATACAAAAAAGAAAACCCTGCCACGCGGAATGCGGCAGGGGATCATTTGAACCGGCTTTTATCAGGAAACCGAGATTTGTCTCAGGCCGGCAGATTGCAGGTAGGCCATCCCCGCAACCCAAACCGCTACCGCGCCGATAAACACATAGCCAAGCACGGAAATCGGGAACACCTGGAACGCCACGATGGCCGCGCTACCGATCACCCAAAGCGTGTCCAGCACAATAACCAGCCTTACAGCGCGGGCATTCACCGGATTACCACGGCTTACCGAAAAGACCAGCGCAGCAAATGCGATGAGGAAAATACCGACTTCGATAAAAGGCATAGTGGCCGTGGTCTCGAACAAACCGGCAACTACTTTCGGAAAAACAGCCAGCCCTAAACCTGTTGCACCTGAGCTGATTGCATTGACAAGCATTACATTTTTGAGCGTTTTCATATGTCGATTGTTTGGTTGTTTTTGGATGCAACAAAGGTATTGCACCCTCTCAACCCACGACTTACCCAAACGCGCCAACGCCTTATCATTTCATGACACATTCAAAATTAATTACCGTGTTAGGTATTGTCATGTGTAGTCAGGGTGTAGTCAAGTGTAGTCAGGTGTAGTCAGGTATAGCCAGGTGTAGTCAAGTGTAGTCAGGTGTAGCCAGGTGTAGTCAGGTGTAGTCAAGTGTAGTCAGGTGTAGTCAAGTGTAGTCAGGTGTAGTCAGGTATTGTTATATGCGGTGAGGTATTTGCAAACCAATCGCTGACAAATCCTGACTATACTTGACTACACCTGACAATACATGACTACACCTGACAATACCTGACTCACTGACTTCTAAGCGACAGCCTCATTACTGTGAACTGGTTGCCAGTCGCATTTCGGTGAGTATTTTCCTGAAACCAACCTTTTCATAAGCTGCCACGGCCGGTGCATTGTCGGAATAAACTTGTAAACGAACCTCGTCCAGGCCTTTTTTCCGCGCCCATTCGACCAGTGCATCGATGATCAGTTTATTGATTCCCCGGCCGCGCATATCGGGCTCGGTATACATAAAACCCAGGAATGCGTATCGGTTGAAACTGCTATACGGCTTCCCTTCCAGGATGCGCGCATGCCCGCTGGCGATCAACCGACCGTCCAAAGTGGCTACCAGGACCTCCGCTTCATCGCTGCGAATCATCTTTTCAAGATCGTAATAATGAAATTCCTCACTGATGAGGGTATCGTCAAGCGGACGTTCGGCGGCAATCAGATTCTGCTCGAATTGAAATAGTGTGGGAAGCTCGTCGAGCCGTGCCTGCCTGATCTGAATGTTTTCCATGAAAATGTTGATGTGGTGATTTTACAAATCTACCATTTCGAGGATTGGTACGCCGGATTTCAAGGAAATAAATGACACTAGCGCGTCAACAACCGCCTTTCTGCGGCATGTGGCAGCACATCTTCCAGGATTGCGGCTACCCGCTCCGCCGATCCCGGGACTGTAAACGCCGGCAATGCAACGCTATGAATAACCAATCCCGATTCGTTCAGTTCGGAATTGAGGTGTTCGGCGAAACGCTTGTTGAATGTAAGCAGCGCTTGCTCCCACGCCGGTACCGGGTGCGGGCAATGCCAGAGATCGATCACCTGTGCGTGTGCATGAAGCAGCAGGTTGGGCAACAACTGATGCAGATAGAGGATGCCGCTGGCGTGATTGGTTTTCAGCTTTCTGTCCAGCGTGCGGATATCGTAGTCTTCCAGCCGCTGGTGGAACCCGGTTTCAGCGTAATTAATTAAAAGATCTACTTCAAACCGGTCGTTGATTTTTTCACAGGCCGCGATAATGCTGCCTGTATCGGCGTCATCGGCGACGAGGTAATGCACCAGGATCCGGTGTTTTTGCACTATTTCACGGACCAGCGCTTCCAATGGCGCTTCTTTCGCACCGATCAGGACCAGATGCCGGTTATCGGTCGCCAAAGCTTTGGCAAAGGATTTTCCCCACAGAGTATCAGCCCCCCGGATTACTGAAAAATTCATAGTGTTGATGATTTTAACAAAATAATGACCTCTTACCTTAGGTGATATGCCTCCAAAGTTGTCCTTGCAATGTACCTGCAAAGAAAATCCGGATACTGATGAGAGGAAATACTGATTTATCATTACAAAACACCCCGGAGAAATCGGTGAGGATTGCGCCCGACTACCTGCCGTTGCTCAACAGATATTATGATTTTGATGGTTTTGAACCCGATCGGCTCGATAAGCAGCTGGCGCTCATCCGTGCTATGGCCCAGCTCAGTAGCAGCGGTGTGACCGTCTACGACCTGCAAAAACAGGCACATGTTTACGTTTCGAATAATTTTTACCAGCTGTATGGTTACGATTTCGACACCATGGATTCCTGCATCCCAAACGAATTGTTTGACAGGAAGATCCATCCCGACGACCGCCAGCTACTGGCGCGAAATGGTTACGAGGCGATGAAATTCATGATGGCGCAGCCTTCGCACACACGCAAGCAGTTTAAAATGGTGACAGAGTACCGGATCGTGCCCGATGAGCAGACCATCATCCGTGTCACGGAGCAGCACCAGGTGCTGGAACAGGATGCATCGGGAAATATTTGGCTTTCATTGGGCGTGATCGACATTTCGCCTAATCAATCGCTGACAGAGGTGAAGAGCCAGGTGATCAATTTACACACCGGCGAGCTTATCCAACTTGAAAACAGTGACCTGCCGGCAGGTATCAGGTTAACGTCCCGCGAAAAAGAGATCCTCGGCATGATAGGTAAGGGCAAATTGAGTAAAGAAATTTCCGCATTACTGGATATCAGCGTCCACACTGTCAACACGCACCGGCAACGTATACTTGAAAAACTGCAAGCCGACAATTCGATCGAGGCATTGCAAAGTGCAAAAATGATCGGTTTGATCGCCTGAAAATAAATAAAATAGCCCTCTTGCTAAATGCAATTCATTTTGTGAGATAATTCTACAATCAACTACAAGAAGTTGGTATAGTTTTAATAGTAACGTCGGTTACAATTTTCAACTTATCCGAAAAGTCAAAACTTGATAGCTATGGAAGGCGAAAATGAAAAACAGACGGTAATCACCCTGAACGACGAAAGTTTCAAGCATTACCTGATCGAACGCTACGGCGGCTATGCCAAAAACTCGAACTGGACACGACTTAAAAGCGCCTCACAAGACCTGATCTCGCCCGATACATGGGTGCAATTGTACAACCAGGCCAAACAGGACATCACCCAAAAGGGAGGATCGCTGATCGGCTACGAATTGGTAAACAATATACTGCTGAGCCACGACGGCATCAATTCCCACTGGCCGATGAACTGGATGTGGGTAATGAGGTTCGAACGTAACTAAATTCCCCTTAAAAAGGGAATTTAGTCCTTGGCTTGTCATTTTTTCGGGGCTAACTTTACAAATAGCTAAACTATTCATTGACCCCAGTACCCGAAACCGGCGCGCGGACTAATCCCTTTCTGATGAGCTACTCCAAGACGATTTACCTTGTTGACGACGATCAGGATGACCGATTTTTTATCCGGGAAGCAATTCAGGACTCGGGCATGAACGTCCGCATTACCGAAGTTGAAAATGGTTTCGACCTGCTTACGTTGATGAAGGAAGTGATAGACCCGGAGTCGTCGGTCATTATCATCGATATGAATATGCCCAAAATGAATGGGCTTGAAACGGTGGCGGCCATCCGGACAGACAACCGGTTGGCCGCAATGCCGATTGTCATGCTCTCTACTTCCTCCAACCCCACGCTGATCCGGACAGCCTATTTGTCGGGAGTGACCAGCTTTGTGACCAAACCGAGCACGTTCGACGAGTTCGCGCAACTTGCGCGGGAAATCGGGGAGCGTTTTTTATAGGCTGTCGCTTTTGTTCTATTTTTCGGACGGTGCCTCACCGAAATTTGAAAGAAAAAAAGTTATGACGACGATCAACCTGTTCCTGCTCGCAGCAGCCCTGGCCAGCGGCCTTATTGCCGGATTGTTTTACAGCTATTCGTGCTCGGTGAATCCCGGGCTCGGTGCACTTTCCGACAGCCATTATCTTGCTGCCATGCAATCCATTAATCGCGCTATCCTCAATCCGGTGTTCTTTGCCAGCTTTATGGGTACGCTTTTGCTCCTGCCGCTCAGCACCTATCAGCATTTCGGAACGGGTAACCGCTTTTATTTGCTACTGGGTGCCACGTTGGTCTATTCGATCGGGACATTCGGTGTTACCGTGGCCGGCAATGTGCCTTTGAATGAGGCGTTGGATAAAATTAACCTCACCGGAGCTTCCGCACAGGAGCTGGCCGCGCATCGCCTGCGATTCGAAATCCCATGGAATAGGCTGAACACGATCCGTACCTGTGCGTCCGTACTGTCGTTCGTGCTTGTGCTGCTTGCCTGCCTGACAACTATCGAGAAGCACTGAAAGTCACCGGGTTTATTCTACCCTACCCTTTTCGTCATCGGATGCATTGTTATTATGCCAACGTTTACGGGTGAAGGTTTCCTTGCCGAATTTATAGTTTAAAGCAATGCTGATGCGCTGTGTATCCGTTCTGTTCATCTGGTAGTAATCCGATTGACGAATGCTGAACGACCGGTTATGGTAAACCCAGGAATGGAAGATATCTTCGAAATTCATTGCGAGCGTGCCTTTGCCCTTCCAGATTTTCTTCTGAATACCACCATTTACGCGGAACATACCCGAGGTTTGCGCCTGCCCGTTTACGTCGCGGCTCGCATAATAGCCGCCCAGTTCGGCATTCCAGCCATTACCGAGATTGAAATAATTGCTCAGTTCCAGCCGTGCTACATTAGTTGCATAATTCAACGCTTCGGTGTACAGCGGACCTTTCATGGTAATGCGCGAGAGCCGTAAGGTAGTGTTGTTGTACCACCAGCTCGTGATCCGGCCCGATACGGTTGTATTCAGCAATACCATATAACCCCGCGCGATATTATCAGGGCGGCTGGTGAAACTATCGCCCTGTGCCTGGATGGTCGTAAAAATACCGTTGGTGAAGCGGTTATAGCTCAGGCCCATATTCAGGAAGTTCTTGTGCTGGTATTTCAGCTCGATACGGTCCTGGTACTGCGATATTAAATGGGGATTCCCGGCGCTGTATGTGTATTGATCTTTGTAAAAAACGAAGGGGTTCAACATCTGATAATTCGGGCGGTTGATCCTCCTAACCGCCATCAGTACAAATGCATGCTGGTCGTTTGGTTTGTAGTTAAGGAAAATGCTGGGGAAAAGTTTGGTGTAGTTCTTGGTAAAACGCATAGCCAAAACCGAGTCGTTGCCCAGCTGATTCCCCTTTGCAATGGTATTTTCCAAACGGAGCCCGAGCTGTACTCCAAACCGTTTCCACCGCTTTTCCCCGCTCGCATAGATTGCATTGATATTTTCCCGGTATTGAAAGTGATTTGACCGGCGGTTGTCGATCATCGCATGGCCATCATTGGTATTGAAGTGATTGAAAATAAAATCATTATCCACGTAACTCGATTTGAAACCGCCTTCCAGCCGGGCCTTGTTCTTCAATGGGTGCACATAATCGGCTTTCAAGGTGTAAATATTGATCTCGGAGGGAGTGCGATAGCGGAACAGCTCCCGGCTTTCCATAGCACCGTCCTGGTTAAACAAACGGTTTTCAAGGTCCTGTGTTCCCCGGGTCCGGTAGTTCAGATAGTTCACATCGATAGCCAGTTCACGACCTTTATCATCGAATTTGTGCAACATATTCGTGTTGATGCTGGTGTTGTGACGGGTATCGTTTGAAACCGTGCTACCGGTGCCGGTCCCCCAGCATCGCATTCAATTCATTTCGCTGAGCGCTTTCGTAGCTAAAATCGCCTTTTCGTGACGAGCCGTTCAGGTTAATAATTGCGCCGACAACGGTTTTGGGTGTAGCCGTCACATCCATTCCAAAATTGATATTGTAGCCATTTGAAGCGGCTTGCTGGTTGTTTTTCAGTTCAACCCTCGATTTTAATATTCCTGCCTCATCATAATATCTGCGGGTAAAATCGTCTTCGCTATAAGTCTTCTCGTAGCTGTAACCCAAATTGGCAAACAGGTTCAGTTTCCGCATGTTGTAATTCAGGTTTAGCGCGTCGTTGCTTCGTGCGTACCTGCCCTGGCTTCCGCCCAGCGCAACGCTACCGGTCAGACCGCCTGTGCGCGTCTTTTTTAAACGGATGTCGATCACCGCATTCCCGGCCGCGTCGTATCGGGCAGGTGGGTTATCCATCAGCTCGATCTTGTCGAGCACGCCACCCGGCAGCGACTTCAAATACGCAGCCAGGTCGGCCCCCGACATATACGTACTGCGCCCGTCTATCAGCACCATTACCCCACCTTTTCCATTCAAACTGATTTCCCCGTTCGCATTTACACTTACGCCCGGTGTTTTGCTCAGCACTTCGAGTGTATTGTTGGTTGCACTGCCGATCATCGAGCCCACGTTGACAATCGTGCGGTCTATTTCCTGTTCGATCAACGGCTTTTTGGCCTTTACCACCACCTCGTTGAGCTCTATGCTTTTAGCAGGAAGCATCACAATAACCGGCAGCGAGATAGTAGAATGTGCCGCATCAATCGTTAGAGGCATACTCCTGAAATCCTTCTGCCCCAGGGCGGTAATAGCCAACAGATAGGTATTGTTTTCCAAATTGGCAAAACGGAACATGCCGTTGATATCCGTCAGTTCGCCCGTAATGAGCGTCGAATCGGCAGCTTTAAGAAGCCGCACAGTTGCCCCGGGCAAATTTTCGTTTCCGGAATCTTTAACCTTTCCGGAAATCGTATTACCCGTTTGGCAGAATGTGTTCCAGCTGATCAGGCAGAGTGTAACAATGGTGTAAAACGTTTTCATGGCTGTTATTTCAAATGGTCGAATGATGAGGCAAATATTACCCGCTCCCATAACCCCTTGAAATAAATGTGTTGTAACTTCCCGGAACCGTGACGGAAACCGGTTTAACGCTGACAAACCATTTTGACACGTCCTAACGGCTTTCCATCACGAAATCGGGGCTTTATGACGTGTAAAATCGTATTCCGGAATTAGGAAATGCGTATTTGCGGACGCCATCGAGGCACTAACCGGATGAATCATGAGCAGCATTTTTAACGGCGATAATAAGGAAGCAACCCAAACGGGCATTTATGTGGTGCTTACCGCCGCTACCTCCGTGCCCGTTTTTCTCGGTATAGATACTCACCTTAACACCATAGGAGCCCCGCACGACGAAGCTCTGGCTACTGCGGCGACGCTCGTATTGTTCGGCTGCGTTTACACCGGCCGGCATTTGGCTACGGTATGGTCGGCCAGGCAGCGCGAGATCGCCAGAAACGTGCTCAACGGGCTGGCAATCGCCATTGCATTGTGTTCCGTCTGGCTTTTCATCCATGCCGATTTTCAGTTTCAAGGATTTCCGGGCATTAACCTGTTGTTGTATTGGATCCCTTTCCTAACTATCGGGCTATGTACGGGCGCGCTGATCAAATTATTCAGAATGAGCACCCGGAAAGAGCTCGAAGCCGCCAGGACACAGGCTGCGCAGAGCCAGAGTGAGCTGCATTTGCTGCAATCGCAACTGAGCCCGCATTTTTTGTTCAACACATTGAATAATATGTACGGTCTCTCGATCACGCAGCACGAAAAAATACCGGCGTTGATCCTGAAACTTTCAGACTTACTGAGGTATTCGGTATACGAGGCGAACGAAACTTATGTCCCCTTGAAAGACGAATTGGCTTACATTCACAACTACATCGACTTCGAGCAGCTCCGGATCGGTGACCGGCTGGAATTGAAAACCGATATTGAAAGCCAGGCAAGCAGCGATATCCGGATTGCCCCGATGCTGCTGATTGTGTTCATCGAGAATGCCTTCAAACATTCCAAAAACACTTCGGAACCCATGATATTCATCGAAATACAGCTGAAAGTCTGGGGAAACTCCATTCTTTTTTACCTCAGAAATTCACGCAATCGCACCGACGCCCATGCACAAACGGTTGAAAAACACAGCGGTTTCGGACTGGCGAATGTCAGGAAGCGGCTGCAACTGCTGTATCCGAACCAGCACGACCTTTCCATTGAAAACGAAGAAACCCATTACACCATTAACTTACGCCTGAATCTCCGATAGAATATGACGCCCATCGACTGCCTGATCGTTGACGACGAGCCCATTGCGCGGGACATTATACGTACCTATTGTGCGCACCTCCCCTACCTGCGCGTAGCGGGCATATGCGGGAGCGCGCTCGAGGCCAGAACGGCGCTGATGCAACAAAAGGTCGATATCGTTTTCCTGGACATCAATATGCCTGTCATGGACGGCGTTTCTTTCCTGAAAACGCTCAAAACGCCTCCGCAAATCATATTCACAACCGCCTACAAGGAATATGCCGTCGACGCATTCGACCTCGCCGCCTGCGACTATCTCCTCAAACCCTTTTCACTCGAACGGTTTATCGTCGCGGTGGACAAGGCCATGGAAAAATTACAACCAACCGGTAGAGCATTTGCGGAAGCCGGTGAATCAAAGGAAGACGACTTTCTTTTCCTGAAAGCCGACGGGAGGATTTACAAAGTGATGCACGACGACCTTTTGTACGCCGAAGCGAATGGGAATTACACCAAAGTGCGGACTACGCAGCATACATTACTGCCGGCAATGACTTTTTCGGGTTTTGAGGAGCTGGTCCCGAAATCAAAGTTCCTGCGCATCCACCGGTCGTTTATCATCAATAAATCCAAAATAGACCACATTGAGGGGAATCGCGTATTTATCCAAAATACCGAAATACCGATCGGCAGCAATTACCGCGAGCAGTTTTTAAAACAAATAGGGCTTTCCTCCTGAGAGCAATAAAAAAGCAGGGTTTCCCCTGCCTTCAAAATGCTTTTAAAGAAGTACCTCGCTATTTATGAGCGGGAATCGCGAAGAATAAACTCAGCTGGATCACGCTGTTTTTGAAATCGGGGTTCATCGCTGCATTCTTGTCGAAATCGCCCACTTTGGAAAATCCGGCAATGTAGCGCGCTCCGATACCCAGTCCGAAATTGGCCTGATAGCCCAATCCGACGGCTCCTGCCAGGTCAAGGTTCTTCGCAAAATGGTCGATCGTCTGGTCCGGCACATCCTCCCCCGTTTTAAACGACGCCTGCGGTCCGAGTTCGAAATAGAACCCGCCTTTGGCCCGGAATTTCAACATGACCGGCACTGTCACGTACGATGTTTTGAATTCCCTTTTGCCACCATTGTCGATTTTGGCGCCTTGCGTCGAAAACAACACTTCCGGCTGGATCGAAAATACCTGCCCGATCCCGAAGTTGAGGATCCCGCCCAAATGGAACCCCACCAGCGCATCCGATTCAATATTACTACCGGTGTAATTACTGATGTTGATCCCTGCCTTCGGACCGATAGAAAATGATTGTGCAAACGCCGCACTACTGAACACTGACAGAAGAACGAGCAAAGAGATTTTTCTCATGGTTTTTGAATTTGAAGTGGTTTGAAATGTGGTTTGACATCGAGCGAGCAAAAAGTGTGCCAGGAGTTACATAAGCCCCTGGCGTCTTCATTCTTCACGCATTTATCCAATCGGCCCACCTACTTATTCAAAATGAAACAGTTAGAAATAATCACAATAAAATATCTCAAAATTTCTTGCACTTATCGATATTAACCTTACCTTTGCACCATGAATCGCGCACGGCGAATCAGATAGAGAGATGGCAGAGTGGTCGATTGCGACGGTCTTGAAAACCGTTGACTGTAACAGGTCCGGGGGTTCGAATCCCTCTCTCTCTGCAGGACATGATGTCAAAACATTCAAAAACCCCGTTTAAACGCTTTAAACGGGGTTTTTGCGATTTTGGGACTTTCCAATATTCAAAATTCCCGATAAAAATGTAGCGTTTCGTGGAAGTGGTGAAGTTGAAATGCAGCGGTTTTATAGTAATCAGGATTAGATTCACCTTACGATTGCTGTGTCGCACGTCTAAGGACTCGCTTGGGCCATACTAGGGATAGTATTTACTGGTCAGAAACGATTCAACATTTTGGGATGCCATAATTTCCCAGGCATTATTGTCGCTAATGTTTTTTGGAAGTGCGTACTTTTTGAACGATGCGTAGTCGTCTTTTTCCGGAAGAATACGCTCAGTCATAAAGAAGTCGGTGCCAAACATAATTTTGTCTGTAAATGCGGGATTTTGGAGCTCCTTCCAAAATGCGGGATGCGTTTTGGAGTTTCCTACTGCATATGCAATGTCGGTGTACACGCTCTTAGGATATTTTAGCATGAGATCTTTGATTTGTGCACACCAGTTCGCCGGTATCATACCAAAAATATCGCCCGATGATCGCTCATGATATTCATCCAGAACATGGCTTTCACCTCCAAAATGCGCAAAGCATATTTTCAATGGGCGTTCTTTTTTCGAGTGGTAATCGAGTAGCGTTTTGAAACTGGCTGGTTCCATGAAGTAAGAACAAGTATTCAAATTCCGCATATTTTCCCGCTGGCCCAGAATCCATTTCAATAGTTTCCTGGATTTATCCGGGTGAGGCGGAGGTGTGCCCGCGCCGAAAGTTTCCGAATATTTGACACCCGCATATATATCCAGCGGATTTAAACTATCATTGACATGATTTGTGTCATTAGAATACAAGCCTCCCAGGTAGCTGCAATGCGTGAGCACCGGCACACTCATTTCCGCCGCCCATTCGAAAGTTTCTTTTAATTTCTCATCGAACGCGTAAAAGCCCATACTTGGGTATATTTTCAGTCCCGCAAATGGATATACCGAACGAGTGGCATTTACCTTTATCGGAGTGTTGAAATGGCGCTCTACGGTTTCTCTCAATTCCTGTCCCGAACGCTTCCAACGCGGATCTATCCCCAGGAATACCAGCAGATTGTCGGGATACTCCTTCTTCACTTCCAAAATACCTTCCAGCTGGCCTTCAAAACCCGTTTCAGTGGGTCCCGCTCCGCATTTCTCCATATACATTGTCAATGCCACGATCTTCAAATGCGGATCGTCGTACTGCGATTTCAGGTTCTCAAAAATTTCGCGCTGGTTCCTGCTCTTTCCAACCTGCAAAAAACTGGCATAGCGCTTCCCTCCATTTCCGCCGAGTTTGGAAAGCAAAAAAGCAAATGTAGAAGCACCGACCTCCGTATTAGTCAGCCGATCGATCAGGTTTGCAGCGAAATCGGGGAGATACATATGCAGGAAACGCTTCGGGGCGTTCCGCATATTAAAAATGTGGCTATGAACATTGAAGAACTGCATAATTTCTGATTTTAGATTTTAACAGATGTAGCCTTCCGCAACAAATCAAACCAAAATGGCGCTCCGAAGCTGGCCGCAAACCCCGAAATCAAAACCCCCAAAATCTTCATAAACAGGTTCGGCCTGCTCTCCGGCCATGTTGAAATCACATTGTATTTCCATCCTACCGGAAGCTCCTGGGCCTTTACCAGACTATCAAGTGATTTAACCAGCTGTCCATTCAACAAATTGGCGCTATCCGGCTTTGTCGCCTGTGCGGAAGCCCCTGAGCCCTGTTCGGTCAGGGCCCGCTCCGGATGCTTCTTATAGTATTCAATGACTGCCTCTTTTTTTACCGGATTTTGCGAGAATTGTGAAAAAAGCTGAATGCTGTCTACGTTAATAAACAATGCTATTACTACGCCCAGGTAAAACAGCATTTCTCTCGTCCGTTTCTTGTACCACAGGTTCAGCCTTTGGTTAAACTCGGTAAACCAATTTTCAAAATATCTTACCAGGTGATCGTACAATTCTGACTCATTTACAGCACCTGACAGGTTGCTAGCCGCATTCAGTTCGGCGTAACTCATAGCCTGTCTGAAAAGGGATACCACGTCACTTGAATTCAGAATGAGTGTCCCATACTTATAGTCTTGAAGCAACCTCGACTGGAAATTCGTAACAATCCCGTTTTGCTGAAATTGTGAAATCTGACTTTGCACGATGCGCGAGCTCCCCACCACTTCAATCAGTGTTTTCGCAAATAGCTCAGGGGAAATATCATTGGACGGCTTCTTGGGATCGCGGCTCAATAGATCGACAGCTCCATGTGAATAGACCAGTTCCGCCCAGTTAATGCCATTGACATTATCCATTAATTGTGTGTAAAGGTAGTTTTTCATAAACCGACCTCGTTCCGCCTTAATCTGAGCCCAGGCTTCCAATAGGTAGCTGCAAAACAATGCGAACAGTGCCCAGCTGATAACAATAGCCAGCGCAGTAGTAAGAACAGGGATATCATATATGCTCATCTGACAAATGGTTAAAATGAAACGAATTCAATCACAGTTATTCAGGCAGCTGCTTAAACAGCCATTCAAAATCTGTCTCTTCATAATAAATCCGGATATACTCCATCAATGCACCACATTCCTTTACCGACATTAAATGGAATTGGAAGTGGGCTTTCACCTCTCGTATCGTTATTATTTCGTTGCGGAGATAGTAAATTAACAGGCTGTAAAAATCCAGTAGCTCGTCGAATGAATCCCTGAAATATACTTCGCTGTCTGCGATTACGCTTGTTTTGTGATTCCTTAACAAATACGGCAGGCTAATAAAAGTAAACTCGTCTACCTTTGGCAAGGTTGCTCTAACGACACCTACTATACGACGATCGGCCCTTGGCGGCGTTTGCGATTTCAAACCATCACGTTTGAAGCTCCATGACCGCTTGCCCTTCCTCAGCATCTGCCATTCCGGGGTACTGAGTTTACTGTGGACAATCGTCACCGGCTTCGATAGACTTCGCGGCACCGGGGTATCAGGGGGTACGGATTCAACCCCCTCATAGTACACCACGAGAAAATCATCCAGCACCCTTTTAGCCACATAAAGCTTTTTATCCTTAAACTTATCGATAAGCTCTTCCAGCTTTTTCGCCCTTTGCAGCAGATTGGTTTTCCCAAATTCTGACAGTGCACGATAAATTGTGAGAATAGCAATCAGAAAACCACCAACTTGTAAAAATGAAGTGAGCCCTCCCATGATTATTCTTTTAAGAAGTAAGGTCTAAGACGGTCAAATGTGTGGTCGCTTTTTTTGAACCGATTTGCAACCAGGGTATCGATGTAGTTGAACGATGCTTCCGAAAAATACCAGCCCAGTGGCAGTCGATACCCCTGTTCGGTACTTCTATCCAGTTCGACCTGAATGAATTCACATGACAATGAGTCGCTCCCCTTTTCATCGTAGTATTTAAAAACATTCTCGGTAAGTGCGCTCAGCGTAGGGGTTTTCCGATCGGATGCTTTACTGGCCGCACCAAGCGGAAGAAGCGCTTCACTGAGTACAATGGAATGCGTATTCTTCATATCCATCGTCTTGGTTTCCAAGCTGTTTTTGATAAAAATCACAATTGGCTTGAAGCGAATATTCTCCTTTTGATGGATTTTATGGAGATCCTTAAATACCGGTCTTAGTCTTAATATAAGTTGCCATACTGTTTCCAAGCCCGTATTTTCCTTATAACCGCCATCCACTATTTTTCCTATTCGTCCGCCGCCTTCTCCGCATATTAATCCACCGGACGTGATGTAAGGAAACCGTGAACAAAGCGAAGCGACTGTCTTCACAGGAATGTCTTTATTTATTGCTTCAATTACATCCAGTTCATCTGCAAATACATCCGGTTTAGAAATGGATTTCAATGAATCATTTCTCAGCATTGGGAACGAAACGATTGTTTTCTGACCACTTTCCGCCAAAACACCATTAATAAATAATCTTGGTATCCGCATTTTAGCGTCCGCATACAGTCGCAGAAAACCGCGGTTCATCGTGAAACTGTTGGTGTTGGCAGAAAAGGATTTACTCCATGCGTCTTCCAGCTGCCGTGTGCGGTTAAAACCCTCAATTCCCACCGGGAGAATATTTTGCAAATTGTCCTGAAAAAGAAACCCAGCCAGTAAATCTGAAAGGAAATCGGCCTTCACAGCTTTATGAAAAGCCGCTTCATTGGCGTCAATTTTGCGGTCTCGCTTTAATTGGTCGTATAAGTATGAGATATAGAAGCTCGCGCCAACCCCACCTCCCGACACACCGCTGATACCATAAATGGACTTATACATACCGGGAAAACGTTTTTCCAAGTTTGCCAAAATCAAAGCCGTCCAGATGAGGGCTCTGATTCCTCCTCCCTCCGCAGCCACAAAAATGACCGGAATCTCCCGCACGAAAGACTCATTCACAACAGTTTTCCGGTGGACAAGAATACTATCCTCGCGCAACCGAATTCCCACAATTGCCGAATCCGTTAAATCTACCGGCACGCAGCACGGACGTCCCAGGCGTGGAAAGTAAATTGCCAGCGAGTCTGATTTTACGCTATCCTTCAATTCCAGTTTTTGAGCAGCACCTCGCAATGCGATAAGTTGCTCGGCCCAACTGCGAAAGTCACTTTCCAACGTTAACCTCGTCGATTTCATAGGGAGCGTTCTGATTTTGGTATTGTCGTTAACGATACCACAGACGACAATCAACGCAGCGAAGTAGAGAATGAATGGTCGCCGGCCCGGCAGGTTAAAGTACATTACCAAAGAGAAAATCAGACTCAGAAACGAAAGTCCGAAAATCATAACTGCAAAGGGCCCAACCGTGGTAGCGAAACCCGTCTCCACGGATGTAACCGAAAGAATGAACAACAAAAATATATACCCCAAAAAACCGTAGAACATCGCTCGAAACCCCCTGAAATACAGCAGAGAACCCAGTGTCTTTTTTTCCGGCGATATTTCGTCAAACCACCTGACGTTAATGACCTGTTTTTCAAGTACAACAACCAGTTCCTCCTGAATGATCGCCAAAATGAATACGGTAACAAACAGTATCAGCAAAAACCAGATGCTCGAACCCGAGTAAAGACTGGTTTTAAAAAGCAATGAAACAAATGGAACTATTCCCAGAATGCGGGGAATGGCAACAATCCAGAATTTCACCCCCTCTCTGTAATGTTTGAGAAAGCGCTGGTCGCTCGAAATTTCTTTCAACTGCAACACAAAAAATGAGCAAAACCACAGCGATACTCCGAAAGAAATTAAGGCAAATATTGTCCAGGCCCAGTACTTTTTATTGATCAATACCTCCTCGACAATATCTATCCCCTGCGGATTATTGAACAAAATAAAAAAGTACAACAGAAGAATAACCAGCAGCAGGGATACATGCCGGGCTACCGTCCAAAGCGTTGAAAGTATCTGATCAAGCAAATCAGCACTCACGTTGATCCGTACAGTTCCTAAAATCCTGATCAGGATTTTTTCAAAAAACCATGTCATAGTCGAACAGGGTTGAACAGATTGTACTATTTCCTATATACGTTAAGTTCATCAGAACCTGATTTCACTCCCAATGCTAATCCTGGGAATTATTTTATCGGAAGTATCATAAATCTTCTTCAATGAATGCCGCATAACTACACCACTGATGTCTATGAACAGATTAAGCGGCTTTTTACCGGGATCTGTTGCCAGAACGAACTTCGTCCCGATATTCAGAAAATTCGTAAATCCGTTGGATAATGAAGCTGCATGTTTAATCAGCGGCTCTCGGTTTGTGAGCCCGATCACGTGGTTCAGGTCAGCATAGAAACTGAGCAGATTTTTGAACGGGATAACCTGCACGCCATATTTCAAATGACCAAACGCCGAACTGAATTTGGTTGTATCAGCTACACCGTTGTCGATGGTAACACCATATAAGTTTTTACCCAGGTAATTGGCGCTCACGTAGGCACAAATCCAATGAGATTCTTCCTGCTCATCGCCATTGGCTCTTTTGAAGTTTCGAATCGCAAATTCTGGCAAGTAATTGAAACTCATTGATATTCCATAGGTACTTGTTTCTGTAAAAAACATTTTCGTATAGCTGGTCTGCTTCGCTGACACGCCGGACGTAAATAGTTTTACGTCGCCGTAAATACCGGTTTTTGAATTGAAATTCGTCACGCCGGTTATTTCCATTTTAGGCAGAACAACGTCATCACTTAGCAAGTCGGTAAAAGCAGGTAGGCCGTTAATCTCATTAATTGATGTCGGTTCCGATACATCTGCATTCGACTCAGCCTCCGCGTTGGCCCGCGCGTCCTCCAGTGGGGAAGAACTGGCAGGAGCCGGTACAACTGGAACTGCCGCGACTGCCGCGATTCCCGCCACCTTTAATTGGTTAAGCCTTTTATCAACCTTTTTCTTATACTCTTTTTCATAATACAATTGATTGAATTCCTGCATTTTTTGCCCAAGTACGTTTTTTAGCGAAAAGATCAGTAATGAGAGTAAGATTATAGTTTTCATTGGAGTTGTCGAATAAACTGTGAGTTAAAAATCAGGCAACAGAAGTCACCCGCACCGAACATTGTCCGGTGCTTACTGACAAACTTGGCGTGAAACTGAGGTTAGAGCTCGTCTATTTCCTGTAAAAACCGCATACTTGGAGCGAAGAAATATTCGCCGCCTTTCATTTGGACAAATTGACCGAACGTAGCCGGTCTCATGGAAGTAGGATCACCCCATTTTATCGGATATTCCTGCCCTCCCTGCCCGATAATGAGGTCAAGCCCGGTGTTGGGTTTAGAGAAATTGCTATTATTAGCCCAATTCTTTTGAATGAACTCGAACTGGTCGACAATGCTTGCCTGGTAACTCATAAAAAGCAAGCCAACATCCCCCTCTGGCTTGTTGTCGATCAAGCCATCTTCGGGGTCATCATTTCGGATACCAAACGGGATACCGCGTCTTGCCATTCTTCTTTTTGCCGCTTCTCCTTTTGGCAAATCAGATCGTGGGTTTGTTTTGCGAATATGCGCGTGAAAGGGGCATTTAGATGCATCTTCACTGTCATAGTCAAAATTGTTGAAAACGGCGCTATTGGGCATTTGCCCCTCCTCATGAACAACCTGCACGGGCGAGCCATCTTCAAAGCGTCCGATTACCTGTGCCCCAATTCTTTCCTCCTCCTCACCCTCCAAACCGAGTTGTACAGCCAATGCTGCTTCCGCCAGCTTAAACCCTTTCACATTTTGCTCCAACTTGCGAAAAACAAAGTAGCTTCCCATTGCATTAGGATCGCCGGTTATGAGCGGGTCGGGAACGAGTACCAGTTCCGGTTTGGCACGCGGATCGAAAACGATATCCTTCGATTCGTCAATTATGCTGTTGTTCAGCTTATATTTTTCCCATTCATCCTGAAAGAACAGGGGTTGCGAAACGCCATCCACGTAGCCAAAATGCTCGATACCGGCTCCTTTGCCGTTGAATACGGCATGCCCTTTGACAACGCTCGTAACCTTTGTACAAAACATAATCGACTTTTGAATTTCCACCGTTACAGAGCGTACTCTATCTTCCGAGGTATCAGCCAACAGCAGCATAAAATGCGGTTTTTGTAGTCCCTCATCCCACATAGCCAAAGGCGGATCATTCAAATTAGCGTTAGCCATTCCATCTTTAAATGAGTCATCGCCAAAAAGGTCGGCACGTTCCTGACCAAATAAGTACTTGTATCCCGCCGCACTGATATGAAAGCATCCGAAAGGGCCGCTATCTTCTCCTTCTTTTCTGAACTTTTCAATACTGAGAATTTGCTGTGCACCCGAGGATATAATCGGGTTCTTGCCCTCGGTAAGGCTCCTGATCCAGGCTTTAACTTCCGATTGCTTTTCAGGCTCACCGGTGATAAAAAGATTGGCTGTATGATGTCTTCCATGTGCTTTAAGAATATTTCCCTGAATACCTTTAAGCATCTCGTTTCTCATAGGGTGTTTACTACTAAGCATAGCGAATGTTCGGGTTTAATGATGAATCAAAATTCACTCTAATCATTGTACGGTAAAATCCTTGTTAATTAGGATTTTACATCCTAAAATTTTAGGATATTTACTTTATCAACCCTCTCTAAAGCCTTCTGCCATGCACCAAGTTTTACTGTTGCTATTGCTATCCGCTTTTCATAGCTCCGCCGGAGTAATGGATAAAGAACGCCTAAGCTCCAAATCCCTCCGAATCAAGCTACCTGCAAGTAATACAAGCGACAGCTTGAAATGCCTTGATTTAAAGAACAAAATGAGGCTTTACACGGATAAAAATATCGATTCTGCCTTTGTGTTCGCGGCAAAGTTGATTCAACTTTGTCAGCGCGCAGCTTTGAAAAAAGAATTAGCCTACGCACTACAATATACGGGATATCTGTATCAGGTTCGTGGCGACTATCATCAGAGCATCAGATATTATTTCAAGGCCCTCATTGCAGCCGAAAAGGAAATGCAGTTTGCCAAAATTGCGGGAGCACATCGCGGACTGGCCCACGCCTACACAAGTCTAAAGGAATATAAAAAAGCTGATACTCATTGCCGTTTGGGGCTAAGCGCATTACAGAAAGAACCGGATACGTATATTCACCTGGGTATTTTAAACGTACAAGGCTCTATTTTCAGAGAACAGAGAAAGCTAAAAGATGCATTGAAAGCAAATATTGCAATGTACACACTGGCAAAACAACAGAATGAAGGCTGGTATGAAGCTCAGGGTTTACACGCGGTGGGATGGGTTTACAATGAAATGGGTGACCGGCTAAAAGCACTTGATCATTACCAAAAAGCACTCGTGCGCTCCGAAAAAATCGGCAGTACAGATCTGCAATGCAGCATTCTTCTCAATATATCCGAAACGTACTTTCGGGCGAAGCAAACGCAGTTAGCTTTGGCGAACTGCATACTGGCAAAACAACGTGCGGAAAAAACTAACAACAGCAGCATTATCGCAGAGGCTAACGAAAAGCTTTCAAAAATCTATAAGTCAAATCACCAATATGCAAAGGCGCTTGATGCTTACGCTCGTTTTGTTACATTAAGGGATAGTCTGTCACAAGAGAAAACCGACCATCGTATCGAAAGCTTACAAGCACAATACGATAATGTGAATAAAACCATTGCATACCAACGTCAGCAAGTACGGCTACTCGATGAACAAAACAAGGGCCAGAAACTTGCTCAGGATCGCAATGTGCTGGCAGCCGGAATATTTTTCGTATTACTGGCCGCATTTCTGTTGTTCTGGAATAACAGGAAACTGCAAGCCAAAAACGTCCAGATTAATGCACAACGCCAGTTACTTGAGCATGCTCAGTCACAGCTTTCGGACATGAACAGGACTTTGGAAACCAAGGTTACGGAGCGAACGGAAGCACTATCAAAAGCAAACAAGGAGCTCGTACGGAAGAACAAGGAGATCAGATATGCAATGTTCAAGGGACAAACCATTGAAAGAAAAAGGGTAGCGCTGGAACTGCATGATAATTTAAGCGGCCTATTGAGCGCAGTCAATATGAGTATGCAGGCTATCAATCCAAAAAATCTCACTGATCCCGAACAGAACGTCTATAATAATGTTAGGCAAATGCTCCGAAGCGCCTATACCGAAGTCCGGAATATATCTCATAATATTTTACCTACTGAACTTGAACGAGATGGTTTGGTCATCACCGTTAGCAATCTGATGTCGAAAATAAACCAAAGCAGCAGTCTTCATTTGTCCATGACAGTTGAAAAGCTGGATGTGCGCTTACCCATCGAGATAGAATTCAATCTTTACAGCATTATCTTCGAACTGATCAATAACACGATAAGACACGCAAATGCAACCACTTTTTGCCTTGCTTTGATCAAGACCACATCTGGCGTAGAGCTTACGGTGACAGATGATGGGGTTGGTCTCGATATCGATACGCGGAAGCGTGGTCGAGGGCTCCAAAACATTCACACAAGATTGGAGTCCCTGGGAGGAGTATTTGAACTCGTTACTCCCACTGTCCGGGGCACCTGTATACTCATAAAAATTCCCGTTGATACGTCTATCAACGGGAATCTTGCGACTTAATCGTGCAATTACATTTTCGGTTTAGGAGGCCCCGACGGGTTCATATCTTTATCGGGTATAGTTAATGCTTCCATTTCCTCCCAAGGTTCCAACAGTGGGTCAACAGTTCTCAACGTATGTTCCACTCTCCTAAAACCCGTTTGGTTAAAAGCGGCAATAAGGTGCACGTATCTGAACTTAACAGGATCGGGATTCCCATTTTGATCATTGAGATAAAAGTACAATGGCTCCAAGCCAGGTCTAACTTCAAAGTTTTCGTCGAGGAATCTCATTACAAGGACTTCTTCATTGGGCTCACCAGTGATAGGACCGGTTGGAGAATCCGGCGTACCTTTTTGAAACTCAATTTGCATGCGGCCTTCTATCCGCACATACTTGATTACGTCTGCCATTTTGATTTTGAGGGATTAGAGTTATACATATGATTAAACTAGATTTTTCTGAATGGCATACTTCACCAAACCGACGGTAGTCTGCACAGCAAGTTTTTGCATCAGGTGCTTTCGATGTGTCTCCACAGTAGTTGAGCTGATGAATAGTTTTTCGGCGATCTGCGTTCCGGAATACTCCTGAACAATTAATCTGAGCACGTCAAGCTCTCGAGGAGTCAGTGTATTTTTACCTATGTTGTCAATTTCCGGCTTGAAGTCAATTGAATTATCCTTAGCTAACTGCAACAAGACCGGCTGCGTATAACCCTTATGCCCTCTGTAAATTAATCGAAGCGCCTTCTCCAATTCCTCCCGCTCTGCATTTTTTAAAACGTATCCGTCAGCTCCGGCCCTAATAGCTTCTTTAATTGACTCCGGCTCATCAGCTACCGTCAAGAGACAAATTTTGACATGCGGGAAAAGTCTGCGCACTTGCAACGTTAGTTCGATCCCCCCCATCACCTCCATTTGCAGATCAGACAATACAATATCAACCATCGGATCTAACTCCAGCGCTACTAATACCTCCTTTCCATCATGGTGTTTGGAAACGACTTCAATTCCATCGATACTTTCCAAAAGGAGAGATAAAGCGTCGACAACCATTTTATGATCGTCACATATTACGATGCGCATGTTACCGGATTAATCGTTGCTGAGATTTCGAAAACACGAATTTCAACCATATTTGCCTGGTACAAATTTGGCGCCTGAGGACGGGGATTGAAATACCAGACTTTTATGATTTTATATCCTAGAATTTAAGGATACAAAATCATTATTCGTCACTATTCCCATTCATGTTTTATAACTAAGTCAAAAACTTACTAATCGGTCGAAAACAATACCGATTATAAACGCAGAGAAAGCTATTCAAACTCCGGTCAAGCGATTCTTTTCAGTTCTTCCAATGATTTGTTCACGCGCCGACTTATGACCAATATCATTTTTCCAATCAAATTACCTCACGTTCTTGCACTCGATAGAACTAACCGAATATTAGGATAGAAATTCGTGGAAAATGGTCAGATTCTTAATCTGGCCATTTTTGATTCTTAGCTATTGAGAGAAATCACTAATATGTTTCCTGTGGTAGCAGTTATTTTGAACCGCTCGTCGGCGCGGATTCCTACCACCCAGATAATTTCGCCGTCACCATTGAGCAGCACGGTCGTTTTTTCCTTTTCAAAAAGATCGATTTTGCTGTCGATCAGTAAATCACTTACTTTTTTACGCTTCCCACCCATTCCAAATGGATGAAAGATGTCCCCTTGTTGCCACCTCCTTAGTGTCAGCGGAAAGGTGAGCAAATCCGGATCGACTGCGATCGTCGAGCTGTCGAAACGAATGGGACTTTCGGTCGGCAATAAACGCAGACTCAGCTCCGCCCCATACCAATCCAATGTTACGCCCGGCTTTTCGATGATCAGCATCTCGGAACCTGCACTTTGAATGGATACCTTCACTATGAGGTCCTCTCTGTCAACAAGCAACACGTGTGTTTGGGAAAAAAAACGCTTCCCCGGGGTTCCTTTGAGCGAGGCTACGATATGATGCAGCTGGCTGTATTGAAAACCGAAGTCCTGTAAAATGAACCACAGCCGATAAGTCGGCTCCGCATCGTCCAATATATCGGCAATCCGGATGCGAATAGTGCCGGCTTCATCGCGCACAACTTGCGTCTTCCATTGTTGTAAATGCCTTTCAAGTAGTGCATTCGCAGCCCGGAGCCGCTCGGAAGAAACATTGAAAGTACTTTCGAGCGAGGGGTTCAACTCGGATAGTACAGGGATTACGTGATGACGGATTTTATTCCTGTAATAATCGTCCGTTTCATTGGTCCGGTCTTCACGCCATTGAATGCCGTTTTCCGTTGCATACCGGTCGACTTCTGCACGGTTGGAGCGTATCAGAGGACGGATCAGATGACCATTGACCGGTGCAATGCCTGTCAATCCGGCCAGGCCGGTTCCCCGCACCAGATTAAGGAGCAAAGTTTCCAGTGAATCGTTCGCATGATGCGCGGTAGCGACCCATTGATATCCGGATTCTTTTCTGACTTTTTCGAACCATTCGTATCGCAATTCACGGGCTGCCATCTGGGTAGAAACAGCCGCACTTTTTACGAAACTTTTGACGTCGGGGCGCGTCACAAAAAAAGGAAAATTGTACCTGATGGCAAGTTCACGCACAAATGCCTCGTCGCCATCCGATTCTTCCCCTCTCAATCCGAAATTACAATGCGCAATGGCGGCCGGAAGTCCAAGATTATGAAATAAATGAGCCATTACGACAGAATCGATCCCCCCGCTCACGGCGAGCAAAGTCGGTTGCTGTTTCAGATCCGGCGTGTGTTGGTTAATAAAAGTTAAAAACGAATCCAACATGAACCTGCGAATCGTATTTGGTGTAATTTTGAATAAATGAGAATCGATTTATCTCTTCGTCCGGATGGTAACGGAACGTGATCCAGCCAAAGGTAAGAGAAAGAAAAGCAACATGAGCAAAAAAAATAGTGCAGTAATCTGCAACCCTTTTAAACTTTTCGGCGTCATCAATATCGAAAGAAATATATTTCAACTAACGTTCTTTGCCTTACTGATTTTTTCGCCTTATCTGTTCGCACAGAAAGCATTACCGCAACCACAGCCTCTTCCCAATGAGAACCTGGTCGAGATCCTGAAATCGGACGAGCTGGAAATTATCAATCTGCCTGGCGACGATTCGAGACGGGTCACCAACGGTGTTTTCAGACACAAGGGCGCACTTTTGTACAGCAACCTTGCTATCCAGCACATCAACTCCAATATGATCGAGGCATTTGGCAATGTCAGAATCGTGCAGGGGGACACTATTACCGTGACGGGAGATACGCTCTATTATTATGGCAATACCCGTCTGGCAATCGTGAGTGGAAAGAAAACCGTGCTGAAAGACACCAAAAAAACACTTACAACACGGAAGATTGAATACGACATGGCCAACGGAATGGCTTACTACAAGCTGCCGGGCCGGACTGTTGATGAAGAGAATGTGCTCACCAGCCAGGAGGGGGTCTACAATACGAGCACCAAGGAGTTCACATATTACAAAAACGTGAAGCTGGTGAACAAAAAATACACGCTCACGACCGACACGCTGCTCTACAACTCGCTCACGAAATGGTCATATTTTAATGGCAAGACCAAAATCGTGAACAAGGATGGTACCGTTGTCGGCACCAAGGGACAATACAATACGGAGTCAACCCAGTCAGCATTTCATACGCGTACGACTGTCGACAACGAAACGTATACGCTCACCGCCGATTCGCTGGTGGTCGATGGAAAATCCAATGACGGCAAGGGAAAAGGGAATGTGGTAATCGTCGCCAAAAAAGACAAAACGGTTTTGAATGGGGACGAGGGATATTACTGGAAAACAAAAGGTTATTCCAAAATTTTTGGTCATGCCTATGTAAGAAATGTAGTATCAAACGACACACTCTACATTCGCGCCGACACGCTCTACTCGTTCGAGAACTCACGTGACAGCACGCGAAAACTGATCGGAGACCGTAACGTATTCATCTACAAATCCGATTTCCAGGGAAAATGTGACTCGATCACCTATGACACAGCCGACTCGATCATCCGTTTTTTCCGCAAACCGATTCTCTGGAGTGACCAGCATTACCAGATGGAAGCCGATTCGATCACCGCATTCCTGGTCAGCAATGAGATCAACAGAATGCTCCTTAAGGGGAAGTCTTTCGTCATTACGGAAGACACGCTTGTGAAGCAATTCAACCAGGTGAAAGGACGCACGATCAATGCCTATTTTCAGACAGGGAACAAGTTGAAACAGGTGCTGGTAGACGGCAACGGGGAAAGTGCCTACTATGCGATAGATGATAAGCAGAAAAATATCGGTCTGAACAGGGTCGAATGCGGGAGAATGAACCTGCTTTTCGAGGACAATCGTATCCAGCGGATCGCGTTCATCGGAAAACCGGATGGGAAGTTAATTCCTCCTTCCAAAATAAAACCCGCTGAGAGGCAACTGGACGGCTTTAACTGGCGTATTGCCGAGAAGCCGACGAAAGCCAAGACGACCTGGCAGGAAAAATGAGTTTTATCAGAAATTGTGACGGTATTAGCTGTCGGCACGATTTTTTACCATACAAAAATAAAGTTACCCATTCGCACAATATATTTTGAATATACAATTATTTCTCTATATTTTTGTTGCGTACTTTTCAGCTAAAAACACATAACGCATTAGTAAAAAGTATCCGATTGCAGCTATGAAAAGAACTATACGTTTTATATATATGATTTTAGCCTTGGCCCTGAGTATTCACGGGTTACAGGCCCAAAGCGTGTCGGGGGGGAGCCGCCTGAATATGGTCGGCAAAAAGAAGGCCCCCGCATCCCAGAGCATCAATTTCTCAAACTTTTCAAACGGTGTCAGCTACAAACCGCTGACTTTGCAAAATCCAAAAGCGCTGAATAGATTCTACACTTCGTTTCTTTTTGCATCCACGAGCACTGCAGATAACAATACACTGGCTGTCGAAGTCGCCGAAAAGGGCAGTGAAAAGAAATCTCCCGCTTTGGAAGCGCAGCTAAGAGCAGAAGAACTACTGTTTGTCAATGACAAGATTTCGGTTTCCAATGTATACCCTAACCCTGCGAGCGAATACGCTGAGATAGATTTCACGATCAATCCGGGCCTGCGTGACGCGAAACTGACTTTTTATAACGTACTCGGTTCACAAATCCAGGAGTTCACACTCAACAAGAACGAACGCAAGTTGCGCGTAAATACGAGGGACATGGCTACCGGCCTCTACTTCTATCAGTTGTCGGTCGATGGCAAAAAAGTGGCAACCAAAAAAATGCTCGTTCGCCATCAGCAATAGGCTAATCTTTAACACTATATCAGCTACGCATTCGTTATGGATGGTGTAGCTTTTTTTATTACCTTTGCAGTTAATATGCGAAAAAACAGTCCGGCAAGCTATTTCTTGCTATTCATTGCAATCCTTGTTGTTACTTCCTGCAGTAAGTTCTCCAAGTTACAGAAGACAGGTACAGATCAGCAGAAATACGATGCTGCCATGGCCTATTACAAAAAGGCGGACTATTACCGCGCAGGACTGCTGTTTGAGGAGTTGATCCCTTTGCTCAAAGGAAGTACCGAATCCGAGCTCGCGCAGTTCTATTACGCTTACTCACAATACCACCAGGGCCAGTACAACACCAGCCAGTTTCTCTTTAAGAAATTTTACGATACCTACGCACGTAGCGACTATGCGCAGGAATCGTTGTATATGCATGCATTTTCGTTGTACAAGGATTCTTCGCCGTACAACCTCGATCAGACGAGCACTTTCACGGCCATCTCGGCTATGCAGGACTTCATCAACACCTATCCTGATAGCCCGTTCCGTGAAGAATGTACCCGTTATATCCTTGAACTAAGGTCCAAACTTGAACGAAAAGCTTACGAGCGCGCGAGGCTGTATCACAAGATCAGCGACTTTAACCCGATGTCGCTTAAATCGGCGGTTATTTCAATTGAAAACTTCCGCAAAGACTTCCCCGACTCGCAGTACAACGAAGAGCTGGCGTTCCTGAAAGTAGAATCCCAGTACAACCTGGCTTCTAACAGTTTCAGTGACAAGCAGAAAGAAAGATTCCAGGATGTTGTCAAGTTCTACCAGGAGCTTGTCGACAAATATCCGACCGGCAGGTATAACCGCGACGCCGAAAGGATGTACGATGACAGCCAGAAGCAGATCGAAACGATCGCCAAGGTAGAAGCGGAACGTCAGAAACTCAAAGAAGCTCAACCTGACCCGGCTACCAAACCGGCCAAGGTTACCACGCCGGCTGTTAATACACCGAACGGTCAATAGCAGGCACCATTTATATTGTTTTAAAAATTTAACTATATCAGACCATTATGGCAACGAATCCATCGATCATTACCCGTGATACAGACAAGATAGCGGCGGTAACAGGTAACCTGTATGAATCCGTATCGGTCATTTCCAAAAGGGCTCGCCAGATTTCCAGCAAAATGAAAGAAGAGCTGAACAACAAACTGGCTGAATTTGCTTCCGGCGTTGATAACCTCGAAGAAGTGTTTGAAAACAGAGAGCAAATCGAAATTTCGAAATTCTACGAGCGTATGCCTAAGGCAGGAAGCATTGCAATCGATGAGTTCATCGAAGGCAAAACTTACCACAGCTACCGCGACGCAAGCGAAGAATAATACAATTGCATTTCCCAAAGCCCGCCATGAATCTGATTGATGGCGGGCTTTTTTTTCTGAAAGTCTCTTCTAAACCCGCTTGGACAGAGTAATCCCATGATCTCAGATCGGTCTAAGCCACTTTCTCTTAGAGAAAAATTTTTTCTACGTGCTCCTGGCGACAGCTGTGGGTGCTTAGCGTCTGTTATCAGTTTTGTTAACGGGGTATAGTCCACCAAAAAAAGCCTCGACCTTTCATTGGGACGCTAATATTTTCAATTTCCTGACGCGGTTTTCCAGCCGTTGAATTTCGGCCTTCCGCCTTTCGATCAGGATTTCCGCTCTCATTGCTGGTTCCTTGTAAGGTAATTTATCCCGAAGGATATGGTATGATGCTGTCAGTATGTGGTGGGCAATCGCCATTGCCGCTTTCTTCTTTCCCCGTCTTTGGGTGAGCTTGTGGTATTTGAATGACAGATAGGTGTTCATCGTGTGACTGGCAGCCCAAGATGCTTCGATCAATGTGGTTTTCAAATAAGTGTTACCATGGGTTGTCCTTGCCGATCTTACCTTTCCTGCACTCTCGTTATTGCCCGGGCATACCCCGGCCCAGGAAGCCAGGTGTTTGTCGGAAGTAAACTGGGACATGTCAATACCGATCTCCGAAACGATACCAATAGCCGATTGCCTGGACACACCTGGAATGGTTTGCAATAATGCCAGCTCATCCTGCTTGCCGGTCAGGCAAAGTTCAATCTGCTGGTCGAGTTGGGCGATGAGCTTGTCCAAAGCCCCCATTGTTTCTGTGAGTAACTTTAACATAAAGCGGTGGCGATCAGTGAAGTGCCCATAAAGTGCCTGCTGCAAAGCCTGCTTTTTGTTTACCAGTGAACCTTTGGCCTGATTTGATAGCACGATAGGATCGGTAACACCGTCCAGCAGCAGGTCTATTATCCCCTGACCGGTTTTGGAAAAAACGTCGCTGACCACGCTGCCGAGCTTGATGTTGGCATCCGCTCGGCGGTCCGACTCTAAGATATTTTGTAACCGGTTCTTTTCCCTGCTGCGCTCATTGACCAGCTTTTTACGGTGTCGTAGTAACGTTCTTAACTCCCGTACCCATCCTTCCGGGATAAAACTGTGCCGTAAAAGACCGCTCAAAAGCAGCTTGGCAATCCATTCGGAATCCTTTTTGTCAGTTTTATGACCGGGAACGTTCTTGATGTGACGGGCATTGACCAGGATAATCTCGAAGCCGTTTTCCAAAACGTAATACACCGGCCGCCAATAAACACCTGTGCTCTCCATTGCGATATGCGTAATCTGAACAGATTTAAGCCAGTCAAATAAAGCTTCCAGGTCCTTGGTGAAAGTAGCAAAAGTGCGGGTCTCTTCCTGAATGCCTGTCCCTTTGATCGAAGCAACTACTGTATCTTTGTGTACGTCCAGGCCACAGCCTCGGGCTATGAGCTGGGGGAATTCTATTACTGCCATGTCGTTTGATAGATTGGTCTCTAATTAAAACGACTTTCATGCGCGTGGGTGAATTCCCCCAATTCATAATTGTTTTGTTTTAACTTTACAATCAAATCTTTGTAAAATTGAATCTGAAAGGTAAAAAAATACTGCTGGGCATTTCGGGTAGTATTGCCGCTTACAAATCTGCATTGCTCGTACGACTGCTTGTGAAAGCGGAGGCGGAGGTTCGCGTGGTAATGACCCAATCTGCGACGGCGTTTATCACGCCGCTGACGTTGTCGACCCTTTCCAAAAATCCCGTTCTTACGTCTTTTACCAAAAATGAAACGGGTGAATGGAATAACCACGTCGAACTTGGACTCTGGGCCGACCTGATTGTTATCGCTCCTGCCACAGCAAAAACGCTCTCCAAATGCGCCAGCGGCCATTGCGACGACCTGCTCACGACCATTTACCTTTCGGCCCGGTGCCCTGTGTTCTTTGCCCCTGCCATGGATGTGGACATGTTCAAGCATCCTTCCACCCAGCATAATATTGAAAGGCTGGTCAGTTATGGGAACATATTCATTTCTCCTGAACACGGGGAGCTGGCCAGCGGACTGGTCGGTGACGGACGATTGGCAGAGCCGGAAAATATCATCAAAGTCCTCGACGCGCATTTCTCACAACGGCCTGCTGCCCGCTCCAAACGCGTCCTGATTACCGCCGGCCCGACGGTCGAACCGCTCGATCCGGTACGGTTCATCAGCAACCGCTCGTCGGGCAAAATGGGATACGCCATCGCGGAAGCGTTTGCGGCCGCAGGCGCGTATGTAACGCTTGTAAGCGGGCCCACCCACCTGAAAGCGTCTAATTCCAATATCCGGACAATTCCTGTCGAAACTGCCAGCCAGATGTTCAATGCAGCAAAGGAGAACTTCGAAGCTCATGATCTGATTATTTTCGCCGCGGCAGTAGCCGATTATACACCACGCCATGTCGCAGATCAGAAAATCAAAAAGCAGGGTGATAGTATGACGCTGGACCTGGCCAAAACAACCGATATCGCAGGCACCTTGGGTGCAATGAAACGACCAGGGCAAACGATCATCGGCTTTGCGCTCGAAACAGAGAATGAACTAAACCATGCCGAGGATAAACTTGTGCGAAAAAATTTCGACTACATTGTTTTAAATTCGCTGAAAGATCCCGGGGCCGGTTTTGCACACGATACCAACAAAATAACCGTTATTGACAAGGACAAAAATGTGCAGCAGTTCGACCTTAAATCCAAAGAAGAGGTCGCACAGGACATTCTTAATATCGTACTAGCCAAATGGAGCGAAGCATAAAACTACTGATCCTGACTATCCCACTCCTTTTAGGGGCGCTCGTGCAACGTGCGTATGCGCAGGAATTTCAGTTTACCGTCAATCTCAACTACGAACAACTGGTAGCCCAGCAAAAGACCGACCCGCAATCGATGAGCCAGTTGCAGACCTACATGAATGATTTTCTGAACAACACACGTTGGACCAACGACCAGTTTGCGAAGGAAGAGAAGATCAAATGCAAGCTCAATGTGAACCTCACCCGCTCGCTGGCGCAGGGAAATTACGAGGGCAATGCACAACTGATAGTCTCCCGCCCGGTTTATGGCTCGACCTATGAAACCGTGCTGTTCACCTACGTGGATAAAAATTTCACATTTACCTACCTGCCCAGCACTCAGTTGTATTTTAACGAAAACAGCTATACAGAAGAGCTTCCGTACATTCTGGCATTTTATGCCAACATCGCGCTGATTTTCGACTACGATTCTTTCAGCAAAATGGGCGGGTCACCTTATGTACAGAAGGCCTTCAACCTGGTGAACCTGGCTAGAAACTCCTCCCCCAACAAACGTGGCTGGGACTCGAATGGTGATACTAAAAACCGCTATTGGTTGATCGAGAATCTTCAAAGTCAACAATTTACCCCCTTCCGAGAGGGAATGTACAAATACTATCGCCAGGGCCTCGACGTTGCCACTCAGAATCCGGCTGAGACTCGCGCGAAAGTGCTTGAATTCCTGAACACCATTAAAGAAGTGAACCAACTTCGCCCAGCGAGTGTGGTGGTCAATTCATTTTTTGATGCTAAATCAGACGAGTTGTATAAAATAATGATCGAAGGATTACCGGAACAACGCACACAGGCCTACTCTTTGCTGGTTAATCTCGACCCTTCGAAAACCCAGCTGTACCAGAAGCTATCTATGTAGCAGAACAATTCGATGAGTAAACGATTGATACGGGTTACGCCCGGTGAGATAAAAAGCAAACAGGGCATTTTAGAAAAACAGCCGCTCAATGCCATCCTTTTTAATGGCAATACCATTTTCGGCAGATTAGTATCCGTTGGCGCCTCAGAGCTCGTATTGAAAGATACCCGTGATCACCAGCATCGGATAGCACTTTCCGATTTATACGAGGTGGTTTATGATGACGACCAAGACATTGTACCACCCAGCAGGCACGCTACTTTATAAAATTCGGGCAACTTCCTCTTATATTTCCTAATTGGGAAGATCATGCCTATATTCGTATCGGAGACGACCTTGATCCCCTTCATCATTGCCAGATTGCATCATCTCCGGCAATCTGCTGCCTAAATTAGACATGCTTTCTAATTTACTGATCAAAAACTACGCGCTGATAAAGCACCTAGAAATGTCCCCCGATCCCGGCCTGAACATCATTACAGGCGAAACGGGTGCCGGTAAATCCATTATGCTTGGTGCAATAGGCTTGTTGCTCGGAAACAGGGCGGATGCAAAATCACTGTACGACAGCGCTGAGAAATGTGTGATCGAAGGCACGTTCAACCTGGCGGGTTATGATCTGGCGCCCAACTTCGAAGACGAAAATCTCGACTTTGCGGATGAATGCATCGTACGGCGTGAAATCTCGGCAGCTGGCAAGTCCAGGGCATTCATCAATGATACGCCTGTCAATCTGGAAACCCTGCGCAAAATCGGCATGCAACTGCTCGATGTCCATTCGCAGCATGATTCGATATTGCTTGGCAACAATGAGTTTCAATTGCGTGTGGTAGATTCCTACGCAGAAAATGCGGATCTACTCAAAACATATCAATCCGATTTTAATGCCTACCGCGAAGCTGTAAAAGCTTTTGACGAGCTGAAAAGGCAGGCACACCAGCTCCGCAAGGAATTCGATTATGATCAGTTTCTGTTTCAGGAATTGAATAATGCCGGTTTGAAGGCCGATGAGCAGGAAAAGCTAGAACAGGAGCTAACGATCCTGGAAAATGCCGTGGAGATCAAAGAAAAACTCCAATTGGCGCACGCTTACCTGGATAATCCCGAAAACTCGGCCCTTGATTTGTTGAAAAGTGCGGTGAGCTCGCTCACACAAGCGTCGCGACTTGTCAATGAATATGACATCCTGCGCCAACGTGCCCAAAGCGCACTCATTGAACTCCGCGATCTGGCCGAAGAAATTGATCAGGTGAATGGCAATATAGAGCTTGATTCGGCACGAACCGAGGTGGTTCAGGAACGTCTGGACCTCATTTACTCACTGCTCAAAAAGCACCAGGTATCGGCCATCTCGCAGTTGCTGGACATTGAAGCCGGCTTACAGGGCAAACTGAGCATAGTCATGAACCTGGATGAAGACATCGCTGCCGCTGAAAAGAAAGTCGCGCAGACGCACGACAAGATGCTCGCCGGCGCAAAAGTGCTCTCTGACAGACGTAAAAAAGTAACCAAAGCCATTGAAAAGCTCATCCTTGACAGGCTGTTCGAATTGGGGATCCCTAATGCATCTCTCAGTATTCAGATCAACGAAACCGCACCAACATCGAGCGGAATCGACTCTGCGACGTTCCTTTTCAGCGGTAACAAGGGCATTATTCCGCAAGAATTGAAATTAGTTGCCTCCGGTGGGGAATTTTCCCGGCTGATGATGGTTATTAAGTATATACTCGCCGACAAACGAAAGTTGCCGACCATTATTTTCGACGAAATCGATACCGGGGTTTCCGGCGAGATCGCCAAAAAGATGGGAAAAATGATGCAAAATATGGCTGTAAACCACCAGATTATCGCCATTACCCATTTGCATCAGATTGCCAGCAGCGGCGATGCGCACTATTTCGTCTATAAAGATCACTCCTCCGACAGAACAGTCAGCAGGATTAAAAAACTCACCATCGATGAACGTGTACAGGAGATCGCCCAGATGATCGGCGGGCACAATCCGTCGGAAGCCGTGCTGCATAATGCACGCGAAATGATCCTGAGGGATTGACATACACCTATTCGGTTAAATCCATTTACTATGAAAAACCTTATCCTTCTATCGTTCCTTATTATACTCTGCTTTGCGTGCGGGAAAGACAAAGACCAGGAAAAACTCGCAGGCCTTGAAACCGAAGTGCTGGCCATCCACGATGAAGTAATGCCTCAGCAGGAAGATATCATGAGCCTGAAATCGCAACTTTCTAAAAAAATCCAGGGAATCGACAGTCTTCAGAATGTGGGGGTTAGCAGCAATACCATGGCCGAACAACGCATCAAGGCAGTCGACCTGAATCAAAAACTGGCCGATGCCGACCAACTTATGATGGACTGGATGCATGCTTACCGCGGCGATTCGGCCAAGAAACTGGAACCCAAAGAAGCTCTCCTTTATTTTGAAAAAGAAAAGGAAAGGATATTGCTCGTCAAGCAAGCCACTTTGAAATCGATTCAAGAGGCAAAAACATTTTTAGAATAACCCGTTTATGAATTCGAAAATAAAATCAATCCTTTTCCATTCCCTGTTTATCTCCGGTTCGCTGACGGCCATTATCGGCTGCGGTGATTCGGATAATAAACTGCCGATCCTGGGAGAGCGCGACGTGGTGAAGAAGACTGTGGATGGAAAGGAGGTTATTGACACCATTTATAACAAGATCCCGAAATTCGCATTTGTTAACCAATACGGCGACACCATTACCGAGAAAATTGTCGAGAACAAGATTTACGTAACCGACTTTTTCTTCACTACGTGCCCTACCATTTGCCCGGTTATGAAAAAACAAATGGTAAAGGTTTATGAAGCCTACAAAGGTAATCCGGATGTGATGATCCTCTCCCACTCCATTGATCCCGAACACGACACGCCGGCGGTACTGAATCAGTTTGCCAAGGATTTGGGTGTGGAAGGCCAACAATGGCAGTTTCTGACCGGCGACAAAGCCCGGATTTATGAAATCGGCCAAAAGAACTATATGTCCACCGCCAAAGAAGATACCACCGTGCAGGGCGGGTATATCCACAGCGGCGCGTTCATCCTCGTCGACAAGGAGAAGCACGTGCGGGGTATGTACGACGGCACCACTGAGGAGGGGACAAAGAAACTGCTCAAGGACATGGAACGGTTACTGGCTGAATACAAGAAATGAGATTCCCACAATTGAATCGCGGCGCGACGGTCCACATGCTCACATTACTGATGCTCGGGCTGGCATCATGCCGCAGTTCGGAAGAACTGAAAAGCGAACAGTACTTTGTGACCGGGCAGCAATTGTACATGACGCATTGCGCTAACTGCCATCAAATGGAAGGTAATGGGATGTCGAACCTCTACCCTCCCATTGCCGGCTCTCCAATTCTTTCCGATAAGGCACGCGTAGCCTGCATTATCCAGTATGGTATGAGCGACACCATCGTCGTGAACGGCAAGAAATTCAGCAGGCCAATGCCGCCCAATCCTAAATTAACGGAAATTGAGATTGCGGAAATCGTCAGTTTTATGTCAATGAAATGGGGAAAGGACAGCGTTTACACGCCGATCGAAGTTGTGCACAAGGCATTGGCAGAATGCAAGGCTGATTAGAAGCCATTTGAAATGACTGTACCGGTCATTTTCCGCAGTTTAATCCGCGAAAAGTCCTGCTCCGCGTCCATTCCAACCGCATTGGTCACTTCGGGTGATTGGGTGTTTACGATTTTTAATGGCTTATCCGTAAAAACCTTGCGAGTCCCAGGGCTCCAATTGAGCTCGGTTGTGGTCAGAATTTGATGGTCTTGCAATTTTACGACGCGCACATGTCCCTTTACAATATACACGTCCGCGTTGCGGTCGTACCTGCCTGAATCCGAGCGTAGCGTAGTCACGACCGTTCCCAGCGAATCAAAAAAACTGATATTGACCGAGTCTGGAAAAACCCGGGTTTCATTCTGGTAGGTTAATGATCTGGGTGTTTTAACATACACTTTCATATTGCCCTGTTCGCTGTATTTCACCACCAGGTCGTTGACAATTTCAATCGGCCCATTGTAAACCGCCCCGATTTTATCCGTTTTGGGTTCACAGGCAACGAAAAACAATGCGCAAAGTGCCAGAATACAAAAAGGAGATAAGTAACTATCTCCTTTGGAAAAAAACTTTTGAATGCTTTTGCTAAGCATAGGACTGCCCGTTTAATCGATCCTTCTCTTCTCAAACCATCTTTCCAGGAGCGTCACACCCAGCACTACGCGCCCGTAACGCTCACGAATCGCTCCGCCCGAGTTGGTACCACGCTGCCCTCCTACGAATGCAATCGAAAGGAAGTTGGCAAAACCACGGCCCATCGGGAAAGTAAATCCGAGACTGACATTTGTATCGTTAACTTTCGTATTGCCCACCACATACGGCGTGTTGCCTGTGCTGAAACCGACACGATAACGAACGTTGTTAAAATAATTAAGTGAAGCAAAACGTGGAATATATTCCGCACCAACATGAAGGCGATTCACGTCTCTCAGCGCTTCATTTACATTTCCGAAACCTCTGTACTGAGACCAGGACTGGTGACTGTAATCCACAGAAACAGTCATTTTGAAAGGCCACTCAAGGCTTGCTCCTACCTGATATTGTTCAGGTACTTTCATAGAACCGCCCAGGTTGTTTTCCAGCGTATCCGGTGTTGCAACAGGGAATGAGCCTTGCGTAAGCTCAAATGAAGTCGTTTTGGTAGCATTCAAAGAAGTACTGAAACTATACGCACCGCCAAGGTTCAGGTTCAGCTTGTTCTCTTTTTTGATAGGAATCCTGACCGTACCTCCGGCACGGAAAGCAATATCGGAATAGGTATTGCGCTCATTTAGGCTTACAATATAGTCGGACGGCACACCATTAACATAAAGCATTACGTCCGACGCTCTCCGCACGTTGCCAAAAAAGTAGCTGCTTTCAAGACCCAGACTTACATACCGGCCAATCTGAAATGAGTTGACCAATGAAGCTTTGTTGACGCCTCCTTTCCCCGAAACTGTATATTGCGCAACGCCTGGCGAACCGGCAACAGGACGTGTAAACGTGTTCTCAAAATCGATGAAGCTGTAAGGCTTCAAATTGGCGCCGATTACCCATCTCGGTGTGATTGGAAACGACAACGACAGATATGCCAGGTTCCCCCCTGCATTCCGCTGACTCAGATTCCCGGAAGCAATGTCTTTATATTGCCCGATCAGGCCTACATCCAGGGTAGTGAACCTGTTACGCACCCAGAGTGCCGGGTTCAGGTTGTTGATCTGGAACCCGCTTCCCGTGGCGACGCCGGCTCCACCCATACCAGTATTATCGGAATATGCATCTCCGTAAAACTCCCCCATACCGAGCGATGAATACGGAGAATTGCCCAATCCTTGTGCTTTTGCAAGATTTGTACAACCCCAACCGAGTGTAATGGCAAGCGTGACTATTCCTATTCTACTGTAAAGAGACATTATATGTTAAAATTCTGTTCAATCCTATTAAAACCAGTTCCGGCACCGCAAAGATGGGTGGTTTCAAGCTACTTTCAAAAAAAGCAGCATCCCCACCGCATAATACTACGCGCAAAGTCGGGTAATTGTGTCGGTATCTTTCAATAATTCCTTCGATTTCAGCAAGGGTGCCATTCATCACACCGCTCTGCATGGCCTGACGGGTGCTTTTTCCGATCAAATCAGGCGCTTTTTCAGGCTCGAAAAGTGGAAGTCTTTTAGTAAACGTATGCATCGCATTGAATCGCATTCGCACACCGGGAGAAATTAACCCGCCCTGAAATGCGGCATGACGGTCAATGAGGTCATAGGTAATGCAGGTCCCCATATCGATCACCACGAGATCTTCGTCGGGAAAAAGATAATTCGCGCCCGCGGCGGCGGCGATCCGGTCGGCGCCCAGGGTCTGCGGGGTGTCATAATGCTTGGTAATCGGAAGGGGCGTATCGGGCGTTAATCCTATTACCTGAACCGAAGCCCCCAAAGCCTGCTGAAACTCTTCCTGCGTCCGACCTACCGACGAAAAAAAAAGGTACTCCGGCAGTTCTGCCCTGACGTTCCGGATCAATTCCGGGAATTCCAGGTGCGTCGTATATCGTATAAGTTTTTCCCCCTCGAACCATCCGATCTTCGAAAAGGTATTCCCGGAATCCACAACAATATTCATAGTCCGCAAAATTCCGATTTTCCCGTCACAAAAACTAAGGCTATAAAGAAGTTGCCGTCCGTTAAATCACTGATTTCGACATATTATCTGACATTTTTTGTCATACAAAAACAATAACAACCCGCTTGGCACGGTTTTTAAGCTAAACATTTGGAAATTAAACCATATATGTTTACCTTCGTCCATCCAAGTCAGTATCGACTCGTAAATCCAAATTCCATCTCGCAGTAACTTCGCACCTCAGCGTTATCGAGATTTAAAATCTTGCTGATTTATTGTCAATACTTCCTGTTTGTACCAGTTACAATTTTCAGATTTGATCCATCAAAGTTTTGCAGTTTGTAAAGCCTTTCGCGCGGGCTTTCGCAATAAATGCTTATCAACCTATCAATGACCATCACGTGACTTCAGGGCGCGCAGTCCTGTTTATATCCAATTATATTCACAACCTTATTGTCCAATTGGTAAAGTGACCCTTTACTTTCCATTTTCTGTATGCCTACAATTGATGATTTAAACATTAAGCTTTTATCAGAGCTACGAGAAATAGCGGGTGCTCTGGGAATACCCGATCATGCCAAACTCCCTAAAAAAGAACTGATTAACCGGATTATGTCGCAACAGGAAGCGCCTGCCCCTATTGCCGCGCCAGTTGCGGTGGAAATCCCTGAACTCGAAGCCGCCCCGGCCGAATCCGGTGAACCCAAGAAAAAACGTACGAGGAGGCCTATCGAGCCAACCCCTGTGCCCGTTCCCGTAAAAGGCGGAGGCAACCGTCCTGTGCGGAATAAAAAAGATAACGTTCCCAGCGGCCTTTCTGCTGCGCCATTGTTCGACACTCCTCGTCAGGAGTTCCCGAAACGCCAGGAAGAACGTCCGAAAAATATAGATACATCGCTCGAAATCGACGAGGATAATGATACCCTCAACGACCTTGGCAGAGAAGAAATCCCCGCGGAAATAGAGACAGCGACTGAACCCGAAGTGGCAGTTGCTGAAATTCAGGCTGATATTCAGGAAGAAAAACCCGCTGTAACTGCACAGGAGCCTGCGGCCCAACCACGTGAAGATCGCCAGCAACGCCCTCATCACGAAGGCCAGGAAAGGCATCAGCAACCACAGGCACAACGTGAAGACCCTTCTTCGAAAATCAAGCGCAATTACAATAACTATGTAAGAGAGTTTGATGGCCTGATCGTCAACGAAGGTGTGTTGGAAATCATGCAGGATGGCGGTTACGGCTTCCTTCGCTCTGCGGATTACAACTACCTGGCAAGCCCCGATGATATTTACGTATCGCCTTCGCAAATCAAATTGTTCGGTCTGAAAACCGGTGATACCGTGAAAGGTCAGATCCGTCCGCCGAAAGAAGGAGAAAAATACTTCGCGCTGCTGCGCGTGGAGACGGTTAACGGTAAAACCACCGAGGAAATCCGCGACCGTATACCATTTGAATACCTTACCCCATTGTTCCCGGATGAATGCCTGCGCCTGAGCTCGCGCCCGGAACAATACTCCACCCGTATTCTCGATCTTTTTGCACCGATCGGAAAAGGCCAGCGCGGTATGATCGTGGCGCAGCCGAAAACCGGTAAAACCGTGCTTTTGAAAGAAATCGCGAACGCTATCACCCGCAACCACCCTGAAGTGTTCCTGCTGATCCTCCTTATCGACGAGCGCCCGGAAGAGGTTACCGACATGCAGCGCAGCGTACGTGCGGAGGTAATTGCATCGACATTTGACGAGCAGGCCGACCGCCACGTGAAAGTAGCAAGCATTGTTTTGGAAAAAGCCAAAAGAATGGTGGAATGCGGTCACGACGTAGTGATCCTGCTTGATTCCATCACGCGTCTGGCGCGTGCGTACAACACGGTGGTACCATCGTCCGGTAAAATCCTTTCCGGTGGTGTGGACGCCAATGCATTGCACAAACCGAAACGTTTCTTCGGTGCGGCACGTAATGTTGAAAACGGTGGGTCACTGACCATCATCGCAACCGCCTTGATCGACACCGGTTCCAAAATGGACGAAGTTATCTTCGAGGAATTTAAAGGTACCGGTAACATGGAATTGCAACTCGACCGCAAGCTTTCCAACAAGCGCGTTTTCCCGGCTATCGACGTAATGGCATCCGGCACACGCCGCGAGGACCTGTTGCTCGACAAGGAAACCCTCAAGAAAGTATGGATCCTGCGCAAGCACATGGCCGATATGAATGCCATGGAATCGATGGATTTCCTTTTGGAACATATGAAAGGGACCCGGAACAACGAAGAGTTCTTAATCTCGATGAACCGATAAATAACAAAGCCCGGGCCAACGTCCGGGCTTTATTGTGTTATAGCGCCTCCTGTTGCATATTATTTGACGAAGCCCTATTTTTAGGTAAAACCATACATCCGTCAAACTTCCGTTCCTCATGTTCAATAGCAAGGCGCTCTGGTGGACGTTCCTGGGATTCTGGATAGCAGGTTCTATTTATTGGCATGTTTGCAGAATCAGGCAGTTTTGCGACATGATATTCGGTTCGCAGTCCCTTTTGCCGGAAATGTCCGCGCAGCGAGGGCAGCTCTATTTTTCTCTCCGCTCCCTAGGATTCCCTGCTTATCATGTAGAACTCACGCAGTTCTGGCAACATACCATTATGATCGGGGGCACATTCATTATCGGCTTTATATTGGGCAGGGCTTATGAAACGAAGAAAACAAGGGATTTGCGGTATAAACTGAACCGTATCCATCGCGAGTTGGCCTATTATCAATCGAAACAATGAACGTCCCCGCTATTTCTCTCGACCTGGACAGTCTTCCCGTAGCGGTTGCAGAAATCACCGTGCTGCTGATCGCTGCCACTCTCGCCGGTTGGTTTCTGGCAAAAGTGATTATCAGAAAGAGAATTGATAACTTGCAGCAATTAATAGAGGAAAAGAAATACGAACTTGCTCAATACCGGACTTTAACGAACACCACAGTGGATTACCCTATTGCAACCAACGCTCACAAGACCGTCTATCCCCCCATTAGTCCCGACCACGCGCCCGACGACCTCAAAGTCATTGAAGGAATAGGACCGAAAATCGAGGAGATCTTAAACAAAGAGGGCATTCATACCTATGAGCAACTCATGGAAACATCTCTGCTCCGCATTGCGAGTTTCCTCAAAAAAGCCGGCCCGCGTTACCAGCTCCACGACCCCTCGACCTGGCCGCAACAAGCCGGACTCGCAAAACAACAGAAATGGGAAGAATTGGAAAGATTGAAACTCAAACTGATTTCAGGAAGATCATAAAAACGAAAAGCCGCTTCTTACAGCGGCTTTTCTATTAACTATCGGCTCTCAACTACAAAGTACTGACAGTTCTTTGGATAAACTGGGTCAGATCATTGCCTGAAAGCATTCCTTGCGATAGCAATGCGAGGTCATAAACCTGCTTAGCCAACGATTTTTGCTCGTCTTCATTCTCCGAACCTGCAATTTTACCGATCAGCGGGTGATTAGAATTCAGTGAAACCGTATACATCAAAGGCATGTCACCAAACATTGAGCGCTGGCCCGACGAGGCTTGCATGTCGGTCATACGGCGCATAAATTCAGGGAATGTGATTACCACCGGCAGTTCGTCGACTGGCATCGCCTCTACCTGGATATGTGCCGTTTTGCTTTCCGAAACGCCTTCGAAAACTTTCTTCACTTTCTCCTGGTCGTCGGAAGAAAGAATGCTTTCCAGCTTCACTTCCTTCTCCACCAATTTATCCAATGTATCGGCATCCACACGTTTAATGCTGATCTTTTCCAGCTTCTGCTCCAACGCATTGATGAAATGTGAATCGATCATGCTGTTCAGCACGAGCACGTCATAGCTGCGCTTTTTCGCAGATTGGATAAATGCATCCTGCTTTTTCTCGTCGGTCGTATACAACCATACCAGCGAATCGTTCTTGTCAGTCTGGTTTTCCTTGATGTGCTCGCGGTATTCTTCGAAAGTGAAGTATTTTCCGTCGGTGTTTTTCAGCAGACAGAAATCTTTCGCTTTTTCATAGAACTTATCATCGCTGATAATGCCATATTTTACAAACAAACCAATATCATCGAATTTCTTCTCGAAGCCTTCGCGGTCGTTTTTAAAGATTTCGAGCAATTTATCGGCCACTTTACGGGTAATGTATCCGTTGATTTTCTTCACATTACCATCTGCTTGCAGGTAGCTGCGCGATACGTTCAAAGGAATATCCGGAGAGTCGATCACCCCGTGCAGCAATTGCAGGAAGTCCGGAACGATGTCCTTCACTTCGTCGGTAATGAATACCTGGCGGCTGTAAAGCTGGATTTTTTCACGCTGACCGGAGAAGTCGTTGCGCAGTTTCGGGAAGTACAACACGCCGGTCAGGTTGAACGGGTAATCCACATTCAAATGGATCCAGAAAAGCGGGTCTTCACCAAATGGGTAAAGTTCTTTATAAAATGCCAGGTAATCTTCGTCTTTCAGGTCCGACGGGCTTTTAGTCCAGATCGGGTTTGGGTTATTGATTACTTTGTCCTCGAACTCGATTTCGATTGGCAGGAATTTACCATATTTTTCCAGGATACCACGCAGGCGGTGCGCATCAAGGAACTCTTCCGAATCCTCGGCAACGTGCAGGATAATGTCGGTACCGCGTTCTTCTTTTTCTACAGATGAAATTTCAAACTCTGTCGACCCGTCGCATTCCCAACGAACAGGTTCAGATCCTTCCTTATAAGATTTGGTAATGATCTCCACATTCTGCGCCACCATGTATGCCGAGTAGAAACCCAGACCGAAGTGACCGATAATGCCTTTGTCGCCCTCGCCTTTGTCCTTATATTTTTCTACAAACTCGGTAGCGCCTGAGAATGCGATCTGGTTGATGTATTTTTTGATCTCATCGGCTGTCATACCGATACCGTTGTCACTGATCGTGATCGTTTTGGCATCTTTATCGAGCTTGACAACCACTTTCAGATCGCCCAGCTCCCCATTGTACTCGCCATAGGATGCGAGCTTTTTGATCTTTTGCGATGCGTCTACCGCATTGGAAACGAGTTCTCTAAGAAAGATTTCGTGGTCCGAATAAAGGAATTTCTTGATAATCGGAAAGATATTCTCGGTGTGAATGCTCAAATTCCCTTTTTCCTGAATCACTGATTCCATAGTTATGCTATCGTTTGTTTTATATTTTAAGAATGTAATTTCCCTTTGCAATACGCGCCAGAAATATGCGTTCCAATAACAATCAAAACCCATACCGGCTGACACATTGTCAGTACTCTCCCATCGAGTGGTACGAAAGCGCAATCGGCTGGTATGTGAAAGGCTTTTTTACTAATATTGCGAACGGTAAACAACTCAACTAAAATCACCAAACCAGTTCCGCCGAACACCAATTTCTGACATGAATCTGATTAAAAAACTTTTTGTAGGAGTATTCTTTATCAGCGGGTTCACTGCCTGCACCACAATGAACTCCGTTCCTCTTTCGAATTACACTGTTTTTACCGAAGACCTTCGTCGCGACCTGGAAGCTGCCAATATTTCCCTCACGAAAGTCCAGTTTTTCAATGACAAATCGATCAACATCCGTCGTGAAGTGACAGACCCGAACGATATCAAGGTAAATCCGGAAGGACAGATCACGATGAGCAACGGAAAAAGCATTCAGACGATCAACGTCCTGCCATTTACTCCGGGTGTAGCTTTGAGCACCGGCAATGGTACGATCAACGTTTCGTGGGATGATACCCAGCAGGATACCAAAGGGATGAAGTTCAACCTGAGCGGCCAGAATTACTTCCTCGACGTTCTTCCCAACAACAAATTTGATTACAAAGAGCGCACATTCGATCTGCAGAGCGGCAATGGTGCCCGTCTTTTTGTGAAGAAGGATTTGTTGAAACAGGTTAAAAACCAGAGAGAAACATTGAAAGGACGTAAGGTGAACCAGTAATGTACTGCCATCCATAAAAAATAAAAGGTCGGGAAGCCCCGACCTTTTATTTTTTGAGCGTTCCTTTATCAGTTTAGGTTAAAATATTGGCTTTTATTGCTATTCGTCCGGGGCTTCTGAATGATCTGCGAGTTACGGATCAATACAATGACCACCAGGCCGGTAATAATCGCAAGAGAAATTTGTAGAAAGGAGATAATCCCGAAACTAGCCACATTCACTTTCGAAGCTTTCACCAGATCCTTTCCAATCGTCGATTGAATGCCGGCCAGCTCATTCAGGTTCAAAATGGTACTTTCGAAAGTAGTGCTGCCGGGCGCTGAAAACAATTGCTTCGCCTCGGCAAACGATCCGGCCGCGCATAATGCGAGCACCTGGCTTTCCAATCCGGTGTATTGTACAATTTGATTTTTAAAGCCCTGCAGACTTTTTGCCTCTTCGTCTACCAGGTAGGTTTTTTCAAACAACCGGATCAGCGAATCGATGCTGCGATCGTGCGCGCGTAGCAGCGCCTTCACATGCGCGGGCGATTGCTGCGCTTCCGAGTATAGATAATTTTCAAGTGATAACCGCTTACGGTACAGATTTTCTGTGAGATACAAAATAGTAGTCGCCGGCACCAGCCGATCCTTGTAAATAGATGAAAACGACTCGTCGATTCCTTCCACGTTATAGCGGGAAATTAATGTTCCGCCAACGATCAATGCCATGATCCCTCCCAACAAAATCGCAGCTTTAATCTTCTGCTGAATAACAAATGACCATTTCATGAATTGAAGATTAACTTTCCCAAGGTATCGACGTATTTAGAAAATACAAAAATATCTTTCTATATTAACGAAAAAGTGCGCTGTGTAATATCTGTTTCGCAATGTACACACAAAAAAAGCGCAGAGGCAAAAGCCCCTGCGCTATGGCGACAGCATCGCAAACCTAGTTTTGCTGGCCACCGCCTCCTACAACATCCGTATTGTTAACCGACTTGGTCTTCTTCTTCGGTGCATTAAAGCTCATTTTTCCGATAGAATAGCTGAATGTCACCTTGAAGTTGCGGTTGTAAAGCTGTGTGGCTCCCGTCTGCACAAACTGCGGCGAAGTCAGGTCGGAAGTGAACCTTACGCCCTTGGTCAGGAAATTTTCCGCTCCGAAACCAATGCTGCCTTTCTTGTTGGCAAAATCCTTTTTGAACCCTAACGAATACATGTAGAAGCCGGTACGCGTTCCCTGCAACTGGATCTCTTTGCCCCGGTAAAAACCGAATGCCTGCAATCCCCAGCCATTTTGCAGAGAAATCTGAGACATCAGCCGTCCGCCGTAGTTGAAACCGGAATTACTGATTCCTACTGAAGTACCGTCCAGACCGGTCGTTTGGCCTTCGAGGTAAGAATGTAAAATATCGATGCTTCCGTTCAAAGTCCATTTTGGCGTGAGG
This sequence comes from Dyadobacter sp., assembly GCF_017744695.1. Lineage (GTDB taxonomy): Bacteria > Bacteroidota > Bacteroidia > Cytophagales > Spirosomataceae > Dyadobacter. The sequence goes on from NZ_JAGIAS010000003.1 coordinate 263,303, forward strand.
TACACATTCGCGAAGATATTCGCGCCATAGGCTCTCTGCTTGCCGATGTTTTCATAAGTGGTAACGATTGCGCCTTGCAGGGTATCCACGGCCATACGCACCTGCGTGATCGAATTATTGGTTTGGCGCGCGAAAACCGATGCATTAATGTAAGTTTTCTTAATGTTGGTGCTTAATCCAAGCTCAAAGTTGTCTGTCAGTTCAGGACTCAATGCCGGATTACCGGTGCTGATGCTCTGCGGGTTCGACAGGTTCACGTTCGGGTTCAGCTGCTGGATACCCGGACGTTGAATGCGTCGGTTATAAGCCGCTTTCAAAGTTGTGCTGCCCGAAAGCGCCTTCGACACGTTGATGCTTGGCACAAGGTTGCCGTAAGCCGGAATGTCGATGGGCTTATTATCCCCCATGTCGGCAGTAATGCCGGTGTATTCGTAACGCGTGCCAAGTTTGAACGTGTATTTGTTTTTGGTTGAAAGCGTGTAGGAAAAGTACCCGGCTGCCACATTCTGTTTGTAGTTCAAAACACCTGACGGATTGGTTGTACTCAACACAAAATCACCCGACTCACCTGCCGTAAGGTATTTAAAATCGCTGTCCACAGTTCTGAAAATACCCTTTGCCCCGAATTCCAGCAACTGGTTTTTACCCAGCGGCGTCTGGTAATCGGTTTGGAGCGTCAGTTCCGAGTTCTGGTTTTTGTTTTCGTTTTTCAGTTTGCTGTCTACCGCACCGGACTCGTTCAGAATATCGGTATTGAAATTGTTGGTCAGGCCAGTGTGGCTGTACAATGTGGAAATGCTCCACTCCTGCTGCGGCTTGAAAGTCCGGATATAGTCAATATTGAAATCGACGGTTCCTGAAAGATCCTTGCGGTCGACCTTACGCAGCGAGCTGTTATTGAGAATGCTGTTTTCGTATTGATTGATGGTCAAATCCTGCTTCTGGATAAAATTCCGCGTTCCATAGCGCAAACCAGCCGATAATGCCTGATTTTTCCCCAAATCATAATCCCAGCCCAGTGAATACTGCCCGAACAAGCCGCGGTCTTTCGCGGTCGAGCTTTGGTTGGTCAGGAATGAATTGCTTCCTGAATACGTCGTCTGGTCGAGCACCGAAGTAGCCTTGTTATAGAATGCACGGCCGAAACCACCCAGCGTGAAACCCATTTTGCCTTTGCGGTAGCTACCGTTCAGGCCCAGGTTCGAACCGCGGTTACCCACACCCGAATCGATGTTCAGCGTCAGGCCTTGCAAGTTATTCTTCTTGGTAATGATGTTAATGATCCCGCCTGAACCTTCGGCGTCGTATTTGGCAGACGGGGAGGTAATCACTTCCACCGATTTGATCATGTCCGCCGGAATCTGCTTCAAGGCATCCGCCACGTTAGCCGCGATGATCGTCGAAGGCTTATTGTTGATCAAAACTTTAATACTCGTGCTGCCACGCAACGACACATTACCATCCAGATCCACCGAAAGCATCGGCACCTTCCGCAGCAGGTCCGAGGCATCGCCCCCTTTGGAGGTAATATCCTTCTCCGCATTGAAAACCATCCTGTCCACCTTCTCTTCTATCAGCGATTTTTCACCGGTAATGGTCACTTCCTGTAAATTCTGCACGCTCGAAGCAAGCTGGATCGACCCCAGCTCCACGTCCTTGCCTTTTTCTACTTTCACGTTCACAGCCTTGTCTTTATAGCCGATGAAGGAGATCATCAGCTTGTACGAACCCGGCGCCACTTTGGAAATGGAGAACTTGCCGCTTTCGTCGGCGGTCGTACCATCAATCGCCTTGTTATCAGCGACACTGAATAATGCAATACTGGCAAACTCCACGCCTTTTGCGGCAGCTGAATCGAGTACAATTCCAGAAATTTTAGAGTTACCCTGTGCAGGCGCCTGCGCGAAGGTCTGGTTGGCCGCAATGGCCAGGAACAAAGTCAAAACGACAAATCTGACGGCTGATAGTAAGGGATTCTTCATGGTTTCCATAAGTAAATCAATGAGGGTGCTTTCGCTGCTGTCCTACTTAAATACAATTCTCAATACAAAGGAAAAACATACTTCATATTTATTATTTGATAATAGATAGCCACCCCAATTTCATCTGCGAATCGGCACTTTCGGGATACCAAACTGAAAAACGTGTATAACTCGTCAGGCCGGTGTGGAGAAAGCCGGATGGTGGTACAATTTTGGTGGAGGAGGCATTCAGTACAACGATCATGCGGATTGCTGCCCCATTTGTGCGTACTTTTGAAACTCGAATGCAAACCGGCGAGGTTCGGTAGGCGCTAACTTACTCTTCTGTTCATGAATGATGTCGTCATAGATTTTAGCAAAGTCCACCAGATAAATCTATTCGGAATAACCATTATGGAGCCCTCGACGGTGCTGTCGAGCCTGATGATGACTGCTGTGTGCATCTACGCTTTCTTTCATCTCAACAAACTCGGGCGTGCGCACCGCATGTACAAGCAAATTCAGTATTTCTTCCTTTTTATGGCTATTGCGACGGCTATCGGCGGGATCCTCGGACATGGCTTTCTGTACCTCACCGGCAAAGTCGGGAAAATACCGGGCTGGTTCGCGAGCATGATCGCCGTTGCATTGTTTGAAAGAGCCGCCATTTGGCATATCAAACCTCTGCTGCATCAGCGCAACGGACTCATTCTGGGATGGTTGAATTACGTGGAACTCGTCATTTTTTTCGTATTGACATTCATCACTCTCGATTTCAGAGTGGTAGAAGTCCACGCATTTTACGGACTGTTCCTGATGCTTTTCATGATCGAGATATATGTTTACAGGAAGAAGCAAGACCCGGGAAGCAAAAACATATTCATAGCTACCTTAATGGGCGCCATTGCTGCCGGTTTCCATGCATTGAAGTTCAGTTTCGGCGATTGGTTCAATTACAACGACATTGCCCACATCCCGATGTCGCTCTCGATCTGGTTCTACTACCAGGGCGCACGGCATATGACGTTTTACGGAGAAGAGAAGATCGTGCCGGAAGAGGTAGTTGCGGGTGAGGGGGATGTTTAAGCGTTGGTCTTTTTGACCGCCGATGACCGCCGATTGATTGTTTTTGTTCGCTGACTCAGTTTAATAAAATACATACAAATAAAAATGGGATGCCTCGACGAGAGACGTCCCATTTTTTGCGATCGGCGGTCGGCCGTCTATGGTCGGCGGCCAAAACACGTTACTTATTCGGCTGCGGCGTGTAGCGCAAATAGGGCTTCACGATGTTCAAACCTTTTGTAAACTTCTTCTGCGCATCTTCGGTGCTTACTGCGGGCACCACGATCACATCTTCACCATCTTTCCAGTCTGCCGGTGTGGCTACGGAATAATTGGCTGTCAATTGGAGCGAATCCACCACGCGGAGGATTTCGTTGAAGTTGCGGCCTGTCGATGCTGGGTAAGTCAGCGTCAGTTTGATCTTCTTGTCCGGACCGATCACGAATACCGAGCGTACAGTTGCTTTTTCGCTTGCATTCGGGTGGATCATGTCGTACAGTTGAGCCACCTGACGACCTTCGTCGGCGATGATCGGGAAGTTTACTTCGGTATCGTTCACTTCATTGATATCCGGGATCCAGCGGTGGTGCGAATCCAGGTCGTCGACGCTCACGGCGAGTACTTTCACATTGCGTTTCTCAAACTCACCTTTCAAAAGGGCTGTTTTACCCAATTCGGTTGTACAAACGGGAGTAAAGTCAGCGGGGTGAGAGAACAACAATCCCCAGCTATCTCCCAGCCATTCGTGGAATTTAATGGGTCCTTGCGTGGTATTTGCTTCAAAGTCCGGTGCGATATCTCCTAATCGAAGTGACATAATGGTGAAGGTTTAAAGAATGAAACATTAATCTACTAACATTGTAGAGTAGAACACAAAATTAAAGAAATAGTTTCATTAAACGGCCCATTTCTTCCATTTATAAATCCTACGGCAAACCGCTTTTACCAAAAAGGGGTTACCGGCTGATAATCTTCGTTTTAACCAATTTTAACCGCATTTTAAGGCTTGTTTAATTGCGTTTTAATTGCTGTTTGGCTCCTTTGAGAAACGAAAACCGAAGATGGCTCCTGCTCTCGGCCGGTCGGTAAAAACACTTCGTAAAACGCGATCAGCCTCAGCACATGACAGCCCGGAACAACTCTTTCGACGAACACGCGGTACTGCATGCGTTGAAGCAGTTTCTGCCGGCATTGTCACCGGGAAGGACATTTACTTACCGGAATCCATTGGAGGCTTTTCAGTCGCTGAACTTTCACGACGCATTGCGGCACGCGTCTGAAATGCTGGGCTACCACACATCGCTTTCGATGGAAGAATACCGTTCGTATTACAATTCCAAAAAAGTAAAGCCCGGAGTCCTGGAAAGAGTGCTTGTGGAAAAGAAAGGCGCCTCAAACACCTTCGAATGGCAGGACAAAGTGCTGATGAAAAAGTTTACGGCAGACGCCGCGCCGCGGATCGGCCGGTTGAGAGCCAACTGGCAAAAGCAATACAATGTTGATCTGGATGCCCGTGTCCATCCGAGATTATTTCGGATTCTCGCCAGCTTCCTCGACCAGGACGTTGCGGACTGGAAATTTCCCGTACGCAGACAGAGTTTTCTCGATTCCATGCGCGAAGTGGAGTCGAACAGCTTTGTGAGCGCATTCAATACGCCCCGGGCACGTAAGCTGCTTTTACAGACCAATCCTTCGATCAATGACCTGCTAGCTATCATTGTCGGCGACGAATCACTTTTCGAACAATACCTGTTCGACCAGCAATTTGCACACCGCGGCTGGTCGGGGCTGGTAGCGACATTGGAAAACGGCGGTAACAGCCTGCCCGGTGGTAGCAGTATTACGCTCCGGGAGTTGATCGTGTTCGAGCTACTCCTGGAAATCGATGTACTGGACGATCGCCTTGGCAAATATTGGAAGCCGCTGGCTTACCGGCTTGCTGTCCGTCCCGGCGATTTATTTGCACCCGTTCCTGCCGATGAAAAGAGCGAGGTACTCGCTATTTGGCAAGACGCCGTAGAATGGAGCTACTTTGAGGAGATATTGGCCGGATTAAGCTGCAATCCGCAAGACTTCCCCAACCAGGCTGCCGGGCAAGGTCCGGAAGCGACTGTCACAAACGCGCCGGATTCCCTTTGCATTATAGGGAGGCTGTCGGCATTCCGGAACCTGCCGACCAGCCACCGCGCGTTTTTGAACAACTACGATTTCTCGCTGGATCCCGACGGCGAAGTGCTTGAAAAGTTGCTCGAAACGGTAATACCTTCTTTGGGTGCTGCCAATCTTGAACATTTCTTCTCCCGGACCGGCCTCGCGGATCCGGATGCCGGCGAAGTGCTGACCGAGCAGATGATCGGGCTTTTCGGGATGGCGGATCTCCGGGGAGATTTAAGAACGGGATTATCCGGGGAGCTTACGCAAAGTCTCGAACCACTGCGCCTGTTATGCGTCGTGGAGCAACTTCCTGAAATGGTCCTAAAAGTGATCGGCAAGCTCAAAGCCTCAAAGTCATGGATTGTGAATGGATGGGTACACCTGGTGGTAGCTGATGCCTTGTCAGGTGAAATGCGGGTCTATAAAAACGGCAAAATGGTTGCTTATAAATCCAACAGACGGACTGTCGAAGAGCCGGTCCATTAAAATATTCGCTATCGGTGGCCGGTGATTGGCGAAGCCGCATTGCTGATTGATATCGGTTGTCGATAGCTTTTTTTGAATGAGTGTATGTTTTGGAGTGATTTCCATTTTGACGGTTTGACGCTGACCTATCTGACGACCGGATTAGCCATAACGCTACTGGCCGTCCGGAATGGGCGCAGGACGTTGCGCGGGCACAAACATTGGACTCGTTTCGTTTGCACCACCGTCCTTTTTTGTACCGGTTACGGGCTAACCATTTTATCCGGTGGTTTGAAAACTTTACTGATGGGTTGGGAGATCATGGGCATTGCCTCATTTCTGCTCATTATCCACCACCGCGATTTTAAAAATCGTGTCGGCATTCCGGCGAAAGCCTTCTTTATATATCGCTTGGGTGATGTGGGCTTGCTCCTTGCCATGTGGGCAAGCCACCACCTCGGGCGGGAGAATGCGACGGTGATCTCGTTGCTATTGCTCGTAACAGCCTCCATGCAATCGTCGCAGTTACCGTTTTCCTCGTGGCTACCACAGGCGCTGCAAAACTCCACGACGGCAAGTGCGCTTCTGCTGGCCACGCTTACGGTACAGTTGGGGGTGTTCCTGTTGCTGCGTTCTTATCCGTTTTGGGAACATCAGCTTTCTGTTCGGGTACTGATTGCATTGCTTGGGTTGGTTGCGGCTGTGACAGCGGTGGGGGTTGCCAGGGTTCAATCATCTGTCAAACGGCGTATTGCCTATGTTTCAATGGCCCATACCGGACTCATTTTTATCGAAGTGGCCGCGGGATTTAAAAGCCTGGCACTCATACATGTCGCAGCAAATGCGTTCCTGGGCGCGTACCGGCTGCTGGTTCCGCCACAGCTTGTCCGTGCGAGCGCGGGAGAGGGAACTCATTATAGCAGGGAAAGGTGGGAAGACCGGCTACCCAAAAAACTGAAATATACCATTTACATGCTATACACAAAGGAATGGGGCTTTTACACTCGTCTTTCGAAGTACCTCAGGCCCTGACACCATTTATGTTAACCCACTAATCAAATCATCAAACTGAATACCGATTTTCATAATTATAGTTAACCTGTTCGTTTAAGTTTCGGAAACCATCTCATGTTTAAAATGAGATGGTTTTTTGTTTATTTTGAACTAACCCTGCCCGTTTTGCTTTTTTAAACAAAAACCAACCTATGCCCTTGAAATTGCCTGTTTACCTGGATCATAACGCGACCACCCCTGTGGACCCGAGGGTTCTGCAGGAGATGCTCCCCTATTTTTCGGACAGGTTCGGCAATGCTGCCAGTCGCACGCATTCCTATGGCTGGGAAGCAGAAGAATCGGTGGACATCGCGCGCGAGCAGATCGCGAACCTCATTGGCGCGCACCCGCAGGAGATCGTTTTCACATCCGGCGCGACGGAGGCGGTTAATCTGGCCATTAAAGGTGTTTTTGAAAATTCGGAACAGCCGGAAAAGCATATTATCACCGTGTGCACCGAGCACAAGGCCGTGCTCGACACTTGTAAACATATCGAACGCCTCGGCGGCAATGTTACCTACCTGCCTGTCGATGCCAATGGGCTGATCAGCCTCACAGATATTGAGAATGCCATCACTGCCCATACCATTCTCATTGCAGTCATGTATGCCAATAACGAGACGGGCGTGATCCAGCCCATTCGGGAAATAGCTGCTATTGCGAAAAAACACCATATTCCATTCCTGTCCGACGCCACGCAGGCTGTCGGTAAAGTACCTGTGAATGTCCAGAACGACGGGATAGACCTGCTGGCATTGAGTGCGCACAAGATCTACGGTCCGAAAGGCGTAGGCGCTTTGTACGTGCGCAAAAAGAACCCGGTCGTAACACTGACAGCCCAGATTGACGGCGGCGGCCATGAAAGGAACATGCGCAGCGGCACCCTGAATGTCCCCGGTATTGTAGGGCTCGGATGGGCCTGTGAGATTGCCGGTGCCGAAATGGCCCGTGAGAGCAAGCGCGTTGCTGCGCTCAGGAATGCATTTGAAGTGGAACTGCTTGTGCTGCAAGACATTGAAATCAACGCAGAGGACGTTCGCAGGCTCCCGCATTGTACCAATATCTCATTTGGGCAGATATATGGCGAAAAATTGATATTCGAAGCGGGCAGCGACCTGGCATTTTCGCGCAGCTCGGCATGCACCTCCGCCACTTTGGAACCCAGCTATGTACTGAAAGCGATGGGATTCTCCGATGAGCGCATTCATAACTCGTTCCGTTTCAGCTTCGGAAGATTCTCTACCGAAGAGCATGTAAACCATGCCGTTTCCGTTATTTCAAAGATTGTAAAACAACATCGCCATGAAAGAGATCACGGACATCATCCGGTCGTATGAGCAGGCATTGATCACCGGTAAGCGCATGGCGCTCGCGACGGTCGTGCACGTGGAGGGCTCCTCGTACAGGCGCCCGGGTGCGCGCATGCTCGTGACCGACGACGGCCAGCTTACCGGAGCGATCAGCGGTGGATGCCTTGAAGGCGACGCATTGCGAAAGGCATTACTGGCCATCTCCCAACAAAAAAACAAGCTGGTAACCTATGACACGACCGACGAAAACGACACAACGCTCGGTGTTCAGCTCGGTTGCAACGGGATTGTCCATATTCTCTTTGAACCCATTCAGACCGACGACGCCGATAATCCGGTGGAGCTGTTGAAAAAAGTGTCTGCCAAAAGACAAAACGCGGTCCTGGTAACCTTGTTCTCGCTGCATTCCCGCACGGGCGCGCAACCGGGTACCTGCTTCCTGCATTTGCAAACCGACAATCAGGTAACTTGCAACTCCACCGGACCGGGGATGCACGACCAGCTATTGTCCGAAACCCATACTGCCTACCAGCGGGGTGATTCGTTTTTCAAGGCATTCGACAGCAAACGGACCGGCTTCGTCGAATATTTCAATACCCCACCTTCCCTCATCATAGCCGGCGCAGGTAATGACACGATTCCGCTCACCGAAATGGCGAATGTGTTGGGATGGGATGTGACCGTCGTCGACGGACGCACCGGCCATGCTACCCGACAGCGGTTTCCCAAAGCCGGAAAAGTACTGGTATCGCGCGCTGAGGATGTTTTGAAGCACATTACCGTCGATGAACGTACATTTGTGCTGCTCATGACGCATAACTACAATTACGATCTCGCGTTATTGAAACAGCTGTTGACGGTTGATGCCTGCCAATATGTAGGCGCATTAGGCCCGAAAAAGAAGCTCGAACGCATGTATTCTGAGCTGGAAAACGAGGGGATGGTGATCACCAACGAGCAAAAGGCTAAGGTATATGGGCCGGTAGGACTTGATATCGGTGCCGAAACTTCCGAAGAAATCGCATTGTCGGTATTGGCAGAAATTAAAGCCGTGCTCGGCAGACGTGCAGGATTTTCCCTCCGCGAAAAACTCGAACCGATTCATAACCGCGCCAATCAACACGTGGACTATACCCGCGATGAAAAGGAAGATTTTCTTTGTGCGGTTCAAACCGCTTCAAACTAATCGCCCATGCCGCACGAAGAATATGGCATTGTCATTCTGGCCGCGGGCAATTCTTCACGGCTCGGCGAGCCCAAGCAGCTGCTGTCATTTCGAGGCAAGAGCCTGATCCGCCACGTTGCCGAAGCGGCGGTGGAAGTGGTGGGGAGCAACGCCATTGTTGTTACGGGTTCTAATCCGGAGTGGATTGAGCAGGCACTCGAAGGTCTGCCTTGTCAGTTCGCATTCAATGCAAATTGGCAGGAAGGTATGTCGGCCTCCATTAAGACGGGGATTAATGCACTGCAATCGCATGTTCCCCACGTTAAAGCCTCCATTCTCGCTGTAAGTGACCAGCCATTTGTCACCGTCGAAACCTTCCGCGCATTAATTCAAGTTTTCGAAGAAACCACAAAAGGTATTGTCGCCTCCCAATACAGCGATTCGCTCGGCACGCCGGCTCTTTTTGCCGCCTCCTACTTCCCTGCCCTACTCCAACTCACCGGCGCCGAAGGAGCGAAAAAGCTCTTCAAACGTTATCCTGACGAGGTTTCCGTCTATCCATTTCCACAAGGAAGCGTCGATATCGACACACAGGAAGACTATAAGCGGTTGATTTCCGGCATTTAGTGTTTTCACCTCCCCCAATACTTTCTCAAAATTATTTTGCGCGCCTTGTTGCGATTGTCAAACGATCAGTTACATTTGCAGTGTACTATTTAACTAATACACTAAAACAATTGAGCCATGATTCACCTTAACCAGGTTTCTTTTGGGTACGGAAAGCGTAAAAAATTGTTTGAAAACCTCGACCTGCATCTCGACGCCGGGCATATCTACGGTTTGCTAGGCAAAAACGGGGCCGGGAAATCGAGTTTGCTGCGCAATATGGTCGGGTTGCTCTTCCCCACCGGAGGACGCATCGAAGTGGGCGGCTACGAGCCGTGCAAACGTCAGCCCGCATTCTTGCAGGACATCTTTTTTCTTCCCGAAGAGATTTACCTTCCCTCCGTAACAGTCGATAAATACCTGAGTCTCATGGCACCTTTTTACCCAAAGTTCGACGAGCAGCTTTTTCGCGCATACATTTCAGAACTCGACATTCCCGAAGGCAACAAGCTCACGGGCATGTCGTACGGACAGAAGAAAAAAGTACTGATCGCATTCGCATTAGCGACCAATACCCGCATGCTCATCATGGACGAGCCGACCAACGGCCTTGATATCCCTTCGAAAAGTCAATTCCGCAGATTGGTATCGTCTGCACTCGATAAAGATCGCCTGATCCTGATTTCCACGCACCAGGTTCGCGACCTCGATAACTTGATCGATGCCATTATCATCCTCGAAGACAGTAAGATCCTTATCAAACACAGCCTCGATACCGTCGCCGAGCGACTCTGCTTCGGCGTGCTGCCGAGCATCGAGTATGACGAGCGCGTGCTGTATTCCGAACCCTCGTTACGCGGGTACAAAGCCGTTTTTGAAAATTCGACGCAGGAAGAAAGCCGCGTAGACCTGGAACATTTGTTCAATGCAGTTATTGAAAATCCCCAGCGGATCAGCCAGATTTTTGCCTGTTAGCCATGAAAATAATCCTTATCCTGTTGCTTGCATTAGCCGGGGCATTGCTCCGATACGTGCTGCCATTCCTCGTCCCAATCCCTTCATCCCCTATTATGATCCTATGAACCAGACATTTGATATTCATCGCTTCGCTTTAATGCTCCGGCTTGAAATCGCTGAAAGAGGGAGGAATTACCTGTTGATGGCCCTCCTGATGGCCTTTGCCATGGTAGTAATGATGACACCCGTAACCCTATCGCATGAATTCAGCGGCTTCCGCGAGGTGCTTCATTATTTTGCATTGTTCCTCATCGTCCTTTTTGGCGGCAGCCTTTTTACCAGCGGTGCGCTCGCCCAATACTCAACTTCCGCAACTGGCATTTCCGCACTGATGGTCCCGGCATCGACGATGGAAAAATTCCTTACTTCCCTGCTTTTCAACCTCATTTTCCTTGTTCCGCTGATCACCTTTTACTGGTGGTTGCACTATTACACGCTTGGATTTGCTAACGGAAACCTTACCAACCAGGCCTCTAAATACCATCCCATGCCAGCGGATATTGTAATCTATACGACATTCGGGTATTTTGGAATACATGCCTGTGTGTTTCTGGGATCTATTTTTTTCAAGAAAAGCGCCTATATCAAAACGGCGGTCGCAGCTGTAAGCATTGCTTTCATAGTGAGTGTTCTCAACACGATGATTGCCATTAAGTTCACAGACAACCCCACCAAGGTGACAGCCATGCCGCTGACCGGTTGGAAGTTATGGTATTACAATGAAGATGGGAGTACGAAATGGCGATTCGCCTCAACTCACTACTACCTTCCATTGTCCGACAATCTGTTACTGACGGCACAACTCGTTACCGGAGCGTTCATCATTCTCCTCTGGATGTGTGCATTTTATCAGTTGAAGGAACGGGAGATTTAACATTCAAATACAATGGAATTTAAAGATAAACAGGCCATTTACCTCCAAATCGCGGATTACATCTGTGAGCAGATCCTGCTGGGCAATTGGCCGCCGGGCGAGCGCATCCCGTCGGTTCGCGATCTCGCGGCAATGATAGAAGTTAACCCAAACACCGTTATGAGAACCTACGAGTTTCTGCAAAGCAAGGAGATCATTTTCAATAAAAGGGGCATCGGATACTCTGCCGACGAAAAGGCGGTGGAAAAGATCGTCGAATACAAAAAGGAGCGCTTCCTCGCGGCAGAACTGCCCGAGTTTTTCAAAAACATCTACCTGTTAGGAATCGATATCAGCGAGCTACGCACGCGATATGAGAAGTTTGTGGAAGAAATGTACCCTTTAACCAAATAGACCATGAAGACCAGCCATATACTTTTCCTCACGACGATAACACTTTTTATCGCATTTACACTGGGGATTAACTGGGTACTAAAAGGTGAGTTCGAAAAAATCGACAAAAACGACCCTTACGTCGGCTTTTCGAGCCATCCGCTGAAACCATTTAAATATGTTAAACTCTACGGCTCGGGCATCGGGCTCACTGAAATCCGGACAGACAGAGCGCCCGAGCTGAAAATGATCATCGAGCCGAGATTCATTGACTGGAAAGTAACCAACGACACATTGACCATCTTCTATAAGAACGACTGGAAACGTAATAACATGGTTATTGCCGGTGATTACGAGGCCAGGCCGTCCATTTACGTATTCACGCCGGAACTAGCCGGTATCACCTCCGACCAGATCAGGACGAGAGTAATGCGCGCTAAAACGCCTCACCTGGACATCCATCAAAACGGCGATGGTATGCTGATCATGCGTTCTGAAATATCAAAAATCAAGGTGGATATCAAACAGAACGGCTACCTGCGATTCCACGCCTCGAATAACCCGCTGGATGCCGACATTTCGGTAGCCGACAGTAGCTCTTTCCACAGCGATAAGAATATTTTCAAGCATCTCAATGTCTCCATCGATAGCATGGCTCATTTGGATGTTCCGGGAAGTGTCATTCAGAAGCTCAAATAGAAAAGGCCTGGAGTGAACTTGCATTGAAGCCGTAGCTTCGCTGGACTGTTCATTCCGGGACCTGTTCTTTCCTTACTTAGCTACACTATTTAATCCCCAACATCAAACTAGTGCTTCCACCCGCATTCGTCGTGGGCAGGATACCGTTCCATTTCGCCACCCACTCCTGCTGAATCAGTAATGGTGTCAGGGTCTTTTGGCGCAGCTGGTTGGCTTCTGCTTCGGCCCGGGCCTTGATCAGCGTTGCCTTCGCTTGCCCTTCCGCACGGGCGATGAGGACTTTCGCTTCGGCTTCCGCTTGTTTCGCCTGGTTTTCGGCCTTCAAGCGGGCTTGGATGGAGGCGTTCTTTTCGTCGATCATCTGGCGGAGCGATGGCGGTGGAGTAATGGCAGACGTGAGCTGGTCGTATACGAAGCCGTCTTTTCCGAGGGTTTTAGTCAGCACATTCTGCACACGGTCTTCAAAAACCTCGCGGTTGGACATCACGCTGTCGGAAGTGAACGAGTTCGCCACAATCCGGTAAGCGTCGTAAATGGTGTTTTTCATAAACCCTTGCTGGATCTCGGCTAACGGTCGTCTGTATTGGCGGTAGATCTGCGGTACTTTGTCGGGGTTGATGTGGTAGTTCAATTTCGGATCGACTTTGAATTCCGCCGCGTCTTTGGTCGTAATCACAAACGATTCGTAATCAACGCTCTGAGTATAAGTAGGAAACTCTACGATTTTGGTCGTCCATGAATTGTACCAGACGCGGCCGGTGACTAGCGTAATGTTATCGACACCCTTTTCGCTTCCATAGAGGTTAATACGTATGCCGACATTCCCCGCATCGATGTTTTCGAACGAAAAAGGTTGTATGGCCAGCGCCATGATCAATACAATAACTGTCAGAATTCCAATAATAATGTTTCGCTTCATATTCGATTACAGTTTAGATTTCAATTGGTTTACAATTTGTCCCAGGACAATATATAGGAAGTAGAGGGACAGCCCGATAATCGCCAGACCGGCAAATACGAGCCAATCGGACTGGGCATTAACCAGCCGCAACGCGTAGGTTACCACGATGACAACCGCCGCGATTTTCAGAATGTGTATCATGTGAGTGAGGTTTGTTCGACGTAAAATTAATACGCTATCGAACGAAGGGCCGTTAGATTTTATCTAATGGCGCTGCGGATTGTTGAGCGCATTAAAAACCCCATAAACAGCACGAAGCGCGCCGACGGATCGACGCGCTTCGCAGCATTTGGAATAGAACAATATACCTGTTAAAGCAGGGCGGCCGCAGCCTCGTCCACAAACCAGTGCAATTGCCCTTTTACAGGCTGAATGATCTGGGAAGGATAGAGGTCTACATTCTTCTCTCCTTTTAAAACCTGTCTTAAAACCTCGGCCTTGCCTGCACCGGCCGCCAGGAACGCCACGCACGCAGCATTGTTCACCACCGGGGCCGTGAGCGTAATGCGGTGCATATCCTGTGCTTTCAGGAAGAACGAAGTCGCGAGCACATGCTGCTCGTGAATCACTTCCGTACCAGGGAAAAGCGACAATGTGTGACCATCATCCCCCATGCCCAGCAATACGAAGTCGAATGTGGTTTCCGAACCTTCGAAATAGGTATTTACGATCTTTTCATATTCAGCAGCCGACTCCTCAGGCGTAATGTCCGTGCGCATGATGTGGATGTTTTCGGCCTTTACGGGCACTTTATCCAGCAATTCATCATAACACATTTTGGCATTATTCCGCGAGTCTTCAAATGGTACTGCACGCTCGTCACCCCAGAAAAAATGGAGCTTTTCCCAGGGAATAGACTCCTTGTAAGGCGATTCGGCCAGCAATGCGTACAATGCTTTCGGCGTGCTTCCTCCCGACAATACGAAAGTGAAACGGTCCTGCTTTGCAAGCACTTGCTGAATGTAATTGTTAATCCATTCAGCAAGGCTGGCACTTAATGCTTTGGTATCCTTCTCGATATGCAACTCCATAGCTTACGGGGTTGGAGGCAGGTTGAGCCACGTATGGCCATCGCGGGCGATGAGTGCATCGGCAGCGTCGGGGCCCCATGAGTCGGGTGCGTAATTCGGGAAGTCTTGTGGCGGGCGGTTTTCCCACGCTTCGAGGATCGGCATGATCACTCTCCACGCAGCGTCCACCTGGTCGTTACGCATGAACAACGTCGCGTCGCCTTCCATGACGTCCAGAAGCAATGTTTCGTATGCTTCCGGTGCGTGTTCGCCTGCTGCATCGTAATCAAAAGTCATATCCACCGGATCGAGCATCATAGTTTGTCCCGGACGTTTGGCCTGGAAGCGGATACTGATGTCCATATTCGGCTGAATGCTGATTGTCAGACGGTTGGAGCGCCATGTTTCAGCAGACTCAGGCGGGAATGCATAATGCGGCGCTTGTTTGAAATGCAATGTAATGTGGGTCGCTTTCTGATTCAGGTATTTACCGGTCCTTACATAGAACGGTACACCCTGCCAGCGCCAGTTGTCGATATAAAACTTCACAGCCGCGAATGTATCGATGTTCGACTGCGGATTCACCCCCTCTTCCTGACGGTAACCGACTACTTTCTCGCCTTTTTTCCAGCCACCCGAATACTGACCGCGAACGGCAAAATCGTGTACCTGTTCTTTACCGATGCGACGGATCGCATTCAGCACATCTACCTTTTTATTACGGATCTCGTTCGCATCGAACGACACCGGCGGTTCCATCGCAATCATACACAGGATTTGCAGAATGTGGTTCTGCACCATATCGCGCAATGCGCCCGCGTGCTCGAAATAGCCTCCACGGCCTTCCAGACCTACCGCCTCGGCAGCCGTGATCTGAATGTGATCGATGTAGTTGCGGTTCCAGAGCGGCTCGAACAATGCATTCGCGAAGCGCAACGCGAGGATATTCTGAACGGTTTCTTTACCCAGGTAGTGGTCGATACGGAAGATCTGCTCCTCGGCGAACATGCTCGAAAGCAGCAAGTTCAGTTCGTGAGCGCTTTCCAGGTCGTGACCGAAAGGTTTTTCAACAACAATACGAGTTGTGCCTTTATCGCCACAGATCTTCAATGCACCCAGTTTCTGGGCGATCGAAGGAACAAGCTGAGGTGCTACCGCGAGGTAGAATATCACATTGGGATGCACACCCCATTCCTCTTCTTTCTCTTTAACGAGGTCGGTGATCTTGTGGTAAGCTTCTGCGTCGTCGCCATCCATTTGCAGGTAGGAAACGTGCTGCGTAAAGTCCGTCCAGTGGCCATTTTGCTTACCCTTGCGGCGCGAGAACTTCGTCACGCCGTCGAGCAAATGCTCATGGTATTTTTCATTGGAATAAGCACTCCGGCCGATACCCGCGATCGCGAACTGATCGGGCATCCAATTGTCCAGAAACAGGTTATAGAGAGCGGGAGTGAGCTTCCGGTAGTTGAGGTCCCCGCTTCCTCCAAAGATGAAGAGTACCGAGGCAGGGGGACGTTTATTGCTTTGCATAAAATTTCTGATTTATTGTTGACCCCATTCTGTGTGGAATGTACCTGGGATATCGGTACGTTGGTACGTATGCGCGCCAAAGTAGTCACGTTGCGCCTGGATCAGGTTCGTCGGCATGTACGCTGTTTTGTATGCGTCGAAGTAAGCCAGCGACGACATCAACGCAGCGGCCGGTATGCCCGACTGGGCGGCAAATGCGATCAGCGAACGTGTGTTACCTTCCACAGACTTAACCAATGCAGCTACCTCTTGGTTCAACAGAATATTGGACAATTCCGGGGTTTGCTTGTAGGCGTTCGTAAACACACCGAGGAGCGATGAACGGATAATGCAACCGCCTCTCCAGACGCTTACCACATCCGTTAAAGGTATCTCCATTTGCAGGTCTTTCGATGCCTGGAACAGCATTGCAAGGCCTTGTGCGTATGCGAGGATGGTGGCAAAATACAATGCATCGTGTACTTGCTGGATCAGCACCTGGGTTTCTTCCGAAATCGCATTGCTTGCACCGTAAAGTTCGGCCGCAACCACTCGCTCATCCTTATAACCCGATAGCGTACGCATGGCCACGGCGGTATCGATCACCGGAACCGCCACGGGTAACTCCATAGAGTCTTGTGAAGTCCATTTACCGGTTCCTTTCGAACCTGCTTTGTCGGAAATCACATCTACCAGGTGCGCGTCGGTCTTGTCGTCTTTTTGCAGGAAAATATCGGCGGTAATTTCCACCAGGAACGATTGCAGGTCGCCCTCGTTCCAGCTTTTGAATACTTCGTGAAGTTGCTGGTTGCTCAAACCCGCCTTTTTCAGGATCGCGTACGATTCGCTGATGAGCTGCATGATCGCATATTCAATACCGTTGTGCACCATTTTCACGTAGTGCCCGGCGCCTTCTTTTCCGAGGTAGGCCACGCAAGGCTCACCGTTTACCTTTGCTGCAATCGCTTCCAGCATCGGTTGCACGTGTGCATAAGCCTCTTTGTCGCCGCCCGGCATAATGCTGGGGCCTGTACGGGCACCTTTTTCACCACCCGAAACGCCGATTCCCATGAAATGAATATCCTTTTCACGGAGGTATTTCACACGGCGAAGGGTATCTGTATAATGGGAGTTTCCTCCATCGATGATAACGTCGCCTTTTTCAAGAAGAGGTAACAGGGATGCAATCACATCGTCGACCGGCTGACCTGCTGGTACCAGCATCATCACTTTGCGGGGGCGTTGCAACAGCTGGATCATCTGGGCAAGTTCCGAAACGCCCTTAACAGTGGTGCCCGGGGTGGCACTGGATTCCAACGCAGAATTTTTGGTTTCGTCCTTATCGAAACCGATAACAGAGAAACCATGATCGGCCATGTTCAGTAACAGGTTTCTTCCCATTACACCGAGTCCGATCATTCCAAAATCGAATAAGTTCTGTGACATAGATTAAACGTCTTGAATTAAGAAGCTGCAATATCAGGGTTTTTCAAAGACCAGCTTACATCTTTGTTGACATTCTATTTAAAATTTAAATTCTTCTCGATATTTTATTAAATTTACCCTCACTATGGTTAATTCATAGTTAGTTAAATAGTTAATATTTACTATACACATTACTATGTACTACAAATTTATCCGGATTGCCCTGCTGGCGATCTTTGCCTCGTGCAATGCGTTTTCGCAAGACTCGCTTGTTATTAAAAACCGCTTCCTGGAAAGAAAATTCACTATCGGTGATAATTCTTTCCACACATCCCGTTTCCAGCATCTTCTGACGAACAAAGATTACAGTCGCCCTGGCTCGGAAGAGTTTTATTTTACAATTAACGGTAAGCCGGTGAGTAGCAACGGCTCGAACGGATTATTTAAATACATCAAACACACCTCCGCCAAAACCGGTGACGGCATTCAGAAAGTGGTGGTACAGCTGGCCGGGAAACCGGGTACCAATGCGGAAAATGTGCTGGTGGATTTAACATACGAAATATACGACGAGCTGCCAGTTGTGCGGAAGCAAATCAGCATTACCAACAACACTACAAAGGCCATTGCCATCGCCGACCTGGAAGTGGAAAGGCTGAACCTCGTTCCGGTTTCGTCCCAACAAAGTGAGTTGTATACCAATTATGGCTCCCGCTTCGCCTGGCGCCCCTACTCCGGCGATCATCACGATGCTGCCATTTTTGTCTATAATAATTATGTAAAAGAGGGATTTATACTGGGTAATGAGGCGCCCAGCATCCTCAAAAAGACGGAAGTATACACCGACCACAACCGTATTTCGATCGGTATGACGAGCCTCACGGATCACTATCCGTTTAAAAAATGGATTGAACCGGGAAAAAAGTTTAACAGCCCCAGAACTTTCATCTGCCTTGTCCAGTCCCAGAAATGGGAAGATGCGTTCGAAGGCCATTTCGCCGACTTCATACGTACACGCATGGGCGTGAAACTTTTCGAGCGTAAGGAAATACCGTTTACATTCTTCAACACCTGGCGACCTTTTTACACCAATATCAATGACACGCTTGTAACCCAGCTCGCCGACGGCCTGGAAGGCACCGGCACCGATCTCTTCATTATGGATGCGGGCTGGGAAAGCAACTACGGCGACTGGGAACCGCATCCGCAGCGTTTCCCTAACGGCCTCAAACCCATCACCGACCATATCCGCAAACGCGGAATGAAAGCCGGCCTCTGGATGAGCCTTGGATCGGTCGATAAAAGCAGCAAGCTATACAAGGAACATCCTGAATGGTCGGTGTACGACAAAAATGGCGAACCCGCGTACCTGCATGAGGAAATGAAAAACCGCGTCACGATGTCCCTGGCATCAGGATATTACGATTATATATTAGAAAAAATAAAACACCACGTGCGGGAGAACGACCTCGCTTACATTAAGCTCGACCTTGCCATCGCCAACTCAGCCTACGTACTCGATTATTCCAAAAAGGGAGATTACAAATCGGAAGGCAAAGGTTATAAAGACCGCGAAAGCTCTTACTATGCCATTTACGAAAAAGCATTGCAGCTCTTCGACGACTTGCACGAGGCATTTCCTGATCTGCTCGTCGACTGTACCTACGAAGTTTGGGGAGAATATTACATCAACGACTACGCATTAATAGAGCATGCCGACTACGACTGGCTCACCAACTACGACGACGATGCGCCCATTGGCCCGATCAATATCCGCCAAATGGCTTTCGATCGCAGCCGCGCCATCCCTACGGCGACCAATCTGATCGGGAATCAGTTTATGGATTCGCCCTATTCCAAATACACATTCCTGTCGTTAGCATCCGTCAAACCAATCCTTGTCGGCGACAGCCGCAAACTTCCCGCCGAGCTGAAACCGTGGTATTTGAAATGGAATACCTGGTTCAAAATGATGGACCAGAAATATCAATTCACACGCTTCTCCTACGTTTCGGACATCTTCCAGCGACCAACCATGAGTAACTGGGACGGCGTTTACAAATTCAATAAAGAAAAGCAAGGCGGCGTGTTGTTCTTTTTCAGAAACGGATCCGTGGAAAGTTCGCGGACATTTGCATTTCCACTTGCTGAGCCTGGCAACAGGTACCGACTCTTTTCTCCGGAAGATGGCGAGGACTTCGGTGTTTTCAGCGGGAAAGAACTTAGTGATAAAGGGATTGAAATTCGAATCGATAAGCAGTTTGACTCGGTGGTATTAGGGATTGAGAAGATCAATTGAACTAATAAGTCTGCATTGGCGCCGCATACTGGCACCAATGCAGCTGTGGGCACCTATTCAAAAAGGATCGCTGGATGGAATGATATAGGGATGAAACAACAATTTGGCTTCCGCTATATCCCGATATAAACTATAATTATATGGGGCCTGGCGTAAAAGCTTCGAAGTTTCTACATTTTGAATAGCGAGGTAGTCTCTGCCTCCATCAATATGATAATTCATATACTTACCGTCGAAAGATGCGCTTCCTGACCAGACGTATGACGTCAAGAAAGCATAAGTATCGCCCACCGGGACATCGATTTTCACTTGTCGGTGGGTATCATCTGCCGGAAGGTTGCCCGAGTATGTCGGAAATTCCACACCATTGGACGTGGCCCGAAAATCCTTGCGAAGAAAATAGGTAGCAGAGTTGGAAGGGGATGGCGCGATCCGTTTGATGGTCACCTTTACTGGAAGCTGGATAAAGTACAATCCGCTGCGAGAACCTACAATCCAGTTGGCAAAACGCGGCTCTTTGATCTGAACATTTGGATTGGCAGACGTCGCGGTAGCATATACCAGCGTATCATTGGGTTTCCAACCATATTCGGCAACCCGATAAAATTCTGCTTTTACAAATTCAAACTCGCAGTCAAATGCGCGAGGAGTACCATCGATCCGGTTGCAGTTCGTAACGGGTTCGGGAATGTGATGATCCTGGCACGAAAACGCCATTGCAGTGAAAAAGACAATTAAGAGTGTAATCAGTCGCAGAAAGGAAAAGTGTTTCATTGAATGTGTTTTAATAGTGCACAAGCAAGGTAATTAAGATACTTTAACGAAGCAACAACTGATACTCCAACGGTTACATTCGGCAATTTACAGGTGCTGCGCTTCCCATGAAGAGAAAGTGGAGTGGCTAAAACATAAAAAAGCCGCTTCCGATATTTCAGAAGCGGCTTTTTGTGGAGAATATCGGATTCGAACCGACGACCTCTTGCATGCCATGCAAGCGCTCTAGCCAACTGAGCTAATCCCCCATTTCAATCATTACCGGTGTCACTTTTGAACGCCCGGCCCTCGTTTGAGGAGTGCAAAGATGAAACGGAGAATTTTCAGATGCAAGCGCCTGCCAGCGTTTTTTTAAGTATTTCTAATATGCATGATACCTACGTGTTACTTCGAGCCACCGCTAAACGCCTTCGCGAGTAGCCAGATCACGATGCCAATAACTCCCACAACGAGAATTACGCCCGTCCAGACGCCCGTTTTAAAAATGTCGCCAATCACCTCGCAACTGGTGAGCGTGAAGGACAAAAGAAGGATTATCAAGAGATTGATGTAAGCTTTCATGAGAAGGAATTATTTAGGTTAGTGATGTTCACACAACCTTCAAAAACCATTCCATGAAAGATCGGGATCGGATTTACTACTGATACAAATCCATTGGGATAAGGTTCTGCTTGTCATTCAGCAGCAGCTTTTCGAAAAGGCGAACCGTCGCTTCGGCATCGCCATGAGCACGGTGGCGATTTTCGATCATGATTTCCAGGCTTTCGCACAGGTTCCCCAGGCTGTATGATTTAAGGCCCGGGAAGATTTTCCGGCTCAGCTGAACAGTGCAAAGCAAATCGCGCTGAAAGTACTCGTCCAACGCCCCAAACTCCCGCTTGATGAATCCATAATCAAATTTCGCGTTATGGGCTACGAACCACGCGTCGCGGGTCATGGCCCTCACGGCATCCTGAACTTCAAAAAAGGTAGGCGCATCTTTCACCATTTCGTTATCGATCCCGGTAAGGCGGGTGATAAATGGCGGAATATACATTTCGGGATTAATCAGCGAGTGAAAAAAATCGACGATCCGGGTACCATCGTGTCTAAAAACTGCAATCTCTGTAATGCGTGAAGTTCCTCCCCCGCCTGTGGTCTCAATATCAACTATCGCATACATTAATTACTCACACTGAAATGGTTGCTCACTAATACCGTCATCGTTCGGACCTGCCGTGGAAAAATTTGAATAGTACAAAAAAACGAAAAAATCCCCGCCGAAGCGAGGATTTTCTTCAATAACAGGGAGGCATCTACGCAAGTGGGCGATGATCAGTCCAGTTGAAATGCGATCGGTAGTGTAAATCTAACCCTTACCGGAACGCCTGCCTGCTTGCCAGGCATCCAGTCTTTCATCATTTTCACCACTCTTACCGCTTCTTCATCGCAACCAAAACCGATGCCCTTCACTGCGGCCGCATTCTCTATTTTTCCATCAGAACCTACTGTAAATTGTACGAATACCTTTCCCTGAATACCCGCTTGTGACGCCGGTCTGGGGTATTTAAGGTTTTTACGCAGGAAAGCCGCCATCGCCTCGTTTCCACCTGCATATTGCGGCGACTGTTCTACAAACGTAAATGTCTCTTCTTTCCTCGCTTCAATGCCGGCAGCTTCCGCTTTGGGAGCTACTGTATTTTCAACCGGCGGAACGATCACATCCAAATCCGCCACTCCATCCACTGTTTCCGTCGAAGGTTGCGCATTGGTAAGGTCCTCTACCACCGGCGGCAATTCTTCAATCTCCACTTTGTCGTCCGGAAGCACCTCCGGCGTTAGCGACTTCACTGTTTTCTGCACAGGAGCCATTTCTTCTTTCACTGGTGGTGGCTTAGGCGGCTCTTCCATTGTAACATTAACAGTCTCCGCTTCTACGAGCCACGCTACGTCGTCCGGTTTGGGATCCGGGATGAGCTTAGCATAAAGCTTCGGAAACATAACGAGCAACAAAAAGAACGCTACACCCATCACAACCGCCCGCTGGACAGTCTGCCCGTAACCTTTTCTCAGATCATACGCGCCGTACGACTTGTTACGGTTCTCGAAGACGATGTCATTGAGGGATTTTTCCATGGCTAATAGATTTTGATGATCAACACTCAGATTCAGGAGGGTTTGCGCATCAGCCGTTTTCACCATATCCTGGTAAATCTGCTCGAATGGCTTGCCATCCCAAAGACTTTCCTCTGCTTCACAAGCCAGGTGATCGAGAATCTCCGGAAGCAATTCCGGATCCAGCTTGCTTGCTTGCAAATACTTGCTTATTTCGTCAATGCGATTTTCCTGAAGGCGTTTCATAGATCGATCTGTTTAGAGATTAGCCATGTACCTATTCTTTATTCTGTTGCCAGGTTTTTAGGGGCCAGCAGCAACCTTACTGCCTCTATAAAACGCTCTAAGTCATTAGTTTTAGTACGAGCGGTTTCATTTCCGCGGTGTGTCAGGGAATAATATTTCCGAAGGCGCCCGTCTACTTCCACCGACTCGGTCAACAGCAACCCCTCCTGCTCCAGTTTATGGAGCACAGGATAGAGCGCACCGAATGTGAGAGCGATAGCTCCGCCTGTTCTGTCTTTTACCTCCTGGGTAATCTCATAACCATACATCCGGTCGTGCTCTGCCAGCAGATTCAAGACAATGGTCTTTAGTGTACCCCGTACATACTCGTTGCTCGTTGTGTTATTCTCCATGAGTGAAATTTTTATACAGCAAATATATATAAGTTTTTTATATATACAATACAAATCTACAAATTTCTTTTAATGAGGTCAAGAGAAATTTACAACTAACTCTCGGCCAATGGAATAGAACGATTGATACGCTCTTCCAGCGAAATAAAGGTCTCTGTTCGCTGGATGCCGTTTACTTTTTGAATCTTGTCATGGAGGATTTCACGGAGGTGCCCGGTGTCCCTGCAAACAATCTTAAGAAAGATACTATAAATTCCCGTGGTATAATGGATATTCACAACTTCAGGTATCCCTTCCAGCTCGGTGGCCACCTGCTCGTACAACGAACTTTTATCGAGGTAGATTCCCAGGAAGGCGCTGATATCCCACCCCAGTTTGGTAGGATCGATCACGAGCTGGGAGCCCTTTACGATGCCCATTTGTTCCAACTTTTTCATCCGCACATGGACAGTGCCACCCGACACAAACACACGCTTCCCGATTTCCGTGTACGGTAACGCCGCGTTCTCGATGAGCAGGGAAAGGATGCGGAGGTCGGTATTATCAATATCTGAATATTTTTGCATTTCGTGTTAAAAGTTTGAATTCTTCGCAACAATCAAGCTCAAATTATGAAAGAATTGTAAATTTTAACAATTTTAAATGAAAATATTTTATAATTCAGATCAGAAGTTTTAGTTTTGCAGAACCAAATTATAAAAAAGCCGGCAGCAACGCCGCTTTGGCTTAGTTTGAAATCACATTGTAGGGTGATGAAATTGGCAGCCATGCCCTCCTGTCTCGGGGGTGGTGAATAAGGGATAAACGCGGCATAATGCCGACGCAAGTCGACTGGGGTGGACCACCAACAGTATTTGTACCGTAGCTAACCGCACCGTGGGTGGTTCGAATCCCCCTCCTACAGCAAAAAAAACTTGACAAGCGATTTTTTTCGTATTAGTTTTATTTGGTTTTTAGTTTGTTGATGAAGTGTAATTTGACACGCGGGTTCATTTTGAAACCTGCGTGTTTTTTTTGCACCCATTTTAAACGGGCGTAGCCATCGTCTCGCAGGTAGCAGCGCATAGCCTGCATGCCTCCGCACAAACACGGCAATGATCCATTCCCATGGCCGCATGTTGCTCACACTCAGCGGCACACGCATTGCAAACATCCGCACACACCCGGCACAGGTGCGCACTGAAATCACTTTCGAGCGTCATTAATTCCACAGCAGCATGGCATATTGCAGCGCATTCCATGTCGAGCTGTATACATTTCCGAAGATGCTCAACATGCTCCTCGCGCAGGCATGCGGTCGCACAATAGGTACACGCCTGCGCGCATGACACACAGGCATCGATACATTCCTGAAATTGGTGACTGGCCATAATTCTCGTCGTTTGGTGAAAAGATTTAAAAAATCTTTCGCCGACATGAAAATCATACCAAAGAGAAGAGCCTAAAATGCAAAAAGCCCAGATCTCTCTGAGCTTTTGCGCGGTCTGGCTGGGCGGCATTCCGCTGGGCCGGCAATCCGGCAGGACTCGAACCGCCCGCGTATTCCCGAAAGTCTCAAAAATGCAAAAAGCCCAGATATCTCTGAGCTTTTGTGCGGTCTGGACGGGACTCGAACCCGCGACCCCATGCGTGACAGGCATGTATTCTAACCAACTGAACTACCAAACCGATTCGTTTCACAAGCGTTTTTGTAAAACGTGGTGCAAAACTACTACTAATATTTACGATTGCAACACCTTACACAGCAATTTAGTTATTTTATTTGTAAATCAATAACTCTTCAACTAAGAATATTCTGAAAATGAAATAGTTGAATCACTGGAAAAATTTATGACTTTCATCAAAGAAATTTTAACCGAACTCGAAAAGCTCGCCCCACTGCCCTACCAGGAAGATTATGACAACGCGGGACTGCTGGTCGGCACACCCGACACGGAAGTTACCGGTATCCTCTTCACGCTCGATATTACGGAGGATATTGTAGACGAGGCCGTCCGCAAGCAATGTAACCTCATCGTCGCTCACCATCCTATTATTTTCAAAGGCCTGAAAAAGCTCAATGGAAAAAACTACGTCGAACGTACCGTCATCAAGGCTATCAAAAACGACATCGCGCTGTATGCCACACATACCAATCTCGACCATGTTGTGGGAGGAGTAAACTGGCAAATCGCCAAAAGGCTCGGCCTTCAAAACATCAGGGTACTGGCCCCTAAAAGGCAAATCCTGTCGAAGCTGGCTTTTTTCTGCCCGGTTGAAAACACACAGCAAATATTGCAAGCGCTCTTTGAAGCCGGCGCCGGCGAAATCGGCGAATACCGGAATTGCAGCTTCCGCGGTGAGGGATTGGGCACATTTCTTCCCAGCAATAATGCCAACCCAGCTATTGGCACGCGTGGCGAGCTGGAAACAGTGAACGAGCATCGTGTGGAAATAATGTTGCCTTCGCATTTACAAGGGCAGGTACTCGGCGCACTCAAGCGCGCGCATCCGTACGAGGAAGTAGCGTATTATATGTCTGCCCTTGAAAACGAGAACCAGGAAGTAGGTGCAGGGGCGATCGGCGAGCTTCCGGAAGCGCTGGACACAATAGCATTCTTAACCCATTTAAAGCATAGTATGGAAGCTTCTGTCATCAAACATACCGACCCTACCGGCAAGGTCATCCGTCGCGTGGCGGTATGCGGAGGAGCGGGCAGCTTTTTGCTCCGTAATGCCATTTCAGCCCAAGCCGATGTGTATGTTACGGCCGATTACAAGTATCACGAATTTTTCGACGCCGAGGGACGCATTATGATCTGTGACTTAGGCCATTATGAAAGCGAAGTATTTACGAAAAATTTATTGCATGACTATATATCAGGAAAATTTAGTAATTTCGCACTCTGTTTGTCAGAAATCAGTACCAATCCGGTGCGGTATTTTTCCTGAAAACCGGTTTTGACAACGAATTCTGCTGATAATCTGTTTAAATTAGGGCTGACTACCTCACATTTCAAGCATTGAAACAAGTCCATAAAAGACATACATGGAAAACACAATCGCACAAAAACTAGATGCTCTCCTGAAACTTCAGGAAATCGATTCAAGCCTTGACGAAATACTAAAAACCCGCGGGGACCTGCCCGAAGAAGTAAGGGACCTCGAAGACGAGATTGCAGGATTCGAAACGCGTTTAGGAAAATTTAAATCTGAAATTGCCAATCTGAACACAGAAATCGACAATTTCAAAAATGCACAGAAAGAAGGGGAAAAGCTGATCAAGAAATACAAAGATCAGCAGATGAACGTCCGCAACAACCGCGAATACGACGCCATCACCAAGGAAATAGAATTGCAAGAACTCGATATGCAACTGGCCGACAAGAAGATCAACGAAGCCAGAGCACGTATCCGCCTCATCGAAGAAGATGCCAACCGCGCGGAATCGATCCTGAATGAAAGAAACGAAGACCTGAAAGTGAAGAAAAACGAACTTTCGGTGATTACCTCGGAAAGCCAGGCCGAAGAACAGGCATTGATTGCTGAAAGAGAGAAACACATTAAGAAAATCGAAGAACGCTTACTGAAATCTTACCAGAAAATCCGCGACAACTCGCTCAACGGTCTGGCCGTTGTGCACGTACAGCGTGGAGCCTGCGGTGGCTGTTTCAGCATCGTTCCTCCTCAGCGCCAGGCTGATATCCGCGAGCGGAAAAAACTGATCGTTTGTGAACACTGCGGACGTATCCTCGCCGACGTGGAAAGCGTTCAGCCTGTTCATCAGCGCCGCTAGGATTTTTAATATTAAATTGAAAGGTTGTCTTATCCGGGCAACCTTTTTTTATGTACATTAATATGAGCAGCAGTTATTCGGAAGGGCTATATCCGGTATTCAGGGGATTGCTGTGCCTGCTCTCACTATTTGTCCATCAGGCTGCATTAGCTACCGAAGAGCAAGCCGACGTCATCTTTTCGCCGAAGCTGCAAAAAGCCTATTTTGAAATACAAAAACTGAGACTACCCGCGGCTCGCGAGCTGATCGACGATGAAAGGGCCGGCAACCCCGACAACCCGTTCATCTCCTATCTCGACAGCTATGCCGACCTGCATTACCTGCTGATCGCCGAGGACCGTTCCCGCTACAAAGTCTTTACCCAGCAACAAGACAAACGGCTCGACCAGGTAGGGAAACTTTCTGAAAAATCTCCATACAAGCAACTTTTCCAGGCCGACATCCGCCTGCATTCCGCATTCGCCAAGCTCAAATTCGGGAATGAAGTGAGCGGCTCTTGGGAGATCATTAAGGCATACCGGCTGCTGGAAGACAACCGCAAGAAATTCCCGGCATTCACCCCCACGCTCAAATCGCTCGGACTGCTCCACGTATTAATTGGCTCCATTCCTGAAAACTTTACCTGGATTGCTAAAATCCTCGGATTAAGAGGCAACATTACTCAGGGGATTCGTGAACTGCGTGAGGTAGTCAAGGAGGAGCCGTTTTTCAGGCAGGAAGCCGAACTGATCGATTTACTATTGCATGCATACACCCTACAACTGAGCCCCGAGCAGCAAAACCGGATCCGACAATGGCCGAAGGAACAACCCGATAACCTGCTGCTGCATTTCTTTGCCACCACAGTTTTAATGAAAGAAAACCGGAGTGAAGAGGCTTCGCATTTCCTCGCAGAGGCCCCCAAAGGGAAGGAATACATGCCCTTTCCCTTCCTGCATTACCTGCGCGGTGAGATTGCGTTGCAAAACGGCGACTATGACGAATCATTTGCCTCATATACGAGGTTCCTGAAACAGTATGCGGGGTTCAATTACATCAAGGACAGTTATTTCAAGATGTTCATGTGCCGTTGGCTGGCCGGACGCGATCAGGAAGCGGCAGGCTACATCCTGAAAGTAGCTCAAACAGGAAGCACCATTGTAGAGGCCGATCAGTTTGCCGAAAGGATTGCGAAGGAATTCAGCGAAGGGAAAATCAATCCGCAACAAAAGATACTCTACAAAGCCAGGTACGCGACAGATGGCGGCTATTTCCAGAGGGCCTGGGAACTGATGAAAACTGTTTCGGAGAAAAGTTTTGCCACAACCTATGAAAAGGCTGAATTCAATTATCGAATGGCGCGAATTCTTCAAAAATCAGGTCGTACCAATGAATGTATGCCATTTTACGAGCGCTCGATCGCGCTCGGACAGGCAGATGCAGCTGCGGGAGGTTTCGCTGCGTCGTCTGCATTACAAATGGGTTATGTTCATCAAAAAAACACTGATAATCAGAAAGCTATATCGTATTTCAAAAAAGCCATGAGCTTCAAAAAACACGAGTATAAGAACAGCATTGATAACAAAGCACGGGCGGCGCTGACCGAGTTGGGACAATAGCATTTGTTACCAAAGCACATTTTCTGCGTATCAAGGATGCAAGTATTAATGCATCCCATTCATATGCCTAGAAAAAAGAGCGACAATCCGAAAGTGATCATCAATTGGCACGATGATGACAAGCCCCGCGAAAAATTCATGAACAAAGGCCGGGCCGCCTGCTCGGATTCCGAGCTAATGGCCATTCTGATCCGCTCCGGAACGAGGGAAATGACCGCCGTAGACCTGGCCAAAGCACTGATGACTTCCGTAGGCAACAATATCAACGAGCTTGCCAAGCTGAACGTCCGGGACCTCACTAAAATCAAAGGAATAGGCGAAGCGAAGGCACTCACCATTCTAGCCGCATTGGAGCTCGGCCGGCGGCGCAAAGACATTATTTCTGATAAAAAGCGTAAGATCATCGGCTCCCAGCCGGTGTATGAGGCTATGCGCCCCTACCTGATGGATAAAACCCATGAAGAGTTCTGGATTCTGCTGCTTAACCGCGGTAACTACGTCATGCGGGCCATACAGGTGAGCGTAGGCGGGATCTCCGGCACAGCTACCGATATTAAGATGATATTCAAAATCGCGCTGGACCATATGGCCAGTTCGCTGATCCTGGTGCACAACCATCCGTCGGGGCAACTCATACCGAGCTTTGCTGATAAGGTGCTCACCGAGCAAATAAAAGAGGCAGGCCGATTGCTCGACCTGCCCGTTCAGGATCATATCATTTTCACCGACGACGGTTATTATAGCTTTAAAGATTCCGGCGAAATGTAATCAGAACACCGCGTCCTTCCTGATAATGCCTTTCAACTCCTCGTAAGGGATCGTAAGTTCGATTGGTCCACGGGCGTAGGCTGCTATTTCATAGGGATTATAGAAGAACAGCACACCCTCCGGCGTAAATACATAATTGGCAGGAATGAAGAACTTGTGGTTCGCGAGAAAGTAACCGGCATCTTCCAGGTCAACCCCCGGAGCCAGCTTTTCCAATTCGCGAAACTTCTTTTCAACAATATTCAGCAAAGCCACCGAATCGGCCACAAAGTGCTTCATTTCGATTTCCTCGCCTGTTTTGCCGTCGAATGCATGATACGAGGTGAAACTGTTAGGATGTGCGCCGCCGGTGAATGCATAATGATCGAGTTGATAGAACATCACTTTCGGAGTCGTCATGACGGTGTCACCGTGCAATTCCACTTCCCAGCAGCCCGGTGAGTCGGGGAATTCCTTTTTGAAATCGTTGTAATTCTTTTCAAAATCCTCGAAGGCTGCTTTCGGGCTTTTAATGGCCTCCAGGCGTGCCAGCGCACTGGCCGGATCACCATAGGAGTTCAACCGCTTGATGGCCTTATCCGTCAGTATCTCCCTGATTTTGCTTGCAACCGCCCCGGAGTCAGTCGGCTCCCAGAGGTTGATCAGCACAGAAACGCCTTTGTTAGCAACCGTATCGCAACCTCCGAACTGCTCCTTTTTCACCTCCCCTGCCTGATAACCGGTTTCAGCGACTGCATTTTCTTTTTTAGACTGCTGGTTACATGCCCAGAACGACAAAGCGCCGAGCATCAGGGCAGCCATTTGCTTCAAACCCATAGTCTTAGATTTTTTACAGTTGGGAAAGCGATTAAAGGCTCATCAGTTCCTTGAAACGAATGGCCTGGCGACGTGAGATCTCGATTTTATCCCCGCCCTGCAAGGTTACCAGCAGCCCGCCGCTGAACCAAGGCTCGATTTTCTCGATCCAATGCAGGTTGATAATATGTTTGCGATTGGCACGGAAGTAAGTGTTCGGATCCAGGCGCTCTTCGAGGTTGTTCAAAGATTTCAGTACCAAAGGTTTCTGGTCGTCGAAATGCAGGCGAACATAGTTCCCCATTGATTCGAAGAGGCGGATTTTACCCAGTTTTACAAACCAGCATTTCTCACCGTCCTTCACAAACACCTGATCGTTTTCACCCAGTACCTTCTCGGCACGCTCATTCGCATGCGCGGGCGCTTCGGGCTGTGCCTGGTTCTCTTCTATGCGGTGAATGGTTTCTTTAAGTCGCTCGGTGTCGATGGGTTTCAGAAGGTAATCCAATGCATTGAACTCGAATGCCTTGATGGCATACTCGTCGAATGCGGTCGTAAAAATCACTTCCGGACTTTTACCTTCGATCGATGAAAGCAGTTCGAAACCGTTCTTACCGGGCATTTGGATATCCAGGAAAAGCAATTCCGGCTGCTGTTCCTCAATCAGCTTCAGCGCCTCCTCTGCATTGGCGGCTTCTCCTACTATTTCAATTTTAGTGTATGGTTCAAGCAATCTCTTCAACTCGTTGCGTGCTAGTCGCTCATCATCTACAATTAAGGTCCTCATGGCGGATGGATCAGTTAGGAATAATAAACAGATAGTATATTGATTTGGTCATTAGTTCTCTTTTTCGGATCCCTCTCCCACCATCATCACGCCCTCCGAAAGCATCGGGATTTTTATTTCCGAACAAACCACGTTCTCTTGCTCCTGGAAAATCCGGAATGTTGCCGCCTTACCGTACAAAATCGACAGGCGCTCGGCAGTATTTTTTAACCCAACCCCTCCGGACTCCGTATTGCCCAGGTTGCCTGCATTCACTTCCGTGTTTCCCAGATTACCCGAGTTATGGATGGTGATCACCAGCAGCTCATTTGCAATTTCCGATTTTAACCCGATAAATCCGCCTCCCATTTGCTTCGCCACGCCATGTTTGATGCCATTTTCGACGAGCGTTTGCAACATCATCGGCGGTACTTGCCAGTAAATGGCCTGAGGGTTGGTCGTAATGCTATAAGAAAGACGGTCTTCATAACGCACTTTTTCCAATTCGAGATAATCTTCTACCGTGCGAAGCTCCTCCTGCAAATCGACTGTTTTACGACGGTCGGCTAACAAAGAGTTCCTTAATATATTGGACAACTGTGTAATGCTTAGCTGCGCACGCTTAGGATCTTCGTACACCAGCGCGCGGATGCTGTTCAGGGCATTGAATGTAAAATGCGGGTTAAGCTGCGAGCGCAACACTTTCGCTTCCGCTTCGCGCATCGACATTTTCAGCATGATTTTTTCATAACTCGCCAGGCGGTTCTGCTCTACATAGTGGTAAACCGTGTAGGAAAGTATCCACGCCAGAAGGATTTTACACCAATTGGTATAATAACCCCAAAAAATCAACGGCTGGTTGAGCATGTTATGTTCCAGCACCTCACGGTCCATCGGCTGGTTAATCATCGTCATAATAAGTCCCAGCCACAATACCGACCCGATCACACGCAATGCGAGCCTGGGCAACGGAAGTGATGACCAGTTCCACCGCCTGATCACCAGGCGGTATACATGGGTAAGGCAAATGCCTAGCAGGATATTTGCCAGTGCAGAATAGAATTCCGTCAGCTTGAAACCGTATTCCAATAGATACGGAATGTATTCGAACATAATGATCAATGTCCAACCCAGTATCTGAAGAGTCCAATAGATGCGTTTTTTGGACATGAGCATACGAACGCTGATAATGTATTGAAAAGCCACAAATGTATTAATGACCCCTCAGGGGAGGTACATTAATACACCAATGGAAACGAATCTACACAAACGGCTGCTATATCGTTTGCGGGATTTCGATGGAAAGAAGGTGTGTGATGTCATTGGACACTTCCAGCTCGAACTGCTGGGTGTCGTAGGAGTAATTGATCTTGTAGAGGCAAAGATTGCTGTGCTCGTAGTCATCCATACGCACCAGCGGCTGGTTGAAAAGCGTAGTCAGCAAAACGCGCATGGCACGGCCGTGCATGGCAATGAGGATGTTTCTTTCATGCGGACGCGAGAGGATGGATTCGATCACCGGAATCTGGCGTTCGCGCACGTCAACGGGGCTTTCCCCGCCTTCCGCGGCAAGGTTTACCTCCCCTGCTTTCCAGGCATTTACCAGCTCACGGTAGTAGTTGTTATCACCCGTGTTCGGTTCGCGGCCTTCGCGGTCTCCCCAGGAGATTTCGTTCAACCCGGAATAGCTTTCATGCGGTATACCGAGCCTGATGAACCCGCGGACGGTTTGATGTGTTCGCTTTAAGTCAGAGGTATAAATTTTGTCAAACGGAACATGTTGGTAAGCATTAAAAAAAGCTTCGGCCTGAGCTTCTCCCCATTCATTCAGCAAGGAATCAACACCACTTCCCTGAACAACTCCCCTGCGGTTAAAATCAGTTTCACCGTGGCGAATGAGGTAAATCGATTTTCTTTTCAAAATAATAGGATAATTTAAATATAAAATTTACAAAAACCTTGTTTTTTATCCGCAAAGCCAATACAAATTTATACATTTTTTAGATATGTTTGCTAAAACCGTCACCGTCGATTCACTACAATCTTTTGGAAAGAACAGCATCGCCCACCACATCGGAATAGAGTTTACGGAAATCGGAAAAGATTATGTGTCAGCCAAAATGCCGGTCGACCAACGTACCCACCAGCCCTTCGGGATTTTGCACGGCGGGGCATCGGTGGTACTGGCCGAAACATTGGGAAGTATTGCTTCCTTTTTGACAATTCCCGAAAACGAGAACAAACACGCCGTGGGGCTGGAAATCAATGCCAACCACCTCAGACCGGTGAAAGAAGGTTATGTGTACGGGACCGTGCGACCGATCCATATCGGCCGTACCACACACATCTGGGACATTCGTATCACCAATGAAGAAAACAAGCTCGTTTGTATCAGCAGACTCACTGTCGCTATTGTGAATGCAGACCGCTAACATTATTTTGCAGAAAATTGACCTAACGGGACACGCCCATTCGTTATAAATGCTATCAGTACAGACCGACACCGGGATTTCGATATTTGAAGGATTACAGATTGAGGAGCTTTGGCGCGCTTCCAAAATGATGGGTTTCCCATCTGCATTATGGCGCCTGCCTCACACGAACGAAATCAAATTACTTATTTCCATTCAGGACGGGAGCCGCAAATGCCTTCCCGAACTTGAAAAAATGAGCCCGGGCTTCGTGATAAGCACATTTTACTGGGAAAACGATCAGGAAGTAATGTTCCTGGAAGGCGATATCATACTCACGTTCTCGGAGGACAACCGGATTACTAAAATTGAAAATCAGCCCGGCGAAGAACATCCCGAAGTAAAAAGACTGGTTCAACTGGCATTGACCGAAAGCAGCGAGGAAAATCAGCAACAGGTACCTGCCAGCCCGCTCCTTCCGCTAAGCGATCACCTCGATGCTAAATCCCGCTTTGAACGGACCGTAGAACTGGCAGTGGCAGCAATTCGTCAGAACCAGTTTAAAAAAGTGGTCCTCTCACGCACCAAAGACCTTCGGTACACCGATGCGTTCCAACCCGCCCAGGCATTTCAGCGACTCGTCAAAGCCTACCCGCACGCATTTGTTTCGCTGGTGAACCTTCCGGAAGAAAACGAAATGTGGCTGGGGGCCAGCCCCGAATTGCTGGTAGAACAAATGTCCGGCGGCACATTTAAAACCATGTCCCTCGCAGGCACACAGGGCGCACGCGACGCGTCGGGCACGCTCATTCCCAAGTACGACATCCGCTGGGGTGAGAAAGAGATTGAAGAGCAAGCGCTTGTGAGCCGCTATATTATTGAATGCTTTAAAAAAATACGCCTGCGCGAATACCTGGAAACGGGACCTAAAACTGTGCTGGCGGGTAACTTGTACCATCTCAGGACTGTTTTTGAGGTTGATACAGTAGCGCTTAACTTCCCTGAGCTCGCTTCGGTCATGCTCAAACTCCTGCATCCGACGTCCGCCATTTGTGGCGTACCAAAGGCGCCGAGCCTCCAATTCATCAATGATGTCGAAGGCTACAACCGCTCCTATTACAGCGGTTTCCTGGGGCCCGCGCAAGTGAGTGGCGATACCCACTTGTTCGTTAACCTCCGCACCGTCCGTTTCAAGGACGGCATTGCGACGTTTTTCGCCGGCGCAGGGATCACGGAAGACTCTGTACCTGAGCAGGAATGGTTTGAAACAGAGTTAAAATGCGATACATTGCTTAAAGTGATCGGGAGTTCCTTATAAAAAAATTAGCTGGCATTAAACTTTTATAGCGGCGAAAAGTCTAATCGGTTCGAGATTAATATCTAATTTTGAACAAACCTCTGAATAGGACGCATTTAGTCCGCCAGACTCCTAAACCAATTTAAGCCCAGGTAACCAACCCTATGAATGTTATCGCCAGATCTGCCCGTGCAGAAAGATTGCCAAACTTAACCAAACCTCTGTCTTCACTTTTCATTGCCGGTTCGCTCTTTATTACGCTTTCGTGCGGAGAAAAAAAGGATACTTTTCAACAAAAAGGCGGTGGAGGCCCCACCATCGTAGATGTGATTGTTGCGAAATCCGAGAAGGTAAGTGACAAGGTGGAGGTGAACGGCACCATCGTGGCCAACGAATTCGCAGAATTACGGCCGGAAGTAAGCGGATTGCTCACCTTCCTCGACGTGCCCGAAGGCAAAACGGTACAAAAAGGCACCGTGATCGCCCGAATCAACAATGCAGATCTCCTTGCCCAGCTCAACCGGTCGAAAATACAACTCGACCTTGCCGAAACAACCGAAAAAAGGCTCAAACAACTGCTCGCCGTCAACGGTATCAACCAGGCAGATTACGACCTGGCGCTGAACAATGTCAATACGCTCAGAGCAGATATGGCCTACACACAGGCCCTGATTGACAAAACGATCATCAAGGCGCCGTTCACAGGTGTGGTAGGTTTGCGCAAGGTGAGCGCAGGCGCGTACGTAACGCCTCAGAGCATTATCGCCACCATGCAGCAGCTCTCCAATCTTCGCATAGACTTCACGGTTCCCGAGAGCTATCAGCAATATGTAAGCAAAGGCGGTACCGTAGAAGTAATGCTCGACCAGGCTTCCGGCAAATATGAAACCGCCCGCATTCTGGCGATTGAACCGCAAGTGAACCAGACCACCCGCAACCTGACTGTCCGTGCGGTGCTCAGCTCAGGGAATACCAGCCCCGGCTCGTTTGCAAAAGTGTATATCACTGCCAGCAATAATAAGAATAGCATACTCATCCCCTCCAATAGCATTATCCCGGAAGCACGCAGCAAGAAAGTCGTGACCGTGAAAGGCGGCAAAGCTGTTTTCGCACAGATCGAAACCGGCGACCGCAGGGAAGATGTAGTGGAAGTGACCAAAGGCCTGAATGTCGGCGATACGGTGGTTGTTTCGGGCGTACTTTTTGCCCGTCCCGATGCTCCTGTGAAAGTGAGAAGTGTTAGAAACCTGAATGTAGCGAGTAAGTAGCAAATGCCTCCGCGGCGCTTGTTGCAGTGACCATTCCTTTGAAACCCGTGCTATGAATATTTCAGAACTATCCCTGAAACGGCCCGTTTTGGCGGTCGTGATGAACCTGCTCATCATCCTTTTTGGTGTGGTAGGATATAACTTTCTTTCCCTTAGGGACTACCCCGCCATTGACCCGCCGATCGTGAACGTGCGAACGAGTTACACCGGTGCCAATGCCGACATTATCGAGAGCCAGATTACCGAGCCCCTCGAAAAAAGTATCAACGGTATCCCCGGTATCAAGAGTATCAGTTCTTCGAGCCAGATCGGTTCCAGCAACATTACCGTCGAATTTAACCTGAAATCCGACCTCGAAGGCGCCGCCAACGACGTACGCGACAAGGTAAGCCAGGCTGTCCGCAACCTTCCGCAGGACATCGACGCGCCGCCCGTTGTAAGCAAGGCCGACGCCAACTCCGATTTCATTCTGCTGCTGGCGGTACAAAGTCCGTCGAAAGGTTTGCTCGAACTGAGTGAATATGCCGAAAACGTGCTTCAACAAAGTCTGCAGACGATCGACGGTGTGAGCGCGATCAACATTTTCGGGCAAAAGCGGTACGCGATGCGCATCTGGCTGGATCCCAACAAGATGGACTCGTATAACATCTCCTTCAACGATATTACCACCACCCTGGCTTCGGAGAATGTCGAATTGCCTGCCGGTAAAATTTACGGCGACAATACGGAATTGACGATCCGAACAATGGGCCGTTTGAAAAGCGAGAAGGAGTTCAACGACCTCGTCATCCGCAACGACAGTTCTGGGATCGTGAGGCTCGGTAATGTTGCCAAAGTCGAGCTGGGGCCAGAAAATGAAGAGCAAAGCTGGAAATACAACGGTATGTACGCGGTAGGTCTGGCGGTAATCCCCCAACCTGGCGCCAACT
This sequence comes from Dyadobacter sp., assembly GCF_017744695.1. Lineage (GTDB taxonomy): Bacteria > Bacteroidota > Bacteroidia > Cytophagales > Spirosomataceae > Dyadobacter. The sequence goes on from NZ_JAGIAS010000003.1 coordinate 300,361, forward strand.
ACGTGCAGATCTCCGACGAGTTCAACAAGCGCCTCGCAGAGATCCAGAAATCAAATAAATCGGACATTACTTTCAACGTCCTCATTGATAATACCCGCTTGGTGCGGCAATCGATCAAAGAGGTAGAAGAAACATTGATTATCGCATTCTCTCTCGTGGTAATCGTGATCCTCTTCTTCTTCCGGAACCTGCTGGTGGCCGTGCGCCCATTGATCGATATTCCGATATCGCTCGTGGCGACGTTCTTCATCATGTACATGTGCGGGTTTTCGATCAATATCCTCACCCTGCTCGGTATCGTGCTTGCGACGGGCCTGGTGGTCGACGATGGTATTGTCGTTACGGAAAACATCTTCCGGAAACTCGAAAGCGGCTTGCCCATCCGGCAGGCAGCCCTGGAAGGAAGCAGGGAAATCTTCTTTGCTGTTATTTCTACCTCGCTGACGCTTGCGGTGGTGTTCCTCCCGGTAATCTTCCTCGAAGGTTTTGTAGGAAGCCTTTTTCGGGAATTCGGGATTGTGGTCGCCTCCGCGGTATTGATATCCGCATTCGTTTCCCTCACAATAACGCCGGTACTGAACGTGGTCCTGAACCGCAAGGACGCAGGCCATGGTTGGTTTTACAATAAAACAGAACCATTCTTCACCGGAATGGAAAACGGCTATAACCGGATGCTCCGCGGATTTATGAAAGCCCGCTGGATTTCGTGGGTGCTGGTCGTTGCCTGCGGTGTGCTGATCTGGTTTACCTACACCCATTTGCAAAGCGAACTCGCGCCAATGGAAGACCGGAACAGTGTCCGATTCAGCCTTTCGGCACCCGAGGGTACCAGCTTTGATCAAATGCAGCAGGTATCCGACCAACTCAGCAATTTCCTGAATGATTCTATTCCGGAAAGAGCATTTACATTCTCGGCTACACCCGGTTTTGGCGGCGGTGGTGTGAACAGTGGAACGGCACGTATCGGTCTGGTTCCCGCCGACCAGCGCAAAAGAAGCCAGAATGATATCGCGCAGGACATCAATAAAAAACTATCGAGATTCAACGACGCCCGGATATTCGCGACGCAGGAACAGACGATTTCCGTGGGTATCGGTTCCAGAGGCTCCCTTCCGGTTCAGTTTGTATTGCAAAACCTCGATTTTGACAAGCTGAGCGAGGTCCTTCCAAAATTCCTCGACGAGGCACGGCAAGATCCAACCTTCCAGAACGTCGACGTTAACCTCAAATTCAACAAACCCGAGGTACGCCTGACCATCGATCGTCTCAAAGCGCGCGACCTGGGCTTATCGACCACCGATGTGGCTGCTACCATTCAGGCCGCATTCAGCGGGCGTCGCCTGGCCTACTTTATCATGAATGGCCAACAATACCAGGTAATCGGTCAGGTCGAACGCTCGGAGCGTAACAAACCTGCGGATATCGACAAGTTATATGTGCGGAACAATCGCGGCGAAAGCATTCCACTTACCGCTGTTGTGCATATGGAGGAGGAAAGCGGCCCACCGACCATTTACCATTATAACCGCTATAAAAGCGCCACTATTTCCGCTTCGCTCGTAGAGGGTAAAACCATCGGCGACGGGGTGGAAGCCATGCGCCGGATCGGGGCCAAATTGCTGGACGAATCCTTCCAGACATCGCTCACGGGTCCTTCCCGCGACTTTGAGGAAAGCTCCTCCAATACCAGCTTTGCATTCGGACTGGCACTTTTGCTGGTGTACCTGGTGCTTGCAGGCCAGTTTGAAAGTTTCACCGATCCGTTCATCATCATGATCACGGTGCCGCTTGCATTGGCAGGTGCATTGTTGAGCCTTTATTTATTTGGATTAACCATTAATATCTTCTCACAAATCGGGATGATCATGCTCATCGGGCTTGTGACGAAGAATGGTATTCTCATTGTGGAATTTGCCAACCAGAAACGGGAACAGGGCATGGGCAGGATGGCGGCAGCCGTCGAATCGGCGACGCAACGTTTGCGTCCGATTCTGATGACAAGTCTGGCCACCGCATTCGGTGCATTACCGATTGCATTGAGCCTCGGTGCGGCGGCCACCAGCCGGGTACCGCTTGGCGTGGTGATAGTAGGTGGTCTGATGTTCTCCCTGATCCTGACATTGTTTGTGATCCCGGCGATTTACACATTCATTTCACCCAAAAAACACAAGGTAACGGAAGAGCAAAAAATGGCAGAGGAGCTTGTGGCTTAATATTCTAGGTATCAATCCTTTTCGAAGGAGATTATTCATACAAAATCAATTATTGTTCTTTACATGGGCTCGCTCACCTTTCTTAAGAAACACAAAAACGCATTCATATTCCTACTGCTTTGCTCCGGTAACGTTTGGGCCGGTGTTCCCGGTGCTGGTCTCACGGGCGCTGGCGCACCCGCCGACACACTCGCGCTCACGCTGGAACAAGCCGTGGCTACCGCGCTCAAAAACAGCTACGAAATCGAGATTGCGAAGAATAACGTAGACGCGAATACCATCCTGAACAATTATGGCGTAGCAGGCGGCTTGCCGACCGTTGCCCTTAACGCTTCCAATACCGAGCAGATCACCCAGGTAAATCAGAAACTGAACACCGGTGTCGAGATCAATCGTAACGCCGCGGCCGGTAACAATACCCAGGCAAACCTTTCGGTGGGCATGCTTCTGTACAATGGAAAGCGTGTGGTAGCTACCAAAAAACGATTGGCTGAACTACAATACCAAAGCTCCGAGGTGCTCAATTCACAAATTCAGAACACGATCGCGCTGGTCATGACGAGCTATTACGATGTGGTGCGGCAGCTGAGCTATATCAATACGATCCGCACATCGATTGTAGCGTCTGAAAAACGCCTCGAAATCCTGCGGGTACGAAAAGAAGCAGGGATGGCCAACAATGCGGATATTTTCCAGGCCGAAATCGATTTGAATACACTCAACCAGATGCTGCTGAACCAGCAAATGGTAGCGCAAGTGGCCAAAACAGAGTTGCTTCGCACTCTCACGCTCGATCCCAAATCGGCGGTGACCATCAAAGATACCATTACGGTAGACAACAATATGCAACTGGCTGCTGTCATGGACAAGCTGGCTGCCAATGCCGACATCAAAGCGGCGGACCATCAGATCAAAATCAACGAATTGATTGTAAGAGAGACTGCTGCACTTCGTTACCCTACGGTCCGTTTCAATGCGGCTTATAATTTTTCGCGTAACCAAACCGCCGCCGGTCTTACCTTGCTCAACCGGGTGGTCGGTCCGCAGGCAGGCCTTACCCTCGCCGTCCCGATTTACAACGGCACGGCGTTCAAACGCCAGAAGCAAGCCGCTGAAATCGACACGAAAACAGCCGAATTGCAGAAAAACACGCTGCTCCGCGATTACAGTGCCAGCGCGGTGAAGATGTACCAGACCTATCAGAGCTCCATCGAGCAGCTCGAAAACCAGAAAAAAAACTACGCGCTCAGCAAACAACTGCTCGATCTGACCCTTCAACGTTTTGAGCTTATCCAGGCGACGATCATCGATGTGCGCGAAGCCCAACGCAGTTTTGAAGAAGCGGGTTACAGGCTAATCAACCTGAATTATGCCGCCAAATCTGCTGAAATTGAACTGAAAAGACTTAGCAATACGCTTCAATAAAGCCACCGCACGTCCCTGGTATCAAAATTTTTCCGGGGACGTGCATTGATTTCCATATCAGTCCTGTCCAAAGTGTAAGAGCCGGAAAGAGCTCTGCTTTGCAATACTGAAATCGGAAATCAATGAAGGTACTGGCTATCCATAATATACTCTGGTCGCACTACAAGGCCAGGATTTTCACCCAACTTCACCAACGATTGTGCGAAGAAGGTAACGACTTCTTTGTGCTGCAACTGGCTTTCAGCGAGCTAAGCCGGCTCGGGCTCAAAACCGATCTGAGCATTCATACTTACCCTTACGAAGTCCTGTTTCCCGACAAGGCTATCGAACACATCGGGCTTCTCCCTAAAACACAAAAGTTGCTCGCCGCGCTTCGTCAACACCAGCCAGCGATTGTGTACCTCAACGGCTACTACGACCCCTCCTATTGGTTTGTATTAGGTTACTGCAAAATCAACAAAATAAAAGTCGTGCTGGATTTCGAAAGCAGTGAAATCAGCAGGCAAAGGGTTTGGTGGAAAGAACAGTTGAAAAAGGTCTTTCTTGGTCAATGCCATGCACTGGTATGCCTCGGACAGAAAGCGGCCGAATACGCGCTGAAACTGGATGTGAGCCGCGAGCGTATTCACAGTACCAAAAATGTGGGGGTAGATAATGATGCCCTGCTTGAAATCTTCAAACGCGAACTCTCATTGCGCGCGCGCAGGAAAGCGGAAGCCGGCCTGCCGCGTTACAACTTCGTGTACGCCGGCCGGTTCGTAGAGCGCAAGAATCTCGATATGTTCATCAGGGCTTTTCATGAAGCCCGGCAACGCGCTGGAAACGGCAGCGAATGGGGGTTGATCTTGAGCGGGGAAGGAAGTCAGAAGCCGCGGCTTCTGGAACTGATACGCTCGCTGGGTTGCGAATCGGTGCATTGGATGGAACCTTGTGAGTGGTATGAGGTACCCATCCGCTATACACTTGCCGACGTTGCCGTACTACCGAGTACGTTCGAACCATTCGGATTTCTGACCAACGAGGCGATGGTATATTCCATGCCGGTGCTTGTATCGGAACGGTGCGGAAGCGCGGCCGACCTCGTCATCGACGGCCTCAATGGCTTCCGTTTCGATCCTTCCAACCAGGACGACTTTACAAACAAACTGCTATGGTTCATGGACCATCCCGAAAAATTCGGGCAGATGGGCGGCAACGGAAAGGCTATCATCGATCAATGGTCACCTGACATTATTACGGAAGAACTTATTCAATCATTTCACAAAGTATCTGCATATGATTAATCAACAAACCAAAACGGTTCTGGTAACAGGCGGCGCGGGTTATATCGGCTCCGAGCTGGTTCGTATATTGTTGGAGGAACAGTTTCGTGTGGTTGTACTTGACAACCTGTCTTTTGGCGGCGAATCGCTGCTGAGTTTCTGGGGCAACCCTGCATTCACCTTCATCAAAGGCGACCTCCGGAACGACGCCGACATCAAAGCAGCATTAAATGGAGTGCATTACGTGTGCCATCTTGCAGCGATCGTCGGTGAGCCTCCCTGCAAGAAATACCCCGACCTGGCATTGGAAGTAAACTGGCACGCGTCCGTGCGCCTGTACGAGCTTTGCGAAGAAGCAGGGGTCGAACGGTTTGTGTTTGCTTCCACTTGCAGTAATTATGGCAAGATGGCCGTCGCCGACGCGCTTCTCGACGAGACTGCCGAGCTGAACCCGATTTCCTTGTATTCCGAGACCAAGGTCAATTTCGAAAAATATCTGCTTAGCCGCGAAAACAGCACTATTACACGCACTATTCTTCGCTTTTCCACGGTTTACGGCATATCACCAAGGCCCCGCTTTGATCTGACTGTCAACGAATTCACACGAGATGCGGCATTGGGAAAACCATTGCTGATCTACGGCGAAAACTTCTGGCGCCCCTATTGCCATGTAAGCGACCTCGCCCGATCCGTGAAAATGGCGCTTACGGCCGATCAGAAAAAAGTAAACGGCGAAGCATTCAACGTAGGCGATACTTCTCAGAACTATACCAAGAAAATGCTGGCAGCCGAGATCAGCAAAGCGATCCCTTCGCTCGAAGTGAACTACCACCCGGTGATCACCGACCCGCGTGACTACAAAGTGAATTGCGACAAAATCAAAACCGTGCTCGGTTTTACGATTACCAAAACTGTCCCGAAAGGTATCCGGGAAATAGCCTCGCTATTTCAAGAACAGGTAATCAGCGAACCAATGCATGCACGCTATGGAAACGTATAAACCCTCCCCTATCCCACTTTGCGAACCCAACCTCGGCGGGCGCGAAAAACAATACATGGCCGAGGCCGTCGACTCGAACTGGCTCTCAGGCGGAAGTTTCCTGCGCCGGTTCGAGCAGCAGTTGGCCGACTACGCGGGCGCGGCGCATGTGATAGGCGTAAGCAACGGCACGAGCGCGTTGCAAGTAGCGCTCGCGCTCGCAGGTGTGGAAAAAGGAGACCTTGTACTGGTACCCAATCTCACATTTGTAGCAACGGCCAATGCGGTCAAATACCTCGGCGCTGATCCGGTAATGGTCGATATCGACGCCCGTACTTGGCTGATGGACCTCGACCTGTTGCAGGATTTCCTGGAAAATCAGACTTTCCGGAACAGCAACGGCTGTTTTCACCGCGAAAGCCACCGGCGTATTAAAGCGGTGGTACCCGTGCACTTACTGGGAAATGTCTGTGAAATGGAGCGGCTGAATGAAATGGCAGATCATTTCGCACTAGCCGTTGTGGAAGATGCCGCCTGTTCGCTGGGCTCGTTTCAGAACGGCTGGCATTCTGGTACGTCCGGCTTACTGGGAACCATGAGTTTTAACAGTAACAAAATCATTACCACCGCCGGCGGAGGAGCAATCCTGACGAACGATGAAGCATTGGCAAAACGTGCCCGCCACCTGATTACGCAATCCAAAAGCCATGCTACCGAATATATTCACGACGAACTGGGCTACAACTTCCGGCTGGTCAATCCGCTCGCGGCCATGGGCTGTGCGCAAATGGAACAACTACCGGGTTTTATCCAAAGAAAAAAGGAGGTCGCCGCCTGGTATCAACGCGAATTGGGGGAATACGATGTGGTATTCCAGCAGCTAACGCCCGGTACGGATTCCAACTATTGGCATTCCGCCGTGCTTGCGGAGGATAGCCGCAACCTTATCGCAGCATTGGCGGCGGACAATATCGAATCGAGACCGCTCTGGACGCCGATTCATGAGCTGCCCGTGTTCACAAACGATTTGTATGTGACGCGCGAAAACGTCTCCTCTGATGTGTCCCGGCAAGGGATCATGCTTCCCTGCTCTACGTCGATAACCGACGAACAATTGAAAAGGGTTACGCAAAGCATCGCAAAGTTTCTGGATGTAAGCATAAAAGTATAAGTCCTATGTACTGGAATTCGGAAATGGACCCGCGGTCCGTCAATGTCGTCATCATGGCCGGAGGCAAAGGTACACGCCTGAAACCGTTGACCGACAATACGCACAAATCCCTCATCCCCGTGGGCGGCAAACCCATCATCCGGCATCTCATTGACCATTTGAGGACATTCGGTTTCAGGGAAATCCACATTTCGGTCGGGCACATGGCCGAACAAATCACCAGTTACCTGGGCGACGGACGTGAAATGGGCGTTATCGTACGGTACTTGCAGGAACACATCCCAATGGGTAGCATCGGCGCCATGACGTTGAAGCGACACTGGCCCCACGAACATTTCCTGGTGATCAATGGGGATGTGTATTCCAATTTCGACATCGGAAATCTCTCCGAGCAATACTTTTCACGGAAGGCAGATATGGCTGTCCTGGCTGCGCCGAATATCGTAAAAGTGCCTTACGGCGTGCTGGAAATAACCTCTGACGGCTACGTCAACAGTCTGGCAGAAAAACCGGACTATGAATTTATGGTCAATGCAGGGGTTTACTTATTTAATAAAAAAGTCCTCAACCTGTTGCCAAAAGGCATTTCCTATGAAGGCTGGCAACTGGTACAATCCGCATTACATACGGGGCTGCATGTTGCCGGAGTAACTCAGACCACTGGATACTGGATCGACATTGGTAGTATGGAAACGTTAGGAAAGGCCCAGGAAATGAGCCAGACGGGTATTGAACAGGAGTAACAGTTCTATTCCAATGGCACCCGCAGCAGTTTCTGGTCGCGGTGTCATACCGGCTGAACTACTCGAAAGGGAGGCAAAATATGGATAAGCAGGTCGAAATGAACGATGAGGGAGTAATTCGGTGTGAAAGCGTTACCTTTGCATCCGAACCTCGTTATTTGAATAATGCTATTTATCGGAAAATACAATTACCTGACCATCGAGCGGGTTACCAGCGTAGGGATGTTCCTGAGCGATGTGGAAGGTGAAGAAGTGCTGCTTCCCAACCAATACATTACGGACGACATGCAAGTCGGCGATCAGATCAAGGTTTTCGTGTACCTCGACTCTGAAGATCGACCCGTAGCGACCACGCAGACGCCCAAGATCATCCGCAACGAATTCGCTTTTCTGGAAGTAACGGATGTCTCCGAATATGGTGCATTCCTCGATTGGGGCCTCATTAAGGACCTTTTCGTACCATTCCGCGAGCAGCCAAAGCCCATGGAGATCGGCGAATGGCACGTCGTGTTCTTGTACCTCGACCAGAAATCGCAACGACTGCTGGCCTCCGCCAAAATCGACAAATTCCTTGAAAGCGAGCGGCTCACCGTAGCGGAAGGCGATGAAGTGGATTTGCTCGTCTGGCAGAAAACCGATCTCGGCTATAATGTAGTCGTGAATCAATACCACAAGGGCCTCATTTACGCCAACGAAGTATTCCAGCCGCTGCAAATCGGTGATTCCCTGAAAGGTTATATCAAAAAAATACGCGAAGAGAATAAGCTGGACATCAGCTTGCAAAAGAGTGGCTATGAAGTAGTAGAGCCAGTAGCGCAGCAAATACTGGAAGAGGTAAAAAACGGCAAAGGCTTTCTGAACCTTTCCGACAGTTCGTCGCCCGAAGACATTTACAACCGGCTAAAAATTAGTAAAAAAGTCTTCAAAAAAGCCATCGGCGGGTTGTATAAGCAGGGGATTATCCGAATCGAAGACAACGGGATTTACTTGGCAGAGAAGCGTTGATTGATCAGATTTTTGTAAATTCAATTTTGAATAAACTGATCAGATATATGAAAACCATTGAAATAGAAATCACTGATGATAAGGCATTGAAGCTTCTATTGGATATGGAAGAAATGCATTTGATCAAAGTGATCCGTAACCAGCGACCGCTTTCTGACTTAAGAAAACAAATCAAGTCGCCAATGACTGATCAGGAAATTGATTCCCGGCTTAACACACTAAGGAATGAAGGAAGAGAGATATCTGATTGATACCAGCGCTGTTATAAAATACTTAAACGGAACACTGTCGCCATCAGGCCTGCTTTTACTGGACAGAATTGTTGATAGCGAAACAATTCTGTCTTTGAATTACAGAAATTGAATTGCGTAACAATTTAATGCTCATCGCCGACAATGATACGGATTTTGCGAAAGTTGAAAAGCTAAAATATCTCAATCCAAATCGTAAAAATTAAAAGGCATCCGTCAGTATTTGCCGGATGCCTTTTTCAATACAGATCTTTTGGCTACTTACTTCTTGCCATATTTCTCCTTATACTTCTCGTAAAGCCTTTTCTGCTTGTCGTCGAGATTAACTTTGCCGCCGCGTATGTATGCCGCCTGGACCATATTGCTGCGCATATCGAGGATATCGCCGTCAGAAACGAGCAATGAGGCCTGTTTCCCCTTTTCAAGCGTCCCGACCTGCTGTCCTGCACCGATAATATCGGCTGCATTCCGCGTAACAAATTGCAATGCTTCCTCGGATGTTACACCACTGAAACCGGATGCGGTACCGGCCAAAAAGCCGAGGTTTCTCGTGCGCCACCATTCATCTGCATAAGTAATGGCAACTTTCACGCCTGCTTTATGAAGTAGTCCGGGCAGTTCGTAGGGAAGGTAAACGTTTTCGTCCACACCATCCGGAAGCCGATGCGTGGTATTGATAATTACGGGAACTCCATTTTCCTTCAAAAACGAGGTCACTTTGTAGGATTCGTTACCGCCTGCAATGACGATCTTTTTTACACCTGCTTCCTGAGCAAAGCGAATGGATTCTATAATGTCCTTCGCGTAGTCCGCACGGATGTAAAGATTGGCCGTGCCTGTAAAAAGTGGCTTCATCGCTTCCAGACGAAGATTTACCGGAGTCGGGTTAGCGACTTCCGCGTAAGCCTTTGCCTCCGAGAATGTCTTTTTAAAGAGGTCTATTACCTCCTGACGCTTGTCGTTTCGTTTAATGGAGTAAGTAAAGGTCTCATTATCGAAATTTCCTGCCAGAAAAGGAGGCCAGCTTAGCCAAATACCGTCGTCCTTTTTCAGAACAGCGTCTTCCCAGTTCCATCCATCGCTGTAAAAAACAGATGATGAACCCGATATCGCACCACCTTGCGGAACAGCCTGCGACAACAGGATGCCATTACCACGCAAAGTCGGAATCACTTCCGAATCGGTGTTGTAGGCAACGAGCGCACGGACGTGAGGATTGATCTCTCCTACTTCCCGATAATCAAGCGTGGCCCTGACCGACGCAATTTCCTGCAATCCGACGGTCGTGTTCAAAGAAATCAAGCCCGGAAAAATATGCTTTCCCTTTACATCTACGGTTTCGGCACCCGAGGGGCTTGTTACCGAAGCTGCCGGTCCTACCTGCGTGATAATGCCTTTATCGAACGCTATGGCGCCATTCTGGATTATCTCGCCGTTGCCGATGTGGATCGTTGCCCCCGTGAGCACTACCGGCCTGGTTTGCGGCTTCGCGGGTGCCGGATTTTGCGCTTGCACTCCGACCGTCAGTCCCAGTAAGAGGCCGGCTATTAGTTTATAGCTTTTCATAAAAATCAATTTGAATGTCCTGAAACAGTTTATTTACCGGCGTGGATATCAACGTGCTCTGCGTGGATTCCCACAACATCTTCGCAATGCCACATATGCGGCTTCGTTGCTTCCGGTTTCTGCGTAGGTTTGCCTTCTGCTTTTTCACCCAGCATTTTCTGGATCAGCCTTTCGCGTTCCACTACGATGGATTTCCGTTTCTCTTCATCCTTTTTACGGTCAAAATAAATAGCGCCTTCAATCATTGTAAAATCAGGTCTTGCATATACCGAAAGCGGGCTCGCATTCCAGAGCACCAGGTCAGCATCCTTACCGGCTTTCACGCTTCCCATCCGGTCGTCCACATGCAACAATTTGGCAGGGTTCAAAGTCACCATTTTCCAGGCTTCCTCTTCCGGAACGCCACCATACTCCACCGTTTTGGCAGCTTCCTGATTCAGACGCCGCGCCATTTCAGCATCGTCGGAGTTGATCGCCACGGTCACGCCTTCGTGGTACATTAATGCCGCATTATAAGGGATCGCTTCTTTCACTTCCATTTTATAGGCCCACCAATCCGCGAACGTCGAGCCGCCGATGCCGCGTTTCTGCATACCATCGGCGAGTTTGTAACCTTCCAGAATATGGGTAAATGTGTTGATCCTGAATTTCAGTGAATCTGCGACGTGCATGAGCATATTGATCTCAGATTGCACATAGGAATGGCAGGTAATAAAGCGCTCGTTGCCTAGAATTTCTGCCAGTGCATCGAGCTCTATATCGCGACGAGGTGCTGCGATATTCGCCTTTTTGGCATTCGCATTGTAGCTCTTCCAACTCGCTGCATATTCTTTTGCACGCAGGAAATGGTCGAAATAGATTTGCTCCACCCCCATACGCGTCTGCGGGAAGCGCACGCGCTGCGTGTCGCCCCAGTTCGACTGTTTCACGTTTTCGCCCAGTGCGAACTTGATCGTTTTCACTTCCGGGATCAGCATTTCGGATTGGCTTGCACCCCATTTCAGCTTGATCATCGCACTTTGCCCGCCGATCGAGTTGGCCGAACCGTGCAGCAAATGCGAAGCCGTAACACCACCCGCCAACTGCCGGTAGATATTGATATCGTCGGGATTGATCACATCGCTCATACGCACCTCCGCCGAGCTGGACTGACCACCCTCATTGATGCTGAAAAGCGCGATATGCGAATGCTCATCGATAATGCCACTCGTAAGGTGCTTGCCGGTTCCATCGATCGTTCTCGCTCCCGACGGTGCTGAGAGGCCCTTCCCTACTTTGGTAATTTTGCCATTCTGAACAATCACATCGGCATTTTGCAGGATGCCCTCTTTTTCATTCGTCCAGATCGTTGCGTTTTTGATCAGGACTGTTTCTTTGGTTGGCAATGTCTCATTTCCATAACCCACAAATGGATACACAATCGGCCCCGTTTCCTTGCTTTTCGGCTTCGTGGTATCGGCGGTAGCGACCGCTGCATTCTTTTCCGTGAGTGCGGCGCTCCAGGGGATGACAGTCCCGTCGGGCAGCACACCTTCTCCGCTGAACCCATTTCCGCTCAACCAACCCGTAAGACGGGTTGTACCACCCACTTTTTTATCCTGCTGGTAACTTAGCGTAAGCAATGCATTCGCCAGGATTGCCTTTGGAGTAATCTTGATCGAATCCTGTACCGTGATCTTGTACTCCGGCTTTTCCGGCGAGCCGGTGATCTGCAACTTCCCGGCGGGCTGGTTGTTCAACGACAGCGAGTAAGTACCCCTGATATCCGGCGCATCCAATGCCGTCAGCACGAATTTCTTGCCCTGGATCCAGTTTTCGTAAATCACATTATCTTTCGAAAACAGGTCACCCGAAGTAATGATGAAGTTAGCGAGCATCCCCGCTTTCAAGCTTCCGATCTTATTATCGGCCTTGATCAGCGAGGCCGGAAGGGTTGTCAGCGCTGCGAGTGCTCTTTCTTTGGGCAGGCCATATTCGATGGCAGTCCGCAGATTTTTCCAGAAATCGGCTTTGTTCCGCAATCCCGAAGTAGTCAATGCAAAAGGGATCTCCGCTTTCGCAACTTCCGAGGCATTACGTGGCGCCAGTTCCCAGTGTTTGAGCTGGCTCATGGTTACCACTTCCGCATCCCATGGGTCGGTCACGTCGTAGGCGTCCGGAAATACCAGCGGTAACACCAGCGTTGCCTTACTGGCTTTAATCTCCTGAATACGCTGATATTCGTCTCCTCCTCCACGAATAATGTATTGTATACCAAATTCATCCCCGATTTTGTCTGCCCGCAGGATACTGTATTTGTCTCCCGTTTCAAAAAAAGAAGGCAGCGTTTTGATCTGGTTGAATGCTTCAAGCGACAGGTTCGTCTCCTTCTTGTTTCCGCCTTTCGCATACCAGTCGGCATCGTAATAATTTTGTCTCAGAAGCGCCACCACGCCCATTCCCGACGACGGGTAGGTCTGCGATGAGCTCCCTTTGCCAAAAGAGAAATGCGCCGACGCTTTTCCGTTAAGCATCGCCTTGTTGGCTGGTTCGTCGGTAAGCGTCACGAGCGCACCGCTTCCTCGCACAATGCCGTCGTGCGAATGCACCAATACCGTGCCGAAACCGATTTTCCGCAAGTCGCCCGCTTTTTTGGAATCGGGTGTGAAAAGAAGGCTGGCATCCGTTTCGGGCTGAATGGCTTGGTTCCAGCCGAATGCACCTTTCTTATTCGATTCCAGCTGCGGGCTTTGACGTCCGCCGCCACCTTGTGCTTTTCTGACTTCCGGCATTCCATAATCCGAATCCAGTTCGATGAGCGACGCGTAAATGAATTTGCCCTTCAGATCGACGGTTACCGTACCGGCGGGAATTTTCACTTGCTTGCCCGTTTCCCGGATAACACCGTCCTCGATCAGCATTGTAGCGTTCTCGATGGTTGTTTTCGGGTCAACAACAATCGTTGCGTTCGTAAAAGCGTAGCGCCCTGGCCTTTCATCATAGGCGCCGTTTCTTGGGAAAGTTTCCTGCGCATGGCAATACACTGCCAGCGTCATGCAGCCTAATATCGTTGATAATTGTTTAAACATATATTGTTGTCTTAATTACAATTGTGCCTTACAATATACAAGTAAAATCGGTAAATAAGGGCCCTGAGGCGTATCTTGCAGCTGTTTTCATCGTTGTTCACCATCTTTCCATCGATCATGACATTCGAACAATTCCAGGAATCGATTTCCGAGCCAGCTCCTCCCAAAGGTCTTTCTGTACTTCTGAAAGCACTTTGGCACGACGCTAACGGCGACTGGGAAGCAGCCCATAATATCGCCCAAAGCCGGGAGGGGACGCAGCCTTACGACCGTTTACACGCCTATCTGCACCGTGTTGAAGGCGATACTTTCAATGCAGGGTACTGGTACAGACGTGCTGGTTCAGAAGTATTTAGGGGAAGCTTGAAAGAAGAGTGGGCCTATCTGGCGAACCTTTTTCTCAAAAAAGCATAAGGTTTTTACCTTATATTCGACCAATATAAGGTTTTTGGCTTATATATTTAAAATATAAGGCTTTTACCTTATATTTGACTATTATAAGTAAAAAACCTTATACTCATGAAAGCGTTCCGGGCGGTCATAACTGCTGATATGGTGAATTCTACGCAGTTTTCGCGCGAAGAATCAACTGCATGGCTGGAAGAATTACTGGTTATTTTGCACCAAAATCAGGTTTTCAAATGGGCACTAAAACCTGAAATATACCGTGGTGATAGCTTCCAGGCTGTTTTGAAGAATCCCGATGAAGTCATGCGCATGGCCATACTCGCACGCGCATGTATGCGTAAGCACGCACCCAATGCCGATATGCGCGTAGCCATCGGCATTGGCCATACCGAGCAACTCACCGACCGCCCAGGCACCTCTGACGGCGAAGCATTCAGGCTTTCGGGGCACCTGGCTGATACAATCCGTCAGCAGAAAGCAAGGATCGGCATAGCGCTTCCCAGGCCATCCGAGCCATTGTCGGCCACACTGGATCTGCTGGAAACAGTCATCGAAAGCTGGACATCCGCTCAAAGCCAGGTAATTGAAGCGCTGCTACAAGGCAAAAATGTGACACAGATAGCCGAAAAGCTGTCCATCAGCCAGCCGGCAGCAAGCCAGCGGGTTGCCTCGGCGAAGTGGTGGGCTATTGATAGTTTTCTTGCTACCTTTCCAAAGCAATTATCACTATACACTAAACGCTAAGTTCCCATGACAGAATTTCTGCTGCTCCTTTTGGCACACGTTCTCGTAGATTTTTACTGGCAGCCTACCCGGTGGGTAACCGACAAAAAGGAGAAAAAATACAAATCCCGGTATTTGTATTTCCACATATTACTCGTCATAATCGTCTCCTACATCGCCCTGCATCAATGGACAAATCCGTTCCCGGCCATCGCATTGGGCTTGGTACACGGCGTGATCGACCTTGTTAAAATATCATTCGATAAAAAGGGGTCCCTTACCTGGTTTATCGCCGACCAGGCTGCACACCTGGTTACGATCGCAATCACCGCACTCATTCTCACCAGCCACATATCAGTTGGTTTTGAAGCGCTCACCGTATGGTTCAACACCCCTAAAACCCTGGCAACCTTATCCGGAGCGCTGCTTTCGCTATCTCCCATCTCGTTTCTGGTAGGCATTCTGACCAAACCGTGGCGCGAGGAACTCAGCAAACTCGCACCAGAGGCAGACGACAACCTCGCCAGCGCGGGCCGTTGGATAGGTATGTCCGAACGGTTGCTCATTTTTGTTTTTGTATTAGTCAATCAATATTCGGCCATTGGCTTCCTCATCGCCGCTAAATCGCTGCTGAGGTATAACGACAAATCAAACGAACCGGGCATTCCACCGGCTTATATCAGCAAGAAATCGGAATATGTACTGGTAGGCACATTAATGAGTTACACCTGTGCCATTGCCGTCGCATTGGCGGTTCAGGTACTCAGTCAAAAATTTAAATAGCCCATTAAACTTGCCGCTCCATTTTACATCTAACCTGGGTATCTAAACTTTTTTGACCATGAGGAAAACATTGTTGGCCATTTTACTGGCATTTGTAAGCTTCACAACCTTCGCGCAACGCGGCGGCAACGCAACGCCTGAGCAACGCGCCGAGAACCAGACTAAAACTCTGACCGAAAACCTCAAACTTTCGGAAGATCAGCAGAAAAAAGTATATGACCTTAGTCTCACCCGCGCCAAGAAAATGCAGGAACTAAGGGATTCTCAAAACATGGACCGCGAACAAATGCGGGCTTCGATGGAAACATTCAACACCGAACTTTCCAAAATCCTGACCGTAGAACAGCAGGAAAAATACAAAACTATGCTCGAAGACCGCCGCAATAACCGCGGTGGCGGAGGTGGCGGAGGCGGCCCCAGGAATTAACTCAATTAATACAAAACAGGCTGCCACATTCACATATGGCAGCCTGTTTTATTTATATAGTCTGGATTTTAAATCACTCCTTCCTCCTTCAAAAGATCATTCAGACAAAACTGATATTGATCAAAAACAGGAACCATTTCATCCCATTCATAAATAGACCATTCACGCGACTGATCCATTACCATGATCTTACGGTTTTCTGTCAAAATCCAAATCACCCGTTCCGTACTGAACTCGATCATCTTTTCGCTTTTACGAGAAAAGTAGTCCTCAGGGCTTGGGAACTGGCCTGCCTCGATTTTCACATCTATCTCGATCGCTATTTTTGGAGGGACATCAGGGTAGCTTTTTGAAAATTTATCCTTGATCAACGCCTTGTCAAAAACAGCAACATCGTTGGCTAAGTTATTTCCATGCGAGACATGCAATCCAGTTTCACCAGATACCACCCAGTACGGCATGCCCTTTAACATTCGGCTGATACAAGTACTAACAATTCTCATAATCAACCCTTGAATAAAACTACAACCCATAACATCCTCCGGAGACAAATTATTTTCCAGTACCTTCTTGTAGCCCTTGCGGTACAAGGGGCGTCCGTCGAGTTCTTCGAAGATCAAGCTAGCAGGAATCGTCTCGGTGAGTATCATGTTTTTTTCAATTGGCCTCTAAACAAATATAGCGAATTTCAACCTAACTCAAAGTCAGCCTCAAAGCGCCATTTCCGTTTTAAACTCCGATGTAAAATGGAAGTGAATGGCCGGATTGTTTTCGCGGTTCATGCGGATCATCCATTCGGATTCGGCGAGGAATACCGGGTTGCGATCCTTATCGTAGGCGATTTGGTTGCCTTTGAGGCGGACAAACTGGTCCATAGCCGGTTTCTCGTTGGCAGTAAGCCAGCAGGCGCGGGAAATGTTCATGGGCACCCAGCGGCATTTTGCGCCATATTCATGTTCGAGGCGATACTGGATTACATCGAATTGAAGTTCTCCAACGGTACCTACGACTTTTCTATTGCCGAGATCCAGCGTGAAGAGCTGCGCCACGCCTTCGTCGGTGAGCTGCTGGATACCCTTTTCCAATTGCTTGGATTTCATCGGGTCCATATTGATCAGCTCCTTAAAGATTTCGGGTGAGAAGCTTGGGATACCAGAGAATTGAAGGTTTTCGCCTTCTGTCAAAGTATCGCCAATTTTGAAGTTTCCGGTGTCATAAAGACCTACCACGTCGCCCGGGAAGCCTTCGTCCATTACACTTTTGTCTGAAGCCATGAAGGTGAATGGGCTCGAAAAACGCACCTCCTTGCCTAGACGTACGTGTTTGTAAAATTTGTTCCGCTCGAATTTCCCCGAACAAATCCGCAGGAACGCAATGCGGTCGCGGTGACGGGGGTCGAGGTTGGCGTGGATTTTAAATACAAAACCGGTGAATTTCGGTTCGGTAGGTTCCACTTCGCGCACGTCTGTAGGGCGCGGCTGCGGAATCGGCGAAATATCACAGAATGTGTCCAGCAATTCTTTGATACCGAAATTATTGATGGCACTTCCAAAGAACACCGGCGCGAGCTGCCCTTTCTGGTAAGCTTCTTCCGAAAATGCATCGTAAACACCTTCCACTAGCTCCACGTCCTCGGTCAACTGGTTAGCATCCCTTTCGCCGAGTAACTCCGTAAGCTTCTCGTCTTCCAGATTTACCTTCGCGACGTCATTCTCGATCTTGGTCTTATTGATTTTGAAGAAATACAGCATTTGCTCGTACAAACTGTAAACGCCCTTGAAATTGGCACCCATATTGATGGGCCATGTAAGCGGGCGAACGCGGATATTCAGCTTGCTTTCCAGCTCGTCGAGCAGTTCAAACGGATTCTGGCCTTCGCGGTCGAGTTTGTTGATGAACACGATCACCGGCGTGTTACGCATGCGGCAAACCTCCATCAAACGCTCGGTTTGCTCTTCGACACCTTTTACACAGTCCACCACCAGGATTACGCTATCCACGGCGGTCAATGTGCGGTAAGTATCTTCGGCAAAGTCCTTGTGACCAGGCGTATCGAGGATATTGATCAGCAGATCCTTATATTCGAAGGTCATTACCGACGTCGCCACCGAGATCCCACGCTGCTTCTCGATCTCCATAAAGTCGGAAGTCGCGGTCTTCTTGATTTTATTGGATTTTACCGCACCCGCTGTCTGGATCGCGCCCCCGAAAAGGAGCAGCTTTTCGGTCAAAGTGGTTTTCCCGGCATCGGGGTGGCTGATGATCGCAAACGTGCGGCGCTTCTTAATTTCTTGTAAATTACTCATATATGCCTGGCAGCGAGTGCCAATGGTTGGTCAAAATTTGCGCAAAGATACGAATTAAAAAAAGCCGCCCCTAGCGGGAGCGGCTCTAAATTCCGTCAGCAGACGTCATGTGCTGCGTCGGCTCAATAATAAGAATGCTTGTAGTCTTCTACCGAAGTAAGAATCACTTCATGCGCCTCATCCTTACCGTAAACATTGGTAATCTCGATATGCGCCTTCTCGCCCGGCAAGTTTTTATAAGTCAGGAAGTAGTGTTTCAAACGCTCCACGATACCGTCCGGCAGCTCGCTCAGGTCGTTGAACTGGCCGTAAACTTCGTCACCTTTCAGAACAGCAATGATTTTATCGTCGGCCTCGCCGCCATCGATCAGACGGATACCGCCGATGGGCTTCGCCTCGCACATAATGTTACCATGCGAAATGATTTTTTCGCACAATACGATGATATCCAGCGGGTCACCATCGCCCTCGGTCACATCGCGACCAGACCGCTCACGTGCCAGCGCCGCAATTTTATCCGCGCAATAAGTTTTGGGAATAAAACCGTACAATGCCGGAACGATGTTCGAGTACTTCTGAGGGCGGTCGATTTTGAGGTAACCGGTGGCCTTGTCAATTTCGTATTTTACGGTATCGGTAGGAACAATCTCAATAAATGCAGTAACTAATTCGGGTGCCTTGTCACCCATTGGAATTCCGTGCCACGGATGTGCTTTGTGTACGTTAGCGATCATTAGTTGTGTAATAGGTAATAACTTTAAACTTAAATTTCGTTGAATACTGATCTTGATTTCTTACAACCCTGCCTTTTCAGCAATAGTGTAATCCCCTGTCTTTGAAACAGATTGCTTCACAAACAATTCACCCAAAAATCCTGCGAGAAATAATTGAGAGCCTACCATAATCGCGACAAGCGCCAGAAAGAACAGCGGGTTCTCTGTAACATTCCGGTAGGGCAATAAATTGTAAATGTTATATATCTTTTTTCCGATAAGCCATACCGCTATAAGGCTTCCAAGAAAAAACATAAGGGTTCCCAGACTCCCAAACAAATGCATGGGCCTTCGTCCAAACTTATTCACAAAGGCGATCGAAAGCAAATCCAGGAAGCCAAAAATGAACCGCTCGAGACCGAATTTTGTGTGACCGTATTTACGCGCACGGTGCTGTACCACCTTCTCCCCGATCTTCGCGAAACCATTCCATTTGGCGATCACCGGAATGTAGCGGTGCATCTCTCCGTAGATAGTGATATTCTTCACAACCTCCCTGCGGTAAGCTTTCAGACCACAGTTAAAATCGTGCAAATAAACACCTGAGATACTGCGGGTAGCGGCATTAAACAGCTTTGTAGGGATCGTTTTGGTGATCGGGTCGTAACGCTTTTTCTTCCAGCCCGAGATCAGGTCATAGCGGTCGTTGACGATCATGCTGTACAACTCCGGGATTTCGTCCGGACTATCCTGCAAATCGGCATCCATAGTGATCACGACATCACCCTTTGCCGCCTGAAAGCCTGTTTGCAAGGCAGCTGTTTTGCCATAATTCCGCACAAAACTCATTCCGCGTATATTGGGATTTTCCTGCGAAAGCCGCTGGATCACCTCCCAGGACCGGTCCTTGCTGCCGTCGTCCATGAAAAGCACCTCGTACGTAAAATGATTTTCGTCCATGACCCTCGCAATCCACTCGCAGAGCTCGGGAAGCGACTCTTCTTCATTATAAAGCGGGATAACAACGGAAATCTGGATAGCTTGGTTGGTCATGTACGGTTTCAGTGACAATGCTTTGCCGGTAATTTGCGGCAAAGTTCGTGTTTTTCCTGATCAAAATTTCAAATAAAAAGCTTTTAGCAATTCCCTGAAACGCGGATCATGGGTAACCCCGTCTGTTTCATAAATGTGCAAATCAGGTTCAACGTGCACATTATGAGCAAATTCAACTCGCTGAAACAGCATCAGCAAACGAAATGCTTTTTTATCTTCCTGGTGAAACAATGTCAGTTTACGGGTGAGTTTCCAGCCGGCTTGTTCGGCTTTCTCCGCAAAACGCTCGCCCTCATCCACCGGGAAAAGAATGTTGAATTTCCCCTCCGGTTTTAAAAGTCGTTCGATGGCAACCAGTAGCTCCTCAAAATCAAGGGATTTGGCATGATGCGCAATATTTTTCTTATCGATCGGCGAAAGCAGGTCCGATTGGAAGAAAGGCGGATTGGTAATGATCACATCATACAAATGGTCCGACACAAATTCCTGGACCGCCGAATGGAACAGCGTAATGCGATCGTGAAAAGGGCTTTGCTCCACGTTTTCTCCGGCCTGGTAAAACGCCTCGGCGTCAATCTCCACCGCGTCGATCATCGCGTACGAGTTGCGCTGCGCCACCATGAGCGACAGCAGGCCCGTTCCGGCACCGATATCGAGGATGCGGTCGGCATCCTCCACATCAGCCCAGGCGCCCAATACACAGGCGTCGGTACATACTTTCATGGCACACTGATCCTGTCGGACAGTGAACTGTTTGAACCGGAAATGGGCGTTACGGGGCATATTATGGTCTATTTTCTTCCAAAATCAGCCGGATTCTCTCCCCAATATTCCGTCTCCCATTTCAATATCCTGTTGGGGTAAGTGTTCGTTGCGAGCCAGCGTTCAGCGCGTTGCAACATTTCAAAAAGGGGCTTGTTCCGTGGGGTCAAAACCAACTTGGTATTCGCATGCTTCTTTTTAATCCACGCCATCGCCGTTTTGGAATCGGTATAGATGGGCAAATCACTCTCCTTCTTTTGCAAGTAGGCCAAAGCGTGCACGATCGCCAGAAACTCGCCGATGTTATTGGTACCGTCTTTAAATGGTCCTTGCAGGAAAATACGGTCGCCTGTGGCGTAATACACGCCCTGGTACTCCATGTCGCCGGTAGCGGTATTCCACGCCGCATCCACGGCAATGCTGTTCTTAATAGGCCTTCCGACATTCGCAGGGGGCTCCTGAACGGCCGGTTTTGAATCCTTTTTGGCCACAAACTCCCAGTAATTCCGCTGAATAGCCGCTTCGGCTTCCTGTAAAGAGTCAAAAGACTTGTAGCGCGCGTCCTCGAAGCCCTTAATCTGCGCTTCGCATTCCTTCCAGTCGGTAAAAACGCCCGTCTTCCGGCCCTGCCACACTACGTAAAACTTGGACTTTTTTGACACGAATGTAATGTTCGATTTTATTAACTACTATGTTTTGTCAGGTGTAGTCAGGAGGTCATTTGTAGTCAATAGAGCAGGCAAGCTTACGACAATAATTGACTACGCCTGACAATAACTGACCATACTTGACTATACTGACCACACCTGACTATTTTTCCGCCCAGACGCCCACCAAATTGACGATTACCTCTACCGCCTTTTCCATATCCTGCACCGACACCCATTCCAGTTTGGAATGAAAAGCGTGTTCACCGGCGAAAATATTCGGACACGGCAGGCCCATGAACGAAAGCCGCGAGCCATCGGTACCGCCTCGGATACTGCGCTGGATTGGGTTCAAGCCCACCCGTTCCATGGCTTTCAATGCGTTTTGGATAACTTCCGGGTGCTGATCGAGTACCTCTTTCATGTTCCGGTATTGCTCGTGCACTTTGAACTCGGCGGAAGAATTGGGATAGTCTTTCAAAACCTCTTCCATAATGCTTTTCAGTAATGCCTCCTTTTCGTGCAGGCCTGCGACGGTAAAATCACGGATGATAAAGCTCAGAGCGGCCTTTTCCTGAATGCCTTCCATCTGCACCGGATGGATAAAACCCTCTTTATCCTGCGTGGTTTCGGGCGAAAGCTTATCCTTCGGCAGCCGCGCGAGTATTTCGGCAGCGATTTTCAGTGCATTTTCCAGCTTCCCGATGGCGTATCCGGGATGCGTGCTCACACCGTGAATGGTAATCCTGACACCGTCCGCTGAAAACGTCTCGTCTTCCAGCGTACCGATCGCCTCGCCGTCGACAGTGTAACCGAAATCAGCACCCAGTTTCTGTAAATCGACTTTTTCCGTACCTCTCCCTACTTCTTCGTCCGGCGTGAAAAGGATTTTGATATCGCCATGTTTAATCTGCGGATTAGCCAACAAATATTCAGCTGCGGCCATGATTTCGGCAACGCCGGCCTTGTTATCGGCTCCCAGCAGCGTGGTGCCGCTGGCAGTAACAATATCATTTCCAATCTGCTGATCGAGATCGTGCAGCTCCCCTATTCGCAAAACTTGCGAATGATCGTCCGGCAGGATAATATCCGAACCGTCCCAGTTCCTGTGAACGATCGGCTTTACATTTTCTCCCGTAACGTCCGGCGAAGTATCTACGTGTGAACAAAAACAAATTACGGGAATATCTTCTCTGTCGGAATTCGATGGGATCGTCGCGTACACATACCCGTGCTCATCCACGTGCGCATCCGCCACGCCCAGCGCGCGAAGCTCCTCGGCGAGCAAGTTGCTCAGGTTACGCTGCTTGGCAGTACTGGGAAAGGTCTCCGAGTTAGGGTCTGACTGCGTGTCGATTTGCACGTAACGCAGGAATCGTTCGAGAACAGAGCTCATAATGAGTCAGGTGAAATCCAAAAATATAAATTAACCGATAATCGACGCCAGGTCGGCAGGAGAGTAATTGATATTTTTCAGGGTTTTGTCGTCTGCGGTACGGTAAACCAGGTATTTGCCATTATCCTCCTTGAAATAACATTCGGTGCCTTTTGCCTGGTAATGCGCCACGGTTGCTTCGGCTTCTTCCACCGAATTGCACGCTTTCGACATATTGGAGCGCTGTACCTCATCGAATAAAGTGCGGAACTTCTCACCCAGACCAAATTCCAGCACGGCGCCGGACAATACATATTGCAAGTCGCAAAGCGCGTCGGCCACTTCTACAATGTCCTTTTCAAGAATCGCAACTTCCAGCTCCTTCAACTCTTCGGCCAGCAATGCCACGCGCAGGCGGCTTCTTTCTTCAGAGGGGATCGTCGGTGTTTCCAGGATCGGATGTTTAAAAGTTCTGTGAAAATCCGCGACTTGATTAAGGCTATCCAGTTGTTGCATTGTTATATGGTTTTAAAAATTTGTCTTGACATAAAAGACGACGCTCAGCACGCCACTTACATCGAAAGGTTGGTTTTGAACAATTTAATGGAAATGGCCAGCAGGATAATACCGAAAACCTTCCGGAGAATATCCGTACCGCCCTGCCCGAGCTTCCGTTCCAGCCAGTTCGACGATTTTAACACGAGGTAAATGAAAAAGAGGTTCAGCACAATACCCACCAGAATATTCTGAATCTGGTAGGTCGAACGAAGCGACAGCAACGTCGTCATGGTAGCTGCCCCGGCGATCATCGGGAATGCGATGGGGACAATGGATGCCACGCCCACGTCGATATTGCCGTGTTTGAAAATATCTCGCCCCAGGATCATTTCCAGCCCGAGCAGGAACAGGATAATGGCCCCGGCGATGGCGAACGATGCGATATCGACCCCAAACAAGCTTAGCAACCTTTCTCCCAAAAACAGGAATATCACCATGATCGCACCGGCCACGATGGTCGTTTTCTCAGACTCGATCTTGCCGAGCTTCCGCCGGAAATCAACGATAATCGGCAATGAACCAAGCACATCGATCACCGAAAAAAGGATCAGCGTGACGGAAATAATTTCCTTGAAATTGAACATGGGCTTACACTTTGGGGCGTTTTGATCCCGCAAAGTTGCTCAAAACCGACTGCTTACACAACCTCTAAAACCGATGATCGTGAAAATAACGGCGGTTACGAAGCACTTCCCGGCAGGAAGTTCAGGAATGTATTAAACTGCTTTTTATACTTCTCCTCGTCGATTTTGTAAAAGTATGCACCCTTTTTGGAATAGCCCTTCTGCTTTTCATCCAGTTTGATCAACAAATTGGTAGACAATAATTTACGGCTAAAATTCCGCTTATCGAGCTCTGTCCCGAAAATCGCCTCATACAATTTCTGCAACTGCGGGATTGTGAATTTTTCCGGTAGCAATTCAAAGCCGATCGGGTGCTGCGAGGCCTTGTAACGCAAATGCTGGATCGCCATATCGACCATCATACCATGGTCAAAAAGCAGTTTGGGCAGTTCCTGCATCGAGAACCATTGTGCTTCGTAATTTTTGGAAATCTTGTGGTCGTAATCTTCCACATTGATCAATGCGAAATAGGCCACCGACACCGTACGCTCAACCGGATCGCGGTGAGGGCTTCCGAAAGTGTATAGTTGTTCGAGGTAAATGTCTGTCAGATTGGTAAGCTCAAAAAGAATGCGGGACGAGGCGCCTTCGAGGCTTTCGTCGGGCTGTACCCAACCGCCCATCAGCGACCAGGTATGATGCTCATCTTCAATGCCCCTTTTGACCAGCAGCAGTTTCAGCTCTTCGCCGTCAAAACCAAAAATAATCGAATCCAGCGCGACCAGACATTTGGTCTGGGCCTGGTATTGCTTTAAAATATCTAATCGCACAATCTAGAAATCCGCGGGTGAGTAGATTTGTTTTTAGTTATAAATACAAGGAAGGCCATTTACTACTCATTTGTCAATTGAGGGCCATTTTCACCAAAAAAGCCTTCAATATCGCTATTTCCTCATCGCTTATTGCTGGGAAGTTGGCAATGCGGAAACTGGTGTCCTTCTCTTTGCCATAGCCGTTGCCGAGCGTAATACCTTCTTTTTGCGCCGCGTTTTTGAGGAATGCAATGCGTTCTTTTTCCGCGCGGACGGCGATGACCGTATCCGACCGGACCGCCGTATTTTCCACCACGAGCTCATACCCGTTTTCCAGCAGGAACGCGTACCAGTCGTGCGCCCGAGCGCGTGTCTGCGCGTCCACCTCCTCGATCGCCGGAACCTGTTGCATTACTTTTCCAAGCAGGTAAATGCCGAGAATATTCGGTGTAAAAGGGGTTTGAAATTTCAGAAAATTGTCGCGAATGAACAACAGGCTGTTGTAATGCTTCCGCTCGCCCACCTGTATCGCGCGCTCGATGGCTTTGGGCGAAACGATCATCACTGCCAGGCCCGCAGGCAGGCCAAAGCATTTCTGTACCGAAGCATACCAGATATCGGCATTCTCCCAGGGCAAAATCACGCCCGCCATCGCCGATGTCGCATCTACCGCAATAAGGTTATCAACCTTTTTACGAATATCGAGCAGGAAGCCTTCCGGGATTTTGGTACCGTTCGAGGTCTCATTATAAGTTACACAGATCAGCTCATTGCGGGAGAACACGGCCGATCGGTCCATCAGCAGCGTTTCGTTCAATCCGAAAGCCGCGTCGGTGGCACGGTGCGAGATGCGGTGGGTATATTCCATCCATTTCTCTCCGAATGCGCCGTTGTAAATATGCAGGCTCGAATCGATCAGCAGCGACTGGGCGATGATTTCCCAGCATTCCGTCGCCGACGATACGAAATAGACCTCATAACCGGCAGGAACATCCAGTTTCGCTTTCAGATCGGCGATCGTCTGTTCCAGCAAGTCCATAAAGCCTTTGCTACGGTGGTTGGAACTGATCAGTCCGCTAGCGAAAGCCTCCGAAATATATTGTTCGACCTGCGGATAAACCTTGCTAGGCCCTGGGTAAAACGTGATCATAGCATTTCGTTTTTGATTTAAAACAAAACATCACAGGCCGGAATTAAATCCCCAAACCTGTGATGCCTGAAATATAATTTTGAAGTCCGAATGTCAATTAAAAAACCTGACTACTCCTGACTACACCTGACCATTCGTGACTACTCCTGACTCATTTTGAATCACATAAATCCCTCGCGGATCATCGCTTTTTCGAGCTTCTCGCCCAGCTCTTTCGAGGCTTTAAGCAATGGCAAACGTACGTCCGAGCTGCAAATACCTTTGATTTCCAAGCATTTCTTGATTCCTACCGGATTCGACTCGATGTACAGCAACGTATCAAATTCCAGGAACGCAAGCTGCAATTTCGCGGCGTCTTTGAAACGGCCTTCCAATGCAGCCCAGGTAAGATCATGGAATTCTTTCGGGAATGCATTGGCAATCACTGAAATAACACCGTGCCAACCTACGCTTACCATGGTAGTGACCAGATTATCATCACCCGAAAGCAGCAAAAAGTCGTCGGGTACGCGTGCAGCGAGTTCCATGCTTTGCTCGATGCTGCCACCTGCGTCCTTGATACCAATGATATTCGGATGCGCAGCGAGCTTCACGATCGTATCCGCCTTCATATTGATTACCGTACGACCAGGTACATTGTACAAGAGGACCGGAACCGGTGAAGCGTCCGCGATAGCAGTGAAATGCGCGATAATGCCTTCCTGTGTTGGTTTATTGTAGTAAGGGCACACCGACAGGATCGCATCCACACCCGTGAAGTCGGTTTCCTTAATCGTATTCAGTACTTCCTGGGTATTATTGCTTCCGATGCCGTAGACGATCGGCAGCTTCTTGTAGTTGTTCTTTATTGTAAATGCCAGGATATCACGCTTTTCCTTGGAACTAACAGTCGGCGACTCGCCAGTTGTTCCTTGTACTACGAGGTAGTCCGTACCACCTTCCGTCACCAGGTCGATCAGTCTTTTCAGACCCGGATAATCAATCTCATTCTGTTCATCAAAAGGTGTGATCAGCGCGGCCCCTACCCCTTTGAAACGTTGGTCCAATGGCATTATTTACTTATATAATTGTTAGATTTTAAAACACAAAGTTAGCCTTCCGGGGCTATTTTCTTTACTTAATTTCCAATCATTGCTAAAAATTCTTCCTCAGAGATGATGGTAACGCCCAGTTTCCGCGCTTTTTCGAGTTTGGAAGGCCCCATATTCGCGCCGGCGAGCAGGTAATTGAGCTTTCCGGACACCCCGCTAAGCACCTTACCACCATTCGCCTCGATCTTCTCTTTCAGCTCGTCGCGTTCGAAATTTTCAAAAACGCCCGAGATCACGAAAGTCTTGCCATCCAGCAGGTCGCTTTCCACCTCAACGGGTTTTTCGTCACTTTCCATTTGCAGGCCTGCCTGTTCCAAACGCTCCACAAGCATTTGATTTTCAGGCACACTGAAAAATGATTCGATACTCAATGCAATGCGCCCGCCGATTTCCGGTACCGCCGTAAGCTGCTCATAACTCGCAGCCCGCAGAGCCCGCATCGATTTGAAATAGGCGGCTAATTTCTCTGCAACCGTTTGTCCTACGAAGCGGATTCCCAATGCAAAAAGCACATTTTTGAAGGGTACGGTTCGCGACAAATCAATGCCTTTGAGGATATTATCCACCGTTTTCTCCCTGAAACTGATCTTTTTAACTTTCCCGGTTTCTTCATTGAGCAGGTTCTTTTCGAGGCCCAGCAGCTTGTCGTAATTCAGGTCGTACAGGTCCGCAGGCGTGCGTACGAGGTCCAGATCGAAAAGAAGCTCAATTTTACCTTCACCCAAACTCTCGATATTCATCGCTTTGCGGTGAATGAAATGCTCAATGCGGCCTTTCAGCTGCGGCGGGCAATGGCTGTCGTTCGGGCAGAAGAATGCAACTTCTCCCTCATTCCGCTGCAATTCGGAATTACACTCCGGGCAATGCGTCGGGAAGACGATCTCCTCGGTCTCGTACTTTTCGCGCTGGGAAACATCCACCCCGGTGATCTTCGGGATAATCTCCCCGCTTTTTTCCACAAAAACAGTGTCCCCAATGCGGATACCAAGCCTTTCCAGTTCGTTCGCATTATGCAAAGTCGCCCGCTTCACGCGCGTACCCGACAAATGCACGCCTTTTACCTGATTGTAAGGCAATGCCCGTTCCGACAAATCGCAAAGGTTAGCAACGGGGGTCACGGCGCCGGTACGGCCTACCTGGTAGGTCACCATTCGCAGTACCGCGGGTTTGTTCTCTGCCTTATATTTATAGGAGATCGCCCAACGCGGGCTTTTGGCCGTGAAACCCAGTTCTTTTTGCTGCTCAAAAGAGTTGATTTTGATCACAATCCCGTCGGTAGCCAGCGGCAAATGCGCCCGCTTCTCTTCCCATTCGTGAATGTATTCGATCACTTCGTCGATATTCGATACTTTTTTCCATCCCGGCGACACATTAAAGCCCCACGATTTCAAGGCCAGCAAGCTTTCCTCGTGGCTTTTGAAAAACGTATCATCTGAAAGAAAAGAGTAAATGTAGCTATCGAGTCCCCGCCGCGCGGCCTCGCCGGAATCCTGCAATTTGAACGACCCGGAAGCCGCATTGCGCGGATTAGCATATTGGTTTTCACCCAAAGTCTCCATTTCTTCATTAAGTTTCTGGAAGGAAGAAATGGGCATAAAACCCTCTCCGCGGATTTCGAAAACAGGCGGAATACCTTCGGCTTTCACCCGTAACGGCAGTGAACGTATCGTTTTAACATTATTAGTGATCTCATCCCCGCGCGTACCATCGCCGCGCGTCACGCCGCGTACGAGGATGCCGTTTTCGTAGGTAAAACTGAGGGAAATCCCGTCGAATTTAAGCTCGCAAATGTATTCGTAAGGCTCCCCTTCGAGCCCGCGACGTACGCGATCATCGAAACTGCGGAGTTCGTCCTCATTGTAGGTGTTGTCCAGCGACAACATCGGATACCGGTGGTACACTGCATTGAACGTCTTGGTAACTGTCCCACCTACCCGCAGCGTAGGCGAATCCTCCTGTCTCAGCTCAGGATATTCACTTTCCAGGGCCTGCAACTCTTTGAGCAGCTGGTCAAATTCATAGTCCGATATTTCCGACACGCTGTCCTGATAATAGCGGTCATTGTAATAATGTAGCTTTTCGGAGAGCTCCTGGATTCGTTGTTCGGGATTCATAGTGGTCACGGCGGCTTGATGATTCGGCCCAAATTTAAGATTTAATTCAAATTTTGGGCATTGGATAATTAACAAGGTGCCGGTTGTACTGTCAAGCGCATATGCCTGTTAAGCATGCATTCAGAACGCCGCATGTTTTTGTAAATTCGTTCAAGGCGGAACGTCGATAAAAAACTGCTTAGCTACTCCATCGAAGTAATCCAAAAGCAGCACTTCCGAAATCAAGGACATTACAAGTAAATTGATAAAAAGCAATTGCGATGAGTTCAGAAGCTGTACAGGGAGCGATTGACAAACAATGTGGTCGTTATGAATGAGAGAACAGAAGCGTACATTCTTACGTGGTTGAATGAGGTAGAACAAATGCTTAAAAGCATTAGCTCAGACTTTTTAGGCTACAAGCCTACCGGGAATTGCATCAACCAGACACCCCAATTCCGCAATGTAACGGTGGGTAAACTTCCATCAGAAATGCAAGTTTTCTATGGCTTCTGCGATGGCGTTGATATGCCCGATGTTCATGTTGGATACTTTATTCACAGCCTAAGCTGGATTGAGAAATCGCATTTGAAGGGTGAACCATTCCGCATCGCCAGCTACCCACATGAGATTGTTGTTTTCGGCTCAGACGGCGGAGGCGGCAGATTCGCTTTGGGTGGTGAGACTAGTCAAGAAATTCTTTATTTGCCATCATCTGGTGGCATTCATAATGGTGTATTTCGTTACCTCTCAAAGAGTGAGGCGCCATATAGGGTAGCAAAAGATTGGATGCAGTTCATGGAGGTGTTACGAAGCGATCTGCGTGCGTTTTTGCTTAGAGATGAGACGTGGAAATTTATGATTGATTAAATCGAAAGTTTGAATGCGCTTATTCAAAAGACAGCCCAGTTTTATGAAAACAATCATCAACGGAAAGATTTACATTAATACCGAATACACGCAGATAATCAATGGCGAGGAGATCGACCTGCCAAGCCCGAAGACCATTCATCAATTAGCTATGGGTAAACTGTTGCTAGTACTTTGCGATCATGTAGACGCCCATCAGCCAGGCGAAATTTATCGTGTTCCTTTTGACGTAATCTTTGAAGAAAACTTCAATGTCCTGCAACCTGACTTCCTCTTTATATCGAGGCAAAATGAAAGTACCGTGCAGGATGTTGTCTGCGGCATACCAGACCTCGTCATCGAAGTCGTCTCACCCGAAATGCTCAATATTGATACGGTAATCAAAAAGGGCATCTACGAGCATTATGGTGTTCCGGAATGCTGGCTGGTATACCCCGAGAAGGTTTGCGTCGAAATTTATACACTTAATAACGGCAAATATTCATTGCAAGCTTCGTTTTCCGGCGACGAGCGCGTGCAATCACACGTACTTGATCAGCTCTCCTTTCCCGTGAATGTCATCGCACAATAACCCGCATTGCCCATAATTCACTAATTTCGGCCTCATTAATCATTACTAGCTTCTGATTTCATGGCTGAAATTGCCCCTTCCATACTGGCCGCGGATTTTGCAAACCTGCAACGCGACGTCGAAATGATCAACAGCAGTTCCGCAGGTTATATTCACGTAGATATTATGGACGGCATGTTCGTCCCCAATATTTCGTTTGGCCTTCCCGTTTGCGAAGCTATTCACAAGCATGCCCAAAAGCCGCTGGACGTACATTTGATGATCGAACAGCCCGACCGCTACCTCGAAGCCTTCCGTAAAGCGGGTGCATCCGGGCTTACCGTGCATTATGAGGCCTGCCCGCATCTGCACCGGACCATACAGCATATCAAGGAGCTTGGTGCGGAACCTGGCGTGGCGCTCAACCCCCATACCCCTGTGGAAGTTCTGAGCGAGATTATGGGCGATGTTTCGCTCATCCTGATCATGTCCGTGAACCCCGGTTTTGGAGGCCAGAAATTCATTGAAAACACCTATCGGAAAATTGCCACGCTCGATAGCTACCGCAAAAAATTCGGTTATAATTTCAAAATTGAGGTCGATGGCGGCGTTAACCTCGACAATGCGCCCCGGCTTGTGCAGGAAGGCGTGGATATCCTTGTAGCAGGTAGCTTTGTATTTAGCTCGCCGAACCCTGCGCAAACGATCGCCGAGCTGGGAAATAGCTAGCATTCATTGAGCTGACACCATGAATATTTCCAAATCGTTGGCCGCCAAACCGTTGGCCGTACTTCTGTTGGCGTGCATGTTTTCGCTGGGATTTGTTTTTCACAAAGAAGACCAGGCCCCGCCCAAATTCCCGTTGAAAATCAGCCCGAACGGCAGGCATATTACGGATAACCACGGAACGCCATTCCTGATGGTGGCCGACGTAGCCTGGCAAATGCTACGGAGGCTGAGCTACCCCGAGGCGGTGCAATATATGGATATCCGCAAGTCCCAGTCGTTTAACACCTTCCTGGTGCATTTACTGCCCGCATTGCCCAACCAGCGGAATTTCAACAAGGTCGCGCCGTTTCTTGACAACAATGATCTGACCAGACCTAACAAAGCCTATTTCGATTATCTGGAAAAAATTGTGATAGCAGCCCGGGAGCGAAATCTCGTGGTGGGGATTGTGGTGTCGCGGCAAAGCTGGAACACGGTTTTCGATGCGCAAAAGGAAGATGTGTGGAAAAGTTACGGAACTTATGTGGGAAAGTATTTTGCCAAATATTCCAATATCATCTGGATTGTCAGCGAAGAAGAGTATCAGAGTGCTTCGCAGTTTAAAGCCATTTCCGAAGGGATCCGGGCCGAATCCGACGGCCAAATCTTGGCGTCACTCAACACCTGTTCACCCACAAGCGTAAACGACAATTCCCCCAACCATTCGGACCTCAAATTCATTATTCCAGATTCCACCGTAACCCCGGCCGAATATGCCGCATTGGCTAATTGGCAGAAAACCTCGGCCGAAGCCGCATTGAGGCCGTTCCTGATTGCCAACTCGGAGTTTCCCAAAGAGATTACCGACCAGTCGACGCTGATCCGCAACCAGGCATATCAATCCATTCTGAGCTCGGCGGCGGGTTTCTGCCACATGAGTACGATTAAGAACTTTAACCCTACCTGGAAGGTCAACATTACCAAGGACGGCGCCGAGTACATTCACCAGTTGGTCAAAATCCTGAAAGGCATCCCATGGGAATATATGCAGCCGGATACGCCCGATTTGCTGGTGGATTCGCTCGATAAGGCCGAAATAGGTATCGTTTCGCTTTCAAACAAAAAGATGGCCATGCTTTACATTCCGACCTCTCGGCCCGTCCGACTGGACCTGAAACATCTGGAAGGCAGTCAATTCGGCGCGGTTTGGTACAGCCCCCGCACGGGTAAAAGGTGGAACGGAAAAGACCTGAAAGTGGACGAAGAAGCGGTCGTCCAGCCGCCGGAGCTGCAACCGGAATGGGACTGGATACTCCTCATTGGTGCCAAGCAGTAAGTTTGGCTTTTTTTTGTATTATTAATATATTACCAGATATAGAATAGCCCGGCCGGTTCCTGATCACCCCATGCGTTTGAGATTTAAGAACACCCTTTTCAGCATATTAATGGCAGTAATGCCGCTTTTCGCGTACTGCCAGGAGGTGTTATGGGCCAGTAAGGTTTTGGGGTATTCTTCCGAGTACAGGCCGTCGCAAATTGGCCATGCGTACCGCTCCAAACAGATCCTGGGTGTCCCCAATAAGCTCCCCGATTTTGGCGACAGCCCCTGTGCCTGGTCACCGGCCGACGCCGACGGACGTAACGAGGAATGGATCAAAGTGGGTTTTGACAAAACCATCCCATTGAAACAGATTGCGATTGCCGAGAATTTCAATCCGGGCTCGGTCGTGCGGGTGTATGCGTACGACGCGAGCGGCAAGGAATACCTCGTTTCGGAAACGCCCGCTGCACAGCAGGCCGTAAGAGGCAGGATGTTCCATATTTTTCCAAAGCAGAGTATTCAGGCCAATGCGGTGAAAATAGTTCTGCAACCGGGTAAGGTTTCGGGCTACAATCAGATCGACGCGATTGGCATTTCATCGGATGCGGCGCCTGTGGAAGCCAAAATCAATTTTGTAGCCTCTCAGCTGAAAGCGCAAAAGGAGAACATGGGTAAGGCGATCAACTCCCCCGGACAGGAAATTGCACCCATTATCGCGCCTGATGGCAAGACGCTTTATTTCACAAGGAATAATTTTGAAGGCAACATAGGCTCTCGTACCCGCCAGGACGTTTGGTATTCGACACTTAATGACCAGGGAAAATGGAGTGACGCAATTAATATCGGACCGCCGATCAACAATGCCGGTGAAAATGCAGCGACCAGTATTTCGGCCGATGGAAAAACACTTTACCTTATCAATGAATACCGTCCCGACGGCAGCATGTACTTTGGATTTTCACATTCATTTAAAACGAAATCAGGCTGGGGATTCCCGCGTCCGTCGCGGATCATGAACCTGATCAAGACTGCTAAGACACTCGAAGTAACGGTCTCTCCGTTTGAGAATGTGCTAATTATGGCGGTTGAGGGGCCAGAATCCGAGGGCGGCAAAGATCTCTACATTTCGTTTTTACAAAAAGACAAGTCATGGTCTGAGCCGCGAAACCTCGGCAATGTGATCAATACCGCGGACAACGAAGGAACGCCTTTCCTGGCATTGGATAACAAGACATTATACTTCTTTTCTTCCGGACACGCAGGTTTTGGACAGGGCGACATTTTCCTAAGCCGCCGCCTCGACGATACCTGGCTCAACTGGTCGACGCCCGAGAATCTGGGCCCGGCAATCAACTCGCCACTGTGGGACGCATTCATCAACATTCCGGCTACCGGAGACTACGCCTATTTCAGCGCCAGCGACAAGGTTGTGGGACAAGAAGACATTTTCCGTATCCGCATGACGCCCGAGATCAAGCCCGACCCTGTGGCCGTCGTAACCGGGAGTGTCCTGGAAGCGGAAACCAACAAACCGGTAAAGTCTGATATTGCAGCCGACATAAAAAGCACAAATGCCTCATTTGCGACGGCCAGCTTCGACCCCGAAACCGGCGAATACCGCCTGATACTTCCGCTGAAAGAAATATACCGCATCACCGCTTCCGGCGAGGGGTTTTTCCCTGTTTCCGAGGAAATGGACCTGAGCGCTGAAACCGGTTTCCGCTCGATCCGGAAGAACATTTACCTGCAACCTATTAAAGCAGGCCAGCAGATCCGGCTGAGCAATACAATGTTTTCCCAAAGTAGTGCGGAAGTGACCCCATCGTCATTCGCCGAGCTTGATAAGGTCGCCGAAACGATGAAAGCCTACCCGACCATGGAAATATTACTGGAAGGGCACACCGACAACCAGGGCGAGGTACAAAAGAATATCAAGCTTTCCTCCGATCGCGTGGAACAGGTCAAAAAATACCTTTTGTCCAAAGGCATCGACGGCAAGCGCATCCAAACCAAAGCCTGGGGGCCGACGCGGCCTATTGCCAGCAATCTTACCGAACAGACGCGCCAAAAGAACCGCAGAGTAGAGTTTACGATTCTTAAAATCTAAAAAATATCCTATAACGGGAAATTTCGTTATTTTCGCGGCGTCCATCAGCGAACGCACTAATGTCTCCCAACCAAACCAAAGAAACCCTGCGGTCAAGGCTCATACTCACCCTCATTCTCGTTGCAGGTCTTGCGTTGCGGCTTCACAACCTCGATCGTTACAGTATTTTCTTTGACGAAGTGAGCACATTGCTCGTCAGCCAGGGCATTGTGTTGGAAGGAGCCAATCAAAAAGAGGCTTTTGCGACTCGTGAGCTGTCCGATTCCCGTTTCTGGACAACACCGGCCCACCCGCAAAAACAGGTACTCCGCTCATTCACGGCCAACGAAATCTATACCCCAAAGGCATTCACGCCTGCCGAATTCTGGGCTCCGAAGTCCATCGAGGACTACTACGAGGCCATGACACGCAGCGATATCGGGAACAGCCCGTTCTACTACGCACTCTTACATCCGTGGATCGACATTTTCGGCTTCTCCGACTACTCGATCCGTCTTTTCTCAGTCATTTTCAGCGTATTGATCATTGGGCTAACCTACCTGTTTGCAAAACGTTTCTTCGGAATCAACACAGCGTTGATAGCAGCCGGTATTACAGCTATCGAACCATTTTTCATCGCATACAGCCACCAGGCGCGCAACTATTCGCTGACATTCTTCCTGACGCTGGCCGCGACGTATTTCTTTTTACAAATAGTAGAAAACAAGGCCAATAAAAACACATTCCGGCTTTACGTTGGCTATGTGCTCTCGGCCGGCCTCGGACTACTCAGTCACTTCCTGGTCATCGCCGTACTGCTTGCGCACGCCTTATATGCATTGTTTTTCCTGAGAACATTTAAAGGCTGGGTACGCATGGCCATTGCAGCAGTGTTTGCGCTCTCCGGTGTGGCCTGGTGGTTAATGTTCGGGGGTGGCGTTTACACATTATCCTCGCTGCAATATCAGGCTGCATTATATAAACGAATGGCAGATACCGGTGGACAAGCATTCGGGAATATCCTCCCGGCAACACCATTGAATGTGTTCAACAAGTCGCTGCCGATTTTCGCCGATCTTGTGATTTTCACCAATGGCCTTACTGATGCCCTGGGAGGTAAAAAGAATGTGGCTGTGGCACTGGCCGTGGCATTGATACTGATCTGCTGGTATCGTTTCAAAGACAAGATTAACACGCCCGCGTGGCTTGCGCCTCGTTTCCCATATTTGCTCGTCATCATCGTCGCGTTTTTTTACAATAATCACAAACTGCAATTCTGTATTCTAAGCGTCAGTTTGTTTGCATTGTCCTTCATTCCCGATCTGCACAAAAATGCAGATCGCCAGCAAAAGGCACGCCTCTGGATGCTTTACATGATGGCGCTTGTGCCGACATTGTTCCTCATCCTGATGTCGTTCAAGAATGGGCACACTTATGGTATTATGCAGCGGTACTCGGGATTTTCATTCCCTTACGTGATCATCTTGCTGAGCTTGTTGCTTCAATATTACACCACACTAAGGCATGAGTTCCGGGTGCTTATTTTCGTATTCCTCGCTGCCCAACTCTATTTTGTAGGATTAAGATTGAAAGAATTCTACGAGGACCGCTCGCCGAAATATGGCTACTTTGCTGTTCCGCGCGTGCCTAACCCATACTGGGAAGCTGCCAAAAAGATAGAAGCGAATTACCAGCCTGGCGACACCATTTTTTATCCCGCACCTCGCTACGAGGTTCTTTCGGAAATGGACCGGACATTCCTGCCCTATTCGATCCACGACGCGCAAATCACCAACCTGTATTTCCCGAAAGACGCCCAGTATGTGCAGGTCATGGATATGGATCAGTCGGAGCGGATCTGGATCAAAAAGCGGGGGCGCTCCGAGCCGCTGGAAATCATGAAACTGACCGGCAAGCGTTACGGTTTTGAGTAAGCGGCAAGGTTGTTTTGGCAGAGCCGTCCAATAACATTTTGTATATTGCGGCCTTAAAACCGGAGATCTGGCCGTTATTTTGCAGGCAATTCCTTACATCGACATACAACATCAGGCATGACAGCAGAAGAGATATTAAAAGACCCTAAACAGTTGAGCGGCGAGCTTCGCCTGAAAATACTGGGCCTTTACCACCAAGCCAATGCAGGCCATATTGGTTGCTCACTCAGCTGCATTGACCTGATGATCGCAGTCCTTTTCCTTCAAAAATCGGTCGATGACACCTTCATTCTTTCCAAGGGCCATGCGGCTGCGGCGCTTTACGCGTGCCTGAATACGCTGGGAGAAATCACCGACGAAGAACTGGATACATTCTACCTTGACGGCACCACGTTGCCCGCTCACCCTGCGCCGCGTCAATACAAAGGCATTCCTTTCGCTACCGGTTCGCTGGGGCACGGCCTACCCATTGCTACGGGCATTGCCCACGCGTCAAAGGTCGCTGACGATGCAACGTATTCTTTTACGCTGTTGTCTGATGGGGAAACCAATGAAGGCACAACCTGGGAAGCTGCCCACTACGCTATCCAGAATCAGCTCGACAACCTCATCATGCTCATCGACAAGAACGGTCTCCAGGGATTCGGATTTACCGATAAAGTTTTGGGAGAAACCGCTTCCGTCGAAAAGTGGAAAGCGATCGGTTTCGAAACGGTGGAAGTGGATGGACACGACATTATGGCCATCAGCGCGGCTATCAGCGAATTGAAAGAACACAAAAACGGGCTCCCGAAAGCGATCATCGCCAATACTGTAAAAGGAAAGGGAGTTTCTTATATGGAAAACAAATTGGAATGGCATTACCTGCCCATGAATAAAGACCAGTATGAGCAAGCTACACTGGAAGTAAAGGAACGTTATCTTAATGAATTGACGAATGCTTGACCATTTACCGGTTTACCGCGATAAAATAGAGAAATTAAAAGGGCCAGTTTTTGTTTTCGGTGCCAGCGGCTTCATTGGCGCCAATCTCTTCAATGATATATTCAAAATCCGGAAGGATTGCTACGCAGTAACGCACGACGCTACCAAAGCATGGCGCCTGAAATTGCTCAATGTCCCGTTTGAAAACATCATTCACTGCGACATTCTTTCCGACAATTCTATTAAGGAGGTATTTGAAAAATACAAACCGCAGACGATTTTCAACCTTGCGGCTTATGGTGCATACAGCAAGCAGAGCAATGTAAACCTGACCTATGAGACGAACGTGCTCGGAACGGTGAACATCCTGCAAAACTGCACGAAGGATATGGTTTACATCCATGCCGGAAGCAGTTCCGAATATGGTTTCAATTGCACGTCGCCGAAAGAAACAGACCGCGTGGAGCCAAACAGTCATTATGCGGTTTCCAAGGTTTCGGCTGCTTATTTGCTGGAATATTATGCCAAAGTTGCAGGGCTGAAAACACTCAACCTGCGCTTGTACTCGATTTACGGTTACTGGGAAGAGCCCGACCGGCTGATCCCGCGCCTGATCGAGAATGCACGGAAGAAAAGTCTGCCTTCGCTGGTATCTCCCGATATCAGCCGCGATTTCGTATTTGTGGAAGATTGCGTGGAGGCATTTCTGGATGCAGCTTTGAAGATCGATGATGAAAAGTCGGGACGCTCCTACAACATCGCCACCGGCCGTAAAACCACCATGGGCGACCTCGTGGACGTAACGCGGCGGGCGTTTTCCATTGCCAAGGAACCGGAATGGGGCAGCATGTCGAACCGCAAATGGGACCTCGCCGAATGGTTTGGCGACCCCTCTGCATTTGAAAACGATTTTGGCTGGAAGGCGAAGACGTCCCTCGAAGACGGGCTGGTCCGTTACAGCCAGTGGCAGGATGCCGTGCAATATGAGTCGAGACTGATCCCGGCTTTTGAAAATCCGAAGCTCAATCCTGTTATCACCGCGATTATCGCGTGCTACAAGGACGCACAGGCGATCCCGTTCATGTACGAAAGGTTGGTAAAGACTTTCAATGAACTGAAAGTCCGTTACGAGATCATTTTTGTCAATGACAACTCGCCGGACAACCAGGAAGAAGTCATCAACGCGATTTGCGACAAAGATCCTAATGTGGTCGGCATCAGCCACTCCCGTAACTTTGGTTCGCAATCGGCATTCCTGAGCGGGATGGAGATCGCAACCGGTGACTGTGTGGTGCTCATGGACGGCGACTTGCAGGACCCGCCTGAAATTATCCCGGCATTTTACGAAAAATGGATGGATGGCTACGATGTCGTGTACGGCGTACGCGTACAGCGCGAGATGAAACCCCATATTCATTTCTTCTATAAGACATTCTATAAGGTATTCCAGGGGCTGAGCTACATCCCGATCCCGCGCGACGCCGGCGATTTCTCGATGATCGACCGCAAGGTGGTGAAGGAGCTGGTAGATCTGCCCGAAACAGAGCAATTCCTGCGCGGCTTGCGTGCGTGGGTGGGTTTCAAACAAACCGGAGTGCCTTATGTACGTCCGGAAAGGATGTTCGGCGTATCGACCAACAACTGGACGAAGAATATCTGGTGGGCCAAAAAGGCGATCTTCTCATTCAGTTTTGCTCCTTTGGAACTGATGAGTTATGCAGGATTCGGACTTACCGCGTTATCCATTCTGGGGATCATCTGGCAGATACTGGCCAAATTCTTTTTCTTCCCGGATACGCCAAGAGGCCTCAGCACCGTCATTATCCTGATCGTGTTTTTCGGCGGGCTTACTATCCTGGGTATTTCTTTTTTGGGAGAATACATTACCAAGATATTCGAAGAGACTAAAAAACGTCCTAAGTATATCCGCACCAGAATACGCCGGGGACCGAAGGCTTACAAAACGGCCGATGAGATCCGGGCTTTGGTGAAACAATTGAGAAAGTAGCTAAATTGCGTGATATCAACCGATTAGGCAACTAATCCATTTAAGTTAAGCAATCAACCGGCCTAGCGCCCACTTAACGATGAGAAAAGAATTTTCAACGGCCATTGAAGAGCTTGCGGTAGAAGACGACTCCGTTATCTTCATCACAGGCGATCTTGGATATAATGCATTGGAAAATTTGCAGGCCAAAATGGGCAAGCGGTTTATCAATGCCGGTGTTGCGGAGCAGAATATGGTAGGTGTAGCCGCCGGCTTTGCGCACAAAGGTTATAAAGTGTTCTGTTACAGCATTGCGCCATTTATCGTGTACCGCTGCCTCGAACAGTTCCGTAACGACGTATGTTTCAACAACTTGCCGGTATTTCTGGTCGGTAACGGTGGCGGATATGGCTACGGCATCATGGGCAGCAGCCACCATACGATCGAAGACCTCGCGTGTTTGAGCGGCCAGCAGAATGCCCAGGTGTGGGTGCCTGCCTTTGCCGACGAAGTAGTTCCGGTTGTGCGGCAGATCGCCGCAGATGCCCGCCCTGCATACCTGCGCCTGGGAGCCGGGAAAACCACGCCGGCGAACAGCTACACTACAGGTTCATTTAAAGTAATTCACCAGCCAGCCCATGCCGAAACAACCGTTTTCGCATTGGGGCCGATTGCCAACAACGTGTTGTCGGCATTGGCATTAGCACCCGAGCTCTCGGAAAAGGTGAATGTAGTGACTGCCCTGCATTTCCCGCTGGAACTAACCGACGAGCTGATAACGCTGGTAAAAAAAGCACCGGCGATCCTCGTTGCGGAAGAACATATCAGCACGGGCGGACTCGCTCAGCAACTTTCCGTTCAGTTACTGGAAAAAGGTATCTTCCCCTCGGTCTTCAAAAGCCTCAAAGCGGAAGGTTATCCCAACAGCCGATACGGCAGCCAGAGCTATCACCAGAAGCTTTCCGGACTTGACGCAGATTCGATCTTGTCGAGCATCAGCCAACTAATGATCCCGGCATGACGAAAAAGGCTTTAACCATTATCCTGAGCCTGATCCTGTTATTACCCGTTGCCATTTATTTCACGGTTTGGGATTACTATGCCATCAATATTCCCAAGTGGGATGACCATGCGCTGAAAAATTTCATCGCCGAATACGCGCAGGCCGGTGACTGGAAGGGTAAAATCCAGGCGCTTTTCAAACAGCATAACGAACATCGCATCGCGCTCACCCGCCTTTTCGCATGGATCGACTACGCCATTTTCGGGCACCTCAACTTCCGGCATTTGATGACCGCGGGCAATTTATTGCTCCTCGCAGTGATCCCGCTCTGGTATGACCTGCTCAAAAAGAATAAAAAGCCGCTTTTTGCATTAGTACCCATTCCATTCCTGTGGATGACGCTGGCATTCTGGGAAAATATGTACTGGGGGATGTCGGCAGTGCAGAATTTCGGCGTGGTAACGCTGGTCCTCTGGACGTTGTATCTCGTCATCAATCCCAAGGTACTGCCCTTCTCCATTGCTATATTGCTCAGTGTAGTAACGGTGCTTACCAGCGGAAACGGCTTGATAGTGCTCCCGCTGGGTGCTGTACTGCTGTTCCTGGCACAGAACCGGAAGCGGTTTGCATTATGGACCATTATCAGCATTGGAGAGATTTTCTGCTATTTTTATTGGTATACCAAACCTGAATCCAATCCCGAATCGAAAGCCGGCATCATTCAGCTAGTGAAGGGCTACATGGCATTCCTGGGTTCATTTGCAGAATGTATTCCCGTATTGGATCACATCAAGGTTTGCATTTTCCTCGGCGTGGTGTTATTCCTTGTGGCTATTTCCATTGGCTCCACGACACTTTTCAGAATTATCCGGAACAAGTATACCAACAAATTTGAACGGACTACCGACCTGTTCTGTCTCGGAGCGATCCTTTTCATCCTGGGTACTGCTGCCATTGTTGTTCACGGCCGCGCCGGATTTGGTTTTGATGTGCTCATTACCAGCAGATATAAAATATACTCTGTCCTCCTGCTGATCGTCGCTTACATCTATGTCGTGGTTCCCATCCGTGGCAGCTTCTTGTCGCCTTACATCACCGCGATCATAGCATTGGCCGTTACTTTCAATGTATTCAGTTATCACTACCATTTGGTGGATGCTTACAATTTCAGAAAGCAAATGGTAACCTGGCAATTCAACTGGACATTCACAGACAAATCCCTAAAATATCCGACGGACACATCGTTCGTGGCGAATATCGTGGAAAAAACACCTGTCATTTACGACAAATGGCTCCCGCTCATCGCTGTTGCCGACCGTCAGAATTATTCGGGAAGTTCACGGGGTATGGTGGATTTATATGATAAAACCACCATTTCTACCGACACAGCGTCCATTAAGGTGAGCAATACCACATTCACCAGCCAGCGGTTGCAGGACAGCGGTGTGTATGTGCTACTGAGCTCGGACAAATGCTACTACATTTTCCCGGCACTGCGTACGCGCAACACGAGCCGCAAGCAGCTTTTCCTGAAACAATATTATTTCGCCCCCGGATTCTATGCCGATATCCCCTTCTCTGAAATGGACAAGGGAACCTATAAAGTGGCACTTATCCGCCAGCAGGGCGACGAGACCGGCATTCTGTTCAAAGACCAGCGTGTAACGGTGAAAGAATCGCATAAAAAAGAAGTGAAAGTTAACTGGTAACCATGCGCACCAATTCGGAAGGACACATTATTCAACTTGACGGCGTGCGCTTTATAGCAGTGGGGCTTGTTCTGCTCGATCACCTCATCGTGGAGATCAATATCATCCCGTTCGGTGCATTGGGGGTAACGATCTTCTTCGTACTCAGCGGCTTCCTGATTTCACGCATTCTCCTGAAAAGCAAGGAAAAAACCTACGGGACGCCGGGAGGCTTCAAGAAATACCTGCGTAAGTTTCTCATCCGCAGAACGATCCGCATTTTCCCGGTTTACTACCTCATTATTGCACTGCTGTTCATCTTCAACGTACCGCCGGTGCGCGATAAGCTGGCATGGCTCGCATTGTACGGAACGAATATTTACATTGCGCTTCATAAAACCTGGATGGGTTCGGTAGACCATTTGTGGTCGCTGGCGGTGGAAGAGCAGGTGTACCTATTTTTCCCATTCCTGATATTCTTCATTCCCAAAAACAAGCTGGTACCTGTTCTGGGCCTGATGGGCATTTTCAGCATTCTGCTGCGTGCCTACATTTTCTATTCGGGCAGAATACCTGGTACCAACTTCGTCACCATGGGCGAATGGACCGTCACCTACGTGTCGACACCCGCGTGTTTCGATTCTTTCGCCTTAGGTGGCCTCATGGCCTGGATGCAGCTCTACAAAAATGATTTGTTTGTTAAATTTTTTAACAAATCGTGGCCGGTATTGCTTGGACTCCTTGGATGGGTGCTGATCCAATGGTGGGCTAAATCGCTCGCCCAGCCGTTCAACTTCCCGTATGTGGTGCTCGATAGAACCTTGTCGTCCATTTTCGGGTTTATGCTCATAGGACGCGCTGTAATGGGCTTTAAGGGCTGGATGGCCGCGTTCCTCGAAAATCCGGTGTGTATTTATCTTGGCAAAATCAGCTATGGCCTGTACCTGTACCACAATTTTGTATACAACCATTTTCACAGTGGCCCTATGCACCCGACGGTCAGGCTTTTCCGGAAAATCTATCAATATATCCCCAGTTTAGAAGGCAACATTGCGTTCGAAGCAACGGTCGTAGTGACGCTCACTGTCTTAGTAGCGTCGGTTTCCTGGCACTTTTTCGAGAAACCGATTAACGCCCTGAAAGACAAGTACGCTTACTAAATAATGAAACCCCATAGCCCGGTTACAGGCTTTATTTATTAATTT
This sequence comes from Dyadobacter sp., assembly GCF_017744695.1. Lineage (GTDB taxonomy): Bacteria > Bacteroidota > Bacteroidia > Cytophagales > Spirosomataceae > Dyadobacter. Next base: position 343,784 of record NZ_JAGIAS010000003.1, read on the forward strand.
CGCGCAACATACCAAATACGCTTTTGCATGTCATATCTTCTGAGTATAGTAATGCCCGCATACAATGAGCAGGATTGTATCGAAAAAGTAGTTTATAATTGGACCTCCTTCCTCAAAACTAAATTCCCCAACGATAACACTACCCTGATCGTCATCAACGACGGATCGAAAGACAATACGAAAGCGTTACTGGATGAGCTGGATAAAAAGGTCGACAACCTGACCGTTGTCCACCAGAAAAACGGAGGACATGGCAATGCCGTCGTAAACGGTTACCGCAAGGCGTTGGAACTGGGTTCGGAATATGTGTTCCAGACTGACAGCGACGACCAGTTCGTTTCCGAAGATTTTGACAAACTCTGGGACAAACGCTCCCAATCCCAATTCATACTCGGCTATCGCCAGGTTCGTCACGACGCCGGCGTACGCCTCTTTATCACGAAATTCCTCCGCGGTACGATCTCGGCTGTTTATGGTACATTCATCATGGACAGCAACATTCCGTTCCGTTTGATTAAAGGAACATTCCTGCAAAAACTGATGAACCAGCTCCCCAACCCGGAACCGTTCGCTCCGAACATCTTCCTGGCTGTGATGGCTAAAAAATCAGGACAGCAGCTGTTCGATATCCCTATCACCCATAAAGACCGGGAAACCGGCACCGTTTCCATCGTGAAATGGAACCTGTGGAAAGTTTGTATCCGAAGCTTTAAAGAACTCTTGCGGTTTCGCCTCGAACTGAATGATAAAGTGAAAGCGATCCGCGCTTAAAAAACAGGCTTGTGTCGAAAAAAAAACTGATTGCTATCCTGCTGATCGTGCTTATCGCATCAGCAGGATATTTCCTGTTCAAATGGTCGAGGGGTTCGTCGGCAGCCTGGCAATTTATCCCGTCCAATGCCGTGGTGGTAATCACCAGCGAGCATTTGCAAGATTCGGCTTACACGGCCACAGAAGCCGCACTCGATCTCAAACGGCTTCCCCTCCTCGATATCGCCAGCGATAACCTGACATTGCTCAACCTGCTGACGAAAGACGCCAAAAAGCTCAAAACATTCCTGAAAGGCAAGGCACTCTCCTACTCGTACCATCCGCGTACCAGCACGGAATGGGGGGTGATCATGTACATTCCCGTCACCGAGGAAGAAACCAAATGGCTCGCCAGCCCGCAACACGCCAACATCCGGCTGTTGCACCACAACTTCCAGGATCACCGCATTACCGACGCCATCGACGCCAACTCGCGGCCGTTGTTTTCGTACCTGGTGAAAGACCATTACCTGATCGTCAGCTATTACGGCGATCTGATCGAAGACGCTGTACGAGCTTCCTCGCTCAATATCAGCTCTTTCAGGCTCCGTTCGCGTTTTTCGAATATCAATGATTCCGATTACGGCACAAGCGTTTACCTCCGGACCGACGCCTGGAAATCGGTGATGTCGATGGAGAATGTGGCTACGCTTGCCGAGTTTGGCAAAAGTTTCCCGGCGCACCAGGATTTTCACATCGACAAAGCAGAGAACAAGGGAAACCTGATGATCAAATCGGATGGAGCGGATGCACCGGATTACTATCTGGCCGAAATTCTGAAAGATAACCCGGGTACGCCGTTTGCCGGGCACAAACATGTGTCGCAGCAGACCTCGTTTCTCTACCGCGCAGCAGCGTCCGACAAGGCGGCATTCAGGGAGGCCTTTGTCAAATGGCATAAAAAATACAAATCAGCGGCCTGGGACAAGCTCAACTATTACATTGCCGGCGAAAGCAATGTACTGATCGATCATCTCGGTTCCGAGCTGGTGCTGTGCCAATTGGAGGAAAATAACAGCATTACCGACGGCAAAATCCTGCTCGCGGAATTCTCCAATTACGACAAGGTGAGGCCCGTGCTGCAAAAGCTCGCGCACCTGGCCAACCAGGAAAGTAATGTTTCGAACGATCAATACCAGGGTTACGATATTTACTCGGTGCCCATTCCCGAACTTCCTACGGGCCTTTACGGGCCGATGTTCACCGGTTTTCCACGCAGCTACATTACTTACATCGCACCATATCTGGTGATCAGCAACAACTCGCAGGTTTTGCAGAACTACATTGTGGACTACGAAAACCAGATCACCTGGAAACAATCGCCGGAATATGACAGCGTGCTCACCAGTGTAAACAACGAGGCGCAGCTTTCGATGATCGTGAACCTGCGAAAAGCGCAGTCGGGCGAAGAGACGCAGGTCAGCAAAAAATACAGCGATCTCACGGCTAAAATAGAGTCCATCACGCTGCAATGCCGTTTCGAAGGCAGCGAGGCATTTCCCGAGCTGACATTCCATCCCAAAAAACGGCAGACTGCCAGCAAGGTACTCAACCGTACTTTCCTGAACATCGACATCGAATGGCCGGATATCTACGATTCGGAACTGGCCGCGTTGCAAAACCCGATCGACGGGAGCTCTGAAATATTGCTGACCGACAAGGAACACAACCTACTCAGAACGAACAACCTGCGCGAGGGAAAAACCGAAACGATCGCCAAACTGAACGGGCCGATCAGCACCGCGGCGTATAAAGTCGACTTCCTGAACATTGGCCGGCAGCAACGCATTTTCGCTACGGGCCGCACCGTGTATGCACTGGATGAAGACGATTCCACCAATGTTTCGACATTCCAGGCGCATTTGCCTACATCCGATGCTATTTCGGCGTTGTACCTCATCGATGGTGGTGAAGACGGCAGTAACCGGTTCATTGTTAAAAGTTCGGCAGAAGAGCTGTTCGTATGGGAGAGTGTGACCCGCCCGCTCAAAAGGCTGAACCATTCGGTACGGTTCGAAAAGATCGTGGGACCGGTGGTTGCGCTGAACCAGATCGGTAACAGGGGTTTTATCGTCACCCAGCAGAACGGAAAGATCTATTTATTGAAAGAAAACGGTACGGTACGCCCCGGCTTCCCAGTCGATATTCTGACAAGGACAGAAAGTCCCTTCACGTGGGCGCAGAACCCGCAGACCGGCCAGCCCGAGCTAGCGGGTGTGAGCGTATCCGGCGAGCTGATCCGCATTAACCTGGACGGGAAAATCACATCGCGGCGGCAACTCCTGCGCCCCGAACCGGGTTCGCGTTTCCGGATCCTTTTCGATCGCAATTCGCTCGATTGGATATTGGTACGCTCGGTTAACTCAAAAACTGCTATTATTACCAAAGATGGCCGTGAGCTGTTTGAAATCAAGGATATTTTACCAAATTCGGTGATCCAGTACCATTTCTTTGGGGTGGATAACCGGTTTATCACGATCAAATCGGGCAGTTATTCCACTGTTTTCGACATGAATGGAAGGCGTCTGGGCGATAAAGCGATCCCGTCCGAAATGCCGGTGCAGCTCACGTATCAGCCAGGTTATTACAAATTATTGATATTCAGCCGATCGGAAAAGAAAATACAGGTCTGGTCGATCAAGTTGAGATAATGCTATGAAAATTTTAAGATATATCGCGCTGGCTACCGGCTGCCTTATCTGGATTGTGGGGCTGAGTCCAACCATTTTACCCTGGCTATGGAAAGAGCAGGTTGTGGAAGATGGCTACCAATATGGTGATTTGTATAAACTCTCCACCTTGTCCGATTTCCGCGATCCGCGTCATCAATGCACCGGTTATGTGCCGCCCGTTCGGCCGCAATCGGCGAAAAAAGTGCATTTGTATATAATCGGAGATAGTTTTACGGAAGAAGGTCGCGTGGGGAAGCAGGATTTCCCGGTGGATGATTATACTTACGTGAAATGGTCGAACTTTCTACATATCAAACTCGATACTACCCAACATAATATCCTTTTGATGGAAAGCGTGGAAAGGCATTTCCGTCAGAAGTTTGCCTCATCAGCCATTACCGTACTCGTTCCCGATTCGGCGACGTTTGTCCAAAATGGCGCTTCGACCAAGTTCATGCATCAGCTCGATGAAGCGTTCAAAGGCTCGCATACCGCCGACAGGCTTGACGGCTTCCTGTTCCAGAACGACTTTGCGTTGCGCATTAAAGAATGGAAATCCGATTTCAACCAACGTTTTTTCAACAGGACCGCTTCGGGTGTGACGCTCGTGAACAACGATCGCGATATTGTGTACTATATGGATACCGACACGCCGGAAGTCACTTCGTCGTTTACGCCCGTGCGCCAGACGGAGCTCGATTCGATGATCGCCAACCTCAATGCGAGCCGCGATTTTGCAGATTCACTGGGTTTCGACAATGTGATTTTCACCATTATCCCCAATAAAACCTCTGTGCTCAGCCCCGACTACGGCGTTTACAATAACCTCATCGAGCGGGTATACAACCATCCAAAGCTCGGCGTTCCGTATATCGATGTGCTTCCCGATTTCCGCCGCATGGGCCGTTCTTCTTACATGAAAGGGGATTCGCACTGGACATGCGACGGACAAACGCTCTGGTTGAACAAAATCAATGCGTTGATCAACCAACTCGTCGCCGGGTCTGCTTCCTAAGTGGCAGCCTCCGCATCGTCGGGCAGACGGTCGGTTAACTTACCAACCGTGAGTCCTTGCACGATAATCGAGAACAACACCACAAAATAGGTAATCGCCAGCAGCAAATCTTTGTTAAGATGCTGATCGATTGACAATGCCAGCGCGATGGAAACACCTCCGCGCAAGCCGCCCCACACCAGTATCGTAATCGATTTCTTTCCGAAACGTGTCTTGAACGGAATAAGTCTGACAGGAATGTAGATCGAAATGAAGCGCGCCGAAAGTACGACCACGATCGCCACCAGTCCCGCCCAGCCATATTGCTTCATATCCGGGATCAACAGCAATTCGAAACCAATGATCAGGAACAGGATCGCATTCAGTATCTCATCGATGAGCTCCCAGAATTTGTCGATATAGTCACGCTCGGTATCAGAAACCGCACCAGGGTTTTTGCCATAATTCCCCACCACCAGCCCGGCCGCCACCATTGCCAGCGGCCCCGACATATGCAGTGCCTGCGCAGCCAGGTGCCCGCCCATCACGATCGCGAGCGTAATGAGCACGTGTACGTTGTAGCCATCTACCCGGTACATCATTTTGGAACCTAAAAAACCGAGCAGCAACCCTAGCAAGATACCGCCCAATGCTTCCTTCACAAAAAGACCGGCAATGCCCGCAAAGGAGGTATTTACTTCCTCTCCCCTCGCCAACGCGAGCATCAGTATGAACACCACAACCGCCATACCGTCGTTGAAAAGCGATTCGCCCGCGATCTTCGTTTCGAGCGACTTCGGAACGCCGGCCTGTTTAAGGATCCCGAGTACTGCAATGGGGTCGGTAGGTGAAATCAATGCGCCGAAAACGAGACATTGAATGAGCGGAATGGTGATGCCGATCAACGGCAGGATGTAGTAAATCAGAAAGCCGATCACAAATGTGGAAATCACAACGCTGACGGTTGAGAAGATAATAACCGGCAGGCGCTGCTCCCGGAGGTCTTCCAAATGCAAATGGATCGCTCCTGCAAATAGCAGAAAGTTGAGCATCGCCCCCATGAGTATTTCGGTGAGGTCGACACTCGCGATCAGCGTGGAAATACGGATGAATGTCCGCGGAAATATGCTATCGGTGGCGATAAGCCCCAACGAAACCATCAATGCGATCACCATGACGCCGATGGATGGAGGCAATTTCAGAAACCGGGAATTGAGGTAAGAAAATATCGCAGAGAGAACGATTAATGCAGAAAAAGAGTAATACAGCTCCATGAAAATATTTTTTAGACTAACCAAAAATAACAAACTTCCTGCTCGCATTCAAGGCGAAACCGGCCGGTTGGCCAAACTCTAATGGTATTCTAATTTGAAAGAACTGTCTGAAAACAGGGGCAAAAAACGATTTGAAAGTACGAAAATCCGGTTGCATCGATTGTTTTCCTACATTAGTAACCCAAAGGTTGCCTTGGTATTCGACGCTCGCTATCACTCATGCAAAAGTCTATGACAAGTTTCAAACCGTGCCTGCTCAGGCACTTTTACCCCGCTGTTGTCTTTATAGTGAGTATACTCGCCGTTCAGCCCGTATTGGCGCAGACCAGCAAGCTGAAACCCGGCTTTGACAAGGCCGAATACCAGGAACTGGTGTATATGCACGCCCTGCTGTACGATACCGCCATGACCAACCGGCAAAAGTTCAAAATACCGCGACCCACCAAGTTCGACTCCGTTTACACTTCTCCGGTGATGGGCCTCGACAACCGCTGGGGGCTTTGGAAAAACAAGGCTTCCGTAGGCGTGATCAATCTCCGGGGCACGACGATGAACGCCGTGGGCTGGCTCGAAAACTTCTATGCGGCCATGGTACCAGCGCACGGGGAGCTCCAAATCGCCAAAGATTATACATTTAAATACCATCTGGCCGACAACCCCAAGGCTGCCGTACACATTGGCTGGCTGGTAGGCACGGCCTATCTCGCGAGGGATATTGTGCCAAAAATCGACTCACTGTATAAAACCGGCGTCAGGGATTTCCTTATTATGGGCCACAGCCAGGGCGGCGCGCTCAGTTACCTGATCACAGCGCATTTGTGTTCGCTCCAAAAACAGGGAACATTGCCCAAAGATATTCGCTTCAAAACCTACGCCAGCGCTGCCCCCAAAGTGGGCAATACCTATTTCGCCTACGAGTACGAGCACCTGGTCGATGGCGGCTGGGGCTATAATGTGATCAACTCAGCCGACTGGGTGCCCGAAGTGCCGTTTTCTGCGCAAACCCTCAGCGATTTCAACAATACGAATCCTTTCAAGAATATAGACGGTATTATCAAAAAGCAAAAGCTCATTGCGCGCATCGGCATGCGGCATGCTTACAAGCGTTTGAAAAAACCAAGCGAGAAGGCGCAGCGCAATTACGAAAAATACCTCGGCAGGTATGCCGGCAAAATCGTCTCCAAAAACCTGCCGGAGTATCAGTCGCCGGCTTTCTATAAAAGCAGCAACTACGTACGCACCGGCCCGACGATCGTACTCTTGGCCACCGATGAGTATTACAGCCTATTTAAGGATTCGGGCCAGAATGTTTTCATCCACCACGGTCTTCACCCCTACCTTCACCTGATCGAACAATACAAATACTGACATTTCACTCCTTTCATGCGCTCTAAACTGACACTGTTACTACTCGGACTCCTTCCGGGTATCCTGCCCGGCCTTGCATTGAATGCATCGGCACAATACCAGACCCGTTTCGAAAAGAGCGGCGGTAAACAAACCCCCACTTATGAGGAAGGCATTGCCTATTACCGGCAGCTTGCGCAAAATTTCCCGCAGGTACGGATGCAGGAAAAAGGCCTTACGGATAGCGGCAGGCCTTTACATTTGATATTATATTCGAAAAACAAGGTATTCGATATCAAAAAGCTGAAAGCACAAGGCAAGGCTATTCTGTTGATCAACAACGCGATCCACCCCGGCGAGCCGGATGGTGTGGACGCTTCGATGATGCTCCTGCGCGACATGCTTGTTCATCCTGCACGGTTTCCCGAGCTGGACAGCATTGTGGTGGCCGTTATCCCTTTCTACAACATCGGCGGCGCATTGAACCGCAACAGTACCACACGTACCAATCAGGCCGGGCCCGAGGAATATGGCTTTCGGGGAAATGCACGGAATTATGACCTTAACCGGGATTTTATCAAAGCTGATACCCGCAATGCGCGGAGTTTCGCCGCTATTTTTCACGAGCTCGACCCCGACCTTTTCGCAGATACACACGTGAGCAACGGCGCCGATTATCAATATGTCATGACACTCGACTATGCCCAGAAAGATAAACTCGGCGGACCGCTCGGCGATTTCAACGACAAGGTTTTTCTGCCTTATATGTACAAGCATCTGAAAGAAGCCGGCTTCGAGGCGACGCCCTATGTGAATGCTTACGGGCAAACACCCGACAAAGGTTTCGTCCAATTCCCCGACTGGCCGCGCTATTCCACAGGGTATGCCGCTTTGTTTCATACCATCGGTGTGATGACCGAGACACATATGCTGAAACCGTACGATCAGCGCGTAAAATCGACCTATGCCTATTTACACGGTAATATCAAATTCCTGGCGGCACATCGTAAAGCTTTACTGAAACTGCGTGAAGAGACGAAAGAGGCCGTTAAAAACCAGGAGAAATTCGCTATTACCTGGCAGGTGGATAAATCCAGACAATCCACCATCGCATTTAAAGGTTATGAACCGGAGTACATTCCCAGTGAAGTGAGCGGACTACCCAGGCTGCACTACGACCGGTCGAAACCGTTTACGAAGAATATTCCTTTTTACGACAATTACGTCCCGCTGGACGAAGTAGTGCGGCCGGAAGCCTACATTATTCCGCAAGGCTGGCACAATGTCGTTAGCCTGCTGCGACTAAACGGTGTACAAATGCAGCCGCTGGAAAAAGACTCGGAAATGAATGTGGAAACGTATTACATCGAAGAGCTCGAAACGCCGAAGCAACCCTTCGAAGGGCATTACTGGCATACTTCGGTGAAGCTGAGGACTGAGAAACAAAAGTTATCTTTCAAAAAAGGAGACTGGTATGTTCCCGTCAATCAGTCCACGAACCGTTACATTGTCGAGACCCTCGAACCGAAAGGAGTGGATTCGTTTTTCAAATGGAATTTCTTTGACACGATTTTGCAGGCCAAGGAGCATTATTCTGGATATGTTTTTGAAGATCTGGCGGCAGATTTGCTCAAAAAATCCCCCGAGCTGAAAGTAAAGCTCGACGAGAAACGCAAAGCCGATCCAGAATTTGCCAAAAGCGGAAATGCCCAGCTGGATTTTATCTACCAAAATTCGGATTACGCGGAAAAGGAATACATGCGCTATCCCGTTTTCCGCGTCGTGAAATGATCAGAACCGGAAGCCGAGGCTGAAATTGAACTCACCGCTGATTCCCATATGTCTGTCGCGATAGATAGTCGACCGGTATTTCTCACGGTCGACGTACCGCGGGCCTACGCCGGCGTTCAAGCCGATCTGAAAATGCTGCGTAATCTGGAAATTGACGTAGTTGTTGATGATCAGCCCCATCCGCAAGCGCTTGCGCTCTTCTTCGTTACTGGTGGTTACGCCGGTCTTCGGATCGTAGTCGTAGGAGTATTCCCATCTGTTCCCGATTCCGGTAAAAAATGTAGGGCCAACCGCATAGGTAACCCGTTTCTGGCCGAATGGGTACACCTTCAGGCTTGGTGAAAAGTAGTACATCTGCTCATCGGAGTCCTCACCGATAATGGGAAGGTAGTAATCCTCAGGAATGGTCATCGTGAACGGCAAAAGCAACCCGAAATGTCCTCGTTTATCGAGAATCCTTTCATAACTGATCCCAAATCCCGGGCCACTGTCCAGTGCCTTGAATGGCGAAATATCTATTTTGTTCTTACCCAATGCTTCATCCTGAACTATCGGCGCATTCCGTTCCCGTGCACTGCCACGCTCCGCACGTTTGTCGAACCAGACCGTCTGACCGTTCCCGAACTCGATCCGCAGCAATTCGTTCTTCCGGACCGCGAAATTAGCCGCATTGGCTTCCTGACTGATCTTGTACAAAACCTTGTCGATACCTACTTCCACCACCTTTCCTTCAATGATAGAACCGTTTTTACGCACCATTACATCCTGTGCGTGAACGGTTGCGAAGATGATCGATAATAAGAAGGTGAGGGTAAAAATCCTGCTCATAGTGCTGCTGTGCTGATGAACGATGATCAAATTTATGCGATTAGTGACTATTTTTGCGAAGTATACTCACTGAACGTTTAAAAACATACTTCTGTTATACACCTGGCCCGTCAGGCCGATTCATATTATGCAGGCTGCGTTTAAAATGGATGATCAACAAGCAGCCATTAAAAAGACCAAATGACATTTCAGGATTTAAAACTCATAGAGCCAATCAAAAGGGCTCTCCAAGAAGAAGGATACACCACTCCCACTCCCATCCAGGCCAAAGCTATTCCGGTTATTCTAGAAAATAAAGATTTGCTGGGCTGTGCACAAACAGGCACCGGTAAAACAGCCGCTTTTGCGATTCCGATGCTGCAACTGCTGCACGAAAATCCGGTTGGGAAATTTGAAAGAAGTCGTATCCGTGCATTGATTTTGACACCTACGCGCGAGCTGGCGATCCAGATCGGCGAGAGCTTCGCTGCGTACGGGCGTCACACGCGTGTGAGACATACCGTTATTTTCGGGGGCGTAGGCCAGAAACCGCAAACCGACGCATTGGCGAAAGGCGTGGATGTACTCATTGCTACGCCGGGCCGCTTGCTGGATTTGATCAACCAGGGGTTCATTAAACTGAACCAGCTGGAATTTTTCGTACTCGACGAAGCCGACCGTATGCTCGACATGGGCTTTGTCCACGACGTGAAGAAAGTGATCAAGTTGTTGCCTAACAAGCGCCAGTCGCTGTTTTTCTCGGCTACCATGCCGCCCGCAATCGTGACTTTGGCCGGTACCATCCTTAGAAACCCGGTGAAAGTAGAAGTTACCCCGGTATCCTCTACGGCTGATACAATTCGCCAATCGGTATTTTTTGTAGATAAATCAGACAAAAACTCTCTGCTGCTTCATATTCTGAAAGACGAATCCATTGCAACGGCGCTGGTTTTCACCCGTACCAAACACGGGGCCGACAAAGTGGTGAAAGTATTGCGCAAGGCAGGTGTTACCTCCGAAGCCATTCACGGTAACAAGTCGCAAACAGCCCGTCAGAATGCGTTGAAGAATTTCAAAAGCCAGACTACGCGCGTCCTCGTTGCGACCGATATCGCCGCACGCGGTATCGATGTGGATGACCTGACGCACGTGATCAACTACGAAATCCCCAATATCCCGGAAACTTACGTTCACCGCATCGGTCGGACCGGCCGCGCGGGTGCGAAGGGCATTGCCATGTCGTTCTGCGACAAGGAAGAAAAGCCGTACCTCAAAGATATTCACAAGCTGATCGCCAAGAATATCCCGGTAGTGAACGACCATCCCTACGCCGTGAGCAGGTAATTGGTAGTATGTCAAAGAAAACCTACTCGGACATTGACCTTCCGCAAGCCCTTGCATTAACCCGGAGCAAGGATGCCGTGCTTGTGGATGTGCGTGAAACCTGGGAGTTTGAGGAGTTCAATGAAGGAGGGATCAATATCCCGCTGGCGGAGATCCGGGAAAAACGGCCGCTGGTGGCGCCTTATCATACTATCGTGGTAATCTGTACCAATGGCGTCCGCAGCAAAGTGGCCGCAATGGATTACTGCCGCGTCCCGGAATGGGCCGACAAGCAGATATTTCATGTGAAGGGCGGTATTATCGAGTCTGAGTAATAGAGTTTAAAGTAAAAAGTTTAAAGTTTAGAGTTAAAAGTAAAAAGCGAAGCCTTGCAACTTAATGATTTACAAGGCTTCGCTTTTCGCTTTTAACTTTTTACTCGCTACTTTAAACTCTCAGCGTACCTTCAAAAACGCGTACTGCGGGGCCTATCAGATAAACGTCCTTAAACTGCCCTTCGCCCGCATCCTGGTATTCGACCGCCAGCGTTCCGCCGATCGTTTCCACTTTTACGGGACCTTCCCAGCCTTCACGTATGTGCGCGGATAATGCGCATGCCGTCACTCCTGTGCCACAGGAATAAGTTTCATCCTCCACACCACGTTCGTAGGTACGCACGCTCAGGTGGTTATTCTCGATTACTTCTACAAAATTCACATTGGTACCTCCTTTGGGGCCGTAAACCGAACCATAGCGGATTTCGCTGCCGATATTCACGACATCGGCCTCGTTAATATCCTCCACGTAGGTTACGTAGTGCGGCGAACCGGTGTTCATGAAATCGTATTCCTCATATTGCTCCACGCCGTTCACATTGGACATTTTGAGGCGGATCGTGTCGCCGGAAACCGTGGCCTCGTGCTCCCCATCGACAGCGATGAATTTGGTACTATCCTTAAACAGGCCGAGATCGTTCGCAAACCGCACCACACACCGGCCACCATTGCCGCACATGCTGCCTTCGCCGCCGTCGGCATTGAAATACACCATGCGAAAGTCATAACCTTCTGCATTTTGGAGCAGGATTAAACCGTCGGACCCAACCCCGAAACGACGGTGGCAGATCGAAGCGATCAATTCTTTGGAAGCCGGGAATTGCAGGTTACGGTCGTCGATCATCACGAAGTCGTTGCCGGTACCCTGGTATTTATAAAATGGGATAGTCATAGTTGTGCCAATTTTGCATTCATTCAATCCAATTCCAGACTATTCAATCAATCTCAAACCTTTTCCGTCAGTTAAAACTGACGGCAAGCGATATATCTTTGTTGTACTGAACTCTTAGAGTCTTGAATTGTTTCATCTAGTTCCGTCAGTTTCAACTGACGGCGATGGCGGCTGCTTTTTGAAAAATCTGTTCTTCCGCCCTTCCAAAAAAACAAAACCCCGCAAGAAAAATTCGCTTGCAGGGTTTTAAAATTTGTTCCCGAAGGTCTTTTGGATTACTTCGTGGTTTTAAGCTCTTTAATACGAGCGGCTTTACCCTGACGGCCACGCAAGAAGAACAGACGTGAACGACGTACCTTACCACGACGAATCAATTCGATTTTCGCGATGCTTGGTGAAAGGATTGGGAAAACACGTTCAACACCGATACCGTTTGAAATTTTACGTACTGTAAAAGTTTCACCGCTTCCGTTTACGTTACGACGCTGCATAACGGTACCCTGGAACTGCTGGATACGCTCTTTGTTACCTTCACGGATTTTCACGTGAACGTTGATCGTGTCGCCTGATTTGAAATCAGGATACTCGGATTTACGATTTTCAATCGTAGCTTCTACGAGTTTAATAAGTTCGCTCATGACGAGTGATTTTATGGATTTAAAATGATAGCTTGCTCCCAGCGGACGGGGTGACGCCCCTTCATTCAAAACAGCTTTTGAGAAAACGAGTGCAAATCTAGCATTATTTGTCGGTAACAAAAAGCTTTTCGCGCGATTATCATGAAGATTTTCAATGTAGAACAGATCCGGGCAATGGACGCCTACACGATCGAACACGAGCCCATTGCATCCATCGATCTCATGGAGCGCGCCTCGCAGGCATTTGTACGCTGCTTTTGTAATCAATATGTCAATACCCGCCCTATTGCCGTCTTTTGTGGTAAGGGGAGCAATGGCGGCGACGGCCTGGCGATCGCGCGCATCCTGACCGGCTGCGGCTATGATGTGCAGGTGTTTATTGTGGAGTATACCCTGAATGCCACGGATGATTTCCGTCTGAACTTCTCCCGGCTGGATAACCACCTGACACCCCATCGCATTTACTCCGAAAATGACCTTCCGCAATTGGGAAGTAAAGTCGTCTGCATAGATGCATTGCTCGGCTCCGGGCTATCGCGACCGGTAGAGGGTTTATTAAGTATTGTGATAAAGTACTTAAATGAGCTGCCCAACAGGATTGTGTCCGTGGATATTGCCAGCGGACTTTACACCGACCGGCCCAATGGGCTCAACGACGTGATCGTCAAGCCGAAGTACACCATCACATTCCAGCTGCCCAAGCTAGCATTCCTGCTTCCGCAGAATGCGGAATACGTTGGCGAATGGCATGTAGTAGACATTGGCCTGAGCACCCGCTACATGGCCGATACCAGCACTCCCTATTATTTCACCGATAAGTTTGAAGCGGAAAAACGCATTAAACCCCGTCAGAAATTTTCACACAAAGGCACTTTTGGCCATGCAGTGATCATCGCCGGGAGCTTTGGGAAGATGGGCGCCGCAGTACTTTCCGGAAAAGCTTGCCTGCGCTCGGGCGTGGGGTTGCTCACGATGCACGTGCCTGCGTGCGGGTACGAGATCGCGCAAATCTCCGTTCCCGAAGCGATGGCAACTGTCGACGATGCAAATAAGTACATCAGCAAAGCTCCGAACCTCGCTTCCGCCACGGCCATAGGCATCGGCCCGGGTATCGGCCAGGATGCCGCAACGGTGAAAGCATTGGAAAAAGTACTGGAACAGGCCAAAGCCCCTGTTATCATTGATGCAGATGCATTGAATATCCTCTCGACCAACCGGCATTTGCTTTACAAACTACCCGCTAATACCATTCTGACACCGCATCCCAAGGAATTTCAGCGGCTTGCAGGGGAAAGTAGCAATGAGTTTGAACGATTAGAGAAGGCGTGTGCATTCGCTTCCAAATACAAAGTAATTATCTGCCTGAAAGGAGCCAATACAGCCGTCATTCTGCCCAATGGCGAGGTACATTTCAACTCGACCGGCAACCCGGGCATGGCCACCGGCGGTACCGGCGACGTGCTCACAGGCATTATCACCAGCCTGCTCGCCCAAAAATACGCACCGGCGGATGCCGCTATTTTGGGTGTTTACCAGCACGGCCTCGCCGGCGACCGTGCCGCCGAAGCCCGCGGACAAACCGCGCTCATCGCATCGGATGTCGTGGAGCATTTGGGTTGGTAACCAGCTTTATTTAAAGTAAATTTGGTTAAATCAATTTCTAAGAGCTATGGAATTCCTGGAAAGAATCACGATTGATCCTGGCATTTGCCACGGTAAACCTTGTATCAGAGGAATGCGCTGGCCGGCGGAAGTAGCCCTGCATTTGCCGGATGTTGGTTGTTGAGATTCTTGAAGATCAAGCATCAAAAAAAGACCTAATTCGGTTACAAAGACCAGAAACGACGAAAACATTAATTGAGCCCTTTGGATACGTTTTTGACTGATAACATTTTATGGAAGGTATAAACTACGTCACGGGCGACGCAACACAGCCCGTAGGTGATGGCAACAGGATCATCGCACACGTATGTAATGACGTTGGCGCCTGGGGAAAGGGTTTCGTTGTCGCCCTCTCCCGTCGGTGGCCAAAACCTGAAAAAGAATTTAAGCAATGGTATAAGTCAAAAGTAAATTTTGCTTTAGGCGAAACCCAATTGGTACAAGTAGAAGAAAACATATGGGTGGCTAATATGATCGGCCAGCGGGATATCAAAACAGGCAGCAGCGGCATACCTCCAATACGTTATGAGGCAATCGCAACTGCACTTTCGAAGGTAGCCGTTTTCGCGGCAGAGAAAAATGCCACTGTGCATATGCCGCGAATTGGATGCGGATTGGCTGGTGGTACGTGGGATAAGATGGAACCGATAATAAAAGCCGAACTTACAAGTAAGAGCATACTTGTAACAGTGTATGATTTTAAATCATAGCAAGAGATAATATTCAATTGAATGGTTAAAAAACAAACCAAGGTGGAGAGCCTTACTTCATCTGAGGACGTACGTTTAAAATAGTGAAAGATGACATTATGCCTAGCATCCCTTCCCTATCAACTCCACATAACCTTAACTCAAAACCTGATAAACCACAAACGCCGAGCCGTACGCCAGTACCATCAAATAGGCCAGCTGAATCATCGGCCATTTCCAGCCGTGGGTCTCACGGTAAACGACGGCGATCGTACTCATACACATCATCGCGAATACGTAGAACATCAGAAGCGAGTAGCAGACGGCCGGCGTGAACATCTGTCCACCTGTTTCGGGGTTCCTTTCCTGAATGAGGCGTTGCTTGACGGTAAGGACATCCTCGGTGTCCCCGCTGATGCTATAAATCGTAGCCATTGTGCCAACAAATACTTCGCGCGCTGCAAAAGATGCCAGTAATGCGATACCGATTTTCCAGTCATACCCCAATGGCCTGATCACCGGCTCGATGAAACGGCCAAACTGACCGGCATAAGAGCTTTCCAGACGGGCAGACGCAACGGCCGCATCAATTTGTTCCTGCGGAGCTGCATTCATCGAAGCGACCACCTGTTTTTCAGCCACATCCATGCTATCGCCCGGACCGTAGGAGGCCAGTACCCAGAGAATAATGGAAATCGCCATGATCACTTTACCGGCTTCGAGTACAAATGATTTGACACTTTCATACATCGTAAACCCGACGTGCCCCCAGCGCGGCAGCTTGTAGGAAGGCATTTCCAGCATAAAATAGCTCGGTTCTCTTCTTGGAATAAACAGAGACAGGAACCACGCCGAGCCCAATGCGCCGAGCAACCCAAGCAGGTACAACCCAAACAATGCAATTCCCTGCATATTGAATATCCCCAGCACCTTCGTTTCCGGGACTACCAGTGCAATTAATATCGTAAAAATGGGCAGACGTGCGGAACAGCTCATCAATGGCGTCACCATGATCGTCAGCAAACGCTCATAGCGGCTGCTGATACTGCGGGTCGTCATAATGGCTGGCACAGCGCAAGCAACACCCGAAATGAGCGGAACTACACTGCGGCCATTGAGCCCGAAACGGCGCATCAGCTTATCCATGATCACCATCACGCGGGCCATATACCCTGACTCTTCGAGGATGGCGACCAACGCGAACAGGATCGCGATTTGCGGGATGAATATGATAATACCGCCGATACCTGCCATGATGCCGTCGGTGATAAGGTCGTTCAGCACACCTGCCGGTAATGCACCTTTTACCCACTCGATGGCGGCGGCAGTGCCGGCGTCGATCATGTCCATCGGGTAGGATGCCCAGGCGAAGATGGCCTGAAACACAACCAGTAATACCAATGCAAATGTAACATACCCCCAAACCCGGTGCAGTAGAATGCTATCCAGCTTGCGCGTCCAGTAAGGCTGCTCGGTGGCGCCTTCGGATTTAACGGCTTTGGAAACGATCGGTTTGATTTTTTCGTAACGTGCTATGGTTTCGTTGGCGAGAAAGTTATTTTCGTCGAAACCATATTTCTCGATCAAAGCGTCGAGTTTGGCACGAACCGGCTGTTCGAGGAAAGAGAAATTGTCGTGCTGGCAAACATATTGAAGTGCCACATAATCATTATCCAGGTGATGAATCTCCTTCACCTCATTGATCAGCCCGATCTCACTGTCTTTCGGCTGGTAGAAATATTGCAGAACAGGTTTTTCCGTGCGCTCCACAACCTGTTTTATCGCCTCTTTCAATCCCTTCATCCCCTCACCCGTACGCGCATTAATGCGCACGACCGGCACATTCAATTGCATCGCAAGCTGTACTGCATTCACTATCATATTCATGCTTTCGGCTACGTCGAGCATATTCAATGCGAGTACCGATGGGATACCCAGATCATTGATTTCGGTAAAAAGCAACAAGTTCCGTTGCAGGTTAGAGGCATCGGCCACAATCACCACCACATCCGGGAAATCAGGGTGCCGGGGGTTGGCCAGGATGTCCATCACCACGGTTTCATCCTTTGATTTGGGATAAATACTATATGTACCCGGCAAATCGACCAACGTCACATGCGCGTCGTCGTGCCCATTGGTACCGGCAATGCGGAACGTCCCGGATTTCTTCTCGACCGTCACCCCCGGGAAATTACCCGTTTTCTGGCGCATTCCGGTGAGTGCATTAAATAGCGTAGACTTGCCGGCATTCGGGTTACCTACCAGCGCAACTTTAATATTTCCCTGTTTCAATGGAGAGACTGTATGCGGAACGTAATCCTTACTCTAATTCAATCACCGCGGCTTCGTTCAAGCGGAGCGACAGGCTGTAATTCCCGCCGACGTTGATGCAGATCGGGTCACCGAAGGGCGCAATCGCATCCAGCCGTACCTCGCAACCCGGCAAACAGCCCATTTCGAGCAGTTTGAGGGACATTGCACGGTCTGTGAATGATTTGATTATGCCTTTTTCACCCTTTTTAAGGTGGGAAACGGTACGAGCCGACATACGTTCCTTATTTAGATTCATTTTATTTAAAGTACAAATAAAGCACTCTCAGACGGTAAATCAAACTTTACTTCTTCTAATGTGCCTACCGTTCGCCAAATCATTCAAAATCCTGACCGTTTTATTATTTCCCTCGGGCTTTGTGTCGTACTTTTGCAGCGCGAAACGAAGTACCGAAGCCCGGAAAACGCGACGCTGGTCACATTGAAACAGCAAACCGAAAGCCGAAAGCCCAAAGCCGACGGCCTGCACCAATCACCTTGAACGAGATTAAGACCCTGATCTGGAAAGAAGTTACACTCGAATGGCGCCAGAAATACGCCCTGAGCGGGATGTTGCTTTATGTGGTCAGCACGGTGTTTGTCTGCTACCTCAGTTTTAATCTCCGCAGAAACCAACTCACGCCCATCGTCTGGAACACGTTGTTCTGGATTATCCTGCTTTTTACGGCCGTAAATGCTATTGCCAAAAGTTTTTCGCAGGAACGGCACGGGCGGTTGCTCTATTATTACAACCTGTGCAGCCCTCAGGCTATTATCATTTCCAAAATCATCTATAACTCGCTGGTCATGGCGGTGTTATCAGCCCTTGGCTTTGTATTCTACGCATTTGTCATGGGTAACCCGGTTCAGGACAACGGCCTGTTTTCGATCTGTATCCTGCTGGCGTCCACTGGTTTTGCTTCCGTTCTCACACTCATCGCGGGCATTGCGTCCAAGGCCGATAACAGCGCTACGCTCATGGCCGTGCTCAGTTTCCCGATCATCCTGCCAATGCTGCTGATGACGATCCGCCTGGCCAAAAACGCTTTGGATGGTCTCGACTGGTCGGTCAGCACGGATGAAATCACCACACTATTATCGATCGATCTGATAGTAATTACGCTCTCCTACCTGCTTTTTCCCTATTTATGGAGAAGCTGAAAAACAGCAGGTTACAGGGCACAACTTTTAAAGTATTAGTCTAAAATGAGAAAGATCTGGTGGAAAATCCTCTGCATTGTGATCATCTTCTATGTGATCATCTGGGGTTTTATCGGTCCCGTCCCACGCCTTCCAATTATTAATGAAAGTATTAGAAACACCTACTTTCACGTAGCGCTATGGTTCGCAATGACCATATTGCTTTTCACATCCATGATATACTCGATTCGCTACCTCAGCAAAGGAAGGATCGGAGATGACGATATTGCCAGCGAGATTGCCAAATCAGGTATCTTCTTCGGTGTGCTGGGGTGTCTTACAGGCTCGGTTTGGGCTAATTTTACCTGGGGGGATCCCTGGCCGAACGATCCAAAGCTGAACGGCGCCGCGGTAGGCATCCTTATTTATATGGCATATCTGTTATTAAGAAGTTCTTTCGAAGACGAGCAACGCCGCGCGCGGATCTCTTCGGTTTACAACATATTCGCCTTCGCAGTCTTCATTCCGATCATCTACATTCTCCCGCGTCTGACGGATTCTTTGCATCCCGGAAGCGGCGGTAACAGCACATTTGGTTCTTACGATATCGACAACGACATACGAAAGGTGTTATACCCTGCCGTAATCGGCTATATTCTCCTCGGCCTTTGGGTTGCCGAGCTGCGAATTCGCATCAAGCGCATCCGACGGTTCCACGAGGAAGAGTCGATCAAAGCAGGCAAATAGGAAGCATTTTGGCCTGATTTGGGCCATTTACAAACGTTTCAAAGTAAAATTTCGTTAAGGTTTAGTCCATTCATATATACAATGAAAAGAATTTCCCTCATCCTCCTGACGTTGCTGGCGATCTCCGGCAACCTGTTCGCGCAGGCGGGCGACACCTCCGTAGCAATGGCCGACAAGCTTCGTGAAGACGGCAAAATCTGGGTCGTAGTGGCCGTAGTAGCCGTTATTTTCTCGGGTATCGCGATCAACATGCTTCGCATTGACTTTAAGTTGAAAAAGATTGAAAAAGACCTCAATATCAAGTAAGCCCCTATGAAAAAGATACAGATATTCGGATTAGTGATCATCGCGGTTGCAATTGGTATTATCGTTTCAACTGCCGGCGATGCAAGTACTTATGTCGATTTTACCAAAGCCAAAGAAATGGCTGCGGATGGCGACAATGAGAGCATTCACGTAGTAGGCAAGCTCAAAAAAGATGCCGCAGGCCAGATCCTGGAAATGGAATACCGCCCGGAAATCGACCCTAACCTGTTCGTTTTCACATTGGTAGACAACAACAATGTGGAACAGAAAGTGGTCTACAAAAACACCAAACCGCAGGATTTCGACAAATCCGAACAAGTCGTAGTAGTCGGCAAAATGCATGACGGCTCGTTTTCGGCCGAAAAAATCCTCATGAAATGCCCGTCGAAATACGAAAACGGTAAAATGGAAACCACGGAACATACTGCAAAACAATCATGATTCACAGTACGATCGGAAGTGCAGGGCACCTGCTGGTTATAGTCGCGTTTGTAACGGCCATTCTGGCGACCTTCGCTTATTTTAAGGCGGGTATCGCGGGCGGTACCGTAGAAGAGACGCAAACCTGGAAACGGTTTGCGCGCGGCGTTTTCTGGGTCCACCTGGCCGCGGTGATCGGTGTGGTGTTCTCGCTTTACTGGATCATTGGTAACCACTATTTCGAATACCATTACGCGTGGAAAAACTCCTCGCTATCCCTCCCGACGGGGTACACGATTTCCAGCTTCTGGCAGGACCAGGAAGGTAGCTTCCTGCTCTGGATCTTCTGGAACGTGGTGCTCGGTGCGACGCTGATCTTCACCAACCGCTCGTGGGAAGCTCCCGTAATGACCGTTTTTGCATTGGTGCAGGCATTCCTCACCTCGATGATCCTCGGTGTGGTAATCCCAGGCCTCGATCTTAAAATCGGTTCAACGCCGTTCCTTTTGCTCAAAGAGGTCATGCCCGATCTGCCGGTGTACAAAATGGATCCGAATTTCATCCCGAAAGACGGTAACGGCCTTAACCCCTTGTTGCAGAACTACTGGATGGTAATCCACCCTCCTACCCTGTTCCTCGGCTTTGCGAGTACACTCATTCCGTTCTCATTTGCGATCGCAGGTCTTTGGACCAAACGCATTCAGGACTGGATACGGCCTGCATTGCCATGGTCGCTGTTCTCAGCGCTGGTTTTGGGTGTGGGTATTCTCATGGGTGCTTACTGGGCTTACGAAACGCTCAACTTCGGTAGCTACTGGAACTGGGACCCTGTTGAAAACTCGTCGTTTGTACCCTGGCTGGTATTAGTCGCGGCCGTGCACGTGATGATCATCGGCAGAAGGAATGCAACCGCATTGAAAACGTCGTTCATTCTCACGATTGCGACCTTCATACTCGTCCTTTATTCGACATTCATGACACGGTCCGGCGTACTGGGGAATGCATCCGTACACTCGTTCACCGACCTGGGCCTTTCCGGTCAGTTGCTGATTTACCTTTTCACTTTTATGATCGTTTCGATCGGCTTGCTGGTTTACCGCTGGAAATCGCTGCCGAGCGACGAAGAAGAGGTTTCGACCTACTCGCAGGAATTCTGGATTTTCATCGGTGCGACGGTACTCTGCCTTTCGGGCTTCCAGATCATCGCTACCACTTCCATTCCGGTTTATAACAAAATCGCCGAAGCATTCGGTACCGTGCTGAACATGGCACTACCTGCCGACCAGGTAGCGCATTACAACAAATTCCAGCTTTGGTTCTTTGCATTAATCATCATTCTAACCGGCGTTGGCCAGTATTTCTGGTGGAAAAAAACCGGCAAAGGCAAATTACAGGCATTGTACAATCCGCTATTGGTCGCATTGCTGATCAGCGCGGCGGTGATTACGTTCAAACAGGTCCGCGACATTCAATACATCGCATTGCTGACAACCTCGATATTCGCGATTGTTGCCAATGGCAATATCCTGTTGAACATTATCCGTGGTAACTACAACCTGTCGGGCGGTGCCATCACGCACATTGGCGTGGCACTGATGCTGATCGGTATTTTGTTCTCGTCGGCCTACACCAAAGTCGTTTCGATCAATAATTCCGGTCTGATGATTTCCCGTAGCGAGGAATTCACAGCTAACGACAATAAGGAGAACAAGGAAAACATTACCCTGTGGCTTAACAAGCCCGAAAAAATGGGCGATTACATGCTCACCTGGCGCGACGTGCGCGTGGAGCCACGCCATATCCCAGGTTACATTCCGAAGAGCTGGGTCGATATTGTGGAAGGTGACTTTCACGCCGTGGCTTTGCGCGATATCGAGGTAAAC
Organism: Dyadobacter sp.; assembly: GCF_017744695.1. Lineage (GTDB taxonomy): Bacteria > Bacteroidota > Bacteroidia > Cytophagales > Spirosomataceae > Dyadobacter. The sequence continues at coordinate 365,824 of NZ_JAGIAS010000003.1, forward strand.
GGCCAGAAGTACAACAAAAAGGGTGATACTCTTGAAATTTTCCCTGAAAACTTCTATTACGAGATCGAATACCGCGAGCCTTCCGGCAAGATATTCACATTGTTCCCGCGCGTACAGATCAACCCGCGCATGGGCGGAATCGTGTCATCGCCGGACATTCAGCGTAAAGTCGACAAGGATTTGTACACCTACGTATCAATGGTGACCAACCCTACCGCCGAGCCAGTTTGGAGCCAGAGTGAGAATTTTACGATTAACCTCCGCGACACATTCTTCGTGAACGACTACGTGGCCATCCTCGACAACGTCGTGCGTACCGAAGAAGTGGAAGGTATCAAGCTCGGCCCGGGCGATGCGGCGGTGAAAGCGATCATCCGTGTGCTCGATAAAGACAAGGAATTTGTGGTGACGCCGTCCTTCGTGATCCGCGACCGCATGGTGGCACGCAAGCCGGAAGTAAGCGACGAGCTGGGCATGCGCATTCAATTCAACGAAATCAATCCGCAAACGGGCCAGTTCACATTCAGTGTAAACACTACCCAACGTGACTTCATCGTCATGAAAGCGACGGAAAAGCCGTTGATCAATATCCTATGGTTGGGTACGTTCGTGCTGGTAATTGGTTTTGTAATGGCTACTATTCGCCGGTTCAGGGATTTTGTAAAAATGAGAAACAAGGAAAACGCAGCGACGGAGCCTAAGGCGAAAGTGAAGCCCAAAGTACAAACCGCGTAAGCGATTCATTTGAAATACATTACAAACCGGTCCGGGCCATCAAAGCCGGACCGGTTTTCTTTTAATACCAGAAACTAAGTAAACCAGCCTCTCACTAAAGGTTTATTTGAGTTGCGTATATAGGTGAGTAATTTGAGGTACTCAATCGACCTCATTACATCATGGACAAGCCGCAACAGACCTCCCGGCGTGAATTTTTGCGCCAATCCGCCCTGCTCGCAGGTGCCTCTCTCATTTCAACCCGCTCTTTCGGAAACATTTACATTGGCAAACAAACCCGCGTGCTCGTGATCGGCGCCGGTTTTGCCGGCCTGGCCGCTGCTTACGCGCTGAAACAAAGGAATGTGGACGTCATCGTACTCGAAGCCCGCAACCGCATCGGCGGCAGAGTATTCTCCCACACCATTGATCCAAAGGAAAATCTCGTGGTAGAGCTCGGCGCTGAATGGGTAGGCAACTCGCACGAGCGCGTGCGTGCGTTGTGCGACCAGTTTAAAATACCACTGCTGAACAATCAGTTCGACACCCATCTGATTTACCAGAACCAATACACCAAGGCCAATGCGTGGGATTTCTCCGATAACTGGAAAGCCAAAATGAAGACCCTGCTCGAAGGCTATAAAAAACTGGACGAGAAGCAGAAAGTCCAACTCGACAGCATCGATTGGTGGCGCTACCTGGTCAACAATGGCTGTGAAGGCAAAGACCTTGTCTTCCGGGAACTGCTCGACAGCACGGATTTCGGCGAAAGTATCCGGCATGTATCGGCTTACATCGCGTTGGCCACATTCTCGGAAAGCAGCGAAAAGAATGAAATGGACTTGAAAATGCAGGGGGGAAATACCATGCTTGCCAGAAAATTTGCGGAAGGAATCGGCAGCGAACACGTGCTGACCGGCCATGCCGTGAAACGCATTGAACAGAAAGATACGGTGAAAGTAACCTGTGAAAACGGCCAGACTTTCGAAGCCGACAAGCTCATTTGCGCCATTCCGACATTTGCCATCCGGAACATTCAATGGGAACCAGGGTTGCCGTCCGAGAAAGTACAGGCCATAAACGAGCTGCAATATGCCCGGATCAACAAGAATGCGATTTTGTTCAAAAAGCGCTTCTGGAAAGATGAGAGCTTCGACCTCATTACCGACCAGACACCGCACTACTTTTACCACGCCACCAAAAACCAACCGTCGCAAAAGGGCGTACTCATATCCTACTCGATCGGGGAAAAGGCCGAACTGATTTCCGCACAAAACGACGAATGGAAGAAACAAATGCTGGGGCAAACGCTGAACCCGTATTTCCCCAAGGCTCAAAAACTCATCGAATCGCAAGCCAATTATTACTGGGGAACCGATAAGATCTCGCAAGGCGCATACGCAATGTACGGCCTCAACCAATGGTACACCACCCGTCCCGCACTGCAAAAGCCCTTCCTGCATACCTCTTTCGCCGGCGAACACCTCGCCGACTGGCAAGGGTTCATGGAAGGCGCGGTGGTCACCGGCGAAATGGCAGCAGCCGAGATACTGGCGGTTTAGAACCGTAACCCCAGCCGGGTAAAGAAAAACGCCCCGTTACTTCCCATCTGCACAGGGTCCCAGGCCCCGCCCGATTCGGTCAGGGCGGGCTGGAACTTGTTGGGGTAAATGTTCAGGATATTGCTGCCACCGACGGACAACGACACGTTTTTGGTGAATTTGTAATTCAAAGTAAGGTCTGTCTGGATCTTGGGACTGTATGTATCGATCTTATAGTCCCAATTCGCCAGCTTGATTTCTCCGAAACGGATAAACCGCAGCATTGCGCTGAACTTGCTCACGGAGTAGTCGAAGGTAAGATTGATTTTTGAGGGCGGCGCCGATGCGAGCACGAAATGGCGCTCGCGTTCGTCGAAATAAATATCCTCCTTACCGGCCAGTTTGGGCACAGTATTGACCGGCCCCAGTTTCATCCAGTTGAAGTTGGCCGCCACCGTTGTGCTAAGCCTTCCCGCGCCCAGCGCCGCCGAATGTGCCACGATCACGTCCAATCCCTTGGTTGTGGAGTATTCCAATGCATTGGTAAAGAATTGCGCCTTCCCTACCCTCAGCGCCTTCAGCAGATCGCCGATATCCTCATCATCATCGCTGAACTGGCCGGTAAGTACCACGCGGTCTTTAACCTTCACATAATATCCGTCGACAGTTAGCGAAAGCCCTGCTGCCGGCGTGAAGGTGATCCCGAGACTGCCGTTCAGGGATGTTTCCTGTTTCAACTTGGGAATGCCTAATGCCTGCGTTACAGCGCTGTTGTTATTTGCCAGCAGCACTTCCACCGGCTGACCGTTCACGAAATTGGTAAATGTCGAATTGAAATATTTCTGGGCCAGCGACGGCGCACGGAAACCGGTACTCACCGATCCACGCAGCGCAAATGCATCTGTTACTTTGTAGCGCAAGCCCAGCTTGCCATTTAAAGTACTCCCAAAATCACTATATCGTTCGAAACGGCCTGCGACATCCACGAGAAACTGCTTGGTAACATCTCCTTCCAGGTCGACGTACACGCCCACATTCGTACGGCTGCGGTTGGTCACATCGGCCGGGCTGTAACCAGGGAACCCCTGCGAGCCACCTGCGTATTGAGGATCGTAGTTGCGATAGGAAGCCTCTTCTCCCGCGAAGATTTTGTAACGTTCCTTGCGAAACTCCGCACCGAAAGCAACGTTCAGGCCTTGCATGAAGGTTTTATAATACCGGCTGACATTGAGGTTGACCACATTTTGCGCGAGCTGGAAACCGCCCGCGTCAAAAGAAGTCTGCGAGCGCTCTCCGATGGACCTGTTGAGTGAGTTTTTTACGCCAAAATGAAACTTGTTGAAACCATAGGTATTGCTCAAATCAATGTCCCACGATTTCCAGACTCCGCGAATACCCGCTGCTACCGAACGGTCCTTGATCTCGCTGGTAATGATCGGGTCAAAGCCATTCGGGTAAATGGAAGGGATATTCCGGTCGTCGTCCGCGAAACGCGTCCATGCGTACGCGTCGCCCTTGCGCTCGTTGAGCCCACCGAAGCTGTAAACCTGAAAGTTACTGCCCACCGGTATCTTCGCATTGTAGTACACCGCCGCATTGCGGATTTCCGGGTCGCCATACTGGCGCCTGGCGAGGTCCGATTCACTGGTTACGGTGTTGGCACGATTGGTATGGTCTCGGGAATTGTAGTCGGCTGTCACGTTGAGAAATCCCTTTTTCGCGATTTTCACCCCGTAGTTTGCATTGATATTGTAGTTCAACCCATCGAACTTTTTATCATCAAAACGATATTTCGCCTTGAACATCCCCGCATTCGCATTCACCGCCAGCTGGTTGGTCGTTTCCTTCAAAACAATGTTGATCACTCCCGCAATCGCATCCGAGCCGTATTGTGCCGCCGCACCGTCACGCAATATCTCAATACGCTCGATGGCGGCAGCCGGGATTGCATTCAGGTCGGTGCCGGTATTCCCTCTCCCGCGTGACCCGAAAAGGTTCACCAATGCGGATTGATGCCGGCGTTTGCCGTTAATCAGTACCAACGTCTGGTCTGGCCCCAGCCCGCGCAGCGAGGCTGGATCGACGTGGTCGGCTCCGTCGGAGCCCGTCTGGCGGTTGGAGTTAAAAGACGGTGCCGCGAACTGCAAAAGCTGGTTCACATCAAGCTGGCCTTGCTTGGTCGTTACCTCGCGGATGTCGATCACATCCACGGGCGCGGGCGTGTCGGCCGAAGAACGATTCAGGTTCCGTGATCCGACCACCGTCACCTGATTCAGTACCGTAGCGTCGGCAAGCGCAAAATCCTGGTTGGCAGTGCCGTTCAACTCCCTTTCTAATTTGTTGTAACCCACGTAGGTTACTACGAGCGTCGCATTATTATAGCCCACTGTAAGGCTGTATGCGCCGCTTCCGTCGGTAACCGTGCCATTTCCGGTGCCCTTTTCCAGAACGGAAGCGCCAATCAGCGGATCCCCTTTTTCATCGGTAACCTTCCCGGTCACTTTCAGGCCCTGCGCATAACAATAACAGGAGAGGAACACGAAAAGCCATGTTTGGTAGATTAGTTTCATAATATTGAAATAAGGTGCTTATATTAACAATAATGCAATTATTAGCCTTAAAACAAATATTATTCAGAATAAAATTTTATAAAAATATCTTTTTACAAAATTTATTGAAACTATCAGTTACATAAACCCAAAATGTAATATTTCCGGGCAAAAGCTTTTTCGAACTTCCTGCGTTTCAAGGAGCTTGATGTGTATCTTTGCCGATAAATTGTATTTCGCTATTCTGATTTCCTATGGTATCCGAACTGATCAAATCGGCATTAGGCCGCCTGCGCATCATTGCATTTCTTGAAGGCATTTCTTTTATCGTACTCCTGGGCGTCGCAATGCCCCTTAAATACTTTGCGGGAATTCCGCAGGCCGTGCGCGTCGCAGGCATGGCTCACGGTGTCCTCTTCATCCTTTTTGTGCTCCTGCTCATCCAGGTTGCCACAGAAAAAAGCTGGTCGTTCAAAAAGTCCGCTTTGTCGTTTCTTTCTTCGCTGGTACCATTCGGGACATTCTATGCAGACTCCCGCTGGTTCAGAAACTGAGTATCCATGAACCTTTTATATTCCTAAACATCCCTTGACCAAGTGCTACGTACCTTTATCCTAACCCCTTTCATTTTCTGTTTCATCATTTTCCAAAGTATTGCCCAGAAACCGAACGAAAACTACCAATACCACATCCATTCCGCCACTTCACCCATCAAAGTCGATGGTGTAGCGGACGATCCTGCGTGGTCGGCAGCCGAAACTGCCAAAGACTTTTTCATGATCACGCCCATGGACACGAGCTTCTCCAAGGCGCTGACGGACGTGAAACTGTGTTATGACAAACACAACCTCTACATCCTGGTCGTCAACTACAAGCCTGTTAATGGTTCGTTGATCGTCGAGTCGCTCAAACGCGATTTTGCATTCGGAAAGAATGACAACTTCCTGCTTTTCATGGACACGTTTGATGATAAGACCAACGGCTTTTCATTCGGTGCCAATGCGGCAGGCGCGCCCTGGGATGGCCAGCAGGGCGACGGCGGTACCGTCGATCTCAGCTGGGACAATAAGTGGGTCAGTTCGGTGAAGAACGAAGACGACAAATGGGTCTGGGAAGCAGCTATTCCGTTTAAAAGTATCCGTTACAAACCCGGCATTACGCGCTGGGGGATCAATTTCAGCCGCCAGGACCTGACGATCTCCGAAAAATCGTCCTGGGCGCCCGTTCCGCGCCAGTTTCCGTCGGCATCGCTCGCATACACGGGCGTACTCGTGTGGGACACGCCTCCACCTACGCCCGGCCCGAACATTTCGGTGATCCCCTACGCAGCGATGCGCATGACCAAGGACCACCAGAACGACCTCCCTACCAAATACAAGCCTACGATCGGAGGTGATGTGAAGATCGGGCTCACACCGTCGCTCAACCTGGATTTAACCGTTAACCCCGATTTCTCGCAGGTGGATGTGGACGTGCAGCAAACCAATCTCGACCGTTTCGAACTATTCTTCCCCGAGCGCCGGCAATTCTTCCTTGAAAACGCCGACCTTTTCGCCAATTTCGGGTACGCTACCATCCGGCCATTCTTCTCGCGGCGCATTGGTCTGGGCGTACCGATCCAGTTTGGCGCGAGAATGAGCGGGAAAATCAATAAAAACTGGCGTATCGGTGTGCTCGATGTGCAAACCGGCGCGAATGACACACTGACGCCCCACAACAATTATGCGGTGTTCGCATTGCAGCGCCAGTTGCTGGCGCGTTCTAATGTGCGGTTCATATTCGTCAACAAGGACGCTACGAATTACATGCTGGAAAGGCATTCGGCCACAAACCGTTACAATCGGAACATCGGTGCGGAATTTAACCTGGCGAGCGCCAAAAACCTCTGGACCGGAAAAGTAATGTTCCTGAAATCGTTCACGCCGGGTAAATCCTCCGACGATTTCACACATGCCGCCGACCTGAAATTCACCAAAGCGAACCTGATATGGCAGTGGCAGCATGAGTATGTAGGGAAGAATTACAATGCGGAAGTAGGTTATGTGCCCAATGCGGTGCGGATGGGTTATTACAAGATCAGCCCCAATGTCGCCTATTTGTTTTTTATCAAACACAACAAGATCATCAGCCACGGACCTAAACTTGTGGACAATACCTATTGGGACAAAAAGTTCGATATGAGCGACCGCGAGTTCATTTTGTCCTATAATATCAACTTCATCAACCGCGCGACAATCGCCCTGTGGGGTTCCAGCAACTACGTGCGACTGCTTCGCCCGTTCGATCCTACCAACCTGGGTGGCTCAACGCTCGCAACCGGTACCGAACACAACTGGAAAGCCGTTGGTTTTGACATTGTTTCGGGGCCGCAAAACCGCTTTACTTACCTCGCATCGGGTATCCTGGGCGGCTATTACCAGAACGGCAAGCGCAACAACCTCAAAGCCGAACTCGGCTATCGCGTACAGCCCTACGTAGCCATCACCATGGCCGGTAACTATAACGACATCCGGCTTCCGGAACCCTGGAAACGCACGCAGCTCTGGCTTGTGGGCCCGCGCGTAGATGTGACATTTACCAACAGCCTGTTTTTCACGACATTCATGCAATACAACAACCAGGCCGACAATATCAACCTGAATGCCCGTTTGCAGTGGCGCTACAAGCCAGCTTCCGATCTTTTTATCGTGTACACAGACAATTACCTGCCCGAGAATTTCAGGGTCAAGAACCGCGCGATCGTTTTGAAATTCACCTATTGGTGGAATCTTTAATAAAACACCTCGATATTCTTCTTTTTGAGCTGGCTCAACTGCTCGCTGTATTTACGCTCGGCATCCTGTCCTAAAAACGGGTTGCCGCGTAAATGCAGTTTGTCGAGCTTGCGGATTTGCAAAAGCTGTATAGGAAACTCCGGGAAGTTGTTCGCAGAAAGATCCAACTCCTCCAAGTTGGTAAATGATGCGAGTTCCGCCGGGAATGTCGTCAGCCAGTTATAACCCAAATCCACGATACGCAGCTTCTTCATACGCGTAATGCGCTCGGGAAGTTTGCTGAGATGATTATGATGGGCGTAAAGCGTATGCACGCTTTTCATCCTGTCGATGCGGCTCGGTAATGCGGTGATCTGATTATGTGAAACCGCCAGATGCGTTAGCTTTTTCAGCTTCGTAATCGATTTCGGCAGGGTTTCGAGTTTATTATAATACAAATCCAGGACTTCCAACCGGCGCATTTTGCGGATTCCCTTGGGCAGCGCTGCCACTTCACCCTTGTAAAAGTTAAGGTCCTTCACGCTTTTCAATTTACTGAAACTGGCATTTGTCAGATCTGTCAGCTGGTTGTTCCCCAGCCACAATGTTTCCAGTCCTTTGCAATTCCTGGCGGCCCGGGGGATGTCGCGGATCAGGTTCTTTTGCACGTTGAGCAGTTGCAGGGATTTGTTTTTACTAATGGTAATGCCGTTTTCACGCAGCACATTTTTGCTCAGGTCGAGGTGCCGGAGCTTCGGCAGCCGTGACATATCCAAATCGATGGTTTCAATATCATTATCCACCAAAAACAACTGTTCGAGATTTGGAAAGCGATATACCACCTCCGGTATCGCGGTGAGCAGACTCTGGCTTAGTCCCAACGATTTGACTCTCAAAGTATCCTTCGTCGCGAGCGCTTCCTCCATTCCATTCACTACGCTGTCCTTTTTTGCCTGCGGCTCTTTGGGCATTTTCGGTTGAAAACTTACAAAATCCGTAATAATGGCTTTGCTTCCGGCAGTCCTGCGAAAAACAATGCGGGTAAGGAGAGGTGCAATTCTGGATTTAATGATCGCAGAAACCGAATCGGCAAGGGCCGGATTAACCTGTTCACGATCCGCCATCCGGAAATTCACATTGCTCACCTCGAATACGAGATAGTCGATCTTGCCATCGGTGTTGAGGTAAAGGGTATTCCAAAAAGTAAGGTCCTTTAATTTCTCTTCGTCGAGAATCTCCTCGTAAATATCCTGAAAGGCCTTCTGAAGACTGTACGGCGTTTCGAACAGCGTACCATCGGGGCGTTTGTAATCCTCGTCGAGGTTATGCCAGAGCTGCTTTGCATTGGTGTCTTTGCGGCTGAGTACCACAGGCTGGGCCGACAGCCCAAGGCCGGCGGCAAGAAGAAAAATAGTGAGAAATATTTTCATGACAGAAAGCATTAAGTGAGCACACAAACATAACTAAAAAGCTAGTTATATTATTATACTTACTTATATATTTTCTGTCAGAAGTTAATGATTGAATGATTGAATGATTGAATGATTGAATGATTGAATGATTGAATGATTGAAATACAAATACCTGAATCAATAAACTATTCAATCATTCAATCATTCGGTCATTCAAAATTAATTCACTCATTACTTACTCCGCTCAATCGTGTATTGAACCAGCTGTTCCAGCGAACGGCGATGCGGCGAGTCGGCGAATTCGTTCAGTAACGTGAGCGCTTCTTTTACATACCGTTCCATCACTTCCTGCGCGTAACGCAATCCGCCCGATTCTTTCACAAATGCAATTACCTCGCTCACCTTGTTGGGCTTGTGGCTTTCGTTACGGATAATGTTGATAATGCGGCGTTTTTCGAGCCAGGATGCGTGGTTGAGGGCATAAATAAGCGGGAGTGTCATTTTCTTCTCCTTGATGTCGATGCCCAGTGGCTTGCCGATCTCGTCCTCGCCGTAGTCGAAAAGGTCGTCTTTGATCTGAAAAGCCATCCCTACTTTTTCGCCAAAAGCATGCATTTTTTCAACTACTTCCTTTGCTGCCCCTACCGAGCTGGCCCCTACCGCACAGCATGAAGCGATCAGCGAAGCGGTTTTCTGTCGGATAATTTCATAATAAACCTCCTCATTGATGTCCAGCCTGCGCGCCTTTTCGATTTGCAGCAGCTCGCCTTCGCTGAGCTCCCGAACGGCGGTAGAAACAATTTTCAGGATTTTGAACTCTTCGTGGTCGACCGAAAGCAATAACCCGCGTGACAGGAGGTAATCGCCTACCAGTACGGCGATCTTGTTTTTCCATAATGCATTGACAGAGAAGAATCCGCGACGGTAATTCGAATCGTCCACCACGTCATCGTGCACGAGGGTAGCGGTATGCAACAGCTCGATCATGGCACCGCCACGATACGTCGATTCGGCAATATCACCACAAACTCCCGCAGACAGGAACACGAACATCGGGCGCAGCTGTTTGCCCTTCCGCCTCACGATGTAGTTCATGATCTGGTCCAAAAGCATTACTTCGCTTTTCATAAACTGGCGAAACTTCTGCTCGAAAGCTTTCATTTCATCCGCAATAGGAGCCTGGATATCCTTTATTGAAAGGGTCATATTCATGTACGAGGGCTAAAAGGTCCCTCCTGATAATAAAAGGACGCGAACAGGGGCATGAGATTATGAATATGTTCGTTTAACCCTCTGAACTCTGATCTTCAAATTTGGAATAAAATCTTCTGTTTACATCAATTTTAAACCGAAAATGTTTAGAATTGGACAAAGGCAAAGCGGCCTGAAACGCCCGAAAGCCGACGGCGTAAGGCCGAAGTACAAACTAAACCACGTAAACCAGTCGATATGAAAGCACTCGTTCTCGGCGGCGGATCCATGAAAGGAGCATTTCAGGTAGGTGTAATCCAGGCAATCCTGGAAAACGGCTTCGAGCCTGAAATGGTCTACGGAATTTCCGTAGGCTCACTGAACGCCACCTTCCTGGCGAATGAAACCGGCAAGCAAATGGCCGAAAATAAGAAGATAGACTGGCCACTCGCAGGCCGCAAGCTGCTCGAATTCTGGATCAAGAATATCACCCAACCACAGGATATTTCTACGCTGCGCTCCCGGGTCATGCTGGGGATGAACACGCTCATGAGCCGCTTCGATGGCATTGTTGACCCATCGCCACTGCACCAGCTTATCCGTAAGCACCTCAACGACGATTACCTCCGCGATACACCCATTAAAGTAAAGGCCGGGGCCGTGAATATCGAAACCGGGGAAATGAAATACGTTTCTACCCAGGACCCGCATTATGTGGATTTTGTGTATGCCAGTTCGTCGATACCCATGCTGATGCCGGCTGTGGAGATCAACGGCCAGCTTTACCTCGACGGCGGCTTGCGGGAGGTCGCCCCCATACGCGAGGCCATCGAGGACGGCGCGACGGAGATTATCCTCATTGGCTGCCATTCTCCCCTGCTCTACCAGCCGGAAGGCATTAACACGCGCAACCTGATCACTTTGATCGAGCGCGTCAGGGATATTACCGTGAACCAGATCGTGAACAACAATATTCAATGGGCCGAGTCGTACGTCGACCGTTCAAACCTGCGGGGCAAGCCCATGAAACTGACGGTGGTAAGGCCGCTGACACCGCTCTTCCTAGACCTGCAGCACTTCAATTCGGAAGACATTTCCCGGCTGATCATCGAAGGCTACCGCGCAGGTGTGGAATCGATTTTGAAGGCTGAAAAAGGAGGAGATTCCGCCATCACGGATCCGGCTATCAACGGCTCGGCCATTCGCGACGCAGCCGTCCGCGATGCAGCCGTCCGCGACTCGTCCAGGCGGGGCCCCGTCCACACCTAATCAAACCATGTAAATCCATCATGAGAAACCACACACGACAGGTCTTTGCGGCATTGCTGCTGGCCGTACTTTCACAAACTACCTACGGCCAATCGGGAGAATGCCAGTTCAAAGACGCCGATGCGCTGAAAAGTTACCTGAAACCCGGCAAGCGTACCACGCCATTGATTATGGCACATCAGGGCGGCACGGAAGACGGCTACCCGGGCAACAGCATGGCCACCTTCGAGCGGACGTATTCCAAAGTCCCTTGCGTGCTGCTGGAAATCGACGTCCGTGCTACCGCCGACAGCCTGCTGGTGATCTCGCACGACGATGACCTCGCATTAAAAACCAATGGGAAAGGCTTGCTGAGCAAAAAGAAGTGGAAAGAAGTCAGCAAACTGAGGTTAAAAGATCCCTATGGTTCCATGACGGAACACCCCATCCCCACATTTCAGGAGGTATTGAACTGGTCGGCCGGCAAAAATTTCGTGCTGATTATCGATAAAAAGCCTGAAACGAGCATTACCCAAACCATTAAAATGCTGCAAGGAACCGGGAACCTCTACAAATCCGTATTGATCTGCTATTCATTAAAAGAAGCACAGTTGGCGCACCAACTGGCCCCTCAGCTTATGCTCGCGGTCGGATTCAATAGTCCTGACCACATCGATGCCGTCGAACAATCGGGACTACCATTGGAGCAGCTTGTTGCGCTCACCCCTCGGGAATTGCAGGAAGGGGCATTTTACCAACGCATTCACGACCTGAACGTCACCTCTTCGCTCGGCACCAATGGCAATATTGACACGCTGCAAGTCGCAGAATCGAGGCCATTGTATCAAAAGATCCGGGATTCAGGCGGGCCGGATATTATTTGTACTGACAATCCGATCCTTGTGCAGAGCATTTTTTATAAGAAGGATTGAGGATTGAAGGGAGGAAGAGTAAGATGTCAGTCTGAGCGGACGGGGCCGCCCGGCGGTCGAAGACAGTCAGTACGGAGCCGTCCCACATGCCCTTCGACTGCGCTCAGGGTGACATTCTACAAAAAAACGAGCCCGCATTACCGCGGGCTCGTTGCTGTCAGAAGGCTTGCTATTCTTAGTTAAAGATATAACGGATACCCAACTGCGCCTGCCACACGTCGTTAATCGTTCTCGATTTCACGAATGCATCACGCACCAGTATCGTTTCGCCATTCACCACCTGCGTACCCATGCGGTAGGTAGGCACACCTTCTTTGGTTACGCTGGCGAAGTTAAGCGGGTTAGACTGCGTACTGTTGGACGAAGCCGTCACCTGGTTAGCTACACCCCATTTGTCGTTGATCATGTTTCCTACGTTGAAGATATCGGCACGCAGACGGATAATGTTCTTCTTGTCTTTCTTGCCCACCTTCACGTAGAAGTCCTGCTCCACGGTGATATCAAAACGGGTCAACCAAGGATAAGCACCACCATTACGCTCTGCATATTTGCCTTTCCTTTCTTTCAGATAAGGATGGTTGTCGATGTATTTCTGGAATGCCTCTGTCTGCTGCTCTGGTGAGAATGTGTAAGTTTTGCCGTTCGCAGTAGTAGTCAAAGTCTGGAAAGTAATGTCGGTCGCTTTGTTCGGAACAAAGATCAGGTCGTTGTTCTGACCATCGCCATTCATATCCGTAGAGCTGATGTAAGAGATTTTAGTACCGCTTGAAGATACACCACCCAATGTTACCATCGTAGCACCACCGAATTTACCACCATACTCTTTACGGTAAGAAACATAACCTACAAAGCGGTGACGAACGTCGTTACCCGAGTAAGCCAGGTCGAGGTAGTTCAGACCATTAACCCCCGGAACGTTGCCTTCTACGGTAGAAGAAACCGACGCGATGTCCTTAGCCATACCGTAAGTATAACCTACCATTCCACCGAAGCCGCGAGTAGCAGGTTTTTCGAGTTTACCGGTCAAAGAGTAAGAGTAACCTTTGTTGGTGTTGGTCAACACGTACGTGTTTGAAACCTGACTTGAAATCAGACGCGCTGCCGTTGCCGCACCACCGCTAAGACCGGAAGCCGGGAAACGGTCGCGGGTATCAGGACCTGTAAACTGCGCATTCGGTGCTTTCAGGTTTACGTCGATGTAGCGGAGCGAGTTGTAATTTTTGTTAAAAATACCTTCAACAGTAGCTACTATACCCCAGCCCAATTGCTGGTCGATACCGATGTTGCTCTTCCAGATTTGCGGGAATTTCAGGTCTTCATCCGATGCGTTCACCTGGTAGCCACTAAGCGGCTTGGTGTCTTTAGGGTCGGGGTTGTAGCGCGATGGGTCGAGTGTAAAAGGATATGCGGTAGTATTGGCTCCCGCAACCGTTGCGGAGTTCACCCCGTTATTACCCAACTGATTCGAGATCAACACGTAAGGAATTCGGGAAAGGAACAAACCGGTTCCACCGCGTACCTGCGTGGTACGGTCGCCTTTTACATCCCAGTTGAAACCTACGCGTGGAGAAAGGTAAATGCGTGATTTTGGAACATTACCTGTATTCACATTGTAAGGGTCACCATTCGGCGATCTGAACACAATGGTATCCACAACAGGGTTATAATACTGCTTGGATGTATTTGGCATATTAATCAAATCAGCGCGGAGACCAGCGGTAAGCTTGAAGTTAGGCGTAGCCTGGAATTCATCCTGCGCGTACAAGCTGAAAGTCTGTGTTTTGAATGTCTGCCACGGAGCAGCACCGCCCGGAAGCAATGAATAACGGTAGTTGAAACGAACTACGGTATCAGGAGCGGTTGTCAGGTTAGGATTGGCAAGGTATGCATTAGCTGCATTCTTGAAATCCTGGATCGATTTGAACACCCAAACGCCGTTTGAAGTCGGGAAAAACAGGTTGTTCGACTTGAAGTGCTCGTATGACGCACCCACTGTGAAAGTGTGTTTTCCTGCGAAGTAAGTCAGGTTGTCGGTAATGTTGAAAGTCGCGTAATCCAGACGGTTGTTAGGCGTAAATGGATCGGAACCGATGGTAGTATAGGTAGATCCGTCTTTCTGGATTTCGATCGTCGGGAAGATCGGCGCTTTGTATTTACGGTCTTCGATCTGCTTGTTGTAAGTAGCGATCAGGTTGTTGGCAAATTTACCGCCGAAGTTCGAATTCAATTCCGCTACGAATGAACGGGTATTGTCCTGGATAATATAGCCTGTATTCTGGGGAGAGATTGCCAAAGACGAGTTGGTACGGTTACCGAAACCTGCGGTATTAGAGCTGCTGGACTGACTGATCAATACGTCCGAATCCGAATCGTGGTGCGAGTAACGCAATGTCAACTTATGCTTGTCGCTGATGTTGTAGTCGATACGGCCGAGGAATTTCTTGCTGGTGTTCTCGTTGTTGAAGCCGTCCAAGGCACCCACGTCATACTGGAATTTCTCTTTCATGAACGACGCGAGATCCTGCATATCCGCCAATGTAGTACGTGAAATGTTGCCACCGGATCCCTGGCCGCGGTTAAGCACGTAGTCGAGCGCCGGACTGGAACGTTTTACGAATTCACCATTCACAAAGAAGAACAATTTGTTCTTGATGATCGGGCCGCCCAGACGGAAACCAGTTGTTTTTTCATTGAACTTAGCAACTGTAATGTCGCTGCCATCGATTTTCTTTCCTGCCAGGCTCTTGTTTTTGAAGAAATGGAATGCCGAACCTGAGAATTCGTTGGTACCTGAGCGCGTTACCGCGTTGATACCCGCACCCGCGAAGCCCGACTGACGTACGTCGTAAGGGGCGATGTTGATCTGTACTTCTTCGATCGCATCGAGAGAAATCGCCGTAGAGCCCGTACGACCACCCGCTTGCGCCTCGTTACCGAGACCGAAACCGTTGTTGAACACCGAACCGTCGATCGTGAAGTTGTTGTAACGGCTATCCTGCCCGCCGAAAGAGCGGCCGTTGCTGTAAGCATTGTACTTGGTAATGTCGTTCAGCGTACGTCCGAGTGTAGGCAGGCTCGTGATCAGACCTTTGTTGAAAGTGGTAGCGGCACCGGTACGGTCGGAGCTGAAAATATCGCTTCCTGCACCGGTGACAATCACTTCCGCGAGGTCGGTGGAACCGTCTTTCAATTCGAAATTGACGTTGGCCGCCGTACCGAGGTTAGCAAAAATGTTTTCCTGAGATTGTTCATTAAAACCCACGAAAGAAACAGTCACTTTGTAAGGTCCACCGACGCGCACCGCGGGTATCGTGTAAAGCCCCTGCTCGTTGGTTACCGAGCCGTATTTTGTTCCCGATGGTTCGTGTATCGCGACGACCGTGGCGCCCGGAAGCACCTCGCCCTTGCCGTCTGCAACACGTCCCGTAATTGCTGATGAAGTAACCTGAGCTTGCGCCGTCGGTCCAAATAGAGAGAATAGAAATGCGGTAACCGCGAGGCACACCGCCCGGAAGAGTAAACTTTTCCCGTTCATAAATTTGGTGATTTGGTTTGTAAGAATACTAGCGGATTCATTCAAGGAGGATGAATAATTGATGCAAAATAATAGCTTTTTACATTCACAAACAAAAGGCTAAATCCTACTAAAATGCAATACTAGTCTTCGTAACTGACTGATCTATTGAAATAATGCAGATTCGTGCACCAATACTTCAATATTTTTTATTTTATCAAATCATTAACAAATTCCGAGAAGGGCCAAAGGCTTTTGAAGAGCAGATTGGAGGCAGAAAAAAAGATTTTTTATCTATCAGGCCAGCAATTATTGTACCAGGTCGTAACCGGTGTTTAACAAATTGTTAAATTTTAGAAAGCCGGGATTTTTTTCCTTCCCGGAAATACTTACAACCTTTGCGTGGTTATTGGCTTTCGGCAGTCGGCTTTCGGCTTTCGGCTTTCGGCTGGTTGAAATAAATAGCTGACAGCTGACTGCCGACAGCCGAAGTATTACATTGAACTAAACTATGCAACTCAATTTCAAACAAATAGGGGAAACAGGCGAGCCGCTGGTTATCCTTCACGGTGTTTTCGGTTTTCTCGACAACTGGCTTACCATTGGGAAAACGCTTTCGGAACAAGGTTACCGCGTTTACCTGGTCGACCAGCGCAACCACGGACGCTCTCCGCACGAAGGCCCATTGAACTTCCCGACGCTTGCGGCCGACTTGAAGGAGTTTCTGGAACAACAACATATCGAATCCCCGATCCTGATCGGCCATTCGATGGGTGGAAAAACAGTGATGGAGTATGCGGTGACCTATCCGGATACCTTCGAGGCCCTCGTGGTCGTCGACATCGGCCCCAAGGTCTACCCTATTCACCATACTAAAATCCTGAAAGGCCTGAATGCCATTCCCATTGATGAAATAGAAAACCGAAACCAGGCCGATGAACTACTGAGTGAATACGAGCCGCTGCTGGGCGTGCGGCAGTTTTTGCTGAAAAACCTTTACAGAAAGGAAGACGGCGGATTCGCATGGCGCTTCAACCTGCCATTGCTCACAACCGACATGGCCAATGTGGGCGCACAGATTAAATCCGACCATCCGGTCGAAACGCCGACGTTGTTTATGCGGGGAAGCAATTCTAATTATATACTGGATGAAGATCTGGAAGGCATTCTCGACCTATTTCCGAATGCACAACTGAAAACGATCGAGGGAGCAGGGCACTGGGTGCAGGCGGAACAGCCGAAAGCGTTTGTCAGCACCCTGCTGGAATTTCTGAATACGGCTATCTGACGTATTTCATCCTGGGCGAGTTGCACGTAGCTATAATAAGCTGATCATCGCTTATCGATATCTCCCAGGTGGGACAGGTAATGCAGTTCAGCAGTTCGCACTGTGGGTTATTGGGTAACGCAATTTGCGGTTTTACATCGACAAGGGTACCATTGATGATCATCGTGGCAGGTGCGCAGCACCGGGGCGTGCCGTCGGCATTGAGCACCACACCGTCGATACGAAATATCAACGAATCGGATTTGGCTGCGTCAATTGGCTCCCAGGTACTTTTGTTATCGAGCGAAGACCTTTCAACTTCGACAGAATGCCAAATACCTGACACCGTCGCGAATGAATAATTGGGCGAAAGGTCGTTGAAACTATCCTTTTTACAAGACAATAACCACACCAGGACCAAGGGTATGTATAATAGTCTTTTCATACTTATTAAATAATTTTATTTACTCCGTAGATTCACAATCAGGACTTTTGGTTGGAAAGCATTGAAAAAATGAGACACCTATGAACGATTCCGGGATTTCCCTGTACTTAATCCCCACAATACTGGCAGAAGGCACCCAAAACGACGTCCTCTCACCACAGATCAAAGAGGCCGTGCAGCATCTGGATGTTTTCTTCGTGGAGAATATCCGAACGGCCCGGCGCTTCATCAGCAGTCTGAAACTAGGCAAAGTGATCGATGAGCTAACGTTTATCGAGCTGAACAAGGATACGCCCGAAACGGAAACAGTTGCATCGCTGCGAAGCCTTTCAAAAAGTGCCGGCATCATATCGGAAGCGGGTTGCCCCGGCGTCGCCGACCCGGGTGCGGTGGCAGTGCGCATGGCACATGAACTGGGGATACGCGTGGTGCCATTGGTAGGACCATCGTCCATCCTGTTGGCTCTAATGGCCTCCGGAATGAGCGGGCAGTCGTTCGCGTTTCACGGTTACCTGCCGATCGATAAAGTGCAGCGTAAAAAAGCATTGCAAAACCTCGAGAGAAATGCAAGGCAATATCAGCAGACGCAGATATTCATGGAAACGCCTTTCCGTAACAACCAGTTGCTGGAAGCCGTGATAGAAGCATGCTCGCCTGACCTGACATTATGCATTGCCGCTAATGTCACTGCACCAGACGAGCTGATCAAGACCATGCCCGTCAGAAAATGGAAGGCACAAAAGCCTGATTTGCATAAAATTCCGGCTATTTTTCTCGTCGGATAGGCTTTTGGTGAACGCTGTCTTAATTTTACCAGTTACAACGCGGAAAGATATTTCCGGGTCTTTCGTTCTCTTTGCAAACTGTTATCCATTTTGAAAAAATATATTCTGATAACCGTCCTGGCCGCTGCCGGATTGTGGGGCTGTAATGAAGACAGTCTCGACGCGAGCATTACCGTCGACTCCAACTTTCAGACGGGAGATGCGGGCGAGGATGGTTGGATCCCGGGGTATGCAGGATACGCGGCAACCGCCGATTCGAGCCAGCTGGATACCGTCGCCGCTACCGCACTGCTCCCACGCGGCCTCGATACGACACAATATGGTTTCCGAATCCTGTCGAGGTATTCCAAAGGCAATATGTTCAGCTATCTCAAAAAGCGCGTCACCGGATTTAAGCCAGGCAAATCCTATCGAATGACGCTGCAAGTCGATCTGGCATCTAATTACACGGCGGAAGCGGTGGTCGGTAAGGTCGCATTCAAAGCAGGCGTATCCGTGGACGAGCCGTTGACGAAGCTGGTTTCGGGGACCTATACATTCAATCTGGATAAAGGTACCGTGGCGCAACCGGGCAAAGCCGTCCTGCTCAGTGGGAGCATTGCCAGCACCAATTCCAACGCACTATATTACACATTGATAAGCTATTCAAATGACAGCCAACCGATTACCGTAACCGCCAACAGCAACGGCGAGCTATGGTTTTATGCCGGAACCGACTCAGATTATAAGGATACCACCATATTTTACTTCGACCGCATTATAGCACGGTTCAAAGAACTGTAAAGTGTTTTGTAAATTCGCGCCCATTCAATAACCCACATATCCCTACCGGAATGGTACAGGTCCAAACATTTGTATTTAACCCATTTTCTGAAAATACTTATCTCCTATACGACGAGACGGGCGAGGCGATCATCATCGATCCCGGCTGCTACGACCGTTCGGAAGTAAACGAACTCACCGATTTTGTGCAACAACACGGCCTGAAACCTGTGCAGATCGTGAATACCCACGCACACATCGACCACGTATTAGGCGTGGCGGCTCTCAAAAGGAAATATAGCATCCCGTTTGTCCTGCACAAGCTGGATGAACCCCTGTTAAAGGCTGTCAAAACTTATGCCTCCAACTACGGCTTTTCAGCATTTGAAGAGCCCGAGATCGACGGCTTTATCAAAGAGGGCGAAACCATCGAATTTGGCAATACATCCCTGAAAATCATATTCGTGCCTGGCCACGCGCCCGGCCATGTTGCATTGGTCAACGATGCTGCAAAATTCGTCATTGGTGGCGACGTGCTGTTCCGCATGAGCATCGGGCGTACCGACCTCCCTGGTGGTGACCATGCTACATTACTACGGAGCATTCGCGAGCAAATGTTCACCTTGCCGGACGATTATACCGTGTACGCCGGCCATATGGAACCTACCACCATTGGTTTTGAGAAAAGAAACAATCCCTTCTTCCAATAGCTCTTATGATCCGTCGCAACATCCCCAATGCGCTCACCTGCGGCAATTTGCTTTGCGGCTGCATTGGCGTGGTGGAAGCATTCCACAACAACCTGCTGCTTTCCTGTGTGCTCATCGGCGTCGCATTGGTATTCGACTTTCTGGACGGCTTTGTCGCCCGCCTGCTTAAAGTAACCTCCCCTATCGGCCGCGATCTGGATTCACTGGCCGACGTGGTTACCTTCGGCGTACTGCCTTCGATTATCATGTACCAGTTGCTCATGCAAAGTATTCCCGATCTATTCGGCATCTGGAAAGCCTATCCTGCCTTCATCATTGCCATTTTCTCGGCAATCCGCCTGGCCAAGTTTAACAACGACCCGCGGCAATCCGATTCCTTCATAGGCGTACCCACACCCGCGAACGCAATGCTGATCGCATCGTTGCCATTGATTGTTCATACGGAGAGCGAAGTCTGGAAAAACATTATTATTAATACCAATAACTTACTCATCCTGAGCGTAGTAATGTCGTATGCGCTGGTCATGGAGCTCCCGTTGATTGCGCTGAAATTCAAGAATTTCGGATGGCAGGGCAATGAGGCTCGCTTCATCCTGATCGGTGTCACAATCGTTTTGCTTGCAACGTTGAAATTCCTGGCTATCCCGGCAATACTGATCGTTTACGTACTACTTTCCATCGCGGCTAACCTTAGGAAAAAGCAGGCCTAATTGGTACGGAAGACTTTTTTTTGCATTTTTGCAGTCTTTCCGGCAACGTATGTTGCTTATTATTATCATTTTAGCATTAAATACCGTTCTGTTCTGCCTTTAACCCTCAGCAGTTTTTGAACCGTCCCCACTAGCATGGCATTCTCCCGCATTACAGGCTTAGGCTTTTACGTTCCTGACAATATCATCACCAACGACGACCTCACCCAGTGGATGGAAACTTCCGATGAATGGATCCGCGAGCGGACCGGCATTCAGGAACGTCGTTATTTCGAGTACGGGAAAGACACCAATTACAGCATGGCTGCCGCGGCGTCACGGCAAGCGCTCGAAAGGGCCGGTCTTACGCCTGATGACATAGACGTGATCGTGTACGCTACCATTACCCCCGATTACTTTTTCCCGGGCTCCGCATTTCTGATGCAGCGCGAACTGGGCATGGACGGCAAACCGGTGATCGACATCCGCGAGCAATGTTCGGGATTTGTGTATGCGCTTTCCATTGCCGACCAGTTCATCAAATCCGGCATGTACAAGACGGCGCTCGTGGTAGGTTCGGAAATTCAGTCCTCGTGGATCGACAAGAGTACGGCGGGACGTAATACGGCGGTAATTTTTGGGGACGGGGCCGGAGCAGCGGTGGTTTCCGCCACGGACGATCCCCAACATTGTATATTATCTACACACCTCCATGCCGACGGCCGGTTTGCCGAGGAGCTCTTTGTAAAAGATCCGGGCAGCAGCCGCGAAGGTCGTCCGGTGAGCCAGGAGGTGATCGAAGGTGGTGGACACAACGTTTATATGAACGGTAATGCCGTTTTCAAACACGCGATCGTGCGCTTTGGCGAGGTAATCCAGGAGGCCTTGGAGGCTAATGGCTATACGGCAGGTGATATTGATCTGCTCGTTCCGCACCAGGCAAATATCCGGATCAGCGACTACGTCCGGCAGCAGCTCGGCCTCTCCGAATCACAGGTTATCAATAACTTACAACGTTTCGGAAATACCACGGCCGCCTCCATTCCTATCGCTCTGACGGAAGCCTGGGAGACCGGAAAAGTGAAAGAAGGCGACCTGGTTTGTCTTGCAGCGTTCGGAAGTGGATTTACCTGGGCATCAGCGCTGATCAGGTGGTAAGTCGCCAGACTAGAATTGTCCGGTCGACAGCATTACCAAAGTGCATCCCTCTATTGGTATGATATTTTTATCAATTAAAATATCCTTAAATTCAGGATTCTCTGTACCAGGGTTGAAGATAACGCGTTTAGGATTTAGAGAAACGATGTAATCGTAGTATTCAGGTTGGTGGCTCGGATTGATATACAGCGTGACGGTATCTACATCTTTCCAGTCAGTTTTGTCTGTGTTGATTTCCTCTCCTAATGCAAAACCTTTCCTGCGTCCGATGAGTAAAATGGGATGACCATGGTGCCTGAGTTTCTGTGCTGCCAGGTAAGCGTATCTGGAAGGATTGGAAGTCGCTCCTATAATGAGTGTACGTTTCATGCCAAATCAATTTAATAAACAAACAGGGCTGCAAAACGGCATTACCGTCGCGGCATTCGCAGCAGCCACACACACTTTCGAAACACCAAAAGATCGTTCCCGATTCCCGCAAGGGGTTAGGAGGCATGATCAACTGTACAACGTTAAGAAACTATAATAATAGCTTTTATCAAAATGAATGAATCAAATGTAAGCCGGAGCTTCTGGAACGAAAAGTGGGCAAAAATTATATTCGACGAGATCGAGAACGCTCCCCATTACGAAGTATCCAACTATGGCAGATTGAAAAGTTTTCAGAACAACCCTAAGGAAGGTGTTGTAATCAAAGGATCTGTCATTCAAGGATATAGATCATTAAACATCCGCGTAGCAGGCGGCAAGACGATCAACCGCTACGTACACAAGCTTGTAGCTGAGCATTTCGTGGAAAAACCGGACGCGGACCATAACTTCGTGATCCACCTGGATTTCGATAAGCAGAATAACCACTACGAAAATCTGAAATGGGTTACGAAGGCGGAAATGATCGACCATAATCGTGAAAACCCTGCGTTCATTAACCGGGTGATTCCGCGCCGCACCAAAAATTACAAGCTGACGGAAAGCAAAGTGCGAATCATCAAAAAGCTTTTGAAAAACGATAACAACCGTTTGAAAATGATCGCGAAGCAGTTTGGGATTACGCATACCCAGCTCAACCGTATCCGCTCAGGAGAGAACTGGAAGCATGTAACCGTTGAAGATTGATCAAAATACTTATTTGAGTTTTTCAGCGGCAGAAACCGTATAACCGCTGCCGTTCGCCCCCTCCTCAAAGTCGACCGATACGCCGATCACGTACATCAGATGGCGTCTGTCTATGAGTACCTTAATTCCCTCGATAAGGTATGTCTGGTCATGCTCTGTGGCTGTGTCGAACCCAAGCAGAAAAGATCCGCTGCACGCACCCCCTCTTAACCCTACCCGGAGTCCGTAGGTATCCGGAATTTTATTGGCTTCCAGTGTCGTCCTGATTTCCTGCCTTGCTGCTTCGGTTAGTTGAATCGGGTTATCCATTCCTGCTCATTATTCTTGATTGCGATAAACCAGTTAACGCAAACTGCCGCCGTTCCATTCGCGTTTTGAAATAAATATCTGCCAAATGCGGCTAATCCTTTAATTTTGTGCCTCATTTTGGCATAAAATTACAATTTCACAACATGGAATATATCTGGATATTGGCAATTCTGGCACTCGGCGTTATCGTGACATTTGGCATGTACCTCACCATTACGACTGTCGCCAACAAGATATTTGAGAAACAGCGCTGGGATATCCGCAGCAAAAACATCGAAGTCACATTGCCGCTGCGTTTGCAGGCGTATGAGCGTATGTGCCTGTTCCTGGAACGTATTACCCCTAATAACCTGTTACTTCGACTGGTACCTTCGGCGATCAGCGCGCTGGAACTCCAGCAGATCATCCTGCACGAAATCAGAGAGGAATACAACCACAATGTGGCCCAACAGCTCTACGTGAGTACCCATGCCTGGGAACAGATCGTGAACGCGATGAACGAAACTGTGGCGATTGTGAACCAGGCTGCGGCAGAAGTCAGCGCCGACGCCCCGGCCGCAGACCTGGCCAAGAAAGTTTTTTCACACGTAATCGAGAAGGAAGTCCAGCCGTCGACGCATGCGTTGAAGGTGCTTAAAGAGGAGATACGAAACGTGTTTTAGAACAGCAGTCGGCTATCGGCTATCGGCAGTCGGCTGCTTAGAGTTCAAAATTTACATCATTAACAATGCTGACGGCCGATTGCCGGTAGCAGATAACCATTTAATACAGTGCTGACGGCTGATTGCCGGTAGCAGATAACCATTTAATTACAGTGCTGACGGCCGATTGCCGACAGCCGATAGCCATTTAATTACAGTGCTGACGGCCGATTGCCGACAGCCGATAGCCATTAAAAATGCTTTACCCCAATACATTAGAACAAAAACTGGGATTCGACAAGCTGAGGGACCGGTTGAAAGAGCTTTGTATCAGCTCTCTAGGCCAGAACTATGTTGAAAAGATCCGGTTTTCTGAGAATTTCGGCATGGTCGAGAAGCTGGTAAGCCAGACAGCCGAAATGCAGCGCATACTCGAACTGGGCGAGAATTTCCCTTCCCAGAACTACATCGACGCGACCCCTTATTTGAAGCGTGCTGCCATTGAAGGGATGCTACTCACACAGCCCGAGTTTTCGGACTTGAAAGTGTCGTTGCTCACGATCCGGCTTTGCCTGCGCTTTTTCGAAAGCCAGGAGGCCGACGCATTCCCCATTCTGGGCGAGTATGCTAAAACGATCAAGGTAGAAAAGGCCGTTACAGACGCCATCGACCGAATTATCGACGATCGTGGACAGATCCGCGATTCCGCCTCACCGGAATTGTCGCGCATCCGCAAGCGACTGATCTCCGAGCAAGCCGGGATCCGTAAAAAGCTGGATACGATTTTGAAATCGGCCAGAAGCAATGGATGGATCGGCGACGATGTCTCTTTGACCGTCCGCAACGGCCGTATGGTAATTCCCGTTGCCGCCGAGCACAAACGGAAGCTACGCGGGTTTATCCACGACGAATCAGCGACAGGCCAGACCGTTTTTATCGAACCTACGGATGTTTTTGAATCCAATAATGAGATCCGTGAACTCGAATATGAAGAACGCCGCGAAATCAACCGCATTCTGCTTGAATTGACTGCCTATATCCGTCCGTTCGTACCCGATTTGCAGAAGGCCTATGGTTTCCTGGGGTTAATGGACTTTCTGCGTGCCAAAGCAAGATTAGCCGGCGAAATGGGGGCGATTAATCCTCCGTTCGAAAACCGCCAGTTTATCGACTGGCGCGAGGCGCGGCACCCGCTGCTGCATTTGTCGTTCCAGAAGCAGGGCAAGAAGGTAATTCCGCTCAATATCGAATTGCAGGAAAAACAACGCATCCTGATCGTTTCCGGGCCGAATGCGGGTGGTAAATCGGTCGCATTGAAAACTGTGGGATTGATTCAGTATATGTTCCAATGCGGGTTGCTCGTACCCATGCTCGAGGGTTCTTCGATGGGCTTTTTCCAGAATATCTTCATCGATATCGGTGACGAACAGTCGCTGGAAAATGACCTGAGTACGTATAGCTCGCACTTGACCAATATGCGGCATTTCCTTTCCATGGCCAACAAAAGGACGCTGTTCCTGATCGATGAGTTCGGTACTGGTACCGAGCCGGGCCTGGGCGGTGCGATTGCCGAAGCCATTCTAGAAAACCTGACCAAGTCGGGTGCATTCGGGATGATCAATACGCATTATACCAATCTGAAAGTGCTTGCCGACAAGACCGAAGGGTTGGTAAACGGCGCTATGCGTTTCGACGGCGAACACCTGGAACCGCTCTATCAACTGGAAATCGGCAGGCCGGGCAGTTCGTTTGCATTTGAAATTGCTTCGAAAATCGGATTACCGAAGGCGGTGGTCGCTCGTGCCAAGGAAAAGCTGGGAACGCAGCAGGTGAATTTTGAAAAGCTGCTGAAAGAGCTCGATATCGAACGACGCGTGTTTGCGGAAAAAAACATCGAGATCGGTATCAAGGAGCGGAAACTGACCAAGCAGGTCGCCGATTATACCGCATTGAAGGAGAAACTCGAAAACAACGAGAAGAAGATCGTCAATGAGGCTAAGCAGAAAGCCAAGAACCTACTTTCGGATGCGAACCAGTTGATTGAAAATACAATCCGCGAAATCAAGGAGAACAAGGCTGAAAAGGAAAAAACCAAAACGGTAAGGACTACCCTTGAAAACTTTGGTAAAAACAACCTGAAACTGGCCGAAATAACCGAAAAGCAGCCCGAGGAAGAAGAATACGAACCGGAAAGCGGCGACATTACGCCGGGCAGCTATGTACGTATCAGCGGGCAGACGGCCATTGGTGAAGTGCTTTCGATCAAAGGCAAGGACGCCGAAATCCGCATTGGCGATCTGAAATCGAATGTGAAGTTGAACCGTCTCGAAAAAGTCTCGCGTAAAGCCTACCGGGCCGCAACCGGTGAAAAAGGACTGAA
Source organism: Dyadobacter sp. (assembly GCF_017744695.1). GTDB lineage: Bacteria > Bacteroidota > Bacteroidia > Cytophagales > Spirosomataceae > Dyadobacter. The sequence goes on from NZ_JAGIAS010000003.1 coordinate 391,940, forward strand.
AACGACTTCCAAAGGTGTGGACATGAACGAGCGGATGCTCAATTTCAGTTTCAACCTCGATATGCGTGGAAAACGCGGCGAGGAAGCATTGGGGATGGTAGACCAGTTTATGGACAATGCCATCATGCTCGGCTACGACGAGCTCCGCATTGTGCACGGCAAGGGCGACGGCATCCTGCGCACGCTCGTACGCAACCACCTGCGCGGGTACAAGCAGGTAGCGGGCATGTACGACGAGCATGCGGACCGCGGTGGCGCGGGCGTGACGATCGTGAAGCTGAAATAGCAATTTTAAAATACTCCATAATGCAAAAAGGGCGCCGATGAAGCGCCCTTTTTGTTTGATATACCACTTATCAGTGAACTGCTGCCGAAGAAGTAGCTACTGTTTTACGGCCTTTCATCCAGAAATACAGGATAGCGAATGCGACGATCAGCAATGCGGGGAACATCACCATGGTACTTAGCGTCGCCTGCCCGGCTGCCAACTCCATTTCATCGCCTGTAAGACCGGCCGCCAGTTTCTCAGCTTTGGCATCATCCAGCCATTTACCGATTACCGGCTGCCAGATGGCCGTCGAGAACATTCCGATACCACCGACGATCGACATCCCCAATGCACCGCTCAAAGGCACGTTCTGAGCCACGAAACCGATCATGGTTGGCCAGAACAACGCCACACCCATGGCGAAGATCACAGCCGCAGCATATGCCGCAGGGCCAGTTACTGTGCTGAACAGGTAAATACCGGCTGCGGCCAGGATCGAAGAACCCCAAAGAATCCCGGTTTGGCCTAATGCCGCCACGATCGGGTGCGCAAAGAAGCGCGTGATCGCCATCAAACCCGTCACCAACGCCAGGATCAGCATCGGGCTTGCACCGCTCTTACTCATGATCAAACCTGTCCATTGCTGTGGACCAAACTCGCTGATGGCGGTAAATGCCATACAAACGAAGATGAAAATAAACAGCGGCGAAGCCATTGCTTTCAGGTTCTCTCCAATTGAAGTTACACCATCCACGTGTGGTTTAGGGAATGCCTGTCCCCAGAAAAGGAATGCGTAAATAATGGTCGGGATAAGGATCACCCAGATTTGCGCCTGCCAGCCCAGGTTGGCATCGGTCATGAATTTCGAGATCAGGGACCCCACCACGATACCGCCTGGGAACCACATGTGGAAGCGGTTGAGCATTTTGCTCATTTGCAGACCTTCGTAAGAATCCGCAATCATAGGGTTACAAGCAGCCTCAGTACAGCCGTTACCCACGCCGATAAGGAATGTGGAAATCAAAAGACCGGTGTAGCCGCCCGAATAAATCGTCATGATGATACCAATCGCGTGACAAACGAATGCCACCTGCATGATTGTTTTCGGGCCGATGGTGTGGTAAACGAGCCCGCCGATGATCATCGCGAGCGGGAACCCGAAGAACCACATCGAGTTGATAAAGCCCAGTTGCTCGGCCGTGAGGTTAAACTCGGTGCCCAGCTGGGGCAGAATCCCTGCACGGATACTGAATGAGAATGCAGTGGTTATGAGCGCAAAACAACTTGCATTGAAGAGCCTTCCGCTGTTAACTGATTGGGACATGTGACTAAATGGGTTTGATTATTTGAATTAGATGATTGATTTCGGGATACTTTTTTATTCAAAGATTTTCACAAAAAAAACAAACTCCCGGGAATTCTACTGCTTTTCACTATTCCTAAGCAATGTTTTTTATGTCTTAAATTTATATTTGTGAGAAGTAAGAGTCTTCTACGCTACTCTTTCTTATCTGTATAATCTATTTCAAAAACCTTAAACCAACTGGAATGTCAAGAAAGATCAGAATGGGCATGGTAGGCGGGTCCCTGGATGCATTTATTGGTGGGGTCCATCGCCGTGCAGCGATCATGGATGGAGAAATTGAGCTGGTTTGCGGAGTTTTCAGCTCCGATCCTGCCAAGTCTAAGGAAACCGGGAAAGCGCTATATCTGCCTGAAAACAGGGTTTATAACGACTTTGAGGAGATGATCCTGAAAGAAAAGCAACTACCGGAAGGGGAACGCATGGATTTTGTTGCCATCGTTACGCCTAACCACGTACACGCCGCGCCTACCAAGCTTGCCCTGGAAAACGGCTTCCACGTCGTGTGTGATAAACCGATTACATTGAATACCGAAGAAGCTGAAGAAATCGTTTCGGTGGTGGAAAAAACCGGCCTTGTATTCTGCCTCACCCATAACTACACCGGCTACCCTATGGTAAAGGAGGCGCGCCAGATGATCGCCTCGGGCGCCATTGGAGAAGTTAGGAAGGTAATTGTGGAATATCCGCAAGGTTGGCTGGCTACATTGGTGGAGGTTACCGGCAACAAACAGGCCGCATGGCGCACCGATCCGAAGCGATCAGGAGCTGCCGGAGGTCTGGGCGACATCGGTACACACGCCGAAAACCTGGCCGAATACATCACCGGCCTCAAAATCACTCAGATTTGTGCCGACCTTACGATATTTGTAGAAGGCCGTTTGCTGGATGATGACGCCAATATTTTGCTTCGCTTCAACAATGGTGCGAAAGGTATCCTGCAAAACAGCCAGATCGCCAATGGAGAGGAAAACGACCTCAATATCCGCGTGTACGGGGAAACCGGCGGCCTTCAATGGAAGCAAATGGAGCCTAACACGCTGATCCACAAAACCAACCAGGGCACACGCATTATCCGCACAGGCGTGGGCAACCTTTCCAAAGCCGCGCAGGTGCATACCCGCATCCCCGCCGGCCACCCCGAGGGCTATTTCGAGGCCTTCGCCAATCTATACCGCAACTTCGCCATTCACGTGAGGGCTTACTGGGAAGGCAAAAAGGCCGATCCGGTATACGATTTCCCGACTGCACAGGATGGTCTGAGAGGTATGAAGTTCATCGACGCCGTCATTGCTTCCAACAAGACGGAGACGAAATGGACGGATTTCTGATCCTGAATACGCATTTCAATTTACTGTACATCTCAATTTAACCCGCGAAAGCGGACTGTTTTTCACTAATCATTCCATACCCATTTATGAACAAAATCAAAGTTGGCGTTGTCGGAACAGGCTTCATTGGTCCCGCACACATTGAAGCACTGAGACGTCTTCCTAATGTAGAAGTTGCCGCACTTTGCGAAGTGACCGCAGAACTGGCCAAGGAGAAAGCTGATGCGCTTGGCATTGCACGTTCCTACACGTTCGACGAACTGTTGAAACAAGACGACATTCAGGCTGTCCACATTTGTACACCTAACTTTTTGCACTACTCACAGTCGAAAGCGGCATTGCTCGCCGGCAAACACGTGATTTGTGAAAAACCACTAGCGAAAGACCTCGCAGAAGCAGAAGAGCTCGTGGAGCTGGCTGCGAAAACCGGGCTGGTGAATGCAGTTCACTTCAACCTGCGCTATTACCCACTGGCGCGTCAGATGAAATCGATGCGTGAAAAAGGCGAACTGGGCGAGATTTATTCTTTCATCGGTTCTTATCTGCAAGACTGGCTGTTCTACAACACCGACTATAACTGGCGCCTCGAACCGGACAAATCCGGCGATTCACGCGCAATCGCGGACATCGGCTCCCACCTGATGGACATTCTGGAATACATTACCGGCCTGAAAACCGTTGCCGTTCTAGCGGACTTCAACACCGTTCACAAAACCCGCAAAAAGCCTTTGAAAGCCGTTGAGACTTACTCGGGCAAACTGCTGCAACCGGAAGACTACGCCGATGTACCTATTAATACCGAGGACCACGCCAACGTATTGCTCCGTTTCGACAATGGAAACAAAGGGGTAATCACCGTATCGCAGGTTTCGGCTGGCCGTAAAAACCGCATGTCGCTGGAAATCTCCGGTTCTAAAAAGACATTCAGCTGGTGTTCCGAGGCTCCGAACGAAATGTGGATCGGTAACCGCGACAAGGCCAACGAAATCCTCATGCGCGACCCGTCGCTCGTGAATGAAGACGTGCGCTCGACGATCACCTTCCCAGGCGGCCACAATGAAGGCTTCCCGGATACCTCAAAACAAATGTTCAAGGAAGTTTACGCTGCTATTGCAGAAGGTAAGCAGCCCGAAAATCCGACATTCCCAACGTTTGCAGATGGGTACCGCGAATTGCTGATTTGCGAGAGAATCCTGGAAAGTAACAAGAAAGAGGCTTGGGTAACTATTTAATTTTGAATGATTGAATGACTGAATGATTGAATGGGGCGTCTGTGCTCTTTACCTAACACACTATGATATGGCTGTTGATGATAAGAAAGATTTTGTTTCTCTGTTGCAGGACCGCACTAAGCAGTTTGTGCTGAGGAGTATTAAAGTCTTTAAAGCATTACCACCGACGGAGGAGGCACGCGTTGTCGGAAAGCAATTTCTGCGATCGGCGTCGTCCGTAGGAGCCAATTATAGAGCTGTGTGTCGGGCAAGAAGTCAGAATGAGTTCTTTGCGAAGATGAGCATAACGGTTGAAGAAGCGGATGAATCACTCTTCTGGATGGAGATAATGTCCGAAGCAGGTATCCTACCTTCCGAAAAGCTGAAAGCTCTGATGGACGAAGCACAAGAACTCATCAAAATCCTATCCAAAGCCCGCAAAAACGCCAAATAACTACCCACAGTCATTCATTTTTCATTCAGTCATTCAATCATTCAGTCATTCAATCATTAGAAAAACATGAAAACAATAAAAGGCCCCGGTATCTTCCTCGCCCAATTCCTTGGCGACGAAGCGCCATTCAACTCACTGGATACCATTGCCGACTATATGGCCGGCCTCGGCTATAAAGGATTGCAACTCCCTACCTGGGACCCGCGTGTGATCGATGTGAAGCAAGCGGCTGAGTCACAAACTTATGCGGACGAGCTGAAAGGCAAATTGGCCGATAAGGGCCTCGAAATCACTGAACTCGCTTCGCACATCATCGGTCAGCTGGTGGCCTCGCACCCAGTTTATGACGATCTGTTCGATGGCTTTGCCGTACCGGAAGTTCGCAAGAACCCGAAAGCACGTGCAGAATGGGCTACGCAGCATTTGAAATATGTGGCGCAAGCCAGCCGCCGGTTAGGTTTGAAAGCTTCTGCGACCTTCTCAGGCGCATTGGCGTGGCCTTTCCTGTATCCCTGGCCGCAACGCCCCGCCGGATTGGTGGAAACTGCATTCAAAGAACTGGCTACCCGCTGGAAGCCTATTCTGGACGTATATGATGAAAACGGCGTTGACGTAGCCTACGAGCTGCACCCGGGCGAGGATTTGTTCGATGGTGCTACTTTCGAAATGTTTGTAGACTACCTTGATGGCCATACCCGTGCAAACATCAACTACGACCCGAGCCACTTCGTGTTGCAGCAGTTGGATTACCTCCAGTTCATCGACCTCTACCACGACCGTATCAAAGCATTCCACGTGAAAGACGCGGAATTCAATGCGACCGGTAAGCAGGGCGTCTACAGCGGCTTCGCAGGCTGGGCTGATCGCGCCGGACGTTTCCGCTCGCTGGGCGACGGCCAGGTTGATTTCGGCGGTATCTTCTCCAAACTGTCACAATACGACTACGACAGCTGGGCGGTTCTCGAATGGGAATGTTGCATTAAGTCGCCCGTACAAGGCGCGGCAGAGGGTGCGCCGTTCATCGAAAGCCACATCATCGAAGTGACTACCAAAGCATTCGATGATTTCGCGGGAACCGGTGCAGATGAGGCGTTTAACCGCAAGGTGCTGGGTCTATAATTGTCGATCCTACAAGTATATTGAAAACCTATCTTCCTTATGGGAAGGTAGGTTTTTTCTACGTTAACCAATACCCAATCAATCTAATGAATGAATCCCCTTTTCAAAAAGTTTTAAAACGTTTCAGGATCGCCGGCGTGACGGCCCTGGCATGTTGCAGTCTGGTAGCTACGGCCCAGACCGTGACGCCGGAGAAGCGCGTGCTGGTATTCTCGAAAACAGCCGGATTCCGGCACTCCTCGATCCCCGCAGGAAAAACTGCCATTTTAAAATTGGGTAAAGAGACCGGCTTCTCGGTGGATACTACCGAAAATGCAGCTGTTTTCACGAACAAAAATCTGCAAAAATACAGCGCCGTTATATTCCTGAACACCACCGGTAATGTACTGAACGACAATCAACAGGACGCATTCGAACGCTACATCCAGGCGGGCGGCGGCTACGTAGGTATCCACGCGGCAACCGACACCGAATATGACTGGCAATGGTACAACAAGCTGGCAGGCGCGCAGTTCCTCAGCCACCCGGGCAACCCGAATGTACAGGAAGGCGAAGTATTTGTTGTAAACGACCAGCATCCTTCGATGGACGGTTTTCCAAAAAAATGGAAGATCAAGGACGAGTTCTACGATTTCAAGAACTTCAATGAGAAGGTAAATGTCCTGGTAAAGATCGATGAGAAGACTTACAAGGATGGCAAAATGGGCGATAACCACCCGATGTCGTGGTACCACGAGTTCGATGGCGGTCGTGCATTCTATACCAACTTCGGGCATGAAGATGCGACCTATACCAATCCTGTTTTTGTAAAACACCTCACCGGGGGCCTCAACTGGGCAATGGCATCGAAACTGGATTACGCCAAATCCCGCCCCGAAGAAAACCGTTTCACCAAAAAAGTGCTGGCTTCCAAACTGGATGAGCCAACAGAATTGGTCGTTCTGGATGACCAACGTGTACTTTTCACCGAAAGAAAGGGCAAGGTGAAGCTTTATAATCCTAAAACCGGCCAGATTAAACTCGTTGGCGAAGTGCCCGTTTATACCAAACAGGAATACGGGCTCATGGGCTTGAACATCGACCCTAACTTCAAAACCAACAAACTGATTTACATGTACTATTCGCCGCCATCGACGGAAAAGGATACCGCACAGCATTTGTCGAGATTCAAATACGACGATGTGAAGGATACCGTGCTCCTCAGCACAGAAGAAGTACTGTTAACTGTACCCGTGAAGCGCACCGACTGCTGTCACACCGGTGGCTCTATCGCTTGGGATGCGAAAGGGAACCTCTATCTCTCGACTGGCGACGACGTGAATCCGTTCCAGTCCAATGGATACGGCCCTATCGACGAACGTCCGGGACGCGAGGGCTGGGACGGTCAGCATACCTCTTCCAACACCAATTCATTGCGTGGAAAAGTATTGCGCATTAAACCGCGCTACGGCGACCGCCGCGCGAATATGCCGGGCGGTACGAATCTATACGACATTCCCGAAGGCAATCTCTTCCCTCCCGGAACCGATAAGACGCGCCCGGAGATTTATGTCATGGGTACCCGTAACCCCTACCGGATTTCAGTAGACCAGCATACCGGCTATTTGTATTGGGGTGATGTAGGCCCGGATGCTTCCAACGACGATCCCAAACGTGGTCCGAGAGGATATGACGAAGTGAATCAGGCGAGAAAGGCAGGGTATTTCGGCTATCCCCTGTTCATTGGTAACAACCGGCCATATATTGATTTCAACTTCGCAGACAGCAGTTCCGGCAAGCCATTCGATCCGTTAAAACCGATCAATAACTCACCGCACAATACTGGTTTGCAGGAACTACCGCCTGCTCAGCCCGCATTCATTTACTACCCATATGCCGATTCACCGGAATTCGGGGCGATCGTTGGTAAGGGTGGACGAAATGCCATGGCCGGACCGGTATACTATGCCGCTGATTTTCAAGACAGCAAGGTTAAATTCCCTTCCTATTACAATGGGAAGTTTTTTGCCTACGACTGGATCCGCGATTATATCAACATCGTGACCATGAACGAGAAGGGCGATCTGCAAAGCATCGAGCGTTTTATGCCGGGCACGAAGTTCAGCCATCCGATCGACATGCAATTCGCGAAAGATGGTTCGCTGTACACATTGGAATACGGCCCTAACTGGTTTGCTCAAAACGATGAAGCCAGTCTTTCGCATATTACGTTTAATGCGGGTAATCGCGTGCCAGTGGCCGTCGCGAGCGCTACCAACACTACTGGCGCAACGCCTTTGAAAGTAAACTTCTCTTCCAAAGGCTCACTGGATTACGATGGTGACCCCATCAAGTATGAATGGTCTTTCGGAAAAGGTTTGCCAAAAAGTACGTTGGCTAACCCAAGTTTCACGTACGCTAAGCCAGGTGAATACACTGCCACTTTAAAAGTGACCGACAATGCCGGTAACTCAAACATCTCGGAGGTAATCGTGCGCGTGGGCAATGCCATTCCGAAAGTGGACGTCGCCATTAAAGGCAATAAGACTTTTTATTGGAATGATAAGCCTGTGAACTACGAAGTTTCTGTTTCGGACAAGGAAGATGGTAGCCTGGCTAACAAAAAGATCCCGGAAGACGAAGTCACACTGACCATTAACTACCTGGAAGGTTTTGACAAAACACAACTCGCGCAGGGCCATCAGGCTAACACCGGTTTCGAAACCGGCAAACGCATGATCGAACTGAGCGATTGCAAGGCCTGCCACTCGATCGATAAAAAGTCTATCGGTCCAGCCTACCGCGAAGTGGCGAAGAAATATGCCAGAGAACGCAACTCTTTGAAAACGTTGACCGATAAGGTTCTGAAAGGAGGAAGCGGTGTTTGGGGAGAGCAGGCAATGCCCGGCCACCCGCAGCACAAGCCAGAGGAAATCGAGGAAATGGTGAAGTATATTCTCGACCTCAACAATGTAAAAGCTGTGGAAAAGAAGCCATTGAAGAGCTCCTATGTAACTCAGGCCAAGAAAAAAGAGGGTTCATACATCTTCACAGCCAGCTACACTGACAAGGGTAACGGCAACATGGGCCCACTGACCGGTTCCAAAACCGTAGCATTGCGTCCTTCGACCGTAATGGCCAACATGGCGGACACCACCAAAAACACCTTCAAATACAAAGGCGACAATGGCAATGAAATGGTGATCGGCATGAAAGATGGCGGCTTCATCGCTTTCGACGACATCGACCTAACAGAGATTTCGAAACTGGCCGTTTCAGTTGGGAGCAGTGCAGGCCGCTCTGCTGGCGGAACGCTCGAAGTTCGTCTCGACGGCGTTGCAGGAGCCAAAATCGGCGAAGGCAAGGTCGATAAGACTGAAACCATCAGCGTTCCTGTGAAGGCACCAGCCGACGGCAAGTTGCACAAGGTGTATTTTGTATTTAAAAATGCAGAAGCAGGTAACAAGCCATTGTTCTCGATTGAATCGGTACGATTCGAGAACGCGGCATTGTAAAACTGATTTTCAATAAAAATGATAAAAGCGGGCTTCCTTACGGGGCCCGCTTTTGCATTGAAACAACTGACGATTTCTTACTTTTGAACCACCATTTTCTTCACGCCGTTGCTTTTTCCATCCGTTACCAGATCATACAAAAAAACGCCATTCTGAAAATCCCCTGCCGAAATCATCAGTTGCCCTTCTCCCCGCTCCTTCACCACATAGGTACTTACTTTCACGCCGTTTACGGCATATACATCCACTCGCGCCTCGTTAACAGACTGAGGAATGAAATATTTAATTACCGAACTTCCTGAAAATCCGTTCGGTATATTTTGTTCAAGTACCACTCCATTCGCATTCGGTTCAAAACGCGCGGCACTGCCAGTTAGCGGCTGTGCAGTACTGGAAGCCGCAATCCGCTCCAACTGTTCCAGTCGCTTTGACAAGTCAGCTACCTGTGCATTCACTTCTTTCAATTCCGCATCTTTCTGCTCAATAACCCTCTGCTGCTCTTTCACAGAGTTGATCAAAATGTAGGTCACCGCATTCGCATCATAGTCCAGGTATTCGGTTTTATTTCCCAATGAATCCTGGTGTGTAAATGTACCAATGGTGTACGGTGCTATTTTCTCCATTTCCTGCGCGACGATACCTACAAACTTCTTCTCACCGGTTTCAATGCCTGCCTGGCCATTGTATTGGAACCAAATCGGGCGGATTTGTTTGAGCAGGTCAAGGCCGTCCGTGAAGTCGGTGATGTCTTTTTTGAGGCGGGCGTCGGAAGCGACAGTCCAAGTTGGCGAGCCGGCTTTGGCAGCGGCATCGGTGCTCAATTGCAGCTGGAATGCAGGAGCGGAGACGCCTATACCGACATTAGCATTTTTTCCCAAGACAATACTGTTGCTTGCTGTGACCTTTGCTTCTGAACCTATTGCTGCTGCATTTTCCAGAGTTGGATTACCCGTAGCACCATAGCCGAGATAGGTGTTTCTCTGCCCGGTTGTATTATGATATCCGGCGCCATAACCCAGGAAAACATTCTGATGGCCATTCGTGTTGGAATAACCTGACTTATTTCCCAGGAATACGTTGCCGACCCCGGTTTGGCTTGAATAACCGGATTGAGCGCCCAGGAAAACGTTGAAGAACCCTTCCTTGTTGGAGTAACCAGCTTTAGAACCAAAAAACGAGTTTTCATTTCCTTTATTTGATTGACCCGTTTTCTCTCCGACAAAGACATTTAATCCTCCTACATTGCTTGTTCCAGATTCACTACCCACAAAAGTGTTATCCCCTCCCATATTGGAGAATCCCGTCTTATATCCTAAAAATGTATTTGAATTGCCTTCACTTTCCTTACCAGCTCTGGCGCCCACAAATGTACAGAAGTCACTAACCCAAGACTGAGACCCAGCTAGTATCCCTACGTATGTACACTCATCCCCGTACGTATTGTTTAACCCTGCTTGATGCCCCAGGAAGGTGTTGTCCGCGCCGTCATTCATGTGTCCAGCCTGTGTTCCAAAAAATGCATGGTTGTTTCCCACCGTCCCAACCGCAGCTCCATAATGCGTCTGCGCATTCACTTGTGTCATGGCGCATACGCCCAATAGCAACGCCCCCGTCGTTTTGTACCACTTGTTCATAATAATAATGTGTTTGAATGAAGAGGATTTACCTCGATTGATTTGTAACGGGTACAAATCTGACAAAGGACATCCGAATTGAGCGGAACTATTGAAGCAAAGAGCATCTCCGGTTATTTACCGGGGATGCATTATACGTTTCACCAAGAAGGGACTATTCAACCAACATCTTTCTGCTGCCGATGACCTTACCGTCGATGACTAAATCATAAATGTGTATACCACTTCCATAGTTTCCCGCCGATAGCTGTAATTCACCAGCACCGCACTCGGTAATCTTGTGGGTACTTACCTTTCCGCCACTGCTGTTGTAAATATTAATCGCAGCTTCTTTGGCCGGGGAAGGCACGAAATATTTAATGGTAGTTTGTCCGGTGAAGCCATTGGGTACATTTTGTTCGAGATACGGTAAGTCCCCATCCTGACCTGCTTTTCGAAAGTTTGCCGCTCCCGAGGATCGGTTTTCTTCGAGCGTTTCCAGGCGGGCTATCAACTCATGTTGGTTCTTTTCCAATGCAGTAATTCGAGCATCTTTTTCCTCAATCACCCTTTGCTGCTCCTTCACGGAATTGATCAGAATGTAAGTCACCGCATTCGCATCATAGTCCAGGTATTCGGTTTTATTTCCCAATGAATCCTGATGTATAAATGTACCGATGGTGTACGGCGCTATTTTCTCCATTTCCTGCGCGACGATGCCTACGAATTTCTTATCGCCTGTTTCGATGCCTGCCTGGCCGTTGTATTGGAACCAAACTGGACGGATTTGTTTGAGCAAGTCGAGGCCGTCGGTAAAGTTGGTGATGTTTCTTTTGAGGCGACTGTCGGAGGCTACCGTCCAGTCCGGCGAGCCAGCTTTGGCTGCTGCGTCGGTGCTGAGGTGGAGTTGGAAAGACGGTGCGGATACGCCGATGCCGACATTGGCCTTATGACCGAGGATAAGGCTATTACTTGAAGTTACTTTTGCATTCGCTCCAATTGCTGTGGAATTTTGGATATCCTCTGCTCCGTCGGTCTTGTATCCCACATAAGTGTTATTATTACCGGTATAGTTGGTTTTCCCGCTTTGCGATCCTAGAAAGATATTATAATTCCCAGGCCCGTTTTTAGCACCGGTGGTGTATCCGACAAACACATTTTCGCTTCCGGAATTAAATCCGGTAGCAGCTACCTGAGTACCCAGAAACGTATTGTAGTTTCCTCCCCAGTTCTGAAACCCTGTCTTGTAACCTGCAAATAAATTCCCGGTGCTGATGCTCGCTTCATATCCACATTCCGCACCCAGGAAAGTATTGTATCCGCCAATAAAGACGTTTTCACCGCACCCACTACCAACAAAAACATTTCCACTGGTGTTAGTACCGCTCCCTGCATATGCTCCAATAAAAACGTTATCAACCCCTGTAACGTTAGAAGATCCGGCCAGTTGTCCAAAAAAACTATTGCTATACGCATTGGCGGAATTCTTTTCGCCCGCTTGCTTGCCAAAGAAAGAATGACCGTCTCCCTGCGTCCCTGTCCCTATGCCATAGTGCGTCTGCGCATTCACCTGTGTCATCGCGCATAATCCTAATAATAGCGCTCCCGTTGTTTTATGCCATTTGTTCATAATAATAATGTGTTTAAATGAGAGGATTTACCTCGATTGATTTGTGACTGATACAAATCTGACAAGGATGCCAGTAATGGAGCAAAAGAACTGAAGCAAAGCGCCTCCCCGGTTATTTGCCGGGGAGGCGCTATACGTTTTACGAATGAGGAATTATTCAACTAACATCTTCCTACTACCGACAACCTTGCCATCAATAACCAGGTCGTAAACATGCAAGCCGCTTCGGTAACTTTCTGCCGATAGTTGTAATTCACCGGCTCCGCGTTCAATAAGCCGATGGCTACCGACCTTTCTGGCACTCTTGTCATAAATGTTTATCACGGCGTCCTTTGCCGAAGAGGGCACGAAGTATTTGATGGAAGTCTGCCCAGTAAAACCATTAGGTGCATTTTGTTCGAGATAGGGAGTCTCCTGACTTTCATCGGCTTTCTGAAAACCCACCGCCGAAGATCTATTTTGTTCAAGCGCTTCCAAACGGGCCATCAGTGCGTATTGACTCTTTTCCAAAGCAGCTACCTGCGCATTCATTTCTTTCAATTCCGCATCCTTCTGCTCAATGACCCGCTGCTGCTCCTTCACCGAGTTGATCAGAATGTAGGTTACCGCATTGGCATCATAATCCAGGTATTCGGTTTTGTTACCCAATGAATCCTGGTGTGTAAATGTACCAATGGTGTACGGCGCTATTTTCTCCATTTCCTGCGCGACGATGCCTACGAACTTCTTGTCGCCTGTTTCGATGCCTGCCTGGCCGTTGTACTGGAACCAAACTGGACGGATTTGTTTGAGCAAGTCGAGGCCGTCGGTAAAGTTGGTGATGTTTCTTTTGAGGCGACTGTCGGAGGCTACTGTCCAGTCCGGCGAGCCAGCTTTGGCTGCTGCGTCGGTGCTGAGGTGGAGTTGGAAAGACGGTGCGGATACGCCGATGCCGACATTGGCCTTGTAACCCAGGACGAGGCTGTTGTCCATAGTGACTTTTGCGTTTGCTCCGATAGCCGTAGCATTTTGTATGAACGTTGTCCCGTCAGCCTGATAACCAATGTACGTATTACTACTTCCACTGACGTTACTCTTTCCACTCTTTACCCCCAGGAATACATTAAAATTGCCGCTCGAGTTGTTATTTCCAGAGGTGTACCCGACAAACACATTCTCCTGCCCGGTTTTATTTTCAATAGCAGTTTGCGCCCCTAGGAAGGTATTGTAACTGCCGGTCGTATTCTGATATCCAGTTGAATAACCGCCAAAGAAGTTTGCGCCTCCATTGAGATTGTTTTGACCAGCATACCCACCCACGAACGTGTTAAACGGACCTGAAACACTTTGAAAACCAGACTTATAACCCACAAAGACATTTCCCACGCTATTATTAAAATAACCCGCCTGAGAACCTACAAAAACATTATGGACGCCATCCAGATTAGAGAATCCAGATTGATGACCAAAAAAACTGTTGTCCAGACCATTTGCGGTATTCGAAGCACCTGCCTGGGTACCAAAGAAAGCGTGTCCAGGCCCAAGAGTCCCTGCTCCTGCCCCATAATGGGTCTGTGCATTCACCTGTGTCATCGCGCATACTCCCAACAGCAGCGCCCCTGTAACTTTGTACCATTTGTTCATGATGATAATGTGTTTAGATGGAGGATTTACCTCGATTGATTTGTGACTGATACAAATCTGACAAAGATGCCAGTAATGGAGCAAAAGAACTGAAGCAAAGCGCCTCCCCGGTTATTTGCCGGGGAGGCACTATACGTTTTACGAATGAGGAATTATTCAACTAACATCTTCCTACTGCCCATGCTTTTCCCGTCGACTACGAGGTCATAGACATGCACACCATTCTTGTAGCGATCAGCCGATAGCAGCAACTCGCCCGGGCCTGGTTCGGTAATTCGGTGGGAGCTAACCTGGGTGCCGCTGCTATTGTAAATATTGATTACGGCCTCTTTCGCAGAGTGCGGAATGAAGTATTTGATGGAAGTTTGCTCCGAAAAGCCATTGGGAACATTCTGTTCCAATCCGGCATTTTCACCGTTTTTCTGGAAACTACCGGAAGCAGCGAGTGACCTCTCCAATTTTTCAAGACGGGCTGTCAGGTCAATTATTTTTTCTTCCGACAGTTGTGCCTGGTGTTCCAGGCTAACAATCTTCGCATCCTTCTCTTCGATTGTACGTTGCTGTTCTTTCACGGAATTGATCAGAATGTAAGTCACCGCATTCGCATCATAGTCCAGGTATTCGGTTTTATTTCCCAATGAATCCTGGTATGTAAACTTACCGATGGTGTAAGGTGCTATTTTCTCCATTTCCTGCGCGACGATGCCTACAAACTTCTTCTCACCGGTTTCAATGCCTGCCTGGCCATTGTATTGGAACCAGACGGGACGGATTTGTTTCAACAAATCGAGGCCGTCGGTGAAGTCGGAAATGTTCTTTTTGAGACGGCTATCGGAGGCGACGATCCAATCGGGCGAACCGGCTTTGGCGGCGGCATCGGTGCTGAGGTGGAGCTGAAATGCGGGTGCCGAAATGCCGATGCCTACATTTGCCTTATTACCCAAGACAATGCAGTTGTTTGCAGTGACTTTTGCTTCTGAACCTATTGCCGCCGCATTTTCCAGAGTTGGATTACCGGTAGCGCCGTAACCAAGATAGGTGTTTCTCTGCCCGGTTGTATTATGGAAACCGGCGCCGTAACCCAGGAAAACATTCTGATGGCCATTTATATTAGAGTAACCTGACTTATTTCCCAGGAATACGTTGCCGACACCGGTTTGGCTGGAATAACCGGATTGAGAGCCCAAGAATATATTGAAGAAACCTTCCTTGTTGGAATAGCCCGATTCACGTCCAACAAAAGTGTTTTCATTTCCCTTGTTTGACCTACCGGATTGCGTGCCTAGAAATACATTGGAATTTCCTGTGCTTTGCGAACCGGCATCTATACCTAAGATGCAATTATTATCCCCTTCACCAAAGTCAAAAGCTCCGGGGCCAAGTACTGCATTAAATGAGGCATTAACTGAATGTTCACCTGCATGTGCCCCAACAAATACATTGCTTTGCCCATTCATATTATCAAAGCCTGCATATGCTCCAAGGTAAGTATTATTAGAGGCTGAACTGGAAAAGCCGGCAGCAGCCCCTAAAAATGTATTATTCATACCTCCTTTGCTCTCCTTGCCAGCATGTTGGCCAACCATCGTGTGATTGATACCATTCGGATTTTCGTAACCGGCTTGTTTACCAACATATGTATTGGCGTTCCCTCCGATGTTCGAGAAGCCCGCTTCATGGCCTAAAAATGTGTTATCCGCTCCGATGTTAACTTTTCCGGCGTCAGTCCCGAAAAATGCATGGGCAATTCCGACTGTCCCGGCCCCTTGACCATAGTGCGTCTGTGCATGCACTTGGGTCAATGCGAAAACTCCTAGCAGCAGCGCCCTTGTTTTCTTGTACAATTTGTTCATCTTAACAATATGTCTGAATGAGAGGATTACTTCAATTGATTTTTTACAGCGGGTTCACGAAAATTATCGAAAGCCGCGAACTGCCTTTCCAGTTTTTCAAGCCGTGTGGCCAGGTCGCTTAGTTTCACTTCCGACCGTTCAGTCTGGCGTTCCAAGGCGACGATTTTTTCCTCGTTCTCTTCGATTCTCAGCTGCTGCTCTTTCACCGAGTTAATCAGGATATACGTCATTGCATTGGCATCATAACCCAGGTATTGAGCCTTGTTACCCAATAAATCCTGGTGCATGAATGTACCAATAGTGTAAGGCACGATCTTCTGCATTTCCTGCGCGATGATTCCTACAAACCTCCTGTCGCCAGTTTCAATGCCAGCCTGACCATTGTACTGAAACCACACCGGCTTGATTTGTTTGAGTAATGTCAAGCCATCGGTGAAGCTGGTGACGTTCTTTTTGAGGCGGCTGTCGGAGGCGACTGTCCAGGTCGGCGAGCCGGCTTTTGCTGCGGCGCCAGTGCTGAGATGGAGTTGGAACGATGGTGCGGATACGCCTATTCCGACGTTCGCATTATTTCCCAGGACAAAGCTATTGCTCACTGTGACCTTAGCCTCTGAACCAATAGCTGTTGCATTTTCCAATCCAGGATTTCCGGTAACGCCGTATCCGAGGTAAGTATTTCTTTGACCTATTGTATTATGATAACCAGCCCCATATCCGAGAAAGACGTTACTGTGACCGTTTGTATTGGAATAGCCTGATTTGTTGCCTAGAAAGACATTTGCTACGCCTGTTTGACTGGAATAACCTGATTGGGCACCTAAAAAAGTATTGAAGAATCCTTCCTTATTGACCTTACCGGCATTGTATCCAATGAAGGTATTTTCGTTTCCTTTGTTCCAGAATCCTGCCTGTGAACCCAAAAAAACATTAAAACTCCCCTTATTTTGGGATCCAGATAGGCGACCTACGATACAGTTGTTATCGCCTTCACCATAGTCGAAAGCGCCAAACCCGAGGATCGAATTAAAAGAAGTGGTAGAATTTCCCCCTGCATATGTTCCCAGGAAAACATTGCTTTCTCCATAATGATTATCAAAGCCAGCATATGCTCCGAGGTAAGTATTATAGGACTTGGAACTCGAAAAGCCTGAAACAGCCCCTAAAAATGTGTTATCGTCATCAGGAACGCCTTCCTTGCCGGCATGCTGCCCCACCATAGTGTTGTTGAAACCAAGAATAGATACATACCCCGCATGTTTACCCACAAAGGTATAAGCATCTCCGAAGAGGTTGTACATACCTGCTTCATGCCCTAAAAACGTATTGTCTGCCCCAGAGTTTACTATTCCGGTATTCGTGCCAAAAAATGCACGAGCGGTTCCGAATGTCCCTGCACCAGAACCATACTCCGTCTGAGCAGTGACCTTCATAGTTGCGAGCATCCCGATTATTAGCGTCGCTATTTTATACCATTTCTTCATAGTCAATAATATATAATTGAGTAATGCTTGTATTAATCGATTTCTGATGGTTAAACAAAAAGAGGGCTTCGTTACCAAAGCTCTCTCGAATTCTATTAATCATAACCCCTACTCTACCACCATCTTCTTCGCCCCCATACTCTTACCATCCATAACCAAATCATAAACATGCACCCCACTCCGGTATTTATCCGCTGAAATCACCAATTCACCTGCACCACGCTCCGATATAGGATGCGAACTGACCTTCACGCCCGCTACTGTATAGATATCGATCACCGCAGTTTTCACGGATTGAGGGATATAGTATTTAATGGAGGTCTTATCCGAAAAGCCGTTGGGAACATTTTGCTCCAAACTGCCAGCCTCTTTTCCAGCACTGTTGAAAACCCCTGGCGTAGCGCTCATTAAGCGCTCCAACTTTTCCAACCGGCTTTCCAACTCCTGAATTTTTGCTTCCTTATCTTCGATTACTCGTTGCTGCTCCTTCACCGAATTGATCAGAATGTAGGTCACCGCATTCGCGTCATAATCCAGGTATTCGGTTTTATTTCCCAGTGAATCCTGGTGCATGAATGTGCCAATGGTGTATGGCGCGATCTTCTGCATTTCCTGGGCCACGATTCCCACAAACTTCTTATCTCCGGTTTGTATTCCCGCCTGTCCGTTGTATTGGAACCACACGGGTTTGATTTGTTTCAAAACATCCAATCCTTCCTTAAATTCGGATATGTTCCTTTTTAGCCGCCGATCCGACATGACTGCCCAACTGGCCGAACCAGGTTTCGCGGCCGTCTCAGCACTTAATTGAAGCTGGTAAACGGGTGCGGACACACCGATCCCCACGTTGGCATTGCTACCCAACACCAGGCAGTTACTCGCGGTTACCTTGGCAGAAGCACCGATAGCAGTCGCATTGACAATGTCTGCCTTTCCACTTGAACCATAACCCAGATAAGTGTTTTTCTCGCCCGTGGTGTTGCTATAACCCGCTCCATAGCCGAGAAATGTGTTCAGGCTCCCGGTCTTATTGGAGTATCCTGTTTTATTGCCCAAAAACGCATTGCCAGTGCCGCTGTCATTGTTGTATCCCGAACCCGTGCCCATCAGTGTGTTTTCAGTGCCGGTAGTGTTCAGGTGACCGGATTCTTTACCGATGAAGTTGTTGTTACTCCCGGCGTTGTTGTATCCCGCTGCTTTTCCGATCATTACATTGTTGTGCCCATTGCTATATGTTCCGGCCCCATATCCAAAAATTACATTGTAATCTCCTTTGGCATCTGTGGCCGTACTTGCTCCCACAAAGGAGTTTCCATATCCTTTGGCCCTTGCGCCGGAACCCGCGCCAATAAAAGTACTTAGATCAGTACCTTCCACACCCTGACCTTCATTTTCGCCAGCAGAATGTCCAACAAAAGTGTTAAACACTCCATTGACGTTGAATCCTGATTTCGTGCCTACATAGGTGTTAGAACCACCAGAATTATTAGCCCGCCCCGATTTCCAACCCACAAAAACATTATCGTTCGTCTTGTTATTGTATCCAGACTCAACGCCGATGAAAACATTATGATGATTTTTGTTTTCAAAACCAGCCATTGCTCCTAAAAACACATTATCGCTGCCATCCGAATTGAAATTCCCCACTCTGAAGCCCATAAAAACGTTGTTAGAGCCCGTACTTGCAACTCCCGCCTGGTCACCCACGTAAGAATTCTGGCTACCAGCAGACAACTTTCCTGCACGAGCTCCAACAAAGGTCCCCTGCACATAGTCACCATTGTTCTCACCGGCTTGAAAACCTATGAAAGTATTGGATTGCCCGCCTGTATTCTGGACTCCGGCCGAATTACCCACAAAAGTGTTTTGTTGCCCGTAAGCATTCTTCCCCGCAAAATGGCCTAAATAAGTGTTATAAGCCCCAACAGTTCCGTTCGTGCCGTTTGCCTTGCCGGCGTCTGTACCAAAAAAGGCATGTTCGGGCCCCAATGTCCCCGCGCCGGCGCCATAATGTGTCTGAGCATTACCTGGATGCCCCACGCCTCCAAGTAATACTAGTACAGCTAAAATTGGTTTGAAAAAATGTTTCATATCGGTATTGTTTGATATAAATGAATGCCTCGACACTCGTCAGGATCTATCCTAAGTTGAGCTATCAGATACAACAAACAACCTTAAAATGACCGATTGGCGGTAATGGATTCTTCAAAGGAAGCCAAGCAGACCGCAGTAGGAGTATATTGGCAAAATGCAAAAAGGAAATTCGGTAGAAAGCCACCAGTTCTTCCGGCAGCATAACCATAACTAATCCGCAATCGTCACAACTTACTTTTACTTGTATTAAAAGCTAACTCGCAAAGCCTTCAATCCCCAATCCAAACAGAGCAAAATCATACTTCACAGGATCATTCGGATCGAGCAGGCGCAATGAAGCTGTCAGCTCACTTGCGGTTTGCCAGTCGGTAACAGGCCGTTTGATGAGGCCCAGCACCCGCGCGACGCGGTCGACGTGGACGTCGCAGGGGCAGATGAGCTGGGAAGGAAGGATGGTGTTCCAGATGCCGAAATCGACACCGTTATTGTCCTGTCGTACCATCCAGCGCAGGAACATGTTCAGGCGCTTGCAGGAAGACTTACGCGCAGGTGTAGCAATGTGCTTGCGTGTGCGTGCGGGGAAGTTTTCGGAGTTCGAAAATAAGTCGTGGAAGCCGATGAGGGCATTTTCGATCGTGACATCGGAAGGCCTCATGTGACTACTGAATGCGAATTCCAGGGAATCGTGGATCTTGTAGTATTCCTGAAAGAAATGCAGAAAATAGAGTGTATCGGTAGCGTTAAAAGTTCGGTGCTTGAAATGCAGGAACGGTTTCAGGTCGCTTTCGTGATGATTGCGCACAAAGTCGTAAGGCGCATTGTCCATTAATGCGGCCAGTTCGAGGCATTTGTTAATAATGGTTTTGCGCTGGCCCCAGGCAAGCACCGCAGCCCAGAATCCCATGATTTCAATATCCTGCTTCACCGAAAACCGGTGTGGAATACTGATCGGGTCAAAAGGAATGAAGTCCGGCCGATTGTATTGCGCCACCTTCTCATCGAGCAATTCGGCCACGAACGATGGCGGATAGGCCGTTTGGCTAGCGTCGGGCATGGCTACCTCCAAACAGGTAAGCCAGCACACGGGAAATACCTGAGAAAATCATCACGATCCCCGAAAAAAGGAATGTAAAAATGGCGATAAACGGGTACAACAGTGTGAACATCACACTCCAAACCTTGTAGCCTGGCGTATTTTTAAGCGCTTCCCGCTCTTCCTCTCTTTTGGAACGAAACTGTGGTGCGTGTTTCATAATATCTTCTTCGGTAGTTATTCAAGGTAACTCACTACCGCCCTGAATCGTTTGCTGTTAGGAGAAACTTTTTCAAATGCGCGCGACGACAACTTGATGACAATGTCGTCATTTACGCTCGTGTCGGGAATGCGACCGATAATGCGGACGATGATTTTTTCCTGGTTATATTCGTTCAGAACTTCTACCAGCGAGCCGATCGGCGCGGTACGGTGCAATCCGAGGAATTTGCTGGTACTTTCATCCGTCTCAATCACCTCCGCGAGCCCTGATTCCGATTTCTTCTTGCTTTTCACCACTTTTGGCGGAGCAACTTCTTCCACCGGCTTCACCACTTTTTCCGGAACGACCGTCTTTGCTTTGACAGAATCCTTTACAACCGTGGTAGCGACTTTCGCAGGAGGCGGAGTTGCGGCAGGCGCCGCAGCTTTTTCCGCCCCTTTTTCACTTACGATCAGTTCCTGCCCATCTTTAAGATTATCGTCGGTAAGATTGTTCCATTTACGCAGGTCAGCCATCAGTACACCGTATTTCACGGCTACTCGATACAAGGTCTGTCCGGGCTCTACTTTATGAATGCCGTTTGCAGGAAGCGCTGCGGTCGAAGATGCCGACGGCGCAGAAGTGCTGGTAGCTACCGAAGGTGTGTCAGCAACAGGCTTGGTTTCCTTCACCTCCGCTTTCACCAATTCCTTTTTCTCTTCTTTCTTATCCTCCTTTTTGGCTTCTTTCTTGGTCACTTTTGGTGTGTAGGGCACCCGGATCGTCTGTCCTGACTGGATCTGATCGCTCATGCCGGGGTTGGCTTCGCGCAATGCATGGATGGTCGTTCCGTACTGGCGCACGACAGCGAACATCGTTTGCCCCTGGTTAACCTTATGTATAATGAAGATCTTTCCTCCTACCTTCTCAACCCCCACAGAGTCAACAGCATTCAATCCCTTAGCCCGGGCACTCGTCAAACCTGTCATCAATCCTGCCAAAAGGGCCAGGCAAAAAATGTATTTCATTTATTATGAAAGCGTTAAACTCGAAAACTCGTTGCTATTTTTCAGATAAACCAATGTGGACGCTTTCAGCATCATCGTCGAGCGGCCTGTTCCTTCCCGCTCTTCCGATAGTTTCTCGTGTAAAACCTGTTGCTTCTGATCGGTTACTATGAGGAGGTATTGCACTGTTTTATCTTGCTCGTAAATATAATAAGAAAAGATTATATAGGGTCTTTTCTCCAAATAATCAATGGCTGCCGGGTTGTGACCGCCGGTTGCGTTGCTAATAAATTGCGCAAGTTGCCCGAAGTACCTGTTCCCTTCGTTGTAACGAACGGGCTCCGTTAAAATTATTTCTTCGCCCGGTTCGGTCGGTGCCGCAATCAATGGTTGCACCTTGCCGGTCGCGGCGTTACAATGCAGGTGTGAAAATGTCTCTCCCCGCTTGGTAGCTATTTCCAGCAGGCCATTTCCTGCATTGCTGACCAGTAAGTGGTTCGGCAAAATCCATGATAGCAATCCTGTTTCCGCATTAACGGCAAGCAGATCCGTCGGCTCAGGGACCTCAGGGTAGCGGTAATTGTGCAAAAAAATGTGGTGGTCTGAAAAAGCAGTCAGGGATGTCCACCAATCCGTACCTTCCACATGCCGCTGCCATTTTACAGTGAGGTCGGCGGTATCGATCATAGCAAACGACACTTCACGGCTTTCCGGGTTACGTAACTCAATGGCCCACAGCGAACTGTCTGGATCGGCATCGGGCAATACACGCCAGATGTTTTCCGAAAACCGGAACGAAAAAAGATTTTGCAATTTTTTACCTTTATTTTGAATTCGAATTTAACTGACAACGACCTCGTGCGCATTCTAGGAATAATACCGGCCCGTTACGCTTCTACCCGCTTCCCCGCCAAGGCTTTGGTGGATATCGGTGGAAAAAGCATGATCCAGCGGGTCTACGAACAAGCATCCAAAGCTACTCAACTCGATCAGGTTATCGTAGCAACAGACGATGAAAGGATATTGAACCACGTCCGCGAATTCGGCGGAACGGCTGTAATGACCTCGCAAGATCACCAAAGCGGTACCGACCGCTGCTTTGAAGCATTGAGCAAAACCGATGGCCAATACGATTATATCATTAACATTCAGGGCGACGAACCCTTCATCAGCCCGGAACCGATCGACCACCTGGCCTCCGTCTTGAACGGTGACACCGAGCTGGCCACGCTAGTCAAAGTCATCGACAACGACGACATTCTCTTCAACGTGAATGTGCCCAAGGCAGTTCTGAACAAGCGAAATGAAGTCATGTATTTCAGCCGACAGACGATCCCCTACCTGCGTAATGCGCAGAGCCAGGAAGAGTTTCTGAAATCACATGTTTTTTACAAACACATCGGCATTTACGGATACCGGTCCGACGTTCTGGCCGAGATCACCAAACTTCCCGTTTCATCATTGGAGAAAGCCGAAGCACTGGAACAACTGCGCTGGCTTGAAAACGGTTACGCGATTCAGGCGGTAGTTACCTCGGATGATTCGCACGGTGTGGACACGCCCGACGATCTGGACCGGGTCACCAGAAAATTTTTGCCCTAACAGCCCTTTGTGGAATACATTTTTTACAAGGAAGGTTAACGTATAAGGATTAGCCGTATATTTCTTAAAAAACGTTAAAACCGTTTTACGTATACGACCAGCTTCTTCCGATGCGTTAGCCTTTTATTGTTTTAAACTAATTACCACTTGAAAAAAGAGCCTTATGCAATATAACATCCTTTGGGCCGATGACGAAATAGATCTTCTCAAACCGCATATCATGTTTCTCACCAATAAAGGTTACAACGTTACGCCCGTAAACAGCGGTGCGGATGCGCTGGACCGCATTGAGAATGACCGGTTTGACATTGTTTTCCTCGATGAAATGATGCCGGGTATGACCGGCCTTGAAACGCTCGCGCAGATCAAACAACAGCAGCCGAACCTGCCTGTGGTGATGATCACCAAAAGCGAGGAGGAACATATTATGGAGGATGCCATCGGTTCCAAAATCGATGATTACCTCATCAAACCGCTGAACCCCAATCAGATATTACTTTCTGTTAAGAAGATACTGGACAACAAACGCCTCGTAACCGAAAAGACGACCCTCAGCTACCAGCAGGAATTCCGCAGTCTGGCCATGCAATACCAGGACCGCATTGGGCACGAGGAATGGGCGGATATTTACAAGAAACTCATTTACTGGGAGCTGGAACTCGAAAGCTCCGACGACCAGGGAATGGCCGAAGTTTTCAGCATGCAGAAAAGCGAGGCAAATGCCAATTTTTGCAAATTCATTGAAGATGAATATGAAGAATGGTTGAACGACCCCCGCTCTGACAAACCCATCCTTTCGCACCAGTTGATGAAACAGAAGGTTTTCCCGCATTTGAAAGGATCGAGCGAGCCGCTGTTTTTCCTGTTGATCGACAACTTCCGCTATGACCAGTGGAAAATGATCCAGCCAATTTTGCAGGAGTTTTTCAATATCGAAGAAGAATCGTCGTACTATTCCATTTTACCAACCACAACCGGTTACGCACGTAATGCGATCTTCTCCGGCCTCATGCCGAGCGAGATGGAACGCAAGCATCCTCAGTGGTGGGTTAGTGACGAGAATACTCCGGAAGGCGAAGAAGGCCTGAACAACCACGAGCAGGACTTCCTTCAAAAGCAGCTGGAAATGAACCACTTAAATATCAAGTTTTCATACAACAAGATATTGAATACCAACCAGGGCAAGGCATTGGTGGATACATTCAACAACCTGCTGACGAACCAGTTGAATGTAATTGTCTACAACTTTGTGGATATGCTTTCCCACGCACGTACGGATGTGCAGATGATCAAGGAGCTGGCCCCGGACGAAGCGGCTTACCGCTCGATCACACGGTCATGGTTCCAGCACTCTCCGCTGCTCGATTTCATCCGCAAAGTCGCGGAAAAGAAAGGCCGGCTTATCCTTACAACCGACCACGGAATGATCCGCGTGCAGAAACCGGTGAAAATCATCGGCTACCGCGAAACGAATACAAACCTCCGTTATAAGCATGGCAAAAACCTCGGTTTCGACGACAACCACTTGATGGTGTGCCGCAAGCCGGAGCGCATTTTCCTACCCAAACCGCACGTTTCGACGTCGTATGTATTCACAAAAGAGGATTACTTCTTCGCCTACCCGAACAACTACAACCAGTACGTGAACCTCTACCGCGACACCTTCCAGCACGGCGGCGTGTCGCTTGAAGAGATGATCATCCCGGTGATCGATATGAAAGCGAAATAGGGTAGCACATTAATATACAAAAAGGGCATCTGATCGACTCAGATGCCCTTTTTGTATGACTCAAAACCGGGTTATTCACTCACCGTAATACCGCCATTCTCGCATTTGATCACGCGTGCGGGGAAGCGTTTGAGGAAATCGTGGTTGTGGGTTGCCATTAATATCGCAGTACCGGCATTGTTAATCGTGCGGAAAACCTGCATGATCTGGTCGCCTACCTCCGGATCGAGGTTACCCGTAGGTTCATCGGCAATCAGGATCTGAGGTTCGTTGAGCATTGCCCGGGCTATTACCACGCGCTGCTGTTCACCGCCTGAAAGCTGGTGTGGCATTCTTTTCTGGGCAGTTCCCAAGCCTACTTGCATAAGCACTTCGGCAATGCGTTTTGAGATTTTACCCTTGTCTTCCCAGCCCGTCGCACGTAGCACGAATGCGAGGTTATCCTCGACAGAACGGTCGGAAAGCAGTTGAAAGTCCTGAAATACAATGCCTATGCGGCGACGGAGAAAGGGAATATCGGCCCTTTTGATGTTGTGAAGCTCATATCCGGCCACTTTGGCAGAACCGGTATGCAGCCATAAATCGGCGTATAGTGTTTTCAAAAGCGAGCTTTTACCACTACCGGTCCGGCCGATAAGGTAAACAAATTCGCCCTTGTTGATCTCAAAATGAACGTCGTTCAAAACAGGCCTCTCACCCTGATAAATATCTGCCCTTTCCAGTCTGATTATTGGCTCCGTCGAATCGGTGGTCATAATGTGTTAAATGTAATGATTGGATTGTCGTCGACAATTATCGCGATGCAACAAATCTACAAATCTTGCGGTGCTCTGCACCTCTCTTGTTGAGGTGCAGAGCACCGCAAGATTTGTAGATGATAATAACCGTGATTAAGCGTTACCCTTTTTGTAGTCAGAAAGGAATTTCTCGAGACCGATATCAGTCAATGGGTGTTTCAGCAATGCTTCGATAGCGCTCAATGGGCCTGTCATAACATCCGAACCTACCTCAGCGCACTGGATAATGTGCATTGGGTGACGAACTGAGGCTGCCAATACTTGCGTATCGAAACCGTAGTTTCTGTAAATAGTCAAGATTTGCTCGATGAGGCCGATACCGTCTGTTGAGATATCGTCCAGGCGGCCTACGAAAGGAGAAACGTATGTTGCACCCGCTTTCGCAGCTACCAGCGCCTGTCCTGCCGAGAAGATCAGCGTACAGTTGGTACGGATGCCTTTGGAAGAGAAATATTTCAGTGCTTTGATACCTTCTTTGATCATCGGGATTTTCACCACGATTTTCTCGTCGATCTCTACCAGTTCTTCGCCTTCGCGAACCATTCCTTCGAAATCAACCGAGATTACTTCCGCACTTACATCACCATCCACGATATCGCAGATAGCCTTGTAGTGACGCATTATATTATCCTTACCTGTAATTCCTTCTTTCGCCATCAAAGATGGGTTGGTGGTCACACCGTCCAAAACACCAAGTGCCTGCGCTTCCCGAATTTCGTTCAGGTTCGCAGTATCAATGAAAAATTTCATATTGAAAATTTATTGGTTAGAATATTCCACAAAAGTAGGAAACCCTGAACAAAAGCAAAAAGAAAGAAAGATGGAAAAACCTGAGGCGAAGAAATAAAAAAAGGCAAACCGAGAATCTCACCGCATCGACCACCTACCCTTGCTTCCGTCAGGACCTGGGGGATTCGGAAGGAGCTGGTAGTTCCGATTTGCCGGGTGCAAAGATAAGGACATTTTATTCACAAAAAGAAAACATTCGTGTAACGTTTCCCCTTACTTTTGTGCGAATCAACTAGAAATGAACCAGTATGCCTCGATTATTTTTTTTATTTTTTCTGATTTTCCTCTACTCCTGCTCCCAATCCTCTGACGCATTTCTCCAAAAAGGCAAAGAGCTCATGCAACAGGGCAAGACGCGTGAAGCCATTGAATTCATCAACAAAGCGATCGAAAAAAATACTACCAACGCCGACGCGTTCAATGTCCGCGGCGTGGCTTACTACGAATTGAAGGAGTACGACAACGCGTTACTGGACTTCGCCCAGGCCATTAAACTACAACCCGGCTCTTACCGCCCCTATTTCAACCGCGCATTGCTCTACACGGACGAAAACAAACTGGATTCCGCATTTGCCGACTATAACAAATCGGCCGAGCTCGCGCCTGACACCGCCGACGTTTTTCTGAACCGCGGACAGCTGCTCGTACTCATGGACAAAACACCCGACGCGGTTAAAGACTTTGAAAAAGCGACCCAGCTGGACGCAAATAACAAACAAGCCTGGTACAACCTCGGCAATACCTATTACCGGACGCAGGACTTCAAAAAAGCGACGCTGGCTTTCCGCCAGACTGTGAAACTCGACGGGCAATACGGTAAGGCATTCTACGGCCTCGGCCTTGCGCAGTACAACGACGGCGAAAAAGATCTCGGATGTACCAGCCTGAAACAGGCTCTGAACCTGGGATATAGCGACGCAGCGAACGCATTGGCGCAATTTTGTCAGTAAAAGATGTGTTAAAAGGGTAGCACCGACGGTTAATAAGTGAGCGGTGACGCCTTTGTAACATATTCTTTAATCATCATATTCTTAACCCACTTTGTCATGAGACTTTTAAAGATATTTTTCGGGATCATTTTCGTGGTCTTTGCCTATTTGCAGCTCAACGACCCCGATTCGGGTACCTGGATCGCTATTTACAGCTTTGCCGCGCTCGCCTGCTTCATGAGTATCCGGGGGCTTTGGCCTTCGTGGGTGTTTTATGTGCTTGCCGCAGGATACCTGGTGGGCGCCATCCTGCAATGGCCGCCAGAATTTGAAGGTATTTTCTTTGGTGAAACTGCGATGAGAAGCCTCAACATCGAGCTGGCGCGTGAGTCGCTCGGATTGGGCATTTGCGCGGTGGTGATGGCCGTAATCGGCAAATGGGGCTGATCAATCCCTAAACCATTCGATCTCCTTCAAACCGAATTCGAGTTCTTCCGGCTCGGTAGCTAATTTGACCCGCAACTTCCCAAGCTCGGTCACATTAGTTACCGAGCCGCTTGTTATACTTCCCTTATATAAAAATTTTACATCCTGCTGATAACCATAGAGATGACTAAGATATTCGGCACGAATCGCCTCTTGCTGGTTTCCTGACCTGAGCCGGACATAGTAGGCATCCAGGCATTTGAGCAGCTTGTGAAACTCCTCTGTCAGCGCATATGTCGACCCGGTTTCACGAAATAACGAAGTGGCGTAACTATTCTCGAATTGCGACTGATTGATATTGACGCCGATACCTACAATCGAATGCGCATACCTGGTTCCCTGCAGCGAATTTTCGATCAATACGCCGCAGGACTTGCGGTTATTCATGTAAATATCATTCGGCCATTTCACTTTCGTGTCAGGCACATAGGCGCCCAGGTATGCACGTATTCCGAGGGCCGTGATCTGGCTCACCAAAAATTGGTCCTGAATGCGCAGAAATGTAGGTTTGAGTATGACTGAAAATGTGAGATTTTCACCCGCATTGGCGTTCCAGACGGTCCCGCGCTGACCTCTTCCTTTCACCTGATTATCGGTAATGACAACCGTTCCTTCCTCAAACAGCCCCGCATGTACTATTTCAGCCGCTATGTCGTTGGTGGAATGACAAGTTGGCAGATATATAACTTTTTTACCAATTATTAGCGTGTCCTGTGTAGAGTTGTACAATTTTTTTGTTTTACTTTAGGGTTTTAGAAAAGGAAATAACAACGCATGAAAGAACGCAAAAATAAAGAACTATCCTCAAAAGATCTCACCGAACTGGTTGTGAAGGGCATGACAGAAAAGAAGGGTTTGGACATTGCCATATTAGACCTCAGAAAAGTAAAAAATTCAATCACTGACTTTTTCGTGATTTGCTCGGGGAACTCCGACACCCAAATAGATGCTTTGGCCAACTCGGTCGAAGAAGAAGTTTATAAAATATCCAAAACAGAACCCTGGCAAAAAGAAGGAAAGGCGAATGGAGAATGGATTTTGATTGACTATGTCGACGTGGTCGCACATATTTTCAACAAAGAACGCCGCAAACATTACGATCTGGAAGAACTTTGGGGAGATGCAGAGGTGACATACCTGGAAGACTCCATGGTATAAAGGCCCGCCGGGCGAACATTAGCCCTGCCGGGATTGTTGTTTAATATATTTCCTCTTAATTAAAACGAACGAATGTCTGAAAACGATAACAAAAGGGGGCCACTCAACCCTAAAAGTCCTCAAAAAGGATATCAAGGTTGGATAATAGCCGCTCTGATCGCTACTATACTAGGAATCACGTACCTTAACCGCACATCGACAATCCGCGAAACCACTCAGAAGCGTTTCGAAAAAATGATGGCCGACAAGGAGGTGGAGCGCGTAACCATTGTGAATGACAAATCGGTGGAGGTTACGCTCAAACCCGAGGCGCTCAAACTCGACAAATACAGGGTTGTTGCAAAGGAAAATAACTATTTCGGCGGGGAAAGTGCTTCCCACTACCAGTTTCAGGTAACATCGGCGGAAACCTTCAAGAAGGATTTTGATAAGATGCAGGAAGGCGTTCCCGACGATGACAAGGTGCCTTTCGTGGTAGATACCCGCAACGACTGGACCAGTTTCCTCGGAACCTGGGGCTTTTTCATTGTTATGATCCTGGTGATGTACTTCATCCTCGGCAGAATGTCCGGCGGTGTTGGTCCCGGTGGCCAGATTTTCAACATCGGCCGCTCCCGCGCGACGCTTTTCGATGCGGAAAACAAAGTTAAAATCACATTTAACGACGTAGCGGGCCTCGATGAAGCGAAAGAAGAGATCAAGGAAATTGTAGAATACCTCCAAAGCCCCGACAAATTCAAGAAACTCGGGGCCAAAATTCCGAAAGGTGCATTGCTTGTAGGCCCTCCGGGAACGGGTAAAACGTTGCTCGCGAAAGCAGTAGCCGGTGAAGCAGGCGTACCATTCTTCTCACTTTCAGGTTCCGACTTTGTGGAAATGTTCGTGGGTGTGGGTGCGGCGCGTGTGCGCGACCTCTTCAAACAAGCGAAAGAAAAAGCGCCTTGTATCATCTTCATCGATGAGATCGACGCTGTAGGCCGCTCGCGTGGCCGTGGTGCCATGCCCGGTTCCAACGACGAACGCGAAAATACATTGAACTCCCTGCTCGTGGAAATGGACGGTTTCGCAACCGACTCCGGTATCATTATCGTAGCAGCTACCAACCGCCCCGACGTCCTCGACCCTGCGTTGCTGCGTCCGGGACGTTTTGACCGCCAGATTTCTGTTGATAAGCCGGATGTGATCGGTCGTGAGGCGATTTTCAAAGTGCATTTGAAGCCATTGAAACTGGCTACCGATGTTAATATCCAGAAATTATCTTCTCAAACCCCTGGCTTTGCCGGTGCGGAAATCGCGAACGTTTGTAATGAGGCCGCATTGATCGCCGCCCGTCGCAACCGCGAGGAAGTGACCATGCAGGATTTCCAGGATGCGATGGACCGTGTAATTGGTGGTTTGGAAAAGAAAAACAAACTGATTTCACCGGAAGAGAAACAAATCGTGGCATACCACGAGGCAGGTCACGCAGTGGCCGGCTGGTTCCTCGAACACGCCGATCCTTTGGTGAAAGTGTCGATCGTACCGCGTGGTGTGGCGGCATTGGGTTACGCACAATATCTCCCGCGTGAGCAGTATCTGTACCGTACCGAGCAGCTGTTCGATGAAATGTGTATGACATTGGGCGGCCGTGCGGCGGAAGATGTAGTATTCGGTAAGATTTCAACCGGCGCATTGAGCGATCTGGAACGCGTAACGAAAGTAGCGTACAGCATGGTGACCATGTACGGTATGAATGAGCGTATCGGGAACATTTCATTCTATGATTCGAAACAGACCGACTATGCGTTCACCAAACCATATTCAGAATCAACTTCACAGGCGATCGACGAAGAGGTAAGAAAGCTGGTTGATCAGGCTTATCAGTTCGTTAAGAACCTGTTGGTTGAAAAACGCGACGCATTGGAAGTACTTGCGAAAGAGCTTCTTGAAAAAGAGATCCTTTTCCAGGCCGACCTCGAAAAGCTGATCGGCAAACGCCCTTACGAGAAGGAAACCAGCTACCAGGCTTATATTAACCGTCGTTCGAACGAAGAAGCGGCGATCCACGAAGAAGTGGTGAAACAGACGCTCGAAAAAGATCGGAAAGAAGAAGAAATGGCAGAAGCCGAAAAAAGCGCCGACAACGAATAGGCACTTTTGATTGAATAAAATAGGGATAGCCGGACAATTCAACCTGTCCGGCTATTATTTTTACAGCATATAGTAAATCGTTTGACCCTAAACCTTCAAAGCATATGCCTTTTGAAATATTCAAACAGCAGTTCGGTGACCTTACCGAATATGTGATACATGAAACCACTACTGAAAACCGCTGCGTAGTCATTCCGGAGCTGGGAGGCATCGTCCGGCAGCTTTCCCTTCGCAAAGGCCTGACGCTCTTCTCGGTTTTGAAAACACCGCCTACCCCGGCAGGACTTGTAGCCGACACCAAAAGCGCCAGCGAACTTCTGTTTCCGTTTGCCAGCCGCATTCCGGAAGGGAAATACAAGTTTTTAGGTAAAGAATACCAGCTGCATAAGAACGAGGACGGTGGCCTGAACGCGATCCACGGGCTGGTGCGTAAAAACCATTTTCACCTCGACGAGCAAGCCATTCATGAGGATAATGCGTCTATTCAGCTATCCTATACGATTGACAACCCAGAGGGTTATCCTTTCCAGGTCCATTTCTCTGTCCGCTATACGCTACATGCAGATGGTCGTTTCGAATTGAAGTATGAGGCTAAAAACAATGGTCAATCGCCTTGCCCGGCGATGTTTGGCTGGCACCCCTACTGGATGCTTGGCAACGAAGACGTGGAGGCATGGAAGATCAATATCCCATCAAAACGCCTGGTAACCTTTAATGAAAACCTGATCCCCATCGGTACCGAGCCGTTTGAGATGGCCATGCCCGCATTACTGCACAGGAAAGAGTTCGACAACTGCTTCATTGTAGAAGCTAACGGTCCGCATGCGGTGACGGAGCTGATCTCTAAAAATCAGAATGTTACCCTGCGAATTGAGCAGGAAACCGGAGAAGGGAAATTCAACTACCTCGTCGTATACACGCCGCCGGCGCGTGATTGCGTCGCCATCGAGGCATTGACGGCCAATGTAGATGCATTCAACACCGGCGAAGGGTTAAATATTCTCGCGCCCGGACACAGCGTTGACGGCGCGATCACGGTCAGACTCACCTGAGGGCCTGTTTTTGTACCAGCTGATTTTATGCCACAGCAGCTTCCAGTGAGTTAGGTACTCAATATGTGCCGCGACAATGGAGAGTTTATCCGACCATTTGTCGCGGTATTTTAGATTATATAGAAAAATCCGCCAGGTTTTGGTCTTCAACGACGGTCGCTCATTCTCCCAGTGGGTTAATATGTCTTTCAAAAAGCCCTCCGAAGGGTAGCTTTCCGCGGCCTTCGTATATTTAACATAGTCCCGGCCACTGAGATAGCCGGCGACGCCCAATGATTCCAGCAACAGTTTATGGAAGCCTTTCGCTTTGGTTACTTTATTAATATATGCCCAATCCATCGAGTCCGCCGACTTGTCGAGTAATCTCAGCAAATCCGCCATATATTTCAGCTTGTCCCATTGTTCGACACCGCCGTGGTGGATCACCATCATGATCAGCTGGATTTCCATGCCTGGCACCCATACAGGTTTCCCCATCATATTAAACGGAACCAGGTTCCGGGCCAATTCATCCCACGTGAAATTGTAGCAATAGCGCGGGTAGGTACAGTTCCATTGTATTTCCAATGATTGCAACAAGTGCTCTTGTACCGGCGTGAGCGGAAGCTGGTAATCGGTATTCAGGTAGTCTTCAACAGCATTCTTCTCTTTCAGCAGGTAATGGCGGTAACGGTCGGCGGCAAAACCCTCTCTAAGGAGAATGTCCAGGCTTTTGGAAACATCTTCTTTCCCGATAAAATAATCAATATCTCCAAACTCCCTCGACACAGGCTTGTCATAAAGCATCCAGGCCCACAATGCCCCTTTCATGGGGAAAGCGTGTACCTGATTATCAATTAACCGATTATACAAACGGACACAAATCCCAAGAAAAGCCATATTCGTAACGGCCTGCCCGAGCGTGAATTCCCGCAGCATCCTGAGCACATGATCCGGAAGTGCCAGTGACTTAGCCTGCACATATTCAAAGGCCAGCGGTCTGATCTGATGCCAGTTGACAAGCGCTGAAAATCTTTGCGGATCAAAGGGTTTATCGTCGATTTCGAAGGACTGATGCCCCAATGGCAACACTGCCGCCTCGATCAGATATGCCAGTTCACGGGAAACTCTGAGCCGTTGCATCCTATTCCGCGATTAATTGTTCACGGATACTTGCTTCCACCCACTTTTCCAGGTTATCGAAACCCTCTGGTCTCCTTCTGCGAAGCAACTCGGCGGACCTGGCGCACTGAATGCTTTGAACAAAGTGCTTTTTGAGGTTATCACCGCTCATAAGCTCCGTAGCCAGGGGAAAGTTGCGCAACATTTCGCCAGGTATTTCGGCCAAATTCATCTGCTGAATCGCAGGTTTATTTCGGGCCTTATGTAGAAAAAATACCTTTTTCAAAGGAACCGGCCGGGTCGGGAACTGCTCCCGGGGATGGTAAGCGAACTTCCTGACACCTTCACTAACCGGTTCAAGGTCTGATTGGTCGTAATGCAGACCACTGACAGTCTTTTCCCATATTTTGAGCTGCGGGTAGGCCGGAACAATCACCGGCTTTCCGGTTTCATCAAACGTAATCGCTGTAAGATCGTCACTTAGCAACCTGCAACCCGCTTTAATAAATGCTGCCGCCGTGCTCGACTTCCCGGCCCCCGGCATGCCCATGAAGCACCAGGCCTCATCGCCCACCTCTACCGAACTCGCGTGAAGCAGAAAGTACTCTTTTTGAAACAAAATAAGGCCTAATGCTTCGCTTACCGTAAACAGGCTGATAACATTAGCCTCCGAAGCAAGGGGAGAAACTACCAGCTCATTACCGCCGGAAGCCTTGAACGACGCTATACCCGCCCAATCCAGATACAATGCATTTTGTTCGTCCTGGCCAAAAAACGCCCTGATTCCTCGTCTGTAAATGGTCGTTGGGCGCATGGCCGGGAGCTCTACGGCACCCTGGCGAATATAAACGTCACTTGTGGAATGCGGATCGCCGTCGGCCAGTTCGGGCAGGGAGATTTCTGAGTGAATATGAAGCCCGAAGGCTGTGTAATGATACATGTGTGTAAAGTACAAATTAAATCATTCCCAAACCCAGAGCCGTTTGTAGGAAACAGTATCCGGCCATCGCCCGATGATAATGTTGCCATTTTGCTCCACCCAGGCATGTGCTTCGAATTGCTTGGTGGGATTAATCTCTATTCCTATTTCCAGGGTCAATGCGGGGGAATTGCGAAGCAGATATTTGGTGGCAAGGGCGCGCGGCAGGCACAAAAGTTCAAATGGCAGCAAATTTGCCGCGGTATCCACCGCCCAAACAGTCCGCTCCATGGTTTCCGGCGCAGTCTCCTGAACGCGGCTCGGGCGGCTCAGCCGGTGGTACCATTTTCTGAATAGCGAAAAAGGAAGTAAAAGAAGCCCGGCCTTGATCCACAGCAGGCACCAGACAGCCCGCAGGAATATCCATTTCTCCGGCCCGGACAAGCTCCGCCATTTCCCTATCAGCTTACCGATTTTGCCCAAAATCTATTTGATTATTTCAACCAGTCTCTCCGAAATCAAATCCTTCAACAACCCGTCGATATCACGTTTGCAGGTGTCGGCATCGACGTCATACTCGCTAGTCACCACGTCACACAAAGCTTCGATCGTGTGCGGTCCTTTCTCTAATGTATCCCAGATCAGCACACCCACTTCATCCAGACCGTAATAAGCTCCTTTGCTGTGGTTTAGAATAACAGTTTCCCCTGCAACTTTGGAAGATATCTGTTCTGATGTAAGCTGGTATTTCATTCTGAAAAATTAAATCTGAAAGTATAATGTGCAACCGAATTGTACAAAGTTAGGCATTTTAATCACTCAATCTCAAACTTTATTCCCTGCGCCAACGGCAACGCGGTGCCGTAGTTGATCGTATTAGTTTGACGTCGCATATAGGCTTTCCAGGCATCCGAGCCCGATTCACGTCCACCACCTGTTTCTTTTTCACCACCGAACGCGCCACCGATCTCCGCGCCCGAAGTACCGATGTTTACATTGGCAATGCCGCAATCGGAACCTTCGAAGGACAAGAACCGCTCGGCATCCCGCAGGTCGTTCGTAAAAATCGCGGATGAAAGGCCTTGCGGCACATCATTTTGCAATGCGATGGCTTCCTCGGGATCGCTGTAACGGATCAGGTACAGGATCGGTGCGAATGTTTCGTGCTGGACGATCGCCCAATGATTTTCCACCTCAGCAATACAAGGCGAAACGTAACAACCTGAGGCATACTGGCCTCCCTCCGGCAAGCCGGGTTCCACCACAAATGTACCTCCGGCCTGTCTGATCAATTCCACGGCATTCTGGTAGTGCTCCACTGCCTGTTTATCGATCAAAGGTCCTACGTGAATCCCCGGGTCCAGCGGGTTTCCGATTTTCAATTGACCATAGGCCTTTGCCAGCCGGCCTTTTACCTCTTCCAATATCGATTCATGCACGATCAGCCGACGGGTCGAGGTGCACCGCTGGCCTGCCGTTCCCACTGCGCCGAAAACGATCGCCGGGATCGCTACCTTTAAATCCGCGGTCGGCGTAACGATAATTGCATTGTTACCACCGAGTTCGAGCAGGCTTTTACCCAATCTCCGCGCCACAGCCTCCCCTACCGAGCGGCCCATTGGAATGCTGCCGGTAGCAGATACCAATGCAACCCGCGGATCCTGCGCCAGCCATTCACCCACTGCACGCCCGCCTGAAACAATGCACGATACACCTTCCGGCACATTGTTATCTTTTAAAACATCCTGAATAATATGCTGGCAGGCAATGGCTGTAAGAGGTGTTTTTTCCGAAGGCTTCCACACGCACACATTCCCGCATACCCACGCGACCATCGAATTCCACGACCATACCGCCACCGGAAAATTGAATGCCGAAATAATCCCTACCACGCCCAGTGGATGCCATTGCTCGTACATACGGTGCTGCGGGCGCTCGCTGTGCATGGTAAGGCCGTACAACTGGCGGGAAAGCCCTGTCGCAAAGTCGCAGATATCGATCATCTCCTGGACCTCCCCGAGCCCCTCTTGCAAGCTTTTGCCCATTTCATAACTAACGAGCGTGCCGAGTTCCTGTTTGTACTCTCGCAGCTTCGCGCCCATTTGCCTTACGATTTCGCCGCGTTTGGGTGCCGGTATACTTCGCCAGGTTTTGAATGCCAACGACGCCGCTTCCAGCGCACGATCATAGTCTGCCCGTGCGCTATGTGTTACCGCTCCGATTCTTTTTCCATCCACCGGAGAAAACGATTCCAGCAACTCTCCGCCACCTTGCCAGCCCAACTGCCCGGTAGTTACGCCATTATTGACGCCGGCAATGCCCAGCTTTTCAAGAATTATATCAATCCCTTTCATACAAACTCAACCTATATTCTGAAAAAACTGGCCATTCATCGTCTTAAAAAAATCATCCAGCACGATGTCTTCCTGCCGGATAAACCCGGTTCCGGGCAGCACGCCGTCGGCCACCATTTCCACAACTGCCGCAATAGATGCCGCCGTAGTCCATGATATGGCCCGCCAATGCTGGCCGTCTATCCGAATGGGATGATAGGCTTGATAAAACTCCTCTCTTTCCAGGTGGCTACCTTTCCAGCCTTCCACCACGGCATATACATACACCACATCCTGCTGCACCGGCGGCTTGGCTTCCGTCAGGATTTCCTCCACCAGCGCCCGCTTGTCTTTCAGGCACAGTTCGTATAGCACAAAACGCATCAAGTTGCAGTGCCCCGGATAACGAATGGTTTTGTAGTTCAATGTAT
Organism: Dyadobacter sp.; assembly: GCF_017744695.1. Classification (GTDB taxonomy): domain Bacteria; phylum Bacteroidota; class Bacteroidia; order Cytophagales; family Spirosomataceae; genus Dyadobacter. Next base: position 429,172 of record NZ_JAGIAS010000003.1, read on the forward strand.
CCACCTTTCCTTCGAGGGTTTCGCACATGGTGGCAAGGCCCCCGGAAGTACTGAATGCCTCGAATTCCTGCCCTTCGATATTGATCATTTCAATGCCTTCCAGCGAGGGTACCATCTTGCGTACTCCATTGTGGATCACCTCGGCATCGTTCAGGTACTCGTTCACCACGCCTGCGGGCGACCACGTGAACGAGTAGCCCATTTGCCCGTTCGGGTAGCGTGGCAATGCGCCTACGCGTAGCTCGATGTCCCTGATTTTGGTAAAACGTTTGGCTAAATCCATTCCTACAATACCTATAAAGCCCGGGGCCAGGCCGCATTGCGGTGCGAGCACGCTACGGCTGTCTTTGGCCATTTCGCGGATCGCGGAAGTAGTGGGAACGTCCTCGGTGAGGTCGAAGTAATGGATGCCTGCCTTGTGCGCACGTTGCGCGATAGGCAGATTGAGGTTATAGGGCATACAGGACACCACCGCGTCGAAACCGGCTAATGCCTGGTCCAGAAATGCACCGTCATTCACGTCCCCGGTCAGCACCTCGAAAGGTAATTGCACAGCTGGTTGCGCTTTATCGACCCCGGTTACCCGAAAACGTTTGCTCAGCAAGGTCGCTACAAGTGAGCCCACTTTTCCCAATCCGATCACAAGTACTTTTTGCATGTATAGTTAAAAATGGTTTTAGTTGAAATTTTTGAAGCTATTTTGAAAGATAGAAAAAGAAATTGCAGTTTTTAAAACTTGCATGTCATTTTTGTAGGACAAAACAGGCATTATGACAATTACCATTGTGGGCGGTGGCGCCTCAGGGTTTATGGCGGCGATTACGGCCGCGGAGACGTTTCCGGACGCTCGCATTACCATTCTTGAAAAGAGCAGAACAGTCCTCAACAAGGTCCGTATTTCGGGCGGCGGCAGGTGTAATGTCACGCACCGGCCCCATGAGCTGCGCCATTTCATCAAAAATTACCCAAGAGGTGAAAAGCTCCTTCGCAGGCTCCTGCCCCATTTCGATGCCGATTCGACGGTCGAATGGTTTGAAAAAAGAGGAATTCAATTAAAAACAGAAGCCGACGGACGCATGTTTCCGGTCTCGGATTCTTCCCATACCATTATTGAATGCCTCGTAAAAGCCGCCCGGAACCTGAACATTGAAATCAAGACGAGCGTGCATGTGGATTCCTTTGAGAAGACGGGCGATACATTCCATTTGAAGGTAATCAATGGAGAACCCATCCTGACCGATCGGCTATTGATTGCCACCGGCGGCTATCCGAGAGCGGAAAGTTTTGAGTGGTTGGAGGAACACCGGCATGGGATTGTACCGCCGCTGCCGTCCCTGTTTACCTTCAATACACCGGAAAACTATCTGCTGCCGCTGGCGGGTGTTTCTGTAAAAGATGCTTTGGTTAAAATAGCGGGCACCAAGCATGAATGGCGTGGGCCATTACTGATTACGCATTGGGGTTTCAGCGGGCCGGCAGTACTGAAACTCTCGGCCTGGGGCGCGCGTGACCTGGCCGAAAATAATTATCATTTCACCTGCCGCATCAACTGGCTGCCGGAAATGAAAGAACAGGAAGTCCGGGACTTTTTGCTTAGCGAGAAAACCAATACTTCGAAACAGCAAATCGCTTCGCATACCCGGTTCGGGTTACCGTCGCGGCTTTGGAAGGCATTTACCGAGAAAGCGGAAATTCCCGACACATTGCGCTGGGGCGATGCCAGCCACAAGGTCCTTAACCGGATGACCGAGTTGCTTACCAACAGCCAATATGAGGTCAAAGGCAAAACTACCTTTAAAGAAGAGTTCGTTACCTGCGGCGGCATTGCATTATCCGACATCGACCCGGACACATTGCAAAGCCGCTCGCTTTCGGGCCTTTTCTTTGCGGGAGAAGTCATGGATGTCGACGGCATTACGGGTGGATTTAATTTCCAGAATGCCTGGACAACGGGCTACATTGTCGGGAAAAATATCGGTCTTTAATCGCCAGCCATGGTGTCGAAATAGGCCCTTACCTTTTTCGCCCGGTCGAGGCCGATAAGGTCCGTGAGCGTTTCGACCGAGCTTTCGCGTATGGCGCGTACCGAGCCGAAATGCTTCAAAAGCTTCGTAGCGGTCACTTTTCCGACGCCCACTACACCTTCCAGCTCGCTTACCAGGCTAGCCTTACTGCGCTTATCGCGGTGGAAAGTGATCGCAAACCGGTGTGCTTCGTCGCGGATCTGCTGGATCAGTTTCAGCGATTCGGACCGCTTATCAATGTATAGCGGCAGTGGATCTTCCGGAAAATAGATTTCCTCCAACCTTTTGGCAATACCTATTATAGGTACCTGTCCATAAATCCCCAGGCTTTTCAATGCATCGCAAGCCGCACCCAACTGCCCTTTGCCCCCGTCGATCACGATCAGGTCGGGTAACGGTTGCTCTTCGGCTATCAGGCGCAGGTACCGCCGGGAAACGATCTCGTTCATGGAAGCGAAGTCGTTCGGGCCGATTACTGTTTTGATATTGAAATGGCGGTAATCTTTCTTCGACGGTTTTCCATCCTTGAAACACACCATCGACGCCACCGGATTGGTACCCTGTATGTTGGAGTTATCGAAACATTCGATGTGCCTCGGCAACGTTTTAATCTGCAAATCGGCTTTGAGACGGATCAATACCCGGTCCTTTTTGGAAGTTGTGGCAGATGCTTCTACCTCACGACGCTCCGTTCTTTCCCTTCTGAAATACATCACGTTCTTCATCGACATATCCAGGAGCTTCTTCTTATCACCGATTTGGGGAACGGTCACTTCGAGCCGCATATCGAGGTCCGGTTTCAGATTTGAAACAAGTTCTTTCGCCTCCGAACCGTATGTAGAGCGCATTTCCACGATCATCATGGCGAGGATTTCCCTGTCGCTTTCGTCGAGCTTTTTCTTGACTTCCAGCGTCTGCGTCGCCACCATGTAGCCCTCCTTGATCTTCATAAAGTTCAGATAGGCGGCTTCCTCGTCGGACACGATCGTAAGCACATCGATATTACCAATGCGCGGGTTAATCACGGTCGCTTTACTCTGGAAATTCGATAAATGCTCGATTTTTGTTTTCCAGGAATGGGCTTTCTCGAATGCCATTTGTTCTGCGGCTTCGAGCATTTTCTCCTTGAAATACTGTTGTGGCAACGACAGGTTTCCTTTCAATATATTATGTACCTGCTCGATCTCCGTATCGTACTCCTCTTCGGCCTGCAAGCCCTCACAAGGCCCTTTGCAGTTGCCAATGTGGTATTCCAGGCATACTTTGAATTTTTTGGCCTCGATGTTCGCCTTCGTTAGCGGCAACTGGCATGAGCGGATCTGGTATAATGCCTTGAACATGTCGAGCAGCGTATGCATCGACCGGAGGTTGGCGAACGGACCGTAAAAAGTGCCTTTGGTACGATCCATATTCCGCGTCGGGAATACGCGGGGGAACGGCTCGTCGGTAACGCAAATGAATGGGTAGGTCTTATCGTCTTTAAGCAGAATATTGAACTTGGGCTGCAATTGCTTGATCAGCTGGTTTTCCAGCAGCAATGCGTCCCATTCACTCAAAACGATAGTAAATTCGATCCGACGGATCTGGCTCACGAGCCGTTTCGTTTTACGGTCGTGTTGATTATTCTTCAAAAAATAGCTCGAAACCCGGTTGCGCAGGCTTTTCGCTTTTCCTACATATATCACCTCGCCGGTTTCATCGAAATACCGGTACACACCGGGATCGAGAGGAATTTTGGCGAGTTCTTCTTTATAATTGAATTCAGACATTGATTGAGATTTAGGACTAAACGGCGCCCCTGTTGAAGAAAAACAACCGCGTCAATTGAAAAGTTGCGTCGCTCACAAGCTGGAATGCCTCAGTTTGTGCGGCATTCAGGTCCATCGGCCGGTTCAAAACCGAAACGGCATAGGTAATACCCACTGCCCGGGCCTGTTCCGGGGTAATCTGCAAAGTACCACAAACAACGGCCAGCGGCACATGATGGCTTTTACAAAGCCCTGCCAGCCCCTTCACGACTTTGCCGGCCAACGTCTGCTCGTCGACTTTCCCTTCTCCCGTGACCACCAAATCCGCTTGGGCTACCAGAGAGGCAATGTTGCATTGCTCCATCACAATACTGATCCCATCTTTCAGCTCCGCATTCAAAAACCACATGCATCCCGCACCAAGACCTCCCGCTGCGCCCGCACCAGGCACCAGACTCACGTCCCGCCTGAATGCGCGCGTAGCTACCTGTGCCAGATTTTCCAGTCCGTGATCGAGCAGCACCACCATGTCGGGGTCGGCGCCTTTCTGCGGGCCGTATACAAATGCCGCACCTTCCTGACCAAACAACGGGTTCGTCACATCGCAAGCGACTATTACGGAAACCAACGCCAGCCGCGAATCAGCATTATGTGTATCGATCGATGCAATTTTCGCGAGCGACTCGCCGTTTGGCAGCAATGTATGCCCCTCCGCGTCTTTGAATGCATAACCCAGCGCCTCCGCCATTCCGATACCACCATCAGTGGTGGCACTTCCGCCGATTCCCAGAATGATCTTTTTCACTCCCCGGTCCAACGCATCGGCGATAAGTTGCCCAGTACCAAATGTGCTCGTCCGAAGCGGATTGCGTTCCTCTGTTTTAAGAAGTCCAAGCCCCGAAGCCGCGGCCATTTCGATGAATGCCACCTGGTGGTCTTCTGAAAGCCCGTAGGTTGCTTTGATCGGCCGGTTCAACGGGTCCATAACAGTTACCGTCACTTCCGAGCCATTGGCCTGCCGGGTTAATATCTTCGAGGTACCTTCGCCGCCGTCAGCCAACGGGATCGCAGTCACTTTTGCGTGGGGGTATGCCTTTTTGACGCCATCAATAACGGCATCGCATACTTCCGCAGCTTCCAGCGAACCGCGAAACTTGTCAGGGGCAACGAGAATATTCACGGGCAAAGGGATAATATTAAATGGGTCAGAATAGCACGCCTTCGTCGTCGGACCTTGATGGCGGAATATAAGTATCGGTACTATCCGTCGCTACGCCTCCGCACTCACGAACGTAATTTTCAGGTTTGGTAAATGGCATTTTGCGGTACTGCACCAGGGTTGGATCAGCGTATACCTTTTGCATAAACAGCCCCCACGCCGGCATCGCAATACGGCCGCCTTGCCCATAGGCAATGGTGCGGAAGTGGATGCTGCGGTCTTCGCCGCCCACCCAGATACCCGACACCAGATTTTGTGTCATACCCATAAACCAACCATCCGAGTAATTCGAAGTGGTACCCGTTTTGGCTGCGATCTCATTCCCTTCGGTCACGCCGTACTGACGTAAACGGCCGGCTGTTCCTCCCGGATCTTCCACCGCGCCACGCATCAGGTACAACATATTATAGGCCATATTGGCACTGATTTCCTGGTTCTGTTTCTGGAAGAATTCCTGCAATACATTCCCGTAACGGTCTTCAATGCGCAGGATTGTCATCGGCTCCGTCCGGTGGCCTCCATTGGCAAATGCGCAATAGGCACCCACCATTTCATACACCGAAACATCGCTGATACCCAAACAAAGCGATGGCACCTCCTGCAATTTGGAAGTAATACCCAGCTTATGTGCATATTCCACAACCGCCTTTGGCCGTACCATTTTCATCAGGTAAGCACTCACGGTATTCACCGATTTACCCAATGCCTGCCGCAACGACAGTGACTGATAGGAATACTTGTTATTGGAGTTTTTCGGTGACCATCCGCCCGGTACGCCATCGGAGAGCCCGAAGTAAACCGGCTGGTCGGTCACATGATCACAAGGAGTGAGGAAATTTTTATCCAATGCCGAAACATACACGAACGGCTTGAAAGTAGAGCCCGGTTGCCGGGATCCCTGTTTTACGTGATCGTATTTGAAATATTTGAAATTAATACCTCCTACCCACGCCTTCACGTGCCCGTTACGCGGGTCCATGGACATCATACCCGCGCGCAGGAAGCGCTTGTAGTACGCTATGGAATCCAAAGGACTCATGGTCACTTCCTTCTCGCCATTCCAGGTAAAAACCTTCATTTTGTAAGGTTTCTTCATGATCTTCCAGGCTTCTTCCTCGCCCAGGTCTCTTTTCAGGGAAATAAAATGCGGGGAGCGCTTTGCGGCAGTGGTGATGAAACCTGGGATTTCCTTGCCATTGTCGAAAGTCCATGGGTTACGGCCTTTCCAGTGCTCGTCGAACAGCTTTTGCTGCGCTTTCATATGCTCGGTCAATGCCGCCTCCTGATAGCGCTGCATACGCGAGTCGATGGTCGTATAAATGCGCAAACCGCTTGTATACAGGTCCAGATCGGTATCATTTTCTTCATTGTAGAGTTTCACCCAACTTTTGAGATAACCGCGCATCGACTCGCGGAAATAGGGCGCCAGACCGGTGTTATGGCTATCGACCGTAAAATTCAGGCCGAGCGACTTCTCTTTATATTTTTCAAAATCCTCCTCGCGGATGTAATCGTACTTATACATTTGCGCGAGCACTGTATTCCTCCGGTTCAATGCATTGGTCGGGAAGCGCAGCGGGTTAAACAACGTCGGGTTTTGCAGCATACCCACGAGCAAAGCCGCTTCGGTGACATTCAGGTCCCAGGGCTCCTTATCGAAATAGGTCTTGGAAGCGACTTTGATACCATAGGTATTATTCCCAAAAGAAACCGTGTTGAGATACATCTGCATGATCTCCTGCTTGGTATACTTTCTTTCCAATACCACTGCGAGCACCCATTCCTTGGTTTTGGCAATCACAATGCGTACTACCGGAATTTTACCAAGCAGTCCTTCATATTCTTCCGAACGGGTATTGAAAAGGTTTTTGGCCACCTGCTGCGTAAGTGTACTACCACCCCCGGAGCTTGAACTCCCGGAAACGACGCCTTTAAAAACCCTTAACAAGCTGCGGGGATCGATACCGGAGTGGTTGACAAAACGGGCATCTTCCGTCGCAACAAGCGCGTCGATCAGGTTAGGGGAAATCTGCGCGATATCGATCGGCGTCCTGTTTTCGAAGAAATATTTACCCAGCGATTTGCCGTCCTCGCTGATAAGCTCCGATGCCAGCTCGCTCTTCGGGTTTTCGAGCGTTTTCAGATCCGGCATGCTACCGAACAACCACAAAAAGTTAAAACTGACGGCAACAATGTAGAATATGATCAGACCCAGTCCCAGGCCAACGAACCGCCAGAGGCGGACAATGGTACGCCGATACTTTCCGGGTTGCAATTCAATCATAGATGTGGGGTGATAGGTTACTGGAAAAGGCAAATATACGATTTCAGCCTATTATCTCTTGCCCATGGACAGGGAATTGAATTCCTGCATTTCTTTCAGACGTGGCAGGTAAATACTGGTAGGATACAGCCGCATAAACTCGGTAATCGCTTGCGCATAAGCCTCCTTACCCCTCACTTTCCCGATCAGGAATACGCGCAGCAATGCGAATTTGTCTTCCAAAGAACTGCCTTTGTAGGACGGCAGGTTTTTCTCGATATCTTCCAGCGCTTTGGTGTAGTTGCCGTCCGCGTACAGTTTGTACATGGCCTCATACTCTTTCGTCGCATTCCCGGATGTACCGCCGGTATCGGTGGATTTATTGACGAGCCGGGCGTAAGTCGACGTCGGGTATTCGCTCAGGAGTTTTGATTTCCAGGATTCCTTCTGCGCAGTATTTTCCTCATTACTCAGGAAAAGCAGGTAATAGATTTCATCCTTATACTGCGTTTCAGGATACTCCGACAGCACGCGTTCGAACGCCGCAATGGCGCGATTGGATTCCTTAAGATCGAACCGGTAGATTTTCCCAAGGTTATAAAGTGCATCCTCTTTCTTCTTCTGGGATACCGCGAATGCCGTATCCGACAGCGGAACATCTTTTTTAAGCAATGCATGCACCTGGTCCCATTCCGGTGTCCCTTTTTTCAAACCTGTATTTTCCTTCTGTGCCTGCGCGACACCGGTGCTGTCGGTACCAGCTCCCGCATTATTCCCTGCAAGGGTCCGCAGCGGGCGGCTGCTTCGACGCCAATCATCTTCCAACGGGCGGTTACCCCAGGTTCTTTTAAAATCTATTTTGCCTTTGTTAACCAATGCGGGGTCAAACAGCTCGAAGCGACGCTCTCCGCCAGTCACCAGCGGGTTTCCTCCACCTTGCTGCATACTGGCATTCTGTGCAGCGATTTGCGCCTTTCTGATCTTCTCCTCCTCTTCAATGCGTTTTTTCTCCTTCGCTTCGATGATCTGGTCGATCTTATTATCGAGTTGCGCGGGGTTCATTTTCGCCAGCCGCTGGAGGCTGTCTTCGGTTGAAACTACAGTGTATTGCGTCACAAAATTGTCCAGTGCCCGTTTTCTGTCCGCTACGAGGCGATATTCAGGCGCTTCCTGCGGCAGAATGGCCAATGCGCTGTCGTAATAGGCTTTGGACATTTCAAAATTTTCCAGCGCTTCGTATTCTATCCTGGCCAGTTGCAGATAGGTGTAAGCCTTTTGCTGCATATTCCCTTTGGACGCCGCCGCCGCTTTTTGCAAGTAGCTTACCGCTTCCGGGATCTGCTTTTTGTGTTCCGCCAGCAAGCCCATCGTGAAATACACATGGTCTTTCAGGTCATCGTTTTTACGGTCACGAAGCATTTTGTCAAAACCCACATTGGAAAGGTCGCGCTTCGGATCCAGTACCACCTCGTTTTGCAGCGAATTCATGTTTGAATAAAAACCGAGGTCGTAGTTGGGTTTGTTCTTGTTGACGCTTTTGTAATGCCGGTTAGCCAGCGCATATTGTCCAAGGCGGTCGTACATCTGCGCTGCCGCGAAATGAATGCGGGCCGTCTCGGTCGACTTTTTCAACAGCGGGAACGTCTCTTCCAGAATGGCAACCGATGTAAGGTACTCGCCGTTTTGCTGGTGCAGATAGGCCTTGGTCAAATAGAAATCACGTTGTGAAGCTTTGCTCAGCGGCTGCTGGCTCAGGTATTCGGCCACACCCAACGCATTGGAATAGTCCTTATGCTCGATATACGCCCGCATCAGTAGGATCAGGGCATTATTTTTGTCGTTCTCATCGCGCCCGTTGGCATATACGTAACGTAATGCTTCCAGGCCATCCGCCCATTGTCCAAGGTACAGCCTCGACTTACCCAAAAGGATATAGCTGTTATCGATCCATTTACTGTTCTGATGCTTTTCAGCCACGATGGAAGCCTTTTTGATCGCATCCTGCAACTTGGGTTTTACTGCCTGAGCGAGGACCGAATCCATAGGAAGCAATATCGGGAGCAACTGGTTATAGTTCTCTTTGTATGCCTTCTTCATTTCGAACTCCGCCTCCGCCATATCCTGCTCGGCCATAAAATAAGCATTATACCGCGCTGCTATGTTATGAAAAGTGATGGCACCCGGTCGAGAACTGTACTGCGAACAGGCAGCCGCGACGATAATCAGGACAAGTAGCGGTAATGTGCGTCGGATATGGGAGGTAAAACGGTCGATCACGAAATTGACTTTATGGGGTGTTCGTCTTTGTGTCAGGTTGCAAACCTAAAACGGCATTTTCAATAAATACGTATCGAAGATAATGCCATTTGCAAAAATTGAAGCAATTTTACCACGATATTCTACCATTGTTTTCCAACCGGGTTTGTAACCGGGTTTTCAACCGAAACGAGGAACTGCTGAATTATGGAAGATCCGAAAAAGCTTCTGGACAAAGGTCAGTCATCGCGCTTCCTGAAATACTCGGGAATGGCGACACAAATGCTGGGTACTATTCTGGTGTTTACCTACGGCGGTTACAGGCTTGACGAATGGCAGCAGAATAAAGTGCCTGTATGGACATTGGTGCTGTCGCTGACCTCCATTGCCGCATCGCTTTACCTGTTGATAAGAAGTTTTACCAAACAATAACTCCTCCCTGCCGACGCACGCGTATGCTACGTACCCTGATCGCAACTATTTTGCTCGGAATTGTATTTTTCCTTGCTCAAAGATTTCACGCCGATTCTTTCCTGCATCCTTATATATGGTACATTCTCGTATTCTTTTTCGGGCTCGCTTTTCTCGTCCATCGGCTCATGGAGTTCGGAATGCGGAACAAGCGTGAGAAATTTGTCACATTTTACATTTCAAGCATCGTTGCGAGGATCATTCTGAGCATCATTTTCATTGCCTTATTTTTGTATAGAGGGCTAACTGATTCATTCCTATTTGTTATCAACTTTTTTGTACTCTATTTATTTTATACATGCTTTGAAATATATGGTTTGTATCGTAACTTGCGCCGCGATTGACAAAGCATAGTATTTCAAGCATTTATGTATACCCATCTGAGACGGTTTTTTACTATCGCCCTTGTAGCGGCAACATGCGTTTTTAACCTCCCGGCCCGCGCCGACGAACCTGCTCAGCACGAGACTGACAAGGTCGCTCAGGCTGTAAACGAGGAAGAGCATAAAATTGAACATAAGCTTGAAGAGCACGAAGCGAAGTTCAACATCGGTGAGATGATCATGCACCACATTGCCGACTCTCACGAGTGGGAGTTCTCGCACGGTGTCGCTATCCCGCTTCCTGTAATTCTTTATTCGGAAGATCGTGGTTTAGAGGTTTTCCTTTCTTCCAACTTCCACAACGAGCACCACGAATACAACGGATACCACCTGGTACACGGTGAATCGGAGCAAATCGTGCCGGTTGACGAGGCTCGTAAAATCTACGACTTCTCGATCACCAAGAACGTAGCTTCGATGCTGATCAGCGCATTGATCCTGATCCTCGTTTTCACAGGCGTTGCCAGCTGGTACAAAAACAGCAAAGGCAAAGCGCCAAAAGGTTTCGCATCTGCGATGGAGGTGATCATCCTCTTCATCCGCGACGAGGTGGTAAAACCAAACGTAGGACCGAAATACGAAAAATACCTGCCATACCTGCTCACGTTGTTCTTCTTCATCCTGATCAACAACATCATGGGTCTGCTTCCGGGATCGGCTAACCTTACCGGTAACATCGCCGTAACCATGACATTGGCAGTGCTGACATTCATCATCGTTCACCTGAATGCGAACGGCAACTATTACAAGCACCTTTTGAGCCCTCCGGGAGTACCTGCTCCGCTCTTGCTGATCATGATCCCGGTAGAGATCGTAGGTGTGTTCATGAAGCCATTCTCGCTAATGGTCCGGTTGTTCGCCAACATTACGGCAGGTCACATCATCCTTTTGAGCCTTTTCGGTCTGATCTTTATTTTCCAAAGCATCGTGATCGCACCGGTAATCTCCCTGTTCGCATTGTTCCTGAACTTCATCGAGATCATGGTAGCGTTCATCCAGGCATTCATCTTCACACTATTGACGTCCATGTACATCGGCACCGCTATCGAAGAGCATAGCCACGATCACGGACACCACTGATTCTGAATCTCTTTTTTATTAATTATATTTTAAAACAACAACAATTATGTTCGCTCAAATTTTGCTTCAAGCTGCTGAACAAGGTGGTGCAGGTCTTGCAGTTTTCGGTGCTGCTATCGGCGCAGGTCTTGCTGCTATCGGTGCAGGTCTTGGTATTGGTAAAATCGGTGGTAGCGCTGTTGAAGGTATCGCCCGTCAACCAGAAGCTGCTGGTGCAATCCAAACTGCTATGTTGATCATCGCGGCTCTTATCGAAGCGGTAGCACTTTTCGCAGCGGTAATCTGTCTGCTTATCTCTTTCAAGCTTTAATAGAGCTTCCCGAAAGGGGAACGCTGCCCCGGCGCGCTAGGCCCGGATGCGGTGCAAAAACATTCTCGTGGGAGCATTAGGCTTCCACGAAATTTTAATAAGAAGAGAGAAGATTTTAGATCGTTCTTACACTCAAAAACTCATTTAACTATGTCATTGCTTACTCCAAACCCAGGCCTTATTTTCTGGATGCTGGTAGTATTTTTGCTGGTAGTGTTCATCCTGTCCAAATTTGCCTGGAAGCCTATCCTCAAAGGTTTGAAAGACCGCGAAAATGAAATTCAGGGCGCACTCGACCTGGCAGAAAAAACCCGTGCTGAAATGGCACAATTGAAGTCGGACAACGAAAAACTGATCGCAGAAGCCAATGCTATCCGTGACCAGATCCTTCGTGACGCGAAAGATGCTGCTGACAGGACCATCGCAGAGTCTAAAGATAAGGCGGCTATTGAAGGTCAAAAAATCATCGAAAGCGCACGCGAAACGATCCGCAACGAACAAGCGGTAGCTGTGAGCAAAATCAAGAAAGAAGTTGCTACACTTTCATTGGAAATCGCTGAAAAAGTATTGCACCGTGAATTGGAAGACAAAGGAGCTCAGGAGAAACTGATCGCTGACCTTGCTTCATCTGCGCGTCTTAACTAATCAGCATTTAAAATCTAATTTCCGATGTCAGTAAGTATTGTAGCATCCAGATATGCAAAATCGCTGATCGAGCTGGCGAAAGAAAAGAACGTGCTCGACACGGTTTATCAGGATATGCTGCTGTTCAAAGAAACAGCAGACCAGAACCGCGGCCTGATGCTTGCATTGAAAAGCCCGGTAGTACGTCACGAAAAGAAATCGGGCATCTTGAAAGGCCTTTTCAAAGAACGTGTAAGCCCGGTATCATTTGCAATATTCGATATTATCACCAAGAAAAACCGGGAATCTATTCTCGACGAAATCGCGGTGGAATTCATCAAAGCCTATAATAGCTATAAGGGAATCGAAAAAGCGACGGTGGTAACTCCTACCCCGCTGACCGACGAGCTTCGTAAGCAATTCACCGATATTGTTGCCAAAGCAACCGGAAAAACGGTTCAGCTTGCCGAGAAAGTAGACAATGCTCTGATCGGCGGATATGTGTTGACAGTGGGTGACCGCCAGATCGACGCTTCATTGCGCAGCCGTTTGAACGAACTCAAATTACAGTTAGTAAACTGAAATTTTTATCTGCATAATTTGGAAGACCCGGCTGCTATGCGGCCGGGTCTTTTTTTTGCTAGACTTTCATCTTCACGACGTTCTTGAAGCTGGTTTCGATAGCCTGCACCGGCGGCACCTTCGCTACATCCTGCTCCACGAAGAAATGGGTCATGCCTGCGAGTTTGCGGTTTGCAAATATTTTAGCGAAATCGATCGAACCGGTTCCTACCTCGGCAAATGAGCCATCTTTCTTATCAATATCCTTCACGTGCCACAGCGGGAAACGGCCCGGATATCTCTTGAACAATGCCACCGGATCAATGCCCGCTTTGACAGCCCAGTACAAATCCAGTTCGAGCTTCACGAGTTTCGGGTCAGTTTTGCCTGCAATGTAATCGTAAGGCAGCTCGCTACCGATTTTCTTGAATTCGAAATCGTGGTTGTGGTAACCGAATTGAAGGCCCGCCTTCTTCGCTACTTCACCGGATTTGTTGAACAGGTCCACGTAGCTCTTGTACTGATCGATCGTCTTGCGCTCCGATTCGGTCAGGTAAGCACAGTTTACATATTTCTGGCCCAGTTCTGCCGCGTCTTCGACTGCTTTCTGCCAGCTATTGCTCAATGTACCTTTGGCGGTCTTGTTCTCCACCCCGGCGCCATAATGGCCGCTTACAGGATTCAGGCCCAGGTCGCCCAGGATCTTCTTGAATTCCTTAGGCGTTTTGCCGAAGAATTTGCCATCAGAATAGCCGTAAAGCTCCACTTCCTTATAACCGATAGCGGCTACTTTTTTCAATGTGCCCAGCAGGTCTTTCGATATTTCGTTACGAAGCGTGTACAGTTGCAATCCTATTGGCGAAGGGGCTTTTACATCCAGGCTCAGCTTCGAGAGCATAGGCGTGGCCAGCATAAATGCACTGGCTTTGAGGAACGATTTCCGGGAAATCTTTTCGTTGTAATCCATTGGTTAAGATTCGAAAAATTAAAAAATAAAACTACGGGGTAATATCAACGGCGCCAGACGCCGAAAGCTTGCGCTTCGTATCGTCGTCCAGTTTCCATTCCTGCGTGAAATAATTATCGATCAGCAGGTTGGCAGCTGAATCTTTGAAAAAAATAATGTCTTTGAATTCAGGAAGCTTGCGGTGTATAACCGAGACAAACGGAAATCCCTCGTCCTTCACCCCAGTCCACCACTGCAAACCCGAGCTGATAGCCACATAATGCCCGTCCATTGGCAGAACATAAAAGAGTCCATGGGTTGTGTCCCCCTTCTTCAGATGCACGGGAAGCATATCGGCGTGCTTTGCGATCAGCGCATTGGTTTCTTTTGTGCCAAACAATATAAGGTTGGAGCTTTCAATATCGCTCGGGCGCACTTCCTTATCGGCCAGCACGCGCGGGAAGAACATGATCCGCCCGAGAAACTCACCCCGGTACTGTGACCAGCTTGCAGCCTGCGTAGCAATATCTACACGCTTTTTCAGCTCCTCAGGCGAAGGGTTATCCGCCGTCCCGTACACATACACATGACGTGAAGCGAATGCGGCATAAATCGGCCCCTCAGCGCCTTTTTTCTTGCCTGTGTAAATAGACATGATCGCGGCGCCTTCCACGTTCCATTTACCCGCCGCCGACTCTCGAAATAGCGTCACCATGCTATCCGTCTTTGCATTCACATTCGAGCCGTCAATTTTCAATGTTAATGCAGCACCCGGCTTGAATTTCGGATGATCTTTCAGGTTCAGGGTAAACTTTTCCAGGTTTTGTGTTTTGATATCCAATGCGTTCTCCTTCGTAAACTTCGCATCGATTTCAGCCAGTTTTCCAGCCGCGATTCTGTTGAACGTTACCCAAAATGCCTTATCATACTTGTATTGCTTACTCACAAACCGAACGCGGTCTGGATGCGGGTTGCGTTTAAAATCGTCGAACCACTGGAAAATGTATTCGCTGTCGTATGCATTCACCCAGCTGTCGTGTTTCACATCGACAAACTCCTTGTAACTCACTTCTGCGCCCAGGTCCTGCAAAGTCGCTACCCATTTCTGGGTACCTGCCACCGGTACTACGGGGTCGGCATCGCCGTGGAAGAAATGGATCGGAAAGTTGGTCGCATTAGGCGCGAGGTCGAACGTACCTGCGGGTGGCGCGGGACACACGGGCGCGATCGCCGCCCATATGTCTGGACGCGTGAGGCCGATCCACAACGTTCCGCCCCCGCCCATTGACAAGCCGGTGAGGTAAGTACGGTCTTCGTCTATTTTGAATCGCCTTTTGACATCAGCCAGCACATCGTACACATCCTGTTCTGGAATGCCCTGGTAACCGGCTGTTCCTCGTGCGTACGGCGAGGCCACAATGTATTCGACATTATCCCATTTCGGAAAGTAGCGGGTAGCTTCTACGTCGGTTTCACCTTCCGCATTACTTTTACCAAATACGCGGCGCAATGCAAGCCGATGATTAGAACCAGCACCGTGCAACATGATCACGAGCGGATACTTTTTGTTTTCGTCGAAGTTTTCGGGGAGATAGAGGCCGTAGGGCTGCTCGGTATCGTCGGCGTCGGAGAAAAATGTGAGGACCTGAGGGCCGGATGGCAATTTTTGTGCAAGAACGTCGGCATGAATGGCTGCAAGACTGAGCGTTAGGCTCAGTACAGCGTTTTTCCAGTTAGATCCCATTAGTTATACGAATTTTCGATGGCTAAATATAAATAAAAAGGCAGGTCTTTCGACCTGCCTTTTTAGCTACTTGTGCTTTCGGAGCATTACAAATCTAGTTTGCGAGCTCTTCTTCCTTCTTGCGAACACTAATAACGAGTTGTTCACTCTTTTCTTCATGATCGGCCACCAATACATCGCCTTCGCGCAGGTCGCCTTTCAATATTTCTTCTGCTACGGGATCTTCCAGGTATTTCTGGATCGCCCGGTTCAAAGGACGTGCTCCGTATTGCGGATCGTAGCCTTTATCGGACAGGAAGTCTTTCGCAGCGATTGTCAATTCTATTTCGTAACCCAGACCTTTCACGCGGCTGAACAGTTTGCCCAGTGAAATGTCGATGATGCGGTGCAAATCTTCGCGTTGCAGCGAGTTGAACACGATGACATCGTCGAGACGATTCAGGAACTCCGGAGAGAATGCTTTACGCAATGCGCTCTGGATGGTACCTTTCATAATGTCGTCCTGGTTCTCAGCCCTTGCTTTGGTAGAGAAACCGATTCCTGTTCCGAAATCTTTCAAATCACGCGCTCCGATGTTCGAAGTCATGATGATGATCGTGTTACGGAAATCGACTCTTCTGCCTAAACCGTCGGTCAAAATACCGTCGTCGAGGACTTGCAGCAGGATGTTGAACACATCCGGGTGTGCTTTTTCGATCTCGTCGAGCAATACAACACTGTACGGTTTGCGACGGATCTTCTCAGTCAGCTGGCCGCCTTCTTCGTAGCCCACATATCCCGGAGGCGCTCCTACCAGACGCGATACGCTGAATTTCTCCATGTATTCGCTCATATCGATGCGCACCAGCGAATCGTCTTTATCAAACAGGTAAGTCGACAGCACTTTTGCAAGCTCAGTTTTACCTACACCGGTTGGTCCAAGGAAAATAAATGAACCAATTGGTTTCTTAGGATCTTTCAAGCCCACGCGTGTACGCTGGATTGCTTTCACGAGTTTCTCGATCGGCGGGTCCTGACCGATTACCTTGCTTTTCAATTCGTCGGCCATGTTCAGCAATTTCTTGCCTTCGTCCATCGATACATTCGTCACGGGAATACCGGTCATCATCGCAACCACCTCGGCTACATTGTGCTCGGTTACCGTATACCGTTTCTGTTTTGTCTCCTCTTCCCAAGCCAGTTTAGCTCTTTCCAGTTGATCGATCAGTTTTTTCTCTCGATCTCTCAACTGTGCAGCTTCTTCGTATTTCTGGCTTTTTACCACCCGGTTTTTCTCCTGCTTGATATTCTCGATCTGTTCTTCCAGCATCAGAATATCCTCAGGAACCGTAATGTTGCTGATATGTACGCGAGCACCTACTTCATCGAGCACGTCGATGGCCTTGTCCGGCAGGAACCGGTCGGTAATATATCTTTCCGACAGTTTCACCGCCGTGCTGATCGCCTCAGGCGTGTAGTTTACGTGGTGGTGATCTTCGTATTTGTCCTTGATGTTGGTCAGGATCTGGATCGTTTCTTCGATCGAGGTCGCATCCACCATCACCATCTGGAAACGACGGGCCAATGCGCCGTCTTTCTCGATGTACTGGCGGTACTCGTCCAGCGTGGTGGCTCCGATACATTGGATTTCCCCGCGTGACAATGCCGGCTTGAACATGTTCGAAGCGTCCAGCGAGCCTGATGCACCGCCTGCGCCCACAATCGTGTGAAGCTCATCGATAAACAGGATCACATCCGGTGATTTTTCCAGCTCGTTCATGACCGCCTTCATTCTTTCTTCAAACTGGCCGCGGTATTTAGTACCGGCTACTAGCGAAGCAAGGTCGAGCGTCACAACACGCTTGCCGAAAAGCACACGGGATACCTTTTTCTGAACGATCCGCAATGCAAGGCCTTCCGCGATGGCTGTTTTACCAACGCCCGGCTCACCGATCAGGATCGGGTTATTCTTTTTACGGCGGCTGAGGATCTGGGCTACGCGCTCGATCTCTTTCTCACGTCCAACGATCGGGTCGAGCTTGCCTACTTCCGCCATTTTAGTTAAATCCCTTCCAAAGTTATCCAGGACAGGTGTACGGGATTTTTCAGCACCTTTGGATTCTTTACCGGAAGAAGAGCCACTTCCACCTCCAAACATTCCGCCTCTGGCTTCATCATCCCCGTCTTCGGTCTCCGGCCCCATATGAGGTCTGGATCCGGATGATTGATATTCTAACATTTCCTTGATGACTTCGTAGTTAACATTGAACTTATGCAATATCTGGGTCCCTACATTGTCTTCGTCACGCAATATCGAAAGAAGCAAATGCTCGGTGCCGATGAGCGTGCTTTTGAAAATTTTAGCTTCCAGATATGTAATCTTCAATACCTTCTCCGACTGCCTCGTCAGAGGGATATTTTGTAAATTTTTAACGTTGTTTGTGGCTGCACCTTTCGTTGCCTGCTCGATCGTCTGGCGAACGTCGTCCAGCGATACGCCGAGTTTTTTAAGCAACCCTATGGCTACACCATCACCCTCACGGATCATTCCTAATAACAAGTGTTCTGCACCAATGTAATCGTGACCCAGGCGGAGGGCTTCTTCCCGGCTCATTGAGATTACCTCTTTCACTCTATTCGAAAATTTTGCTTCCATTGTGTAGCAATAAAAAGTGTTTATGTATTCTAAACGCTACTTGATCCCCGTTTGTTCAAAATAGCTTTTATTGAGACTTACAGGATCTTAACAAAACACTTTTTGCTTCCGGCCCCATATTAAACAGTAAATCAACAATACTTAAATTCCCCACAAAATCATTCCCGAAGGTCTGGTAGTACGGCGTTGGGTTGTAATATTTATGCAAATCCGGCTGTTTTCGGTTGTTAATTAGGGATATAGCGTTTAAAGCGCCTTTTTCACTAATTTTCTCTCCTGACAAATTGTACTGAATGTCCTTTTTAATACCAGTCAATCTAAGACAAATTGTCAACAATTCATAGTTCAGATCGACCAGATATGCCAGCTTCTTTTCGTAAACACGCTTGAACTCGTGGGCGTAATACTCGTAAAAAGGGGATTTTCCGTACGCTGACTGCAGGCAACCCAGATGGCGCCTCGTCCAATCCTGGTTATAGTCGATCAAAATATCTTTCGTGGAGCTCGCTGCCTCATATCCTTTCACGGGGATCGTCAGCGTATCTATTTTATTGGTAGTGAGTACATTGCAGCGATTTCTGTAAGTCTGCTTCACATACATCTCCTCAACGTCAATGTAGACCCGGTCGTACTGTAATATACAAGTAAAATACTCTAAACAAGGCAGATACTGCAATTCAATCCGTACTTCCGTGGACTGATCCTCTTTAACTAAAAAATCCGACACTATCAAATATGGTAAAGGCTTATGATATTATCAAAAAATTTATAATAATTATTTTGCACAGTCAACAATGTTCAACAGCAACTTAAATCATTACAATTTTTGATCTCACAGAAAGATACTTACGTCGCCCAAGCCCTCCCGAATGATCTCAAAATCATCGCCGTCGGCCTTCACAATCGTGGATGCCACATTGCCTCCATATCCTCCGTCCACCACCATATCCACCAGGTGCTGAAACTTCTCAAAAATCAGTTCCGGATCGGTCGAATACTCGATGATCTCGTCGTCGTCGCGGATGGATGTCGTCACAATCGGGTTCCCCAACTCTTTTACGATCAAACGGGGAATAAGGTTGTCTGGCACCCTGATTCCGACCGTTTTTTTATTGGTATTCAAAAGCTTGGGTACGTTGCTCGTCGCTTCCAGGATGAACGTATACGGCCCGGGAAGCACCCTTTTCATAGTTTTGAAAGCGGTATTGCCCACTTTCGCGAAATCCGAAATGTGGCTTAGGTCGTAGCAGATAAATGAAAAGTCGTTTTTCTGGGGCTTGATGCCCTTGATACGCGCTATTTTCTCGACTGCACGTGTGTTGTAGATATCACAGCCAAGACCGTACACTGTATCGGTCGGGTAAATCACCAAACCTCCATCTCGAAGGCAGTCCACTACCTGACGGATTCGACGCTCGTCAGGGTTTTGGGGATAAATTTTGACAAACTCAGCAGGCATAAGGGAAATTTTACTTTTTGACCTAACAAAATCAAAATGCAAATCCTTCCTGCGGCGTCATTTTTTTTAAGTTTTCGATGTAGAACCTATAAGCGAAATTCACCGGAAAATGCAGCCTGCACATGAGTACGATCAACTCTGTCTGCAAACCCGGATTCTCGATATAGTTCAATAACCGGCGAAACCGCACAGCCAGTTCGAACTCCTGTGCATACAGACATTTTCGGATAAATGTACGTATGCGCGCAGCCAAAAGATCGAATTCTTTCTGATCGCGGTTGAGATCATAGGCCTTGTTGCATACAGCATAATAGGACTGCAACATTCCACTTCCCTTTTTGTAAACACCTGTTGAAAGCGATGTTTTCAATACCCGTTTTTTGGTCAGGATTTCGTCCAGATAGAAGTACTTGAAACGGACCGACGACCGCACCCAGAAATCAAAATCCTCGAATGCCAGCGTCTCATCATAACCGCCCAGCTGTTGTAATGCGGCCGTGCGCATCATCATCGTAGGCGTGCAGATGAAATACCGTTCCAGAATATTCTTATAAACATCCCCCGACGGCACCTTACAGGCGGCCTTTCCCCGGTTATCTGTTTCATAGTGATAATGCAACTGCTGACCGCTCTTTCCGATATACCGCGCATTCGTAAATACCACTGCATAATCGTCTGCAAGTGCTTCAAAAGCTTCTACCTGCTTTTCAATCCGGTCGGCGATCATCACGTCGTCGCCCGAAAGGTCGATTACGTATTTGCCTTGCGCGATGGTTAAGCCCTGGTTGAATGCCCTGCAGAGGCCCAGATTATGGCGATTGCGGATTACCTGAAAAGCGGGTGCCTTTCCTTTGAAACTTTCGATTACCCCCAGCGTATTGTCCTTACTGGCATTGTCGATGACAATTAGCTGGATGTATGGATAAGTCTGGTAAAAAACGGAAGTCAAAGCTTCCTCAATGTACTTCTCCTGATTGTATGCCGTCAGGATAACTGTAACGAGTGGTTTTTCCAAGTTTGTCATGTCGTGCGCTCCACGCGGTCCCTTCATTTACGGTGTGTATTCGGAGGGGATAAGGGCACCGCACCACAAAATTACCAACAACAAACCGGAGATGCCGATAATGTTATTATCCGGCAAATCACCGCTTTACAGTGCGCTTGGAAGTAAGCCGCCCGCGCGCCCGGTTAATACTCGCATTGATTTCAAAACCCAGAATAATCACAAATGCAAGCAGATAAATCCAGATCATGAGCGCGATCATCGTACCGATCGAACCGTAGAGTTTGTTGTAGGAGCTAAAACGCGAAAGGTAAAAGGAAAAACCATAGGTAGCCGCCAGGATCAGAATGGAAGCGATAACCGATCCTGCATTCACGAACGTGAACTGGCGCCCGTGCGAGGGCGCAAACCGGTAGATGATCGAGATCGTCAGCATCAGCGAGCCGAAACTGATCACATAGCGCAGGATATTCAGCAAGGCAATGAGCCAGTTATCGCGGATAATGTGCCAGTCGCCTATGATATTCATCACGGCATCTCCGACGATCAACAAAACGACCGAAAGAAAAAGTACCGCGATCAGCAGCAGCGTAAGCATCATGGCAATGCCCCGAATGGCCAGAAAACCACGCGTTTCTGTATCATCATACACCATATCGAACGCCCGCATGAGCGACATCATGCCGTTGGTGGAGGCAATCATCGCGAAAATAAAACCGAGCGAGAGCACACCGGAACGCGGCCGGCTCACAATGTCCAGGATCGTCTGGTCCGCAGCCTCGAACGTCCCCCGCGGCATATTGTCACGGAGCAATGCGAAGATCATCTGATCGAGGTTCTCGATCGGGATGTAAGGAATAAGCGTAAAGAGGAAGATTATACCCGGAAACGCGGCCAAGGTGAGGCTATACGCCACTGCCGATGCCCGCTGGTCGATCTCGTGTTTCTTGTTGCTATTGACCAGGTTCAGGAGTATATCGTACAACGACACCGTCCCCCGGAAGAGCATCGTTTGCTGCAACCAGATAATAATGCGCTTGATGTGGCGGTTTATCAGCAGTTTTTCAAGCATAACCGGCCGCGTGTTATCCCTTGTGTTCAAAATAGGGTTTCAGCTTTTCCAGCAGTTTATCGGGTGCCGGGCATAATTTACCGGTATCCATCCGCTGAAAAACCAATGTGGTATCCCCGGTATTGAGCAAAACACGTTCCTGATTACGAATTTCGTACGCAAACCGGATCCTTACACCAGGCAACTCTTCAATTTTGACCAGAATGTTCAACTCGTCGTCATACCGGGCTGGTTTCAGGTATTTGTAATGACATTCATAAACCGGCATCATCACGCCGGAATCTTCCATGGCCTTGTAATGGAAATCCAGGCTACGCAATGCTTCTACCCTGCCGATCTCATAATACCGCGCATAATTTCCGTAATACACATATCCCATCTGGTCGGTATCGGCGTACCGCACCCTGATGCCCTTAACTTCGTGAACAAACATTCTTACTTCATGATTTTCAACCGGTTCAACTCAGCCTGATAGAGGCGTGCATTGTTGAGGTGGTCGGCGTAATTGGCAGCAAAAGCGTGGTACCCTGAAAGGTCGGCTTTGGCACACATATAAGTATAATCGTGTTTTTCGTAATTCAACACAGCATCCAGCGAATTGAAATCCGCGACACGGATCGGGCCCGGAGGCAAGCCAGTGTTAATGTAGGTATTATAAGGCGATTTGATCATCAACTGCTGATTGAGAATGCGCTTGATCGCGAAATCCTGCAATGCAAATTTGATGGTCGGGTCGGCTTGCAATGGCATATTGGCGTGCAAGCGATTGATATACAAACCAGCCACACGCGGGCGTTCATCCACCTTGCGTGCCTGTTCTTCCTCTACAATCGAAGCCAGAATCGAAACCTGAACGGGCGTCAAACCAATTTCTTTGGCTTTTGCGATCTTTTCGTCGGTCCAGAACTTCTTGTACTCGCTGTGCATGCGGTCGAGGAACTTTTCCGTACCGGTAGTCCAGTAGATTTCATAGGTATTAGGCAGGAACATCGAGACGATCGTCAGGGTATCCAGGCCATATTTGTTGCAAACCGCCGGGTCGTTCAGTGCCTTGCGGAAATTATCCTCTCCAAATTCAAAACGAGCACCGATGCGTTTGATCAGATCCTCTTTCAGGCGGATATTGTTGAATGTCAGCTTCACCGCATCCTGATTACCCGACGAAAGCTTTTTAATGACCTCATAGTTGTTGCTTTCCGGTTTGATCACATACCGGCCCGGCTTCACTTTTTCCGTGTATTTCAAAAATTTGGCCAGAAACTGGAACGAAATATGGTCGTTGATCACCTCATACCGGTTCAATGAGTCCAGCACCGTTTTATAGGTTGCGTTCTCAGGCACGAGCAACACGAAGCTCGATTTCTTATCGACCTGCAAATTCGGCGTCCGGAAGATCTGCCAGAAATAGAAAGAGAAGGTGGTAATGAGGATCGCGATCGTGATGAACAATCCTATTCTAAAATTGCGCGACATATGTTTTAGCTGTCAGCCGTCGGCGGTCGGCCGTCAGCTTTTTTGTTTTTCTTTTTTTACAAGTTGATTTCAAATGGTATGCCGAAACGCTTCGCCAGCTCATCGAGTGACAAAACTACCGGTTCGAGCAGTTTGATACCATTCACGCTGCGTTCAGCTTCCATTTCACGTTCGGGATCGCCGGGAATAAGCACCTTTTCACCTTCCACAGCCCGCGCATGACGGAATGCCCCGATCCATTTGTCCATATCTGCCTTAAACTCATCGGCCGGGCGGAAGCCATCCACACGCATGGCGCCCACAAAATGCCCGGTACCAAGGCCCACGCTCTGCTGCACGCCCATGAAGCCGGCAGTAGCGAACGGCGGCACCCACGGCCCAAAGTTAGCACCTGAAAGCACTCCGGAAAAAATATCCACTATAGCCCCGAGTCCATATCCTTTATGACTACCATGTTCACGGTCGGAACCCAACGGCAGCAATCCACCGCCGCTTTTCACTGCATTGGAATCCGTCGTAGGGTTGCCATCGGCGTCCTGTGCCCATCCCAGCGGTGCAGGAAGGCCTTTTCTTTGCAATATTTCAAATTTCCCATAGGCCACTGCCGTCGAAGCAAAGTCTGCCACAAAGGCAGGTTCCGTCAATGCGGGTACTGCAACCGCAATCGGGTTTGTGCCTAGTAATTTATCCAGCGAAAAAGTTGGGGTGACAAGCGGCGCAGCGTTGGTCATCGTCCAGCCGATCATATCTTTTTCCAACGCCAGCATGGCATGATAACCGGCGATTCCGAAATGGTTCGAATTCCGGACCGATACCCAGCCGGAACCCACTTTCTCCGCCTTTTCCATCGCTATTTCCATAGCCTTCGGCGCCACTACCAGCCCTAAGCCACGGTCGCCGTCGACGACAGCGGTACTGGGCGTTTCATAAGCGATGGTCACATTCGGCTTCGGGTTCAGACGCCCGTGATCGTAAAGTCTTACATAACCTGCCAGACGCGCAATCCCGTGGGAATCCACGCCGCGCAAATCCGCGCTGACCAACACTTCGGAAGCCAGTCGGGCCTCCTCCTGAGAGCACCCTATTGCCAGAAAAACCTGCTCAGTAAAATGTTTTAAATAACTGGCCTGATACATATACGTCAAATAATGAACTTCTTGCTAATTTTGCCGGTACCGCCAACCAGCGCGCCCGGCGTGCAAATATGGAAATTAAAAACTCATTCCTCAAACGCATCATCAGCTACTTCATCCGGGGGCTTGTGCTGGTGGCGCCGTTATATGCGACAGCCCTGATTATCTGGTCGGGCGTCGAATACCTCGACAATATCCTTCCCATCGAAATCCCGATCTCGAACCAGCAGATGGTGTATTTGCCCGGCCTGGGCGTGCTGATTATCATTTTCGGCATTATCCTGCTCGGTTTCCTCTTCTCGACGATCGTCCCCCAGTCGTTTTTCAAATTCACCGAAAGCATTATGCGCCGTATTCCGCTGGTGAGTTTGATATACTACTCCATCAAGGACCTGATTCTGGCATTTGTCGGCGATAAAAAGAAGTTCAACCAGCCGGTGCTGGTGACGATGTACAAGGACACGGATATTAAAAAGATCGGTTTCATTACGCAAACCGACCTCAGCCACCTCAAAATCGCCGACCATGTGGCAGTGTACATGCCACTCTCCTATTCGCTTTCGGGCGAACTTTTCATCGTTCCTTCCGAGCATGTAACACCTGTCGACGCCAAGGCGACGGATGTGATGAAGATGCTTGTGTCCGGAGGGGTATCTGTAAAGGTTTCAAAGGAAGAAACGGCTGAGGACGACTAGTTTAACCCGTTTTTAATGAGCAACAATGCAACAGTTGTGCCCGTTTAAGAGAATGATTCCCTATATTTGAACCATTCTTTTAGTACTATGAGACAACTCCTTCCCATTGTCGTTTTGCTGTTCCTGGGGAATATCAAAGCATGGTCGCAAGACCATTATGACCCTAAAAAAACCCTTTCCAGCGAAGAACTCTTTCTGAAACAGGGCAGCAGCAGCCGGGTAATCGCCACGCCGGGACAAAAATATCTGGTACTCGACGCTTCACCCGTTATCGGCGGTTTCCACCGGTACCGCTTCTTTCCGGGGGACAATATCAAATTCCGGATGAAGAATGAAACGATACGCTTCAACGAAACAATAGCTTCCGTAGACGACTCGGCATTTACCATCGGGGTAGTCAATGAAGCTGTTGGCCGGATGGATTACCAGCGCATATTGCTCGAAGACATTCGCCTGATGAAGGTTTCCAGAAGGATCCCCTTCGTTTCACAGGCAGCTCCATTGCTTCCACTGGCCGGTTTGATCTTCATCGGGGCCGATTTCTTCAACAAGGGCATGGATAACAAACGTTACACGACCGACACCTCCACGCTCGTCATAGGCGGTTCGCTGATGGCTGCGGGGTATATTTGTTATAAATTCACATTCGCTTCCCTGAAAATTAATTCGAGGAATAAGCTGAAAGTGCTTGAAACTTATTAATTGCTGAAATAACACCTGAATATTCAAAAGTGAAATCCATTCTCGTTCATCCCCCCCAACAACCCATACGTGCTGAAATACAGCTTGCCGCATCCAAAAGTGAATGTAACCGCGCGCTGATCATCAATGCGCTCACCGGCTTCCAGTCCGAGCTAACTAATATTTCAGAAGCCCGCGATTCGCAGACCATGCTCCGCCTGCTCAATTCCAGCGATGCTGTCGCTGACGTGATCGACGCAGGAACGACCATGCGTTTTCTGACAGCCTATTTTTCAGTTACGGGCCAAAAGAAAACCATGACCGGCACGCCACGCATGTGTGAGCGCCCGATCGGGATACTCGTGGACGCGTTGCGCAAGCTCGGGGCGGATATCACCTATGAGAAAGTGGAAGGCTACCCGCCGCTTCAACTGAATGGTTTCACCTATTCGGGGAACAATGAACTGACGATGCGTGGCGACGTAAGCAGCCAGTACATTTCGGCTTTGCTGATGATCGCGCCACAGCTGCCGGCCGGTTTGAAAATCAAACTGGAAGGTGAAGTAGGCTCTCGTCCCTACATTGAAATGACTTTGAACCAGATGGCCCATTTTGGAATCGAATACATCGCCGACTGGGAGCACAATACATTAACTATCCCCGCATTCAAATACCAACCCAAGCCTTACGCGATCGAATCCGACTGGTCGGGTGCGAGCTACTGGTACAGCATTGTGGCATTGGCCGAAGATGCTGAAGTGGAATTGCTGGGATTGAAGAAAAACTCGTTGCAAGGCGACAGCGCCATTGTCGACATTATGCGTCACCTGGGCGTGGAAAGTGTTTTCACCGACCGCGGTGTGCTTTTGAGCAAAATACCAGCGAAAGCCTCGTTAGGCTGGGATTTCACCAACTGCCCTGATTTGGCCCAGACCGTAGCCGTTGTTTGCGCTGTCAAAAAGATCCGTTTGTCGCTGACGGGTGTCGAAAGCCTTAAAATCAAAGAAACCGACCGCATCTTCGCATTGCAGCAGGAACTTAAAAAGCTGGGCGCCGAATTGAATGAGGTTGAAAAAGACCATCTGTACGAAGTTACGACCCTCACCGACGTCCCTACCGATCCGGCACCGTCGATTCATACCTACGACGACCACCGTATGGCGATGGCGTTCGCGCCCGTAGGCATGGTCAGCGATGTCCTGATCGAAGAACCCGGCGTGGTCGTGAAATCCTACCCTGGTTACTGGAAAGACCTCGCGAAGGTTACTACCTGGGAAGAAATTTAGAATATTCACCATCTGGAATTGTTTATGGAAACTGTCTGGTCGTTCCTGGCATCGGTGCCTGTGTGGCTTTATATCATTCTGGCTATTGCCGTCATTATCGCCCTCAGGGATGTATTGCAAAAGAGGCACACCATTCAGCATAACTTTCCATTGGTGGGGCATTTCCGCTATATGATCGAAACGATCGGGCCGGAACTGCGCCAGTACATTGTCGCCAACAACCGGGAGGAGCTGCCCTTCAACCGCCGGCAGCGCTCCTGGATCTACGCTTCCTCCAAAAAGGAGAACAACTACCAGGGCTTCGGTACCGACCAGAATATGCAGGAGGCGGGTTATGTGCTCATCAAGCCCTCCATGCTACCATTCCGCGTGGATTCTACGCACAGCCACCACGTCAAAAATGGTAACGATCCCCATCATTACACCATTCCGAGTGCCAAAGTCATTGGCGAATACCACAAGCGCAAGCGCCCGTACCGCCCCCGCTCGGTCGTGAACGTGAGCGCCATGAGCTACGGATCACTTTCCGCACGCGCCATTGAGTCATTAAATAAAGGCTCGTTCAAATTCGGGAACTACCATAATACCGGCGAAGGCGGGCTTTCTCCGTATCACAAATATGGTGCGGATGTGGTTTTCAATATGGGTACCTCCTATTTCGGCGTACGCGACGATGACGGGAATTTTGTGATGGAAAAGCTGGTGAAACTGATGCGGGAGAATCCGACCGTACGCATGATCGAGCTGAAACTATCGCAAGGCGCCAAACCAGGTAAAGGAGGCGTACTGCCGGCCAGCAAAATCACCGCAGAAATCGCTGAAATCCGCGGCGTACCGATCGGCAAAGATGTCGTTTCGCCTCCCTACCACAGTGCATTCTCGAATGTCCGCGAAATGATCGATTTCATTGAAGCAATGGCCGCGGAAACCGGACTGCCGGTGGGTATCAAATCAGCTGTGGGCAAAACGGAAATGTGGGAAGAGCTGGCCGACCTGATGGTAGAAACCGGCAAAGGGCCCGACTTCATCACCATTGACGGCGGCGAAGGTGGCACAGGCGCAGCGCCTCCTTCATTTGCAGACCACGTGTCGCTGCCGCTCGTGTTCGCATTCAGCACTGTTTACAAAATTTTCCAGAAACATAACCTGAACGATAAGATCACCTTCATTGCCTCCGGTAAGCTAGGGCTGCCCGCGCAGGCTGTAATGGCATTCGCCATGGGGGCCGATATTATCAATGTGGCGCGCGAGGCCATGCTTTCCATCGGCTGCATTCAAGCGCAGAGCTGCCATACTAACCGCTGTCCTACCGGCATTGCTACCAATAACAAATGGCTGGAATCCGGCATTGATCCCGCATTGAAAAGCGAGCGTTTCAGCAACTACATGACCACGCTGGCGAAAGAAATCATCGAAATCACGCATGCCTCGGGCTATGAGCACCCCTGCCAGTTTGGAATGAAGGATATAGATATTTCGATGGGCGACAACAACCGCACCATTACCCTGGCCGATAATTATGGTTACCTTAAAACCGTAGTCCCCTATCCCGGCATCAAAGCATTGCTGGAATGCGACCACCTGGGAGGCCGCGACATACCGGGAGAAAAGGTAGTGTAACCGAAGGATAATCTCCACACTTTTGGCTTTGGAGAAGTATATGGAAAAAGAAGCAATGAGCGTTGCTTTCAAAAAACCGCGTCCATGAAAAAAACTTTACTGCTTACTGCATTTTCATTCGTTCTCGCTCAGGCAACCGCTTTTGCACAGAGTAACCCAAGGTACCTGGTGCTGTTTAAAGACAAAGCCAATAGCACCTATTCCGTCGATAAGCCGACTGAATTCCTATCCCAAAGATCCGTCGACCGACGTAAAAAGCAGAATATCGCTATTACTGAAAACGATCTTCCCGTCAACCAAGGTTATCTGTTTGCCATTAACCAAACTGGCGCGAAGGTAATTTACCCAAGCCGCTGGTTTAATGGCGCATTGGTGGAGGCCTCCGATGCGCAGCTCACGCAGATCAAGACGCTGCCATTTTACAAAGGCATTGAGCTGAACCTGCCGGTGGCTAATATCACTTCCAAATCGCCCGGCATTGCCCGCACCGCAGCCACGCACCAGAAGCTCGGCACAACCGCCGATATCGATTACGGTAAAATGAATAACCAGCTCGCCCTCATGGAAGTGGCTGATATGCATAAAAAAGGCTTTCAGGGGGAAAACATGCTCATAGCTATTCTCGACAATGGTTTTGCCAAAGGGGATGAAGTAGCCTATTTCAAACAGCTGCGCGATGAAAAACGCATTGTCGACACCCACGATTTCGTCGCGCGCGACAACAATATCTACAATGACGGCTTCCACGGCCTGAATGTGATGTCGACCATCGCCGCTTATCTGCCTGGTACATTGGTTGGTACGGCATTCAAAGCATCTTTCGCGTTGTATGTTACTGAAAACAACCTGGGAGAATCACCGTATGAAGAAATCACCTGGCTTATGGCTGCCGAACGCGCCGACAGCCTGGGAGTGGACGTGATCAACTCTTCGCTCGGCTATACCACATTCGAGGATGAATTCGACTCCCCTGCCTACAACCATACCTACAAGGATATGGACGGTAAAACGACCATCGTGAGCCGCGCTGCGCGCTACGCAACACGCAAGGGGATCCTGGTTGTAAATTCGGCGGGTAACGACGGGAACGACAGCTGGCACTACATAGGTGCACCGGCTGATGTGGATTCGGTACTGACGGTTGGGGCGACCAACTACGATCGTAGCTACGCCTCGTTGAGTTCGGTGGGGCCTAACTCCGCAGGCGTCCGGAAACCGGACGTCTCGGCGGTAGGCGCCGGAGCCATCATCGGCGACCTGAGCGGCGGCGCATCCAGCGGTTACGGCACCTCATTTTCAGCCCCGCAAATCGCTGGTGTGGCAACGATACTCTGGCAGGCATTTCCGAATTTGACCGCACAGCAAGTAATTTATGTATTGAAAAAGTCGGGGCACCTGGCTGCAACGCCCGACAACTTGCTCGGCTATGGCGTCCCCAATCTGATTAAAGCACAGGAAATCGCTCAAAACGAGTTTGCCCCGCTGGGTACCGAAGGCGAGTTCCTGGCTTCTGTTATTCTTTCGCCCAACCCGGCGCAGGATGAAGTGACGCTGAGCATTCCCCAAACGCTCATCGGAAAAACAGCCAACCTCAGCCTATACGCGGCAAACGGTGCAACGATGCACTCGGCAAACACACGACTGGCTGCCAAACATACCATTGCAACCAGCCGGTTGGCATCCGGGCTCTATCTGGTCCGACTCAAAGTGGATAACCAGGAAAGAACGTTGAAATTTATAAAGCGCTAGTCTTTCTGACCATCCGCATAATCGACTCGGAGTCGTTCGAATGCTGAACCTGGGAGATAGGCACCCATTGCACGTCTTTCGATTCGCTGTTCAATACGATTTCCTGCCCCTCGGTGGCTTTGAATGCAAAACGTACGTCGTAATGGTAATGCTCGGGAACTTCCTTGTTGGCGGGAATTAAATGTACGTCGACATCGAAAATCCCGTCTTTCAATGCTTGCAGGTCGGTGATACCGGTTTCCTCCATTACTTCTTTCATTGCCACTTCCCGTACATCCGGATCGCCATCGCAATGGCCGCCAGGCTGGAACCAACGATCGAGCTTGCGGTGGTGCATGAGGAGTACCTCGTTTTTATCCGGCGAAAGCACCCATCCGGAGGCCGTAATATGCCCTTTCAACAGGCTGCGTTCGAAACACTCGGGGTGCTGTTTCACAAAATCGACCGTATCATGATGCATTTCAGCCTCTAAGCCTTGCTCTGGTTCGTAGGAGGCGAGCAATGCGAGCAAACTGTCCCTATTCATTTAGACTATCTGGTTTTTTCGTTCTAATTTCACCACAAGTTTAACAACTGAAAGTAATAAACCACCTTATTCAAGCGATGAAAAAGTATCTATTATCCATGTCCCTCGCTGCCCTATTGGCGACCAGCACAATGGCACAGCGCGTGCCTGCACCCAGCCCCGCAGCCACAGTAATGCAGACCGTAGGTGTAACCGATTTCACTGTCAAATATTCCCGCCCCTTCATCAAAGGCCGCAAGGTATTCGCCGATGGCTCCGCACTCGCTCCGTATGACCAGATCTGGCGTACCGGCGCGAATATGGCCACCGTTTTCGAAGCCAGCACCGAATTCACATTCGGCGGAAAAAAAGTACCTGCCGGAAAATATGCATTGTTTTCGATCCCGAATGGCACTGCCTGGACGGTTATTTTGAATAAAAACTATGAGCAGGGCGGTACCGACGCGTATAAAGAATCGGAGGACGTTGCGCGTACAATGGTAGTCCCTACATCCAGCGAATATACAGAAGCATTCAAAATCGAAATCGAGCCGGTAACCGACAGCACTGCGTTCCTGAACCTCTCCTGGTCATCGGTAAATATCCCCGTTCCCCTTGCCGTGAGCACGGAGTCACTTACAATGACAGCTTTGAATAAAGCCGTGGCCGAGAAACCGGAGGACGTAGCCACATTGCAAAGCACAGCTGCTTATATGCTTTCAAAAGGCAAAGATTTACAGGTAGCATTGTCGTTGGCTGATAAGGCCATCGGTTTGAAAGAATCATTCGGCGCGTTGTGGACTAAAGCGCAGATTTTGAATAAACTGGGCAAAACCGCAGAAGCGATCCCCGTAGCGCAAAAAGCATTGACAGTAGGTGCAGCCGCTCCCGACGGTGCTTACAACTTCTACAAGCCGCAAGTTGAAAAAACCATCGCCGAAATGCAGGCCAAAGCCGCACCGGTGAAAGAGGCTGTTTCGACCGTTAAAAAGAAGAAGAAATAATATTGAGAGAATGATGTGATTAGATTGTCAGCCTGAGCGTAGTCGAAGGCCGTTGCGGTACCGCGCTTCGACTCCGCTCAGCGTGACATTCAAATTTTTTACCTGAAAAACCGGGGAACACTCCATCCATTACGCACTGCCAGAATGCGGAGCACGATGATGACAATAGCCGAAATAATGAATGTCGTATTCCGCTCGACACCTAGCTTGTCCAGGATCAGGTACACGCACGCGCCCGTAAAGCACGCGGTCGCGTAAACCTCTTTGCGGTAAATGATCGGGATTTCGTTCGTCATCACATCGCGAATCACGCCGCCCATGGTAGCGGTAAAAACGCCCATTATCACAGCAATCTCCGGTCGTACGCCCAAATGCAAGGCCTTTTCAGTCCCTACCAATGTAAATAGCGCTATTCCGAAGGTATCGAACAGGAACAGCGTTTTTCGCAGCCTGAGCAGGAATTTGTAAAAAACAAATGTGACAATTATACCCAGGATAATGGCGTGGATGATCGTGATATCACTGATCCACACCAGCGGGTAACTATCCAGCAGCACGTCGCGTAGCGTACCGCCCCCAATGGACGAAATAAAGGCTGTGAAGCTCGCACCAAACCAATCCTGATGCTTTTGATCCTTCACAGCCAATGCGCCGGAGATCGCGAATGCGAACGTCCCGACGATTTCTAATATGTATTGAATACTCATCCCGCGACGAATATTACACCGCTACCGGGGCCTTGATACCCGGCCATGGGTTGTAATTCCGGAGTTCGAAATCCTCAAAACGGAAATCCAGCACATTCTTCACTTCCGGGTTCAGTACCATTTGTGGCAATTCGCGCGGCTCGCGACTGAGCTGCGTTTCTACCTGCTCCAAATGGTTCAGGTAAATATGGGTATCACCACCGGTCCAGACGAAATCGCCCAGATCGAAGTCGCATTCGCGGGCGATCATCATCGTCAGCAATGCATAGCTGGCAATATTGAATGGCACGCCGAGGAAAACATCCGCGCTACGCTGGTAGAGCTGGCAGGAAAGTTTGCCTTTCGTTTCACCAGCCTCCGTATCGGGCGGCGCCACATAAAACTGGAACAATGCATGACAGGGATGCAGCTTCATTTGCGGCAACTCCGCCGGGTTCCACGCCGAAACGATGATACGGCGTGAGTCGGGCGAGGTTTTGAGTTGTTTCAAAACTTCCTGCAACTGGTCCACCGATTTTCCGTCCGGGCCTGCCCAGCTCCGCCATTGCTTGCCATAAACCGGTCCCAGGTCGCCATTCTCGTCGGCCCACTCGTCCCAGATCGACACGCCGTGTTCCTTGAGGTAACCGATGTTGGTATCCCCCTGCAAAAACCACAACAGCTCATGGATGATCGATTTGGTATGCACCTTCTTGGTCGTCACCAGCGGGAACCCTTTTTTGAGGTCGAAACGCATCTGGTAGCCGAACACGCTGATGGTGCCGGTGCCCGTCCGGTCGGTTTTCCTGACACCCTCTTTCAGTATGTGGCGCAGCAGGTCTTGATATTGTCGCATATTATTTAAGCTGAGGCGATTTCAACGTCGTAAGTAATGGTCGCCAGCGCTTCCAGTTGAGCGGTTGCGGAGCAGTATTTCTCCATCGAAAGGCCGATTGCACGCTGGATCTTAGCCTCGTCGAGGTTGACGCCCGCAAATTTGAATGTAAGGTGTATCTTCCGGAACGGCTTGCGCTGGGTATCCGGCTCCTGTTCGCGGTCGCCATCGGCAACGATGCGAAAATCGGTAATCTCCTGGCGCTGTTTTTTGAGGATCAGCACCACATCGATGGCGCTGCAACTTGCCAGGCCCATCAGCAACAGCTCCATCGGCCTCACGCCGAGGTTCTGGCCACCGATTTCAGGCGAGCCGTCGGTATGCACTTTTACTTCGGAGGAACCTGTGCCTTCGAAATGGAAGGCGTCATCTACGCGGACTAGTTCTACTTTCATAATGGTTGCCTCTTTCGGAGGCTGTCTTTAATTAAATGAATGGCGCGAAGCTCCCGCTTCGTGCCCGCTATGCGGAGGCCTCTGGCCGACCAGCTCATCCGCCGCACACAATCCCTAACGCCTTTGCTACCGGCCAAAGTTCAAATATACTCGATCGGTATGGAATCGGCCAGATTAACATTATATTCGTTTCCGGAAACCAGTTGGTAGAACATGGTTGGCATAAGTATTTTGGCAAAAAACAGCACATCAAAATAACAGAAACCATGTGGCAGGAAGAAGACAATAAACTCAAAAAAAGCTTTTCGTTCAAGGATTTCCGTACAGCTTTTGCTTTTATGAACAAAGTGGCCGATGTTGTGAACGAAATGGACCATCATCCGTACTGGACCAATATGTATAACAAGGTCAGTTTTGAATTGAATACCCACGATGCCGGCGACACCGTAACCGAAAAGGACCATAAGCTGGCCGCGGCGATCGACCGGATTTATAACGCATGAAACTTTACATAGTACCCACGCCGATCGGCAACCTCGAAGACATTACATTAAGGGCTATCAACGTGCTGAAAAGCGTTGATGCGGTCCTGGCGGAAGATACCCGTACATCGGGGAACCTCCTCAAACACCTGGGCATTTCCAAGCCTTTGCAAAGCTATCACATTCATAACGAGCACCAGACCGTCGCGCGCGTGGTGGAGCGCATCCGCAAGGGCGAGACGATGGCGCTCGTATCCGACGCCGGCACACCCGCCGTGTCCGACCCGGGCTTCCTGCTCGTGCGCGCCTGCATTCGCGAGGGCGTACCCGTAGAATGCCTGCCCGGGCCTACCGCATTCGTGCCCGCGTTGGTCAATTCCGGCCTGCCGAGCGACCGGTTTACGTTCGAGGGTTTTTTACCCCATAAAAAAGGAAGGCAAACACGCCTGCAAAACCTGGCCGGCGAAGAACGCACAATGGTTTTCTACGAATCGCCGCACCGTCTGGTGAAAGCGTTGCAGCAATTCGCCGAGCATTTCGGGCCCGACAGGCAGGTCTCCGTGTCGAGGGAATTAAGCAAAATGTTTGAAGAAAATGTACGCGGGACTATCACGGAAGCCATTGCGCATTTTGGCGACAAGCCTGTAAAAGGCGAAATTGTGATCGTGGTGGCTGGCAAGGCCGACGAAAAGAAAAAATCCAACGACGAAGATGAGGATTGAACATTTAAGATTAGCCCTATTAATCTGCCTTTTCTGGCTTACCATGCCGTTCGCTTCCTCGGCGCAGTTTGGAACCCTAAGCCCTTCCGCCAAAATCAGTCTGGTAACCGTGGCCCCGGGAACGGAGCTCTATTCCGGTTTCGGGCATAGCGTACTTTGGGTTTACGACCCCATGACAGGTGTCGACCGGGCATTCAATTACGGTACATTCAGTTTTCAGGAGGGTAATTTTTACATTAAATTCCTGAGAGGTACATTGCCTTACAGCCTCTCTGTATCACCACTCTCCTATCAGGTTGCGCACTATCAGGAAGAAAACCGCTCTATTTCCGAGCAGGTTTTGAATCTTTCGGTCCCCCAAAAGCAAAGACTTTACAATTTTCTCGAGAACAACTACCTACCGGAGAACCGCGAATATCAGTATAAATTCTTTTACGACAATTGTGCTACCCGCATGACCGTCGCATTGAAAGCGGCTATGGGCGACAGCCTGATTTACAATGGTTATACCAAAGAGAAACGGAGCTTCCGCCAGTGGATTGATCTGTATGCATTTAAGCAAAACCCCTGGGCCGATTTTGGCATGGACCTGGCCATAGGCGCACCGTCCGACGAAATTGCGACACCCGAACAAGCCACTTTCCTGCCCGATAACCTCGCCGCCGCATTTGCCGATGCGAAAGTAAAAACCGCTACCGGTACCGCGCCGCTTGTTTCATCTACCCGTCCCATATTTACTGCTACCCCATTTCCGCCGCCAAGCCCCCTAACGCCTACCGAGGTATTCTGGTCGCTGGCGATCCTGACACTGGCATTTACCTACTGGCAAATCAAGGCCAACAACATCAATTTTGTATTCGACAAGGTGTTGTTCGGTATTGCGGGTATTGCAGGCTGGATTTTGCTATTGCTATGGTTCGGTACCAACCACGGCGTGACGAGTTGGAATTATGATGTACTGTGGGCATTTCCGCTTTGGATGCCGCTCATTTTCTCGCTTTCAAGAAAACGAAAACCCAGCTGGTTTCAATTTCTGTTGATTTTTTATGCATTCCTCTTACTTTGCGCGACGGGTAATCTCGCAAAGCATAATCTGGTGTTAATTCCCATCCTGGCGATGCTGATCATCAGGGTTTACTATATTAACAATTCACTTTCAAAAATTCCCCAAAAGGAAATTGCGTATGGATCTGGAGTTGCTGACACAAAAAACCATTGAAATAGTAAGGCAGGCGTCCTCATTTATCCAGCAGGAAGCTGCCCTTTTTTCTCGTGACAAAATCGAGTACAAAGACCTCAACAATCTCGTTTCCTATGTGGACAAGGAAGCCGAAAAGCTCCTTGTAGCCGGCTTGCAGGAAATTTTGCCGGAAGCCAGCTTTATTACCGAGGAAGGCACCACCGGCCAGGAGCCCGATCCTGCCGCATTGAACTGGATCATCGACCCGCTGGACGGCACGACCAACTTCATCCACGGCATTCCTGTCTACTGCGTAAGCGTGGGCCTCGCGCGCGGAAAAGAGCTGCTGCTGGGCGTGATCCACGAACCCAGTCTGAATGAAATGTTTTACGGATGGCAAGGCGGCGGCGCATGGTGCAATGGAAAGAACATCAAAATATCGACAGTGCCGCAACTGGCCGACGCTCTGGTAGCCACAGGCTTCCCGTATTACCGCTTCGAGAAACAGAAACGCTACATGTATATCCTCGAACTGCTGATGCAAAAAACGCACGGCATCCGTCGTATGGGGGCAGCCGCAGTTGATCTCGCCTATGTGGCAGCAGGCCGCTTCGACGGTTTTTACGAATACAATCTGAATTCCTGGGATATGGCCGCTGGAACATTGCTCATCAAGGAAGCAGGCGGTATTGTAACGGATTTCAATGGCGGCGACAATTACCTTTTCGGAGGTGACATTATCGCTGCAGCACCCGGCGCGCACCCCGAGCTCGTTCAGGTCATAAGCGAAAACTTCTGAACGCCGGCAAGGCAGGAAGTTAGGAAGTAGTCAGGAGGTCAAGAATAGTCAGGAAGTAGTCAGAAGATCCAGAAATAGTCAGAAGGTCGATGACGGAATATTGGCATACAATACATGACCCATTCTGACCACACTTGACTATCCCCATTCACTCATTCACTCATTCAATCATTCAATCATTCAATCATTCAATCATTCAACATCCCCCGCACCATGGACCTAAACGAACTCCGCTTCCCCATCGGTAAATATCGATCGCAAGAAAGCTACACACCCGCTGAAGTCAAATCAAATATTCAGATTATCAGCGCATTGCCTTCAAAGTTTATCAACCTGCTCGGCAATTGGGATGACCATCGCCTCGATACCCCCTACCGGCCTGATGGCTGGACGGTGCGCCAGTTAATCCACCATGTGGCCGACAGCCATATTAATGCCTATACCCGTTGCAGGCTGGCATTGACAGAAGATAATCCGACGATCAAGCCTTACGAGGAACATTTATGGGCAGAATTGCCGGATGCCAAAACTGCACAGGTCGAATTATCGCTGCAACTGTTGCGTTACGTGCATTTACGCTGGGTGTTGCTTCTCAATTCCCTCGATGAAAACGATCTGGCGCGGACCTATTTCCATCCGGGCTCTCAAAAGTCGTTCCGCCTGGACGAGGTAATCGCCAACTACGCGTGGCATAGCGAGCATCATTATCAACACGCATTCAGGCTGGCCCAGCGGAACAATTGGCAGTAAAATACGGTTAAACAACCATGGAGCAGCAAATCATTATTTGGGCATTATTTCTGATCGCGGCGGGCTATATGGGCTGGCGGATCTGGAAAGCATTCGACCGGCGTAACAGCGGCGGATGCGCCAAAGGTTGTGGCTGCGCTGCGGATAAAGTGCATTCGGTTAAAATCAAATAACGTTTGTTTTAAAATGGACGAAGGTCTGTTTTGAAACGCAGGAGGCCCCGCTGGGGCCTTTTTTATTCGCCATTCCGCTGATGCTACAAACAGGGAACCGCTCGGCGGTTGTGTCTGCGCATACCAATTGAGGGGACTGCGGGAACGTCACGCGATCAAACACTATCCCAAAAACGATGCCGGAGGCATCTCCTGTTTCTAGAAACTGAGGCGTCCTAAAACAACAAAAGGCCCCAGCGGGGCCTCCTGTCAAACATCAAATATCGAAAATCCTATAATGCACCTGACTTGATCTCCTCCACAACCGCAGGATCGAGCAAAGTCGAAGTATCGCCCAGGTTGCTCACATCCCCTTCCGAAATCTTTCTCAGAATACGGCGCATGATCTTGCCCGAACGTGTTTTTGGCAAACCGGATACGAACTGAACCTTATCGGGCTTCGCGATCGGCCCAATGATACGGGAAACAGTCGCCGAAATGTCTTTACGGAACATTTCAGGATCCTCAGGCGTGTGCTCCGTGATCACGTAAGCGTAAATACCCTGGCCTTTGATATCGTGCGGATAACCCACAACTGCGGATTCCACCACACCGAGGTGCATATTGATCGCATTCTCCACTTCCGCGGTTCCGATACGGTGTCCGGAAACATTCAGCACGTCGTCGACGCGGCCGGTAATGCGGTAATATCCATCCTCGTCACGCAAGCAGCCGTCGCCGGTGAAATACTTTCCGGGATAGGTCGAGAAGTAGGTCTGGCGGCAGCGCTCGTGGTCGCCGTAGGTGGTACGGATAATGCCCGGCCACGGGAATTTGATACAAAGGTTACCGCTTACGCCGTTCCCTTCGATTTCATTGCCGCTTTCATCCACCAGCACAGGCTGGATACCCGGCAATGGCAATGTAGCGAATGTTGGCTTCTCAGGCGTGACGCCTGCCAGCGGGGAAATCATGATACCGCCGTTTTCGGTCTGC
Source organism: Dyadobacter sp. (assembly GCF_017744695.1). Lineage (GTDB taxonomy): Bacteria > Bacteroidota > Bacteroidia > Cytophagales > Spirosomataceae > Dyadobacter. The sequence goes on from NZ_JAGIAS010000003.1 coordinate 468,173, forward strand.
CACCAGGTGTCAACGAGCGGACAGCGATCACCGCCAATATTGGTTTTGTACCAATGCCATGCTTCCTCGTTGATCGGCTCCCCTACGGAACCCAGTTTTTTCAAAGAAGAGAAATCATGTCCTTTTACATAATCCAGACCGAAGCCCATCAGCGAGCGGATGGCCGTCGGGGCTGTGTAAAGGATATTCACTTTATGTCTTTCAACGATTTTCCAGAAACGGCTTGCATCCGGGTAGGTAGGAACACCTTCGAATACCACGGAAGTAGCTCCGTAGCACAGCGGGCCGTATACGATGTAGCTGTGACCGGTGATCCAACCGATATCGGCGGTACAGAAATGTACCTCGCCTTGCTCATATTGGAATACATTCGCGAATGTGTACGTCGCGTACACCATGTAACCGCCGCAAGTATGCACCACGCCTTTGGGCTTGCCAGTCGAACCGGAAGTGTAAAGAATGAATAGCATATCCTCGGCGTCCATCGGTTCGGCGGGGCACACTGAATTTACCTGTTTCACCTCATCTTCCCACCACAGGTCACGGCCTTTGAGCATATGCACCGGGGTGCGTGTACGCGTAAGTACGATCACCTTCTGCACGGTCGAGCATTGTACCAGCGCCTCGTCCACGGTATCCTTCATCGGGATCACCTTCGAGCCGCGGAATGCGCCGTCGGAAGTGATCACCATCGAACATTCGGCGTCGTTGATGCGATCCGCAATGGATTTGGCAGAGAACCCACCGAAAACCACCGAATGAACTGCTCCGATGCGTGCGCAGGCGAGCACGGCAATAGCCAGCTCGGGCACCATCGGCAGATATATACAAATGCGGTCCCCTTTTTTCACGCCATGCTTTTTAAGCACATTGGCGAAACGGCAAACCTGTTCAAACAATACATGGTAAGTAAGCGTCACCGCCTGATCTTCGGGGTTGTTAGGCTCCCAGATAATCGCAGGCTGATCGCCGCGCTCGGCAAGGTGACGGTCGAGGGCATTCTCGGTGATGTTCATTACACCGCCTTCGAACCATTTTGTACGCGCTTCCTGAAAGTCCCAGCTAAGCACTTTCTTCCACGGTTTACGCCATTGAAATTGTTGGGCTACTTCCGCCCAGAAACCTTCGGGATCGTCTACACTTTGTTGGTAAGCAACCTTGTACTCTTCAAAGGTCTTAATTCTCATGATAAATAAAGGTTTTAACAGGAAATTTAGGATTGGGCTGTGAAGTTATAATTTTCATTTGGTTAGTCCTACTTGCGCAGAAACTGTATTGCGGACACTTGAAGACCATTTTATTGATAATCAACCGATAGCAGAAAATCGGCAATTGTTATCATCTAATAATATTTCAAATTCCGTCCCAAAAGCGCAACTATTGCCCTCGCTGGTCAAAAAGATGTACTTTCGGGCTTCGAACTAATTGAACAAATGAGCAAAGGGCAAGAAATGGCTGCGGAAGGTAACGAACACAATGGATTAACGGAGACTGAGATCGCATTTATCCGCGAACATTTGCACCACAATCCCGGTGAGCTGATCCTGAAAGCCGGCAAATTCAAAGGCCTGGATGTAAAAAAGCTCGCGGCACAGATTCAGTCACGGCAGAAAGCGCTGAAAAAACTGCCGGAATGGTCGGCTAATGAAAACCTGATCTTCCCGCCCGCCCTGTCGGTCGAACAATGCTCATCAGAAGCCACTGCGCATTACAAGGCCGGCATTGTTTCCGGAAACACGCTGATCGATATCACCGGCGGGATGGGCATCGATTGTTATTACATGAGTCGCCGCTTCGGGGAAACCCATTATTTTGAACAGCAACTCGCAGTCGCTGCCGCTGCTGCGTACAACTTCGCGCAGCTGGGCGCGTCGCGGATACACGTACACGAAGGCGAGTCGTTGCATGCATTGCAGGATGGTTTAAAGGCCGACTGGCTCTACGCAGACCCAGCCCGCCGCGACGCCAACAAGGAAAAAGTAGTGCGGTTGGCCGATTGCACACCGGACGTCGCCGGAAATATGGGGTTGCTTCTAAATGCAGCCCCTCATATTCTCATCAAAACTTCTCCCCTGCTCGACATCGATCTCGCTTCAAAAGAGCTTCAAAAGCTCAAAGAAGTACACGTCATAGGTTACGAGCAGGAATGCAAGGAACTGCTTTTCGTACTCGACCGCGAAATGCCGGAGCAGGATTTCGAGATTAAAGTCCGCATTATCGACGCGGCCGGACAGCCCATTCACCAGCTTGATTTCGACCGCGAAGAAGAGCGGAATGCATTAGTGCGTTATTCCAAACCGCTGGGCTATTTGTATGAACCCCATGCCGCGGTACTGAAAGCCGGCGCATTCAAAACACTCTGTACGCGGTTCGACGTACAGAAACTGGCGATGCATAGCCAGCTTTATACTTCGGAAGATTACGTAGGTGAGTTCCCCGGCCGCAGTTTTAAAATCCTGGCTGTCTGCAAGCCCGATATCCGGGAGATTTTGCAACACCTTCCCGGCGATAAGGCCAACATTACCGCCCGCAATTTCCCTGCCAAACCGGAAGAATTAAGGAAGAAGTGGAAAATCAAAGATGGTGGCGATCATTACCTGTTCGCCACCACCCTTGCCGATCAATCGAAAGTTGTGATCGTTTGTGTGAAACCTATTTGAGATAGGTCTCTTCGTAGATTTTTTCATTGTACCCCAACGTCAGCGCCTTGCCGTTTTCGTCTTCGATCACCGGGCGTTTAATAGCAGTAGGGTTTGACGACAGCAATTTTGCGGCCGATTGGGCATCGGTTACCGTCGCTTTTTCTTCTTCGCTAAGCTCTTTCCAGGTGGTGGAAGCCTTATTCAGGACCTTATCCCACGGGAATTCGCTGAACCAACTGCTCACTTTTTCCGGACTGATCCCGTCTTTTCTGTAATCGTAAAACTGGTAAGCCACCTTATTTTTATCGAGCCAGGTGCGGGCTTTCTTAATGGTATCGCAATTCGGGATTCCGTAAAGGGTCAACATAAAAATTTACTCTGAAAAAGACTGGATACTAAACTTCGCTGGTTGCGGGTTCTTCCACAACCTTGTCCGAATTGTGCATTTTCTCATCATCGAGCTCGCCTTCCCAGCGGGCAATAACCGCAGTCGCAAGACAGTTACCGGTCACGTTCACCGAGGTACGTGCCATATCCATCAGCTCGTCGATCCCCATGATCAGCAATACAGGCCATTCGGGCATGCCAAAGTTAGCGATCGCGCCCAACAATATCACCAGGGTAGCCCGTGGGATACCGGCCACACCCTTACTCGTGAGCATTAACAGCAATACCATTGTAAACTGCTGCCCGATCGACATTTCAGTGCCCGTTGCCTGTGCGACGAACACCGTCGCGAGCGCGAGGTACAAGGTTGAGCCATCGAGGTTAAAACTGTAACCCGTTGGCATAACAAATGATACGATCTGACGCGGCACACCGAATTTCTCCATTTTCTCCATCGCCTTGGGCAATGCGGATTCCGAGCTGGTGGTGGCGAAGGCAATGGAAACCGGTTCGAAAATAGCTTTGGCGAATTTGATCACCGGGATTTTCGCGATCATCGCTACCGGCACGAATACCACGAGGATAAACACGATCAATGCACAATACAAGGTGGCCAGCAGCAATGCGAGGTTTTTCAAAACATCGATCCCCATGTGGCCTACCGTTTCGGCAATGGCCGCTCCCACACCGATCGGTGCGAAATACATGATGATTTTGGTGAATTTGAACATCACCTCGGCCAGCAACTCCACGCCATGCACGAATTTCTCCTTCTTCGCAGAAGGCAGCAATGCAAGGCTAATGCCGAAAAGCACGCTGAAAACCACGATTTGCAACACTTCTCCGTGGTAAATGGATTTGGCAACGTTCTCCGGAAATGAATGCAGCACGATTTCCTGCCAGGTTTGCTGGTTCACTTTCGGCAAGGTCGCATTCAGGCTCTCCGGCGGTACGATACCGACACCAGGCTTAAACCAGTTGGCAAATACCAGACCGATAACCAACGCAAATGTAGTAACTACCTCGAAATATAACAGTGATTTCCAGCCCATACGGCCCACCTGTTTCAAGTCGGAATGCCCGGCGATACCGGTTACGAGTGTCGCGAAAAGTAACGGCGCGATCACCGTTTTGATCATTTGAAGGAATATCTGCCGCAGGAAGTGCAGCTCGGTGCCCATCTTCGGAAAATCATAGCCGATCTCCGTTCCCACGAGCATCGAGATCAGGATCGAGGTAGTGAGGTTCTTTTTCAGGATCGCGTACACGACCAGGCTCGCCAGCGCCAGCCAGCGGAGGCCAATGAGCACACTATCAGATAACGGCAGGAGACCGTAAGCACTTAAAACGGAGGCTATCGCGGCAATGGTAACCAGCACGATATTGATAATGGTAATCTTGCTCTTCATACAGGGAATTTGGTATCCTAGATTAGTTTGTAACGGTAAACTTATAAAAAATCAAATTAATGATTGTCAACACAACCAATGCATTTTCAGCAAAACACAGAATTTAATTTATGTCTTGAACAATAAGAATGATTGTTTGTACTAAACAGAAGAGAAAAATTAAAATAAACAATCGTTTACTTCAAGACAGCAAAGCTATTGGACAAATGCAAAATTGAATGACGGAACCTGCGGACCGACCGCCGACCATCGACCGCGGACCGCCGAGGGCTGTTATGAAAGATCAAGTGTGGGTGGCGGATTTGGATACAATTTGGCACAAAATTTGAAACCTCCAATATTACCCCGGCATTAAATCTTTCCAAACCGCGCCGGGTGCCGCCTGATACTACGCCCGGAATTCCGCAGGAAGCCGTCGTGATCCCGTTTGGGACCAAAAGATGACCAAAGTCCTTGATTCAGGTTGCTAAAATCGATATGTTAGGACAATCCATACCCAAAACATAACTCAACCAGACATGAGAAGTATCCTGATTGCCATCGATTTTTCAGAAAATGCCGAGCGTGCATTGGCGGCTGCAAAACTGATCGCAGAAAAAGACGCGACCGAATTGCTGATCCTGCACGCCTATCAGCCCTATATAGCCGATGTAAACGTTACACCCGGTAATGTAATGCCCGGCATCGGCGGCGCCGATTTTCTGGCAATGACCTCTGAGCTGGAAGAAGAATTTCATAAACGGCTCGACGAATATGCCGCCAAGCTGGTTGCCGAAGGCTACAATGCGAAGGCAATATGGACGCTCGGGACCGTGCAGTCGGCCATTGAGGAGGCGATCAACGACCACGTACCGGATATGATCGTGATCGGTCGGACCGGCACCGGCGGTTTCCTCGACAAGCTCATCGGCAGCTCGGCAACGCATATCGCGCTCAACTCGCCTTGCCCTGTATTGGTTGTACCTCCCCAAACCGAGCCTACGACGTTCAAAAAAGTGGTGTATGCCACCCAGTTTGAGTACGAAGAGAACAATATTCTGCGCGAGGTATTTGTGCTGATGAACCACCTCGGCGCCGACCTCACATTATTAAAAATCAATTCGGATACGCAACCGGACATTCAACCCGATAACCAATATATTACCGAAATCAAGTCACATTTCACGATCCGCGAGGGCCAGATCGTGATCCGGGAAGCGAAGCACGTTCTGGACGGCATCGAAGCCTATTGCGACGAAGTGCACGCCGACTTGCTGATCATGTCCACCCGCGAACGATCATTTATTGAAGAATATCTGATCAATCCGAGCATTACACGCAAGCTCGTTGTGGATACACACGTACCTTTGCTGGTGTTTCACCTCAAATAACCAAACGATTTGAACGGGACAGAAAGCGGCAAAACCACCGGAGGCAGCAGCCACCGGAATGGCAGCAGAAAATCCAGAAAGTACCGTAAGCGTGGCCTGCTCACTTCGCCGGGCACGCTTACCTATATTGGTCCGGATATTGGCCTGAAAACCAAAATCCGCAGGATCAGGTACAGCGAGCATATGTACAAGGAAGAAGCCGTGAAGTCGCTGGATGAATGCAGGTCCGCAGAAAATGGTGAAAACTTCACTACCTGGCTGAACATCGACGGTATTCATGAGATTCCGCTCATTGAAAAGCTGGGCAAGTTATATCATTTGCACCCGCTGCTGCTCGAAGACGTCGTAAATACCGAGCATAAGCCAAAGCTGGAATTATACGACACCGGTCATCTGTTCCTGACCCTGAAAATGCTCCACGTCGATTCGGAATCGCCGATCAGCATTTCTTCCGAGCACGTGAGTTTTGTATTAGGTAAAAATTATGTGCTGTCGTTCCAGGAGGAACTTACGTCAGACATTTTCACCACCGTCGAGAACCGGCTGGAAGCGTCCGTTGGGAAAACCCGCCGAAACGGGCCCGACTACCTGCTGTTTGCATTGATGGACGTGGTGGTGGACAACTATTTTATCGTCCTCGAAAAACTAGGCGATGCGCTCGATGCTACCGAAGACCAGGTAATCCGCGGAGTGGACGAGCTTTCACTTAAAGACATGTATGCTTTGAAACGCGAGCTTACCCTCGCGCGCAGGCAGATATGGCCGCTCCGGGATATGGTAAATCAGTTGATCCGCGAGGACAACATGCAGATCGGCAAGGAGGTAATACCCTACTACCGTGACCTCTACGACCACATTATGCAGGTACTCGATACCATCGATTCCTACCGGGAATTGGTCGCCAGCTTGGTGGATGTCCATTTGTCGACGATCAGCAACCGTATGAACCAGGTGATGAAAACGCTGACGATATTCTCGGCTGTTTTCATGCCACTGACGTTTATCGTGGGCATTTACGGTATGAATTTCGAGTTCATGCCCGAGCTGAAAGAACCCTACGGTTATTACTATGTCTGGGGGCTGATGGTCGCCGTTACGGTGGGGATGATATTTTATTTCAAATCTAAAAAATGGATGTAGGATTGATACCTTTGTGCTCTGATTAACGAGCATTGGAATGAGTCTTACCGTCAATACATCCCCCATTGTAACCACACAAGCCCAGTACATCCTGACCGACAGCCGTCAGGTTTCTTTCCCCGGCCAGAGTATCTTTTTTGCTATCAAAGGCGAGCGCCACGACGGCCACCGCTTCCTGCCCGAGCTGTATGCAGCGGGCGTGCGGGAGTTTGTGGTAGAAGAAGCCGCATTTACCGGCGAACTGCGCGAAACCGCCGCCACGTGGGACGACGCGCAAATCTGGGTAGTAGCGTCAAGCATTCGTGCATTGCAGCAACTGGTGACTTCGAAAAGAAAGCAATTCGATATTCCGGTAGTGGGCATTGCGGGAAGTAACGGCAAGACGATCGTCAAAGAATGGCTTGTGCAGCTTCTGTCGCCCGGCCGGAGCATTGTAGCCAGCCCTAAAAGCTATAATTCGCAGATCGGCGTACCACTGTCGGTCTGGAACCTGAGCCAGGAGCATTCACTAGCGATTTTCGAAGCCGGCATTTCCAAAGCACATGAAATGGAATACCTGCAACCGGTCATGCAGCCTACGATCGGTATTTTCACCAACATCGGGCCCGCACATGACGACGGCTTCCGAAGCCGCAAGCAAAAGATCACCGAGAAGCTGCGCCTTTTTACGAAGGTCAAAAAGCTGATTTACCGGAAAGACTACCACGAAATAGACGAGGAGATCAGCCTGATCCTGAAACCGGTGAATGCGTTCCTCGAAACGCTGAGCTGGGGGAGCAATTATTCCGGCTCGCATGTGCAGGTGACATATACTCCGCAAAAGGACAAAACCGTGATTTCCCTCACCGGCAAGCTTGGCAGCTATACTTTCGAAACCGGTTTCCGCGACGACGCTTCGCTCGAAAACCTGACGCATTGCATTGTTTTCCTGCTCGATTTCGGGCTTGAACCGACGGTGATCCAGGAAAGGGTACTGTTGCTCAAACCGGTTTCCATGCGTTTGGAGCTCAAAGAGGGCATTAACCATTCCTATATTATCGACGACGCCTACAATAATGATTTGCAAGGCTTGTCGATGGCGCTGAACTTTCTCGCTCAACAGGAGCAACGCAACCGCAAGACGGTTATCCTCTCGGACGTGCTTCAAACCGGCCAGACGCCGACCGAGCTGTATAAAATGGTATCCCGCCTGCTAAGCGAGAAAAGCATTGACCGGTTAATTGGTATTGGAAAACAAATCAGCAGCCAGGCCTCGCTATTCGACATTCCCGAGCAGGAGTTTTACGACGACACGGATACGTTTCTCAAAACATTCGCTTTCCACACGCTCGCGGACACGCTCGTGCTCGTGAAGGGCGCGCGACCATTTTCGTTCGAGAAAATCGTGCACCGCATTCAGCAGAAAGCGCATGGTACCGTGCTCGAAATTAACCTTGACGCGTTGGTACACAACCTGAATTACTACCGTGCAAAAGCCGGGCAGGGCACGAAGATCATGGCTATGGTGAAAGCCTTCGCTTACGGCAGCGGCAGCTCAGAAGTAGCGGCATTGCTGCAATACCACCGCGTAGATTACCTCGGCGTGGCCTACACCGACGAGGGCGTCATGCTCCGCCAAAGCGGCGTTACATTGCCTATTATGGTCATGAATCCGACGCTACCGACGTTCGACCTGCTGTGGCAGTACAAACTGGAACCTGAAATTTACAGCCGCCGCATCCTCACCGACTGGCTCGAATACATTTCCAGGAAAGGTGAACCGGCGAATACCCCTTCCGTGCATCTAAAACTCGATACAGGTATGCACCGCCTGGGTTTTGTAAAAGATGACTACGAATGGCTCGTCGCGCAGCTTCGCGAGAACCCCGCATTGAAAGTGGCAAGCATTTTCACCCATTTGGTAGGCGCCGACGAGGGGGTTCACAATGAGTTTTCGAGAAAGCAATATGCCCAGTTTATAGAAGGCGCCGAGCTGATCGAGCAGACGTTGGGTTACAAAACCATCAAACACATCCTCAACTCCGCGGGCATCGTACGCTTCCCGGAATATCGCCTGGATATGGTACGGCTGGGCATTGGCCTATATGGCGTAGAAGCGACCGGACAGGATCAACGGGCCTTGCAGTCGGTTGGCACATTGAAAACCATTGTTTCTCAAGTTAAATACCTCGCATCGGGCGAAACGGTGGGATACAGCCGCAAAGGTGTCGTCGACCACGATTCGGCCATTGCTACGCTCGCGATCGGTTATGCCGATGGTTACGACCGGGGTCTGGGCAACGGCGTAGGCAAAGTGTGGGTAAATGGCACATTATGCCCTACCATCGGCAATGTATGCATGGATATGACCATGATCGACGTCACACATGCACAGGTAGAAGAAGGGGATGAAGTGATCGTTTTCGGCAAGGAGGTTCCGATTACGGAACTCGCGAAAACCATCAACACCATCCCCTATGAGATACTGACGGGCATTGGCGACCGCGTCAAGCGTGTATTTTTCAAAGAATAAACCTTATTGGCCGGCTTCGGCTTGCGGCGCTACTTCGGCATCTGCATCGTCAGATTCGGGAGTAGCGCTTTTTTCTTTCCCGCTATTTTCCACACGGAGATCCTCTGCCTCAAACAGGTGCGTAGCCATTACCTGGTCGAGCGTCACATCGTAGAATGCCTGGTGCACGTTCAATGGTTCGCTACCTTCCTCGATCTCACATTTGATGTAATTACCGTCTTCCTGCAATTCATAGGCATTTACATTGTCTTTCAAACTGTAATACAGAATGTGGATCGCCTCCTGGCGCACGCGTGGGTCGACGAGCTTGAACAACGACTCAATGCGTTTATCGAAACTGCGCACCATGGCGTCGGCACTTCCGCCGTAAACCAGCGAGTTACCATTCTGATGGAAATAGAAAATGCGTGAATGCTCCAAGAAGTCGCCCACCAGCGAACGGACCGTGATGTTTTCACTTAACCCTTTACGCTGTGGCCGCAAGCAACACATGCCGCGAACGATCAGCTTAATAGGTACACCTGCCTCGGAAGCCTTGTACAGCTCATAAATGGTGTCGCGGTCTTCCAGGGAGTTTATTTTAATACAAATACCACTTTTCAACCCTGCTTTCGCATTCTCGGCTTCCTGCTGGATCAGCTCGATCAGCTTCGCACGCATGTAACGCGGGGCCGTGATCAGGTTCTGGTATTCCGACGGGATCGAATGCCCCGTGATGACATTGAAGAACTCCGAAATATCGTGGGTGTATTCCTCGTTGGAGGTCAAAAGCCCGGTATCGGTGTATAACCTCGAAGTGTCCTCATTATAGTTACCGCTCGACAAGTGCGCGTAACGCAATACCCGGTTACCCTCATTACGAACGATCAGCAACAACTTGGTGTGCGTTTTGAGCAGGCCAATGCCATAAATCACGAAACAACCGGCTTTCTGCAAGCGTTGCGCTTCTTTAATATTGTTTTCCTCGTCAAACCGCGCCTTTACTTCAAACAGTACAGCCACGTGCTTGCCATTCTCGGCCGCGTGCAGAAGCGCTTCCGTCACGCGCGAATTTTTCGCGAGACGATAAATAGTCAATTTGATAGATAACACTTTCGGGTCTTCCGCCGCTTGTTCCAGCAGCTGCAATACCGGTTCGAAATTGTTGTAAGGATGGTGCAAAAGAATATCGCGCTCCCGCATTACCTCGAAAATATCGGGGATACGTTCACGTTCGAGCCCCAGCGGCGGCACCGGCGGGCGGGTTGGAGGAATCTGGTCTTTGAATTCCGGATGTTTGATGATACCCCAAAGTGCCGTGAAATCGATCAGCGCGTCGGTCATAAACACATTATGGTCGTCAATTTCCCAACGCTTCTTGATCAGGTTTAGCAAATCCGGGTTCACATCGGGCTCGATCGAAACCTGCACTACTCTTCCCAAACGACGGCTTTTAATCTTCTGCTTGATTTCGTCGATGAAATCCGCTTCAATATCGTCGCTTTCTTCCAGGGTAAAGTCCCCATTACGGATAATGCGGAACAGGTTCGCCGATACGATATCGACATTCCGGTACAGCTTGTTGATATGCGCTTTGGCGATGTTTTCAATAGGCAAAAACAACAATTCCTCTTCCCGCTCGATCACATAGAAACGTGGCAGGTTGGGAGGCAACTGCACAAATGACAGCTTTCTGTCTTCCTCGCCGGTGGTGCCTTTCACCTGCGTGATCACCCCCAGGATAAGGACTTTCGCCAGCAAAACAGGAAATGCGTGTGTATAATCGAAGAGCATGGGGGTCAGCATCGGGTATACCGTGCGGTCGAAGTACTCCTCCACGGCGACGTGCTCCTCGCGGGTAACCTCGTCCATCCCGATAATGCGAAATCCATGATTCGCGAAAAGCGGCACCAGCTGGTCCTTGTAGCATTCGTTCTGCCGACGCACGAAATCATGCACTTCTTTCATCAACACCTTGCGAAAAGGGATCTCACGCAAGCCTGAGTAGTCGAGGCGTTCCTTTCCGAAGTCGAGGTAGTTATAAAGGCTTCCTACACGTATCGTGAAGAATTCGTCCAGGTTGGACGACGTAATGGCCAGGAATTTGAGCCGATCGAACAGGTTACGCTCTTCGTTGGTCGCCTGATCGAGTACCCGGTCGTTGAATTTCATCCAGCTGAGGTCCCTGCTGATCAGGTCGCTTTGCTGCATTTGGGTATTGGCCTTCTCCGACGAACTGACCGCCTTGGCATCTTCTGCCGCAGCCGGTTCCTTCGGGCTTTTGAACAATGCGAACAAATTGGTCAGCTTACTTCGTTTTTCATTGCTATATATATTGTCGGATGAGCCGGACATAACGTTATGCTATTAAAAAGGTGTATCAGGATGGCAATAAAAATTCAACGAATCTAAACAATCTATTGTTTTCGGGCTGATGAAGTTTGTGTTAAATTTTCGTTCCAAAAAGAAACGGATGACCGTGTTTCACAGCCATCCGTTTCAATATTGCGGTTTAAGCTAATGACTACACGTCGACGCGGGCATATTTCGCGTTTTTCTCGATGAAATCGCGGCGCGGAGCTACTTCGTCCCCCATCAACATCGAGAACAGGTGATCGGCCTCGGCAGCAGATTCCACAGAAACCTGTTTCAAACTTCTGCGCTCGGGGTTCATCGTCGTTTCCCAAAGCTGTTCGGCGTTCATTTCACCAAGCCCTTTGTATCGCTGCACGTTTACCGAATCTTCTTTACCACCACCAATCTCGCGTACCGCTTCTTCGCGTTGCTGCTCGGTCCAGCAATAGCGCTCTTCCTTGCCTTTTTTCACGAGGTACAATGGCGGCTGGGCAATATAGATATAGCCGTTGTCGATCAGGATCTTCATATAACGGAAGAAGAACGTCAGGATCAGCGTGCGGATGTGGCTACCATCGATATCGGCATCGGTCATGATGACGATCTTGTGGTAACGCAGCTTATCGATATTCAATGCACGCTCATCGCCGTCCTTCCCGATCTGCACACCCATCGCGGTGAACATGTTCTTGATCTCTTCGTTTTCGTAGATCTTGTACTCCTGGGCTTTCTCCACGTTCAGGATTTTACCACGAAGCGGAAGGATCGCCTGGAATGCGCGGTTACGGCCTTGCTTGGCAGTTCCACCCGCCGAGTCCCCTTCCACGAGGTATAGTTCGCAGACGTTCGGGTCGGTTTCGGAGCAGTCGGAAAGCTTTCCGGGCAAGCCGGTACCGGTGAGGATATTTTTCCGCTGCACCATTTCACGTGCCTTTTTCGCGGCGATGCGGGCTTTGGCGGCAAGGATCACCTTGTCGATGATCACCCGGGCTTCTTTCGGATGCTCTTCGAGGTAGCTTTCAAGCATTTCGGCCACCACCTGGCTCACTGCCCCGGTTACTTCGCCATTACCGAGTTTGGTTTTGGTCTGACCTTCGAACTGCGGCTCGGCCACTTTAATGGAGATAACCGCTGTAAGTCCTTCACGGAAGTCGTCACCACTGATTTCCACTTTTTCTTTGGCCAGAATACCCGATTTCTCGGCGTAGTTCTTCAAAGTACGCGTCAACGCCGCGCGGAAACCGGAAACGTGGGTACCACCTTCGATGGTGTTGATATTGTTCACATAAGAGAACACATTCTCGCTGTACGACGTGTTGTACATCATCGCCACTTCCACGGGGATCGCGCCCTTGTCGCTCTCCATATGGATTGGCTCGGGGATCAACGGCTGGCGGGTCGCGTCCAGGTAAGTCACGAACTCATTCAGACCTACTTCGGAATAGAACTCCTCGCCGCGGAACTTGCCATTCTCGTCCTCTTCACGTTTATCTTCCAGGGTAATGCGGATACCCTTGTTCAGGTAAGAAAGCTCGCGTAAGCGGGTTGCGATGGTTTCGTATTTGTACTCCGTTACAGAGAATATGGTCGCATCGGGCAGGAAGTGGATGATCGTTCCGGTATCTTCTGCCTCGCCGATTACACGGGTCGGGTAAAGCGGCTTGCCTTCGCTGAACTCCTGCTCGAATATCTTGCCTTCGCGGTGCACCTCCGCACGCAAGTGCGTGGAAAGCGCGTTCACGCAGGATACCCCTACCCCGTGCAAACCGCCGGAAACCTTATATGTGTCTTTATCGAACTTACCTCCGGCGTGCAATACCGTCAATACCACCTCCAAAGCGGATTTCTTCTCTTTGGGGTGCATTCCGGTGGGGATACCACGACCGTTATCTTTTACAGTGATTGAGTTATTGGGCTCGACCGTGACGTTGATCGTATCACAGTAACCTGCCATCGCCTCATCGATAGAGTTATCGACAACCTCCCAAATCAAATGGTGAACGCCTTTGAAGCCAGTGTCACCGATATACATGGCCGGACGCTTACGAACGGCCTCTAAACCTTCAAGAACCTGGATATTTTCAGCCGAATAGCTGTTTACTTCTAGCACTGCTTCGTTTGACATATAGTTTGTTTTACACTTGGATAAAAAGAACCATTATCTGGCTTTTTAAGCACGTAAAGATACGAATTTTTTATGGTTTTACCTAGCAAAACCTATCGCAAACCTGCCATCCGGTACGCCCTTGGGAGCGAATGCCGGCCAGGGAGCGCGGCACGCCGAAATATGATATTTCTGTGTTAGACAATAATGGTAGAAGCCGGGCCGCGTCTATTCTCCAGCGCCCCGGCCGGATTAGTTTCCGGCGCGCGAAAGTCAGCGCAGTGAGTACCCGTCGCCCGTGCAGACGAGTGTCTTGTCGAGCCGGTAGAACGTCTTCTTGCCGTCCCCGGATACGTCCAGAATGCCGAGCGCGTATGTACCGGCTCCAAGATCGTCTTCGCGGAGCACCGCGTTGAAACCGCTTTTGTAGTAGTGCCCTTCCATGATAATGTTTTTCCGTGCTTCTACTTTGGGATTTGCATTGATCAGGTAAGTCGAGTCGGTATCGGTATTTTTCATAACCAGGTAACGGTCGTCCCAAAACCGCTTCCGCTGGGGCGAAACATTGCTCGACACAAAATAGTTGGTAAGTTCTTCTACACCTTGCCGCACCACACGATGGATATCCCACGTCTCGATGTAGAGTTCATTATCCTTTACCGGCCCTTTTTCGGCGAACATCGCGTCGAGTTCATGTTTTTCTACCGCCGGTTTGGGAAGCCGGAAAAAACCTTTTTCATATCCGGGAATCAGATAAAAGCTTCCGTTATTGACAATGGATTTCTCCACGGAGAACATATTCCGATTGTTTTTCCAGTTATAAACATCGGCGAGCAATGCTGTTCTTTTAGCCGCCACAATCCCGGTAAATTTGTAGTAGGAATAAGCCCAATAAAAAACACTGAGTCCAAGAACCGTCGTCAAAACCCACTTTTTCCGAAACAGGTCAGTATAGAATAGCAGAAAAATATAAAAAACAGCCGTCGAAAGCGCGGAGTACATCTGGAAACGGCTTGCAATGGTAGTTCCTGCCCACGATCGGAACAGCGCGACAACGGTGCTTGAAATAAAAATGAATGCAAAAAACGAAAGCAATTCAATTGTACCCGGCTTGACTTGCACCGGCTTTTTGAAATAAACACTCGCAACACGGATCGTGACGAGTATCATACACACGACAATCAGAAAGCCCCAGATTGCCGACAGCAACTCCGGCATAGCCCAGAGCGACATCGAAGCGCCCACAAACCCAAAAAGCGATAAAAAGAACTGCGAGGCGCTTTTAGGCAGGTTCACCGCCTGGCCCGACTCGTACCCTCCCATGTAAACGCCCAGACAGATGAACATGAAAACGGTCGTCAGAATCGCGTTGCGGAAGTCTTTATGGCACAAATAGAAGAAGATGATCGCAGGAAAGGTCAGTATGCCGTTACCGTGCGTAAAAGTGGCCAGAAAACAGCATAGTATGGCCCCGTAAACGGCGGGTTTGGTTCCACGGGCAGCGAGCAGGATAGCCGCAGCCAGAAAGGCTGTCAGGAACGGATGCTGCAAACACGTAAGCGCCCAGTTTGAAACCTCATAATACATGGGCTGAAAGAGCACAAGCGGAACCGGAATAAAATAGTAGAGTGGCAGCCCAGCTTTACGAAAACTGAGGTAAAGAAAATAGCAAATATAACTCACGGCTAATGTTCCCAGCGCAACGTAAAATCGGAAATGCAAATAGCCCGTAAGTTTATAATCAATTAAAGAAACAAATCGCGGTACTGCTGCTTTATGATCATTAAATGTGCGGAACATTTCCTCAATCACTTTGGCAAAACTTTTATCGTCGCCTGTGATTGCTTCAATGAATTGAATAAACAAAAAATCGTCCTGATAGGGAAAATCGACCGAGAAATGGATATTATAAAGAAAAAATAACAGGATAACGGTAATAATGACGACAATTGGTAAAAATCGAAGCATGGGTAAAGCCGTAACGTGTGTTATGTGATAGATTCGGATGAGTTCTAGCAAATCTAAATGTTTATCGCCCCGATTCGTAACATAGTTTGCTTTTCTTAGTAACCGAAAATCGACGAATAAATTGCGACAAAAACAGAGAGAGCGGAGAAAAAATCCCCGCTCTCAAAAATTATAGCAATTATCGTACCAGCCTTGTTATTTTTCCATAGGATGGTCTTTTAAAAGTTGCTCCGGAGAGTAAAAGTCCTTTTTGGCCTCAGTAGCAGCGCGTACCTGCTTCACCTTTTCGGGCGAGATAGCCGGTCCCTTGTTTCCAAATGAATTGCGGACATAGGTCAACACCGCCGCTACTTCATCATCTTTCAACAAGCCTGCGAAAGGCGTCATAGGAACCTGGCCGGGATATTTTTTACCATTCACTTCAATCGGTCCGAGCAGTCCTTTCAACGCGATCTTGATCAATCGTTCGTCGCTACCGGTAACCCATGCCCCGGAAAGCGGTGGAAAGCCCGATGCTTCCAAACCTTTGCCGTCGGGTTGGTGGCAAGTGCCGCAATATCCCTCTTTGGCGTAAATTTGCCGGCCCTGATTGAACAGGACCAGATCATTGCCTTTCAGACTGGTCGTAGCCACTCTCTGTTTTTCCTGTTTCACATTTTCCCCTTTCAGGTGTGCCTCGGCAGCTTCCTGCGCGTGGATCATCCAGTCGTCGAGCGGCTTTTTCCTGGCTTCTGCCAAAATAGGCAGGCCTTTCTCCTTACCAATCCACGAAGCCGCCACGATACCCATCAGGCGCACACGGCTGTTTTCGTCACGTACCGCCTGCATGAGCAGATCCGCCTGGTCGGGGACCTGATGGCCTGTGTACCGTACCACCTGCACCGCCGCTGCACGTGCGTGATAGTCCTTCGCCTTCAATACCTGTTTCAAAAGCTTTTGATCCACTTTATCCATTCCCCAGCTTACCCACAAGCCTTCCAGCAAATGATGCTCATAGCGCGGGTCGTTTTTATCGAGGTTAGCCACCCAGGTATTCAGTTTAGCCAAAACCTGAGAAGCATCCCTGCCGCGCAACTCACGACGGGTGCGGTAGCGTGTCCGGTATTCGGGCAATTTAAGGTTATCGAGTAGTTCTTCAATGCTCGCTCCGTCCACTTTTGCAGGCGTCACCAGCGGGCGCGATGGGTAGGTAATGCGGTAAATGCGTCCGTGCGAGTGGTCACGCAACGGGTCACGCGCATTGTGCTGCATGTGCCCGATGAGAATGTTATGCCAGTCGATCACATACAATGAACCATCCGGGGCAAACTCCATGTCCACAGGACGGAAGTTGCGGTCCTCGCTCACCACGAGGTCCTGACGGTGGTGGCTTTTGTAACCGGTACCATCGTCGGTCAGCGTATGCTCTTTGGTCCCAAGAAAACCAATGGTATTGTTGATCAGGAAATCACCCTGAATATCATCCGGAAAATGCCGGCTCGATACGAATTCGAGGCCCGAAGTGGGGCGCACGCGATGCTTGTCCTCCACCAGTTGTACCGATTTATGCGTTGCTTCCCCGTAACGAGGCAAAACGCTTCCAGGCAACATCCAGCGCACATCGGGGCTCGATGTTTCAGCAAAAAATGGCTGCCCCCAATCGTCGAATGCGATACCCCACGGGTTAGGGATCGAAAGCTGGGCGGTACGTTCCAGTTTTTTCAATTGAGGTGCATAACGATAGAAACCGCCATTCGTAGCCCGAACAGGGCCATACGACGTTTCCACATTAGTATGCAGAAATACCCCCTCACCTGAATAAATAGCGCCGGACGGGTCTACTGTAAATGCATGGCTGTTGTGGTGCGTGTCGTGGTCGTCGAAGCCGCTCAGCAGGATTTCTTCTTTATCAGCTTTACCGTCGCCGTTGGTGTCTGTCAGCAATTTCAGGTTGGTACCTTGCGAAACATAAACACCCTCTTTGGCAATTTCAAAGCCCAGCGGCAAATGCAGGCCATCGGCGAAAACGCTTTGCTTGTCTGCTTTGCCGTCGTTGTTGGTATCTTCAAAAATAATGATCTTGTCGTTCGGCTTCGAATCACCAGGCTTGTAATGCGGATAGCTCGGCATTGTGGCTACCCAAAGGCGCCCTTTATTGTCGAAGGACATCTGCATAGGTTTTGCGAGATCCGGGAATTCCTGCTCCGAGGCAAAAAGCTCAATTTTATAGCCAGCCGGCACTTTCAGCTTCGCCAATGCGTCGTTTCCGTACAGGTAGGTGAGGCTCCCGTTTTTGTCTGGGTTAAAATTGGTTTTTACCTGCGGCAATGTGCGCGTGGTCTTGTCAGCCGCAGCCAGATCCATCTTCTCGCCTTTGGAAGCTGCAAGCCAGATTGCCTGGTCACGAATGTCGGTCAGCTGACGGATTTTCTCGATTTCGGCAGGATAGTTGTCCGGGCCGAAGGGATTGTAACGACGACCATAAACGTGTACCCCGTTTGGAATTTTGAAGTCGTTATGCCACATCCAGTTCTTTTCGCTTACGGCCGCATGCACCAGCTCCCGGTTTTTAGCTTTCTCCGGAGCCTTTCCAAAAATTTTGTCTACCAGTAAAACGCCCAGTTTTTTATAACCCTCGGCATTCAGCTGCGATCCGTCGATCGTCAGGTCCTCCTTCGTTTCGGCGTACCACTTTTGCGAAGGTGTGAATGCATCCACAAAGAGCACTTTGTTCTGGTCGGCTACTTCCTTCATCGCTTTGGTATACAGCAAGAGGTTTTCATTCTCCTTCTTGCCATTCGGCAGGTCATATTTCGCCGAAAGATCTTCAAAAGCGATCGGAGAAACGATCACCAGCTGCGGTGCCGACGTACCGTTGTACTTCTGCTGTAATGTCCATTTGATGAATGCATCCAGTTCCGCCTTGTAGTTGGCCAGACCGGCTTTGCCTTCAAATGACTCATTATAACCAAAAAAAGAAACGATGACGTCGGTTTTCAAACGAGTGAGCCATTGGTCGGGCGTTTCGAAATGTCCTTCGCTTTCGGAAGGATTGGCCAGCTCAGTCTGAAACTTCTCGGCACCAGGGAAAGCCCAGGGCGTGTTGCGGCTTGCATGCGGCCGGAAGCCGGGTGTATCGCCGCCGTCGCACATGTTTCGGATAATGAGGTTGTCGTCCGGGTAACGCATGTACAACTCCGTTTCAAAATTGTCGTAGTTCATCATCCGCGATCCGAGGTTATTACCGATCAGGGAGATGTGCGTACCCTTACCGATCTTGACCGGTACAGGTTGGTTCAACTGGAACGCGCTGAAGGCAATGACTGCCAGTCCAAATGCAATAAGCGATGAATAAACGCTGATTTTTTTGGGTTTAGACATTTGAAAGGATTTTAGATTGGGTTTTAGGTAGCGTTATGTGAAAGTTACTTGGCTTCGCGGTAGGGCACCTGGATGTCCATTTTGCCCTTCCATTCTTTCGGGATTTTCAAGCCCAGTTCGTAATGGATGGCATTGATCACTAGCCTCTGAAAAGGTTCCAGTCTGAAATCTTCCGGGTGACCAAGCGTGGTCATGAACACCTTCCCTCCGAATGAGTTGGTCCCTGTCCAGGCCACCGGGTTTTCAATCGCCTCCTTATCCGGGTTCACCGATTTCCCCATCAGCAACCAGGTAGAGCCTTTGGTTGGATAATCGGGTAGCACGCGGTACAGCCACGAACGCGCATGGAACGGGCCCTTCACACCAGTCAGGATCGGATTTTTGGCCTGTTCGGCAATCACCGTCACATCAGTACTGCTGTTATGGCCATAATGCGTGTGCTTGGCCGCACCGCCCCATCCCGGAGGCGCATTCAACGCAAATTCACCGAAAGCGTTCCATTTTTCACTTTCATGCCCTTTGGGAAAATTGAATGCGTGCGTGGTGGTACGAAAACCCATCACCGGCTTGCCCGTTTTCAGGTAAGCTTCGATCAACGCGAGCTGATCGGGCGGCAGCTGACGCCAGCGCAGATAAAAAACCGCCAGGTCGGCGTCCTTCAATGCTTCCAGGCCGGGGATATTCTTTTCACTATTGTGATCGGGATAGGCTTTGAGGACGATCGTGCGCATGCCGTAGTTCTTTTCCAGTTCCGCGGCAACGATCGGCAGCGTTTCCTCGCCGCTGTACTCATGGTCGCCTGTGACGAACACGACCAGCGGAGCCTGGCCCGGAGACTTTTTGTCTTTTTTAGAGGATTGCGCCGTCGCGACACATACAACGGTCATCACTGCAAATGCCGCAAAAAGGAAGCAAATGCAGAACTGTTTCAATTTCATGATGAAAGGATTATGGTTCAAGCTCTGTGAGTAAAGGGGTATATTAGGAAGACTGTTTAATGCAATTTTTCCCCTAGTTAATTATAAACGAAATATAGTGCATCCTGTGTTGTCCTGTTCTGAGCGTGTATGCGGGGGATTCGCGGCCGTCCAGGCTAGCGAACTACTTGACCATCACAAAAACCGGAAACCCAACGTCAGTGAAAATCTTGACAGATCCACACTATCGTCCTTAGACAAATGTAATGTTTCTGTACTGAATTCGGTTTTACGACGGAGGCGATAGATGGCGCCCATCATAGCAGTGCCAGTGAGGTTGAGGGCGAATTTGGGACCAATTGGCTGTTCGATACCCACACTGACGCCCCAGTTCATGGTTTTGCCCGAAAAAGTGAATTGCTGTTTTCCTACGACACTTTTATTCTCGTAGGGCTGATAGCCCAGCAGCAAGGAGGTAAGAATGGCGGTTTTGCCATTTTTCAAAAAGGAACGATGGATCAACGCGCCGCTCAAATGCTGGATCGTCACTTTTTCACTTTGCAGGCTATCCAGGTTGGCTTTACCTTTATAAATTTCATAGCGCAAGCCAAAGCCGACATGCTTCCAGGGAAAGTAAGCAATGTCACCGCCCAAAGCGATACCGGATTTAAGGTCTTTGATATACTCCTGCTCGTCGTGACTATATACCCTGCCTGCACGAAACAACCGGTAAGCATAGCCACCATTCAGGCCCGCACTCCAGCGCGGGAGACTGGACTCATTTGCTTTTTTTTCGCGTGGCGAGGGATCTGAAGGTTGATCGAACGCCTCTTCGCGGTCCTTCCTCCATTCCGTGATGGAAGCTTCCTGGGCGCTGGCATTGTGCCCAAGCATACCCAAAAACATTAACAAAGCGGCAAACGATCTGACCATTATCTGCGGAACGCGCGAGTTTTTAAGAACTCAAAACTACTATTTTCAGGCCATATTCAGCTTCCGGCCTTTCAGAAATTGTCAGATTGCGGCTTTGACACCCGCTTTTTTGAGTTTTTCAACAATAAAATTCCCTAATGCCTTACCCTGCGCCTGCCCGTTTTCGATGGCGTCGCGGTAGTGGATTCCGCCGTAAAGCCGCGAAATAGCAGCCTCTTCCGAAGCCTGGCGAAACGACTGAAAATCCCTCGTCGGCAATTCGAATATCACTTCGGTATCGTCGCGGAATGCGAAGTTATCGCCGAGCAAAAAGGTTAATGTTTCGGCTACGGCTGTCGAAACAACACTATGCCCGCTGGTATATTCAGGAAAAGGGGGTGTTTGCAAGAGCGGCTGCCATTGGGGATCAATGATCCGGTTGATCACCGTTTCCGGCCTCACACGGCTGCTGCGGTACTTTTCGTCCCAGCAGCTGATGA
The DNA here is from genome assembly GCF_017744695.1 of Dyadobacter sp. Classification (GTDB taxonomy): domain Bacteria; phylum Bacteroidota; class Bacteroidia; order Cytophagales; family Spirosomataceae; genus Dyadobacter. The sequence continues at coordinate 489,728 of NZ_JAGIAS010000003.1, forward strand.
ATGCGTCCATAAGCGTAGCGGCAACCAGCGAATGCACCATAATGCCTTTGTCGAGGTCGAGATTGGCTTTGGCAGTGGCAATGCCGGTGATGTTCATCCAATGCCCTCCCGGACTGATTTTCTTGAAACCAATATTCATATGTCCCGAAGTGTTGATCGCAAACGGGTTACAATCCCAGTAAGAAGCGATGAAACGTTGCTGTTTGGTCAGATTTTGGCTCACGTCATAAACCTCTCTCGCCAGTTTGAAAAAAGCACTCGTACTGTCCTTGCTGAACTCCACCGGTGGTTTGGGTACAAACTGGCCGCATGAGTCGATCAGCACCGGGCGGATCGTTTTCCAATGCGGCTCTACGCCTTCCATATAGCCGGGTGGGGTTGGGTACCAGTAAGCATCCCCTTTTTTAGGTCGGTACCGCAAACGCGTGCTGAGTTTGAGATAGCCGTCGGTGGAAGCGTCGGTGGCAATTTTCCTAGCGACATCCTGCGCCACGGCAACTGACTGATCGATCGCCGCCTGCGAGTGCCCTTCCCGCAATAATGCGATGATCAGCTTTTTCTGGTCTTCTTCCAGCATGTAACCCGATGGGATAATGAGCCTCCCTGTTTCCAGAATGCAATACAATGCGGCAATCTGGTAATCGTAACCTTTGGCGTCTATGGTAACCGGGTTAATGCTTTGGGTAAAAACCGTCGGCGCGACGATTTGTTTGTTGTTCCTCGCTACAATCTCATGTGCACCCAGGAGGCAATAAGCGTAAAACCGGCTGGCCGCGGGTGGGTTTACCACGTCGTGGATCATCACCATGGTTACTGCAAAAACAGCAGGCTGCAAATGCTTCCGCAATTCCTCTTTGCCAGGCTTTGCAAAAACCGATTGGGTAAAAATCAAAAAGAGAAGAAGGATCCGGCGCATTACTTTCTGGAATTTTTATAAAACTGTAATGGCTCATTGAATGCGCCAATCACTAAAAAAGGTTGGTTACCGATATTGACCTGCACGGCTGATTTCACGTCGCCCGTTACCGACAATCCGGCTTCCGGCTGTTCCACGAAACGAAATCCACCCTTGCCGTCGCCGACAAAAAGGCTACCATAATTCGCATCCATGCTACCCAGTTTGAGGCGGTTGTCCGTTTTGTTCCCTAGCAGCAACAGGTCTTTATGCCCATCGTGGTTATAGTCGCCCGTCAGGATCGTGCATACGGGCGAGAACTGCGCCCGTGAAGGCAGCGGAAGCTTCTGAAACCGGCCATTTCGATTCATAAAACAGACGCTGCGCAGTTCCTTCGCTTCGAGCTTCCCGCCCTTGGCAAGCTCGGCTGCCGGGATAATCTCGGGCATCGTCGCATTGGCGTAGTCGCGGTAATAGGCAAACTTTTTGCGCATGGGGTAAATCTGGTCATTGAGCTCATCGCGACTAACGAACGGATAGGATTTACCCTGTATATAAAAGTTGAAGAACGAGTCGATCGAGCCATTCTTGTCAAAATCGGCGAAATACAGCTCCGCGGGCTCTTTTTCAGAGGCCTTGATTTGGGAGTTCTGCCCCAGATTACCAGCAACAATATCCGGCTTGCCGTCGCCGTCCAGGTCTTCTATTTGAATGGTGTTCCAAAAGCCGCTCTCTTCATTTTGGAAGAAATCGGATGTTTTGTCGTCAAAATCTTTCCCGTTATAGCTAAAAACTTTCACCGGCATCATTTCTCCCGCTATGACCAACTCCGGCTTGCTGTCGCCATTCAAATCTGCCCACTGAGCATCTGTAACCATGCCAATTTTGAAAAACGGCGATTCGCGTATTTGGAAACGCCCCTTCCCGTCATTAACCAGCAGGAACGACGCCGGTGCCTCCGGATACCGGCCGGGAATAATGCGGCCGCCTACGAACAGATCAAGATCACCGTCTTTGTCGAAATCAAATGGGCGCACGCACGACTTACTGCTGGCCTTCAAATTCGGAACGGATAGTACCGACAAGCTCAGCCCGCCCTTTCCGTCGCTCAGATAAATTTCGTCTTGCAGTGCAACCGTATTAGGTTCAAAAAGTGAATAACCACCTTTGGCAATGTACAGATCGTCGTAACCATCGCCATTCGCATCAAAAAAGACGGCTGCTGAAATGGCGGATGTATTTTCATCTCCGACAGCGAAGCCGGGCATTTCGCGGAGCGCTCCGTCTTTTTGCTGTAACCATATTTTAGCCTGCTTATTCTGATCGCCGCTCACGAAAATATCGTCGAACCCGTCCTTGTTCACATCGCCTTTCGCCACTACCGGGCCGGTCTGCGAGTACATCGAGAGCATCAGCGGCTGGCGCTTGAAATCATTTTCGCTGAACCCCTCGTGCTGGTAAGCGATCGCCGGGGCCTGTTTTTGGAATAGCGTGTTGAGAATATCTCGCTTTCCGGATTTATCAGCTTTTTCACCCGATTTTTCAATGACCAGCAACTGGTTAGCCTTCACATTTTCGACGATCTGCCCCGTACCGTCCGGCCACAGGATTTTCACCGTATCCACCGCCGTCGCTTCACCAAGCCCGAAATGCAGGCGCAATGGCGTACATGAAAGATACCCCCGGTTAGGATTCACCTCCTGATACTGGAGTGAACCCTTGCTTTTGAGATAAACCCTGGCCCCTATTCCGCCGGCATTTCCGTCGTTTTGTTTCAGTTTCAATTGCAACCAGTTCACATTTTTGGACTCGCTGGCCGTGTTTTGGTATACAAATGCCGGTTCATTGATATTGTTGACGACCAGGTCCAGGTCTCCGTCATTATCCAGGTCCGCGTATACCGCCCCGCTGGAAACCGACGCATGTTCGAGGCCCCAGGGCTGCTGCATGTTTGAAAATGTGAGGTCGCGGTTATTTTTGAAAATATAGTTGGCCAACGCCGTGGAAGGCATCGCTTTCACAAGGTCCATGAGCTGGAAGGGCTCTTTATCAACTGCCCTTTTGATCTTGTAGTCGCCCCAGTATTTCAGAAAGTCTTTGTTGGTATAGTCCCTGAGATAGCCGTTTGAAACGAACAGGTCCTTGAAACCATCGTTGTCAAAATCTGCAAAGAGCGGTGTCCAGCTCCAGTCGGTATTGGAAACGCCTGCAAACTGGGCGATTTCGCTGAATGTGCCGTCGCCGTTGTTGAGCTGCAACATATTACGCATGTATTGCTTTTGCAGGTCCTGCCGCACCATCAGCTCGAAAGCTTCATAGTTTTCCTGCAATTGCAGCAACTTCTGCCGCTGGTTGTCTTCCGGCAGCATGTCGAGCGATATGATATCCGGCAGACCGTCGTTGTTGAAATCCGCAACATCGATCCCCATCGAAAACTGGGCCAGATGCCTGAAATACTGGCGTGTCACGTCTTTGAACGTGCCGTCGTGGTTGTTGATATAGAGGTAATCCGGCTCGTTGTAGTCGTTGGTGACGTAAATGTCCTGCCAGCCATCCTGGTTCACATCCGCGATCGCGATACCCAGCCCGAACGTGAGCGGATACTGGTGAATGCCTGCCTTTTGGGTAACCTCGACAAAATGGTTTTTCTGATTCTCAAAAAGCTTGTTCCCCGCGAGCTCGTCCGTCTGCGTACGAAACTTCGCGAGCTCCATGTTGTCGATCTTCTTGGTCGTATGATTGAGCAACATCACATCCAGATCGCCATCATTGTCATAATCAAAAAAAGCAGCCTGGGTGCTGTAACTGATATTGTCGAGCCCGTACTCCTTCGCCTGTTCGATGAATTTGAGGTTGCCCTGGTTGATAAAAAGCTGATTCTTGCGGTCCTCGTCCTTCACCTTGCCGGAATAGCAAATGTGGATATCGAGCAACCCGTCGCCATTCACGTCGGCCATCGTCACACCCGTTTTCCAGCCGCCCTTCCGGCCTTCGAGCCCCTTCCCCGCCGACACGGTAATGTCTTTGAACTTCATTTTCGCCCCTTTTGCGCCCAGGTTCAGATAGAGCTTGTTCGAACCCATGTTGGATGTAAAGAAAAGATCGTCGAAACCGTCGTTGTTAATATCGCCCACCGCTACGCCGCCGCCATTGTAGTAGTATTCATAGGACATCACATTCTGGCTCTCGGTTTCGCTGACAGGGTTCACGAAATCGATCCCTGTTTGTTTGCCTTCCAGGAAACGGAACAAAGTGTTCTGCGCCCTGATGTCGGCAAAATGGAATGCCAGCAGGAAAATCGCAGGCAGGTAAAAGAAGCGACCTTGGTGATTCATTGAAAGTGCAATACCGATTTAGAAAGGAAGATCTACTACTAAAAATAAAAAACTTCAACCAAAAGTTGAAGTTAAAACTAAGTGCAGTGCTTTGAGAAGAAAGCGCCCGGAAAATTAATATTTTCTGATGTTTTTGTATTATTTACTTATCAGGAATCAAATGCTCCTTACTCGTATTTCCGCCACGCGCCCAAAATAGCGCCCGTGAGTGCGTATACGATCACACTCACGCCCCCGTTGATCAGCGAGAGCGCCAGCGCACGCATCGAAAACATGTCTTTGACGATGGTTTCGAACAAGACAAAGACAATACCGAACAGCAGCCCGATAAGGAAACCCATTACGACAGATTTGACGGGGATTTTGGTGAACACCCAGGCCATGGTGTAGGCCATGAAGGAAGTGGAGACAATGCTGGCAAGGTAAGGGATCGGGCTCGTGGCTGACTTAATCTGCTCCATGGTGAAGCCATTCAAAGCCATCCATTGTTCTGAAAATGTGCTGTACCACAACGCTGGTACTATCTGACCTATCACTACGCATACTAGCACGGCCCAAAGATTGACAGATTGTTTTCTCATTGTATTGAGTGTTTTATTCAGTCATCGAAAGGAACTCCCCGGCCCAAATATAAGAGGTTTCGGATATAATTGTGCTTTTTACCCATCGGATATAACAAATTCGATATTTCGCTTTAAACCGGCGTATTTGGCCCTTTTTACGGGCGATCTTCGGAATATTTCGCGAAATACTTCCTCTGTGATTTCCTTCCAGTCGCTGTTTGAAAAGCCGGCAAGTTCATGTGGTAAATTGAATTCCGGCGTCGTGTGCGGGCGGGCGAACCGGTTCCACGGACAAACGTCCTGACAGATATCACAGCCGAATACCCAGTTGTTGAATTTCCCTCTGACTTCCTCCGGGATCGCATCCTTTAACTCGATGGTGTAGTAACTGATGCATTTGCTGCCATCGACCACGAATGGGCCGGTAATCGCGTCCGTGGGACAGGCGTCGATGCATTTGGTGCAGGTACCGCAATAATCGCCCGTGGCACTGTCGGGGGCCAGGTCCAGGTCGCAGATGATCTCCCCGATGAAGAAAAAGCTTCCCATTTCACGATTGAGTAAATTGGAATGCTTGCCAATCCATCCTAGCCCGCTTTTGGCAGCCCACACCTTATCCATTACCGGTGCAGAATCGACGAAAATACGGCCATTTACCTCGCCTACTTCTTCCTGAATAGCCGCAAGCAATGCGCCGAGCTTTTCCTTTAATACATAATGGTAATCGGTGCCATAAGCGTATTTGGAAAGCTTAAGATCGTCGTCGCCTTCCGGGAGGCGTTCTTCGGGGTAATAATTTAATAAAACAGAGATGACGCTCCTGGCGCCCTCCACCAGTTTGGCAGGATCCAGGCGTTTATCGAAGTGGTTGGCCATGTAGGCCATAGCGCCGTGGTGGTTGAGCGAAAGCCATTTTTCGAGGCGCGGAGCTTCACTTTCGAGGAACTCCGCCTTTGAAATACCGCAAAAATCGAACCCGTTTTCAATGGCCTTCGCCTTGATAAACCGACTCCTCTCCTGCTTTACGATATCTGCTGCCGTCATAGTGCAAAGTTACAAATTGATTGTAAAATGCCATCTTGTCAGTAATTTAGCCGTGGCAAAGTAATTTAGGAGAAAAATGGCTGTTGACAAAAGTCACATAACTGCCAAGAATTATGCCGGAAAATACAGAATTCAACATAGATCAAGACAAAAATTACGAAATGAACGAGGATAAAGCTTCATTGGAAACTGACAATCTGGTAAACGAAGAGAATTCCGAAATTTCCAACAATGTGCCGTTGGATAATGCAGGTCAGGAGATTTCCGGCGAGGCACCTGCCGGCGGGGCACCCAAGTTGGATCCGTTGGATGCAGCAAAGGCTGAAATCGCCGAGCTGAAAGACAAATACCTGCGCCTTTACGCCGATTTTGAGAACTTCCGCCGCCGTACAGCCAAGGAAAAGCTGGAAATGATCTCCGGAGCAAGCGCCGATACGGTAAAGCTTATTCTCCCGATTGTCGACGATTTCGAACGTGCCAAGGTTTCTTTTGATTCTTCTACCGATATCGAGGCACTGAAAGAAGGCGTTGACCTGATTTATAACAAGTTGTATAAAGCCCTTGAATCCAAAGGCCTGAAAGCCATGGAATCGAAAGGTGCCGACTTCGACGCTGAAATCCACGAATCCATCGCACAATTTCCTGCACCGTCGGAAGACCTGAAAGGAAAGGTGATCGATGAAATTGAAAAAGGATATTACCTGAACGACAAGGTCATTCGTTACGCCAAAGTAATCGTAGGCGCCTAATGCTCTCAACCTTCCTTACAGGATACATCAGTAATTAAAAATGGCAAAGAAAAGAGATTATTACGAAGTCCTTGGCGTGGATCGTGGCGCCTCCGCGGATGAAATCAAGAAAGCTTACCGCAAGCTCGCGATCAAGTTCCACCCGGATAAGAACCCTGACGATCCTACTGCTGAAGATAAGTTCAAAGAGGCGGCGGAGGCATACAGCATTCTGAGTGACGACAATAAACGCCAGCGTTACGACCAGTTCGGACATGCCGGTGTAGGCGGTGCTTCGGGCGGCGGTGCAGGCGGTTTCGGTGGTGGTTTCTCCATGGACGATATTTTCTCGCAGTTCGGGGATATTTTCGGGGATAGCAGCCCGTTCGGCGATATTTTCGGCCGTCAGGGCGGAAATGGCCGCAGGGTACGCAAAGGCTCCGACCTTCGGATCAAGCTGAAACTGAACCTTGAAGAGGTTGCAAACGGGGTTGAGAAGAAAATCAAGGTAAAAAGACATGTTACCTGTAATACCTGCGGCGGCAATGGGGCTAAAAATGGCACGTCGCTGACCAACTGTAACAGCTGTAACGGAACCGGTCAGGTGCGTAAGGTAGTGAGCACCATGCTCGGCCAGATGGTTTCGACCTCAACTTGCCCTACATGTAATGGTGATGGCAAAATCATCAGCGAACGTTGCGACTCCTGTGCAGGCGAGGGCCGCTTGCTGCAAGATGACCTGATTACGCTCAATATCCCGGGCGGTGTGGCCGAAGGCATGCAACTATCCATGTCGGGTAAAGGAAACGTTCCCGCGCGCGGAGGCGTCGCTGGCGACCTGCTGATCGTCATCGAGGAAGAAGAGGATGCATTGCTCAAAAGAGATGGTAATAACGTCGTATTCGACATGCACCTGAGCTTTATCGATGCAGCACTCGGCACTTCGGTTGAAATACCGACTATCGACGGCAAAGCGCGCATTAATATCGAATCGGGAACCCAGGCGGGTAAGATATTACGCCTCAAAGGCAAGGGTATCAAAGACCTGAACGGTTACGGAAAAGGCGACCAGCTTGTACATATTAATGTATGGACACCTCAGCAACTGACCTCTGACGAGCGTTCGACCCTTGAATCGCTCCGTCATTCGCCGAACTTTCAGCCGAAACCCGGCAAGAACGAGAAAGGCTTTTTTGATAAAATGAAAGATTTCTTTCATTGATCATGCCTGTTCAATGAATATTCCCAAAGAGCTGCTCCGTCACCGGAGCGGCTCTTTTTGCTTGACACCAACAGCGGCCTGCCGCAACTCATCATCGATCATTAAATAACCAAAAACATTTACTCAATGAAATCTCAGTTGCTTTCCGGTGCACTGCTTTGCCTGGGGCTCGCCAACCCGGGGCTGCTTGCTGCGCAAACCACGCCAGCAGAAATTACATTTGCCACTTACAATGTGAGTATGGAGGCCGAAAACTACTTTCCGCGCGGCACGCCCGGCAATTCTGAAAAAGTACTGATCAAAGAGCTTGCTTCCGGCTCCAATCAGCAGATTAAAAACATCGCGCAGATTATCAAAACGGTCCGGCCTGACGTGATTCTGCTCAACGAGTTCGACTATGTCAAAAACCCTACGGAAGGTGTCGGGCAGTTTATTAAGGGATATTTGAAAGAAGATTCGAATGGTGCGAAAGGCATCGACTATCCTTACTACTATTATTCCACCGTGAACACCGGCCAGCCGACTCCCTACGACCTCGACCGGAACGGCAAAAAGGAGCAATTCGGCTCCGATGCCTGGGGCTTCGGCAACTACCCGGGGCAATACGGAATGGTACTTTTATCCCGCTACCCGATCGATACCAAAGCCATACGCACATTCCAGCATTTCAAGTGGAAAGACATGCCAGGCGCATTAAAAACCACGACCGAAGATGGTTCCGACTGGTACGCCCCGGAGGCCTGGGCGCAATTCCCGCTCTCATCCAAATCGCACTGGGATATTCCCATCAAGGTAGGGAGCAAAACCATCCACGTCCTCGCCAGCCACCCTACCCCGCCCTCATTCGATGGCAAGGAAGATCGCAACGGCAAGCGCAACCACGACGAGATCCGCTTCTGGAACGACTATATTACCGTGGGCAAGGGCAGCTACATTTATGACGACAAAGGCAAAAAAGGCGGGCTCCCGGCAAACGCATCGTTCGTAATCCTGGGCGACCAGAATGCCTCCCCTGATGAAGGCAGTGCGATCGCCGACGGCATCCGGCAGCTTATCGGCAATCCGGCCGTAGACGGTACTACCGCTCCCGCAAGCAAAGGCGGCCCGGAGCATTCGCCCACCAATACATTTGCCAAAAACCACACCGCATTCTGGCGGATGCGCGCCGATTATGTGCTACCCTCGCGCAAGGGCTTCCAAATCCTCGACAGCGGTGTTTTCTGGCCCGCGAAGGGCGAGCCGATGGCAGAGTTGGTCGAGAAGCGTGAGTCGAGCTCCGATCACAGGTTGGTTTGGGTTAGGTTGAAGGTGGAGTAAAATATTTCCCTAAAAACCGAAAGCGGTCCCGGATATCCCCCGGATCGCTTCGTTTATGGTTCAAATCGATGCTACCTGTCAAGTAAATTATCTTTCCATTAACTTAGTAACCTCGCATTTAACGACCGTTCATTATGAATCCGATTGAAGAAGCGTTGCTTTTGAAGAATGAGTTGGATAACCTAAGGCCACTGCAACAAGAGCAGGAGCAGCGTATTATGCAAAAATTCCGGCTGGACTGGAATTACCACTCTAATCATATTGAAGGTAATTCACTCAGCTACGGCGAAACCAAAGCGTTGCTGCTCTTCGGCATAACGGCGCAAGGCAAGCCATTCGCCGATCACCTGGAAATGCGAGGTCATAATGAAGCGGTCAATTGGGTGCTGGATGTTGTGAAAGGCGATAGGCCACTAACCGAAACGTTTATCCGTGAGCTACACAAGCTTCTCCTACAAAAACCGTATCAAGTAAGTGCAGAGACGGCCGATGGCAAACCTACCAACAAAACCGTAAATATCGGGCAATACAAAAGGTTGCCCAACCATGTTCGTACAGTCACTGGCGAAACATTCTTTTTCGCGACGCCAGAGGAAACGCCTGCGATGATGCAAGGGTTGGTTGAATGGTATCGCGAAATGGACGGCAATCCGAAATCAAATCCGATACTGCTCGCCGCCGAATTCCATTACAGGTTTATCAGGATTCACCCGTTCGATGACGGGAATGGTCGCACTGCCCGGTTACTCATGAATTTTATTCTGCTGCGACATGGCTATCCTCCCGTGATCATCAAAACCGAGGACAAACGCAATTATCTTTCAGCATTGGAGCAAGCCGATGCCGGTATACTCTCCGCATTTCTGGATTATATCGGCAAGAACCTTGTGGATTCACTTAAATTAATGATCCGCGGCGCACAGGGAGAGAATATCGACGAGCCGGATGATGTCGATAAGAAGCTGGAATTCTTTGCGAAGATGCTTGAAGTAGATGAGCGCGCGGTCGCGAAATCTTCTAAAACGATCTCCTTTGTCGTTGAAAACTCACTTGTTCCACTTTTCGACGAGTTTCGCCAAGAAGGTTTTAAGTTTTCCAGGTTTTACTCCGAATGGCATTCATACGCAACAGAGACTACGAGTAGCCGCCCTAGTAGGGACATTGAAGCCTCACCTTCCCGTGATCAACTTTTTCATGCCTTGGATAAAAACCCGGCTGGCAACCTTTTTATCATCAACTCTTTCTATCGGTTCCGCCATCCTGACTTTACAAGCACAAATTACATGATGACAATTAACATCAAGTTGCTTGAATGGACATTTACAGTTGCTACCGGCAGCTTATCAATTACCAAAAAGTACTCTCAGATACTCAACGAAAACGAGATATCACGGTTAATTAAAGTCGTGAATGAAGAGCATACCACCTTAATTGAGTCTATTTACAATGCACAGTCCGGTGCCTAGACATTTACCTTAAAAAAAGTAAAGCCCGGACACGTCAATGCCCGGGCTTTACTTTTAGAGAATATTTTATTGCCCTCCACCATACATATTAAACGCAGCCAGATGCTTCTGGAAGATCGCTTCATATTTCTTGGCGGCGGCTTCCTGTTTCGCGTCGCGGCATTCCTGGACGATCACTTGCATGATGTAAAGGTACACATTGCTATCGCGGCGGCGTGTGGTGGAGTTGTTCTTCGCCCAGGTCAGTACTTCGTCGGCGCGGTGTGCCATTGTTTCGGCAATTTCAAGCGCTTTCTTGCTTTCGCCCAGGTCGAATAACGGGCCTATGAAATTGGCCGAGAACTGGTCGTACGGAATGCTCTTGTCGGGCATCGTGCTCAGCGAGCGCTCGATGGCCTTTTTCGCTTCTTGCTTGCGGCCGTCGGCAATAAGCTGGCCGGTAAGGCGCAGGAACGCGATGCGCGCCGTAGCTACCGGTGAGCCAAGATAGGTGTTGTCATAGTAAGTATTCGGGTTGTCGAGTTCGCGCCAGAACATCTTGTTCATCAGATTATTGTACATCACATCGGCATTCACATAACCGTCGCTGGCACCCGGCACTTTCACCGGCAACAGGCGGTATGCGTAGCCTTCAAGCTGCATGTACTCTTTCAGGTTCAGGTAGCTCGATCCCCCCAGGGTCGATGAGAAGTAGATAGGACGTTTCCAGTCGTTGGACGCGATGATATCGAGCATGATAAGATCTGATTTGTACAAATCCCCTTTACCGATCGTCCAGCTGATGGAGTCGCTCACAAATGGAACGAGGTCGCTTTTGATGATATTCATCTTTTTCACAGCCTCGGCATCCACCGGCAGGAACAATACCGACGACGGCAGGATGGACGTCATATCGCCGCTGGTTAACGGAACCTGAATAGCCTTGTTTTCCTGTTTTACCAATCCAAGATATTCTTTCAGGTTAATACCTGCCTTCACACTTGGTATTTCATAAAAAGGTACAATGTCGTTCTTTCCGAATGCATAGTTGTTTTTGTCGAGCGAGATCGGCAACGCCTCCGACAGGTAAGTCTTGCGCTTCATCTGGTCGATATACCAGTCGGTACCCAGGAGGCTCAGGTTACACACACGCACGTCTGTACGGAAGCCTTCCACTTCCTGCACGTACCATAAAGGGAAAGTATCGTTATCACCACCTGTAAAGAGGATCGCATTCGGTGCGCAGGAGTTCAGGAGGTTTTTAGCAAAATCAACCGAGTGGTAACGGTGATCGCGGTTGTGGTTATCCCAACCTTTGGCGCCCATAATGACAGGCACAACCAGACCAAACGCAGTAGCAACACCCGCACGGGCCGTACTCCCTTTTACAAACTTGCTGATCGCATCCGCAATGGCGATCACACCATAGCCGATCCAGATACAGAAAATGTAGAACGAACCCACATAAATATAGTCACGCTCACGCGGCTCGGTGGGTGGGGAGTTGAGGTAAATTACCAATGCGACGCCGGTCAGGAAGAACAGCAAACCCAACACAAGCAGGTCACGTTTCTGGCGGAAATAGCAAATTACAACCCCAAACAATCCAAGGAGGAACGGAAGCATAAAATAGTTATCATGCGCCTTGTTCTTCGCAATGGGTTCAGGGTATTTAGTGGAGACATCCCAAGGCGTCATGTTGCCGGCTCCTTCTTCATCGCTTTCACGTCCCACAAAATTCCAAAGGAAGTAACGCCAATACATGTGCCCGATCTGATAGCGGAACATGAAGCTGAGGTTCATCCCCATCGTCGGTTTTTGCCCCTCTGCTACACCCGTCCATTTCTGATATTCCTGAAAATGCCCTGGCTGTGTGCTGTACATACGCGGCAGCAACATATTCGCACCTGGCTCATACTCGTACTCCGGACGGTAGTCGTAAATCACGTATTTACCATCCTGCTTACGGTACATGGGTGCGCCACGCTTCTGGCTTACCGGCCGCGAAGCAAACGACGGCCCGTACAACAACGGACGGCTACCGTACTGCTCGCGTTTCAGGTAAGAAACGAAGCTCAATACGTCATTCGGGTTGTTCTCATTGATTGGCGGGTTATACTCTGCACGCACCAGTACCATCAGGTAGCTGGCGTATCCGATCAATACGAATGCAAGGGAAAGCAAGCTGGTATTGAGCAACACATTGCCTTTCTTCTGGGAAAAACGGATCCCCCAGATCAGCGCGCCGATGAACAATATAATAAAGAAGATTACCCCTGATTTGTAAGGCAATCCTAATGTATTCACAAAGAATATCTCAAATTTACCCGCAACGCTTGGCAGGCCCGGAATAATACCGGAGTTGATAATCCCTAAAACCACCAGACCGCCCACAAATGCCAAAACCCCTCCGAAAACGCTGACTTTCTGATACTTCTTGAAATAATAAACCAGAGCAAGCGCCGGGATCGTAACAAGGTTCAACAAGTGAACACCGATAGAAAGTCCGACGAGATAGGCGATCAGGATCAGCCAGCGGTTCTCCGCCGCGGGATCCTGGATACGCTCCCATTTGAACACAGCCCAGATTACGATGGCAGTAAAGAAAGACGACAATCCGTAAACCTCTGCTTCCACGGCCGAAAACCAGAAGGAATCGGACCAGGTATAAGCCAGGGCACCAACGATACCGGCTCCCATGACAAGAAGCGTATCAGCCTGGGTCAGCTCTTCGTCATTTTTGGCGACCAGCTTACGAACCAGCAGGGTAATGGTCCAGAAAAGGAACAGAATGGTAAATGCGCTGCTCAGCACCGATACCATATTGATCCAGTATGCCACTTGCAGCAGATCCCCCATTGCAAAAAGGGAGAAAATACGGCCGATCAACAGGAAGAAAGGCGCGCCGGGAGGGTGAGGAACCTGCAATTTGAATGCACAGGCAATAAACTCCCCGCAATCCCAAAAGCTGGCGGTACGTTCGACTGTTAGGGCGTATGTAATGAATGCAATAGCAAAGACAATCCAACCCGTAAGGTTGTTGGTACGGTTGAAACGGGTCATCTGAAAGACGGTAAATTTGAAAAAGTTATATGCACAATGCGCAAAGATGGCGACTCTTTTTGAGCAGTTCTATCAATGATCGGCCAAAATTAGCAAAATAACCACAACGGCAACGGTTTGGGAATCTTAAAAAAAGTTAACAAGGCTGTCGGCCGTCGGCTTTCGGCAATCGGCCGAATGGCCTGGAAGTGTAACCCTTGACGATAGAAAGCCAAAGTTCGACAGCCGAAAGCCGACAGCCGATGTCACTTATAAAATATCCACTTCACCAATTCCTTATAACTGACTTTCTTCCCGTACATGAGGATACCCACGCGGTAAATGCGGGCGGCGACCCAGGTGGTACCCATGAAACCTAATATCAGAAGCACCATCGATAATGCGATTTCCCAGGCCGGGACGCCGAACGGAATGCGGACCATCATGATGATCGGCGAAGTGAACGGAATGATGGATGTCCAGAATGCCAGTGTACCGTCGGGATCGCGGAGGACGAATTGGGCAAATACAAAGGAGAAAATAATGGGCAATGTAATGGGCAGCATGAATTGCTGGGTATCCGCGTCGTTGTCGACGGCCGCTCCAACGGCACCGAACAGCGCGCTATAAAGCAAATACCCGCCGAGGTAGTAAAACAGGAAGCAACCGATAATCAGCGGGATGTTCAGGCTCGATACCGCGCCGAGCACTTCCGCTACCGGATTATCCACATTGCCGCCGGGAATATTCTGGTTAGGCATTTGCGCCTTTTTCATTTCCTGCGCCATCTGCGCCGACTCCTTCGACATTTTGCTGGCAATTATAGCCGATGTGGCGCTTGTCAACGCGGTAGTCAGCAAAATCCAGAGAACAAACTGGGTTAGCCCTACCAATGCGACGCCGATAATCTTACCGAGCATCAACTGGAACGGTTTCACAGAGGAAATGATCACTTCGACGATCCGGCTGGTTTTTTCCTCGGTGATCCCACGCATGACCTGTGTTCCGTAGATGAAGACGGACATGTAAATCAGGAATGCGCAAATCCCTCCGATGACCGTGGCCGCGCCGGAGCTGCTGGTTTTCTCGCCTTCTTCACTCAGGCTGATCGTCTCAGAATTAACGTTGACGCGTGAATCTTCCAGAATCTTATGCGTGATACCCGCCTCAGCGAGTTTAATATCTTCAATTTCCTTCTCGATGACCTTTTCAATCTCCGATTTCAATTCCAGACTCACATTTTTGGCGGCGTAAATGCGGACGCTTTTCGGCGACTTGATCACGTTGGCCGGTATGTACACCAACGCATTGGCATCGCTGTTGGGGAATGCGGCTTTGGCGGAATCAATACTTTTATCGGTGAGCTCGAATTTCAAGGTTTCCGAGTCCTTGAATTTGTTCCGGAACAAACCGCTTTCATCCAGCACTTGCACAGTTTTGATATCCACCGAACTGACCGCCGCCCAGAATACCGTCCCATAAAAAGCCACAAAAAGCAGTGGCCCCAGTACGGTCATCACCAGAAACGACTTCTTTTTGACCCTTACCAGGTATTCTCTTCTAATAACCAGAAATATATTTCGCATGGGAATCGGATTAATCACTGTGAATGGAATGCGCCCGGCTATGCCTCGGGCACTTCATTGACCGCCTTCATAAAAATATCGCTCATCGTGGGGATGTTCTCTCCAAATGCCCGAATCTCCACCTTCGACAACAAATTGAGCAACAATGCATTGGAATTAGCCTCTCCATCCAGATGGATATTGGAGCGCAGGTAACCGTCTTCGAGTATCTTCTGGTCCAGGATCTGATAAATCGGGTCCAGTTCGTCGAGGTGGCCCTTATATTCGACAAAATAGGTATGCGTCTTAAACTGCTCTTTGATTTCCCTTTTGGCACCATCGAGCACCTTATGGGACTTGTGGATCAATGCAATATGATCGCAAAGTTCCTCTACGGTTTCCATCCGGTGGGTCGAGAAAATGATTGTACTCCCCTTTTGTTTCAGTTCGAGAATCTCATCACGGATCAGATTCGCATTGATCGGGTCGAAACCGGAGAATGGTTCATCGAGAATGATCAGGTCTGGTTCATGCAGAACGGTGGAAACGAATTGCACTTTCTGCTGCATTCCTTTCGAGAGGTCACCGATCGTTTTGTCCCACCAGGTTTTGATATCAAACTTAATGAACCAGCTTTTGAGCTTTTCCATTGCCTCCTTCTGCGAAAGCCCTTTAAGCTGCGCCAGATAAAGCAACTGCTCCCCTACTTTCATCTTCTTGTACAGCCCGCGCTCTTCCGGCAGATATCCTATTCGCGAAATGTGATTGGAATTAAGCGGTACGCCGTCGAACAATACTTCTCCGCTATCGGGACCGGTGATCTGGTTGATAATGCGGATCAGCGACGTCTTCCCCGCCCCATTCGGCCCCAACAACCCGAAAATGCAGCCCTTGGGAATGGATATACTCACATTATCCAGGGCGGTATGGCTGGAATATTCCTTCGTTACATTCCTTACCTCTATGATGTTCATAAATCTCTAAACGGTGTAAACGCAAATATGCGAAGTAATTTTCCTGGTCGCGGTAACCACAAGTATAAAAGCCTTATTTGACTGACCAATGGCAAAAATAAAAAGCGGGCGGAATAATCCGCCCGCTTTACACGGCACAGGCCGGGTAATATTTAAGCATATTTCTCGCGGATCTGGAAAAGCACCCAGAAACCGATGATCCCGCCGATGACAAAGCCGAGAATGCTCAACTGGATCAGGTTGCTGATCAGGCCGATCAACAGCGCGTAATAAAGCAGATTCCAGCCGGCTCGTTTGCGTGCTTTGAGCGGCGAAAACGCCATCAGGTACATCACGAGCGTGACAATGCCTAGCGCAATACCAACATAGGCGTTGAACCCAATGCCTGCTGTAAGCCCCCCAGCTCCCAAAACCGCACCACCAACGCCCAATGCTGTAAGCAAGCCCAATACCCCGAGAACGGAGAGTATCAGGATAATGTAAGGGCCGTACTGCACGAGAAATTCTTTGACACTCTCGGAGAATGGCGGAAATTTTTGAAGAAAAATGGGTTCGAGTTCTTTTTCAAGAAGTAGTTTAGATTCCATAGACGGGGGATTTTATAGCTGAATTTCAAACAATTAATTCTCTAAAACTAAAATAAAATTCAGGAACCCGATCCCCACGACCTAGTAAGCGTTCCAACTGTTTATTAAGCGGCCTTACACAACTTTCCAAACAACACCCACCCGCTAATCTTCGGGATATGGCACGTACACAAAACCCGAAAACTCGCCGATCAATGCGAACAGGCAGCAGAACTCCTCCGGATTCTTATAGTTTTCCGTAAAAAGCAGTACCGATTCCGGCCCGATCAGCTTACGATCGACAAACTCCTGCATGTACGACGCCTTGTAAATATAGTTATTTGTAAGTTCTCTCGCATCGATCAGCAACACGCCCAGATCCAGCTCGTTGTTGGTAACCGCGAAAATCGGGTATTCCGAAAAACCGCGTTTACGGATCTGGTATGAAGCTTCTTTCAACTGGTCGGCGACCTTGATAAAATCCTGCGATATATAACCCATCAATTTCTGATTCAAATCCGGAGAATTCGCATCGTCCATCAGGGTGTTTTCATTACTGTTGTTGATCATTTTTGTAATATGCTTTAAGCTATAAGCCATAGGCCATAAGCTGATTGCGCGCTAGCACAGGTAGTTCAATTGTCAAAAATATAAAAAGCTTACAGCCTAAGGCTTAAAGCTTATAGCCCCCCTACATCCTCGCCGCCAGCAGCAACGTCAAATCCTTATACCTCATGTTAAAGCTCCGGGCGATGTGAGAGTTCGTGAGCGTGCCTTTGTGGCAATACACTCCCTTCATAAACCAACGATTGGCATAAATCATTTCCTCAATGCCGCCTATTGTGCCGGTTTGGAGTAAAAAGGGCAAAAAGACATTGCTGAGCGCCGTACTCGCGGTGTGCGCCACGCGTGACGGGATGTTGGGCACACAGTAATGGATCACTTCATTGTATTTGAATGTCGGGTTTTTGTGCGTCGTCATCCGCGAAGTCTCAAACGACCCGCCCTGGTCGATGCTGACATCGATGATCACCGAACCCGGCTTCATTTTGGACACCATTTCGCGCGTTACCACCATTGGACTCAGGCCATTCTCGGCGCGCATGGTACCGATCACCACGTCCGCCCTTCCAATGGCCTCCGCCAGCGTTTCGGACTCGATAATGGATGTGTACAGGTTTTGTCCGATGGAGTATTTAAGCCTTTGCAATCGGTAAATGTGCTTATCGAACACCTTCACGTCCGCACCCACGCTAAGGGCTGCGCGCGTGGCATATTCCGACACGGTGCCTGCGCCGAGGATCACGATCTTGGTCGGCGGTACGCCGGTAATACCGCCCAGGATAATCCCCCGGCCGCCATTCGGCGTTGAAAGATATTCGGCGGCGATCAGCAGTACCGTGCTGCCGGCGATCTCGCCCATGGCACGGATAATCGGTTTCCCTCCTATCTTGTCCTCGATCAACTCATAGCCGATACCGGTTACTTTCAACTCATTCAGCTTCTCAAAATATTGTTTTTCCAGTGCAGGCAGGTTGAGCGCCGAGATGAGCGTCGTTCCAGCCTTCACGTAACGAAATTCTTCTTCCACCAGCGGCTCCACTTTCAGGATCACATTGGCTTGGTACACTTCCTCGGGACTGTGGACAATCTTCGCACCAGCTTCGCTGTATTCATGGTCCGACAAATTGGCACCTTTGCCGGCGTCCTTTTCTACCCATACTTCGTGCCCGTTCCTGACCAGGATCGCAACCGCGTCGGGCGTAAGCGCAATGCGGTTTTCCTGCAACGAAACCTCCTTCGGCAAGCCGATATGCAGCGAATTCTGGTCCTTCTTGACCGCCATTAACGACTCCTGGGGGTACAGCACCGACTGTTTGGCGAGCTCTTCAAAACCGGTAATCTGAGGTTGTGCCATTGACTAGCAAAATGAAAGTGAAACTGTAACTAACTAAATGTGACCTCTTATACCTTGGTGACTTCCAATATTCTCATGCCAGTTTCATCCGCTTCCAGATGCAGCTGCATATAATTTAGCGGCCAAAGGTTTTCCACCTTACCCGGCCATTCGACAAAACAGAGGTCCCCCGAATCGAAATATTCCTCCACGCCCATGTCCAGGGCTTCTGTTTCATCCTTAATCCTGTAAAAATCAAAGTGGTAGATTGTTCTGCCCCCCGCATCGTATTCATTCACCAGCGAGAAAGTGGGGCTCTGCACGTGGGTTGTAACCCCGAGATGGCTGCATAGTGCCTTAATGAGCGTCGTCTTACCTGCCCCCATCTGGCCTTCGAAGAGCCAGACGGGCGTTTCTGCACCAAGCCTCAGAAGTGCTTCGGATACATTTCCAAGCTCGTCGAGTTCTTTAAAACGAATAACCGTGGGCTGTCCAATCATGTTACAAAAATACACAATTTGGAAAAACCCGTGACAATTTTATGTGTCCGACAACATCAGACTTTCCATTCTTTCCGCATCGGCCTGCCCAGCAGTTGACTGGCCTTTTTATCCCCTTCAAAACCCTCCTTCAGCGGATCCCATTTCAACGAACGCCCCAAACCGTACGCGATATTCCCGATGTTACAAACAGACGCCGTCCGATGGCCCGTCTCTACGTCGCAAATAGGCGCCTTCCTGGTCCGGATCGCATTCAGGAAATCCTTATAGTGATTGGCACTGACGTAAACACCGGCGTCACCTGCATTGAAAACCTTGTCTTTTAGCGGCTCGGGGGTAGTCCTTAACTCGCCACGGGCCACAAAAACTTCACCGTCCGTACCCACGAAGTGGCAATGCTGTTTACCTTCCATTGGCCGGTGGATCACTTCCACGCCGTTGGCATATTTGAACACCAGGCCCTTGCCGGGCTCGGAATAGATCAGTTCGTTCGGCCCGCTGGCATCCATATTCAATCCCCATTGCGCAATATCGAACATATGTGCGCCCCAGTCGGTCATTCCTCCACCGCCAAACTCGGCGTAGTCGCGCCATTTCGGCCAGAATTTAGCATCCATAGCCGGTGCAAGTTCGTTATTGTAAGGTCTTTCGATGGTATTGGGGCCCATCCACAAGTCCCATTCCAGGCCCTCTGGTTTGGCTTCACTTTGCAAATCCCACACTTTCGGTGGCCCGCCTACATTAACATACACCTTTTTCACTGTTCCAATGGTCCCGCTTCGCACCAGCTGTACGGCTTTTGTAAATTCCGGCGCGGAGCGTTGCATACTTCCCGTTTGAAAAACCCGGTTATGCTTTCTGGTAGCATTCACCATGGCCCGCCCCTCCTTCACCGTCAATGAAAGCGGTTTTTCGCAGTAGATATCTTTTCCCGCTTCGGCAGCTCGTACGGCCATCGCAGCATGCCAGTGATCTGGCGCGGCGATCACCACGACATCAATATCCTTTCGTGAAAGCAATTCCCGGAAGTCCTTGATACCCGCCGCCGCTTTGTAAGTCCCTTGCCCGAGTTTTTCGGAATACCATTGATTGGTGGCATTCACGAACGCGTCCTGCTTGACCGCGTATACATCCGAAGCCGCGATAATGCGCGTCTCCTGAGTATCCAGAAAACGGTTTCTCAGGCCTCCGCTCTGGCGGCCGCAACCGATGAAACCCAATGCGATCAGATCGCTGGGCGCCCGGTACCCACGCCCGAGTACATGCCGGGGCACGATCATAAAGGAAGAGACAACGGCACCCGCTTTCAGAAAGTCACGACGGTTCAGACGCTTGGTATTCATATTTTTTCAGGAATTTATACTAATTGAATTTAAATTAAAGACCGGAGTCAGTGATTCTACTGGATATTGGAGTCTTATATCCGGTTACATTCAACTTCCTAAACCACAGCCGTTATGATCAGACTACTACTGGCATTTGCCCTGGCGATCGCGTCGTTCGGGCGCGTCCAGCTCGCAACCGCCCGGATCACTCAGCGTAACATTCTGGCAAAGAAATACAGCCAGACCGCATTCAACGAAGCCCTTATTCCTCTCGACAAATGGGCACCTTACCCCAAAACACCCGAAGAATGGCGCAGCAAGGCTGATCCCGACGAACTTACCAAGATCATTAAAGCAGGCGAAGAGGCCCTGGAAAAGCCGATCCCGATGGTTTCAGCAAGCCTGCTACTCGATTTTACCCGCAGCGGCGACCGCGAGCGGCACGCGACCGCTTCCTTTGGACGGCGAAATCAGTTGATGAACCTCGTACTCGCCGAAGCCGTGGAAGGTAAGGACCGGTTCATGGAAGCCATTCTGAACTCTGTATGGGCTATTTGCGAAGAAACTTATTGGGGTGTACCCGCGCATTTGAGTGTGCAAAAGGCTAAAAACGGATTACCCGACGTACAAGACCCGACCGTCGACCTCTTCGGTGCCGAAACCGCCGGAGTACTCGCGCTAACGGACTATTTTCTGGGCACAAAACTGGATAAAATATCCCCGCTGGTCAGGCCGCGTATCTATTTTGAAACCAATAAAAAGATCTTCGAACCGCTGAAAGAGGCCAAACGCTACGGATGGCTGAGCACCACGAATCCGGTCAATAACTGGAACCCCTGGATCGTGTCCAACCTGCTCATCGCTGATTTACTATTGGAAAAAGACGCTCAAAAACGGAGTGAGAACGCTTATCAATACATGGTGTTCCTCGACCGGTACTTCAACAGCCTGGGCGACGACGGCGGCTGCGACGAGGGGCCAAGCTACTGGTTTGCCGCGGGTGCGAGCGCCTATGACGCGCTCGCGATCCTGGAAAGCGCCACCAACGGGAAAGTCAACGTTTACGACCATGATCTGATCCGCAAAATGGCGGCCTACGTTTATAAAGTACACATTACCAATGACTATTTCGTCAACTTCGCCGACGCCGATCCCAAACTAAAACCGGATGGGTTAATGCTCTACCGGTTCGGAAAAGCGGTTCAGGATCCGACCCTTTCCGCATTCGGAGAATGGGCTTATGGCCAGTTTGGCGCGGTAACAGGTGGCAATGGCTATCAGCGTCCGAGAAAGGTCTGGAACCTGATCACCACCTCGGAGTTGAAGCAGGATCAGTCCAAAACTTATAAGCCCGTGGCGCAATCATGGCTTTCGGATATTGAAGTACTCACGGCCCGTTCCGACAACGGCCTGTACCTGGCTACCCATGCCGGCCACAATGCAGAAAGCCATAACCATAATGATGTAGGCGATTTCATTGTGTATGCCGACGGCGAACCAGTGATTGTCGATGCCGGCCGTGGCAACTATACTGCGCGGACATTCTCTTCGAAACGGTACGAGCTGTGGTTTACGCAATCCCAATACCATAACCTGCCGATCATCAACGGCCTCGGGCAACCTGCCGGGAAGCAGTTCAATGCAAGAAATGTCAAAAGCAATGTATCTGAAAAAGAAGTTTCGCTCGCTATGGACATCGCTCCTGCCTATCCGCAGGAGGCGGGTATACAAAACTGGAACCGGCTGGTAAAGCTCAATCGGAGCAAGAATGCGGTGGAAATCTCCGACGATTTTGTCCTGAAACAAAAACCCGACTCGTTGCAGCAGGTATTCATGACCGTATGCAAGGTCGACATCAGCACACCAGGCAAAATCGTTTTTACCACCTCCGGTAAAAAAGCCGTTTCGCTCACTTATGATCCGAAGAGCTGGACCGTTTCCACAGAGTTGCCTTCCACCGAAGGTATGGAATACAGCAGTTTCAAGACCAAATGGGACGGCGAACCGGTGACCCGTATTGTACTCACCAGCAAGGCATTGAAATCCAAAGGCAAACACAGTTTCGTTATCACCAAATCCTGATTATTCCTCATGAACTTATCCCGCAGAGATTTCCTCATTAATAGCGCCCTGGCCGGCAGCATTGTTCCTTCGTTGGCGCAAGAATCATTTGCCAGTCCGACCAACGGGGCGGCGGACGATCTGAAAGTCAATATTTTCTCCAAGCACCTCCAATTCCTGAACTACCAGGACATGGCGGAAGTGGCCAAAGAGTTGGGCTTCGACGGCATTGACCTCACAGTGCGCCCCAAAGGCCACGTACTGCCCGAAAAAGTGGAAACGGATCTCCCGCTGGCGGTAGAGGCAATGAAGAAGGTAGGCCTGGCGCCGCAAATGTTCTGTACCGCCGTGGAAGATGCCGCTAACCCCGTCGACAAAAAACTGCTCGAAACAGCAGCAAAGCTGGGTTTCAAATACTACCGTATGAACTGGTACCGCTACAATGAGCAAAAAGCGATTCCCGAACAACTCGGCGAGTTCAGTACCAAAATGGCGGGTTTGAGTCAGCTGAATGACAAGCTGGGAATCCACGGTTGCTACCAGAACCATTCGGGGCGCATGGTAGGTGCTTCGATGTTCGAAATCTGGCAGATTTTGCAAAAAGCGAATCCAAAAACAATGGGCGCGCAATACGATATCCGCCACGCCACCGTAGAAGGCGGCCTCTCGTGGCAAACGGGTTTTAACCTGATCCGCCCGCATATCAAGACGATCGTGATCAAGGACTTTTACTGGGAGAAAAACAGCAGCGGTAAATGGGCCGTGAAAAGCGTGCCGCTGGGCGAAGGAATGGTGGATTTCAAAACCTATTTCAAACTGCTGAAAGACCTGAAAGTGGATGTACCGATCTGCTTGCACCTGGAATATCCGCTGGGGGGTGCCGACCAGGGTGCATTTCAGATTACGGTTGATAAAAAAGTGGTTTTCGATGCCATGAAACGTGATTTGCAAAAGCTGAAAGAACTCTGGGCAGCCGCTTAACAACCGCCATTCCATGAAACTAACGCCCCTCCTCTTGTCGGCCTCATTTGCCGCGCTATGCGGTTTCGTGATCAGCAAGCAATCCACTGACCAGAACTGGCCGGAATATAATGGCGACGGCGCGCGTAGCCATTATTCCGCCCTGGATCAGATCACGAAGGATAATGTAACGCAACTCAAAGTCGCGTGGACGTACGCTTCCGGCGGTGCGGATACTGCACGCAACCGCACGCAGATGCAATGCAATCCCATCGTGATCGACGGCATCCTCTATGGAGTCTCAGCGGGGACGCAGGCGTTTGCATTGAACGCCTCGACAGGGCAGCCAATCTGGAAAACCGCTATCACAGACAATGGCGGTACCACAAGCCGCGGGGTAACTTATTGGTCGGACGGCAAGGAGAAACGTATTTTTTTCGGGGCCGGAAAATGGATTTATGCATTGAATGCGGTGGATGGCTCAATAATCAACACTTTTGGAGAAAACGGCCGGGTTAACCTCAAAGCCGGCATCGAACGTCCCGGCGCGGACGATTATCTTACCTCCAATACCCCCAATACGATTTACAAAAACCTGCTCATTACCGGAATGCGGGTCAATGAAACTGAAACCGCATTGCTCGGGGACGTGCGCGCATATGATGCGCGTACGGGCAAGCTGGTTTGGACATTTCGCACCATTCCTGCCAAAGGTGAATTCGGGGCGGAGACCTGGCCCGCTCATGCGCGGGAAAATTTCGGTGGCGCCAATGCGTGGGCAGGTATGGCTATCGACCGTGGGCGCGGAATTGTTTACATTCCAACAGGTTCCGCAGCCTACGACTTCTATGGCGGTAACCGGCCTGGTAACAACCTTTTTGCCAACTGCCTCATCGCCCTCGACGCCGCAACGGGCAAGCGCCTGTGGCATTACCAGCTCGTACATCACGACATCTGGGATCGCGACCCGCCTTGCCCTCCAAACCTGGTAACCGTCACGCACAAGGGCAAACGCGTAGACGCCGTCGTGCAGGTTACCAAGCAGGGCTACGTCTTTGTCCTCGACCGTGTTACCGGAAAGCCACTGTTTCCTATTCAGGAAACGGCATTTAACTTCCCGGCTATCGATGGTGAAAAGATCAGCGCAACCCAGCCCATTCCCACATTACCGGTCCCATTTACGCGCCAGACATTTAATGCCGGTGATTTCAACACATTCGTTGCTGGCCGCGATTCGCTCGTGGATTTGCTTTCGAAAGCCAAAACTGGCAGCGCCTACATTCCGATCACTTCCAGCACGACCATCTTCTACCCCGGTACCGACGGTGGTGCACAATGGGGCGGCGCAGCAACGGACCCAGGTGGCATCATGTACGTTCCGGCCAAGGAAATACCCGTTTACACCTCACTCATCAAAAAGGAAATCCCGCGGAACGCCGCGAGTGTAACGGGCGCACAATTGTACCGACTCAACTGCGCAGCCTGCCATGGAGCCGACAAGATGGGCAACCACGACGGCTCCTACCCGTCGCTCGCCAACCTCGAAAAACGTCTGAAACCGGCGCAAATCGAGCAAATACTGCAAAACGGCCGCGGTATGATGCCCTCGTTCACGCATATTTCGGACGCAGAGCGAAAGTTGATCATTGCTTTCCTGACCAATAAGGAAAGTCACGAGAGCATTAAAATCGACTCTAAAACGCAGGTTCCTTACCAGCACACAGGCTATAACCGTTGGTACGACCGGAATGGCTACCCTGTAAGCCAACCGCCATGGGGCACATTAACGGCGATCGACCTCAACACCGGTCAAAGGAAATGGCAGGTCCCACTCGGCGAATACAAGGAGTTAACGGCCAAAGGCATCCCGCCGACGGGCACCGACAACTACGGCGGCCCGCTGGTAACTGCCAGCGGATTGATATTCATCGCAGGAAGCCGCGACGAGCAATTCCGGGCATTTGATAAAGAGACCGGTAAGATATTGTGGCAAGCTGCATTGCCGGCTGCAGGTTACGCCTCAGCCAGCACCTATTCAGTGAATGGCCGGCAATATGTCGTCATTGCCTGTGGCGGCGGGAAGTTGAATACCAAGTCGGGGGATAAGTATGTGGCGTTTGCTTTGCCCTGAAAGTTTGCTTCTGCGGTCTATGCATTCAGAATTTGAACGGGGGAAGTCGTGACGGGAACAAAATGCCGTTAGGCATGCAATATTGGTAGCAAAAGCACGGCCCCGACGTTCAGAAATGCCCTTGGGCATGCAACTACAATGCATTGCTTGTGCGTGGCTGTTACATCCCTGGCGGGATTGGGCATGATATAAATTTGATATTGCTAACAATATTACATCGCTACGCGATTTCCAGTAAGAAGGCGGCGGGCGGTTATTCATTCAGGAAACCGGGAGATGTAAAGTCATCGAAATCGTCGGAGATCGCATTTATCATACCTTTTCCCCAGCCCGGTCTTCTTGCCTTGAGGGTAGCAATCTCTCCTTTCAGCAAATCATCAACCTTGTCGATCAGTTGCTCGTTTTCCAAGCTGACTATTTTCCTGATAATCTCAATTTTCTTTCCTTTCGTTGTCATGGCAAAACGTATTGATGCTAGTCAAATATAATGTTATCGAGTTAATTCCCTTTCAATCCTAAACATCCTGCAATGGTTTCTTGCCCATTTTTCGGGGAAGGTTACCTTTGTGCCAAAGCAAAATCTAAAACTATGCCTTCAAAAATTCTCAATGTCGGTTTAATCGGTTTCGGTTTGTCGGGGCGGTATTTTCATTCGCCGTTCCTGAGTACCAATCCCAATTTCAAGATCAAAACGGTGGTCGAAAGGACCAAAAATGAGGCGCAGGAATTTGACCCTACGATCGGCAATGCGCGGTCGGTGGAAGAGTTGCTCAGCGACGAAGAAATCGACCTGGTTTTCATATGCACGCCTAATGACACGCATTACGAGTATGCAATGGATGCGCTCCAGAATGGCAAGCACGTCGTGATCGAAAAGCCGTTTTCAGCTACCGAAGAAGAGGCCCGCGAGCTCGTGAAAGTGGCCAAAGAAAAAGGCCTGATATTGACCGCCTATCAAAACCGTCGCTGGGATTCCGACTTTCTGACCATACAAAAGCTGCTTGGTGAAGGGAAGTTGGGCGATATAATCGAATATGAATGCCGTTACGATCGCTACCGCGAGGCTGTGGCCGGTTCCTGGAAAGAACGTGCAGTACCGGTGGGCGGCAATGTGTACAACCTCGGCCCGCATTTGATCGACCAGGCATTGGTATTGTTCGGTGAACCGCAAACGGTAACCGCCGACATCCGGATCGTTCGCCCCAACAGCGAGATCGACGATTATTTCGACATCCGCCTGGGCTATGCCGACAAATCGGTGATCGTCAAATCGAGCCTGATGGTGTATGAAAACCATTTGCGGTATGTCCTGCACGGTACGAAAGGCTCATTTATAAAAGGGGGTCTGGATCCGCAGGAAGAGACGCTGCGCAAAAATGTACTGCCTACCGAAAAGCCATGGGGCGTGGAGCCCGAAGATCGCTGGGGCAAGCTGTACAGCGCGGCATTTACGGGAATTGTTGAAAGTGAGGCGGGCGACTATATGCCTTTTTACCAGAACGTTTACGATGCCATCGTTCATGGCGCGGAACTGGCGGTGAAGCCGGAAGAAGTATTGCGCACTTGCCGTGTCATCGATCTGGCGTTCCAAAGCAGCAATGAAAAGAAGGTAATGGCTTATTAATAGCCCCATACCAAAGCAAAAGGCAGTCCGGAATATCCGGACTGCCTTTTTTGCCTATTAGCAGGTCGTTACTTATTTGATAACTGCTGTTACCTGACGCTTTGTTTCAGTCGAGATCGCGAATGGCTTTGTAGAGATTTCACTGCCATTGTTGATAATGAAGCTGTAATTTCCGTCTGCCAGGTTCGACAGGTCGAAGATCTTAGTGTAGTTTTCAGACTTAGGGATCGATGTGCTGTAAACGATTGTTCCTGTGTAGTCTTTGATAACCAG
Organism: Dyadobacter sp.; assembly: GCF_017744695.1. GTDB lineage: Bacteria > Bacteroidota > Bacteroidia > Cytophagales > Spirosomataceae > Dyadobacter. Next base: position 517,195 of record NZ_JAGIAS010000003.1, read on the forward strand.
TGAAGATCTTTCTTTTACGTTTTCAAGAGACAATTTGAATTTCAATTCTGCACCTGAAACCAGCTCGATAGAAGCGTTGTTTTCTTTTACTTTATCAGCAGCGATTGAAAAATTTGCAGTTGATACTCCCACCAATACTGCGATTGCCAAGATAGTCTTTTTCATTTTATTCTTAATGTTTAATGTCTGATTCAATGTTACCAATTTGTACTTTTCAGGCATTTCCCTGATCAAGTTCTCTGAGCGGCTATCCGTTGTAGGTTTTTGCTCTTTGGACATTACAAAGGTACCCAACATTGTGATTAAAAGTCAATAAGAGCGATTTAGACGAACCAAAGTTCTTTTTTCAATGATGCATAAATATTGGAATAATACTATGTTTCTAGAAAAAGTACAGCAAGTCGTTTGAAATTTGCCAGTTTTATTGGAATAGTGCAAATGGCACATATTGCACTATTTTAATATATTAAACTAGTATACCAAGCTACTAGGTTTTGCCACGAAGGCACGAATTTCCGCGAAGCGTCTGAATTCGTGCTACTCGCGGCAAAAAAACTGACACCAACTTAAAGTATTTCCGAAGCAAGCACGTCTGCCCATCTATAATAGCTTAAAAGTCCGTTTGTCGCAGAAAAAGCCAAATATCATCCAAACCGTCACATCCTATGGCAAGCAGTTGCTCGGGTTCATCCGGCAACGTGTGAATACCGACGAGGACGCCGAGGATATTTTGCAGGACGTTTGGTACCAGCTAAGCACAGTGCCGGAGATTGAGGCAATCGAGCAGATGAGCAGCTGGCTTTACCGCGTGGCCCGCAACCGGATCATCGATAAGTACCGCAAACAAAAGCCCGAATCCCTCGAAGATTTCGGCTACGAAGACGAAGATGGCGAGTTCCATTTCAAGGACATCCTGCTGGCTGACGACAATACACCTGAAACCGCTTATCTGAAAGATCTTTTCTGGGAGCAACTGAACATTGCCCTGGACGAACTTCCGGAAAACCAGCGACAGGTATTCATTTGGAATGAGCTGGAAGACCAGACGTTCCAGGAAATCGCCGATCGTACAGGAGAGAATATCAAAACCTTAATTTCCCGTAAGCGTTATGCGGTCCGTCACCTTCGTGAACGGCTGGAAAGCGTGTACAGGGAGTTTGTAAATTATTAAATTTGTTGACCATGATGAACCCGCAAAACAGAGGTAGGAGATTTCGGCTTGCGCTACCGGTTTTTATCCTGATCGCAGCCCTGGGTCTCGGAGCAGTCGTACAATGGCTTTGGAACGCCATTTTACCCGGCGCTGCCAATTTTAACACGATCAGTTACTGGCAGGCAGTAGGTTTGTTTGTTTTGTGCAAAATACTCTTCGGCGGCTTTCGTGGCGGACCAGGACACGACCGGCATCATCACAAATGGCAGAAATTCAACCGACGCTTCGGCCGCGGCGGTCGGGAGGAAATGCTGGCATGGAAGAATAAATGGATGCAAATGACCGACGAGGAACGACGACGCTTCCGTCAGGAAATGCGTAACCGATGGAGGAAACCGCCAGAGAATATGTAAATAAAACCCGGCCGACAGCCGGGTTTTATTTTGCCACACTTTAAAGTAATTTTTCCGGTTACCCGTCTGCATAGATGAAGGCGCAAGTGGCGCACAATTATTCATCGTAAACAGACAAGATCATGTTCATCGTCATTCTAAAATCAATAGGGGCAGCGGTCCTGGCAGGATTGTTCCTTTTTGCTCTGCCATTCCTGATCTTCAAAGCAATATTCTTCTTCCTGTTCTTCGGATTGATTTTCAGGTTTATAGCAAGAAGACGTTACCGCAGGTGGCGCCATTATCATTCAGGTTTCTATGGCTACCCCAACGCCGACTTCGGTGGCCCTCAGCGGGAATACCTGGCCGATCCCTTCGGCCCGATGCCTCAAAAAGTTTAAAACAATAATTCATCCAACAAACAATCAAATACCATGTGTGATAACAGATTCGGACGTCGTGGCTTTGGAATGCGCCACGACCATTATGGCAGGCATTTTGGTCCGCAGCGCGAGTTCCGCGTGCCTGTGAACATTGTCAGAAACGAGGGCAGTTATGAAATGCTCATCTTCGCACCCGATCGGAACAAGGAGGATTTCAAAATCAACGTGCAGGGGCTGGAACTGACCATTTCCTATGAATTGAAAGACAATCTAAGCGAAAAGCGTAACTGGATAAGACAGGAGTTTAGCAAAAGCTCGTTCCAGCGGACATTCATGATCGACAGCACCGTCGATACGGAGAACATCAGCGCTCAATACAACAATGGTATCCTGCAACTGACACTGCCGATCGTACCAGGCTCAGAGAAGCCTGCCCAGGAAATCAATGTAAGCTAGCGATTTCAAAACCTTCATCAACTAAGAAAGCCCCTGCATCTTCGCAGGGGCTTTTCTGATTACAAACGCTTAACAAATACTGGTTTTAACTAACCAAAATCATTTATACGCAGGATCCTGTGTGAGCGTAGCCGCTCCCGCCTTGTACGACCGGTCGATCGCCTCCTGTGGAATCGGGAAAAACTCATTCTTACCTTTGGTAAATATCGCACCCTTTTTGTAAACTCTTTTATTCGCTTCGACCGCCACGTAAGCATTCAGTACCTCCGCCGCAATTCCCCAGCGTTGCAAATCGAAGAAACGGTGACCTTCCATTGCGAATTCAAGGCGGGTTTCGAAACGGACTGCTTTGCGGGCGGTAGCAGCGTCGGTCCATGCCTGGTCGTAAGTTTTAATCACGTAGTTTGCAGCCGGCTCATTGAGAACTGAATAATCATCTCTGGATTTAGGTCCTTGTACTGCTTTTTTCACGAAACCGGCCGGATTCATTGCCCTTGTACGGATCTGGTTTACCAGTTTACGCGCGCTTTCGAGGTTACCCAATTCTACCTCGCATTCTGCAAGCCAAAGCAGGATCATACCGTAACGCATGATGCGATAGTTGTTGCTCGAAAGGTTACCCCAGCCGTTGATACCAAAGCCTGCCTTTTCAGAAATATGCTTTTTCGGTGAATAAGGACCTGCATAAGTCTGGTCACGGATGAAATCACTCCCATGAATTTTGAAATCTTTAAAAAGAATTCCTCTGCGCCCAACTGTCTGATCCAAACGCGGATCGAGTGTTCCTGTGTAGGGTTCAAACGGATCGGTGTATTTCAAACCCTGGTCGTTTTTCACGTCGCTGTCATTGAAATTATCCAGCATAGGCAGTCCTGCCGCTGTGGTCTTAAATGCATTCACAAGGTTTTGCGAAGGCTGGTAAAATCCACAGCATCCCCACGGGTCAATGTAAGGGTGGGCCAAACCTACGCCCGCATCGGCAGCATCGCCTGAAGCACTTGAAACTGCATACTGGATCTCAAAGATCGATTCCACATTGTTACGGGTCGCGATCAGGAAGTTATCCTCAAACTTGGGCGCCAGCGAAAACTTGCCCGATGCGATGATCTGTTCCAAAATAGGCTTCGCTTTTTGCAAAACAGCCACATTAGCCGCGCCGGTAGAGATATTCCAACCCTGATACATGTAAGTCTTGGCCAGAAAAGCCAGTGCCGCCCATTTGGTCGGGCGACCTACCTGAGACTGAGCTTCCGGCAGGCCTTCGGATGCAGCTTTAAAATCCGCCTCGATCATCGGCCAAACGTCTTTATCGTTCGGAACTTTCGTGCTTTCGAGATCGTCGAGTTTATAAATCGTCTCGTCGATGTACGGGATCGTTTTCCACATTTTCTTCGCCTCGAAGTGAAACAACCCCCGCAGGAAACGTGCTTCGGCGATAATCTGCTTTCTACGTGTGTCACTTACCTCCGGTACTTCCGCCAGTGTGTTGATCACGTCGTTGGTACGGGCGATGCCTTTGTACAATCCGCGCCACTTATTTTTGATGTGGTTGTTGGTAGGCTGGAAGTCCCATTTTTCAATAAACGATTCTTCGGGCTGGTCACCCGCGTCGGTACCCTTGTACGAATCATCCGAAGCAATTCCACCAAAAACCCAGCTTTGAATGTCGTTGTTCCACGGATCCTGGCCGTCGAGGCCCTGCCCGTCAACCATCGCATAGGCTCCCACAAGCAAGCCTTCCACACCAGAAGGGGTTTTAAGGGCCGTCGGGCTATATTGCCCTTGTGGATCGCGGCTCAGGAATGAGTCTTTACAAGCCGAGACAATCCCGATTGCCAGACCCACCGATAGCATGTATTTTACAAGTCTTGAATTCATATATATCGAATTTTTAAGATCAGAAGAAAAACGGGTTATCAGAATGACACGTTAAGACCGAGCAGGAACGTCCGCGACACAGGCATATAACCACCGTCGAAGCCGAGGGTACGGTCCTCACCTGTCTGGATTTCGGGGTTCAGACCGGTGTATTTCGTAACCGTGAACATATTTTGTCCTTGTACATACACCTGCGCATTACTGAAACCGATCTTCGCGGCAAGCGGCTTGGGCAAGGTGTAAGTGAGTTGCACGTTTTTCATGCGGAAATAAGTGCCTTTTTCAACGAAATAGCTGGACGGGCGGCTGCTGATCTGATCATCCGCATCCATAATGGGTACAGTACCTTGTTTGTGATCCGGCTGCCACGCGTCGTACAATGCACGTTTCGCGCGGTTGCCCTGGAACGTATTGAAATCGGTGAAGTAGCGCAGGTAACTGAAAATCTCATTACCTACGACACCGTTACCGAAAACCGTCAGATCAAAGGCTTTGTAGCCGATATTCAGGTTAACACCATACACAAAATCGGGGTGCGGGTTACCGATAACGGTCCGGTCGTCGTCAGTGATCTTACCGTCGTTGTTAATGTCCGCAATTTTGAATTTACCTGCTTTATTATAGGAGCCGTAAGGTGCCCAGGCTTTCGCTTCTTCGTCAGACTGGAAAATACCCAACACTTTATATCCGTAGTAAGACGAAATCGGTAGTCCCGCCTGTGTGAGGGTCACCGCGGGTACACGTGAGCCTGCGCCGAAGTACTTGGTATTCTCGCTTTCATCGAGCTTATCGACTGTATTACGGTACATCGAGTAGTTGAATGACGCTCCATAACGCAAATCGCCTTTCATCGCGGTATTACGGTAGGATAACCCCAGGTCAATACCTTTGTTCGTCATCTGGCCTACGTTGAATGAAGGTGCATTGGCATCACCGGCCGTAAATGTGATCGGCGTCGAGAAGAGCATATCCGTGGTTTTCCTGTTCCAGAAATCGAGTTCGAGTGTTAACGCGTCGTTCAGGAATGTCGCGTCGAGACCAATGTTGTTGGAAGTGGTCGTCTCCCATTTCGCATTAGGGTTACCGAAAGAAGAGGCATCATAACCGATAGTAGGTTGGCTTCCTGAACCGTCGATCGGATAACCTGCGTGGAAAATATCTGCCCGGTACGTGGTGTAAGCATTGTAGTCCCCGATTTTCTGGTTACCGGTTTTACCCCAACCATAGCGAAGCTTCATGTCATTAATAAAGCTTACCGATTTCATGAAACCTTCATCCGACAAACGCCAGCCAACGCTGAATGCCGGGAATACCGCATTTCTGGAAGCCTGCTGAAAACGGGAGGAAGCATCATTACGCAAGATGAACTGGAACAGGTATTTGTCAGCAAAGGCATAGTTAACCTTTCCGAATTGCGAGTAGAGACTGTAATCCCGGTTTACACCACCATAGTTGGTAGCCTTCGTTGCGTCACCCAGGTTCAGGTAGTTGATAATGGAGGGTATTTCAAATGCATAACCTGAGCGAGAGGCTCCGAACTCTTCTGCAAATTCACGGATAGCCTCAACCCCTATGTACGCGTCTACTTTGTGGTTAGTACCAAAATTGTGGGAGTAGCTCAGTGTGTTCGTCCAAACCCATTGATAGGAGTAGTAATCGGTGGCTGTCGAACCATTGTTGAAGCTACCTTCCACGTATTCAGGGTTGGCGCGACCGATATAACGTCCACGCTGGCTAACACCATCGATACCCAAGCTCGTTTTAACAGTCAGGTTTGGAATGATGTCGAACTCCCCGTAAACGTTACCGAATGCACGCAAGCGGTAAGTGCGGTTGTCTTTTTCGCGATACAGTGTCGCGTATGGGTTGGAGTTATTTCCAAGGTTCAAACCGCGGGAACCGGCGAAATTACCTTTGATGTCGTAGATAGGTAGCAACGGGTGGTGCTTATAGCTACCCGATACCGCATTTTGTTCCTGGTTATTACCAAACCCCCCTTTTCTGTTGTCAAACGATACCGCAAGGTTCTCTCCTACGCGGAAACGCTTGTTGGCTGTCGAGAATTCGGTGTTAGCTCGCACCGTGTAGCGGTCATAGCCGATGAACTTCACAACACCGTCCTGACTAAAATAGCCTACGGACAATGCGTAACGGCTATTCTCCGTACCGCCGGTTGCCGACAGCTGGTAATTTTGAATGGGTGCTGTGGTGGTCAATTCTTTCCACCAGTTGGTATCTGCCGCCTTGGTGATGGCATATATATTACCAGGCACGAGCGAGTATTTTGCCGGATCCACATCCGGTGTACCCTCTTTGCCTTTACTTGGAAATACATAATCCGGCAACGTAACCTCGCCATTCGGACCGTAGGTATATTGCCCATGCGATGGCGTTTTGCCCGCGTACTTGTCTGCCAGATAAAGGTATTGCCCTAGTTCTTTGGCATTCAGCGCTTCTACATCTTTGTAAGCTTTTTGTGTTCCATAATATGCATTGAAGGAAATCACCGGCTTGCCAATCTTACCGCGCTTGGTCGTGATGATCACGACCCCGTTTGCCGCACGCGAACCATAAATGGAAGCCGACGACGCATCTTTCAGGATCTGGATCGTCTCGATGTCATTGGGGTTGAGGTTACCCTGGTTTTCGGTAGGCACGCCGTCGATAATGAACAGCGGGTCGTTGTTCCCGATAGTACCGAACCCCCGTATACGCACGGTTGCGTTACCACCCGGCGTCGCATCGTTCACGATGTTCAGGCCTGACGCACGCCCTTGCAATTGCTGTGCGAATGTGGTCGCCGGAACAGACTGCAGGTCCTTCGCATTAACGGTCGTCACCGAACCGGTAATGTCACGACGTGACTGTGAGCCGTAACCCGTCACAATCACTTCCTCAAGAGCACTTACATCACTGGTCATCGACACATCGATAACGGTCCGATTGCCTATCGCCACCTCCTTGGCAGTATAGCCTATAAATGAGAAAACCAGAGCCTGCGCGCTGGAAGGCACTTTAATGGAATACTTACCGTCTGCGTCAGTGGTAACGCCAATGGTCGTCGAACCTTTTAGTGTGACAGAAGCTCCCGGCAAACTCGAACCGGACTGTTCATCCATCACCTTGCCGGTGATGGTGATATCCTGTGAAAAAGCTGTTAGGGAGATGAGAAAAAGAAGCATGCAAAAAACCAGCCTGCTTCCCAGGTGAAGGTAGTTTTGTTTCATCGTATTTAGTCAGGTTAATATAATTATGCTATTCAAAAATATTCATTTAGAATCATTAAATAATCTAATATCTACAAAATATATTCAATCTAATACAGAATTGAACTATTCCACTTCAATACATCGACCAGAATTGACTTTTTCCAAGAATATAAGGCCAAACAGGATGCATTTTAATCTAATTTTAATGTCAATATAAATAAGTGTCAATTGCACAATTGACACAAAATCAATGATTTATAGTAAAATAATGGTTACAAATGAAAGATTTAGCGTAGGATCAGAAAAGATAAAATATCCGGAAAAGGCTTACCGACGTATTTGGAAGTGAAACTCAAATAATTTTATATAATTAACTTAAATATTCATATTTTAAATTATCCGAAATTAACATCAAATGAGAAAATTTATATTTCAATAAAAAAAGCCACTGTGATGTTCACAGCGGCAAAGTACTATAACACAAACAATTCGGACGTCGAGCTATTTCAACTCCCTCTTGTTCCCTTTCGAGTCTGTAACGGTTACTGTTGATACGTAGTCTGGCAAGAACAATGCATGACTGGATTGCGACAAAAACGACGACCCGTAACCCGGTTCCTCCCGCCTCGATTTTCCATTTTTCAAATGTAACAGTGCGGATGTCTCGCCAGCAGCTAATCCTATTTTCCGGGCCGGCTTGGCAGCTCTGTGGAAACGCAACAAGTCGCGATTCTGAGAGGTAACTGAAAGCCAGTTCCCCCCCGCCGAAGCGACACGCACGAGCCCCTTCATATTACCACCCGCCATATAACCACTTTCGGAAATACTGAGTGGACGAAAACCGCCCTTACCGTCACCTTTGAGCACAAGACCATACATCGCATCGTAGCGTCCCACCGACACCTCGGAGCCGTAATCGTTTCCTGAAAGCATCAGATCGAGGTTTCCATCCTGATCGAAGTCCTCTGCTATCATCCCGAAAAGCGGGGCGAATTGCGCCTGAACAGGCAGTTCACGCAACGCAAACTTTCCACCGCCCAAATTCTCGATATAGCTGCTTTTCATCCAGGTAGCCGACAAATGCAATGCGTCTTTCAACTCCTCCGGTTTCAAAATATCCGGCAACTGCGATTCCGCAAACTTTCCGTACTCCTGGAAGCGTTGCCGCACCTGGATCACCTGCTTACCCATGTCGTCGCGTGTGTTGTATGGAAACTCCTTGTAAGTATCATCCTGCGCCTTGTAAAACACGGTCGGAATCGCATCGAAGTAGCCGTCGTTGTTAAAATCCTTCGCGTACACGCTCACGGGATGGCTTTCCGATGCCCGGCTAAGCGTATTCATCCCCAGGTTTCCGCCTATATAATCCATGTCGCCATCGTTATCGAAATCGCCTGCTGCAAGGCTCCCCCACCACCCTTTTTGCGCTTCAAGCCCGGTGGTAATCTTCTTGAATTTACCCTTTTCATTTTTAAGGAAAGTCAAAGGCATCCATTCGCCGGCCAGCAGCAGATCCGCCCAGCCATCGTTGTCATAATCAGTCCAAAGCGCATCGCAAACCAGCCCGATACCTGCCAACTCGGGCGCAACCGCAGCTGTGACATTCGAAAAGCGTACCGTAGTGCCGTTAGAATCATTGCGCAGCACGTAACTTGAAACCGGCTTCGGGTATTTCCCGGATTCGACCCGCCCTCCGACAAACAAATCCAGATCGCCGTCGCGATCGAAATCAACGGCTTTTACACACGAACCATTCACCAAAAATCCGGGCAATGCAGCGGCATCACGTGTAAAATGCCCTTTCCCGTCATTGAGATACAACGCATTCTTCAATGCATCCGAGCCTTCCTTGATCTCGTAACTGCCGCTTACGATATACAAATCCAGGTCCTGATCCCGGTCAGCATCAAAGAGCAATACGCCCATATCCTCTGATGTTTTCTCAAAACCTTCCGGTCCGGGCAGCAGATCTGCAACCGTGAATTTACCATCGGGCTTTTGGAGTAAAAAACGTCCCTTATGCAGGTAAGCCCCGCCAACAAATACGTCCTCCAACCCATCTCCGTTTACATCCCCTACCGCAAGCGCTGGCCCGTACTGTGACATTTTATGCGGCAATAATTTTTGAACATTAAAATCGATAATATCCATTTCCTCATGCCGGTAAGGCACATTCAAATCACCTGTAACATCGGTAAAAAGCGGCGTCACTGCCATTTCCACTGGTACCGGCGTCAGCACCGCATCTTTTTCCCGAACGACGAGCAACTGGTTTGCTTTGATATTTTTCAAAACCTGACTTTTTCCTCCCGGCCAGGTGATTTTTACTTCCTGCACGGCCTTTTCTTTTCCCAGCCCGAAATGCAAAAACGGCTCGACAGTCGACAAATAGCCCCGATAGGGTGAGTTTTCCGCCACCTGCTTTTTTCCCTCTCCGTAAGAGATCTCCGCAATAGCACCAATCCCCGCCCCATTATAACGGTCTCCTTTAAACGCAATGCGCAGATAATTGCTTTCTTCCGGCTTTAACTGAATACTGTTGTTGCGATAAACCATCGCGGAGTCATTGATATTATTGACGATGTAATCCAGGTCGCCGTCATTATCCAGATCGGCGTATGCCGCTCCATTCGAGAACCCGGGCGTTTCGATCCCCCAGTCGTTGGTCACGTCCTCGAAGCCGAGATTGCCTTTGTTTTTGAATGCAAAATTCCGGATCCTGACACTCGGAATATAATCCAGCATCATCATCGGGGCCATAATGCTCGACACCTCGTTGCGGTAAGCAATGAAATCGAGATCGGTGATGTCTCTTGGAAAGCCATTTGTAATAATAATATCGCGGAGGCCATCATTGTCAAAGTCCGTAACCATTGGCGTCCAGCTCCAATCTGTCTCAGCAACACCGCTCAGCAAGCCTATTTCACTGAAAACCGGAGATTTACCTTTTCCCGAAGGGCTTCCCATATTGAGCTGCAGTGTATTTCTGGCTACCTGATACTGATAACCGAAAAGATCGTTGTTCTGCCAGGTTACGTAGCTGTTTGCCGGTGTCATCATTTTTTTGCGCCGGTTGGTCGCCGGCATCATATCCACCGCCACCACATCCACTAAGCCGTCGTTATTAAGATCGGCTACGTCATTACCCATCGCCGAATGCGAGGTATGCTTGAAGTAATTTGCGGCTTGATCTGTGAAAGTACCATTGCCGTTATTGATGTAGAGAAGGTCGTTCGTCAGGTAGTCGTTCGTAATATACACATCCTTCCAACCGTCCTGGTTCACGTCCGTCACATTGATACCCAGGCTGTAACCCTCGATCAAAATACCCGCTTCTTTGGACACGTTCGTAAAAACCGGATGATTCGATTTCGCATCCCAGTCGTTTCGGTATAGCCGGTCAGTACGCGGCGACGAGCCGTCGACGATTTTTTTGTGATACTTGTTGGGGAAGTTGTTGTCATCCATTTCATTGACGATCAGAAACAAATCCAGGTCGCCATCATTGTCATAATCGAAGAAGGCTGCATTTGTCGTATGCGTCGTATCGGCGATCCCGTACTCCTTAGCCATTTCCTTGAAAACCGGTACCTTGTCTTTCCCTAAGCCCTGATTGACATACAGCAGGTTCTCGCGCTGCTGCGCCACTTCACGCACCGAGGCGCACACGTAAATATCCAGTAAGTTATCATTGTTAATATCCACCAAAGCCACACCGGTCGACCATTTGTTCTGCGGGGCGACTCCTGCCTTTTCGGTAACATCCTCGAATTTGAAGTCACCTTTGTTTAAATACAATTTGTTTGATGCCGTGTTACCAGTAAAATACACGTCGGTCAGGCTATCGTTGTTAAAGTCACCCAACGCTACTCCTCCGCCATTGTAGACATATTCGAACGCCAGAATATTCATTGTATCGTTTTCGGCAATACGGTTCGCAAACCGGATGCCTGTTTCATCAGCGGGCAGTTCGGTAAAAGTTTTGAGTTCTTTTTTGCAGGATATAAGCAGGACCGTGCCCACCAAAACAGGGAGTAAGCGCTTAAAAAGCATTTGCCAGGTGCGATAAAGTTGACAGAATCAGGATATCTCGAAATTAACAAAAGGAGATGGTAAATACATACCATCTCCTATAAATTAGTCAGGTTTGAAATGCTTAGAAACCAGGGTTTTGTTTAAGGACGTCTGCGCCCTGAAGGTCGATCTGGCTCTGTGGTATCGGAAGTAATTCATATTTAGTCGCAAACTTCGCGTTGCCCAACGCACCTGTGAGTTGCTTCGATTCGAAAGTCAGGTAGGCATTCAACTCCTTATCGGCGATTCCCCAACGTACGAGATCGAAGAAGCGGTGGCCTTCCAGGTTCAGTTCCAGTTTTCTTTCAAACCGGACGGCGGCGCGGGCCGCATCCTTGTCGGTCCATGCAGTCTTATAAGTTCCGATCACATATTTCGCTGCCGGAGCACCTCCCTTTTTCACAAAGCCGTCGGGGTTAGCAGCACGAGTACGTACCATGTTGACATATTCTCTTGCCTTTTCAAGCGTACCGGCTTCGATCTCCGCCTCTGCGGCCATCAGGAGCACGTCGGCAAAGCGAATCACGGTGTAGTTGATCGCCGTGTAACCGGGAGTCCATGAGCTGTTATCCTGCAAAGAACCTACGTCGGTTTTGTAATAGGCATACTTTTTGGGGCTGTACGGACCACCATTGGCCTGGTTACGGATCCAGTCGGCGCCTGGGTGATCGATCCAGTCGAGGAACGGAATACCGCGGCGCCCTACCGAGTGATCGAGCCGTGGATCGAGGTTGCCAGCATCAGGGGTGAATGGCGCTTTGGAGAGCAAGCCCATATCCGATACCACGGCGTTCTTTTCCGAGTTATACGAGCCATCGAGAAGCGGCAAGCCGTTCGCATCGGTACGGTGAGAGTTGACCATTTCGAAGCTCGGCTGGAAAAAACCGCAGCAGTTACCCGGGCCATTCGCACCGGTGTTGTAAGGCCAGTTGAGGTCAAACTCAGGGTTCGCATTGTTCACGCTACCTGTGTTGGCCGCTGCCTGTACCGCGAAAACGGATTCCGAGTTGTTGTCGTTCGAAGCACGGAATACGTCGGCATACTTAGGTACCAAAGCGTATTTCTTGCCATTGGTTGTCTGCCCGTTGGCAATGATCTGATCAAAAAGCGTTTTAGCCTCAGGGAATTTTTTCTGATAGAGATACGCTTTGGCAAGGTAAGAAGCCGCTGCCCATTTGTTGGCACGGCCCACCGCGTCCTGGCTTACCGGCAGATTATCGAATGCAAATTTGAAATCCGCCTCGATCTTAGGCCAGAGATCCGCATCATTTTTCACCTTTTCGATCCCGGTTCCATAGTCAACCGACTCGTCTACATAAGGTGTATTGCCAAATGCCTTTTTCAGTTCGAAGTAATAATGTCCGCGCAAAAAGCGGGCCTCTGCGGTGATCCGTGTCTTGGTAGCATCGGTAACATCCGGATCAGCCTTGGCTATAAGGCGTAATACAGCGTTCGCACGAGAAATACCTTCGTAGTTGCCTTGCCATTTTTCAGAGATAACCCCTTGTGTAGTGAGGTATTCATAGCGCTGGATCGGGTTAATGTCACTATAATCACCAGGGTCGGTACCTTTATTGGCATCGCCTCCCCGGATACTTCCCCAAACCCAGTTGCTCGGACTGGCCATCCGGCCGCCCGCACCCTTGCCGTTAATTTGCCCATAAACGGCGATGAGCGCTCCTTCAAGTCCTTTTGTAGAGGTAAGAAGCCCTTCACTCACCGCACCTGTGGCCGGCTTTTCCAGAAAACTCTCTTTGCAGGAGAAAAACACCGTCATAACGCCGGCGATAATCACCATACTATTTGTCAATATCTTTTTCATCGATTCAGAATATTAATGATTCATTCCATGTAGAAACAGCCTGTTGAATAATTAGAAACCAAGGTTTACACCGAAAACCCAGCTTCTTGTTACAGGATAGTTACCCACATCGATCCCGAATTGCGTGTCCGCGTTACCACCAACACCGGGGTCGAGTCCCTGGTATTTGGAGATTGTGAAAATGTTATTGGCTGAGGCGTAGAGTCTCAGTTTCTGCATTTTCAGCTTGGCCAGCAAAGTCTTGGGCAGGTTATAGCCCAGCGAAATATTCTGCATTCTCACATAGTTGCCATTTTCCACGTAGAAAGAGTTGGCTTGCGTATTGGTACTGAAGTTCGAAGCACTTTCGAAAATAGGAATAGTAGCACCTGTGTTCGTTGGCGACCAGGAATCCTTCACCCTTTCGCTGATTGCCGCGCCGGCAAACGAAGGATAGAAATCGGTAAACCATTTTGAAGCATTGAAAATCTTGTTACCAACAGACGTGTACATGTAAGTTTCAACCTCGAAGTTCATGTAGGTCAATTTCAGGTTCAAACCACCCGTGAATTTCGGAACCGGGCTACCCAGGTACTTGCGGTCATCGGCATTGATTACGTTATCGCCATTGATATCCTCATAACGGAAGCGGCCAATGCCTTTTCCATCTTGTGCCGGTGCACGGTCCACTTCTTCCTGAGTCTGGAACAAGCCGAGTACATTATAGCCATAGAATGCTGAAAGCGAATAGCCGAGCTGGTTACGGATGGGTTGCAGACCGCGATAACCGGGGTTGATACCCGCCAGATATTTGTCACCGCCAAGATCGCCGATCTCGTTTTTGAGCACGCTACCGGTTACGTTCAGTTCATAGCCGAGCTTGCCGCCAGCTTTGCCTTTTGTGATGATCTGGAAGTCGATACCCTTATTAGTAATCGTTCCCGCATTCACATATGGAGGCGTTGCGCCAGAGCCTACCACAGCCGGCACTCCTTTCTGGAATAGCAAGTCTTTGGAATCTTTTTGCCACAAATCGAGGATCACGTCCAGCTTGCCATTGAAGAATGTCGCATCAAAACCGATGTTTTTGGTTACGCTGGTTTCCCATTTAGCATCTGCATTACCCAATTTGCTGCGGTAGTATCCTTCGGCTGCGCTGGTGTTGGAACCGGTAATGTCATATGCGGATGTTCCGATCCCTGCCGAATAGAGGCTGTACTGGTTATCAGGCCGCACGGCATTGGAGTTACCCATTGTACCGTAACCTCCGCGAATTTTGAGGTCGCTCAGGAAAGTTACCCCCTTCATGAAATTCTCGGAAGTAACGCGCCATGCCACCGACACCGCCGGGAATACCCCGTAGCGATTAGCAGCACCGAAGCGTGATGAACCATCCCGACGCAAAACTCCGGAAACGATATACCGGTCGTTGAATATATAGTTCACACGGCCGAAGAGCGAGTAGAACGTCACACCATTGCTAAGCTGGCTGTTCGTAACCTTCGACGACACGTTCGACATGTTTACATAATTAATGTCGTTCGAGAATGGGTTCAGACCCGAAGCCTGCAAATCGCGGCTCACGCCGGTATTCAATGCTTCCTGACCTACCAAAACGTCCACATTATGCAAGCCGAATGTCTTGCGGTATTGCGCAGTGTTGGTCAAGGTCCATGCAAAGCGGTATCCCGAACCTTCGCCGTAGCCCACTGCCGAGTTGTTTTCAGAGTTTTCGTACTGGCGGCGTGAATAGTTCCAGTAGGTATAGTTGTTGTACTGGCCACCCAGGCTTGAACGTAACGTCAGGTTTTCAATCGGATCGAACTCGAGGTAAATGTTACCAAAGCCATTCGCATTGAAAGCATTGTTGTTTTTCATACCATCTCTGGTAGCTACCGGGTTTCTCGGGTTGTTGAAACCTTTTGCCGCCGTTCCCGCATAACCGCCGAATTCGTCGTAAACGGGGATAATCGAAGGCATACGGAAAGCGCTCAGGATATCATTCTCGTCGTTTGCTACGCCCTGGCCGTTGTTTGCTCCGCCAATACCCAGTACCTGACGGTATGTTCCCTGAATGTTCTCACCGAATCTCAGGTTTTTAAGGATATTAAACTCGGTATTCACACGGAAAGTGTACCGTTTGAAGCTGTTATTTAACAAAATACCTTTCTGATCCTGCAAGCCCAGACCTACAAAGTAGCGCCCGTTTTCGCCACCGCCGGAGAAGCCCAGCGAGTGCCGGGTAACCGGTGCTGTACGGGTAATCGCATCATACCAGTCGGTACCAGCGCGGTTTGCCCTTACCACCTGATAAACCGTTCCTGCCGTAGGATCGACATTGTATTTTTTACGTTCTGCTGCCAGATCCACGTTGCCGGTAACACCGTACGTTCCGCCCACCATCAGGTAGTCGGGAATTACAGGTGTGGCGCCGGTACCAAATTGGGGGTGCGTCCAGTTTTTATCGCCTGGTTTCCAGCCCGAATTCCGGAATGCATTCCAGGTCCAGTCCGCAAAATCAGTCGGATTCATCATTTTCTGACCACTGCCCGGGGTCGTAAAACCGACCAGACCGTCATAAGTAACGCTCAACTTTCTGTTGCGGGTACCTTTCTTGGTGGTATAGACGACCACACCCGCCGCGGCCCGCGCTCCATAAATAGATGCTGCGGCAGCATCCTTCAATACGGTAGTCTGATCGATGTCGTCCGGATTGAGGAAGTCTGTTGAACCCACTGGCACCCCGTCCACAATGTACAATGGTTCGTTGGCTTCAAAAGAACCGAAACCGCGGACGCGGATCTGGCTGTTGGTACCAGGCTGACCATTGGTAATCACCGTTACCCCCGCCACGCGGCCCTGCAACTGCTGCTCCACGTTACCGGACGGAACGGCCGTCAAATCTTTCGCTTTTACGAGCGCTACCGAACCGGAAGTTTCACGGCGCTTATCGGTCGTATAACCGGTCACCACCACTTCTTCCAATGCCGCTACGTCGTCTTCCATTTTCACATCGACCACCGTCTGATTTCCTACGGTGATTTCTTTCGTTTTGTAGCCGACAAAGCTAATGACAAGCACGTCTTTGTCTGATCTGACATTTACTGCAAAACGCCCTTCCGCATCTGTGTTCGACCCGAGCTGCGTACCTTTTATCAGAATGGTAGCTCCGGGAATTCCTGTGCCCGCGGGATCTGACACAACGCCAGTCACTCTCCGATCCTGTGCAATAGCTGAAAAAACAGTCAGAAAAAGGAGGAGGAAAGTGAATAAATCCCGACCGGGACTTTTGTAGATTATTTTCATATTCCTAGTTAGGTTAATAAATTATTAGGCAAACCAAATTTATAATTATTTAATCAAATATTTATACATATAAGAGCCTTGATTTTATTTTTTGACAGAATAGTACCATAAATGGCTAAAAAAATGTCATATCATGTCACTATTGGACACTTGTGATTTTGACACTAAAAAATTCTCTTTAATCGTTTAAGTAGCGATAAATTATACGATATTACCCTATCGATATAAAAAATGAGTGACAAATGGACAACCAGCAACTGTGTTTTTTACCATGTCGCTGCATTCACTCACAAAATGGTGAGTAACCCGGCCAATGGCTACGGGAAACATTATACGTAAACAGAAAGATTACTCGTCCCGCTTCCAGTCGGCGGGGAGAAGGTTGGAGAAACGGTCGTTGCCCAGGTCGCCGGCAATTTCAAAACCCATCGGCATGACCACCCATCCTTGCGGCGTCGTGACCATGTAGCCCTGCGGAAGCGTTATCTGCGTGTAGGCGTACGACATGTCCGCATAAGGCGACTTACCGTGTTTGTTCATGTTAAATACTTCCAGCTGCGTCAGTGACACCACCAACCGCTCGGTAGGCAGCTCGCCCGGGCGAACGAGGCGCATGCCGCGTACTGGCTCTATCCGGTTATGGATGTGATTAGTAATGGTGTTGTACCCATTCACGCTCCTCACCGACTTAAAAATGCGAAGAGAGTCCGGGATCACCTGAAAAACCTTGAAACCCTGTTCCTGTAAACTATCGGCAACCATGCTCGTCAGCAAATGTTTGAGAGAACCCTTGTAAGCCTCCTTCTGGTTGGTCCGCCATTGCTTGCGCTGTGCATCGTCTTTCGGGGTCAAAAGCTCAAAACGTGTGGCGCCACCATAGTAAACCTTTCCATTAAAATAGTCGAAATCATCCAGGTCCTGATGAATGCGGTAACCCAATGCGTAATTCTCGATAATCAGCGGTTTCGTTGTCTGCGCGCCGAGGTGCCCGTCGTCATCCTCCGAGATCCGCAATACTTCCGGGTTCAGTACTTTGCACAACTTGCTGAATTTACCTCTCCCCAGCAGCTCACGAATGATGATTTTCAAATGCCTCTCGCGCTTTTTATTCTTTTTAGCCACGATGGTCACCCCTTTCAGTTCCTGCCCTTCGCGTAGTTTGAAAACAACTGTCTTGGTACCCGGCTGTTCAAAGCGCAATGTTTGCTTCACGGTTTCGTAGCCCAGGAACGATACCACCAGTTCCAGGTTCCCGACCGCGAGGTTAGGCAACCGGTAGTTGCCGTTTTCGTCGGAATTGGTTCCTATGGTCGAATTATTAATGAAGACATTGGCAAAGGGCAACGGTTTTCCGGTTTTTTCGTCGGTGACCTTTCCTGCGAGCGCAACCGTTCCTGCCTGCTGCGCGAACGTGCTTGTACGCGCAAAAGCGGTTACGGTCAATATCAATAAAAGACGGATAAGGGATATGCGGTTCAGAAAGGGGTGCATCGGACATTCAAAGCTTTAAACCTCAAAGATAAACGAGGAGTTTGTAAACTTTGAACCGATACCCGAAATACCCTGCAAACGTTGCATATCCCTTTCTCTTTCAGCTACGGCTTCGTTTTCAACGTGGCCGTTTTTTGGGACGACGCGTATGAATTTTCTGCAATAATCTCAGCAAAAATGATGGACGTCACGCCTTTGCCCTTCGGCGCGGTGATAGGCACCTTCATCACATAATTGCGCAGCTCGGCATCATACTTCTGCGCACCCGCAGGGATAGTAGCAAGCAGCGTTTGTGCCCCCGCAGCGGTCGGTGCTGAATAAATTTTAAACTCTTTGACGGCTATTTCCGAGGTATATTCGATGTTCACATTCACCGTGCTGAGCGAATCCACTGTTGTAGTCGTTTGCAGCACGCCGGCTGCATTATAGACTTTCGCATCGCCCAGCCAAACTACGGCGATCTGCGGCACTTTTCCATTGCTGACCAACAGCTCCTCGAACAAATCGGGCTCTTTATAGCAACTCGTAAGCACCAGAGACAGGGTCAGGCAAGAGAGAATGTATTTCAAGATCAGTTTCATATTATTTCAATTTTATAAAATCTATTTGTTGATCAGCCACATGAGCACTTCGGGATCCTTTTGATTGGCCAGCACGGTCTTGGAATTACGGGTGATTTCCGAATCAGGGTACTTCATCCGCTGAATGCGTTTGCCCTGCAAATCAGGATTCGGATTGGTCGGCATAGGGAAATCCAGGTAATCATACTTACGGATATCCGTCCAGATATCGCCGATCAACAGCATGGATTTGAATTTCTCGGTAACGATTTGTTTGGCTGTCAGCTTGGAAGCACCTATATTGATCCTCGCATCTTTCAGAAATTGATCGATATCTGTCTGCTCAACACCCACCTTCTTCATGTTGGCAGAAATCATTTCCTGGTACGCCGTATACCCGGCTGCCGAAGTACCTCCGCCTGCATTCCCGGCCAGCCTTGCTTCCGCTTCGATCCCTTTCAACTCGGAGTAGGTCATCATCACGAGTGGTGAGTTGATATTCGAATGCCAGGCTTTGTTGTTCAGGTCGACCGTCGAGCCGCTGCCCGAGCCGGGCACAACGCCGGAATAGACAGTCTGATTATTTTTCAAACCAATCACTTTCGATAAACGCGGGTCGATAATGCCCTGGCTGGTACCATTAAAGAGATCTACGATAGTATTCGAAAATGTGACGGACAGGTTGCCGGTTGTGTTCGGGATAGCCACTTTACTATACCAGGGACTGAGGTTTTTGGAATTGTACTGCAATTGAAAATCATCCTCATTTCCCTTCATACCTTTTTCCAGGGCAGCAAGCGCACCTTCTGCGGCCTGTTGGGGATTCCATATGGAACCATGCCAAAGGTAGCGGGCGCGCAGCGAGTAGGCCAGCCGGGTCCATTTGCCCAAATCGCCCTGGTAAATGAGGTCATCTTGACCGGGTTTCGTTCCGGTGCTGCCGCTGAGCTCAGTCACCGCTTCGCCCAGGAGCTTATCAATTGTAGCATATATCTGCTCCTGCGTATCATATGCGGGAGAAAAGTTCTTCTGGTCAGCCTGGCTGTACGGCACATTCTCCCAGCTGACGGTCGCCAGGCCAAGATTATACGCCGTAAGTACCTTTGCAATACCTACATAAGCCGGCGAGGCTTCTTTCTCTCCTTTTTGAATAATTGCGTTGAGCTGCGGCAGCGCATACAGGTAAAGATTGGACCATCCCAGCGTGTTATCCGTTTCGGCATAAGTATCGATTCCATTGGCTCCGAGCGCGCTACCCAGTTGCTGGGCATACTGACAAGCAACATAGGCCTGCTGAAAACTCGCCTCAGCCGTGTAAAACTGCGCGGTCGGCAGGAGTTCCTGCATGGTCGCATCGCCTTTGAGTGTTTCGTCTGTGTTGATATCCAGGAATTTATCGCACGACGTCAGGAGCAGACCCGCCAATGGCAGCATTTTGAATATGTATCGAATATTTTTCATAAGTTTCTAGAAGTTGACATTGATACCCAACTGAAAACTGCGTGTAGCCGGATTATTCCGTCCCACGAAACCGATGAGGTTGGTCCCGGAGCCAAATGTAAGGGCCTCCGGGTCGTACCCGCGGAATGGCGTATTCAAAAAGAGGTTTGTACCGGTAAAATTGAATCGTACAACTCCTTTGAAAACGGTTTTGGCCAATGCAGCTTTCGGAATCGCGTAGGAGAGGCTCACCGTACGTAACCGGAACCATGAACCATCCTGGATATTGAATTGCGCGGAATTCCCCATGTAACGTGCCGTCGATGGGTTGTAGAATGCATCGTCGAGCACTACCGACTTGGTATTGGGCACATAGGTTACCGAATTATCGGCACCTTTTTGTTCGACAACACCTTTAAACACGACCCGCTCGTAGCGCCGACCGGTAATCTCGATCGAACCGGAACGGAATGCATTGCGCTCGCCGAGATCGACCACGTCGCCACCCTGTCGCCATTCAAGCAGGAATGAAAGACCTATTCCGCGGTAGTTGAAGGAGTTGGTGAGTCCGGCCGTCCAATCGGGTAATGCGTTGCCCCAAGGCACAGTTACCTGGCTCGTAAGCGGAAACCCGTTCGACTGGATGAGCAACTGGCCATCCGGCGCACGCAGGTAGTCGAGACCCCACAGTTCACCGAGCTTGCTGCCTTCCCGCACTTTCAACACACCGCGGCTGCCGTTGTCGAAATAGGAGATTTCTTCAAGCTCATCCGGCATTTCAATCACCCGGCCAGACATTTTTGTAAAATTCAATGACATATCCCAATTGAACCGAGCCGTCTGCACCGGCTTGAAACTGGCTAGCAACTCGACACCCTTATTACGGATCAGGCCGATATTGGTATAATAAAAGGAATAGCCCGATACATTCGAAACAGGCGCACGAACGATCTGATCCTTGCTGTCCATCGTAAAATAGGTAGCATCGAGCATGAGCCGGTTCCGGAAAAACCGTAGCTCGGTACCGAATTCGAGCGAAGTCGTGCGCTCGGGTTTCAGGTTATCCGCCGCAGTCGTAGACCGCCGGACATAGCCGGGCACCGTATTACCAAACGGAAAATTGTCTGCCAGCTCGTAATACACGCCAATCACGTACGGATCCGTGCCCTTACCTACCTGCGCCCACGACGCGCGAAGCTTTCCGTAGCTGAGGATATTGTTTTTGGGCAGGTTTTCCGTGAAAATATATCCGGCGCTGAACGAAGGATAAAAGAAGGACCTGTTAGCCTTGGGGAGCGTCGAAACAATGTCGTTCCGGCCGGTCGCATTCAGGTACAACACATCCTTATAACTCAGCTTGGCATCCGCAAAAAAACTCACGATGCGGTATTGCAGCGGCGAATAGAAGCGCTTTTGCTGGTTACGGTAACTGCTGATTTCGTCGGTAAAAGGCGCTTTCCATCCTTCGCCGCGTTCATAATAGCTGTCAGGCCGTTTGCTGCCCACCACTGAGTTCCCGACCATCAGCGAACCATTCCAGTTTTCATTGAACTGCTTCGTGGCTGTCAGATATAAGTTGGAATTGATTTCACGGTAATTGATATACTCCCTGATCAAAAAACCTTTGACGGCCGTGCCTACATCGAAAGTACTGTCGACCTGCCGCTTGCGCCGCTCGTTGAAAGCGTCCAGGGTAATCTGGTATTTGGCCGTGAGCCAGCCGGTAACATTGTAATTCAATGTCAGATCGGCGATATAGCGATTGACCGCATCGATCCGCGGGCTCTTTTTGACGAGATAAACGGGATTATCCGTAAAACCGGGCAAAAGATTCTTGTAGGATCCATCCGGGTTCAGATAGTCGTTTACATCATAGGTATTCGGCCAGTACGACAATGCACTGAATACTGATTTATCGCCGGCAGGCGGGCGTTTTCCGCCGGAACGAATGTAGTTGAACGAGCCCGAGGCAGAAAAGCGCTTGGTAAAATTATAGGTACCGGCAATTTTAGCGGAAGTCCTTTCAAAATAGGTGGCCGGCACGATTCCTTGCTGGTAGTTATGTCCTGCCGAGACATAGATGTTGCCCTTTTCACTTCCTTTAGTGAGTGTAATATTATTATTGGTACGAAAACCAGTCCGATAAAAGCCGCGGAAATTGTCATAAATGTGGTCGGTTGTATTGCCGATGATCGATGGCCCGAACGACTGGTAGGGCGTCCGCTGGCGCACTTCCGTAGGCGAAATGAACTCCCCGAAACGGCCTTGCAGAAAGCGTGTCTGGATATCGGGTGACTTCCCCAGCACATCCACTCCACCTGATAGCGACACCGAGACATTCAGCTTCCCCGATTTGCCGCGCTTGGTGGTGATGATAATGGCGCCGTTGGAGGCCCGCAAACCATAAAGCGCCGTTGCAGCGGGACCTTTCAGTACAGAGATACTCTCGACATCGTCGGGGTTAATGTCGGCGGCGCGATTGGTATTGGCAAACTGCTCCGAGGCGCCGGGAGAAGCTGAACCTGCGCTCGGCAACGGGTTGCCGGCTGTGGTAGCATTACTGATAATAATGCCGTCAATCACAAACAATGGCTGATTATCGGCGCTTCCGCTGAGCGAGGTAATGCCCCTGAGGATGATGTTCACCCCGGCCCCTGGTGCGCCGCCCGAGCCGGTAATCACCGCGCCGGCAATCTTCCCCTGCAATGCCCCTACCATATTCGGATTGCCTGATTCTTTGATTTCATCGGACCGGATCGACTGTACCGAGTAACCGATCGCCCGCTTTTCCTGCGTTTGCCCGAGCGCAGTCACCACCACCTCATCGAGCATCGACACATCCGCCTCCATTTGCACATTTACATCTGAACGCTGGTTACCCAGAAGCACCTCTTGCTTCTTAAAACCGATAAAACTGAATACCAATACAGCACCAGGTCCGGCTTGCACCGAATATCCCCCCTTTTCATTGGTAGAAGTACCTTGGGAGGTCCCTTTGACGCTCACACTTACGCCGGGAATTTCAACCCCGTCTTTGTCCGTGACTTTGCCCGTCACCGGCCCGCTTTGCGCCCAGGCGGCATTACAGCAGAATGCCATCATCAGGCAAAGCAACGTCATGTTGTTGTGAAGTAGTTTTTTCATCATAATCAGTCAGGTGTCGTTACATGATACATGTAATTTACAATTCGTTCTTTAAAAAGTATTAATATAAATCACAATAAGACAACAAAAGGTAACATATCGATTACCCAGCGGCGCATTAGAAGCTGCCCGATGCGCATATTTTTTTTCAAGTTTTATTTCAAAAAATATTATTACTAGAAAAATAGTTTGTTAACTATAAAAATAGTTTCATATTTACGGTATGGAACTTGAAAAGCTGACCAATAAAGAAGAAGAAGTAATGCAGGTACTATGGAAGCTGGGCACCGCATTTGTGAAAGACATGCTTCCGCTTTTTACCGAGCCGAAGCTGCATTACAACACCGTATCGACCATTATCCGGAATCTGGAAGAAAAGGGCTATGTATCGCACCGGCAATTCGGGAATACCTATGAATATTTCCCTGTCGTGAAGCAGGAGGATTACCAGAACCATTTCGTGTTGGGGAAAGTCGTTGGAGGCTATTTCAACGATTCCTATAAAGACCTCGTTGCCTATTTCGCGAAGCAGGAAAAAGTGACGCCGGACGATCTGCGCGAGATCATCCGGATGATCGAAGAAGGAGCGTAGAGTATTGATGTACCACATTAATCCGCCGACTTATGCTGATCCCTTACCTCATGAAAGTCAGCCTGGTGCTGGCCGTGCTCACATTAGCTTACCGCTGGCTGATCCAGTTTGAAACATTTTCGAGACTTAACCGTGTGCTCCTTTGGCTCAATGTGGCCGCAGCCTGGACATTACCGCTCGTAAGCCTGCCGAGTTGGGGGCCGGTGGAAGTGCAAACGGAGTTTCACCAAAGCATTCCGAAAGTAGTGGAGAAACTTCCGGCACTCGGCCCATCACTGGCGGGTATTCAGTCCGAACCATTTAAAACGCAAATCGCAGCCGCGGAGCCTTCCATGACTGTTGCCGATTGGCTGCTGGTCATGTATTTTGCAGGGATGATGATTTTTTCCGCCCGATTGCTATTTCAATTAAGCCGATTGTTCATTATCGTCGCAAAAGGCCACGCCGAACAATATGCGGGCGGCAATCGCATTCTTCGTGTCGCAGGCTCGGCACCTTACTCATTTTTTAAATGGATCATTCTTGATCCGTCCAAGCATTCCGATTTTGAGTTGCGCAACATTATCGCGCACGAAACCGAACATTCCCGGCAATGGCACAGTGCCGACCTCCTGCTGACCGAAATTCAGAAGATCTGCCTGTGGTTTAACCCGTTTGCGTGGATTCACCAGAAACTCGTACGGGAAAACCTCGAATACCTCGCCGACCGCGCCGTACTGGACAATGGTATTGAGAAAAAGCAATATCAATACAACCTCCTGCATACGGTCATGCGCACGCAGGACTTGCCGTTGACCAATTCATTTGCCCAGTCGCTGCTCAAAAAACGCATTAAAATGATGAACCGGAAGCCCTCGCATTATCTGGTTTGGGGTAAATATGTGGCGGTGCTCGCATTGGTTTACATTTCATCGGCATTCGTTGCGCCTTATCGGGAGCAGATTGTTGAGCTCGCGCCGGAAATGATCAAGCCATTTGTGAAGCCATTGGTAGGAGAAGTGATTACACGAACCGAGCCTGCAAAAGACACACTTACAAGTACAATAAAAAACGAAGAAACCAACCCGGTTCCATTACACGCAAAACTTGTTGGTGAAGTATATGACACACTTCGGATTGCACAGGACTTAGGACCAAAAGTTAAAGGGATTTTTGTCCGAAATGACACCTTATACTGGGCTATTACACCTTTAATGACGTGGGAGCAGATCAATGATATGAAACCCGAACTCAAAAAATTCGGCTACGACATGACTATCAATAAGTTGCAATACGACCCATTGCAGAATTTTATCACCTCTATTTCAGTACACGTTAAAGGTCAAGGCAGTATGGGCGAAGGTGATGAAGGCGATGATAGTACTACGCCTATGAAAGGTTACTCCGGTTTTGTGCGGAAAGGCGGCCTCGGCATGGGCCAAAGTCCACCAGCTCCATTGCGAAGCGAAATGGAAAGAGATTATCGGAGTGCATTAGCCATTAAGAAGGAAAAAGAGGTTGAATTTTTTGAGAAGAACCTCTTCGGTACTATTGGGCCTAATTCGGGTGGCTCGATAAACGAGGGATTTTTTGACGGCAACGGCAACAAAGGATTGCTGGAAAGGGAAGGCTTTGGAAAATCAGAGCAAAACACGCTGCTATTTACTGACAAGCACGCCAATTCCGAATTTTACATTAATACCAACCGCTCGACCCGCGAAGAGGCAAGCAAACTTACCGTCGATAAAATCAAGAAGATTTCTTTCCGGGAAAACAACCAGCACAAGACCTACTTTGTCATTTACACCAAATAGCAGAAGGCGGCCCAAATGAGCCGCCTTCACGTTTTATTAACCTATTACAAGGTCCTATTTCAAATTCAGCTCCTCGCCAATCGCTTTCACTTTCTCTTTCAACGAAGCGTAAACGCTGTCGAAATCCTCGTTCTTCTCCAACGCAGCGCGCACGCCTACGTAGAATTTGATTTTCGGCTCGGTACCGGACGGGCGACAAGTGAACTTCGTGCCGTCTTCGGTGAAGAACTGTAACACGTTCGACGACTCGATACCCATTTCGCCCGATGGAATGGAAACCGTGCTATCCGATTTGAAATCGGTCGTTGTCAATGCTTTGTAGTCGTCCATTCTCACAACCGGCGATCCCGCGATGGTTTTCGGAGGATTGGCACGGAAGTCGGCCATCATTTGCTGGATTTCATCGGCGCCCGATTTACCTTTTTTGGTAAGTGAGATCAGCCCTTCGTAATAGAAACCGAACTGTTTGTAGATTTCCATCAGCATATCGAACAGGCTCAGGCCTTTGTCTTTGGCATAAGCCGTCAGCTCGGCGATCATTGCACAAGACGCGATTGCATCCTTGTCGCGCACCGCGTCGCCGATCAGGTAACCGTAACTTTCCTCACCGCCGCCGATAAACTGCTCCTGGCCTTCTTTCTCGCGGATTACCTGTGCGATATATTTGAAGCCCGTAAGCGTGTTATAGCATTTCACATCGTATGCCGCCGCCATTTTATCGATCAGGTCGGTGGTAACGATCGTTTTACAAACAAACTGCGTCCCGGTGAGCTTACCTGCGTCCTTCCATGCATTCAGGAGATAGTAAATGAGCACGCTGGCTGTCTGGTTGCCATTCAGGAGCTGGATTTCTCCGTGGTGGTTTTTCACAGCGATACCCACGCGGTCGGAATCAGGGTCGGTACCCATTACCAGGTCCGCATCGATTTCCTTCGCCTTCTCCACAGCTTTGGACATTGCCTCGCTTTCTTCCGGGTTTGGATAAACCACCGTCGGGAACTGGCCATTGCCTTTCGGTTCAGCCTGCTCCTGGATGACCGTCACCGCCTCGAAACCCATTTTACTCAACAATTGCGGTACCAGGGTCACGCCGGTTCCGTGCAATGGCGTGTACACGATCTTAAGGTCTTTCTGCCGCTCCAATGCCCCTTTCGAGATCGAAAGCGAGAGGATATGGTCGATATATTTTCCATCCACATCGGCACCAATTTTGGTAATCTTCGAAGCATCGCCGTCAAATTTCACCTGGTCGATGGACGTGATGGCATTCACTTCGTTAATAATGTTGGTATCGTGCGGCGCTACCACCTGCGAACCATCGGTCCAGTAGGCTTTGTAGCCATTGTATTCTTTCGGATTGTGCGAAGCCGTCACCACTACACCGCTTTTACAACCCAGCAAACGGATCGCGAAGGAAAGCTCGGGCGTAGGACGCAACGCTTCAAAAAGGTATACCGAAATCCCGTTAGCTGTGAAAATATCGGCAATGATTTTCGCAAACTCATCCGATTTGATCCGGCTGTCATAAGCCACTGCCACGCTTTTGGCCTCATTCGGGAAAGCTTTGTTCAAATAATTAGCCAATCCCTGCGTAGCGGTACCTACGGTGTAGCGATTCATACGATTGGAACCAATACCTATCAGGCCTCTCAACCCGCCCGTTCCGAATTCGAGGTCTTTGTAAAACGCATCCGTCAGTTCAGTATCGTTGCCTTCATCGATCAATTGTTGAATGGATTGTTTCGTATCGATATCATAATCACCGTTGAGCCAGCTGCTCACTTTGGTCATCACATTCGGTTCCAATTTTGCAGTCATAATCAGTTAAATAGAATTAATTAAGAGAATTTTAAAATGTATGTATCGTCCTTATTTACTAACCTCCATCGGTTCCTTCTCGATGGCCGAGAACTGCTCTTTCGCAGTTTTGTGGATCAACTCCGCCACAAGGCCCGTCCAACCGGTTTGGTGGCTTGCCCCGCATCCGCGACCATTATCACCATGGAAGTATTCGTAAAACAGAACGTGGTCGTTAAAGTTAGGGTCTTTCTGCATTTTCTCATCATGCCCGTACACCGCGCGCTTGCCCTCCGAATCTTTCTTGAAAATATCGATCAGCCGGCACGCAATAGCCAGGGCAGCGTCCTTAATTGTCGTGAGATTACCGGAGTTTGTCGGGTACTCGATCATGAAATCCTCGCCGTAGTAGGTGTGGAATTTCATCAATGAGTCAAATATGAGGTAATTCAGCGGGAACCAGATCGGCCCGCGCCAGTTGGAGTTCCCCCCCATAATGTCGGTCAACGCTTCCGCAGGCGTGTAATCGACCTGCAACACTTCTCCGTTAATATAAAACTTGTAGGGGTTTTCCTCGTGGTACTTGGACAAAGCCCGCACGCCGTAATCCGACAGGAATTCGCTCTCGTCGAGCATCCGTTTCATGATCATCTTCATCCGGTGCCCGCGCAGGATCGACAGCAGTCTGTTTTCCCCCTTCCCTGATTCGAACCAGCGGGAAATCAGCCGCGCGAGGTCAGGGCGGTTGGCCAGCACCCATTCAACCCGGCGTTTGAAAATCGGTAGCTTGTCCAGATTCTGCGGATCAAGGATTTCCACCGCAAACAACGGGATCAACCCTACGATAGAACGAACTTTCAACAGAATGCTCTGGCCGTTCGGAATGTGGATTACGTCATAGTAGAATTGGTCTTCCTCGTCCCAAAGGCTGATCGACGAGTTTTTACCGCCAATCGATTCCATCGCACCTGCAATGTGCAGGAAGTGTTCGAAGAATTTAGAAGCCATATCCTGGTAAACGCCATGTACAAGCGCCACCTCCACCGAAATACGGAGCATATTGAGCGTGTACATCGCCATCCAGCCCGTCGCGTCGGCCTGTTGCAACTTCCCGCCAAATGGCATCGGCGTAGATCGATCGAATACTCCGATATTATCCAGCCCGAGGAAACCGCCACTGAATATGTTGTTGCCGGTATCGTCCTTCTGGTTAACCCACCAGGTGAAGTTCAGCAGCAGTTTATGGAATATCTTTTCCAGAAATTCAATATCCCCTACCCCGTTGTTCTGTTCCCGGTCGATCTCGTACACCTTCCAGGTCGCCCAACCGTGTACAGGCGGGTTGACGTCGGAGAAGTTCCACTCGTATGCGGGTATCTGCCCGTTCGGGTGCATGTAATACTCGCGCAGGAGGATTTCGAGTTGTCTTTTGGCAAAATCGGCATCTACCCTCGCCAATGGTACGCAATGGAAAGCTAAATCCCAGGCGGCAAACCACGGGTATTCCCATTTGTCAGGCATTGAAATGATATTGGCCGCATACAAATGCTTCCAGCCCGAGTTACGGCCCCATTTACGGCCCTGGTTCGGTCCCGGTTGCGCGGGGTCACCTTTCAACCATTCGTACACATTATAGTAGTAGAATTGCTTGCTCCAAAGCATTCCGGCGTACGATTGCCGCTGGATCGAGCGAAGGTCGGCGTCGGCTACATCACGCTGTAAATCATCGTAAAACTCATCGGCTTCACGGATTCGTTTGTTGAAAAAATCTTCAAAACCACCGAACGGCTCCGAAATGGAGTGATTCACAAACCGGAGGCGTAAAGTGACGCTTTCCCCGCCTTTGATGGTTTTGGTAAAACGGGCCGCAGCCTTTGTACCGATATTGTTCGGATTAACGGTATTCGACTTCTGACCACTTACAATGTAGTCGTTGATCCCGTCTTTCGGATAAGCCGTGTTATTGGCTGTGCCGTAAAGCTTTTTGAAGTTCGTCTCGTTCTCGCAGAATAGCAGTTCATCCGCACCATCGAGATAGAGGTTGTATTTCCCATGCTTCCGGTGCGTTACCTCGATCAGGCGGTTTGAAATACCATTCATGATCGGCTTATAGTTGAACGCCTCATAACCCCACGACCAGGTGTTCCGGAACATGATTTGCGGCAGCACGGTAATAGGCGCATCTTCCTTGCCCCGGTTGAAAACCGTCACTTTCATCAGGATATCCTCCTCATCGGCCTTTGCATGCTCGATAAAAATATCGAAATACTCATCGTTATCGAACACACCTGTGTCCATAATCTCGTATTCCGGGTCCTGTTTGCCCCGCCGCCCGTTTTCCTGCCGTAGCTTGTCGTACGGAAATGCCTGCTGCGGGTACTTATACAGCATTTTGGTATACGAATGCGTGGGGGTACTATCGAGATAATAATACATCTCCTTCACATCTTCCCCGTGATTCGATTCGCGGTTGGTCAGACCGAAAATGCGTTCTTTCAGTATTTTGTCCTTATGGTTCCAGAACCCGAAAGACAGACATATATGTTGCTTGTTATCAGAAAAACCACCGATCCCGTCCTCGCCCCAGCGGTATGCTTTGGAAAGGGCCATTTCATGGGTGATATAGTTCCAGGCGTCGCCATTTCCACTATAATCCTCCCTAACCGTGCCCCATTGGCGCTCCGATAAGTAAGGTCCCCATTTCTTCCATCCCTTATTTTCTGTTTGAAGACTTAACCTAACTTTTTCAGCTCCTTGTGCCATTAATCCGTCAATTTTTCGAAAGGAATGAATTTCAATAATTACCCAATTTAGAAAACCGGTTTTCAAAAACACCAGAAACCGGAAGAAAATTGAAAAAATTTAACAATCCGGCAGCTGGTTATCCGCGGCTACAAAAAAGCGCATAAACGACTCATAATGAGCCCAAATAAGTAACCTGCGAATACTTGCAATTAAAGGACCGGGTTGTCTATTCGGATAATATCATAGGAAACGTCCCCCGCGAAGAAATGCGTAAGGGGCGCCGCCTTTTGCGAAGTTTCGACCAGCAGGGGATGCCGTTCGGCGTGCAACAATTCCTCCACGTCCGAGACATATTCCTTGAACATCAATGGATTGGGCAGCTGATAAAACTGGCCGTCGGCGGCTTTCAATACCGGAACGGGAGTCACTTTTCCCCCGGCATTCAATAAGCCATAGCGACGCCGCGCTTCGACATACGCTTCGTCGGTGGCATCGAAAACGATATGTTCAAGCGGCTTTTCAGTGGCCAAACTGGCAGCTATGCGTTTATCGAGCGTTTCGAGCAATGCACGGAGCGCCCAGGTGTGCTTGCCCGTACGTATGCGCTCGCGCAGCGACTGACGTACCAGGTAGGTCAATGCCTGAGTTACGTTCAAACCTATCTCCGCCATTTGTTTGAAAATGAAAGAGGTAGGTGACATTCCCGGGATCGTGTTCGGGTCGTGGAGCAGGATAGTGCCATTTTCAGTCAGAAATCCATCGATCCGCACGCAGGCGTTAATACCCAGTTGCTGAAACGTCGCGGCGATCATCTGCTGAATTTCCTGGTTCTTTTCAAGCGTTGTATCCACGGGAATACGCTTGCGGCTCGCACCAGGCTTATATTTGGCATTAAAATCGAAAACCTTCACCATTTTGATTACTTCGCTCGGCGGCAATGCCAATGGCGAACCATCATCGAACTGAATGCAGCCACAGGAAAACTCCTGGCCATCCACAAACTCTTCTACCAATACCTGATCCTCTGCATTGGAGCTGCTCAGTAACGCGTGCTCATTTCCTTTCGAAAAATAGATTTCCAGCTCGCTGATCAGCGTCGTAGGATGATAGATCGTCTTTTCGCCCAGGATCACCGGGAAACCGATACCTTCATCCAGGTTAGCGATTTTTTGTCCCCAGGCCAGTTTTTCGGCTTCATCCAACTCCGTCCAGGTCTCCGCATCGAGTTCAATCTGGAAAAAACACTGGTTTACAGCCGATACGAATTCTTCCAGGGAATCTTCCTTCACAATCGCCACGCCGATCGACGAGCCCTGGTGAGGAGCCTTGATGACCAACGGCAGTCCAAGATGCTTTTTCAAAACCTGGAAAAGCAGCGGGTAATCCTTCGGTATCCACTGATTGTATTTGAGCGTCCAGCTTTTCTTTTCCTGCCCGTTCACGAGGGCAATCATTTCATTTTGTAATATCTTATCAATTCCAACAGCGGAGCCCATCAAACCCGGACCGCTATATGGGATTTTATACCATTCCAGCAAACCCTGAATCGCACCATCTTCACAATCCGGGCCGTGCATAGCCAGGAACGCAAAATCGAAATGCTCCTTGAATTCCAGCGGCGAAATCAGTTTCCCGATTTCAGCAGAAACACCGGCAGCCGCCAGTTCGGGAAAAGATTCGATGTAAGTTTTAAAGCCGTCTTTTTGAATGCCCGGCGCGGGATAAAATTCCCGGATCTCGGACGAATACATTAATTCCTTTTGCAGCAGAATAAACCTGCCGAAACTGTCCACAAAAACCGGTACCGGCTCAAAAAGTGACTTATCGAGGTATTCAAATGCCGTTTTACCGCCTGCAAATGATATCTCCCTTTCGCGGGAAGGACCTCCAAAAAAAATTCCGATACGCATGTTTGATATTCCTGATTAATGCATTCCAATGATGCCCGCAATATAAGTGACTAATCGGGAGGAATCAATTTCTGGCTATTTACCGCACCGATTAAAACGCAAAAAGCAGCTTCCCGTTCAGGAAACTGCTTTCGATCAATATTGATATGCGTTTTCCGCTGCTATGCCAGCTCGGCCACATTCGAGGAAACAACTTTATTAATGTAAGGCACTGCTTTGCGGATCGATTCTTCCAGGCCTGCGCGGAAAGTCATAGCGCTCATCGGGCAGCTTTGGCAGGAGCCTTGCAGTTCCAGCTTCACAATCATGTCGTCCGTCAGTTCCACCAATTTCACATCACCTCCGTCTGCATGCAGGTAAGGACGCACGGTTTCGAGCGCCTGCTCGATCAATTCTATGGTTTTTTCTTTTGAATCCATTGTTAAAAAGTCTGTCTGCTAAGATGCAAGATTATATCCAAAAAATCAAATCATTCAGTTACTAACTGCTAAACCTGAATTTCAACAGCTTTCGTTTTTTCACGCGATGCATTCCGGATAGCAATTTGCTGTGCCAACGCTTCCGCGGCGTCCATAAACGCGTCATTCACGATCGGATTCGTATCCATTACCGCCGGACGGCCGTCATCGCCCGCCTCGCGAATGCCCTGTACCAATGGAATCTGGCCGATCAGAGGCACGTCAAATTTATCCGCCAGCGATTGTCCGCCTCCTGTGCCAAAAATGTGGTATTTGTGGTCGGGCAGCTCCTCGGGCGTAAACCAGGCCATGTTTTCAATCACACCTAGGATAGGCACATTAATCTGCGGTTGCTTGAACATCGACAAACCTTTCACAGCATCCGCAAGCGCCACTTTTTGGGGTGTCGTCACGACTACCGCTCCGGTTACCGGCACAGTCTGGACCAATGTCAGGTGAATATCGCTGGTACCGGGAGGCAAGTCGATCAACAAGTAATCCAGATCGCCCCAGTCGGTATCGCCGAAAAACTGGCGCAACGCCTGACTAGCCATGGGGCCCCTCCAAACAACCGCACTATCAGGCGGTGTCAGAAAGCCTATCGACATCATTTTAATGCCATATTGACGGATCGGGTTGATAAAGTTCTTTCCGTCTTTGGGCGTAATTGTGGGCTGCATATTCTCCGCACCAAACATCACCGGGATCGAAGGCCCGAAGATATCCGCATCGATAATACCCACTTTCGCTCCCGAGCGGTGCAACGCCATCGCGAGGTTGGCCGTAACCGTCGATTTACCGACCCCGCCTTTCCCGGACGAAATTGCGATCACGTTTTTAACGCCTGGAATCAGCGGACCTGTGTGCCGGGTAGTCGTCACATTGGCCGTAAGCTTGATGATCACCTCTACATCCGGACTCAGATGCTCATGGATCGCATTCTCGCAATTCTTTCTGATCAGTTCTTTGAGGGGACAGGCCGGCGTGGTAAGCACTACCGTAAACCGGACCTGGTTCACACCGATTTCTATATCCTGGATCATACCGAGCGTCACCAGGTCCTTTTTCAAGTCCGGCTCTTCCACAGTACTCAACGCCTGCAATACTTTTTCTTTATTGATTGTAAATTCTCCCATTATTATGGTTGGTACTTTGACTTGATATTATGCAACACGAAATGCCGCCAATGAGTTTGTTACATTCCCGGAAATTCTCCGATCCTACGTTCCACTTCCTCCATTTCCTCTGAAACATCCAAATTTCGTGAAATCGCGTTGAGCTTGCTCCACAGCGATTTCAACATTTTCAAATGTCCCGGCGTGAGGCCATGCTGCGGCCGGTGCGCCAGGGTATCCCGGACAGACGCCCATTCATTCATGAACTTCAATGAGCCGGCTTCTATGTAGGTCCGGGCAAATGCGTTGAAAACGTATTCTTCCGCCACCGTACTTGGATGGATCATATCTTCCTTGTAGAACCGGTAATCACGCAGTTCATCGATCATGATCTCGTACGACGGAAAATAGTCTACATGCTTGTATTTTTCCGAAAGACGGTGGGCGACCAGACGCAGCGTCGACTTGCTCACCTGATTAAGCGGAAGCGTGTCCCGTGTGTGGCGCACAGGGCTTACCGTAAGCAATATGCGCAACTTGCGGTTATAGGGTATCAATTTCTGGATCAACTGGTCGAATGCGATCGCTATCTGATCGAAATGCAGGAGCTCCTTAATGAAACGATCGCTGGGGAGCTTATGACAATTGCCTACGATCAGGTTTGTCTGCCTGTGGCGGTACGCATAGGCAGTCCCGAGGGTAATCACGAGCAGGTCGGCCTCCGCCAGAAACTCACGAATCTCATCCAATTGGTCGGAAAGCTGGGCATCCAATGCACCCTGACCAGTTGCCCATTGTGAAGAATGAAAATCGTGGTGAAGCCAGATTTGGTCGGGATTTTGCAGGAACAATGCCGGATTAGGCCTTTTCCCTTCCACGGCGCTGTCGAGTATTTTGCATATCGTCAGCGGATTGAACACCGTCCCCATCGGGTTATTGAGTACATCAAACTTAAAACCGCCCAACTGGCTGCCCAATACTTCGGCAAAGCAGGAGCCGATGGTCAGTATTTTAGTGTGATGGTCAATCTTCCAATCCGGGGTATCCAGGGCAACTTCCGTACTCAACTTTATTTCCTTCATTACATAAAAACGACAAGCGGGCTACAAAATTAAGCATGAAAACCACAGGATTTCACTAAATGCTGGGGTTTAGCAATTTATAATTTGGGTTATTAGAAAATTTTATATGTTTGACGGTAGTTCACAACACACTATCAGTCGTTAAATGTATGGATGAGAAGACGTATCCGTTCACGCTCATTCCCGGGGAGCTGGTCTATAAGTTTGAGAGCGTTAGTGCAAACAAAAAGATTCAGAAAGCTGTTTTGTTTACACCAACCGGAAATGGGATCGTCTTCAACCTGGCTTTGGTAGACCTGGATACAGACAACCAGATGAGAGATGATATTGAAAGTAGGAATGGGGATATGCCAACAGTTCTGGCCACTGTTTTTCAAATCATTGAGGACTTTCTGAATACGAGCCCGGAGCGCATTGTAATGTTCAAGGGCAGCGATAGCCGGAGACAGCGGCTGTATAGAATCGTCCTGAGCCGCGAATTTTCCTCCATTTCGGAGAAATTCGAAATATTTGGTGGACAGCGTGGCAAAGCGGTCCCCTTCGTCGCAAACGTTAGTTACGAACAATATTACATCAAGCTGCATTCACATGAAGGAGAACAAAGCATTAAAACAGAGCGAGACATTTAAGCTAACTCCCGCCCAGCAACAATTCGTGGATCAAAAGTTAAAGGATGCCAATGAATACCTTAAGACGGCAGATTTATCCCTGCTTTTTGAAAAAAAGTCTAAACCTGAACACCCCTCAAAGTCATAGATAAATGTTCCTACCCTTTGTATTCAAATTGGCAGTAACTGCCGCAATCGTCGGTTGCTCCCAATCCACGTCAGACAAGACACTAGCTCCCGCTACCTACGAATTCGCCCCCACCCCGTCCTGGCAGGACGAGTTCAACTATACCGGCAAACCGGATGCAACCAAATGGAGCTACGACCTCGGCGACCACGGCTGGGGCAATAACGAGTTGGAAAATTATACCGACAAAATCGAGAATGCGAAGGTAGAGAATGGCAATCTGGTCATTATCGCCATAAAGGAACCATCCGGTAAGCAACAGCATAGCTCTGCACGGCTGGTTTCGAAGGGTAAAGCAGATTTTACGTACGGAAAATTCGAGATCAGAGCGAAACTGCCGAAAGGCCGGGGAACCTGGCCGGCCATCTGGATGCTGGCCAGCGGGAACAGCTACGGTAACAGAGGCTGGCCTGATAATGGCGAGATCGATATCATGGAACACGTCGGTTTCGATCAGGACCGGTTGCATGGGAATATCCACACGAAAGCTTTCAATCACGCCATTAAAACCAACAAAGGCAACAACATAGTCGTGAAACGCCTTTCGGAGGACTTCCACGTGTACACATGTGAATGGACGCCCGAGGCGGTCACGATCCTGGTGGATGGCAATGCCTATTTCACATTCAAAAAGGAAGCAACCTACCAATGGCCGGAATGGCCGTTCGACAAGCCGTTTCATTTAATTTTAAATGTCGCGGTAGGCGGTAACTGGGGTGGGCAAAAGGGCGTGGATGACAGCATTTTCCCACAAAAAATGGAGGTCGATTACGTGCGCGTGTACCCGCTCGTAACGAAGTAACGGCTTTGAAAATCCAGTGCACGGAAGTATCTTGCACCATGGATCATTTCGTTGTTTCGGCCAGGAAGTATCGTCCCGTCACCTTTGATTCGGTGGTGGGTCAATCACACATCACTACCACATTAAAGAATGCCATTCGCACCAATCACCTCGCACAAGCTTTCCTTTTCTGCGGTCCCCGCGGCGTAGGAAAGACGACCTGCGCGCGTATTTTGGCCAAAACCATCAACTGCCAGAACCTTGGCGACGATGCGGAGGCTTGCGGCGAATGCGAGTCTTGTGTGAGCTTCCAGAACAACGCTTCTTTCAATATTCACGAGCTCGATGCGGCTTCCAATAACTCTGTGGAGGACATCCGCAACCTGATCGATCAGGTGCGCTACCCGCCCCAGACCGGGAAGTACAAGATCTACATTATCGATGAGGTCCACATGCTTTCGCAGGCCGCTTTCAATGCATTCCTGAAAACATTGGAAGAGCCGCCTTCGTACGCCATTTTCATTCTTGCGACCACGGAGAAGCATAAAATCCTGCCAACGATCCTTTCGCGCTGTCAGATATTCGATTTTAACCGCATTCAATCGAAAGATATCGCGCACCACCTTGCGGATATTGCGAAAAAAGAAGGCATCAACGCCGAACATGAAGCCCTCGAACTGATCGGCCAGAAAGCCGACGGCGGTCTGCGCGATGCGCTTTCCATGTTCGACCTTAACGTCACGTTTTCTACGAACAACCACCTCACCTATGCTGCGGTGCTGGAAAACCTGCACATTCTGGATTACGATTATTATTTCAAAATCACGGACGCGCTCACGGCAGGCAGCATTGCCCGCTCGCTGGTCCTGTTCGATGAGATTTTAAGAAAAGGATTCGACGGCCACCTTTTTGTCATAGGCCTTCTGGAACACTTTCGAAATCTGCTCGTGTGCAAGGACCCGGCAACGGTTACCCTGTTACAGGTTTCGGAATCTGCCGAGCGGAAATACCTTGAACAGTCCCTGATGGCCGATCTCAGCTTCCTGCTCTCGGCGCTCAGCATTACGGGGCAATGCGATATCAATTACAAATCGGCAAAAAACCAGCGATTGCATGTGGAGCTCTGTCTCATGAAACTCGCCAATTTGCCCCAGGTTCTTCAACTTCATTCTCTTGCTGCCGTTGATGAAACGGCAAAAAAAAAAGTTGAGCCCCAACAACCCCTGAACCATTCGGGAGCCACCGCTCCGGGAGCCACCGCCCCGGGAGCCGCCGCTCCGGGAGCCGCTGCTTCACAGCAAGTCGCTCCGGCAAATGGCCAACCATCCAACGGAAGTGCATATACCAATGCGCCCGCACAATCAGCGGCGCAGCCAGCGGGATATCAGGCACAGCCTATTCAGGCCGTTCCTCAGCAGCAAGCTCCCCAGCAAGCTGGGCCTTCGCGACTGAAAACTACCGTTTCGCTGACACAATCGCTTACACCACCCACACAGCAGCCTGCCAAGCAAAGCAATGCCGAGGCTTCAATAGATTACGCTACTGTTCCCAATGGTGCAAAAAAGGAGGAATTGACACTGGCAAACCTGCAACGCTTCTGGTATGAATTCTCCCAAAAGCGCCTCCAAGCAGGAAATTCAACCACGGAGCAAATCACATTGAACCGTGAAATTCAACTGAATGGCAGTACGATCGAAATCGCGCTCGACAATGATCACCAGCAGGATGCGGTGATGAACATGCGGTATGAATTACTGGGTTTTCTGAAAGCGAGGCTCGATGCCCCGAAACTGGATATTAACCCTCGTGTTGCACCACAGGAAGTGAACAGGCTACCTTATACACCTGCCGAGAAATTCAATTTTTTGGCAGAAAAAAACCCCTACTTACTCGAATTGAAACAAGCACTCGGGCTGGATGTGGATTTCTAGTATTGGGAAGATTTCCTTTTCAGGAACAGTTCGTGCAAATGAAGTACTTGCGGGATCAACTCGGAAGCATCGTCATTGTTCACAATGTAGTCCGCAATTTCACGCCTGGATTCATCGGAAACCTGGCGTTCGATAATCGCCCTGATCTCCTGCTCCGAACGCTTGTCTCTTTGCAATATCCTTTGGACGCGTAGCTCAGCAGGGGCTTCCACCACGACTACATAATCCACCGCATTGGACTGACCAGCCTTAGCCATAATAGCCGCCTCCTTCACCACGTATGGCACGCCGGCATGTTGCGCAACCCACGCTTTCGTATCACGAAGCACAACAGGGTGAATAATCGCATTCAGTTCCTTTAACAATGACTCATTTTTGAAGACACCGGACGCGACAAACCGGGTATTGTACATCCCATCCTGATCATAGGCCTCGTCTCCGAGCAATGCAACCACTTTTTCGCGAATCTCGCGATCGTTATTGGTAAGCCATTTGGCGCGACTATCGGCATAGTAGACAGGAATATCCAGGCATTCGAACAACTTGCAAACCATGCTTTTCCCGGAACCAATGCCCCCGGTAACACCTATAAGAAGCGGAAGATCCATGTGGTTATCAGTCAAATGAGGAATAAGCTATGGCTGTGGCGGTGCGCTCAGGAATTGTGCGACTTCGAAGCTGACATATACGTCGCGGTGGCTCACTTCCACCAATGGCGAAACCGGCAACGGAATCGGCAGGCTTTCGTCGTAGTTGTTCTGAATCTTGGGCGTAGGCACGCGGATTTTAATCGTATCCGGGAAGTTTTTGATCAATGAAACCGGCCCGTCCACTGAAATAAGTGAAGGCGAGACATTGATGAAACTGGAAATCACATACCCTTCGCGTACGTCAATACCCGCGCTATCGACGCGGATCGGGATGATCTTCCTGATTTTGGGCTCGAAATTAAGTTCAAAAGTATCCGCTACCACATAGTTGACGTGCAGGTTAGGGAACATTTCCGTAATCTGATCTGTCAGCGTGGTTGAGTTGATGAAACTGGACACCGTCGGATTCTGCACCCGGTAGACCACCGGATTGGCATTAAAATTCAGCCAGGATTTTTGAAGCAAAGTCCAGCCATCCCCCGTTACATTTACCGAAATCCGTTTGGGAAGCGGCTGCATCGGAACATAGGCTGCGTTATCGTACTCGATCGACAGCGGATAATTCAGTTTAAGGGAGTAATTGTCCTTGTTAAGGACATTCATTAACCAAAAAAAGGATGCTGCAAGCAAGCATCCTATAAACGTTTTGATCCTGTTCTGGTTGGGTGGGACTTGACTCACAACAATTTTGAAAATGCATGCATTGGCAGGAATGCATGCCGTTCATGATTAGTTTTACCCGGCAATCGTACGTGAAATAGCCGATTTTTCGACTGTCAGCTTCACTCCTTTGTCCAGCTCAAGCGTGACCGTCGACTCTTCCACTGTATAGATTCTGGCGTGGATACCGCCGATCGTCACAACTTGATCGCCTTTTTTCAGGTTATTGAGCAGTTCTTTCTGTTCCTTCTGCTTTTTCTGCTGCGGACGGATCATGAAAAAGTAAAATACCCCGATGATACCGACCCACATCACGACCTGATAAATCATGCCCTGGGAACCGCCGGCTGCTTGTGCTAAAATAGAATAATTCATTGTAGTAGATGGGTTGTATAAATATTACTTCTTCGCCGTGGTCGAATCCGGCTGAGGCACTGCATTTACAATACCTTTCAGCCTCAATTCAGTATTAGCCGGCTCTGTATTGGCATAGACAGTGATTGTTTTCACCTGCGGCCCGGCCTTGTGCTTACTATCGAAACGGACTTTAATGCTCGAAGTCTGCTTCGGCTCGATAGGATCCTTCGGCCATTCAGGCGTCGTACACCCGCATGAAGAGCTGATGTTGTTGAGAATCAAAGGATATTCTCCATCGTTGCGGAACTTGAACTCGTGTTCCACAATGGCACCTTCCTTGATCGTTCCGAAATCGTATTCCGTACTATCGATCAAAGCAAAAACAGGCAGTTTTGAATTTGCCTGTTTTTCTTCACCACTCTTTTCATTTTTGGAGCATCCGGAAAAAGCTACCGCTATCCCCAGAAACGCGAAAAGGGCTATTTTTTTCATAGGTCATTCGCTGGCCTGGCCCTTGATCTGCGCCATCAGGCGATCCACATCTTCCAGAAGCTTCTCTGCTTTTTCACGCGCATCGTTCACAACACGCTCACCTTCTGTTCTGGCGTAGCTATCGGGCTGGTCTTTTTTATCTACCAGGTCCTGAATCACTTCTTGTAGTTTTTCACGGTATTTGGACAGTCTGTAGGTCAGTTGGGTACGAAGCACCTCTCCTTTGTCGGGAGCATAAAGGATGCCCAATGCCGCACCGGTGGCACAGCCTGTCAGGAATGCGATTAAAGTATTACTGGTTTTACTCATGGTTTCTGCTGTTTTTTTTGCTGCAAACGGGTATCAGCTCATGTATTTATAATGGCTTCCAAAAATTGTTCCATTCTACCCGGCCACAATTTCGGCAGCTTTTACTTATTATCAATCAATCCGCGTCCGCTTTTTCTGATCACGCCTTCTTTGGCCAATTTCACCGAAAGCACGTCCAGGACGCCGTTCACAAACTTACCACTTTTTGGGGTACTGTACCTTTTTGCGATCTCAATAAACTCATTAATGGTGACTTTCACCGGGATACCAGGAAAATGAATAAGTTCTGCGAGGGCTGTTTTGAGGATAATTAGGTCTACCAGGGCGATCCTTTCCAGCTCCCAGTTCTTCAACTGGTCTTCCAGATAAACATCGTACTGGTCGCTTTCTTTCACCACAATCTTGCAAAGTTCCTCCACAAATGCCCTGTCCTCTTCCCAATCCTTGGTAAGCGGCGCAAGCTGGAATGTGTGTGCCAAATCGGCAGTACGCAATGTTTTGATCGCGAGGCTACGGATCAGCTCGCTGTGGTCTGCCCAGTAAAGATCGCGTTGTTCGAGGTATTCTAGTGAAACCTCGTGTTTGAGGATGATCTGTCGCAGGACATGCTGGATAATCTCCTGGTCTTCCTCCGGCGTATGGGTCGCCGATTTGCAATATGTTTCGTAGGTTTCGTCCTTCCGCAAACCCTCCCGGTAAATCTTCCGGATCAGGTTCATTTCGTTGCTCCAGTTGATGCCGCTGCGGATAATCTCCTCTTCCAGCGCCTTATCTTCCTGCAAAACCTTGATCACCCGGTTGGTATCCAATCCTGAATCTTTCGGGAATGGTGCTTCCGGGTCGTCGTACCTGCGCTCGCGGTCGATTTTTGCCTGGTGTGATAGTTCGATCAGCATCGACAGGATCCGGATGAAATCGGCGTAAATCGTTTCCGTTTCATTCAAAACCCTTCTAACGAGTTTTTCTCCATCCGTATTCGTCTGCCGGTTATATGCTTCATAGGCTGTCTGAGCCACTCTCAGCACGCGATCGGGAAGCTCTTCATCTCCGTTGGGTTTACCATTTTTAATAAACTCATCGAGTGTCATGTTCGCGAGCCGTTTCATGCCCGAAAGCTTTTTCTTGTCCTGAAACTCCATCGAGTTAAGGTCAGGAGCAAATGCCTCTTCAATCTGATCGAGTGCCAGTAAACGGTTCGCATCGGCTGTGAGCTGCCGTGCATAAAGTGCCTGAACCGCCTTGGTTCTTAGTAATCTTCTATTCAGCATATGCCGGAATACTATTTGGATAAAAGGTACAGTAAATCAAAGAACGTGTCTGCATGTATTGCAGGGTCATTCTGTATGTAACCCTGCACAGTTGTTTTTAAAATCGACCGCAAAATTAGACTATTTTGTTCACAATCGGAAAATTGGGACGCGTCGTTTTAATTTTGCAACGTTTTGGTAAAATAGGATGTTGGCTAGAAAGCGTCCTGCGCCATCGACAAAAATCTGAACTGGTGAAAGCACTAAAATCCCTTAACAAGTATTTGTGGAAATATAAATGGTACCTCATTCTGGGTATCATTTTTACGATCATATCCAATCTTTTCGGCATTATCCCGGCCCAGCTCGTGCGTTACGCGCTCGACCTCGTGATCGAAACACTGGACATTTATTACCTTTACAATGGCGTATCGCTGCAAAGCGATATGTATGACATTTTTGCGTTCAGCATTCTGCTCTATGGGTTTCTGATCCTACTGATGGCGCTGCTCAAAGGGATATTCCTCTTTTTGGTACGCCAAACGATCATCGTCATGTCGCGACATATCGAATTCGAGCTCAAAAACGATATTTACCAGCACTACCAAACACTCCCCGCCGCCTTTTTCCGCCGCCACAGCACGGGCGACCTCATGGCGCGCATTTCGGAAGACGTGAGCAACGTCCGAATTTACGTCGGTCCGGCGCTCATGTACGGCATTAACCTGATTGTCCTCTTTTTCCTGGTCATTTCTTATATGATCTCCGTCAGCCCGAAACTAACGCTTTATGTGTTGCTGCCGCTGCCCGTACTCTCGGTAAGCGTGTACGTAGTCAACAGCATGATCATGAAACGCTCGCAGGAAATACAGAAGCAACTTTCGGCGCTTTCGACCTATGTGCAGGAAGCGTTTTCAGGCATACGTGTCATTAAATCCTTCGTTCAGGAAGACCGCTCTTACAGTAATTTTCAAAGGGAGGCGGAAGTTTTCAAAACCAAATCACTGGGTCTTACCAAAGTCGATGCGTTCTTCTACCCTATGATCGTCCTTTTGATAGGATTGAGCAACATCCTGGTCATCTATGTCGGCGGTCAGGAAATTATCAATGGCCGCCTTACTCCGGGAAATATCACCGAGTTTATATTGTATGTCAACATGCTCACCTGGCCGGTAATGGCATTGGGATGGACTACGAGCCAGATTCAGCGCGCTGCGTCCTCACAGCTGCGGATCAATGAGTTTTTGAATGAAAAAACGACCTTGGTATCCGAAACAAATCTCAGCAAATCGCTGGATGGCAAGATTACTTTCCGTCACGTCGGCTTCGTATACCCCGACTCGGGCATTAAAGCACTGCACGATTTCAACCTGACAGTCGAAGCCGGTGAAAGTGTCGCCGTTCTCGGAACGACCGGCTCAGGCAAAAGCACCCTCGCCCATTTGCTATGCCGGCTCTACGACCCGACCGAGGGCCAGATCCTGATCGACGGCATTCCCATGAAGGACTACGACGTTCGTGGTTATCGCCGCCAGATCGGTTATGTGCCGCAAGACGTATTCCTTTTCTCCGATAGCATTGAGAACAACGTACGGTTCGGCACCGAAGACATGCCTTTTGAAAGGATAGAACAGGCTGTGAAAGACGCCGATCTTTACAACAATATCAAAGACTTCCCGCAGGGCTACGAAACCATGCTCGGAGAAAGAGGCATTACGCTCTCCGGTGGTCAAAAACAACGCCTCTCGATCGCGCGCGCCATCGCCCGCGACCCGAAAATTCTGGTCCTCGACGACTGCCTTTCCGCCGTCGATACGAACACGGAGAATATTATCCTCAACAACATGAAGCGGATCATGGACCAGCGCACCTCCGTGATCATCTCCCACCGCGTCTCGTCCGCCAAGCTTGCCGACAAAATCGTAGTTCTCGACGAAGGCCGCATTGTGGAGCAAGGCACGCATGCCGAGCTTATGGCGCTGAATGGGGCTTATAAAGAACTGTATGAGAAACAATTGATCTCGGAAGAGGTGTAAAATACAACCTGCACTTGAAATGCAATAGTGATAATTTAACTTTGAATACTCACAAATACTAAATTGATCACACTATGCACTACACAGTCACAATCGATGTTCTCGACGACAATGCGCTTGAACTTTTAAGGAAACTCGAAAACCTGAGCGTCATTCGTCTCCGCGAAAGCACTCTACAGATGAAAGACACGAGCGCCATCCGTTTTCTGAAAGGCAAAATGACCAAGCAGCCAGTGGAGGAAATTGAGCGGGAATTTAGACGATTACGCGGCAAATGAACCAGGCCTATCTTTGGGATACCAACATTGCCGTTTACTATCTTCAACAACAGCTCCCTCCTTACGCAGGGAAAGTAATGGATGACATTGCCGGAAATTCCCGAATCTGTTTTTCAGTCATCACCGAAATAGAATTATTCAGCTGGAAACCAGCCAATCACACATAACACAACAGATTTCGTAGGCATCGAAAAATTGCGTTTACTTGACCCATTCGATCCGCAATAGTTTAGCAGCGCTATTTAGCCAGCTTCTTCACCTCCTGCCGCAAGTCCCGCATTTCCTGATACAGGCCTTGCAAACTTATTTCCGTCTTGTCCTCTTCCAGATTGAAAGACAATTTACTGTTCACCTGCCATACTTCGCGGATCTCGTTGCGATCGATGCGGATCGGCACATAGTCCGGATTGAGCGATATCAGGTTCACAAAAGTTGAATCTTTTTCTTTC
The DNA here is from genome assembly GCF_017744695.1 of Dyadobacter sp. Taxonomy (GTDB): domain Bacteria; phylum Bacteroidota; class Bacteroidia; order Cytophagales; family Spirosomataceae; genus Dyadobacter. The sequence continues at coordinate 561,959 of NZ_JAGIAS010000003.1, forward strand.
CGGATTCTTTTGACCAGCACGCTGTCGATCGTGACAATAACATACATATGTTTATCACTCAGCGAATCCCAGTCATCCACCGCGCGTGCCCAGATCCATTCACCCGACTGCAACGCTGGCGTCATACTATCACCATCCACCTGGAACCCCCTGAATGTCGCATTTCGGTATTCCGGCAGTGGGATTGTAAACGCGGGCAGCGCTTCGAACCACTCGGCATCGCCAATATTGTTGGGATAACCGGCCGCTGCTTTCGCACTGACGAGCACAATGTTATCATTACCCGCCTGATCGACCGTCACCACTTTCGGGTTGACGAATATTTTATCCGTATAAAGGTACTTCTGTGAACTATCTCCAAACAACCAGAGTGGATTGATATGGTATTTTTTGAGCAATTCCTTCACCACCTGCCCGGGTATACGCGTACGCCCCCGCTCGATGTCGGCGGTAGTTGCGCTGATACCCAGTTCTTCGGCAAATGCCGCCTGCGTCAGGTTGAGTTCCTCTCTGATCTGCTTGAAACGCCTGAATTCTTCATCAATAGCCATAAGCATGCGTGATGATTATCGGTTGACAATGTCTTGACCCTTCAAACATACAAATATTTTGGAATATTTCCTTTTAAAAAATGGATATGATCCATATATTTGGAATAAATCCATAATTTTGTAAAAACTCCAAACAGTAGTGGACCGTGCGATATTACATTTTGACCTGGATACCTTTTTCGTATCCGTAGAGCGCAAGCAGGACAGTCGGCTTGAAAACAAACCCATACTGGTAGGCGGCACAGGCGACCGGGGTGTGGTAGCCGCCTGTAGTTATGAAACGAGGCAATTTGGCGTGCATTCGGGCATGCCCATGAAAATGGCCCGAATGCTTTGCCCGGAGGCAACCGTCATTCGCGGAAACGGTGAAGCGTATTCCAAACAATCGAAAGAAGTGAGTGAGATCATCAGCCAGAGTGTGCCCGTGTTCGAGAAGGCGAGTATCGACGAGTTTTATGCGGATCTGTCGGGAATGGACAAATACCACAGTTGCTATGGAATGGCCAGCGAGCTCCGTCAGCGCATTATCCGTGAAACCGGCCTACCGATTTCGTTTGGGTTGGCTACCAACAAGCTGGTATCAAAGGTTGCAACCGGGGAAGCAAAGCCTAACAACCAGCTCAAAGTGGACGCCGGCACTGAAAAGATATTCCTGGCACCTATGGAAGTCCAGAAGATCCCGATGGTAGGCGAAAAAATGAACCAGACGCTGCATAACCTCGGGATCCGGTATGTGAAAACAATCCAGGAGATGCCGATGGAAATTATGGGGCAGGTTTTGGGCAAGAATGGAGTTGCGCTCTGGAATCGAGCCAACGGGCTGGATAACTCCCCTATTGTCCCCTTTCACGAGCGCAAATCGATTTCCAGCGAGCGGACTTTCGGGAAGGATACCGGCGATGTGCGGAAGATGCGTGAGATGGTGCGGGCAATGGCGGAAATACTGGCATTTCAATTACGAACGGGAGAGAAATTAACCTCCTGTGTTTCTGTTAAAATCCGCTATTCCGATTTTAACACCTTTTCGAAACAGTTGAAAATCGCCTACACGTCCGCGGACCATGTATTGATCCCGCATATCGAACGACTTTTCGACCAGCTTTACAACCGGCGGATGATGGTCAGGTTGGTGGGGGTGAGTTTCAGCGACCTTGTGACGGGGAATTACCAGATCAATCTCTTTGACGACACCGAAGAGCGGCTCAACCTCTATCAGGCGATGGATTATATTAAAACCAAATACGCCTATAATAAGGAAGGCGACCAGATCCTCACCTGGGCCAGCACGATGGGGATCTCGGATATCGGCGCCATGGGAAATCCATTCAACGGCGAGCCGCCCATTATTCCCGCGCATAGAAATGCGTAACAATAATCAGGCGGCGTTGGGCTGCAAGGCTTTTATCTCATTCAATTCCTCGGAAATCAAATGTTGTCCTTCTTCAATATCATAATCGTCTTGCAAACCGAGCCAGAACTTGGGCGTCGTGCCGAAGTATTTGCTAAAACGCAATGCCGTATCAGCGGTGACACGTCTCCGCCCTTTAATGATCTCGCTGACCCGCGTCTGGGGAATACCGGTTTCCTTTGCCAATCGATAAGCGGAAATGCCCATTGGTTCAAGAAACTCCTCCATCAGGACTTCACCTGGATGAATATTATTCAGTGTTTCCATTGAAATTTAATGATAATCGACAATTCTAACCTCAGCAGCATTACCATCTAACCACTTGAACACAATCCGCCATTGATCATTGATACGTATGCTGTAAAACTCTTTCAGGTTTCCGGAGAGCTTTTCCAGCCTGTTCGATGGCGGAATGCGTAAATCCGCAAGATTTTGTGAGTTATGAAGCATTCTTAGCTTTCGTCTCCCCACTTGCTGGATTTCCAATGGCGACTTTCCGACCCGCTCGCCGAGCCATATTTTTTCGGTTTCCTTTGAAGAAAAGCTTACGATCATTGCAGGCTGCCGACTCGCGTTAGTAACGCCAAAAGTAAGTACTCAGTTCCGTTTTTCAAATACTCATGTTACTCAACTGCCACTCTTATTTCAGCCTTCGCTTCGGGACGATTCCCGAGGATGAGCTTCTTGCGCTTTGCCGGGAGAATGGATACGACTGTGTCGCACTGACGGATATTAACAACACCTCGGGGTGCCTGAATTTCATCCGCATGGCGCCGAGGTTCGACATTAAACCTATTATCGGGATCGATTTCCGCAATGGCGTAACACAGCAATTTGTGGCACTGGCGAAGAACAACATCGGCTTTCAAACTTTGAACGCCTACCTATCGGCCCAGAAACTGGCGGACGTCCCTTTTCCCGACCGCGCACCGGAAATGGACCATGTGGCATTTATTTATCCCTTTGAAAAACTGAACAAGGAGCGCCGCGAACAGTTTCGCCCCAACGAATACATTGGCATTTCGATGCAGGACCTGGATAAACTGCATTATTCACCACTGCACCGGTTCATGGACAGACTGGTGATCCAACAGCCGGTAACTTTCAGGAACAAAAAGGATTTCAATGCCCATCGCCTGCTGCGCGCGATCGACGGTAACACCCTGCTGAGCAAGTTGACCACGTCGGAAACGGGCAAGGAAAACGAGCAGATCGTACAGGCGAAAGTTTTAGAATATCATTTCAAACAAAAAGACTTCCGGGTTATACTCGAAAACACCCGCAGGCTGATGGGCGAATGCAACATCCAGTTCAGCTTTGGAAGCGAACGCGAGCATCAAAACCTGAAAGTTTTCAGCAAAAACGAGGAGGAAGATTTCAAACGGCTGAAATCAATGAGCTACCAGGCACTTGGCTACCGGTACGGCGACAACATCACGGATGAAATCTTCGATCGCATCGCCAAGGAGCTGGACATGATCCGGCAGCAGCATTTCGTCCCATTTTTTCTGGTCAATCACGACATTGTGAATTATGCACGCCGGAAGGGCTACTACTATGTCGGCCGGGGCAGCGGGGCGAACAGCATCATCGCCTATTTGCTCAATATTACCAATGTCGATCCCATCGAGCTGGATTTGTATTTTGAGCGGTTTATCAACCTCCACCGCAAAAATCCGCCCGATTTCGACATCGATTTCTCCTGGCGCGACCGTGAGGATGTGACACGCTATATTTTTGATACTTACGGCAAAAATGGCCAGGCAGCGCTGCTCGCGACGTACAGCACTTTTCAGCACAGCTCAGCCGTACGCGAGTTGGGCAAAGTATTCGGTTTGCCTGCTTATGAAATCGATGCATTAAGCAATGGCAAATACGACCCGAAAAAGCTCGATCAGCTTTCAGGACTGGTGATCCGGTACGCCGATTATTTCCAGACCAACAATCAGCCGAACCATTTGAGTATTCACGCGGGCGGTATCCTCATTTCGGAACGGCCAATGCATTACTTTACCGCCACCGACGTCCCACCGAAAGGCTTTCCCACCACGCAATTCGACATGGTGATTGCCGAGGATGTGGGGTTAAATAAATACGATATCCTGGGCCAGCGCGGGCTCGCAAAGATCAAGGAAACGCTTGAAATCATCCGCTACAACCGTCCCGAAGCAGCCGGTTTTGATATTAACGACGTCCGGAAATTCAAGACAGATCCGAAGATCAACGATCTGATCAGGCAGGCGCAGTGCATCGGCTGCTTCTACGTGGAATCACCGGCCATGCGGATGCTGCTGAAAAAGCTGGAAGTCGACAACTACCTCGGATTGGTGGCGGCCAGTTCCATTATCCGGCCCGGCGTAGCCAAAAGCGGCATGATGCGCGAGTATATCCTGCGTCACCGTCACCCCGAAAAGCGGAACGAAGCACATCCGCGCCTGTTGGAGCTGATGGAAGAAACGTATGGCATTATGGTGTATCAGGAGGACGTGATCAAGGTCGCGCACTATTTTGCCGGACTGACACTCGGCGAAGCCGATGTAATCCGACGTGGCATGAGTGGCAAGTTTCGCGGGCGTGAAGAGTTTGAGCGCGTTAAAAAGAAGTATTTCAAAAACTGCCGGAGCAAGGGTTACGACGAGGAAATGACCATGGAGATCTGGAACCAGATCGCCAGCTTTGCCGGATTTGCCTTTGCCAAAGGGCATTCCGCCTCATATGCCGTCGAGAGCTATCAGACATTATTTCTGAAAGCCTATTTCCCCCTGGAATTTATGGTGGCCGTTCTGAACAACGGCGGTGGCTTTTACGCGCCCGAGCTGTACATACACGAAGCACGCATGCTTGGCGCGCTCGTACATGCGCCATGCGTAAACCACAGCGAAGCTCAGGCGACAATCCAAGGGCACGAGATTTATCTTGGCATGCAGTTTCTGAATGCATTGGAGGACAAAACGATCGAAAGGATCCTCAGCGCCCGCAGGCAAGACGGGCCGTTCACGTCACTCAACGATTTCCTCGACCGCGTGCCCATTTCAATAGAACAACTGACGATCCTGATCCGGATCGACGCGTTCCGCTTTACAGGTATCGGCAAAAAAACGCTGCTTTGGAAAGCGCATTTCCGGCTGAGTACCACGCCCGTCAAAGTACCTCAAAAACAACTTTTCCATACCGAAATCAAGGATTTTAACCTGCCGGAATTCCACTCTTCCATCCTCGATGATGCCTATGACCAGATCGAATTGCTCGGCTTTCCGCTTTGCAGCCCTTTCAACCTGTTGAAAAATCCATTGCCTAAAAGTGTCATGTCGCGCGAGCTGCACAATTATATTAACCAGGAAGTGGTACAATATGGCTACCTGGTGGCCCTCAAAAACACCCGGACAAATCGCGGCGAGTCGATGCAGTTCGGCACCTTCCTCGATTATGAGGGACAATTTATCGATACCGTCCATTTTCCCACGACGGCCGCCAAAGTGAATGGGTCGGTCAAAGGCGTTTACAAAATCCGCGGCGTCGTGACGGAAGAGTTTGGTTTCCTTACCGTGGAGGTGACAGAAATTACGCGGATGGAATCGGCGGCGCGCTGATGTCTCGCGTGCGCACGGGAGCGATTTCTGAAAGCAGCTCTATCAAAAGCCAGATTAACAAGCCGTTGCGGATGTTAAGAATAACTACCATCGGCAGTTGTTTTGAAATCAGTCCATAGTAATGACCCGGGAATATCAAAACCGTGAACATCAGCGCAACAGTGAATATCACCGAAGCTTTGAATCTGCAAAAGGGGATCAGCGGCAGGAGCCAGATCAGATACTGCGGAGAAAGCACCTTATTGAGAAGAATGAATAACAGTATCTGTGCCGCCGCTGCTGCATTCAATTGCCGGAACGTAATGCCGCCGGGGAGCGAAAAAGATTTGTAAAATGCCCTCAAGAGGAAAACCGCCATGCTAATAAAACAAACAGGCATAGCGATGTTAATGCATTTTAAAACCAGATCCGACAATGGTGTAACAAGGTGCATAGCGCCAAAACTATGCGTAACGTCCAGCTCTATTAATCCGGTTTGTTCCAAAATCAGTAAAATCCCGCCGGCAAGGCTCTCGATCTGAATACCGCGCAGAAGATGGTAATGCATGAAATCGGTAGCTGCATCCATTCCCAGCCAGGCAATGCAGCTGAGAATAGCTGCGCAAATACAGCCGGCGCCGGCAATCAGCCAAAGCAATTTCTTCCCGTCGGAATTGAAAACATAGTATAGGCCAAAGACGGGGAACAGCACGATGCTGTACAACTTCGCAGCTACGGAAACCATCAGCGCCATTCCGGCAGCGAACGGTTTATGTGAAACGTTAACAATCGCCAGCAACGTGAGCAAAGCCGGGAACGGATCAAAGCGAAACAGGAAGATAGGAAAAGCGAACAACGTCGCGATCAGGAAACGCGGGAATGCCTTTCCGCTGGCATCAGATCTGGAAATAATCCACGCCATAACCAATCCTAATACCAGATTTTGAAACACAAACCAGCATGCGAAGCTCTCAAACGACCCGCCTGCCAATTGGCTCAAAAGGCCCGGAATCAGTATGGGAATGAGCGCAAAAATGGGGTATTCGATGCGAAAATCGCGAAATGGCACCTGCCCCTCCATGGTTTTCGAGGCGATACCTTGATATAGTGAAAGATCCTGTATATGCCCGTGGAAGCGAAAGAAAAGGTAATAACTTTCAAGCGCAAGGTAAAACAGGATCACTAGCAGCACCAAAATGTGGCGCGGGCTTTTGGTGAGGTACTTCCTAACGACAGCATTGTCTATGACAACCTGTATTCGAGGTATTCTAAATTCAGACATATATCGGGGTGCTTACGGGGGGGGGTACCTACTTATAAAACTAGCAATTTCCGGGTACTTTCCAACAATTCGTCGCTCACTATTAGGACAATAGGAAACGTCCTGCATTCATCACGACCACATTTGGCCTGTGCGCCATAAATTTTCCAGGGCTACTGTCATACCGTTGTCAATAAGCGGCCATTAATTGCAGTCATTATTAACCTGAAACCAACACAGCCATGGAAAAACTGGATCTTACCAAACATTTCAAAAGTTACTACACCGCAAAGGCCGAACCCGAGATTCTACACATCGAAAAGGCGCAATACCTGTCCATTACCGGCAAAGGAGACCCTTCGGGAGCGGATTTTGCGCGAAAGATCCAGGCGATTTACCCGGTGGCATACGCATTGAAATTCGCATTCAAAGCCCAGGGAAAGGACTTTGTCGTAGCCAAACTGGAAGGTTTGTGGTGGTATGACGAAAAACGTTATGCCGGCATTTCGATAGCCGACTCCCCGAAAGCGATTCCCCGCAGCGAATGGGAATACCGGCTCCTGATCCGGATTCCGGATTATGTGGAGCAAAAAGATGTGCAAGCCGCTGTGGAAGCCTGTTATACCGCCAAAGGTCACGCCGCCATCAGGGAGGTTTCCTATTTTGAAATGGAGGAAGGGAAAGTCGTGCAAATGCTGCATACCGGCCCCTTTGATAACGAACCTGAGACGTTAGCCAAACTGAACGATTACATTTCGGCCCATGCATTGGGCCGCAACGGGCTCCACCACGAGATTTACCTGTCCGATTTCCGCAAAACCTCTCCGGATAAATTAAAAACCATTCTGCGCGAACCGGTTAAATAGATTATTTCAATATCTTTCGCCCCTCCTGAATTTCATCAAAATTAAAATTAGAAAAATGAAAAAGGCGTTCATAGCATTATGCTTGGCCGGATGGGGTGTAGTTTCTGTCGCAACAGTGCACGCACAGAACATGAGCACTCAAAAAATCCCTCTCGATCCCAGTGTAAAGACCGGAAAACTAAAAAACGGAATCACCTACTACATTAAAAAGAATGCGGAACCCAAGAACCGGGCGGAACTCCGGCTGGCGGTAAAAGCAGGCTCGGTGTTGGAAACGGATGCGCAACAGGGGCTGGCGCACTTTATGGAGCACATGAATTTCAATGGCACCACGCATTTCCCCAAAAATGAGCTGGTCAATTTCCTGCAAAAAACCGGGGTACGCTTCGGCGCCGACCTGAACGCCTACACCGGGTTTGATGAAACCGTCTATATGCTGCCTATCCCGACAGACTCCGCCGGATTGCTCGAAAAGGGCATTCAAGTGCTGGAAGACTGGGCCCACGGCGCATTGCTCGATCCTTCCGAAATAGAAAAGGAACGTGGCGTAGTGCTCGAAGAATCGCGCATGGGTCGCGGCGCGCAACAACGCATGCGTGACAAATTCCTGAAAGTGATCCTCAACAATTCGCGTTATGCCGAGCGACTACCGATAGGCAAAGACAGTATTCTGAAAAGCTTCAAACCCGAGACCATCAAGTCATTTTACAAGGATTGGTACCGCCCCGACCTGATGGCGGTGATTGCCGTCGGTGATTTTGATGTTGCCAAAGTGGAGGCGCTGATTTCCCAGAAATTCGGCTCCATTAAGCCGCCTGTCAATCCTAAAAAACGCATTCGCTATGATATTCCGCTGGATGGTTCCACCAAAGTGGCCATCGTGACCGACCCGGAATACCCGCAGAATCTTATTCAATTGATTTATAAACAGCCTAACATAAAGGAGAAATCGTTGCAGGATGTGCGGAACAACTTCGCGCAGGAGTTGTACAATGCCATGATGGGCCAGCGGATGCAGGAACTTACCCAGAAGGCCAATCCGCCGTTCCTCTACGGTGCGAGCCAGTACGGCGATTTCCTCGGAAACCTAGATTCCTACACATCCATTGCGCTCGCAAAGGACGCAGCTTCGATGAAAACCGCCTTAACAACGCTTCTCGAAGAGAATGCACGCGTTCAGAAGTTCGGCTTTACACAACCCGAGCTCGATCGCGCAAAGAAGGATTTTTACAATGCCGTTGAAGAAGATTACAAGGAGCGCGACAAAACGAAATCGGCCAATCACGTGCAGGAATACCTCAACCACTTCCTCCACGACCAGGCGTTTATGGGCGCCGATGCTTATTTCGAGTTTGTGAAAAAGCATTTGGACGGTGTGACGCTGGCCGAAATCAACGGGTTGGCGAAGAAATATATTACCGACAAAAACAGGGCGGTTGTGATCATGGGACCTGAAAAAAGCAAGGACGCCCTCCCTACCGAGTCAGATATCCGTGCATTGCTCAGTGAGGCGGGCAAAGATGTTACGGCTTATGTGGACGACGTTGTGGATGCACCGTTATTAAAAGCCGAACCCGTTCCTGGTAAAATCACGGGTGAAAAAACGCTCGACAAACTGGGCGTCACCGAACTTACACTTTCGAATGGTGTGAAAGTGCTGTTGAAGCCGACTGACTTCAAGAATGACGAAATCCTGATCAAGGCGACGGCCAAAGGCGGATATTCGCTTTTCCCGGGCGAGCGCGAGACGGGTATTTTCACGAGCTATCTCGTTCAATCCGGCGGTGTGGGGCCTTATAACCAGACGCAACTGCAAAAGTTCCTCGCAGGCAAGACAGCCAGCGCAGGCCCATACCTGAGCGAGCTCACGGAAGGCATCGGCGGCAATACCAATCCAAAAGATCTCGAAACTACATTCCAGCTGATATACGCCTATTTCACGGAGCCACGCAAAGATGCGGATGTGGTAACGGGCATATTGGCCAACCAAAAGGCCTATCTGGAAAACATGCAAAAGACTTTGACTCCCGAAAAAGTCTATTCCGATTCATTGAATGCCGTACTGACAAGCCATAACCCCAAGCGTCAGCCGTTGAAACCAGAGAGCATCGACAAAGTGAATCTCGACAGGGCATTTGAAATTTACAAAAACCGTTTCGCCGATGCGTCGGATTTTGTGTTTACGATTGTGGGCGCATTCAAGCCGGAGACGATGAAACCACTGATCGAAAAATACATCGGTAGCCTGCCATCGAGCGATCGGGACGATACGTTCAGCCACCCGAATATTTTCCCGCCAAAAGGGCGCATCGAGAAGGTGATTTACAAAGGTTTGGAACCTAAAAGCCGCGTTACCCTCGTTTCGAGCGGGGAATATGACTATAATCCTGAAAACAATGTGCAGATCGAGGCATTGCAGGAGATTTTGCAGATCAAACTGATCGAATCTTTGCGGGAAGAAGAAAGCGGCGTTTACGGCGTGAGTGTTTCAGAAGGCACCGATAAATTCCCAACTGGCCATTACCGCTTCTCCATCGGCTTTGGCTGTGCACCTGAGAATGTGGACAAACTGGTGAAAAGAGCGCAGGAAGAGATCAACAAGATCAAAACAAACGGAGCAGACCAGAAGGATATCGAGAAATTCGTCGCTGAGACCCAGCGAAAAACAGAGACCGCACTGAAAACCAACGGCTTTTGGCTCGATTACCTCGACGATAATACATTCCTCGGCGACGACCTGAATGAAATTTTCGAGCAAGACCGGTTACTGAAATCGGTAACGGTGGCCAGTACCAAAGCTGCCGCGCAGAAGTATTTCAATGATGATAATTTCATCAAAGTGGTGCTCATGCCCGAGAAGAAGTAAGTACCCCTGTTAAAACAAATCGCCCGGTTCCGAATGCGGAACCGGGCGATTTGTTTAGGCGACTTTTCGTAAACCCTGGATCAGAAACTCCAATCCGTTCATCTTGATTTCCAGCATCGTCCCCAGCAACATGCCGAGCTTGCCGGACGGAAACCCTTCACGGTAAAACCATTCGAGGTAGGATACAGGGAGGTCGGCAATGACCCAATCCTTGTATTTGCCGAAAGGCATTTTGTAGTTAATCAGATCTTTGAGGATCTCGCTGTTCGGATGTGTTAACTCTTGCATACTCGTGTTTTCACGCCTGATTACCTGCGCGAAGTTTAAAAATCAGGTTCGTTTTTAAATCAAATAATTCCTTTTCTAGCCCTACCGGGTAGGTGTGCGGGTTTACAAAGCGTTTAATTCCCTTATAAAAATGTGCCAGCTGCTGTTGCAAACGCTTTCGTGTATCGTGTACCGACGGCAATTTGTAGATCAACTGACCTTTTGCGAAAACGGGGACGAGCAAATCCTCATAATGCACTGACTCGTCGAATGACCTATTTTTTGTGAAATCATACGGGTCCACCATCGTAGCCTTGCCGATCAGCGGAGTTTCGATATCGAATATCATATCCGACACAAAACCGCTTGCATCCCTGAACCGTCTTACCTGCTGAATGCCGGGAGTCGATACCTTGATCGCCTGTTCGGATAGTTTCAGCTTGTAATCCCATTCACCCGAATCGGTACGGATCGCCGCCAGTTTGAAAACCCCGCCCAATGCAGGCTGGTCAAATGCCGTGACGAGTTTTGTACCGATCCCCCATACGTTTATTTTCGCTCCCTGTATTTTTAAGCTGTCCATGATGTATTCGTCGAGGTCGTTGCTGGCCACAATGCTGGTCTTTTCGAAGCCTGCATCATCCAGAATTTTCCTCGCTTCGATACTCAGGTAAGCAAGGTCGCCCGAATCGAGACGGATGCCTGCGAGATCGTGCCCCTGTGCGCGCAACTGCTTCCCCACTTCTGCCGCATGCCGGACGCCGTTCAAAGAGTCGTAAGTATCCACCAGCAAAGTCACATTGTTGGGCATGTGCTTCGCATAGGTTTCAAAAGCTTCCAGTTCGGTGTCAAACGACATCACCCAGCTATGCGCGTGCGTGCCTTTCACCGGAATATCGTACAATTTACCCGCAAGTACATTGGAAGTAGCATCGAACCCGCCGATATATGCCGCACGGCTTGCGGTCACGCCCCCGTCAGGCCCCTGCGCGCGGCGCAAGCCAAACTCGAGCAATGCATCCTCTTTCGCGACGAGCCGCATCCGGGCCGCTTTGGTGGCTACGAGCGATTGAAAATTGATCAGGTTCAAAAGCGGCGTTTCAAGCAGCTGGCATTGCAGAATCGGCCCCTGAATGCGGAGCAACGGCTCGTTAGGGAATACCACCGTGCCCTCCGGAATGGCGTCGATGCTGCACTGCAACTCCATTTTGCGGAGATAATCGATGAAACCGTCGTCGAAAAGCCGGTTGCCGTCCCCGCCGGTGAGCGATGCGATGTAGGCCAGGTCCTCTTCGTTGAAACGGTATTCCTGCAAATACTCGATCACACTGTTCAGCCCGCACGCTACGGTAAATCCGCCCTGAAATGGATGTTTTCTGAAATAGAGGTTAAAAACTGCCTCTTGCTCGGCCTTACCCGACTTCCAGTAGCCATAAGCCATGGTAAGCTGGTACAGGTCTGTCAGAAGGCTCATCGAAGTATCGTAAAGCTGGTTGATCATTTCACTCCGGATTGGTGTCTTAAAACCGCCTATTTACTAAATAATCGGCATTATAGCTACCAATACTGATTTACCAGCCAGACAATCGACCCAAAGGTAGGGGGGAGCAAATGAGTGAATGAGTGAATGAGTGAATGGAGGAAGAATATTCACTCATTCACTCATTCAAAATTAATCATCAGATTGCTTCGAGAATACGCTCGATCGCAACCTGATACCCGATCTTTTCTTTCAATTCGCTGATATGGACACGCTCCTGTTCCATCGAATCGCGGTGACGGATCGTAACGGTGTCGTCCTCCATTGTTTGATAATCCACCACAATACAGAACGGTGTTCCGATCAGGTCCTGCCGGGTGTAACGCTTACCGATCGCCGCATTGTCGTCGTAAACGGTACGGAATGATGATTTCAGCGAGTTGGCCAGCGTCTGCGCTTTTTCCGCCAGACCGTCCTTCTTCACCAATGGCAACACCGCCGCTTTGAACGGCGCCAACGCCGGGTGCAGTTTCAGGAAGGTACGTTCCTTGGCGCTATCACCTTCGCCTACCGATTCGACGGTATAAGCATTGCAGAAAGTCGCAAGGAAAAGGCGGTCAGCCCCTACGGATGTTTCCACCACGTAAGGAATATAGTTACCGTAAGGTTTGCCATTCTCGTCCAGGTCGGCATCGAAGTATTGTTGTTTTTTCTTCGAAAGCTCCTGGTGGTTGCGCAAATCGAAATCGGAGCGGGAGTGGATACCTTCAATTTCGCGGAAACCGAATGGGAATTCGAATTCGATATCGACAGCCGCTTTGGCATAATGCGCCAGCTTCTCGTGGTCGTGGTATTTCAACTTTTCCACCGGCAAGCCTATCGCCTTGTGGAACTTCATCCGTGCTTCTTTCCACTTGTCGTACCACTCCTCTTCGGTGCCGGGGCGCACGAAGAATTGCATTTCCATTTGTTCAAACTCGCGCATACGGAAGATAAACTGGCGCGCCACGATTTCGTTCCGGAATGCCTTACCGATCTGTGCAATACCGAAAGGAACCTTCATACGGCCGCTTTTCTGCACATTCAGGAAGTTCACGAAAATACCCTGCGCCGTTTCCGGACGGAGGTAAATCATATTGGCGTCCTCAGCCACCGATCCTACCTGCGTACTGAACATCAGGTTGAACTGACGAACTTCCGTCCAGTTGCTCGTCCCCGACACCTGGCATTTAATACCTTCCGCAATGATCAGTTCGCGAACACCGTTCAGGTCTTCGGCGCTGAGCAAACGGCCCATTTCGGCCAGCAATGCTTTGGCTTTTTCGGGATCACCGTCTTTTTCATATTGTTCTGCCTTGCCTTCCAGCAACTGGTCGGCGCGGTAGCGTTTCTTCGAATCCTTATTGTCGATCATCGGATCGTTGAACCCGTCGACGTGGCCGGATGCTTTCCAGGTAAGCGGGTGCATGAAGATCGCCGCATCGATACCCACGATATTGTCGTGAAGCTGCGTCATAGCCTTCCACCAGGCCGCTTTCAGGTTGTTTTTCAATTCAACGCCGTTCTGGCCATAATCGTAAACAGCTTGTAATCCATCATATATTTCGGAAGACGGGAATACAAAACCGTATTCCTTCGCATGCCCAACAATGTCTTGCAGAGAGGTAGCAGGTGCCTGACTCATTCTATTCGTTTAAAATCAATAAGAAAAAAGACTATTAAATCCATCAAAATCATGAATTTGGCAAAATTAGGGATTTTGACGGCATTGCGTATTCTTCGCCTGACGGAAATCCCGCGTTAATTTTTCGCTATCGTGCGTACGCCGCTGAACAGGAATGTCCGTTAGCGAACAACCAACATGATATTCCTTATCATAATCCCCTAATAATCAACCAAAAATACCATTGGCATATAATTTATTGGTTTAGGATTACTGACTAACAAACCTGGACTTATGCTATTCAACTACCTTAAAATATCGATCAGGAACTTCCGCAAGCAGCGGTTGTTCAGCGGCCTGAATATACTTGGCCTCGGGATTGGCATCGCGGCCGTGTGGTTAATGCTGCTTTATGTGGCCGACGAATTGAGCTACGACCGCTTCCACGCTAAAGCCGATCGTATTTTCCGGGTGACGCAGGAAGCCGAATGGGCGACAGGCAGTTTCAAGCTCGCCCCTACTTCTGCCCCATTCGCACCCGCTTTGCAAAATGAATATCCTGAGATCGAAAAGGCGGTGCGTATCAGTACCGAGGGCGGTGGCAAAATCCGGTTCGGAGAGAAGCAAGTCGATGCGCACGACATTTTCTTCACCGATGCGTCCGTTTTCGACATATTCTCCTACAAGTTCCTTTATGGCAACCCCGCAACGGCCCTGCGCGAACCCCAGAAGATCGTCCTGACCAAAACACTGGCAACCCGCATATTCGGGGACGCTTCGAAGGCAATGGGACAAACCGTTTTCTTTTCCAATAATTATCCCAATGTCGTCACAGGCGTTATAGAGGACGTCCCTGCCAACTCCCATTTGAATTTCAGCGCATTGCGTTCGCTCCCGACAGATTACACCGGCGGATGGCAGGACGGGGACATTTACACCTACCTCCTTTTAAAACAAGGTACCGACGCGAAAAAACTCGAAGCCAAGTTCCCCGCTTTTTATGCCAAATACTTGCAAAAACAAATGGACAATGCCGATTACCACCTGAATCTGCAACCGCTGACATCCATTCACCTGCATTCAAATCTGGAATACGAGATCGGCACCAACGGCAATATCAAAACGGTTTACATTTTCTCGGCTATTGCCTTGCTGATTCTGATTATCGCCTGCATCAACTATATGAACCTGTACACCGCCCGTTCGCTCAAACGCGTGCGTGAAGTAGGTGTACGCAAGGCCATCGGATCGCAACGTTTTCAGCTGATCGGCCAGTTTCTCACGGAATCTTTTATGATGACGATTCTGTCCGGACTGGTAGGATTTCTACTCGCCAAAGCAGCATTACCATTTTTCAACCAGTTGGCGGAGAAAACATTAAGCCTTGATTTTCAGGAAAACAACTTATTAACGATCGGTATCGCTGTCGCATTCCTGCTTTTAATCGGACTGCTTAGCGGGCTGTACCCTGCATTGATGCTTTCGGGTTACCGGCCCGTCATCGCATTGAAGGGGCAGCTAGGCAGCCAATCGGGCGGCGCGGGTTTCCGGCAGTCGCTGGTAGTATTTCAGTTTGCCGCCACGGTAGTCATGATCGCCTGCTCGGGCATTGTGTACAGGCAGATCCGGTATGTGAATCATAAAGATCTGGGTTTTAATAAAGACCAGGTCCTGACTTTTCACATCGATAAAAACGAGGTGCGCACGCAGGTGGCCGCATTGAAAGAGAAACTGGGACAAAACCCGGTGATCGAAAGCTCAGCCGCCGCCAGCAATCCGATCGGCAGCAACAACATCGGATCGGCCGCACTATTTGTCGAAACCAATCAGGGTGAAATGCCTTCGACTACGCAATTGACGCAACGCTTTATGGCCGACGCGGACTACCTGCGTACCATGGAAATCAAGCTGCTGCAAGGCCGCGATTTTATCAAAAATTCGCCTGCCGATCTGGCCGGTTCGGTTATCGTGAATGAGGCATTGGCTAAAAAACAGGGCTGGCCGAACCCGATCGGCAAAAAAATGCGCTACCCTGCGGATAAAGATGGACATGTAAAAGAACTGACCGTTGTAGGCGTAACCAACGATTTTCATATCTATTCCCTGCAATACAAGATCGAGCCGCTGGTAATCCAGCTCGCGCCTCCGCAGGAACAGGACAACATGTATGTGCGCATCAACGCTGCCAAAACGCCCGAAGCACTTGCCTATATCAATCAGGTTTACAAGACTTTCGACCCGGAAGCACGTCCGGAATTCCAGTTCCTCGACGAGAATTTTGCCAAACAATACCAGGCAGAACAACGCCAGGGTAATGTGTTGCTGGCATTTGCGATATTGGCTATTGTCATTGCCTGTCTGGGGTTGTTCGGGCTCGCTGCATTTGCCGCCGAAGCGCGTACCAAAGAGATTGGCGTCCGCAAGGTACTCGGCGCCAGCGTGCAGGATGTGGTACTGATGCTTTCCAAAGACTTTGTCAAACTTGTGCTCGTCGCCATTGCCATAGGTACACCCATTGCCGTTTACGCAATGAACAAATGGTTGCAAAACTTCGAATACCGTGAAACGCTATCCTGGTGGGTTTTCGCCCTCGCCGGCATCGTCGCGATCGTCATCGCACTGGCAACCGTAAGTTCGCAGGCATTGAAATCGGCGCTCACTAATCCGGTGAAGGCTTTAAGGGCTGAATAAATGGAGGAAAGGGAGGATGGAGGAAAGGAGAAAGGAGGAAGTTAGAATTTTTTATATTCTCAATTCTACCTCCTCCCCTTTCTCCTGTCCTCCCCGTCCTCCCAAACCAAAAAACTATGTTAAAAAGCTACCTGAAAATCGCCATCCGCAACCTCTGGAAGCACAAGTTGTTCTCCTTCATCAACATTACCGGCCTGGGCCTGGCGATGTCGTTCTGCTTCATGCAGCTCATTCAGGTGCAAAGCAGCTTTGAAAAGGACTCCTTCCATCCTTATCCGGAGCGCACGTTCCGCGTCCTCACAGATGCCACCGACAATGTAGGCGAAAAGCATTCTCTCGCGTCGACACCCTTTCCGCTAGGCCCGAAACTGGCGGATGGACAAAGTGTGATCGAAAAGACCGTACGCATTAACCGCTCCTTCGGTGCGAATCTGAGCAATGGTATTAAAACACTTCGGACCTATGGGCTTTATGTAGAGCCCGCATATTTCGAAATTTTCGGCTTCCCGCTGGAAAGAGGGAAGCCGGCCACCGAGCCATGGACGGCAGTGCTCACGCACGATATGGCCGAACGCTATTTCGGCGATGCCAACCCCGTAGGAAAAACCCTCACCAATACCGAAATAGGCACATTTACCATCACCGGCGTTTTTAAACCCATTAAAAAATTCCGGACGCATCTGGATGCCGATATCGTGATATCGATGGCAACCCTACCGCTGGTGAGCAAGGATATCAAAAACGATGACTGGCTCAGCTACAATACTTATACCTTCGCATTGATCACCAAAGGCTCTTCCCGCGCCGACCTCGATCAGGCACTGGCGCGCGTTTCCGCCGAAAATCAAAAGACGGTCCGTTTCAAGGATATCAAAACGCATTCATTCCGCAGCCAGGCATTGTCGGAGATTTCGCCGGATTGGGAAGGACTGCTGGACAATCCGGACGTGGAGCCGATATGGAAAATGGGTGTTAGCCTGCTTATTCCGCTGATGATTATCGTATTGGCGGGTTTCAATTACATTAACCTCACACTCACGCGGTCGCTCAGCCGTGCGCGCGAGGTGGGTGTACGCAAGGTTGCAGGTGCGAAAAAATTCCAGTTAATCAGCCAGTTTTTGGTCGAAACCATTGTGATCGCATTGCTTGCATTCGGACTTGGCTACCTGGGGCTGGTACTTTTGCAGGAGTACATCCATGTAGGCTGGCTCACGTGGGAGGTGGGCGATACACGCATGCTTTGGGCAATCTTTATCGGTTTTACATTATTTACGGGCTTTCTGGCTGGTATTTTGCCTGCGCGAATACTGTCATCTTACCAGCCTGTACAAATCCTGAAAGGTGAAATGGCACCTACCGGGCTGGGCAAATTCGGTTTTCGGAAGACGCTTACGGTTATCCAATTTGTGGTTGCACTGGTATTTATGACCGGTACCGGTATTATGAACAGTCAGTTTGAGTACATGGCGAACGACAACGAGAGCTTTAACCGCAGAAACATCCTGAATATCCCGCTGGCACCAGATAGCGATTTCAAACTTCTGGCCAATGAAATGGGAAGAGAAGCCGGAGTCAAACGCGTGGGCCTCACCTCCGCCACTTTGAATGAAAACGCGGGAAAGGCAAAACTTGCACCGTTATCACGCCAAAATCCGGCTAACCCGGTGGAAACCTTCATTTACGCTGCCGACCGGAATTTCATCGAGAATATGCGGTTGCAATTCGTAGCGGGGGAAAACGTACCTGGTTCCGCCGACACCACCGTCCATTTCGTGGTCCTGAACCAGAAAGCGGCAGAGTGGTTAGGGTGGAAAAATCCCAAAGAGGCCGTTGGACAAACCATTCTGCTGAACGAAACGCAGGTAATCGTATCGGGAATCGTGAAAAACTTCTGTTTTATGCGTTACGAACTGCCGGTGGCACCGCTGGTGCTCGCATTCGATCCGCGGGAAGTCAAGGTCCTGTCGCTGGAAATAGCCGCCGGTACCGATCGTGAACACCTCGCTACTGCATTGGGCAGGACCTGGAAACGATATCATCCACATGAATCGTTTGTGTATTCCTGGTATGAAGACCAGCTTTACGAGGATTACCTGGAAAATGAAGATCAAAAGATCACCGATTTGCTGGTATTCGTCGTATTCACGATCGCAGCAATGGGCTTGCTGGGCATGGTCACCTATTCCATCGCCAAGCGTGTAAAGGAAGTGGGTGTACGAAAAGTAATGGGTGCCAGTACGGCGCAGATCATGCGACTGCTATCCGGTTCATTTGTAAAACTGATCCTGATTGCCGCAATCATCGCGATGCCGATCGGCTACGGCCTCGGGGCACTATTTCTCAACATTTTCACCTATCATCCTAGCCTGGGCCCCGGTGTTTTCCTTACTTGCATCGGCAGCCTGGGGCTCATCGGCCTGCTGACTATCGGCGTACAGACTTACAAAGCCGCGACGACCAATCCGGCCGAGACATTGCGAAATGATTGAATGGAGGGAAAGGGAGGATGGAGAATGGTAAATTTTCCCTTTCTCCATCCTCCCTTTCCTCCATTCTCCCTTCTTCCTTCCTCCTTCGTTAAAAAAAGTTAAACCAATCCCTACTGACAATCAACATCTTGATAAACGTCTAGTTTTGAAGTATGCTAAAAAATTACTTCAAAACTGCCTGGCGAAATCTTTTGAAACGCCGGTTTTACACGCTGGTTACGATCCTCGGCCTGGCTGTCGGAATGACGTTTTCGTTTCTGATGATGAGCTATGTATGGGGTGAATGGCA
Source organism: Dyadobacter sp. (assembly GCF_017744695.1). Taxonomy (GTDB): domain Bacteria; phylum Bacteroidota; class Bacteroidia; order Cytophagales; family Spirosomataceae; genus Dyadobacter. Next base: position 581,359 of record NZ_JAGIAS010000003.1, read on the forward strand.
GGTCAATCGTCATTTGGCTCATGCCCGCAACCAGTACATCATTCGCAGCAAATGGACCAACCCGGAGATGGGCCTGGACCTTACCACCCTCGGCCCGCTGGGGAAAGCATTGAAAACAGACTACCCCAATCTGGTCGCCAACTACTATCGTTACGACGCCATTACCGTAGCCGTATCACGCGGCGACAAGCATTTCAGGGAAGATGTGCAGACCGGCGACTCCGCCCTGCTTGCGATGTATGGCTTCCCGCTCCTGCACGGGCATGCACAAACCGCATTGAACGCGCCTAATTCGATCGTGATTACAGAAAACAAGGCGATGAAATACTTCGGTCGGACGGATGTCGTCGGCGAGTCGCTTACGCTGCACAATTTTATGGGAGGTAAGCAGGAGTACCAGATCACCGCGGTCATGAAAAAGCCACCCTTTAATTCTGTGACTCATTTGCTTACCACTGAGGCGGAGATCTTCTTTCCGTTCAGCAGCCTCGAAGGCCGCAAAGGCTCGGAAGATAACTGGGGATTTGCTTTTATGGTCAACTTCATCGAACTGAAAGACGGAGTCACTCCTGCCGATCTCGCCAAACCCATTGCCCAGGAACTCGCAACGCACGCACCAGAAGCCATCAAAGCCAACCTTAAAGTATACCTGACCCCGCTCAGCAAGTATTACCGCGAAGCGAATAATGGAATCGTCAATAAAATGATCCTGACCCTTTCGGGCATTACATTGTTTATTTTGCTGATGGCAATCGTCAATTTTGTCAATATCTCCATCGGCAGCTCCTCCTCCCGCTTGAAGGAAATTGGTGTGCGGAAAGTCCTGGGCAGCCTGAAACGGCAGCTTATCGGCCAATTTCTGGCGGAATCCATTCTGCTGGCATTCCTGGCGATGCTCATTTCACTCGGATTGTATGAGTTGCTACGACCTTTTTTCAGTGGTATCCTGGGCAAAGAAATCGCATCTCTCTGGTCGCTGACGCCTTACACGCTCATCGCCCCTATATTGATCGCCGTGCTTGTAGGACTGCTCGCCGGACTGTACCCGGCACTGGTACTCTCGCGGGTGCCGTCGGTAGAATCAATGAAGGGTAAACTCCAATCGGTCGGAGACAATATTCTTTTCAGGCGATTGCTCGTTGCAGTGCAGTTTGTCATCGCATTGTTCGTGTTTGCCGGGGCGGGAATTGTGGCACGGCAGGTCGACTATTTTTTCAATAAAAATTTGGGCTACAACAAAGAATCGTTGGTTACCCTTGGCGTTCCCCGTGACTGGACACCCGCAGGGCTCACCAAAATGGAGCAGGTACGCGACGGCCTCGGCCGACTTAAAGAGATTAAAAACATCTCACTCTCTTACGAAATCCCGAATGGGAATGGCGGCTATTTTGGCTTCTACAAACCTGGCCAGGATTCCACAGAAGCTGTTTTAGCCACCGTCCTGCGTACCGACGTGTCCTATGCCCAAACCTACGACGTAAAACTTCTGGCAGGCGATTACCTTCAAAGTCCCAACACCGCCTACCAGCCCGACCGCATCGTCATGAACGAAACGGCGATCAGGTCGCTCGGGTACAGAAGCGCGCAGGACGCTTTGGGACAGCAGGTAAGGGTGCATTTCTATCCCAGCCCATTGACTATTGTCGGTGTCGCCAAAGACTTCCATTTCGAGTCGATGCAGCAACCTATCAAGCCGCTGGTATTTGCCGACGTCCGCGGTACCAACACTTACCGATACCTGAGCATTCGGTTGAACCCGGGTAATATCGGCAGTTCAATGGCAGCGATCCAGCAAAAATGGCGTGAACTCATGCCCGATGCACCGTTCGAGTATGTGTTTATGGATGAAACCCTGCAAAAACTCTATCAGTCTGAAATACAGCTCAAAAAAGCCTCCCGTGTTGCTACATTTCTTTCAGTTGTGATTGTCATGCTGGGAATACTGGGTATGGTTTCGCTCAACGTAGCCCGTCGCACCCGCGAAGTAGGGATCCGAAAAGTACTGGGCGCGACCAGTCTGCAAGTGATCATGCTTTTTTTGCAAGAATTCCTGGCAATCCTGGCCGCCGCTGTTCTGATCACATTTCCGCTGGCAATGCTGCTGGGCAACCAATGGCTGAAAACCTATGCTTACCGCGCAGAAATCGGCTGGGAGGTATTGGCAGGTATTGCGGCGACCTTTGGAGCGATGATCACCGCGCTCGTATGTACGCAGACGTATAAAGCTGCCATTACTAATCCGGTCAATAGTTTGAAGAGCGACTAGTATTATCTTCTCTTAAAATAATTTCAGGAAAGTAGCTAAATCAATCACGTTCAATCTGGGGAACTCTAAATTTTTGAAGACATTAAATCCTCTGTCGTTGGTCACTAAATAGTCGCAATTGCAACTGATCGCAAGGTCGGAGAATTTGTTATCATCAGGATCAGCAACCAGGTTCCATTTAAATGCGGCTTCCGCATGCACTGTATTAGGCGCTACACTCAAGTGATAAAGTACCCTTTGCGCAGTCTGAGCTGAGTATGTTTTTGTGAGGATTTCTTCGTATTCCAACAAAATTTCATTGCTAACATACCAATGGAATTTTTCCGTTGCGAATTCCCGATAAAGCTGATAGTACTTACTAAATGGAGGTACTGAGGCCCTCAGACAATTTGTATCGACAACAATTTTCATTCATTATTTAAAAAAATCATCATCGGTTAGCATTCTGTCAAAATCCTCCTGGGTGTATTGCTTTTCCTTTTGAACTTCTTCTAATTCCTTTTTCAACTCTGAATCAAAGTAAGCCATCAGCAACTTGCGCAACTCGTACGTCTGAGCGTCGCTCATCCCAACGTCGAATAGTCTCAAAAGACTAATCTGCAAGTCACTCAACTTGCCTTTTTCGCTTGATTTTGCCGCAATATCCATTGTCAGTCGATAGATTTTTATATTTATAAATTTAAACAATTTATACAAAAAACCTGCGTCTTCAACTAACTCAACCGAACCGAAAACAAATCCTTGGAACGCAAGTAAACCCAGGTTACCACGACTAACGTCAACACGCCTCCCATCATAACGGATGGAACAGTGCCGAATGCTTTTGCCATCACCCCGGATTCGAAGGCGCCAAGTTCGTTGGAAGAACTAACGAATATGCCATTGACGGCCGCCACCCGGCCCCGCATTTCGTCCGGCGGGTAGATTTGCAGAATGGTCTGGCGGATGATAACACTCACACTATCGAACACACCGGTTGCGAAAAGAGCTGCGCACGAAAGCATAAAACTCGTAGAAGCAGCGAAAACCAGCGTGAATACCCCGAAACCAGCCACGGCCACCAGCATATTACGCCAGGCATTATGCGTTGGAGGGAAATAGGCCATGGCGAACATGGTCAGCATGGAACCTATCGACGGTGCTGCACGTAATAGCCCCAACCCCTCGGGCCCGACTTTCAGGATGTCCTCAGCAAAAATGGGCAACAGGGCAATAACGCCACCAAAAAGCACCGAGAATAAATCCAGCGTCATGGCGTACAGCACAATGCGTGTTTTGAAGACGAACTTGAAACCCTCTTTGAGACTTTCCATGATCGGCGTCACGATTTTCGGAAACTCCGGACGCGTTTTGATCATGCCTAATAACACCCAGCAAACCAGAAAGTTGACAATTACAATCAGTAATGTGTGGGTCAACCCCAGGTAAGCATACAAGAAACCCGCGGCCGCCGGACCAATGATCGCTCCCGCCTGCGAGAAGGAACTGCTCCAAGTAGATGAGTTATGATAAATCGCCCGCGGCACCAGAAAGGGTTTGAGCGAACTTGCCGCAGGAGAATAGAAGCCCTTTGCAAAACCAATTAACCCGAATACAGCATAAATAACCGCCAGATGCTGCCACTCCGCCAGCTTGTTGTAAACACCGGGCTGAAATGCAGTGTATAATATCCCCGAACCCAGCAAAATCACCACCAGACTAATGTGCATGATCGTGATCTTGTTCTTCTGATCGGCCACATAACCGCCAAACAACGACGTAATAATAAACGGAATCGCCTCTGCCAACCCCACCAGACCCAATGCAAGCGGGTCGTGCGTGGTTTTGTACAACTCATAACCCACAATCACTTCCTGAATGCGGATCGTAGCGGAAAAAAGGAAGGAATTGGATACAAAAAACCGGAAATCAGAATAGCGGAGTGCTGCGTACGGATCGTTGGTTGCTACTGTTTTCAAGTGAGTGTTTGGGTGTTGCAAAAAAACAACACCGGCCCCCGGGAAGAATGTTCTGCTTTAACTGAAAATTAATCCCATTTACTATCCCAATGCTATAAAAAGCCGTTAAAGTGCCAAAATCAATGTTTTACATTTCGTTTACAATGTTTTACAGACATTTGTTCGCGTGGATTTCCGGTGTCGGTACTTTTGGATCAAGTAGTCAAATTCATCCAAAAACACATTCGGACATGAACTTCAAAGCAACCAAAATCATCCCGGCGGTACTCCTGTTGTTTATCCTGCAAGCGTCGGTGGCGCTGCCGAACTCAGCTAATACACCCGACGAGAATTCTTTGCTCATCAACGGCCGCGTGGTCACAACGGAACAGTTTGCATATGTCACCAAAGGCATTCTCACACTCGCGAAAAGCAATTCAGTTTCAAACCAAAAAACAACAGTCCCTTTCCTGATTTACCTGAAGCGCGGTAACATGATCGTGAACCCCGAATCCCATGCACACAACTTTGCGGTGTGGAGCTCCGAAATTCACGATATTCTGGAATTCGCCGAGGCTGGCGACCAGCTCATTATCGATCCCGTCAAACCGCACAATACCTCGGCGAGGAAGGTTATCGTCATCAAAAAGACGCAAATCGTCCCGCGATTCCAGTGGTTTTATGTTTTAAGGCAAAAAAAGGACAATTGCTGAAATTCATTAAATTTGGTTATTGGTTCGAGGCTTTATGATGCGGTATTTCAAAGCAATTTTCGGAGGATTCCTGTTCGTGACATGCGTATGCGCGGTACGTCCGGCCATTGCCAATAGCGACGCCGTGCGCTTCTCCGAAAATGTCAACCTGTCGCTTCGGAGGACGGTCGACCTTCTGCTCAGGGCCAATGGCGATTCGCTCTCGCAGATCCCGCCGGTGAGGCAAACCGACGCCCACACGTTTTTAGTGCAGATGGAGCATATGTTCGACTATGATAAACTGCCCGAAATGTTACAACGCTCGTTCGATTCCTACCACATCGACCAGCCATACAGCGTCGCCGTGTTGAATTGCGAAACCGGCGAAGTGAGGCTCGGCTACCAGTTCTTCGATCTCAACCAACCCGGCGGGGTGCCGTGCAGGGGGCGCTCGCGCGAAGCGGGTTGCTATACGCTGCAAGTTCGCTTCACACCGGAAGTCACCAAACCCCAGACTGCGGGTAACACCTGGCTATTGGTGACGGTGGGCGGTACGCTGGCGGGTATTGGCTTTATCGCCTGGACACGTTCACGGAACAAAAAAAGGCCGGAAGCCGGGCCGCAGGAAGCCCCGGTTACGCATTCGCGCATTGCATTCGGTAACTCCTGGCTGGATACCGCCAACCAGGCCCTCTACAACAGCCAATCCACGCAAACATTAACATTCCGCGAAGCCAAGTTACTCGCCTTGTTCGCCCGGAATATCAACCAGGTACTGGATCGTGACGCGATCCTGAAATCGGTTTGGGAGGATGAAGGCGTCACCGTCGGAAGGAGCGTCGATGTATTCGTATCACGCCTTCGCAAAATGCTCGCGGCCGACCCGCAAATCAAAATTACCGCCATACACGGCATAGGCTACAAAATGGAAGTTCATTCCTGATAAAAATCCATGTTCAAAACTTTTCTGAAAATAGCAGCGCGTCAGCTCTGGCAGGGACGGCTGTATGCAGCGATCAACGTCATCGGTTTGGCAATAGGTACTACCTGCATGCTTTTCGCGGTGATCTACATGAGCGACGAACGTAGTTTCGACGGATTTCATCGTAACAATCCCCATCTCTACCGCATTACCAGTTCCTACCGCGAGCGTGGCGAGCTCATTTTGTCGGGCGGTACAGGACAAGTACAGGGGCCGGCCTTCCAGGCGCGCATGCCCGAGGTCGCCCATTTCACACGCGTGATGGGCGGCGACATTTACGGAGATGTGCGGCATGAGCACAATGCATTCAAATTGCAATTGCTTTTTGTGGACGCTTCATTTTTTAACGTGTTCACCTTCCCGTTACTGCATGGAGATACCCATAGCGCACTGCGAAACGTCAATTCGGTAGTCATTAGTAGACGTACGGCGCTGAAGTTCTTTAACCGCACCGATGTACTGGGCGAGTTGCTGCAAATGGATGCCGACCCGTCTGCGATGCGGATCGGGAAACCGCTGATCATCACGGGTGTGGCAGAAGATCCCCCCGGCAATTCCTCGATTCAGTTCGATATACTTTTCCCGTTCGAGTTCATGAAGGTCTCATTCGACGACACGAGCTGGCTGAATGCCTATTTGGGAACGTTCGTAGTGTTACGCCCCGACGCGTTCCCCGGCCGGGTAATCCGAAAATTCAACCGAATTGCGGGTGCATTGGCCCAAACCCAGCTGAAAGATCATCCCGAAGCCTCCGGCATTACCTACGGCTTACAAAAAATGACCGACATTCACCTGAACACGCAGGCAATTCCTAACCAGAATGGCGAATCCGGCATTGTGAATACAAGCAGGCCCGAATACTCTTATATTTTCGTCGGTATAGCCGGATTTATTCTGATCATGGCGAGTATTAACTTTATCAACATCCACATTGCTTCCTCGATGAAGCGCGCAAAGGAAGTCGGGATACGCAAGGCCACCGGCAGTAGCAGTGGGGCGATCGCCATGCAATTTCTCGGCGAATCGGCGATCCTGGTAGGCATTTCTGTGGCTTTTGCCTTCGTGGTTGTAGTTTTATTACTGCCTGCATTTAACCACCTGTCCCAAAAACAAATTGCGCTCGGTGAACTCCTCAAACCGGGACTAATAGGCTGGGTGGTATTTATTTTCGTAGTAAATATCGCCTGCGCCGCTTTCTATCCTGCCTGGCTGATTTCCAGGCTATCAGCGATTGAAACGCTTTACTCTAAAACCCGGCTTGCAGGCAGGAATCCGGCCGGGAATGTGCTGATGGTGTTTCAGTTTGCAATGGCCGTGCTGCTAGGCATCGCGAGTGTGGTATTTTACCGGCAAATGCATTTCATCAGGTCCAAAAACCTGGGTTACAATCCCGATCAGATCATCAAAATAACCATTCAGGGAGTGCGGGATGTTCAGCAGGTTCATATCCGCTTTCAAAACGAACTCGCAAACGATCCCGCATTCGGAGCGGTCTCGCTTGCAGGCGAATTTGGCAACCGTGATGTAGTCGTGAAGGGGCAAAAATTGCTGACTAATGTGCGTACGGTCGACACCGATTATCTCCCGATGCTGGAAATGAAACTGCTGCGAGGCCGCAACTTCTCCCCCACTTTTGCTTCGGACAAAAAATTCGGTGTTTTGGTGAACGAAGCCTTCATTAAAAAAGCGGGTATGACCGATCCCATTGGTAAAACATTAATTCCCGACGACTATTTCGGCAGGCAGGAGCTGACCATTCTCGGCGTCGTCGGCGACTTCCATTTCAACTCGCTTAAAGAGCGCATCGGGCCCATGATCATGCCCATGAGCACGCATTACGGGGGTGGGGAACTATGGGTTAAAATCGCCCAAAACAAAGAAAATTATGCCGTTCGAAAGCTGGAAACAACATTCAGAAAGGTTTTACCCGACGCCGTTTTTGATTATACCTTCCTGCACGACGCTAACGCCCGCGCCTATGCGACGGAGCTTCGCTGGCAACAGATCATCACCCTGGCAACCATCGTGGCAATAATCGTTTGCAGTCTGGGGCTATTCGGCATGGCACATCTTGCGATCGCGCAACGCCGGCGCGAGACAGGCGTCCGGATCGTGTTGGGTGCGACAGGTTATGATATTGCCTTCGGTTTTTCCAAAAACTTCCTCCGCATTATTTTTATCGCCATTCTCATTGCATCAGTCTCAGGCCATTATCTGATGCAATCATGGCTCAGTCAGTTTGCCTACCATACCGGCCTACCATGGTGGGTATATGCCTGCTCCGGGGCGCTGGCACTCCTATTGGCATTGTTTACGGTATTCGCCCAGGCTTTGAGAGCAGCGGCGGCGAATCCTGTGAAAGTTTTAAGGGCTGAATAACCCCTTTTCCGAACGGCTATTCCCGTGTCCGAAACGCGTCCGATTGCGTACACATTTTGTACGGTATCGGACGCACGCTTATCACGATCATTTTAAAATAATCTAAAAATCAATGATTTACACTTTTGGCAAGGCTTTTTAAAATAGGACTGGCATAAGAGACGCGGATGTAAGCATTTGTTTTTAAAACAGGTTGTCCGTAATTACATACCAAATCTCAAACTCCAATTTTTTATGATCCAGTTAGAAAAGATATCCAAATATTACCCGGCAGGTTTTGGCAAAACATACGTGTTGCGCCACATTGATTTGAACATTAAAGAAGGTGAATTTGTGTCGATCATGGGGCCTTCGGGTTCCGGCAAATCCACCCTGTTACATATACTGGGCTTGCTCGAAGAGCCATCCGAAGGCGAATACCTTTTCCTCGACGAGCCTGTTCAGAAACTTTCCGAAAAGAAACGCACCGAATTGCACCGCCACCACATCGGTTTTGTGTTCCAGGCCTATCACCTGATCGACGAACTGACGGTTTATGAAAACATTGAGACGCCGCTTTTGTATAAAGGCACGTCGTCGTCGGAGCGCAAGAGCCGTGTAGCAGAATTGCTCGACCGCTTCAATATGGTTGCCAAGAAAGACCTGTTCCCGCATCAGCTTTCGGGTGGCCAGCAGCAGTTGGTAGGTGTCGCCCGTGCTATCGTGCACAACCCGAAAGTGATTTTCGCCGATGAACCGACCGGCAACCTGCATTCGGAACAGGCGATCGAGATCATGGAATTATTTCAAAAACTTAACCAGGAAGATAAAGTCACCATCGTTCAGGTAACTCACTCGGAAACCAATGCAGGTTACGGCAACCGGATCGTCCGGTTGAAGGACGGATGGCTGGCGTAACCTAACTCAATCTATTAGCCATGAAACGTTTTATTTTACTTTTCTGCCTCCTGCCGTTACTCGGGCAGGCTCAATCCAGGCTGAACCTCGCCGATTGCGTGGACTTGCTGGCCAAAAACAACCTCCTTTACCAGCAAGGCACATTGCAAGCGGAAGCGGCGCAGGCACAGCTGCGGCAGACAAGGTCACAGATTCTCCCTCAGATTTTTATTACGGCCGACCAAAGCCTTAACCTTGGCCGGAGTATCGACCAATACACCAATGCGTATATAGACCAGCTTTACAGCTACAATTCGATCAGTACCGGGTTTCAAATGCCTGTTTTCCAGGGAGGGAAACTGGCAAATCAGACACGGCAAGGAACATTACTTAAAGAGTCGGCAATGGAAAACCGGACAGCTGTACTGAATGCGCAAACCATCCTGCTCATGCAGGGGTACGTGAATGTGCTCGCTACAAAAGCATTGCTCGAAGCCGCCGATCAGCAAGTTGCATCGTCGCAGCAACAGGTAGATAAGGTGCAAAAACAAGTAGACGCCGGGACCGCCGGTAACAACCTGCTGGCGGAGATTAAAGCTCAACTGGCAAACGATAGGTACTTGCAGGTAACCGCACTAAGCAATTATCGTACGGCGCGGCTCGCATTGTTCCAGCGAATGAACGTGACACCCGACGACAATATCGAGTTCGAACCGTTGATACCGAAAGAAAACATCGCACCTGCTGCCGCCAACTCGACGGAGCTTTATGAAAGCGCCTCCAAAACGTTCCCTGAAATCCGGAGTGCCGAGCTGAACCGCCAGAGCTACAAATACCTGGTGAAGTCGATCAAAGCATTGAATTATCCGTCGCTGAACCTCAGCACCAATGTGCGGGCGTTCTATGCTTCGACCAATGATAAGCTCGATTATTTCAAACAGTTGAATGCGACGCGTAATGGCTACATCAACCTCGGCCTGAACATCCCGATTATGGGCCGCTGGGTAACCCGGCCACGTGTGGAACTGGCCAAAGTGCAGGAGCGCCAAGCCCAAAATACCCTGGACATTACCAACCAGCAGCTCCGCCAGGCGATCGAGACAGCCGTACTGAACCTGAATGCTATGGCCGACAAACATGCAGCGGCAGAAGGACAGGTAGAATCGCTCGGAGCAGCATTCGCGGTGGTTGAAAGCAAGTTCAATGCAGGCGTATCCAGCATTTTTGAGTACACGCTTTCCAAAGCGAAACTCGCACAGGCCCAGGGTATCGCTATTCAGGCAAAATATGATTACCTGATGCAACAGAGATTGTTACAATACTACCGTCAGGGTAACTGGCAAGGGGTGTTTTAGACGATAGGCTGTTAAGCTTTAAGCTCTAAGCTGTAAGCTAGAAGCACTAAGACATAAAAGGGGGATCAGCTTATAGCCTATGGCTTACAGCTTAAAGCCCCAAAGACTGTTAGGTTAAATTTGGTATCGGTAATTCTTAGAGGCAGCCAGGCGCATTGGCTGCCTCTTTTTGTTAAATAAACCTAAATGATTAGGTGGTTACATTATGGTTAGTAAATTAGGTGCAAACTAAATTTATGGACCATGAAAAAACTTTTTCTATTGTTACTGCCGGGAATGCTGCTGCTGGCAGGCCAGGCGGAGGCGCAGTTGCAAAAAGGGACGACACACTTCGGCGCGACGATTGGCGCATCAGGTGATGGGGCGCGAAGCAAATCTTCCTCCGGGCCCGTCGAATACAGCGACAAGAGCAATTCGCACGGTATCGCGCCCTCGCTGCAAACCGGCTGGATGATCAGGGATAACCGGATGTTCGGATTTCGGCTTACTTCCGGTATTGTGCTGAGAAATACCAAATACGAGGGAACCGGCCCACTCAACCATTTCGTCAACAATAATTATTCTCTGAGCCTGTCGCCATTTATAAGGCATTACAAATCGATTAATTCCAAATGGGCGCTTTTCCTTCAAAGCGGTGTCGAAGGTTCCTACGTTTGGTCTAAAACCAAAACTAACGATGCTGTCGAAAAGGAAAATGGTTACACCGTCGGGCTTTATGTGCTTCCCGGAATTACCTACTGGATTTCCCCAAGATTTGCCATCGAATCGGATTTGCGGCTGTTATCGCTGGCCGCGAATTACACTGATTTTAATGATTCAAAAACATTCACTTTCAATGCGGGCATCACATCCGGCATTAACAGTTACTTCGGGGTACGTGCAGCATGGTATCTTCAAAAATCCAATTAAATAGCTATGAAAAATACTGCTACATACATTCTTGTGCTGATCATCGTATCAGTATCGACGGCATTCGGCCAGTTGGAAGGCAAACGTTTCATTTCCGGCAATGCGGGGGTGGGCTTCTCTAACCAGAATTCTGAGTATAACCGGTCATCCACTGGCTATTCCTATAATGTTAGTCTCGGCCTGGGGAAATTCAAAACGAGCACTAAAACGGGCGAATGGCTCATTGTAAGTTCGTTGATAGGTGGCAAGCAAAACTATGACCTTCCCAACGAGTCGGTGAACTGGAATGGCATTACTTCGTTTTCGCTGGGGACAGGGTACGCATGGAATTTCTACAAGCATTTCAGTGATAAATTCGGGATATTCGGTGGCCCGGGACTGTCTTTGGTTTATAGTTTCGGAAAGTCGCTTACCAATCCCGGGTCTATTTATTATGAAACTAAGTCAAACCAGGTTTCTTTCAACCTGCAACTTGGAGCGGGTGCCTACTATGTATTAAGCGAGCGATGGTGGCTTACCGGCTCTCTCGCATTTTCGAATCCGGTCTATCTCTCCTACAAATTCGGGAAATCCAAACCCTTTGACCCGGGGCCCAATGTCGACAATTCCGGATTCGAGTATAAGCTCGCGCCTGATTTCACTTTCCCGTCCGTAGGCCTCGGTCTTCGCTATTTCTTTAAAGACTAATATTCCAAATATCCATTCGTCTATCATTAAAATCCCCGTGGATATGGCTTTTAAGGCCATATCCATTTTTTTAGTAATGAAAAAACACTTTCTGATTGTCCTTTTCGCTGCATTCAGCGCCTGTCATAAACCACAAACAACTAACCTGGCCGGACCGTGGGAGCCCGATTACGATATCACACGTTCGGAAGGTGCTATCAAGGAATTCGAGAGAAAAGATGCGGAGCACATGCCGGCGCCGGGCGGAATAGTTTTCACGGGAAGCTCTTCATTTACCAAATGGCCTAATGCAGTGAATGATCTCGCGCCACTGCCGATCATTAACCGTGGCTTCGGAGGTTCTACCCTGCCGGAAGTAATCCATTATGCCGACCGCACCATTACCAAATACAAGCCGAAGACAGTCGTGATCTATTGCGAAAACGATATGTTTGGCAAAAAGCCGAAGTCGCCTGAGCAGGTGCGCGACGCGTACGTGGCGCTCGTGAAAAAGATCCGCGAGAAGCAACCGGATGTCCAGTTGTATGGTGTCTCGCTGAAACCCTCGCCGTCGCGTTGGGCGAAACGCGAAGATGTGATCAGGGCGAACAAGCTCATTCAGGATTTCATCAAGAAGGATAAGAATCACCACTACATCGATGTCTGGCCGGTTATGCTCAAAAACGGACGACCGGACGGCGCTATCTTCGTGAGCGACAGCCTGCATATGAACGAGGAAGGTTACAAAAGATGGACGAAAGTGTTCCGCCCGATACTGGAAAAATCAGTCTGAAAGTATCCTGCACTTTACGGTTTTTTACAAAGATTTTAAAAGAACAGATAAGGGTATTGGTTTTAACGTAAAGTCACTATATTGACCGAAAAAATACATTTCCGGGTAAAAAAGTGATATTCCAGTAATGAAAGTAACAGCGGTTTTTGATATTGGCAGGACCAATAAGAAGTATATACTTTTCAACGAAAAGTATGATATCGTTCATGAGTTTTCAGAATCCCTCCCAGAAACAGTTGACGAAGACGGCTTCCCTACCGAAGATTGTGAATTGTTGACCAAATGGGTGCAGGACCGCTGGGCCGAATTACTGGCTAATCCGGAATTTGATATCAAGGCGGTGAATGTGGCCGGCTATGGCGCCAGCCTGGTGCACCTCGACGCTGCCAACCGTCCGCTTACGCCGCTGTACTCTTACCTCAAACCATTCCCGGAAGACCTATTAAAGCAATTTTACAGCACCTATGGCGATCCAACGCGCATTTCCCTTCAAACTGGTTCGCCAGCAATGGGTATGCTCAATTCGGGGATGCAGCTGTACTGGCTCAAACATACCAAACCAGAGATTTACAGCCAGATCGCTACGACTTTGCATTTACCCCAATATATCCTTTACCTGTTGACAGGCCGGAAAGTGAGCGATTACACCTCTCTGGGTTGCCATACCGCATTGTGGAGCTTCGAAATGTGGGACTACCACGAGTGGGTGAAGCAGGAAGGTATTCATAAGAAACTTGCGCCGGTACTCGCTTCGTCGTCGTTCATTTACCGCCATGGCGACAAGGGCATTCAATCGGGCTTCGGGTTGCATGACAGCTCGTCGGCGTTGATCCCTTACCGCATGGCCGTCAAAAAGCCATTCGTGCTGCTTTCGACCGGTACCTGGTGTATCAATTTCAATTCTTTCGCGTCGAAACCGCTGACATCCTACCAGCTCGAACGCGACTGCATGAACTACCTCACGCCGGAAGGCAGCGGCGTTACCGCATCACGCCTCTTTATGGGCCGTGAGCACGATTACCAGGTAGCGCGCATTGTGGAGTATTTCAAAGTAGCACCTGATTTTTACAAAAAAGTAGTATTTGACGAAGCTATCCTAAACCAGGACACTCCGAAATTCTACTCGGCCTGCATGACCGGTAACGGGCCGTTCCCCGAACCAAATACCCAGGAGTGGCAGATCAGCGCATTTGCTTCGGCAGAGGCCGCATACCATCATTTGATAAAGGGACTTTGTGAATTGCTTTACGTATCACTCGATCTGGTGAATATCAACGACGTGCATGCGATTTACGTGGACGGTGGCTTTGCCCGCAACGAAATATTCACACGACTGCTTGCGCGGCGTTATCCGAACCACAAAGTTTACGTATCGGATCTGCCGTATGCGACATCGCTGGGTGCCGCATTGCACGTGACACGCCCGCAGACGTACGAATTTGCCAACGAAATCCGTGAAATAAAACCTTGATCAGCTGATCCGGCTCCAGTTGGTTTCTTCCTTGCGCAAATTTTCGAGATGATTGCGTATGGGATGGTGAACCGGCTGGAGCAGATCGGGATCGGCAGTCAGGATTTCTTCTGCCGACGCGCGCGCAGCCTTCAATATTTCCCCGTCCTGCGCCAGATTCGCTACCAGTAAATCTACGAGGCCGCTTTGCTGGGTCCCCGAAATATCCCCCGGGCCGCGCAATTGCAGATCCACTTCCGCTATTTCAAAACCGTCATTGGTATTACACATCGTATCGATACGCAGCTTGGTATCCTTGCTGAGCTTGTAATCCGTCATTAAAATACAATACGACTGCTCCGCTCCCCGCCCTACCCTGCCGCGCAACTGGTGCAGTTGCGACAGTCCAAATCTTTCCGCATTCTCGATCACCATTACCGAGGCATTCGGGACGTTCACACCGACCTCTATCACCGTCGTAGCGACCATGATTTTCGTCTCGCCGCGCACGAACCGCGACATTTCAAAGTCCTTGTCCTGCGAACGCATCTTGCCGTGCACAATGCTCAGCGGCACGCCGGGAAAGGCCCTTGCCACGCTTTCGTAACCATCCATCAGGTCCTTCAAATCCATTTTCTCGGATTCTTCGATGAGCGGATATACCATGTATACTTGCCGCCCCTTGGCAATTTCTTCCTTCAAAAATCCGAAAACTGACAAGCGATGCTTATCGAACCTGTGAACTGTTTTAATGGGTTTCCGACCGGCGGGGAGCTCATTAATGGCCGAAATATCGAGGTCGCCGTATAATGTCATCGCCAGCGTACGCGGGATGGGCGTGGCTGTCATCACGAGCATATGCGGATTGATATGCTTGTTTTTGGCCCAAAGTTTGGCTCGCTGGGCAACACCGAAGCGATGCTGCTCATCGATAATGCAAAGGCCCAGGTTTTTGAACTGCACCGCGTCTTCGATCAATGCATGCGTACCTACAATGATATGCAACGTACCGTTCAGCAACTCGCGGTGAATAATGTCCCGCTCCTTCTTCTTTGTCGAGCCCGTGAGTTTCGCAATGTTGACACCGAGCAGGTCGGCAAACTTTTTGAGGCCCTGATAATGCTGGTCGGTGAGGATTTCCGTGGGCGCCATGAGGCACGCCTGCGCGTCATTATCCAATGCAAAAAGCATGGTAATGAACGCAACAATCGTTTTTCCCGAACCTACATCGCCTTGCAGGAGGCGATTCATTTGCTTGCCCGTTTTGAGGTCTTCGTGGATCTCGTGCAACACACGTATCTGCGCGCCCGTGAGCTTGAAAGGCAAATGCTGCTCATAAAACTCCTTCACCAGCACTGTTTTATCAAAAATCAATCCCGGATACTCCGTCTTATGCAGCAGCTTATTCTTGATTAACCGGAACTGGTTATAAAACAGCTCCTCGAATTTCAGCCGTCGCTGCGCCTGGTGCAGCGTGCGGGCGTCCTGCGGCAAATGGAAATGCCAGAGGGCTTGTGCCTTGGAAACGAGCCTGTACTTTTCAACGAGCGGCGCCGGTAATGTCTCACGTATATGCGTATGCGCGATTTCGAGCAGGCTACGCATCATTTTGCTGAGCGCCTTACTATCGAGAAACTTCTTGCGCAGTTTTTCAGTGAGCGGGTAAATGGGCTGCCAATAGCCTGCCGCGGAATTTTCGGGTGTCAGGACCTCTATTTCGGGATGGGTAATGCTCCATTTGCCACCGTAGAGCACCGGTGTTCCATAAATAATGTACTCCCCGCCCCGCCGCAGCCACTTTTCATACCACGCAATACTTTGAAACCAAACGAGTTCCAGATAACCGGTTCCGTCCTGAAATTGCCCGACGAGCCTTTTTTTGTTACCCTCACCAATGAGAGAGAAATCTTTCAAACGCCCTTTCACCTGCGCCGCGGGCATATTTTCGGCCAGTTCGCTGAGCCGGTGAAAAACACTACGATCCTCATGGCGGAAAGGATAATGCTGAATCAGGTCGCCGAAGGTAAAGATATTCAGTTCCTGGTTCAGCAATGCGGCCTTTTGCGGCCCTACGCCTTTCAGGAATTCGATCTTGGTGTCGAAAAAACGGGTTCTAACAGATGGGTTTGTTTCAGAAGTCATTATTCAAATATAAACCGAAATCACAAAAAACACCGTTTGCAGGTCGCAATTGTTAATCTCTGTTAACGGAGTAGCTAATCCGCAGGTTTTGGCTACAAGCCGCTTGATTCACAACGATCGAATGCCTTACTTGCTGCTTCGTATTTCTTGAACCATCAATCATTTACCAAAATCTACACGACTTATGAAAACCACTTTGTTATCGCTTTTCCTCACCCTGATCGCATTCACCTGGGCATCCGCGCAAAGTCCGCACGTAACCGCCAATGGTAAGAATTTAAGCGTAAGGTACGGCCAGCCATCTAAAAAAGGCCGTGTATTATTTGGAAAAGCCGGAAGCGGCAGCCTCGAACCATACGGCAAGCCATGGCGTATCGGTGCTGACAGCGCTACCACGATCACCTTCAAAAAAGACGCCACATTCGGCGGAAAGGCTATTAAAGCAGGCACTTACACCCTGTTCGCAACTCCGAACGAAAAAGAATGGACGCTCATCCTGAACAGCCAGCTCGGCCAGTGGGGTGCTTACAAATACGAAGAGCACAAAGCCAAAGACGTAGCGCATATCACCGTTCCTAACAAGAACTACCCTACGTCGGAAGAAAAACTGACTTTCACAGTAAAAGACAACTCACTGGATTTCCAATGGGATAAAGTTGGGTTTTCAGTGCCTGTGAAATTCTAAAATCAGGCTAGCCTATAAATAAAACGGGGTGTTACCAAAAGTAGCACCCCGTTTCATTTTTCCTTTTCTCCTTCCTCCCCTTCCTCCTTCCTCCTTTTCACAAATTCTGCCTGATCATATTTTCCAGCACCTGCAAATGCTCCGTAAATGCTTTATGCCCATCCTCGGTTGCTTTGTAGGTAGTAAGCGGCTTGCGGCCGTTGAATTGTTTCTGGAATTCGATGTATTTGATTTCTTCCAACGCCTTTAAATGCGAGGCGAGGTTGCCGTCGGTGAGCTGCAACAATTCTTTCAATTCATTAAAACTCAGGGAATCGTTGACCACGAGCACGGACATAAGCCCAAGCCTGATCTTACTTTCAAATACCTTATTAAACTTTTCTAACCACTCCATTACAGGTTCCCTGTGACGCGGACGTCGAGTTATTATTGATTGGCTTCCAGAAACAGCATGGCATCCCGGTTACGGATCCAAACCGCCTGATCGCGTTGATTGTTGGCGGCCATAGTAAATCCGGAGCCTACCAGGCCCGTTCCGACCGACACCCAGAAAAAAGTTTTCAAATTATCGCGGTTACCCGAAAGCAACGATATAATCGAGCCAGCTGATCCGGCCAGCGAAATGGCCAGGCCTATGCCGCGCGTTCTCCTGGATTTCAGATACAGTCCGAGGCCTTCCGGCGAAACCATAAATTCATTGCGCAATGCCTTTTGTCCGGCATAAACGACATTGTTTTTGACAAAACTATTCCCATTTCTCAAATAAATGGTCTCCTTATCGTACCATTTTCTCGCTTTGGAAGCAGTACTGTCCGATGATATCCGTATTTGCGCAGAACAAACCGAGCCCGTGGCCAGTATCAACAGCACCACTGCAAGAGGTGATTTTCCGCCTGGCAACTTCTCCCGCTCGTACCGGTTATACATCGTGAGGCCATAAACGATGTGCAAAACGCCGAAGCCTATTCCCCAGAATATCAGCGAATAACCGGTCAGGAACAACGCGACACAGCCAATACCGATTTCTGAAACACCCATATAAAATACCTCCGGGTAAGTAAACCGGCTCGCATTGACGAGCGCCAGCCCGTAAAACAGCAGCGTTACGGGAAAAACCAGCCAAATGAAACCGTAGTTGAGCATGGCCAAACAGAATATCCCGCCTGTCGCTAGCGGGATCAGCATGGCGATCAGCAACCGCTTGGAACTCCCGTTCCAAACCGTAAGGCCCTTTTTCCGTCCTCTTCGCACCGTGAGAATGATTCCCACCGCCAGCGACGAAACAAGCACGCAAATGCCGTCGACAAACAAAAATTGGATGACATCCTGGCGCGAATGCCCGTGATACGTCCCCAGTGGGGCCAGAATATCGCTGAGCCAGTCGGTTTTAAAGCGAACATACGCCGCGCCAGCGCCGATCAGCGCGAAGATACCGGCGAAAACCCCGCTTAAACCGCTGAGCGAAAGAAATTTGGACGAGCGCTCCATCAGGCTGCGGATCTCGTTCAAAGTATGCAAAGAATCCTGATTCGGGTTCATAAGCGCGTCAAAAGGTAGTAACAGTCAATAATTGTCAGAAATAGTCAGGTGGGCCATTAAAACAGCAGCAGGATTTTGGGTATAAAAACAATTCCTCCCACAATGACAGCTGAAATCGCCAGCAGCAACACGCCGGCGGCAGCGGTGTCCTTCACTACTTTAATGACCGGATGATAGTCGGCCGATACGAGATCGGCCAGTTTCTCGATAGCAGTATTAAATGCCTCCCCTGCCCACACCAGCGCGATCTGGATCACTATAATGCACCATTCGGAGGCCGATATATGGAAAAATACGCCTGCTATGGCCACCACAATGCAGGCGATCAGGTGAATGCGTGCATTATTTTCGTAACGGAACAGGCTGTAAATCCCGGCACCTGCGTAACGGAAGCTTCGGACGGCTTTAAGAATATCGATGGGTCCGTTCATGTTGTTTCAGTTCGGCAAAAATATGGAACGCAAAGTACAACAACATGAGCACGAACGAAAACGTAATGGTGTGTTTGATCGCCAGCGGGTCCCTCAGACTATGGTAAATGCCCTTCGCGAGCGCACCTGGCTGCGTGACGATGTCCCAACTGTTCCAGCGGCCATAGCGGCCCAGAAAGATCCCGAAACCGCTCAATATCATCGAATTCAGGATCGCGAACCAAGCCAGACGCTCGTTCCAGCGGTGAGCGATAATGCGGTGGACGATACGGATGCTGTAAAGGCCAGTCATAAAACCTGCCAGCGAGAATGTAAAAATCATCAACGCATCGTACCAAAGCATATTTTCAGGCACGAAGCGGAGGTGTTTCAAATCGGTGATGATATAAGGCGCATTCGGGAAAAACAGCAGCCAAACTGCCAGATAGATCATCAGAATCCCGAACGGTGCCGGTTTTCGCTTTTCCATTTCCCAAACCCATTTAATGAAAAGCAACGGTATCCACGCCAGAAACAGGTTCCAGGCCAGGAAAACGAAATCCCAGTTTTGCAGGGCAATCCTGACAGATAATAACGCCATTGCAGCGGCAGAAACAAATGCAAGGAGTGCCACTTTCAAATTGCCCTCCAGATAGTTGACCAGGTTTCTCAGCATTGTTTAAGTTTTTTTTAAAGTACTTTGAAACACAAAGTTAATATAAAACAGACTAAAACTCCAAGCGCGCAGGCCGGATTAAATCCAGAAACGGTTACTTTGATTAAACGGTTACTTTTTGTTGTTGGCTACGAAAGCTTTCATCATTGCCCACTCACGGCCCGCAGTTTTGGCTTTAAATGTTTCCAGGCAGCCGCGGTCCTGCAAGGTAATGTAGCAGGTTTTCCCATTCTTGCCCCCAAAGCAGATGTTCGACACCTTCTTCCCGATGGTGTGAATGGTATGGATTACTTTTCCTTCGGGAGACAATACAGCCACTTCGCCTTTACCGTGACGGGTGATGTACAGGTTGCCGTGCACATCGCAGCGCATGCCATCCATCCCGCCATCTTCGAAATGGTGGAGCAGTTTTTTATTGGATAATGTACCATCCGTCGCCAGATCGAACACCCATACGTTACGCTGGACGCTTTCGTTGACGTACAGTTTCTTCTCGTCGGGGCTTACGTCGATACCATTGGTAGTCCCCATGTTGCCAAAGGCCAGATTTACTTTTCCTTCGGGTGTGATATGCCAGATTTGCCCCGTCCCCTCTTTCCAGTTCGGGTCGGAAGCGAAGACGTGCCCGGAAGCGGTCACGGCGAGATCATTCGGCTGGTTCATCTTCGGCTCGTTCGCGAAAACAGAAACATCCTTGGTGATCATATCCACTTTCAGAATGTTGTGCCCGGTGAAATCGGCCACGTAAAAAGTGTTTTTATTCACAAAACGGATCCCGTTGCCCGTACTCCCTTTTGGAAGAGTCACGAAAAAGCTCGCATTCCCCTTTTTACTGAGCTGTGCGATCGTACCATCCCGGGCGAAGTTCACGGCATAAACATTGCCGTCTTCGTCCACCGCAGGTCCTTCGCAGTTGGCGGTAAACTCTCCTTCGTTGGAAAATTTCTTACTTTTTGTCTGAGCGAGACTGATTCCCGAAGACAATAGCGCGACGGTGAGGAGGATTGCTAAAATTCTGGTCATGGGGTAATATCTTCAAAATCACTGATTTTTCCACTTGATGGCGCAGCCAACCGGTTTGGTGATGGTCGTTACCACAGGTTTGCCGCCCACCAGGTTGGTTACGGCCTCGTCCACGTACAGTTTCGTCACACCGGCGGCGTCCTGCGGGTTGTCGTCGATCATCCCCATGTACCGCACCGCAAACTGCGCGCCATTTTTCTGTAACACAAAAGCCTGTGGCGTACGGCCGGCTCCGAACTTACGGGCAACCTGCTGCATATCATCGACAAGATAAGGATAACCATAATGCTTGGCCGTAGCACGCTCCTTCATTTTTTCGAAAGTATCGTCCTGATGCGTTCCGGGGTCGCTCGGGTTGATCGCGATAACGGGGTAACCCTGCCCCGCGAACTTGTTATTGAGGGCAATAATGCGGTCCTCATAAGCCTTCGCGAACGGACAGTGGTTGCTTGTAAAGACCACGATTATCCCTTTCGAATTGGTAAAATCCGAAAGCGACACCATACTTCCGTCGGTATTTTTCAAACGGAAGTTCGATACAGCATCGCCCACCTGGTATCCACCCTGGCCTTGCGCATGAGCGAGGCGCCCGAGTGATACAAGAAAGAGGACCATTAAAACCCACCGACTAACTTTTATCTTCATGTTTTCTAAATCTACTGTCTCTATGACCTCAATAATAGGTAAAAGTAAAAGCGCGACCTGTTAAATTTTGTTAAGGCAACCGTTTACGCTCCATGTCTAAACGCGGGAGTTTACCCGAACCATATAAAGGTAACTTTTTGCGCATTTTTAATCACATCGGCCATTTATAATTCAAACGCGGGTAAGTCCTCAATGATGACAACCCAGGGGCGCCTTACCCTGAATATCGGGACGGGGTCCTGCGAGATATTAAAAAAACGGGAATATTCCGCTTAATACATTGTAATTCTGTCACTCTCTTTCTATCTTTGCACCTCAAATTTTGAATCCAGTTTAATATAATTATTAACATGTACGCAATCGTAGAAATCGCAGGTCAGCAATTTAAAGTTGAAAAGGGTCGCGAAATCTTCACGCATAGGCTTGAAGGTGACGTGAACGCTGCACTTGTATTTGACAAAGTCCTTCTCGTTGATAACGGAGGCACAGTACAGGTAGGTCTTCCGACAGTAGCGGGTGCTTCTGTAAAAGCAACCGTTCTCGAACACCTGAAAGGTGAGAAAGTGATCGTTTTCAAAAAGAAACGCCGCAAAGGATACCGTGTGAAAAACGGTCACCGTCAGTATCTGACCAAAATCAGCATCGACGAAATCGTTGCCTAAGCATTTGGCGGAAGCCTGAAACAGTTCAAAACAGGAAACTACAATTTAAGTATAAGATATCATGGCACATAAGAAAGGTGTAGGTAGCTCGAAAAACGGACGTGAATCGGAAAGTAAACGTCTTGGTGTAAAATTATTCGGTGGCCAGTTGGCAAAAGCAGGTAACATCCTGGTTCGTCAGCGTGGAACCAAGCACAACCCAGGTAAGAACGTAGGCATCGGCCGCGACCACACATTGTTCGCATTGGTTGATGGTAACGTAGTGTTCCGCAAGACCCGTGAAAACAGATCTTACGTTCACATCGAACCGATCGCGGTTGAAGCTGCTGCGGAAGCGTAAGCCACGCACCGTCAGTACTTCCAAAGAAGTTAAAAGAACCCGTCAGGCAACAGTTTGACGGGTTTTTTATTGGCTAATGCGCCCGCGGTCAAACCAAAAGGCCGCATTCGGTGTTCTCTAAACCGGAAAGTTGTTTTACCCTATCATTATCGACCATCCCAATGTTGTCACGACCTATTTTTGTATATACCGAATTGAGCCCCAACCCCAACTCGATGAAGTTCGTCCTGAATTTCGAGCTGGTACCCGACGGCCTTTCGTTTGATTACCCTTCACTGGAAGCTGCGTTGGAAGAGGGCAAGTCGTCACCCCTCGCGGCCGACCTCTTCCAGTTCCCGCACGTGAAACGCGTGTTCATCGCAAGCAACTTCATTACCATTACCAAAGGCGACGATATTGCCTGGGAAGAGGTGCTGCGCGACACGAAGCAATTCATCAAGATTTATTTCGAAGAAAACCACCCGGTATTCGAGCAAAAAACGATCGATAGCAATACGCTGATCGTCGATGCGAGGGATTCCGATACGGTACAGAAAATCAAAGCCGCATTGGATCAATATGTACGTCCTGCCGTTGAATCGGACGGAGGCGCGATCAACTTCCATTCGTTCGACGAAGGTTCGGGCGTGGTGAAGGTACTTTTGCAAGGTTCTTGCAGCGGCTGCCCGTCGTCGACACTCACGCTGAAAGCCGGTATCGAAAACTTGCTCACCCGCATGGTGCCTGATGTGAAAGAAGTAGTAGCCGAAGGCGTTTAATGCCTCATACATATACATTGAAAACCCTGCCGCACCCCGGCAGGGTTTCTTTTTATGATGTGTTTTGTTAGTTTCGGCGCATGAAGCCACCGCTCGAAAAGTTTATCGACCGCATTGAAGCATTACAATCGACCGGTAATGCATTGTTTCCCAAAGGCATTTTCCCGGCGCAGCGGTCCAACTCCATGCTCGGCTATCGGCGACCCGATACGACGATGTTCTTCTCGGCGATCACGGCATTCACGCTTCAATCCATTCGAAAATATTGCAGTCCCGAAAGTCAGGCGCAAATCGACGCTATCCGCAGCCGGGTAACTGCCAACTATCCCGATTTCCAGAATAAAGACGGCCTGAAAACCTATAATTTCTGGAAAACCAAACCTTCACGCCACTTCCCGAATGGCCGTTGGTTTCACCGTTTCGAGCATTTCCGCATTCCCGACGACATCGACGACACTGCATTTGCCTATCTGACCACCTCTCCTTCGGAAGAGGAGTTGTTTTGGTTAAAGGAAAAACTGGCACTCCACGCGAATGGCACCAAGCTCTGGATCAGGAATACCTATCCCGAGTACAAGCAGTTAAGAGCCTATTCCACGTGGTTTGGCAAGAATATGTATGTGGAGTTCGATATGAGCGTGCTAAGCAATATGCTATACTGCATTTTGCATTACAAATTACCCCTGAATGCACATGACGAAGCGAGTTTTGAATACATCCGTTCGGTGATTGAAACCCGGCGGTACATCGATGCGCCGTTCCGTTGCGCGCACCAGTACCCACGCACACCGCTGATCATCTACCATGTTTCGCGACTGATGGCCGCATTCAAACCAGCCGCATTATTACCGGTTTGGGCACAACTGGCCAACGATGCCGAAAACCTTTTGAAAAACACCCGTAACCCTATGGATCGCGTCCTGCTTGCCACATCGCTCATGCGGCTTGGCCGCGCTACGGAACGCATTCCGGTGGAGGATTTTTCAGCAAAAGATTTCAAGGGCTTTTACTTTTTCATAGCCGGCCTTCTGACGGCTTACGAGAACCCTGTGCTTTACAGGCTGTCGGTTAACCCGCTTGTGCACATGCATTGGACGTGCGAGGCTCATTGCTGGGCACTCCTCGCAGAATACGAGGCACTTTGGAACCAGCAGCGACCTCATGCCGCTTTACCATTATCCAATCCCAGATAGGCAAATGGCAGATCATACCATATCATTAAAGCTCCGCGAAATTATCCGCGAAACCGACGACGCCAAAACTTTCATTTTTGAAACGCTCGACGGCAGTACGTTGAACTACAAGGCCGGCCAGTTTCTCACCTTTCTCATCGATATACACGGCCACGAAGTGCGGCGCTCCTATTCGATGAGTTCGGCTCCCGGTGTGGATGCATTTCCCGCCATAACCGTCAAAAGAGTCCCTAATGGCGAAATTTCCCGCTTCTGGATCGACACGGTGCAAACGGGGGATACATTCAGCGTATTGGCCCCCTCTGGCAGGTTTGTACTGGAAAACGAAGATACGGGTGCACGCGACATTGTACTGATCGGCGCCGGAAGTGGTATTACCCCGCTTTTCTCTCTTTTAAAACAAACACTTACACAGGATACCGAAAGCCAGGTAACGCTGATTTACGCGAGCAGAAACATACGCAACACGCTTTTCTGGAACGACATTATCGAATGGCAGGCACGCTTTCCCGAACGACTGCGTGTAGTCCACATCCACAGCCAGCCCACGGAGGAATGGACCGGCATTCAGGGCCGCATTAACAACACCCGGCTGGAACAACTGGTGAGTAAATCGATCCGTTTCAACCGTGAAGATGCCCGCTTCTTTATCTGCGGGCCGTTTGAACTGATGCGTTCCGCGGGCATTACCCTACATTTTATGGGCTTCCGGGGCGAGCAGATCCGCAAGGAGAACTTTGTAATACCATCCCCGCCCCCGCCGCCACCTGTTTCTTACCCGCATCGCATCATGCTCGATTTCCGCGGCTTGACATACGACCTGCTCGTTCCGGCGCATTCCACCGTGTTGGATGCCGCATTGGCCGAAGGAATACAGCTCCCATACAGCTGTAAAGGCGGGCGTTGCTCCTCTTGCGCGGCCGTATGCACGAGTGGTAAGGTACATATGAGCGTGAACGAGGTACTCACCGATCGCGACCTCGCAGAAGGCTGGATATTAACCTGTTCCTCGTATGTCGACAGCGACGACGTAGCGATCGAATTCAGGCAGGAATAAAAACAAAGAAGCGTACAGACCGGGCCGTACGCTTCATTAGGTTTAGGATTAGAGGAATTTCAATGAATGAATTCCTGAAAAGGTTAAGTGTTAGGAATATTAAAGAATAAAATTTTCTTTCTTATCTTATTTACAAAATTACTTGCCAAATCGGTTTTTCCTAACAAAATTTAAAAAAGTGTTCGAGCACGCATTAAAAAACACACAATGTGCTCGTGCACGATGGTTGCTAGAAATAGTATTTTTTAGTGAGATAAAACTAATGGGCAATAGCAGAAATCTCAAATTTATTATAAATAAAATTTGAAAATTTTTGTTCCATATAGTTGCCTTTCACTAGAAATACACTATTTCACCCATCTTCATAATTACTTGTTAGATTTGCTGAACGGAACTGAAAAATCCCTGAATTAAAAGTCGAGTGTGAAAAAGAAAATTGTCAGAATCAAAGATATAGCGGAAAGGGCACAAACCTCCAAAGGCACGGTGGACCGCGTTTTGCACAATCGCGGCAGAGTAGCCGACGATGTACGTGAGCGAATCCTGGCCATCATTAAAGAGTTGAATTACGAGCCAAACCTGATTGCCCAATCCCTGAAATCGCAGCGGGCTTTCAACCTGGCGGCCCTTATCCCCGACCCTAACCTCGACTCCTACTGGGAAGCACCGCACAACGGTCTGGAAAAGGCCGAGAAAGAGCTCCGGCAATACGGGGTACGCATCACGAAGTTCATATTCAATTCGCATTCCGACACTTCTTTTATCTCCAAGGCCAAGGAAGTGGGCCGCGAGCATCCCGACGGTCTGCTGATCGCGCCGATATTCTACAAAGAGGCATTGCCATTTTTCAAGGAATGGGCGGAAATGGGCATACCTTACGTGCTTTTTAACACGCAGATCGAACATGTGAACCCGCTGTGCTACATCGGGCAGGATTCGTACCGGAGTGGGTCCCTGGCGGCGAAAATCCTGCGTTTCGGGCTGCATTCGCCCGGCACCGTGCTCGTAGCACACGTGAATGAGGACATTTCCAACTCTGCGCATTTGATTACGAAAGAAGAAGGTTTCCGTAATTATTTCAAAAGCGAGCAGCTGGAAGATACATTCAGGGTGATCAGCAAGGAAATCAACTTCCCGGATGAAGAAGGGCCCGATAAGCAACTCGACGAGCTACGCAAGCAATATCCCGACCTAAGTGCGATATACGTCACCAATTCAAAAGCATTTGAAGTAGCGGCTTATCTCGAAAAGAATGCATTGAAGGATATCAAATTGATCGGCTATGACCTGATTGGCCGTAACCAGCACTATCTCAACAAAGGCATTATCGATTTCCTGATCAACCAGAACCCGCTGGGACAGGGTTACTGGGGTATTCACCAGCTCGCAAACCATTTGATTTTCAAAAAAGAGATCCCCGCGATCAAATTCCTGCCGCTCGATATTATTACGAAGGAAAACCTGGATTACTACCTCGATCCGCAGTAATGCGACGACGGTAATGTGGGGTCAGGGTTTGTCAGGTGTAGTCAGGTATTGTCAAGTGTGGTCAAGTGTGGTCAGGAGGAGTCATTTGTGGTCAGGAATTGTACCCACTGTTTGGTGTAAGAAAATGCAATGCATAACCGTGTAGCGATGAAATTTAGGTAGCAATCGAAATAAATGATGTATTTTGAAAAATGCCGTCAGGCATGTAACAACAATGCGCTGTTGTTGCATGCCTGACGGCATTTTTAACACAATCCATCGGGTTACGCTTCCTACCAATTTTCCATGCCTGACGGCATTTGGCTCCCGATCAATTTAAAAATTAAAGGCACTTGACCACCACCTGACTACACTTGACAATACCTGACTACACCTGACAAACCCTGACAACTTCTCCTTCAAGTTGCATTACGCATAAACGTTACAGATCCCCAAACTGGCTATACATCTCTTTCAATTTCGGCTCAGTTTCCTTCGCGCGAATGTCTTTCCGTAGCGCGGTTACGCCTTGAATGTCAGTCAGCAGCCCCAACGCCTGGAATGCACCGAAACGTACGAAATATGAAGAATTGTCGCGTGCGAGACCTTCGAGAATTGGAATGCTTCTACGCTGGATATCCTGCTTCGATTTGATGAGGTATTTACCAAAAACTTGCAGGAAATTGTATTTCTCCGTCGGCTTCATTGCGTTCATTTTGGTAAGGAACCACTCGAAGCGCTCGGGCTGGGCGAGGCCGGCATAGTAGTTACCTACCGACGTAATGATTGCGTCATTAGGTGAATTTTCGAATTGCGCTGCCACTTCCGCCGCGTCGTTGGGCTGACTCATGAGGTATTTCTCAATGGCCACCGATGCTACGAGGTAAGAGCTGTCGGTCAATGCCGCTTTAAAAATCGGATCACTGTTATTGTCGCCGAATGAAGCCAGCGTAATGATCGCCTCCGAACGTACCTGCGGGTGCGGATCTTTTTGCGCGCGGTTCTGGATCACTTTTTCAATGTCCGCAAAACCCTCTCCTGCATATTCAGCGAAGTTACTGATCGCCATTTGGCGCAATTTCCAGAACGGATCATCCATAGCCTTCACCAGAATTTTACGTGCCGTAGTATCTGCCAAAGCACCTTCGAGCGACGACAATGCTTCATACTTATGCAGGAAACGGTCGGAATTCACATACTGGAACTCCATTTCAGGCCTATTCTTGTCATGCTCGACAACCGCCAGCAGGTTCGCATCGGCATCGAATACCACCAGGTCGGGCTTTTTCGCAGCAGGGAATTCCAGCGTCTGGTTCACTTTATCCACCACGACATCGTAGCGGCTCTTTTTGCCGGAAACCCACACATCCACTTTCGTCGGCAGCCGGTAAACCGTTGTAGCCAGCGTGTCCTGCGTTTGTTTTACTTTCAAAACCACCTTCGACTGCGCCGGCACAAATTGCTGATCGATCTTCAACACGGGATGTCCGGGGCGGTGGAACCACTGGTCAAAAAACCAGTTCAGGTCCTGACCCGTCACTTTTTCGAAAGAAATACGCAATTCGTCAATTTCAGCTGTGCCAAACGCATGCGATTTGAGATACAGCTGCAATGCCGCAAAGAATGCGTCATCTCCTACCAACGACCGGAGCATATGCAAAATACGGCCTCCTTTGGCATAGGAGTGCGCATCGAACATATTTTCACGATCCTTATAAAAGTAGCGGATCATCGGTACCTGCTTGTTTTCCGATTCTGCCAGATATTCCTTCGTTTCCTGCAAATTACCCCAATCCGCCTCGAAGCGGCCATCGTTATATTCGCTCCAAAGATATTCGGCATAGTTGGCGAAGGATTCGTTCAAGGGTAATTGCCCCCATTCTTCAGCAGTTACATAATCGCCGAACCAGTGATGCGCCAGTTCATGAGCGATCACCGCATCAGAATTGCCGTCTACCAGCGAGCGGGCATCATTTTGCACACCTTCCTCATGCACTGTCGCGGTGGTATTCTCCATAGCACCTGCCACGAAATCACGCACGGCAATCTGCGCGTACTTCTCCCACGGATACTCCACACCGAAGATATTGGTAAAGAAACCCATCATTTCGGGTGTCCGGCCGAAGATCGCATGCGCATCGGCCCCGTATTTCGGTTCCACATAGTAGCTCAGTTCGAGTCCGTTCGGCATCATGTCCTTAGCCACGGCAAAATCGCCTACTGCGATCATGGCAAGGTAAGGGGCGTGGGGTCGTGTCTGTTTCCAGTGATCTGTGCGAAGGCCCTTTTTACCCTCCTCCTGCCCCACGAGCAAGCCATTTGAAAGGGTTTTGTAGGTACTGTCGACAGTAATGTAAATATCCTGGGTAAACTTCTGATTCGGCGCGTCGATGGTTGGGAACCAGCAGGAACTACCCTCAGTCTCCCCTTGCGTCCACACCTGCCGGGGCTTACCTTCGTCGAGGCCGTCGGCATTGATAAAATATAATCCCTTATCGGAAGCGCTGTCGTCTTCCTTTCCTCTTGGCACGTCGTTTGGTTTCGCTATGTAATCGATTTTTACAAAAAGCGTGTCCTTACGGGTGTATTCCTGGCCGAGTTTAATGATGATCTTGCGCTTGTCGTAGGTAAATTCGAGCTTCTTTTTAACTTTTCCTGCAATTTCCTCACCGGTCAGGTCCCCATATTCGCCAGTGGCATCCAGCATTGAAATACCTTTTATTTCAAACCCTTTTGCATCCAGTTCGAGCGTATTCTGCGGATAAAAATGCGGTTTGAACTTCAATATTGCCGATGCCGGCACCTGCTGTTTCACCCAATCCAGCTGTATATCCAGCCTCGTGTATAAAATATCGCTTTTGCGGGCTCTTTCGGGCCGGTAAGGCCCCTGCTTGGTTACCGTGCCCGGATTTCTTCGGTAGAGTGTGTCAGCATCGACGCCAGCCGATGCCGGAGCGCTGAATGAAAGAGAAAGTATGCCAAAAACTGTAAAGATCAATCGGTTCAAAGAAGGCCTTTTAATATCACCGGTCATATCCGCTTTCTGATTGATTGCTAGGAAGTAAGTCAATGTAAATAAGTTAATAAACGATTTTCTGGTGTCTTCGGGCCATTGCTACACCCGCAGCAACGCGCCCGCCTCTGCGGCCCTTCTGGCCGGGATGTACGAAACAACCATAGTTATCATAACGACAATTACGCCCGTGTAGAGTATGTCTTCCCAAATTAATTTAACGGGATAAGCATCCACCAGCGAGGTGGTCATACCCATCGAAACAAAGCCGTACCGCGTTTGCAGCCAGCAAATCACAATGCCGCCCAAAAGCCCCACAATGGCACCCGAAAATGCCACAATAGCGCCTTCGGCCAAAAAGATCCTGCGGACCAGCGACTGCGTTGCCCCCATGGCAAAAAGCATCGAAACATCCTTCTTCTTCTCAATCGCTAACATACTGAGCGAGAAAAAGATATTGATTGCAGCTACTAAAATAATCAGCGAAAGGGTCACTGCCACAAAAAGCTTTTCCATTTTTATCGCCCGGAGCAGGTCCGCATTCAGCGAATCCCGGTCTTTCACTACAAAAGCCTTGCCCAGCTTCGCAGCGATTACCTCGCTTACGTCCTTCTCGGTATAGCCAGGCTCAATGTAAACTTCCAGGGCAGAAAGCTCTCCATTGTAGCCCATCAGGCTTTCTACCTGCTTCAATGGCGCAATGATGTAGTCGTCGTAGCGTGACTCGATGGAAAACACACCACCCGGACGAAGGTCCAGTTGATTGAATGCCTCCGGGGACGTCAGGTTGAGCGTCTTCGTACCCGTACGCGGGTACAGGAGCTCGAGCGGCGTAAATATGTCTTCCAGAGAGATGGATAGTGCATTCCGGATACCTTCCGCAATGATCGCGTAAGGCGTGCCATTGTTTCCCACGAGCTTCACCGAACCCTCGACTATCGCGGTATCGAGTTGTTTCTGTTGTTCGAATGTACTGTCGACACCTTTCAGCCGGATAATGGTTTGCTGGCTTCCGTATCGGGCCAACGCATTATCTTCAATCACCTTAGTGACCAATTTCACTCCCTTAACCGCTTTCAGTTCACTCGTGAGCGCCGGCGTCATTTTGAACCGCTTGCCTTCCGCGGGTACGATACGCACATCCGAATCGAACGTCTTGAAAATTTTGCGATTAAGGTCCTCCATGCCATTGAACACGGATAATACCACCACCATAGCCATCGTCCCGACCGCCACGCCTGCCATGGCAATGCGTGCGATCAGACTGATAAAACTCCTTTTGTTACGCGAAAAAAAGTAGCGAACGGCAATCCGATAGGAAATGTCCATGGGCTCGAACTTGAAATCAGTAGCTATCTTCCTCCTCGTCGGGCTGTGCAGGCGGGATCACCAGATCCGCGAACAACTGATCCATTTTAGCCGCGTATTCGGCAGTGTCGTCGATATAGAATTGCAGGTGCGGAACGATCCTCAATTGGTGGCGAACGCGTTCGGCGAGCTTCTGGCGAATGAAACGGGTATTTTCCCGGATCGTTTCCAGCAGCATGGTTTTGTTTTTATCGGGCAGGAAGCTGAGGTACGCCCGCGCGATGCTCAGATCGGGTGTGACGCGCACGGCAGTGATGGTCACAAACGCACCACTCGTTAAATGCTGCGCATCCTTCTGAAAAATTTCTCCCAGGTCTTTCTGTATTTGCCTGCCTACTTTTTGTTGTCTTTTCGATTCCATGTCTTGAATGTTAAACGGAGGGGTTTTGCCGGTCCTGACCGCACATCCTGGTTCACCAGTTAGGCTAATGTAAACTAACATCTCCTAAATCATTCCCTCTCTCCTTTCAATAAGTACAAATATCCATACTTATTTTGTTTTTGTAGAACCCGGCATTGTAATTTCGTGAAACTTATTCCCATAAGATACCTAATCCACCAGCCGCTTGCTTAGTTTTTTTCGCGTAAACGCACGGTACCAGACCATCAGTTTAGTAGTATTCTTCCTGCTGCTCCGTCTCCCTTTTTTCCTGGGCGGCGCGCCGTTGCTGATACCTGAGTTGAGCTGGATGCTCGTAGGTGAACAAATGGGCCGGGGGTTTATGCTCTACCGCGATGTTTGGGACAACGTGAGCCCATTCTCGGGTCTCACCTACTGGCTGATCGATAGCCTCTTTGGACGGGCTCAATGGGTGTACCAGCTAGCGGCCATGGGCGTTTCGCTGGTGCAGATATTGTATTTTAACTACGTTATCCACTCCCGCGACGTCTTCCCCGAGCGCACGTTCCTGCCCGGCGCATTGTATGCGTTGTTTCTGAATATTTCTTTCGATATGGGTACGCTGTCGCCCATGTTGCTGGCCAATACCTTTCTGCTTTTCGCATTTGGTTCGATTGTGAAAATGCTTGTCAGAAGGGAAGTAACCACGCAGGTTTTCGAGCTGGGGCTTTACATTGGTATCGCTACGCTGTTCTACTTGCCGGCGTCACTGTTTATGGTATGGGCGTTTCTCGCATTGCTGTTCTATACGGGTTCCACTTTCCGCCACCACCTGCTCGGGCTCTTCGGATCGATATTCCCTTTGCTAATGGTCGTGCTGTTTTTCTACCTGAACAACGGGATGGAGAGCCTGAACCGGAACCTCCTCACCTCGGTATTCCAGGTAAAACAATATAACCTCAACGACTTTTCTTCCTTGCTGGCGTCGCTGTTGCTGCCGCTTGGCTTCGGGATCATGGGTTTTATGCGGATTTTCACGACGCTAAGATTTGTGAACTATCAAACTCGCATTCAGCAGGTTATGGCACTGTGGTTTATTGCAGCGGTGTTTACGATCCCATTGATGCAGTTCCTGGCGCCTATGCAATTCGTCATATTCATTCCGCCTGCGGCATTCTTCGCTACGCATTACTTCCAGAGTTTCAAAAAGAACAGCTGGGCTGATGAACTGCAGTTCACGCTCATGGGCGCGATGATTGTTTTGATACAATATCAGGGATTGAGAGGGGTACTGCCGGGCGTTGCCATGGGTAAGCTGGAAAACCTGCGGGCCAAGCCTGCCAGTCTGCCGGAGCAGATCCAGAACAAACGCATTCTGGTTTTAGGACAAAATTCAGGAGAGTATATCAATAACCTCACGGCCACCCCCTACCTCAACTGGGAACTGGCAAGCTACGACTTGCGGAACCTCGATAACTTCGACAGCGTGATTCACGTTTACGACAACTTCCGCAAAGATCCGCCCGAATATGTGATCGATAAGGTGAATATCATGCCGAAACTCCTGAACCGGGTTCCGGCATTGAAAAAACAATATATCCTAAGCCCCTGGAAAGGTATTTATCAACGGGCTTATTAGCAGGAAATCTTGTCGACACGCGTCTGGTGACGACCTCCTTCGAATTCAGTACTCAAAAATGCTTCCAGGCTGGCCAGAGCAGTTTCCAGCTCGATAAACCGCACGGGGAAACAAATCACATTCGCATCGTTATGCTGGCGGGCCAGAGGCGCGAGCGGCAAATCCCATACGAGCGCAGCACGCACACCCTGGTGCTTGTTCGCGGTGATGCACACGCCCTGTCCGCTTCCACAAAGCAGCACCCCCTTTTCGAACTCCTTGCTTTCCACGCCGCTGGCCACCGGATGCGCGAAATCCGCGTAATCCGCCGAATCAGCACTGTAAGTCCCGAAATCCTTTACTTCGAAACCATTGGTGGTAAGCCAGTCGATAACCGGTTGCTTGTAGGGGAAACCTGCGTGATCGGAGCCGATAGCAATTTTTCTCATTACTTTTTTGTTAATTACAGCCCACCGTTCGTTAACGAAGGCGGACAGAGTGAAAAGTTTTTTATTATTGGGTTAATGGTACAAAGTTACCATTATACTGATCAACAACTCAATTGAATGCTAAATATGAGTGAAGAAGTAAAACCAACCAATGGAGAATTAGTGGATGTTTCTCTCCTCAATCCGGCGGTTCCGGAAGACGAGAAAAGGATCAAGGAGGCGTTTGAAGACCGCAACTGGAACGAAATCAAGAGTGCCGATTCATGGGTTGTTTTCAAAGTAATGGCCGAATTCGTGGAAGGATTCGACAAGCTGGCCAAAATTGGCCCGTGCGTTTCCATTTTCGGTTCCGCCCGTACATTGCCCGACAACCCTCACTATAAAACCGCGGAAGATATAGCCGCGAAGCTGGTACGCCATGGCTATGGCGTGATCACCGGGGGTGGCCCGGGTATCATGGAAGCCGGTAACAAAGGGGCATTCCAACAGGGCGGTAAGTCGGTCGGGTTGAATATCAAACTGCCGTTCGAACAGCATAGCAACCTGTACATCGACCACGACAAGAGCATTAACTTCGATTTCTTCTTTGTGCGGAAAGTAATGTTTGTCAAATACTCGCAGGGCTTCATCGTCATGCCGGGCGGCTTTGGCACACTCGACGAGCTCTTCGAGGCGATGACATTAATCCAGACAAAAAAAATCGGCCGTTTCCCGATCGTACTGGTCGGCTCCGCCTACTGGTCGGGGCTGATCGACTGGATCAAGGGAACGATGCTTACCGAGCACAATATCAATCCGGAAGACCTCAAACTGATTAGTCTGGTAGACACCCCCGACGAGGCCGTGAAAGTGATCGATACGTTCTATTCGAAATACCTCCTGAAACCCAACTTCTGACAACAAATATTCTCCACATAGGGCCGTACCGTCAGAACGACAGGTACGGCCCTATTTTTTGGATTATCCCATCATCCAGCACTTTTACATTCCGCAATTCTTCCAGCGAACGGAACGGTCCGTGCTGTGTGCGATAATCGATCAAAACCTGTATTTGTTTTCGATTTCTCAGATAGGGATGCCGCCCGAGCTCCTCCGTGGTTGCCGTATTGATATGGATCTTTTTAACCGCGCTACCCACCTTCGCGAAGCGCTTTAACTCGGATAAAGCAACAGAATCGAGGCCGTAAACTTCATTAAACTGGTCGGTGGAATGAAACCCGCCCAGCCCGTCACGGAACTTCACAATGCGCGCTGCGAGCTTGCTACCGATCCCTTTCAGGCTGATCAGCGCTGTTGTGTCGCATTGGTTAATATCGAATACCTGAACGCTGTTTTTTGTCTCATGCCCGCGGGTTGCGCCCGAATAAGGTTTTGAAGAACCTTGCTGCGCTTCCTCAAACCCCGGTTTCCGGTTCCGGATCACAATATACTGCTCCAATCGCCCATACAGATCCGGCGGGAAATCGTAAATCTTCATCAGATCTTCCTTCCGATTGAAGCGCCCGCCCTTACTTCTGAACCTTTCAATGCGCCCCGCCAGGAATCCGGAAATACCAACGCCCATCAACTCGCGCTCCGAGGCTGTGTTGGGGTCAAATCTGACGAGTTTTATTTGTTCAGGCTTCAATGCAACCGGCTCATTTGAGGCGCTGGACCGATTACGAGGCTTATATTTCGTCTTTTGCTGTTTTTCTAAAAGCAATGCAATGCTATCCAGCACCCTTCGTTCGGGCGGCGGGCTGCCTGTGGGCACGAAAGGCAAGATCCAGCGCCGGAACATGAAGGGCGTCCAGATGATCATCACGCAGCCCAGCATCATTACCAGGGCACCACGCGCTTCTTTTCGGGATATTCCGAAAAAATCCTGTAAACCATTTAAAATTTTCTGATACATACGTCGGGATTGTTTTCTCCTTTTGACGCTGCACCGGCATTTTGGTAACAGATTTTAAAACACAAATGAGCAGACGGTAAGCCGCCTGCCCATTTGTGAACCTTAATTGTATCTATAATTATTGATTTACATAAACACTACCCGCGCTGGCCGACAATGTTACCGGGATACCGCCCCCATTCATTTTACCCTGAACACGGTCCTTCTCCGCCGAGCCGTCAAAGTTTTTGAGCGGGATGGCCACTTTATTACCTCTTAAGTTCAAATCAACGCCTTTATCCAGTGGCATCGTTACGCGCACGCTGCCTGCGGAGGTGGAAAGATCCACATACTTGCCGAGTGATTTCAGTTCCAGCTCAATGCTGCCAGCGCTCGTACTGGCACGCACGCTGCCCGAAACATCGGCCAACCGTACCGAACCGCCCGAAGTTCCGGCGTCGAGCGAACCGTCCACACCCTCTCCGCGGATGCTTCCGCCGCTGGTATGCGCGAGAATATCTCCATTCAGCTTATTCAGTTCAATGCTTCCGCCGGAAGTTTTAAGCTCAATTTTCCCTTTCAATTCATTGGCCTTAATGCTGCCGCCACTGGTATGCAGGTTAATTTCCTTACTGCAATGCGCCACGTCGATGCTACCGCCGGAAGTGCGGCCGTTGATTACGCCATCCAGATCGTCGATTTTCAGGCTGCCGCCGCTTGTCTGGAAATTTTGCGGGCCGGTCAGGGAAGCGATTTTGATACTTCCGCCGCTGGTTTTAAGATTCGTGGCCACATTACGTGGAGCCGTTACTTTGAATGCGATGGAAATATTCCGTTTCTCATTCCATTGCAGGTTATTTTTTCTCTTTGCCGTAGCAATCACTTTGCTGCCTTCGGTACCGATCAGAATATCGTAGTCTTCCAGCCGGTCTTCGATTTCTTCTTTGGTCAGTTCTTTATTGCCGTTCCAGCCATTGCTGCGTATGTACATTTCCACTTTGAAACCATCGGATTGACCGCCCAGTACCGAAATGGAGCCTCCGGAAGTTTCAACCTGTAGTTCTTTCAGGGATGAGCCGTTGAAATTCTTTGTTACGTAAGGTTTGTCATCATCGCCTTGCGCATACGAGCTTACGAAACAAAGCGCGGACAGGACGAAAGTTAGTAATTGTTTAATTTTCATGGGATTCTGTGATTTGTTTGACCAATGATGTAAAACCCCGCCCGCAGGTTGCATGCGATGCTTTTAAAAGTTACATTCAGGTATAGTTTTTGCAGACCAGGTCCAAAATCAGTTATCATCATGAAAACATACCGCGTAAAAGCTGTCCGTGATTCCGAAGAAGAATTGGTATTGGAAATTCTTCAAAACCTCCAAAGAAAAGGAACGATTGTATTCGAAGAAGTCCACGCTGAGCCGGCGCCTAAAGCAACTACACCTGCCACAGAAGAGCAGGTGCAGGAGATTATTGATGAAGCGGAGTTAATACCTTATTATTCCGAACAGGAGGCTAAGAAAATCCTCCATTTGTAAGGGCTATTTTTTGTGGATTTCGATGACTTTGATTTCATCATACGTGGCAGTGCGCCCCCAGCCGCATTGCACGGTATTTTTTGAGCCTGTCAGGCTGTATTTCAAATGGACTGGCGTAAAACTGTAATAATCTTCGATCTTGCCCAGTTCCTTCTCTATTTTGGCGCGGGATGCTTCACTCGGGAGTACCGAGTAGGTCGAATCCTTGGAAACGATCGAGAAGTGCCATGAACAACCGTCGGTAGCGAGCATGTTCGTCCAGGTCGCGTCTGTTTCATAAACCTGTTCGTTAATATCGCCACTTTCGTCATGGCAGCCTATCCAGGCCAGCAAACCGAATAAAACAATCAGGACTTTCATGGTTAAAGGGGTTTAATTGACGGTTAGACACACCCTTTTCCGAATTAGTTGGAAGCAAAGTTACTTTTCTGGCTTTTTAAGAAATCCGGCAAACCATTTCCCCGATTCCTTCACCGTGCGTTGCTGCGTTTTAAAGTCTACAAATACCAGACCAAAACGTGCTGAGTAACCGTGCGCCCATTCAAAATTATCCAGCAATGTCCACGCAAAATAACCGGTAACGTTCACCCCCTCCTGCCTGGCCTTCAGAACGGCACCAAGGTAGTCTGTATAATAAGCCTTCCGCCCCTGATCGTCCACCTTCCCGTCCTGCGGTTTATCTTTAAATGCAGCTCCGTTTTCGGTAATAATCAGCTCCCGCACGCCCTGGTATCGT
Organism: Dyadobacter sp.; assembly: GCF_017744695.1. Taxonomy (GTDB): domain Bacteria; phylum Bacteroidota; class Bacteroidia; order Cytophagales; family Spirosomataceae; genus Dyadobacter. The sequence goes on from NZ_JAGIAS010000003.1 coordinate 619,192, forward strand.
TGAAACTGCTTCAATATCTCGTACATCCCCGTCGGGCTGATTTCCCACCCCAGGCCGGTCGTAGGAACGTTTCTGAGCGTCGCAGGCACTTCTTTCAGCCACATGACCGGTGCCAGGTACGAATGTTGCACCACCACGCTGAAATAGTTTTGCAGCCCCCAGAAATCAAAATCGAATTTCAACCTTTCGCGGTCGCCCTCCCGCATGAAGCGTTTGATATTGGACAAAAAAGGAAATGCATCCCTGGGATAACCCAGCCCCAATGCCGGCTCGATGAACAGCCGGTTCATAAGCGCATCCGCCCGGCGCGCCGCCCGGATATCTGCGGCGCTCTGGCTATTAGGAACCACGTAAGAGCAGGAAATCGCATTACCTATACGCGCCTCGGGCAATAATCGCCGAAGTACCCGCCCCCCCTCCGCCTGACTGAGCGCCAGGTGATGCACCACCGGCAGGAAGTTATGGATCCCTTTGTTTCCCGGGGCGTGCTCGCCGGTGGTGTAGCCAAGCCCGGCCACGGCCATAGGCTCGTTCAGCACGATCCAGTGGCGCACGCGGTCGCCAAATGCGCGGGCACACACGGCAGCATATTCTGCGAACCATTCCACAATGCGCCTGTTCTTCCAGCCACCCGATTTCTCCAGTACGTGCGGCAAATCCCAGTGATACAGCGTTATCCAAGGCTCTATGCCCAGCACAATGCATTGGTCGATCAGCCGGTTGTAATAATCGATTCCGGCCTGATTTACACGTCCATGCCCGTCGGGCAATACGCGCGACCAGGAAATGGAAAACCGGAACTGCTCAAAACCCAGTTCTTTTACCAATTCCAGGTCCTGCTCGTAACGATGATAGAAATCGCACGCATGCCGTGCGTGATCGCCATTCCGGATTTTGCCTTTCTTTCTTGCAAAAACATCCCAGATACAATCGCTCCGTCCGTCCTCGTGCACGGCTCCTTCGATCTGGTATGCCGCTGTCGCCACACCCCATTTGAAATCACTTCCAAAATCCTCCCGCGACAATGGGCCCGCCGTCGATAGCCTGTATCCCGATTGTTTTATATGTTGATTACTAACTGTTGTCAAGTCTGTGTACCGGTTACTTTCAGACACGAAAGTTAAAACTAATATGTAAACAAAAGCCCTTCGTCCGGAAACTGCGGACGAAGGGCTTTCAAGAATACCAATCCCTGGCTCGAAAGCTTACCTTACCACCAGGATTTTGCGCATCAGCGGACCATTGTTAACTTTCACGTAGTAGGTCCCCTGCGACAGTTTCGTAAGGTCTACTTCGTTGGCCGAATCCGGTGTGGCGTTCAGCACCAATGCACCTGTCTGAGCGTAAACTTTCACATTCGTGATCTGCTGGTTGCTGCTCACTTTAATGCGGTCCACGGTAGGGTTCGGATAAACATTCAGCTGCTCCTGGCCGTCGAAGTTCAGGCTCTTGATGGCGCTGTAAGCGAACGTTTCATCCAGGTCCACCATTTTCAACCGGTAGAGGTTCACGGCAAATGGATTAGTGTGGGTATAGGTGTATGTTTCGAGTTCCTTGCTTTCTCCTTTTGCGTCAACTTGCGCGAGTGCTGTCCAGCTCTTACCATCCTGGCTGTGCTGTACTTCGAAGTAAGCCGAGTTGGTTTCAGAAGTAGTAGCCCAGGTCAGCTGCGCAACCGAGCCTTCTTTTTTCGCAGAGAATGCGGACAATGTTACCGGCAACGGAGGACCTGAGAAAGTAAGACACGCATTGTCTACCAGCAAATCGTTTCCGTTGGACGAAAGCAACACGCGTACAAATTTGCTACCCGACGGAATCGTTCCGCCCAGCGTATACTTTTCGAGGCCCCAGGTTCCACTGTTGAGTGCTTTCGTTACATCCTGCGTTACCTGGCCGAGCTCTACCTGCGCTTCGTTGAGGTATACCAACTGGATTTTCTGGCTGCTGGAAGTGCTGTATGCTGCGTAGATATTCAGCAAAACCTGATTTCCCGTTGTCGTCTGCAATTCTACATCCTGCCAGAACTTACCAGCTCCGCTCAATTTTGCACCGTTTACACCGCACACTGCATAAGTGGGCTCAACGGTCAATGTACCTGTCACGTTCCAGTTGTTCGTACCGTTTTCGAAGCTCGGATTTTGCAATGTGTTGCCGTTACATTCCTGGCAGGTAACCGGCTGCGTAATGTTCGTGCAAATCGCATCTACTTTGAAATAATCACCTGACGAATATAGCAGGAAACGCACTTTCACAGCGCCCGCGGGAGCAGTTGCAGAGATGGAGAATTGTTTCAGTTTGCTGTCAACCACCTGGTAGTTCATGTCCACAACCGCTTCTCCCGAGTTGATCTTGTTTCCGGCACCGTCGTAGAAAGTAAGCTTGAACTGATGTGTCGCACCTGTATTGTGTGTACCCCCGTAAGCAGTCACATCCACTTTCGCTCCCGCTACTACATTAATATCCTGCCAGATAGATCCGGCACCGGTGATCAAACCATTGTAGTTCCCACACATTTTATAAGAGCCGTCGGTACCGAAATTTGTACCGCCCGATTTCGACCAGTCCGCAGTTCCGTTTTCGAAACTTGCATTTTTAATATATTGGTTGGAGTTCACGCAGTCACAGTCAACCGGGGTCGCAGGAGGAGTGATCTTCATACATGCCGCGTCCACTTTGAAATAGTTACCGCTTGAATACAGCAGGAAACGGACTTTTGCAGTATTCGCAGGTGCCGTTGCCGACATCGTGTAAAGGTAAAGCTGATTTCCGCTGCCCACTTCGTAGTTCATGGGCTTCACAACTGCATCACCGATCTGGCTTCCATTTGATGCAAAGAAAATCAGTTTGAACTCGTGCGTCTTGCTGTTATCGTGCGTACCACCATATACGCTCAGATTAACCGTGCTTCCGGCGGCAACGTTGTTAACGTCCTGCCAGACAGATCCGGCACCGGTGATCAAACCATTGTAGCTGCCGCACATCTTATATGCGCCGTCTGTACCGAAGTTGGTACCACTGGATTTCGACCAGCCGGTTGTACCGTTTTCAAAGCTGGCGTTGGTCAGAACGTTGTTGTCACAACCACAGCTGGTCGTGGCATTGGCCTGGAAGGCGAAGCCCAGGCTCAATAGTAAAAGGGTAAAGAGAAACGTAAAATTTTTCATAACGTATTTGATTTGTAATTGATTAGCCGCACCGGCTTTGTCAACAAAATGTACGTCACAAAGGTAAAGATTAGATTCTCTCAAAATAGCACTTTTTTTATATGACAAGTGTGAGGAAATTATGTTTATGTCAATTTTTCAATTATTTCTATATTATATTTTGTAAATATTTCTACAAAAAAATATCTATTTATTTGCATTTCAAGGCCATTTTTAGGTAAAAACATTCTAATAGTATCACAAACTGGTTACATATCACTTTAAAATTAATAATAGCACTTTTTCAATATACCCCCTGAGCTGGGCGTGTGCTGGGCATACACGCCGGTTACTTAAAAACAGAAGAAAATTTCGCCACTTCACCGGCCGCCAGGGTTTTCAACCGGCCATACCAATACCATATTTGTCCGCCTCCAAATCTCGCATAGTCGCAATGGTGACGGCCCCGCAAGTAAAACTTCTACACTTCGAAATGGAGAATGGGTCGTTTTTGACGACGAAATACCTATTTTGGCTAACTAACGGCATTCATGGAAAATGGCCCGTTATGTGGATAACCGTGAGTTTTCACTGAAGAATTTCGACAAAACTTTTTTTTGCTAAAACCCTGGCTTCTACAAGATTTCTATTGACTACGAACAAAATGCAGCCATTTTATGACTGTATTACAGCAGTTTAGCTACATTCTATTCGGATTTACAGACAGCAATATCCAAATAAACTTAGACTGAACACCCCCGAAACAATAGAAAATATTGCCCGATCGCGCGTCTGACAGAACAAACAATGAGGGAAATACCGGCAGGGCCAAATGCCTCTCGAGTTATTTTGACAAGGAGAATCAAAAGCAAAATAGGATTCCAGGCTATTTTTTGTTGCATTTTAAGCTCAAAACCTGCCGCAATAGGCTATTATGAACGCTGAGACCTTCCTATTGGCCTTATCACTGCAGATTTACGGATAACTGTGTATTTTAAGCACGATTTGGCCCCACAAGTCCTCAACCGATTGCTGACATGTTCAAAAGATACCTTGCCATAATGACGCTCGCAGTACTGGCTGCCTCCTGCGGTAAGCGCGAAAATACCAGTACCCATCACAACAGCCTCGACAGCATTGCCAGGGAATACGTCAGGCTCGGACTGTCTGTAGGCCAGTACGATGGCGATTTTGTAGATGCTTATTATGGCCCTGACTCGTTGCGACCGGCTAAAACAGACACCTCTCAGTTCCCGAAAGATGCGTTCCTGCAAAAAACAGCAGCCCTGAAGAAAGTCTTGGCCGCTTTGGCATCCGGCACCGAACAAGACACGCTAACGCGCCGCGCTGCCTGGTTAACTGCCCAGCTCACGGCATTTGAACGACGCATACAGCAGTTCTCGGGCACTTTTGTGCCCTTCGACACCGAATCCAAAGAACTGTTCGATGCTGTGGCGCCGGTTTATGACGAGCAGCATTTTCAGGACCTTATTACAAAGCTCGACCGGCTGTTGCCGGGGCAAGGACCGATTCCGGAACGCTACCAGAAGCTCTCCAATCGTTTCCTGATCCCCCGGGAGAAGATCGATACCGTTTTCCGGGTCGCCATTGCGGAGGCGCGCAGGCGCACGCTGGCGCATTACGCGTTACCTGCGGGAGAGGATTTCAAACTTGAATATGTGCACGACAAACCGTGGTCGGGCTACAACTGGTACAAGGGCAATTACAAAAGCTTGATCCAGATTAATGTGAGTCAGCCGATTTATATCGAGCGGGCTATCGACCTGGCTTGCCATGAGGGTTATCCCGGGCATCATGTGTACAATGCATTGTTGGAAAAGAACCTCTACCGCGACAAAGGCTGGACCGAAATATCGCTCTATCCGTTGTTCAGCCCGCAGTCGCTGATTGCGGAGGGAAGTGCCAACTACGGCATTTCCATGGCATTCCCGGGGAATGAACAGCGGGAATTCTGCAAGAATGTGCTGATCCCGCTCGCCGGGCTCGATACCGCTATGGCCAATGTGTACTTCGAGGCACTGGCGGTACGCTCTGCTTTAAACTACGCCCGCAACGAAGTCGCCCGTGGCCTGCTCGACCGCGGCATGAGCGAACAGGAGGGCAAACGCTGGCTTACCGATTACTGCCTGCTCCCCGAAAAAGGAGCATCGGATTATCTGCGGTTCATCCGCAAATACCGGAGCTACGTGATCAACTACAATTACGGGCAGGACATTATCCGGAAGTACATCGAGGCACAAGGAGGTACGACCGACGCTCCCGACAAACGATGGAAGCTTTTTGAAACGCTCCTGAGCAATGAAAACAGGGCAGGAGACCTTTTAAAGAAGTAAAATGCATTATATTGAACTTCTTTTAACTACTCCCTTTACCCATCTTGAAAAATTTTAATTTACTCACTAAAAAGAACAGCCCTGACATTTTCCAAGCCGGTATCGCACTGATGCTGGCCTCCGTAATCACCGCCGGCGCAGAAGCGCAAACACCGCCCTCTCCCAAAATTTACACTTGCTACCGCGCTGAAAAGAACATCGTCATCGACGGCCGCATAAACGAGCAATCGTGGAAGAAAGCCGCCTGGACTTCCTCATTTGTAGATATTGAAGGGAATAAAAAGCCGTTGCCGCTGCAAGAAACGCGTGTAAAGATGCTTTGGGACGACCAGTACCTTTACATTGCCGCCCAAATCGAGGAGGAACATATCTGGGCATATCAGGACAAAAAAGACCAGATTGTGTACCTGGAAAACGACTTCGAGGTATTTATCGACCCGGATGGCGATACCGACAACTACTACGAGCTCGAAATTAACGCCATCAATAACACATTCGATCTCTTCCTGCCCAAATCCTACCGCAAAGGCGGCAAGGCACAACTTAAATGGGATATTAAGGGCCTGAAATCGGCAGTGTCGGTGAATGGCACCGTCAACAATCCCAGGGATAAGGACAAGCGGTGGATTCTGGAAATCGCTATTCCTTTCGAATCATTGTCTACTGAAAATGTAAAACCGGTAATCCCTGCCGACGGTGCCGAATGGCGGATCAACTTCTCGCGCGTGAACTGGCAGCACGAGATCGGCGAGGATGGCCGATACAAGCGTAAACGCAATGCGGAAACCGGAAAGATCATTCCCGAATACAATTGGGTATGGTCACCGCAAGGCATTATTAATATGCATTATCCCGAATACTGGGGAAAACTGGTTTTCGCCGGAGAAAAAGTTGATAAAACCAAAGGAGTAACCACCGCTCAAAACTGATATAGCATGACCAAACCGGCTATTTTTCTTTTTCTCGCGCTGTTGACCGGGACATTATTCGCACAACCCCGGGCAACCGGCAAGACGGTTGTCGACAAAAAGCTGACAACCGAACTCGAAGCCGCGCTCGCGGGCTTTCACGGGCAGGTGGGCGTGTATGTGCGTAACCTCAAAACCAACCGCATTGCCGCTGTCAATGCCGATTCGCTCTACCCTACCGCCAGCATGGTGAAAGTGCCGATCATGTGCGGCATTTTCGATAAAATCGAAAAAGGGGAAATCCAGTTCAACCGGGAACTGGTTTACCGCGATTCGCTGAAATACGATAACGGCATCGTCGGTTCTTTCCGCGACAGTACGAGGATCGCATTGCCGAAAGTAGTCCATCTGATGATCTCTCAAAGCGACAATACCGGCAGCTTATGGTTGCAGGCGATGGCGGGCGGCGGTGCGGCGATCAACCAATGGCTGGATGGAAACGGGTTTGCGAATACGCGCGTCAACTCGCGCACACCCGGACGGAAGGAGTTTCAGGCACGTTACGGCTGGGGTGTCACTACGCCGCGCGAAATGGCGGAACTGGTAGCAATGATCCGGAACGGCAAGGCTGTCAGCCCTGCGGCGAGCGACCGAATGTACAGGTATCTCGGAATGCAATTCTGGGACGGCGAGGCCATTTCCCAGCTACCGTCGGATGTAAAAATAGCGGCCAAAAGCGGGGCGGTGGACCAGGCGAAATCAGAGGTACTGATAGTGCATGCGCCGCACGGCGACTATGTTTTTTGCATTGCAACCAAAAATCAGGCAGATCAGCGATGGCAGAAGGACAACGAAGGTTATGCGTTGATCCGCCGGGTGTCGGCCATCATCTGGAAACATTTTGAACCCAAAAGCAAATGGAAGCCGGTAGAAGGTTCCGAAAAATTCTGGTTCTGAAAGATCCCGGCAAGTTAAGCTTGCCGGGATTTTACTTAGTGTCCCTCGCTCGATTCGAAGCCAAGGATAGCCAGCCGGTAGGGCGTAGCGGAGACTTTCACCTTATTGATTTTGGACAAATCTGCTGCATTTACCACAAGCAATTCGCCGCTCCTGGGTTGAGTGATGTAAATGTAGCGGGAGGTCGCTTCCAGCTGCGGTTTCTGTGTTTCGTCTTTGGCGGTAGGCCCGGTCACAGTTCCGCTTATTTTCAATGTATTGGTTTTCAGATCATAGACCCGAAGTTCGCCGCTATGCAGCAATGCCACTACATGGTTCCCCGCATAATCGACCTTTGCCTGCATGATGTCGGTATTTGCGAAAACCGGCGTCACCGATTTTGAGGCTACATCGATCATGTACACACCTTTTGAAGCGGTATAACCCAGAAACTTGCCCGCACCTTTTGCTTCCAGAATCGACCCAAACCATGCCTCGCCAAAGTCGGCTGGATGCGGGATAAGCTGCTGATTGCCGGTAGGCTCCACAGCCAGTATACCACTTGCGGACCCGAATAGCGAAACGCTTCCATTGGTCGCATTTCCGTGAATACCCTTGGTTTGAATGGTTGAAGCGAAGAGCGTTTTACCCGAAGCATCGATGATCTTTACACGCTCAGGTAAAGTTCCGGCCACCGAACCGTCTTTTTCCGTAATCGCGTAGGTACCGTTATCGAATTTCGTCATCGCACCATGGTGCGCCACGTTCCCGGCATTGATATGCGTCATTTTCTTGCCGGCGGTGTGAAAATCGGCCTCTTTGGCAATGCTCAGAGTGCCGTCGCCGTCGTTGAAAGTGATGATCTCATCCCCCTTGCTTTTGAAATGGGTAGGCTTGTTACCATCACCCGTCAATACACCGAACTTAGGAGTGCCTTTTACATCTACATGGTCTCCGTGACCTTCAAAACCCGTGTCAAAAAGTTGTACAAAATTGTTGGCCCCACTCAAAATCGCCCCAAAACGCCCGCCTTGCGTGCCATACAATGTCGATTTGGCGTATTGAACTTCGAACTTCTCCGCCGTAAGTTTCACCGGATCCACCAGCGAAAGCTCTTTCGAAATTTCATCATTCACCATTACCCGGATGAACTTGTATTCGGTCTCCTCCACCGGTGTTACATCGTCTTTCTCCTTGTCGTCGCAAGCCACGAGCAACGCGCCGAACGCCATCGATAATACTACTTTGAATAAATGCTTTTTCATAAAAAAATCTTAACATGCAACAATGATGCAAATGTAGTTTTAACCAAACCACAAATGCAACAATGTTGCATATAAAGATTAAAAAAGAATTAAAACAGTCCCTGAGGCTTCCTATCAGGCTATCGCCTCGCGCAACAAGCTCCTGCTTTCTTTCTTCACGAATGTGATGGGCACAAACTCGTCGTTAGGTGCGCCGATATAATAGACCGTCCATTCCGGGTCGTGATGCGCCAGCATTTCGCTAATACAATCGGCACGGTGCGCAACCGGATTGGTACAATCTTCCCAGTAAAACAGCTCGACCCTATAAAACAGGTTCTGCTTGATTCCGTTGATCGTTACCTCAACTTTGATCTCCTGCTTACCTTGAAGCGGCGGGATAGGGATTGCAATGTGGCTCATGGGATTATCTGGTTAAAATTCATTTTAAAAATTGGGAGGAAGGAGGATGGAGGAAAGGGAAGAAAGGAAATCAACAAGACATCGTCCCCTTCCTCCCTACTCCCTTTCCTCCTATTACTCCGCCCGTAGGCTTTTAACGGGGTTCGTCAGCGCAGCCTTGATACTCTGGAAACTGATCGTGAACAGCGCTACCAGCACCGCCAGCGCCCCGGCAACGAGGAACATCCACCATTCGATATCGATCCGGTAGGCAAAGTCGTTCAGCCAGCTTCGTACGGCCCACCAGGCGATGGGCGTTGCGATGAGGATCGCAACGAGCACAAGTTTGAGAAAATCGCGCGACAGCAATGCTACGATGCCCGCTACCGAGGCACCCATTACTTTTCTGACCCCGATTTCCTTAATCCGTCTTTCCGCCGAATAGGATGCCAGCCCGAACAGGCCGAGGCACGATATAAAAATCGCCAGCCCTGCCAGGATACCCACGATCTCGCTCACCTGGCTGTCGGCGCGGTACATTTCGTTGAAATGCTCGTCCAGGAATGAATAGCTGAAAGGCTGGTCCGGGACAAGCTTGTTCCAGGTGGATTGAATGGTTGCGATCGCCTGCTGCGCATTCTTGCCCTTAATGCGCACCGACATTTCGGAATACGACCAGTCCTTCTGGTTGAACATGCAAAGCGTTTCAATTTTGTGGTGCAGGGAGTTAAAGTTAAAATCTTCCGATACCCCGATGATCGTCGACAGCGAGTCCATTCCGGAGAAACCAAACCGCTTGCCGATCAGCGTTTCCATTGTCAGCGTCGGCTCGTCTTTCAACAGCTCCTTAGCCAGCGATTTGTTGATAATGTATGTTTTGGCATTATCTCCTGCACTGTTGGTGAAATTGCGGCCTGCTATCAGTTTGATTTTGTACAAAGACAAGTAGTCGGGATCTACAACCACCTGTGACGAAGTAAGCTCCCGCCTCGCGTGCGTGCCCTGGAACGCCACGCCCGTCTGGTGCAGATTGTTGCCGAGGCGTTGCTGCGAACCGGTAACCGCCTCGATGAACGAACTGGTCAGCAACTCCTGCTTCAATGCATCATATTTCCGATCCGATTTCGAGTTCAAAGGCACAATCACCACCTGCTCCCTGTTGAAACCGGGATCTTTGTTCACCATATACCGCAGCTGCTTGACCGCAAAACCGGTAGCGATTATCAGAAACACCGCACTTGTAAATTGCGCGATTACCAACGCATTCCGGAAACTGCTTTTCCCGGCACGGATCGTACCTTTCAAAACCTTCACCGGCTCGAAAGCCGACAGAAATGCGGCCGGGTATAATCCTGAAAACAGTCCCACAAGTACCGTCCCGGATAAAATCGCCATGAGTAGCCCAGGACTTTGAAATAGTGAAAATTCAAGCTTACGCTGGCTGAAATTGGCCACAGCGGGCATGACCAGTTTGACGACACCCACCGCGAGTATCAAGGCAAACAACGCCAGCAACACCGATTCGCCTATAAACTGTCCCGCCAGCTGAAAGCGCTGCGCACCGATCGATTTGCGGATCCCGACCTCCTTCGCCCGGCCCGTCGAACGTGCAGTCGACAGGTTCATGAAGTTCACGCACGCAATAATGAGCACAATAGCCGCTATAATCGAGAAAACATAGGTGTACCGCTTGTCGAACTTCTGGTAATTGACATAATCATGGGTAATATCCACCGATTGCGCGTGAACGTCGGCCAGCGGCTGCAAAAACAGCTCATAGAACTTCCAGCCGCCCTCCTTCATGTGTTTTTTGAGAAAAGCCGGGAATTTCTTTTCCGTTTTGGCAATATCGGTCCCGGGCGCGATTTCCAGGTAAGTCACAAGCCAGTTTCCGCCCCAGTTTTTCATAAAATCGGGCTTGGCAATGGTGTTGAAGGAAACGAGCGCGTCGAACTGCAAATGCGAATTCGCAGGGGCGTCGTCCATGATACCCGTTACTTTCAGCGTGAGCGTGTCCTCGCCATAATGGTTAATATACTTCCCTATCGGGTCGGCGCTACCAAAGATATTTTTCGCGCTCTTCCGTGTCAGCACAACACTGTTTGGTTCTTTCAAAACCCGGGCCCTCTCACCTTCTGCAAGCGGATAATCGAAGAGTTGAAAGAAATTGGAATCGGTCAGATAAACCTGTGAAAGTTCGATCCTCTGATCGTGGTAATGCATCGCCAGCTTCCCTGCTGTATTTATCCTGACAAACTGCCGGATTTCCGGAAACTCTTCTTGTAGTGTGGGACCCATCGGGAACATCGAAAGCGCCACTTTTTGGGGCGCTACCATTCCCTCGAACTTCTGTACCTCGTCGAGCCGGTAGATGTTTTTGGAATGCATCCTGTCGAAGCTGCGCTCGTAGAAAACGAACAGCATGATGACAATGCACGCAGCCATACTTACGGCCAGGCCCACGATATTGATAGCCGAAAAAACCTTGTTCTTCCAGATGTTCCGGAGGGCGATTTTGAGGTAGTTTTTGAGCATGCTGTTGTTCTGAATAGGGTTAAAAACACCCGGCAACAAATTTATGCCAGCTCAAACAACAACCTAATATTCAATATATTAACCCTCAAAAACAGACAAACACTGTCCGAATTCGGACAATCTTGTTCACCGATGGACAATGCGGAAAAATACTTTACAGAAGCCCTTACCAGCTCTTACGAACACCGATATACCCGCCCGTCCTTCTGGTAAGAACATCGCCATGGTCCGTGGCCACCCGTGCGATAATGCTGGCGTTTTTCAAGCCCCGAACCGCATACTGTGCTCCCAATAGCGATGAGAATTGCCCTCTTGGCGGGTCGAAGTCGGCGCCCGGCGTTCCGAAATTTTTGCTGTAAGAGAGCCTCAGCGTAAGCGCCAGCGAGCGGCCCAGCCTCCCCTGCGCTCCCAGGTAATACACATTCACGCGGTTGTTGGGAAAATACCTGTAATTCCCGAGTTTCGACTGGTCCATATCCTTGCCGGGTATAATAAACGGCGTACCCACAGTCCGGCCCCGGTACGACCATCCTTCCGAGTATTGTGTATGGTTGAAGTAATTGTCGGCTCCCTGGTATTTGCTTCCTGGAATGTAAAATTCGGAACCTGACTGGTCTTTGGTAGTAAGGAATTCCAATGTCAGATGTGTAAGCGCCACATCATTTTCCGGGCCCGGCAGCAGTTTCAGGTTAACGCCATACAGCCCGTCGGGAATGTTCTTGAAAAGCATACTCGAAACGTCCTCGAAGGGATGTTGGTGGTATACAAAAAGCCGGTACCGATCGAGTTTCGTCTCGAAAGCGACGTCATAGCTGCCCAAATGATTCCCAACCCGATAGCTGTCGAACGCTCCGTACCCATTTTTCTCAAACCAGTTTTTGGAAGTAAATGCCAGCACCACGTTCGGGTAAATGGACCACGACGATGGGAGCTCCCCATTTACCGCCAGTTCGGGGTGAAGTTTCAGGTAATCCGAATGTCCCGCCCACATCACATTGTGATTCAGGCCGAGGTAAAACTTGCTTTTGTGTTTACCTAACCTTAAATACAGAAATTTCTGGTGCAGCCGCACGCCCTGGATGTAGTCTGTATAAAACCACCCATGCGCAAATCCTGCATGCACTGCCACAAAGTTCCCTGTGAATTTCAGCGGCGAAAAGCCCACGGTGCCGATCTGTACTTTGGGCACCGGCAATGAATTCCCCGATACCGCATAAAAACCCGACGACAATGTGGTATCGCCCAGCCCCATGACCTCACGCCTGCGTCCCACCCACAGCTCCACGCGCTTGAACCGCACGCTCGCATGCGCCTCCGGAAGCACGACTTCGAACTTGTTTGCTTTGTTATACATTCCTACCGGGCTCACGCCGGCACTCCAATCGAATTTTCGCGGTTTGCTGGTAAGGCTGTCGTAAAAAACATAGTTTCTTCGTGCGGCCGCCTGCAACACACCTGCCGTAGCACGGTCGGGAACCGCCCCAAACTGGTTGGTCCGAAGCCAGAACGGCGTATCGCCATTGGAAGACAAATACGCCCCCGCCTCGACGCCCGCTTCGAGATTGGACACAACCACGCTTTTCTGAGCAAAAAGCTGCCCCGAAATGATTGCAAAAACCGCAACAACGCTGAAAATAAAGGTCCTGCGCAAGTGATTCGCTCGATAAAAGTTTCCCTCCGCAAGATAGGAACCCGCGGAAGAATATTTATTACCGGTGGCGGCGTTTTAACTTAACGTTAATCGTGTGGATTGAGGATGGAGAAGGGAGAAAGAAAGGAGGAAGGGAAAATAAGAATGTCAGTTTAGTCCAAGCAGACAACACCCCATCCTCCATCCACCCTTCCTCCATTCTTCCCTTCCTCCCTACTCCGCCCTAAGGCTCCTGACCGGATTGATCAGTGCAGCCCGGATAGCCTGGAAACTGACGGTCAATAATGTGATCAGCAGCGCTCCCACGCCTGTACCCGCGAAAATCCACCAGGACAGCTCGGTGCGGTAATAGTAGTTTTGCAACCACCCGCTCATGAAATACCAGGCGATAGGTCCCGAAATGACACACGCCAGCATGACCAGCATAACGAAATCGGTCGAAAGTAGCTGCCATAGGTTGACAATGGATGCGCCGAGGACCTTCCTAATGCCGATTTCTTTCGTGCGCTGCTCGGCGACAAAAGATGCCAGTCCAAAAAGTCCTAGGCAAGAAATAAATATGGCCAGCACAGTAAAGAAGGAAGCCAGCTTCCCGATTCGTTCTTCGTCGGCAAACTTTTTCGAAAAGCGCTCGTCGACAAACTGATACGTGAATGGGCTGCTCGGGTCATATTTGCGAAATACGGCCCCTACTTTTTCCAGCGCGTCACTCACCCCTGCCGACGCCGAGAGCCTGATATTGATCACATTCGTATTTCTGTAATTGACCACAAAAAACGCCGGGCTATTCTGGCTAAACGGCGACTCGCGTACCATGTCCTTCACCACCCCGATCACCCTGAATTCCTTTCCACCCCAGTTCAGGATCGATTCAAGCGGCTTTTTAAGGCCCATCAGCTTCAATGCTGATTCATTGATAATCATCGCGGTTGAATCCGAAGGGTAAGCACGGGAGAAATCCCGGCCCCGGGTTAACTCCCATCCCGCCGTTTTACCATAATCATGCGAAATGTGGTTCGACATCAGCAACGGCACCGCGTCGGGGGCTTTGCCCGGCCACCTCAAATTGGTCACCCCGCCGGACTGTGTCGTCATGGAGCCCGACGATTGCGAATAACCGCTCACCACGCCGGTATTCATCAGGTCGTTTTTCAATGCATCATAATGCCCGTGCAGCGCCGGGGTTGTCATAGTCACTTCGATCAACCCCTGCCGGTCGTAGCCAACCGGACGGTTTTTAGCATGCTGTATTTGCCTGAAAACAACCACCGTACCGATGATCAGCGTCACCGACACGGTGAATTGCATCACTACCAGCACTTTCCGCGGCAATGCGGCAAACCGACCTGCTTTAAATGTTCCTTTCAACACTTTTAGCGGTTGGAAAGAAGACAGATACAGTGCGGGATAACTTCCGGCAATGAATGCGGTGAGCAAACTAAAGGCAATCCCGGCAACCCAGAACAGTGGCTCAGTCAATGGCAAGGTGATTTTCTTCTCCGCTACTTCATTGAAAGCCGGCAGCGTCAGCCCTGCCAAAACCAGTGACAACACAAATGCGACCATCACTACCAGCACCGACTCACTGAAAAACTGGCTCACCAGCTGCACCCGCACCGAGCCGATCGCTTTGCGGATACCCACCTCTTTGGCACGCTTTTCAGACCGGGCGGTACTCAGGTTCATGAAATTGATACATGCCAGCAGGAGCACAAAAACGCCGATCGTCCCGAACAACCACACGAATGTGACCAATCCGCCGGTATTCACGCCATTCTGGAAATCCGAATACAGGTGCCAGCGATCCATCGGATGCAGAAAAAACTCGGGTTTGTAGCCCGGCGGGTTCTCTCTTTTCATGCGTGAATCTTTGATTTTGGCAGAAACCGCCGCGAAATCAGCTTCTTCGCGAAGCTGCACGAATATCTGGTAGGAATTTTCGTCCCAGTTTTTTTCCGCTGCTCTTGCGGATTCATTGGTAGCAATAAAAAGGTCCCACGGCGCAAGCACCTGCGTATCCCTGAATGAGCTGTTGTTGGGAAGTTCTTCAAATATCCCCGCCACCTTCACATCGCGGTTGCTGTTGAGCTTTACAATCCGGTTCACCGGATCGGCATTCCCGAAAAGCGAGCGGGCAAATGATTCGGAAAGCAGGATCGAATTCACATCCCCCAGGTTATCGCTACCGGCAACAATCCGGATCGACATCATTTTCGTGAAGGAAGGCTCCACATATTGCCCCGATTTGGAAAACATCTTATCTCCATTCGAAACAACAATATCGCGGTAAACTGATTTGCTGACTTCCGCAAAGTCGGGATATTTTTCCCGCATATCAGCCGCCAGGGGTAGCGGTACCACGTTATAGGACGACTTCTCCGGCCCGAACTGTACAAACTGCCACACTTGTCCGATACGCCCATGATTCCGGTGATAGCGGTCGAACGACACCTCATCGTAGATCCAGAGCCCTATCAGCACGGCCACAGCCATTCCCACCGAAAGCCCGCCGATATTGATGGCGGAATACCCCTTGCTTTTCAGCAAGTTCCTTAATGCGATTTTGAAGTAGTTGTGTATCATGTTTGTTGAATTTTTCTGACGAATAAATGGCCGACTATGGACCGCCGACCGCTGATCTATGTTACCATTCTATCTTGGGCTGACCATGGTCTATCGTCCATGGTCAACGGTCATTCCGACCTCAAACTCTTCACTGGATTCATCAATGCCGCCTTAATGCTCTGGAAACTGATCGTGGCGAGCGTAACAAGTACCGCAGCCAGACCTGCACCCAGAAACACGAAAGGACTGATATTAATATGGTAGTTATATTTGGCAAGCGGAATGTCGTTCAAACTGAATGTAATATTCTCAAAACCAACATTTTTCAAAAAAGGCAATGCAAGCTCCACAATGAGTAGCGCGATCACAAAGCCCAGGAATGCCGTGAGTATCGACTCTGTGAGGAACTGTGCGATGAGCTGCTGCCGTTGCGAACCGACCGCCTTCCGAATACCCACCTCCCGCGCCCGCTTTTCCGAACGCGCCGTACTGAGATTCATAAAGTTAATGCAGGCAATGAGCAACACGAGCATGCCAATCACCGCAAAGAGCCGCACGTATTCGATCGCGCCGCCCGAATTTACCCAATCCTTGAACTCGCCGAACAAATGCCATTTCGGCATCGGATGCACAAAAAGCAGGCCTTCTTCCCGATCTTTCATCTTTGTTCGCACCAGATTGGCAATGCGGGCCGAAAATGCCTCCGGCGTAATGCCGTCGTTCAGTAGCACATAGGTTTGAAGAAAATTGTTACCCCACTGATCCAATGATCCCCGCACAAAGTCGGAAGTCGCGATATTCAGTTCATAAGGCATCAGGTAGTCGAACTGCAACGACGAATTCCTGGGAACATCCTTTAATATGCCCGTCACCATTACTTCAAACTGGTTGTCGACCCGGATCACCTTCCCGACCGGTTCCGCGTCCCCGAACATCGCATGTGCAAGCGACTCCGTAAGAACAATCGAATAAGGGTTTTTCAAAACCTGCTCCGCATTGCCCTTGACGAGCGGAAATGTGAACATTTTCAGGAAGTCGGGATCGGCATAATGACCCTGCCTGCTCAATTTTTGGTCACCCGCTACCAGGCTGTGCTTATCGCCCCAATCGAGTCGCGTAACATACTTTACTTCTGAGAAATTCGTGCGCAGCTCCGTTGCCAGCGGCAGCATGATGCCATCTTGCGTACCCTTATGCCCATTAAAGCGTGTCTTTTTCATAACCCTGGCGATGCTTGCCCGGTTCTCATGAAAATTATCGAAGCTCCATTCATACCGTACCCAAAGGCCGATCAGCAGCGCCATCGCCATTCCCGTCGCCAATCCCAGAATATTGATCGAAGCGTATCCCTTGTTTTTCACAAGGTTTCGAAGTGCGATTTTGATATAGTTTTTCAGCATTATTTTGTTTGTTTAGGAAGAAAGGAAGAAGGAGGAAGGGAAAAGGAGTCGTGACCCCTTTCCTCCATCCTCCCCTTTCTCCTTATTCCATTCTTAAAGATTTAACCGGATTCATCAATGCCGTCCGCACGGACTGAAAGCTCACTGTAAGCAGCGCTATCAATATTGACAGCCCTGAGGCCGAGAGGAATATCCAGGCACTTATTTCGACTTTGTAAGGATAGTTTTCCAGCCATTTTTGCATGGCATAGTAGGCGGCCGGGAAAGAGAGCATGAATGACAGGGCCACGAGTCGGACAAAATCCGTGGATAACAATGCCACAATGCCCGCAACGGATGCTCCAAGCACTTTGCGGATACCGATTTCCTTGGTACGCCGCTCCGCCGCGAGCGTGGCGAGGCCAAACAACCCGATGCAGGAAATGAAGATCGTCAGCACTGCGCCGAAAAGCATGATCTGCTTCCACCTGGCTTCTGACTCGTAGCTTTTGAGATTCGCTTCGTCCACAAACTGATAGGTGTAAGGAACCAGTGGGAAAAGCTTGCGGAATGTCTTTCCAATGTGTGCGAGGCTGGCCGATTCCATACCCGGCCTGATGCGGATAAACACTTTCCCAAACGCATTCCCCGGTTTCATGGTAAAAAGCTGCGACCTGATATCGGTGGTCAGCGACTGGAAATGATAATCTTTCACCACGCCCACCACGGTATACTTCTCGCCGGGGTTATACCAGAAATCCACCTCTTGCCCCAAAGGCTTCTTCCAGCCTGCCTTTTTAACAAATGTCTCATTCACCAGTACAGCCTTCGTTGAATCCGAAGCCAGGGCAGCTGAAAACGTTCTCCCCTCCACCAGAGGTATTTTCATCACTGACAGGTAATTGGAGCCAATTGTTTCGTATGAAAACTCCGTTTCCGTCCCTCCATTGATCTTTGCTATCGTCCCCCATTGCCCGCCGTTTTTGGGCGTCACGGCTGTAATCGACTGGCTTTTCAACAATTCGTCGGTCAGCAACCGGGCTTCCGGCCGCGTCAGGTTTTGCTTTTCAATACTGATCAGGTTCCGGTCGTCATAACCGAGCTCCATATTGGTCAGAAAATTGAATTGCGAACGCATCGTAAGCGTGACAATGATCAGAAATGAGGCAAGCGCGAATTGAACTACTACCAATCCTTTTTGCAGATAATTCCTGCCCGAAAAGTTAAATCGGCTGTAAAGCGTTTTCACCGGATCGTAGCCCGACAGTACCACGGCCGGATAGAAGCCAGCGAGCAAGGCAGTGAGTACAAACAATGCAATATACCCTGCGATTAGCTTCCAGTCGAAGAGGTACGAAAGTGCCAGGGCCTTATTGGCGAGGTGATTAAATGTGGGCAAAACGGAGTCCACCAGCAGGATCGCCAATACAAATGCCGCAAAGCACAACACGAAGGATTCACCCAGGAACTGGGCCGCAAGCTGGTGCCGCCCGCCGCCGACCACTTTCCGGACGCCAATTTCCTTGGCACGTTTCAGCGAACGCGCGACGGTCAGGTTCACGAAATTGATGCATGCGATCAGCAGGATAAACAATGCAATGCCCGAAAGAACGTAGGAAAACAAGGGCTTGCTACCATTCACAAGACCATTTTCAGCACCTAGCTGCGAATCGAGGTGAATGGCCGTAAATGGCTGCAGCCCATAATACCGCTTGTTTTTAAGGCCATACTTCTCTGCCACATATTTCATCGCATCGCGGGCATCGGATTGGTAAATGCGGTTCATCGTCGCGTTCACGGCTTTGATATTTGCCCCGGGAGTAAGTTTCACAAAGGTGTTGAGCGAGCTGTTAAACCACGCCTCACCCCGCATTTCCGACTCATTAACGGGCAACAGCTGTAAAAAATCGAATTGTATCGACGAATTCTGAGGACATTTGGCGGCAACGCCGGTCACTACGAAAGGTTCGAAAGCGGCATGCTCATCAAACGAATCCTTGAATAGCATGGTCTTACCCAGCGCGTTGACGGTGCCAAAATGCTTCTTGGCCATTTCCTCCGAAATAACGACGGATCGCGGCTGGGATAGCGCGGTAAGCGGGTTGCCGCCGAGGAGTGGGAAAGAGAATATCCTGAAAAAATCACGGTCGGCCTGGTAAACATCCTGGCTCACCACCTGATCACCGAGCTTCACATCATTCCGGTGCTGCCTGTAACGGGTAAACGCCTCGATCTCCGGCGTTCCTGCCGAAAATTTAGGTCCGGGCAGATAACCGGTAATGGCACTCGTATTTTCCAGCACCCCGGCCGGGTTTACCGATTTGAAAGTAATCCTGTAAATATCCGGATTATTGGCATGAAAGCTGTCGTAACTCACCTCATCCTTAGTGTACAGCATGATCAGCATCGCGGCTGCCAGCCCGATACTCAGTCCGGTAATATTAATCACCGAATAGACCTTGCTTTGCGCAAGTGTCCGGAATGCGATTTTTAAATAGTTCTTGATCATGGCTTTTACAGCTTTATCAACATTTCATGAGCTTCCTTGTACAATCTATCCTTCGCGTCCACGTATCCCTTATAGCGCACGAGCCGTTCAAGCATGGCTTTGGCTATGGCGGGATTCCGCGTCATTTCGTACTTCGCTACTTTCATCATCGCATCCAACTTGTAGGATTGCTCATTGAAATCGTCGCCCGTTGCCAATGCATTATAAAAAGTCATCGCCTTTTCCACGTCGCCGTTCTTTTCCAGGATCAGGCCCGCATAAAAGGATTTCGCCGGATGCACTTTGTTTGTTTTTTCAAAAACGGCAACCATCTTTTTGCCAAAATCCAGCACAGTCTTGTCCTCCGATTCCGCTATAAATTGAAACGCGGCAGTAGCCTGCCATAACGAATGGCTCGGGTAATTCCGGATCAGCATCTTCAGTAGTTCAAGGCTTTTCGATGCGTTCGCCACAATGGCCTTGCCTGAATAGGATAAGCCCATCGCTGCCCCCAATGCTTCATGCACGAATACGTCTGTTACTTCCTGCGGTCGCTGTTTTTTCAAACGCGCCCCCATCCGGCTCGCATCAACTTCAAAATCAATGGATTCTGTCGCATTCAAAAGATAGTTACGTACAAACGAGGCCACAATCGGGGCGAGCAGCGGGTTTCCGAAACCCAGGAGTGCAGCCGCGGAATGCGCATTGGCCGGGGAAAGCAATATCAGCGACAGATTTCGTTGCGGCACGCGCAGCAGTAACGCCGAGCTGTTGTCGCCGTAGCCGTAGGACCAATGCAAGTCCACGTCAGCGATGGAATAAGTGAACCAGCCCATTCCCTGCGGGCTACCGGGATAAAACGGTGCCGTGATCTTACGGTAACGTTCATTGGACAACAACTTCCCCTCTCCTATCCCCGCCGAATAGCGCACCAGGTCCTGCACGCTGCTCATCATTCCGAAACCGGGCCCGCTTTGCATACCTGCCGGGTTCACGGGCCTGGGTACATACTTACCGGTTGCGGCATCCAGGCTATATTTTACAGCCACCCATTTCCGGAGATCGCCATGCTCCCGATCCGTGAAGCGTGTCAGCGTATGCGTCATTTGAAGCGGTTTTAAAATACCCTTTTCAATCTCCATGGTGAACGGGCGGGTGAGCTCTTCGGTGGTATCTACCGGATTGACAGCCGTAAAAGCATTAAAAACAATATTGAACTTGCTTCCATTATACACAAACGCCGATCCTACCGGGCGGCTTTCCGAAGTATGGCTAACGAGGTGTGCGAGCGTAGTCTGCGCAGTCCAGCGTTCCTTTGTAAAAAAGCGGTTCGGATACTTATCCACCGGGTCATTCAGCGAAAGTTTCCCCGCCTGTTCCAGTTGTTGTAATACAATGGAGGTAAGTGACTTGGTAATAGAAGCTATTTCAAAAATATGGTCTTTTGTGATCGCCACTTTACCGGCCGAGTCGGCATAACCTGCGCTTTTGAAAAACAATAGCCTGTCGCCCTCGGCTACGCCCAGCGCGTAAGCAGGCAGGTCAAGCATGCGTGCATAACGCTCGACGTCTTGCTCAAAGCTCCCCCTGCCCTGCGCCCGGGATTTTTGAGAAACATACAGCAAAGCCAAAAGCAGCAGTAAGTGTTTCATTCCGATCTCAATGATTTCACCGGATTCATCAAAGCGGCTTTCACACTTTGAAAACCCACTGTCAATAATGCTACGAGTATTGTAAGGAGGCCGGTTACCGGAAAAATCCACCACCGGATGCCTACATGGTACGCAAACTCCTGCAACCACTGCCGCATACCCAGCCACGCAACGGGCGTAGCGATCACGAGCGCAACGCATACCAGCGAGAGAAACTCGCCCGAAAGCATGCCCACAATGCTCCCCACTGATGCGCCCAGCACCTTCCTGACGCCTATTTCCTTCGTCCGCCGTTCCGCCGAGAATGCCGCCAGCCCGAACAGGCCCAGACAGGCGATTACCACCGCGATGCAAGTGAAATACAGCACGATACTGCCGGTTCGGCGTTCCTTTTCATAGTTTTTCTGAAAATCCTGATCGAGGAATGAATAAGCGAACGGAATGTCAGGGTTCAGCTTCTTCCAGGCCTCCCCCACCGACGCCAGCACGTGGGCGTAGTCTTTGGTTTTTACATCCGCAATGAAATACTGGTATTTATCCGTAATGCTGGTGGTAAGCGCATAGGGTTTGATTTCCTCATGCAGGCTGCGGAAGTTAAAATTTTTCACCACACCCACCACCTGTAAACTCCGGCGCTTGCCCGCCAGCTCGAAAAACACATTTTTGCCAATAACAGAAGCCGCGTCATAACCCAGTTCCCGGACGGCCGCTTCATTCAGGATAATGCTGCTGGAATCGCCACTGAATGTTTTGGTAAAGGAGCGGCCGGAAGCCATTTTCAGGCCCAGTGTTTCGACATAATCGTCGCCGACGGTTGCGAAATGAATGTCGACGGCGTCATGGACGGTCTTGTTTTCCGCATAAAAAAGCAGGTCTTCGATATTCTCGATCCCCGGATACACCGACCCGCTGGTGGCAGCCTCCACACCCGGAATGCGCAGCACTTCTTCCCTGAATGCATTGTAACTGGCGGCCGCTTTCGCGCTTCTGAATGGTATCACCAGTTTCTGTTCCTTGTTAAAACCCAGGTTTTGATTTTGAAGAAAGGACAATTGCTGCCCGATCACGATTGCCCCGAGAATAAGGATAATGGACACTGTAAACTGGAACACGACCAATCCTTTTCGCAACAACACCGCCGAACTGATGTTCGCCAACCTGCCTTTGAGCACGCTCACGGGCTTGAACGACGACAGATAGAAGGCTGGGTAAAGCCCAGCCGCAAGTCCGGTAAACGCGGTAATACCAGCCATCCAGTACAGGAATGCGGGGTGGGCAAACATATCCAGATTCTTGCCCGTCAGGTTGTTGAAATGCGGTAAAAGTAACTGCACTACCAGCACCGCGATCGCGAGCCCCATGACAGCCAGCATCATCGACTCACCCAGAAATTGGTATACCAGCGAATTCCTGACCGCGCCCATTACTTTCCGAACGCCCACTTCCTTCGCCCGCTTTTCGGAGCGCGCGGTGCTGAGATTCATGAAATTAATGCACGCAATGAGCAGCAGGAATACCGCAATCGACCCGAAAATATACAGGTAGGTCATGCTGCCGTTCGGGGCGACCTCATTCCCGATATTGGATTTCAGGTAAATGTCCGTGACCGGCTGAATAAACAACTCCTTGGAAATACCCAGCGCTTTCAGGTCCGCTGCACCGTGCCGGTTCAGGAACGGCGTCAGTTTGGACTCAAATGCTGCGGGGGCGACACCGTCACGAAGTCTTACGTAAGTTTGAAAAATGTTGTTTATCGCCCAGTTGTTCTGGCTTACGACCCAACCACCCATATCGCCATTCTGCATGGATAAAAAGAAGCGGGCATCGATATGCGACTTTTGGTCGTTCCGGTAAACGCCGGTAACCGTATAGTCAAAATCGCCGAAAGTCAGTCCTACGCGGATTACCTTTCCTACCGGATCGACGGGCCCGAACAGCTTTTCGGCCACCTGTTCGGAAAGGACGAGGGTATTAGGCCGGCTAAGTGCCCCATGCGCATTCCCGTATTTGAAATCGTAAGTCAATACATCGAAAAGCGTCGAATCGGCATAATAGCCGTTGCTTTCATAGAATCGTGTGGTTTGTCGGCCATCCCGGTTTTCAAGCAGCATGCGGTCCACGCCCGAAAATTTCAGTACGCGCGTCACCGACTCCACCTCGGGAAAATCCGATTGGAGGCCGGCCGCCAACGGTCCGGGTGTTCCCGCCCATTTTTCGTTCCGGCTCTCCATCGCAATACGGAATAGCCGGTCGGCTGACCGATGGTGCTTATCAACACGTAACTCATCGGAAATGTACAACACGATCAGCAGGCAAGTCGCCAGCCCCAGTCCCAGCCCGAATACATTAATAGCCGTATAGCCCTTGTTAGTCAAGAGATTGCGAAGGGCGATTTTCAGATAGTTTTTTAGCATTGTTTTTTTATTGGGAGGAAGGAGGATGGAGAAAAGGGAGGAAGGGAAGGGTAAAAAAAGCTGATCCGTTCCTCCATCCTCTCTTTCCTCCTTTCCTCCCATTTTCCTCATTCCGACCTTAACGATTTAACGGGATCCAGCAGCGCGGCCCTGATCGCCTGGTAACTTACCGTTGCCAGCGTGACGAGCATAGCACCGCCACCAGCTGCCGCGAAGATCCACCACGGGATGTCAGTTCTGTACTCATATTTTTGAAGCCAGCCGTTCAGGAAGTACCATGCCACAGGCGTTGAAATCAGGAAAGATATGATAACCAGCGCCACAAACTCCCGGGATAGCAATGCCCAAAGGTTGGATACGGAGGCACCCAGCACTTTACGTACGCCAATTTCTTTCGTGCGCTGCTCGGCGGTGAACGACGCCAGCCCGAACAAACCGAGGCAGCTGATAAAGATTGCCAGCGCGGCAAACACCGTTGCCAGCGTAGCAATGCGTTCTTCTGCCGCGAATTTCCGTGCATATTCCTGGTCTGTGAACTTGTAGTCAAACGGACTGCCCGGATTTACTTCACGAAATACGGCGGCCACTTTTTTGAGCGATTCACGTAATGGCAGCCCGGGTTTTAGTTTTACGCTGATCACATTCGCCCAGCCGTAATTAACCATAAATAATGTGGGTTGTACCGGACTAAACGGCGAACTCATTACCATGTCGCGGATTACGCCCACTACTATATGAGGGTTATCACCCCATTTGACCGTTTGGCCAATAATTTCGGATGGTTTCTTGAAACCCATGTATTTCAATGCCGACTCGTTTAGTACCATACCGCTCGAATCCGTCGAAAACTGACGCGAGAAATCGCGGCCTTCGATGAACTGCCAACCAACCGTCTTGCCGAAATCGTGGGTGACGGCGATTGTGCCAAAATTCTCGTGCATGCCAGGGTCCTTGCCGGGCCATGTGAAACCGCCGTTGTTGGAGTTGACGCTCGTAGATGGAGAAGAAGAGGTCGCCATATCCACCACCGCCCCGGTTTCCAGCAACGCGCTCCGGAGCCGGTTGTATTGGTTGGACAATTCAGGGGTATTAATTTCGACGGTAATCAGCCCATTGCGGTCGTATCCGACGGGCCGGTTTTTGGCATACTGGATTTGTTTGTAAACGATGGCCGTCCCGATGATCAGCGTAACGGAGACAGTGAATTGAAGTACTACGAGCACTTTCCTCGGCATGGCAGCGAAACGGCCCACGCTGAATGTTCCTTTGAGCACTTTTACCGGCTTGAACGACGACAAGTACAATGCCGGATAGCTGCCGGACAGCAATCCGGTAATCAGACAGAACAGCAGGCCGGCAGCCCAGAAATACCCGCTGGTAAATGGGAACTCCATCCGTTTATCGGCCATTTCATTGAACGCAGGCAACGCAAGTATCACTAGCAAAATAGCCATCCAAAATGCCACAAAAACGACCAGAAACGATTCACTGAAAAACTGGTTGATCAGCTGCGCCCGCTGCGAACCTATCGCCTTACGGATACCTACTTCCTTGGCCCGTTTCTCCGACCGCGCCGTGCTAAGGTTCATGAAGTTGATCGACGCCAGCAACAATACAAATATGCCGATCAGCCCGAACAGCCAGACATAGCGGATGCGCGCGTCGGGCTGACCTTTATCGTCCCAGGTCCCGTACAGGTGCCATTTCGACATCGGCAGCAAATAGATTTGCGGATTAAGAAACCGGGCTTCCGGTGTATGGTCTTTTTTTATGTTCTTGATTTTCGCCGAAACCGCTTCAAATGTGGTGTTTTTACGGACCTGCGCCAGCAACTGCCATGAGTTGTTGTTCCATTGCTCCTTGTTGCGCGCGTCTGCTACCCAATTCTGCGTGCTCAAATACAAGCTCCATGGCGCGATAAAGGTAAGGTCCCGGAACTCCGTGTTATAAGGCAGGTCTTCGTAAACCCCAGTCACTTTTACATCCAGGCGGTTGTCCAGCTTCACAATCTTGTCCATCGGGTTTTCCTTTCCAAACAACGCGTCGGCGACCGACTTCGAGATCATAATCGAATTACGGTCTTTCAGCCCATCGCGTGTGCCGCGCAACATGTGCAAGGCGAACATATGCGGAGCTTGCTCAGTGAGGTAGTTGCCGTTTTTGGTAAACTTGTTATTCTTATATGCCAGCACGTGCTCGTCATTCCACGAAGACTGGATCACATACTCGAAATCGTCCATATGGTGCTCTTGCAGATACTGCCCCAGCGGGTACGAGGTATATTGGCCATGATAGGTCTTCCCTTCGAAAACACCCTGTTCCATCACCTTCGCGATGCGGTCGTAGTTTTCGTGGTAGCGGTCGAACGCAAACTCGTCGTATACCCAAAGTCCTATCAGGATAGCCACGGCCATCCCCACAGCCAATCCGCCAATATTGATAGCCGAGTAGCCCTTACTTTTAATCAGGTTACGGAAGGCGATTTTTAAATAGTTTCTGAACATGATCGTCTCTTATTTATGAGGAAAAAAGGAGAATGGAGATAGAGTACCCGGAATTTCCATTCCTCCTTCCTCCCTTTCCTCCTCTACTCCCCCTTCAAACTTGTTACCGGATTCACTAACGCCGCCTTCATCGCCTGGAAACCCACCGTCGCGAGCGTAACGAGTGCAAGACCTGCGGCAGCGATTAGGAAAATTCCTGCATCGAGGTCAATACGGAATGCGAAATTGGCCAGCCATTGGTACATTACCCAGCCTACCAGCGGGAATGCAATGAGCAATGCGATCGCGAGGAGTTTGACGAAATCCATGGAAAGCATCAGCACCACATTGCTTACCGAGGCCCCAACCACCTTACGGATACCGATTTCTTTCTGTCTGCGCTGGGCCGTAAATGCAGCCAAGCCAAAAAGCCCGAGACAGGAAATAACAATCGCCAGTCCGGCAAAATAGCGCGAGAGTACCCCTACCCGTCGCTCCGAGGCATACAGCGCCTTGTAATTTTCGTCCAGAAACTGGTAATCGAACACCAGTCCCTTGTGATGGTCCTGGAATAGCTTGCGCAAACGCGCAATGGTTCCTTCCTCGGTACCGCTTTGAATTTTCACCATTACATTTGGCATAATGGGGTACATCTGGAAGAAGCAGGGCTTCACAGGCTCATATAGTGATTCGAAATTAAAATCCTTCACCACGCCGACGATCTGTCGCTCCATGCCCCAGAATTTCACCGTCTTGCCAACAGGGTCTTTCAGCCCCATACTTTTAATCGCCGACTCATTGAATATGATTTCATTCCGTGCATTCTGGTTTTGGGAGAAAAACCGGCCCTCGCGCAGCGTCATACCCACTGTTTCCATGAAATTATAGCCTACTTCCAGGTTCGAGAACTCGATGTCCGTCCCGGCAGGTTTACCCGGCCATTCGAAACCGGAAATCGCACCATGCTTGCCTGTAAGATTGTGGTAATAACTCGAAGCATTCACCACGCCAGGGGTGTTTTTCACCTCTCCCAGAAAACCTTCCGCCGCTTTCAATTTCAGCGAATCCATTTCGAGTGGTATTTCAAAATGAATAATGTGATCGCGGTTGTAGCCCAGGTTCCGGTTCTGGATAAACTGGATTTGCCGGTAAACGACGATCACCGAAACGATGAAAATCACCGACACCGCAAACTGGAACACAACCAGTCCCCGCCGTACGAGCAATTCGCCGGCGCTATTTTTCAGTTTGCCTTTCAAAACGGAAACCGGATCAAAACCCGACAGATACAATGCGGGGTAGCTTCCGGCCAGCAATCCGGTGACCAGCGTAATGCACAGCGCTGCGAAAATCAGCGTCGGATCGGGCAACAGGGAGATTTGCTTACCCGTAATGTTGTTGAACTCGGGTAACAGGAGCATGACCATGCCCACCGCCACCAGCAACGACACGAAAGTGAGCATCAGCGATTCGCTCAAATGCTGCATAACCAGCGAGCTCCGCAAAGCTCCCACCACTTTTTTGATCCCTACTTCCTTCATGCGGCCAGAAGCCTTGGCCGTGGAGAGATTCATGAAATTAATGCAGGCAATCACCAGGATGAACACAGCGATCACCGAAAACAGCCTCACATAAGTAATGCGACCACCCACCTGTACCCCATTTTCGAATTGCCCATGGAGATATTTGTCAGAATACCGAATGGCGAAAAGCTGGAAGTCGCTGTCCTTATTTTTGGTTTTCAGGAAATGCCGGATCTTTTCGTTAAACAACGCCAGGTCTGCTCCGCTTTTAAGTATTACAAAGGTATTCGGGTCGCTGTTACCCCAGTTTTCCATACCCGGCCGCCGCGCCTTGAACTGTTCGAAATTGAAGAGAATATCAAACTGGTTGCTCGCATTACGGGGATTGCTCTTGAACACGCCCCCCACGCGGTAAAGTCCGCTAAACTGCCCCTCGTCCCATTTCACGGTCTTTCCAACCACATTTTGTACAGTACCGAAAAGCTTTCCGGCCATTTCTTCCGACAGCGCAAGTGTATTCTTGTCGCCGGTCAGCGTGCGCGCATCACCCTGCGTGAACGGGCAGGTGAAAACATCGAAATAGTCGCTGCTGACAAACTGCCCCCCGGCTTTCAACTGCGTTTCACCAACGGACACTACGCCTTTGTTCGAAAACCATTCTGCCGGTACTACTGTTGTCGCCAACTCTACCTCCGGCATCTCCGCCTTCAATGCATCGGCCAGCAGGCCCGGGGTATACTCGCCGGTTTTGATACCATCCTCCTGCGGCTGGTTCACCATGATCTGGAACAACTGCGCATCGTTGGCATTATGCTTGTCGACCCGCAGTTCATCGGTCACCCAGAGGTAAATCAGCAACGTACAAGCGAGCCCGGTAGAGAGGCCCAGCAGATTAAGCAGCGTAAATTGCCGATCCTTGATCAGGCTACGCCATGCGATTTTCAGGTAACTTCTAAGCATAATTATTTATCGTTTTTGATGGGAGTAACGAGGAGGGGAGAAAGGGAGGAAGTGTTTCGTGGTCCCCTTCCTCCATTCTCCCTTTCCTCCATTCCTCCCTTATTCCCTTTTCAAACTCTTCACCGGATTCACCAACGCCGCCTTAACACTTTGGAAACCGACCGTTAGCAAAGCGATACCGGCCGCGAGAAAGCCTGCCCAGGCGAATATTCCCCAATGGATATCGATCCGGTAAGCGAAGTCCTGCAACCAGCGATTCATGAAATACCAGGCAACAGGGCTGGCGATCACGATCGCGACGAGCACCAGTTTCAGGAAATCCAGCGACAGCATTGCCGTAATACCCGCTACCGATGCACCGAGGACTTTCCGTACACCTATTTCCTTGGTCCGCTGTTCGATGGCGAAAATGGCCAACCCGAATAGTCCGAGGCATGACAGGCATACCGACAGCAATGCAAAAGTGGTTGTGAGGCGCGTCGCGAGTTCTTCGCGTTGATAGAACTTCGCGATCTCTTCGTCATAGAAACTGTATTCAAATACATTTTCAGGAAATTGTTTCTGCCAAACGGCACCGATCCGGCTGATCGTCGACGCATCCAGGCGGCTTAGTTTCACGCCGGCCCAGCGGTAGCGCGATTGATCGGCGAATACGATTGTCGGTTCGATGCCCGTGTAGAGATCGCCATTGTTGAAATCGGATAACACGCCCACAATAGTGCCGGTTTTGCCCGCATCGCCCACATGCAGCCGTCGGTTCAACGCAGCCTCGGGTGATTTCAGCCCCAACGCCCGTACCAGTTTCCGGTTGATCAGCAGCTCATTGAGCGTATCCGAATGCACCGGAACGCGGCCTGCAACGAGTTTCAATCCGTAGGTTTTCGCGAAATGGTCATCCGCGGCTCTCGACCGCGCTACGAATTTCTCCCAGTCCCGGTTTTCGAATTTGATCGTTCCGCCACCACTGGTCTGGACCGATGGAGCACTTCGGAAAAACGACAGGTCGGTAACCTCGGGCAATGCTGATAGTTCATTACGCAAAGCCGCTAGCTTGCTGGTTGCTATTTCAGGCAAATTCACATGCAGGATCAGGTCCTTATCCATTCCAAGATCTTTGTTTTTCAGAAATTCGGATTGCAGGATAATCAGCGTCGACACTGCGATCAAGACGAATGAAATGCTGAATTGTGTCACGACCAGCCCCTTTCTGACTGAAAAAAAGCTCCGGGTGTTTTCCTTCAACAAACCTTTAATCGCTTCCACCGGGTTGAACCTGGAAATGACGAATGCCGGATAAACCCCGGCCAGCACGACCACAAACAGCAGCAATACCAGGCAAAAAGCCAATAACTGAGGATCACGGAAAATATCTACACGCACATTCAGGCTCAGCCAATGGCTAAGCATCGGAGCAAAAAGCCACGCGAATCCTACGGAAATGGCGCCTGCGGAAAAGGTTACCAATGCCGTTTCCTGTATAAAAAGCCAAAAGACCTGCGCCTGCGAAACGCCGAGCACTTTTCGTACCCCCACTTCTTTGCTGCGTTTGAATGCCTGCGCAGTAGAAAGGTTGATAAAATTGAAGCAAGCGATGAGAACGAGTAATATCCCCACCGTCGCCAACACGATAATCGTGTTGTATTTGATCTTGCCGCCGTAAGCCATATTGAAGTGTACGTCCGGCAAATCCTGCAAATGGTAGTGAAACACTTTACCGTCGGCACCGTGGTATTTATTAGCGAATGCAGGCATTTGCGCTTCAAATGCAGCCTTGTCCTCCGGCGAACGAAGCGTTACAAAAGTTTCACGACTACCGTCGATCCAGCCCCAGTCTTCATAACCATATTCCGGGACAATCCTTTTCAGGGTAGGCAGTGAAACAAAAATATCTTGCTTAAAATCAGTTTGATCCGGATAATCGGCCAGAATACCTGCGATCACGAGGTTTTCACGGTTATTGGCGCGGATTACCTTCCCCATCGCATTTCTGTTTCCGAAATACTTCCGGGCATACCGCTCGGTTACGACGACCTGATTGGGTTCGCCCATCGCAGAAGCGCTACCACTAATCCATTTATAATCAAATATTTGAAAGAAATCCGGATTCGTAAATGCCACGTGGTCCTTTTCCATGAACTTGCGCGACGTCCCTTCGCGATCGACCCGGATGGTCAGCTCCTTATGCGCCACGTAAGCGGCATCCCGGACATAGCTGAACTCCTTTTTCAATGTTTCATGCAAAACATAAGCCGAGCCCCGCTCCTGCTCCACTGAACCATCTTCGAGGTGCAAGTCTACCACTACGCGATACGTCCTGTCGGCCTTGACATGGTATCTATCCACGCTCAGGTGGTAATTTACCAGTTGGAACAACACAATCGCACCGGCCATTCCCACAGCCAGGCCAATGAGGTTGATGCCGGCATAAACCTTATGTTTCGTCAGATTCCGAAGGGTAAACTTCAAATAGCTTCCAATCATGATAGAGTGTGTTTTGATAAATTATTCACTTCTTAAACTTTTTACCGGGTCAATCCACGCTGCTTTAATCGCCTGATAACTCACCGTCGCGAGCGAGATCAACAGCGCCCCTGCGCCTGCGAGGGCAAATATCCACCAGCTGATTTCGGTGCGATACTGGTAGTTTTGCAGCCATTCGCTCATGGAATACCAGGCCAGCGGCACGGCAATGAGGCTCGCAACGGCCACCAGTGAAACGAAGTCTTTGGAAAGCATGCCCCACAATGCCGCTACCGAGGCACCCAGCACTTTGCGGATACCTATTTCCCTGGTTCGTTGCTCGGCCGTGAACGAGGCCAGCCCGAACAATCCGAGGCAGCTGATCAGGACTGCCAGTGCGGCAAAAAAACCGGCCAGCTTGCCGATCCGCTCTTCGGTCCTGAATTTGGCGTCGTACTCCTGGCTGGCAAACTTGTATTCGAATGGCGCCGCAGGTACCAGCTTCCTGAATACATTTTCAATAGCAGGCAAAGCCGCAGCCGGGCTAACGTTCGGATTCAATTTGATATTGATCCAGTTGGGCGAACCAAACAGAAAGAAAACGGTCGGTTTCACCGGTGCAAACGGCGATTCCATCACCATATCCTTTACAACTCCGAGGACGGTGAAGGATTTGCGGATATTGTCGGTCATCCATTGGCTTTTCCAGGAAACGACCATTCCGACCGGATCGGCAACACCCAGCAAACGGGCCGCCGATTCATTAATGACGAAGCCCGATGAGTCGGAAGCGAAATCTCTCGAAAAATTACGGCCGCTGACGAACTGCCAGCCGGCTGTTTTGGCATATTCCGGCGAGACTGTCAGCGTGGCAAATGTTTCCACAAAACCTTCCGGCATACCTTTCCAGCTGAAACCTTCGTTGGACGACCACACGCCGGTAATCGGGCTTTGCGATTCGGCCGCTTCCTCCACCATGCCGGTATTCTTCAATTCTGTGCGTATAATGTCTGTTTTTCCGTAAAAATCATCGGTTTTCATGGGTACCATCATCAAACCGTCACGCGAGTAGCCAACGGGCCTCTTTTTGGCGAATTGGATTTGGCGGTAAACAATGCTGGTGCAGATGATCAGGGTGACGGAAATCGTGAACTGCAATACCACCAGCACCTGCCGCGGCGTGTAGACGAAGCGTCCGAAATGAGTCCGCAGCGACGCACCGGAGCTTTTGAGCACTTTCACAGGCTGAAAAGAAGTAAGATAAATGGCCGGATAGCTGCCCGCCAATGCAGCGGTAATCACCACAAAACCTACACTGGAAATCCAGAAATAGGCGTTACCCCACGGAATCACCATTTGCTTCGCGGCCAGGTTGTTGAACCACGGCAGCGACAATACCACCCCGACCAGTGCCACCATGAACGAGAGCAGCACTACCAGTAAAGATTCACTGAAAAACTGCCCGATCAGCTGCATTCGCATAGAACCGATCGCCTTACGTACACCCACCTCGCGCGCGCGCTTCTCCGAGCGCGCAGTGCTCAGGTTAACGAAATTGATACAGGCCAGCAAAAGCACAAAGAAGCCGATCAGACCGACCATCCATACGTATTTCACGGGGCCTTCACCCACAGCACCATTCTGGAAATCGGAGTACAAATGCCAGTCTTCCATTGGGTGTACCCACATTTCCGGCTGGGTGGCTGCCTCTTCCCGCATATCATCCATTTTACGGATCGCGTTCAGTTCCGAAAGACGGATGGACCCGCTGGCTGTTTTGAAATCGGTATGGTCGGCCAGCTGGGTGAAGATCCATATCGCGTGGTTGTCCCATTTCTTTTGTTTCATCCAGCGGTTTTTCTCCAAAAAATAGTCCCACGAACCCATGAACTGGACGTCGCTGAACCGCGTGTTTTGTGGAAGATCTTCATAGACGCCCGTTACTTTCAGATTCAGTTCGGTATCTACTTTCACGATCTTATTCATAGGATCGGCATTGCCAAAAAGCGCGCGGGCCGTCGATTGAGCGAGTATAATGCCCTGCTCGTCGTCCAGCGCCGCCCATGAACCACTTACCATACGAAGCCCGAACATTTCCAACGCCCCGCTCTCGATAAACTGGCCGTTACGCGACAATTTCGTGTCACCGGCTGTGAGAATTCTCTCGCCGGTCTGAGTAGAAGCAACAATGCGTTTGAAGTTGCCTCCATAATGCGTTTTCAACTCAGCTACATAAGGCACAGGCAGCGAGAACCACGTTTTCTTCTCCCCACGCTCGACACGGTTTTGCAGTACCTGCCCTATCTGGTCGTAATTTTTGAAATAGCGGTTGAAAGAAAGTTCGTCATAAATCCACAGGCCGATCAGCATAGCCACACCCATTCCGATCGCCAACCCGCCGATATTAATAGCCGAATACCCCTTGTTTCTCCAAAGGTTACGGAAGATGATTTTCAGGTAATTTTTGAGCATGATATTTTAGTTTTGGGGAGGAGGAAGAAAGGAGGAAGGGGACGAAAGGGCGTTGCGTTAATTGTCCTATCCTCCCTTTCCTCCATCCTCCCCTTATTCCGCTTTAAGCGACTTAACAGGATTGACCAGCGCCGCTTTGATACTCTGAAAACTCACTGTCAGCAAAGCAACGCTTACCACCAACACGCCCGCAAGCAGGAACACCCACCATTCGATGCTGACTTTATACGCAAAGTCCGACAGCCATTGGTTCATGCCGTACCACGCCAGCGGCGAGGCGATGACGATGGCGATACCCACGAGTTTCACAAAATCCTTGGAGAGGAGCGAGACGATACTCAATACCGAAGCGCCCAATACCTTGCGCACCCCTATTTCTTTGGTTCGCTGGATCGTCGTGAAAGCTGCCAGCCCAAATAATCCGAGGCAAGCGATCACCACAGCAAGCCCGGCAAAAATCCCGAACAGCTTTCCTACCCGCTGCTCGGATTCATACATATTGTTAAAGCGTTCATCCAGAAAAGAATAACCAAATGGGTTATCCGATGTCGCCTTCCAGATTTTTTCCACTGTTTTGAGCAAACCCGGAATATCTTTCGTTTTGACACGAATGGCCATTTGATACTGGTCGCCACCGTAGAACATCACCAGCGGAGCAATGCGCTCGTGCATGGAGCGGAAATGGAAGTCTTTGGTAACACCTACTACGGTATAAAACCGCTTGCTTTCCGGCGTACCGTTTCCAATGGTCCTGATGCGCTTTCCGATCGGGTCCTTCCAGCCAAATTGCTTCACCGCCGCCTCGTTGACCAGTATGGAAGCACTGTCCCCGCCAAAGGTTTTCGAAAAATTCCGGCCCTTAATAAGGCCTATCCCAAGCGTTTTCAGGTAATCCTCGTCTACCTGATACGTCGTAAAACGATAGGGTGTAATATTGTTCTCGGCATTTTCGGGCAGGAAACCGTCCGTAGCATTGTTGGAATTCCCCGCCGGCAAATAACCTGCCAGCGTCACGCTGCTCACGGCCGAAAGGTTTCCCAGCTGCTCCTTGAAAGTCCTGGCTTTATCACCCAGCAAATAGGTATCGTGCAGGATCAGTACCTGTTCTTTATTAAAACCCACATTTTTGTTCTGGATAAAACGGAGTTGCTGGTAAACGACCATTGTTCCAACGATCATCACGATGGAAACCACAAACTGAATGGTAACCAGCGTATTTCGAAGCCATCCGCTTTTTACACCAGCCTGAATGCTCCCTTTCAGCACCGCCACAGGCCTGAAAGCCGAGAGGAAAAACGCCGGGTAGCTTCCTGCAAGCAAACCGACGATCAAACACCCCGCGAGGGTATAGCCGATCATCCGTGCATTCAGAATGGATTGCAGATCAAACCGCTTTCCGGCGAGGTCGTTGAAACCGGGCAAAATCAGCACTACCATGCCGAATGCGACCAATAGCGAGAAAAATGTCACCAAAACCGATTCGGTAAGGAACTGCGCCATTAGCTGCTGGCGCACCGAGCCCATTACTTTCCGGACGCCCACTTCCTTCGCCCGTCCTGCCGAGCCCGCGGTGGACAGGTTCATGAAGTTGATGCAGGCGATCAGCAGGATGAATACCGCAATAGCGGTGAATATGTAGACGTATTTGATGTTACTGTTGCCTTCCAGCTCATTTTCGAGATTGGAAGTGAGGTGAATGTCGGTCAATGGCTGCAAACCGAAACCGAACTTATCGCCTTTCCGCAGGTATTCGTCATAGCTCATGCCCAGGAACTCCTGGATTTCGGGACCAATATATTTCCGCACCATCTGCGGCATCTGGGCCGAAAGTTTTGCTACCGGATAACCTTTACGCAGCAGGACATACGTATGCGCGCCACTCGACAGCCACTTCTCTCCCAGCGTGATCGATTTCATCGATCCAAAAAAGTTATAATGGAAATGCGAATTGGAAGGTACATCCTCGCAAACGCCCGTCACCCGGAACATACCGCTATTACCCATTTCGAGGCTTTTACCGACGGGGTCTTGGTTCCCGAAGTATTTCAATGCGGTGGACCGGGTGAGAACGATCGTCTTCGGCTCTTTCAGGACGCTGTTGGCATCACCTTTTAAAAGGGGTATGGAGAAGAAATTGAAAAAGTTGGAGTCGGTAAATACGACGCGTTCTTCCAGGAATCGCTTTTCGCCGTTTTTAACAAGGAATGTGCCGTTGGTGCTGAGCCTCGCGTACGCCTCCACGCCCGGGTAGTCGCGCAGCAGGGCGGGCCCTGCGGGAGCAGACGCGCCCGCGATGTTGATATCGTTGCCGCCGATCCGCCCGTGTAATGTGACCCTGAATATGCGGTCTGCATTGTGATTGAAGCGGTCGTAGCTCAGTTCGTGTTGCACGAAAAGGAGGATCAGCATGCAAGTTGCCAGCCCGATAGCCAGTCCGAAAATATTAATGGAAGCGAAAGCCTTCTTGTTCCAAAGGCTCCGGAGAGCGATTTTCAGATAGCTGGATATCATAACTGCGCCGGTTACGGGGTTTAAACGGATGGATTTCCCAATCCGACAGTCAAATTATGCACCAGCCAACAACAATATCACAATTGTCTGAAAATCAATTTTTTATATTTTTAGAAAACAAATCAACGGTGTTCACTATCGGACACGCCCCGTTCGATTTGGAACGGGGCGCGACAGATAGTGTCTATTCACTGCGCAAGCTCTTCACCGGGTTCATGATAGCGGCCCTGATGCTTTGGAAACTGACAGTCACGAAAGCGATGACGGTAGATAATGCTGCGGCGATCACGAACACCCACCAGTAAATATCGGTGCGGTAGGCGAAGTTTTCCAGCCATCGGTCCATTCCAAAATAGGCAATCGGCGATGCCACCACGAAAGCGATCAGCACAAGTTTGAGGAAATCCATAGAAAGCAGGCCCACAATGCTGGTAACGGACGCCCCCATGACCTTTCTCACGCCAATCTCTTTAGTACGTTGCATTGTGCTATACGACGCCAGCCCCAGCAAACCAAGGCAGGAAATGAATATCGCCAGGATCGCGAAGTTGAAAAACAGCTTCTCAAAACGTTCTTCGCTGCGGTATTGGCGGTCAAAGAATTCGTCCATAAAGTAGTAGGAGAACGGCCTGCCGGGGACAATTTCCTTCCATTTCTCCTCGACTGCCGCTACGGTTTCTTTCAAGCGGTTGCCTTCAATTTTCACCGAGACAAGCTCCGTTCCGCCCGGCTCGATGCGCATCGTAAGCGGTTTGATCGTTTCCTGCAAAGACCGGAAATGAAAGTCCTTGATCACCCCGATGATCTTGCCTTCGCGCCCCCATTGCTTGAACCGCCGTCCGAGTGCGTCTTCGGGTGTGGCATAACCCAGCAATTTCACCGTAGCCTCATTGATGACCATCGCCTGGGTTGTGTCCGTCCCGAATTCCCGGGAAAACGGTCGACCGGCGGCCATTTTCAGGCCAAATTGTGGGATATAGTCAAAATCAACGAAATAGAGGTCGAGGTTGGCGACCTGCAATTCCCCGCTTTTGTTCTCGATTTCAGAATATGCCCCCCGGTTCGGGCCACCCGGAACGCTGGACGATGCAGCAGTGGATTGAATGCCCGCCAATCCGCGCAGCGACTCTTTGAATGCCTCACGCTTGGGATCACCCTCGGTGCTGATCACCAGCATTTGATCCTTACTGAAACCGAGGTCACGGTTACGCATGTAGTTCATCTGAATGTAGACGATCATCGTGGCGATAATGAGCGCGATCGAGATCGAAAATTGGACGGTAACGAGCCCTTTTCTCAACAATACACCTTTGGTACTGGTAGAAAAGCGTCCTTTCAAAACCGTTACGGGCTCAAAAGACGACAGGACCAATGCGGGATATATACCGGCCAGAATGCCGATCAGAATCGCTGCAAGCAGCATATATACTAGAAATGAAGGATCGGCAAACAAGTCGGAAACGATCACTTTACCAGCGAGGTTATTGAAAACCGGCACCAATGCCGCCGAAAGCATGATGGAAAACACAAATGCAATCATACAAAGCAAGATAGATTCGCTCACGAACTGCCTTGCCAGCAGTCCTCTGGCCGCACCCACCACTTTGCGAATACCCACTTCCCTGGCCCGCTCTGCCGACCGCGCAGTAGTGAGGTTCACGAAGTTGATGCAAGCGATCAGCAAGATGAAAGCGGCTACAACCGAGAATACATATACGTTGCTCATACTGCCTTTCTCAGCTACATCCCGTTCCGATTTCAAATGCACATCCAGCAGCGGTTCAAGGAAAAGCTTGTACGACATTTTTGACTCACGCATAGTCTTGCCCGCGCGACGCTCGAGGTATTCGGGCAGCTTCTTTTCCAAAGCTTTGCTATCGCTGCCCGGTTTCAGGAGCAGGTAGGTCATCGCTCCGAAATTACCCCATTGTTCGTCAATCTCACGGTTGAAACGTTGTGTCATGGTCGTCATCGAAACAAACATATCGCCCTTGATTAGCGAATTCTCGGGAATATCTTTCATCACGCCGGTAACCTTCGCCGGGAGGCCGTCGCCGGTTAGCAGCAATGTCTGCCCGACCGGATCGCTGTCACCAAAATACTTTTTGGCTGCCTTCTCGGTAAAAACCAGGCTTAGCGGCTCTTTGAGTGCCGTTTTAGGATCGCCCTGAATTAATTTAAAGTCAAAAACCCGGAAAAGCGACGAATCCGCGAATACAGTGGCTTCCTCCTGAAATTTGATATCCCCTTTCCGTACCAGGAAACTGCCGCCATTAGTTCGTGTGTAGGCCTCGACCTCCGGAAAATCCTGCTTAATCGTCGGCCCGAAAGCCCAGGAAGTAATACCCGCGTTTATGGTTTCGGAAGGCGTGATCACGTCGGTCACCAGCCGGTAAATGCGGTCGGATTTGGAGTGGAAAGCGTCGTAAGTCAGCTCGAAATTGACGTACATCGAAATCAGCAAACAGGCCGACATCCCGACGGTCAGCCCCATAATGTTGATAAACGAAAATACCTTATGCTTCCACAAGTTCCGGAAGGCGATTTTGAAATAATTTTTTAACATGACAGTCAGGTAAGATATGGCTTTCATCTCCATACCTATTAAATGCATACCAGAAATCATAACAATTGACAATCAAATACATACGCACGAAAAATAAAAGCCCGGCTGTCCGAAAACGAACAGCCGGGCATGACACCTGTGCGCACAGATCAAAGATTGGCAAAATGCTGTGTCTCGGCATAAACCACGGTTCCGTTACTCAAAATGGCATAAGCGCGGTAATAGTGGTTATTTATACAAATCTGCGGTCCTCTACCTTGATTTTCACCTTGTGGAGAACGGCATGTCAAATAGCTGAACAAAAACCTAGTCATTCCTTAGTGACGCCGCCGGATTAACCATCGCTGCGTGAATGGCTTTCAGACCCACGGTGAGCAGCGTGATGAGTAACATCAAAGTGATAGTAAGGAAATGCACCCATAGCGGAACGCTGATCCGGTACGCAAAATCCTCTAACCAATGCGACATGAAGTACCAGGCGACCGGCATGGCTATCACGCCTGCAATAAGGACCAGCACCACAAACTCCCTCGAAAGCATTCCGACGATACCCGCAGCCGAAGCACCCAATATTTTACGTATGCCGATTTCCTTCGTCCGCGTTTCGGTGGTAAAAGTGATGAGTCCAAAAAGTCCCATGCAGGCTATGAAAATGGCGAGTATCGTAAACACCGAGAACATTCCCGAAAGCCGCATTTCGCTTTTGAATGTCTCATTGAATGCGTCATCGAGGAAATAGTATTCAAAAGGTGTTTCGAGATCGTATTTCTTGAAAAGCTTGCTTATTGTTTTGACCTGGGCAATAATATCCGTTTGAGTGTCTAAGCGCACATATAATATACCCCGCGAAGCGCCTTGCATACGGAGCATATTGGTGGTATCACCGGCTACCGACAACATCATGGCCTTGCCGCCATGCTGCACATCCGAAAAGTCAAAGTTCTTCACGATGCCGTCCAACGTCATCCCTTCCATGATTTGCTGGCCAATCGGATTGCCTTCGATACCCAGTTCGGCAACGGCCTGCTCATTCAGCAAGACCTGGTTACGGCGGGCGCCGGCTGTCGGTGATGTTTTCCATTTTAATCCCAAAGTGCTCACAAACTGCTCATCCACCACCATTTGCGCCACCGCAATATCTTTTTTGGTGATTTTGTTTGGAATGAAAAACATATTATACCCCTTAAAAAGCCCCACGTTCGCAAATGTGGCGTTTGCAACTCCTGCCTGCTCCCGCACCGCATTTCGGAACGGAATGTAATTGGCCGCCATCGACGGCCCAATGGGAATGCTTAGTACCTGTTCCTTATTGAGCCCCAGCTCTTTTCGCTGCATGAAGTTCAGCTGCTCGCGCACAATCAAGCTACCGACAATGAGTGCCATGGAAACCGCAAATTGAAAAATAATAAAAACCCGCCTAACACCAATCCCGCCGATATTACCTGTGAACCGCCCCTTGATTACCTCCAACGGCGCAAAGCCGGACAATACAAACGCCGGGTAACTTCCCGCGACCAAAGCGGTCAGCGCGAGCAGACCTGCCAGAAATGACAAGAAGAAAGGGGATATCACAAAGGAAGTGTCGATTTTCAAACCCAGCAATGTATAAAATGGCTGGCTCAGATAAAAAACCATCAGTAAGCCCAAACTGAAAGCCAGCGCACACACCAACGCCGATTCCATATAAAATTGGCTGCTCAGTCCCATGCGTGTAGCGCCTACTACCTTCCGCACGCCCACCTCACGTGCGCGTTGGGTAGCCCGCGCGGTGGTGAGGCTCATGTAATTGAAGAGTGCCAGCATCAGAATAGCGATGGCCGCGACTGTGAAAATCGGGATGAGCTTGCTGTTTCCGGAGTTGTCGAATGCGCCTCCGAGGTGCATATCGTCGAGACTTTCCAACAAATATTGTGGTTTCAGCTCGCCAGCGATCTCCTTCAATGGTTTGAGGTGGTTCATTCCCTGCTCTGCTTGTACCTTCAATGCTCCGGCCTTCAAAAGCAAATACACGGTAAAATTCCCGAATCCGGCCTCCCAGTTTTTCTGGTTTGTCTCGCTCAGCCTCGGGTAGGTAGCATTGGAAATGACAAAGTCAAAATCGAGGGAAGAATTGGACGGCGGGTCCTGTGCAACACCCGTGATCTGAACGAGGTGTTTTCCTTCATACAACAGCGCTTTGCCAATCACATCGGTATTGCCGAAATATTTGACCGCCACACGCTCCGAAACGACCATTGTAAATGGCTTCTGCAACGCATCTGCCACATTCCCCTTTTCAAGCGGAAAGCTGAATACTTTAAAAAACGACGGGTCGGCAAACAGGATGTTCTTTTCCAGGATCGCTTCCTCTTTCCGTCCGGGATCTGCGATCGCAACACTTCGGTACGAAGGTAAGATTCTGACATAGTCCGCTACCTGCGGCATCCCTTCGGCCAGCACTGGTGCGAAACCAGCCCCAAAATTGCTCATCTGCATTTCGTTGTCACCCATTTTCACCTTGCCCAGCACGCGGTAGATGTCGCTGTGCCTGCTATGGAACCTGTCGTAACTATGCTCATGGACTACGAACATCAATATGAGCGTCGAAACACATATCCCGGCGGCAAGCCCGAGGACATTGATCAGTGAATAGGTCTTGTGCCTGAAAAGACTTCGGATGGCGATTTTGAGGTAGTTTTTAAGCATAAGTATCGTGAGAAGTACTGCTATTGCTGATTGAAATTATCCAGACAACAAATCCGTACCAGCAAACCAAAATATTCAATATCAAATATTTACTCCAAAATCACTGTCCAAAACCGGACATCTATTCAACTTTCTATTTACATCAAACAATAATGTACATTAGTAATGGACACTATTGTTTGATAGCAAAATACAATGTTGTATATTTGAGTTATTAACTCGGACGATGATCTTAAAAAGCACGATAGCGAGCGTAGCGGAAGCACAGAAAGCCAACCTCTCCGTCCTTGAACTGGGATTGGCGAGAACCGCATTGGACAAACTACCCGATATCACCTCACACGCGCTCATCGTTTCCGGCGTGAGGCGTTGTGGCAAAAGCACCCTGCTGCATCAGCTGCTGCGCGAAAAGCATCCAAACGCCTTTTACCTGAACTTCGAAGACACCCGATTGTATGATTTCGAACCTTCCGACTTCGTCCGCCTCGACAGCCTGGTGACAGAGATGAGCCAAACCGCATTATTCTTTGATGAAATCCAGATCGTCGACCGGTGGGAAACCTACGTACGGCAAAAACTGGACGAAGGTTGCAAAATCGTGATCACCGGTTCCAACGCCTCGTTGCTAAGCCGAGAATTGGGCACGAAACTCACCGGCCGGCAGATTACCAAAGAGCTCTTTCCGTTTTCCTACACCGAGTTTTGTGCATATAGAAACGCAGCGCCTTCGGCGGATACCACCCGCGACTATATGGCGACAGGCGGTTTCCCTGAATATGTAAAATCCGGATTGGAGGAGATCATGCACCATTTGTTCGAAGACATTCTGATACGCGACATCGCCGTTCGTTACGGCGTGCGCGACGTGCGGACCTTGCAGCGGCTTGCGTTGTACCTGGTTTCGAATGTAGGCCGGCTGATCACCGGTAACAGACTGAAAACGATGTTTGAGGCAGGTTCTACGAGCACGATGATGGATTATCTTTCGTATTTTGAATACACCTACCTCTTCCATTTCGTACCAAAGTTCAGCTATTCGCTACGTAAGCAGCTCATCAACCCGCGCAAGGTGTACGCGATCGACACGGGTGTGGTGAATGCGAACTCCGGCTCGTTTACAGATGATTTCGGCAGTGTATTCGAAAACCTGGTTTTCCTGCACCTGAGAAGAAATTACAAGGAAATCTATTATTTCTCGGAAAAGAGCGAGTGCGACTTTGTGCTCTCCGAAAAAGGTACGGTGCGTCAGGTGGTGCAAGTTTGCTACGATCTCAATCACGATAATATCGACCGGGAATTAAAGGGACTTTTTGAAGCCATAGCGCATTTCGGATTGACGGAAGGGACGCTGGTGACGTTCAATCAGACCGACGAATTCGAACTGGGCGGTATGAAAGCGCATGTCGTTCCCGCTCATCGATACCTGGCCGATTGACAAAAATGCCGGGCCCGAAAGCCCGGCGTTCATGTTCAGTTTCCGCCATTCTGTACGTCGTCGTTGCGAATACCTCTTTTATTCTTCTTGATATCTTTCAGCTTTCCAAACTTGTAGTTCAAACTGAAATTAAATGACCGGAAGTAATTCCAGCGGTCGGAGAACTGATCGAAATCCGGGCCGAAAGTAGAGTTGTGGAATCTTCTGAATTTCGTAAAAGGGTTGCTCACAGCAGCTGAAAGCGATAATTTATCCTTCACCACGTCCTTGCTCACACTAAACGAAGTGCTTTGGATCGAGTTCGTAGTGCCTTGCAGGTTCACACCCGGACCATTGGCGTTCAGGTTTGCATTCACGCGCCAGTCTTTCGGCAGCTTGTAACCCGTTGAAAGCGAAAATTGGTACATTACCCCGCTGTTGGTCGTCTCAATCCCGTTCACCATGCCGGTTACCTTGCCGTGCGCAATGCGGAGGTTCGTGCTGAAATTCCATTTTTTGGTGATAGGGTAATTGGCATTCAGGTTACCGCTGATAAGTCGTGCACGGCCGGTATTGCCATAAGAAGTCCGTGTGATCTGCGTTTCGGGATTGTAAACGGCAATCTGGAAGATCAGGTCTTTGAAATGGGTATAACCAACCCCGAAATTAATACTACCCTTTTTTGACTTATTATAGCTCAGTTGCAGATCGTTCACATACGCAGGTCGCAGGTCGGGGTTACCGGTGCGTTCAAAGCTTGGGTTCGAGCGGTCCACGAACGGGTTGAGCTGCCAGATACCGGGCCGTTGAATGCGCTGGGTGAAACCGAAGTTGATTCCCGCATTGTTTTTGAGCTTCCGGTTAATCGAAACCGAAGGGATAAAGTTGAAGTAATTTTGCTTCACTTTCGAATCGGTGGAGATAAAGTCCGCGTCGATGATCGTCTGCTCCACGCGTGCTCCGGCCTTCACGCCCCAGTTTTTGAAATTGTACTGATACGTGTTATAAGCGCCAAATACCTTTTGTGTGTTATTGTATTTGTTGCTCATAGCCGCGTCCAGGCTATATGAATTGGTCTCCGGGTCGAAAACCAGATATTGAAAGTCGCTTTTGTTGTCGCGCACAATGCCCTTCAAACCGGCTTCGATATTCAGCTTTTTGACCGGATATACCAAATCAACCTGGAATGTCTGCTCCGAAAAACTCTGGTCGTTGACCTGCCGGTAATCCGGGCGGTCATAATTGATCCGGTCGGAGATACCGATGTTGCCATTTTGCTTGTTGTCGTAGCCATAATAGCGGTAAGAAAAAGTCAGCAGGCGACTTTTATCTGACTTGAAACCCTTCTGATAGTTGATTGCCGCATCCCGGCCGTTGCCACGGTCGGAGCTTTTACTGCTGGCATTGTAGCGTTCGAGAATTTCTTTATCGGCATTCAAGAGCGATGACTGGTAACCATTCTGACTATTTCGGCCGCCATTGACATTCAATTGCGCGCTCAGCAGGTTGAGCGTATCCACTTCGTAGGTAATCTCGTAGCCGATATAACCATTCTTGTTGTTAATCTCGGTCCAGCCGCGTTGATCGAGCTCCGTCGGATTCGTACCCGTAGTCGTACGGTTCGTAATCGACTGCGTAGCCGGGTTTTTATATTGGTTCAAACCTGCATTCAGCGACATTCCGATCTTCCCGAGCTGGGCCGAGAGCGAGCCACCAACTCCCGGTCCGCCCGTCGGGAAGCGTTCACTGACATTGAGCGTTCCGTTATAGCCGTTATCTATTTTTTTGTTGGTAATGATGTTGATAATCCCTGCCAGGCCTTCCGCATCATATTTCGCAGGCGGCGTCGTGATCACCTCGATCCGTACAATGGACGATGCCGGCATGCTTCGCAGCACATCCTTATAGCTTCGCTCGACCATGCTCGACGGCTTGCCGTTGATCAG
Source organism: Dyadobacter sp. (assembly GCF_017744695.1). Lineage (GTDB taxonomy): Bacteria > Bacteroidota > Bacteroidia > Cytophagales > Spirosomataceae > Dyadobacter. Next base: position 663,883 of record NZ_JAGIAS010000003.1, read on the forward strand.
GATCTTGAAATCGGTATTGCCTTTCAGCGAAATGTTGTCCTCCGCGTCGAGCGACAGATATGGCACCTTACGCATCATTTCGAGCACGCTGTAAACCTTGCTCTCGGGATCCGCTTCCAGGTCGTAACTAATCCTGTCGACCTCCTGTTTGACAATCGGTTTCAATGCAGTAACGGTCACTTCTTTGAGCCCGACGGCCTGCTGGCTGATCGTGACATTCCCCAGGTCGACCTGCCGGCGCGTGCTATCGGTCAGATCCACGTCGATCGTCTTGTTTTTGTACCCTACCCCAACCAGGACCAGCGCGTATTTCATCGGTTTCAGGTTTTGAAACGCGAATGACCCGTCGGCCTTCGAAAAATCGGCTTTGACGGCAGTGCTTTTATCCTTCATCAAATTAACGGTAATAAAATCCAGCACCTTACCGGTTGCAGAGTCGGCCACAACGCCTTTGATACTTCCGCTCGCAGTGATCCCTGCCGCAGGAGCGCCTGCCGCAGGAGCGCCTGCCGCAGGAACGCCTGCCGCAGGGGCGCCTGCCGTCGGCGCGACTTGCGCAAATGAATCCTGGCAGCAAACCAATCCCGGGATCAGGATGGACATGAGTAGTTGGAATAATGTTTTCATGGAGAAAAATTTCATGGCTAATAAATTTTGGAATGGGCATAGGAATTCCGGCAAGAGATTTTGGGCTCTTTCGGACAGTGACCAGTGTGTCAATGAATTATGTAACAGACATTCAGTGACGCACGGATGCAGACTAACCTAAATTTGACATTACAAATGTATTGTAAGGTACTTTGTGATGCAAGGTACTAGGCCTGATTTTTCAGATTAAGTGATGAACGGTGGAATAATAAGGTCGACCGGCAAAGCTCGGACCCTACTCGCGGATTGTGGTTTTATTCAAATGTCTCTCGATCAGAAAATTCAGGATCAGACTCAGCCCTCCGAAGAGAAAGACCATTGCCAGATAGGCCACGCCTTTGCCGAAATCGTACGTATTGTCCAGCCAGTTACCCAGCAGAATACCCAACGCAATGCCGACGAAAAGCATCCCGAATTTGAGTGTAGGATAAAAAACGTTGTTTTTGTCTGTAAAAATCGATGCATCGGCCCCTTTCTCGATCAGGGCTATACGTTCGCGATGACGCGTCATCAGGAATACGTAGACGATCCCGAAAATACCCAGAAAAGCTGCCACTGTTATAATTACACCGCTCATGGCTAAAAGATGATTAAATTTCGAATGTTACCCATTGGACGGAGCCCAGGTATCTACGGTTACAGTTTTTTCAATTTTTTTTCGCAAAAATAATTGACCAAAAGTTGTAACCGGCACGCTGTCCGCGCGGTCATATGGGCACGCGAGCCATGAAATGCATGAAAAACCAGGACGACCGGATCCATATTGAAAACGTAAAGCAGGGTAACCTGGCCTCCTATACTTATCTGGTCGACAAGTATAAGAACATGGCATTTACCATTGCGAAGAAAATCCTGCCCAACGCCCAGGATGCGGAGGACGTGGCGCAGGAAAGTTTTGTGAAGGCGTACATGCAAATCGGAAGCTTTGAAGGTAAATCCAAATTTTCCACCTGGCTTTACACAATCGTTTATCGAACGGCAGTCTCGAAATTGCAACAACCACGACTTGCACTGCAAAGCATCGACGACGAATTCGAAGAAAACTACCATTATGTATACAGTCCCCCACCCTTCGAAGCATTGCAGGCACGCGAGCGCGAGCAGTTTGTGAAAGATGCCATCAACCGATTGCCGAAGATCGAAGCCCTGGTGATCACATTGTACTATTTGAACGACAGCTCGATTGAAGAGATCGAGCAGATAACCGGATTGACGAATAGCAATGTAAAGATCAAACTGTTCAGGGCCCGGAAGGTTTTGGGCAAAGAATTGCAGTTTTTGTTATAATGCAGGAATTATGGAGCAGCAAGACGACAAACAGGAAGCACATTTCAAAAAACTGATCGGCGGAATTAGTACCGACGCTCCCTCGGACGCATTTACGCGCGCGGTAATGCAGCGTGTGCACGAAGAGGCTACATTCCGTACTCTGGTACAAAACAATGTGATAGAAGCCCCCTCACAAGCGTTCAGTAGCGGAATTATCGCGCAAATCCAGGCCAGCAGTACCGCTGTCTCCGCCAAACCAGTGATTTCCAGGAATGTATGGTACTGGCTCGCTGCTGCATGGGCAGCGCTGATCGTCGCCGCTTTCTTCGTGCCAGGTAATGAACAATCTGCACTTTGGGGCAAGTTGAACGGCGTGATCGTATCCAATCAGGTTTTCATTCAGAAGTTTTTAGTTATTCCACAGCCTGTTATTCTTACGATTATCGGATTGTCCGGCCTTATGCTGCTGGATTATTTCCTTCGGGACAAATGGATGCTGCTCAACAAAATGGCCAGGTCCTGAGACCTGGCCGTTCATTCATGGCTATCTTTTCGATCGGTTATCCTCTGCGGTTGTAACGGTTATCAAAACGGTGTTGATAAGCGAACAAACGTTGGCGTTGTGCGGGCGTCAGCACGGCCAGGATCTCTTTCTGCTTCTCTTCTTCCAGTCTCTTCATGCCCTGGTAGGTATGGTAACGCTGGTTCTTGCCGGTCAGGCGATCATATTTGTTTTCGATCTTTTTGATCTGGTTTTCCTGCTTGCGGCTCAGCTTTACGATCTCGTCCAGCTTATTGATTTTAAACTCCTCGGCAGCATTGTCGGCGCGGGCGTCGATCACCGCTGGGGTAGGTCTGTTATATCGCTGAGCGAAGGTATTTCCAGCAGTAAAAGTAACGATGGCAGCGATGGCAAAAATGATCTTTTTCATGGTTTCCAGTATTTAAATTGTTTGTTTATGTCTTTTAGAGGCACATTTCCCTCCTAAGTTTAACGCACTGGAAACGCAATCTGCGAAATGTCACTGATAGTAGATGATAGCCCGTTTTCGATCGACGAATGGGGCTTGGGTCAATACCTCATTCGCTCCGCAGCGACTTAACCGGATTCATCAGTGCCGCTTTGATTGCCTGGAAGCTAACCGTGAGCAATGTGATCGCAACTGCCAGCAATGCCGCTACCACGAACACGACCCAGCTCAGTTGAATATGGTATTCGTATTTATCCAGCCAGTCGTGCAGAAAATACAGCGCGATGGGCGAAGCGATGATGCAGGAGATGATCACCAGGTATACAAACTCTTTGGAAAGCATAGCCCACATTTGCGCCACACTCGCTCCCAACGCCTTGCGTATACCAATTTCCTTCGTGCGTTGCTCGGCGGTATACGCTGCCAATCCGAATAGCCCGAGACAGGAAATAAACACGGCCAACACCGCAAACACCCGGGCAAGCTTTCCTATCCGTTCTTCGGCCCTGAATTTGGCGTCATACTCCTCGTCGGCAAACTTGAATTCAAACGGCGAATCGGGATCGTGCTTGCGGAAAACGGCTTCCACCTTCTTCAAAGCTTTATCCACCGGCGCTCCCGGTGTAAGTTTGACGTTGATCAGGTTGGCCCATTCGTAGTTGAGCATAAAAATCGTCGGTACCGCCGGCTCGTAGGGCGATTGCATCACCATATCTTTGATCACGCCTACTACATGGTGCGGCTTGCTATTGTAACGGATTGTTTTGCCTATGATGTTTTTGAGCCCGGTGAGCTTGACGGCCGATTCATTGAGGATGAATCCGACGCTGTCGGTAGAGAAATCCCGGGAAAAATCGCGGCCATCGATGATCTTCCAGCCGATCGTCTTGCCAAAATCGTGGGTACAGGCGATCGTACCGAACAATGGTACAGAACCCTGCTCTAATCCTTCCCATTCGAACCCGATCTGGTTGGAATAAATACCGGTAGTAGGGCTCGACGACTCGCTCATTTCGTACACGCTGCCCGTTTTCAGGAGATCGTTACGCAACGGATCATATTTACCCCACAAATTGGGAGAAATATTGATCTGCAAAAGCCCCTGGCGATCGTAGCCAACCGGCCTGTCTTTCGCGTGCTGGATCTGCTGGAACACGATGATCGTACCGATAATGAGTGTGATAGACACCGTAAACTGCAATACGACCATCACTTTGCGTGGCACGGCCGAATACTTTCCAACCTTGAATGTACCCTTCAAAACCGATAGCGGGTTGAATGAAGACAAGTAGAAAGCCGGGTAGCTTCCCGCAACCAGCCCGGTAAACAGCGCGAACAAGATCAGCAAGAGCCAGAACTGCCAGTAGAAGAACGGGAATTTTACGTGCTTGCCTGCTAGGTCGTTGAAGGCCGGCAGCGAAATCAGTACGATTAGGATCGCAAGTACCAGCGCGAACATGACGACCAGGAACGATTCACTCAGAAACTGGAATACCAATTGGCTTTTCAGCGAACCGATTGATTTGCGGATACCTACCTCCTTGGCCCGTTTCTCCGACCGCGCCGTACTCAGGTTCATAAAGTTGATGCAAGCCAGCAGCAATACAAATGCGCCGATAATACCGAATAGCCAAACAAACTGAATGCGTCCTCCAACATTCTGGCCGTCCTTAAAGTCGGAGTACAAGTGCCAGCGGCTCATCGGATGGAGCATGTACTGGGGTTTGTCGGTTTTCGAGAATGCGTGGGGCATTTCCACGTCCCGGATTTTGCGCGAAACCGTTGCGATATCGGCGCGATCGGCAACCTGCGCAAACCATTGGAAAGAGTGGTTACCCCATTGCGTCTGGGACTCCTTCACCCAGCCTTCGGCTTGCAGGTAATCGTTCCAGGGCAGGATCAGGTACAGCTCATTGAAACTCGAATTGAAAGGGATATCCTCATAAACACCCGTTACTTTCACATCCTTCTTGATATCGAGTTTGAGTGGTTTATTCAAAGGATCGGCATTCCCGAAAAGTGCTTTCGCCAGCGATTCACAGATCACCACCGACCCCGGGTTTTTCAAGGCTTCATAGTCACCCCGGATCATTTTAAGGCCCAGCATTTGCGGAAACGATGGCTGTGCCCACATCCCCGTTTTATTGATCTTCTTATCGCCATTGGCCAGCAAATGCCCGAAGTTCCAGGAAGCCAGCGCAGTATATTTAAAATCTGCCGGGTATTTGGTCGCCATCTCAGTGACCGAAGGAATTGAAACCGCCGTACCGGTCCCGGTTTGGCCATTGAAAGTCTGGCTGATCCACGCCTGCACCACGCGGTCGTAGTTTTTGTGGTATTTGTTAAAGGACAGTTCATCCCAAACCCACAGCCCGATCAGCATTGTAACCGCGATTCCCACCGCCAGTCCGATGATGTTGATCAGGGAATAAACTTTGTTTTTAAGAAGGTTACGGAGTGCGATTAACAGATAATTCTTGACCATGGCCAGTTCAGATGTAGTGAGAGTTTAGAACGCATTTCGCGAAAGATGTTAAAACCAATGCGCTGGTTGCATCTGTAACCCCGTGATTATTCACTTCTTAATGCCTTCACCGGGTTCGTCATCGCAGCTTTGACACTCTGAAAGCTGATCGTTACCAGCGCAATCAGCACCGCTGCAAAACCTGCCAGCGCAAAAAGCCACCAGCTGATACTCACTTTATAGCTAAAATCCTGCAACCATTCATTCATAAAATACCAGGCAATTGGCGACGCAATCACCAGCGCAATGACTACCAGCTTGATGAAATCGATTGAAAACAACCCGAAAATGTTCATCGCCGACGCGCCGATGGCTTTACGAATACCCATTTCCTTCGTACGCGATTCGGCCATGAATGCTACGACGCCATACAAACCGAGGCACCCGATGAAAATCGCGATAAAACTCAGGATCTTGAAGAGCGAAAAGAACTTGGCTTCCTTCTCATAGAAACTGTCGAGCGTTTGATCGTAGAAGGTGTATTTAAACAAATAATCCGGGAAAGCCGTCGTCCAGAGCTTTTCGATGCGGGTGATCTGTTCGAGCCCGGCATTTTTGTCCAGTTTTACATTTAATGTCTGATAGTTGTTGCGCATGGTGGTCATCACGCACGGGATAATCTCCTGATGAAGCGTGTAGGTATTGAAATTTTTCACAACACCTACCACCGGCAGCTTAGAACTACCTCCGCCAATAGTCAGCCGTTTACCGATAATGCCTTCGGGATTTTTGAAGCCAAGCTTCCTGGCAAATGCTTCGTTGACGACATATTCGCGGATGGTATCCGCAGGCAAATACATTCTCCCGGCGGCCATTTTCAGCCCGTAAGTACTAAAATATGCCGTGTCGGCCGGACGCATGACGACGCTGAAATCCAGGTCCTCCGCGTCGTTTTCATACCTGAATCCGGTTTGCCAGTTGCTTCTCGACATCGGTGTAAATGCACTGTAAGCAACGGATTTCACACCAGCTATCACCCGGACTTCGTCCCGCAATGCTTCCAGCTTGCCTTCCGGCTGATCGGGAATGGCGATCGTCACGATCTCATCCTTTTCAAAACCGAGGTCGAGCGTACTGAAATACCTCATCTGGCTATAAGCGATCAACGTTCCGATCAGGATCACCTGCGAAATTGAGAATTGGAGCACGATAAGGCCTTTGCGCAGATTGGATTGGCCGCTGCCGGCCGTGCGCATTTTTCCCTTCAATGCAAGAATAGGCTGATACCCCGAAACAACCAATGCAGGATAGAAACCGGCGAGAAAAGTGGTCACGATCGTCAGGATCACGCAGCAAAGCAGAATGGACGGGTCCTGAAAAAATACAACGTCCCGTGTCTGGATGTTAAGAATATCGGCGATGTAAGGCAGCAGCAACTGTGCCGAAACCAATGCCAGGATCACCGAAAACACGGTTATTATCCCGGTTTCCGAAAAATACTGCCGCAGCAATTGCCCGCGGGTACTGCCCAGCACTTTCCGCACGCCTACCTCGCGTGAGCGGCGCAACGCCTGCGCGGTAGCGAGGTTCACGAAATTCACGCAGGCGGTAATCAGGATAAAAACCCCAACCAGCGCCATGGCCCAGATCATCCCCTTACTGATCGAACGGCTGGTATAGTTGCCCGTTTTTGTGGCAAAATGAATATCCTTGAGCGGCTGCAAGACGAATTTCACCCGCTTATCCTCCTTTGGCTCTCGGTATTTTTTATTGAATGCCAATAGCTGTTTTTCGAACTGCGCTTCGCTTACATTTTCGGGCAACATCAGGTACACCTGCCCGCCTCCATAGGTCGAAACCCAGTCGTCCCAGTTTGTAAATGCGCCGAATTCCTTCAATGACGCAAAGGAAAGCATGATCGTAAATGGCAGGTTGGTGGTAGCCGGGGGGGCGGCTACGATGCCCGTCACCACGAAATCCATCTGGTTTCTTACGCGGATACTCTTTCCTATCGGGTCGGCTTTCCCGAAAAACCGCAAAGCCTGACTTTCGGTCAGAACAACAGAGCCTGGATTTTTGAGTGCCTGAGAAGGCGAGCCTTTCAGCCATTTATAATCGAACATGCCGAAATATTCCGGTCCGATGAATGCCACATTATATCCCGGATCCGAAAACTTCTTTTTCTCCGATCCCTGAGTAACCGTGATCAACGTCTCGCGCAGACCATAGGTACAGGTAACCTGATTGCGAATCTCCGGATAGTCATTGCGCAACGCGGCCAGGGCCGGAAGCTGGATCCCTGCATTAAAGCCCTTTTCCCCATCCTCCAAACTGTGGTTCAGCAAGCGATAAAGGCGATCTGCATTCTTATGATGGCTATCAAAACTCAGCTCGTACCGCACCGTAAAAAAGATAAGCAAACAACAAGCCAGGCTCAAAGTAAGACCGGTAATGTTGATCAGCGTAAAATTCCAGTTGCGGCGAAGGTTTCTGAATGAGGTCGTTAGATAGTTTTTGATCATGGCACCTTATTTTCTATTTTTGAATACAATCAAAATGATATCGCTATGTTGACATCCACTGGCGGAGTTTATGAAAATGGGAAAATAACATTGGATGAAATCCCCGCGATAAAAAAGAGATCAAAGATTGTCGTCACGTTCCTGGAAGAAATGGAAGAACCGATTCAACCCAAACGTCGCCTGGGCAGCTTGAAAGGGAAGATCGGTACTCCCGATGACTTTAATGCTCCATTGGACGATCTAAACGACTATATGCTTTGATGAAATACCTGCTGGACACCCAAATCGCAATTTGGTCACTAGAAGACCATCCAAATCTTACGACTCCCACACGTACAATCCTTGAAAATTCGAATAATACACTACTTGTCAGTCCAATAAGTCTGATCGAAATATCGATTAAGTTTAAACTTGGTAAACTTCCCGACTTTGTGTTGAGCGTCGAGGAAGTCACCAGGCAGCGTCTAAACGACGGCTTCGAATTCCTCCCAGTCGAACTCGGTCAAATTTATCCTATCAGTCTATCCCGCTTTACGAAGATCACCGGGACCCGTTCGACCGGATGCTGCTGGCTATCGCATTGTATGAACAAATCCCAATCATTTCTTCGGATGAAAAATTCGAACGGTACAAATCACTCGTTCCGGTACTCTTAAACTAACCTCTTATTCGCTCCGCAGAGATTTTACCGGGTTCATCAGCGCGGCTTTGATGCTTTGGAAACTGACGGTAGCCACTGCCACAAGCACTGCGGCCAGGCCAACGGCCACGAATACCAGCGGACTGATTTCGATGCGATACGGATAGTTATCCAGCCATAGCTGCATGAAGTACCAGGCTGCCGGCGTGGCAATCAGGATGGCGATCAGTACCAGTTTTACAAAGTCTTTGGATAACACGAACACGAGGCTCGCAATGCTCGCGCCAAGCACCTTGCGAACGCCGATTTCTTTTGTACGCTGTTCCATGACGATCAATGCAACCGCAAACAGCCCGAGACAAGACAATATCACCGCAACCGCAGACGCAAGACTGAAAATCTGCGAAAGTCGTTCTTCCTCCTTGTACCAGTTGTTGGTATTTTCATCCAGAAACGATCCGATAAACTCCGATTCCGGCGTAATCTCTTTCCAGATGTTTTTGAGCTTCTCCATCGACGACGCCAGACCTTGCGGCGTCACACGCACAAAAATATAGCCGATGCCGTCCGTATGGGAGAGGTACATCGTGATGGGCTTTTTGTCGGTTTTGGATGAATACAAATTAAAATCAGGGACTACACCGATAATCTGATGTTTGACGCCGGCCGTATCGGTCTGGAAGAATTTGCCGACAGGATCCTTTTCACCGATAGCCTTGGCCATACTTTCGGTAATGATAACCCTGCCCATCGAATCAGTCGGATAGGCGGGATTGAACTCCCGTCCGTCGATCAGTTTGATATTGAGCGTTTTGAGGTAATCATAACTAATATGCAGCCAGTCGGTTTCTACTTCGCGTTCTTTGAATGTAAAGCCGATGGAACTGCGGGAAGTGCTACGGTCGAGGCCCGTTCCGAGGTTCACACCCGAACCGGTAATCCCGACGATATTGGGATCATTGGCGAGGCGGTTACGCATTCTGCGCAGCGCAGTCTGCCCATTGACCTTATTCCCTACCGGAATACTGATTACCTCTTCCTTTTGAAAACCCAGCGGTTGTTTCCGAAGGTGGTCGACCTGCTGCACCGCGATGACTGTGCAGCAAATCAGCAGGCTGGAAAGCGCAAACTGCGCGACGATCAATGAATTGCGCAGTATACCCGGTTTTTTGAGCGATACTTTTCCTTTTAAAACCTCGACCGCATTGAATTTCGACATTTGCAAGGCCGGGTAACCACCTGCAATGAGGGTAACAAACAAAAATAGCCCGATCAGCATGGCGATTTTGTCGGGTTCGAAAATGTATCCCAGAGTCAGCTTGGATCTGAACGTTGCATTAAACAACGGCAAAAGCAATATGGCGAGCACCACACCCATCAGGAAGCCCAGAAAGCATACAACTCCCGCTTCACCCCAGATTTGGAAGAAAAGTTGCTGTTTCAATGCACCCAATGACTTACGTACACCCACCTCACGTGCGCGGATAAACGACCGCGCGACGTTCAGATTGATGAAATTAATGCAGGCGATCAGCAAAATGAAAATACCGATACCCATTAGTGCATATATCAGCGATCCTTCCTTACCACCGGAAATTTCCCGGTTAAAGTGAATATCTTCCAGTTTTTGAAGGCGTAGCGCGTACAAATCCCCCCGCTCGTCTGGCTTGGCGCCTTTCTTTTTAAGCTTTGTGATCGTTTCAGCGAAGTATTTAGCCGTGAAAGGTTTCAGCTTCTTTTCAAATGCCAGCTTATCGACTCCCGGTTTGAGTTTCAGGAAAATATTGTGGGAAAATGCATCCCATTGATCCTTCTGATGCTGATAGTCACCCACATTCTCGCTGCGTATAAACGCGTCGAATTGCAATGAAGAATTCTCCGGAAAATCCGCCAGCACCCCACTTACGACGTACTCCTTCTTGTTGCCCTCCAATCCCACCTGAATGTGTTTGCCCATCGGGTTTTCCACGCCGAAAACAGCCTTGGCCATGTGCTCCGTTATAACAATGTTACTCAGGTCGCTTAAAGCGGTTTCCGCGCTGCCCTGCAAAAAGGGGAATGAGAATATTTTGAAAAAATCAGGCTCGGTAAACTTGATGTTCTTGTCCAGGTACTTCCCCTTGTATTCCACCACATCCGAACCATTCACTACCCTTGCGACGGCCTCGATATCGGGAAATTCGTCCTTCAATGCCGGCGTGATCGGAAAAGGCATCGATGCCGTACGATCCACGTGCTCGGGGTCATTGGAAAAGAAATAAGGCTCGAAAATCCTGTCTTTGTCCGCGTGGAAGTCATCGTATGATAAGGCGAAATAGGCCGTCAGGAACAGAAAGACGCTTACGCAGAAAGCCACAGACAGGCCCACGATATTGATGAAAGCATAACCCTTGCTCTTCCAAAGGTTACGCAACGCGATTTTGATATAGTTTTTGAACATAAGAATATGTTTTTGGGGAGGAAAGAAGGAAGAGAGGAAGGAGGAAGAGACTGAAAAAACGCCCTTTCCTCCATCCTCCCTTTTCTCCCTTACTCCATCTTCAACGATTTAACCGGATTCGTTACGGCCGCTTTAATGGCCTGGGTACTCACCGTAAGCAATGCGATGACTACCGCCAACGCTCCTGCCCCGGCAAACATCCACCATTGCAGGCTGATTTTGTAGGCAAAATCGCTCAGCCAGCGGTTCATAAGATACCAGGTTAGCGGAGTGGCTATCACAATGGAGATGACCACCAATTTCACAAAATCGCCTGATAATAGTCCTACAATATTCGTCACCGAAGCACCCAATACTTTTCGCACGCCAATTTCCTTGATTCGCTGCTGGGCTGCGAATGCGGCCAAACCGAACAGTCCAAGACAGGAAATCAGGATTGAAATGATGGTGAAGGCATTGACCAGCCTGGAAGTGCGGGCATCGGCCGCGTAATTTTTCTGAAAGTCCTCGTCGAGGAATGTATAGGCAAAAGGCTCGTCGGGCACGAGAGACTTCCATTTGCTTTCTATAAATGGCAATGCAGCAGCCGCATCTTTGCCTGCGATATGGGCGATCAGGTAGTTATAACTCGGGTCCATATTCAGGAAGAAGGCGTAGGGCTCGATAACCTTGTGCAAATCCTGAAAATGAAAATCTTTCACTACGCCAACCACCTCGACCGAGCCGGGGGTATCTCCGCCGTTGTTAAACAGGAATTTCTGCCCTACCGCTTTGTTCAACGGGACATTGAATTTGCGAAGCGTAGCCTCGTTGACCACTATTTTGTAATTCGTATCTGCTGGAAATTCTTTTGAAAACATACGGCCCACCACCGGTTTGAAACCCATGGTTTCCATAAAATCCGGGGCTACCCAGTTAGTTTTGATCAGATTATCTTCATTGACTGTCTGCCCGGGCAGATAAACCGACATATCGCTGGGATTGAGAATACCCGGATAATAGGCTGTTCCGGAAGCAGCCGTAAGCCTGCTATCCTGCAAAAGTTCATTTTTCAATGCCGTATAGGCCTGTCTGGCCTCCTGGCTCCGGAATGGGATCACAATTTGCTGATCTTTGTTGAAACCCAGCGGCTGATCCTCCATAAACCGGATCTGTCCCTGAATGACGATGGTAGCCACTACCAATCCGATTGAAATCACAAACTGGAATACCACCAGCCCGCGCCGCAGCGTCGTAGCCGATACTGAATTCACAAACCGGCCCTTAATCACATCCAGCGGATTAAATACCGACAAATAGAACGCCGGATAACTCCCTGCCAGCAAACCCGTGATCAATGCGAGAAGTACAAACCCGCCCACAATTTTCGGTTGCAGGAGCTCCTGCACGTCGAGCGATTTGTCGGCAAGCTGGTTGAAGAATGGCAGCAGCATGACCACCAACGCCATGGCAATCACCAACCCTAAAAACGTCAGCACCATGGATTCACCCAGGAACTGCCCGACCAGGCTGCTCTTGTTCGCGCCCATTACCTTACGCATGCCCACCTCAGCCGCCCGTTTCGCAGAACGCGCCGTGGCGAGGTTCATGAAATTGATGCAGGCGATCAGCAACGTAAACACGGCGATACATGCCAGAACATAAAGGTAGGTTGAACTTGTGGTGGAAGATACGATGCGGTCGATCTGACTGAAAAGGTGTATGTCACGGACAGGGAGCAACGCCAGTTTTTTATCGTATCCCGCGATTTTGAGGTCTTTCCGCGCATATTTCTCGATGAATGCAGGTAATTTCGCTTCAAATGCCGCTCCATCGGTACCTGGCCGGAGGCGCAGGTAATGGTAAAACATGTTGTTGTTTGTGAAATTGAGATCGGGCTGCCGCAGATAATCGCCTATCCAGCCTACTTTGAATGACACGAAATAATGCGCATCTATATGGGAGCGGGCGCTTTCGTCACGAAATACGCCGGTTACTTTGAAATTTTCATTGTGCCCGGTTTTACCACCCACTTTCACCGTGCGGTTCAAAGCGGGCTGGTTACCGAAAAGCTTTTGAGCAAGGGCATCGGAAAGTACAATCGAATGCGGATCAACCAGCGCCGTATGCTGATCTCCTTCTAAAAATTGGTAGGTAAAAACATCAAAAAACGTCGAATCGACGTGTGTCCCTTTTGTTTCGTAGAATGAGAGCGGGCCCTTTCCCGGCTGCTCTACCGTCAGCAATGCTTTGTCTTCCAGGAAATTCTGCCAAAGACGCGTCACTTGCACCACTTCCGGATATTCGGCTTTCAGTGCATGCGCATAAGGCGCCGGCGCACGTGGGTTGTCCATTTTCTCCCCGTTCGGCTGCACATTCTCGGAGCGAACCAGGTACAGATCATTGACATGCTCCTGATGCTTATCGAACGAGATCTCGCTCCGAATATAAAGCAGCAGGAGCATGCAACAAGTCATCCCGACCGACAGGCCGAAGACATTGATAATGGAGAACGTCTTGTTTTTCAAGACGTTCCTCCAAGCAATTTTCAGATAGTTTTGGATCATGGCTAGGTCATTGGATTGCATTCCGGTTGTTTTGGAGTGAAGAATTGTGCCAGCCATACACACCCAATATAACGATCTAAAAATCAATTAATTACAGCACATATTAAACAACAAGGGTGTCCGAAAGTGGACACCCTTGTTCGATATTGTCAAACAAAATTAATTCAGCGGTAAAAGCCTGATCTTCGATTTCTGATCAAACAGCGTTATCAGACATCCTGAATCCAAAAAGCCTGCGTAGTCGTGAAAACATTTCAGCACGTTCGGGCCGATTGCCTCAGGGAGTAAATTTTGACTGCATATCTGAAATACACTAGGCGCCCTGGCATACGTTGCAGCAAGAATAGCGCCAAAATCAAGGTCGTGGGTGAATACAACAAAGCCATTTTGTTTAGCATATTCGAAAATTACTTTGTCAGGATCAGTAGCCTTACCGATTTCAGACCAATGTTTCGACACAATTGCATTTTCAGCAAAGTACAGCACCCAAATGGGCGACAGATTCATGTCGATCAATATCTTCATGCAGCCTGGAAAGGGAGTTCGATTTCATCAGCACGCCAGGCAGCATACGCCAGTGCTTCGCTGATATCATCTGCCTCAAGATATGGATAGAATACCAGTACTTCATCGAAACTTCTGCCGGATGCTATAAGCCCCACAATCGTTCCAACCGTTACCCGCATTCCTCTGATGCAAGGCTTCCCTCCCATGACATTAGGATCAAAAGTGATTCTATTCAATTCCATAAGCCATTTTTCCTTAAAGTTAAGGAATATCCCCAAACCAGGGATATCCAAATCCCCTACTCACTCCGCAAACTCTTCACCGGATCGGCCAATGCGGCTTTGATCCCCTGGAACCCAACCGTCAGAACGGTGAGTAGCAGCGCAGCCAATGCAACGAGCACGAAGATGTACCACGGCAGCTGGACATGGTACTCGAAACTCGCCAGGTATTTGACAACAAAAGTGTACGCCAGAGGCAATCCTACAAGCATTGCGATCACCAGCAGGATGATGAAATCGCGCGAAAGCAGCATGGCAATCCCCTCCACACTGGCGCCGAGCACTTTTCGGATACCGATCTCCTTCGTACGCTTGCTCGCTGCAAGCGAAATGAGACCGAAAATACCCGCCAAAGCAATGATAATCGCCAGAAATGTCACGAAGTTGACCATTTTCCAGATCCCGTCGAGGTCGTTGTATTGCCGCCCGAGTTCTTCCTGCATATAGAAAAACTGGAACGGGCGTTTGGACGGTATTTTTTTCATTTCCTTTTCGAGTCCCGCTAAAACGCCCTTTGCCTGCGAAATGTCGGTAAACTTCAATGAAAGGTAACTGTTCAGGCTCGGAGGGCCATCGTACCAGTGCAGCAATGGCTCAATACGCTCCTTCAAGGGACCGTAATGAAAGTCTTTCATCACACCTACCACCGTATACACCTCTGCATTATTACCCTGACGGAGCCGTTTCCCAACAGCCGTCGTCCACCCGAAAGCCTTACGCGCGGATTCGTTGATCACCACGGGGTGCTGCTCGCCATTTCTGTCGAGCTCTTCGGAAAAATCCCTTCCTTCCACCATCCGGATATCATACGTCGCGGTGTAGTCAGTACTCGTGCCGACGTGGCGCAGCCGGATGTTTTTCCGATCCTCGCCCTCCGGCGTATACACGTTATAATTATTCCAATAACGCGTCGGGACAATACCTGAGATGGCGATACTTTCGATCTTCGAATTTTGTTTCAGGTCATTCAGGATAGGCACAAACTGCCGCACGGCTGCGTTCTCATCTTTGTATTGCAGGTCCGACGACACCACGACTACTTTTTCCCCTTTAAAACCCGTATTCGCCTGCCGCATGAAATTGATCTGCCACCGGACGGCAATCGCACCGACTACCAAAACAATGGCAATCACCAATTGCACGACGATCAGCGTCCCCTGCGTCCAGTTTCTCGATCCCGGTTTACCAGACAGTTTTCCCTTCAAAGTATCACGCAAATCAAGCTTGTTGAGGTAAGCCGCGGGAATGGTACCGGCCACGAACGCAATGACGCCAATAATCCCGATCAACGTAAGGAAAGTGGTTGAGTCCTGCTGCCAGTTTACCACCAGCTGCATTCTTCCCTGCCTGAATTCATTGAATTGAGGTACCAGGTATACTATTCCAAACACCACGGCAATCAGCAACGAAGCGGCCAGTACCAGTCCGGATTCAGTCCAGAACTGCGCCAATACCTGGCCGAGCGTCGACCCGGTAACCTTCCGCACTGCCACCTCCTTCGCACGCGTAAATGACATGGCGGTGTTCAGGTTAACCATATTGATACTGATAATCAACACAATGAATACAGCAATGGTAATTGCACCGTAAATCATCCAGCGGAAGGCGGGGTTTTCGTAGTGGATATATTCTTCCAGTGGCGCGATGTGGATTTTCCGCTTCTGGCCGTCCGCATGAAAATGCGTTTTCGCAAAAGCAGGGAATTTCGCTTCCAGCCTGGCGGCATCCGTGCCTTTCCGCAATTTGACGTAAACGGTCGCGAAGGTGTTGTACCAATCGGCATTCGATGCAAAACCCTTGTTGTCTTCCAGATTTGAAACGGGAAGCAATACTTCAAACTGAATCGAAGAATTCGCCGGAACCGGTTCGAGCACACCCGTTATCGTGAAAGTCATCGTATCCTCCACGTTTACGGTTTCACCTACCGGATTAATATCCCCAAACAATGCCTCCGCAGCCTGATCGCTCAACACAATGGATTGCTTGCGCTTCAATGCGGTTGCTGCATTACCATATTTCAATTTGAAGGAAAAAACATCAAAAAAAGTACTATCAACGTACTTCGTCCGCCTTTGCAAATCTTTGCCCTTGTAGTTCAGCCAAACGTCGTTCCAGCCCTGTACGTGTGTACCTGTTTCGATTTCGGGAAAGGTCTTGACCATCTGTCCCAGAATCGGATACACCGTCTGATTGTAGCGGCCCGAAACGTCGGCCGTTTGCACAAAGTAAATCTGGTCATTGTCCTGATGGAAGGTATCAAAAGTAATACCTCTCTGGATAAAAAGGAGCAGTACACCGGCGCTCGCTAACCCCATTGAAAGCCCCAGCACATTAATAGCCGTAAATAACCGGTTTTTCCACAACGAGCGGAACGCGATTTTGAAGTAGTTTTTTAACATGTGAAAAGGGGATAATGGAAGAAAGGAGGAAGGAGAAAAGGGAGGATGGATGAAGCGAAGATTAACATTCTCCCCTTCATCCATCCTCCCTTTTCCCTTCCTCCATTACTCCGTTCTAAGTGACTTCACCGGATT
The DNA here is from genome assembly GCF_017744695.1 of Dyadobacter sp. Taxonomy (GTDB): domain Bacteria; phylum Bacteroidota; class Bacteroidia; order Cytophagales; family Spirosomataceae; genus Dyadobacter. Next base: position 680,705 of record NZ_JAGIAS010000003.1, read on the forward strand.
CAGCATGGCCGCGCGGATGCTCTGGTAACTTATCGTTAAAACCGCGATGGTGACCGCCAACGCCGCTGCCGAGGCAAAATAGGTCCACGACATCGGAATGCGATAAGGGAAATCCTGCAACCACAAATTCGCTCCGTAATAAGAAATCGGTAATGCAATGATGATCGAAACGATGACAAGCTTGACGAAATCCATCGAAAGCAGCGCGGTAATGCTCGCTACCGACGCGCCGAGGACCTTGCGGATCCCGATTTCTTTCACACGCGTCTCTGCATTGAAGGTCGCCAGTCCGAACAGACCGATGCACGAAACAAAAATCGACAACACTGCCGCGAGCGTGATCATCTGCTTCCATTTGGCTTCGGATTCGTAGCGTTTCAGGTTCGCCTCATCTTCGAATTTGTATTCAAAAGGCAGGTTTTTGATATGGTTTCTGAAAATTTTCTCAATAGCCCTGATTGTCGCCGGCGTATCCCTGCTATCCAATTTTGCAAAAATGGTACCGACGCGGTAGTTCGGATCCTGAGTCAATACCAACGGGGCGATGGTGTCTTTCAACGATGCATAATGGTAATCGCGGATCACCCCGATAATTTTCATCTTCTTGTTGTTCTTCCATTCGAAATTCACCTCTTGCCCAATCGGATTTTTAAGCCCCGCACGTTTCACAAATGCCTCATTGACCACAATCGCATCCTCCGGATCGGTCGAAAAGCTTTTGGAAAAATTCCGCCCCTTCAATACAGGAATCTGCAATGTGCTCAGGAAATCGTCGCTCACACCAATGTAGCCAAACCCGATCTCCTGGTTGTCTATTTTCGCAACTGTTCCATTATAACTCCCATTAAATGCAGCCACCGATGCAATACCCGAGGTCCCTTTCAACTCATTCTGAACGACTTCCATCACCTCCTTGCCCGGGCCTCCGCGGCCCAGACTGAAACTCACCAGATTTTCGTCGTTGTAACCGAGATCTTTGTTAGTCAGGTATTTGAATTGAGCGTAAATCACGATGGTGCCGATAACCAGGCAAACCGACAATGCGAACTGAAAGATCACCAGCCCTTTGGTCAGGTAATTTTTCCGGGTAAGCTTCGCGCGATTGTAAAGCGTCTGCACAGGGCTGAAACCGGACAGCACCAACGCGGGGTAGACTCCTGCAACGAGGCCCGTCATGAAAAACAATGCCACATAGCCCGACACCAGCCCGGTATCGAGCAAATACGAAAGGGCTAGCTGCTTGTTGGCCAGCTCATTGAAAACCGGCAACGCGATTTGTGTAAATGCGACAGCCAATGCAAATGCGAGAAAGGAAAGCAGAAGCGATTCACCGAGAAACTGGTACATCAGTTGTTTCCGCAAGCCGCCCACTACTTTCCGTACACCGATCTCCTTCGCGCGGTTCAGCGAGCGCGCCACCGTGAGGTTCACAAAATTGATACAGGCGATCAGCAGAATGAAAATGGCGATACCCGACAAAATGTAAGAATAGATGGGGCTGCTACCGTGATCGAGGCCGTTGCGCAGATCGCCGTTATTGCTCTGCAGGTGCATGTCCAGGAAGGGCATCAGATCGAAGGTAACATGGTTCCTGATCTCCCTCCCCTGACTTGCCTCCGCTGTTACCTTACTCTTCGAGACCTGGTTCATTTTACTCACTACCGCATGATAATCAGCCTTTTTATGCAGTAAAACGAATGTGTTCATATAAAAACCCATCCATTCGCTATCCGTCCAACCCTTTGCTTCCTGATAGGCAAAAGGCAGCACGGCATCGAACTGGATCGATGAATTCTGAGGACAACGTTTCGCCACGCCGGATACGACAAATGGTTCAAACTCGTCCCCGACTTTCAGGTGCATGGTCTGCCCCATCGCATTTTTTGTGCCAAAATACTTTTCAGCCAGGTCTTCACTCAAAACGATCGAATGAATGTCCGACAGAACCGTTTTGGAATCCCCGGAAAGCAGCGGCATGGAAAAGACCGAGAAAAACGGAGCGTCTGCAAACAGCACGTCCTCCTTCAAAACCTCGTTCCCCTTTTTAATCACAAAAGAGTTGGTCTGCGCCCGGATTATCTCTTTAATATCCGGAATATCCTGCTTGAAAGTCGGGCCGTGAATCGCATTGGTACTCCCGAATGTACGGGTTTCATGCTCGTCCTTGCTCGTGACCATCACGCGGTACAATTGGTCCCTGTTCGCCTGGAAGCGGTCAAAACTCACCTCGTCTTTCGTGTACAGGACAATAAGCATACAGCAGGTAAGGCCCAGCGACAAACCGGCAATGTTGATCACCGAGAAAACCTTGTTCCTCGTGAGATTTCGGATGGCGATTTTGAAATAGTTTTTTAACATGGCTGTCGTTAGTTTGGAGAAATAGGAGGAAAGGGCGATGGAGTAAAGGAGGAAGGATAAGACTCCCTTTCCTCCCCTTAATCCATCCTCCTTTATTCCCTTTTATTCCGATTTTAGTGATTTCACCGGATTCATCAGCGCCGCTTTGATCGCCTGGAAGCTAACTGTAAACAGCGCGATCAGCAACGCGGCTACACCGGCGACAGCGAAGTACCACCATTCCATTTCGATCCGGAAGGCGTATTTTTCAAGCCAGTTTGTCAGGAAATACCAGGCAACGGGAAATGCGATGACCGCCGCGATGCCTACCAGTTTCAGGAAATCTGCCGATAGCATTCCGACCAGGTTGGAAACGCTGGCCCCCAGCACCTTCCGCACCCCGATTTCCTTCGTTCGCTGCTCGGCGGTAAATGCAGCCAGACCGAACAATCCCAGGCACGATATAAAAATGGCCAGGAACGCAAAGTAATTGGAGAGCTTGCCAACGACCATCTCGGCTTTGTAGAGATTGCCGAATTCTTCATCGGCAAAATGGTATTTGAAAGGCGTACCGGAGTTATACCGTCGGAAAACCCTTTCCAGGCTTTCGATCGCTTGCTTCGTCTTGCCGGCTTCCGCGCGGACCATACCCACTCCCCAGGCCTCTTTTTTAGGTTGGAGACTGATGATCAAAGGCTCTATTGCCACGTGCAGCGAGCCGATGTGAAAGTCTTTCATCAACCCTATAATCTTCCCCTTTTTGCCCCACATCGTCAGTTCCTTCCCTACCGGGTCCTTGTACCCGATTTTTTTCGCGGCCGCTTCATTGACAAGGTAATTCGACGTATCCGTTCCGAACGTAGGGCTGAAATCACGGCCGTCCAACAACTTGATACCCATTGTTTCTATAAAATTGAAACCAACCGGGTTCACGTTGAACAGCAACTGCTTCGTGGTGTCCTTCCCAGGCCAGCGTACCCCCATTGTAGAACTCCCGTATGCGAGTGGGCTCGCCTGCGACCGTGCCACCGACTTGATACCCGGCTCGGCTTCAAGTGCCTGCTTGAATGCATCGAAGTTGGTATTCATGGTATTTTCAATATCAGGAATGTAAAGCAGGTTCTCCTGGCTGAAACCGAGATTTTTATGCTGAATGAAATCGATCTGCCGGTAAATGACGATCATCGAAAGGATCAGGAGGATCGACAGGCCGAATTGAAACACGACCAGTCCCTGCCGGAAATAAGTAGCATTAGGCTTGAACTTCAATGCGCCCTTCAAAATCGTCACCGGGTTCAACGACGACATAAATAATGCGGGATAACTGCCGGCAACCAGACCGGTAATCAATGTCAATGCTAAAAGCAGAAGCAGGAAAGCTGGGTCCAGAAAATCGAGGGAAAGCTGTTTTTCCGTTAATGCATTGAACCCGGGTAGCAATATCAGCACGATACCGATCGCTACCACCAGCGCAAGCAGCGTAATGAGGATCGACTCCCCCATAAACTGCCCGATCAGGCTCGTTTTATATGCACCCACTACTTTCCGCAATCCAACCTCTTTCGCACGTTTCACCGAACGGGCGGTAGCCAGGTTCATGAAGTTGATGCAGGCGATGATCAGGATAAATACCGCCACGACTGTAAACATCCGCACATAATCGATGCGCCCGCCGTTCTGCTTACCTGCTTCCCAATTCGAATAGAGGTATGATTTTCCGTAGTTGATCAGGAACAGATCGACATTGCTGTCCTTGTTTTTGGTTTTGATATAACCCTTGATTTTCGCATTAACCTTGGCGATATCCGCGTTCTTGGCCAACAACACCGCGCAGCGCGGACCGTTGTTACCCCATTCCTTCGACCACTCCGCGCCTTTCTGCCATCGGTCGTAGCTCATCATGAAATCGAATTTCATGGATGAATACCGGGGAATCTCTGCCAGCACACCGGTAACCACTACGTCGTCCTTATTATCGACACGCATTGCTTTTCCGATCGGGTCCTGGCCTTTAAAGTATTTATCGGCCAGCTTTTGGGAGATTACAATGCCGTCGGGACGCTTCAGAGCTGTACGGGCATCGCCTTGTTTGAGTTTAAACGAAAACATCGTCAGGAAATCCCCCTGCACATAGCGGCCCTTTTCATTGTCATACACATTGCCAACCTTCAAAACCGGCGATTGCTCCCAGAGCACCTGACTGGCCTTTTCGATTTCCGGAATGTCCTTCACAATATTCTCTGCGAGAATCCCGGGCGTTGCGGCAAAAGTGTTGATCTCACCCGAGTAATGCTGGTTTTCCATGACAGAATAAAGCCGGGCGTCATTCTCATGGAACCGGTCCATTTTTACCTCGTCCTGCACCCACAACATGATCAGCAAACTACAAGCCATCCCCAGCGCGAGCCCCAGGATGTTAATCGAACTGAACATCTTGTTTTTCAACAAATTTCGCCAGGCGATTTTCAGATAATTTTTAAACATACCGTTTGTTCATTGGTGGTGGAATAAATAGGATGTGCAATATGTTATTGGATATATTTGATAGTCTGTAAATGTAAATGCTATGGAACTGGTGAAAAAAGTGATTGTCCCGACGAGTACAACCTTCACTTTGACGCTTCCCAAAGAAATGATTGGGAAAGAAATTGAAGTTGTTGCTTCCGAAGTAAAAGCACCGCGCACCCTAACCGAACTTGAAAAGCAGCAACGCCAGGAGGCTATCGAGGCTATTTTCAGGGATAATCGCGTGGACCTCAGCAATTTTAAATTTGACCGCGACGACGCGAATAACTATGACGACTAATATTGCGCTTGACACCAATGTTCTATTGTATCTGTATGATGCAAATGATCATACTAAAAGACGTGTCAGTGAAAGTATTGTCGCTTCCAGTCCGATTATCAGCACACAGGTTGTCTCCGAATTCATTAATGTTACAAAACGGGTACTGAAACTCCCAAAACAGGAAATTCTGTACAAATGCAACCTCGTTTTCGATCGCTGTCAGATCATTTCAATTGATCAGGAAATCCTTAATCATTCGTATTACATTTTGAAAAAATATGATTTTCAAATTTTCGACAGCATCATCATATCTTCTACACTAGCAGCCAATTGCAACACATTGTATTCCGAGGACTTACAACACAGCCAGCTCATCGAAGGAAAACTCACTATCATCAACCCTTTCCTCGAACTCTAATAACCTACTCCGACTTCAACGACCGCACCGGGTTCATCAGCGCGGCTTTTATACTTTGGAAACTAACCGTAAGCAACGCGATCACGATCGCCAGCAAACCCGCGGCTACGAACATCCACCAGGCCAGATCTACATGGTAGGCGAAATCGCTCAGCCAATGATTCATGCCAAACCAGGCAATAGGGCTACCGATGGCAATAGCTATGATGATCAGTTTCATAAATTCTTTGGATAGCAGGGCCACGATGTTAGCGACACTCGCGCCCAGCACCTTGCGGACACCGATTTCCTTCGTACGGCGCTCCGCGGTGAATGCCGACAGGCCGAACAAGCCCAGGCAACCAATGATGATAGAAATCGTCGCAAAGGTGATGAATATCTGTCCAACACGCTGTTCGCTGCGATAAACGTTGTCGAAATCCTGGTCCATAAACCGGTAGTTGAAAGGCTGGCCCGGCGCCATTTTCTTCCAAAGTGTCTCTACCTGGGCCACAGTATGCGGCGCGTCGCCTCCTTTCATACGGAATACCACGGAACCCGAGCTTTTATAAAGAATCAAGCTCAATGCGCCAATATTCTTCCGCAGCGATTCGAAATGGAAGTTTTTCACCACTCCGATAATCGTGTAATCGACCCGCTTGGTCAATGCTGCGTCTTCATAACCGAATATTTTCTTACCGATCGGATTCCCTTCACCCAGCACTTTCGCGGCAGCTTCGTTGATGATAATACCCGTAGAATCCGACGGAAATGCCTCATCGAAAGCACGCCCGCTTGCGATCTGGAGGCCCATCGTTTTCACGAAATCGTAATCGACAGCCCATTTCTGCATATTAATACCTTTGTCCTGCTGCATTTGCCCGACCGGGAAAAAAGTATGATCTGTCCGCGAAGAAGGTGTTGGCAGAAAGCTGGAAACCGTTGCGCTTTCGACGTTCGGAAGTTGCAACACCTGCTCTTTAAATGCCTTCACCTGATTGTTCAACGCATATGCATCGTTCACGATCAGCATCTGATCCTTATTGAAGCCCAGTTTCTTGGTTTGAATGTAGTTGAGCTGACGATAAATCACACCCGTGCCAACAATCAGCATCACCGAAATCACAAATTGAAATACCACTAATGCATTGCGCAGGTAGCCGCTACCCTTGCCTTCGAGCTCGATTGTATTTTTAAGGACCTTCAGCGGCTGGAAGGCCGACAGGAAGAACGCAGGATAACTTCCGGCCAAAACGCCGACTACACCGCCCGTCAGCAGCAGTACCGACCAAAACCACACATTCGTGATCGGAAACTGGATTTGCTTGCTTGCCAGATTGTTGAACAGCGGCAATGCGAGGTAAGCGATCAGGATCGCGAGTACCAGCGAAAAGAAACTCAGCATCACCGACTCGGTCAGAAACTGGCTCACCAGTGACGACCGTTCCGAACCTAACGCTTTGCGTACTCCCACCTCCTTCGCCCGGTTAGCCGAACGCGCCGTGGCAAGGTTCATAAAGTTGACGCAGGCAATGGAGAGCAGGAAAATCGCTACTACTCCAAAAATATACACGTACTGGATATTGCCATTCGCGTTAATCTCCGCTGTGCGATCTGAATGCAAGTGGATATCTGTAAGCGGCATTAATGTATAAACCAGGTAGTTCCCTGTTTTCCGGACTTCATCCAGCGTCGATCCCAGAAAACTCTTGATCCATTTGGAAGTATATTTCTGTAAAACAGTTTCAAAATTTGCTTCAAACTGTTTCGCATCCACACCTTCACGGAAAAGAATGTAGGTATTGAAATTATGACTGCCCCATGCGTTTTGCCTGCTTTCCTCCGTGGAGCTCATGGAAAGCAGCATGTTCAAATCACGCATATGCGACTGCGCGGGGATGTCGCGCATCACACCCGTAACCGTATACGTTGCGTTGTTATCTACGACGAGCGCCTTGCCTATCGGGTTAGTGTCTCCAAAATATTTCCTGGCGTTTGTCTCCGAAATCACCACTGTTTGCGGGTTACGCAAAGCGGTATTCGGATCGCCTTGCAACATCGGTACCGAAAACACTTTGAAGAATGTCGAATCGGCATAGAAAACATGGTCTTCTTTCAAATTTTCGGCCGCTTCCGCGCGCCGCACAAGCTGGCTGCCATTCTCCCGCAGCCTGACTACCTGCTCAATCTGCGGGTAATCTTTTTTCAAGGTAAATGCTAATGGATCGGGCGCCACTGCAAGTGCCATATCGGCACCGCCAAAACGGATATCTGCATTGACCCGGTAAATACGGTCCGCATTCGCGAATGAACGGTCGTAGCTTAACTCATCCACAACGTAAAGCGTAATGAGCAGGCAACTTGCCAGCCCAAGCGACAAACCGAATATGTTCAGAAACGTGTAAAACTTGTGTTTACGCAGATTCCGCCAGGCAATTTTCAGATAGTTTTTCAGCATTACTTCAAGCTTTTACATTTCCATGCCGTTTCCAGGCAGGCCCATTTCTTTTTCAAAATTCTCGATGATCCGCTGCCGTTCTTTCTCCGATCTCTCGGCGGCATTCACGGTCTTTTCATAGATGTACTCGTCGCCATCCTTCATGAACCGGTATTTGATGAACATCTCTCCGGTTTCAGAATTGTAACGCACGTGTTTGGAGAAGTCTTTCGGATACTTCGAAGCAGGTTCTTTGATAAATCCTTTCCCGGACGATACTATTTCGGCGTTCACCTCATTGGAGGAAAATGCCATCGTCTCCCGCTCATCGGCTGATGGCTCAGGCTCAGGCTCCGGAGCGGCCACCGGTACAGGCGGCTGAGGTTTGCGTTGGGGGGGCGCCACTGCCACCGATTCTTTGCAAACTCCTTTTGGTGCAGGTAATTCCAGGTTTCCTTCGGCTATGGAAGATAATACTTTGTCGCGCAGCGCTTCACGATCCTCCTTGCTCATTCCTTCCACGTCGAACGACTTGTTGATATCAACGTCTTTGCCGTCCAGCGTCCCGGATACTTTAATCGACAGCTTTTTGCCGTCGTCATCGATACTTCTGCTCAGGTAAGCCCTTTTCTGGGCAATGGCCAGCGTACTTACGCCGGCCAACAGGATGGTTAGGATTTTCTTCATGGTTAGATTTGGCATATTGTTCAAACTAGCTTTGGCATCTGGTCGAGCCCACACACTGCATTCCACGAGGCATTCGCCCCCGCATCAAATGTTCCCGCTATAAAGCCGCGCTAGTCGTCAATAGCCGGAGGATTTCTAAACATGTATTTTTTCGGTCACGATCTTGCCATCGAACAGGTTCACGACACGGTGTGCAAAACCGGCATCGTAAGGCGAGTGCGTTACCATCAGGATCGTCGTTCCGGCACCGTTCAATTGGCTTAGCAGGTTCATTACCTCTTCACCGTTTTTGGAGTCGAGGTTACCTGTCGGCTCATCGGCCAGGATCGTCTTCGGAGTCGCTACCACCGCGCGGGCAATGGCGGTACGTTGCTGCTGACCACCCGATAACTGCTGTGGAAAGTGATTGCGGCGGTGCATCATGTTCATGCGGGTGAGCGCTGCCTCCACTTTCTCCTTGCGCTCTGCCGGAGGAGTTTTGAGGTACAATAACGGCAGCTCCACGTTTTCATAAACCGTCAACTCGTCGATCAGGTTAAAGCTCTGGAACACAAAACCGATGTTTCCTTTGCGAATCTGCGCACGCTGGCGTTCCGACATTTTGGCGACCTCTGTTCCGTAAAACTCGTAGGAGCCTTCGCTGGGGTTATCGAGCAACCCGAGAATGTTCAGCAAAGTCGATTTCCCGCAACCGGAAGGTCCCATGATGGCGACGAACTCTCCATCCTTAATTTCCAGGTCGATGCCGTTGAGGGCAGTTGTTTCTACTTCTTCGGTAGAAAACACCTTGTGCATGTTGTTAATCTTGATCATTTTGGTTTTTTCTGGCTTTCGGCTGTCGGCTTTCGGCTATCGGCCTGGGTTATGATAAAAAAGGTTTAAACTTCGGCTTTCGGCTGTCGGCCATTTAATAAACTTCGGCTCTCGGCTGTCGGCCATCGGCAACGGTACTATCATTCAAAAGATGCTTTCAAAAAGTCGACTGCCGATTGCCGACAGCCGAAGTTAAATTCATTTTCAAAAGCCGACTGCCGATTGCCGACAGCCGAAGTATTTTTTAAAATTCAAGCACTTCATTATCTCCAAAATTCTCGTATGAGCTGGTGATTACCTTCTCACCTGGCTGCAAACCTTCGAGGACTTCGAAATATTCTGGGTTTTTACGGCCTAACGTGATCTTGCGTTTCGCGGCGCGTTTGCCACCATCTGATACTACATATACCCAGTTTCCACCTGTTTCGGAGAAGAAACCACCTACCGGCAGCAATGTTGCCTGCGAAGGCTGGCCGAGTTGCAGACGGATCGGTGCTGATTGCCCTCTCTTAACCATTTCCGGCGCGCCGTTGTCAAACTTCATATCTACTTCGAAACGTCCGCTTAGAATCTCAGGGTATATCTTGATGATTTTCAAACCATAATCTTTTCCATTGAACTCCATCGACCCCGTCAGCCCGACGAAAATCCGTGACAGATAGTGCTCATCTACGCTGACGCGCATTTTGAAACCATTCAAGTCGTCGATCTGGCCGATGTTCTGCCCCTGGCTGATATTGGAACCCACTTCGATATTCATCGACGACAACAGACCTGATACCGGCGCTTTTACCACGAGGTTATCGAGCGTCTGGCGCCATAGGCTTACGTTTTTCTGCGTGCTGGCCAGCGTGCCTTCCAGTTGCGTGATCTGCATTTTGGCGTTCTCTTCCTGGTATTTTTGCGACTCGATCTCGATTTCACGCTGTCTTACCAGTTTCTCATAATCCCGTTTCGTTTTCAGGTAATCAGCCTCCGGAATCACTTTGTCTTTATAAAGCTTCACATTACGTTCATGCGCATCTTTGGCCTGATCGAGTTGAAAATCCAGGTCGCTCAATGTCTTTTGGAGTGTAAACCGTGCTACTTTCAGGTTTTGCCTGGTATTTTGAAGGTCGTTCACCAATCGGCTCGCCTCTGTTTCGGATTGCAGGAAGCTCAGTTTGAGGTTTTGGTTTTCCAGGCGGAGCAACACATCGCCTTGTTTTACCATGTTACCGCCCTCAATCAGTTTCTCAGTTACATACCCACCCACGATCGCATCGAGCTGAATAGTTTTGAGGGGTTGAACTACCCCGGTTACGACGATAAACTCATCGAATTTACCTTTTTGAACCGTCGATATCGTCAGTTTGTCCTGCTCTACATTCAGCTTGCTTCTTGTATCGGCAAAAAAGAACTGGTAAATCAGGAATGCAGCCAGTAAAACGCTACCGCCCATGATGCTGATACGTTTGGTATTCCAGAATTTCTTGGGTTTTACTCGGTCCATTGTTGATCCTCCGGAAAATCCGTTACTGGTGCTTGTCGAGTTAGGTGTCTTAACTTCCATTATATGCTAGTGATTGAGTTCGCTTTTGTATTTGGCTTTACTAATCCAATCACTATGCCAAAGAAGGCTATGCTATCTAATTATTTGAAAATCAACCTTGTTCAAATTCAGAACACCATGAATATTGTTCGTTATCGGACAAATTTGTTCGGGCGCGGACAAGCCGTTCCAGCCGTCTTTTTAAGGTAAAATAGTGACATTTTAGCTTGTTAGGAAATAATATTTCAAATTGCGTCCTTATCTTGACAAACAATTGCGTTAAGTCCCTATCCGGCAGTGTCAACCCGCCTGCGCACCACAAGAAAGAACAGCCATGCTACTATCAGAAGCCAAAATCCTGATTATCGACGACGACGTTGACGTGCTCAGTGCCGCCAAACTTTTACTGAAACGCCACGCCAAAGCCGTCGACATTGAAAAGAACCCCCAAAAACTACCCTTCCTCGTTACCAACGGAGATTATAACCTGATCCTGCTCGATATGAACTTCACCCGCGACGTGAACAGCGGACGCGAAGGTTTCCATTGGCTCGACCGGATCCTCGATATCAATCCCGCCGCGAAAGTGATCATGATCACCGCTTACGGGGACATTGAAATGGCGATCCGTGCGATCAAGTCGGGCGCTATTGATTTTGTACTGAAACCGTGGGAGAACGATAAACTGCTGGCGACAATCAGCACGGCACTCGAAGGCGGCAAGGATAAAGTAGTACCGGTAGCGGAAGAAAAGAGCAAAGACGATAATAAAAAGAATAATAAAGCCACCTCCGACACCATTGTGGCTACAAGCGACAGTATGCGACAGGTACTGGTCACCGCCGAGCGCGTGGCTTCGACCGACGCCAATGTGATCATCCTCGGCGAAAACGGAACAGGGAAAACGCAGTTGGCGAAGCACGTCCACCAGCATTCTAAACGCGCCGACAAACCATTCGTAGCTGTCGACCTGGGAGCGATCAGCGAGACGCTTTTTGAAAGCGAGCTGTTCGGCCATGTGAAGGGCGCATTTACAGATGCGAAAGAAGACCGCGCCGGCCGCTTTGAAGAAGCCAAAGGCGGTACTATTTTTCTGGATGAAATCGGCAACCTCACATTGCCCTTGCAGGCTAAGCTATTGACCGTCATCCAGGAACGCAAAGTAACCCGCGTCGGCTCCAACAAGCCTATCGCACTCGATGTCCGCCTGATTTGCGCAACGAATATGAATATCGAAAAGATGGTGACCGACAAGACCTTCCGCCAGGATTTGCTCTATCGGATCAATACCATCGAGCTCGAACTGCCGCCTCTGCGCGACAGGCCCGAGGATATCAGCGCATTGGCCGACTATTATCTCAAACAATACGCCAAAAAGTATAACCGTCCCGTCAACGACATCAGTAATGCGTTGGTGAAGAAAATGCAGCAGTACAACTGGCCCGGCAATATCCGCGAACTGCAACATGCCGTGGAGCGTGCGGTGATCCTTTCGCAGGAAAAAACCTTGCAACCTGATGATCTTTTCCTCAAAAGTTCGGCCGGACAGCCTGCTACCGCCACCGGCTTCGACCTCGAAGACATGGAAAAAACGATGATCATCAAAGCATTGAAACGCTTCAACGGAAACATCACCGATGCAGCCCGTGAGCTGGGACTCAGCCGCGCAGCGCTTTACCGGAGGATGGAGAAATACGGTTTGTAATCCATTTTAAACCGCATGGAAGTACAATTTTGGCATGTTTTTTGGGTTTAATTCCTGTATAAAAGCTCAACTGCGTCCAATTTTGTACTTCCGATGACGAAATCACTTTCCATATTCATCCTCGTTCTCTTCTCCTGTTTCACATTTGCCCAAACCGGCAGCATCAAGCCCGTACCACTCAAAAACGTCAAAACGACCACTGGTTTCTGGCACGATCGCGTCGAGCTGGCGCACAGCGTGACGGTGCCCCATGCATTGCACCAATGTGAAGAATCAGGCCGGTTCGACAACTTCGCGGTAGCCGGCGGCTTGAAAAAAGGAACGTTCAAAGGCGCCCGTTTCGATGATTCCGATGTCTTTAAAGTGGTAGAGGGTGCCTCTTATGTACTGCAAAACCAATATGACCAGAAACTCGACCATTACCTCGACTCGCTGATCACCCTATTCGCTGCCGCACAGGAACCCGACGGCTATCTCTACACGATCCGCACCATTAATAAGGACACCACCGGCTCCTATGACTGGATCGCGGGGCCTTACCGCTATTCTTTCGAGAATGGTAGCCATGAGTTGTACAATGTCGGGCATTTATACGAGGCAGCCGTGGCGCATTATGAAGCCACCGGCAAAAAGACTTTGCTGAATGTAGCCATTAAAAATGCAGACCATCTGGTCAAAACCATTGGCCCCAAACCAGGGCAACTGGTGGTGGTACCCGGTCATGAAGAAACCGAACTCGCATTGATACGCCTTTACCGGGTAACCGGCAAAAAAGAATACCTCGACCTTTCCAAATTCTTCATCGATATGCGTGGCCGCTCCGACAAGCGCACGCTTTTCCTCGACGAGCATAAGCTCGGCCCCGCCTATTTTCAGGATCAGGTACCCTTCGTGCGCCAACGTGAGGCGGTCGGGCATGCGGTACGCGCGCAATACCTGTACACGGGTGTGGCTGACCTGCTCACCCTCCGCCCCGACGGACAAGACCAGACAGCCGTTCAGGCCATCTGGAATGACGCTACTTATAAAAAACAGTACGTAACCGGCGGAATGGGTGCCCGGGAGGATGGAGAGGCGTTTGATAAACCCTACATTTTACCCAATGACAATGCCTACGCCGAAACCTGCGCTGCCATTGCGAATATGCTTTGGAACCACAAAATGTACCTGCTGACCGGCGAAGCGAAATACATGGATGTTTTTGAGCGTGTACTTTACAATGGCTTCCTCGGCGGAATGGGCGTCAAAGGCAATACATTTTTTTATGTAAACCCGATGTCCTCGAATGGCGTGAATGATTTCAACAAAGGCACCGGTGCGGTACGGCACGAGTGGTTTGGCACTGCCTGCTGTCCCTCGAACGTCTCGCGCTTCTTGCCCTCCATGCCCGCTTACATGTACGCGACCCAAGGGAATACATTGGTGATCAACCTTTTTGGAGACACTAAGGCTAATATCGCGCTTCCCAACACGCCGGTTCAGATTACCCAGCAAACGCAATATCCATGGCAGGGAAATATCCGCATTCAGGTCGATCCGGAAAAGGCTGGCACATTCCCGCTGCACATCCGCATTCCCGGCTGGGCCAACGGACAGGCCATTCCGGGCGATTTGTATCGTTATGAAGACAAACTGGCCAAGCCGGTTGGCCTGACTATTAATGGCAAAAAAATGGATGCTGCCATTGAAAACGGCTATCTGAAATTAAATCGTAGCTGGAAAAAGGGCGATGTGATCGAACTGGTACTGGATATGCCTGTGCGTAAAGTTGCGGCTGACGAAAAGCTCAAAAGCAACCATGGAAAAGTGGCTATCGAACGTGGTCCGGTACTCTATTGCGCGGAAGGCCATGACAACAGAGGGAAAGCGCTTGCGATCAAAATATCCGGGACGCAGGAATTTACGCCGTCGTATCAGAAAGATATGCTCGGCGGCATTAATATCCTCCAATCCAAAGAGCAGAACATCACACTCATTCCCTATTACGCCTGGGCCAACCGCGGGGCGAACGAGATGACGATCTGGTTTGACAGGCAGTAATTTGACGGGCGGCGGTCGGCGGTCAAATCACTTCCTTCCCAGATTCTTCTGAAATGCTTCCAAATCCTTCAATTCTCCGTCCATTATCAGGTTAATATCGCTGTTGTTAAGCACATCGCTTTCAGACTTGATTTTACTTTTGAAATAGAAAGAAAAGGGTAGATCCTTTCCTTTCCCCAGCATTTGTGCACCTGCTTTAATGACTTTCCCAAGACTCACTTCCAGCGGAATTTCGTAAATATCCCTGCTTTTCGACTTCACTTTTGTAATTCCTTTCACAGCCCCTTCCGCAAAGCGTTTTTGTTTACCCAAATCCATGGCATAAACCGGGTCCTGAAATTCGAGTGAAAACGGATTCATGTTGCCCACTTCCACTTTCACCACAATATCCGATTCCTTCAAACCCAGCTTTTTGAAATCATAACCAGCCATTCTGATCTTCGGCAGCCTGTAAAGCGGCAACCGCTTGTCTATATCGAGCACAAGGGAATCTTTTCCAAGAAATGGTTTTTCAAAATGTAATATCGTTTTGAAATGGTAATTGGCGCTGTCCTGCCCTTTCGCAGCCTCTTCGTCGCCTTCCACACGCAGGTTACGGATTTTTACTTTCGCGGGCAATGTCAGCAATGAGCTATCGGCGGCCTTCACTTCGAGCGGTTTGTTATAATGGTCTTCTACAATCGTTTTGTCATTCATTTTCACCACATAATTGATGTTTTTCAAATGCATGCCAACGGGCAGCGGATTATGGACGAGCGTTTTGAGTTCCATTTTAATGGTACTATCGGTAATCTCGCTGATATGCGCGATGGTCATTTCCACCCGCGGTTTCAGACCGGAAGCCGGGTCGGGATCGCTTTTCCTGAAGAAATACCAGACAGCAAATGCTACTGCCGCGATCAATACCAGTATCAAAATCCATTTAAATACACTTCGGCTGTTCATAGGTGTCGTTCAGTTAATGGGAGCTACTGATCAAAAAGCGTTCCCGCCGGCATCACACCCTCGCCACACGTATATGTGTAGGAAACTCGTCATGCGCGGCTCAAACATTTTCACCAAACGGGTTTTCTGCTTTGGTATGGGTTTTTAAAGAGCGTGCGACGATTGAATGGTGATTGCCATTCTTTTTCATCCAAACCATGACCATTAAAAACCAGTATTATGAAAGCGACGAAAAGCAAAACTGCTGCCAAACAAATCACCGAAACAGATAGCGAAAAGTTGAAAGAACTATTTGTAGACGGCCTGAAAGACATTTACTGGGCTGAAAAACAACTCGCCAAAGCATTGACCAAAATGTCAAAAAATGCCACTTCGGAAGAATTGAAAGCTGCATTCGAGCAGCATACAACCGAAACCGAAGAACACGCCACAAGGCTCGAACAGGTTTTTGAAAGAATCGGCGAGAAAGCGCAAGCCAAAAAATGCGCCGCGATGGAAGGGCTGATCGAGGAAGCGAACGAAATTTTGAACAGCACCGACAAAGGTACCATGGTACGCGATTGCGGATTGATTATGGCCGCTCAGAAAGTGGAACATTACGAAATCGCGTCGTACGGCACGTTGCGCAATATTGCGCGCACGCTGGGCCACAGCGACGTAGCAGATCTATTGCAACAAACGCTTGACCAGGAAGGTGAAACCGACCATAAGCTCACCGAACTGGCAGAGGCCTATGTGAATGAGGAAGCAAGTGTGGAGTAGAGGCTTCTGCCTTTCATAAAGCAGAGAGGCGATCGGGAATCCCGACCGCCTCTTTTGCATTCAATATATACATCTACACCAGATTCAACCTGCCATGATCGCCACCCTCCGGCGTGGTACCCGTCATCACTGCTTTGAGCATCGAGAAGAATACGACCATTTTGGAAGAAGTACTATCCCAATAGGCAGCTTCTTGTGTGGTAACCCTGAGCACCGCCAGATCGGGATCGTCTTTCCCGCCCGGAAACCAGGCTTTCGACATCAGGCTCCACAGTTCTTCCTTGCGGCGCTCACTCTCCACGATCGATGCCGTACCGGATACGCTCAGATAGGTATTGTTTTTAGGGTCTGAGTAAATCAATGTCACCGGATCTCCATGCCGGGCATCCCTCACTAGCTCAGTATGCCGGCTGGTGAAGAACCACACGTTACCTTCCGCGTCGATATCCAGCGTCGTCATCGGCCGCGATACGATCCGGCCGTCCTCGTACGTCGTGTACATGCAGAACCGGATATCTTCGGCGAGTGATTTCAGTTTCTTAATAGCCTGATTATCTTCAAAATCCTTTTCCATAACCGTTGTTTTTAGATCTGTTGAAACTTTGGTTTGAACCCGGATCTTTAAAACAACCGTTCCAAAGATTTGTCTTAAAATTCGAGGCGATAATTCAGGATCGGCAGCATTCCTGTTTGGGTAATCAGCTTAACCCTGTCCTCTTTCTTGTTATAAGTGTAATCGAAGGCATTCAGCCTGTTGGTCACATTCTGGATATCGAGCGAGATGGTCGATGTGGTGCGCTTTTTATTTTTGGTATAACTCACCCGCAGATCGGTGCGGAAGTAGGCAGGCAGTTGTTCCGAATAACTCCGTGACCAATCGCGTTCCGTGCGGCCTTTCTCCCTTGATTTTTCCAGATCGATCGGCGTGTAGCGATTTCCGCCAGCCGCCAGGAGCTTGATATTAGCCGCGAAAATATTAGTCTTGCTCTTGCCAACCCTCCATTCCTTACCAGCCAGGAGATTCTGAACGTATTTCCCATTGAAACGACTATCGCGCTCGATACCGTCGCGGCCGGTGTATTTGGATTGGTACAGCGAAGTCGTGCTCATCAGGTAAATACCGGCAGTCAGCGATTTCTCGACAGTCAACTCCAAACCATAACTACGCCCCTTACCATCGCTTGTCAACGAATCACTCACAAAACCGCTGATCTCATTCAACTGCGAATTATAGAGCAAATAGGGCGTCGTCGTGTTCGCAGGACCGATCGGGATATTATAATGATGCTGGTAATACGTTTCCGCAAGTACGCGCCAGCTCGCCGACGGCCTGAACTCATAACCCGCCACCAAATGCGCCGATTTGGTTAGTTTAAGGTTTTTATTGAGTAAATCAGTCTTGTCTTCCGACACTTTCACCTGCGCAAAATAGGTTGAGATGGATTCCGTTTTACTATGCAAACCGGCACCGAAACTCACTGTCGAACGCGGCGCAACCGCCCATCTTACCCCCACACGTGGCTCGATCGAATACCGATTGTTCAGCCCGAGCAACATGCCATGCAGGCCTGCATTCAGCGTAACGGTTGGCGTTAAACGTGACTTCCATTGCGCATAGGCCTGAAACAGCTGCGTATTCCCTTTCCGGTCCACATTGATTTCGTAGGGGCCGTCTTCATTGTCCTTGTCATACAAGTTGAAATCCAGGTGATTGATGATCACTCCGAGCCGAACGGTATTACGTGCATTGAGTTTGTAATTATATAGAGAGGAGAGTCTAAGTGCCTGGTTTACAAATTTCTGCTGATAAGTAGCGTCGATATTTTTATCATAAAAATCGCCCGTCTGGCTCGTGGCTGAATAGGAGACAATGTTTTCCATATAGGATTTGCTGTTGATATAACGGAGGTAATTCACTCCGACCATACCACGATTGGACTTGAATGTCTCTTTCCAATCGTCGTCGTTGACTTTTGAAGTGCTGATACCGCCCATTCCCCAGACGCTCACCACCACCTTGTCGTCGTAAGGAATATATACCTTAAAAGCGCCGTCCTGAAAATCAATCGAAGCATCGCCGTTAAGATTAACGCCGATCTTATTAAGAACGGAAAGAGTAGAATAGCGGTAATTGGCCAGATAAGAAGCGCCGCCCTTCGCGCCAATGGGGCCTTCGGCGGCAAAATCAAGCCCAAGAATACCGGCCTGCATCGCGTATTCACGTTTTTCATTGTTCCCTTTTCTGAGTTTGAGGTCAAAAACACCGGATGTTGCATTGCCATATTCGGCTGGGAAAGCACCGGTGAGGAAATCGGAGTTCCCCAGCACGTTCGCACTCAATGCGCTGATTCCCCCGCCGCTCGCGCCTTCCTGCGCAAAGTGGTTCGGATTGGGGATTTCGACGCCTTCCATGCGCCACAACATTCCCTTCGGGCTATTTCCTCTGATAATAAGCTGATTACTACCATCATCGGTAGCCGCTACACCAGCAAACGACATCGCCATCCGTGCCGGGTCGTTCACCGAGGCCGCGAAGCGTTTCGTCTGGTCGACAGTAAATGAGCGGCCGCTTACGCTCACCATATCGTTTAAAGGGGCACCATTCTCTTTCTGCGCCTTCACAACCACTTCATTCAGCGCACGGAAAGATTCTGTAAGCTTGATATTCAACTCAACCTCTTTCCCCGAGCCTACATTGATTTCCTGCACAAATGCATCGTCATAACCCATGCTGGTAATTTTAAAAGAATGGCGGCCGACCGGCACTTTCTCGATGCGAAAATTCCCTTCGGTATCGGTCACGCCGCCGATGATAGGCGTCACGGAAGTCACGATCACGTTTGCACCTATTACGGGTTGTTGTGATTCGGTATCGATCACCCGTCCCTTAACAGTCTGGGCAGGCTGAGCAAAGGCCAGGGCGCTCACGGCCCCGGCCATTAAGGTCAAGATAAATTTTTTCATGGCTGGTTGTTTTGTAATTCTGACAACTCAGCCTGATGTGCCCCTAAAAATTTGTTGATTTTTTTTCAGCAATCCTCTAAACGGTTCCAGATGACAGGTACATTATAGTGACGAAACTGTTTATCACAGGAAACCATTGTCATCTGCTCTAACAAGCATTGGGAAATGATCATCCGGTCGAATGGATCATTGTGATGCAACGGTAATTTGCTTGTCGACAGTATGTGATCGAGCCCTATCGGCAACGGTTTGATCCCGCTCATTTCAATTGTTTCTAATACAGCACTTAGCCCTTCATGCAGTGCCAGCTTTCCTATCGCGTGCTTGATACCCATTTCCCAAAGAGATGCAATACTGACATAGCATTTGTTGGTTGAATCTTCTATCTGCCGACGTATGGACATAGGAAGTCTGCTATCCTCAGTAATATACCAAACGATAGCATGCGTATCCAATAGTAAATCCATTTTAAAGCCAGTTAAAATCAATCGGATCGTCAAACCCATCCTTGATTTCGATCATGCCTTTCGCCAGACCAGCTACTCGCTTCTGGGGTGGTCTCGGCTCTTTGGGAAGTGATTCAATAAATTTCAGCACTGCCTTTTTGTTTTCGTCGGACAGTTCCAATAGCGTGAGGTATAGTCGTGTATCTGTCATAAGAGTTTTCGTTTAATCAAATTTACAAAAATATCTCCTGACATACCACCCATCTCAAACCTCCCAACTCTCCAACCGATAAGCACTATCCCAAAACACATATTCCAACCGCGAAGCAGTCACATAAGCTTCGATCATCTTCTTCCGCGTCGGCTCCGAAGCATGCTCGGCCAGCCGGTCGCAAATGTCGAGTGCCTTCTGCACGGAATGGGCGAAATCCTCGCCAGCATAGGCATTGATCCAGTTTTGATAGGGATTCGGACTTGCCTGATTGGCATAAATGTAGTCCCCGATTTGCTTGTAAATCCAGAAACAGGGCAGCAATGCAGCAACAGCCACTTCGTAGGGTTCGAATGCGCTGGTTGCCATCAGGTAATTGGTGTATGCGAAACAGCCGGGTGCTTTGCCCGATTGGTAATCGATGACGTATTCTTTGAAATATCCCAGGTGCAATGCGCGCTCTACCAGAATCGCGTTTTGTGCAAATTGGAGGAAATCGAGCAGTTCGTGGCTGTTACCGCCCCGGGTACCGGCTACTGCCAATGCACGGGCAAAATCGGCCAGGTAGAGGGAATCCTGGTAAATGTAAAATTTAAACTTTTCGAGTGGCAATGTTCCTTCCTTCAACTCCTGATTGAACGGGTGTTGCCGTATTTTTTCAAATATCGATAGCGCTTCGGCCCAGAGCAGGTCGGTAAATTTCATGATAGAATCTGCATGGAAAGTGGTGAAAATGAATGATTCAGCGGTCCGGGACCGTGACCTGTAACGACGTCCTTACCCTCCCTGATCGCTCCGGCGATGTATTCCTTGGCAAAAATGATCGATTCCGTCAGGGAATTACCCTTGGCCAGGTATGTGGCAATGGCCGACGACAAGGTACAGCCGGTGCCGTGCACATTCCTGCTGTCGATGTAATCCGATTCGAGGATCAGCGGCTCCTGCCCTCTTTGCGCCAGCACATCGTAAATGGTCGGCGCGACCAGATGGCCGCCTTTCAGCAGCACAGCTTTGCAACCTTTTTCCACCATTTGAATAGCCGCACCTTTCATTGTAGCAGCCGTGCGGATCTGGCCGCCAATCAGTATTTCCGCTTCATCAAGATTAGGTGTAATGAGGTCTGCTCGGGGAAAAAGCTCCTTCCAGAGCACTGCGACTGTCTCATCCTGAATCAATTTGGAGCCGCTGGTGGAAACCATTACAGGGTCAAAAACGACAAAAGACGGTTTGAAACGATCCAGCGCCTGAGCGATAACCAGCGCCACTTCCGCGGTATTCACCATCCCGATTTTAACGGCGTCTACGGTAATATCCTCAAAAACAGCTTCCAATTGCTCCTGCAAGAATACCGGTGGTACAGGATGGATGGCCCGCACGCCCTGTGTGTTCTGGGCTGTGAGCGCTGTAATGGCCGAAGTTCCGTAGGCCCCCAATGCGGCGATCGTTTTGAGGTCGGCCTGGATGCCAGCGCCACCTCCGCTATCGGATCCGGCAATGGTGAGTACAGTTGGGTAACGGTTCATTTTGAATATTTTGATGGTCAGGAATGGTCAGGTTTTGTCAGGAGCTCTTCGCCGGCCACAATATAGATTCCTGAATAATTGCTTTAAGTTCCCGGGCCGCCTCACGTGGCGATGGCGCGCTGCAAATAGCCGATACCACCGCGATGCCATTCGCCCCGTTCAAAACGGCTTCGTGCGCGTTGCCCGTGTGGAGCCCGCCGATCACTACCAGCGGATGCCTGCTTTGCTGTCGCACCCATTGTAACCCCTCAAGGTCCCACGGCTGTTCCGTATCTGTCTTGGTAGGAGTTGCGAAAAGCGGGCTCACGGCAAGGTACGACAGGTTCCAATGCTCCGCTTCAAGGACGTCGGATTGCTTTTCAGCCGATAGTCCAATGATTTTGCCCTCGCCCAGCAATCGGTGGGCCGTCTGGAAGGGCATATCATTCTGCCCGATATGCACGCCGTCCGCATCCACAGCCAACGCTACATCCACCCGGTCATTAATGATCAAAGGCACATTATAACTTTCCAAAAGGTTTTTCAAACGCTTCGCGCGATCGATAAATGCGCGAGTGGAAAGCGATTTTTCCCGCAACTGCACCATCGTAACGCCGCCTTTCACAGCCTCTTCCACAACCCAGAAAAAGTCGCGGCCAAGGCATGCGGCTTCGTCGGTGACCAAATATAGTTCGAGGTTCAACATAATGCACTCATTTAAATGCCGTCAGGCATGTAATATTGGTAGTAAATCATGCAATCTTCAATTTTCGGAAATGCTTGGGCATGTAACAACCATGCCAATTTATTCTATTGTTACATCCCTGACGGGATTTTCAAACATACGATTACAATCCGTCACTACCAATGTTTCATCGCTACGCGACTTGTTACTATTCCAATCTGATTTTACTCAATTCTGCCAGATGCGCCGGACCGACTTCCGCCAATTTATCCAGAAACTCAATCTGGAACGAGCCGGGCAACTTGGCATTTCGATAGGCCAATTCCCCGCAAACACCCATGGTAGCCGCTGCCGAAACCGCCGCTTCGAACGGATTGCTGCAAATCGCCGCAAATGCACCGGTTATGGCGGAAGCGGAGCAACCCATGCCGGTCACTTTGGTCATCAGGGGAACACCATTGGAAACCCAGCCAGTGTGACTGCCATGCACGACCACATCCACCGCACCACTTACGCTCACGACCGAGCCAAAGCGCGCGCTCAATGCTTGCGCGGCGCCGATGCTATCCATCGAGTCGGCTGTGCTGTCGACACCCTTTGTCCGAATGCTGGCGCCGGCCAATGCGAGTATTTCGGACCCGTTGCCGCGGATAATAGTCGGCGGCGCGGTTTCGAGTAACTCAGTCAGCACCTTGTTCCGGTAGGGCGTTGCACCGGCGCCTACCGGGTCAAGAATAATCGGTTTGCCAAGTTGGGTCGCCTTTTTCATCGCCAGCTTCATCGCTGCCACCCAATGCGCCGAGAGCGTGCCAATGTTGATCACCAACGCACCGGCGATGGAAACCATGTCCTCTACTTCTTCCACCGCGTGCGCCATCACGGGTGATGCGCCCACCGCCAGCAAAGCATTGGCAGTGAAGTTCATCACAACGAAATTGGTAATATTATGTACCAGCGGCGCCGAGGCACGCAGTTTTTCGAGGTTTGTTTCGAGTTGAATTGTCATTGGGGTTAATTTAATGCCTTCTCCTTTTAACCGATCCTCCTTCCACGTCACGAGCGAATGTAGTAGTTTTGGGTGGTTATCAAAAATCTCCACACTTCCCTGATCATGATCAAAGCAGCAATTTTCGATATGGACGGCCTGCTCATCGACTCCGAACCGATGTGGACGGAAGCAGCGCGTTCTGTCATGCAAAAAGTCAATTTTGAAATCACCGAAGCACTTCGCCTCCAGACTACCGGATTGTCTATCAAGCTATTTCTTGACTTTTGCCACCAAATCCAGCCCTGGAATACACCATCATTCGAAGAGCTTGAAACTGAAATACTTGAAAAGGCACATCATGATATCCTGGCCCATGCCGAAGCCATGCCGGGTGCCGTTACACTGGTCAGAGAATTGAAAAAACAGGGCCTGAAACTCGCAGTCGCGTCGGCCTCGCATATGGAGTTGATTGAAGGGGTATTAAAAAGACTGGAAATTATTGACTATTTTGACACCTGGCATTCCGGCGAGCTGGAAAAATACACCAAGCCCCACCCCGCGGTGTACCTCACGGCGGCTAAGAAACTCGGTGTTTTGCCCGAAGAATGCATTGCCTTCGAAGATTCGCACGCGGGCCTGCGCGCGGCACACGCAGCAGGTATGATCACGATTTCGGTACCCGCAGCGGAAGTTTTTGAAGATAAAAAATTTGATATGGCACATTACAAGATCCCTTCGCTTGAAAAGTACATTTTAAGCGAAATGTCGGGTGTGCCGCAAAGTGTGATCGAAAACTAAACCTCGACCCTATTCCCGCTTACCCCGCATGATCGGACTCCGGCATTTCAGTATTATGATTATGATCAGGATAATAATAATTGTCCTGAGCGTCATTGCCCTCGCCTGGCTGGCGTCCAAGCACACCAATGAAACGCTGGTGTACATCCTCGGCACCATTTTCATATTCATTCAGGGTTCGCTACTATACCAATATGTCACGAATGTCAACCGCAAGCTGACTTACTTCCTCGAATCCGTACGGTATTCGGACTTTACGATCAACTTCCGGTCGGACAATAAGATGGGCCGGACCTTTAAAGAACTTAACCAGCAGTTCAACGAAGTTTTACTCGCATTCAGGCAGGCGCGCGCCGAGAAAGAGGCCAATTTGCAATACCTCAACACCATTGTCCAGCATATCGGAACCGGTCTCATTACCTTCGATGCCAACGGTCAGGTAAACCTCATCAATAATGCCGCGCTGCGCATGCTGGGTATCTACCGCCTCCATCAGCTGATTGAACTCAAAGAGAAGCACCCGCGCCTTTATGAACTGCTCTCAGACCTGGACACGGGCGTCCGCGACCTTTACCGCACGCCCAACGACCAGCCACTCGCATTGCAGGCAGCCGCTATTCAGCTGCGCGGGATGTGGGTTAAAATTGTGGTATTGCAAAACATCCAGACCGAGTTGCAGCAACAGGAAATCGAATCCTGGCAAAACCTCACCAGGGTGCTGCGGCACGAGATCATGAACTCGATGACGCCCATTGTTTCGCTCGTCGGCACCATGCGCCTGATCGTTAATGAAGATATAGAACGGTCCACAAATGATCAGGAAGCCGTAAACGACCTGAAAGAAGCATTATCGACGCTCGAAAAGCGCAGCAAAGGCATGATGCAGTTCGTGAACGCTTATCGCGATTTCACCACCTTGCCCAAGCCGGTATTCGCCAGCCTGGAAGTCGCCGAGCTTTTGCAGGAAGTATTACAATTGCTTCAAACGGACCTGACACAATCCGGCGTGCTCTGGAAGCTGTCTGTAAAGCCGGAGACACTCACCGTAAAAGCCGATGCAAGCCAGATCCAGCAGGTACTGATCAACCTCATTAAAAACGCCTCGGAAGCATTTTCAAACCAAACCAACCGCCTCATCACGCTCTCGGCTTACCAGGTCGATGGCACGGTGATGATAGAAGTGGCAGACAACGGCGACGGCATCGAGCCAGAGGCATTGGAGAATATCTTCATTCCATTCTACACTACCAAAAAAACCGGCTCCGGCATCGGGCTAAGCCTCTCCCGGCAGATTCTGCAGCAACATAACGGACAGCTGAACGTTGAATCGCAGGTAGGAAAGGGGACGGTGTTTACGTTGGTGTTTTAGGCCTGCGGCCCGACGGCCGACCATCGACCGCCGTCGGCCGTCAAAAATTCCTAACGTTACAACCTTCTCCCCCACCTCGTTGTCTTGCAACAAACCTAAATGAGAACCTGATGAAAAAGTATGTTTTCGTGCTTTTTGCTGTAATGGCGGCGGCCTGCAAAAGTACAGTTGTAGATAAGCGGGAGGATGGCATCAAATACAAAGAGACCGTTACACTGAACGATGTTCCCGCCGCGACGCTGACGTTTTTTGAAGTTGACGACAGCCGTTGTCCGGAAGATGTAGTGTGTATATGGGGAGGGCGGGCCTCGGTAGACCTGCTGCTTTCAGGCGTAACTACCGAAGGGGGCATTAAGGAACACGTCAAAATGTGCCTGGGCGAGTGCAATGCCTCAACCGGCTCCGATACACTGGAAAAGACCTTCGCCGGGCAAAAATACAAGTTCGTGCTCAGCGCGGTCAATCCCTACCCGAATACCCGCGATACTACCCGTACCAAAGCGAAGTATTCGATCCAGCTGAAAATCGAGAAAAAATAGCCTTCGAACTGAAACCGTAAAAAGGGGAGCCCAACAGCTTCCCTATTTTTGTGCCAGTTTGCTCTGTTTGTATCCGTAGCTGAAATAAATAACCAGACCAATCACGAGCCATATCACGAAAATCAGCCAGTTGGAAGCACCGAGCTCGGTCATGAGGTACAAATTGGTGAGGATTCCGGCAACCGGCAGCACCGAGAAATTATGCTGGTAGCTCAAAATAGAAAGTGTACACCAGGTTATCCAGAAAATGATCGTCAGTAGCTTGTGCTCCATAATTTCAGTGAAACTGAGCATCCGCCATTCGACAATTACGCTCTTTCCATAAGTAAGCAGGCCCACGATCGCGAGGCAAAACAGGATCCCCACCAGGTACTTACCATTTATGTAAGGCACGCGAAACTTCGACCGCGCCGAAATGCCTTTGTGATCCAGGTAAAGCACCCCACCGCACACCAGGATGAATGCAAAGAATGTCCCTACGCTCGTCAGATCCACGAAGAAATCCATTTTGAAAAACAGTGCGGGAATACCTACCACAAAGCCGGTTACGATCGTCGCGAAGGACGGTGTCTGGTATTTAGGGTGGATTTTGGCAAAACGTTTCCAGAGCAGCCCGTCGCGGCTCATGGTCATCCAAATCCTCGGTTGCCCCAGTTGATAAACGAGTAACGCGCTCGTAATCGCGATCACCGAGCTTACCGAAATGACGCCCGCCATAAAATCCAGGCCATTCTTTTGAAATACGAATGCCAGCGGATCGCTTACTTTCAGTTCGGTGTAGTTCACCATTCCGGTGAGTACAAGCGTAATGAGGACGTATAATATCGTGCAAATAACAAGGCAATAGATCATCGCCTTTGGCATGTCCTGCTGCGGGTTGCGGCATTCTTCGGCGGTGGTGGAAATAGAGTCGAAACCGATGAATGCGAAGAACACGGCAGCCACACCGCTGAGCACGCCTTTAACCCCATTTGGAGCAAACGGGGACCAGTTTTCCGGCTTTACATAAAATGCTCCTGCAAGTATCACGAGCAAGACGACCCCTACTTTGAGCACCACCATGATATTACTCGCTGTGCGCGACTCGCGTATACCAATATAAACCAATGCGGTAATCAGCAGCGTCACCAGACCGGCTGGCAGATTGAGCAGAACATGGAAGTCGCCGATCGTAGGCGCCGATTCGTAGGCCGCAGCCGCAAAACGTTCATAATCCGACAATTGGGCCGCGCCCACGCTTTGCAGTTTCTGAAATGCCTCACGCGCCGATTCGCCGTTGATCGTGAGCCAGCCGGGCAGGGTGATGCCGAAACCTTTGAGCATACTCACAAAGTACTCCGACCAGGAAATAGCCACTACCATATTGGAAACGGCGTATTCGAGGATGAGCGCCCAGCCGATAATCCACGCGAACAGCTCCCCGAATGCCACGTATGCGTACGTGTATGCGCTGCCGGACACGGGTACCGTACTTGCAAACTGCGCATACGAAAGCGCCGTGAACACACACGCAACGGCCGTAAATACAAAGAGCAACGACACTGCCGGACCGCCGTTGTAGCTCGCCAGACCGATCGTACTGAATATCCCCGCACCGACAATGGCGGCGATACCGAGCGACACCAGGTCGCGTACCCCCAGTACTTTGGCTAATTCCCCTTCGCCTCCCGAATGGGCATCTTTCAGAATTTGGTCGACGGATTTTTTTCGAAAAAGAGGAGAATTCTGGCTCATGCAGGCGCTATTTATCAGGTATCAGTTTGTAATAAGCAGGGCTAAAAATAATGATATTCTAAAACGATCCCGGCATTGGCTGAAAATTTGTTCCTTTTATCCCAAAAAATCCGTAGAAAATTCTTCACAAGGGAAATCAAACAGGTAATGATTGCGTTATCGAACTAATCCCCGTTACTCCGTTCCACCAATTTGCCCATGAAAAAAATCGCTACATGCTTCATCAGCGTCATGCTGTCCCTTCAATTCATTGCAGCCCAAAGCGTTAAGTCCTATTCCACCGCCCAGGCACATTCTCACAATGATTATGAACACGCACGTCCGTTTGAGGATGCTTACGAACAGCAGTTCGGATCGGTGGAAGCTGATATTTTCCTCGTCAACGACTCGCTTTTCGTAGCGCATAACCTGAAAGACATTCGTCCTAACCGGACTTTCGCCACATTATACCTGCTTCCGATTCTGCAAAAAGTACAGCAGAACGGCGGCCACATTTATGCACAGGATAATGTGCCGCTCCAATTGCTGATCGACCTCAAAACGGAAGGCGAACCAACTTTGGCGGCATTGATCAAAGCCCTGGAACCGCATAAGCATATATTAGCGCCGGCCGGCAGCGTCAAAATCGTGGTCAGCGGCAATGTGCCTGATCCCAGCCTGTTCGAACGTTACCCTAACTTTATCTATTTCGACGGTCGCCCGGAAAAAGTCTACACGCCGGCACAGCTGGCACATGTGGGGCTGATCAGCCAGGCATTTCAGCAATATTCCAAATGGAACGGTGAAGGCCCACTTCTAGAAAAAGACAAAAAGAAGATCCAGAAAATGATCAACGACGTGCATGATCTCGGCAAAAAGGTACGGATCTGGGCCACTCCCGACAATATCAACTCCTGGAAAACCATGATGGCCCTGGGTGTCGATTACCTCAATACCGACAAAGTTCGCGAGCTGGGCGACTACCTCCGTACTGCACCCAGGTAGTTTTGCAAAACAAAATATGGCCTGGGATAATTTTTCAGTAGTATCAAATGGCTTTGGAAGAGTTATAGACTATATTGTACTGCCATCAATTAGTCAAACCTGTCCTTCATGTCTGCTGAACAAACCGCTGCGCTCAAAAAAGTCCTCAAACCGATCCACCTCTGGGCCATTGCCGTAGGGCTGGTCATTTCCGGCGAATATTTCGGCTGGAATTACGGTTGGGGCGTCTCGGGGACCATCGGCTTTCTGATCGCGACGCTCGTAGTGACAGTCATGTACGTGACATTTATTTTCAGTTTTACCGAGCTCACGACTTCCATCCCTCAGGCGGGCGGGCCGTTTTCTTACGCTTACCGCGCATTCGGTTGGTGGGGCGGGCTCATAGCGGGTTATGCCACACTCGTTGAATTCCTAGTGACACCTCCTGCCATTGCCTTTGCGCTTGGCAGCTACACCCATTTCCTCTATCCCAATCTGCAAGTCCTGGAAGTCGCATTTGCGTGCTATGCCATTTTTATAGTCATTAATTTAATGGGGATTAAAGAATCGGCTACTTTTTCGCTTGTAGTGACGCTGCTGGCGGTAGTGGAGCTGCTGATTTACATCGGTATCGTCGCCCCGCATTTCTCATACCAGACCTTTGTCTCCGAACCCATGCCTTTCGGATGGGCCGGGGTATTTGCCGCGCTGCCGTTTGCGATCTGGTTCTACCTGGCTATCGAAGGGGTAGCGATGGTGGCGGAAGAAGTGGAAGATCCGAAACGGACCATTTCGCGGGGCTACATTTACGGTATTCTTACCCTGGTGGTGCTGGCATTGGCAGTCATGATTTTTACCGGCGGTATCGCGCCCTGGCAGCAACTGAGCGACATCGACTATCCCCTGCCCGCAGCATTGGGCATTGTGCTCGGCCGCAACAGCGGGCTTACGCAGCTCTTTGCCAGCCTGGGCCTTTTTGGACTTATCGCATCCTTCCACGGAACCGTGATTGGATATTCCCGACAGATTTTCGCGCTCGCGCGGGAAGGCTACCTGCCTTCATTCCTTGGCAACGTCAATGCCCGTTTTCAAACACCGCACTGGGCGCTGGTCGCGGGCGGTGTCGCGGGTTGCCTCGCATTATCACTCGGAACGACCGACCAGGTCATTATCCTCGCCGCATTGGGCGCCGTGGTCATGTACATTATCAGTATGGTGGCACTTTTTGCCCTTCGAAACAAGGAACCACACCTTGAAAGGCCTTTCAAGGTACCCGCATTTCCCTATTTTCCGGCTATTGCACTGGCGATTTCCATTCTATGCCTGATCGCGATCGTGTACTACAACTGGAAGCTCAGCCTCTGGTTCTTTGGCGGGCTCGTGGTGGTTGCCGTTATTTTTAGCCTGACAGGCCGTCACAAAAAACTGGAAGTTTTACAACACTCAGAAGAAGAGCGTCACGCCTAACTTGGCAAAAAACGGTGTTCCCGGCGTGAAATGGATCTCCTCCACAGGTTCGGATTCACCTTTTAACCGGCTTTCCGTCGCAAACTGGGTCTCTTTCCACTGGGTGTTGAACAGGTTCTGCACTGAAAGACCTACACTGTACCGGCTTTTGGTATAATTCAGCTGCATATCGCTCACGAAATAGCCCTTCGCCACAATCGAATTATCCTCGTTGGCAGGGCGATTGGCGATGTAGCGATAGCGGAGCGAGCCATTCAGTCCGTTCGGCATTTGCAGGGATATCCCGCCCGCAGAAGTGAATACGGGGGCCAATGGCAGGTAGTTTGCTCCTTCCATTTCTCCGACGGCCCTGGGCCTGGCCGTATTGAAATCG
This sequence comes from Dyadobacter sp., assembly GCF_017744695.1. GTDB lineage: Bacteria > Bacteroidota > Bacteroidia > Cytophagales > Spirosomataceae > Dyadobacter. The sequence continues at coordinate 711,186 of NZ_JAGIAS010000003.1, forward strand.
GCATCGGCGTAGAGCGTTTTGGTGAGTTGGTACCGGACCGACAGGTCGAGCCCTTGCCTGCGCGACTTCCCGCTGGGCTCTACCACGCCCGCATCGCCCACGTACACAAACTCCTGCTGCATCCACAAATACCAGGCGGCTGCATTGACTACCATTTTGGGGAATGGCTTGAAGATCACTCCCAAATCAGAACCATATGCTCCCGGTAAAATCTGCTTGCCTCCCTGGGGCACCACCACACGGGTATCATTCGAGTGAAAGCCCTTTCCGGTATTCAGGTAGAGTTGCAGGTTGGGGTTAAATGTGTAGTAAAAATTGAGTTTAGGCGAAACAATGGCATCAGCGGCGTGTTGCTTCATAACAGGCTGCACAAGAAGATCCTCGTATTGATCCCTGAAATAATCTATTCGAACACCCGCATTAACAGAGAAACGGTCGTTAAACCGCACTGCTTCATCGAGATACAGGGATGCATTCAACTCGTTGATGTTCCCCAGCTTGTATGGATCGAGCGTTTCGGTCCGGTTTTTAGTATGTGAAAGCTCGGTACCACGTGTGAGATCGTGACGGTACTGCACACCCAACGTAGTTACCCAGTTGGTTTTTCCAATATAAGATTCCTTTGAAATACTCCCGTTATAACCATACAGATTACGACGCTCCTTCTGCCGGATCTGGTCGCCATTCAGCGAATCTTCGAGAAAGAATGTAAAGTTGGAATACAGTTCGAAATTGTAATTGCTGTAAAAAAGCTGGTTTTTGATCACAAAATTGCGCGGTGTAACCGTCACGAACTGGGCATTAAAATTGGTCCGACTGGTTTCTCCGCCCTCCGTCGGGTCGATGGAACCGTAAAAGCCAATCAGTCCCGACTCCACGGCGCGGTCCGGGATCTGCCCGGAGTGGTTCCATTTGCTCCAGAATGTAGAGCCTGTCAATGTCAGATTCGTGTTGGAGGTAATATGCCCGTGGTATTTGCCCACTACATTCAGCCTGTTGAAGTTTTGCGGGTTATCAAAATAGGAATTGGTAAATGAATATTCCGAGGCAATGTAGGCAGCCTGGTTTTGCTCCCTTCCTTTCTTTCCCAGCAGGTCAATGCCGGCTACCGCGCGATAAGTATCGAATTGTCCCGCTTCCAGTTTGACGAACGACTTGTCGAGCGCGTCCTTCGTCCGGAAATCGGCCCAGCCCGCGGTGCTGAAATTACCCTTGTCGGTAGTGTAAGGCCCTTTTTTGAAGTCAACGGCATTGACCAGTTCAGGAATTACAAAATGTAAATCGGCATAACCCTGGCCGTGCGCGTGCGAGACCATATTCACCGGCATGCCATCGACCGTCAACCGGATATCCGTCCCGTGATCGATATCGAAACCACGCAGGAATATTTGCTCTGCCTTTCCGCCGCCCGCGTGCTGCCCGATAAACAATCCCGGTACCATACGCAGGATTTCCTGCGAGTTGGTAATCGGACGCAGCCGAATGTCGAGATTACTGATCAGCTGCTGGTCGTGTGCCCGCCGGCTGGAAACCGTCACTTCGCTGAGTTCTACATTAGCTGTGACCAATTCTGTTTTCAAAAAGGCAGTCTCGTCCGAAATCACATTCACCTCTACCACCTGTGCGCGGAAGCTCACGTGCGAGAGCTCGATTTTATACCGTGCCGGCACCAGGTCCTCGAAACGATACTGCCCGAGTTCGTTAGTGATGGCAGCCTTTCCCGTTCCGGAAAGTTGCACCGTCACATCTTTAAGCGGCAGCCGGGTCGACTGATCGTACACCACGCCCGAAATCCCACCCAGATGGGCCAACGCCCTCAGGCTGACGATCAGAAAAGAAAACAGTAATATAAATTTCTTCATAGAAAAGTCGGTGAGTGATATTGCTTGTTGCCTCAGAGTACAAATCCGGGATTCGTTTTTCTTGCCTGCACCAACAAACGGTTTCCCTGTGCTTTGTCGCCGGTAGCCATCGCAATGGCGCTGGCCACTTGCAGCAATTCCGGATCACGGCTACCTGTACGTAATGCCAGTTTCATATGCAGCTTCGCCTTGCCATTATTTTGCCCCTTGAAATAGGCCACCGCCAATGCATGGTTGACGTCGATATTGTTCGGACGCCTGGCATACTCCTTCAAACCGTATGCGATAGCGGAGTCCAGTTGGTTTGTTTTGGTATACAATTTACAAAGTTCCAGGTCAACAGCATGTCCCGAACGGGCATCTTCATCCAGCATCTTCACGACTTCCCGGTATTTTTCGGCGGCCTTTTGTTTATTACCCTGCAGTGCAAAGATATCGGCCATTTCTTCATGGAAAGAAAATTCAGGCATTACTTTCGCAGCTTTATCGAGATCGGTCAATGCCTCGTCATACTGTTTGGCGGCCTTACGTACCTGCGCAAGCCCGCGTAATGCGAACGCGTAGCTCGGGCGCATGGCGAGGATTTCCTTATATTGGATTTCCGCCTGCTTCCACTGGCCTGTGGTTTCATAAAGATGCCCCAGCGTGTTTTTAGCCCAGCATTGCGGTTCCGAACCGGGTAATCCGGCTTCTACTGCCAGCTTCATGGCTGCAATGGCACCTGGATAGTTTCCATGAATTTCGCGCAGATAAGATGCGCGCGAATAGGATTCCAGCGAAGGTTTCAACTCCTGCATTTTGTCGGACATGGCCACAGCCTCGGCATAGTTACCCAGCTCCACATTGGCATCCACCAGCACACCGTACACGTATGCATTGCTCGGATTGATCTTCCGGGCTTGTTCGGCCAGATCGCGTGCTTCCGCAAACTGGTGCTGCGACATTTTCACCGAAGCCTTGAAAGTAGTGGCCTCAAAGTTTTGCGGTTCGATTGCCAGCACATCGTCAAGTACCTTCAACACCGCCGGATAGTAGTAGGGATGCTCACCGGTAATGCGGGCTTCGGAAAGGTAAATGACGGCGATTTGCAACCGGGGTTTGACGTCCCTGGGGTTCCCGGCGATCTTCTGCCTCAGTTCTTTCACCTTTTCTTTGGTCTTCGGCCATTCGACAGCCGAAGCCAGCTCGCCCTGGCGTTCGTACAATGCAGGAATATCTGTGGAAACCGTGGATCCGGTTGGCATCGAAGCGGCTGATTTCTTTGCAGAATCCCCCTTTTGCTTTTTTTCACCACAACCGAGGGCTACCACGAGCCATGCGGCTACAAATATTAAAAGGTAAGTTTTCATAAAGCTTTCAAATTAAATGCGGAAGGATTTGAAATGCCGGGAGCAAACGCCCCCGGCTTTTTGAACTATCTTCTGAGAATTTTAACTGTATAGCGGTCGTTGGCCGTAGTCACCCGGAGAAAGTAAATTCCCGGCTGATTATTCAGTTTCACAACTCTCCTTTCGTTGGCTACCGCTTTGCCAATATGCTGTTGGCCAATCACCTGGCCTTTGCTATTCGCGAGATCCAGTCGCACAGCTTTACCTGCCGCTCCCTGAATTTCGATTACCACGTCGTCGCTGCTGCTCGGATTACCCATGACAACGGCTTTCAACAGAACAGAAGCTCCTTCTGCTTCCGGAGCGGCTTGCCGCCATGTTTTGCTTCCGCAATAGGCCCTGAAATCAAACTTCATGGTCACTTCCGACGACGGATCGCCCACGTACCTTGCTTTCAGCCAAAGTACGCCGCTGCTGTTGTTATCCTTAAACAATTCCGGTTCGACCATCCGGCTGACAGAAGTACCCCATCCGCCATTCACCACGCCCGCCGCCGAATACTCGACGGTATTACCTGGTACACCGCCCGTATGGCCAAACATGAAGCCACCGGTGAGGCAATCGAAATGCTCGATCGTCACAGCCAGGGGTTCCGCGCCGCCTGGCTGCGGCCCTTCATAGCTTGGGCCGCGGAATCCGGGCCAGGGATTTTGCAGGTAAGGGAAGTTCCATTTCAGCGTCGTGTCGTTTTTCGTCACACCCGCATTGAACGACAGTACATTGACAAGGTTCGGCGTAACGGGACTGGTAGATGTTCCCGGCACGAAATCGTCGTACCACAAGCCCACGGCAGCCAATACCACCCCGCCAACCGCCTGCAATTCGATGGTTGTTACATCGTCTTCCAGACGACGGCCGTTCGGGAAGCCATCCATATTCGGGATCCATTGCAAATCCTTGTTGCCATTGTAAGCCGGATCAGTGAGACCAAGCGCCGCTGCCTGAACAAGCCCTAACGAACTGAATTTAGGATCGTTGCGGGGCGTTGCCGGAACCGCCATATTCAACCGGAGCCAGTCACCAAAAGTTGGCAGGAAGTTGTGTATAAATGGCTTACCTGCTGCGAGGGGGTTGCCACCTTTTCCTGTGGCCAGCTGGTACGGAGGCAAATTGGGCACACCGGTGTAGAAAATAGGCAATATATCCACAGCGCGCGGACTGGTAGCATCCGGGAGCAACACACTTCCGAATGCGGCTTCGGACAAAGCGGTACCATCGAGTGCCGCGTTGCCTTTCAGACCATAAAGGCCCATTTTACCATTGCGAAAATCAAATGAACCGAGCGACTTGCTCTGAATGCGCAAGGCAGCCAGGCCAGGCACCGCGGCACCAAACTGGGAGTCGTCCATATACAATGCCAGCTCCGGATTGGTGAAGTATTTGGCAAACTGCAAGTCATTGGCGGGTGATGTCGCATTCCATTTGTCTTTCATACCTACCGGGATCACGGCTTCGTTGGTCAGCGGCATACCCAGGCGCGAAACCTGCACCCAATCGCCGTCGTGACCTACGTCGCCACCATTGTAGAGCGTCGTGATCTTCCTGCGGCTCGATGAAGCATACACGCCAATCACATAGTCGGGATCGAGGATATTGCTGGCTTCGGCTACGGTCTTGTGGCTTTTTTGCAATGTAGCAACCGGCACCTCGATCACGATCGAATGGCAGTTGAATTTGGCCACCCCATCACGCGCGCCCGATTTCCGGACGTTACCGAGGTCGAAAATACCGCCCAGATCAACGAAGAAGGGGTCGTCTACCGGCCCGGCAAAGATTTTCTCGCCGGTGCTGGCCGTCATAATCGCTTTGTCCACCAATGCATTGTACTCCGAACCCAAGCCCACAGGCGTGCTGTTGATCGAGCGCGGCCCGATGTTCGGCGGTGGAACGATGCCGTTCGACACGATGGTCGAGAAGCTATGGCCACCGTCGGTGCTCCGCTCGCAGGTGTAGGTCGTTTTGAGGTTTTCCTTGCCCAGGCGGATTAGAAAGAACGTGGACGGGTCCTCATTCATTTTCTTGAACGTGAAACGATAGATAATGTCCGCGCCGGGAGTTCCTGCATTGTTATCGATATGGATTTCGTAACGGATATTTTCTCCGAACGAATACCAGTTGGGACCTCCGGCGGGGTGTTCGAAAGGAATGTAGTTGGCGACGAGCACAATGTTTTCCTTGTTCACCGGGCTTTTGAATGCATACACATCGGTATTGTCGGCGAGCGGGTCCGTTGAAATCAGTGGCGCCTCACGGTGCGACGAGGCCATTGTCCCCGGAGCACCTATACAAATGATCGCCAGTAGCCCGATCAGATAAAGAAGATTTTTCATATTCATTCTTGCTAAAAGTGTGGGATCAGAAACGGGCTTTTTCGGGATAGTCATAGCCTCTCCATGGATTTGCCAGGTAGGGAAAAGTGCCTTTCAGCGCTGCGTCGTTTTTAGTAGGGCCGGCGGTGAAAGTGAGGACGTTAAGCAACTGCGGCGAAACCGGTGCCTGCGGGGTAGCGTCGTCATAGAACAACCCTACTGCGGCCAGTACCACGCCGGACACAGCTTGCAGTTCGATGGTCGTCACGTCGTCTTCCAGCCGGCGTCCATTCGGGAAGCCGTCCATGTTAGGTATCCATTGCAGATTGGTATTGGCATTGTAGGCTGGATCGGTAATACCCAGCACCGCTGCCTGCACCAGGCCCAAATGACTGAATTTCGGATCGTCCCTTGGCGTTGCGGGTACGGCCATATTCAGGCGAAGCATATCCCCGAGTGTGGGCAGGAAGTTGTGGATAAATGGTTTTCCTTTGGCCAGCGGGTTGTTGTTCTTGCCTGTGGCGAGCTGGTAAGGGGCCAGATTCGGCACACCGGTGTAAAAGATAGGCAGCAAATCCACCGCTCTCGGGCTGGCATTGTCGGGCAACAGCAGCGTACCGAATACCGCGTCGTCCAGCGCAGTACCGGCCAATGCCGCAGTACCCTTCAAACCATACAAACCTGATTTGCCATTACGAAAATCAAATGCACCCAGCGCATTAGCCTGAATACGCAGTGCGCTCAATGAAGGTACCGCCGTTCCGAATTGCGAATCATCCATATACAGTGCCAGTTCCGGATTGGTGAAGTATTTGGCAAATTGCAGGTCATGGCCCGCATACGGTGTAACCGCATTCCATTTGTCCTTCATGCCCAGCGGGATCACCGCCTCGTTGGTCAGCGGCATGCCCAGGCGCGACACCTGCACGTACTGGCCGTCATAGCCGACATCGCCGCCGTTGTAAAGGGTTTTGATCATCTGGCGGCTTGCCGACGCCCAAACGCCGATCACGTAGTCAGGATCGAGGATATTCGCCGCCTGTGCCACGTTTTTACCATCCTTTTGCAGCAGGTTTACCGGGATTTTCAAAGCGATGGTATGCACATTGAAGCGCGCCAGACCGTCCTTGGGCGCGTTGGTAGCATTACCTTCCGGCCGGAAATTACCAGCATCGAATGCACCTGCGAGGTCTACGAAAAACGGATCGTCGACCGGACCGCAGAACACCTTCTCGCCGCTCGAAGCCGTTGCAATGGCTTTTTCAACGAGCGAATTGTAGTCCGGTGCTTCCAGGCCAACCGTTTTTCCTTCGATAGACCGCGGCCCGATGTTGTTCGGTGGCACCACGCCGTTGGCGATGATTGTCGTGAAAGTCATACCGCCGTCGGTACTCTTCTCACATTTGTAAGTGGTTTTAAGGTTTTGCTTGCCCAACCTGATATTGAAAAATGTGGTCGGGTCCTCATTGGTACTTGAAAAAGTAAACCGATACGTGATATCGTCGCCGGGCGTTCCGGCCTGGTTTTTGATATGAATTTCATAACGTACATTCGGCCCGAAATTGAAATAGTTTGGGCCACCCTCAGGCGATTCGAACGGGATGTAGTTGGCGATGATCGTAATGGAGTTGGGATCATCGGGGCTTTTAAAAGCATACAAATCCGTATTATCGGCGAGCGGATCATTGGAAATCAGCGGCGCTTCGCGGTGGCTCGAAGCCAGACTGCTCAGCGCACAAGGCAGCAACAACAGGCACAGAAGAATGCTCCTGAACCTGCAAGGATCCAACATAGAAACTTGCATGAGGTAAAAGTTTAAATACGGAAACGGGAATAAATGTGATCTGAAAGCGCAAAGACATCGATGCAAATCCCGACCCTGCCCACAGGGCCGAAATCCCGGAAAAAAAACGAGCCTCTGCCGAAAGAAAACCGGCAGATTACAAGTAACTATTAACGAAGGGCAATTGAGGTGTTAACAACCATTCGGGCTTATATACGCCATCAATGTGTCGCCCGGATGTACGAAAGGCAAAAAAACTTGTAGTCGCCAAGAGGCAGTACGTATAATTATGTAAATATTAAATTAAATAAATCAAATTAAAAAGATTCGGGCACGCCGGAGTAACCAGGGTAAAACTATTGCTACAACAGGGCAACAGCTTGTGCAATAGCACATTTTGCCGTTATTTTAACACAGGGTTACTTCGAAAGCATTTTGTAAAAGATAATTCGACAATTTCCATAAATCTGACATTGCAATTAATTCGTATATTATCCTATTATTTGTATCCCGGCCGTGCATTTCGTTACGGCGGCTTCCAAACATAACCCACTTTATCATCACTTTTAAGACGGGCAAAGGCTGACTACTTATACCAAAGATGAATATTCTAATCGTTGAGGACGACTTTATCATTGCGAAACATCTCCAATTTTTGCTCAATGGTTTCGGTTACGACGCAAACGATATCGCGACCGACTATACGACTGCCACTGAAATTCTCCACAGCAAGGTTTTCCACCTCGCCGTGCTGGATATTAACCTGAATGGCTACCAAACCGGAATAGACCTGGCGCATTACATCCGGGAAAATTTCAAGATCCCTTTTCTCTTTTTGTCGGCCCATGAGGATATTGCAGTGGTGAATGCGGCATTGCAGGCTGCGCCCCATGCATTTTTACAAAAACCTTTTCAGAAAATTACCGTCTACACGGCTGTTAAGCTTGCACTGAAGAACTATCGCCTGGCGGCACTGGCGGGTGAAACTACTTCGGAGGAGAAAGAGGATACGACGGTGATCAAAGACGCGCTGTTCATCAAGGAAAAACATATGTTTACCAAGATCATGCTGACGGATATCCTATACATCCGGAGCGACGACAACTACCTTGAGCTGCACACTACCAAGAAGAAATATACGATCCGTGAGACGCTGAAAAACATGCTTCAGCAACTTCCTACCAACTATTTTTTCAGGGTACATAAGTCGTTCATCATCAACCTGAACGCCATTACAGCTATCGATTACGTGCACGTGATGATCAACGACATTGAGATCCCGATCACGAACGATAACCGGACTGAACTGCTGAGCCGCATCAGAACTTTCTCCTGATAAATAGTACAAACCGTAGAAAAAATGGTTACTTACGGTTTCCCCGGCTTCACCCCATAAAAGCTATACTTCACCACTTTGATTTGTTGAGGAGTTAAGTGCGAATTAATTTTATAGCACGTAAACACCCTCTTCTATTATTACATATATACTTTACCCCGACAGAAGGCCTGGGCTTCAATAAATTTTAAAATTTTTCTGAGGTCCAGGCATCTGTTTCACTCCAAAAAACGTAATTACGGTCGATTGAGCATATTTGGCATGATACTGAGCATTATGCACACATTTGTTTCTCAAACGCACACCATATTTACCATACCAAACCTAAACTAAATCGCTATCAGTTTTAATTAAATATCGTTGAGAATAATTGAACATCCCCGGGGGCTTCCTCTGGGATGTTTTGTTTCTGTAAGCCATTGATTTTCAGCCAATCGACAGACATTGTAGAGTATGGTCAGGGGGTAGTCAGGTGTTGTCAAGTGTGGTCGGGATTTGTCAGGGGTAGATCAGGTATTTCTTCCGCATTTCTTTGAATTGTCCCAGCCCAGGTTCCCAGCTTTTGCGGACCTCTTCTTCCGACGCTCCGGCGATAATCTGTTTTTTGAGGTTTTCAGTCCCTGCCAACTTGTCAAAGTTGCCCATTTGCTTGCTTTGGCTCATGTCGAAGAACTTCTCTTTCTCAGGATAGGCTTTATAGAGTTCGATGAGCCATTTCAGATGGAGCTTGCCACTTTTGCGGATATCTTTCAAGTCGTATTTTCGTAAATCGAGGCCATAGCACTCCTTATCCTGGTGCAGCGGCGTTTCACTCATCCCTTTGATGCTATGCGGGGTAAAAGTAAAGTCATATTTACCTTTCAGCAGCGGTGCTCCCAATACCGTAAAGGGCATATAGGTCCCCCGTCCCTGGCTCAGAATAGTGCCTTCGAACATACAGATATGCGGGTACAGCATTACCGATTGCTGCGTATTGAGGTTGGGGGATGGCATTACGGGTAGCACGTAAGGCGTATCATGCGTGTAGTTGGCGACTTTGATGATCTTCAACTTACACTGCATTTTGTCGGGGAGCCAGCCTTCTCCATTGATCATTTGTGCGAATTCGGCAATGGTGAGGCCATGCGAAATAGGAATTTTATACATCCCGATCCCCGAATGCAGGTGATCTTCCAGAATGGGCCCATCGACCAGGAAGCCATTCGGATTAGGTCTGTCGAGAATGAGCATTTCCTTGTTATTCTCCGCACACGCTTCCATCACGTGCCCGAGCGTGTTGATATACGTGTAAAAGCGCGCGCCCACGTCCTGGATGTCAAAGATCATCAGGTCGATGGCCGCCATCTGCTCTTTGGTGGGCTTTTTGAGCTTACCATAAAGTGAGATCGCCGGGATGCCGGTCTTGGGATCCACGCTGTCGTTCACTTTATCGCCGTTACTGGCTGTGCCGCGGAAACCATGCTCCGGGCCGAAAATGGTGACGATGTTCACGCCCAATGCCACCAGACTGTCGACGATTGGCTTTGTGCCTATAATGGATGTCTGGTTTACAACGATTCCGATTTTTTTGCCTTTCAGATAATCGACATATTGAGAAATCTGATCGGCACCGGTGGTTGGGCCTTTGGCTCTGGTTAGATCTTCGGGTGCTGCGGAAAGTGAATCGGCCAAGGCCGGTCCCTTCTGGGATGTGGAATTTACGCAGTTGCTGTTCGCTGCTAATGCGGCTGTAAGGCCTACGGCCAGGGCTAATGTTTTCATGGGGTCAGATTTAGGAGTAGCAAATTAGGGTTTTTAATGCCACGAAGACACGAACAACACGAATTTCGTGTATTATTCGTGCCTTCGGTCGGCCGTAGACGTGGCGTTAAAACTAAAACAGCTTCATCTGCCCTGCCCGCATAAACTGAGAAGTATCCAATGGGGGCAATTCACGCCCTGCAAGATATTTCCGGCAAGAATGTTCATGCAACTGCCGGATGTGCTCCGCGAAACTACCCTCTCCCACCATTCGGATCCCAAAACGGGAATCGTTCACAACGCCTCCGTGGCATTCCTTGATCTGGCTCAAAACCTTCGCCGCCCGGTCGGGGAAGTGGTGGTGGATCCATTCGTCGAACAATGTAGCGATCGCGCCATTCAGCCGCACTACTGTGTAATGCGACCATAATGCACCATTTTCGGCAATCGCCTGGATGAGCGCAGGTATTTCCTGGTCGTTCAAACCGGGAATGATTGGCGCTGTCATGACACCCATCGGAATACCCGCGTCACTTAATGTTTTCAGCACCTGCAAACGTCGTTTGCCCGTAACCGTGCGTGGTTCCAATGCGCTGCGCAGTTCCTCATTGAGCGAAGTAATTGAAAGCGCGGCATGCACGAGGTTCAGTTTAGCCATTTTTTCCAACACATCGATATCACGGAGAATCAACGCATTTTTGGTGAGAATGCTGACCGGATTACGGTACCGCAGGCATATTTCCAACAACTGCCGGGTAATCCGGTACTTCTTTTCTCCCGGCTGGTAGCAATCGGTATTCCCTGAAATATGAATATTATGCGGTACCCACTTTTTGGAATTAAAGAGCTTTTCCAGCAATTGCGGCGCATTCTTTTTGACCACAATTTTGGTTTCAAAATCGAGCCCCGCCGAAAAACCCCAGTATTCATGCGAATTACGGGCATAGCAGTAAATGCACCCGTGCTCGCAACCCCGGTAAGGGTTGATCGAATGAAAATTGGGCAAATCAGGACTTTCCGAAACGCTCATGAGCGTCTTGGATTCCTCTTCGATAAATTGTGTTTTGGGATTTACCTCCTGATCTTCCCATTGCTGCCAGTCCTCGGAGGTGTACTCGATCTCGTGCTTGAAGAATTTGTTGGGCGTGTTGATAGCAGCCCCGCGCCCGCGTGCCCGGTTATCCATTGTTTTCCAGTAAGTTGATGAAGTTATGAAGTATGCTAACGAAAGGTGTGTGTGGTGTCGAATGTCACGCTGAGCGCAGTCGAAGCGCATGCGTTGTCGCCGCGGTCCTTCGACTTCGCTCAGCCTGACATTGACATCTTACTTAATATACCGAAAATCCTCGTCACCTTTCAGCGACAGCAGGACGTCGTACATCAGTTGTATGACATTCTGCACATCCTCTTTGGAAACCATTTCCACGGTGGTGTGCATGTATTTCAATGGTAATGAGATCAATGCAGATGCTATCCCCTCGGTAGAGTAAGCAAATGAATCCGTATCGGTGCCCGTCGAGCGGCTTACCGCCTGGCGCTGGAACGGAATGCTCTTCTCCTCAGCCACTCGGATCAGCAGGTCGCGGACATTGTTCTGTACTGCCGGACCATAGCAAATCACCGGCCCGCTGCCGCATTTCAGGTCGCCTTGTTCCTTTTTATTATACATCGGCGACTGCGTGTCGTGCGTTACATCCGTACAAATTGCCAGATCGGGTTTCAGGCGACGCGAAATCATCTCCGCACCGCGCAAGCCGATTTCCTCCTGTACCGCATTGACCACATACAATGTAAACGGCAGTTTCACATTGTTCTCGTGCAACATACGCGCTACCTCCGCGATCATGTATCCGCCCATGCGGTTGTCGAGCGCGCGACCTAGGTAATATTTACCATTCAGCTCATCGAGGCCGTCCGCAAAAGTCACCACGGTACCGACGTGGATACCCATTTCAAGCACCTCATCCTTCTTGGCAGCGCCCACGTCGATGAAAAGCTCGTGCACTTTAGGCACCTGGTCTTTGGCGACGTCGCGCACATGGATGGCCGGCCAGCCGAAAACACCTTTCACCACTCCCTTGGCCGTATGCAAGTTTACCCGCATCGAGGGCGCAATAGCCGCATCCGAACCACCGTTGCGGCGCACGTGGATGTAGCCATCTTCCGAAATGTAGTTCACAAACCACGAAATCTCGTCGGAATGCGCCTCGATCACCACCTTGTAGTCCTGGCCCGGGCCGATAACGCCCACCGCCGTTCCATACACATCGATAATCTGTTCTTCAATATATGGCTTGATATAGTCGAGCCATAGCTGCTGCCCGGTCGATTCGAAGCCGGTAGGCGAAGCATTGTTCAGGTACTTATAAAGAAACTCTGTGCTCTGATCTGACATACGTTTAATTTAAATAACGACTAAAACTGCATCCTCAAAGGTACTTCCACCAGGCACAGAAACGACGCTTCCGCAGATAGCCGGGGTCGTGCTCGTGGGCGTAGGCTTCCCTTTCAAACGAAATATGAAGATAGGCTAAATAATGTTTCCTGAATTGTACGAATCGGATTAAATATTCCAGCAAATACCACACATAAAAGATAACCAGCCCGAGTTCAAGCTGTTGCTTCAAATGAATGCGCTCGTGATTGAGAAAGACCTCCGAAGGGGTCTTCCGTTTCGACAGAATGAATGGAAACAACGCCATTCCGTCGACGCGCAGCGATGGTACATTGAGGAGAAAGCCTTTGAGGCGCATAGATGTGTGACGTTTGTGCCGGCGGTTAACGATTTGTTAATTGACCATGGACCGCCGACCATAGACCATGATACTTTTACATCCATTCGCAAGCCATGGTCCATAGTCGGTCGTCCATGGTCTTCCAAATCTCCACAAAAAAATCGGGTTGCGAAACAGCTCGTTCCGCAACCCAACCTTTCATATCTAAAAGAAACTTACTCCCCGCTGAAACGGCTGATATCGAGTACTTCAAACTCCATCATACCCGCAGGAACCTTGATTTCCGTGGTTTCTCCAACTTTCTTACCCAAAAGGCCTTTGCCGATCGGCGAGCCCACCGAGATTTTGCCGGCTTTCAAATCAGCCTCTTCTTCCGACACCAGCGTGTAGGTCACTTCCATTCCATTCTTACGGTTTTTGATCTTCACCTTCGAAAGGACCGAAACCTGTGAGGTATCCATTGACGACTCATCGATCACCCGTGCGTTGGACAGGATTTCTTCCAGTTTGGCGATTTTCATTTCGTGCATACCCTGCGCGTCCTTGGCCGCGTCGTATTCTGCATTTTCACTTAAATCACCTTTGTCCCGCGCTTCTGCAATTTGTCGTGCAATCTCCGTGCGGCCTTTGGTTTTCATCTCATTCAGCTCGTTCCTCAGCTTGGTAAGTCCTTCTTCCGTATAGTATGAAATTTTAGCCATGACCTTTATTTTGTTTATAAGTCTTTTAATTTTTGAAATTCTACATAAAAAAAAAGAACGGCTCAAAGACCGCTCTACAGAGTTAACGAAACTCTCGTAGAAGGCTAGAAGACCTTTTCTTTTCGGTTGATATATGATTTTGTGTTCACCATAATTTTCTGTTAAGAACGACAAAATTAACAATATTTGTGAATGGTAGCACCATTTTTATCCAAAAGCGCCATCTGTCATGTCAAATCCGCTGAGAATTATTTTTATGGGGACGCCCGAATTTGCCGTCCCAAGTTTACAAAGTCTGGTCGAAAGCAATTCTAATGTTGTAGCCGTCGTCACCGTCCCCGATAAGCCAGCGGGCAGGGGGCAAAAGCAAACGGCTTCACCTGTCAAAATATACGCAGAATCCCAGGGCATCCCTGTGTTGCAGCCTGAAAAATTGAAAAACCCGGCCTTCCTCGAAGAGCTGAAATCCTACAACGCCGATTTGCAGGTGGTAGTAGCATTTCGGATGCTTCCCGAAGTGGTATGGAACATGCCTTCGAAGGGCACATTCAACCTGCACAGTTCCCTCCTGCCCCAGTACCGCGGCGCGGCGCCCATCAACTGGGCTGTCATCAACGGCGAAACCGAAACCGGCGTAACCACGTTCTTCATCGAAAAGGATATCGACACCGGCAAGATCATCTTCCAGGACAGGGAGCCTATTTTCCCCGAGGACAATGCGGGTACAGTATATGAACGCCTCATGCGCAAGGGCGCGAACCTGGTCGTAAAAACCGTACAGGCCATCGAAGCCGGCAACTATCCGCAGGAGCCGCAATCCGAGCCCGAGGACATTAAATCCGCCCCGAAAATCTTCCGCGAAACCTGCGAAATCGATTGGAACAAGCCGGCTACCGAAATCCACAACTTTGTAAGAGGCCTTTCACCTTACCCGGCCGCCTGGACAACGCTGAATGGACTTTCCTGCAAGGTATTCAAGACCAAAGTCGTGGAATCCCAGGGCCATGCCCAACCCGGCGAGTACCTTTCCGATGGAAAATCTTATCTGCATTTCCGCACAGGCAACGGTTGGCTCGCTATCGAAGAGTTGCAGATTGAAGGAAAGAAACGGATGGCGGTTGGCGATTTTTTGAGGGGGTATAAGCTCTAAAGCTCCCATATTTGATAGTACACTTTTACACACATCTATATCATGGCTAATACGTATTCACAGGTTCACCTGCATTTCATATTTGCGCCTAAGTACCGGCAAGCATTGATCCACTCCAGTTGGGAAACTCCTTTGTACAAATACATTACTGGCATCGTAGAAGCCAGGCAGCACAAAATGATCGCAATCAACGGCATGAGCGATCATGTTCATATGTTGATCGGGTTTCGGACCACCCAATCTATCGGAGATTTCATGCAGGATGTGAAGGCAGATTCGTCGCAGTGGATCAACGTCAATCGCTCTTGCGATAGCCGGTTTGAGTGGCAGGCCGGCTATGGCGTCTTCTCTTATTCCAAATCGCAGGTGCCCAATGTGATCAGTTATATCCAGACGCAAAACGATCACCATCGCAAAATGACGTTTCGGCAAGAGTATTTGTCGTTTTTGGAAAAGTTCGAGGTTGAATACGATGAGCGATACGTGTTCAAATCGCCGGAATAGAAGCAGCGAATCGCGTTAGCGATGTAATATTGGTAGAAACATCACCAACGACGCGTCTGGAAATCCCGGCAGGGATGCAACAACAGCGCGCATTGTCGTTACATGCCCAAGGGCATTGCTGAACAATTCGGCAGGCACGTTTTACTACCGATATTACATGCCTAACGGCATTGTTTGGCTACTCCCCGATTACCGTTCGAAACATTGATCCTTAAATCGCGACGCCAGATTAAAACAAAATCTACGAATGCGAAACGCCAAAACCGCATTTCAATACATCTTTGCAAAAACATTCACCACCTGCATGAAAATTTCAATCATCGTAGCCGCCGCTGAAAATGGCGCGATCGGGAAGGACAACCAGCTACTCTGGCGATTGCCGGACGATCTGAAACGTTTCAAACAACTTACATTGGGGCACCCGATGATTATGGGCCGAAAAACATTCGAGTCGATCGGGAAACCGCTGCCGGGGAGGACATCTATTGTGATCACAAGAAGTCCGGATTTTACGTTCGAGGGAGTGGTGGTGGCGCATTCATTGGAAGAAGCGCTGAAAAAAGCAGCAGAAATAGACGGCGAGGAAGTTTGCATTGTAGGCGGCGGCGAGATTTACCGACAATCGCAAGCTATTGCCACCCACATTTACCTGACCAGGGTACATACCAAAATCGAAGGCGACACTTTTTTCGAAATCGAAAACCCCGGGGCCTGGACCGAGACCGAAAGAGCCCTCCACGAGCCTGACGAGCGTCATTTTTTTCCATTTGAATTCATTAATTATATTAAAAAAGCTGATAAATAAGTACTTTTG
This sequence comes from Dyadobacter sp., assembly GCF_017744695.1. Taxonomy (GTDB): domain Bacteria; phylum Bacteroidota; class Bacteroidia; order Cytophagales; family Spirosomataceae; genus Dyadobacter. The sequence continues at coordinate 727,508 of NZ_JAGIAS010000003.1, forward strand.
TGCCCTCGTAACCCATAGTGACTCAATGAAAGTACAAGAGTAGAATGCAAGTAGAAGTTGACACCCTTACCATTGAACTAAGCACAATACCTTTCGATAATCGTCCGGTCTTTATCACTGGCAATTTCTGCAAGTGGCTCCCCGACCTGGAAGAGTACCGGATGACAATTGTAAGTCCGGGCAACTACCGTTTTCAATTCCCCGAAGACGCTGAGTTACCCGATCCGATCGAATATAAATATACCCGCGGCGGCTGGAACCAGGTAGAGCTCGACCGCGCAGGCCGTCCCTATGGCAATCGGTTCATCAAAGCAGGCGAAACATTCGTCAAAGACAATGTAATCCGCTGGCAATCTGACATTTCAAGCAAAACAAACCTTTCGCCTATCGTTGAAACGGTTTCGGAAGCATTTGAAATCACCCAGTTTAACCGCACGCGTCGTGTACGTGTGCTCCTTCCACACGACTATTACGAAAACCCCGACCAGCATTACCCGGTTCTTTACATGACCGACGGCCAGAACCTGTTTGGCAAGGGTTCGGAATATGGTAATTGGGAAATAGACAAAAGCCTGGCAGAACTTGCAAAGGAACATAAGGCCGGTGTGATCATCGTTGCCATCGACCACGGTGAAGAGGATCGCGTCCAGGAACTTTCACCGTACGACAATGCCAAGCTTGGCAAAGGGTATGGTGCCAGATTTTTGCAATTTATCGCCGGCCCGCTCAAAACGCATATCGACGACAAATACCGCACAAAATCGGATCGGCTGAACACCGGTATTGGTGGAAGTTCTGTGGGAGGATTGTTAAGTGCTTATGCGGCGCTGATGTTCCCGCAGACATTCGGCAAGTTCATGGTATTTTCTCCGGCCCTGTGGATTTCCGAAAAAATCTACTTCGACGCCGTGCATTTCTTCGAGCCGTTCGAAACGCGTATTTATCTCTATGCCGGCGGGAAGGAAGGCACCCACATGATCCCGAACGTCACCAAACTACAAGAAACGCTCGAAACCCAAAGTTTTGGTTACAGCCGAGTAAAAATCAAATCCTCCGTAGACGCCCGGGGCGAACACGCCGAAAAGCAATGGAGCCAGGAGTTCCCAAAGGCTTTTGAGTGGTTGTTTTACTAAATGGGAAGAAAGGGAGGATGGAGGAAAGGGAAAATGGAAGCAAAAAGTCCATCCTCCCCTTCCTCTTTGTTCCCTTTCCTCCTTTTTAAAGAATATACTGACTCAGATCCCTGTTCTTCACCAGTGCCGACAATCTCTCCTGCACCATTTCCGCGGTGATAGCGATATGTGAGCCGTCGCCGATGACGTCCGGGATATCGAACATAAAATCATTGAGGAGTGAGCTCATGACGGTTTGGAGACGGCGGGCACCGATATTCTCGACTTCGCTGTTTACTTCGAATGCGATACGGGCGATTTCGCGTAATGCGCCGTCTTCAAATTCCAGTTCTACCCCTTCTGATTCCATCATAGCGGCGTACTGTTTCGTCAACGCGTTTTTAGGTGCTTTCAGGATTTGGTAAAAATCACTTTCCGTAAGACTGTTGAGTTCTACCCGGATTGGGAAACGCCCCTGAAGCTCAGGAATGAGGTCGGACGGTTTGGAAACATGGAAAGCACCAGCTGCGATAAAGAGAATGTGATCGGTCTGGATCACGCCGTGTTTGGTATTCACCGAACTTCCTTCCACGATCGGCAGCAAATCGCGCTGTACACCTTCACGGCTCACGTCGGGGCCGCTTCCGCCGGAGCGGCTGGATGCTACTTTGTCGATCTCGTCAATAAATATAATGCCCAGGTTTTCTGCCTTTTTAATGGCTTCCAGCTTTACCTCGTCCATGTCGATCAGCTTCGACGCCTCTTCGTCCAAAAGCAACTTGCGTGCTTCCTCCACGGTTACCTTCCGTTTTTTTCCCCGGCGCGGCATCATGTTACCGATCATCTCCTGGATATTCATCATCGAAACGTCATCGACGGCCCCGCCTATCATGCCAACATTGGGCACCTGATTTTGCTGGACTTCGATTTCGATTTTTCGGCTATCGAGCTCCCCGTTGCGGATCTTCTCTCGGAAACGCTCGCGGGTGCGCTGGTTGAGCTCCGCGTCGCTTTGCGGCATTTCCTCAGAACCGTTGTCGGATACCGGCTTCACCGCTCCTGAACCGTGAACCGGCGGGATCAATGCATCGAGGATGATGTCTTCCACTGCCTGTTCGGCCTTGATCTTCACCTCTTCCTTTTTCTGGGTACGTACCATGCCTACCGCCTGTTCCACAAGGTCGCGGACCATACTTTCGACGTCGCGGCCGACATAGCCAACTTCCGTAAACTTGGAGGCTTCCACTTTCACAAATGGTGCGTCGGCGATTTTAGCCAGCCGGCGGGCGATCTCGGTTTTACCGACTCCGGTAGCCCCGATCATCAATATGTTGTTCGGGATAATCTCCCGTTGAATGTCCTCAGGACTGTTCATTCGCCTCCACCGGTTCCGCAATGCGATCGCCACATTGCGTTTTGCGTCATTTTGTCCGATGATATATTGGTCGAGCTCGAAAACGATCTGACGCGGCGTAAGGCGGTTAAGGTGTTCTGTCATGTTGATTGCTATGGATTCAAAACCTAACATTAAAAAGAATTATGCCGGTACAAAATGGCAGAAAACCTGCCGATGGGAAATCTTTGACGGCTTTACTTTTTGTTCTCTCCCCTTCGATTACTTTTGTCCCTGCATTTATAATTCCGAAACCAATATAAAAAAGAATTATCCCCAACATGAAAAAACTCCTGTCCTGCCTTTTTACCGTTATTGCCTCACTGCAATTATCCTACGGGCAAGGTACCGCCAATCTGGTCGATTATGTAAACCCGCTGATGGGTACGCAATCGAAATTCAGCTTGTCGGCCGGTAACACTTACCCGGCGATTGCCCTGCCGTGGGGAATGAACTTCTGGATGCCCCAAACCGGTAAAATGGGCGACGGATGGGCTTACATGTATGACGCAGAGAAGATCCGGGGTTTCAAGCAAACCCACCAGCCCAGCCCCTGGATCAACGATTACGGCCAGTTCGCGATCATGCCGGTTACCGGCAAGCTAAAAATCGACGAAGAAAGCCGCGCCAGCTGGTTCTCACACAAAGCCGAGACTGCCAAGCCCCATTATTATAAGGTATATCTGGCGGATTACGACGTTACCACGGAAATCGCACCCACCGAACGTGCCGCGCAGTTCCGCATCACATTCCCGAAAGCGGATACCTCTTACGTACTTCTCGACGCATTCGACAGGGGTTCCTACGTAAAAGTGCTTCCAAAAGAGCGCAAGATCATTGGTTATACTACCAAAAACAGTGGCGGCGTACCGGCGAACTTCAAGAACTACTTTGTTTTGGTTTTTGATAAACCATTCACCTTCTCCTCCGCATTCCACGGCCAAACACTCGCAAAAGACACGCTGGAACTCAGCGCGGCGCACGTAGGTGCGGTAGTTGGTTTTAAAACAAAAAGAGGCGAGCAGGTAGGCATCAAAGTGGCCTCGTCGTTCATCAGCCCCGAGCAAGCCGAGTTGAACCTTCAGCGCGAACTGGGCAACGATTCTTTCGACGCTACCAAGGCGAAAGGCGAACAGGCATGGAACGCGGAGCTGTCGCGTATCAAAGTCGAAGGGGACAATATCGATCAGATCCGCACATTCTATTCCTGCCTCTACCGCGTACTGTTGTTCCCACGCAAGTTCTATGAAATGGATAAGGCCAACAAGGTCGTGCATTACAGCCCCTACAATGGCGAAGTACGTCCGGGTTATATGTTTACCGACAATGGTTTCTGGGATACTTTCCGTGCGGTGTTCCCATTCTTCACACTCATGTACCCGACATTGAATGCGCATATCATGGAAGGCCTGGCCAATGCGTATGATGAGAGCGGCTTCCTGCCCGAATGGGCCAGCCCCGGACACCGCGACTGTATGATCGGCTCAAACTCGGCTTCACTGATTGCCGATTCTTATATCAAGGGCATCCGTGGCTACGATATTAACAAACTGTATGAAGCTATTCTGAAAAATACGCAGAATGCTGGTCCCGTAAGTTCGGTAGGCCGTTTCGGACATGAGTATTATAATGAACTGGGTTATGTTCCTTATGATGTAAAAATCAATGAGAATGCCGCCCGGACCCTGGAATATGCTTACGCTGATTTCTGTATCGCGCAGCTGGCCAAAGAATTGAAAAAACCGCAAACAGAGGTAGATCTGTACCTGAAAAGAAGCCAGAACTACAAAAACCTGTTCGACCCGGAAACGAAATGGATGCGCGGCAAGAATAAGGATGGCAAGTTCCAGTCGCCATTCAACCCATTCAAATGGGGAGACGCATTTACCGAAGGCAACAGCATTCACTACACCTGGTCGGTGTTCCAGGATGTGAAAGGATTGATCAACCTGGTAGGAGGCCGTGAAGCATTTGTGCAGAAACTGGATACCGTTTTCACATTGCCGCCGGTGTTCGACGACAGCTACTACGGCTTCCCTATCCACGAAATCCGCGAAATGCAGATTATGAACATGGGGAACTACGCACACGGTAACCAGCCGATCCAGCACATGATTTATCTGTACAACTACGCAGGTGCGCCCGACAAGGCACAATACTGGACGCGTCAGGTGATGAAGCGACTCTATCAGGCGGCGCCGGACGGTTACTGCGGTGACGAAGATAATGGCCAGACCTCGGCCTGGTACGTTTTCTCTTCGCTAGGCTTCTACCCTGTCACGCCGGGCACGACACAATACGTGATCGGCTCGCCGTTGTTCAAAAAGGCCACGTTGACCATGGAAGACGGTAAGAAATTCACGATCGAGGCGCCTGCGAGCAGCGAAAGCAACCTGTACATCCAGGGCGCGAAGCTGAATGGCAAATCTTATGATAAAACTTACCTCGAGCACAGCGACATTCAGAAAGGCGGAAGCGTACAATTCGACCTGAGCGGCAAGCCTTCGAAAAGCTGGGGCACCAAACCGGAGGCAGCGCCTTTCTCGTTAACGAAGTAACAATGGCGCGAAGCTCCTGCTTCGTGCCGACTATTCGCAGGCCTCCGGCCGGTCTTACATACCCGACCGGCCAGAGGCCTGCGAATAGTGTATGCGAAGCAGGAGCTTCGCACCATTTAACCCACTATCTCAACCAAACATCACCATGAAACTATTACTGACATTACTTTCCGCCACGATCTTCTGCGCCGCCATTGCACCCGACCAGGACGACGAGCTCGCAAAAAGCATCGAGCGCGGCAAAATGATCTATTCCGAAAACTGTATTTCCTGCCATATGGGCACGGGTGAAGGCATTACAGCCACTTTTCCGCCGCTCGCCAAATCGGATTACCTGATGAAAACACCCGAGAATGCGATCCAGGCGATCAAATTCGGACTGATCGGAAAAGTGACTGTGAATGGCGTATCCTATGACAATATGATGCCCGAGCCGGGTCTTGCCAATGAGCAGGTCGCCGATGTGATGAACTACATTATGAACTCATGGGGCAATTCGTCGGACAAGAAAATGATCACCGTGAAAATGGTGGCAGCCATAAAACCGGCCGAAGAAAAGTAACAACAACCATCGAAGCCAATTGCAGCCGCATTGTTCCAACGGACGGTGCGGCTTTTTTTATGGCTAAAATTCCTATGTAACAGAGAGTTTACTACTATTTTAAATAAATCTAAATAAAACCTTGCCTCATAAGAATTCCCGACTGATATTTGCGGCTCGTTAACTATTTAGTCCAATTTTAGATAAATGAAAAGATTTTATATTTTCTTCCTATTCCTGCTGGCAAGTGTCTCCGCATTGGCGCAAAACGGCAGAATATCAGGACAGATACTGAGCTCGGACGGGCAACCGGCTGAGCAGGTTTCAGTCGGAATTAAAGGAACTGCCCGCGGTGCCGTCTCGGACAATCAAGGAAAATTCACAATTGAAAGAATCAAACCCGGAACCCACACATTGCTCGTAAGCTTCGTCGGATTGGCTACCCAGGAAAAGGAAGTGGAAGTAGCGGCGGGCGAAACGGTGAGTGTTTCTTTCACCCTCTCCGAAAGTGCTAACGAATTGCAGGAAGTGATCGTCAAAAGTGGTACAACTTACAAGTCGGACCAGTTTTCTTCCAGCATGAAACTCCTTACACCGATACTGGAAACTCCTCAGAACGTGCAGGTTGTTACTTCAAAAGTATTGGCCGACCAGCAGGTGATCAGCATGAGCGATGGCTTGATCCGCAACGTCAGCGGTGCAGTCCGCCTCGAACACTGGGGTGATATGTACGCTAACATCAGCATGCGCGGCTCTCAGATTCAGGCATTCCGCAATGGCTTCAACGTAGTGAATTCCTACTGGGGGCCATTGACCGAAGATATGAGCTTTGTCGATCACATCGAATTCGTGAAAGGTCCTGCCGGATTTATGCTTGCAAACGGCGACCCAAGCGGTTTGTATAACGTAGTGACCAAAAAACCGACCGGCCAGACCAAAGGCGAAGTTGGCTTCAATATAGGTAGCTTCGGCCTTTACCGCGCTACCCTCGACCTCGATGGTAAGCTCAGCAAGGACAGCAAGTTCCTGTACCGCCTCAATGTGGCTGCGCAAAACAAAGGTTCGTTCCGTGCCTATGAATACAACGACCGTTACAGCATTGCCCCGGTAATCTCTTACCAAATCGACGAGAAAACGAAACTAACCGCTGAATACACACTCCAATACGCGAAAATGTCGAACGTGGGATCGTTTTATGTGTTCTCACCCGAAGGTTACGCTACGCTCCCGCGTGATTTTACGACCATGCCTCCGGGCCTGGCCCCTACAAAAATTAAAGACCAGAGCGTTTTTGTGAATTTGCAGCACCAATTTAATCCTAACTGGAAACTGACGGCACAAGTAGGTTATTTCAACTATCAGCTGAATGGCGCCAGCATGTGGCCGGATTCGGTGAAGGCGAATGGTCTTATTTACCGCAATGTCGGTCTCTGGGACGCGAAAAGCGAAATGACGCTTGGGCAGGTGTTTGTAAATGGTGATGTAAAAACCGGCGCAGTGAGGCACCGCATTCTGGGAGGCATCGATGTGGGTAGCAAAAATTACTTCGCCGACTGGTCGCAATCCTATTCGCTGGATTCTGTGGGCGCTGAATTTGACCCCAAAAACCCTTATTATGGCACACCAGTAATGGGCTATCCGAAATTCGACCGTTCAATGGATCTTGAATCCCGCGCGGCGGCAGGTGGTGGTTTGCAGAATCAGGACTATACAGGCATTTACCTGCAAGATGAGCTGGGCTTCCTCGATAACCGAATCCGCCTGACACTAGCCGGTCGCTATACCTATGTAAAGCAATCGGAATACGGCGGCCCTAATAAAGAGGCCAAGCGGCTCACTCCCCGCATCGGATTAAGCATTTCACTCACTAAGAATACCTCGTTGTACGCCTTGTACGACCAGGCATTCATTCCGCAATCCGGCCGGTTAAAAAATGGTGGTTCGGTAAAACCTGTAACGGGTAATAACACCGAATTGGGTATTAAGCGCGACTGGGCAGAAGGCCGCTGGAACACGACACTTGCATTTTACCGCATTCTGAAAAACAACGAGCTGACAGGCGATCCTGATGCCCCGAACTCCGGACTTAGCATCGAATTGGGCCAGAAAAGAGCGCAAGGCATCGAGTTCGACCTCCGTGGTACCATCATCAACGGCCTGAATCTGACCGCCAACTACGCCTATACCATTGCCGAAATCAGCAAGGTAGGCGAAGGCGTAAAAGATATGGCAGTAGGCGACCTGGTTCCCGGGTTTGCCAAACATACAACCAACGCCTGGTTGAGCTACAAAGTACAACACGGTTCACTGAAAGGTAGCGGTATTTCGGGTGGCTTCACCTACCTGGCGGGCCGCGCTACAACCAACTGGTCTACAACCAACACCAGCCTGAACCAACCCGATTATTTCAAACTGGACGGGGGTGTGTTTTGGGAGAAAAATAACATCCGTTTGACAGCAAACGTGTTCAATATTCTGGACAAATACCTGTACAGCGGCGGCTACTACGACTTCCTGAAATCCTACTACTGGCAAGCCGATCCTCCAAGAAACTACCGTTTGAGCGTTACGTACAAGTTTTAATAGGATAGTTAGATCAACGCAAAGAGGCTTCCCATCGGGAGGCCTTTTTTGTACCTCAAGCTGATTACACTGCGTGGGCCATCATCAATTGAGCCCCTTTTCTGAATTTCACGGCGAGTGCGTCGTATTGTTCATGAATGTCGTTATGGGACGCAAATGCTTGTCCTACTTGCGTAAAGGCAGTCAGTTCCGAAAACTCCTTCACCACTCCCAGCGCCTTCAATCCCATCATGGCAGCCCCCACTGCCCCTGTTTCAACGGTTTCATTCAGTTTCACTGTTTTTCCAAATACGTCCGAAAGCATTTGCACCCAGGTAGCGCTGCGGGCAAAACCACCATTGGCATAAATTGTATCGATTTCCTGCATTTCCATGAGTATTTTGGCAATGCTGTAAAGGTTCAGCAAAATACCTTCCATGACCGCCCGCGCGAAATGCGCACGTGTATGCGTGATGTCCAACCCCGAAAAGCCGCCACGCACCGAGGAGCTCCAAAGCGGTGCGCGCTCGCCCAACAGGTATGGATAAAAAAGCAACCCCTCGGCGCCTGCCTTAACCCTCTCTGCTTCCTTGAAAACCGCATCGTACGATTCCTTGGGAAAGAAAGTGTTCATTAACCATTCAAAAATGACGGCTCCGTTGTTCGAGGGACCTCCTATGATATAGGTTTTTTCATCGAGCACATAACAGAATGTCTGCATGAGCGGATCGGAGAAAGGTTTGGCAGCGCATATCCGTACGGCAGCACTGGTACCGATCGTGACGGCCATTGAACCGTGACGGATAGCACCGCTACCGAGGTTAGCCAGGCAACCATCGCTCGCACCCATGATCAGTGGCGTACCCTCGGGCAATTTTGCAGGATTATCGCCAGGTAGTCTTACAATATGATAGGGCGATACCGCCTCGGGTAGCTTTTCCGCTTTCAGCCCCAGCTTCTTCAATGTATACTCGTCCCATCGCAATTCACGGATATTGAACATCCCCGTAGCGGAAGCAATAGAGTAATCCACTACAAATTCGCCCGTGAGCCTGTATACGATGTACTCCTTCACGCCCACGAACTTGCTCGTCTTCCGGTAAATATCCGGCGCATTCTCCTTCATCCAAAGCAGCTTGCACACAGGCGTCATCGCATGGATAGGCGTTCCATTGTTATGGTAGATTTTCTTACCTACTTGTGACGCCCGCAATTTAGTAGCCACATCGGCACTACGGTTGTCTGCCCAGATAATAAGGTTGGTGAGTCGCTTTCCGTCCTTATCGAGCGCCAGCACGCCGTGCATGGCAGCGCTGAAACAGATCCCGACCGGGTCGCCATGGCCTTTACATTTCACGGTCACCTTTTTCAGCGTTTTGCAGGCAGCCTGGAAAATCTCCTCCGGATCCTGCTCACTCCACTCCGGCCGCGGATGCTGCATTTCGTAACTTTCACTATGCGAAGCGAGGATTGCTCCCGAAACGGTATCGAAGGCGACCGATTTGACGTTTGTTGTGCCGATATCACAACCGATAATATAGGGCATTGGCAATTGTTTTAGAAGCAAAACCTGCATTCCCCCACGCGGGAAAGACGGTCAGTGATTACTAAAACAAAAGTATGGATTTTGGGATAACGAACAACCCTATAAAGCCGTAGCCATACGCTGCGTCCTTGTCGCCACTACGAAAGTCTGTACAAATTTCTCATCGCCGTCTGTCAGCTCGAAGGTGTATGTACCGTCTTTCATCACCGACAAATCGAAATTCTTATGGTAGCGCTTATAAACCAGTGTCTTCTCGACAAAAATAACGTTCTGCTCTTCATCCCTGATCCTCACCAGCACGCGGTCGGTTTTAGGGTATTTGTAACTCAGCTCAAATTGCATCGGTTTTACCTGCATTACATAAAAATCTGCAAAATAGGCGTCAGGTTCGGCATTTGTTACCGTTTGGGCACGGGCAGCCAAGGCGCCGCATAAAAAAGCTAGTACGAAGGTGTAAAGGATTTTCATAGGAGTGAGGTGCTAGGTTTATTAAAATATTTCTATTTCATCAAATCCTCAATTTGCAGAACATAATTTTGCAAATCCGTATCTCAAAAATACTTTACATCAAAATACCATTCAACTACCAAATACATAGATACTTGAAAGTTATTTAAATAGCCATTTCCATTCTTAGCAGGATACCACGAAACTACCCAGCGCTATGCACTTTGTTTAAATAGTACAAATTATCTCTGATTCTCAGCAAATTGCGCCCCCGATCCAGTAATCCGCATTGCCACCGCGCACCAGAACAGATTTCTGAAACAGGACTAAAAAATACAAGTGAATGCGAGAAACTTAACCCCGATTTATTATTTTCGCAGCATCGAAAGCTATTAATACATTCCGAATATGTCTGAAACATCACATACCGAATCTACTCCGCTGCCAACCTTCGCTTACATCGCAGCGTTCATTATCCTTTTCATCATCCTGGCAGTATTTGGCGACCTGTTCGTATTCATCCTCGGAACCATCGGTCTGGTTGTGACTTTCGCAGCGTTTTACAAAGACAAGAGCCACGACGATCATCATTGACAACCGGCCCGCGAGGGCATGATCATATTCAACGGACGGCCAGCTCGGGAAGGACATTAATCACCTCCCATTCGAGTTGGCCGTTCGCTTTGTTTACGATCCAGCTTTCTTCCATCACGCAGGTATCTTCCAGGTCGCGGTACTCGGCAACGAGCTTCTCATTTCGCAACAACAGCCTCACAAATCCATTATACCCCAGCGCACGGCCTTTAATTTCCTTCCTTACCCGCGTGTCGTAGTAATCGATTTTGGACAACTCCCCCGCATCAGGTGGCTTGATCTCCACCGGAAGCCCGCCATGCCCAATGCAGCGCCCGTAGGCCTGCGGCCCCTTGCCATTCCTCTCGAACCGGTACGCTACCAGGCGATGGTCGTGCCCCCAGATCCAGACAACCGGCCGTTGCGCGTCGCCCATGAGCTTCTGCAACTGCTCGCCGGGCCGGATATATTCCTCCCGGAATGCCGACATATATGGATGATGGCTTAAAAACACGATACCACGCGTATCGAGCGGGTCTCCGAGCTTTACCACGTCACGCAGCCAGGCTACCTGCTCTTTCCGCAAATGGCAATCCGGCGGTGAGAGGATTTCAAAAAACGGCCGTCCTACCGAGGTGTAACCCGTATCGATGCCTATAATGCGCCAATAGTCGTTTTCCAGGCAGAAAAACCCGGCCTGCTGCGTCCTGCGCACGTCGCCCACCTGCGCATACATGGCGGGAAGCAGGTGCTGAAAGAATGCATTACCATTGGAATACATTTCATGGTTTCCCGAAAGCGCCAGACTACCCGAAGCGCCGTAATACCAGGAGGCATAAGGGGCCGTAAAGTTCTCCTCCACCTCTTTGGGCGTTCCTACAAAATAAATATCCCCCATATGCACGGTGTAATCCGGCGCATGACGCGCTACGAGGTTCGCAATGGCATCGGATTCGGCCGTATCGCTGGCCCAATCCGAAAGCAATGCAATGCTGATTTCTTCCTTCGTTGCGATCGAAGACTGCAACGGGTAAATGCCCGTGTCGTCGTTCCGCGGGTACGCCTGGTAAGGATGCCTTGCGCCAAACCGGCTGCGCAGGTAATGCCATGCAAAGCCTATCAGGTTGGTTTTGAAAAATTCGGAAATAACATTGGTCACCGATGAGGTTTGCTCTACCCGCCTTTCATACAGTTCCAGCTGGGTTTTGGCATGGTTCTCCGCCTCGCTATGGCCGAGATTGAGGTACTTCTGCGCACGTTCTTCCGAAGTTCCGGGCATAACGGTCCTTTGCGTAAATGGGTATGGATGGTAAATAAAATAATAACCCGTTTAACCTCCATGATGGCAGCAAGATTTTCTTGAAACGCAGCCCCTGCCAGATGTCACCTTTCGGCACATTACCGTTGCTTAAATAATTGACTCCCATGTTGACAATCGCATTCCTTACCGTTACCTTTCGCGAAAATTTATCAACCACCAAACACAAAAATCGAATGAAAAAAATCGCTATTATCTGCATGCTTCTATTGGCCGGCAAAGTGGCATCCGCACAAACCATGACTGCCAAATACATTGCAGATTGGGAACGTGCAAAGGAATTCACAAAGGAGTATCTGGATGCAATGCCCGAAGATGGTTATGCGCTGAAACCTACCCCTGAGATCCGCTCTTTTGCTGCGCAGATGGACCACCTTGGAGATGCCAACTACCTGTTCGTTTCATCCGCAACCGGCAAGGCGAAACCCGAAGAATCTCTTGAAAAAAGAGCCGATCAATCGAAAGCTGCTGTAACCAAAGGTGTGATGGAGAGCTACGATTTCGTGATCGCAGCATTGAAAGGTATGACCGACGCCGATCTTGCGAAGGATGTAAAAGTGTTCGGAATGGATATGAAAGCCGGAACTGCATTTGAAAAGGCTTTCGAACACCAGACGCACCACCGCGGCCAAACCACCCCTTACATTCGCATGAAGGGTGCGACGCCTCCAAAAGAGAAGTTGTTCTAAGCAAAAAGGGCCGATCCACCGATCGGCCCTTTTCGTTATCAGCTCTGTCCGGACACCTTACTTTTCAGATTGTAGAGGTTTAAGGCAAAGAAGCTGTAAATCTTCATAAATACCGGCGGGATAATGAAATCACGGATCACCTCTTTTTTCCGCTCCGGCGATGGCTCGGCCATCGAAAGGTATTTCACCGCATATTTGACGCGTGGCCAGTAAGTCTCGCCGTATTCTCTCGAAAACAGCATTTTATAGTAGTACGTCGCGATATTCTTCGTGAGCCGGTCATGATATTTGTATTTCAATTCCTTATCGATATTGGAATACATTTCAATGCGGTTGAAAAGGAAATCCTTCCCGTAATGATTGTCCGCAAAGCTTGCCCCTCCGCGTTGTTTCCGGTACACCGACATTACCTCGTCAATATAACCGATCGGGCCGCGGGTTGCGAGCATGATATTGCGCGGAATATCGCCGCTCGTCGATTTGTTTGTCCATTCCGGGTCTGGATTCTTCGCAAAATCCTCTCTCCGGAACATCAGGCTCGAAGTTGCGATGAAGCAAAGCTCGTCCTCGCCAATGAGGTCGTCAACCGTAAATTCCTTCTTGTTAATCCAATTGACCAAATGCGGCGGTGCGGAATTGTCATCGTAGATCACTTTTGCATTATGGAAACTGGCCGAGTAATGCGGATTGGCATCCATCATATCAACCTGCTTTTGCAGTTTGTCAGGGACCAGCAAGTAATCGTCGCCGTCAAACTGGGCGATATACTCCCCTCTTGCCGCGGCGAAAGTGGCCAGCGCATTGAATTTTCCGTTCAGGCCCATGTTTTTTGGATGTAGCAAAAGCCTGATTTTGTCGGGGAAACGTTGCTGGTATTCGCTTAATATCGCCCGGGTGTTGTCTTTGGAAAAATCATCTCCTACAATAATCTCGAAATCAAATGTAGTCTGCTGCATCAGGATCGAATCCAGCATTTTTGCCACAAATTTTTCGTGGTTGTAGGTGACTACACACACGCTCACTTTTATCATAGTCACTGTTTCATTGAATAAGCGGAGTCGCTCGGCACAAATTTAGCTGAATTCTCCTCAAAAACTGTACCCCGCTATTTTACGGTTATCTTACCGGGACTCCCGGGCACATAACGGCAAGGCGTCAAAATAAATTCGGTTCGAAATGAATCCGGCGCCGCGATCGTTTAATTTTGGTACTGTTTTCCATCAATTTCAGAAGAATGTCCGCCTCCCCCACAACCGACAAACAACCGATATTCCGCAAACCACAGATATTTAATCAGTTTCCCGAGCTGGTCGCCGCCGAAAGCACACGACATGGCGGTGTAAGCACCGGCCATTATGCGTCGCTCAACCTCGGAGGATCTCAGGACAACCCTGAAAGTATCATGCAAAACAACCTGATATTTTTTGGATCGCTGGGGATACCATTCGAAAACGTCGCAAAAGCTCACCAGGTACATGGCACCGATATCGTAACAGTTACCGCACCGGCACGCTTCGAAGGGTTCGATGCCCTGGTGACCAATGTAACAGGCATTCAACTCGCCGTAACCGTCGCCGATTGCACGCCGATCCTGATTTACGATCCCGTAACGGGGGCGGTGGCCGCCATTCATGCAGGCTGGCGCGGTACCGTAGGCGGGATTGTCGAAAAGACAGTTGCGACCATGCAGAAGAACTACGGCATCCGGCCCGAGGACTGCTTCGGGTATGTGGGCACCTGTATTGATGAATGCAGCTTTGAAGTAGGCGAAGATGTGGCACAACATTTCACCCCAACCTATAAACGCTGGGATGAAGACGCCGGCAAGTTTTTCGTGGACCTGAAAGCCTCCAACCGCGATCAACTGATCCGTAGCGGCATCAAGCCTGAGCATATCGAAGTTTCGCCTTATTCGACCGTGCGTCATAACCACGATTACTTCTCACACCGCGCCGAAAAAGGGCTCACCGGCCGCCTGCTCGTGACAATCGGGCGCATCAGCTAAGTAACAAACAAAACGGCCAGTAGCAGGGATACCGCTACTGGCCGCCTCTTGTATTTTCTGAAATTTATGCCTTTTCCGGTGCAGGAGCAGTCGCTTCTGCCTTGGGAGCAGCCGCCGGTTTCGCAGCAGGTTTAGCAGGCGCAGCTTTCGGAGCAGCTGGTTTTGCGGCAGGCTTGGGAGCGCTCGCTTCTTTACCCACAGTTGGCTTAGCAGGTGCAGCCACAGGTGCTTTGGACGAAGCAGCCGCTACCAGCGCTGCTACTTTTTCTTTTTTCTGTGCCTTGCTCTTCTTGCCGTCCTTCTTATCCTTTACTTTCTTCTCCGCATTCTTGGCCTCTTTGGCCTTTTTCTTGAGAGTTTCCTTTTCAAACTTGGCCACTTTCTTAGCCAGTTTCGCGGCCGCTTTCTCGATCGATTTCTTTATTTTTTTCGAACCGGCAGTGACTGCTTCAATCTTTCCGGTAAGTGTCTCAGCAATCTCTGTCGATAATTTTTTGGTAGCGGATTTCATAAATCTGATATTAAGAATTTCGTAAATGATACATGGAGCCCGGCTCCGTTGGGAGCTAAAATGCGTCAAAATTGACGTCAGACAATAACCTACAAATACCCATTATTAATTTATAAATCGCAAATTTTTCGGATTATTTTTATGTTATCTTTTTTCTCACAAAGTCCCACAGTACGATTCCCGCTGATACCGACACATTGAATGAATGCTTCGTTCCGAACTGCGGGATTTCCAGGCAGCCATCCGATCCCACAATCGCCGCATCACTCACACCTTCTACCTCATTACCAAACACAAAGGCATAAGGGGCATCGCCATCCGGCTCAAAGTTTTGCAGCAGCACACTTCCCTCGGCCTGTTCGACACACCAGACTTTATAGCCCTTCGATTTCAATATTTCAACCGCCTCCGCTGCACTCGGGCATTTCTCCCATGCCACCGACATTTCCGCCCCAAGCGCACTGCGCGTGATCTCACGATGCGGCGGCGCCTGCGTATAACCGCAAAGGATTATCTTTTCCGCCCGCAAAGCATCCGCAGTACGAAAGAACGATCCTATATTGTTCAGGCTCCTGATGTTATCCAGCACGATCACAAACGGAAATTTCTCCGATTCCTTAAACTCTTCGACCGACATGCGATCCATTTCATCTACACTCAGCTTACGCATGAATTTCACTCGATTAATTTCACAAAAAAAGGTTTCTGCACCTGGTACAGAAACCTTTTCGGTATGGTAAGAATATTCTACTTAATCTTGGTAATCAGCTCTACGATGTTCTTAACGCCCAGTTTTTCGAAAATACGGGCTTTATAAGTACTCACGGTGGAGAGCTGCAAGTTCAGCTTTTCTGCAATTTTTGCGGTTCCCAAGCCTTCCTTCAAAAGGTTCATCACATCGGTCTCACGCGGCGAAAGGCTCACGATCGGATCCGGCATGTATTCTTTCGGGTTGATGAGACGGTTGATATTCATTTGCTGCATATCTTCGCTCATATACTTTTTATTGTTCAAAACACTCATAACAGCGGTTTTGAACTCTTCCTCCGGCGCATCTTTCGACAGGTAACCGTCTGCACCTGCTTGAAGGTACATCAAACCGTAGAGTTGTTCGTCGTAGCTCGAAAACATGAGAATTCTGACGCCTGGCGATTTCGCGCGAATGGTTTCTACCATTTTGGTAGTGTTACCGCCCGGAATATTGATATCCAGGATCAGGAGGTCATAAGCCTTGGTCTCGAGTTCCTGAAGAATTTTATCAAAATCGTCAACGTCCGAAATTGTTGAATCCGGAATTAGTGATTTGAGGAGGTGTTTGGTACCGATTCTTACCACAGCATGGTCTTCGGCGATCAGTATGTGTTTCATGGATGGGTTGGGTCCAATGGATGTAAAAAACTACTGGTGTCAAATTAATCCGGACAATCAATTTCCAGCCTGATGATTGTCCTTGAACTGAAAATCCTGATTACCAACCAGTACAATTTTTGTACATTCTAATTGAACTGATTTGATGAATTAACAAAAATAGTAATCAGCATTGTATTAAACATAAAAAATATCAAATTAGTATATCAATTATTTATCAAAATCCTTGATCTGAGCACATTTAACACACATACTATAACTTTTGGCCGCGATCAGTAATAATTTTACGCGCACTTCTCTTTACTCCTGGATCAACGACGACAGCGTCGTGGATGTGTTTCCAATGCAGGAGGCTCCCTTTCCTACTACCATTCCCTGGCTTTTCTTCAGGAGGGAGCAATTGGCCATTCATACTTCTGACCTAATTTATTCATTTATTCTTACTTCCAAAGAATCCAGTCATATTTTGGCCGTATTTCACTGCCTGCCAGGCTCCCGGGAATGGACGTCACCGCCACTGGCCCCATTTGGTGGCATCATGCCGGTAGCACCTTGCCGTGAATGCCAGCTGATATTTCTGCTCGCCTGCATCCGTGAATGGGTAAGCCAAATGGGAGGCAACAAGCTCACCATTAAAACCGCGCCATCTTGCTACCACCCGCCTATCCATCAAATTTGCCATCGCAGCTACCTCGCTGCCGGTTTTTCACCCAATCATACCCATTCTAATCATTATATTCCTATTACCAGTCAGCGTTTTGAGCAGATTATTGAGCCTGCGGAGCGGCGGCGATTAGCCAAAGGCAAAAAGAGTGGTTTACTAGTAACAATTCAACAAGGCGTTTTCGACAAGCCGACCGAAGATTTCTTACATCGATGCTATAAAGCGCAAGGCTACCAACTAACGGTATCGCCGGGTCAGCTGGCAAGGCTCGTAAGTGCTTTCCCTGAAAATTATCTGTTTTTTACTAACCGCTTCGAGGGTGAAACAGTGGCGGTGGCGGTGATGGTGCGTGTCAGCGACGATATCTTATACCACTTCATGTCCGGATACCTGACTGAATACCGTTCTCTCAGCCCGTCGGTCATGCTTTTTGAAGCGGCGTTTGACTATTGCCAAAAAGAAAAAATCACTACCCTCGACCTCGGCATTTCCATTGACCACCTCGGCAACCGGAAGCCGTCGCTAAGCCGCTTCAAGTCACGAATCGGCGGCCGGGAATGCGAGAAGGTTATCTACAAGGCCTGGTTTTGACTCAGATACCGAGGCAGTTACCGTCGCGATAGAATACACTGGTGCAGGTTTCGATACCCACGATCGGGGCCATACCTATGAAGTCGAGCCTGCGGAAACCTGTCTCGGCAAGGTATTCTTTGGCACTGGTGTACCAATCGCGTTCAGAGTTGTCCAGAATCAAGACACCATCGGGCGTGAGGAAATCGGCGGCATATTTGGCGCATTTAACCCTGTTACGACCATCCACCACAATGATATGGTATTTGGAACCCGTCGATTGCACGGATTTTACATAAGTGTCCCCCAGCGGCCGTTCCAGCACTTCCGCATTCGCCGGAAGCTTTGGCTTGATCTGCTCGATCCAGTCGTGATCGTGCTCTACGGCTGTAATATGCTCCACGCGTGCCGCATACCAGCGTGTAGAATTGCCTGATCCGTACTCAAAAACCTGAAAATCAGACTTCAATCTTGGTTTCAAAAAGAAAATAAAAGGATAAGTATACCAGGGAAGCGGGTCACCATTAATATCGATCGATTGTTTGGCATGGAAGCTTTTGAACCATCCGTATTGTTTCAGCGCACCGTCGAGGTACAGCTGAACGCTACCACCGAGGCCGGTCTGGTTCAGCAGGCCCCAGGCAGCACTTTTTATCCTTTTAAGCATTGTAAATCCGAAGCGTGAGTCATCTATCCCACAAACCTACGAATTAATGTATTTTTCTCTCAAAATATTCACGATGCGTTGCGCGGTATTCCCGTCCCAAAGCGGTGGTACCCGCCTGTTACTGAAATCCCCGCTAAGTACTATTTCGATCGTGTCCCGAACCTTTTGTGCATCAAAATCAGGCAGCAGATAATTTGTACCGCACTCAACAGTCACCGGCCGCTCGGTGTTATTCCTTAACGTAATGCAGGGAATGCCCAGGAATGTGGTTTCCTCCTGCACCCCGCCGGAGTCGGTGATAACGGCAGCGGAATGCCGCATCAGGCGTAAGAATTCCAAATAGCCCTGCGGCGGCAGTGTTTTCACCAGTTCCGCAAAGTCAAGCCCGAAAGAAGCGGCATTGCGTGCAGTACGCGGGTGCGTGACAAACACCACCTGCCAGCGTGTTCCGAGGGTTTCCAGCATTCCGGCGATCTTCCTCAACCCGGTTTCATGATCCACATTGGCTTGACGGTGCATCGTCACGAGCAAATATCGCCCGGCATTAATGCCCAAATCGGCCGGAAAGTCATCGATCCGCCCCCGAAAATGCACCAGCGAATCGATCACCACATTCCCGGCAAGATGAACGCGGCGCGGGTCAATGTTTTCACGAAGCAGATTGTCAACTGCTGCCTGCTCGGTCACAAATAGCTGGTCGGATAGCGCATCCGTCAATATCCGGTTCATCTCCTCGGGCATAGTGCGGTCGCGGCTACGCAGGCCCGCTTCCACGTGCGCAAGCGGGACGCGCATCTGCGCCGCCACGAGCGCACATGCGAAGGTTGAAGTCACGTCGCCCACTACGACCACCAAATCCGGGTTTTCATCCCGTATTACCCTTTCGAAGGCATACATGATCTCCGCGGTTTGCGTCGTCGATGATCCTGGCCCGACACCCAGAAAGTGGTCCGGCTCGGGAATTCCAAGTTGCTCGAAAAAGATTCCGGACATATGAAAGTCGTAATGCTGCCCGGTGTGGACGATTTGGGGATGCATGTCTGGATATTGCAAAAAAGCACGGTACAAAGGCGCAATTTTCACGAAGTTGGGCCTGGTGCCGGCCACGAGGATGATTTTCATAATAGTAGTATGTGTTAGGCTATCTGGTGGTTTTTCTCGTACTTCGTCCCTGTAATCAAGTGGTGCCTCAATGGGGATTATTGTACGTCAGGGATTTAAGAGTTCCATTGTTTCTTACGTCGGTGTTGTCATCGGCATTTTCAATATCCTGATCCTTTACAACCAGTACATGACCCAGGAACAGCTGGGTTTATACGCCTCCACCCTGCTTACATTCCCCGTTATTTACATGTCGTTCGCCTTGCTCGGGGTACCTTCGGTGGCGGTCAGGTTTCACAGCCGGTTTCAGGACGAGCAGTCACGAAGGCAACTTTTTACATTCATCATCATCACCCCACTCGTAGGCCTTACGGCATTTGCACTACTATACCTGGTTTTCAAGCCGTTATACCTTAAATTTTACCTCGACCACTCCCCGATGCTGGTCAGGTATTATTACGTTTTCATCCCGCTGACCATCGGAATGGTATACCTGCTGGCTCTCGAATCGTACTCGCGGATCAACCTACGCATTGCCGTGCCGTCACTCATCCGCGAAGTCGGGCTCAGGCTGGCTAACAGCTTGCTGGTAATCCTTTTCGGTTTCAAAATCATCACTTTTGACACGATGGTGAACCTTACGGTGGTCAGCTACGGCGTGGCTATCCTGGCTATGCTGGTCTACCTCCGCGTTCAGAACCGCCTTTTCACCTCGCTGGATTTTGGTTTCATCAAGCATCCCGCATTCAAGGAAATGTACCGCTACGGCCTGTGGGTATTGCTGGGTGGCGCGAGCGCGGCATTGCTTCCGCATATTGAAAAAGTACTTTTGCCGGCATTCGAGGGCGGTTTGGGCAGCACGGCGATCTTCGATATTGCTTCCCGCATTGCCTTGGTTATTTCCATTCCCAGAAATGCCATCGTGATGATCAGCGCACCGATTATCTCGGAAGCGTATGTCAAAAACGATATCCCGCATATCGATACCATTTACAAAAAATCATCCCTGAACCTGTTCATCATCGGGACCTTCCTTTTTCTTGGTATATGGTGCAATATCGACGCTATTTTCAGCCTCATTCCCAAATCCGACATTTATTCGCAAGGGAAATGGGTGGTACTGATGGTCGGCGTTTCCCGTATTGCCGACATGATGACCGGGCTGAACACCGAAATCCTGACCAACTCGCGTTACTACCGCTACGACATCGTTTTCATGCTCTTTTTCACGGTACTGATCCTCGGCGCCAGCCAGTTTCTGATCCCGCGTTACGGCTACAACGGCGCGGCGGCGGCGGCATTATTCGCGACGGTCACCTACAACATCGTCAAGCTGTTTTTTATTAAAAGCAAAATGGGTATCCAGCCTTTCACTACCGGTACCCTCAAAGTTGTGCTACTGGCAGCGCTCGCTTATCTGGCGGTTTATTTTATCCCCGCACCCGACTCGCGCGAGCTGATTTCCGTACTGATCGGCATGGCAATCCGGTCGGTGATCGTGACGGTCATTTTCGGGGGCGGCATTCTGCTTTGGCGCGTTTCAGAGGATATTTCTGCCGGGTTCACTACGGGCTGGTCGATGGTGAGGTCTGGCGTTTTTAACAGAAAGTAAGCTGAGCGAGGCACGAAACCGGCGATTAGGTGCTGTAACCGGCCGCTGTCATTTCAACTTTTGCTATCTTTGACCCAGCAATCATTGCCGCAACGGCCCAATTTTCGGATCACCAATGTCTTTAAAACAAAAAATCGTCGCAGGCCTTCTGAAAGAACCTTACAGCAAGTACCAGCTGATCAGCTACGACCGTACCAAGCCCGTCAAACTGGTAGTAGGTGCCATGTATTCCCTTTTCAAAGGCTGGATCCATTCTGATATCGAGACATTGGACCTGTTGAAAAAGAGCGATTGGGAGAAATATTTCCCTGAAAATTCGATCGACAGGATTTTGGCCGAGCACGTCTGGGAGCATTTGACCCCGGAGCAGGGCCAGCTGGCATTTCAAAATTGCTACACTTTCCTGAAACCGGGTGGTGTACTGCGTGTGGCAGTGCCCGACGGCTTCAATCCCAGCGAGGATTATATCAATTACGTGAAACCGGGCGGCACCGGCAATGGGGCCCACGATCACAAGATCCTGTACAACTATCAACTGATGTCGGGCTTCCTCGAGAATGTGGGCTTCAAAGTGAAACTCCTCGAATATTTTGATGAAAACGGTCAGTTTCACAAGTCGCAATGGAACCCTGAGGACGGTATGATCCGTCGCTCCGCCGATCACGACGAGCGCAACCGTGACGGAAAGCTGGGCTACACATCCCTGATCATCGACGCAATCAAAGGTTGAAATGGGTTCGTCCGGTACACTCGCACCCATTGTTTTGTTTTGCTATAACCGCCCTGCGCATTTGCAGCAAACGGTAGAGAGTCTGCGCTTGAACACGCTGGCGCAGGAAAGCGAGCTGTTTATCTATTCCGACGGGCCGAAAAATGATACCGACAGCCAGGAGGTCAGAAAAGTCAGGGAGTACATTGCCGGCATTTCCGGATTTCGCGCGATTCATATTAGAGAAGCAGAAAAGAATAAAGGACTTGCCACTTCGGTGATTGAAGGCGTCAGTTTTGTTCTTTCCAAATATCCGAAATTGATCGTGCTCGAAGATGACATGCTGAGCGCCACTGATTTCCTCTTGTTTATGAACCAGGCGCTCGATATTTACGCCGAGCGGGCAGATATTTTCTCAGTAACCGGCTACACCCCGCCTATCGACGTTCCGGAAGGTTACCCGCATGACCTGTACCTGGTGCCGCGGGCGAGCTCCTGGGGCTGGGGAACCTGGGCACACAAATGGGCGAAAGCCGATTGGCAGGTACGCGATTTCCAAAGCCTGAAAAATAATCCGGAACAGCGAAATGCATTTAACCAGGGTGGCGATGACCTATGGCCTATGCTTGCCAAGCAACAAAAAGGTGTGATCAATTCGTGGGCCATACGCTGGACCTATTCACAGTTTCAGAACAATGCATATGGGCTCTATCCTGTTCATTCCAAAATCAAAAACATCGGAACGGATGGCAGCGGTACTAATTTCACATTCAAATCGGGAGAATACGGTCACGAAATGGCCGAGGGTGGAGTGCAAATGCCTGCCGACCTGCTGCCCGACGAAAAAATGATCCGCGCGTTCGGCGAATATTACCGTTTGCCATTTCTTTTAAAAATTAAAAACCGGGTCAAATACGGCATTTGACCTATCATGCATATGTACTGGCTTCGCTACCTGCTCAAAGAACCTTATCATGCCCTCGGCACAGCCCGGAACCGGGAATTTATGGCGTTGCTATTTAAATATGGCAACAGCGCCCGCTTCAAGCTGACGGACGTGGCCTTCGGAGAGTTCAAACTGAAAGTCCCCGATACGATGTCGTTTCTCTGGCAGCATAAGGAGATCTTTGCAGACGAGTTCTACTATTTTGAGACTAGTCAATCTCAGCCTGTCATTTTCGACTGTGGCGCGAATATTGGAATGAGCGTTCTGTATTTCAAAAAGTTGTTCCCCAAAGCCAGACTGCTTGCCTTCGAAGCAGAGCCGGCCATTGCCTCATTGCTGCGCCAGAACCTTGAAAACAATGGCGTGAACGATGTTGAGATCATCGACAAGGCGGTGTGGACGAATGAGGATGGCATTTGGTTCGGTAGTGAGTCGGCAGACTCGTCTTCCATTTATTCCACTGCGCAAAAGCGAAAAATCGATTCCATTCGCCTGAAAGACTATCTGGACAAGGAGAGCCGTATCGATTTCCTGAAAATTGACATTGAAGGTGCCGAGATCGACGTGCTGCATGATTGCCGTAGTTCGCTAGCGCATGTGCAGCATCTTTTCGTGGAATTCCACTCCTACATTGGCAATGCGCAGGGGTTGGCTGATGTCGTCAAAGTTTTTGAAGAAAACGGTTTCCGTTATTATGTGGACACCAACCAGCACCGGCTCCGCCCATTTGTGAACCATCGCTATCGTGGTAACGACGTGATGGATTTGCAGTTGAATATTTTCGGCTGGCGGGAATAAGCGGTCATTACAGCCTGGAATCGACCATATCTTGCGGCAATACCGACTTCAAATCGAATATCACCGAATCCGATGCGGTAAATTCGCTGAATTCCATTGTCTTGAACTCCTGATGTGCTACGGCGAGGATAACAGCTTCGTAGGTACCCGAGGGCTTGTCCAGCAATGCAATATTGTATTCGCCCAATACCTGTTCCCCCGACGCCCAGGGATCATGCACCTCTACTTGCATTCCAAAATCGGTAAGCTCGCGGTAGACATCGATTACGCGCGTGTTGCGGATATCGGGGCAATTTTCTTTGAACGTAATGCCGAGGATCAGCACGCGACTACCTTCGATTTTATGCCCTTTGCGAATCATAAGCTTCACCAGCTTGTTAGCGACAAATACGCCCATCATATCATTTACCCTACGGCCGGAAAGAATTACCTGCGGATAATACCCCAACGACTCCGCCTTATAAGCCAGATAATACGGATCGACGCCAATGCAATGCCCGCCGACAAGCCCGGGTTTGTATTTCAGGAAATTCCACTTCGTTGCAGCGGCTTCAAGCACTTCGGTAGTGTCGATATTCATCCGGTCAAAAATCAGTGCCAGCTCATTCACAAACGAGATATTAACATCCCGTTGGGCATTTTCGATCGCCTTCGACGCCTCCGCCACCTTAATGCTGGACGCCAGATGCGTACCTGCTTCGATCACAGATGCGTATAGCTGATCGACAAAACGGGCGGTTTCCGGTGTCGAGCCCGATGTTACTTTTTTAATTTTTGTGAAAGTATTGATCTTGTCCCCCGGATTGATGCGCTCCGGCGAATAACCACAAAAAAATCCTTCGTTGAATTTCAAACCGCTTTCACGTTCCAGTACAGGCACACAATCGTCCTCGGTACAGCCAGGATAAACCGTGGACTCATAGATCACCACATCCCCTTTTTTCAGCATTTGCCCGATCATTCCGCTGGCTTTCAGTAAATGGGTAAGATTAGGTTTTTTGTAATGATCCACCGGGGTAGGAACGGTTACGATAAACACATTGCATTCCTGCAACGCAACTTCCTCCCATGAAAATGTAAGGTTAACAGCCTCCCGCAGATCCTGACGTGATATTTCTTTGGTCGTATCATACGCATCTTTCAGCTCCTGAATACGCCTTTTATTAATGTCGAAGCCGGTTACGGGATACTTTTTACTGAAAGCCACAGCCAGTGGTAAACCGACATAGCCTAGTCCGATAACGGCAATTCTGACATCTGATCCAGGTAACATGGAAGGTACTTTGTTGAATGTTCGGCCATAAAACTAGGCATATTTCAGCCTACCAAAAAATTATCGACGAACGCGTTACCAAAGCGAAATGTGAGCGTATTTGTTTAAAGCGACATCTAAACTCACCTTCAAAAAATGGATCTATTGGTCATTCAAAACAAAGTGTTTTCAATTCGTGGATACAATGTCATGCTCGATTTCGACTTGGCAGAGCTATACGAAATCGAGACAAGAACCTTAAAACAGGCGGTCCGGAGAAACATAGAGAGATTCCCGCAAGACTTTATGTTCGAGCTGACTGCGAATGAGCTTGCGTCTTTAAGATCACAATTTGTGATCTTAAAGAAAGGCAGGGGTAATCATGTGAAGTATCTGCCTTTCGCCTTTACGGAACAGGGAGTCGCTATGCTCTCAAGTGTTCTCAACAGCTACAAGGCCATACAAGTGAACATCACAATCATGCGGGCCTTTGTGAACATACGGCAGCATTATCTTGATTCCAAGGAACTTAAAGAGCGAATCGAGAAACTGGAAACGGAAATGCAGGTAAAGTTCTCCGACATCCACCAGGCACTCAGCTACCTGCTGGAACCACCTCAAAAGGAAAGAAGGCAGGTCGGTTTTAAACAGAAATCATTAAAGTAAAATGCCCAAGGACGAAGTGCTCGATCTCTAAGGTCACAAATTGTGATCTTAGAGAAATCAGGAACCACCACACTAAGATCAATGTGCGTAGGGATTGGGTGGAAAAATATGCACCTGGAACCCCTCCTGCTGCATTGCCTTCATAACTTGTTCAGAAGGCAGCTTCTTGAAAATAACGGCACACAAGACCTGTGACGGCATGAGCGAAGCCTTCACAAGGAAATTATGAAACGCGAGCTTTCGCTTGATCTTCCTGAATGCCGCCGAGGAATCATCCGCCTTTTCACGGCCATAAGACGGATGATAGTAGTTATTGTTGATACCCTTGAACGCGACCGCCGGCAAGCCGATCCCATTCGCGAGCTTGTCCATCTCCCGCTCCGACAGTTTGAAAACATAATTCCCAACCGTTTCGAAAGAATACCTGTTTTTCCAGTATTTCTGCAACGCCTTGGTGTCGAAGCGATCAAAAATATTCCGTAATGCCAACAGGAAGGGCATTTTCGAGATCGGATCGTGGGGCTCTACCAGGATCACAGCCTCGCGCGCAACCCGTAGCATCTCGTATACGCCCAGGTACGGACGCGGGAAGTGATGATAAGCTTCCTTGCAAAAGACGTAATCGAAGCTATTGTCGGCAAATGTCAAATGCTCCACATTCTCGACCGCATATTTGTCAATGAACCCTCTTTCCTTCGACAAGGGCAAAAATGTGCCGGCAATATCGCTCGCAGTGGCATCCAACCCCTTTTTAAAAAAATGATTAGCATCGAAGCCGTAACCGTCCCCGACCGTCAGCCACGATTTCTTTTCGTTCACAAACGGATCTGTCAGTTCCAGCATGCGCTTATGAATCCAATGGTTGATGGTCTGATGCTCGTTGTCGTATTCCCACAGCTCTATGGCTTTATTTTTTGCTTCCGGAGTCGCATATTGCAACTCATACCATTCTGAATGCGCCTCGTGACTTTTCTTTTCGCTTGACATTTTCGGGTTACTGATTTTGCGATAAAGATAGTTTCATCGAATAAAAATTATTTAAAGACAGAACTATTAATTTTGCCCCTCTAAAATGAATATCCGACCAAAACACGAATTATCGATAGCGATCAAATGGTACTTCAACTAAGTACTTTTCATTGGGAAGGAGGCGCCGGGGTCGCTGCGGCAAGGCTGCATCAGGCATTACTCAATGCCGGGGTCGATTCGCATTTGATGGTTTCGGAAATTTCCCGGCCCGGTCCTCAAACCGCTGCCTGGGCAGATTCCGCCTGGAAATCCCGAAAGGCCAGGGTGAATTTCGTCATG
Source organism: Dyadobacter sp. (assembly GCF_017744695.1). Taxonomy (GTDB): domain Bacteria; phylum Bacteroidota; class Bacteroidia; order Cytophagales; family Spirosomataceae; genus Dyadobacter. The sequence goes on from NZ_JAGIAS010000003.1 coordinate 754,424, forward strand.
GAAAGGCTCAGCTTTCTTCCTTACGAAAAGGACAAATCGGTGCGTTTTGCCTTTTCTCCCGCAGCAATCGGAGCCGATATTACCGATCATCCGTTAGTAAAGCAAGCTCGCATTATTCATTTGCATTGGATCAATTTCGGGTTTCTTTCCCTCAAATCACTTGAAAAACTGTTTGCGCTTGGGAAGCCGATCGTCTGGACGTTGCATGATATGTGGGCATTCACCGGCGGCTGCCATTATAACCGTGGTTGCGAGCGTTATCTTTCGCATTGCTGCTATTGCCCATATCTCAAAAAGCCGGGCGAATATGATATTGCCTTTGCTCAATTCGAGAAAAAACAAGGGCTCTATAAAAGCGCTCCGGTAACGTTCGTCTCCCCCAGCCGGTGGCTGGATGCCCTGGTTCAAAAAGCAGGGTTGACTAATGGAAAACCGTCACTGACAATCCCCAATTGCATAGATACAGATTTTTTCAAACCCGGAAACCGTAACGAAGCACGAAGGACATTCGGATTGCCGGCTGATAAAAAGTTGCTCCTTTTTGCCGGTGCCAACACACAAGACCCTCGCAAAGGATATACCTATTTCCAGAAAGCCATGCAGGATCCCAACCTCGCTGATACGGAAGTAGTGATCCTGGGAAAAGGTAAAGAAGAAGATTTCAGGAATATGCCGGTGAAAACGCATTTTCTGGGTAAAATCTCGGATGCGTACCAAATGGTACAAGCCTACAATGCAGCCGACATGCTTATAGTACCTTCGCTGGAAGATAACCTTCCCAACACCGTAATGGAGGCGATGTCATGCGGCACGCCCGCGGTAGGGTTCGATACAGGTGGTATTCCGGAAATGATAGGGCATTTGGAAAGCGGCTTCATAACCGCGCCGAAGTCCGCTTCCGCGCTTTCCGAAGGTATTCAATGGCTATTGAAAAATAATGTTGATGGCTCCGTTTCGGAAAATGCACGTAAAAAGGTCTTGCAAGATTATTCGGAAGCAGTCGTAGCCGCGCAGTATGCCCAACTTTATGATTCCCTGCTCCATGGACAATAGCCCGCTGCTGACGATCATTACCGTTACTTTTCAGGCCGAAAAATTTCTCGGCCGCACGCTCGACAGTGTAAAAAATGCTATATCCAACGTGCCGAACCCGGCGCGATTGGAATACCTGATTATAGATGGCGGTTCCAAAGACCAGACACTCGCGATTGCCGCGGAGTATCGCTTTGTCTCGAAGATCATATCCGAGAAGGATAAAGGACTCTACGACGCCATGAACAAAGGTTTGAGACTTGCCTCGGGAAAATATGTTTGGTTTTTGAATGCGGGAGATGAGGCCTTTGACGGTCAAACGTTAGAACACCTTTTAATCTCGCTCGAAACCGGCGCGGCAGTTTACTACAGTGACGCCATGATGGTTCGCGAGAACGGTACCGAGGTCGGCCTGCGCAGTCACTTTACACCTCACACTTTACCTGAAAACCTTCGCTGGCAAGATTTCGCATTAGGCATGAAAGTCTGCCACCAGGCATTCATCGCGAGAAAGGATATAGCGCCTTTCTATGAGTACGAGAATCTCAGCGCGGACATCGACTGGGAAATCGAATGCCTGAAACGGGCCGAAACCGTACAATTTCTGCCTTTCGTTCTTTGTCGTTACCTTTTGGGAGGCCTGTCCGTCAAAAATCACCGTCGCTCACTCACCGACCGGTACAAAGTGCTTAGAAAGCATTTTGGATTTGTACCAACGCTCTTCAATCACCTGCGGATATTCTGGCGGGGATATTGGTTCGCACGGAAAAACGGAAAATACTGGTAAGCGCACCTGCTATTCCCACGTAATCCACGACTTCGCATCCTTGGCGCTTACCATGTCGTACGTTTCGTCTGACGTTTGGATCAGGTAAAAACCGCTGGCATCATAAAGCAACTTCGCCGACTCGGCCGCCGCTCCGCCCTCCGGAATCTTGCCATAAGTACCCGCTGGCGAAAATATCGCACGCCCGTCAGCTGTAAATGTAGGCGGGGCCGGAGCATGCCCATAATCAAGGAAAATACTTTCTCCGTCGTAAAAAATAGGCGCAAACAAGTCGTTTCGGGCACTTACGCCAGGCTGATAAACATAAAATGCGTATATCGATTCATCCGATTTAAGGTCAGCTACTTTGAATGCGTCATCCACTCCATTGACGTGGAACCCTTTTGCTGACCGCCAGTCTCCGCCCGATTCGATAGGTGTCTGCCACCATCTTTTTGCTGCCGCCAGATCAACCGAAATCGGCTTGATCGCACTCACGACAGTTCCCGTGGCTCCTCCGCCGGAAAAACCCAACTGTGTCGCATTTCCATTCCAGGTAATGTTACTGAATCCCGTGATCGTCTGCGAGCCGTTCACCAGCGGGGACACGAACGCAACGCCCGTGGGCGTAAGGTAATAACTCGTTGTAAACGTCTTCGGCGTACTGCCATTCAGCCAGGTAAGTTTAACATTCCGGGACTTTTGGTTAACAGTGATTTCGTAGGTATTGGCTCCAAGTGTAACACGCTTGAAGTAAGGGATATACCTGGCAATGTTATGAAACAGTAAAGCCTTGGCCAGATCGCCATTCGTATAAGCCGTTGCCTGCGCCTGCGTTGCCTTGGTGAGTACCAGGCGGCTCTGGTTCTTGCGGCCGACGAAAGCTATCCGCTCCGAAGTTACCGAATCACCGTAAATGCTGAATTCAAAATCGGATTTAAGCCCTTCGCCAAGTGTACCGCCATTCACCTCGTTGTCGGGATCTGCCAGCACATGCAGGTAAGAGTAAGTGTCAAATATCAATGAAGGCGTTTGCAGGGCTGCCAACCTGAAACTACTTTCTTTGGGTTTTGCGGCTGAGGCATCCGAGAAATCGGAGAACATAGTCACCCGGTTTTTATCATCAAATTTGAAATAAAACCCATAACTACCCCCACCTCCCGGATACATAACCGCATTCCAACCATAGGGAGCTTCTATAAGCTGTTTTTCGTATGAAGCCAGTGCCGCATTCAGACGCACATCTGCCGACTCCTCAAAAACGGTGTCGTCCTTGTTTTCGCACGAGAAGAAAACAGTGGTCAGAAACAGCAGGTATAAAAATGATCTCTTCATCTGGCATTAAAAAAGTTTATTCATCGAAGTCCGCACTCTTTTCTGCAGACTGTAAAAATCAATTTTCCACGTGTTCTTGTAATAGGCTACAATAATAGCCTCTTTTTGCCGCAATGCGGCCTGCGCTTGCGCCTTTGTTACACCATGCGGACTGGTTCCCTCGGGAATGGAGTTAACCAGTTTCTCAAAACCGACTTTTCCTTCGGTTAGCATCATTGCGATCATCTCCACAAAATCTTCATCAAAGGCGGAGGAGCTGTAAGCGGTAATGAAACCATCGCGACGTGCGTCCGAATCACTCCAGTTGATCCAGTTTCCTCCCTGGTAATAGGATTTCGATATGTTCTTATATTCTACCGGATACAATACTGTTTGGTGCAAAATGTGTCCGAATTCGTGGTGGATCGTGTGCAGGAACCAGTCTTTTACAAAAGACGAATCTCTTCCGGGATCATATCCCGCCATTCCTTTAATCTTGAAAAGATTCACTCCGTACAAAATCACCTTCCGGCCGCCTTCCGCGGTACCGAGTGTAATCGACCCCTCCGAATTATACTCATTACTTCCTGAAAGGATAAAAGATTTGGGGGAATACTTGTTGTAAAACACTTTGCCTGCTTCCTCGACATATGGATTCGTCCAGGCCTTCCTGATCGTACTCAAAAGAGGTATCACCTGAGCTTCGTCGGGCGGCACCAGGTTTTTAGTAATATTGCCAAATTCAAACTGGTTCCATTTGTACTGGGCCGAAATGTTATATGGAACCACCAGACTATCATGGATCCACCGATCGATCGGACCTTCTACCCAGGTAGGACCGCCAATGCCGGGGATATCGTCTACTTCACCGATCGAGTCTTCCTTACAAGACGTTAGCGTCGTACTGCACAAAATGGCAGCGACGGCGTAGAATGCAAAATGTTTGAATATCATTTTCATGGTTAAATGGCTTTCTTATCTGGGGTTCTGTGCTATACCTGAAAGTGCCGCTGTTTGCGGAATTTGCAGCACCCTGCGATTATCACCGGCAGGAACCGTGATCACCGATCCGGCCTTGGTTGTATGACTAACGGGAGCATTATAGCGCTGAAGATCAAACCAGCGCATACCCTCCTGTAAAAACTCAATACGCTTGAAATCCAGCACGGTGTTGACAATGTTATTTCTGAGATTGCTGGATCCATAGTAACTCGACATACTACCAGCTGTAACCTTATGGGTTGCAGCATTATAGTTGGCTACACGCTTGCTGATATAGGTATTGAGGTCTGTCAGGCACGCTGCCGTATTGTTGAGATACGCATTGGCCTCGATCCGGTTGAAGAGCACCTCCTCCACCGTAAACAAAGGTAACATCACATAAGGAAGCCCGATCTCCGCATTCACCGATTCTCTAACAAAGTATTCGGTCAGTTTCGGGATGAAATAATTGTTGTCGCCCCGGTAGTAAAGCGGGAATACCCAGCTCGCATTGCCAGCGATTATTTGCTCGCTCTGTGAAATCTCCTGCCATTTGGTATAGGTCAATCCATACCGGTAGTTTGCTACGTAGCGCCCGAAATTCGATCCCGTTTCGGCCAATAGCAAATTGGCATTCTGAGTCGCGCGGGAATAGGTATTGAATAGCTCGGCCGGCGACATACTGGCATAAGTCGTGTTCCACGGGCGTAAATTTTCTCCGAAGTTATTGCTCGGGAAAGCCGCATTGGCATACTGCACTACCTTCTGATAATCCTTTTTCACCAGGTAGAACCGGCTGGCAAATGCATTTGCGGCCGCCAGGTTGAAATGGTACTTCGGCACCGTATAAGTTCCGTCGCTTATCAGCGGCAAACCCTCGAGTAAATCCTTTTCGATCATTTGGTATACACCGGCAACGGTACCGCGCTCGTATTGCTTGATCACCACATCCTCGGGCACAGTCACGTAAGGAATACCAGGACTGTCATTGGCTTGCTGCGCATCAAAAAATTTGCAGTAATAGTTGACCAGCATAAAATGGGCGTAAGCACGGGCCAGCAACGCCTCCCCTTTCTGGGCACTGTAATTTTCAGGATCGGCAACCTTGCTGATAATGTCCAGCGCTTCATTTGCTACTGAAACGGCACGATAACATTCGGCCCAGTAATTGTCCGGGGAATCCTGCACGTCCACAGTCGCTTCCACTACTTCGAAAAGGAAAGATCCCCGGTTGGTCTTGTCATCCTGTCCCACGCCTTTGTCACCCACATTGTCGCTCATTGTCTCTCCAAACACCACGTAACTACCCTGTGGGTACGCGGTGGTAAGCAGTTGAGAGACCTGCTTGGGCGTATTAATGGTCGCCCGGGTACTGTCCGGTTCCTTGGACAGGAAATCCTCGCAACCGGCAAGTGCCAGTAGCGGGAGGATCAGTGCAACTGTTTTTAATTTTTTGATGGTAACCATATCTTTAAGATGAATCATCCTCAAACCTTTATAATGTCAGTTTCAAAGCAACCGTAAACTGCTTCTGGATCGGCTGCGCAACCCCACCCGAATTGAAAAATTCCGGATCCTGCCCTTTCAGCTTCTTATCCGAATAGATCAGCCACGGATTAATCGACGACACCTGAATGCTCGCAGCCTTGAAACCATAGCGTGTAATCACCTGCAATGGCAGCTTGTAGGCCAGCGAAACCGACTTCAACCGTATAAAATCACCCTTCGCAACGCGCTCGGTGGAATAGTTGTAAATGTTGTAAGGATAGGTACCTTGCAAATATTGTTGTTCAAGCTGATCCGCGATGGAAGGCGTCGCTCCAAGCTTCTCGTCGCCCGGTAATACCCAACGATCCAGAAATTCCTTCGGCATAGCGTCTAGATCGCTAAATGAGCTTTTATACAATGGATTGAGACGAATTTTATTCCCTGCCTGATAGGTAAAGAACACATTCAGTGAAAGCCCTTTGTAGCTTAGCGTATTATTGAACCCGCCCGTAAACGGAGGATCAACCGGGCCTTCATATTTGAGGTACTGGATATTCTGGTCCTGCAAATACACATCCGAGCTCACTTCCCCGTTCTCGTTCAAAAAGATCGGCACACCGGTTTTGGGATTCAAAGCGCGGTAGTCGATCGAGAAAAGGCTGCGTACCGGCTTACCCTCCACATTGGCACCTTCGGCCTTCACGAGGTCGAATATCCCGGGGCTATTATTTACATTCGTAATGAGCGTATGTGAATACCCGAACGTAATGCGCGAACGAAAATCCCAATCACGGTTCTTAAACAGCACGCCGTCTACCGAAAAGTCGGCACCGTAGGATTCCATATCGGCATAGTTGGCGATTTTGTAAATCTGCCCTCCTATTCCGGACGTCTTGATCTGGTCAATCAGGTCGAAACTATTGCGTATGTAGGCATCAAGCGTAAAATTGATTCGGTTAGCAAACAAACCGACATCGAGACCGACGTTACCACTGTACAATTTTTCCCAGGTCAGCTCGGTATTTTGCAGCGATGCGAGCTGTATCGCCGATTCTTTTTCATCCGCATAAGGTCGGCGTGTGATGATGCTTTGTAGTAAAACGGCTGCATTGGTAGCGGGACCGGTATCGGCAGAAAGCCCATAGCTCAACCGCAGGCGCCCCATACTCAGCCATTTTATATTTTTGAAAAAATTCTCCCGATCGAAATTCCACGATCCCGCAATCGTGTACGTAGGCAGCCAGCGCGCGATAGCCGACTTTCCAAAGCGGTTCGAGCCGTCGTAGCGAACGTAACCGGTAAGGTTGTACTTTCCGTCCAACGTGTAACCAAGACTTCCATAGAATGCCGCAAAACGCTCATAGTCCATTTGCATTCCGTAATACTGGAAATTGGTTTCGATGGTTTGCTTTAAAATGCGATAATCTACGAAAGGAGTGCCGCCCTGGTCGTACTGGAAACCGTAGCCCGTATTGTTCGAATTCTGGCGGTTGGTAAATTTCACCTCCTGGCCCACCAGCGCATTCACTTCGTGTCTCTCTCCCAACTTCTGGTTGTAGCGAAGGTTGTTCCGAACGTTATAAAACAACATCTGATCCTCGTTGCGGTTATAAAAACCTCCGCTCGGCAAAACCACCACCGGGTACGCATTGGGCACGTCAGGGTCGGTATAAAGGTATTTGTTGGCTAGTGCGATCGTGGAATTATCCGCTGCACGATAGGCATTGGCCATGTTGCTGTGCTCGGTAATGGTATGCTCCCGGCCTGTTTGTATATAGCGTAATGCGCCCAGAAAATCATAGCTAAGGTTGTCCGTGATTTTGTATGAAAGATTTCCCTGTAACTTGATGTCGGCCAGAGTCAGGTTGATCTTGTTGTTAGCCAGTTCCGAAATAATATTGAAAGGGGCGAAATTTCTGCGAAAGAATTCGAGATTACCATTCTGATCGTAAGCCGTGAGCGTCCGGCTGGTATTCAATGCGTAGCTGAATGGGTTAATATCAAAATCACGGTCATACTTACCTTCTACCGGGTTGCTCCGGCGGCTCAACGAGCCGGGCGCTTGCTGCCTCCTTACCGACGCCAGCGTAGTAAGTCCAATGCTCAGGCGGTCAGAGAGCTGATAATTGTTATTAAAATTTAGTGTATACCTCTTGACCTTGTCCGCGATCGTCCAGCCATTATCATCCAGATAACTTACTGACGCATAAGAACTCGATTTTTCAGTTCCGAACGAGACACTCAGCGAATGTTCGTGGATAAAGTTTTGCTTAAACAGTACGTCGAACCAGTCGGTATTGGCCCTGGCGTAGCCCATCAGAAAATTCCGCTTCGCTTGGGTGGAGTTTTCCAATGGGAAATTACCCTGGTCGTCACCTGTCATCAGGTTGTACATTTTACCGTATACGCCATAATCCGGCTTCGAGAGTATACTGGTATTTAAATAGCCCTTTCTTTCCAATTCACCCAGCACCGACATTTGCTGCGCCGAGTTCATGATGTTGAAATTACGGTAAGAAGGCACGAGCTGCGTGCTGAAATTCCCGGAATAAGTAATCACCGGCTTGCCACTTTTCCCTTTTTTGGTTGTAATTACAATCACCCCGTTCATCGCGCGGGCCCCATACAATGCAGCAGCTGCGGCGTCTTTCAAGATGTCGAAAGTCTCTATATCGTTCGGGTTAAGCCCTGCCACAGCTGAGCCCAGCAATGTCGTAGGGTCGCCGCTGGAAAGCTGGTCGTTGGAGATATTCACAATGTCTTCCTGCACAACGCCATCGATCACCCAAAGTGGTTTGTTGGCACCATTCAATGAGGTAGCTCCGCGGATACGGATTTTGGGTGCGGCCCCGAAGGTACCGGAAACATTCTGGATCGAAACGCCCGCCGCGCGGCCTTCCAGCATCCGGCTGACGTCGGGCAGACCATCGATCTTTACGTCATCGGTTTTAAGCGTCACCGCCGAACCCGTGAATTTGTCCTTATTGATTTGCTGAAAACCGGTTACGACCACATCCTGCAAGCCTACCGCATCTTCCACAAGTTCGATCGTCAAACTCCGGGCTGCTTTCACCTCTTTGGGTAAGAAGCCGATCATGCTGATCACGAGTGTAGCATTGTCGGAAACGCCCTGCAACAGGAATTCACCCTTTTCATTGGTGACGGTACCTTTCTGCAAGCCTTTCACCCGAACAGTCGATCCGATCAACGGCTCGCCCGTGCTGCTTTTTACGACACCTTTCACGTCGATGTCGGCAGCAAACGCCAGGGAAGAAAACGGAGAAGCGAAAACGGACAGGAAGAAAATACCCAGGAGCAACGCAATAAGCCGACTCAGGCCACTGATCCGATAGAAAAGATTCATATAAATAAGTATAAGTCTAACCCCAAATAACTGTCCGTCCGCCCGAAGCGGGTTTAAAAATTAATAGATTCAATAATACGTATTATCGCCCGAAAAGCGAAAACAATCTACCACCAGCGGTGACAAAAATTAAAACGACGCGAATTGCGTAAAAACAAAAGAATATACTCAATACGCACAAAATCCCGATACTGTTGAAGTGCGTAGCGCGATTTTGACAAATTATCTCACTAAAAACACTGCAAAATCGCATTTTATTGTCTGGGAAACGCGATTTAAGCGGTTTTAGGAGACATCTTTTTTCTTTTCTGTCAAAACCGAAGTAATGCGGTTCAATTCGTCGACTTTCGAAGCAAAATCACCTTTCAGCATATCACGGACCGCTTTGAGTTGCTCCATCGCCGTGTCGAGGTTGTCGGGCAGCGCTTCGCCCAGGACCTCTTTGAGCCGTTTGGCGAATGTGGGCGACATTCCATTCGTGGAGATGGCTACTTTGAGATTGCCTTTTCTGACGACGGAGGACAGATAGAAATCGCAGATATCCGGTGTGTCGGCTACGTTAGCGAGTATATGACGGGCGCGGGCTGTTTCCGATATTCGCTTGTTCTCGGACTTATCGTTCGTAGCCACGATCACCAGATCTTTTTCCAGCAGGTCGTCATCCCCGAACTTCCGTACAATTAGATTTATTCGGGAATTGGCTGCTGCAATGTTTCTGATTTCCTCGCGGATTTCAGGCGCAACGAGCGTCACGCGCGCGAGCGGGGAGTTATCGAGAACGGCCGTAATTTTTTCCAAACCCACGTAGCCTCCGCCCACAATGAGCGTGTGCAGGTTTTCGAGTTTCAGGAATATCGGAAAGAGATTGTTCATTGATCAAATTTACACAAATAACCCATTCATAACGAAGACACGAATGCCTTTATAACTATTCCAACATCACACTTTTTCTATCTGCTTCTTTCCCCGTACCTTTGCACCATGATCGCGATTACGAACCTCAGCTATTTCCTGGGCGACCGTGCATTGTACGACGGCGCTTCACTACATATCAAGCCAAAACAAAAGATCGGGCTTATCGGACTAAACGGTACCGGCAAGTCCACCCTGTTACGCATGATCAATGGAGAATTCCAGCCCGACGGCGGCTCGATCTCCAAAGCTGGCGACTGTACGATCGGCTTCCTCAACCAGGATCTGCTTTCATACCAAACCGAAGATTCGATCCTTTCGGTGGCTATGCAAGCATTTGAAAGACAGAATGTTCTCCAAGTGCAAATGGATAAAATCCTGCACGACATGGAGCATAACTATACCGATGATCTCGTGGACAAGCTCGCCCGCGTGCAGGAAGAATTTGAAGCGCTGGACGGCTATTCGGTACAATCCAAGGCGGAGGCAATCCTGGAAGGTCTTGGCTTTTCGACTGCCGACCTGAACCTGCCGCTACGGCAATTCTCAGGGGGCTGGCGGATGCGTGTGATGCTTGCGAAACTGCTTTTGCAAAAACCATCGCTCCTGATGCTCGATGAGCCTACCAACCACTTGGACCTTCCTTCTATCCAATGGGTGGAAAAATACACACAAAACTATGAAGGAGCGGTGATCGTCGTTTCCCACGACCGCCAGTTCCTCGACAATACCATTGATACAACCGTAGAAGTTTCGGGAGGAAAGCTCAATTACTACGCTGGAAATTATTCCTATTACCTGGAAGAGAAGGCACTCCGTAATGATATTCAACGTGGCGCTTACGAAAACCAGCAGGCTAAAATCCGTCAGACGGAGCGTTTTATCGAGCGTTTTAAAGCCAAAGCTACCAAATCACGCCAGGTACAGAGCAGGGTGAAAGCTTTGGACAGAATGGATATAGTGGATGAGGTAATGGACGAGAATGCGAAAGTACACTTCCGTTTCCAGTTCACGACCCAGCCGGGCCGCCATGTTTTCCAGTTGGAAGATGCCTCCAAGGCCTACGGCGACAAGGTGATCCTCGACGCTACCAATATCAGCATGGAGCGCGGCGATAAGATCGCGCTGATCGGCGCCAACGGTCGGGGTAAATCTACCGTGCTCCGCATTGTAGCCGGTACCGAACCTATCGAAGGCAAACGAAGACTGGGACACAATGTATCGTTTACATTCTACGCTCAGCACCAGCTCGAATCCCTCAACGTTGCGCATAACCTCATCGAGGAATTGAAATATGCCAACCCTACCAAGACCGAAACCGAGTTACGGACCGTATTGGGTTGCTTCCTTTTCACAGGGGATGATGTTTTCAAGAAGATCAAAGTTCTTTCCGGTGGAGAGAAATCGCGGGTTGCATTGGCGAAGGTACTGCTTTCACAGGCCAATTTCCTGTTGCTCGATGAGCCTACCAACCACCTGGACATGCAATCCGTCAATATCCTGATCCAGGCGTTGCAACAATATGAAGGCAGCTACATTGTCGTTTCCCACGACCGCTATTTCGTGGAAAACATTGCGAACAAGATCTGGTATATTGAAGATCATCAGATCAAGGAATATCCTGGCACGTACGAGGAATATGAAATTTGGGTAGAAGAACGCGGATTGCAATCGGCGGTGAGTGAAAAAGTACAAGTCAGCAGCGCTCCGCCGCAAAAAAACCAGCCTGCCCCGGCTCAGAATAAAAACAATGGCAAACCCCAGTCGAACGAGGACGCCCAAAAGTTGAAAAAAGCGAGAAAACAGATCGAAGAGCTGGAAGACACCATCAATAATCTCGAAGTAAGGAAAGCGGAAACCGAAGGCAAACTAGCCGATCCGGCGATTTACAATGACTCCGTTGCATTGGCTGAAATGAACCGGTTTTACACAGATATCAAGCAAAAACTGGAACAGAGTACGGAAGATTGGGAAAACCTGATGCTGGAAGTGGAAGAACTTTCGGGGAAATAGAAGGAATGTGAAGGGAGCCGGGTGGCTCCCTTTTTACTATCCCAAATCTTCGGTCTGCGCGTAGATGTCTACCATTTTTAGCGTCAGCCCAATATGACCAATTTCAATGCTACCTTCGATGTCATAAGATTCAGAAGATAAAAACCAAATACCCTCACTACCTTTACGGTATACCCGTGCCCCGATCTCCTGAGAATCGATCAGGACGTACTCTACCAAGGATTTCAAGCCCTGATAGAAGTGGAATTTTTTCCCTTGATCGTAGCCTTCGGTGCTCGGAGAAAGGATTTCCACTATCACTGACGGATTAAGCAAAGTGTCTTTTCTCCCATCGAGAAGTTCGGGTTTACCACACACAATCAGGTAATCCGGGTACGTGTATAAGGTATTTTCAGGAATATGGACACGCATGTCCCCAGACAAACCGCGGCATTGTTTGCCTTTCAGAAAAGCACCCACTTCCACCGAGAGGTTTTCCTTAATCTGCGTATGATTAAGGCCGGCCCCGGCCATCGCAAAAATCTCTCCGCGATAGTACTCGCTTTTGTACTCCGCGGCGCGTTCCAGTTCAAGATATTCTTCCTGAGTGTACATTTTGATCGCTATTGCTGTCATGGTTCTAATCAAAAATAGTTAATAATGTTCAAATCACCTTTTCCAAACTCTATGTACCTTACCGTAAAAAGTATCGTTAGTCATTTAAAAATTCCGAAATGCGTTTAGTACAGCTGATAATCCTTTTTCTCGTTTGCACACACGCCTACGCGCAGCCGCAAGGGCTTCGCCTGGAAGATTTTATTTATCAGGACAAGATCAAAACCGTGCTGCTGTACCCGGCTCTCGATGATCCCGAAAACCCTACCCGTCTGCTCACACCCCCTATTACACCCCTGAATAATCCGGCACCGCTGGTACTCGAGTTCGACGACATGACCGGCCAGCCGGAGGGGTACCGCGCCAAGATCATCCATTGCAATGCCGATTGGACCAAATCCAACCTGAACGATATCGAGTTTACCTTCGAATTCAACGAGTATCCGATCAACAGATACGACCAGTCATTCAGTACCAAAGTACCTTACACGCATTACCGTTTGGAATTGCCCAAATTGAAGTTGCCGGGGAATTATGTAATCTATGTTTTTTCAGACCGGGACCGTAAACTAATGTTCAGCCGGCGGTTCATGCATTATCAACCGCGCGTCAACATTACGGCGAAGGCACGTTTCTCGCAGGGAATAGAGCAGCAGTTTTCGGATCAGCAAATCGACTTCTCGGTGGATTACAAAGGCTACCAGCTCAATGCCCCGCAAACAGATCTGAAAGTGGTGATCCGGAAGAACTTCCGCTGGGACCAGGCGAAAACCAATTACAAACCGACCAACGTGCGCCCGTTTGATCAGCTCCTGGAATACACATTTTTCGACCTTGAAAACACGTTCCAGGGCGGAAACGAATTCCGGTATTTCGACAGTCGATCGTTGACTGGCCGGGGCTACGGAGTTAATGAAATCGAACGGACCGATGCATTCACGAAACTATTTCTCTTCCCCGATAAGCCCCGTGCTCACGTACCGTATATACAAATCGATGATTTCAATGGCCAGTACATTGTGGACCAGCGGGAATCAGGGCGCGGAAGTGTAGAGGCCGACTATACGCCCGTTGTATTCACCTTGAAGACCGAGGAAGATCCTGGCGCGACATTTTATGTAAATGGTGCTTTCAACCTCTGGCAGCTTACCGATCATAATAAAATGACCTATGATGTCACCGCACAGGCATATCAGGTTGAAATGATGGTGAAACAGGGTGTTATTAACTACGACTACACCATGGTTAAAGCGAATCAGAAGCCTGACGAATCTTATATTGAAGGAAATTTTGCTGCTACCGAGAACGATTATGATATATTGATCTATCACCGTCCGCCCGCCAGCCGTGCCGACCTGCTCGTCGGTTACCGCACCGTAGAATGGAACCGGCGGCGTTAACTGTTTAACGTTATGAAATCATCAGCAAACAGCGTGTACCTCACATCTAACCTGTCGATTACTAACGACGAGAATTACATTGTCGATTGCCTGGTAGATCATGATGAAATGCCGGTCAATTTCGATGCGAACCATGTGATCAGTTTCTACGTACAAACTGATCTTTACCTGGTACTCTATTTCCCGCAACTGGATGACCGTGGTTTTCAAATGTACATTGTGGAGGATTTTTCGCAGAATATCGACGATCTGGTATTCCTACGAGAGATGTTCATGCAGCTGATCAATGAAGGGCACAATCCCGAGCTTTTAAAGAAGGCCCATTATAAAGTAGACACCATTCTGCATATGGCCAAAACGCTTCGCGCGGTGATCCATAAAGATGCGCCCGATTATTACGAGGATTGATATACAAAGCAAAAGAGCGGCACGTGGCCGCTCTTTTCATATCTGAATCATATTATCAAACACTACACATTGAAGCGGAAGTGCATAATGTCACCGTCTGCGACAACGTACTCTTTACCTTCCACAGCCATTTTACCGGCTTCCTTCACGGCAGGTTCCGTTTTATATTGTTCGTAATCGGCGATTTTGATCACCTCTGCACGGATGAAGCCCTTTTCGAAATCGCTGTGAATTACGCCCGCAGCTTGCGGCGCTTTCCAGCCTTTCACGATCGTCCATGCACGAACTTCTTTGACGCCGGCAGTAAAATAAGTAATGAGGTTCAAAAGCGCGTAAGACGCTTTGATGAGCTTGCTCAAACCCGATTCCTTCAACCCATATTCACGCAGGAACATTTCGTGCTCTTCCGGATCTTCGATTTCCGAGATCTGAGATTCGATAGCCGCACAAAGTACGATCACATCCGCTCCTTCGTGTTTTACAGCTTCTCTCAGTTTCTCGGAATATTCATTGCCGGTCAGCATGGAGCCTTCGTCCACGTTCGCCACATAAAGCACCGGCTTTGCTGTCAGCAGTTGCAGGTCGCCAATCACCGACTCTCTCGTTTCCGCATCGATTTCAACGGCTCTCGCATTCTTGCCCTCTTCCAGCGTCGATTTATATTTTTTCAGCCATTCCAGTTCGGCTTTCGCTTTGGCATCGCCGGCACGAGCACCTTTCTCGGTTTTCTGAATCTTCTTCTCGATCGATTCCAGGTCTTTGAGCTGTAACTCCGCATCGATAATCTCCTTATCGAATACCGGGTCAACGCGGCCTTCCACGTGTACGACATTATCGTCGGAGAAGCAGCGTACCACGTGCACGATCGCATCTACCTCACGAATGTTGGCCAAAAACTTGTTACCCAATCCCGCTCCCTGGCTAGCGCCTTTTACAAGGCCTGCAATGTCCACGAATTCGATGATCGTAGGGATCACTTTCTGAGGGCCCACCAGCTTGGTAAGGGTATCCAGGCGTTCGTCGGGAACGGTCACAACGCCCACATTGGGCTCTATGGTACAAAAAGGATAATTGGCAGCTTCGGCTTTGCCGGTAGAGATGGCATTAAAAAGGGTGGATTTCCCAACGTTCGGCAATCCGACAATCCCACATTGAAGACTCATATTTGAATGGTAAGCAGTGAATGGCGGCCGCATGCCCGATCAGTAATGCAAAGCATGCCCGCCTGCTGAATAATAATTTTCGCAAAATTACTATTTAGCAGGTACAAAAACCAAAAGCCTTCGTAATCAATTGCGAAGGCTTCTATTCAATATCTAAATTTCTTAATCCCACTTAAGGTCCGACTCCCCTACCACGTCTACCTCGTCTCCTTTGGATTCGAATTGTGAGAAGTCAACCTCTGGCATCAGTTCTGTCTTCACATGATCCACCGCTTCTTTCAATGCCTCCACGAACTTATCGAAGTCCTCCTTGTACAAAAACATCTTGTGTTTTTCGTAGGTAAATCCGTCCCCCTGAGGGTGGCGACGGCTTTCTGTGATGGTAAGATAGTAATCGTTAGATCGCGTTGAGCGAACATCGAAGAAGTAAGTCCTTTTTCCCGCCCTGACCCTTTTGGAGTAGATTTGCTCTCTGTCTTCCACTATGTTTAGTTTTAAATAGGTTTCCAAACGCTAAAATATAAAGTTTATTGCTGCTTCCAAAAAAACCGGAACATATTAGCAATTTGTTAGTTGTAGGTTACAAGCACGTCCACAGACAGTGCTCAAATTAAGTACAACTTTTGCTGGTTTGTTTAGATCTTTTTACTAGTTTTGAAATTCGTGGGTTTTAAAATTGACCTGAAACACCAAAGGAAGATATGAGATAAGGGACTTTTACCTTATTATGTTTCACCTAAATCCAGAAAAATGACTTATCGTCGGATTCTGATTCTCACCATTTTAGCGTTTGCCGCGCTGTTACCGGAAGCCATGGCTCAGGTAAAACTCGGCAAAACGGAAACCGGGGCCGCCTCCTACTACGCGGCGCGCTTCCACGGCAGGAAAACCTCATTCGGGGAAGTACATAAAAGCAGTGAACTGCTGGCCGCCCATCGGAGCTATCCGCTCAATACCATGCTCGAAGTGACGAATCTGGATAATGATGAAAAAGTGATCGTGAGAGTCAACGACCGTGGTCCGTTTTCAAGACATCGCGTAATCGATCTTAGTAAAGAAGCAGCCCGCCTGCTCGGCATTCTCGCCAAAGGCGTTGCCAATGTTTCGGTAAGGGTTGTAGGAATGGAAGGAATGGTGCTCTTGTCACCCAACGAAGAAATCGACCCGAAATCGGGCAAAGTCATTTCGATGAGAAGTAAGTAAGCCTTGATGCTAACATGAGTGTCCGCCAACTGGATCTGGCCAAAGTCAGAGAATTCGGGAACCTGGAATTTCTTGCAAAACAGTTGGTAGAAGGTTTCATCACCGGTCTCCACAAATCTCCTTTTCACGGCTTCTCCGTCGAGTTTGCCGAACATCAGCTTTACAACACAGGCGAATCCACCCGGAATATCGACTGGAAAGTTTTTGCCAAAACCGACCGGCTCTACGTCAAACGCTACGAGGAAGAAACCAATCTCCGCTGCCATATCTTGCTGGACACTTCGTCTTCGATGTATTATCCCCAAGACAATCACGGCAAAATGACGTTCAGCGTGATGGCCGCTGCAAGTCTTACCTATTTGCTCCAGCGGCAAAAAGACGCCGTCAGCCTATGCACTTTCTCGGAACAAATTGAAGTACAGACTGCTGTAAAATCCACGCCCTCGCATGTGCACAAGATCATGCTCGAACTGGAACAGCAACTGCAGGCCAATCGACCGCTGTTGAAAACTTCGGTGGCCGACGTCCTGCACCAGATCGCCGAAAAGATTCATAAGCGCTCACTGGTGGTTATTTTCAGCGATATGTTCGACAATATCGAGGAAGCCGACAAAATCTTTTCCGCATTGCAGCATTTACGGCACAATCTGCACGAAGTACTGCTTTTTCACGTCACAGATCGTAAAACGGAGGAAAATTTCGCATTCGAGAACCGGCCTTACGAGTTTGTGGACCTCGAAACGGGTGAAAAAATCAAAGTCCAGCCGGAGCAGGTACGTGAATCATACCAGCAGTTCGTAGGGGATTTTTACCAAAAACTGAAACTGAAATGCGGGCAATACAAGATCGACTTCATCGAAGCGGATATTGCCAAAGGCTTCGACCCTGTACTGCTCGCTTATTTAGTGAAGCACTCTAAAATGCGGTAGCACCCTATTGATTCAGGAAGAGCGACATAAATAGCTCGTCCAAATGCGCAACGGGTATCACTTCGATTTTCCCCCTTTTCAGATCCAGGCCCTTGCTGTTGTATTTTGAAATGTAAATTTTCTTGAAGCCCAGCTTTTCAGATTCTGAAATGCGGCTGTCGATGCGGTTTACAGCGCGGACTTCGCCTCCTAGCCCTACTTCTGCCGCAAAACATACCGATGGCGGAATGAATTTATCCTCATAAGAAGAAACCAGTGACGCTATCACAGCCAGATCAATCGCGGGATCCTCTACCTTCAAACCACCAGCGACATTCAGAAACACATCCTGCACACCCAGCCTGAAACCTCCCCGTTTTTCCAACACAGCCAGCAGCATCTGCAACCGTTTCGCGTCGAAACCTGTACTGCTCCGTTGTGGCGTTCCATAGGTTGCCACGCTCACAAGCGACTGGATTTCCACCAGCAACGGTCTGTTCCCTTCCATCATCGAACCGATCGCAATGCCGCTGACTGGCTCATCGCGCTGGGAAATCAGGATTTCCGAGGGATTACTCACTTGCCGTAGACCATTTCCCTGCATTTCATAAATACCTAGTTCCGAAGTGCTCCCAAAACGATTCTTCATCGTCCTCAGTATCCGGTAAGTATTATGGCGATCGCCTTCGAATTGGAGCACGGTATCTACCATATGTTCCAGTACTTTGGGGCCGGCAAGCGAACCATCTTTGGTAATATGCCCTATCAGGAACACCGGAACACCCATTTCCTTGGCATACTTCATAAACTCCGCCGTACACTCGCGTACCTGAGACACGCTACCCGCCCCCGACTCGATGTAGGTCGATTGCATGGTTTGTATCGAATCAACGATCAGGATTTCCGGCTGAAAATCCTCTATTTGCCTGAAAATATTTTGAGTTTGGGTATCTGTGAGAATAAAGCAATTGTCGCTTTTGGCGGCCATTCGCTCGGCCCGCATTTTGATCTGCGCCTCGGATTCTTCTCCGGAAACATACAATACTTTTTTGTTGGAAAGCGTCAATGCGATTTGCAGCATCAGGGTCGACTTCCCGATCCCCGGTTCGCCGCCGATCAGCACCAGGGAGCCTGGCACGATACCTCCGCCCAATACACGGTTCAGCTCTTCGTCGAATGTGCGGATTCGCGGCTCATTTTCGTAGACAATTTCGGCAATCGCCCGCGGGCGGCTGGCCAGATTCACCGATTTCCACGAAACCGCTGTTTTCTTGTCTTCCTTTTCAATAACTTCCTGAACAAAAGTATTCCATTCGCCGCACGACGGACATCTGCCGACCCATTTTGGCGAATTATACCCGCATTCCTGACAAAAATATGCCGTCTTGGCTTTGGCCATAATAGAATAGTCTAATTTATATCCCCTTGGTGACTAACGTAATTCAGACGATATTAATCCAATTTTTGCATGTTTTGGCCACAAAATCAAAAAAAATGTAGGATAGGTATAGTTTTTTGCAAATTGGCGTTATTAACCTGTTTTACTTAAAAAATCATATTATCCATGAACATCCTGACAAAAGTGGCCTGCGCCTGTTTGCTCTGCATTTTCGCATTCTCAAATGTGCAGGCCCAGAAGAAAGGTTTTGCGTTTGGTATTAAGGGAGGGGTGAATTTGTCGCGGCTTACCATGGGCGACGTTTTCACTACACGTTACGATGATAATGGAAACCCGTATCTCGGATATGATGGCAAAGAGGTTCGGGATAACCTGAAAGAAAGTTTCAACACTAGAACCGGCGCGGTGGGCGGAATCTGGATGCGCTTCGGCAAGACCATATTTGTCCAGCCGGAAGTACTCGTTTCGACGAAAGGAGGTTCGTTCAAAATAATCCAGAATGACCAGGAAACACCGGTTGAAAAAACAATTAATGTCAAATACAGCAATATCGACGTTCCGCTACTGATCGGCTTGAAAGGCGGTCCATTCCGCATTCTCGCCGGGCCCGTAACTTCATTCCGCATCGGCGACAACCAGCGGTTGCGTGACGCATTCAAGTATTACACATCCGATTTAAACAATGCCATGTCCGAAGCGACGTTCGGCTACCAACTTGGAGCAGGCTTGGATCTAGGCAATTTTAGTCTTGATGTAAGAAAAGAAGGCTCTTTTACCAACCTGGCCTCATTTCAGGTAAGCGGCCAGCCCGTCAACGGCGGCGCCTCGTTGAAGCAGAAAGTGAGTTCCTGGCAGGTGACGCTGGGACTGAAGTTATTCTAATTTTGAATGATTGAATGACCGAATAATTGTCATTGAGTCAGAAGTGGTCATAAATGCCAGAAAAACAACACCTGACTTATGACTATACCTGACTTTTATTCTTCAATCATTCAAAATTCGGCTTCGCCGCCTATAAACAAAACGAGCAGCCTTCGATCGAGCGATGGCTGCTGTTTTTATGAATAACCCACTAATTTAATTCACCAAAATGTCTTTATGCGCTGATTCGGATGAGGTTGGTATGATCCAGAAGACCAGATACCTCTTTGATTTTCCGGCGCGATACGACAACCTCTTTACCGCATGAAAGTTTCAGCATGCGATCGTCTTCAAGGCGTTCTACCACGTAGTCAGCATTAACAAGGTATGATTTGTGAACGCGGAGAAATTTAGCGCTCAACTGCTCTGCGAGAGATTTCAAAGTTTTCGAAACCAGGTACTTTTTCCCGTTGTTCGTATATATGAATGTGTAGTTTCCTTCACCTTCTAGGAAGGTGATTACGTCGGGTGTCAAAAAGATCGTTCTACCCATCGATTGTACCGAAATATAAGAACGGCCGTCGTTGTATGATCTGTCTGACAGGCTGGGGCGAGTAAAGCTGGGAAAATTTTTCATGGTAACTACGCTAATATTGTTGTGATTTCTTGTTTCAAAATTAGCACATCGCGTAGTGTTCAGAAAATACGTAAAAGTACGCGCCAATACATAACTAATTATAAATCAGCTGTTTAATATTTAGGTAATATATAAAATGACGTAAGCAAACTTAGTAAAATGCGTAATTTTACGTAGTCCCAAAAACGTGTACTTTTCCAATAAACCGACCCCAATAAACGTAACTACGCCATTTGGCATCCGCCTGCGAGCTAACTTTCGTTATCTTTGCAGGAATTTCGGGGTCCTCAAAAAGAGCCTCCCGCCGCAACAGGCGCGGCGCAAGTCACCAATAACAACAAGCTTTTATGATTACCGAGCGGGTAAAGGAGTTAGTTTCTGAAATCGAACAGGCAACAGTTAGCACCAAGGAGCAACTGGAAGCTTTCAGGTTGAAATATATCAGTAAGAAAGGCGCAGTAACCGAGCTTTTTGATAACCTCAAAAATATTCCGCAGGAAGACCGCCGGGCCGTCGGGCAGGAATTGAATACGCTCAAAAACCTGGCACAAATACGTTTTCAGGATTTTCAGACGGCGCTCGAAAATTCGGCAGACAGCAACCCTGAAATGCTGATCGACCTGACCTTGCCCGTAACACCCAACTTGCAGGGAAGCCTCCATCCGCTAACCATCGTTCGCCGGAGGATCATCGAGATTTTCGAACGCATGGGCTTCAATGTGTCGTACGGGCCGGAGATCGAGAAGGATTGGTACAACTTCAGCGCATTGAACTTCGCAGATAATCATCCGGCGCGTGAAATGCAGGACACCTTCTTTATTTCCAAGAGCGAAGGAGATGTGAAGGACGACGTCCTCCTGCGTACGCACACATCCAACGTGCAGGTGCGCCTGATGGAACGTCAGAAGCCACCGATCCGCTCTATTATGCCGGGGCGTGTGTTTCGAAATGAGGCCATTTCGGCACGTGCGCATTGCGTTTTCCACCAGGTTGAAGGCCTGTATGTGGATAAAAATGTGAGTTTCAAAGACCTGAAAGATACATTATACCACTTCGCGAAAGAAATGTTCGGGAAGGATTCTACGATCCGCCTTCGGCCTTCCTACTTTCCATTTACTGAGCCAAGCGCCGAAATCGACGTTTCATGCTTTATATGTAAAGGAAAGGGCTGCAATGTTTGCAAGCATACCGGCTGGGTTGAAATCGCAGGTTCGGGGATGGTCGACCCTAACGTACTGGAAAACTGCGGCATCGACAGTGAAGAATACACCGGTTTCGCATTCGGAATGGGCATCGAACGGATCACGATGCTCCGCTATGGTATCAACGACCTTCGATTGTTTACAGAAAACGACGTAAGGTTCCTGCGCCAGTTCGAAGGAGCCTGATCTGGAATATTTTAAAAGCAAACGCCCTGAAATGATCACATTTCAGGGCGTTTGCTTTTAAAAACTGTATCAAAATCTTGTTTCGAGATAATAAGGAAGCATTTTTTTCCAGGCCCACCATTCGTGAGGAATGTCGCTTCCCCAGATATCCAGCTCGTGTGGCACATTCTTCGAAGTCAGGATTGACGATATATGTTTCGAATAGTCGGGTACCTCATATGCGCCCGAACCTGTAACAAAATGAATGTGACGGCTATCGCGGTACATTTGCAGATGCCATTCGGCTTTCAGGTTCTGCAGATAATGCACCGGAGAGTTGAAATACACATTATCATCATAATAGCCGTCGGTATACACGCTCAGGTCATAACAGCCGCTCATGGCAATCACCCCATGAATAGAATCCGGATGTTTGAAAAACAGATTAGCGGCGTGCAAGGCGCCGAATGAGGCGCCAGCAGCGATGATCTCATTCGTCGGACTGGAATCCTCCTTTATGAACGGCACCACCTCTTTGATCACGTAATCGTTGAAAGCCTGATGCCGGACCGCTTTGTCGTAACCATGCATGTAGGGATTCAGCCAGCTTTCTGCATTGATGCTATTGATACAGTAAACTTTTACCTTTCCTGAATAAATATAAGGCTCAATAGCGTCGATTAACCCATTTCGTTCGTATTCCAGGTAATCCGATGCTGCGGTGGGAATCATCAGAAGTGCAACTCCATAATGTCCGTAAACAGCAATTTCCATTTCTTTGTTAAGCGCCGGACTGAACCATCCGGTTATATGGCGTTGCATTGTTGAATCATTTAAGTTACTGACTATTTCAATTCAGGCAGTTCAAACAAGGTTTATCAAAAAAATACATAAACCGCTACCATGAACAGACTGCCAGTAACTGTTAATGATAACTTAATACAATACCCAGGTGTCCTTTCCGCCACCACCCTGCGAGGAGTTCACCACAAGCGACCCTTTGCGCAACGCTACACGGGTAAGCCCGCCCGGGATTACGTTAATATCGTCGCCATATAATATGTAAGGCCGGAGGTCAACATGCCGTCCTTCCGCATGCCCTTCGACCATACAAGGCACTCTTGATAGAGAAATCGTTGGTTGAGCAATATAATTCCGTGGATTGTCTTTTATTTTCTGACGGAAAAGTTCATGCTCTTCTTCCGTCGCCTTGGGCCCGATGAGCATTCCGTAACCGCCAGCCTCATTGGCTTCTTTTACAACCAATTGTGAGATATTCTCAAGAACATAATTCATATCTTCCTCTTCTCCGCAGATGTAGGTTCTCACATTGGGGATAATCGCCTCTTCACCGAGATAATATTTGATGATACGCGGCACATAAGCATATACCACCTTGTCATCGGCCACCCCCGTTCCAGGCGCATTGGCCAATGCGACACGCCCTTTTTTGTACACTTCGAATATTCCGGGAATACCAATCAGCGAGTCCTCGCGGAACGACTCCGGATCCATGAAAGTATCGTCGATACGGCGATAGATCACATCGACGATCTGTAAACCGTTGGTCGTCCGCATTTTAACATATCCGTCCGATACCACCAGGTCGCGCGCGTCCACGAGCTCTACGCCCATTTGCTGTGCCAGATATGAATGCTCGAAATAAGCCGAGTTGTAAATTCCGGGCGTAAGCACGGCCACGGTCGGATTAGGACGGTCGGCGAGGTGTTGCAACATCTGCAACAGGCGCGTCGGATAGTCGGATACGGGCCTCACACCTGTGCGCGCGAGCACATCCGGGAAAATCTGTTTCGACAATTCCCTGTTTTCCAGCATGTAGGAAACCCCTGACGGGCAGCGCAGGTTATCTTCCAGCACCATAAACGTGCCATCGTCACCTTTGATCAGGTCTGTGCCGGTAATATGGCACCAGATACCTTTCGGTGGTTTCAGACCGATGCAGGGTTTGAGAAAGCACTTGCTCGACTCGATCAATTCCCGCGGGACCACGCCGTCATTCAATATATTCTGGTCATTGTAAACATCGTCAATAAACATGTTCAATGCCTTGATACGCTGTTTCAGCCCTTTTTCAAGCCATTCCCACTCCGCATTCGACAGCACCCGCGGAATAATATCGATCGGCATAATGCGCTCGGTACCTTCTCCTTCAGAATACACATTGAAAGTAATGCCCATCGATAACAGCGCACGTTCGGTAGCAAGCTGGCGATTGGTAAGGTCCTCGTGCGTGAGGTTTTCAAATTTATTCTTTAAATGCTCATAGCCCGGACGTATTTCGCCACCCGGAGTAAACATCTCATCGAAGAAATTTTCTATTTGATAATTAGAAAATGAAAAATTCATACAATTCAAAATTTGAATAAGTCAATACCGATAGTTCACAGAACAATATATGGTCAATGTATGAATTAACAAAACAAATACCAACAAGCACCTACACCCGACTTTATCTTTAATTTCCCGGAAAAAGCCAAAAGCGACCTAAATAGCTGACGGTGACAAGTTACCAAAGAGCAACCGTTTGCGCATTTCCTTCGTATTAAAATCATGCCGCCCAACGTTATGGAATATTCTTTACCCATTCAGTAAACTTTGTTGCAAGTCAATGCTGTTAGCGTTTTCTTTGTAACCAGATTAAATGTCGGCTCCCCCACCGAATCACGTTCCCTATGCAAAAAAGTTGGTTATCCATATTAGGACTGGTCTGCGGATTAACCATCAACGCCCAAGCCCAGCATTTGCCTGGCACGGCCATGAGCAATTTTGCCGGAACGAACGCATTGTATCATAATCCGGCTTTTGTGGCCGACAGTCGTTACAGCTTATATGTAAACCTCGTCGGCACTCAGTTTTACACCGCCAACAACCACGTCAAATACGAGGCGCCCTACTCCTTCCTGAGCCTGATCACAGGAACCGTGCCCGCCAAATACTATAATGAAAGAGGCATGTTGCTGTTCCCCCGCTCCTACCTGGGCGAAAAATTGAATGGCAACAAGAAGTACATGAACGCCGGCGGCGATACACGCCTGCCATCGATCATGTTCAATATGTTCAAGGGACGCGTCGGTGTCGGAATTTCATCACGGGCCCGTTATATCCTCAATACCACGCAGGTAACCGAGCCATTGGCCCGCCTCATCAGCAAAACCACGCAGCTCAAAGAGTTGCAGGAGCAGGTCTATGAACATCAGTCAGGTCAGTTGCATTTGAACGGCCTTGGCGAGATAGCCCTTACGCTGGGCGGTACGGTTTTCGATGATGAAACGGATTACCTCAAAGTAGGTTTCACGGTCAAAAGATTGATCGGCCTGTATAATGCCCATGCTATTATCGAAAATTCATCGTACGATATTCAGCCCGATCCCGCCTGGGAAAACAAGCGGCAGTATATCAGCGTCAATGAAATCAACGTACGCTATGCGCTTACGCGCGACGAAGGTTTTCAGAACGTCAAGCCATCGCCTGCCTGGCTCCTTGGCGGCGCACCTCCGGGAAGCGGCTGGGGCTTCGACCTAGGGGCTGTTTACGAATACCGGCCCGACGTTCACAAAGCTACTTATCGCGAAAGAGGCGAACGCAAACGCGACGCATCGAAAAACAAATACCTCTACCGGATAGCCGTTTCGCTGACGGATATCGGCCGCGTTCATTTCAAGAACCCGGCTTATATCCTGCAACAGGAAACCCACACGACAAACAAGGAATTCAGATACGACACATTCCAGAAGCTCAAAGGCTCCGAAGGCATTTTCAATGCGATCAACTCTTCGCTGGATGGTGGCCAGCCGATCGCGCCGAATTTCAAATCGGTATTGCCGATGGCATTCCAGGCTAGCGTGGATTATAATGTAAAACCGAATGTGTATGTCAATGGCCTTTGGGTGCAGAACCTCATTCCACAGGGTGCATTTGGTATGAAAGCGGAGTCTTACATCGGCGTTACCCCCCGCTACGAGCACAAATGGTACGAAATATCGGTCCCTTTGTCGCTCATGAACCGCTACCGCTCTCCGGCAATCGGGCTTGCCGGTCGCATTGGGCCGCTTTGGATCGGCACCGACCACCTTACCGGGCTTCTGAACATCGGTAACCCGAGGTCGTTCAACTTGTATTTCGGTATTTCCGGCGGCCTTTTCCGCAAACCACCCGAATCCCAAAACCAATGCTGGCCGCCGCGGGATTCATGGATTCGCCGCATTTTTTCTAAACGATAAATTCCGCTTCAACGTTATCAGGGGATATGGTACGATTTTCCCGACCATTCCTAAAAAACAAATCCATGAGAGAAATACAAAAGACCAGGGAAGAATGGCAGCAGGAACTGACAGGCCAGCAATGCTTCGTTCTGTTCGACAAGGGTACCGAGCGGCCATTTTCACATCCTTATAATGACAATAAGGAAGAAGGCACCTACGTATGCGCAGCATGCGGGACACCGCTTTTCAGTTCCGAGGCCAAATATGATTCAGGTTCGGGCTGGCCGAGCTTCTTTATGCCCGTAGCCAAAGAAAATGTGGAAGAAATTGTGGATAAAAGTCATGGCATGATCCGCACGGAAGTGGTTTGCAGAACCTGCGGCGGACACCTCGGGCACGTTTTCAACGACGGCCCCAAACCGACAGGACTTCGTTACTGCATGAACGGAGCTGCATTGAAATTTCACAAAGCTGAATAGAATAAATCTTAGAAAAAGCCGGATTGAATCATATCTATCCGGCTTTTCTTATCTTTGACACATTACGAACCAAAACGTTTGATGGAAGTTATCCGATCGTTTTTTAACACAATCAGAACGTTGTTCCGGACATTCCGGTCGCGTCTCTCCACACTCATCAACAGGATTGCTTATAAAATCACTTCGCTTGTAACCGGTAAACCCAAAGCCGACGAGCTTTTTCATTCCTACCGGCAAAATAAAGAGTCGGTGCGCAACTGGTGGGAAGCCCATGTGGATACCAGCTCTAAATATTACCGCCCGATCGTAACAGTCTGGAAGACGATCGTGTACGGTATCGTGGCATTTGCGCTCTACATTTTCTGTGTGGAAACCAACTTCCTCTGGCTAATGGGCAGTATGCCCAGCGTGGAAGATTTGCAAAACCCGAAAGTGGCGCAATCATCGGAAATCTACACGGCCGACGGCGTCATGATCGGCAAGTTTTATACCGAAAACCGGACACCAGTTCCCTACAAACAAATTTCTCCAAACCTCGTCAAAGCATTGATCGCTACCGAGGACGCACGTTTCTACCGGCACTCGGGCATCGATTATAAAGCCATGGCCAGCGTGGCCTGGGGTATTGTTACCGGTGCTACGGATCGCGGGGGAGGTAGTACCATTACGCAGCAGCTCGCCAAAAAGCTTTTCAAAACACGTAAGTCGGGGGCACGCGGGTTACTGGGCTATGTTCCCGGCCTCGGCACATTGATTTATAAAACCAAAGAATGGCTTACGGCCATTAAATTGGAAAGGAATTTTACCAAAGAAGAAATCCTGACCATGTATTTCAACACGGTCGATTACGGGAACAATACCTATGGAATTAACACCGCTGCCAAATCCTATTTCAGCAAATCTCCCGACAGCCTGAACGTACAGGAATCGGCGGTATTGGTAGGGCTTCAAAAAGCGACCACGACCTACAACCCGATCCGCAACATGAAGCGCTCGCTCGAACGTCGCAATGTGGTGATCGACCAGATGCGCAAATACGGCTACCTGAGCGCTAAACAGGCCGATTCAATCAGTGCGTTGCCGATTGAATTGAAAACCAAATTCGAAACACCTTACGACGGCAATGCCAATTATTTCAAGAATGCGGTAGTTGATTTTGTCAAAAAATGGGGGGACGAAAATGGTTATGACCTCTACACCGATGGCTTGAAAATCTACACTACCATCGACTCGCGCATGCAGGAAGACGCCGAAGAGGCCATGACTCAGAAAATGAAGCAGCTACAACGCGTTTTCGAAGACCACTGGCGTAATCAGAACCCATGGCGAGACGAGGACGGCAACGAAATCACCGACTTCCTCCCGACCGTTGTAAAACGTACCAGTAAGTACCGCGCATTGGCCGCTAAATTCCCGAACAATCCCGACAGTGTGACCTACTATCTCAACAAAAAGGACACAATGACCGTCTACGATTGGAAAAACAGCGGGGAAATGAAAAAATACTGGAGCTCCATGGACTCGCTTGATTATTACAAGCGTATCCTCCGGGCCGGCATGATGGCGATGAACCCGCAAACCGGGCAGATCAAGGCCTGGGTGGGTGGTTTGGACTACAATTATTTCAAATATGACGCGGTGAAGCAGGGCAAAAGACAGCCCGGTTCTACCTTCAAGCCGTTTGTATACACGACCGCAATCGACGATTCTTCATTCAATATGAATCCCTGCGACGAGATCGTAGACAAGCCATTTGAGAAGACCTACGAAGAAGACGGCGAAGAGAAGATATGGAAACCGCGGAACGCGACCGGAACTTACACCTACGCTCCTATGACGCTCCGCCGGGCATTGGCACAATCCATTAACTCGGTTACGGCAGAACTTACCGACCAGGTGGGCGCGGCAAATGTGGTCCGCTATGCCAAGAAAATGGGGATTACCACGCCATTGAAAGCGGTTCCGTCCATCGGCTTGGGACCATTCGACGTGTCGCTTTATGATATGGTTGCGGCTTATGGTGTGTTCGCTAACAATGGGACCTATACCCAACCTATTCTCGTAACCAAAATCGAGGATAGCAATGGCAAAGTAATCGAGGAGTTTCAGGCAGAGCACCGTCAGGCGATCCGTGAAGAATCGGCGTTCCTGATGCTTCAAATGCTGCGTGCAGGTGTGGAAGAAGGCGGTGGTACTTCGGGAAGCATCCGGTGGAGGTTCAATGTGACGCTGAACGGCAACGAGCTGGGCGGCAAAACCGGAACGACATCCAACAACTCCGATGGCTGGTTTATGTGCGTCACGCGCGACCTCGTGGTGGGCGCCTGGGTAGGCGGCGACGACCGCAGCATTCACTTCCGGACCACCAATCTCGGTGAGGGGGCCAAAACGGCTTTGCCACTCGTAGGGGCTTTCCTCGAAAAGGTCTATAAAGACAAATCCGTCGAACCGGGGCCATTCCCGAAGCCTAGCTTTAAAATATCCAAAACATACAACTGTCCTACGCAATGGGCACCGGCTGTGAGTGACTCGCTTGGAATAGAAGGCGACACTACGCCGGCCAAACAGAACGAAGAAGATGAATTCCTGATCGGCCCCCCGCCGATTCCTTTGGATACTGCGAAGAGGAATTGAATTTAAGCTGTAAGCTTTAGGCTATAAGCTATAAGCGCGTCAAGTTTACAGCTTATAGCCTAAAGCTTACAGCCTAAACATCTACAAAGTCCCAATCTTATGCACCTCCTTGTACTGTATCCGGTATAAATTCGCATAAGCGCCGTCTTTTTCGAGCAGTTGCTCATGGTTACCTTCCTCTATGATCCTCCCTTTGTCGACCACAATGATCTTGTCGGCCTCCTGGATGGTCGATAACCGGTGAGCGATCACAATGGCTGTTCGCCCGTGCATTAAGTTTTCGATCGCGTGCTGAATCAATTCTTCCGTTTCACTATCAACGGATGACGTGGCCTCATCGAGCACGATGATCTTCGGCTCGTGCACCATCGCGCGTACGAACGAAATGAGTTGTCGCTGCCCTACCGAAAGCGTCGCGCCGCGTTCCATCACATTATAGGTATAGCCACCCGGCAAGCGCTCGATAAAATCATGCACTCCCACGAGCTTCGCAGCTTCGACTATTTTTTCATGCGTAATGCTTTCGTC
Source organism: Dyadobacter sp. (assembly GCF_017744695.1). Lineage (GTDB taxonomy): Bacteria > Bacteroidota > Bacteroidia > Cytophagales > Spirosomataceae > Dyadobacter. The sequence continues at coordinate 784,098 of NZ_JAGIAS010000003.1, forward strand.
GCCAAGCCGGATGTTGTTTTCAATAGTATCCGAAAAAAGGAATACGTCCTGCAACACCACCCCGATATGTTTGCGCAATGCATTCAGCTCATAATCATGCACCTCAACGTCATCGACGTAGATATTCCCTTTGTTAATATCATAAAAACGGGTCAGCAGGTTAATTATCGAGGACTTCCCTGCACCAGTGGCGCCCACAAAGGCAATGGTCTCTCCCTCTTTTACTTTAAAATTAATATCCCTTAAAACGTACTCCTCCTCATTGTAAGCAAACCAAACGTTTTTGAACTCCACATTACCCTTAATGGATTCGGGCGCAAATGTGCCTTCATTGGAAGTATATTCGTCGCTATCGAGCAGTTTTAGAATGCGGTCGGTACTGACGATCCCCATTTGCAGCGTGTTGAAACGGTCGGCGAGTTGACGGATCGGGCGGAAGAAGAGGTTGATAAACATCACAAATGCCGTAACCGTACCAAATGTGATCTCGGCATCCAGTATCTGTTTCGAACCGTACCAGACGACCAGACCGGTACCCGCCGCGGCAATTACATCCGCAACCGGATAATACACCGAGTAATAAAGGATAGACCGGATGTTCGCATTGCGGTGCACCTTGTTGATCTCCCTGAACTTCTTATATTCAATATCCTCGCTACTGAAAATCTGCACGATTCCCATTCCCGTAATGTGCTCCTGCACGAATGCATTGAGATTGGAAACGGCGGCACGCACCTCGTTGAACGAGTCTTTGATCTTTTCCTTGAAAACATAAGTACAGAAAAGCATCAGCGGGATCATCGAAAGGCTGATAACCGAAAGCTTCCAGTCGGTGTAGAACATCACGGCGATGATCAATACCAGTTGCAGAATATCCCCCGCAATGGCAGCCATACCGTCGCTGAATACATTGGAAAGGGTTTCCACGTCGGAAATGGTCCGGGTTACGAGTCGGCCGATGGGGGTGTTATCAAAAAATTTAAGCCTTAAACCGATGATCTTCTGATACAGCTGCACCCGGATATCGCGGATAATGTACTGTCCCAGCCAGCCCGACATATACGTATTCCAGAATTGCGCCAACCCCTGGAACAACGTCACCACCAACATCACGATCAGCATTACCGTCAGCTGCGAATAATCCCCGTTCGCGATCGGTGTGTCGATGGTGTACCTGATCAGCAGGGGCGTCAACGGTGCCAGTACTGCATTGAGCAAAATAATGGCAATAAGCAGATAAAACTGCTTCTGATAAGGTCGAACGAATGTGTATAGACGCCTTAGGGTGGGAAGATCGAATATCTGGCCGCTTTTGGTTTCCTGGTTCACCGGGTAGCTATTAGGTAATACAGTGGTTGTCTTGGATCAACAAAGCAAAGGTAGAAAATGTCACAAAGGGGATAAAAAATCTACCAATCGACGCATATCTTTTTCAAATACACTACATTAACGTTTTAAAGCCTCGAACTAGTCAAAATGGAGCTGTTTCTAAGTTTATGCCTGGGAATTGGTCTGAGCGCGAGCTGCGGATTCAGGATATTCCTGCCCATGCTGGTCGCCAATATCGCCGCCATGAACGGCTGGATCACGCCGGGAGAACAGTTCGGGTGGTTAAGCACCTGGACCGCCTTCTTCGCGTTGGGCACGGCCACCTTACTGGAAATCGCCGGATACTACATTCCATTTGTGGACAACCTGCTCGACACCGTTGCGACACCGGCAGCCGTGGTCGCCGGCACGTTACTAACCACCTCATTTATCGAAATCGACAGCCCGATGTTACATTGGGGATTAGGACTGATCCTCGGCGGCGGCACAGCCGGGCTGGTGCAGGCGGGTACGGGTATTTTGCGACTTCTTTCGTCCAAAACAACGGCTGGTCTCGGTAATCCGGTGGTTTCTACGGCCGAGAATGTCGCGTCATTCGGCTTGTCGGGCCTGGCGGTATTTCTGCCGGTCATCGCATTGGCACTGGTAGTTCTGCTGGCCGCGTGGCTTTTGAAACGGTTAATGAATTTGAAAAAGTCTTGATGCATGGTTTTCGTGTCTGATGCAATCCCAGTCCATTCGCTTCCCAAAACGCCCAGCCAGGTACCCGCATTAAAGATTTTCAGATTTAAAAATAGTACTGACGTTCCGCAGGAAGGGCCGGTATCGCTACCCATTACCCCGCTCCCGACCGACGCCCCGCACCGGCATACGTACTACGAGATCCTTTTCATCGAAGAAGGTCAGGGTTTTCACGAAATCGACTTTCATTCTTATAACATCCAGGGAGCCGGTCTCCATTTCCTGACACCGGGACAGGTGCATTTACTTACGTTTTCGAGCTCTTTCCAGGGGTATATCGTCGCGTTTTCGGAGGATTTTTACACGTTCTATAACCCGATGAACCCGTCGCTCTCGCAGTTGCCGTTCTTTCAGCCAGCGCGCAGGCAGCCTATTATCACGCTGTCGGACGGCGACAAGCATTATTTTCACAACATCCTCGAAAACATGGTCACCGATCATTTGAGCGCGGAGACCGACCAGGCGCTGATCGGCAGGTATTTAGGACTGTTATTACAAAAATGTGCTTTCCTGACCCAGCACAATGCGCAGCCGGCTGAGTCGCCTGCCCTTTCCGTTCCCGAACTCGCAGGTCGCTTTCAGGAACTGGTGGAAAAGAATTTCAGGCAAATGCATGAAGTCCAGCAATATGCCAGCCAGCTATCGGTCACACCTGATTACCTGAGTAAAATCATCAAAAAACACCTCGGCATTTCCTGCCAGGAATACATTCTTGACAAGCTGCTGCTCGAAGCCAAACGGCTACTGGTATTCTCCAATCTAAGCAGTAAGGAAATTGCCTATCACATCCACATGGACGACCCGTCCTATTTCAGCCGCATCTTCAAAAAGAAAACCGGTCTCACCCCGAACGAGTATCGCGAGCATGTTCGGAAAAGTACCATTTAATAGCAAATTTGTACCTTGCTATCGCTTTTTGCTGCAAATATCTTTGTATTATCCAAAATTAAAATGGCTAAATAATACTATCGATATCAGTTATGCAGATAAAAAACGAACTGACCACTGCTTCACTCCAATCCAAACTCGACCGTTTCTGGGAGGTTTCCGGCGAAAAAATCAAACTCATCAATAAGGAGTACGACAATTCAAAAGGAACCCCGGTTTTCACCGTGAATGGCAAATACACCCTCCGCGGCTGGACGGAATGGACGCAGGGATTCCAGTATGGCGCGGAAGTATTGCAATTTGATGCTACCCGCAACGAAAGCTACCTCGCCAGCGCGCGCAAGAACACCCTAGATTTCATGGCCTCGCACGTAGGACATTTCGGTGTCCACGACCATGGTTTCAACAATGTAAGCACGTACGGCAACTTGCTGCGCCTGATGAATGAAGGTGTAATTGCGGAAAACGAATGGGAACGCAACTTCTATGAGATCGCGCTGAAAGTATCCGGAGCGGTACAGGCGCGCCGCTGGACGAGCATTAAAAATGGCCAGGGTTTCATCCATTCATTCAACGGGCCGCACTCGTTGTTTGTCGATACGATCCGCTCGGTGCGCGCATTGATGGTCTCGCACCTGCTCGGACACAGCTACATGGGGGAAAATGACCTGAAAACCAGCCTGCTCGAACGCGGGACGCTACATTCCATCGCTACGGCCAACTACTCGGTTTACTACGGCGAGGGCCGCGATAGCTACGACCTCTGGGGCCGTACCGCGCACGAAAGCGTGTTCAATACCAATGACGGCAACTACCGCTGCCCTAACTCGCAGCAGGGCTTCTCGGGCTTCACCACCTGGACGCGCGGCCTCGCGTGGGCGATGGTAGGTTTTGCCGAACAGCTCGAATCGCTTGCCAGCTTCTCCGACGCAGAACTGGCACCGCTGGGCGGCCGCGCCGAAATCGAGCGCATTTACCTCAAAGCAGCACAAGCTACCTGCGATTTTTACATTGACAATACAGCATCCGACGGCATTCCATACTGGGATACAGGCGCTCCACAAATTCATAAACTGGGCGATTACACTTCCAGAACTTCCGATCCTTACAACGAATTCGAACCGATCGACAGCTCGGCCGCAGCCATTGGCGCACAAGGGCTGCTCCGTTTGGGCAAATATCTGAACGACAAAGGCCAGAACGAAGCCGGAAACCGCTACTGGCAAGCCGGGCTCACAGCCGTGGATTCACTTTTTGCCGAGCCTTATCTCTCAACTGATCCTACCCATCAGGGATTGATACTGCACTCCATTTACCACCGTCCGAACGGCTGGGATAATGTACCTGCCGGGCAAAAAATTCCAAATGGCGAGTCGAGCATGTGGGGCGATTACCACGCAAGGGAAGTAGCGCTTTACCTGCACCGGATCAACAAGGGGCTGCCTTATTACTCGTACCTCGGCGCAGTGAAATAACATTATTGTCTGCCTTCGACCGCCCGGGGCGCCGCGCAGAAGAATTAACGTTACTGTCAGCCTGAGCGAAGTCGAAGGCTCTTGTGCAAACGCCTTCGACTCCGCTCAGGCTGAAAGTAACAAAGCACAATTACCTAAAACCAATAAGTAACCACAATAAATTGGAAAACATAACACTCGACCGGTGCTGTATCCACACCATTACAACCAAGCCCTGGGGACTTTCGGAGGCGGTGGAAAACTACGCTGCCGCCGGCGTAAAAGGCATTAGCGTCTGGCAGAATGCGACGGAAGGGATCGGGCCGCACCGCGCGGGTGAGGTCATCCGCGCTGCCGGGTTGGAAATTGTCTCTTACGTACGCGGCGGTTTTTTCCCGCATACGAGCAGCGCCGGGCGCGCGCAGGCGATCGATCATAACCGCAAGCTCCTCGGAGAAGCCGCAGCTTTGGGAGCGCCCATGATCGTACTGGTGTGCGGCGCTTCTCCTGATCAGCCGCTGGAAACGTCGCGCAACCAGATCCGCGAAGGCATTGCTGCCATTTTGCCGCTGGCAGAGAAACTGGGTGTCAAACTCGCGATCGAGCCATTGCACCCGATGTACGCCGCCGATCGCTCAGCCATTAACACCATGGCGCAAGCCAATGATATGGCAGAATATTTCAAGTCACCTTTCGTCGGAGTGGCGGTGGATGTCTACCATTTGTGGTGGGACGCCGACCTCGAAAGAGAGATCGCACGCTGCGGGGCGAATGGCAACCTGCTCGCCTACCACGTCTGCGACTGGAAAGTAAATACCATCGACTTTTTGAATGACCGCGGCTTAATGGGTGAAGGATGTATTGATTTGAAAAAGATCCGGGGCTGGGTGGAAGCTACGGGTTTCAACGGCTTTTGTGAAGTGGAGATTTTCTCGAACATCCATTGGGCAAAAGACCAGCATTTGTTCCTCAGCGAGATAACCGAATCGTTTGTCAGAACGGTGTAATCGCAAATGGAGCTAAGCTCTTGCTTCGTGCAAATTATTCGCAGGCCTCTGGCCGGCATCAGTAAGCGTAACGTAAATCAAGTCGGCCGGAGGCCTCCAACATAGCGGGCACGAAGCAGGAGCTTCGCGCCATTAAACAAAAACAACAATGACAACACATACCATTGGCATTATCATGAACGGCGTAACCGGCCGTATGGGTACCAACCAGCACTTGCTGCGTTCAATCAAAGCCATTATCGAGCAAGGCGGTGTAAAAATCTCTTCCGACGAAGTGATCATGCCCGACCCGATCCTGGTAGGGCGCAACGAGGCTAAGCTGCAAGCGCTTTGCAAGCAATCGGGTGTGCAGAAATATACCACCGACCTGGATTCGGTGATGTCCGATCCGCATTACCAGATCTATTTCGATGCGCAGGTAACCGGTCGCCGTGCAGCAGCTGTAAAAAAGGCTATCAAGGCCGGAAAACATATTTATTGTGAAAAACCGACCGGTACCACTACCGAAGAGGCATTGGAGTTGTATGAACTGGCCACCAAAGCCGGTTTGAAAAATGGTGTGGTGCAGGACAAACTCTGGCTTCCGGGCATGGTAAAGCTGAAAAGACTGATGGAAGCCGGTTTCTTCGGAAAGATTCTTTCGGTACGCGGCGAGTTTGGTTACTGGGTATTTGAAGGAACCAGCATTCCGGCGCAGCGCCCTTCATGGAACTACCGCAAGGAAGACGATGGCGGTATCATCGTGGATATGCTCTGTCACTGGCGCTACGTGCTGGATAATCTGTTTGGAAATGTAAAAGCCGTTTCCTGCCTGGGCGCCACACACATTCCCGAGCGCGTAGACGAGAATGGCAATACCTATAAATGTACTGCCGACGATGCCTGCTATGCTACATTCGAACTGGAAGGTGATGTAATCGCGCATTTCAACTCATCGTGGACGGTACGTGTGCGCCGCGACGACCTGCTCACATTGCAAGTGGACGGCACACATGGCTCGGCTGTGGCCGGTCTGCGTGATTGCTACATCCAGCATTACGGCAATACACCTAAACCTGTTTGGAACCCCGACATCGCTCAACCGATCCCGTTCTTCGACGGCTGGTCGAAAGTGCCTGAGCAGGAGATTTACGACAATGCATTCAAAGCGCAATGGGAGCTTTTCCTCAAACATATTGTAAAAGACGAGCCATTCCCCTGGGATTTGAAAGCAGGAGCGCGCGGTGTGCAGTTGGCCGAAAAAGGTCTTGAAAGCTGGGAAAAACGCCAATGGGTTGACGTACAAGAACTATGAAAAAGACCGCATTAATCACCGGCGGAAGCCGGGGTATCGGTTTTGGCATTGCCAAAGCCCTTGCCAAAGAAGGATATAACCTGGCCATCAATGGCGTTCGCGACGAAGCGGGCGCTGCTGATGCGCTCAACGAATTGCGCGAACTGGGCGCAGAAGTAGCCTATTGCCAGGGAAGCATCGCCAGCGCGACCGACCGGAAAGCCATTATCGAAAAGGCCTATTCTGTTTTCGGGCAGATCAACCTGCTCGTCAATAATGCAGGTATAGCGCCGCGTGTGAGGCTCGACATTCTCGAAACCACCGTCGAGAATTACCAGGAAGTAATGACGACCAACCTCGAAGGCCCATTCTTTTTTACCCAGGCCATCGGCAAACGCATGGCGGCGGCCAAGCAGGACAACCATGCATTTGAAGCAGCGATCATTTTCGTAACATCCATTTCTGCCACAGTAGCCTCGATCAATCGTGGAGAATATTGTATTTCAAAAGCCGGGCTCGCCATGACCAACCTGCTTTTTGCTGTGAGAATGGCTGAGTACAATATCCCGGTTTATGAAATCCGTCCGGGTATTATTTCCACCGACATGACTTCCAAGGTACAGGAGAAATACGATAACCTGTTCCAGAGCGGCATTGCATTGCAACCCCGTTGGGGCACGCCCGAGGACGTGGGCAAAGCCGTTGCGTCATTAACCAGAGGTGATTTCCCCTACTCCACCGGCCAGGTGATCGGCGTGGACGGCGGGATGCTGATTGACAGGCTGTAAGGTGGGTCAAGTATGTCAGGTATGGTCAGGCGTAGTCACTGATAGTCAAGTATTGTCAAGAAATTGTCAGGGGTTGTTAGAAAGAATATGTATTTCTCAAGTGACTACACTTGACCACACTTGACAATACCTGACAATAAATGACTACACCTGACTTGACAATTCAGCGGTAAAAAAAGAATTGATTGACATTTATATTAACCCCAAGCCGACGGCTGACAGCCGAAAGCCGAAGTAAAACCTAACCCTATGTCAACAACAACCAATAATCCCCAACCTTCGCTGCTTTCGCAGTTGTTGCAAATACCTGTAATAGTGGCTGCATTGGGCTACCTGGTCGACATGTACGACCTTTTTTTGTTCAGTGTGGTGCGGGTGCCGAGTCTGAAAGCGCTGAACGTCGCTGACGATCAGTTGCTGACCGAAGGCATCAGTTTATTGAATTACCAAATGGCTGGAATGCTGATCGGCGGCGTGTTGTGGGGAGTGATTGCGGATAAAAGGGGCCGGCTTTCCGTTCTTTTCGGGTCGATTATCATGTATTCACTGGCCAACATTGGCAACGGCTTTGTCACATCGCTTGATCAGTACGCCCTTCTTCGCTTTATTGCGGGTGTAGGGCTGGCAGGTGAGCTCGGAGCCGGTATTACCTTGGTAACAGAGGTATTACCCAAAGAGATACGCGGATATGGCACCACATTGGTGGCTACCCTCGGGGTTTTGGGGGCGATTTTAGCTTACTTCGTCGCCGATTTATTTGCGTGGCGCATCTCTTATTTTGTAGGAGGCGGAATGGGTTTGCTACTTTTGGTATTGCGTTTCAATGTATTTGAATCGGGCATGTTCAAACATGCAAAGGAACGCTCGGTGGACCGCGGAAATATTTTCATGATCCTCACCAACGGGAAACGCCTCGGCAAATACCTGATGGCGATCCTTGTCGGTCTGCCGATCTGGTTCGTAGTGGGAATTCTCATAACCTTTTCGCCCGAATTCGGGGCGGCTAAAGGCATTGAGGGTATCAACGCAGGCAAGGCGGTGATGCTGGCTTTTTCAGGGCAGGTTGGCGGAGATATCGTCAGTGGTTTACTCAGCCAGTATATGCGCAGCAGGAAAAAAGTGATCAGGCTGTTTATCATGCTATCGCTTGCAATGGTAATCGGGTATTTGCTTATTCCGATGCAAGATTTGTTCTCCTTCTACTTGATTTGTACCTTGCTCGGGTTCTGCAATGGTTATTGGACATTATTTATTACCATTGCGGCAGAATTGTTTGGTACAAACCTGCGCGCAACCGTCGCAACGACGGTGCCCAATTTCGTACGCGGTGCGACTATCCCGCTGGCGGCATTGTTTGTGAGTTTCAAACCTGACCTCGGAGTGATCCAGGCCGGGCTGGCAATAGGTATAGCAACAGCCGTAGTGGCGTTGATAGCCTTATATTTCCTGGAAGAGACATTTACAAAGGATATGGACTTTGTAGAAAAAGAATAGTTTCGGTTTTAGTTTTAGTTAAAAGCGGCCCCCACAGATGGAGGGCCGTTTTTTTTTAACAGTTATTAACACTTTCCCAAGCAACACTCCTGTCCTGCCTTACGTCTCTTGGTTACATTTTTGAAAAATAGCCATGAGATACCGTTCAATTGCTTATGCTGGGAATCAACCACTTGTCCCACCCGAAATTCCGCTCGTGTACTTTGATTCACATCGTACGCGAGCATGCTTTTACCTTTGTCGTGTTCTGGAAATAGAACAAAATTTATAGCCATAAAAATAAAACAGCCATGAAAACAACAGTTAAAACCTTCATCTGCGCGTTTGCGCTCTTAGCCGCTTCTTTCACAGCCCAGGCGGGAGACAAAGAAGCCAAAAAAGCTTCCACTTTCGGAACAGGCATTTACGCCACCAAAACCGGTAAAATCAATGTCCTCGTCGACAAAGGCGCCACCGATTCAAAAACAACATTACTGCTCAGAGATGCCGAAGGAGTCGTGGTGTACCGTGAGACCGTTTCGAAAGACCACAAAAAATTCGGACGTACCCTGAATCTCGATGCCATGGAGCCCGGCAAATACAAGCTGGAAATTATCAGCGGCAATGAAGTTCAAGCCAAAACGTTCGAACTGGCCGACCAAAAAGTAGAACGTATCCTAACAGTTAATTAAGGTTCAAATACATAAGTATCCGGAGCGGCGCCTCCCCAATGCGGGAGGTGCCGCTTTTTTTGTATCCAAAATAATTATCCAGTTACCTTTTTCAGAATCGGCGTATCAATAGAAAGTCCAAAAACCGAAAGTTCACTTTTTAGTAGAACTTTTATTAAATTGTAGTGTCGGCCGATGCATATCGAAGGTAAGAGGAAGCTTACGCAGCTTAAAAAGAAAAATCTTGGTAATAAGCGTTTAATACAGGCTGTTGATCAATTGATCGACGACCTGGGGGGAGACGCAATAACATCTGTTGATGAACTACTGAAAATCAGAAAAGACGCAGACCGGGTTCACAGCAAAGGGTTATACTTCTTCAACTTACATGTCCACAGAACCCTGATTTTTATACATATTGGAAGAAATCGGGCTGAGGTTTTATGGGCTGGGACACACGAAGAGTATGTAAGGACTTTCAAAAACAACACAAACACGATAGAAAAATGGTTCAGGGCAAACACCACTTCGAATTAAGCGAACCTAATATCAAAAAAATATTAGACGCAGGCCGGATTGAAACCGAACTTGAATGTGAACAGGTGACGCTAGCTAAACGGTATTTAACGCTACAAGAGGAAGATCAGCCGGATCTTGGCGTGACAATAGAAGCATTGAGTAACATGATAATAGAATTTGAGGCGAGATGTTGGTCAGATGAAAACCTGGTAAGTGATGCACAAATGGAAGAGAGCGAAGCCGCGGAAATTCAGGCTGAAAAGGAGTATGCATTCCTCTGGAAGCGAAATAAGCTGATTCTCGACAGACTTCAAGCTCTTTCGTTAAGACAAAAAGACCTTGCCCTTCTTTTAAACCACAGCAAATCGTACACCTCCGAATTGCTGAATGGCATCAGGCCGTTTTCCACCAATGATCTGAAGTTGATTCATTTACTATTCGAAATCCCGCTTAAAGATCTCATTATTAACATTCCCTCACAGGAAACTTTAAGCCGGTTGGAAACCGCGATAGCAAAAATTTCGTCAGTGAATCCAAAAGCCAGATTGCTGCAGGAAACGCTGGCGAACCGTCCGGTAGCAAAGGGGTTCCTGCCGGAAAACTGGGATGAGGAGGAAACAGAGCCGGAAGATCACGCCGTCGAGTTAACACTTTCAAATAAATGAGCTACAAAATTTCAAGGAGATCAAAGGCATAATGCACTTTTTGCCTTTTGAATATTCAACTGAAAATCACTCATCTATATGGATACCCGTCGAGATTTCCTGCAAAAACTATCACTAGGCATCGGCGCAACAGCGTTGAGCGATTTACCTGTTTCGGCACGTGAGCTATATTCCGGCCCAAAAGCAGACAAGCAATTGCGCGTCGCGCTGATGGGGCTGGGCAGCTATGCGACCCGCGTGGCCGAAGCGATGAAGGATTGCAAAATGGCAACGCTCGTCGGGGCAGTATCGGGCACGCCTTCGAAGCTCGAAACCTGGAAGCAGAAATATAATATCCCGGAGAAAAATACCTACAACTACGAAACGGTAGGCAACATCAAGGACAATCCCGATATCGACATTGTCTATGTTACCACGCCAAACTCCCTGCACCACAAGCATGTGCTGCAAATTGCCGCTGCGGGAAAACATGTGATCTGTGAAAAACCCGTTGCCGATAATGCAAAGCAAACGCGGGAGATGATCGCCGCTTGCAAAAAGGCCGGTGTGAAGTTTTACATTGGCTATCGGATGCACTTCGAGCCGCACACGCGTGAGCTTATACGTATGCGCGAGGCCGGTGAACTGGGCAAGATCATGCATGTGAACAACTATATGGGTTTCAAATCCGGCGACCCGAACCAATGGCGACTGAAAAAAGCCCTCGCAGGCGGTGGGGCGATGATGGACGTAGGTATTTATGCACTCAACGGCGCCCGCTACGCGACGGGCGAAGAGCCTGTATGGGTTACGGCGCAGGAAACCAAAACCGATCCGGTCAAGTTCAAAGAAGTCGACGAAACGATTATGTTCCAACTCGGCTTCCCCAGCGGCATCGTGGCCAGTTGCGGCACCACTTATGCATTCAATAACTATGAAAGGTTGTACGTCGTCGGAGAAAAGGGATTTGTGGAGCTAAGCCCTGCATTCGGTTACGGTCCTATCAAAGGCCGCACCCACCTCGGCCCGATGAACCAGCCTGTCGTCACACACCAAACGCTTCAAATGGATGGTATTGCCGACATTATTCTCAACAACAAACCCGATCCGAACGTGAGTGGCGAAGAAGGCTTGAAAGATATGATCGTCGTGGATGCCGTCTATGAATCCATTCGCAAAGGCGGAGCTAAAATTATGCTGGCTGGAAAATAATAGGTATGCATCGTCCCAACATTCTGGTCATTTGCGGCAAGAATAAGCGCCGCAGCCGTACGGCCGAATATATCTTTAAAAACGACCAACGCTTCAATATCCGGTCAGCCGGATTGAGCCCTCAGAGCAACCGGAAAATCTCTGAGGGCGACCTCAATTGGGCCGACATTACGCTGGTAATGGAAGGCGATCACAAATCCAAGATCCGGAAACTGTATGCTCATCTGGATTTGCCGCCCATTCAAGTGCTCGATATTCCGGATGAATACGAGTTTATGGATGAAGAGTTGATTGAAATCCTCACAACGAAAATCAATAGTCTGCGGGAAACGCATTTAGAGATCTGAGGTAATGGAGTCGCGCGACCTACAATAGCCCCGGTTCACCAAAAAACAGTAAAGCAGCCCCCTATCCCGACTTTAATAAACTGACCCGGGTCGAATCAATACCAGGTCCGATTTTACTATGCAAAAATCCAAAATCATTATTCCCATGCTGGCGGGCCTTACCGCGCTGTTTTTTCCTGTTTTACTATCCGCACAAATCATGGATTCGAAATCAATCGTCGCGCCCGGAGCGCAGGTCGAGAAGCTGGGCGATGGGTATAAATTCACCGAAGGACCTGTTCCTGATAAAGACGGCAATGTGTTTTTCACCGATCAGCCCAATAACAAAATTATCCGCTGGAATGCCGAAACGGGTGCATTCAGCACATTTTCCGATAAAGCGGGCCGCGCCAACGGCATGTATTTTGATAAAAAAGGGAATCTGATCGCCTGCTCAGACGAGGAAAACCAGGTTTGGTCATTCGACAAAAAGGGCAACCCGACAGTACTGGTAAAAGACTACGAAGGCAAGCTGCTGAATGGCCCCAACGATCTCTGGGTCGATCCCAAAGGCGGCATTTACCTCACCGACCCACTTTACAAACGCGATTACTGGAAACGTGATCCCGCCATGCAGCAAGACGGTCAGCACGTTTATTACCTCAGTCCCGATCGCAAAAAGTTCATCCGGGTAGATGAAAAGCTGAAAAAACCCAACGGCATTATCGGAACCGCCGACGGCAAGAAACTTTACGTAGCCGACATTGGTGACAATAAAACTTATGTTTACGATATCCAGAAAGACGGGACATTGGCCAATCGTCAGCTGTTCGTATCCAAAGGATCCGATGGCATGATCCTCGACGAGGAAGGCAACCTGTACATTACCGGTGACGGCGTGACGGTGTTCGACAAAACAGGCACCCAAATCGCCCATTTCCCGGTACATAAAGGATGGACAGCGAATGTGTGCTTTGGCGGCAAAAATCGTGATATGTTGTTTATCACGGCTGAAACGGCAGTTTACGGGTTGAAAATGAAGGTTAAGGGCGTAAAATAACTTGATCCCACTTCTGTAATGGCGGAGTTTCCAAGACACTGGGAATTCCGCCATTCTTTTTGTGCCGGGTGCAACGGTTTGGGGCTGGATATCGTCATGGTCAAATACAACTACTCCATACTAGATCACCAACCGACTCGTTACTCAAACTAACCGCAATTCCGTCTATGCGTCTGATTTTTACGGCCTTTCTTTTTCTCCTCTACAATATTTCCGTTGCACAGAACCGCGTTACGATCAGTGGTTTTGTGCGGGAAAAAGGCAGCCAGGAATTGCTTCCCGGAGTAAACGTGTACATCGACAATACACCTTACGGCGCAGTGACAAATACCTACGGATTTTACTCGCTCACACTGCCTGCATCCGATTCCGCGACGGTCTCGTTCTCATTTGTAGGCTATGAAAAGCAGCAGAAACGCGTAACGCCCCGGACGGATACCGAGCTCAATATTTTTCTTCCTACCATCACACAACTCGAAGAAGTGGTCGTGTCTGCGCGCAAGCAGGAGGATTACGTCAGCCGGACGGTACAAATGAGTAAAATAGAAATCCCGATCCAGCAATTGAAAAAGGTACCAGCATTTTTCGGTGAAAAGGACGTATTGCGTGTCCTGCAACTCATGCCGGGGGTGCAGAAAGGTACCGAAGGACAAACGGGCCTGTATGTGCGCGGCGGCGGGCCCGATCAAAACCTGATTATCCTCGACGATGCGGTGGTTTACAATGCCAACCACCTTTTTGGCTTCTTCTCGATCTTCAATTCGGACGCGTTAAGGAGTGTGGAACTAACCAAAGGCGGCTTTCCGGCACGATATGGTGGCCGGCTGTCGTCGGTGCTGGAAATGAATATGAAGGAAGGCAGTAAGGAAAAATTGCATGGTGAAGGCGGAATAGGTCTGATCTCCTCCCGGCTAACCCTCGAAGGGCCTATTTCGAAGGGTAAATCCTCTTTCCTGATCTCCGGCCGCCGTACGTACATCGATTTCCTGGCTGCACCGCTAATCGCCCGGCAGCAGCGGGGCGAGGACAGCCAGGTAAAACCCGGCTATTATTTTTATGATTTGAATGCCAAGATGAATTACGATCTCGGCAGCAAGGACAAACTTTACATCAGCGGCTATTTCGGTCGTGACAAGTTCCATGCTAATGAAAAGAGCAGCACTTCCGAAACCCGCGCCGGCCTCGACTGGGGCAATGCGACCGCGACAATGCGCTGGAATCACGTGCTAAACCAAAAACTGTTTGTCAATACTTCCTTCATTTTCAGCAATTTCAAATTCGGTGTTTCCAGTTATTCCAAAGAACTGAACAATGACGGTTCTCTGGACGATGAGTTCAGCCTTGAATACGATTCGCGTATCCGCGACCTGGGCGTGAAAACCGATTTTGATTTTTACCCCTCCTCCAAGCACGCGGTAAAATTCGGAGGACAGGCCACTTTTCACAAGTTCGTACCCTCCGCGCTCGCAATTGCGGGCACTTTTACAGATAACCCCATCGAACGATCGGTAAAACCGGTTTATTCGCTTGAAGCAGGACTTTACATCGAGGATACCTGGCAGGCATTGGACGCGCTGAAAGTCAATGCCGGGTTGCGGTTAAGTACATTTCAGACCGAGGTGAAGACTTACGTCCGTCCCGAGCCACGCATTTCTGCGGCGTTGCGTCTTGCCGAGAACCTTTCCTTCAAAGCATCGTATGCCCGCATGAACCAATACGTGCATTTGCTTTCCAACACAGGCCTGGGCCTTCCCACCGATCTTTGGGTACCCACCACCGCGAAGGTTGCGCCCCAGCAATCCGAACAAATAGCCGCAGGGCTGGCCAAAGACTTCGAACACCCCGCGCTCACGGTGACGCTCGAAGGTTATTATAAAAAAATGAACAATATCCTTAACTATAAGGAAGGCTCTTCGTTCCTGAGTATTAATGGAGAGAATGCCAATGAACTGAGCTGGGAGGATAATGTGACCGCCGGCAAGGGTTGGTCGTACGGTGGAGAGTTTCTCGTTCAGAAGAAAACCGGAAGGTTTTCCGGCTGGATCGGTTACACATTGTCGTGGACCTATTGGAAATTCCCGGAGCTGAATTTTGGCAAAACATTCTTCCCGCGCTACGATCGCCGCCACGACCTTTCGGTGGTAGGGATATATGAACTGAGTAAGAGAATTACACTTTCGGCTACCTGGGTGTACGGTACCGGCAATGCATTGACGCTTCCGGTGTCGAGCTATCGGGCGGCGACGGATAACTTTGTAACGCGCATCACATCGGACGGCAAGCCCGCTATTAGCTGGTTTGGCCCGACCGTTAGCGAGTACGGGCAAAAAAACAGCTTCCGTGCCGAACCGTTTCACAGAATGGACATTGCCATTCAATTACACAAAAGGAAAAAGCGGCACGAGCGCACGTGGGAGTTCGGCGTGTACAACGCATACAACCGCAGGAACCCCTTCTTCTACAACATCGACGAAGAAATCGTTATCCTTCCTAATGTGATGCCGGCTACGCCCGTTCCGAAATACACGCTGAAACGCTATTCCCTGTTTCCTATACTGCCCTATTTCAGCTATAACTTTAAATTCTAAAAGCGGCCATGTTCCTCAGATATATCATTTCTCTATTCCTTACAATGTTCCTGGCGGCATGCGAATCGCTTGTAACGGACGTCGATAAGGGCGACCTTCCGCAAGTAGATTCGAAACTGGTGGTGCAATGCTTTATCTCTCCGCAGGCCACACGCATTAATGTGGTTGTTACGGAATCAGTTCCGCTCTTTGCCGAGCCGGGTCTAAAGGGCGGGGTTATCCCGAATGCGGTCGTTAAATTATCCGATGGAACGCGGGAGGCTGTGATCCCGTTCGACACGGCTAACCAGCTCTATTCCGCCGATAAATCAGCCCTCACCATTTTACCGGGGAAAACCTATTTCCTCTCAGTTGTCAATGGCATCAGGTCGGTAAATGCAACCTGCACGGTACCGGCGATTGCCGTGGTGCCGACCACCTACAAAATCGATACGTCCTATTCCGGCAGTTTGTCCGCACGCGACACTTCCCTGACCGTTAAATACAACTGGAACGATATCGCCGCGCAAACCAATTATTACCGGGTCCGCGCGTCGCTCGATCTGGAATACAGCATTCCGGAAGAACTCTCCGGTAGCGGCGAGTTCAAAGAGAAGAGGATCAGAAACCGGTTCAACTTCAACTGGGACGATACGATCGGCCGGAACGATTTCCGGAACGACGTGAATCTGGACGGAGCTGAATTCAGTTCCCCGATCGGCCGCGTGAATCTTCCCGACCCGCTTAATTACAGCGCCAATGGCACCATATACACCTCGTATCCCAAAGCCAAAATCATTTCTATTACCATGGAGGTGTACAATGCCGACGAGCATTATTTCAAATATCACCGCTCGGTGCAGACACGGGGTGATTCGGATAATCCGTTTGTCGAGCCGTCGCTGATCTATACCAATATCGAAGGCGGCCTGGGATGTTTCGGTGCCTACAATTCGGGGCAATTGGTGTATCGTCCCAAATAATCCGGTTTCTATATCATTCCGTTTCTACAAAATCTGGCAAACTGAGGTCAAAGTACCTCAATATGTACACCGCCGGATTCGCATTTTCACAGCGGAAAACGACTGTTCCGTAAGGCATGCTTTTTTCCCGAATGATGATCAAAATCGCTATCAGTTGTTCACTCAATCAGATCATCCATCTTAAAAAATAAACACTATGGACTTGCAGGGAACAGACCAGGATAAGGTTAAGAAACCGCATCCTTCCAACAAAAACATGAGCGAGCCCGATACGCTCATCGAAACGCTTGAAGATTTGCAGGAGCAAGGCTATACCTATGATTTTAACCTAACGGCCCATGCCCTGGAAGTACATAAAGACGACGGCATCTGCCTGACGTTATCCCCCGAGGATTTCGATATTGTGCAGGTTTATCGTTTCGAAGGGATGACCAACCCTTCCGATATGTCGATTTTGTATGCTATCGAGTCTAAGGACGGGCTGAAAGGGACGCTCGTGAGCAGCTACGGCGTGTATGCCGACGCAATGTCCAATGAAATGATCAAGAAACTGGATACGCGAAGCTCGCTGATCGTCCATCCGGACGACGACGACATGGCACATTGATTTGCCTCATATTATGAACGTGGGAAAAATGTTGCTTTGACCGCCGGTAAGGCAACATTTTTTCATCAAAAGCGCACTGACTATGGAAATGATCGAACTGACCGAAAAACTCATTGAATCAGCCGAGCAACGGTCTGCCGGCCAACCCTACCCGCAATTTGTCAAAAACCTGAAAGCCATCGGGGTCGACAATTATGAAGTGAAGGTGAAGAACCACAAACGTACTTATACTTCCGTTAACGGAGAAAAGCTCATCATAGCTGGTGATTTACCTGAATTTGAATGCGCGGAGACATTCGAACTGGAAGAAGTGAAGGCTGCGATCAAACGCACCCAGGACGGGATTACCGATTACCCTACTTTCCTGCGCGAGATCGGCGCCGCAGGCATACACACGTACGTAGCCGATCTCACGGGCATGAAAGTGATTTATCAGGGTCCCAACTCCGAATATGAGTACGAAGAAATGATCCCCGAGGTTTAGAATACCCGGAGCCTGTCATGCATGGCTTCCAGCAGGTCATCGGTGAAATCGAGGTGCGTTACAAACCTGACAAGTCCTTTCCCGAACGTGACTGCCAGGATTCCGGCCTCGGCCAGGCGTTGTACATATTCCTTTTCCGAGATCCCGTCGTTGAGCCGGATGATGACGATATTGGTATCCACCGGAAAAACCTCGGTTACCTCCGCCCTGTCGGCAAAGAGCTCCCCGATTGTTCTGGCGCGGCGGTGGTCCTCCTTCAACCGATCGATGTGGTGATCGAGGGCATAAATGCCGGCCGCGGCCAGAAAACCTGCTTGCCGCCAGCCTCCGCCCATGACTTTCCGGAAACGGCGCGCTTCACGGATCAATTCGCGGGTACCGAGCAACAACGATCCAACCGGGCACCCAAGGCCTTTGGAAAGGCAAATGCTGATGCTGTCGAAGACCTGTCCATATTGTGCAGGCGTTTCGCCCGTTTCCACCAATGCATTGAAAAGCCTCGCGCCGTCCAGGTGTAGGGGAATATCCCGTTCACGGCAAACGTCCCGGATCGCTTCGATCTCCTTAAAATCATAGTAGCAGCCTCCACCCTTGTTCATAGTGTTTTCGAGTGAAACGAGCCTGGTTACAGTCGAATGTACGTCATTTTCAGGGCTGATTGCCTCGCTTACCTGTTGCGCCGAGATCCGCCCGCGGTCACCGTCGAGGAGTTTTACCGACGAAAATGAGTTGAGCATGATACCCCCTCCCTCGTACAGGTAAATGTGTGAATACTTGTCGCAGATCACGTCGCTGCCCGGGCGGGTATGCACGCGGATCGCCAACTGGTTGGTCATGGTGCCGGAAGGACAAAAGAGCGCATCTTCCATCCCGAAGAGGCTGGCAGCCTTTTCCTGCAATGCATTCACTGTCGGATCATCACCGAAAACGTCGTCGCCTACTTCGGCGCTCCACATGGCTTCCTGCATTTCCCGGGTGGGTTTAGTAATGGTGTCGCTGCGGAGGTCTATTTTCATTTCAAAAACATTCATGGGGCATTCGTTGCGATTTCGCGCCAAATTAATGCTTAATGCTGATTTCCGGACAGGTATTGCTTGGTTTAAACGGGTATATTGCAAGCAAATTCAAGCAATATGGAATTCGAAGAGTATCTGAAATCGAAAAAAATAGACGCAGAAGCTTTCAAAAAAGGTGATGTTTTGCGCTATCAGGAGTGGCACAGCCTGTTTGAAACGATGCATCCTGAAAGTTTCACCGCCCATAAGAAGTTCCTGATCAACGAGATCCGCCGGCGCTACCTTCTCAAAGAGGATTAACCCCGCATTTCCTCCATCAGTTTCATCAGTATCCCGACGGTTTTCTCGGTCTGTTCCTTGCTCGGCGTTGTGTCCCAATTACCCACAATGCCATTACTACCAATGTAAATGCCATCCTTGCGGGCAATGAAGTTGGCGCCCTGCGTGTACAACTTATAGTTCACGTCCCCCTGCGGAATAAGGCACGAAAGCTGGCCGGAAACGGGTGTGAGCTCCTGGTCGTTAAAAACCGGCTTCGCACCCAGGCCCATGCAGTTCACCACTACCTTTTCGGGTAATGCGTCGATGTCTTCGAGTTTTTTGATCTCATGGATTTTCACCTTTCCCCCGAACATCGTAAAATCCTGCAACTGGTGGCGCAGGTAAGTGGGGATATTAAACATGATATTGGTCCGCCGCGTCACGTGATCGGCCCTGAAAGGATGTTCTTTTTTTTCCAGCCTTACCCGCTCGGGTAACAAACCGTGTATTTCAAAATCTTCTCCACCAGCTCCCGGCGTATACACCGGTGCTTCTTTGAACACACCATATTCCTCGGCCCAGCTGGCGATATCGTTCATGCCCAGCAGAAACTGAAATCTCCGGAAAGAATAGCGTGTCGCTTCTTCCCATATTGCCTGAAACTCAGGCTTCGCGATCTTTTTATCACACACCCTCGAAGCCGGCGACCAGGTTCCCGTAGCCAGATTACTTGTCACATTAGGGGGCACATCTTTGGTATAAATCGTCACCTCACAACCGCTTTCCTGCAATAGCCTTGACGTCGCTATCCCGACCGTTCCGCAGCCCAGTACCGCTATTTTCTTCTCGCCGGTGGCCAGCACATTTTTCCGGGCAATATTTCCCGTGCCCCACGACAGCGACCAGCCGCTGCCGCCGTGCCCATAGTTGTGCACGATCGTTTTGTTCCCTAATTGCTCTACGTCCAACCGCGGGCCGGATGCGCGAAAGGGCCTCAAACCGACTGTTTCCTTCACAATGCGGTCCATCGAAAGGCGTAGTTTTGGTATCTGGTGATATCCCCGGCTGATGTGGAAATGCTTGTCAGGATACTTCAACTCGGTTCTCGGCGCGCAGGACGACGCCACAGCACCTAATGCAAAGCTGGCCGGAATGGCTTTTTCAAAGAAATTTCTGCGGTTCATTGGGTTGGGAGTGAATAGTAATGGAATTGTGGAATTTAGAAACCAACCGCTACGAATGCAAATTTTATATGGCTATCTTAAAAAATATCAAAACATTCTTTCTTGAAACACAATTTCCACCATTCGGCAGTCCACTCACTATGTCTGTCAGTTTTTGGTAATTGAAAAAGGCACATCAGCCACCTGCACACCCCATTCCTTATTCGGCTTATCCCCCATTTGCAACACCAGCGAGCCACCTTTCAAAAGCTCGCCATGCGTAATGTAAGTCCGCGTGAAGGGCTTCCCGTTCAGCATCGCCGACTGGATGTACCGGGCATCATCGGAAACACCTTTCGCTTTCACAGTAAACTTGCGGTTGTTGCCGGTCTCAATGGAAATTTCTTCGAAAACAGGGCTTCCAAGCACGTATTGATCCGTCCCTGGTGCTACGGGATAAAAGCCCATCATACTGAATGCCAACCAGGCCGACATCTGTCCGCCATCCTCATTACCGCTCAACCCACCCACACTGGTGTCATATTCGCTCCGGATAATGGTCCGCGTCCATTGCTGCGTCTTCCACGGTTGGCCGGCGAACGCGTAGAGGTAGGCAATCTGATGATTCGGCTCATTACCATGCCAGTAATGGCCCTGATCGAACAACGTATCGAGCTTGGCCGTGAAACGGTTTTTACCGCCCATGATCTTTTGCAACCCCGCAATGTCCTGCGGCACAAACCACGTGTATTGCGCTGGCGACCCTTCGGTAATGAAGCTTGCCCGCTTCGCAAAAGGATCAAATGGAGCAATCCAGCGCCCGTCGGCATATCGTCCGCGTGCATACCCTGTCGACGGATCGATCACATGCCGGTAATTGAGCGCCCGGTTGCGAAGCTGTTCGGCATCTTCCTTTTTTCCCAGGCTATTCGCCAGGGTCGACAGGCAAAAGTCGTCATATGCGTATTCGAGCGTGCGCGACACCTGCTCGCGCTTGTGGAATGCCTGCCAAACACTGTCTTCCAACGGCACGTAACCATATTGCAAATAGGATTTCAACGCCCGCCGGCCTTGTCCGGCCTCGTAACTTTTAGCATTCGTATTCACCTCGAAGGCATTTTTACGCAAAAACTGATAGGCGCTGTTCACATCAAAATTCCGCACATTCTTGGCATAAGCATCTGCAATGACCGACAATGCATGATCGCCCACCATGGCTGCCGTGTAATGATTCCAGCACGGAAAAATGGGCATCCAGCCTCCCTGCTCCGCTTTTTTCACCAGTGATTGCACCATATCACCCGCCCGCTTGGGTTCGAGCATTATTTCCAGAGGCATTGCGGCACGGAATGTATCCCACATGCTGAAATCGCAATAATAGTCGAACCCTTCGGCTTTTTGCAGCGGCGTTCCTCCTGCAAATGACGGATAGCTGCCGTCCACATCGGAAAAAAGCCTGGGTGAGAGCTTAGTCCTGTACAATGCACTGTAAAAAAGCGCTTTGTCATCCTCACTTCCGGCTACGTTTACCTTACCCAATGCTTCATTCCACGCTTCACGCGCCGATTTCCGGACAGCCTCAAATGTTTTAATTCCCAGCTCCTTTTCAAGATTTGCCCTGGCTCCTTCAATGCTTGTGAACGAAGTACCAATGCGGGCAGTAACCACCTGCTTTTCATCTCCAAACCCTACATAGGCCCCGAGTTTCTCCCGGTTTCCTTTGCCGGTAAGTATCCTGCCCATCGGTGTAATCGTGTCGCCCAGCCACACCCCCGACTGCATGAATTTCTTATCAAACTTGATAACAAAGTATCCACTGATCCCCGCCGGTTGTCCCGAGCCCTGGTAAATGCGATGAACAGGATTATAACCTACAATCTCCCCCCGCTCGCGAAGCACTTCCACGAAACCTTCCCCTTCGTCGCTGTTGGGCTCGATAATGATAAATGACTCTTCACCACTCTCGAACCTGAACCGCATCAGGGCGGTGCGCGCGAGCGCTGTTACCTCGGCATTAATCTGGTGGTCTTGCAGCCATACGCTGTAATAATCCGGCGCACTTTGCTCCTTTTCATGACTGAACAGACTGGCCCGTTTTTCAGGATTTGTAATGAGCTCGCCCGAAAGCGGCATCACCGTCACAGAACCGTAGTCCTGTACACATGAGCCATTCAGCCAATGCGTACCGCGGAAGCCCTGAAACTTGTTATCATTATAGTAAAACGGTGCAATGCATTTGGTTTCGGTAGCCCGCGTCTGCGGCGTCCATTGCGTCATACCATTCGGTACACCCACTGCCGGGATCGTCTGTCCTTTCAGTTCGCTGCCCGCTTCACTATGTGCTTTGGCACTCTCCGTTGCCGACGGCGCAGTACCAATCATTGTCGCCACGTAGTCGACGGGCATTTTTTGTGCATAGGATTGATTATCAACAAAAAAAGTCGACAATAACAGGAAACTGGCTGAGAGGAACGGTACGCGCATGGTTAGGCTTGTTATTAATTCAGGTCGGAAGATCGAAAAAATAATGGTATGTTAGGTCGATAGAATGTTGATATTCCACTGATCAGGACGATTTAAATCCAAATAACCCTATGAAAATCCATATCATCGACACCGGTTTTTTCAAGCTCGATGGCGGGGCCATGTTCGGCGTGGTCCCGAAAACACTTTGGCACAAACAGAACCCGGCCGATGAAAAAAACCTCTGCTCCTGGGCCATGCGATGTCTTCTCATCGAGGATGGTAACAAACTGATATTGGTCGATACCGGAATGGGGAACAAGCAGGACGACAAGTTTTTCGGGTTCTACGACCTGCACGGCGAAGCTACTTTACTTTCTTCGATCGCCGAAAAAGGTTTCAGCCCCGCCGATATTACCGATGTGTTCCTAACCCACCTGCATTTCGACCACGTCGGTGGCGCCGTGCAGTTCAGCCGTGACGGCTCCCGCCTCGAACCGACCTTTCCAAACGCCACATATTGGTCCAACGAAGCGCATTGGCAATGGGCTACCCATCCCAATCCGCGAGAAAAGGCTTCTTTTTTGAAAGAAAACATCCTTCCATTGCAGGAATCAGGGCAATTGCGCTTTATCGAAAATGGCCGGTCGCCCTTTGATGGCATCGGCCTGATCCACGTCGATGGGCATACCGAACAAATGATGCTGCCCGTTATCCAATACAAAAACCAGAAGATCATCTACTGCGCCGACCTGTTTCCTTCGTCCTACCACGTTCCCATCCCGTGGATCATGAGCTACGACATGCGGCCATTGCAAACGATCGACGAAAAACAGCGCGTGCTCCAACAGGCCGTCGACGAGCAATGCATCTTACTTTTCGAGCATGACCCTGTGTATGAGGCGGCATTGGTGGAGCAAACCGAGAAAGGAATCAGGATTCGGGAGCGGGGAATGCTGGGAGATTTTCTGGTTGAGTAAATGCGGCCATTTCATTATATTTGAATATGCAAGCGCTGGAAAACATATCATTCGATGAATTGATCAGCCTGATCAGAGGCCTATCGGACACTCAGCGTGCCCAATTGAAAGCCGAGATTAACCGAATGGAAAATGAAACTACCAGCGATTCACTCGACGAATTTCTACAGTCAGCCCCAACGTTCTCTGAAGATCAAATAAAAACGATTGAAGAAACCAGAAAGGCAATTGACCAATGGCGAAAGAACTAGTGCTTGTTGACACTTCCATTCTCATCGATTTTTTCCGCAAATCCGACAAAGCAAATTCCCGGCTGATGAAACTAACAACAGGGGGCTTCCGCTTTTGCATTTCGGCGGTTACAGAATTCGAAATTTACACCGGCACTACCCAAAATCAAATAGATTATTGGGAGGACTTTTTGCTCAGAACGCCGGTCTTGGCATTCGACAAAGAGGTCGCTCGCACGGCTGTCGACATCAACAAGGCCCTTAGGAAGCAAAGCAAATTAATCGACATGGCAGATCTTTTCATAGCCGCTACGGCAGTCCATTACAGCTTGCCGCTAATAACATTGAACGTGAAGCATTTCGAACGAGTCGATGAGTTAATACTTCTTCCCCAACCATGAAAACAGCACTAGTCCTTTCAGGTGGGGGTGCGCGTGGGATCGCGCATGTGGGCGTGGCGCAGGCATTGTGGGAGCGTGGTGTGCGTCCGGATGTGATCAGCGCGACCAGTTCGGGGGCGTTTGTCGGGGCTTTGCTGGCGTATGCTTATAAGCCGGGAGAAATCTTGAAAATCATCCGTGACACGAGTTTTTATCCGTATCTCAGGTTTGGGATCGGCGCCAATGGTTTGCTCCATATGCGGAAAATGGAGGATGTTTTCCGGAGATTCATTCCTGAAAACACATTTGAGTCACTGAAAACGCCACTGATAGTGACCGCGACCGACATTGTTTTGGGGGAAGAAGTACGTTTTCGCTCTGGCGAACTTGCATTACCTGTGCTCGCATCCTGCTGCATTCCGGGGCTTTTCAGCCCAATGCACTACAACGGCCACGACCTGGTGGATGGAGGCGTTTTGAACAACCTGCCCGTCGAGCCAATACTCGACGAAGCAGATTATATTATCGGAAGCCATTGTAATCCTTTTAATCTCGATAAACCGCTGAAACGCACCACCGAGATTATCTACCGGAGCCTCATCCTGGCGATGCATACCAAAACCAAAGCACGGTTCGCAAAATGCGACCTGCTTATCGAACCGCCTGCTTTGAGCAGTTTCAGCATTTTTGATTTTCGGAAGGCGGATCAGTTATTTGAGATTGGATACGCATTCGCCCAAACGCTCCTGAACGAGCGCAATATCCTATTTCCCTGATTCCGCCACCGCTTTATTGCTCAGCGTGCTCATCACCCATTCTCCGACCTGACGTCCTTGCTTCTGCCCGTTCTCAATCGCGTCCATAAAGTGGATACCACCGTAGAAACGCGAAATACCGGATTCTTCCGAGGCATGCAGAAATGATTTGAATGGGCGTGCTTTCAGGTTGAAACGTTCTTCCACGGTGTCGGTATAGGCAAAATTGTCACCGAAATAATGGGTAAGAATAACGGCCGCGGCTGTCGATATCACCGAATGCCCACTCAGGTACTCCGGAAACGGCGGGGTTTGGAGAAATGGCTTCCAGGTAGGGTCGATGTATTTGCGGATGGCCGTTTCTGGGCGAATGCGGTTGCTGCGGTATTTCTCGTCCCAGCAGGCCATAAAGCCGTCCATCAGTCCGATCGCCACCGAGGTATTGATCAGCATGGTTTTGGAGAAATCGGTTTTCGCTTTCCGACAAGCGATATCGGTGATGCCCATCCAGTGCGCGCCCGGGGAGATTTTCTTCATTCCTACCAATAAATGGCCTTTGTTTTCCAACGCAAACGGGTTGCAATCCCAGAACGCCGCGATTACCCGATGCTCTCCCGCTTTTTGATCGTCGTCGTAATTGCGTTTCATGAGTTTAAAAAACTCGGAATCTTTGGCTTCAGAGAACGCTACAGGCGGCGCGGGCTTGAACTGCGACGACGAATCCAGGGTGAATGGCCGTACCGTTTTGAAATAAGGCTCTACCGGCGGGAAATAGCCCGGAGGCGTCGGATACCAGGTACCCGGACCGCCGTGCGGCTCATAGCGAGGGAAGTTGCTGATCTTATTGTAACGGTCGGCTTTGGCATATTTCAAAATCTGCTTGCTGATCGCCAGCGCATATTCCTGCGACCCGGCTAATACCTCTTCCGTAAACCCGATTTTTTGGCAGGAATCGACCAGGCTCTGCTGGTATTTTTTGAGAAGCAAACCGCCGGAAGGCTGCATTTTCTTCGCGGTTTCAAGCATCGCCAGCGCCGCGGCAAGTTGATAGGAGTATTCAGCTACCCTGGGCTTTTCGATTTCCGGGAAGTCGTTCAATACGCCGTGCATGGTGGGATAAGCCTTATCATTGGCAGCCACCACTTCGTAGCCCGCCAGACATGCGTAGGAATAGAACCGAGCCCCAAGCGGCGGGTTCGTAACGTCATGCACCATTACGTCCGTCATTTGCTGCGTCACCTGACCAATCACCGTCGGATCGATCTCTTTTTTTGATTCATTTTTTTTGCAGGCTGTCCACGTGACTGCCAGCAGCATTCCCAGAAGGAGGTTACTGAACTTTACCAATTTGATATGCTTTTATTTCCTGTTGATTAATCC
The DNA here is from genome assembly GCF_017744695.1 of Dyadobacter sp. Lineage (GTDB taxonomy): Bacteria > Bacteroidota > Bacteroidia > Cytophagales > Spirosomataceae > Dyadobacter. The sequence goes on from NZ_JAGIAS010000003.1 coordinate 810,752, forward strand.
CGAATAGCAGTTTATTTCCGATCGGCAGCACGCTGCGTACATCGCCTTTCAACCCAAAACCCGATTTATCCTGATTGACGTATTCAAATTGCCCTTTGCCATTCCCTTGCAGCAGGATTCCGTAGTTGGCATCATACTTTCCGAAACGGAGCCGCGCTTTGCTGACATTGCCGCAAAGCAACAGATCCTTCTTGCCATCGCCATTGTAATCAAGCGAAGTGATGGTGTATACGGGCGATACCTGTGTCTGTAACGGCAGCGCCTTTTCAGAAAACTTCCCATTGCTATTCCTTTCGAAATAGGCCGTTTTCAGGTAATTCGCTTTGAGCTCCTGAGCGCCCTCGAGTTCTTCTTTGGTAAAGATCTCTTTCACCGTCGCGTCAGCGTAGCTTTTGTAATCCTGAAAACGGGTACGCATGATGCTCATTTGATCCAGCATTTCGTCGCGTGTTACGTAAGGATAGCTTTTGCCCTGAATGTAAAAGCTCATGATCGGGTCAATACTGCCATTATCGTCAAAATCCTTGTACACCATTTCCACCGGCTCGTTATCGCTCGCTTTGCATTGCGTATTGGTTCCCATATTGCCTATCACGAGGTCCTCCTTTCCGTCCCCGTTCAGGTCTTCTACGAGGATCTTGTTCCACCAGCCGTTGTAAGGCTTGTCAAAGTACTCGGCGGTTTTGTTTTCGAGCTTGCCATTGTTGTTGATCAACACGGTGACCGGCATCCACTCTCCTACCACGATCAGGTCGGCTTTTTTGTCTCCGTTCAGATCCGTCCAGGCCGCGTCGGTCACCAGGCCGATACGTTCCAGCTCCTTGGAAACACCGGCGGTCTGGTCGGTGAACTTGCCTTTGCCGTCATTAATCAGGATATAGCTGCGGGGCGTTTCGGGGTACCGGCCCGGAATCACCCGGCCGCCTACAAAAAGATCAGGTTTGGCGTCGCCATTGATGTCGGCCGTACGTACGCAGCTCGTACTCGTGAGCATAGCAGGCAATGCCCCCGAGGCTTTGGTAAAATTCCCTTTACCATCGTTGATATACAACCGGCTTTGCAACAACGGGTCCTCCGGCATAAAGCTCGCATAACCGCCGCTGGCTACGAAGAGATCCTGCGCGCCATCGCCATTCGCATCGAAAAATAATGCGTCCGTATCCTCACTTCGCTTGTCGGCCTCAAATGCGGGAACTGGTTTTACGGTAAATGTGCCGCCCTTTTGCTGAATGTACAACCTAGCCGCCTCTCCCGAGGTGCCCCCAATGAACACATCTTCCAGTCCATCCCCATTCACATCGCCTTTCCGCATACACGGGTTGGAGAATGAAATCGGGTTGATCAACAAGGGCTGACGCTTGAAATCATTCATTTTCACAGCCGGGCTCTTGAATGCGATCGGCGAGGCAACCGGCACAAATACAGGCGCGACCGCTTTCTCAGCCTTCGCTTTTTCTTTGGCATTCACCTCTGACAGCGCCAGCGTGGTATTTGTTTTGGGATTAATCACCTTTTCCTGCTTACCATTAAGCCAGGTTACCACCAGCGAATCGATGCCCACTTCCTTACCCAACCCGAAATGCAGCACCGGCGATACGCTCGACTGGTAACCGCGGGTCGGCATCTGTTCGAGGTATTGCTGCTGGCCTTTCTGGTAGATCGTCACTTTCGCACCAAGCCCCAGCGTGTTCTGGCCGGCTCCGGTCAGCTTCACTTTGAGGTAATTGTTTTTTAAATGCCTGTCCCCGTCGTTCTGGTAAATGAATGCAGGCTTGTTGATATTGTTCACGACCAGGTCGAGATCGCCGTCGTTATCCAGGTCGGCATAGGCCGCACCGCCGGAGTTGGAGATTTCTCCCAGGCCCCAGGTATCGGCAACGTTGGTAAATGTGAGGTCTTTTTTATTTTGAAAAAGATAGTTTTTCATGTTCGAGGACGGCATCTGATACACCAGTTGTAGCACGTCCTCCCGCTTCACCTGTCCTTCGATCCGTTTCAAATGATCGCCCATGAACTTCACAAAATCCATATTCGTAAAGTCGCGCAGGTTCCCGTTCGTAATGAAAAGGTCTTTCCAGCCATCATTGTCATAATCGGCAAATAGCGATGCCCAACTCCAGTCCGTATTCGAAACGCCGGAAAGTTGGCCGATTTCGGAAAATACGGGGTGTTTCGTGCCTTTGCCGAGGCCTTCATTCAGTTGCAGCATATTGCGCATATACTGGTGATGAAAGCCCATTTTGACATTAAAATCAAACAATTCGTAGTTGTCGAGGCCCGTCAGCAACTTCTGGCGACGGTTATCCTCGGGAAGCATATCGAGCGTGAAAATGTCGGGCAAGCCGTCGTTGTTGAAATCGGCGATGTCGTTCCCCATCGACGAATGCGACGTGTGGCCGATACTCGCGTCGAGCACATCGGTAAATGTGCCGTTGCCATTATTGATATATAAAAAATCCGGGACGGAGTAGTCGTTGGAAATGTACATATCCTGCCAGCCGTCCTGGTTAATGTCGGCAATGCCGATCCCCAGGCCGTAGCTCAGTTGCGAGCTATGAATGCCCGCTTTCTTAGTAATGTCTGTAAAATGGGGTGCGCCGTTTTGCGGATTGTTCCGGAACAGCCTGACGCCGGTTACCGGATCTTCCTTTCTGAGAATATCAGCCGTGCTCGCCTCGTCGAGGATCGGCAGGGCTTTGGGATTATGGTTGAGCAGGAACATATCGAGGTCCCCGTCTTTGTCGAAATCGAAAAAGGCGGCTTGCGTGCTGTTGCTTAAGACACCCAGGCCATATTGCTCCGCCATTTCCTCAAACTGCGGAATGCCCTGTGCATTATTTCCTTTGTTGATGAACAACTGGTCTTTCAGGCTCTCCGGCGAAACCGCTCCGGAGTAACAAACGTAAATATCGAGCTTACCATCCCCGTTTACATCGGCCATTGTTACGCCCGTCTTCCACGGGCGCTCGCGCCCACCTACCTGCGCAATGGCCGTGATATCCTCGAATACCATCTTACCCTTGTTCAGATACAGCTTATTAGGCACCATGTTGCCGGTGAAATAAATGTCGTCGAGCCCGTCGCCATTGAGATCGCCAACAGCCACTCCACCTCCGTTATAGAAGTATTCATACATCAACACATTGGTATTCAACCCCTCGGTCAATGTATTGGAGAAATCTACTTTTGTCTGTTCAGGGCTCAGCAGCGTAAAGAGCTTCGGGCCACCGGGCCCTTTCTTTTCTTCTTTGGAATCGGAGGATTTGTCACAACCGGAAAGTACCAGTCCAGCGATCAGAACAATGCTGCCTGCTTTCCAGGGCCATATTTGCTTCATGACAGGAATGAAGAGTTTTGAAGGAGTAAAAAAAGAAACTATGCCTTGTTAGCCAAGGCATAGTTTCAGTAAAATTAGTCAATAAAATATAACTATTTATCGTAACCCGGGTTTTGTACCAGTTTTGCGTTACGGTTGATTTCGTCGCGGCTGAACGGACGGAAGTACATCTTATCAACCCATGTACGGTTTTCGTGCGATTTTTCTTCCACCGGAGTGTAAGTATAGTCGTAAACCGTTGGATCGTAGTGATATGGCTCCTTCATCGACTTACCTGGCTTGAACTTACCGATTACGGTAATGTACTGCAACGAACGTCCCAATGTCGTAGCTGCGACCATCCAGCGGCGTGCATCGTGGTAACGCTGTTCTTCATAGGCCATTTCAATGCGTTTTTCGTGACGGAACGCCTCTTTCAAAGCAGCGCCTGAAACTTTCAGCGCAGGCATACCCGCACGGAAACGGATTTTGTTCAACAAGTCTAATGCAGTTGCTTCTTCACCCACTTCAATGCTCGCCTCGATATAGTTGAATACGTTCTCGGTAGCACGGAAGAACGGCCATGGAATGTTCTGGCGGTCGGTGTTGTCGTACAGCGACGGGTTCGGATCGATGAACTTACGCATGTAGTAACCGGTGCGGCTACCGTTCCAGTCTTCGATAGAGCTGCTACGGGTATCCAATCCTTTACGGTTGATCAACGCGCCTTTGTCGTCCAGGAGGTCATAAGCACCTGTCTGGATCTGGTTCGCAGGGTCTTTCGCATCCGAAGGACGTGGTTTCCATGTAGCACCGTCGTACATGATGGTTGCATAGAAACGTGGATCGCGATTTACGTACGGGTTCGCTTTATGCGTAGGGTTAGTCCATGAGAACGGTGTGCCGTCCATCATCTCATAATCGTCCACCAGCGTTCCGATCGGCGTGTTACCAGCCCAGTTGTGGTAGCCGTTAGGACCGTTGTTCAAACCGGTCTGACGCGCACCTTCGTTCTGGCTTGGCGTGAAATAGCGTCCGAAAATGATATCGTTCGCCGACGCATCCAGGGATTTGTCCGCACTGGCACCAGCCATCGCCAAAGAGATGTAGTTGATTCGGCCTTGTTCCTGAGTAACGGGAGCCGTCAGGTTCAGTTTATAGCCGGTACCACTTGCATCCAGTGCCGCTTTCGCAGCAGCTTGTGCAGCCACCCAACGGGCCTTACGGTCACCCGAGACATATCCCAGGAATTCAGGGTTCGGGAATGCAGCGATCACCGCCGATTTTGCCTTCGCTGTCGGGATGTCGTGCAGGTCGCTTGCAGCGTAAAGCAATACACGTGCCTTCAATGCGAGCGCGGCAGCTTTGTTAGCGCGTCCTTTGGCCGGGTTTTTACCGTCCAGCAACAATGCAGCACTGTCGGCATCACTTACGATTTGCTTCACGCAATCGTCGAAAGTGTTACGCTCTACGGAGTAATCTTCGTTCAATGCATACACTTTCTTGATCAGGGGAACACTACCATAATAGCGTACCAGCTGCTGATAGTAGTAAGCGCGCATGAAATATGCTTCTCCCCGCAGACGTGCCTTCAACGTTTCATCCGTAAACGTCGCGGCAGGCAGTTTGGAGATAGCAAGGTTTGCAGCACGAATGTACTGGTACATCTGGCTCCACCCGTAGGTAGCATCCACCCATCCGAGGTTGGAAGGGCTCAAACTGCCTTCGTTCACCGTATTGATGTTACGGCCTGTGTGGGTAAATACCGCTTCGTCGGTAAGGGAGGCAAGCATCTGCTCGCTGAACCCGCCCTGTTGCAAACCTGCGTAAATACCCGTCACAAAACTTTCTGACAAGGCACCGTCTCCCCATACCTGGTCAGCCGCGATTTCAGTAGGCGGCGTTACATCGAGGAAATCAGTGTCGCACGATGACAAACCTCCCGTCATCAATGCAGCAACCAACAAAAACTTATATGTCAATTTCATATTTCTTATTCGTTAAAATGCTAGACGTACACCTGCGCTGACAACTCTTGATTGCGGATAGTACTGACCACTGTTGGTAGTCGCTTCCGGATCCCAAACCTTGATTTTGTCGAAAGTCAACAGGTTCAATCCGTTCACATAGATTCTCAGGTTGCTCAAACCGATTTTTGAACCGATTTCCGATGGCAGGTTATACCCCAGTTCGATGTTTTTCAAACGCAGGTAGTTGTTGCTTTTCAGGAAGTAGTTGTTGATACCAGCCTGGCCTGTGTTGGTGTAGTAACGGTTGTTACGGTTGGTCAGACGTGGGTATTTGTCGGTCGGGTTGTCGATCGTCCAGCGGTGATCGAAGTCGTATTTCAGGTAGTTACCAATGTCACCGGATTCCGTCAGACCCACCAGTTGCAGACCACCCATAGCGCCCTGGAACAACATAGCCAGGTCGAACTGCTTGTAGCCGAGGTTGATCGAAGCACCGCCGGTGAACCATGGACGTTGTACTTTTTCGGAACGGATACGGTCGTCTCCATTGATTTTGCCGTCACCATTCACATCCTTGAACTTCATGTCACCCGGGCGAAGGTTACCTGTGATCGGGCTGTAATCCAGCTTGTTGGCATCGATTTCCTCCTGGCTCTTGAATGCACCGTCGAATTGGTACACAAGGAATGAGTTGTAAGGCATACCGGTAGTTCTCTGATAAGAAGGAGCACCCGGTGTTTCATCCCAGAACTTGATTTTGTTTTTAGCATAACCACCGTTCACGCTCACAGAGTAAGTAAAGTCTCCAGCATTGCCATCGTAGCTCACTTTGAACTCCCATCCTTTGTTTTGCAGCTTACCTAAGTTTTGAGGCGGAAGCTTGCCGTCGATACCTGCTGATGATGGAGTAGAACCTGTTTTCGGGATCAGGATTTTCGAACGGTTGTTTACGAAGTAGTCAAATTCGAATGACAGCTTGTCGTTCAGCAAGGTACCTTCGATACCAATGTTGGAGTTGTTGGCAACCTCCCAGGTAAAGGTAGGGTTAGCAACGCGGCTTTCGAGCAAAGTTTTGGCAACCTGGTCACCGATAATGTAGCTACCGAAGCCCATTGTGGATAGGTATTGGTATTCTGCCAATGTTTCTGTTCCGAGGAAGTAAGGCTCAGCCCCCATTTGTCCCCATGAACCGCGCAGTTTCACGTTGTTCACGTAGCGGGAAATGCCGTTTTTCCAGAAACCTTCCTCCGAAATACGCCATCCTGCAGATACCCCCGGGAAGAAACCTGAGCGACCTTGTGGCGGGAACACCCATGAATAATCTTTACGCCAAAGGAATTCAGCAAGGTATTTCTCTTTGTAGTTATAACCTGCACGGCCGTAGTAGCTCAAACGTGCTCTTTTGAAAAGATCGAAGTTGCTGATGTCCTGTTCGGCAGTACCACCCGCGAACAGCTGGTCAACAACCGGCGAGATGAAGTAACGGCGGAATGCATAGAAACCATCTCCATCCACTTTCTCACGCTGGATACCACCCATGACATTGAAGTTGTGACCATCGATGGATTTTTCGTAAGACACCTGGCCGGTCAGCTGAATGGACAATTCTTGTGAAGAGCTTTCTCTCAGACGCGGATCTTTGAAAGTCGAACGAACGGTTCCGGTCAGGAATGGCGTTTTACCATCTGCTTCGTAAGTCTTTTTGTCCCAGAAATAAAGGGTCCACGGAGTTTCGAAGTTTTTCTGACGGCGCATTTGCTTATCGATCGCAGCCATTGCATTCACTTTCAATCCCGGCACGCCTGGGATCAGGATTTCCAGACCTCCATTGGTTTGGACGTAATCTCTCTTGTCGTTGTTATAACCGGTTGTATTGGTAGTGATAACCGCAGGATTCTGACCGTTCTCGATATCGGGCCCGGGACGTCCGTCCGGCCAGATAGCGATTTCAGTCGGTTTACCGCGCATCAACATACGGAAGATAGCGCCTGCGCTGTTACCACCGCTGGGGAAGTGGCGGAACTCTTCGCGGAGCGTAAGACCGAGGTTTGCCGTTACATATTTGTTGATTTTTGTATCGAGGTTGATACGCATATCATATTGCTTGTAACCCGTTGCTGAGTTTACATAGTAACCGTCCTGATTGATGTGGCCGATCGAAGCAAGGTATTTCACGTTTTCGCTACCACCTGTCAATTGCAGGTTGTGGCGTTGCTGCGGAGCCCATTTGCGGATTACCGAGCCGTACCAGTCGGTGTTCGGGTGCAGGAAAGGGTCGGAACCATCACGGAATTTCTTCATATCATCCGGAGTAAACACTGCGTTGACCACGTTTCCGTTGTCAGGTCTGGTGTACGAACCGTTGGTGTTGAAACCCTGCAATGCACCTTGCCACTGTCCTACCGGCAGGTTGTCATAGATTTGCAATTCGTTACGGATTGTAGCGTACTCAGCTGCATTCGACATTTCCGGCGTACGCGTAGGTTGCGACACACCCAGGTTCATGTCATAAGAAAGTTGTGGCTTGCCCGTTTTACCGCGTTTGGTCGTGATAAGAATTACCCCGTTACCTGCGCGTGAGCCGTAGATCGCCGCTGCCGCATCTTTCAGTACCGAAATACTCTCGATATCGGCAGGGTTGATACGGTCGAGACCACCGGAACGGTTAGGAACACCGTCCACAACGATCAGCGCATTGCTGTTACCCAATGAGTTGGTACCGCGGATACGGATCGCAGAGCCGTCGTAACCGGGCTCACCGCTGGATTGTACCGCAGAAATACCAGGCAAACGTCCGCCCAGTGTGTTGGAAAGGTTGGCAGCCGGTGCTTTCTGAAGTTCTGTACCTTTTACAGCGGTCACCGAGCCGGTCAGGGTCGCCTTTTTAGCGGTACCATAACCTACCACGACTACTTCCTCCAAAGCTTTTGTATCAGCCAGTAGGATCACATCGACAATGCTTTTGCCGCCTACGGGGATCTCCTTCGTGAGGTAACCGATGAACGAGAACACGAGCGTGCCGTTTTTCTCGGCATTCACGGTGTAAAGTCCTTCATTGTCGGTCACTGTACCCGCGGTGGTTCCCTTCACGACAACGCTCACACCAGGCAGCGGCTGTCCCTGTTCGTCTTTGATCTTACCCTTGATGGTATTCTGGGCGAATGCACCCACGACCGTCACCAGGGCCAGACAAAGAGAAAAAACACTTCGTGATACAGCACGAGGCGTCCATCCAGTAGAAAATCTCATAGATTAATAGTTAGATTAAAAAATGTTGTAGTAAGAATGTTTGCTTAACCGTATAAGCACGGAACGTAGCGTCAGACGGTGATTTCCATTCCGAAAATCTGCCGTAGCGAGTCAGAAAAATTGTAGCCAGGAGAATTTTTACATACAGTAATTTTAGTGATTAGGGTGAGTAATTTCATCGATCAGAGTTCAGGACATCAAACAGTGTATATCATACACAATCTTATATGGATACTCCTGTTGTTTGTAGAAGAAGTACCATTGGATTTTATATACTCGTTTGATTGTACAAAAAGATATCAATTTTTTAACAAAAAAAAGGTTTCCCGATTAATGAATATGCATTCTTAAAAAATAACAATAAATAGTAGTACCAATCGAACAATTTTTATGAATTAGTTATATATAAGTTACAATAAATCACTCTTTTGTACATTATTATCTCCGAATTCCCATTTCTTGCTATATTCGTAGACGTTTCATTTACAAATTTCCCACCGATATCGAATGAAGTTCCCTTTACTCTCCCTCCTGCTTGTTGGCTTCTTATGCGGGTGTAAAAAACAGTCTTCGCCCACCGAGTATAACGCGAAAGCAGCCGATCCGCAGCTTTTCCATGAGACAGCGACGCATCTTACCGACGTGATTATTCACGATATATTCAAACCGCCCGTCGCAAGCCGCATATATGGCTATTCATTCCTTGCGGCATATGAAGCCCTTTCTCCGGGGAACAAAGACTACCAATCACTTGGAAATCAATTAATTAAATTCAACACCCCGCCCAAACCGGATACCACATTGGCCTATTGCTTTCCGCTGGCCAGTATCAAGGCATTTACTGTGGTGGGCCGGACGCTTACTTTCTCGGGCAATATGTGGGATGACTATGAAAAGGGCCTTTTCAAAAAATTTCAGGAAATGGGGATTCCCGAGGACGTATATGAACGCTCTATCGCATACGGTGATACGGTAGCGAAACATGTACTGACATATTCGGCCAAAGATCATTATAAAGAGATACGCGGTTACCGCTATACGGTGACCAATAAACCTGGCACATGGGTACCTACTCCACCCGCCTACGCAGACGCGTGCGAGCCGATGTGGAACACCGTCAGGACGTTCGCACTTGATTCTGTAACCCAGTTTCGCTGCCCGCCACCCGCACCTTACGACCTTGCCAAAAACAGCAAGTTCATGCAGCTCGCCATGGAAGTTTATAACACCGGCAACAACCTTACCGAAAAACAGAAAGAGACGGCGTATTTCTGGGACGACAACGCATTCGTAACCAATGTGGTGGGACATGCCATGTTTGCCAATAAAAAAATGACACCCGCAGGTCACTGGATGGCTATCGTGAGAACGGTGGCCACGGACAAAAAGCTGGACCTGATGCAATCGGTAGAGGCATATACGCTGGGAGCGCTTTCAATTTACGACGCATTCATCGCCTGCTGGGACGAGAAGTACCGCACAGTCCGCATCCGCCCCGAAACGGTAATCAACAGCAACTGGGACCCCAACTGGCGGCCATTCCTCGAAACGCCCGCATTCCCTGAATACGTCAGCGGGCACAGTTCGATTTCGGCAGCCTGCGGCGTCGTGCTCACGCATTTGGTGGGAGATAATGTAGCATTCACCGATACTACCGAGAAAAAATACGGGCACGGTGTAAAATCCTTCAAGTCATTTGAAGAAGCTTACTGGGATGCATCCATCAGCAGGGTCTACGGCGGTATCCACTACCGCGACGGCGTGGAGGAAGGAACACATCTGGGCCAGAAAATAGGGGAAAACATATGGCAAAGAGCGGTAACGCGCCGGAACCGGAACATTCTCGCTCAAAGCACTAAGCCCTAGGCATGCACATGATCGGCATTGTAATGCAGCCCGATGTTCTCGCGTCGGGCCATTGCCATTTTAATGACCAGGTACGACACCGAAATCATATTCCTCAGCTCGCATATAGCCACCGATACTTTTGATTCGCGGTACAGTTGCTCGTGTTCCTGATGCAGGAGTTCGAGGCGGTCGTAAGCGCGTTTGAGACGGCGGTCGGTGCGCACGATGCCCACGTAGTTGGACATGATACTGTTGAGCTCGCGGGTCATCTCGGTTACCAACACCTGCTCTTCAGGGTGCGTGGTGCCCGAATCATCCCACTCGGGGATATGCTGAGGTACAACCGCATTTTCGAAATTGGCAATCGTACTTTCATATGCCCGGTGTCCGAAAACGACGGCTTCCAGCAGGGAGTTGGATGCCAAACGATTGGAGCCGTGCAATCCCGTGCAGGAGCACTCTCCTACCGCGTACAGAAATTCAATGTTGGTCTTGCCCCATTCATTCACGCGCACACCCCCGCACATGTAATGCTGCGCAGGCACGACGGGAATCATATCTTTCCGCACATCGATGCCCTGTTTCAGGCAATATTCGGTGATGTTCGGGAAATGTTCGAGAAACTTGTCATAATCGCAATGCCGGACGTCGAGATAGACGTGGTCGACCCCGTTTTTCTTCATTTCGGAGTCAATAGCCCTCGCTACAATGTCGCGGGGCGCCAGCGAAAGGCGGCTGTCATAGTTTTCCATGAAAGTACTGCCGTCCGCCCTTTTTAATACACCTCCAAAACCGCGAACGGCTTCTGAAATCAGGAAGGATGGTTTCTCGCCGGGCTTGTAAAAGCTCGTGGGGTGGAATTGGATGAATTCCATATTATCGCAGATACCTTTCGCACGGTAGGCCATCGCAATACCATCGCCGGTTGCGATAGTGGGGTTGGTAGTACTTTGGTAAATATTACCAATGCCGCCGGTTGCGAGCAACGTCGTTTTGGCCAGAAACTTCTCCACTTCCCCCGTCTGTCGGTTCAGGACATAGGAGCCGAAACATTTGATATCTTCCCGGTAGCGATACACCGTTTCACCCAGATGGTGCTGGGTGATCAGTTCTACCGCGTAGTAATGGGTAAAAATCTGGATGCTTTTGTGCCGGTTTACCTCTTCCAGCAAAGCCCGCTCGATTTCCGCCCCGGTAATGTCTTTGAAATGCAGAATGCGGTGGTCGGAATGCCCGCCTTCCTTCGCGAGATCGTATTCTCCTCCCTTTTCCTTATCAAAGCGTGTCCCGTAATCGATCAATTCCTGAATACGCTCAGGCGCTTCCCGGACGACGATTTCAACGATATGCCTTTTATTGACCTCATCCCCCGCATCCATCGTGTCCTGAATATGCTTTTCAAACGAATCGGACTCCGCCCAGACAACCGCAATGCCACCCTGGGCATATTTGGTGTTGGTTTCATCAGCCTGCACCTTGGTGATGACGGCGATGGACACTTCCTGTTTCAATTCATCGAAATGGCGGGCTAATTTGGCTGCATAGCTAAGTCCGGCGATTCCCGAACCGATAATCAGAAAATCAAATTGGGGCATAATTTCAGGAATAGGGTTAAATCGGGTGTCAGATGCCTTTGCTCAGTTCCAGCATGCGTGCTACGGAATCGTAAGCTTTCAGGCGGATGTCCTCGGGTACAAAAATCTCGGGCTGCTCATAAAGAAGCGCGTTGTAGACCTTTTCGAGGGTATTCATTTTCATATAAGGGCATTCCGAACAAGCACACGTATTGTTGTCGGATCCCGGCGCCGGGATCAGCTTCTTATCCGGTACCGATTGTTTCATTTTATGCAAAATGCCTGCCTCGGTAGCAACGATAAATTTGTCGTGACTCGATTCTTTTACAAATTTCAAAAGGCCGGTCGTCGAGCTGACGAAATCCGCCTGTTTCAGGATATCCTCCTTGCATTCCGGGTGGGCGATCAGCAATGCATCCGGGTTTTCAGCGCGAAGCTGCGCGAGTTTCTCTCTTGAAATATCAATATGTACAATGCAGGCACCATCCCAAAGCACCATGTCCCGGCCGGTTTTGTGCGCTACGTAACGGCCCAGGTTCGCATCCGGTGCGAAAATAATCTTCTGGTCTTTCGGCAAGCTTTCCACGATCTGCAATGCATTCGAAGAAGTACAAACGATATCGGTCAGCGCCTTTATCTCCGCCGAGCAGTTGATGTAGCTGATCACGATATGGTCAGGATATTGTGCTTTGAACGCGGCAAACTTATCCGCCGGTGCGGAATCCGCCAGCGAGCAACCCGCATTCAGGTCGGGGATCACTACTTTTTTATTCGGGCTGAGAATTTTGGCCGTTTCGCCCATGAAGTGCACGCCGCAAAAAACGATCATGTCCGCATCGGTAGCGGCGGCCTGTTGCGAAAGACCCAGGCTGTCGCCGATGTAGTCGGCCAGGTCCTGGATTTCCCCGTCCACGTAATAATGCGCGAGAATGACCGCGTTCTTTTCCTTTTTCAGGCGGTTGATCTCCGCCACCAGATCGATATCTTCCGCGATCGCCTCCGTCACATAACCGTAGCGGTTAACCTGCGCTTCAATTGTAGTCATTATGGTGAATAATTGGCTTTTATTTAACACTAAAATCCATGCCGAATTTACGATATTAAACCAATGAAAAGCAAAGAAAGTGCGACGGCTACATTAAAACAAAAGCCGCCGGGAACGGTCCCGACGGCTTTTTGATGCTTGTATGAATGATAGTCCTACAATATCCAGCGGAAAAAAGCGTACAGCGTTCCTGCCAGCAACATGGTGACAGGCAATGTCAAAACCCACGCAATCACGATGTTACGGATCGTGCCACCTTGCAGGTTTTTCACCCCTTTGCTGGCTACCATTGAACCCGCAATACCGGATGAAAGTACGTGCGTGGTACTTACCGGAAGGCCCAGGTAAGACGACACCCCGATGGTACTCGCCGCCACTAACTCAGCGGAAGCACCCTGTGCGTAAGTTAAATGCTGCTTTCCGATCTTCTCCCCAATTGTTACCACAATCCGCTTCCAGCCTACCATTGTTCCAAGGCCGAGAGAAAGTGAAATCATGAGGATAACCCAGTCCGGCGCGTAGTCGGTGTATCTTCTGATGCCGTGCTCGCTGCCCGATTGTTTTTTCAGGAATGCGAGGTCGGTTGCATTCAGATTAGCCTGGCCGTTGTCGAGGATCGTCTTGATATTACGGCTCACCAGCAACAACGAACGACGTGCCTCCATACGGAGCTCTTTCGGCAGGCGGTGCTCAGGCAACGGGCTGTTGATCTGCGCCTGCAAATGGGTCAGTTCGGCTTTAATCGTATACAAATGTGCGCGGTCGGAGATCGACAGGCGGGATGAATCGATGCTGTTCACGGCCCGCTCGATACCCACAAGGTCGGTTTTCATTTCGACCGGGTCTTTGGAATTATCCAATGCAAAATGCGCAGGTACAATACCGATCAGGATGAGCATCACAAGCCCCACTCCTTTCTGCCCATCATTGGAACCGTGGAAGAAGCTTACCAATGTACAGGTAGTGATCAGAATGGCGCGGATCCAGATAGGCGGCGCTTCGTTTTTCTTAGGCTCGCTGAAAACAATCTCGCGGAGCGGCTTGGACAACGATCTTCTCAGAATAAACATAATAATGATCGCGAGCGCAAAACCGAAAATCGGCGAGGTCAGCAACGACATGAACAACTCTTGTGCTTTCGACCAGTTCACGCCGGTTCCCTGTGTATTTTCAGGCATTAATGTAAATGCAAGACCCACGCCGAGGATCGAACCGATGAGCGTGTGCGAGCTGGAACTCGGCAAACCGAAATACCAGGTCCCCAGGTTCCAGATGATGGCGCTGAAAAGTAGTGCGAAGACCATCGCGGCACTGTGGTAGACGTTCTGGTCGATCAGCAATTCCACCGGAAGCAGGTTCACAATCCCCATGGCCACGGCGATACCGCCAAAGAATACGCCACAGAAATTCATGAAACCCGACCATATTACCGCCACATTCGGTTTCAGGGAGTTGGTATAAATAACCGTCGCTACCGCGTTGGCGGTATCGTGGAAACCATTGACAAACTCGAACGCGCAGGCCGCTAAAATACTAAAAGCGAGGAGGAGAAAAATGTCGGTTTCAAGACCAAACATAAAAGAAGTTGATAGGTTGAATTATTGACGCAAAACTACTTATAAACGGCCGACCCAATGTTAAGAAATTGTTAAGTCAGGTTAATCTCAGTTTGTTTCTTTGTTAGCCAGCTGCCCGCAAGCGGCATCGATATCTTTCCCCCTGCTCCTTCTCACATGTACCGAAACGCCCCTGTCTTCCAGGAAAGCGGCAAACTTATCCAACCGGTCGGCTTCCGTATTTTTAAAATCAGCCTCGGCGATCGGGTTATATTCAATGATGTTCACACGTGCTGGAACACGCTTGCAAAACTCCCAAAGCTCTTTGGCATCCTGCAAAGTATCGTTGAAATTGTTGAAAACAATGTACTCGAAGGTAATGCGGTTGCCGGTTTTCTTATAAAAATAATTCAATGCTTCGGCCAGGTTGTCGAGCGAGTTCGATTCATTGATCGGCATGATCTGGTTACGCTTTTCATCATTCGCCGCGTGCAGCGACAATGCGAGGCGAAATCGTACCTCGTCATCTGCCAGCTTCGTGATCATCTTGGCAATGCCGGCCGTAGAAACGGTAATGCGTTTGGGTGACATATTGAGCCCTTCCGGTGAGGTAATATATTCAATCGATTTGAGCACGTTGGCATAATTCAGCAACGGCTCACCCATTCCCATATATACAATGTTGGTGAGCGGCGCGTTGAATGTGCTTTCGGCCTGGCGGGCGATTGCTACTACCTGGTCGTAAATTTCGCCGGCTTCGAGGTTGCGTTTCCGGTCCATGTAGCCTGTCGCGCAGAACTTGCACGTGAGCGAGCACCCTACCTGGCTGCTCACACATGCGGTCATGCGGTCGGTGGCGGGGATGAGCACGCCCTCGACAAGGTTACCATCAAAAAGTTTGAATGCGGATTTGATCGTGCCGTCGTTGCTGTGCTGCTTCTTGGCAACATCCAGCGAATGGATCACGAAATACTCGTTCATCAACTGGCGCGTGGCGAGCGAGAGGTTGGTCATTTCGTCGAATGAATGGGCTGATTTTTTCCAGATCCATTCATATATCTGTTTTGCCCTGAAAGCCTTCTCTCCGTGTTCGGTCATCCAGGTTTTGATCTGGTCGACATTGAGTTTACGGATGTCCTGCTTTTGCTGTATCGTGGTCATTTTCTGCTATAATCTGTCAAACACACAGGGCATTCAACTGTAAATTTTCTGCAAAGGTACTGAAAGTCAATAACGAATGCTTAACCGAGCCGGAAAATTGAAAGTTCAATCTTCGAGGTAATCGCGTTTCCATTCGCGGATAATGTCGGTTCCTTTGGGCATCAGCGACAATCCTTTGGTGATCACCGTAGGCGCTACCGGCACTACGAGCGGATACAAATAAGTATCATCCGTGCGGTGCGCGGGGATCTTCACACCAATCGCGTCCACGAGCCAGAAAAACACGCTGATACCGAAAACCCACGTAAAAACGCCCACCATCGCCCCGGCAAAACTGTCGAACGTACCGAGAATAGAGTACCGCAGCGACCGCCGGATGGTGTAGCCGAATTGATTCAATAAAAAAATAGTAGGAAAGAAAATCGCCGAAAAACCCACATAAGGCAGGATTTTCCGCGCGACACCTTCACTGAAATAGGGCGTGAGGACCTCCATCCCCAAGCCCAAAAATTTGAAACCCAAAACCATGGCTACTACCATGCCCAGAATCCCGATGATCTCGATCAGCAGGCCTTTGCGGTAACCATGTAATGCGCCCCATAGCAGGGGAAGAAGGATGAGAACATCCAGTAATTTCATGCGAGCAATCCCTTAACCAGCGCAGAAACGACGCGGCCCTCGGCCTGTCCGGCCAGTTCCTTGGTGGCTACGCCCATTACTTTGCCCATATCCGAAGGCCCGGAAGCGCCTACGCGTGCGATGATTTCCTGCAACTTGGCTTTCACCTCGTCCTCGCTCAATTGCTTCGGCAGGAACTGCTCAATAACCGCCAGCTCTGCTTCTTCTTTTTCCAGAAGGTCGGCGCGGCCTTGCGTTTTGTAAATATCGGCCGACTCGCGGCGTTGCTTTGCCGCCTTGGTAAGCAGTTTCAATTCATCCTCCGCAGAAAGTTCTCCGCTGGCGCCGCCCTTGGTTTCCTCCAACAAAATCAACGACTTAATGGCGCGCAATGCACGCAATGTATCCTGATCTTTGGCACGCATCGCGTCTTTGATACCGGATTCTACTTGTGTTTTTAGTGACATGGTAATGTTGAATGATTGAATGAGTGAATGAGTGAATGATTGAATGAGTGAATGTCAGAATTTTGACCGCGTCGCCGGAGCGATGAGTGAATGTTTGTTCTGTGAAAGTCAGGTATTGTCAATCGGTCATTTATTGTTTGAAAATTGATTTGGGCTAAAAATTAGCTTTGAAAGTGTTTTTAAGCACTCAAATGCTAAATTTGTGTCAGGCTGGCAAAGTTAGCAATTCACTTGAAAACTCGGTTCCCACCCGCCATCATTCACTCATTCACTCATTCACACATTCACTCATTACCACACACTCCCATTCAATCATTCAATCATTCAGTCATTCAATCATTCCAAACATGACCCGTCTTAGCGTCAACATCAACAAGATCGCCACCCTTCGTAACTCTCGTGGCGGTGACAATCCCAATGTATTGAAAGTGGCGCTGGACTGCGAGCGGTTCGGGGCACAGGGCATTACCGTACACCCCCGGCCCGACGAACGGCATATCCGTTACCAGGATGTATACGACCTCCGTGAGTTCGTTACGACCGAGTTTAATATCGAAGGCAACCCGTCGGAAAAGAAATTTGTGGAGCTGGTACTCGCCAGTAAGCCCGACCAGGTAACGCTCGTACCGGATGCATTGGGCGCGATCACTTCCAACGCAGGCTGGGATACGATTACCCACCGTGCACAACTCACCGATCTTGTAGGCACTTTCAAATCAGCCGGAATCCGGGTTTCTGTCTTCGTAGATCCGGATGAGGACATGGTGGAAGGTGCCAAAATCTGCGGCGCCGACCGTGTGGAACTCTACACCGAGCCATTTGCAGCCGGTTATTTTGAAAACCGTCAGAAAGCGGTTCTCCCATTCATCAAAGCTGCTGAAAAGGCCCGGGAAGTCGGCCTTGGCCTGAATGCGGGCCACGACCTCAGCCTCGATAACCTGCATTTCCTGAAACAAAGCATCCCATGGCTGGATGAAGTGTCCATCGGCCACGCATTGATTTGCGATGCATTATATATAGGATTGGAGAATACGATCCAAATGTATCTGCGGGAGTTGGAGTTGTAATGCGTAGCTGGCGCGGACGTCTACGTTCGCGCACGTTATTCGCAGGCCTCCGGCCGGCCAGTCTCGCGTGTCTGGCCGGCCGGAGGCCTGCGAATAGTCGGCACTAAGCAGGAGCTTCGCGCCAGCGCCTCGATTTTTACCACCCCGTCCTATACTCCCTCTTCACAAACCGGTTCGCCACATCAAAATTGGTGATCTTCATATTAGTACCATCCCACATCAATCGCTGGCGGCCCGGGAATGTAAAGCCTTTCCCATCCGCTTTCGCTTCGCGGTGCAGGTACGAGCGTACCGCCAGGTTACCCATCAGCACGATTTCCGTCAAAGGGCCCGACTGGTCGAACGAAGAACTCGTGTAAGCGCCATATCCTTTTTTACAAGCCTGCACAAACTGCTGCTGGTGCCCCGGCCAACCACCTTGCACCAAGGCACGCGGCTTGGTAGCGATCCGAACGTTTGCAAATTTCTTCTCCGGCCATAACCTCGGGTTTTCCCCGAACATTTCCGCGCTGATAATGCCCTTTGTACCAATAAATAACATTCCGCCATCCACGCTGCCGAAAACCGTCTTGTAGTCACAGCCATCGGGCAGTTGCGGGCGCATGCCGCCATCGTACCAATTCAGGTTGATTTCCTTTCCCGGTGTCTTGGAGGGGAATTTCAAATGGATATTCGCGGAAGGCGGTGCTACATCGTCGAAGAATGCCTGCTGAAAGAAATCGGCGTAGACAGAGCCGACGCTGCATTCTACCGAAGTTGGGTACCCGAGTTTCAATGCACGGAACGGCACGTCCAGGAAATGGCAGCCCATATCCCCCAATGCGCCGGTGCCGAAATCCCAGTAACCACGCCAGCGGAAAGGCATGTAGGCTTCGTGGTAGTCGCGTTTGGGCGCAGTACCGAGCCACAGGTCCCAGTCAACACCGGCAGGAACCGGTTGCGACTCTCCTTTGTCCTTGGGCGATTTCACTCCCTGCGGCCACACGGGACGGTCCGTCCACACTTCAATGGTATGCACATCGCCAATCGCCCCCGACTGTACGAGCGCTTCCGTGTTGCGCGTGCCGTCGCTGCTGCTTCCCTGGTTGCCCATTTGGGTGACTACTTTGTATTTTTTCGCTGCTTCCGTCAGCATCCTGGCCTCCCAAATATCCTTGGTTAAAGGCTTTTCCACATACACATGCTTCCCGAGTTCCATGGCGGCGATCGCTATGGGGTAATGCATATGGTCGGGCGTGGTGACGATGACGGCGTCGAACGTCTTGGCCTCCTTCTCGAACATCTTGCGGAAGTCCTTGTAATAAGGTGCGTTGGGGAATTGCTTGCGGTACTTTTCAGATTGACGGTCGTCGACATCGCAGAGCGCGACGATGTTTTCCGTACCATTATTATAGGCCTGTTTGATATTGAAGTCGGCCTTGCCGCCACAACCTACCGCCGCGATATTAAGCTTGTCGCTCGGAGGGGTAAAACCGCGTCCCAGCACGTGCCGCGGGACGATCATAAACCCGCCAGCCGCCAATGCGCCGGCCTTTATAAAATCCCTTCTTTTGGTGGTATTTCCGGATGCCTTCTCGTGGTTTTCCATGCCTGCGTGATCGTTTGTTGAAAACTGATGGTATACCAGAAAAAAAGGCACCCGGCCTGAAAGCCTACTATCGGCGTCCGAAGGTTTCTGCGATCTTCATCGCCACACCCATATCGCCGTCTATTTTCAATTTGCCGGTCATGAGCGCCATCATAGCGTTCAGGTCGCCGTCAATAAGTTTCAATGCATTTTTCACCGAAACTTCAAAGGTAGCATCGGCTTCCGCATCGGTGTTGGAAACGCTGTTGGGTACGGATTTACCATCGACAAACAGGACTCCTTCGTCGGTCACAAATTTGGCTGTGGCATCCAGTCCGCTATCGGTCCCCAGGATATTTGCAATGCGTTCAGTCAGAATTTGAAGGCTCATAAGTACTGTTTGTTAGAAAGTTTGAATTTAAATTGGATTAAAAAACGACAAATGTAGGCCGACTGGAAGAATATTCAAATGCCTTTGGTGTTTTCACCGAAAACGGCAAATTTTACATCCTTCATCAGAAACCCTGCTGATCTGTTACTAACTGAATGAGTGCACCTGTGAATCGCCCCACGTTCCTTACGATTTTGTGTTTTCTTACTTTCATGAGTGCTGTTTCAGGCCTTTGGACGCAATCCGAAAGGCTCTGGAACCCGGGTATTACTGCCGACAAAACCCGCGAAACGTTTGAGGCCGTCCGTGAAAACCTCGAACGCCAGGGTAACACCACCGAAGCGAAGACGATGGACAAAATGTTTGAGGCTGTAATTGAGCAGACTACCGCCGAAAATATCAAAACCGGCGCCATTATCATGCTCATTTTCGAATCACTTTCGCTGTACGCCGCTTACCTGATGTGGAACCTGCAACGGAGGGGTTATTACCTCTACCTGGGCGGCATGGCCGTTGCGTTTGCGGCGCCATTGCTAATGATCGGCGGCTGGATGGGTGTCATTACCGCCATGGCCGGCGTATTTTTCAGCATTTTCATGGCGATCCTCTACGCTTTCAATCTGAAACACATGTATTAAAGCCCCGCAACCATCCTCTTGCTCTCTCCGGCCCGCCGCGCAACGTCCGGATGTTACCAATAATTGTAAATAGGGATGTAAGGTCTTGCATTCCACAAAGAAAACTTTTTATTTTGCGCACTAATTTGAATCGAGAAAATGGCTTTAATTAACAAAATCAGAGAAAAATCCGGGATAGCCGTCACGGTTATCGCTATCAGTTTAATTCTTTTTATGGTTGGAGGCGATTTGCTGGGCCCTAATTCCCTTCTGGGCGGCAACAACAACCAAATCGTGGGAGAGATTGCCGGGAAAGAAATTAATATCAAAGATTTTCAAAGCCGGGTGGACGGGTTCCGTCAGAATTACGAGGCTCAGTCGGGCCGCAGCCTGAATGAAGGCGAGCTCGCTTCTTTGAGAGATCAGGCCTGGAACCAGTTCGTGGTGGACATTGCTTACAAAAAGCAATACGACAAGCTGGGGCTGACGGTAACTGACGAAGAACTGTACGACATGGTACAGGGAAACCACATCAGCCCATCGATTCTGCAAGCATTTTCAGATCCTACCACTGGCCGTTTCGACAAGAATGCGGTGGTTAACTACCTGAAAAACCTCAAAACCCTTCCGTTGGAGCAACAAAAATCCTGGGAGAATTTTGAAAAGAGCCTTCGGGAAGAACGTACCCGTGCGAAATATGAAAACATGCTTCGCCTCTCGACCTACACTCCCAAAGCACAAGCTGAAAAAGAGTACGTAGCGCAAAATACCAAAGCCAATCTCCGCTATCTGTACGTACCTTATTTCTCGGTTGTAGATACTACCATTAAAGTAACCGACGCGCAACTGCAGGAATACCTGAGCGCGCACAAGAAAGAATACAAAGGAACCGATACCCGCTCCATCGAGTACGTAACGTTCCCGGTTCAGCCTGCGAAAGACGACAGCGCGGCATTGTACACCGAGATCAAAGAACTCGCACGCGGCCTTGCCACTGCTCAAAGCGACTCTGCATTTGCCGCGATGAACAGCGACATCCCGACTCCGATCAACCAGTCGTACGCTACCATGAGCGACCAGTTGAAAGAAGCGGTGAAGACGTTCGTTCCGGGAGGTGTTTACGGACCTTACCGTGAAGGCAATACCTATTATATCTACAAATACGGAGGAACCCGTTCCGACACCGTTTCATCTGCCAAGGCAAGCCACATCCTGATCCGCGCTGAAAACCAGTCGGATTCCGCAAAAGCGGCTGCACGTGTAAAAGCAGAAGGTATCCTGGCACAAATCAAGGCGGGTGCTAACTTCGAAGCGTTGGCTGCTACTTCCAGCGCGGATCCCGGTTCGGCGCAACGCGGTGGTGACCTGGGCTACTTCCAGAACAACGGCGCCATGGTGAAACCATTTGAAGAAGCTGTATTCTCGGCAACCGCTCCCGGCCTGATCCCACGTCTGGTAGAAAGCCAGTTCGGTTTCCACATCATTAAAGTAACCGCTCCGAAATCGAATACACTGTACCGCATTGCCACTATTGGTAAGACCATCGCTCCAAGCCAGGCTACACGTGACGAAGCTTACAGAAAAGCAGATGAATTTGCGAACGCTGTAAAAAGCCGCGAGCAGTTCGAAGAAGCCGTTAAGAAAAACAAAGCGCTGGTTCTGGCCAATGCGAACCGCATTCCTGAATCTGCAACCAATATCAACGCCATCCAGAATGCACGTGACATCGTGAGATGGGCATTCAAGGACGATACCAAAACTTCCAACGTATCACCGGTGTTCGAAACTGAAGAACAATATGTTGTAGCTGTTCTGACTGGCAAATCGGATGCAAATGATGTGAAAGTGGATGACTTCCGCGACGAGTTGACTACCAAAGTGCGTAACCAGATCAAAGCAGAGCAAATCACTGCCAAGCTGAAAGGCGCAACCGGCTCACTGGAAGACATCGCGAAAAAATACGGCGCAGGTGCGTTGGTTGAGTCTGCCAACGATATTTCACTGGCAACCGGCTTCCTTACCAGCGCAGGTTTCGACCCTATCGCACTTGGAAAAGCATTCGGTTTGAAAGCAGGCCAAAAATCAGGTGTGTTCACCGGCGAAAATGGTGTGTTCATCGTGGAGCTTTCGAGCAAAACAGACGCGCCTAAGATCGCTGACTTTACCCAGTACAAAACACAGCTGACCCAATCCCTGGAAAGCCGGATGTCGTACCTGGTGAATGAAGCCATCCGTGAAAACGCGAAAATCGAAGACCACCGCGCGAAGTTCTTCTGATCAAAAACCGCTTAAAAACTTATCCCGAGAGGAGCAGAAATTAAATCTGCTCCTCTTTTTTATTGGCACTGCAAATTTTTCAGAAAAAAGTGATAGTATTGCAGTATGAAATGTCAATTTTACACTTATTAATTAAAACAGGGAAAAAGGAGGATGGAGGAAGGGAAAAAGCACTCCCCCTTTATGCCCCACCGGACTGTCTATTTAACCATTAGAAAACGATTAACTACATTAAAATGAGCATTCTACTCGGAGAACAGGAGTATTTTAAGGGTATCGGAAAGATCTCTTTCGAAGGCCCGGAAACCGACAACCCACTGGCTTACCGCTGGTATGACGAAAACCGTATTATCGCCGGCAAAACAATGAAAGACCACCTGCGCTTTGCGGTGGCTTACTGGCATACATTCTGCGGAGCCGGTCTGGACCCGTTCGGCGGACCTACGCTTTTCTACCCATGGGATAAAAAAGCGGATGCCGTTGATCGCGCAAAAGACAAAGCGGATGCTGCATTCGAGTTCATTACCAAGCTGGGTCTTCCTTACTATTGCTTCCACGATGTAGACGTAGTCGATTACGCCGACGACGTGCGTACCAACGAAAAGCGTTTACAAGCCCTGACTGCCTATTTGGGTGAAAAACAAAAAGCGTCGGGCGTGAAACTCCTTTGGGGAACTGCCAACCTTTTTGGTCACCACCGCTATATGAACGGCGCTTCCACTAACCCTGACTTCGACGTGGTGGCACACGCCGGCGCACAGGTCAAAATGGCTTTGGATGCTACCATCGCTCTTGGAGGTGAAAACTACGTGTTCTGGGGTGGTCGCGAAGGTTATATGAGCCTTTTGAACACCGACATGAAGCGCGAGCAGGAACACTTCGCACAAATGCTGAAAATATCGGTAGCCTATGCCCGTGCAAATGGCTTCAAAGGTAAGTTCTTCATCGAGCCGAAACCTTGCGAGCCTACAAAACACCAGTACGACTACGATGCAGCAACCGTAATCGGCTTCCTTCGTCAGCACGACCTGCTGGCCGATTTCAGCCTGAACCTCGAAGTGAACCACGCTACATTGGCTGGCCACACTTTCGAGCATGAATTGCAGGTAGCGGCCGACGCAGGCATCCTGGGATCGATCGACGCCAACCGCGGTGACTACCAGAACGGGTGGGATACCGACCAGTTTCCTAACGACATCGCCGAATGGACCCGCGCATTGCTCGTGATCCTGAATGCAGGCGGTCTGCAAGGTGGTGGTATCAACTTCGATGCAAAACGTCGCCGCAACTCAACCGACGTGGATGACGTATTCCACGCGCACATCGGCGGTATCGACACCGTGGCACGTGCATTGGTGATTGCCGACAAGATCATCCGGAACGGTGCATACGACGAAATCCGTAAAAACCGCTACGCAAGCTTCGACAGCGGTAAAGGAGCCGAATTCGAAAAAGGTGCATTGAGACTCGAAGACCTGTTCGACCTTGCAGCCACCAAAGGCGAACCAGCAACGACTTCCGGCAAACAGGAGTACCTCGAAAACCTGATCAACCGGTTCATCTGAGATTAACTTTCATGTTACCTCAATATTAATTTTCAAAAGCCATTGATGTATTTCAATGGCTTTTGCCATTCATGCAGGTACCTCGCCGTAACTTGCGTGAAATTAACCCAGCGCTTTCTGCCATGCATACCGGCCGCGCCAAGAAGTATTCGCCCTCCCCTATCCTGCCCGGCATTATGCTGCTTGCGGAGTGGCTCATTTCAATATCCTGCCTGTTTGTCCCAACCGCATTTGCCCAGGAGCCGGAACGGAACATTCCGGCAAGCCCGCAGAACCCGGATTCTTTGTTGATAGGCCTGAAAGCAAAATATAATGCGGCCGTCGGCAGGAATAATGACACGGAAGCCGCAGGTTATTTACAGCAAATAGGAAGGTTACTTTTTATTTCGGGACATTACCCGCAGTCGCTCGACTACTTGCTGCAAGCCGAAAAGATATTCCGCAACCGTGATCAGAAAAAGATGCTGGCCGGGAACCTCAACATGCTCGGGGAGCTGTACTACCGCACGCGCAGGCCACAACTAGCCCGGAAACAATACGACGAAGCATTGGTGATTTACCAAAACCTCCGGCAGGAATCCGGCAAGGCAGAGGTTTACGGGCGTATCGGGCATCTTTACGAAAAGCGCGAAATGTACGACAGCGCATTCCATTTCCAGCGCAAAGCCCTGCAATCCTATCAGCTCGACCGCCATACCGACGGCGCTGCGAAGATTTACGAAAACATCGGCAGCATTTACGAAGACCTCGAAAAATACGATTCGGCCTATTTCTATTTCAACAAAGCTTACGCGCTCAATACGCAAACGCATAACGCACGCGCGCAGGTGGAAGTGGTGAACAACCTGGGCGATGTGCTGCGAAAAACCGGGAAGTTCCGCGAGGGACTGACATACAGCTTCCAGAGTTTGCAACTCGCCCAAACCAGCGGCGAGCGGTACCAGATTTCGAGCGCCTACAATGATATTTCCAAAGCCTACAACCTCCTCGCACGCAATGATAGCGCATTCCATTACCTCACGCTGAGCCGCAGCCTGCTCAACGACATTTACTCCGAAGAAAGCAACAAGCAGCTCGCATTGCTGCAAACACTATACGAAATCGAGAAGAAGGATAATGAGATTGAACAGCTGACCCAGGCCAGGCGCATTGATACACTGATCTCCATCGCGACGGGTATCGTGGTCATACTGGTTATCGTCGTGGCTGCGTTGATCATCAGCCGGCAGCGCCTCAAAATCCGGAACGAGCAAAAACTCCGCGCACAGCACAAGCAAGTGTACGAAGCGCAAAACCAGCTGATGGAGGTTGAATTGAAAAATAAAAAGCTGGAAGAAGAACACCTCAAACAACAACTCGAAACCAAAACGCAGGAACTAAGCAGCTACACCCTGCACGTGATCCGCAAAAACCAGCTGCTGGAAGACCTCCGCGCCAAGCTCGACGAAATGATCAAAGACGACAAACGCGACCAGCGGAAACAGATCAAAGCGCTGTCTGAACAGATTGGCGAGGGTTTGCAGGATAACCAGCATTGGGAAGAGTTCCGGGGGATATTCGAGCAGGTACACCAGTCGTTTTTCGACCGCCTCCAACAGCAAACCGGTCCGCTCACGGCCAATGACCTCCGGCTGATCGCCCTGATCAAAATGAACCTTACTTCTACCGACATTGCCACGCTTCTCGGCATTTCGCAAGACAGCCTGCGCGTAATCCGCCACCGCCTGCGCAAGAAACTGAACCTCGCCGCGGGCGACAACCTTTCTGCTTTTATCCAGTCGATCTAGGCTGTTAATGATTTCTTAACAGTCGCGTAACGCAAACATAATGGCAACAACCTGGGGCTTAAACCACTGGACAACAGCGAGTTGACTACCCATCGCAACGCTTGTTGCCTTGATGTAACGCTCCGAAATACCCTGTTGCCCTTTTGTTAACGGGACTGATTTGGATCACTGACTTTGTTCTGCACACCTTCGCATCGCAAAAAAATACGACAGCCGACAGCCGACAGCCAATAACATATTGATGCGATGATCCGAATTTACCTGTATATCCTCCTGCTCCTATTCACATTCACCAGCCTCTATGCGGGGACGCTGAAAGGCAAGCTTATCGAAGCGGCCACCGGCGAGCCTGCATTGGGCGTGGTAATCTCTATTGAAGGCACCCAATTGCACGACATTTCGGGTCTCGATGGCTCATTCGCGATTCCTAATCTTCAAAAGGGCTACTACCGTCTCCATATCCGCCACATCTCCTATGCGCCCATGCAAAAGGAATTTGCGATTAATGGTAATGAGATAGTTCAAATGGAGCTTTCCCTGCAAGCCGCAGCCGGCCTGAAACTGGACGAAGTAGCTATTACCGGCAAGCGCGACGGCGCAAGCGACAACACCGCCCGGCTTATGGAACGCAATGCGAGCCAGGTGATGAATATCGTTTCCGGCAAAACCATCCAGATCTCCCCCGACCTCACCGTCGCAAACGTGATCCAGCGCATTTCTGGCATTTCCATTGAACGCAACAGCAATGGGGACGGCCAATACGCGATCCTGCGCGGCATGGACAAGCGGTACAATTACACCCTCGTGAACGGGGTGAAGATCCCCAGCCCGGATAACAAATACCGCTACGTCCCGCTGGATATCTTCCCCTCTGACCTCCTCGACCGCCTGGAAGTGTATAAGGCGTTGACGCCCGCCATGGAAGGCGACGCGATCGGCGGTGCGGTGAATATGGTCATGAAAGATGCGCCGGACAAGTTAACCTTCTCAGCCAATGTCTCCACCGGCTATAATGAGCTGTTCATAGACCGCAAGTTTATGGGCTATGATTTCAGAAGCATTCAATCCAAATCGCCCTATGAACTGAACGGCAACCAGTACAATGCCACTTCGGCCGATTTTTCGACGGCAGCCGTCAACTATAAACTCAAAACACCGGCACCCAATCTGCTGGGCAGCATTGCGATAGGCAACCGCTTCCTGCACGACAAGCTGGGTATCCTGCTTGCGGGAAGCTACCAGAATACCCACCGAGGAAGCAACAGCCTTTTCTTCGACTCGGAAGCGGTGGATACGCTGCGCGGTGAAGCGCTCACGAAAATGAGCGAACGCCGGTATTCGGAACAGCAGATCCGCTATGGCCTGCATTCGAAAATGGATTACCGTTTCAACGAGAAACACAAAATACAGTTCTACAATGCATTCATGAACCTGACCAATGTGCAGGTAAGGGATGTAAAATCTACCCAATTGACCATCGGCGGCTACGATCCGGTGGCCGGTAATGCGTCCCTCAGCTACTCCACCCGCTCGCGGTTGACCAAACAGCAGATATTCAACAGCACATTACAAGGCAAGCACCAGTTGCTCGACGCGCTCGCATTGCAATGGTCGGCCGTGTATTCCAAAGCCACCAACGAGGTTCCCGACAACATGACCGTGCCGCTAACCGGTATCAGGCAGAATTTCCAGGAAAGAAAAACGACGGTAGGCGATGCATCACGCCGTTGGGAGCATAATTCCGACCGTGACTGGTCGGGTTACCTCAATCTGATTTACAATACAACCATAGGCTCAACGCAGGTGGAATGGACGGCAGGTGGGTTATTCCGCGACAAATCGCGCTCTAATTTTTATAACAACTACCAGTTACGCCCGGCCGACCCGTTTGCGGAGTACGGAAAGGATTTTACCGACTATACCCATATCCGCTGGACAATCCAGAACCCCCGCGGCTCGGTAGGAAGTGCATTGACCTACGATGCTAGCGAACAAATCAAAGCCGGTTTTATACAATTTAAGGCCGAAACGAAGAACCTGGAAATACTCGGCGGCATCCGTGTGGAGAACACCGATCAGGGCTACACAATGCGTTTCTCGATTGGGGAAGACCGGCCTGACGGCAACCAGAAATACACCGATTTTCTGCCAAGCCTGCACCTCAAATACAAGCCGGAGGACCACATTAATCTCCGGGCCTCGTACTTCCGTTCGGTCAACCGCCCGGGCTTCTTCGAGATCGTCCCTTACCGTATCGTGAACGAAGAATATCAGGAACGCGGCAATCCCGACCTGAAACGCGCCATTGCGGACAATATCGACCTGCGCTACGAGCTCTTCCCCCGCGCTTCGGAGCAATTTATGGTGGGTGTTTTTTACAAAATGATCAAAGACCCGATCGAATACACGCTCCAACGCGACGCCATCCGTGGACAGGACATTTACTATTCACCCGGCAATTTCGGGAATGCGAAGAACTACGGTCTCGAAATCGACTATATCAAATACGTGAAGCAGTTCGGCATCAAAGCCAACTACACTTACACGCATTCGCGCATTACCACGCCCAAATCCAGGCGCATACGCAACGAGAACGGCGACCTGGAAACGATCAATGTGGATCAAACGCGGCCGCTTTACGGACAATCAGCGCATGTTGCCAACCTCTCGGTTCTCTATAAAAATCAGAAGAACGGCATCGATGCGCAGCTCGCAGGCGGCTACACGGGCGACCGTATCAACACGGTGTCGCAGTTCCTTGACAACGACCTCTGGCAAAAAGGATTTATTCAAATGGATGCCTCTGTTGAAAAAACCTTCCGCAATGGGCTCGGCGTGTTCCTGAAAGCCAACAATCTCCTCGACACGCCGATGGAAGTTTACATGAAAAATACCAGTGCTTCCAATGTCAACATCCCGAACCAGGACCTGCCGGGAAAAACGCTTATCCGCCGAGACCGTTACCAACGCTCCTACCTGCTTGGCGTACGCTATAAATTTTAATCAGTCATCAAAATTTTAAATCTCATGAACCAATCCAAAATGAAACAGCTATTCATGCTTTCAGCGCTCGCCGCATTCCTCATCACCGGTTGCAGCGACGACAAATCCGACCCAACGCCCGTAGATCCAAAACCAACCGAGGAATCGGTATCCGGCGAAGTTTCCGGCACCTGGACCAAAGGCAATACCTACAAAGTGACCGGTCACATTCAAATCCCGGAAGGCAAATCCCTCACGATCGAGGAAGGCGTAACGGTACTTTTCAGCGATTCGGTCATTAAGCCGGAAGTGGTAGTGAAAGGTAACCTGTACAGCCTCGGTACTGCCGCTGCGCCGGTGAAATTCACCGTGCCCGATGCATGGAAAACGGCCGATAACCTGTTTGGTAACCTTTGGGGCGGGCTCATCGCAGCACCGACATCGGCCGAGTTCGTCATGAACAACACCATTCTCGAATACGGCGGCGCGGTAACGACCGACGAATCACCGTCGGTCAAAGCAAAATTGTACAAAGCCGTTGCCGGCGAGCACGTACCGGTCATTTATTATCCCAATATCAATGGCAAGCTGGTGGTCATGAACAGCACCATTCGCAATTTCAATGAGGACGGCTTTTACATTGAGGGCGGAAAGGTGATCATTGCCAATAATACCTTCAACACGACCGGCGTATCGGGCGGCGATGCGATCAATATCAAATCGGGCGTGCAGGCCGATGTCGCATTCAATGTCGTTTACAGCCCTAATACCAACGCATTGAAGCTTTCTAATTCCGGCGACCGCTCGCCGCAGGCTTACATCGTAGGTTATAACAACACCATTATCAACGCCGGTTGGAGGAGACCTACCACCAAAGGCGGTTCCATCTGGCTCGAAAAAGGTGTTCGCGCGGATCTTTACAATAACCTCCTGGCTAACGATCGCTTTGGAATCAAAAAAGAAAATGTCGACAAGTCCGTGGATGACCGTTCGGTCATCAACAACACATTGTACTATGGTGCTACCGAAGAAGGCGTGAAGCAATTCCAGCCGTCGGTGGAGATCCTGAAAGGTACTAACGACCTCATTTCAGCGAAAGTGGGCGACAACGATCCTAAGTTCGTGAACTACCCATTAACTACCGATAACAAGAATGCTGCTTTCAATACCGCCTGGGATTTCCATTTGCAGGCAGGTTCACCAGCGTTGGGCAAAGGTAAAACTACCTTTACCCGCCTGTATGCCGAGGGTATTGTGATCAACGGCGTGACCTACAAATCGCCTGCGCCCGCCGATTATATCGGTGCATTTGGTACTAAGTAATTTTCATTTAAGTATACCTAGTGCAAAGGCATCGTCAGCCTGAGCGTAGTCGAAGGCATCTTGCGTAATGCCTTCGACTACGCTCAGGCTGACAATGCGGGCACGCGACACTCATATTCTAACACCAGTGAAAGCATTCATTCTCCCGGCCCTTGGGCTGGCTACAATGGTTGTGGCCTGCCAATCCGGTAACAACGCCCCTATCCATTCCGCCGTGGCCGACACCATCAGCTCGATCGTACAACCGGTGTTCGTCACCGATACGGTCGCCCACGACACCGACGATCCTGCGATCTGGATCAATCCCGCCGATCCGGCTCAAAGCCTCATCATTGGCACAGACAAAGACCAGGATGGCGGCCTGTACGTATTCGACCTGCAGGGTAAATTGCAGCGTGACAAAACAGTAACCGGCCTGAAACGCCCGGATAATGTAGACATCGAATACGGCCTCACGCTGGCGGGCAAGCCGGTGGATATCGCAGTTACCACTGAGCGTTTCACACACAAGCTCCGCATTTACAGCGTCCCGGACATGAAGCCGGTCGACAACGGCGGGATAGAAGTATTTGAGGGAGAAACCGGCGAGAATGTCAGGGATTTGATGGGTATTGCGCTTTACAAGAATAGAACCGGTAAAATATATGCGATCGTCGGTCGTAAATCGGGGCCTACCGACGGAACATACCTTTGGCAGTATCTGCTGGAAGACAATGGCAAAGGCCGGGTAAAAGCATCGCTCGTACGCAAGTTTGGTCAATACAGTGGTTTAAAGGAAATCGAAGCCATTGCCGTCGACGACCAGCTGGGCTACGTTTATTATTCCGATGAAGGCAAGGGCGTCCGCAAATACTACGCCGATCCTGAAAAGGGAAATGACGAGCTGGCGCTTTTCGCTATTAATGGATTTACCGAAGACCACGAAGGCATTTCAATTTACCAGCTCACCGACAGTACCGGCTATATCCTCGTGTCGGATCAGGGTGCCAATAGTTTTCAAATTTTTCCAAGAGAAGGAACGCCAGGCAAACCCAATGACCACCCGCTTTTAAGGAAAGTCACCGTTAAGGCGAGCCACAGCGACGGCTCGGATATTGTTTCCATTCCGCTCAATGCGCAATTCAAGAATGGCCTGTTCGTAGCCATGAGCGACGACAAAACGTTTCATCTCTACCGTTGGGAAGACATTGCCGGGAAGCATTTGAAATCCATAAGGTAACAGATGCAAAAAAGCCGCCGGAAAGTCCCGGCGGCTTTTTGATTACTATCTACTATTAAACTGTGTTTAATGATTAACCTGTTCTGCTAATATCCTTTGTTCTGGTCCAGATTCGTATTGTTGCGCACTTCGGCGGTCGGGATTGGGAAAAGCAGTTCACGCTCCGTCAAAGTAGGGCCGTAAGAGAATTTGTGACCAACGTAGTTCTCGAATTTCCTGGTAGTGACATTGAAAGCTTTCCGCAAACGAGCCATATCGAACCAGGTGATATTCTCGAAACACAGCTCATACCAGCGCTCCTTCCAAACAGCCTCCCGGAATGTATCCTTGGTAAGTCCCGCCAACGCGGGCAACTCCGCACGCGTACGAATCGCATTCACAGCCTCGTAAGCTTTGGCTGACGGCCCTCCTACCTCGTTGGAAGCCTCCGCGTACATCAAAAGGACATCTGCATAACGGATCACCGGCCAGTTCAAATCGCTGTTGGCAGTGCTCGTTTGGGCTACATTATCAAAATGTTTGTAAATAAAATAGCCACCGAGGTCCACCACTTTGTTACGATCCGATTCGTTGGTGAATTTGGTAAAGAAGAATTGCTTCTCCTTCGCGCGCAAATCGTTGGCTTCGTAAGACTTTACAAAATCGCCCGTTGCATAAATACCGCCCGTTTCATCGGAATAGGCGGAGATGTTCTTATTGTAAGGGATGATAGAAACCTGCCAGTTGGACGCGATCAGCCCAGTCTTGTACTGGATCATGAAAATATTTTCTTCAATATTCTTCTTGGCCGGGTTGTGCAGGTCGTCATATGTAGAAAACAGCTTGAATGCCTTCGAATCGATTACCTCCTCCGCTTTCTTCGCAGCGAGATCATAGTACGCCGCCCCTTTTTGCAATGGATAACCGGCCATGGTCAGATAAACTTTGGCCAATAGCGACTTCACCGCACCAAGCGTCACTTTACCGCTATTTTCGGTCATAGGCAACCCAGACGCTTCCGCCGTTTTCAAATCCTCTACGATCTGGGTATACACGGCCTCGGGGGTTGCCGCTTTCGGGCGCAGATCGTCCGATTGCAGATTCACCGGTGCAGTAATCAACGGAATATTCCCGAACATCTGAACCAACTGAAAATAGTAGAATGCGCGAAGGAAATATGCTTCGCCAAGCACTCTTTTCATTTCGGCGGCATCCATGGTGATGCCTGGAATCCTCGCAATCGAAAGGTTAGCCCCGGCAATCCCTTTGTAATATTGGGTCCAATAGGTCTGACCGTAGGTGTTATCCGACGTATTTCTCAAATCCTTGATAAAATAGCTGTTCACAGCCTGTCCAAGGTCCGTACCAGCCAATCCGGTAGCAAACTCGGGCATCATCCATGTTCCTCCACCAAAACCGCTTACCATAGGTTCGCGCAATGGCGTGTAGATTGCATTGACAGAACTCCGAGCGTGCGCCGGCTGAGTGAAGTAGTTTTCTTCGGTGAAATTACTGGGATCCGATTCGTCCAGGAAGTCGGAGCAGCTGGTCGCTCCAAATAAGCTCAATAATGCGAGCAAGCCGATTTTCTTTGATATGATTGTCATTGTGCTTTGCGTCTTTAATGTTATAAACCGATGTTCAGGCCGAGCATAAATACTCTTGGCTTAGGATAGTCGTACAAGCCAAAGCCCTGGTCGAATGGCGATCCGGAGTTGGACACCTCGGGGTCATAACCCTTGTATTTCGTTGCTACAAAGAAATTCTGAACGGATGCATAGGCTCTCAAACGTTCCAGTTTCATCTTCGAAGCAATATGCGACGGGAACACGTAAGCGAGTAACAGGTTGCGTCCGCGGATAAACGACGCGTCGGTTACCTTGTGGCTGTCGTTGTTGGTGGTGTAATAGGCGTTGATCGGGCGCACTTGCGCGATCGGGGTGTTCTGATTCGTTTCAGTCCACGCATTCAACACTGTTTTGTAGCTGTTTGCAATTCCCTGACGGTCCTCTGCGGAGTGGATACTCCGGTCGAGCACGTCGTTGCCGTACATGTATTGCAGGTCTACTGTCAATGACCACTGTTTGTAGTTGAACGTGTTCAGGAAGGTTCCGAAGCCATCAGGGATACCTTTACCGATGATTGTACGGTCATTATCGTTGATCGTGCCATCGTTGTTCAAGTCCGCGTATTTCACGTCGCCAGGCAACATATTATATTTCTTGGCCTGCTCGGCCTCCGCAGTCGACCATGTGCCTTGATGTACCCGTCCAAAGAACGAACCCACCGGCTCACCCACGCGGATCACCGTTGCGCCGGAGAAGATATCACTGCCACCCGAGAGCGCCAGTACTTTATTTTTGTTTACAGAAATATTAAATGTCGTGCTCCACGAGAAATCGCCGGCTTTGATATTGGTTGAGTTAATCGCGAATTCAACCCCTTTGTTTTCCATACTGCCAACGTTGGTGAAGATGCTGGTGTAGCCGCTGCTTGATGGTAGTGGTGCATCCAGCAACATTCTGTTCACTTTTCTGCGGTATAAATCGAGCTCAAAATTGATACGGTTCTGGAACAGGCCCAGTTCTATCCCCAAATCAACCTGCTGTGTTTTTTCCCATTGCAGGTTAGAGTTCGACATCCGGCCTACGCCGATACCGATGTTGCGGGTACCTCCGAAAATGACATCGGAGCTTGCCATCCCGGCCAATGCACGATAGGCCGGAATTTCGGAGTTACCGGTAGCACCGTAGCTCGTACGAAGTTTCAGGTTGGAAATCGTATTCGAGTTTTTAAGGAATTCCTCCTCGTTCACACGCCATGCCAATGCCGCGGACGGGAAGAATGCATAGCGGTTGGCCTCCCCGAATTTGGACGAACCATCCATACGACCGGTGAATGTCACCAGGTATTTGTTCATCAGGCTATAATTGATCCTTGCGAAATAGGAGTTAAGTCCATACGCTTCCGCTTTTGAAGTTGGAGCCACCGCGATGGCACCTGCCGCAAGGTTATTGTATTGGAAATAAGTATCCGTAAAGTTCTGGGCGCGGGCCTGGTTCTCGAAGCGGTCCACATGCTGCCACGACAAACCAACCATAGCGTTGATCGAATGTATTTTACCGAAATCCTTGAAATAGGTCAGGTAGTTTTCAAACTGCCAGGAATTGTACCGGTTGTTGAGCACCCACGCTTCGCCATTGCTGGTGATATATTGCAAGCCCGCGGCAGCGAAATAGTCGTTACGCTGGTTGATCACGTTCGCTCCTACTGTGGAGCGTAATTCCAGACCGTCAGCCAAACGGATGTTGGCGTACATATTACCCAACATAGTTTGGGTTTTTAAATAGAAAAGACGCTCGTTTACCACACGTAGCGGGCTGTCGCCTCCTTCCATACCCGGATAGTCGCGGTTACTGGCCCATTTGCCGTCAGGATATTTCACCGGAATGATGGGCAGAGCTTCCAGCACCTGGCGCATCGCGGTGATACCGCCACCCCCCAACTGGTCAATCTGCTTTTCGTTCTGATCGGTGTAGCCTAATGTACCACCCACCTTCAACCAGCTTTTAATTTGAGAGTCAAATACCAGGCGGCCCGAGAAGCGCTTCTGCCACGACTCCTTCACGATACCGTCTTCATTGCGATAGTTCAGGAATGCCCCAAAGCTACCCTTTTCGTTACCACCTGTCAAACCTAACTGGTGGTTCTGGGTAAATGCTTTCTGGAAAGCCTCTTTCTGCCAGTCGGTGTCATACAGTGGGTTACCGTTCGAATCGAAAAGCAGCGGGTTGGTCCGTTTCAGCTTGGGATCGGTGTATTTGGTACCGGTAGCCCAGCCCACGGGGTCGTACTTCGCCGCATTGGCATAAAGGGTTTCCTCCACTTGCAAGAATTCCTTCGAATTCAATACAGGCAATTTGCGTGGAGCTACACCTATGCTAAAATCGGTATCGTAAGTAACTTTTCCACCGCCGGATGTGCCGCGTTTGGTGGTAACAAGGATAACCCCGTTCGCACCACGTGCACCGTAAATCGCTGTCGAAGAAGCATCTTTCAATACCTCGATGGAAGCAATATCGTTCGGATTGAGGTAATCGATCGGTGTGCTGCCATTTTGCAGGTCTACCGCATTCAGGATCACACCATCGATCACGTAAAGAGGGTTGTTGGAAACACTGATAGAGCTGGCTCCACGAATGCGTATGTTGGCACGACCACCCGGGCGACCGGAGTTCGACGATACGTTTACCCCCGTAATGCGGCCCGAAAGCCCCTGGTTCAATGATGAAGCCGGGCGTTCCTGCAAAACTTCCGCTTTGAGAGTCCCGACAGCGCCGGTAAGGTCAGATTTTTTAACAGTACCGTAGCCCACCACCACAACTTCGTCGAGTGCATTCTCGTCGGGGGCCATTTTCACTGTAAATGCCGATTGGTTTCCCACTGTCACCTCCTGCGATTTGTAACCCACAAAACTGAAAACAAGCACCGGCTGGCCACCATCCGGGATTTCCAGGCTGAAATCGCCCGCAGCGCCGGTGGAAGTTCCGCGCTGCGTACCTTTCAGGACCACGCTCACGCCCGGGAGCGACGCCCCTTTTTCGTCCGATACCGTTCCTTTGATAGTCCTGTCAACGGCGGCCTGGGTTACCTGTGCCGGTGCGGTCAGGTTTTCCTGCGTCATCTGCCCCTCCGGCAGAGCCATCGCCTCGTCCTTGCTTTCCCTCACCGGCATCGCTTCCTTTGCTTTGCCTTCGGTTATAACGAATGTGTTCTTTCTGGTCTTTTTGTACTTCAAACCGTTCTGCCGCAGCAGCACATCGAGGTTTTTTTCGATTGGCTGATTCAAATCCAGATTGCTGGAAGCAACATTCACAGAACCTACCAGTCGGTCTTCGAAAATGATCTCGACCCCGTAATGTCTCTGAAGGTCTAGCAAAACATTTTTAAGCTTCATTTCCTGACCGAGCGAAGTATGTTGCTTGGCCGGCATCGACGCAAAGGCAATGACCTGTGAATGCACGATCCGGGAGGATTGTGTCATCAACACAATCCCGATCGCCACCCATTGCTTGGCTGATAGCGTTAGATTCATAATCAAGTGGTTTGGAATAATTAATTGTTCGTTAAAAGGATGCTGGCGCCATTTTGCTCAACCCGTAGATCAAGCACTTCCGAAATGGTTTTCAAAAGTTCGTCGGCGTTTTTAGTCTTAAAATTGCCAGTTATCGAGCGTTGGGCGATGTTGGAATCGGAGAGGCTAACTTTCTGGCCAAAATTTTCCTCGATCATCGCGAGTATTTCCTTTACAGGCGTTCCGTTGAACACATAGCGCTGCTCGGTCCAGGGAGCGAATGTTCTGACGTCCTGCTTTCGTTCGAGCTGCACCGCGCCTTCCTGATCGAGAAAGGCCAGGTCGCCCGGCTCCATCATGACCTCCCTGCGCCGGTTGTTCTGTGAATAGTCGATACGCACGCTACCGGATTTCAATGCCACTTTCGTGCCTCTCGGCCGGGCAAATACGGAAAATGTAGTCCCGAGTACTTCCACCTGAAATTGCTCGGATGTTTTCACGACAAAGCGCTTGTGGTCAATCGTGTGGCTTACCGAAAACTCTGCCTCGCCTTCCAGCGCCACTTCGCGCACGTCGCCCCAGAAACCCAGCCTCGGCACTTTCAGTTTGGAGTTCGAATTCAATGCTACGCGGCTTCCGTCTTCGAGGTACACATCGGTGGTCTGGCCGTAGGCTGTCTGGTACGATTTGTATTGTATCGGCTCACGAAACCACCAGCCGCAGCTCACGAGCAACGTTACCGATGCCGCTGCCATCCAAAACCGGTTGCTACGCCTGGCAAACCAGGAGGGAGTACGTTCCTCCTCCCCTTCCTCCTTCCTCCACTCTCCCTCTTGCTCCATCGTCGAATTCAGCCGGAGCAGTAAGTTTTCGAGCGCAATGTCCTGGTTGGGAACAAACTGGGGTGACTGGGTTTCATATTCCAGTAACCACCGGTGGAATGTCTCTGCGTTTTCCTTCCGCACAATCCATTCTTCCACGAGTTGCCTTTCGAGTGGGTTCGCGCGCCCACTCAGGTACTCGAAAAGCGTATATTTAGATATAGTTTTTTCCATTTCTGTTCGGTTTACAACGTTGACGGAGGCCCATCCGGATGGGCCGTCGACCCTCTGAGGTCATTTTTAGAGGATACTCAAAATGGTCAGGCAAAGCGAGATCATCCATTCCCCGTGAAGAGCGGAGCGCAGGTGTTTCAATGCCTTGGAGATGTGTACTTCTACGGTTTTGGGCGAGATATGCAGCTCGTCCGCTATCTCATGGTATTTTTTGTTCTCGAAGCGACTCAGCAAAAACACCTTCTGGCATTGCGTAGGCAGCCGGGCGATGACTTCGTTCACTTTCAGGAACAGGTTGTTATAATGAATTTCAGCATCAGGCTGCTGATGATAGGTCGAAATCGAATGCTCCTCATTCACCTCGAGGGTATCTGTCTTCCCGAACTCTCTGCGCATATACGTATAGCATTCATTACGCACAGAGCGGAACAGATAGCTGGTGTACGATGACGTGATGTTCTCATAGGCTTTTGTACGGTAAAACTGGAAGAACACCTCGCTCACCAGATCCTCGGCGATCTGTTTGGAATACACAAACCGTACCGCATGGCTGCAAAGTGGATTATAGTACCTTTTGAACAGTAATTCCAGGCCCTTCCCCGGATTTTGCTCAAAAGCCGATTTGAGGAAAGTAGCAGAATCAATCTCACTTACGGGGGCCTTGCCTTCGTGTGCAGGGGACACAAATGGCCCAGGGCGCTTCGTTTCCGGGTTAAGCAAAGGATCGTGCATCGAGTATCTGTTCGTATGTAATAATTAAAAGACTTTCTTGCACTTAAAATCCCTTACCCTTGATTTAAAAAAACTAAAACTTTTTTTAATCATATCTTAACCCATACTAACCAGATATTAAAAAAGCCGCTATCCTTGCGAATAGCGGCCTTTGTCAAAAGCTAGTTATTTTCGGTTACAAATTCTTGGCTTTCATCTGTTTCACAGCATAATCGG
Source organism: Dyadobacter sp. (assembly GCF_017744695.1). Taxonomy (GTDB): domain Bacteria; phylum Bacteroidota; class Bacteroidia; order Cytophagales; family Spirosomataceae; genus Dyadobacter. Next base: position 849,407 of record NZ_JAGIAS010000003.1, read on the forward strand.
CCGCGCGGGCAGAGAGTGCCATATAGGTAAGCGAAGGGTTTTGCGTCGCCGTCGAAGTCATACATGCACCGTCGGTCACGAACACGTTTTTGCAATGGTGCAGCTGGTTCCACTTGTTCAGTAGCGACGTTTTGGGATCCTTACCCATGCGTACGCCACCCATTTCGTGAATATCGTTACCCGGATTGCGGTGGTTGTCGTTGGTTCGCACATTGGTGAAGCCCGCCTTGGTAAACATTTCGCTTACCTGCTCCATATAATCCTTGATCATCTTCTCGTCGTTATCATCATAATCGACCGAGATTCTCAGTTTTGGCATACCAAACGGGTCCTTTTCATTCTTGTCGAGCATCACATAGTTGCTCTCCTTGGGAATGGTTTCGCCCATCATGTGCGAGCCTACGCTCCAGTTGCCATATTTGGTTTCGTGCAATCCGGCTTTCAGCGATTCGCCCAGGCCGTTGCGGTCGTTATAAGTATTGCGGTTGGCTCCGAATCCGGCCGCATACCCGCGCAGGAAGTCGGTTTCCTGCTTGTAAACGTTACGGAAGCGCGGAATGTAGCCGCTATTAGGGCGGCGACCGTCGGTGGTCGAATCCAGGAACCCTTCGTATTCGCCTGATACCGTTGCCCGGTAGTTATGGAATGCCACATACTTACCCAACAGGCCATTGTCGTTGCCCAATCCGTTAGGGAAGCGGCTCGATACCGAGTTCAGCAGTACGAGGTTCGAGTTCAGCGCGGCTGCATTGAGGAAGATGATATTGGCATAAAACTCGATCATCTCCTTCGTGTTCGCGTCGATCACGCGCACACCCGAGGCTTTCTGCGTTTTGTCGTCGTAAATAATCGAATGTACCACAGAATGCGGGCGGAGCGTCATATTGCCTGTCTTCGCCGCCCAGGGGATGGTAGAAGCATTACTGCTGAAATACCCTCCGAACGGACATCCGCGTTCACACATCACGCGGTGCTGGCATTTCGCACGCCCCTGATCGAGGTGGATCTGCTGGGGTTCCGTAATATGCGCCGCGCGGCCGATGATAATATGCCGGTCCTTGTATTGTTTGGAAACTTGCTCCTTGAAATACTTCTCGACACAGTTCAGGTCGTGCGGGGGCAGGAACTCGCCATCGGGCAATGCATCGATGCCGTCCTTGTTACCGGTAATACCCGCGAATTTCTCTACGTGGCTGTACCAGGGCGCGAGGTCATCATAGCCGATAGGCCACTCCACGGCGAATTGATCACGTGCCGGTCCTTCAAAATCATATTTGCTCCAACGCTGTGTCTGCCGCGCCCAAAGCAGCGACTTTCCGCCGACCTGGTAGCCTCTCAACCAGTCGAAAGGCTTCTCCTGAATATAGGGGTGCTCATTATCCTTTGCAAAAAAGTGCATCGACGATTCCTTGAAGTTATAGCAACGTGCCGCGATCGGGTTGGCATCCGCAATTTCTTTTGGAAGTCGCTCACGGTGCTCGAACTCCCACGGCATCATATTCGTCGTGGGATAATCCTTGATATGCTGCACATCGCGCCCGCGTTCGAGCACAAGCGTTTTCAATCCTTTTTCGGTCAGCTCCTTGGCCGACCATCCGCCGCTGATCCCCGAGCCAATCACAATGGCATCATAGGTACGGGCTTTTTTACTATCGATATTAAAATTTGCCATAGTTCGGTTTGATGGAAATAGGGAGGAAAGGGAGGATGGAGGAAGGGGAAAAAGAATTCAAGTCATTGAGTCATTAGGTCATTGATTGCCCATCCTCCCTTTCCTCCATCCTCCCTTCCTCCTTCTATCCTTTTTTAACAGGTACACACCCATGGTAACGGGCGGGGATCATTTCATAATGGGTAATGTTGGTCATCACATATTCGGACGTCATGTAGCCCTGGATCGTGAGGTTTTTGACCATGCTGAAAAAGCCTTTCTGTGTCGCGTCGCTGCTTTTTTCGATATCCGACAGGATTTGCAGGCGCTGCTCCTTGCTCGCATCCACAAACGACTTGCCGAAACGCTGAATGCTTTGTTCATCGATATTCGAAACGCCGCTAGCCAGGCTCGCCTGCGCTTTGGAATCGTAACAATCCTTCACCATTTTCTGTACGAAATCTCCTACTCCCAGCTCTCCCGCTCCCGGCGTGTCGGTTTTGGGGATAATGGTTTCGACAATCATCGTCAGATTTTTGGATTGGTCTGCCGAAAGCAACCCGCTCTTCGCCACCGCACTCTTGTTCCAACCGGATGCCCAGGAAGGCAAACCCGCCATGGCGCCCATGGCCACAGCCATGCTTTTAAGCGCTACGCGTCTCTCCATTTTCGTTTTTGTTTAACGTGGTATTTTTAATGTTATCGTTTGTTCTTCTTTTGTCATTTGTCGTCAAGGGTTGCCAGGAGGTTGACATTTGTTGTCAAGCATTGTCATTGGTTGTCAGGAAGTTGTCATGAATTGTCGTTGATAGTCGGGAAGTTGTTAAGGATTGTTACTTATTGAAACAATTAGGATTTTGCTCTCTCCGACTACGCTTGACCATTCTCAATGACACCGGCCTATTCTTGGCCATACCTTAACATTCTTGACCATACATGACAATTCTTGACAACTTCCTGACCACAATTGACTATACCTGACCACACCTGACTACGCCTGACAATTCTTGACCACATCCGGCCAAAGGCGTCACTCTTCGAGAAAATCCAGATCGCGACCGTGTGTTTCAGGAATGGTGAGGATGCAGAAAATGCCGATCGCAAAACAGATCAGCCCTACCAATGCACCAGCCTGAATGACCGTGAAAGAACCTTTAAAAATAGCGAATAATGTAGTCATTCCCACCACGGTTCCGCGCACCATGTTGGGAACGGTCGTGGCGGCCGTGGCACGCAGGTTGGTACCGAACTGCTCCGCACCAATGGTCACGAACATCGCCCAGTAACCGATCCCGAAGCCCAGCAAAGTGGCAATGGTATAAAAAAGCGAGACCGATTTAATGTCCGCAAAAAGGTAAACCAGGCTGCATATCAATGTAAAAATCATCAGGTAAAAAACAGCCTTCTTGCGCGATTCGAGCCAGTGGCTGATGAACCCGCTGCAAAGGTCGCCCACCGAGAGACCTACATAGCACCACATAATGGAAAGGCCCGGCTTAATGGGCTCTTCGATCCCCAGCGCTTTTCCGAATTCGTTGCTGAATGTCGCCAGGATACCGATCACAAACCACGTAGGAAGTCCGATACCAATGCATCTGAGGTATCTTCCGAGCCTGTCTTTATTGGTAAACAATGCAAAAAAGTTACCTTTCTGGACATGCTCTTTTTCCTTGATATCTTTAAAAATACCCGATTCAAAAACACCGATCCGAAGCAAAAGCAGCGAAATGCCCAGCCCGCCACCGATGAAATAGGCATAGCGCCAGTCGAAAAACTCGACCGTGAAATAGGCCACCACGGCGCCCAGCAAACCAATGCCCGCCACGAGCGAGGTACCGATCGCGCGCAGGTGTTTGGGAAGGATTTCGGAAACCAGCGTGATACCCGCCCCCAGCTCACCCGCCAGACCGATACCGGCAATGAAGCGAAGCGATTTGTAAACGGTCACGTCCTGTACGAAGCCGCAGGCGATATTGGCGAGGGAATAAGTGATAATGGATCCGAAGAGCACGGAAAGGCGCCCCTTCTTATCCCCCAGCACACCCCACAATATCCCGCCGATGAGCAGCCCGGTCATTTGCCAGTTCAGAATACTGGCGCCGGTGACGGAAATGTCCGCTTCGGAAAGGCCTAATGCAGCCAGACTCGGCAGGCGCACGATCCCGAAAAGGAGCAAATCATAAATATCTACGAAGTAACCAAGGGCAGCGACAATTACGGGAGCACTGAAAAGGTAGGAAGCGTCTGAGCGCGTTGCTGTGACGGATGACATTTGGTTTTGTATGGGTTTCATCGGAATAACTTGCAATATTATGCAAATAGCCGGACATAAGCCCGGCTATTCGTTGGTAAATTATTAAAATTTAAATAGAAAGTTTTGTTTTACGACACATTCAGTTAAAACGACTTTCATAGCAAATGCCCGCTTACAGTTCCAACTTCTGCTTGTCTTTCAGCAGTTGCTCCTTCAATTTGGCATAATCCACGTCCTGCACCGCTACTTTTCCGTCGATCGCTTGCACAGCAGCTGTGGCCGCGCTCTGGCCGAGGATCATGAACACCGGCTCCATGCGGATAGACCCGTAGGCAATATGCGACGCCGAAACGCACACCGGCACCAGCAGGTTTTCGCATTCCGCTTTCCTGGGAACAATGGAGCCATAGGAAATGCTGTAAGGCGTTTTGGGATGCACGCCGATGTCCCCCTCATTTTGTACGAAACCATCCTCTTTTACGTAGCGCTGCGCATTATGCGCGTCGAGCGAATACGAACCCATGCCAACGGATTGCGCTACCGCTTTTTTACCCAGTGTCTCATTCTCGGTCATGACACTCAGCCCCAGCATCCGGCGTGCTTCGCGGACGTAAATCTGATGCGGCCAGCCGCCATTGTCTTTAAATTCGTCCTTGGGCAAGCCCCATTCACCTACTTTCGTGCGAACGTCAGCAGGAACCGCGGGATCGTTAGCCAAAAAGTACATCAGGCCTTTCTGATACAACTCATGCTCTTTGATAATCTCCTTGCGGCGTTCGTACGAAGCATCGGGATAGTCGTAGTTCTGACCGATAAAGTCCGTACTGAACGGGCCATGGTTATTGGTATCCGTTTTACGATTGGGAATGGGATCATATTTGTCGAAAGTTTCGGTCCAGCCTGCTTTGTACACCCGGGCGAGGAGCTCGTATTTGCCCGGGTCGTAACCTTCCGGTTTTGCAAACGGAATGCGGTTGTCGGGATGCGACGAGAGGCACATGCGGAAGCAATAGGCCTGAATCTTGTGGTCGCCTTCCCCATTCTTACCGATTTTCTCCGCCGTGACGTAAGGCAGCAAGCCGCTGTTCGGATCGCCTTCGACCTTGTAGGGGCTGATATTCTTGGCGAAATAATGCCTGTGCTGGAACACGCCCGCCTGGATACCGTTCCACTCCTCATTGTAAACACTGTTGGCCTCGCGGCCTACGTGGTATTTCACACCTGCAGCGGCCATCAGATCACCTTCGTAGGTGGCGTCGATAAACATTTTACCCTTGAATGTCTTGCCGCTCAAAGTTTTGAAAGAGGTAATCCGGCCTTTGCTTTTCTGCACACCGCTTTTGCCTCGGTCGAGCCATTCGTCGCGGTAGATTTTGATATTGTTTTCTTTCACAAAATCCTCAAAGACCTGTTCCGCTACGTGCGGCTCGAAAATCCACATCGTTCGCTCCGCACCGTCCATCGCCACTGTCCCCTGGCCTTTGTTACCATATTCTTCCTTTTTCTGCCAATGCCAACCGTCCGGCGTATCATAATGCAGGTAAACGCGATGGTAAAACTCACGCGCGAGCCCGCCGATCACGGATTTATTACCGGTATCGGTGAAGCCTAACCCGCCGGAGGAAAGACCGCCCAAATGCTTGTCAGGCGAGACTACGAGCACCGTTTTGCCCGATTTCACCACCTGCACCGCAGCCGTAACCGCCGCGCAGGTACCACCGTAAACGATGACGTCGGCCTCGTACGACTGCGCGGAAACAATTCGCGACATGGCCTGAGAAATGAGGATTGTGGCTAGTAAGAGTAATTTTTTCATTGAAATTTCATGTTGTGATTTTAAAATGTTGACCGCCGATTGTCAAATGGACAGGTGCCGCCCCTCAGGGGCTGGTTTCGGTCCTACATGCGCAGGGATGCAAACCGCCGGCAACCGTCAGCGGTCAGCCGTCGGCACAAACAGCACCGCATCGGCCGCAACCGCCCCTGACGCCCCTTCCGACGAAATATTCACCGAGCTCGCATTGCCTTTAGGGAAATTGAATTTTCCCGCATTGTACCATTCGCCCGAAGTTTGCCCTTCCACGACAATGTCTTTTTCAAGCACTGAAATGTTTTTGGTTTCGCTGCCCGCTTTCACCGAAAGCTTTATTTCCGAAGCTGGTTTGGCCACTTTTGGAAAATAAACGTAGATCTGATAGTTGCCCGGCGCTGCGATTTGAGGCGTAAAAGTCACCGAGCCGCCATTTTTGTCGTTTTCAGAAGTAGCCAGGAACGACGGGCCGTACCCGCCTTTTTTAACCGACTCCCAGTTTCCTTTCACGAAAACGTGCTGGCTATCCTCATTATCTACCAGGATTTCAGGGGTTTTACCATTTACCAGAGGGTCGGCTTTGAGCTTTGCCTGCAATTGGGCGATGTCGATCTGCTGCACGCTCTTCTTCGAATCGATGGCCATGACCGCCGCGATGGCTGATGATTGCGCAAGCACCATGAATACAGGTTCCATTCGAATGGAGCCGTAGGCAATATGTGTCGCGGAGAGGCACACCGGCACCAGCAAATTGGTACATTCCTTCTCTTTCGGTACCAGCGAGCCGTAGGCAATCGGGTAAGGCCCGAAGCCGCCGATCTCCACATTACCCTCGTTTTTGGCCATGCCATTAATCACAATGCGCTGAATGTTGTGCGAGTCCATCGTGTAGGCGGCCATTCCGACACCGTCCTTCACTACTTCCTTGCCTTCACAATTCGCCTGGGTCATTACGTAGCTGCCGACCATCCGCCGCGCTTCACGCACGTACAGCTGCGGCGACCAGTTGCCGGTCTCGACGTACTCATCTTTGGGATACCCCCATTTCAGCATTGCCTCGCGCAGCTCCGCAGGCACGCGCGGATCGTGACCAAAGAAATAGAGCAGCCCCTTGGTGTAGGTTTCGTGCGCTTTGATAATCTCTGCCCGCTTTTTGTAATCGGCATCCGGGTAATCGTGGTTCATGCCGATCATGTCGGTCGAGAAACCGTTACGATTGTTAATATCCGTTTTGTTGTTCGGCATTTTACTCCATATGAAGTAATCGTTCAGCGTTTTGCGCTCAGGCTGCTTCGCGATCAGGCGTGCGAGGAGTTCGAAATGGCTTACATCGTAACCTTCCGGCTTCGTAATCGGCACCATATTGTTCGGATCCGAAGTGAGGCAAATGCGGTAGTTATAAGCCTGCACCTTTTTGTCGCCCGTGCCGTTCGGTTCCAGTTTGGCAGGGGAAACGCCCCAGAGCAACCCGCTTTCAGGCTTTCCGGCAATTTTATAGGGATCGATGCCATCCGGCAGCTGATGCCCTTTCATGAGCTGCACACCGTCGATCGTCTCATTATAATCGCTGTTAGCTTCGCGGCCGACTGCGTAGGAAACACCTGCTTTCGCCATCAGGTCACCTTCATAGGTACAGTCGAGGAATACCTTTGCAGAAACCGTCTGATTGGTTTTAGCATCCGGTTTAATACTGTTTTCCAAAACAATGGATTTGATCTCCGCGCCCGATTTACTGGCACCGATCACCCGGCTTTGGTATACAACCTTAATCCCCGCCTCATCCAGGTACTGCTGCAAATAATGCTTGGCGACTTTGGGCTCGAATGTCCATTGCTCGAACTTGCCGTAATGCTTGCCAATGCGACGATAAAAGTCCCTCGACAGGCCCGTAATGGCATATTTGTTGCCGATATCCGTGTAGCCGAGGCCCCCGGAGGTCATACCGCCCAGGTGCCCGCCCGGCTCGATGAGTATGACGGATTTACCCATTCTCTTAGCCGTATAGGCCGCGATTACCCCGGCTGCTGTTGCGCCGTAAATGCAGATGTCCGCCTGCACCGATGCCTTTGCTGCCTCCGGTATCCCGATACCTGGTCGAAATCCTGACAACAGGAAGCCCTGCGCCAGGGAGCCCTGCGCCAGGAAGCCCTGCGCCAGGCACGCAAACAGACAAGCAAACCGTGCTATTGCTATCTTTTTTCTCATTGTTTTTGAAATGATTAAAATGCTCAATAACCCGGATTCTGATCTTTGGCGGTAATGGCCTTGTTATACAGAATCTCGGAATTCGGGATCGGCCATAGCATATGCTTTTCGGCGACGACAATGTTTTTTACTTCTAAAATGCGCTGCTTGGCTATTCCTAACCGTTTCAGGTCGTTCCAGCGCTTGCCTTCGTACATGGTTTCGTAGCCCCGCTCCTGCACCACCTTGTCGATGTAGGTTTGTGTTGTGGCAAAATCGGCGAGTTTGAAATCGACCGTTGAAGCTGCTTCGGCAGGCTTTCCGTAAGCGCGGCGATGCACCTTATTGAGGCTTTCGAGGCCGTCGGCAGTAGGCTTGCCATTCGCGCGGGCATCCGCTTCTGCGTGAAAAAGGAGCAGATCGGCGTAGCGGTACCAGGGGTAGTCGTTACCTGCGCCGGAGGTAGCCAGCGGGTCGCGGTACTTGCGGTACAGCATCGAAGTGGCACCCAACCCGATATCCACATTGTAAAGAATATGGTTTTTGCGCAAGTCTTTGAAATCCCAGTTTTTAATTACCGAATTGGAAACCGAATCGGTGTACTGTGCATACACGCCACCCGGGCCGTAGTAATTATACTGGCCAATTTTACGGTGCGCATAGCTCACCAGCCCGAAGCCTTGCTGACGGGAGTATTTAAAGTAGAAGATCTCCTCCGGCGTATTCACTACCTCCGGTCCGTAAATCTTCTGAAAATCCTCCGAAACGGTCACTGCTACCAGCGAATACTTCTTGGAATCGATCACCTCTTTTGCCTTCGCGCGCGATTCCTCCCATTTTTCGAGGTACAGGTACACTTCCGACAGCATGGTCTTCGCAGCCCATTTGGTAGGTCGCCCGATTTCGGAAGGATTGTCGGGAAGCCCGGCTTCTGCCGCCAGCGCATCGGCGACAATGAGCTTGTAAACATCCTCCACGCTTGACCGTGGAATGTCGGTCACCGTCATGTTTTCTTCCGTGCGCAGGGGCACGCCCGCCCAATTACGCACGAGTGCGAAATAGATGAGTGCCCGCATGTATTTGGCCTCCGCTACGAATGAAGCCTTTTCTGCGTCCGTCATACTCGTCCCTTTCGGTACGTTCGCGATGACCAGGTTCGCATTCCGGATCGATTGGTAAAAGTTGTCCCAAATCGTAGCCACGCGGTTAATGTTCGTGTTGTCAAGCCCCTGGTAGAGGCTCACGGCTGTTTGGGTACCTCTTGAATTACCATAATCGGCCAACCCTTCGAGCTGTGCGGGGTAGTTCGTCGACAATGCGGCGTCCAGGCGCATCGGCCCGTAGATTGCATTGACAGCCGCTTTGGCTTCCGCTGCGGTGTTATAAAAATTTTCGGAGGCCAGCGACTTGGGCTTCTCTTCCAGGATATCGGAGCAACCCACGCAAACCGCCGCGAAAAACAAAGTCGTGAATATCTTTTTCATATCAATCATTTCTTTAAACCGGTTGTAAAAACTGACCTTAAAAACCTACTCTAAGCCCCACAGTGGTAGTTTTCGCTACGGGATAGACATAGTGGTCCACGCCCTGCACGATGGAGTTGCCGCCTCCGTAAGAGTTTACTTCCGGGTCATACCACGAGTATTTGGTGAAGGTGATCAGGTTTTGGCCGCTCACATACAGCTGCCCGTATTTCATCCATTTGATATGCAGCTTGGAAACCGGCAGGTTATAGCTGAGCTGGATGTTCTTGAACCGCAGGTAAGAGCCATCTTCTACAAACCGGTTGGACATTTGCGCCTGTGAGGAAGTTTTGATGATCGGGTATTTCGCATTGGTATGCTCAGGTGTCCAATGGTCGAGATACACTTCCCGAGGCATGTTGAGCGCCTGGCCGTAGTCGTAACCCTGCCCCTGCGCACTCAGGTTGAAAATGTCGTTACCCTGCGATCCCTGGATGAAGAACGTCAGTTCGAAGTTTTTGAACGACATATTCGAGTTGAAGCCGTAGGTAAATTTCGGGTTCGGATTACCGATGATCTGCTTGTCGCCCGCGTCGCGGCTGCCGCTGTTATTGTAATCTTCATAAGCAATAAAACCCTTCTCGTCGTATCCTTTCTCCACATAACCATAGAATGACCCAAGCGGGTAACCCTCCCGGAGGATATTGACGTTGTCGTTCACCGCCGCCCCGATTGTACTGCCGAGAATGTCATTTCCCCCGTACAGCTTCACGACCCTGTTCCGGTTAATGGACAAATTGGTCGACACATTCCATTTGAACGCCCCTTCCAGCACGGCTGCATTGACACCGAACTCAAAACCTTTGTTTTGAATTTTTCCGATATTCTGAATTGTAAAAGTGTAGCCTAATGAAGATGGCAAGGCGACATTGTTCAGCAGATCGCGGGTATTTTTGATATAATAATCAGCTGTGACATTGACGCGATTGTTCCAAAGCCCGAGGTCGATACCAAAGTCGGTTTGGGCCGTAGTTTCCCATTTCAACGATCCTGCGAGCCGCGTACCAGGTGCATAGGATGTCATGAATGCATCACCAAACACGACCTGCCCCGAATTGAGCTGATTCAATGTGTAATAGGGCTGGATGGATGTGTTACCCGTTTCTCCGTAACCGGCTCTCAGTTTCAGGTCGGATATGAATGGGATATTTTTGATAAACTCCTCCTCTGACAAACGCCATGCCAGCGCACCGGAAGGGAAAAAGCCCCATTTCTGCCCTTCGCTGTACCGCGACGAGCCGTCCGCGCGGAAGCTGGCCGTAGCGAGTATCTTATTGTTGAAGGTGTAGTTGACGCGCGCCAGGTAGGAAAGCAGCGACCATTTCAGGTACGACGTGCTCGGAACACCCTGCGTAGCGGCTGCACCGATGTCGTAAGTTTCCTGGTTGTCGCTGATAAAGCCACTTCCCGTGGCCTTCAAACTGGTCTGCGTATAATTCTGATATGTGAAACCCGCGACGGCAGACACGCTGTGCTTGCCGAAATCTTTCAGATAACTAATGGTATTTTCACTCAAAATGCTACTGATACGCTGGGTTTCTACCGATGCGCTTCCCTTTGAATTGACATATTTGGTAGTCGTGTAGGCATCGGTACGGTCGTCTGTACTTTCGATCCCCGCCAGTGATTTGATCAGCAAACCCTTGACAGGCTCGAATGTAATCGCACCATTAGTCAGTATTTTGTTAGACTGTATAGCGTCCGATTGCTGGTAGAGAAAATTAAGCGGGTTGGTAATCACGTTGGAACCCCATGCGTACGCCTCAGCCAGTCTCGAATAGCTGCCATCGGGAAGTGTGGCGGGAATGGTCGGATAGCCGGAAAGCATAGCCGACATCAGCGTTCCTCCCCGGTTCCCTCTTTCTGAATTCTTACGGTCCGAATCGATACGACTCAAAAGCGAACTGAGATCAAATTTGAATTTCTTGCCGATATCAGAACTCAGGTTGATGCGTAACGCATTCCGCACGTAGTCACTGCCTATTACAATACCGTCCTGGCTGAAATTGCTCGCGGCCACCGAAAACCGTGTTTTTTCATTTCCACCGCTCACAGTCAGCGAATGGTTCTGGATCGGCGCTTTCTGGAATACCAGATCCTGCCAGTCGGTGCCTTTGCCGAAACCAGCTATCTGATCCGCTGTGAAATGCGGTGCAAGGCCGTCGTTTGCTGCTTGTTCGTTGTAAAAGTTGGCATATTCGGTCGCATTCATCAGGTCGAGCTTTTTGCGGATGGTTTGAACACCATAATAGCCGTCATAGTCCACACTGACGCGGCCTGCTTTTCCTTTTTTGGTCGTAATGAGCACGACGCCATTCGCTCCGCGCGAACCGTAAATAGCCGTTGCGGAAGCGTCTTTCAAAACTTCAATGGATTCAATATCCGCATTATTCAATAGCGTAGGATTCCCGGAATACGGAAAGCCGTCCACCACGTACAATGGCTCGTTACTTCCCTGAATGGAGTTGGTACCCCGCACGCGAACGCTGATGGAGCTACCCGGCGCACCTGTATTCTGTGACACATACACACCTGCCGCGCGGCCCGCGAGCGATTGCACGAGGTTGGTAGCCGGGTAAGCATTCAATTCCGTCGATTTGATGGACGCGACCGAGCCGGTAAGATCACTCTTCTTGACTACGCCATAGCCAATCACGACAATCTCCTGCAGGGATTTGTCTTCCAGCACCATACTGATCGTCAGGGCAGTCTGACTACCCAGCACGATCTCCTGGGATTTATAGCCTACAAAACTGAAAACCAACACCGAGTTAGGTGCGCTCGTTTCGGGAATTTCGAGCTGGAAGCTGCCATCCGGGTTGGTGGTCGTACCCGTTTGCGTTCCTTTCAGCACAATGCTAACGCCGGGCAATCCTGTGTTGGAATCACCGTCGAGCACTTTACCGGAAACCGTTCGTTTGGGCGCGTTCGCGGGTACGTTCTGCCCCGGCGCCGTTCCGGGTGCAGCGTTTTCGAGTCTTCTCAGGATGATGATCTTGCCGGAAACCTCGTAATCGAGTCCCAGCGGCGTCAGAATATGGTCCAGCGCTTCGTACAATGGTTTGTCTTTTAAGGAAACTGTCACTTTCCGGGCAGATTTGATCAGCTTGGAGCTGAACACGAAGCGTACATCCACCTGTTTTTCCACCTGGCTGAGTACCTTTTTGACTTCGCTGCCATTCGCCGTCACCGAAATTTTCTGGCTCAGAAGGGATTGCGCGCTACCTTCACGTGCGTAACCCGTGACGATAAACACCAAGGCAAGCATGAGTTGAGTAGCTGTCATTCGCATGGTCCACAGTAATACCTTACGGTACTTTAAAGGTTTTTTCATAGATTTGATTGTTTTGTAGAATAGGAAATTTGGCAAAACGATCCCTGCCTCCCGCTGGGGAGGGTAATGGCGACCAACCTGTCAGGGAATTTTCGGAGCCGGTGATGCGGGAACATTGCCGGCTCTTCTTTTTTAGGATAAGCTTTCTGTTTTTTCTATCGGGAGTTAAAGGGTTACGTGATTATTTCTGATTAATTCCTGCATCCTTTACTATGGATGATCACCTGGCCATCGACGATCTCATAGCTGGATTCCACGGCCTTGCATATGATATTAAGCTTGTCGTGAAGTGTCTGGTTATCGAGGCGTGCGGTAAGCGGGCAATCTTTCAATAATGCCTCGTCGTATAAAATATCGATGCCATAGGCCCTGGCGATCGTGTTGAAGACTTCGCTCGCAGGCGTGTCTTCAAATTCAAACTGGGGTATTTCGGCTTTGGCCACCACCATTTCAGGCTTTTCGACCAGCGTTTTCACCATTTTGACCTCGTTGCGCGCATAAATAATCTTCTGGTTCGGGGTGAGTACCACGCCCTGCAACTGCCTGTCGGCAACTTTCTCCTTCAAATGCGGGTCCGATTGCGCGAATACGGCGACTTTTCCGGTTTTCACTTCCACAGTCACTTCACGCGAATCGCCATAGGCTTTAATGCGAAAACTGGTACCCAACACTTTCGTCACCAAACCATTGGCATACACGAGAAAAGGATGCTCAGGGTCTCTGGCAATATCAAAAAATGCCTCTCCTTCCAGAAAAACCTCGCGGCGTTCTCCGTCAAGCCGCTCCGGATAGCGAATACGACCTTTCGGAGCGAGGCTTATTTTGCTGCCATCGCTTAATACAAGCTCGATGGTTTGGGAGGTTGAATTCGTCTTTTCCGTCAATGCCCCGTTATGCTTGATCATGCTATCCTGCTGGCCAAGTTCCGGCTTTTCTTCTCTTTTGATCATCACCGAATACACGGCCCAACCAAACAGCATGATCAAAGCCACCGAGGCTGCAAATTGCATCCAGGGAATGGAGAATGCCGGTACGAGTCGGCGCGGGGTCCGGGCGGAGTCCTCATTGGGCTCGGTTATCCGACCGACAGTTTGTTTTACCACCTGGTTAATCTCCACATCGTCGATCTCGGGTTCGTGCAAGCGAAGGGAAAGTACGATGGCCTTGGCCTGTTCCACTTTTTCAAGCATTTCAGGATTGGCGTCAATCCAGTCGTCCCAAAGCGCCTCGGTTTCGGAAGTAGGCGACAGCGTCCATTGACGGAAAAAATCGTCCCAGACAAAGTCTTCAACAGAAAAATCGTTGTAGCGGTCCATACCAGTTCATTGTGTCTAAATGAGTATAGACAAGGCCGGGCACCGGATACCAATAATTTTTAAATTATTTCTTCAGAAAAGAATAAAATATAGCAGAATGGCTGACGATGTGCGGATTAGAATAGAAAATGCAGCAGAAAAAATATAAGGAATTCAGCTTTCCAGTTTGTTTTCAAATGCCGGATAGCAATTTGCAGCAGGTTTGACACTGTCTGCGGCGACACCGCCATCACCTCCGCGATCTGTTCGCGGCTGAGTTCCTGAAAAAATTTGAGGTATACCACTTCCTTTTGCCGCCGGGGCAGTGCATTGATCAGCTTCTGCAAGTGATACGTGCGGGAATGGGTCGCTTCGTTGCGGATATAATCGTCTTCAACGGAAAACTCGATCTCGAAATAATCGTCCTCTTCCTGCAATGCCTCCCCGCCTACCCATGAGCGGGAGGACACCTGCCTGTGCATCAGGCGCCGGAGCGAAGCCATCAGATACGGCTTCACAGCTGCATCGGGATTGAGGTTATCCCTTTTTTCCCACAGTACCAGGAATAAGTCCTGAATGCTGTCCTTTACCAGTTCCCTGTCCTTGGAAAATTTGCTCCCATACCTGAACAGCAGGCGAAAATTATCGGACATCAACTTTTCGAACGCCCGTACCTCTCCCGCCAGGAAATCCTGCCAGAGCACGCGATCTTCCGGAAAAGGGGACGTTGAATTCATAACTTGTTGAAAGGGACGACTAAATAAGTCAAACTTAACCGCAAACTCAATTTATTTTACAAGATTAGTTTAATTGAATCAGGTTATCGTCCTATCCACACCATTACTCGATCATCACTTTAACTGTCTGTTTCTGACCGTTCTGATTTTGAAATTGCAAAACGTAAATACCGGATGCAGCCGGAGTCAGCGGTTTCAGGCTTACCTTATCCGGCGCTTCGATCACCGTTTTGGCGGGCAGCACCCTGCCATTTAAATCGATCAGACGAACGGAGGGGGCATTTACTCCTTTTGCAGAAAGTGTGATATGATCCCGTTTTGCCGGATTCGGGGCCACCATCGGATGGTCCTCAATCGGCGCAGGCTTTCCGTCGTCGATGGATATTTCATCGATGCGGATCTTTCCTACCCCATTACGGAAGCGCATCTCGAAGTTCGAAAGTTTCGTTTTGGAATAGGCCGACGCTCCGGGGTATGCTTTGGCCGCCCTGGCGACCGGTTCGTCGTCTACCCACAGATCGTAGGTCCCGGGCATCGCAGTTTCCTCTGCAGAAGTGGCATGAATCCGGTACATCAAAGGCTCTTCCGAGTTATTCAGAATCCACTTGAGGGTAACCAGTTTCTTTTCGGAATAAATTTTGCTCACCTGCCTCGTCTCCATATCTTTGATATTAAACCCGTCTTCCAGAAAGTTCACCGAGCATTTGGCGAACATTAATCCATTGCTGGGGAAGGAATTATTGACCGGGTTAAAATCTTCACCTACATAAAAATACATCGCATTCAATGCAGGTGCCTGAATACCCTCCACGCTGAATGTCATGCTAACGACCAACGTTTCGGGACTGGGAATAAAAGGCGTGGCGCGCATAGCACGTATAATGCCCCCCGTTGCCGAATCGAGCTGACTTCGGGTGAACTCCATGTAGCCTTTGTGAAATTTGTGGTAAGAGAGCGCAGGCGCCGTGAGAATGACGTGACTAAACTGGCCCGTATCGGGTTGGGGGTTGATCAGGCCGGTAGTTTGGCTGAAATCCTGGTGGAAGTAGGTTGTTTGCGCGCTGCCGGCAAATGATGCCAGCAGCGCGCAGGCGGAGGTAAAGTATTTTTTTAGCATAAACCGATTTGTAGTTTATGCATTTAGACGTGAGATGTCCGGAATGGTAACGCGATGTAGAACTTTTTTTTAATGACTTCTCCCAGCCTCCCGAACCTTTTCAAGTTCCGCGGCCATCGCCTTTACTTTCGCCGGATACTTGTCCGCCACATTGTTTTTCTCCCCAATATCTTTACTCAGATCATACAACTGAGGCTTGGGATTAGCACCGGTTTCTATATTGGTGAGCTCGGCAACTGCCTTGCCTTCCCGCGGTTCAATGTATTTCCAGTTTCCTTGCGTAATAGATAATGCGCCGCCCTGTTTGATCAGCCAGCTGCGGCCTGTCTGAGTTTTACCCAGCATCGCGTCCATTACATTAAAACTATCCACACCTTCTTCGCTTCCGGTTTTCTGCTGGAAGAAATGTGCGAAGGAAGCCATCATGTCGATCTGGCAAATCAATGCATCCGAAACCGTACCCGGCCTGATCGCCTGTGGCCAGCGCGCCAGCCAGGGCACCCGCGTACCACCCTCGAATGCGCTGTACTTTCCGCCTCGCAGCGGGCCGGCGGCACTGTGCCCTTTCGCCAGCTCTACGGCGTGGTCGGCATAGCCGTCGTCGAGTACCGGGCCGTTGTCGCTTGAAAAGATTACCAGTGTATTTTCTGCAATTTTGAGCTCATCGAGTTTCTTCAATATCTCTCCCACTGTCCAGTCCATTTGCAGGATCACATCACCGCGCAACCCCATTTTGCTTTTGCCTTTAAACTGCGTGCTCGGCATCCGGGGAACGTGGATGTCGTTCAGCGAGAAATAGAGGAAGAATGGACTTTTCCGGTTATCCTCAATGAATTGTTCCGCTTTGCTCAGAAACACATGCGCCACTTCCTCGTCGGTCCAGCGGGCCTGCTTGCCGCCCGTCATCCAGCCGATCCGGCCGATACCGTTCACGATGGTATTGTTATGCCCGTGATTCGGTGAAGCCGGGAGTTTCAGCAATTCGGGGTTTTCGAGCCCCGTCGGTTCATTGCCTATTTTTTTGGAATAATCCACTTCAATGGGATCGTTCGGATCGAGGTCCTGCACATCGTGATTTTCTACGAAAACCGTTGGAACACGGTCGGAGGTCGCAGGAAAAAAGAACGCATAGTCAAAACCGACTTCATTCGGGCCTTTGGTAATAGGCTTGTTCCAATTGATTTGCTTGTTGGTTTCGCCCAGGCCAAGATGCCACTTACCCACCGAGCCGGTTTTATAACCCGCATTTTGAAAAATGGCCGGTAAAGTCAGTTGATTCATCGGGATGATCAGCGACGCATCGCCCGGAAGTACACCGGTTCCCTTTTGCCTCCACGGATACTTACCTGTCATGAGCGCAAAGCGCGAGGGTGTACAGGTAGCCGAGCTCGCATGTGCATTGGTGAAGCGAATACCTTCCTTCGCCAGGCGATCAAGATTGGGCGTACTGATTTTCGTGGCGCCGTAAGCGCTCAGGTCACCATAACCGACGTCGTCGGCGTAAATGAAAATAACATTAGGTTTGGATTGCTTTTTCTGGGCTTTTACCGCGAATGGCAAAAGCATCGCCGCCGTCAATAGCCACGACGTCATTCGTGAGTACTTCAATTTCATAAGGTTGGGGTTAAGAATTCCGGCTGTGAAGATATTGATTCAGGTCGACTTTGCCGGTTGAAAAGCGAAAGTTTACCCTGGAAAGCATTTTTGAAAATAATGTAACCGCCTGATAAACGGATTTGGAGAGGGTGGGTTGAAATACGTAATGTTGTGATAATACACTGCTATGTTATGGATCAACCCGTTTACGATGTTAAAGTTCTTGAAGATGGTTGCCGTTTTGACTTTTTGAGTATTGGATACACAGCAACGCACAAAGCGATTCTTTACCAAGAGACGGAGATTCCTTTTTTATATTCCCTGACATTAGCAGAAGTACAATGGGATGGAAGGCTTTCGACGACTATTAACAATAGCAATGCGGACGTGAAGCCTACCATGGCAACTATATCTAAAACCATTGAAACTTTCACCGATGCGCATCCAAGAGCCGTCGTTGGCTTTATGGGAAATACCGATGCCAAAACCCGATTATTCAGAATTGCGATCACACGAGATCTTGACAAGTTTTTGGAAAAATACCTGATATGGGGAGTCAGAAGCGATAACGGCAGGCGCGAGCCGTTTAAACCCAATCAGCCTTATCAATATTTTTTCATCACCAGTCGATTTTCAACTTAAAAAGGACCAAAATGAAAGCACAAGCAAAGAAAACCCATGACTTTAAACCACAGCCACTCAAAGGCATATATGACAACTCAGAAGAACTTGGAAGAGATATGAGCCGGTTCCTCCTGGAGAGTTTATTGGGGTCGGTTTACAATCAATCAAGAAGCAAACAGATACAATAAGCCAAAACAGCCCGGAAATGCTTCCGGGCTGTTTCACGTTTTTATATTAAAACCTAGCTGCTCTTCTCGCTGGTCAACTTCTTAATCAAATCCACCTCAGCCTGCTTGTAGGGCGTTCCGTCTTTTCTGAAAATATCGTGAAACCACAAGTCGGGTTCTTTGGTATAGGTCTTTTTCCAGCTATCCCAAGGATAAATGGTTTGCGATTTGCCATCTACGAGGCCCCAATTGATGGCGCCTACGTTGTATTTTTGGGCAATCGGCAAAGATGTTTCGAAGAAGCTGCCGTTTCCGCGCGACATGTATTCGGTGCAAATCAAAGGGCGACCGTATGGTTCCAGCCATTTAATGCGTTTCTCGAATTCCTGCGCATTTTCGTAATTGTGGAATGTGATTACGTCCGATTGTTCGAGCTGCGCTTTTTCGATCGGTTTCAGCTTCTCAGGTGATGACCAGTCACCCGCCCATACGCCCGATGACAGCGGTTGAGAAGGATTCACCGAACGTGCCCATTCAAATGATTTTACCATGAGCGGCAATACGTAATCCACCTTGTTCGGCAATTCCACTTTACCGTAGGAGCTGTTATTGGTGTTATCCGGTTCATTCCAAATATCCCACATCAATACCCTGTCATCGTTCGCGAATGCGGCGACAGTGCCTTTCACGTATCTTTCCAGACGCGGATATTGCGTACTATCCTTCAATGCATTGAATCCCGGGTTTTGCACCCAGCCTGAGTTATGGACACCGGGCTTAGGATCGCGCTGCTTGCCCAGTTTCGGGAACGGGTCCCAGCAGGAATCAAACAAAACCAGTACCGGTTTGATATTGTGCTTTTTCGTGATGTTCAGGAATGTATCAAGGCGTTTGATAAACCCTGTGGAATCTTGCTGATAAAGCAGGTCGTGCAGGTATACGCGCATGGTGTTCATCCCGATGTTTTGCGCCCAGCCGAGCTCTTTATCGATCGTAGCGGTGTCGAAAGATTCCGCCTGGAACATTTCGAGCTGGTTGATAGCCGTGCTGGGGAGGAAATCGGCGCCTACGAGCCAGCCCTGTTTGGCATACCATTCCCTGGCTTGCTCCTTGGTCCATATTTCGCGACCGGCGGATTGCTCCTGTGCCGGGGCTTCCTCTTTTTTCTCGTCGGCTTTCTTGGCGCAGTTCTGCAACGTGAGGCAGGCCGCAACAGCCCAGATAGTCGTTTTTAACAATTTCATCAGGTGTTAGAATTGGTTTAGTTATTTAAAAAGCGGTGCAGGCCGGTTTTCTATGCTTGGCACTGCGTTGGAAATTTCGGGCCAGCCGTTTTTCCAGGTCAATTTATCCAGCATCAATACCCGACGGTTCGCGCCGCTCGATACCCTCGGCTCCGCCTTGCTAATGGCGTGGTACAAAAGCCAGTCGGTACCCGCGTCGTCGGTTATCCAGCGCGCATTATGCCCCGGCCCGGCATACACATCGTTTCCGTGGAGCAATAAGGTTCCGGTACCGCGATCTTTCAAATCCTTGCCCTCCTGATCCAGAAACGGCCCGAAAATGGATTTGGAACGCCCCATTCTCACATGATACTTACTCTTCTCAAATTCACAGCAACTTTCTTTCGACCCCAGAAAGTAGTAGTAATCTCCTTTCTTCTGGATCATCACCGCTTCGAAATCACCCGCAGCCACTTTGAATTTCTTTGAAAGATCGGGCACCGACTTACCGTCGGCGGACAATTCCACGCCATAAGTCCCCTGCGCAGGCTTATCGCTGAAACTGCCCCAGAAAACATACTTTTTACCATCGGCTTCGAGGTAAAACGGGTCAATGGAGTTGGGAACTTCGACGTCGGCGCTCGTAAATAGCTTTCCCTGGTCCACAAACGGGCCCGCCGGTGAATCGGCGATCGCCAGACCAACCCCCGGATTCACATCTCCCCAGGTCGAATAGGCGTAGTACATATGGTATTTACCGTTCACTTTGACCACGTCGGGTGCCCATATGCCCCCTTTTTCCTTCCAGGCAGGTTTAGTTGTGAATGCTTCGTTGACATAACCCCAATGCACGAGGTCTTTGGAACGGACAATGGGCACCAGTCGGGAACCGTTGCCATCGCCCCAGTCGTCCTGCGTACCGTAGGCGTAAAAGTATCCGTCGTCGCCTTTCACCACCGTTGGGTCGGCGAGAATGGGTTCAAAAACCGGATTTTTATATTCCTTGTCTCCCGGACCAGGGTTATGCTGCCCGGGGACATCCTGTCGGGGACAGGTCAGAATCAATGGCAACAGCAGTGATAAGAGTGGTCTGATCATTTCAGGTTTGGTTAATATCGTTATTCGAGCCAGATGATCTGGGTAAATGCGCCGTTGGCGGCCACATCCCAGAGTTCAACCCGCAGCCATTTCCGGCCTTTCAGGTTTTGGACAAATTTAAAACTCTTCTGACCGAACGCCTGTGTGTCGTTCAAATTAATAACGTCGTGAAAAACTTCCTTGCCATCACCGGAAATCACTTCTGCGCGGTTGAGCGGAAATGTCCATTGGGCATCGAGGCTGATCTCTACATTGCCTTTCGCATCCGGTCGGGCCGTTTCCCCTACCACCGCGTTATTTACTTTAAATGCTGGGATCAAAACCTCGCCGGTAGTCACGAAAAATTTCCCTCTCCGCATGGCATCCAGCACTGGCTGCCAGCCGTCTTCAAAGCGGGGAAGCTGGTCGAGTTGCAGGTAATTGACATTCAAATGCCCGTACAATTCGTAATTTGGCTCGATGCGGAACAGATCCGCCTCGGCCAGCACATTCTTTTTGTAGCCCCAGTTGGCCATATCGTCCATCAGGTCGAGCACGCGTTTGCCGAGTTTGGGTTGGGACAAATCCGCCGGCATGGCCTTCCAGGCGGCGCCGAGGAAATGATCGGATTGATAGAATGCCTCGTCCTTATGCTTGTCGGGGAACCCCGTCGAACCCTTCGTGCGCGCATGCGCCGTCCACGCGAGGCCGTTTTCCATTTCCAATAATTTCAGCATTTCGTCTTTGTTCCCAATGCGGTAAACTTTACCATATTCGGGATGGTCTTCCACAAAGGGTTGGTCCTTTTCCCGCGACATTAGCCAATAAACCGGTTTGGGAAAAATATTCATCCAATGTCCCCCGAAGAAGTTGTTCGGTTCCTCACCCGGCAACAACAAAAAGTTACCACCCGAAAGTCGTGCGCATTCTGCGAACATCATTTTCAGCTCCGGCCAACGCTTCGCCTCAGGTCCGCGCGGGCTACCCGGACCATGAAATTCGGCCAAATGCACGATGTTCACACCCGTATTCCGGAACGCCTTTACAAAACCCGGCATGTCCGGCAGCGGCTTACGCGTGAGCACGTCATCCACATGCTCCTGATGGAAATGGCTGGACATGGTGTAGTAACCCGGAAGCGGCTCATATTTATCCGAATGCGTAAATGCTTTCACATTTTCCAGCACTTTCCCGTCCTTCTCGCGGCTCAGTAAACAGAAGAAATTGTATCGCTGCTGCGTTCCCGGAGGCGCATTGAACCATGGTACCCACCGGCGGTCACCCAATAAATCATGACGGATACCGATGCCGAAACCCGGAAGCAGGTTACGATAATTCTCGCCGTACCAGATGTGTTCAAGATTATAGCAATTATCCAGCGGATAAAAGTACTGGTGTGGCGCGGGGAAAACGGCCAGATTACCTTCCTTGCCCTGGCCGATAATCGTCCGGTATTTCACGGCCATCATTTCAACGGTATCCATTTGGGTCACCGCCACATTTCGCATGAAGTCTTCGGTGTCCGCCCAGAAAAGCTTCTGCCAGGGCGTTTCCCGGGAAGTAAGGCCGATATCGTAGATCACCGCCAGCGAATCGACATTCGTCGACATCACCGCGGCCACGTTCATCAGCGGGCTACCATTATACAGCGTAAATTGAATCGCACCCGAGAATGGTCCGGCCTTCGCCCCGTTGACGGTAATTTCCGTGCGGGCGCCATTGCTGGCCACCTTCACGTCTGTTTTGTCGAGTTTTACGGCGTAGCTCTGGTATTTCAGGTAGGCGGTTTTATCAAAGAAAATATTCCAGCCATTCTGCGAAACCAGATCGCGCTTGCCCACGGTGAGGATAATGGCTGGATCCAGGTTGCGGGCGATGGTATACTGTTTTTCTTTTGTTCCAATGCCCAGGCTACCGATCAGCGGGTTCGATTTATTTAAATCAATGGAAACCTTCCCGGTTTCTGCATTGCCGGCGGGCCATTCGATATTCAGCATGGCCTCGTTTACGATCGCCTGAACGCCGCCTTTCTTGTCAAAACCTTTTAAATCGACGGGCAGCTGCGCATGCAGCACCGCGGGGACAATTAGCAGTAAGACAAGCAGTAAGTTACGCATTGATAGCAGCATGTGTTGGAACAAACATTTTTTGATAGAAGGCGAGTCCTTCTTCGGCGAGTTCATCGGCGCTGTTCGCCAATGGCCGCCAGATACAGGCCGCGCGTGCCAATTCTTTGGAGGGTTGTCCGAAGGTTTCGATCACCACCGCGCCGTCATAACCGATTTCAGTCAGCGCTTCCTGAATGCCCTGCCATTCCAAATGGCCGGTTCCCGGTGTACCGCGGTCGCTTTCATTGCCTTGTACATGACAAAGCAAATCTTTCCCGATTTTCCTGATCGAAGCGGGAATATCTTTTTCCTCAATATTGGAATGGAAGGTATCCAAAACGATTTTCAGGTTCGGGTTCCCCACCTCGTCCAGGATCGATAGCGCCTGATCCACCGTATTGATCATATCGGTTTCAAAGCGGTTCAGAGGCTCCAAACCGAGTGTTACCCCGCAATCCCCGGCAACTTGACTAACCTCTTTCAGAATATCCACACACCATTCACGCTCCTGCTTTTTCTGTTCTGCGGAAACAATGCGGGTCTTGCCCACTGCCGAATAAACCGGCCCGCCGAAAACAGGGCTACCCATTTGTTCTGCAATGCGGATGCAATCGATGATGTATTGTTTACCGGTCTGGCGAAATACCGGATCAGTACTGGAAATGTCCCGCTCCGGCCCGAATGCGCCACTGATAGTGATTTTCAGATCGAGGTCGCGGGCGGTGTCTTTAATGAGTTTCCAGTCGATAATGCGGGTATCTTCCACGGCTATTTCGATGATGTCATAACCCATGTTTTTGACCTTGGTAAGCAGGTCGATGTTGGCCGTCGAAAACGGTGATACCCAGATAAATGTGCTGGCTCCGAATAACATAAGGGTTCAGGATTAGCAAAAAGGGGGTGTATCAAGAAGCACAAAATCACATTTCGTTGTCACCCTGAGCGAAATCGAAGGACATTTGCATCACGCATTTGCCCTTCGACTTCGCTCAGGGTGACAGCTTAATTACATTTGATACACCCTCTTTTTTTGTTAGGACAAATTATGCTTCAAAACTCGGTACGTCCACACGAATGCCGCCTTTCATGGCCGACTCATGCGCACAAATACCTGCGCAGGTGTAGTTGGCAGCCAACGCGGCATCCACCGCCGAATCACGGCCTTCCACGATCGCCGCCACGAACTCCTGCACCAAATGCGGGTGCGAACCGCCGTGGCCCGCGCCCTGGAGGAACGACACGTGGTTCGGGTCGTCGATCTTCTCGCGCTTGGTGAAATGCTTGATCGGCTCGATCAACAGCTCATCCGTATCGGGCACATTGATCCGTGAAGCGTTTTCACCACCATCAAATATCACGTGCTCCTCGTCCTGCAACTGCTCCCATTCGAACGACATTTTGGTACCATACACATCGTAGCTCTCGCGGTACTGGCGCACCACATCGAACAAAGAGCGCGTAGCCTCGGCCACCACATCCGTACCTTTCAATGTAAATGTGGCAGTTTCGACCGCGAAAGGCGATCCGTAACGGCTCGCGAGGTCCTCGCTCAAGCGGCCCGATCCGTGGCAAACTACTGTTTCTGCGATGGTATTATTGATTTTCAAAAGCGGGGAAATGGCGTGCGTGCCGTTCAGCATCGGTGGGTAACCTTTCCAGTATTCGCCCCAACCTTCCATGCTCATATCCTGGATGTGTGAACCACGCACGAACTGAATACGACCCAGTTGACCGGTTTGCGCCAGGTTCAATCCGTACAGGAATTCACGGGTATAGAGCGCAGTTTCCATCATCATATACACTTTACCCGAGCGGCGTTTGGCTTCTACAATGGCTTTGCAATCCTCGACGGTCATCGCCATCGGAATGGTGCAGGCTGTGTGCTTGCCTGCATTCAGGGATGCCAGCGTCATACGTGCATGGTCAGGCACAGGCGTTACCACGTGTATCGCGTCCACGTCATCGCGCTTGGGAACATCTTCGAAATGCTCGAAAACCAGGTTAGGGTCGAGATTGAACTTGGCAGTCAGCTCGTCGCGGGTTTGTTTGCTGCGGGTGCAGATCCCTACCGCCTTGATGTTCGGGTGGCTTTGATAAATTGGGATAAACTCTTTCCCGAAACCCATACCCACGATAACTACTGTGATTTGCTTGTCGCTCATTGCTGTGTTGTTTAAAGCCCCCGGGTTGAAACCCGGGGTTAAGAAATGGATTGATTTTGCTTTGCTTTTTTGAGCCTATGGCTCTGAGTTTATTTGATCTCGATTATGATCTGAAATCTGATGCTACCAGATGTTTGATATTGAATTGCTCTTTTTGGCACAATTCTCTTAATATCAAATCTCTGTTTTCAAATTTTCCTTTTCTCAATTCTTTCTCTCAATTCTCTGTTCTCTGTTCTCTATTCTCTGTTCTCTGTTCTCTATTCTAAATTCTAAATTCTAAATTCTTCCCTTTTTCTCTGGATCCCCGGGTTGAAACCCGGGGCAATGGATTATTAGAGATTGATTTTGATCATTGGCGCCAGTTGGCGCATGCTGATGATCATCTTATCCTTTTGCCGTCGGTTTTAACCGACGGACAGAGTTAGTCAAAGAGCTTGTTTGAGCTTTGTTAGTCAGAGAGCTTGTTTGAGCTTTATTAGTCAAAAGCTTGCATGAGCATTACTAGCCAGAGAGCTTGTTGGAGCCCTTGCAAGAGCTTTTATTAGTTGGAGGCTCATTTGGGCATTGGCTGCTGTTATTTATTTCTCATTTACTTCCCAGCCGCCCACTGAACAGCATTTCTCAAAATAGTCTGATAAGGCTCAATGGTATGCGATTTGGCATCATGTCCCAATGCGATACCGACAATTCTCCCCTTGGGATATTTCACAATAAAAATGCTTGGAAAAACTTTGTCCGAGGTTTCAGCTTTGGCAGTTGCGAGCACCTCAATAGGCGTTCCGGCCGCATCAGGTTTGAAGTAGTACAACTCGTCGTCCAGCTTGAAGCTCGCCGGGACTCCCTTGGTTACCGGATGTTTTTGGGTAATGGTTACCTCAAACGGCCCGTACTTATCATGCCCCTTGGAGCCCCCGCCTACCAGCTTCTGGTTGTATTCCGGCCAGTCGGACCAGTTGTACCATAATGCGGGGTGTGCCAGTACCAGGCCCTTTCCAGCATCCACAAATGCGAAAATAGCTTCACGTGTGGCCTTGTCGGCGATGGGCTGGTTGTTGCTAAGGTAAAGCACATCGATGTCTTTCAGCTTGCCAAGGATTGTGGTCGGATCGCTGGTATATTCCACCGTCGCCAGACCGCCTTTTTGCAGCGTTTGCACATCCTCCTGCTTGTACCACCGGTCGAAATCGTGGGAAGAGCCACCGCCTACCAGCAGCACACGGATCGCCTTTTTCTTTTCCGGGCTTTCGGCCATCGCATTATGGGCGAACATGGCTAACAGAAGCAGTAGCGAGGCGATGGTTTTCAAAGTTGAACGAGCCATATTTAAGAGTTTATGAGTTTAAAGTTTATGAGTCTGGATATCCGGTTTTTGAATTTAGAATTTATCAGTTCTGACGCTCACGAGTCGCATATCTAACCTTCAACTCATGAACTTTAAACCGCTGCTGCAGGTCATCTGATCACCCGCAGCACGCCATTCATACCACGCCAGTGGCCCGGGAATGTGCACACGTAAGGATAATCGCCAGGTTCGTTCGGCACTGTGATTTCGAGCGAGACCGTCTCTCCCGTATTCACCAGCCTGGTCGAAAACAATACTTCCGGAATCTTGGGAACGTACTGCATTTCAGCAGCTTTTGGATTGGTGAGCAGTTCATCCGCAGCCTTACCTACTTTCTGCAAAGTGCCCGGTTTAATGATCAGCAGGTTGTGCTGCATTCCGTCCGGGTTTTCAAGGTTAATCACCACCTTCTGTCCAGCCTTTGCGGTAATCAGCTTTTTATCATATTGCATGATTTCCTTTTCCACTTTCAGCTCGATCACCGTCGCATTCGGATCCGCGGCTTTTGAGGCGGATTTCGCAGGTACCGCTGCATTGCTACCGCCTTCGTTCGGACGGTTCAGTTCCAACGACGCCTTTTGAAAATTCCCGGCAAAACCAAAGCGGCCTTCATATTCTCCGATCTTGTCCTCTCCTTCCATATCCTCGCCAGTACGTACCGAATTGCTCAGTGGCGCATTGAAAAGCATATGCGCTTTACCCGTAGCGGCTTCCTTTCCGTCAATTTCAATCCGGATATTACCTCCCTGTGTAAGACTTGCCACTACGTCAAACTTGTCGGGCAGCGGGGCGGTGGTAGCAGCCTGGCTCAGCATTCCATGCTGTTTCACGGCCATGATCAGCTTCCCGTCCTGAATATACAATGCATAACCGCCGTCCTTTCCACCATGGCCAACGATAAAGCCTTGCAATGCACGGTCACGACCTTTGGTGATAGTAGCGCGGATGATGATTTCTTTACCCGAAACATCCGGCGGGAATTGCAGCGTATTTCTTCGCCCTAACGGATAAATTTCTCTGCTCAATGCCTCCGTTACGAGCGCAGTCAATGCGGATGGTTGTGATTGCTTACCGGCAGCGGCCAAAAATCCTTTTTCGTGTTGGATAGCCGCTGCGAGAATGGCCCGTGAAAGCCAAGGATCTTTCGCATTCTGATCGTCGAGGGAAGCCTGGTAAACGGCCGCACCCGCTTTTTCGGAAGATGGCAGTTCCGCGATCGCTACAAAAACGCTGAGACGGGTATTCAGATTGGCATCTTTCATGCCTTTTTCGAGTATTTCAAAACTCTGTTCCTTCTTCGGCAACACACTTGCGGCGGCTTTACGCACTCCCGCAGCGGGGTGGCTCAAAGCCCTTCTTGCTACCTGTAACGCCTCCGCATTCGAGCCATCGAGCACCCCAAGGCCATGCAATGTCCACAATGCGTGTACCGCAGGGCTGTTCAAACCGATTTCATCGACTTTGGGATTATTGATGATCTTGTATAAATCCGGCAGCACCGACAATTTCTTCGATTCCACAAGCAAGCGCTGGGCGGTCATACGCCAAAACATGTTATCATTTCCCAATGCGGCTACCAGTCCCAGCAGGTCGTCCTTGGAGAGCTTCAATGCCGGCGATTTCTTGCCGTTTTTATAAACAATCCTGTAAACCCGGCCGTGATTGAGGTCGCGCATCGGGCTGCTGAATGCATTACCCGGGCCATGCGGCTGCTCTTCGAAAGGAAGAATGAATTTCGACGGCGATTGTGCCGGCACGAATACATTGTGCTGGATAATGAAGTTGTACCAGTCGGCCACCCATACGGCACCATCAGGGCCTACTTCGGCTTGTACAGGACCGAACCATTCGTCGGAGCTGGCCATGAAGTTCCAGCCGTCTTTTTCCTTGAAACCCGCGCCATCCGGTTCAAGAATAGCTTTATGTATCAAACGGATCGTCGGTTCCGTCACCAGCGCGACGCGGTTCCAGTACTCTTTCGGGTAATTCCGCGCCGTGTAAAAGTGATGCCCCGCGGCGGAAGTGAACCCTCCTACCACATCGACCTGCCGCAAATTGGGCGTTACAGCGTGCGCATCGTAGTGACCGTCGATCTTCTGAACGGCTTGTACGGATGGCTGCTCTTCACCCAAAGTGCGTTGCATGAGTCGCCCCGGCATGGAATAGAATGCACTGTGTGTGTTGTTGGCAGTTGAAAGAAAGACGTTATTATCCTCCGTCACCCCTAATCCCCAGGTATTATTGCTGCTGTTACCCAGGTATTCGAAGTTTTTCCCGTCCGGACTGAAATGATAAACACCTTGAGAGAAGTTCATTTTCTTCCCGTTGATCGTTCCGTTAAAGCCTGAGTAACCCAATACTCCCCATATCTTGTTATCAAAACCATATTGCAGGTTAGAAGGCCCGGCGTGCGTATCGTTCTTGCCCCAGCCCGTCATGATTACCTCACGAACATCGGCCACATCATCGCCATTGGTATCTTTCAGGAACACGAAGTCCGGCGCCATGGAGACGATAATACCACCATTGGAAAAGACCATGCTGGTAGGAATGTTCAACTTATCGGCGAAGACGGTGAACTTGTCGGCTCTGCCGTCGCCATTGGTATCCTCGCAAATCTTGATACGGTCATTGGAAGCGCCGTCGGTTTCCTTGAATGTGTTGGGATAATCAACAGACTCTACCACCCAGAGTCTGCCGCGTTCGTCCCACGACATCGCAATAGGGTTCGTGATGTCGGGCTCGGATGCAAAAAGCTGTATTTCAAAATCCGGCGGGATTTGCGTCAGCTTGTTGGATTCTGCCGGCGAAAGCGATTCCTGCATTTTGGGCACCACGTGACGTTTGGTATAATGAGAAATCGTGTCGGAATTATAAATATCAACCTCGGGCAGATTCAATGCAGCGATTTGCGCCTGCACATCATCGCCAATCGCCCATAGCACGCCGTTCCTGACCAGGTCGAGAAACCCTTTCTTGGTCCAGGTACTGTCCTCGTGGCCGTAGGCGGTGTAAAATACGCGGCCTTTGCCCTCGTTGCGCACCCATGTATAAGGCTCGTGTACATCGCCTTCCACGCGCTCGCCCAGAACCGTCTTGTCGGGATTCAGGTTTTTGTGGACGTAAGTTTCATCCCAGGTCTGAAAGTCGGTAATGCCTTTCATGACCTGGTGTTCCGGTTTTAGAATAGTGTTTTTAAATGAGCCTGTTTTATGGGAAGCAAACTGCCCGCCTATTGTCTTAATATACCAGGCCGAGTTGCGGAAACAACCCGATGCCGAATGGATCGGAATGAGTCCTTTTCCGCCTTCTACGAATGCTTTCATCGCACTTTCCTGCGACGGCGAGAGCGAATCGTGGTTGGCATAGATGATCAACCCGTCGTATTTTTGGAGGTTTTCGGGGTTGATATCGCTCGGATTGGTCGTATACGACATGTTAATGCCGCTCTTGAACAGCTTGATTGACAACCAGGGCGCATATTTACCCGAATCGTGGTGCTTGCTGTTGTGCCCCAGGAACAATACTTCCGCCCTGCGGCCCTTGGAAGCGCCGGCTTTGGGGGCCGGCCTTCCGGCGGCCGAACCCCGATTTGTACTCTTTGCACATGCCAGCGCCATGAGCCCGACAAGCAGGAGTGCAATGTAATTCCTCATTCAAATTGGTTTTAAAGAAACGTTTCGGTTTTAGTATTGGAATCAATCCTTACAAATTGACTTTCTGGACAGGCGAGAAAACCATGTCCTCCACATCTTTGATCTTCACACCTACCCGTGCGAACACGTAGTTCTGGGCAGGCGAAAGCGTAGGTACGTCGGCTGTGAGGTTGATGGCATTCAGGTCCTTGATGTCGGCCCCGGCAATGTCCGTCACAGCCACGTTGGTAGCGCGGGCCACGAAATCGGTTTTGTTTACATACAATGATACCCTTTCGATGTCTTTACCCTCGGTGCCTGTCAGGATTTTTTCGAGTTTGAGTGAAACATTCACCTTGCTCTCGCCGCCTGAAAACTGTGGTGTGCGGATCATGTAATAAGGCATTACCTCCACATCGAGTGCCTGATTGCCTGCCAGCTTTACAAACAGCGTGTCTTTGGCAGTAGCGTCTTGCACGATCGTTTTGAATGGCCCTCGGTTTTTGGGAAAAACCAGTTTGTAATTTCCATCAAACAAAAGCGCTGAATATGACCCATTCTGCGAAATAGGCGCGTCGATCGACGCCAGTTTTCCAAAACCCGGTTGCCAGAGTTGCAGGCGTACCTGCCCTTCCTCCACACCCACCGGCTCGCCTTTGTACACGATTTTGCCCGAAAGCATCGATTTAGGCTCGGTGTAGTTGTCCTTTTCGCATGCCGACAAGAGCGCAACCATCGCGACAAGCGGCATAATATGAAATCTGATCTTCATGATATCGTATCGTTTGAATGTGATGGCCTATTGGTTCGGGTTTCTGACGAGCTTCGGATTGTTGCTAATAATGGCGTCGTCGATGTAGGAATAGTAATTTCCCAACTGGAAGCGGTCGGCACCGGTTACCCGGCTGAGTTTAACCTGCTTGTAAATCCATTTCCCATTGTTAGGCGAGCCCGGATCGTAGATTTTGTACGACCATAGTCCCCAAGGCTGCGTATTGCGCTTGGTAGCTTTGCCCAGATCTTTCGAAAGTTCGGCCGCGGTGATGGCGTTGCCGTCCAGGATCTGGTGCGCAATACGCCATCTTTTCATATCAAACAAAAGGTGTCCTTCAAATGCGAACTCCACGCGGCGTTCATGCACGAGGCGATCGAAATTAATTTGAGATGCTTTCAGAGGCGTCACCAATCCGGCGCGGGCACGGACCTGGTTCATATAACCTGCTGCTTCCGTCGCTTGTCCCAATTCAAATGCGGCCTCTGCTGCATTCAAAAGCACTTCCGCAAAACGGTAACGAACGAGCCATACCTCGCTGTTCACACCGCGCTGACCTGAACCAACTACGGGATCGAGGTATTTACGGAGGTAGAAACCCGTTTGCGCAGTGAATTCAAAACCGTCGATAGGGCCGTCGAAACCAACGACTTGCTCAGGGACTGTTTTGCCGGGAAGCGTTTTTTGTGCACCGCGGTCGTCGCCGCTGATGATCGTGCCATTGGCGAGCTGGTAACCCGCCCAAATATCGACCTTACGACCTTTGAACGAGGTTCCCGGCAGCATAACCGTTCCGCCGAGGCGTGCGTCGCGGCCTGCGAAAATGTCGGTTTGCTCATTATAGTAGATCGGCGTGCCGTTCGCATTCGTTGTCGGGATCGGCGCGAAGGTATTGTCCAGTTTTTCAAATGCCTCCACCAGTTGCAGGGAAGGGTTAATTCGGCCACCTTCTTCTTCCTCTGCACCGTAGCGGGGCTGGTTCCAGCCGGTGAAGTAATGCACCTTTCCGCTTTGCAGTTTGAAATCCTCTACAAAAATGACTTCCGGGTTATTGGCTTTGTCATAGAAAATACTGGCAAAGTTTTCCGAGAGATCGGGCTTTTTGGTGTACAAGGCATAAGCCCCGGCGTTTCCTGAAATAATCTCCTTTGCAGCCGTGAGCGCTTTGGTATAGTAGCCGTTGGCCGCGTTCGCAGGAATGCCTACCTCACCTCCCGGTAACGACACCTGAGGGGTATTAGCTCCATATTTCGCAATGGAACCGGCATAAATTGCCGCTCTGACCTCCATAGCCAGTGCCGCAGCTTTGGTCGCACGCGATTTCTCGCCCGCATTCGCCGGGAGTTTGTCCTTGATTTCCTCAGCTTCTTTGATCACGAAATCATAGATTTCCGATTCCTTGGCACGCGGGTGTTGCAGGTACGACGGATCGCCGCTGAAATCGTACACCATCGGTTCCAGGATCAATGGCACGCCGCCCATTCTTTTCACGAGCTCGAAGTAGTAAGAGGCTCTCAAAAAGCGTGCTTCGGCCAGGTAACGTTCGCGAATGGCTGGTGCGAGTTTATCCGCCGCTGTACATTTCTGGATAAAGAGGTTCATTTCACGGATGTAGCCATAATCCCAGGCTCCCCAGGCTCCAAAACCCCAGCCGCTGTTCTGAAAGTTGCCATAACGGCCCGCTTCCGACCAGAATGCCTCATTGAAGTCACCGACGGTCATCCATCCCGGATAGTCGTTGATTGTTTTGAAAGTCGAGAAATCGACATAGCGGTTGTACAAATCCCCGAGCACGGACAATACCTGGCCTTCGTCGCTCCAGATCTGCTCCTCGGAAAGCTGCCCGGTAGGCGGTCGGTTCAGAAATTCGTCGTCGTTACAGCTCCAACCCAGCGTCAATACGGCAATCGATAGTATTTGAAATATCTTTTTCATGTTGAATTCCAATCGGTTTAAATAGACAGGTTGATACCTACGTTCACGAACTTGTTCTGCGGATACTGCAATCCATTGTCATCCTGGATTTCGGGATCAACGCCAAACTTCTTCAAGTTGTCGATAGAGAACAGGTTATAACCATTGATATAGAACCGGGCGCGCGACATTTTCAGCTTTTCCAGCACCGACTTCGGCAGTGAGTAACTGAGCTCGATCGTTCTTGCACGGATGTATTTCACATTATGCACCCAGAAAGTCGAGTTCCTGTTGTTGCTATGATCTTTGTCGTTGTAACGCAGCGCCGGATATTTGCCGGAAATCCACTGACTGTTCACATCGAATGGATCGGCCCGGTGCCATCTGTCAAGGAAAATGCTGTTCAATGCACCTTCGTTCTGGTATGGCCAACGCTGCTCGTAATTCTGGTTCCAGGTGTACATGCCGCCTCCCGAGAAGTCAGCCACGAAACCTATGCCTTTCCAGCTTACAGAGAAGTTCAATCCGAAGTTGACGTTCGGCTGGCCGGAGGCATTATACCCGATAGGTCGCTGATCATACCCGTCGATCACATTATCGCCATTGAGGTCTTTGTAGATCAAATCGCCCGGTAGCAAGGTACGGTTGCCTTGTCCATCGATGTTGACGGGGTATTCGGCAATCTGCTGCTGCGACTGGAACTGACCGATCGCTTCAAGTCCCCAGAAGATATTCGTGTAACGGTCCTCTCCCGAAGCGCGATAACGGTCCCACGAATTGTTGAAAATAGGCTTATAAGACGATATGAATTTGCTCCGAGAGAACGACACATTACCACCGATGGAGTAATTGATATTGCCCGCTTTACCGTTGTAGGTCAGCGCTCCTTCCCATCCCTGCTGCGAATCGCTGTTTACATTCTCGTCAGGCAGTGAGTAACCCAACTCGCTAGGCACGAGAATGTCATACTTACGGCCCAGCAATCCGGTGCGGAGGCGGTAGAAATAATCGACGCTACCGGTGATTTTAGTTCCAAGGAATGAGAAATCGGCACCGACATCCGTGATCTTACTTTTGAACCAGGAAATATTATTGATGATCTGGCCTTTGTCGCGGCTTGTAACCACTGCATTGCCACTCAAAATGACGTTGCCTTTGTTGTAATCGTAGCCAGGTAGGTAGGCATATGGGCTCAGTGGCTTGTTCGGGTCATTATTGAAGAGAATATTATCGTCCCCGAGAATACCGTACGAACCTCTGAATTTTAGGTCATCCAGGATGCTGCGTTCGCCAATGAGCTTTTTGAAGAAACCTTCTTCCGAAATTCTCCAGCCTACGGACGCCGACGGGAAGTAACCCACGCGACGGTCGGGAGCGAACTTCCAGGAAGCATCCCGACGCGCCGAAACTTCCAGGTAATATTTGCCCGCATAGTCGTAATTCACTCTACCGATATACCCTATACGTGCCAGCTCTGTATCGCTGTCATTGTAAGTATCTACCGTCGGGAAGTAGATCAGTGGTAGTGTATTCGTTTTAGGAACTGCGTGTACCCACTGGTCTTGCACGTGCTCGTCCTGCCACTCCGATACGAAGGTTGCCCCCACCGTGTGCTTGCCGAACGTATTGTTATAAGCCAGTTGACCCTGGTACACATTACGCATTACTTTTCGGGTACCGCGCTCACGCCATGGGTTGGTGCTACCACCAGTGACCGCGTAAGTGTCGTCGGTCGGGTTGTAGGTATAAGCCTTGTAGGTGTACTCGTGCCCGTTCATCACGCGGTCGGCGATGTAGTACGAATACATTCCTCTTGCACTCAGCCCTTTCACGCCGGGAATCTGGTATTCTGCCGAGAAGTTGGTTTGCAAAACACGCCAATATTCAGTCCAATAACCGCCCAGTTTTTTGTTGTTGTAGGCCCAGTTGGTTTCGTTATGCTTGATATCGTTCAGATATTCAGGATTGTCGTTCGCGTACGGACGCTCGAACGGGCGGTTGCGCAGGATCGCGAAACGAGGCAGCCAGTAGTCGTCACCACCGGGGATACCTGGCTGGTCACGCTTCTCGATCCGGCCGTTGATCTGAACGCCAAGTTTCAGACGGTCCGTGATTTTCGCATCCACATTACTTTGAATGTTGGTACGGTCAAATGTAAACTCGCGACCCAATACCGAGTTCTGGTGTAGCCTTGTAGCTGAAATGTAATAGTTAATCTTGTCTGAACCACCGGTCATATTCAGGTTCACCGAATTAAGCGGGGAGTTCTTTTGAACAATGAAATCTTTCCAGTTGAATGTCTGATAACCACGCTCGGTACCTACCCGGTACTTTTCGAGTTCAGCCTGGGTGATGGATGTTTTGCCGTACTGGTTCATTTCTGCTTCGGCCTTGCCCAGCATCCATTGGTATGAATCGTTCACGACATTCGGGAAGCGCGACCAGTTTTGCCAGCCCGTGTAGGCATCCAGGCTCACTGTGTTTTTCGCCCCCATTTTACCGCGTTTGGTCGTCACTACCACTACCCCGTTCGCCGCACGAACCCCGTAAATAGCAGCGGAAGCGTCTTTTAGTACAGAAATACTTTCAATATCATTAGGAGAAATGTTGTTGAACTGGCCTGCATCCTGCTGGATACCGTCGATCACAAACAGCGGGTTACCCATGTTACGAATCTGGATATTGGCGCTTGCACCAGGGCGGCCGTCCGGCATCCGGAAAGTTACACCAGGGATCTTGCCAGCCAATCCGGAGCTTACCGTAGACCCTCCATGCACGCGCTCAAGGTCCTTGCTCGTCACTGTCGCGATGGAACCTGTCAGCGATTCTTTTCTTTGCGTACCATAACCTACCACAACTACTTCTTCCAGCGCTTTGTCGTCAACTTTCAGGGTAATATCCAATGTGCTCTGCTCTGATGGCACTGCAATTTCCTGCGATAAAAAGCCTACAAAAGAGAATATCAACGTTTGCTCGCCATTAGGAACAGTCACCAAAAACCGGCCCTTCTCATCGGTCGAGGTGCCCGTTTGTGTGCCCTTTAAAACAACGCTTACCCCGGGCAGCCCCGTCCCGGACTCATCTTTAACGACGCCTGTAATGGCCTTGTCGACCATAGCAGAGGCATTGAACTCCACCACCGGAATTTCCTCGGAAACCGGTTCGGTAACAGGTGCAGCGTGGTCAGGTTTGATGACGATCAGGTCGCCCTTGACCCGGTAATTCAGTTCCAACGGTTTAAGCAAAGCATCTAAAACCGCCGATAATGAGCCATTTTTAACCTTAACGGAGGCTCGGCGATCCGATTGGATCAATTTTGAGCTAAATATAAATTTGGCATCGGTCTGCTCTTCCAGCTGCGAAAAGATCGCCTTGATATCCTCGTTCCGGATGTCAACGGTAACCTTCTGGCTCAATGCAGACTGAGCCCTCCCGTCGTTCGCCCACGTGATGCCTGCGAACAGGCCAGCCAGGATACATTGCATTAATGTGATTCGCATGAGCTTGATGAGAAAGTCTTCAGGTCGTCGAACTTTTTTCATATTTTTGAATGAATTTGTTGTTTAAGGAGATTATTCAACGAAATCTTCCCCGGCTCATCCATCGTCCAAATGGATGTGCAGTAATGTCCGTTACTGTTGGGGAACCCCGGATCAGTCATGCTGGAACATGGCTGGTCTTTTTTATTTTTTAGGCAATACGGTAGCGTTACGTCATAGGCGGCGTTCAGGGTAAAATGTTGATATGTGGTGTCAAAAACTACTTACATCCTTTTCCCAGGATCGTTATCTGGTTATCGGCCACTTCGTACTGCGCGTCCAGTGCATTGCAGATCACTTCGAGCTTTTCCTTCAAAGGCTGCCCGATCAAAGTTGCGTTCAGCGGGCAATTGCCCATCTTTTCCCGGTCGTAAACGATCCGGACATTGTAGGCGTTTTCCAGTATCCGGAACACCTCAGAAACCGGGGTTTCATCAAATACAAATTGTTGCTTTGAAACATCTTTGTCCGACGTCGCCGCCAATGCCGCAGGCAACGGAATAATCTTACCGCTCTCTTTTGAGAATGCGATCCGCTGATCATGATTGAGCGTCACGCCTTCCAGTTCAGGTTTGTCAAGCACCGCCTCCTTTTGGCTGTTATCCAGATTGTTAATGGAAAAAACCGAAACCGTACCCGTCCGCACTTCCACTTTAATGTCCTTGCTTTCCGAAGAAGCGTCGATCGTGAAACTGGTACCGAGTACCTTCGTCGCCAACCCGTAGCTGTACACCAGAAATGGCTTCTGTTTATTTTTTACAATTTCAAAAAACGCTTTTCCTGTCAAAGTGACTTCACGTCGTTTCTTGTTGGCTCCTTCCGAATAGCAAAGCCGGCCTCCGGGTTGAAGCACAACAGAGCTGCCGTCTTGCAGCAACACTGTCATTGGCTTATCGGTATCATTGTATTTCTGGATCGTATTGGACAGGTCAGCCTCCTCACGCACCGCTACCTGCTGCAATGACCCGTCGGCTTTTTTATAATAGAACCAGTAGCTCACCGAACCAATACTCAGGATTAATGCGGCCGACGCTGCCACACGCGCCCAGCGCCACCCCTGCCCGCGACTCGTTTTGAAAACGGCTTCCGGCTCTTGTTCCGGGGTTTTAGGCACCTCGTCATGCATATGGCTTTCGACGATGCTCCACATTCTGTCGCTCTGTTTTTGGGTGGGTTGGTGCCTTCCGGTGTCCTTTGCCAACAGAATGACGTACTCCCGTGCAGACTCAACGGTTTTGCGTTTCCCGGGGTGTTTTTCCAGGAAGGCCTGCCATTTGCGGTCGCTGAGTTCATCGGGATGCATTACCCAGGCGATAAACTCTTCATTTCTGATCAGCTCGGTCAGAGAATAAGGATCATGCTTCATGTTTCGCGGGATGCAGTTGTCGTCGTTCAATAGTACAGAGCGACGAAATGCGGGTTTGACCTCTCCAAAATGAAATTTTTTGAAGAAAAATTTTAAAATAATACTAACACCCAGAAAATCAGGGAGGAAATCAACAGGATTTCGCGGCTTTGGCGCAGGGATGTGAGTGCCTTGTAGATGAAATTACGGACAGACTTCTCATTAACATTCATGATCCCGGCTATTTCTTCAATGCTGAAATCGTCGAAATAGCGAAGTGTGAGTGCTTCCAGCTGTCGTTCGGGCAATTGCGCGAGCAGTTCCTGTATGCGTTGCGCACGCACCGACGATGATTCCGCCTCGATCAGGATCGCTTCTGAATGCGTATGATTAGCCGGGATATCCTCGTCATCGAGCTCGCTGATCTCTTCCATGGAAGGAAACTTGTCGAGCGCGACATGAATGCGCCGGCGCAATGCACGGTAGAGATAGAATTTGACAGAGGTAACGTTTTCCGTGAGGTTATGCCGCAGCCGCCAGATATCGATGAACACATCCTGAACAGCGTCTTCGACGAGCGAGGAATTGGTCGAAAGCTTGCTGCCGTAGTTGTAAAGTGTGCGGTGATATTTCTCAAAGATTGCGGTAAAGGCCTGCTCATCGCCCACGCGAATCCTTTGCCATAGATCATGATCTTTGGTTTCCCCCGTTGAGGTAGCGTTCTGAATCACCGCTTCTGTCTGTTTTCGTAAGAAAGCATAAAGCTAAAAATTTATCATTAAAATACCATTGGAGCTATCGGCTATCTTACTTCGGCTATCGGCCAGGTATGAAAAAAGCTGCCTTTTGGGTAGCTCCGGTGTTTTTGAAAGATATCAAAATGCTATAATTTCTCCTTGATTTCTCGTACAAAATCAATCGGAACACCAGCTAGGCGAGCGATTTGCTCTTCGCCAAATGTAGTTTCCCGGAGGAGGTTCCGGACGACGACTGTACTCCGTTCAAGATGCCCTTCCTCTTTCGCTTCCTCCCTTTCAATATATAAAACAGCTTCTTCAAATGTCATGGGTACAGGATCTGGATTAGTTGCTCTTTTTATTTCTTCAAGATACTCCCTGTTAAGCTCTTTGTTTCCCAACGGTATATAAAGTTTCAAAAAATCCATCAGTCTTCCAACTTTCCGCTTCGAAAACTCACGCTTTAACAGCCTCTTAGCCAGATCAATTTTCAAACGGGAGAGCTCGTTGGACGAAAACCGTTTGCTGTTTATCGCGAGCCTTACGACCAGAACAACCTGCGCGAACGGATTATCACTCGCCTCCAATTCCTCTTCCGACTGATCCAGGACTTTAAAACTATTAAACCGAAAATACAGGCTCGTCCCCAAACAGGCTTGCTCGAATTGGCCTGGCAGGAAATGCCTGCAATCGTCTGTCAGAATTGCGAATGCGGTGATCGGCTTGCGGTATTTATCCCAAATGCGATAGTAATAAGTAAACATCCGGTCGGTGAAGAATTCGTCGCGATAACCTTGTACTTCAATGTGCACGAGTAGCCAGGCTTCCGCGCCGGAGCGGCAATGCACTTTTACCAGCTTGTCCACATATTTAGATGTTAAGTCATCAGTATCCGCCGGAAAGAGCTGTTCGAGCTCCTGATCGAGGTATTCGAAACCTTTTTCAAAATCGAACAATGTCTCTGCATTGGGAAAGAAGAATTTCAGAAAATCGTCAAAAATATCTTCCAGTATCGATTTCCATAGAATGTCGTTATGCTTCATTTCAAAAAGAAAAAGGGTGCCCGAACATTTAGACGTTCAGGCACCCTTTTGGTAACGCTATTCTACAAGCTATTT
Source organism: Dyadobacter sp. (assembly GCF_017744695.1). Taxonomy (GTDB): domain Bacteria; phylum Bacteroidota; class Bacteroidia; order Cytophagales; family Spirosomataceae; genus Dyadobacter. The sequence goes on from NZ_JAGIAS010000003.1 coordinate 888,674, forward strand.
TTTCAGAGCTTCCCGAGCTCGTGAATCAGCTTTTCGGTATCTTCCAAAGAGGTAGCAGGGAAGTTGGCGATGCGAAGCTGCGTAGCTTTGCCAGCGCCGTAACCGCTTCCTATTACCATGCCCTTTTCCTTGATTTTCTTGATAATGTCAGCCGAAGGCGCTTCGGTATCTGTGACGATCACCGTCTGCGAGCGTAATGCCTTCTCTTTCACAAACGGAGAGAAACCGCCCGTTTTCTCAATGAACTTGTAAAGCAAAGCAGCTTTATGTTCGGTCTCCTTACGAATATTCTGTACGCCGATACGATTGAAATCCTCCGCAATCTTACCCAGCAGGTAAATAAGCATCACATTCGGGGTCGCCGGGGTTTCGTTGTTCTGCGCATTCTTCCAAAGAGTCGGAAGGTCATTGTGCGCGCCGATGGAATAGGTGTTACGGATGTTCTTCGCTTTTTCAAGGCAACGCTCGCTTACGATCCACACACCCAAGCCGGCAGGAAGTCCAAATGCTTTTTGCACCGAGAAAAACGCCGTGTCGATAATGCTGTAATCCAGCTCCGGATAGGGTGCGGAAGAAACCATATCCACAGCAATGAACTTCGTCGGGTTCTTCTGTTTCAATTTATGAATCTCAGCCACCGGCATCTGCACGCCGGAACTGGTTTCGTTGTGCGTGGTAGCGATCAGTTCCGCATATTCCGGAACCTCCACTTCGCCGGCAACGAACCCTTCGCCCATCGGTTTTTCAAACTTGTGGGCATATTTGTTCAACGCATTCGAATAGTCGTAAAACTTCTTGGAAAACGAGCCATTCACGAGGTGGAAGCTTTCGAGTTCCACGGTACTGAACAGAATGCGTTCCCAAGCTTCCGAAGCCGAGCCCAGAAAAAGGATCGCGTGCGTGTCGGGCACGTTCAGGAGCGTACGCAGCTGATCTACGGTGAATTTGTGCAAATCACGGTATTGCTGGCTGCGGTGCGAAATCGATCCGAGTTGGTTTTCGACAAAAGTCTTCAAATGCTGCTCGAACGTCGGATACAAGGCAGCTGGTCCAGGAGTGAAAAAAGTTAATGACATTGGTGAGTTAAAAAAATAGGTGAATGAATCGCCGTGAAATGCAAATGGTCAGCTTTGAACCAGCTGACCATTCGAATCACTTTCTAGTATAGCATCCGGAAACGGATCGTTCCTTCCACCTCTTTCACTTCCTGGATAAATTCCTCCGTATAATCTTTGGCAATATCCACGATCACGTAGCCGATATGTTCGTTGGTTTTGAGATACTGACCGGTGATATTGATATTATTTTTGGCAAAAATCTGGTTCAGCTTCGCCAGCACGCCCGGTACGTTCGCGTGGATGTGCAGCAGACGGTGCGAGTCTTTCAGCTTCGGCAATTGTACTTCGGGGAAGTTGACGCTGCCGTAAGAGCTACCATTGTTCATGAATTCCAGCAATTTGGAAGGCACAAAATGACCGATATTCTCCTGCGCTTCCTCGGTGCTACCACCGATATGCGGAGTCAGGATCACATTCGGCAAGCCGAGCAGCTCGCTTTCAAACATTTCGTCGTTGGTCTTCGGCTCCTTAGGGAATACGTCCACACCCGCACCGGCTACTTTACCGCTCTTTACAGCATCAGCCAATGCTTTAATGTCGACCACGTGCCCGCGGGAGAGGTTCAGGAAAATCACACCGTCTTTCATCAGGTCAAACTCGCGTTTGCCGATCATATTGGTATTTTCCTTACGGCCATCCACGTGCAAGCTTAGCACATCGGAGATGGCCAGAAGCTCTTCCAGCGTATTCACTTTCTTCGCATTACCGATAGACAGTTTTTCAACCGCATCGTAGAAATACACGTCCATACCCAGCGCTTCTGCAACCACAGAAAGCTGCGTACCAATGCTGCCGTAACCTACCATACCCAATTTCTTGCCGCGAATCTCGAAGCTGCCGTTCGCAGACTTATCCCAGATACCTTTATGCATGGAATTGCTCTTGCCTACGATATTACGGATCAGCAAAATCATTTCACCCACGGCAAGTTCCACCACAGAGCGGGTGTTGCTGTAAGGTGCATTGAACACCGCGATACCTTTCCTGGCTGCCTCGTCGAGGTCGATCTGGTTGGTACCGATACAGAACGCACCGATCGCCATCAGACGGTTCGCATTTTCAAGAACACGTTTGGTAATAGTGGTTTTAGAACGGATACCGATAATGGATACGTCCTTGATACGCTCGCAAAGCTCGTCCTCGTCGAGGGCGCCTTTCACGAATTCCACATTGAAGCCTTCTTCTTCGAATGCCTTGCGCGCAACAGGGTGCACGTTTTCGAGGAGCAATACCTTGATGCGGCTCTTCGGATAAGACTGGCTTCTGCTGAATTTATTATCAAAAAGAAAATCGTCGAAAGAAGTAGCAATATGGTCTGCTACCGCCGTTACTTTCGGGCGCTCGACGTTCTCTGTAAATGCATAGAAACGATTGGCCAGGCCGGACGCCTTCAGTTCATAGTCCGTATAACCATCACCGATCGCGTACACGTCGCCCGACAGATTCAATGCAGAAAGGATCTTGATCTTTCCGCCGTCCATCGACAACACATTTTCCTCGTCGATCCCTACGATATTTCCCTCCTCGTCAAACACGAACTCGTTGGCATACACATGGTCGGCCAGGATACCGAGCTCGGTAGCTACGGGAACGATAAACTCTTTAAATCCGCTGGAAACGATAAAAATCTGCTCCGCGTTCTCCGTCAGAAACTGCGTGTTACGCTTGAACGAATCCGAAACCTTGGTTCTCAGGAAGGAAACCAGTTCTTCGATGTGCGAACGGCTTGCTTTCAGTAAGGCGATTCGCTGGCGCAGACCATCCGCAAACGACATTTCGCCATTCATACCCTTGTTGGTCAGATCAGAAATCTTCTGAACAATCTGATCACGCTCCGGATGGCCTTTAAGGGCGATCGCGGCTAATTCGTCGAGCCCTTCCACTTTCGTGAATGTGCTGTCAAAATCAATGATAATGTACGGTGCTGGATTGAGAGTTAATGTGGACATGAAACGGGAAATAACTGAAAAATGATCGAGTTAACGGAATTTTAATCGCTAAGGGTCCGACCTGTTTGAAACAGGCCACAAAATTACCAAAATCTATTGGTATATGTTGCTAACAAAATAATGTTTGGAACAGTTTTCTTCCTCGCCGAACTCCGGGCAGAATGTGAACGGCTAGTTGGAATTGGTCTGTGTGGTCAGGTGTGGTCATTAAATAGTCAGGCGATTGTCAGGTGTTGTTAGAGGCCGGTCAGGAATTGCAATGCGTATTTTTCCGACCAATAGAACTCGTCCGTGAGCCGTGCCGGACGGAAACCGCAGTGGCCGCCATCCTTCGTCGCCAGCAAGGTGACCGTTGAATGCGACCGCAGCACGTCAACCGGCAGGCTTTCGAACGGCACGATCGGGTCATTTTCGGCATTCACGATCGTCGTCGGTATCGCAATCGACGCTACGAAATACTTAGAGCTGCATTCGGCATAGTAATGATCTGCGTCATCGAAACCGTGAAGACGGGCTGTGTATATATCATCGAAATCGTAGAGCGTCTTCACCAGCTGATGATTATCAAGGCTTATCCTTTCGGGGAAAAACCTTGCCTTTTCCGCCACCTTTGGTTTTAATGTATTTAAAAAACGGCGCATGTAAATCTGGTTCCGGGGCTCGATAATGGCCAGACTGCACGCTTTCAGGTCCATCGGCACACTGAACACGATCGCATTTTTAATACGGTGATCAATAGCGACTCCCTGCTCACCCAGGTATTTCAAAGTCAGGTTTCCGCCCAAACTGAAACCAACCAGCCGCACATCGGAATAGCCTTTTGCAAATGCATATTTCACGACTGCGTCCAGGTCTTCGGTAGCCCCACTGTGGTAAAACCGGGCCGTCTGGTTCATTTCCCCACCGCAACTGCGAAAATTCCAGGCCAGACAGTCGAACCCATGGCGCGTCAGGAGTTTAACCATCCCCGTTATGTATTGCCGTGTACTGTTACCTTCCAGGCCGTGCGAAAGGATCACCACGGACTTCTTACCGGCAGTTTCGGCATACGACCAGTCCAGATTCAGGAAGTCGTCATCGGGAGTTACAATTTTTTCACGAAAATATTTTATACCATTTACCTGCCGGAACAGTGCCGGGTAAATACTCTGAAAATGCCCATTTGGAAGCCAATAGGGCGATATTTTGGATGATATTTGAACTAGCGGCATGGTGTAAAGCGCATTCTGATATTTTGGAATAATTCTAAGGTAAAGAAAGTTTAATGTTGTATATCTGCTTTTTATATCTAAATTTGGCCTCTACAAATAATAAGATCAATTCCAATGGCAGAAGGTACAGTTAAGTTTTTCAATGAATCAAAAGGATACGGATTCATTTCACCATCAAATGGAGAGAAAGACATTTTCGTTCACGTTTCAGGTCTTCAGGACGATATCCGTGAAAACGACAAAGTATCCTACGAGGTAGAAAATGGAAGAAAAGGCTTAAACGCAGTTAACGTTCGCGTAGTCTAAGTTTAGTCATAATAAGGACATTTCGAAAGCACGCCCCTCAAAGGCGTGCTTTTTTAATGCCTTATTTTTTATTCTTCGTCAAGGTTTCGTAGGCCTGCTGCGCTTCCTTATCCGACGGCTCGCTTTGCATGAACGAACGGCGCTCTCCCACATCCTTTACCCATCGGTAGATCCACGAAAAACCCCAGTTGCCATTATAATGCAATGGTAACCGGTAAGCGTCGTCGCTCAATGCTTCCGTCAGGCTTATCATCCGGTATTGCTTCTCCTTTAATTTTTTTATTAAAACCGGCAGATAATCGGTATTGAGTCGATTATCGTGGCAGAGATAAATCTGTTTCACCGGCTTGCCCGTTACTTTCAATGCTATTTTATCAAAATGATCGAAAAGTTTCAGGCTCAAATCGACATAACGGTTACCGATTGCTTTTGCTTCTTCGACTTTGCCTTCTTTCAATGCTTTTTCATAAAGCTGGGTAAAAAGCCAGTCCTCGCTTTCGACAGTGAATGGCGTTGAAATGTAATGATGCTCCGTCAGAAATGCGTGCATTCGCGCCTGCTCCGCACTGTCCTTTCCCATTCCATTGAAGGGAAAACGGAAGTATTCCAGCTTCTTTCCGGCATTCTCCGCCATTTTCCGCGTCAGCTCCTCGCCTTTCAAAACGTCTTCACTGAATGCCTCGAAACTTGTTTCACCATAATTCTCGTGCGAATAACTGTGATTCCCAACGGTTACGTAAGGTTTTGAAATCCAGCTTTCGAGCAGTTTTTTGTTTTGCTCAAAAGATTTATTCTGCTTCAAATGCCCTTCATTGATAAAAATCGCAACCGGCAGGCTCATCGAGTCCAGTTTTTTCAGCAAGCGTGATACGTTACCGTCCGCCACGTACAAATGAACATTCGGCACATCGTCGATGGTAATGGAGACGCTGCGCTCCTGCGCGTGGGCGTACAGTGCACATATGCATGCGAGCGCGGCTAAGATATGCCTCCTCATGCCTTGCCCGGAACGCGTTCCCGCGCCTGCCGTTCGATCATCCATTGCGGATACTCGGGTTTCAATGCGCTGATTTTGTTCAATTGATCCAGTTCTTCGGCGGTCAGTACCACGTTGGTGGCGGCGATATTGTCGGCCAGTTGTTCCGGCTTTTTGGCACCGATGATCACGCTCGTCACAGCTTTCTGGTGAAGTAACCACGCCAAAGCTATCTGCGCCACCGAAACCCCATGCGCTTGTGCGACAGGTTGAATGACATCGATAATGTCGTAGGCCTTCTCTTTATCCACCGGAGGAAAATCGAAGTTATCCCGCCGGTTTTCACCGCTGGATTCGCTGTTACGCGTATATTTTCCAGACAAAAATCCGCCCGCCAACGGACTCCAGGGCATCAATCCGAGGTTCTGGTCTTTCATCATCGGAATGAGCTCTCTTTCCAGGTCGCGGCCGGCGATGGTGTAGTAATGCTGACAGGCGACAAATTGAGTCCAGCCATTTTTCTCGGCAATGCCGTTGGCTTTCATAATCTGCCACGCCGCGTGGTTGCTCACGCCCAGGTAACACACTTTACCCGCGCGCACGACATCTTCAAGGCCACGCATCGTTTCTTCCAATGAAGTTTCCGCGTCTACGCCGTGAATGTAGAAGAGGTCAATATGGTCGGTACCGAGGCGGGCAAGGCTCTCATGCACCGAGTCCATGATGTGCAACCTCGATAGCCCTACCTGGTTTGCACCCGGCGCCATCCGGCCGCGCGCTTTCGTAGCGATAAAAACATCGCTTCGCTTCACACCAAGCGTCCTGAACGATTGCCCCAGTATTTCTTCGGATTTACCATAAGAATACACATTGGCCGTATCGAAAAAGTTGATCCCCGCATCCAGCGCCGTTTTCACCAATGCTGTCGCCTCATCCTGCTGCACTTTTCCAATCACTTCAAAATATCCATCGCCACCAAAAGTCATCGTACCGAAACAGAGCTCAGAAACGAGTACGCCGGTGTTGCCTAGAAAGTTGTATTTCATTTTAAGTTCAATGTTTATGAGTTTAAAGTTAATGAGTAAGGATTTAAGCAGAGTTCGTTCAACTCATAAACTCTGGACTCATAAACTCATTCAAACAAGTCCTCAGACCGTTCCAACATCAATATCGATGACTGCGGAACGATCACATATTTCTGCCCGTCGTATTCGAGATCGATGGCATTGCGCTGGAGGTAAATGGCCAGGTCGCCTTCCTTGGATTGGAGCGGCATATATTTCACTTTTTCTTCGGTCTCTTTCCAGGGCTCGTCTTCGGCGGCCACAGGGATAGGGTAACCCGGGCCAACCTTGATCACGTAGCCGGATTGCACCTGTTCCTTTTCGGTTACGGTTGGGGGCAGGTACAGACCGCTGTTGGTGCGGTCGCTGGGGCTTTTAGGGCGGATCAAAACGCGATCGCCCACTACGATCAGGCTTTTGAGCCTGTTGTCGGATGTTACTTCGTACATTGTAATAAATACTTAATCGGTAATAAGAACGTCAGGTAGTCCTTCAAAAATTAGGTAACAAATAAATGGGTACAAATGTTTACAGCGATCTCCTCCCTTTTTCAGAACTGGAAGTAGATGAACTGGTTTTCGGAAACGACGCCCAAAAAGTAATTCGCCAGCAGGATCAGCGGGAACAATATGAAGAATACGGTCGTGTTCCGTGTAGGGATTTTCAGATAATAATGCTCTTTGACGAGCAGGAAAATGATTAGTACTACGCAAAGCCACATTTCCACATGGTTAAGCGGGGTTTGCAATGGGTCCGACAATGAAAAGCCCGCCATTTTTTGCAGAATCAGGAATGACCGGCCCACGGGCGCCTTGTGGTTACGGAAGAACACCCAGGTAATGGTGACCAGCGCGAATGTCAAAACCATATTCAGGACATTCATGAATGCATTTTTCGGCATTTCAATGCCCACTTGTTTCAACCATTTGTCACGAAGCGAGGCAGCCACCTGATAAGAGCCGTGTAATGCTCCCCAGATCACGTAGTTCCAGCTCGCCCCATGCCAGAGCCCGCTTACGAGGAATACGATAAACTGGTTGCGGTATTTAATCCATTCACCTTTGCGGTTTCCGCCGAGGGGGATGTAGAGATAGTCTTTAAACCACGACGAGAGCGAAATGTGCCATCTACCCCAGAACTCCGAAATAGATTTAGAAATATAAGGCGTCCTGAAGTTGTCCATCAGCGTGAAACCCATCACACGGGCGGCCCCGATGGCAATATCCGAATACCCTGAAAAGTCGCAGTAAATCTGGAATGCAAAGAAGATGGTGGCTACGATGAGTGTCAGACCATTATGTCCGGCCGGATTGTCGTAAGCGGCATCTACGAGCATTACCAGCCTGTCGGCAATCACCATTTTCTTGAAAAAGCCGAAGGCCATTTGCATGAGCCCTTCCTTCACCTGCTCGAAATCGTATTTAAAAAACGAGTGGTACTGGAACAGCATGTTCTGCGGCCGCTCAATGGGGCCCGCTACAAGCTGCGGGTAAAACATCACATACAATGCGTAGATCCCGAAATGCTTTTCGGCCTTTTGGTTGCCCCGGTACACCTCGATCGTGTAGCTCATCGCCTGGAACGTGTGAAACGACAGACCTATCGGCAACAGCAACTTACCGCTCCCGGTCGTCATCCACTCGGCGATTGGAGCTGGTACAATGCGCGTAAATGCGGGGAACATCGGCCTTAAATGCAGGTTACTGAGAATTGTATTCACCGAATCCTGCACGAAATCGTAGTATTTAAAGAATGCGAGAATACCGATATTGGAAATCAGACTGATGACGAGCAACAGCTTTTTCTGCTTTTGCTCCTGCGATTTCTCAATCCAGATCCCGGCAAAATAATCGATAACGATGGTTCCAAACAGGATCAGGATGAAAACCGGTTTGAAAACCATATAGAAATAGCAGCTGGTGAGCAGCAAAAGCACCCAACGGCCGGTCCACGACAGGCTGAAATACGCCAGCGTGACTACTATAAAGAAAACTGCAAATTGAATCGAATGAAAATCCATCAGGTCAAATGTACTCCCGGTTGACTATTTCCTCTTTGATAATGAACAGGGGACGGTTTTTGGATTGAAAGAAAATCCGGAGCACATATTCTCCAATAATACCCAGTGCCAGCAATTGCACCCCGCTGAACAGGATGATAACGAACAGCAAGGCGGCAAAGCCCTCGATCACGTGAGCGAAAAATAACTTTTTAAGGACCACCGTCGCAAAATACAGCAACGAAATGACGATGGCCGACATGCCTACCCGGCTCATAAATTTGATCGGGAATTCACTGAAATTGAAGATTCCGTTGTAAGCCAGCCTGAAAAGCTGTTTAAAAGTGTATTTGGACTCTCCCGCGATGCGTGCGTCACGCTCGTACTCGTACCCGATCTGCTTGAAACCGATCCAGGAACGCATCCCGCGCAGGTAGCGGCTCTCCTCAGGCATTTTATTCAAAACATCGACCACTCTTCGGCTAATTAATGCGAAGTCACCGCTATCGAGCGGAATATCCACATAGGAAATGGTACGCAGGATCCGGTAAAACAAATGGTAGCCCATTCTTTTGACAAACCCCTCCTTCCGCTTCTTGCGAATGGCGTACACTACGTCATTTCCTTCCTGTAACAATTTGTAAAATTCCGGCAAAAGCTCCGGCGGGTCCTGCAAATCACCATCGATCACAAAGAGCGCTTCGGTGCCGCGTGCGGCGGAAATACCTGCTGTCAATGCAAGCTGGTGGCCATGGTTGCGTGATAGAAAAACACCGTGATATCGCTCGTCAGTCAATGCCACCTGCCTGATTTTAAGCGCCGTATCATCCTTACTCCCATCGTCGATCAAAACCACTTCAATAGAAAGCGGGCTGGAGTCCATTAACGCGTTGATACGCTGTACCAGTAGCGGGAACGTCTCAGATTCATTATATAGCGGCGCGACGATTGAAATTTGAGGAGTTTTCAATATGCTGAGTTTTTCAATGACCAATAGAGGCAAAAATACACCTTTCGGTCTATTATCGAAACATTCTGTTATTTAAGGTATTGTCACTTTTCCAAGAACACCCCCTTTGAGGACTGTTCCTTCCACATTCACGATTCCCAGATCGTACGTGCCGGGCAACAGGGATGAATGCGGTATTTCAATGTCAAATCCCTTGTCGTACTGCTTGAAAAAGTTACGGCCAGTGTACTTATGCGGCTCCATTTTGAAGAAATACAGGCGTTGTCCGTTGCGCACAAATGCATATTCGCCGTTGGAACGGGAAGGCGAGATCCTTCCTTCCGGATCGTTCAAATAAATACCCTTTTCGCGGTGTGTGACGGTTACCTGCCGTTCAACCGGGAATGCCATCGTGAGTGCATTCACCTGTCGACCGAGCTCGTTCCCTTCTTCCGGATATTTGTAAACACCGGCCTTAACCAGATGTTTCATCACATTATCCACATAGCGGGCGCCTTCCGAATAAGGTACGTGGCCCAGTCCAAACCCATTGTGTTCCTGGTTGTAACCATTCACGGTGTAATATTTCCGGCGCTCCGAAATAACCGGCAGATACGAGTAAATGGATACGCCCCAGATCACTAACCCGATCAATGCCGCTCCTTGCAAAGCCAATTTACGCAGGTTTTGATTTTGAGTTGAAACAACAAAAGACAAATAGGTAACAATCAGAAAAAGAGCCGGATATATCTTGTAATTACTAACAATCATTACAAAAAAACCGAACCGTGGGCGCAACAGCCCTATCACCAGCGCCTCCACCAGCAGAAAGCCGAAAATACCGAGTAGAAATGCATTCAGGTTCCCGGCGTTGTCTGTCAAAGCCACCGCGCGATTGCTTTTGAACCAACCCAACGTCCGCGCAAGCCAGGGGGTAAGTTGCCGCCAGAGCCAGATTACGACCCAAATCATGGCAATGAAAGCCATCAATACCGGCAATGCCGAACGGACGACGATATCTTTTTCCGGGAAGAAGTCAAACAACCCGCCAAGGAATGTAAAGAAGCCCAGCACCGACAAATGCGGATATTTGGCAAAATAAGCAAAGCTCGACTCGTTACCCTGCGCTGACATACCGTAGAAATACAATCCTACTGCCGCTGCACCCACGAAAATCCATACCAACAGTTGCTTGTACTGCGACCGAAGCAACAGCACCGCCACACCTGCCGGCCACACAAAAATCCCGCTGCTCATCGCGTACGTAGCGCACACACCCGCCAGCAATGCGCCCCCGAAGCGCTTGCCCGAGAGCAAAAACATCGAGAGTACCACAAAAAAAACCACCGGCTGATGCTGCCAGCCACATATCGCCCAAAGGAAAATCAAATGGTATTGGAGCTGGAACAGCAAAAATGGTACGGGCAGGAAATACCAGGCACTCAGACCGGAGCGCTTGAATGCACGCCAGAACACCGCCAGGGTGCCCAATGTAAAAAGCGCCGCAGCAATATGCAGGAATGTAAAGTTGAGATGCCCCGTGGCCCAATAGTAAACGAGTGTAGCCAACTTACCCACCACCATCCGGTGCTCGTTATTCGGCTGAAAAAGCAGTTTCAGACGTTCCGGAAATGAATCGCTGGTGATCCATTTGTGCAAAAAATCAGGGAACGGATCGAAATCGTCGTACCAGGGCAGGTTTACCGAGTAGTACAGGATCACTCCCATCCATAACACCACGGGTACTGCCGCTACCAGGAAGAAAAGCGGCTTTTTATTGCTGTTGTCCACCTTCGGTATCTTTCATGTAAATGGCTTCCTTCCCAAAATAACCCGCTGTGCATTTATTCCACCAGTGGGTAGGGTCAGTTTTAATGTCGTCGTCGAGGAAAATCGTCATCGGTTTCGAACGCACGGGCGGCAGGTACAATATCTCTTCCTGCGAATTCTTGATCAGGGCATAACGTTGGTACATCTCCTTGTCGAATGCCGCCGCTTTGCCTTTCAACAGATCGGTATACATCATTTTGACATTGCTGCTACGTATAAATGAAAGCGCTACCGACACCACCAATATCGCGCAAACGATGCCATACCGCACGGTTGTCAAGGTCAGGAACGTAATTTTTCTCCTTTTGAAATAATGAAAAAGCACTCCGATGACATAGAACCAGCCTATCAGGAAAAAGAAATACACACAGTTGATCACACGTGGTGTAGGCTCAATGCCCACCCCGTAATAGGAAGGGAATAATTGCGCCGACAGCACACCGATAAAAAGCAGTACCGCATACCAGACCGGGATCGAGAAGTAGTTACGCGCACCCTCCGATAGCCGTGAGAGCACAAAAAGCCAGGCCAGCGTAAAGAATATCAGAGGCGTCCGGAAAACCCAGTCGAAGCCCAGATATGCCAGTTTTTTAAATGAAGCAGTAACCGAAAAAGGAATATTTCCGCCCAGCGGGTTACCACCGATGCGTGCGGCATTACCTGGCGATGCAAAATAGAAATAGCAGGAAAGCGCCGTCACCACGGCCATCGAAAGCATAAATGCGTCGACTTTCCGGTGGAAAAGCACCCTGTAAGCCAGCCAGGCGCCTACAAGCAGCACCATGATCAACAGGTTTGTTTCACTGCTTCCAATCACCGCAAATATCAAAAAGCCGGAAAGTGCCCCTACAAACAGCTTCGCGGGCTGCGTGTCCTGGCGGTACCAGCGGAGCACGAGTACGATCCAGAGCAATGTAAGAATATTCGGCACCGTGTAGGTCACAAATGCCGCCATCCAGTAGAACGCTTCCGAAATACTCATCATTTTGAGGATGTACAGGAAGAAAACCACGCCTGCAAAACCCAAATGCGCTAATCGCGACAAAGTAGGTGTAAGGTGCCGGAACAGGCTGTACAATGCGAAAACCATTCCGAGCAGCAATATGACCGGCAATACTTTAAAACCAATAATAGAATGGAACAGCAGCGGACTCGTATGATTCAGGAGTATTCCGAAGTAGCGGCCGGTCCAGGTGGTATAGTAAAGCTTCATGGCTTCAAACCAGCCGATTTTAAATACGGTATCGATGTAACAGAAATCGTCCGCCGGCGACGGATGGTTGAAGTACGAAAGCGCCACCAATGGCACCAGTACGGTCAGCATCAGGAGGATGTTCATCCAGTTGCCAACAATCCGGTATTTTCTATAAAATCTATTCATTGACAATTTTTTCTATGATGTAGCGCGGACGGCCTTTAACTTCTTCATAAATCTTACCGATATATTCCCCGATCAGGCCAAGCGCCATCATATTAAATCCGCTGAAAAAAGTGAGTGGCAGCATCGTCGACGTCCACCCCGCTACTGTGTGACCAATCACATATGACGAAAGGATATACACCACGATCAGCATTGCGATAAAGAAATTGACAAACCCGAAATACAGCACGAGCCGCATCGGAAATGTGGAAAACGAGGTAATGCCGTTCCAGGCAAACAGTAGCATCTTGCTGAGCGGGTATTTGGTCTCCCCCGCTTCACGCTCGAGACGGCTGTAAAATACCTTTTCATTTTTGAAACCGATCATCGGCACAACGCCGCGAAGGAACATATTGATCTCCCGGAAGTTCCCAAGCTCTTTGAGTACCCGCTGGTCCATTAAGCGGAAATCGGCGTGGTTGAAAACTACCGGAACCCCCATTTTTTGCATTAACACATAAAAGCTCTCGGCTGTAAACCGTTTGAACCAGGTATCCGAGCTGCGGTCGCCGCGTACGCCGTACACAACCATAGCACCCTCGCGATGCTTTTCGATCATGGCGGTGATGGCATTGATATCGTCCTGCAAGTCGGCGTCAATCGTGATGAAGCAGTCGTAATCGTTCACATGCTGTTCCAAACCGGCCATAATGGCGCTCTGGTGACCGAAATTCCGCGAAAGGCCGACACCAATGATATTGGAATCCTTGCTGCAGATGTCCTCGATGATCGACCAGGTTTTATCCCGGCTGCCGTCATTCACAAGACAAATACGGCTGTCCTCAGCAATGAGGCCCTGCTCCTTGATGCCGTTGTAGTAGGTGTTTAATTTAGCGTACGTCCGGTACAAGATTGCTTCTTCATTGTAGCATGGTACGACTAAAAGTAAACGAGCTGGATTCATATGTCACCCTGTTGGTTGAATCGACAAAAATAGTAGTAATAAGTTAATATGCCCCTCTTTCCGCCCACCGGCAGCTCAATATGATCTATTTACCGGTTTCAACTATCTTACGGTTATTCTTCTTCATTACGGTTGTGGTCAGCAGCGGATACAGGATCACCGCCAGCAAAATCAGCAGCGTTCCCATGTAAAAACCCTGCGTCATCCGCTCTTTCTCTCCGAAAATAAAAAAGGCCAGCGCAATGCCATAAACCGGTTCCAGATTGATAGTCAGGTTGATGAGGTAGGCTGAAAATTGCTTCATCAGCTGGGTCGCCATCGTACTCGCATACACCGTGCATACGAGCGCGAGGAACAATATCCAGATCCAATCACCTGGCGCCGGGATGAATGGCGCCCCGCCGTTCCAGTTATTACTTTCGGAAATCCCGAGAAACAGCAACGAAAACAATGAAGCGGCCGACATTTCATAAAAAGTGATCACCCAGGCATCGATCCGCTGCACGAGGTGGCTATTGGCTACCGTAAAACTCGCCGCGAGCATCGCAGAGGCTATGGCGAGACCCAGGCCTAATGCATGGTCAAATTCAAATCTGAATACGACATACAAACCCGCGAATGCGAGAATGCCCAGTCCCACCTCGAGCGGACTAATTTTCCGTTTATTCACCAATGGTTCCAGAAGACTCGTCCAGAGCGAAGTCGTGGCCATTCCGGCCAGGCAAACCGAGGCCGTAGAAACCCTGGCCGATGCAAAAAACAGCATCCAATGTGCCGAAAGCAAAAATCCGACGCCCAATATCCTGGCCAGATCGCGGCCGGCAACCCAAAAGCTCTTTTTAAATAGCAATACCACAACACCCAGGCCGACGGCCGCGAAAAACGTCCGGTACAAAACCAATGCAACCGGCGAAATCGATACCATCAGCCCCACAATGGCCGTGAAGCCCCAGATCATCACCAGGAAATGCAAATGCAGGTAAGAGCGAACGGAAGTGGAGGAAAGCATACTACCTCGGTAATGTTTTGTAAAGCAGCACCCCGATCAGTGAAAATACGATATTAGGCAGCCACACGGCAAAAAGCGTATTGATCGTCCCCGCCTCGGCCACACCTTTGGATAACAAAAAGAAAAGGATGTAAATAAATGCCAGCATAAAACCCAGGGCAATCTGCCAACCTACCCCGCGACGGCTCTTTCGCGCCGAAACGATCACCCCGATCGCCGTCAGGATCAGGATCGCGAACGGTTGGGTGAAGCGGATATATTTTTCAATCAAATACACCTCCAAACCATCGGCACCACGGCTTTTCAACAGCTCGATGTAGGCGTTCAGCTCCGGTAGCGTAAATGTTTCGTAGAGGTTATAATCGCTTTCGAAATCTTTGGGCGAGAGGTTAATAGTCGTATCGATCTCCATTCCCCTGCTCAGCCGCTCGCCGAGACTATCGAGCGTCCGCACCTGGTAATTTTGAAGCGTCCATTTCTTCTTTTTCGGCTGCCAGACAATCTTCTCGGCATAAAACTTTTGAAGCAGTTTAGTGCCCTTGATCGTCTCCATCGTGAATTTATTCCCGGTCTGCGTCGTGGTGTTATAGCTTTCCAGATAGGCATACACGTCGGGCGCAATGGTAATATGCACGTTATGCCCGCTGAAATAGAATTCGTTTTTTACGTAAGTTTTTTCAAAACTGACGCGGATTTTATTGGCCTTCGGCAAAACCCATCCTACCTGAATGAATGTCAGGATCCCCAGCACAACCGCCCCGGCCATATAGGGCATCAGCATCCGAGTGAAGCTTATCCCGCTGCTCAGCATGGCGATAATCTCCGTACGCGCGGCAATGCGCGAGGTGAAGAACACCGTGGCGATGAATACCATCAGCGGACTGATGTAATTGATCCAGTAAGGGATCAGATTGAGGTAATAATCGATGATGATCTCCCTGAGCGGTGCTTTCTTGTCGAGAAAGTCGTCCACCTTTTCGGTATAGTCGATCATACAGATAATCAGTACGATGACGAACGCCACGAACACGTAGGTAATCAGGAAGTTTTTGATCAGGTACCGATCGAGGATTTTAAAGTTCATGGCTGGCTAGGATCTCATCGGCGCTGTACCAGCAGGTTTTTAGACACTTCGAGACTGATAAACAACGTCGGGCCGCCGTTAATCTGTACGGACGCCGACTTGTCATATTCATTAATTTCCTTCACCTCTATCACCGCACCGAGCGTAATCCCCGACCGATCAAGATGTTGCAGAAAAGAAGGCGCATGATCGAGTACTCCCATCATTAACACTTTTTCACCAACGTGCACATCGGTAAGGATCAGATAATCGGGTTCGGTAAGGTTTCCTTTCGCGTCAGGAATGGGGTCGCCATGCGGATCGAACTTCGGATGCCCTAGAAATGCATCGAGTTTTTCCACCAATACTTCCGACGGGACGTGTTCCAGCTCCTCGGCAATGTCATGTACCTCGTCCCAGCCGAAACCCAGCTTTTCAACCAGAAAAACTTCCCAGAGGCGATGCTTGCGGATCACCTTGATCGCCACCTTCTCGCCACTTTCCGTCAGTGTTACGCCCTGGTATTTTTTATAATGGATCAATCCCTTGTCTGCCAGCTTGCGCAGCATGTCCGTCACCGATGCCGCACGCGTAGACGTGCTCTCCGCGAGCGCATTCGTGCTCACCTCGACCCCGTCACGTCCGGAAAGCGCGTGGATGATCTTTAAGTAATTTTCTTCTGTGAAAGAATTCTGCATGCCTTGTAAGCCCCGGTTACCAATCTTAAATATCCGGCAAAAGTACGATTTACTATCTGTAAATTAAAAAATTTAGACTAACCTAAAAATATATTAAGAATTTCCTTATCTTTGTTTTCAGAGAACTAAATTGTTTATTTCGGAGACTAAGGAAATGATTGACGATTTAAAAATAGATAAGTCTTTGCAAGAGAAAACACCGGATCATAGCGGGCAACTTCGTTCGTTATCCGAAGTTCACTCCTCGATTTCGGTACCGGAAGGAGTTGGTTTCTGGAAAAAAATGGCCGCATTTGCCGGTCCGGGCCTGATGGTAGCGGTGGGCTACATCGATCCTGGCAACTGGGCCACCGATATTGAAGGCGGTTCGCGGTTTGGCTACACATTACTTTCCGTGATCCTGATATCGAACCTGTTTGCCATGCTTTTGCAGCATTTATCCCTCAAGCTCGGCATTGCTGCGGGCCGCGACCTAGCGCAAGCCTGCCGCGATTACTACTCGCGCCCGGTATCATTTATTCTCTGGATACTTTCCGAAATCGCCATCGCCGCCACCGACCTCGCCGAAGTGATCGGTTCCGCCATTGCACTGAACCTCCTTTTCGGCCTCCCTCTCCCCGTCGGCGTTGTGTTCACCGCATTCGACGTGCTGATTGTATTGTATTTCCAGCAAAAAGGGTTTCGCATTATTGAAAGCATTGTGGCCGGGTTGATGACCATTATCCTGCTGAGCTTTTTATACGAAATGATCGTTTCGCAGCCATCGCTGGCCGGTGTTATGGGTGGATTAGTCCCTAAAAAGGAAATCGTGACCGACCCGGGAATGCTTTATATTGCCATTGGTATCCTCGGGGCCACCGTGATGCCCCACAACCTTTACCTGCATTCGAGCATTGTTCAGACCCGTAATTTCAAAAAAGATGAAGCGGGCAAACGTTCCGCAATCCGCTTCGCAACCATCGATTCTACCGTTTCGCTGGCGCTGGCTTTCTTCATCAACGGCTCCATTCTTATCCTGGCCGCGTCGGCATTCCACGCCAACGGCCATTTCGAAATCGCCGATATCACCGACGCCTACCACCTGCTCGATCCCGTATTGGGCGTAAGCCTGGCCGGCATATTCTTCGCGCTTGCGTTACTCGCATCCGGACAGAGCTCCACGCTTACGGGTACCCTCGCAGGCCAGATCGTGATGGAAGGCTTCCTCAATATTCGTCTGAAACCCTGGATTCGCCGGCTGTTGACGCGCGGTATCGCCATTATTCCTGCGCTGATCGTCTCCTACCTGTACGGCGAGCGTGGTACGGCCGAATTGCTCGTACTCAGCCAGGTAATTCTTTCCCTGCAACTCAGCTTTGCCGTGGTACCACTGGTGTTCTTCACTTCGAACAGCAAAATCATGGGGCCGTTTGCCAATTCCAGGCTATTGAACGCTGTAAGCTGGGTTATTGCGTTGATTATTATTGGGTTGAATGGATTTTTGTTGTGGGGGACGCTTGTTTAACGCCCCTCACAACGCATTTCAATTTTCTTTCAGGAGCCTTTTAACCGTATACAACTCGTTCACTTTTAAACGACAAAACAGCGTTTGCACTCCGAATCCCAGCTTGCCTGAAGAGTATTTCCATCGTCCCTTTGAATGCGGGTTGTCAACCAACGTTTTCAACACCCTGCCGCTCTCATCCATAAGTTCAAGCTTGACGTGGCTCCCATCCTCTTTCACATTGAATTCAATCTGAAATTCCTCCTGAAAAGGATTTGGAAAAGTTGTCAATCCTAGCAATTCGTCCTCATTTACAACCGGCTCCTCTATCTCTGCCGCAATCCGGTTAGATGCGTAACAATGTACCCAGGTAGCTGCCGATATGTGCCAGTTGCCTTTGCTGTCTTTAATGAAGCATTTGATATCGGAGTAGCAACTTTCTGTCGTAAATGTGTTCGTATTCGCTCCTGCGATTGGACTGTTGATGCTCGAACCCCAGCGGTATTCGACGTACCCTGCCGGAGCTATCAGATATCGTTTGTTTCCATTGGTCGTATATGTAAGCTGAGGTACAAAGCCAGCAGAAATTCTGTTGCCGTTGTTTCCGATCGCATCAAACCATTTACCAGCGAGCCAGGTGAGAGCCCCGCTGTAATTTTCTTCGAAATGCGTACTGTCCCTTCGATACGTAATGCCTGCGATCGCTCCGCCACTTCCAACAATGTAATCCGTATCTGGTCCGCCAGTTGTCGATCCGCCAACCACAGCTCCTTGTCCAGAGCGAATCGTGTTATTTAATGGGCCATACTTACTGATAGTTGCTTTTGAAACTACCCAACTGAGAATATTGGGATTAATGGTAGCTCCGAAATCGGACCTGGACTTGTTGATCACGAATTGTAATTTGGTCTGATAGTCGGCGGCACTGCTTGCTTTGTAGTTTGCGGGCACGTTATTATCTGAGTCCGCTTCACCCTGATGCCAAAGCACCATTCTGACACCATAAAGCGATGCGTAGCAATTTAGTGTAGAGCGCAGCGGTGTGTATGGTTGTCCGTAGTAATCTGCCGGATTCACTGAACCTTGTTTGTAACCTAAACAAAATTGAGTCCCTCCGGTGTAAGGATTCGACGCAGCAAGCCCCTGCGCGCCCAAGTACCATTGCGTGATTGTGCTACCGCCTGACGCCGTGTTAAAAAAAGCTACCGGCATTCCACCATTTGCATCAGATATCTTCTTTCCAAGCACTGCGTAGCACCAAACGTTATTTCCAGTCGGACCAAGCCTATTGTACTGCTTAGCTACGTCTGTGAGCGGATACATTTCTCCGAAATTATCGAGCAGATTTTTTGTACAGTTATAATCTTCATTGATACCGACAATCCATTCCGGGAAACCTGCCGTTGCCGGCAATTTCCACCCTCCCATCGGCTCAAACTGTCCGCCTATTCCCTGGCCATTGGATTGTCCTGCAATGATAAAAACGTCCCCTACACCTACCTTGGAAGACGCATAAACAGCCCCGTTCAGCATAACCTCTACCAAATACCAACCTTTTGTCAGCGTCGTCGTGGTGTAAAACATACCATTACCAGCCATCGACAAGTTGATTGTGGCCCCTTGCACATTAGGATTCACACTTAATGTCTTGATCTTGTAGCTAATTGTGGTCCCAGGCACGATTGCACCGTTCGCCCCAGTTCCCCAAACCAATTGCCCGGCGATCGTGACTGTTGCCTGATTATTACCGTCCCGTTGAAGGACCGAGTTGTATTTTGGATAAGATAAACTAAGGTACTGCGCATGCACGATTTGTGACGTCAACGCAAGAATTGACAAAATAGTAGCCGATATATTTTTCATAAGATGTGTGTTTAAGGCACGCAGAGGTTCGATCCCGAAAACTATCCGGGAAAGCATCTGCATACATTGTTTCGTTTATTTTGAAGAAATAACCTCTATGAATTCGCTCACGTTGATCAGCGGGATTTTAGCATCGTATTTGAGGTTAATTGCCTTTACTACTTCGTTGGCTATCACAGCCTGGCCTAACGGAGTAGGATAAATGCCGTCGGACGAGAAAAAATTACCTTTGATTGATCCATCAATTTTTAGACCATTATCGGTAACGTAGACGCCGTCATTAATTCTTTTATAGATCGCATGAAGGTCTACGAGCGCCAGATTGTATTTATCCGCAAACTTTCGAACACTTGGATTGACAACTCTTTCAGGATCTGCAAACCACGCTTCTCCCTGGTCAATGATATCCATGTCGTTTATCTGTCCTTGAATGGGCTTTCCCTTTTCCGCAGTTCCAAATACCCCCTCTGTGTATTTAGTCGGTTTCAGATAAAATTCCTGCGTGTGGTTTGCGACAACCGCACTGTTTGTTATCCAATAAACCATAGATATCGAGGGGACCATTTTTTTCAAAACCTCAACATCATACCATTTCATGAACCCCCAATGCTTGAAATGCGGAATTGTGAAAACCACGCCCTTTTGCCCCTTACTCACTATTCCGTCCATCGCATATGTAGGTACGCTGGCGTAATTGGCTAGCGAAAACCTTTCATCAAGGCGCGGCTGATTAATAATCCAATTCGCAAAAGCATCATAGAAGTCCTCCATGATCACGAAATCATATTTTTGCTTCTGCTGAATCGATTTCAAAAGCGTGGTATCCTTCGTTATTTTGTAGGAACTGAAACGCGACGAATACGCCTGCGACTTACAATCGGGACAATACGGATAGCTGGCCCCGATCGTGCCGCCATTGGGGAATGCAAAATTGTGAATCAAGCCCGGGAAAGGTGTCATTTTGACCGGCTCCCCCGGTTCCAGATGCGCAAGATCGTTCGTCACTTCCAGCCAACGCGGGAAATCTCCATTCGGCTCTCCGTAGAGAAAGATGCCTGTGCCATTCGCCTCATCTTCATTGAGCAACGGTGTTTTGAAATCCGCAATTCCCATTTGCCGGGCAACCAGATTAGGATATGCAAATTGCTGAGCCTCTCTGTTGAGTCCACCATTGCTTACGCCGGCTGTAAGACCACCACCAAAGGAAACCACTACTGGCACCTCCCCGTTTTTTGTAATAGTCCCAAGGTACGGCTTCTCAAGCGGTCGCGAAAACCATCTACCGGCGTCGTATTTCGACTCGTAAGTGGTCGTTCCGGTAATAAACATCGGGTCAGAAATGGTGGGAAGCTGCGACGGCAAAAGACGTTCCGGCTCACCCGGTGTAGTCGGAGTCCCCGGCGGATCGTTCTGTTCGTCAACAGGCTCAACGGGTGGCGAGCCCTTCGGCGCGTCTTGCGCGCAGCTTACAAACAACAAAAACAGGCAGGCAACGCCCGTAAATACGTACTTCTTCATCAACTTGTTGATTAAAGTGAGAAATGATCGAGAAGTTGGGAACGTTGCCTACGGGAAAGAATATAG
This sequence comes from Dyadobacter sp., assembly GCF_017744695.1. Taxonomy (GTDB): domain Bacteria; phylum Bacteroidota; class Bacteroidia; order Cytophagales; family Spirosomataceae; genus Dyadobacter. Next base: position 910,100 of record NZ_JAGIAS010000003.1, read on the forward strand.
AGTCTGATAATAGAGGACCGTTAGTCAATCACCATCGCTAATATATAAAAATTATTTAATCAAGAATACATATAACTATTTTAATAACCACAGTTATCGGATCGAAAATTTAATGCTACCTTCAGGAACCTTTTTCTCCGCGGTTTCCTAACTTTCGCCGTTTTTCATAAAAGGTGGATGGAATCAAAACACAAAGTTGACAAGGTAACGGCCGCCGGGCTTCTGGTGGCGTTCGGCATTATATACGGTGACATCGGTACGTCGCCACTTTATGTAATGCAGGCGATTATCGGGAGCGAGGTAATATCCGAAGAAATTATCTACGGCGCATTATCCTGTATATTCTGGACACTCACGCTCCAAACAACCGTCAAATACGTTGTTTTGATCCTCCGGGCCGATAACCGGGGAGAAGGAGGTATTTTCGCCTTGTACGCATTGGTAAGGAAGCACGCCAAATGGCTGACTGTACCGGCCATTATCGGAGGAAGCACCCTTCTTGCCGACGGTATTATCACTCCACCCATTTCCGTTGCGTCCGCAGTAGAGGGTTTGAGACTGCTATACCCCAATATCCAAACCATTCCCATTGTGCTGGGTATTCTGACTGCGATTTTCTTGATCCAGGCATTCGGTACCAAAATCGTAGGGCGCACTTTCGGGCCTTTGATGGTAACCTGGTTTGTGATGCTTGGTGTCCTGGGGGTTTATCAGATTTTAGAACATCCCGGCATATTCAAAGCATTCAATCCGTTTTACGGCTATCAGTTGTTAACGAAGCACCCAGGCGGCTTCTGGATGCTTGGTGCGGTATTTCTTTGCACCACGGGCGCCGAGGCACTTTACACCGACTTGGGGCACTGTGGCAGAGGGAATATCCGCGTAAGCTGGATTTTCGTCAAATCATGTCTGATACTCAACTATTTCGGTCAGGGCGCCTGGCTGTTGTCCGAAACCGGCAATTTGTTGAGCGGACGCAAGCCTTTCTATGAAATCATGCCGGAATGGTGGCTTCTGCCCGGTATCGTCATTGCGACTTCGGCCGCCATCATAGCCAGTCAGGCGTTGATATCCGGATCATTTACACTCATTTCAGAAGCGATCAGGCTTAACTTCTGGCCGAAAGTCCGGCTTATCTATCCCAGTGATCAAAAAGGACAGCTCTATGTCCCCAGCATTAACTGGTTGCTATTGCTAGGCTGCGCAGCGGTTGTGCTATATTTCAAAGAGTCGGCCAATATGGAGGCCGCGTACGGGTTAGCGATCACCCTCACGATGATCATGACCACGATCCTGATGTCATATTACCTTTATGTCAAAAGGGTGAATTTGTGGATCGTCATCCTTTTTATGCTGCTATACCTTTCCATTGAAGGTGCTTTCCTCGGCGCTAACCTCCTGAAATTCACGCACGGAGGCTGGTTCACGATTATGGTAGGCACGTTGGTAGCGGGTTTGATGGCAGTATGGCTCAAAGCGTTTTACATCAAACTCAGGCTCACTGAATATACCAAGCTCGAAAAATACCTGCCCGCATTGCACGAGCTGAGCCGTGATATCAGTATTCCAAAGTACACCACCCACCTCGTTTTCATGACCAACGCCTCCCGCGCGACGGAAATCGAAACAAAGGTCATTTACTCTATTTTCCAAAAGCGCCCGAAACGTGCCGATGTGTACTGGTTCATTCACGTCGACATTATGGATGATCCTTATACCATGGAATACAAGGTGTTGTCCGATGAAGACCACCATGACAATGTCATCAAAATCAACTTCCGGCTAGGTTTCCGCGTCGATCAGCGGATCAATATGTTCTTCCGGAAAGTGGTCGAGGATATGGTTCTAAACAAGGAAGTGGACATTACCAGCCGGTACGAATCACTGAGCAAACAGAACATTACCGGTGATTTCCGTTTTGTGGTGCTGGAAAGGTTCCTTTCATTTGAAAACGACCTGCCGTTCCTGGAACAGCTGGTAATGAAAACCTATTTCTTTGTCAAGGATTTCACGACACCGGAAGACAAATGGTTCGGGCTCGACAGCAGTTCAGTCAAAATAGAGAAAGTACCGCTCATTATCCGGCCGGTCGAAAACGTCAAATTAAGGCGCGTTTTCCACTGATTACCGCGCTGAACATCTTTGAAAGGATCGATATTGCCAGTAACATTGCCGGTATCGATCCTTTTTCTTTTTCAAACTATTCCCTTTGCTAATCCAATGAATTTTCTCCGGCGCATCGCCATTCCCCTGTTGGTGCTTTTCACGCACGCCTTCGGCACTACGGCCCAGAACAAGGTCACCATCCCCATCGAAACCGCTCAAAATGCCCTTGTTTTACAAACCGATGCGGACAAACACTTGTCGATTATCTATTTTGGCAAAAAACTGACGCAGGTGTCAGAATATGATCTGGTAAGTTCCCAAAACCGCCAGCGCGACGGCAATGCCGGCATCTACAATTCGGCCTACACGCCGGCAGGTTCGTGGAACATCTCCGAGCCGGCTTTGCAGATTACACATGCGGACGGTAACAAATCGACAGACCTTGTTTATATCAATCACCAAACCACGCGCGAAGGCGATAATGTAGCGGTTACGAACATTCAGCTGAAAGATCCTGTGTATGCCGTAGAAGTGTCGTTGTTTTACAAAACCTATTCACGGGAGAATGTTGTGGAACAATGGAGCGTGATCAAAAGCGCGGAGAAGGGCGAGATCACATTGAACAAGTATGCTTCCGCAAACCTCTATTTCCCTGGCAAAGACTTCTATCTCACACATTACAATGGTACCTGGGCGCGCGAGATGAACCCGGAAGAAGAACAACTCACTGCCGGAATCCGCGTACTCGATTCCAAACTGGGTACACGCGCCAACCTCTTTCAGCCGCCCAGTTTCCAGCTTTCATTTGACAAACCTGCTTCCGAAACCGAAGGCAAAGTGCTGCTCGGCACGCTCGCGTGGTCGGGCAACTTCCGGATGGATTTCGAAGTGGACTCCTACCATAACCTCCGCCTGATCGCGGGCATTAACAACTATGCCTCCGAATATCCGCTGGCCTCCGGCAAGGATTTCAAAACCCCTTCATTCATTTACACGTTCTCCGAAAACGGAAAGGGCGAGGCCAGCCGGAACCTGCACAACTGGGCACGCAAATACCGCATTCTCGACGGCGAAGGCTCCCGCCTCACGCTGCTGAACAACTGGGAAGCCACTTATTTTGATTTTAATGAAGAAAAATTGTCGGGACTATTCAAAGACGGAAAGAAGCTGGGCGTAGATCTTTTCCTGCTCGACGACGGCTGGTTCGCCAACAAATACCCCCGTAACGACGACCGTGCAGGGCTTGGCGACTGGCAGGAAAACATCAAAAAACTCCCGCACGGCATAGGTTACCTGGTGAAAGAAGCCAAAAATGCGGGGATCAAATTCGGGATTTGGGTGGAACCGGAAATGGTAAATCCCAAAAGTGAGCTCTATGAGAAGCACCCCGACTGGGTGATCCGCCAACCACAGCGCCCGGAGCATTACATGCGTAATCAATTGCCCCTCGATTTGTCGAATCCGGAGGTTCAGAACTTTGTTTACGGCATTCTGGATAAGCTTTTCACCGAAAATCCCGAGATCGCTTATATTAAATGGGACTGTAATGCCATTACGTTCAATGCGCATTCGGCCTACCTCGAAAAGAGCAAGCAAAAGCAGTCGCAGCTGTATGTCGATTATGTAAAAGGCCTTTACAAAGTCCTCGAAAAACTCCGCGCCAAATACCCGAAAGTACCGATGATGCTCTGCTCCGGCGGCGGTGGCCGGGTGGATTACGAGGCTTTGAAATATTTTACCGAGTTCTGGCCGAGCGATAATACCGACCCGCTGGAACGCATTTTCATGCAATGGGAGTATTCCTACTTCTTTCCCGCGCTCGCGCAAAGCGCACACGTGACGGACTGGGGCAAGCAGCCCTTGAAATTCCGTACCGACGTTGCGATGATGGGCAAGCTCGGGTACGATATTGTGGTGAGTCATTTGAATGAAAAAGACCTGCAATTCGGTCAGCAATCCGTCGCCACTTACAATGCGATCAAAGACGTAATCTGGCAAGGCGATTTATACCGCCTCATAGATCCGAAGAAAAACGACTTCGCATCCCTGCTTTTCGCAACCAAAAGCAAGGACCGGGCTATTGTATTCTCCTATTTGGTGAGCAATCGCAACGGTGCAGGTTCCGACATTGCCGTTCGTTTGCAAGGACTGGACGCCGGCAAAAAATACAAAGTACGGGAGCTGAACCTTTATCCCGACACCAAATCGCCCATCAAAGAGAATCAGGTCTATTCAGGAGATTTTCTGATGACAGCCGGTTTCAATCCTGTTGTGAATTCAAGACGGGCCAGTGTGATTTTGGAGGTCTTGGAGGAGAAATAAGAATCAATTTTAGCAATATTTTTCTTAGATCAACAAATTTGTTAATTTAGTATATTTCAATCTATATTATTTAAACAAATTTGTCGATCTATGACAAAATCGATCAAACTCAAACCCATATCCAAAGAGCTCGTATTAAGCAGGCTCCGATTCGAAAATCCCTGGTGGGTCTCAGGCAAAATCGATCCTGAATATGAGGATATGCACCCCCGGCTGTACTTCGGGCTCCTGCATCAGTTGGTGGCTGAAACCAGCGTAAAAAGGGCGGTTGTGTTAATGGGCCCCAGAAGGGTCGGCAAAACCGTTATGATGCACCATAGCGCTCAGAAATTGCTGAATGATGGTATTAACCCCAAAAAAATCGCATTCATCAGCATCGACAACCCTATCTATCTGTATATGGGTTTGGACCAGCTCTTTTCGCTTGTGCGCAAAGCGGTCGCTGACGACAACCTTGACAACTGGTATCTGTTCTTTGACGAAATCCAGTATCTCAGAGATTGGGAAGTACATTTAAAGGTGATGGTGGACAGTTATCCCCATACCAAAATCATTGTTTCCGGCTCAGCCGCTGCTGCTTTGCGGCTCAAAAGCAATGAAAGCGGCGCAGGCAGGTTCACAGAATTCATGCTTCCTCCACTGACATTTCATGAATATATTCAGTTAAAGAAATTCGACCATCTGATTCGCCCTTCGTCCATCGCCTGGAACGGCAACGTGAACAAATTCTTCACGAGCAGCCATTTAACAGAGCTTAACAAGCATTTCATCGATTACATCAACTTCGGAGGTTATCCCGAGGTGATATTTTCGGAAACCATTCAGGCCAATCCCGGGAGATATATCAAAAGCGACATTGTTGACAAAGTACTATTGCGCGACCTGCCCAGCCTTTACGGCATTCAGGATGTACAGGAACTCAATGCATTCTTCACAACGCTTGCATATTACAGCGGAAACGAAGTTTCGCTGGACGTACTTTCAAAAAGCAGCGGTATCGACAAGAACCTTTTGAAAAAATACCTGGAATACCTGGAAGCCGCATTTCTTGTGAGAGTTGTCCACCGGGTCGACGATACCGCTAAAAAATTCCAGCGCGCCAATTTCTACAAGGTTTTCCTGACCAATCCTTCGCTGCGCAGCGCCTTATTCGCCCCCCTCGAAGCTACCGACGATTTGTTTGGAAGCATGGTCGAGACCGCCATCTTTTCCCAATGGATACACCGCTATTGGTTCACGCCCTGGTACGCGCGCTGGACTAACGGAAAATTCCAGGGTGAAGTGGATATGATCGGCCTGGACAACAAATCGCTGAAACCCGCGTGGGCGGTGGAAGTGAAGTGGAGCAACAGGTATTACGAAAGGCCTGAGGAGTTAAAAAGCGTGCTACAATTTTGTGAAAAGAACAACTTGAAATCAGCCCTTGTCACAACTATTGACAAGGAAGGGACGATAGAAAAAAATGGCATAACGCTTAACTTCGTCCCTTCCGCTATTTACGCTTATATCGTGGGCGTGAACACGCTGGAAATACGCGGCAAATTGTGATTATTTCAAATAAACCCCTTCCTCTTCCGCACGACTTAAAACGACCTCCACATGCTCAGTAAGCGTGGTACTCAACGAATACCCCACGTAATCGGCATGAATCGGGAATTTGTGGTGACTGCGATCGACTATCACGGCTACCTGAACTTTTTTCATCGGTACTTTCAGGAACGGCTCCAATGCAAATGCGAGCGTACGGCCCGTATTGAGCACGTCGTCCGCGACGATCACCACCTGATTTTCGACATTCAATTCGCGATCGAACAGGATCGGACTTTGCTGGTGGATGTTTTTGTCGAAACGGAGCTCGATCAGCTGTGCGTCAAGCGGGGAAATTTCTGTGAGCTCGGCTACCAGTCTTTTGGCAAAGGCAAAACCTTCGCCGGCGATTCCTGCGATGATAATGCCCTTTTCCTCAAAATTCTGCTCATATATTTCAAAAGCGATCCGGCGTATTTTCTGGCCCGTTTGGTGGGCACTCAAAATCTGACGCCTGGATACCTTGCTGTTCTGGGTCATTGCGGGTATTGGTAAGTTAAAATCCTAGCAGCGGTAAAAATAGCAAACCGTCATGCCACTTCATAGCGCCGCGAAATTCTTTAACCAATTCGCAAAAGTCAATTCATGAAGCGGCAATTCCAGGCTCACAATACCCATTTCCACTTTCGCCTGCCCAATACGCTCCGTTCGGATTTCCATTAATGCCTTTTCATAAGGCTTAGGGAACTCCGGATGCGCCTGTATCGCGACCATATTTTCGCCGACCTTAAACATCCCGATCGGGCAATCCTGCGACTCGGCCAGCAGCTTACTATCGGGCGGCAGTTCCATTACCTGGTCCTGGCACATCATCAAGAGATTGAATGATTGCCGAGCCGGCACCATCCATTCTTCCTGGCTCAATACCTGGAAGTTATGTACGCCTACGCACCAGCCCACGGCCGATTTCTCCACCTTTCCGCCCAATGCTTCCGCCAGCATCTGATGCCCGAAGCAAATACCCAGGTACTTTTTCCCGGAATCCCGGATTTCACGTACGAGCTCCTTCAACCGATGAATCCACGGCTCGTCATCATAAACCGAATATTTGGAACCTGTGCAAACGTACACCTCGCACTCATCCGCCGAAGCCGGAAAATGCCCGTTGCAAACATCATAAAACGTGAACTCCCAGTCAGGCGCAACCTGTGAAAACAAAGCCGGGAACATTTCCCGGTAATCTCCCGCGATCGGCAACAGCTCTTCACGTACATGGTCGCATTCCAGCAATCCGACTTTTGTCATACTATATTTTACTTGTTATCAAAAAGCTGGTTCAGTTCAATGGTAAACTCGGGTAGTGTAACCGAGGTCAGCGCCTGACCCACGGTATACGGTTTCAATCCAATGAATTTACCTTCTTCAATTAGTACATACACGAAAACCACTTCATCATTCGGCTCAACCAGCCAATATTCCTTCACACCAGATTCCTCATACACGTCAAACTTGTTGTCCATTTCCTTTCTGGTATTGCCCGGAGAAAGTATCTCAATAATCCAGTCCGGCGCGCCGAGACAGCCTTTTTCATCTATTTTAGTCGGATCGCAAATCACTGAAATATCAGGCTGGACAACTGTGAGAATTTCCTTATCAGATTGAACATCAAACCTCGAAAGTCTCACATCGAACGGACCGGCAAAAACCTGGCAATCTCTGTATTTGAGCAATTGCCATATTTCGGATAAAAGCAACGCTGAAATTCGCTGATGTCTCGTAGCAGGTGCGGGCGACATTTTGAAGATCTTTCCTTTAATCAGTTCAAGGCGCTCTTCAAACTCCCATTTTAAATAGTCTGCATAGCTGTACGTACCATTCAAATCCAGTGTGTCGATGCTCTTCATATCTCAAATTGACTAGTTTCAAATAAAGATAACCCAACAAACCAAGTTACCCTATTTTCAAATGAAAAGACTTGGGCCGCGTCAATGCCTCGTAACCTACCACCGACAATGTACAGCCACGTCCCGAATTCTTCACGCCCGTCCACGCCAGTGCGGGGTCGAGGTAATCGCAGCGGTTCATGAACCAGGTGCCGGTTTCGACTCGCTCGCCGATTTGTAATGCCGCGTCGACATCCGAAGTCCAGATGGAAGCGGTAAGACCGTACTGACTATCGTTCATCAGCCGAATAGCCTCTTCATCGCTGGCGACCGGCATAATACCTACTACCGGCGCGAAAGTTTCCTCCGTCATAATGTCCATCGAATGATTGACATTCACGAGCACCTGCGGTGCCAGGTAGGGCGTCCCCGACTGGTGCGCCGGAAACAATGCCGGGTCGATCAATGCGGTAGCTCCTTGTGCCACAGCGTCATCAATCTGTTTCTGGGCAAAGCTCGCCGCTGATGTTCTCACCATCGGCCCCAAGGTCGTTTCAGCATCACGCGGATCACCAAGCACATATGTTTTGGTCAGTTCTTCAAAACCCTTGATAAAATCATCATAAACGGCCTGATGCACATAAATGCGCTCGATTCCGCAGCACGACTGACCGGAATTGAAGAAAGAACCGTCCACCAGGTTTTCAACCGCGTCGGCCAGGTTCGCATCCGCGCGCACGTACGCGGGATCTTTCCCGCCCAATTCGAGCCCGCCAACGATGAACCGCTCATTAATCGCCTTCTGCACCGCATGACCACCTTCTACCGAGCCGGTAAATGCCACATAATCGATCCGCATGTCGCCTATCACTTGGGCTACCTGATCATGACTTAAATGCAGATATTGAAATACACCCTCCGGCAAACCCGCGTATTCGAATGCTGCCGCATAGCGCTCGGCGCAAAGGGGCGTCTGCTGCGCGTGCTTCAAAATCACTGCATTACCCGACATGATGGCCGGTATCACGGAGTTTACAGATGTCAGGTAAGGATAATTCCATGGCGCCACCACGAACACCACGCCCAGCGGTTCTCTTTTTACAAATCTTTTGAAACCCGGAATTTCATCGACTTCCACATCCGCCAGCGCTTTTTCCGCCACCGAAATCATATAATTAGCCCGCTCCTGGAAGCCGCGACGGATCTCATTCGCCGTGTAGCGAACAGGCCGCCCCATTTGCCAGGTGAGTTCCAGACCGATTTCCTCCGCATTATTCAGGAAATATTCGACCGCCTTCCGACAAATCGTCTCGCGCTCTGCCAGCGTCGTTTTTTTCCATTCCTTCTGCGCGGCTACCGCTTTTTCCAAAGCAGCCTCCACGGCCTGTGCGTTCGCCAGTTCGCGCTCCACATACACAGAGCCATCGATCGGACTTATTGTTTTTTGAGTCATTTTTTGAAAGGGAGAAAAGGAGGAATGGAGTAAAGGGAGGATGAAGAAGGAAGAAAAATCAATCAATGACCTAATGACTCAATGATTTAAACTTTCTTCCCCTTCCTCCTTCTTCCCTTTCCTCCTTCCTCCATTAAAGAGGTGTTACATAAGCCGAGGTAATACCGCCGTCGACCAGGAAGTCGGTGCCGGTAACGAAAGAGGCCTCGTCTGAGGCAAGGAACAATGCGGCGTAAGCCATTTCCTTCGCTTCGCCGAAACGGCCCATCGGGATGTGTACCAGCCGGCGTTGTTTCTTTTCTTCGGTATTCAAAAACTTCATCAGCAACTCCGTGCGCAGCGGGCCCGGGCACAATGCGTTCACACGGATATTCTCCCGCGCGTGGATGACCGCGAGCTCGCGTGTGAGCGCGAGCACCGCCCCCTTGCTTGCAGTGTAAGCAACCTGCGGCGTAGCAGCACCCAAAATAGCCACAAATGAAGCCGTATTAATGATAGAACCGCCACCTGCGCGCTTCAATGCCGGTATACCATATTTACAACCCAGGAAAACACCCTTCGCGTTGATATTCATCGTCAGGTCCCAGATCGCCTCCTCCGTAGTGACGGCATTATCGTCGTCGCTATGCATGATACCCGCATTATTGAAAAGGATATTCAGCTTGCCGAATTTTTCTTCGGTAAATGCCACCGCGGCTTCGCAGTCAGCCGCTTTGGAAACATCCGAATGCAAAAAGTAAGCCTCTCCGCCGTTTTTCACAATCTCATCGACGGTCTCCTGACCGGCAGCGTCGTTCACATCCGTAACGACGATCTTAGCCCCTTCTTTGGCAAATAAAATAGCAGTTTCACGACCGATTCCGCCGCTTCCACCTGTAATAAGCGCGACCTTGTTCTCTAAGCGCATGGGTTTGATTGGTTATGTTTTTTGGATAGTAACGAGTGATTAAATCTGTTCAAAATACCGCTTCCGCTCCCAGTCTGTCACGGAGGTATCATACGCCCGCTGCTCGGTTTTGAAAAAATGCGTGTAATGCTCCACCACTTCCTCTCCGAATGCCGCTTTGGCAAAAGGGCTATTCTCAAACAATGCAATGGATTCCGCGAGTGTGTAAGGTACGCGTGGCAAATGTGCAGCAGCGTAAATATCGCCGATAAAGCATTCGGGCGGCTCAATGCGATTGCGGATCCCGTCGAGGCCTGACGCCAGCGACGCCGCAAATGCAAGATAGGGGTTGCAATCCGCACCTGGAATGCGGCATTCGATGCGCAGGCTGGAACCGCTTCCTACCACCCTGAAACCCGCCGTGCGGTTGTCGTAACTCCACGCAAGCCGCGTAGGTGCCCACGAGCCGTCGACAAACCGTTTGTAGGAATTAACCGTCGGCGCATAGAATGGCATTACATCCGGCACGTGTTTGATCCAGCCGCCAAGGAACCAGCGGAAAATATCCGAGCCCTTAACGGGCCCGAACTGCTGATCGCCGTCGAAGATATTCTTTCCGTCTTTCCACAAGCTCATGTGAATATGGCTACTGGAACCGGCCTGATCGGTCGCGAATTTCGCCATGAATGTCACGGAAAGGCCCATTGCATCCGCAACTTCCTTCATGCACTGCTTGTACACGATGTGGTTGTCGGCCATGGAAAGCACATCCGCATATTTCACATTCAGCTCGTGTTGCCCCAAACCCCATTCACCTTTGGAAGTTTCGACAGCAATGCCGGAGTTTTTCAAATGCCTGCGGACGGCCGAAGTATATTTTTCGTTCCGGGTCCCTTGCATGATGTGGTAATCTTCAAGGTAATATCCCGCAGGACTCAGATTCTGGTAGTTCTGCTGAAATGCCTGTTTATAACTGTTTTCGAGCAGATAATACTCCAATTCGGAAGCAGCAAAGCATTCCACCCCATCGCCTGCCAGCGAAGCCAGTTGTTTTTTCAACAACGATCTCGGCGCTATCGACTCCAACTGATGCGATTTGTCGTTATGTACATCGCAAATCACCAATGCGGTTTTGTCGAGCCAGTCGGCGATGCGCAGGGTAGCGAGGTCGGGCACCAAATGAAAATCCCCGTAGCCGAGCTCCCAGTTGGCATAACGATAGCCCGGTACCGGCTCCATGGCCATATCGGTCGTGAGCAGGTAATTGCAGCCGTGCGTGCCCGATTTGGAAACCGAATCGAGGAAATAGTCGGCATCCACACGCTTGCCCATGAGCCGGCCGTAATGGTCCGTAAATGCAACAACAATGGTTTCAATCTCCCCTCCCCCAATCTTGCCCGAAAGTTCATCCAGCGTCAGAAATCCTTTTTTACTCATTAGAAAGGGTTGGTTTAGCGCAGTTTATTTTATCGCAACTTGTCTACTTTGGCATTCATTGGAAATTTCAGCACCACCTTTTTACCGGAAGCTTTTTCCAGCATGGGCGTCAGTATTTTTTGGGCATTCTCCTTAGTCTGGTCGAGAATACCCATGTCGAGGGCCGATTGCTGGATTTGCTTTTCGGCTTGCTTGTAAGCCTCCTGCACCAGCTTCGCCTCGTCGGTAAAGGCATATTCAGTATTATAAACTTTTGACTTACTATGGTCTATTTTAAAAACACACAACTCGGGCTCGGGCATGTTGATCACCAACGTTTCTGCATCGGAGGTAATGTCTTCCATAGAAATTTTAGCCAGATCCACACAGCCAATAGCCTCCCCCTGCACGATCAGGATCGCTTTCGCATTCGGTAGCCACATTTTTGCGATTTCCTGTTCCACCACATCTTTAAAGTTGTATTTCACAACTTCAAGTTTGCCCATGGAGCTGACCTCCTGCAAAACCACGGTGTGCATCGCCTCCACCTTATCCTCCCCGCCAAGCCATTCGGGCAACCAGCTTCCGGTCTTGAAACCCGACCATAAGGCGTTAATCCCGGCCAAAAGCAAAATCAATACGAGCAGCCGCACCAGCCACGATATGATACGCATACATTATTTTTTAAGTACAAAATCTTTCGCGGCTTCCGGCTCCCTGGCCATCCGCTGGGCTATAATGCTGGCGGCTATCAGCTGCAATGCGTGATAAAGCATAATCGGCAGGAGCATTAAACCGGCCTCCGGGCCTGCGAACAGCACTTTGGACATCACCGCACCTTGTACCAGCGATTTTTTGGAACCACAAAACACCGCGGTAACTTTATCCTCCCGGTTGAAATGCAGCAACCCGCCAATGAATGTCAGCAGGAAATAGATCCCGAAAAACAGCGCGAGCATTCCTATCCCTAAAAATACAATTTCTTTTATTCCGAGCGAATCGAACAGGTGCTCACCGAACGATTCGCAAAAAGAAGTGTACACGATCAGCAAAATCGACGACTGGTCGAAATAGCGTATACACTTTTTATGGCGCTCGGCGTAATGGCCCCAGCGGCTATTCAGGGCAATTCCGGCGAATACCGGAAATAGTACTTGCATGGCCAGCTTTCCGACTACCGAAAGGAGATCAAAATGTCCGGGCCCCGAATCCAGCACGAGGCCCATCCATAATGGCGTGATAAAAACACCGATCAGACTGGAAATGCTCGCATTGAATATCGCCGCAGGAATATTGCCGCGTGCAATCGACACCATTACCACCGACGATGAAACGGTGGAAGGCAGGACGGTCAGGAAGAAGATCGCCAGCCACATCACCTGCCCTTCTTCGCTCTGAAAAAATGGCCTGAATGCGAGCGCTAATACGGGGAAAAGTACAAATGTCGACAAATGCACCATCACGTGCAGCCGCCAGTTCACGAGCCCGGCTTTCAGCTTTTCGGGACTGAGCCGAAGGCCATAAAAGAAGAATATGACTGAAACCGCATAGGTCGAGACGGTGGAGAGGTGCAGCGGGCTATCCTTCATACCCGGCGCAGGCCAGAGCCAGGCAAGCAGGATCATACTGAGCAATGCGAGCATAAAACCGTCCAAACCGGCTTTTTTTGCAGTATCAATGAATTTACGCATATAAAAAATCAACATCACCCGACAGAAGCGACGGGAAACTGACGTTTACAAGAAAATGGAAAACTGTCAGAAATAAAACCCGGTGTGTCCATTAATAGTGTCAATTGTTTCAAAATGCTATTTCGGGTAAATGAGGGGCGCGCGCCACTTTCCCCAATAATATCAGGAACAGCCAATACCTGCAAACGCATTTCCTGATAACTACAACCGACTATCTGTCCGCAACAATACCTGACCACTAATGACAACTCCTGACAAAATACTTTTGACGATCGTCCTCACAATCATGAGCGTTTTACCCTCAACGGCACAGTACAAACTCGTCTGGGCCGATGAATTCGACTACGATGGCGCGCCCGACCCGAATGTATGGCAGCCCGAAAAAGGCTTCACCCGAAACCACGAAGACCAATGGTACCAGGGCGATAATGCCTATTGCAAAGGAGGTTATCTGATCATCGAAGCCAAAAAGGAACGGGTCAAAAACCCTAACTACAAACCGGGTAGCAGCAATTGGAAAGAAAGCCGGGAATACGCCGAATACACCTCAGCCAGCATGATCACACGCGGCAAAAAGAGCTTTCAGTACGGCCGCTTCGAAATGCGTGCCAAAATCGATACCCGCTCAGGTATCTGGCCGGCATTCTGGACGCTGGGCGATAGGGGTGAATGGCCGGACAATGGCGAAATAGATATCATGGAATTTTACAGGGGAATGTTGCTGGCAAATCTCGCCTGGGGCTCCAATGAGCGCTACAAGCCTATCTGGAATACCAACAAAAAGCAGATCAGCACCTTCAATGACCCGGACTGGTCGTCCAAGTTCCACGTATGGCGGATGGATTGGGACGAAAACTCGATCAAAATATATGTCGACGATATGCTGATGGCCTCACAGGATCAGGCCAAGGCCATTAATGCCAAAAACAACGACATTACGCCTTTCAAGCAGCCCCATTACATTCTGCTGGGAATGGCATTAGGAGGAGATAACGGCGGCGATCTGTCCCAAACAGATTTCCCCGCCCGCTTTGAAGTGGATTATGTGAGGGTTTACCAGAAACAGTGAGACTTCGGCGGTCAGCTATCGGCTGGCGGCCATTGCTCCCGCGCCTCGTCAAATCGCCGGTTTCATCGAAGGAACACTTTTTCTGACCCTTTTCGGTGTTTTCTTCCTTCTCCCCCACCAGATCACAAAGCCAGTTACGGGCAAAGAAGCGCAAATCAGACTGGCGCAGAACATGAGTATCTTGCCCGGTAAACCCAGGATTGCCCCTGTATGGATGTCGTAATTCATACGGCGCAATGTCTGCGCGAAGTTTGCCTCGCTGTATTTGCCGGTATACGGCCCTTCCGCCTTAATCTTTTTGACCGAATATTGGTCAAAATAGTGATAATCCACATTGTAATAGGTGCCTTCCCGGAAGTTCACATACGAGAATATCGACTCAGCCTTTTCGGTTGGAAAGGATATATTGAGGGTTGAATATTTGGGATATTCCTTTTGCAACTGGAACCAGGCTTTGTCCACAGCCTGCATCGGGCCGGTTACCTGCGCGGTCGAAACAGTGTCGGAAAGCGGGTTATAATACATATCCGATCCCTTTCCGCCGGTAACAGTATAAAGCCCCTGCGAAAACCACTGAAAGCCCCAAACCAGGCCGGTTACAGCCAGTATCACACCGATGGACATGACGTAGAAACCCAATACATTATGCAGGTCATAATTTTTACGTCGCCAAGCCGCATTCCATTTGATCGAAAAGCGTTGTTTCGCGGCCGATTTATTTTTGGGCCACCATAACACCATTCCGCTGATCATCATAAAAAAGAAAACCAGCGTCGCCGAGGCTACTACCGTCTGCCCGTATTTCTCCGGTAGCCAGAGATAATAGTGCCCATGGAGGATGAAGTGGAAGAAATCGTCGTCCTCATTCCAGATGTGCTCCACTTTCCCGGTGTATTGATTGATATAGACGACGTAATAATATTCCGGATCGAGATTGTAAAAACCGACCTGCGCATTGCGGTCGGGTGTATCGTAGAGTACCCCTTTGGCTACTTTGCCAGGCAGCGCCTTTTTGGCAATTTCGGCAAGTTGCGAGGGAGGTAATACCTTGCCGTCGGTCGGACCTTTTACAAACATGTAAGGCTGTGTAATGCTTTTGATTTCCTGCTCAAATGCCAGTATACAACCCGTGATGGAAATAATAAACACCATAATGCCTGAGACAAGCCCCAGGTACAGATGTAGTTTTCCAATCCATTTTTTCATCGATCCTCCGCTGGTTATCTTATTTAGACTCAATTAAGACTGCTAAGATAAGGCGAACGATGTGAACGACCAAAAAGGATGAAAGCGGGGATGGAGAAAGGGAAGAATGGAGGAAAGGGAGGAAGATGCTTTAACGGGGTGGCGCGAAGGTGAACCTTCGTGACTTGTATTCGCAGGCCTCCGGCCGGTCAATACTGTAAGGCACGATTACCGTATTGACCGGCCGGAGGCCTGCGAATAATGCGTACAAATCAGGAGATTTGCGCAAGCTTGTACTAAAAATCGTAGCGGTAAATCCCTTCCACTTTCGTGGTCGGCGGCATGTGCGCGAGGGTTTTCAACTGCCCGTCGTGCAGGCCGAATACCCAGCCGTGCAAATGCAGTTCCTGCCCCTGATGCCACGCGCCTTGTACAATGCTCGTCTGCGCGAGGTTATGCACCTGTTGGATCACATTGAGTTCAACGAGCCGGTCGAAGCGCTTTTTCTCGTCTTCGATCGCATCCAGCTCGGTTGCGAATTTGTCGTATACATCCTTGATATTATGCAGCCAGCGATTAATCAGCCCCAGGTCCTTGTGCATCATGGACGCTTTTACACCACCGCATTGGTAATGTCCTACTACCAGGATATGCCTCACTTTCAACACTTCCACGGCGTATTGCAGCACGCTGAGCATATTCATATCCGTATGCACCACAAGGTTGGCCACATTCCGGTGTACAAACATTTCGCCCGGTTGCGAGCCTGTGAGATCCTCGGCAGGTACACGGCTATCCGAACATCCGATCCAGAGGAAATCTGGTTGCTGATCCTTCGCCAGGTTGTCAAAATACGTTTCGTCCACTTCGAGCTGGCGGGCTGCCCAGGATTTGTTGGCGGTTAACAGGCGGTTAATAAGTTCCATTTTGTGATTGATGGTTGAAGTACCAAAATAATACAATCTCTCTCAGATTCATTCAAAAGCGTACATCCTTTTAGCGGAAAAAAATCCGTAATTTTGCACTCTTAAAATCCGGAGAGGGTTATAAGTAGTGCTATTTACATGATCGGCCAGGGCAAATGCCCGACGCTAACAACCCATATGAAATACAACGAATATAAAAATCTGAGTTACCCGCAAATCGGGGACGAAGTACTGAAATTCTGGAAAGATCAAAAAATCTTTGAAGCATCGGTTGAAACCCGCGAGGGCGCTCCTACATTCACATTCTTTGAAGGACCGCCTTCCGCCAATGGTACACCCGGCATTCACCACGTGATGGCACGGGCGATCAAGGATATTTTCTGCCGTTACAAGACATTGCAGGGATTTCAGGTGAAGCGTAAAGGCGGATGGGACACGCACGGTCTGCCGGTGGAATTGCAGGTTGAAAAGGAATTGGGCATTATCAAGGACGATATCGGGAAGAAGATCTCGGTAGCGGATTATAACGAGAAATGCCGCCAGACGGTCATGAAATTCACCGACCAGTGGAATGACCTGACCGAGAAAATGGGTTACTGGGTTGACCTCGACGATCCTTATATTACTTACAAAAGCGAATACATCGAAAGCCTCTGGTACTTGCTGAAAAAGCTGTACGACAAAGGCTTGCTATACAAAGGCTATACGATCCAGCCCTATTCTCCCGCCGCCGGAACGGGCCTTTCATCGCACGAGCTGAATATGCCCGGCACATACAAAGACGTGAAGGACACGACCATCGTGGCGATGTTCAAGGTGAAAGGTGCCGCCAAATGGGAAGCGCTGGCCGGTTCTGCCGATCTCGACATCCGCATTCTCGCATGGACGACTACGCCGTGGACGCTTCCGGCGAACTCCGCATTGACCGTGGGCGGCAATATCGATTATGTATTGGTTAAAACCTTCAATCCTTACACGCACGAGCCCGTTGCGGTTGTGCTGGCGAAGGATCTGGTAGGTAAATATTTCTCCGAAAAAGGTCACGACGGCGATTTCGAAGGCTATGCGGCCAGCGATAAAAAGGTGCTTCCGTGGACGGTTTTAAATGAATTCAAAGGAAAGAGCCTTGAAGGGATCGAATACGAGCAATTGCTGCCGTACATTCAACCGGAGACACCTGCATTCCGTGTTATCCTTGGCGACTTCGTAACGACCGAGGACGGTACCGGGGTGGTACACACCTCTCCTACGTTCGGTGCGGACGACTTTAGGGTAGCACAAGCGAACGGTATCCCGGCCATTATGGTGAAAGACGAGAACGGCAAAGAAGTGCCTATCGTCGACCGTCAGGGCCGTTTTGTGAAAGAGATTACCGACTACGCCGGCCGTTTTGTAAAACCTGAATATTACTCGCAGGCCGAGCAGGACGATCCTGAGTTCCGCCCTACCGACGTGCTCATTGCCATCAAACTCAAAGAAGAAGGTAAAGCATTTAAAGTAGAAAAATACGAACACCCTTACCCGCATTGCTGGCGGACAGACAAACCGGTGCTTTACTACCCGCTCGACAGCTGGTTTATCCGCACTACCGCGGTGAAAGACCGGTTAGTGGAATTGAACAAAAACATCAACTGGAAACCCGAAAGCACCGGTACAGGCCGCTTTGGCAACTGGCTCGAAAACCTGGTGGATTGGAACCTGTCGCGCTCTCGTTACTGGGGCACCCCGTTGCCGATCTGGCGCAATGATTACGGTGACGAAGTGTGCATCGGTTCAATTGAAGAACTGAAAGACAAGCTGGAAGAAGCCATTATTTCTGGTCATTTGACCCGTGAACAGGCATTGCATAACTCGGATTACCTGCAAAAACTCGAACACGGCGATTACGACCTGCACCGCCCGTATGTGGACGATGTGGTATTGGTAGGCAAAACCGGCCACATCATGCACCGCGAACCGGACCTGATCGACGTGTGGTTTGACTCGGGCGCGATGCCGTATGCACAATGGCATTACCCGTTTGAAAATCAGGAAATATTCAACCAGGCATATCCCGCCGACTTCATTTCGGAAGGTGTAGACCAAACCCGCGGCTGGTTCTTCACGCTCCACGCTATTGCGGGCATGCTGTTCGATTCGGTTGCATTTAAAAATGTGGTTTCAACCGGCCTGGTACTCGACAAGAATGGCAACAAAATGTCGAAACGCCTCGGCAATGCCGTGGACCCGTTTGCGACATTGGCGCAGTACGGCCCGGACGCGACGCGCTGGTACATGATTACCAATGCAGAGCCGTGGGATAACCTGAAGTTCAACATCGACGGTATCGGTGAGGTGCAGCGCAAGTTCTTCGGAACGTTGGTTAATACTTACAATTTCTTCGCATTGTACGCGAACCTGGATGGTTACGAGTTCCACGAAGCGAATTCAGTGCCCATTGAAAAACGCACCGAGCTCGACCGCTGGATCCTTTCGAAACTGAATACGTTGATCAAGGAGGTAGGCGAGCAATTCGACGACTACAACCCGACCAAAGCCGGCCGCCTCGTACAGGACTTCGTGACCGACCAGCTTTCGAACTGGTACATTCGCCTCAACCGTCGTCGTTTCTGGAACCCGTCGGCGGAGCAGGGAGCCGGTTTGACAGACGACAAAGCGGCTGCTTACGAGACATTGCATCACTGTCTGGTAACCGTATCGCAATTGATGTCACCCATCGCTCCATTCTTTGGGGAATGGCTGTATAAAAACCTGACAGACAGCGACCGAGAAGCGTCGATCCGGCACGATGCGCCTTTCAAATATGAATCGGTACACCTTACTTTCTGGCCAAAAATCGAGGCGGAAGTAGTAGATGCCGACCTGGAAGAAGCGATGGACCTCGCCCAACGCATCAGCTCGCTCGTACACTCGATCCGGAAAGGACATAAGCTGAAAGTACGTCAGCCGTTGTCCAAAATCCTGATCCCGGTTTTGAGCGACAAAACCAAACGCCAGATCGAGCAGGTCGCTTACATTATCCTTTCCGAGGTGAATGTAAAAAGCATCGAGTTCGTGCACGACGACAGCGGCATTCTGAAAAAGAAAATCAAGCCCAACTTCAAAACGCTCGGACCGAAATTCGGACCGAAAATGAAGGAAGTAGCGGCGGCCATTTCCGCAATGGACGAAACACAAATTCGTGAAATCGAAGCTAGCAGTGCCATTACACTAACGGCAGCCAGCGGCCCGATTGAAATCGCATTGACGGACGTGGAAATCATCGCAGAAGACGTTCCGGGATGGCTCGTAGCGAGTGAAAACGGCCTCACTGTTGCGCTCGACATCACCGTAACCGAAGACCTCCGCCTCGAAGGTATCGCCCGCGATTTCGTCAACCGCGTGCAAAACCTGCGCAAAGACAGCGGCTTTGAAGTGACCGACAAGATCCGTATTACCCTACAAAACAACGACGGCCTGCTCGCCAGCGCAGTAACCGCCAACAAAGACTACATCTGCCAGGAAGTGCAAGCCCTGGATCTCGACCTCGTCGGCGATCTCAATGGCGAAGCAACAGAGATCGAGATGGATGAGTTTTTGTTGAAGGTGAAGATTGAGGTGGTGTAGATGGGGCAATACGCGACATATCACTATGATGGAAATCTTGAAAACACCCGCTTCCAGTTTCAAAGTGTAGGGAAGCGGGGTGTTTTTGAAAAAGTTGTGTATTTCACTTTTTTAACTGAGGACATGCATAATTTGTCGCTGGTTGACTTTGATCCAGCGACAAAAGAGTACAATGATATGTCGGTAACAGACAATGGTGATATGCCAGAAATACTAGCTACGGTAATAGCAATTATTCACGAATTCTTTAATTCTCACCCGGACCAAAAAATTTATTTCAGAGGAAGCACTCCAACTAGGACGCGCTTATATCAAATTGCTATTTCAAAAGTCTACGATCAAGACAACTCGGATTTGTTTATTAAAGGGTATTTAGACGAAGATTGGGTTCCTTTCGAACCCAATGTAAATTTTCACGGTTTTTTAGTTGAGAAAAAGTTTTAATTTTATAGAAAACAGTTTCCCAAGCGATGAAAGCTTTAGACAAAAAGCCAGCCAAAACTGGAAATTTCACATACAATCCCGATTTGGACAATCTGCCGATCCCCCAAATTGTCCTTGAAAAGACAGAGCGCGCTCGTCAATTTTTTGAAAAGCACCCTCTTCCCGAACACATGCGTAGAAGGAAATAACTCCCTATGCAACTCCAAACCTCCACTGCCCTCATTACCGGTGGCGCTTCCGGCCTTGGAGAAGCGACAGTGCGTCTATTTGTAAATCAAGGGGCAAAGGTTACCGTTCTCGATTTGAATGAAACAGCCGGGCAAATACTCGAAAGTGAGTTCCCCGATCAAATCAAATTCATTAAAACAGACGTTACCAGCGAAAGCGAAGTCCAGCGTGCGTTGGACCTAGCGTTGGAACTGTTTGGCAGCATTCAAATCGTAGTGAATTGTGCGGGCATCGCACCCGCACGTAAAATCGTGGGCAAGGCCGATGGCATTTACGGTCCGCATTCCTTTGAGCTTTTTGAGAAGACGATCCGCATCAATCTGATAGGGACATTCAATGTGATGCGGTTGGCTGCATTTGTGATGGAGAAAAACGAGGCAAATGTCGAAGGCGAACGTGGGGTGATCATCAATACGGCATCAGTAGCGGCTTACGATGGGCAAATGGGCCAGGTAGCCTATGCGGCCAGCAAAGGCGGCATCGTGAGCATGACACTGCCCGTCGCACGTGATCTCGCAAAATCCGGCATTCGGGTGATGGCCATTGCACCGGGATTGTTTGAAACTCCACTGTTAATGGGACTTCCCGAAGAAGCCCGTGTTTCCCTGGGACAACAAATTCCATTTCCATCACGCCTCGGAAAACCTTCGGAATATGCGTTGCTGGCCAAATCTATTGTGGAAAATCCGATGCTAAACGGCGAAGTGATCCGCCTGGATGGCGCGATCAGAATGGCTCCCAGATAGGTAAACCGGCGGAATTATGAAAGGACACTACTTTTTCAAATGGCTATTCCTGACGGTACTATCCGTCAGCGCCCTTCATTTCCGCGAAAACAGCAGCATCGGGCATTACAGGACAGAGCAGATCTCTTCCGGACTGAGCACGGCCCGGAAGCGCATTCCTGGTTTCGAGTATTGCCAAAAGCTTTCCAAAGTTCGTCCCACAGATTTTGTTTACCCCAAAAACACACAGTATAACAGACTTACCGACCTCTCCAACTCCCTGGCGAACTCTGTTTCTCAATATCCTGAGTTGCTACTTCGCCTGCCATTGACTGCATTTCACATTCGAAATCAGCATTTCCGGAGCCGTACGCTTCTTTCCGACGATCATTCCATTTTCCTCTCGTAATCCAACCTCCCACTTCATGCGAGGTTTGTAACGATGCGTAAAAAGCGCATCCGGGCTTTGCTAGGCACAGCTTGATTACTTCATTTAAAGTCAAATGGAAAATGGGAATCAAACGAACGGCTTTCTTCCTGCGGAAATGGCTTCTGCGAATGGCCATTTCATTTATGCTCGGGTTTTCGAATGCCATTAATCAGGACACGAAGAGCATCGGCGATACTTCTTTCAAAATAGAAGAAACAACCAGAAAATAGACAATATCCGGGAATCAGACCAAACTGATTCCCAGCTTCCTATAAATATCAAACTCCTCATTGTCGGACTCTTTATCCGTAACAATCACTGATAACCGCTCCGTCCGGCAAACATAGTATGCTTCCGCAGTGCCCAGCTTTTCAGTTGTGGCCAATGCGATCACCTCCTTGGAAGATTCGATCATAGTCCGCTTAACCTCACTTTCTTCAAAATCGGGGCCGGTTACTCCGAGATCTGCGTGAATGCTGCAAATACCCAGCAGACAAATATCCGCCCTGAACTTCTTGAAGAACTGAATAGCATCATTACCGATCGTCACGAACGAATCTTTCAGCAGGCGCCCCCCTGCAAACAAAACTTCAACGTGCTCGTGCTCTTCGAGAATGGAGACAATCGGAAAACTGTTGGTGATAACCGTCAATTTCAGATCCTTGGGAAGCATTTGGGCAATCAGCATCGCCGAAGTGCCGCCATCGAAGATCACTACCTGGCCGTCTTTTAGAAACTGTAATGCTTTTTTTGCAATAATTTGCTTCTGGTCGTTATCATATTTGATTCTGTCGCGGAAATGGTGCGGACCCGGAGAATGCGGAACTGCACCTCCACGCACGGATTTGAGCAAGCCCTGATCGGCCAACTCCTTGATATCCCTCCTTACAGTATCCTCAGACACATTCAAAAGCGTACTCAGATGCCCCAAATAGACTTTCTGCTCATGCCCCAACTGATCCAGTATGATCTGGAAACGTTCTTCTTTTAACATTGGTATCCCGATTATACCTGCAAATTTAACAAACATTTTAAATTTAATATTGCAAAATATTGCACAATACATTTACATTTGTTGCAAATAATTGCAAATACTAATTACCTACATCATGAGAAAATCGATTGCGGTGGATATGGACAATGTCATCGTCGACATTGAGACTAACTGGATCAATCACTACGCAGAGGCATTCGGCGTGACAGTTACCAAGGAAGCCATGCATGGTATTCCCGAAGATCAGGCCTTCCCCGACCCCCTGGCTGCACGGAGCCTCCTCTACAAACCCGGTTTTTTCCGTTACGCACCGCTGATCCCTGGTGCGCAGGAGGCCATTATTAAATTGCAGGAAAATTACGATGTCTACATCGTCTCAGCTGCAATGGAATTTCCGAATTCCCTACCCGAAAAGTACGACTGGCTGGCCGAACACTTCCCATCTATCCATTGGAGAAACATCATTTTCTGCGGTGACAAAAGCGTCATCAACACCGATTATCTGATCGATGACCATTTCAAAAATCTGGATTTTCACAAAGGCAAGCCTATTCTCTTCACCGCAGGTCATAACCGGGGTGTCGAGAGGCATACACGGGTGAATAGCTGGGAGGAAGTGCTGGAATTGCTGGTACAGTTGGAAGAGACTCAGCAAGTCACTGAATAATCCTGATGATCGTCTGAGTAACATCATTGATCGTTTTTATTCCAACTAATCCTGCCTTTCGAATAACGATATTTCCGTCCGCTGTGAATAGACGTGTCGGTCTGATAAAACTGTCTACCGGAAGAGAACCGTTCAGAAAATCTGCTTTTAGCAATGGGATTGCGTAGATATCCCTGGAGTTTTGCGAAGTTATTTGGCATAATAGCAAATCGTCGCCCGGCAAATTGGCGAGCACCAGCGCTGGGCGCCGCTTCGAGCCGGATAAGTCAGAGAATGGAAAGGGAATAACTACAACTTCGCCTTTTACAAATTTTGCCATGCTTCATCTTCTTCATCGGTCAGCCAATCTTTTGCAAGAGATTTCTGGCTGGCATAGTGTGTCAATGTGTGATCCTGTTCAACGCCCTCCTCTGTGGGCTCTTCGACCGTAAACGCAATCACCTCAACCTGCTTCCCGATAAATGAAGCAGGTATTTCCAGCGAAATGTTGGTATTTTCCGGTCTTATCAGCGCCCTGATCATGAGATAGTTGAATAACGTTTGATAAATTTAAACAATTACCTTGCATTTCACAATCCGATCACGCGCGTCATCCTTCCTCCTGCACCCGTGCCTTCAATTGCATCAATTCATCCCGCAGCCTTGCAGCTTCGAGGAAGTCGAGGTCCTTCGCGGCGGCTTCCATTTTTCGTTGCGTCTCGGCCATAAGTTTCTGCAAATCGGTTTTGCCCATGTACTGAACAACCGGGTCGGCTGCAATGCGGACTTCTTCCGGTTCGACGTATACTTTGCGAACTTTGGAATCGGCCACGGAAGTCTGCTCCATAATGGCCTCTTTCGATTTGCGGACGGTTTTCGGCGTGATTCCGTTGGCAAGGTTATAATCCATTTGAATGCTCCGGCGACGGTTTGTTTCGTCTATCGCCAGTTGCATGGAGCCGGTAATGGTATCGGCATACATAATCACTTTTCCGCGGTCGTTACGTGCGGCGCGGCCGATCGTCTGGATCATGGAACGCGTATCGCGCAGGAAACCCTCTTTGTCGGCGTCCATAATGGCGACTAGCGATACTTCGGGCAAGTCGAGGCCCTCCCGCAGGAGGTTGACACCCACCAGCACATCAAAAATACCAAGGCGTAGTTCGCGCAATATCTCGACTCGGTCCAGCGCCTTCACTTCCGAGTGAATGTAGCGGCATTTGATGCCCACACGGTCGAGGTACTTGCTGAGCTCCTCGGCCATGCGTTTGGTCAGCGTGGTGACCAGAATCCGGTCGCCGAGCTTAATCCGTTCGGTTATTTCTTCCAACAGATCGTCGATCTGGTTCAAGCTTGGTCTTACTTCGATTTCCGGGTCTAACAGTCCGGTAGGACGGATAATTTGTTCCACTACCACACCTTCCGATTTTCTCAACTCGTAGTCTGCAGGGGTAGCACTCACAAAAATGGTCTGCGGTGTCATGTCCTCGAACTCCTGGAATGTGAGCGGGCGGTTGTCCAGCGCCGATGGCAAACGGAAACCATATTCGACCAGCGCCTCTTTACGCGAGCGGTCGCCGCCCCACATCGCGCGGATCTGCGGCATCGTTACATGGCTTTCGTCGACTACCATCAGGAAATCCTCGGGAAAATAGTCGAGCAGGCAGAATGGCCGTTGCCCTGGCATCCGGCGGTCGAAATATCTTGAATAATTCTCAATACCCGAGCAGTAACCCAGCTCTCGCATCATTTCCATATCGAACTCGGTGCGTTCTTTCACGCGCTCAGCTTCGGCAAGCCTTCCTTCCGCGATAAAGTACTTGATCTGCGTTTGAAGGTCATCCTGTATTTCTTTGATAGATTGATTCAAAACGTCGCGCCCTGTCACGAAAAGGTTGGCCGGAAATATGGCAATCGCTTTTTCAGAAGACAACTTCTTGCCGGTTTCCGGCTCGATCCGCTGAATTTCTTCGATTTCGTCTCCAAAAAAGATAAAACGGTAAGCGAAATCGGCATAACCCGGAAACACATCTACCGTATCACCTTTCACACGGAAAGTACCGCGGTTGAATTCTACTTCCGTCCGGCTATAAAGAATTTCCACCAGTCTGAAAAGGAACTGGTTGCGGCTCACAATATCCCCCAACTTGGCGCTAACAATGCTCTTTTTGTATTCCAAAGGGTTTCCTGCGCCATAAATACACGAAACCGACGCCACCACGATCACATCCCGACGCCCACTCATAAGCGACGAAACCGTGTGCAAACGCAGCTTTTCGATCTCCTGATTGATCATCAGGTCCTTTTCAATGTAGGTATTGGTACTGGAAATGAATGCTTCCGGCTGGTAATAGTCGTAGTAGCTGATAAAGTACTCGACGGCATTGGTAGGGAAAAATTGCTTGAACTCACCGTAAAGTTGGGCTGCAAGTGTCTTGTTGTGGCTCAATACGAGGGTCGGCTTGTTCACACGCGACACCACATTGGCCACTGTAAATGTCTTCCCCGAACCCGTTACTCCGAGCAAAGTCTGGGCGGGTTCCCCGTTTTCGATGCCTTGTACTAGTTGCTTGATTGCCTCCGGCTGATCGCCCGTCGGCTGGTATTGTGACGTGAGTTCGAAGTTCATAGTAAGTTGAAGAGCAATAACAGAGAAACGCATTTCAAAGATAGATTAGTTTCTTTGAAATGCGTTTCACAGATTGCAGCGGGAAGATCGCCCCGGACAGGTTTCCTATGCTTGCTTTTGCAAAAGCTCCTGCGCGTTTTCCACCGCCTTTTTCTCTTTCCAATGCTGCCAGTCGAGACCGAGCAGCTTGGTCATGCTCTTATCCACAAACTGGTGGCGAACGAGGTTCATACCGCCGCGGACAGCTGTAAATATCGAGTTATTCGCACGCAACGCGAGGCTGAAACCACCGTCGACATAGCGGATATAATGCCACCAGAGTGAAGGAATGAAGATTGTTTCACCATGGTAAAGGATTGTTTCGTAACCGGTAGCACCCTTCAATGCAGGAAATTTCTCGTAATTGGGGTTCAGCGGATCCACCTTGCTCATCACCGTGAACGGGTGGTGGTACAAGCGGCGGCTTTCCTCCGGAGAGAACAAAATCAACTGCTTACGGGTCTGGAACTGCGTCAGGAACACGTTCGAGCAGTCCATGTCGTAGTGCAGGTTGGTAATAGACCCCTCACCTCCGAAAAATACATATTTATAGGACTTCAAAAAGCCGTCCATGATCGTCGGGAAACGGATGTCTTCCGCCAGTTCGGGAATCTTCTTGAAAATATCAAAGAGAAAAATGCGAAGATCGGTAGGGCCTTTTTCAATGAGGCTCAGATAATCGCCGAACTTCATCGTCTTGGCGATCTGGAAATATTTGTCAGCGTCGTGAATGTGGTTGTCTACCAATGGGACATCCAGGTTGCCGTGGTTTTCCCGGAGCCAGTCGAAGGTCCATTTCTGAACCGCAGGCCAATCTTTTGCCAGGTCGGTAAACACCACCGGGCGGCTTGGTTTTAAGTAATTTTCGATGAATTCTTCGCGCGTAAGTCCGGTGCGCTTCTCTATTGGCACTAATTTCATAGCAAGAAACTGAGTAGGTAATCAACTATTTATGGAATACCGTTACATTTTCAACTATAACGGGGAGGATAACGGCCAGAGTTTTAAAACCCTTCAAAATATCCGGTCAAATGTATTAAACAGATTTCAAAAATATAAATTTCGCAAAATATAATAAAAGTATATCCTTAATCCAGATAGACTAAATAGGTTACGCATGAAATATTTCACGATACTTCCCCCGGCTGACCTTGCGCGCTACGTCCGATTCTTCTGGGTGCTGGAACACAATCTGGGCGATAACGAGCCCTACTTTCACAAGACCATGGCCGACGGCTGCGCCGAAATGGTGTTCCATTTCAAAGGCCGGTTCGACGAAATCCTGAAAACCAACGAGTCGGAGCTTTCCTTCCGCTCGGGCATTCACGGCCAATCGCAGTCCTTCCGCCGTTTTCGCATCGGCGAAGATTTCGGGATTTTCGGCGTATACCTCTACCCTTTTGCGGTACCGGCACTTTTCGGGATTCCTGCTGTGGAGCTAAGCAACCAGATGCCCGACCTCTCCACATTTTTGGGCCATGCGGGAACCGAGCTCGAAGAGCGCATCATGCTCGCCGCAGACCACCCGGAACGCATTCACATCGTTTCAGAATTTCTGAGAAAACGCATCCGCAGCCATGAGGTGCACGAGCCGGCTGTCTTTTCGGTGATCGGCAGTGTGATCCGCTCCAATGGGTTGGCTAAAATCCCGGACCTGGCGGCACAAAGTTTCCTGTCAACCCGGCAATTTGAACGAAAATTCCTCGCATTCTCCGGTTTCACGCCGAAGCTGTTCAGCCGGATCATCCGGTTTCATTCCGCCCTCAATGAATATGGTAACAAGGAAAAATCCCTGACTGAGATCGCCTACGAATGCGGCTATTACGACCAGTCACATTTCATCCATGATTTCAAAGCATTTTCTGGCGACCATCCCAAGACCTACTTTTCAGGCAATGCGGAAGGGATGGGTTACCGCGACGTATGATGTCGTTTTTTTCCAATTTCCGGGCTGATGCTCCGGCTACTTTTGTTTAAACCAAAAGCAAAAAAAGACATGAGCAATGTAAAAATTCCGAACGGTCACCAGGCCGTGATCCCTTACCTGATGCTGGACGGCGCAGCGCGGTTCAGGGAATTTACCACTAAAGTATTCGACGGCACTATTTCCGCCACCCATTACCAGGAAGATGCGCCCGAGATGATCAAACATTCCGAAGTTTCCATCAGCGGCAGTGTCATCATGTTCTGCGACGCACGTCCCGAATGGCCTGCTCAACCCGCCAATCTGTTCGTATATGTAGAAAATGCGGATACCAGCTATGAAAAAGCGCTGCAAGCAGGCGGGACAAGCGTTATGCCCCCGGCCGATCAGGACTACGGCAGAAGCTGCGGTGTGTCCGATCCATGCGGTAATACCTGGTGGATCACATCGGTCATATGATCGGAATGCCGTCTTAATACCTATATTTAAGGCATTAAGACGGCATTTTCCCATGATCAACTATAACAACAAAGTATTCGTCCCATTGTCCAATTCCGAAAATGGTGAGGTGGATCCGGGCATGCAATTTGTATACCAACAAGCAGGCAATATCGTTACATCATCGTACGCAGGCGGGCGCATTCGCAGCGGACACCTGATCGCCCTCGTCGACGAGCACGGAAACCTGGATATGCGTTACCACCAGGTGAACGACAAGGGCGAGATCACAACGGGCATTTGCAAATCAACGCCCGAGCAACTTCCGAACGGCAAAATCCGTATGCATGAAAAATGGCAATGGACTTCCGGCGACCGTTCGGAAGGCGAGTCGTTGCTGGAAGAATTGTGATATTTCATCCAAACTGAAACTGAAATGCGATTCCAACTTACACTGTGGATTATCCTTGCTTCTTTCGCAGGCCAGGTAACCGCCCAAACTTCCAAAATCGTTTCCGGCTCCACCAAGTTCAGCGTTAAGTTCATTCTCGGCACTTGCGACGGCACATTCGATGCGCCGCGTGGCGAGGCTATTTTTAATGAGAAAAATCCGGAAAGTGCTTCATTCGACGTCCGGATCGCGGCTAATACTTTCAAAACCAACAACAACTCGCGGGATAAGGATATGAAGAGCAGCAAGTATTTCTGGGTCGAGAAATATCCCGATATCCATTTCAAATCTGCCAAAGTCGAAAAGAAGGGAGATAAGTACCAGGCTACGGGTACCTTGACCATGCGCGATGTTTCCAAAACCGTGAGCCTGCCCTTCGACGCCAAAAAGAATGCCGACGGCGGCTATTCCCTTACCAGCTCCTTCGATATCAATCGCCTCGATTACAAAATCGGCGAGAAAGACTGGAAGCTGAAAGATATCGTGACAGTCAATCTGCAGGCGACCATCAAGTAATCTGGAAGAGTGACGCTTTGGTCAGAAATGGTCAGGTGTAGTCACCTGTTCCCGATCATTTTTTAGGACTTCCCTTTTCGTTCACAAAAATTATTTCATTTTAATTGTAATTAGTCTAAATAATATTTTCATTTGCAATTATAATTAGTCTAAATTAAATTTTTGTGAGGTATTGCTTCGCCATTTCTTTGATATTGTTGGTTATCAGTAGGCTGATGGCGCAGGAAGGCAATGGTACTACTACGCCGGGGAAAGACTCCGCGGTGTTACCGGATACGGCACATTCCCTGAACGAGGTCGTAATCACAGGGCAATCCGAACCACAATCGTTACGGAACTCCGTGTATCAGGTTCGCACGATCGACAGCGAGCGCATCCGCCTGCGGGGCGCCACCAATTTGCAAACGATCCTCAATACGGAGCTCGGGATACGGTTTTCCAACGATCTTACATTAGGTACGAGCGATATTCAGCTCATGGGTATGTCGGGCCAGGGAGTTAAAATCCTCCTGGATGGCATCCCGATGGTCGATCGCGGCAGCACGCGCGAAAGCCTGGGCCAGATCGATATCAATACGATCGAACGTATCGAGATAGTCGAGGGGCCGATGTCGGTAATGTACGGTACCGACGCACTGGCGGGGGTAATCAATATCATTACCAAAAAGGGTCATAGCGGCAACTCACTGTCCGTCAATGCCAGGATACAGGAGGAAACCGCCGGCGACGAATACGATGCATTAACCCAAAAAGGCACGCATAACCAGGGAGTAGGCCTTACCTGGCAAAATGAGCATTTACAATTCTCGGGCAATGTAACGAGAAATGACTTCGGTGGCTGGCAAGGCGCTTCCACCGGCCGCGAAAAAGATTGGATGCCCAAAGATCAGATGCTTTATACCGCCGGCACCCGCATTACCGGTAAGCGGTGGAACCTTTGGTACCGCTTCAACGGCGCTGACGAAACCATTAAAGACCTGGGTAACCGGAACCCCAATACGGGCATCGCGTCCGATCAGGATTACATCACCAAGCGCTGGTTCCACCAGGTACAATCCGAAATCAGGCCGAATGAAAAGCTGAGTATGACTGCCGTAGGCTCTTACACCGACTATTCCCGCAGGACCCTCAGCACAAATATCGATATCAACGACCACCGTACACTTTCTCTCGAACCCGGCTCACAGGATAAATCGATTTTTAAAACCGCATTTTTCCGGGGAACGGCCTTTTACAAAGCCGGCGACAACCTTTCAATATTGGTGGGAGTTGATTTTTCGAACAACAACGCCTCCGGAGCCCGCATCAATAGCTCCCCTACTATCAACGAATATGCGCTGTTTCTGGCCCCCGAGATCCGCTTCGGGCAGTTTTTCAAACTCACGCCAGGTTTGCGGTTCCTGAAAAACTCGGTCTACGACGCGCCTCCGGTGATCCCGTCGCTGAATGGCAAGCTCACTTTGAGCAAATCACTGGATTTCCGGTTCGGGTATGCGCGTGGCTTCCGCTCGCCCGCATTACGCGAGCTGTATTTCGATTTTCACGACGCCTCGCATTCTATTAACGGGAACGTCAATCTTAAAGCGGAATATTCCAACAGCTTCAATTCATTCCTCGTGTGGCAGGCCGTCAGCCGTGAGGTACTACGCATCAGCTCTACCCTCGGCGGTTTTTACAATATATTTCACGATCTGATCGACACCGGCATCGATCCGAACGACCGCACGCAAACCACCTATTTGAATATCCATTTGTTCAAAACCACCGGTTTTTCGCTTGAAAACAAGCTGTTCTGGAAAAATCTGCAAGCTACCGTCGGCGCCACTTACATTGGCCGCTACAACGAATTTTCGGAAACCCCCGAAGATTTCGGCCCCCTCCCGGAATTTGTATGGTCCGCGGAAATCAATGCAAACTTGCTGTACACATTCAAAAAGGCCGGAGCAAGCATTAACCTCTTTTACAAATACTCCGGCAAACGCCCTGTGTACGAAACCACCGACCAGGTGAATATACATCTCGCCGAAACCGAAGGATTTCATATGGCCGACCTGACCGCCAGCAAGACGTTGGGCAAGTACGTCAGCCTGCTGGGCGGTATCAAAAACGTTTTCGACGTCACCAACCTGCGCAATACCTCCACCGACACTGGCGGCGCACATAGCACGGGCGGCCCGGTTCCCATGTCGTTCGGCCGGTCCTATTTCCTCGGCCTCAGTTTTCAATGGACAAAGCATTAACAATCAAATACCCTTTCATTATAACTCCAATAATCATGAAGAAAATAGTCCGGTCGCTATTACTGGTTGCATTCCTGGGAACATTCAACGCGTGCAGCGACGACGAACCACCTCTGCCGGATAACCTGGCGGCTTTTGAAGCCACCGAAAAGGGCTTTGAAGGTGAAGAAACCGAGATCAAAATCGCGCTTACCAGAGCGGTAGATGCTGCAACGGCCGTTTCGGTAACATTAACCCCGACGCAGCTTACTTACGACACCGAGTTCACCACCACACCTGCGGCAGCAAATGGCATCATCACATTATCGGTTCCTGCCGGACAGTCATCTGTTTCTTTCAAAGTGAACAAGAAATCGGGTGTGCTGCTGGATGGCGACGAGAGCATTGCATTCAAAATTACTTCGGTGGGCAGTCCGGTGCTGGTTGGCACCAATTCCGGGTTGAAGCTGAGTTTCAAAGCGATCATTTCCGAAGGTACCAACATTCAGTTGAATGGCATTGCAGGTTCCGAAGCCGGCAGCAGCGCCGCCAATTCGGTATTCCTCGACCTTAGTTCCAACCAGCAAACGCCTGTTCTTCGGAGTAGCTGGGACCTCGGGTTTTACAACGGTTCCGATTTCCGTGTAACCATCAACGGCACCAACGGCGCATCGGCATTGGTTATCAATAAAACGGATATCAACGCGGTTTCCGACAAGGACTTTAAAGCCGATTCGTTGGCTGTCGGGCAGGGCGCAGGCAAGCTGTCCCTCGTAGACGATGCCACCGGCGATCTCAACAAAACAGTGATTGCCGCGGTTTCTGCCACAGACGCGGACAATAAAGTGTATATTCTCAACCGTAAAGGTGGATCGATGGACGTTCTGCCGGTGGCGGATCTATACAAAATACGCATTTTGCGCAAAGCTTCCGGCTATACATTACAGTATGCGAAAGTGAATGAAACCACTTTCAAAACCCTGGACATTACCAAAGACGCAGCCTACAACTTCGAATTTGTTTCCCTCGAAAAAGGCGCAACCGTCGATGTGGAGCCAGCCAAAGAGCGCTGGGACCTGAAATGGGGTTATAGCATGTATTTCACCAATTTCGGTACGGGGCTAATCCCTTACGGCTTCTCCGACCTGGTATTCACCAACAACCTTGGCGGCGTGGAAGCTGCGGAAGTACTCACTTCTACTGCCACTTACGATGCATTTGCGGAAAGCAATCTTGCAGGCATCACATTTAGCAAAGCAGCGGACGTGATCGGCTCTAAATGGCGTGTTACGCAAGGTACTATTGGTGTCAAAACCGACCGTTTCTACCTTATTAAAGATCCGGCCGGCAACATTTATAAGTTGAAATTCATCAGTTTCCACGCCAGCGACGGTGGCGAGCGCGGCAAGCCTAAATTGGAATACAAGCTTGTTAAAAAAGGAGCCTAAGGTTTAAAACTCTCGAATTATGCTATTGAAATCCATTATCCTTACGGCCTGCACTTTGGTGGCTACAAAGGAAATGACGAACCTCATTCCCAAAACGCCCTGGGTAGCACCCATCAAAACTGAAATCGCAGTGGTTAAAGATTTGAACGCAAACACCAAGTCTTACATTTATTTCAGCCTGGTTACCGGCAAGGAAGTCCCTGCCGCCGACGCCAAGACAAAAAACTGGGACATCGCATTCAGCAAAACCACGATTGCCACCAACAGCGGCACCAGCGGACCGGGCGAGGGCGGGGCGATCGTTCTGGAAAAACCCTTTGACCAGGTAAGCGAAGCCCCAAAAGACGGGTACAAAACCGACGGAGACGCTGGTTACGCCATTCCGGGCGGCAGCGGCAATAGCTGGTACAAATACGATATGAGCGTCCACGCGATTCTGCCGATCCCGGGCAGAACGCTGTTGATCAAAACTGCGACCGGTAAAGTCGCTAAGGTGGAAATCATCAGCTATTACAAAGGCGCACCGGAAGATGTACCTACGGAAGAATCGAGCTACTACACTTTCAGATACACGATCGCGGGTGAGGACGGGAAGTTTTAATCCCTACCCCTGGAATGCAAAAGATCCCGGAGTGATCCGGGATCTTTCTGTTATCTGACGTATTTCCAGTTTCGCACCTTTCCTTCCGCCAACCATTCCAGCGCCTGCGCAATGCGCTTTTCACGCGTGGCTTCGGTTTTAGCATCTTCGAACCACTCCACATATTCCTTTTTATTGGAATAACTGAATCCTTCAAAAACCTTCTTTGCCGCCGCATGATCCGCCAGGGCCTCGGTAACATAGGCCGGAACGACCAGCTCTTTGGGTTCCTGGGGTTTATTCTCCTTTTTCAATTTCACACCGCTGTCGATCAGGCGCATGGCTTCGAGGATAAACCCGCGCAGGTGTTCCTCTGCCGGCAAGTCTTCGATACCTGTAATTTTCCCGAGACTTCCCATTCCCACCCGCTCGCCGTTCACTGCGAGCAGATTGTCCGGGTCGCTGAGACGCGATTCCAGCCAGAAGCCGAACGAACAATGCTGTTTGAAAGAGGCCATGCTGCATAGGATGCTTCCCTTGTATTCAAAATGGGGAAAGCTCCATTTCATGGTTTCTTTCGCGTCCGGGCACGTCTCGTGCACGAGCGCGCGCAGGTATTCGAGTATAGGAATCGCAAAGCTGGCGGATTTGACTATGTAAGCGTCAATGCGCGGGTCGGTACGGCTCATTGTTTTTCGAGAATTCCTTTCAGATTGGTCAGGCCGTCCTGGAAATCTTTTCCGACAGATTCATCCATATTTAAAAAGGGAAGCATGACGTTCATAGGGATCGGCATTTTACCTGTAAAGCCCCAACGGACACGGGTGGACGTCGAGTCGATGCCCTCCGTGATCATATAAGCATCGCTGGTACTCTCAAACGGTTTGAGGAAGCGCAACTGGGTGTCGATCCGCTGTCCTTCTTCAATTTTGGTAATTTCCTGCTCCCCTTTCCCAACATCGTCGTTGCCGTCCCACTTCGAAACGAAACCAACGGTACCGTCCGTGCCGGAGAAGGTTTTGACCATCTTGGGGTCTTTACGTCCCCATACACTCCAGTCATTCTGTTTTTTGAGGGATTTCAGGTATTCAAAAACCTCAGCTTTGGGTTTGTTCACAACGATTTCACGCTCGACGGCGTAGTCTTTCGGCATGATGAAAGCGGCAATCAGGACCAGCGCAATGAGTCCCAGGATAATGTAGAGCACTTTTTTCATAAAGGGGGTACTTTTTGGTGAATAATTAAACCTGTACTTGACTTCATCAAGATCTTCGATCAACTCGGTATTCGTCATTCCGGCTTTTTCCAGCACGCGGATAGACGCGATGTTGTTGACATTCACAAATGCGATTACATCCCTTGCCTTCAATACATTTTTCGAGAATCGGATCAGCCCCGTGGCAATTTCGGTGGCTACTCCCCGCCCCCAGAACTCCTCCATGACCCGGTACCCGATCTCAATCGCCGAACCGATCCTATCCAGCTTGGCAGCTCCTATCAGCTCCCCCGAATGCCTGTCCTCGATCAGATATCTGCCCAGGTACGTGTCCATGCCATATTCTTCCAGGAAACCTTTGAGCATATCGTCCGACTCCTCGCGGGTAAGCGAATAGCCTGTGACATACTTCATCACATTGGCATTATTACTCAGTCTGAAATACTTGTCGCCGTCTCCGGCCGTCATTTTGGTCAGTACAAAATGTTCGGTATAAATAGGTGTAACGACCATTGTAAGCTGCATTGAGCGTTTCGCGGGAACCGGATCGGCTTGTTAATATACACTTTTAATCAGAAAAGTAACTTCATTTTCGAGCTTCAATTTTCATGAGGTTAAGTTCTCTGTTTGAGCGGAAAAACACAAGTTTGAGCCCGATTATTCAAAATCGCCTTTCAGCAGGTAAAAGGCATATTTGCATTCATTACCAGTCGAATATTTCCTGTTAACGTTCATTAACTTTCATAGTCAAATACTATACTGATTATCAACACATTGCATATTGTTTTAAATTGACGGGGGAAGGAATCGGGGGCGTATTGAAAATCTGTAAATTTCCCAGAAAAATTTTTTGAAACAATTTTTGATCGCCGGTACTTTGTTGCTCACAATCATCAACAAACGTATCAATTATGAACCGTTCCTCCAATTTTGAAAAGAGCTTTTCCAGTTCGTTCTTTTCGATCCTTTTAAGTAGCTGACCCAAGCGAGCCGACGCTCATTTTCCTATTTAAAGCGGGTCTGTAACTATTTCATTCTCGCTCTAATTCGGCAGGCATTCAGATGAGGTTTCGGCCTCTATTCAGTACTAATTTTTGCAGTTTGATGAAGGTGACAATTAGGGGCGGTTTAACTGCCCTTAAATTGTTGCCCGATAAAATCAGCTGCGTCCATTCATCAACAAACTTCAAACTATGCAACGAGGAAAAGCGCCTGAGCGGGTTAAAGAACCACTAGCGCCACGGATTCAAAGAGAAATTGAGCGTCAAGCTCGGGTCGATCGGCTTTTATACGATCAGAGCCCAATCATTCACCAACTACTGAGGGCGCGTCCCGGCCAAAAGCTCCTGATCGAGGTAGAGCCTTTGGTCCAGAGCGATAATACTTGCGTCGCTGGGAATCTAACCGTAAAGGATGGACCAAACAAAAAGGTGTTTTCTGATCTCATATTCAGGATCCACGGCGTGTCCGAGTATAACCCATGAGCAACGTCAAGCGCAACACCCCTGGGAAATTCTATTGTTCTGACGCCGAAGAGCTGATTGAATACTTTAAAACTGCGGTCCTTCCGACGGAGCCCATTTGGCTTGATAAATGCACCAGGGCGCTCAATTGCCGTAAAATGGTTGATAATAGTCTAGTCAATTTGGAAATCTACAAAGGACGACACCGATTCGAGGAGCCTATTATAATCAGGCTTCGAAAACTCAAAGCGTATATAGAGCAAAGTGGAAAAAGTACTACGGAGTAGGACAAAGGCAGAGGTAGATAAAATCAGGAATAGCCGGGCTTGGCGAAACAGGACCAGGCCGGAGCAGCTGAGGCGATTCCCTCAATGCCAACGATGCGAGAAAAAGGGCATACTGAAAGGAGCTAAGGAGGTGGACCACATCATTCCTTTGGAACAGGGCGGAGAGCCTCTTGACTTCAAGAACCTGCAAAGCCTATGCTTTGCGTGTCACGTAAAAAAGAGTGCCGAGGAGAATCGGCTGCGTAAATCGACAAAAATTGTTGAATGACGCGAGGACGATCATTTCAATCGCAAGGAAATAAAATAAGAAACATATGAAACCGTCATTGATCCGCCTAAGCTCCGATGAAATTCGTCTGGTTTACGACGAGGAGTTGATGAGGAAAGTTGCCCATGACCTCATAGTATCCTATCGTAATTTGCAATTTGAATTGGTCTGTGGCACGTTGGAGGCCGCTGAGAAATCCATTAAGGAGTACTGTCGAGCCATCGGAAGATCGCTTGTTTTAACAGCTGATGCCCGAATTGTTAATGCTTATCTAGCGAACCGCGGCAGAGATCCGAAAAATGCGCGATTGCAGAGAGTGGCGCGACAGGGTGCGTCCGCAGCAGCTGCTCGACTTTCCATACTGTCCGATTTGCGACAGAAGAGGGCGTTTAATCCAATGGGGGCAGGTAAACAACGAAACAAAATCAAACAGCATGGAGTCCAAGAGCGAAATCGCTAAGAGAATACTCGAAACCCAAGGAGTTAACGCCGCGAGGGAATACTTAGGATTTCCGCCGCTCCCTCCTCAGGGAAGAACAATAAGGGAAGGCGGCAAGGAGCCGCAAATCAGCGCTCCCAAGACAAAGCCGATTTTCACCAAGCGGGAATGGACGGGATTGAAGTACACTCTAATCGGATCATTTTTCTTGATTGGGATGGCAGTAATACCGGAATGCATAATGAGAGGAGAGACGTGGTGGTCGATTATCATCGGATGGTTATCCGTTTCATTCGGGCTTACCTCCTTTTTGGCTTTCATCACTTATGCAGCAAACAAAACCTTTGAGGTACCGGACGATGCTGAATAGGGGCAATTGAACTACAATTAACAAACAGATAGATATCGAACATGGAGAATCACCATAGAGTAATTGTCGGCGCTATTTATAATTGTCCCTGGACTGGTATGGTCACCGGCGCTATGATACAGAGCTGGGCAAGACGAGCCGAGTTAAATCAGCCAATGTTAGAGGAGGATCTGAGGGTAATGTATGCGTTGATGACCTACTACAAGCAGCACTTTCCGGAAGTTTATTCTAAGTACAGGGATTCGGAAGAGTGTCTAAAACACCTTCCTGAGAATTTCAGGTAATAGGAATCGCATTAAATCATTTCATCAACAAACTATAACAGTCATGTCCGAATTTAAAGAAGTAAAGAA
Organism: Dyadobacter sp.; assembly: GCF_017744695.1. Taxonomy (GTDB): domain Bacteria; phylum Bacteroidota; class Bacteroidia; order Cytophagales; family Spirosomataceae; genus Dyadobacter. The sequence goes on from NZ_JAGIAS010000003.1 coordinate 948,277, forward strand.
GCTGGAAGGCATTAACAATCGTATCCAGTGGATGAAACATAAGTACCCCGACTTTAAGGTAGAGGATCGATTCCTACCATACCTGCAATGCGCAGAAGAGAATACCCCACTCTCCGGAGGAGAGACAGACGAGGACACTTGGGTTCCAGTGGCAAGTGTACAAGATCTTAAAGATCTCCTCCCTATTACCCATGAATTATGGATTGTCCCTGACGCACCCAATCATTGGGATGAAGTTGAAAGGGATGTTAAGGGAGGCGTTACTTTCGCATTCTACTGGCAAGAGGGCGCTCTGTGCTGGGAACGATGATCCCTCATCAATATGCGGATCAAAAAGGCCGTTTCCAGCGTCCTGAGGCCGATTTCTGAGCTTGTAGTAGTCCTACTACGGGGGAGGGGTCAAAAGTCTGAACCAAACCCCTTGGCAACGCTCGCAACCGTCAGACATATACCGTGTCAAAATTCAAGGGAGGGGGTATGTTCCCTTCCCTGTAAAATTCATCAACAAAATGTCAGCTGGAAGACCTAGCAAGCCGACCGCTTTGAAGAAGCTGGAAGGCACTTATAGACAAGACCGAGCCGTCGCAAATGAGATGATGCCATCAAATTTAGACTACGCCCCTACTCCTCCGAGCTTTCTGAATGCCGCGGCAAAAAAAGAATGGAAGAGTGTTTGCGAAGAGCTCATTGAACTCCAAATGTTACACCGGGTTGACCTCGGCTTGTTAGCAGCCTATTGTTCTGAAATGGCAAACTACATCAATGCAGTCAGGGAGCTAAAAAAGAAAGGCGAAGTGCTGACTATCAAGCGAGAGGATGGCAGTGAATACTCAATGCCATCGCCTTGGGTAGCAATTAAAAATAGCTATTTGAAGAATGCCCAGGCAATCGCAAGTCAGTTTGGTTTTACTCCGTCTGCCAGAACAAAAATAAACGGTGGTCGGAAAGGAGAAGGAGATCCTTTTGACGAAATGCTAAATATGGACGATGAATAAACTCGAAACAGCTTTGCAATACGCAGAGGATGTTCGAGACGGAAAGATTCTTGTCAACAAATACATTAGACTTGCCATTGAGCGGCATTTCAGGGATTTAGAAAATGCAGAGGTAAAGGGATGGTATTTTTCTGATAAAGCAGCTCAAAAGGCACTAAGGTTCTTTGATTTTCTTGTTCTAACGAAAGGTGTTACCAAGGCAAATGTTCCTAAGGAGCAGATTAACCGAGACGGAACTATTCGATTTCAGCTCGCGCCCTGGCAGGCATTCATGATCGCATCAATTTTCGGTTGGAAGAAAACGGCCAACAAAAAGCGCCGTTTTACTGAGGCGTACATCGAAATTCCTAAAAAAAATGGGAAGTCCACGATTGCCTCCGGGATTGCGAACTTAATGTTGATCGCAGACCGGGAGGCGGGACCGGAAGTTTACTTCGGCGCTTACACCCGAGATCAGGCCGGAATTTGCTTTGAAGAGGCTGTTGCCCAAATTAAAGACAGTCGTTGGCTTAAAGAGCGAGCTACCATTTTAAAAAATACGGTAACCGTCGCGAAGACCCGGGCAAAAATGATGGCAGTGAGCCATGATGCAGACAACACTGAGGGCAAGAATGGACACTGCACGATCATCGATGAATATCACGTGCATAAGTCAGACAAGGTGAAAGACTCTCTATCGACAGGACAATCTGCTCGCGAACAGCCTTTGCAGTTCGTTATTACGACAGCCGGCTATAACCTGCAAGGTCCCTGCTATAAGCACAGGGGCATCTGCATCGATATGCTGGAAAGGAAACATGAACTCGATGAGGTATTTGTCTTGATTTATGGAATTGACGAAGATGATGACTGGAAGGATGAGCGGAATTGGATAAAGGCAAATCCGACCATCGGAATAACCACCAAAATAGAAAAATTGCGTTCAGAGTTTGCAATGGCACTCCGCTCTGGAACAAAGGAGGTGGATTTTAAAACAAAGCGTTTGAATCGCTGGGTTAAAGCTGAAAAGACTTGGATTCCTGACGAAGTTTGGAATCTAGGAGCCGATTCAGATTTTGTGCCGCCGCGAGGTGCAGTATGTTATGGAGGAATTGATTTAGGCCGCACCAATGACATTTCCTCATTCGCGCTGTTTTTTCCTGCACACAATTATTTGATGGTTAAACATTATGTCGCCGAACGGGCGGCCGAATACGCTGCCACTGAGGGCATTGATTATACAGATTGGATCCGTGACGGTCATTTAGTAGCGACACCAGGTAAAACAACCGACTACGAATACATTCTTGATGACATTTTTGCGAGTGCGGATGAATGGGAGATCAATTTTATTGGCTTTGACCCTTATGGCGCACAAATGTTTCGTGATCGATTGTCCGATGCAATGGGTACCATTTACGCCCCAGAGAAAGGCGACGACGGTAAGTTAAAATGGAGCCATCACGAAAAAGTCCAGGCATTTCGTCAGGGTGCGCTTTCGTTAGGCCCTCCCACTGCATTGTTCGAGGAATTGGCAACGAAAGAGACTATTAAGCACGATGCAAATCCGGTGACTGCGTGGATGCTAGGGAACGTTGCTCTCGACACCGACCATGCCGGCAATATTAGGCCGAGCAAATCTAAGAGTAAGAACAAAATCGATGGCATTGTTGCCAGTGTTATGGCAATTGGGATGTACTCGAAATGGCATCATCTCCTGACATCTAAAAAGAAAATAGCCGTATGGTGATAAGCAATAATGATTTGACGCTGACTCGTGAAGGGTTTATCAAGCTGTTCGAGGCTCTAAAAAAACAGGGTTTGACGGCGAAAATGGCGTTTGACAAGGTTTTGGAGATGTGTGATGAGCAGGGGTATCGGCACCGTTTTTCCTCCTTCGAATCATTCAAGGAGTCATATTATAGAAATCCGTAAAAAAGTAAGGATTCCTTACTACTTGTTATTTTTTAATCACTCAACTTTGTATCAAATCTTATCGTTTTGGGAAATCTTCTGATAGACTGGTTTAGCAGGATAGTCGGACGATCATCAGGGGCAGAGGTTCGCAACGTTTCCAGCGAGCCAACTGCATCATTATCGGATGATGTCTCTCTCGCAAAACTGATCGGCTTCGACCGAATATACGCGCGGGCTAATAGTCGCACCGCAATGGGGATTTCCACATTCTTTGGATGTGTGAGACTTATTGTCAATTTGACATCGTCAACGCCTATTGGAGTTTATAAGTATTTGCCAGGCGGAGGGAGTGAGCCAAGGCCAGATCATCAGCTTGATTATCTGCTATCTGTAAGAACAAATCCGCAAATGGCTCCGATCATCGCAATCGCAACGCTAGTGATTAATTTTAAGGTGCATGGGAGCGCAATTGCAAAAATAGTTCGCGATAACAATAGAAGACCGATTGCGATTTTCCCGATTCCTACTCAGAATGTGAATTTTGTTGAGGATCCTACGACGGGCGTTTACTTCTATCAAATAACAACGAATGGGGTGAATGAGGTCTTATCGGAAGATGATATAATTCATATTAAAGACCTGGGTTTCGACGGACGTATAGGCACCTCCGTTATAGATTGGCAGTCCGCAGTAATAAAACTTGACGCTCTGACTCATAAGTTTGCTGAAAACTACTACGAAAAAGGCACTTTTATAGGGGGATTCCTAGAAACTCCGCTAGCTGCCGATGAGGAAGATGCTGCAAAGGAGTATAAAAAACGGGTTGTTGAGTCTCTGAGTGGCAAAGATGGGGGGTTGGGTCTCGCGATTCTAGGTCCCGGCATTAAATGGCACGCAGTTTCGCGCACACCACTCGAATCGCAGTTGGTCGAGATATTCAACAAGTCTGACAAGGATATTGCCAAGATGTTTGGGGTTCCTCTTTCTCTTGTCGGGGACACAGAAAAGCAGACATCTTGGGGTAATGGAGTTGAGCAAATGTTCATCGGGTTGACTAGAACCGTAATTATGCCTATTGCAGTTCAGATGGAGCAAGAAATTCGCTATAAATGCTTCCGAACTGACGAGATAAAGGCTGGTTGGTACATAAAATTCAATTTTAGAGGATTGCTTAGAGGCGATTCTGCTCAGTTTGGAAACTATGTCAGATCGATGGTCAATTCGGGCATTTACAACATAGATGAGGTCCGTGCTCTTGAAGAGTTGCCGCCGCTTCCAGATGGTGTTGGAAGTCGCAATATGGTTCAAGGAGCGATGGTTCCAATCGAGCTACTTGAATATTTCATAATGTCAAAAAACAAGCAAACGAACAGTGGAAAAACGGATAATTCCGCAGGCCAATAGCGAAGTCCGTGCATTTACGGGCGATGATGGCGTAGAGCATATTACCGGGAAAGGAATTGTATTTGAGCAACGGTCATACCTCCTCGGAGGATGGTTTTATGAAGAAATCGTGAGCGGAGCGGCCGATAAAGCTAAAACTGATATGATGGTTTCTTGCTTTAACCACGATTTAAACTACGTCCTGGGTAATTATGAAAATCGGACAATGTCGATTGACATCACTCCTACCCATGTTGAATACGATGTAATCGCTCCGACAACAACAATCATTCAGGAGTTGGTGGGCGCTCCTATCAAGAGACGGGACGTACGAGGTAGCTCTTTTTGGTTTGATGTTGTCGAGAAGGAGGACGAATGGATCGAGTTGCCAGGAGGTTTTTGGCTGCGTCGAGTACATATCATCGACACAATCTATGAAATGGGTCCGGTCACGATGGCGGCTTATCCGCAGACCACAACAGAAGTGGCAAAGCGATCATTCGATCAGTTCGAAAAAGAGCGAAAAGCAGGAGAGGCTCGCAGCTTAAAGCAGCTTGCTAATATGAAAATGAGGCTTTTGAAGCTGAGATAATAAAGACTTTTCATCAATAAACTTAAAAACCAAAATCAATATCATGGCAAAGTCCGTAAAGGAACTACGTGATCTGTATGCTCAAAAAATGGAAGCGGCCGAGGCTGCTTCAAAAGTGGGCGATGCAGAAAAAAGAGATTTGACGGCAGATGAGTTTTCGGCTTTCGAGAAATTGGAAGGCGAAGCTCAAAGTATCAAGCGTGAGCTCGACCAAGCTGAAAAATTGGAGAGATTTGCCCAGCAGCGAGCAGCCGCTAATGCCGCCGCTGGTGGTGGTGTGCCTGGTAACAAGCACACCTCAGATGGCGATCAGCGCGATCTTGGCACGTTCAGCCTAGCAAAAGTAGTTTTGCGAAAGCTGGATGGCGAGCGTGTTGACGGCGTTGAGGCGGAGGTTCTTGCGGAGGGTGTCAAAGAGGCTCAAACGCGCGGCCTAGCGCCGAAAGGCAACATTGTGATCCCTTACGGAATTTTCGCACAAAACGCGGAAGGTCGCGATTTGATTCAAGAGCGAGTTGCTGCACGCAGGGATCTGACAGCAACCGGCGGTACCGGGGGTGATCAAGGAGGCTTGACTATTCAAACGTCTATCGGAAGGTTGTTTGAGGCGCTTTTCAACAAAGTTGTACTCCAAAGTATGGGTGCTACATTCCTGCCAAACCTGACTGGTAATTTGGATCTTCCTCGCCTTGTAAAAGGAACCGACCCTGCATTTAAAACTGAAACAGGGGCAGCTGATGAAGTGAGCCCGACTTTGGTTAAGTCTTCGCTCATTCCGCATCGCCTACCGACCTTTGTCGAAGTGACAAGCCAATTGCTACGCCAATCTGAGTACAACATTAACCAAGTACTTATTCGCTATCTGATCAATGCTCTATCCTCGATTGTCGATAAGGCAGGAATTAGTGGACCAGGTATTGGTAACCAGCCGCTAGGAATCTTGAACACTCCCGGAATTGGTGCCATTTATGCGGGTGGTGCTGCATCCGGGGCAACAAACGTGAATGGCGCGGCGCCAGTTTGGGCCGATTTCCCAAATATGTATCGTGAGATTGCGGTAGACAATGCTGACGTTCAAAATATGGGTTACCTGGTCAATCCGCTTATGGTTGCTAAGCTTCAAACCACTGAAAAGTCGGCCAATACGGCGGTATTCATTATGCCAGAGGGCGCCAAAACCATCAACGGTATGCGTGCGGGCGTTACAAATAATGTTCCGTCAGATTTGGTAAAAGGCAGCTCGACGGATCTATCCGCAGGTATCTTTGGGAATTTCCAGGATTTGTGGATGGCAACATGGGGTGGACTGGAATTGTTAGTCAACCCGTATTCTCGTGATACGGAAGGTATCACTCGCATCAATGCTGCTATGTTTGCTGATAGTGCAGTTGTTCGCCCTGAATCTTTCTCGGCGGGCAAAGATTTCAAAGTTTAATTTTTGTGAAGGCCTCCGGGCCTTCACAAATGATTTCACCATAAATATCCAAATCAATGAAAATCAAATTCATTAAGCCACATTTCAAATATTCGTATTTCCCCGGTGACACTGCCGATCTCGATGACGAAGTTGCTGAAAAGCTGGTCGAAGGAGGGTACGCTTTCGCTGCGAAATCTGCCGAAAAAGGCACAAAAGAGAAACAGGCCGATCCGCCAAAATAAGCCAAAATGTCACAACTTACTTATCCTTTCATAGCCACCAGGTATACCGACGAAATCGTGTCCTTAGCAGAGGCGCGAGAATGGTTGCGAGTTGATATTGGTGGCTATGAGGATGATGACAATACAATTATAGCGCTAATTCAAAGTGCGATAGATTACGTAGAGAAGAAATGTAATCTATCCTTGGGCGTGTCTGACTATGAATGGCACACATTTTCGCTTCCATGCGCAATGCGAGATACCTATTTTGTTCGAAGTATCACCAGCATCCAAGAGAAGACAAGTTCTGGTTTGGTTGCAATCGACCCATCCAATTATGAATTAGTGCCGGCAAGTAAGCGCAGGCATTTGATTCTATGGAAAAATGGCTATTTCAATAACGGATCGGGTTTTCTTGTGAAGTTCAAAGCAGGTTTCGACGAGGACGAGGTGCCTCCTACCCTTTTGATGGCAATTCGGGCCCTTATAGCTGGTTGGTTTGACGGCCGGGAGGATGCAATTAACGAAAAGAAAACATTGAGCGACAAGCTCATTGCAACATACAGAATAGGCTATGCGGGATAGAATAGAACGAAGGCGAGGTGCAGGCATCTATGATCGAAGAATCCAAGTTTTGGAGCCAATCATTGCTCCTAATGAATACAACGAGGAGCAATTAGCCTATCAGGTCAAATATGATAGGTTTCCTGCTGGGATTTTGTCGGGACTATCGGGAGATAACGAATCGCTTGATGGTAGACTCGTTCAGTCAACCTCCCGAGTCGATTGGCAACTTCGTTTTGTTTCGAACATTGGCATAAGAACTTCTTGGAGAATTAAGGACTTGCTTTCTGGGCTAACCTATGAAGTTATTGCGCCAATTCAGGAAGTAGGTCGTCGGGAGGCTTGGCTAATAAAAACTCAGATCGTTGGATGAGTATCAAAGTCAATACGTCGGAACTTGAAAAGTTGGCTCGTGGCCTAGAAACGTACAAGTCAATTTTGCCTAGGTCTGTTGCCGACTCTGCTTTAAAACGTTCCGCACGACCAATGCTTTTGTCAGCTCGTCGATTAGCTCCTCAGGGAGATAGATTAAAAGACGCGCGAGCTGGTGCGACTCGTCGGGATTTGCGAATTAAAGCAGTTAGGCCGGTAGGCGATGAAAATTCCCGTGTGCTGGTCGGAGTTTCGAAAAGCAAGGGGAAGGTTGGGCGAAGAACAAACCTAATTACTCGCGGGTTTACCGACCGCGGCGGACGATTCCACCGGGCGAGGGACTTTTTGAAAGATGCTTACGACTATACGATCGAGATTGTGCGAGACAATTACGGAAGAGAAGTATTGTCCTCGTTCAAAAAATGGGCACGTAAAAACTTGCCGAAAAGTAGATTCTAATGATCACAAGAGCCTTTATACAAAAACTTCTTGCAACGTCATTCGTGACCTCGCTGGTTGGAACACGTATATATCCAAACGTTATAAAAGAAAACGCTACGCTGCCGGCAGTTTATGTATTTGCCGATGGCATGGAGGATCAGGGCTGTTACGATCCAGAATCTACAAAAAATGGTTCTGTGGAGATCGGCGTTTACGCCAATTCCTATGCTGACGCATCCAATGTAATGTCTGCCATTAGAATGGCCCTGGACAAATTCAGTGGGGTGATTTCAGGAGTCGGAATCGTCATAATGAGCGCCCAGGAGGTTGCCGATGGGTTTGACGATAAGCAAAAGGCTCACATAAAAGTTGTCGAGTATTCGGCACTTGCAGAGGCGAGATAATTCATCAACAAACAATAATAGATCATGCCAGAAAGAATTGTATCCACCGTCCGGGGTAACGAGACAACCATGGCGGTAGACAAGGCCGATAACGACAATTTTGTTGTAATCAAATGCGCCACGGACATCAATATGTCCAGCGAGCTCGAACAGCTGGAAGCCAACTGCTACGGCGGGAATGAGATCCTGATTTCCGGTAACGATCCGATACCGGCATTTACGCTGAACGGGATTGTGAAAGAGTATCCTACCGTCGAAAAAGCGACAAACGTTTCCGGTAACGACCTGGAAGACTGGCACCTTTCGAAGGAGCCCAAGGAATTTAAGTATGCCCGTGGCATGACTGGTGACCGCGTGCGTAGTTTTACCGGGTTTGTTTCGGCGTATGGCGAGGCAGGTACCGCAAACGGACTTCAAACGTACAGTGCCACGATTTCGGCAATGAAAAAAATCACCATTTCCGCTGCGCCTTAGCATCGGCTCATTTCATCAACAAGCTAGCGAGGTTCAGCGATGGACCTCGCTCAAACTAAATCATCATGGCTAAGAAATTGACGACAAAGGTTCAACAAGAACCCGAGAAGCTTGATGTTATCAAGGCTCCAACAAAATTTAACATTCAGCTGGGAGACAAATTGTTCACCGTCTCTTTCGGTACGAGCACGTTTCTACGCATCAAGGAGGAGCGGCCTGATCTTCCTTCCAGCTTCGACTTACTGGAATCGATAATCCCTATCGAGGCAATCCCATTCCTTATTCACTGCGGAGTCAAACCGGAAGATCGGACATGGAAAAACTATGCAGAACTTCTTGAATTATATGACGAGTGCGAGGATATGGAGGCAATTTCCAAAGTGCTGCCTGGGTATTTGGCCGGCTCTGGCTCTGTCCTAAAAAAGTTAACTCCCGCACTCGCCGCAGTCGAAGCGCTAAACCAAAAAGGAGCGAAGTAAAATTCGATCCTGACGATTGGTACCGTGGCGCGGGACTGATGGGCCTGGCACCTTCTGAATTGGAAGTGATAACCCCGTACCAATTTACCCTACTGCGGGAGGGATTTAATGAGCGGCAGAAAATCGAGTCTGACAGGGCAAAGTATATAGCCTACTGGGTGTATAAAATGGCTGGGAAGGTCGTGGAGAATCCCGTTTCGGTGGAGCAATTCCTAAATCCAAATGGCTCTGATGCTTCTATCGATTTGGAAAAATACATAGAAGAAAAATTCACGCCAGAGGCAATGGAGCAATACGACAGACTATTTAATCCGAAAAAATATGCAACCTGATATTGGGGCGGCTAACATACGGGTAACATCAACAATCCAGGGACTGCTTGATGGTATGAAGCATGCATCTGCGGCGGTTCGTTCCACTGTATTTGAAATCAACAACAAGCTTACCGACAGTTACAAGCGAGCAGCCAAAGAGCAGGCAGTTTTCAGGGGCGGACTATCGAAATTAAGTGGAGACCTGACCGAGATTAGCAAGAAAATGGCTATCGTCGGCGGACTCCCCGCGCTTTTTGCGGCCGGAAAAGCTTTCAAGGACTACGCTGAACTTCAGAAACTTCAACGCGGGCTCGAACGTTACGGTGAGTCTATTCAAAATGTGCGAGAGCTGGCAAAACTTCCAAATATCGGGATTTTTGACGGTGCGAAGGCCTTAATCGGCATGAAGGCAATGAAGCTCAATAGCGACCTAGCTACCCGGTCATTGAAGGCCTTTGCCAATGCCATCACTGACGCAGGCGGCTCGGCGGTAGACCTGGAACCGGCGTTGATCAACCTGAACCAGTTTGTTCGAGGCCGACACATTAACCAGGTCGATCTACGGCAGCTGGCTACCCGCATGCCGCAAACCAACGATGCTATGGAGGCTGCATTCGGAACGCAAGACGTTGAAAAGCTGAACGCGAAGATGAAGAGCATCGGCGTCACTGCCTTCATTGATAAATTTGTTACCGAGCTTGAAAAAATACCTTTCGCAGGCGGAGGAGCCGCGAACGCAATGGAGCAGCTGAGCGACGCCACTACGTTCGCATCGGCGGCATTGGGTGAAGGGGCAGACAACGCGTTTGATATCACAGGAAAGATATCCGGATTGACCACGATCTTGGACAACCTTACATCGAACTTTCAAGCCCTGACCCCTGAGGCGCAGAAATCAATCTTTACCCTTGGCGCCTTGGCCGTCGGTATGCCGGTTTTGATCGGATCCGTCGGAGGGTTAATCAAGCTCCTTCCCCTTCTTGCGACCGGTTTCGGCGCAATTACTGGCCCTATTGCTGCGACCATCGCGGTTGTTGGCGTAGCTGCGGCCGCCATCATCACCAATTGGGATTCAGTTAAGAAATTTCTGACGGACTCTACCTGGTGGACAACACTCACCGGCCTTGGAAGCTCGGCGCTCGGGATCATGATGGAATCCTTCAAAGTTGTTCTTAACCTGATTCAGGGCGATTGGAGCAACATGTGGAAGGCGCTCGTGAATATGGGCAAGAATGCGGCCAATGCAATTGTTGATACAATTGGAGGGATTGCAAAAGGCGCGATCGGGCTATTCGGCACATTCAACGAAGCGTTAGGATTCAATGCCATCGGCCAGGGGGCGAGCTCGGCTGTGAAGTACATTGATGGACTTACTCAAAAGTTCAGGTTTGAGGTTCCGGACTCATTTGCTGTTGCTGGAAAGGCAATTAGTGGAGTCAAAAAGGCAGTAGGCGATCTTACTGGTGATGCGGGTAAAGTTGGGCCCACGATTGGAGGTGTCACAAAGGCGGTCAAAGAGCTATCGGATGTAGCGAAGCAAGCTGAAATCATTAACGGCCTTGGACAGTGGTGGAAAGATCAAAACAGTTTAAAGCAAGCGATTGCAGGATACAAGGAGCTCGTCGGTGTCACGGCTAATCTAAATGGCGAATTGCTGAAACTGAGCAAGCCCGAGTCTATGCAACTCGGCAACAGTTTGCAGAATGGGAAAGACCAGGCAAAAGCCTACGGAGCAGCCTTGATGGATTCCAGGCTCAAAGCGACTCAGGATGCCATTGCAAGGTCTTCTGCAAAATATTTCGGGGCTGGTAACCTACAACTCGATGCCGCAGTTGACCTGAATTCGATGTTTGGATCTGTGTTTGATCTGGATTCGGCCAAGGAGTATTTCAAGGGCTTTGCGAAAGCTGCCGACGAATCGCTCACTCAGTATGCAGACAGGCTGCGTATGATCCTGGGCGTAACAGCTCAATTCAAGGATGCGTTCGGGTCGGCGTTCAATCTGGAAGATGCGAAAAAGTTCTTTAAAGAGCTTCCCAAGGCTGCAAACGTGTCGGGTGAGAAGTATTCGGAATCGACTCAGAGAATGGCAGCCGCCACGGTCCAGCTGAACCAGGCTTTTAATGATGCATTCAAAGATGCGGCCCGGGATGCGGCTGTTTCGTCTGGGGAATTGATCGGTAACCTGATGACTGGCGCGGGAGGGATCGAGGATTTCGGAAAGCGCGTGCTTGGTACTTTGTCAAGCCTGCTCAAAGATATGGGTAAGGCGTTGATCGCATCGGGTACCGCAGGTATAGCACTGAAACTGTTCGCGAAAGTCCCAGCCGCAGCAGTAGCGGCCGGTATTGCTCTTGTTGCCCTTGGTCAGGCCACCCAAAACAAAGTGAATAACCAGGTAGGCAAGTCGATACCCAAATTCGCGACTGGTGCCGCGGTATATGGTCCGACAACTGCCATTGTCGGGGATAACCCTAACGCTCGTCACAATCCGGAGCTTATCGCACCGGCGTCGAAGGTGGACCACTACATCGAGAAAAGCATCAAGAAACACGGAGGCGGCGGTGACGGCGGAAGCAATGTTTTTATACCAGATGTGAAGCTTCGCGGCGAGGACATTTATATCTCTTTCAAGCGAATGGAGAAAAGGAACAAGGCAATTTACGGAGGATAATGGGATTAAAATATTTCACCCAGTATCGGGATTCTTTCGGGGATACAAGGGAGGTCAGGCTTTATAAAGACGGATTCGATGGAGAGCCCGTCGAGTGGATCAGTGAGCGTGGCGCGGTTCGGTATACAAGGGGAGGATCTGACGGGTTCTTCCCTGATCAGCCCATTATTGCCTCGCAAGCTCAAATTGGACTGATCTTAAAGCAGCGCTACGATCTAACTGAATTTGCGACGAACAGGAAAACGTTCTATGTTGAAATTGTAGATACAGTATTCAACCGCGTCATATGGAGCGGGTGGATTGAGCCTTGGGACGCTCGGCACAACTACCAGAAACCACCATACGTGGTTAATCTCACGGCCAGTTGCGGATTAGCCCACCTTTCGAAAAAGAAGTACGCAAACCCCAACACTACCTTCAAGAAAACCGGGTTGCAGATTATCCAGGACTGCCTGGCCGTGATTGGTCGAGAGGACCTTCCCATTCGGCTTTCGACCCACATGTATGAGAATAAATTTACAGGAGATAGTAGGTTAGGACTCACCTCGTTTGAGGAAAACACATTCAGGTATTATGATGATAATGGGGAAGCGCTCCATTGCGACGTCATCGTGAACAATATCTTGAACCACTTTGACGCTGAGATAACTCAGTGGAATAATATGTGGGTGATAGTTTCCATTGTTGATAAGTCTACGGCTTTTGATACCTCATATCTTGACCTTTCCTCATCGCCACACCCAATGGCATGGCCCGGGACATTTTCAGTAAATGGCGATATTTCCAAGTCGCTTGATGGTGGACAGATCAGGATTTTGCCACCGATCAATAAATACCGGACCGAGATCGATTTCGGTCAGCAAATGCCGTTTTTCGAGAATGGCAACATGATCATTTGGAATGAGGCGGGACTCGTCGGGTGGGATTTTTCGCACATGCCGAAAGGCAACCCTGGATGGGAGCAATACGGCCTTGGCGGGGAGAGTAACAAATCCATTTTAAAAGTCAATGGCAAGGCTCCGCAGCCGTATCGGAAGCGCAAGAAAGTCGGCCTGTTCAAAAAGCTGACCAACCAAGCAATCAATATCGCGATTGCGGGAACTGGCGCGGTCGGAGCGCTCTTCAATAAACCTGTACTCAAAGGCTCATGGTATGACGTTGAGCCATCGGAGTGGATTGAAAGCCCGGGAGGGACGATTTCAAAGGCCGACAAAAGCGTAACTATAACCTTCGATTACGAGACTGAGGCATTTTCGTCCGACATACTGTTAGCTATTCGAGTCCCGGTTACATTGCCTGATGGGTCGGTTCGCAATTTCTGGGTAGACTCGAATTCACGTCCTGCACAGGCTGGAAGCGACAAGACGAATTGGAGCTTGGACACCAATTACCACATCATTCGCGTGCCGCCGATTGATCGTGGAAGCTTGATCAATAAAGGTGAGATTAACGCTTCCGGTAATCCGAACTACCCAGCCGCGAGCGCGCCAAACTGGACCTGGGCAATTACGGGAGTTCCCGCGGGTGAATATCGAAAAATCGGTGGAGTTAATGGGGTGATCGTTGAAAATGGCGACTTGGTGATTGCCCGGGTAGCTAATGCAGGCGGAACGCAGGAGGCCGTTGGTGGCAACTTCGAAGTGGTCAGTGTCCGAAATAATACTAAACAGGGTATTTTTAGTTGTACGGTGGCGCTCAGTAGCACATTTCTTACAACGAACCTTAGCGTTCCCTATCCAGATAAAGTCTACGTCCGCTTTTACAAAATGGCGGACGACGAAGGCAAGCCTGGGGATTGGTACAAGATTTATAATTTGAAGGGTGAACTGGAAGGTTTTGTTGCGTCTAATGAGTCGTCAAAATATGCAACCACGTTGGAGCGCGGGGATGTAACAGACGAAGAGGCCGACACGATTAGTCTGATAAGCGGAGACTTCACGCCGTGGTATGTTGGAGCGTGGACACGTCCAGGTAGCAACGAAGTTACTTCTTCGTGGAGGCGCAGGCCAAATCTGAATGAGGCGCTTTCGATTTACCGGGCAATGATGAAAGACCGGCTTTGCATGACCACGAAGCCGCTAACTGTTTTTGAAGGGAAGATATTCCTTTTGCCTGGCGACGGATATGTGCATTATCTACACAGGCTCTATTTTGAAGATCAGGACAAATATTTCCGCATCGTCCGCTTTTCTTATGATGACTCCCAAAAGGAGGCTGATGTTACTGCGGTCGAAATTCGGTACGAGGAAATTCCAGATTCTGAATTAAAGCAAGACTCATACATCCCGGGATCAAGGCAACTAAACACAGTACCTGGCCAGGGTGATGGAATTTACCCAAGTAAGCAAGATAGTACGAATGGCCGGCTCAATGCCGAAGATATGCCGCTGACCGGCGAGGAGATCCTTGAAGCCGTGCAGGCGGTAGGCAGGACTGGCGCACTGTTCGAGGATATCACGCCGTTGACCTATGTTGCCGCGGTTGAAAGCGAGGATTCTATCGATCTGCATGATTTCATTTCTGAGGCGTTCACGGAATATGAGGAGGATCTGGACGCGGAGGATAAAACCGACTTTTCGACACTCATTTTCAAGGTTGTTTCAAAGCCAACTTGGATTTCCGCGATCGATGTGGAGAACCTGGTGGTGACTGCAACCGCGCTTGCTCCGAAGTCGGGCTCGTTCTTCGTTGACTTTGAGGCATACGATCCGATGGATTCCGAGAATGCGATCCCTATCCGCGTGCCGGTCCTGGTCGAGGAGAATGAGGATTACGTCGAGACCTGGCCGCCAGAGTTTGAGCCGTTCCCGGTTTTAAACTTCGTGCTGGATAAGCTGACGACAACCGGCTTTGATTTTCGGGACTACATGCCCGACGGTCATAAGCTTTTGACGTACCGGTTTTTCTCTGTTCCGGAATGGGTTACAGCTCGCAGCGTGGTGAATGACGACTTCTCGATCACTGGCACACCTACCATTATTGAAAGGCGGACGATCACGGTTCAAATATGGGATGGAGTGGCAGAGCACCGCCCGTATACCGATGAGATCACATTGCAGGTAATCGAGGCGACGGAGATCACTGTCGAGCTTATGGATACTTCCGCAGGCGACGCCAAAATTGGCGACTTACCAGGTGCATTCGAAGTGTTGGCGCAATGGGATACACCCATTAGTGTGAAAGGCCTGCACGACCGAGTTTTGATTAAAATAACTGGCGGCGGCGACCTGGGTACGGAACTGGATGTTACCAAAAACTTCCCGCTATCCAATCCAGTTACAGAGGGCATTTACAGGCCATTCGCCGATACAAGCGGAACAACTGCCGGCGTAGGTCAATACACGATCGAGGTAACGGCATTCCTTGGAGAGAACGAAACCGTTCAGCCTTTCGACCTGACTCTTTACGATGAGGAGTATTTGGCGAAAATGAAAAAATTTCTTGTCAAGGGCTTTGATTATGTCGGGGAGATCATGCCAGACGGTGCTACATCATTTGTGTATCCGGGGCCGGTGAACGCGCGCGCCGAGATCCACGATATCGACTTCGACGAAATTTACATTTCGCTCGAAAAGGATGGTGAGGTAATCGGCGAACAACACATTCCCGACGTCAATCCGACGCTTGCATGGTGGTTCGAAGTGTTCGAGGAAAATACAGAATTGGAAGCTGGCGTATATACATTTCCGGTACGCTTGCTGAAAGATGGGGTAGAGGTTTTCAAGCGGACAGTTAAGTTCACCATCGAGAGCAAGGATGCCGAGCCGAAGCCGCTGCTTTCGCTAGCCACTTTCGCGCCGGGGACAACCAACGCAACGATTATCACGGAGAGCATTCCTTTGAAGGGCGCTGAGTATGACCTTGTCCCTTGGACGCTGGTATTTAATGGATTTGGACCGGGTGTGGAATGTGTTACAGGCGAATGGGAATTGGACTTTTTGCGTGGTGGAGCATTCGCTGAGGTAGAAATTGAGAAATTTACAGGATATCCTCAAAAGTTTGCATACACCACTGGTAGATCCCTTATCTTTGGCAACAAATCATCTTTGAAAATTGGGGACATTCACCAGGCGCCATCCCGCGTACTGGCGAAGTTTATCGGCCGTGATGCTGACGGAAAGATCGTGGGCATCGCCCAGGCTGATTTTAGCTTTCGCGTTGCGCTGGATCCAGAAGATTATTCAGGCCTTCGGTTCTTGACCATCGATCATGTAAATGGCGGCGAAATGACGCTGCTTGATGCCAATGTTCCTAAAACCGGGCGTCAATATGCTATGCCTCCTGACGGGTTCTGGTGGACGGTATCCGCCCGAAGATTCGGCGGGCAGGAGTTCGACGGGGTAAAGGTAAAGCTTTCCAAGGTAGTCGGCGGAATCGAACAACCTGCATGGGTTTTTGGCTCGGACTACCTCATTTATCACAACGTTGGGAGTGTAGTTACGGAGCTTACAGACGACGATAAGGCCTACATCTTCGGTATGGATACGGACGCGGACGGGATCCGTGTAGTATTCCGCGTTGGCGACGATGTTGAAATGCCGCTCGACGGGACGGCAGGTCTTGGATTCTGGAAGATTACAATGATCGCTTACCTGGCTACGGTCGAGGTTGCGACGCTTTCGGCGACTATTGAGCTGATCGAGGACGTAGAGCCGCCTATTAAAGATTGCTGCGCATGCGACTGCGAGGGAGAGGCCTCTGAGCAATTGGAATTCCCGTTTACCACACCAGCTGAGGAGTGGATTGTAAACCACAACTTGAATAAGAAGCCAGACCCTCTAATTCTGATCGGCGGCAAGAAGGTGATGTCTGACGTGCAGTATATCGATAACGATGTATTTAAAATTATTCATACCAAGCCACAAACTGGTTCTGTGTTAATTATATCATAATCAACAAACTAAGATGGAAATTTACAATAACCTTGATATGCAGCAGAACCAGATTATAAATGTGGTTCTGCACTCGCAATCAACTCCGCCGGGGAGTCCAGCAAACGGGCAAATCTGGCACAACTCTACCAGCAATATTATCAGCTATTATCGTCTGTCAGACTCGACCTGGGTTCCTCTCGGTTCGGGTACGGTTGTAGGTGGTGATGGCTTGTTGGAGAGCACCGCTGGCGGCATCGTTACATTGTCCGTTAATGTTGACAATACGACCCTGGCAATAACTTCCGATGTGGTTGGCGTGAAGGACGGCGGGATTACAGCGATAAAACTCGCCACTGATGCAGTCACTACCCTGAAAATTCTCAATCAGGCGGTAACATTCGCGAAGATGCAAAACATCAACGCAATGACTGTTATCGGGCGGACTGCCGCTGGCGCTGGCGTCGCGTCCGAGATCACCTTGATTAATGACAATACGCTTGCCACGGCCACTGGTACAAACATTGCTACGGCTGGTTCAGTAAAGGCCTACATTGATTCTTTGGTAGGTGCTGTTGGCACACTTGTCGGCGCTTTCAATGCTTCGACGAGCACCAATTATCCGGGTAGCGCCGCGATTAAAAAAGGATCATATTGGTATGTGTCCGTTGCCGGGACGGTCCAAGGCACAGCTTTCAACGTAGGCGATGTTTTAATTGCCAATAAAGACAACCCTTCGACTACATTGGCGGCAGACTGGATTTTCCTTGAAACAAACCGCGACCAGGCAACTGCTACCGTTTTGGGCTTAGTAATGCTGGCGACTGCTGCTGAGGTGCAAACCGGAACAGATGCCGTTAAGGTAATTACCCCGGCGACACTCAGCGCACGAACCGCAACAGAAACTCGTACCGGTTTGATCGAAATTGCGACACAGGCGGAAACCGATGCAGGTACCGACGACACTCGCGGGATCACTCCGTTGAAACTGGCTACCTACGTGGCGGCGAGAATTGCCGGCGGAGCGTATGCGGCAACGATCGGGGACGGAACAGCTACGGCCTACACTGTCACCCACAACCTGAATACGCTCGATGTTGTGGTGGAAATCCGGAAAGTCTCTGACAACTCATCCGTCATAGTGGACAATCGCGCATCTACGGTCAATGCCGTGATTGTAACCTTCGCCAAGGCTCCCGCAGCTGGTGCATTCCGTGTGATCATTAAAAAGTAAGTAATGGATTTTTTAAGCGACGCATATTTCGATAATGCCCTCACTGCCGCCTCCAAGATCCGGGCGGCGACCAGCTACGTTATGCTTGCCGTTGGGGTGGCAAACAGTGCATACTCCAATGGTGCAATGGAAGCGTACACCCCACCGGGAGCGTATGCCGCTGGCGCGCGCCCTGGCTACGGCTTCCATGCGTCGGGAAGTTTCGGAACCTACCTGTATGCGCAAGCCGCGTCCGATCTCAGGTTGAGGACCGATGCAGGCCTTGATTACACGTTATGGCATTCGGGAAACGCTCGTAGCGATGCCCAGAACGACACGCGTTACTCTCAGCTCGGGCACACTCACGCAATTTCCGAAGTTACAGGCTTACAGGCTGCGCTCGATGCGAAAACCGGAGGTAGCGGCACGCCTGGCCGCTATGCAAAGTTTGCAACGAACACCACTTTTGCAGATAGCCTTTTAAGTGAGTCCGGCATAAGTATAACCGCCAACGGAGGTGTGTTTGTTTCGGATGTTGCTCACAATTCAAACGTACGCGGCTACGGGTTATGGGCTTCGGGTTTTGCCCGTTGGTCTTTGGGTAAAGCGGGCACTGAATCGGGTTCAGACTCAGGATCTGACTTTGTTTTGTGGGCTTATAACGATGGTGGTACATTCCTACGTGAGGCGCTTCGCATTTCTCGGGCGTCTGGCAATGCGACATTTTCGGGGACTATCGCGGTCAGCGGTGGCAATTCGACACAATGGAACTCGGCCTTTGGGTGGGGAAACCACGCGGGGCTCTACGTTCCGGTATCCCGCACCGTATCGGCCGGAACTGGTCTGACTGGCGGGGGAGCATTGTCGGCAAATATTTCGCTTGCTTTCGATAGCGCGTACGGCGACGGGAGGTATGCCGCATTATCCCATACCCATACAATTGCCAACGTAACGGGTTTGCAGGCTGCGCTCGATGCAAAGGTGGCGGGAAGCGCCACGGCGGGAAGGCTCCCTAAAATGGCGACTGGTTCAACGATAACTGACAGCCTGCTGAGTGAATCCGGCATAAGTATAGCTGCCAACGGAGGTATTTTTGCTTCCGATACGCCAACGAACACTAACGTTCGCGGATACACAATTTTAAATGGTGGTCAAACGCGCTGGACATTCGGCAAAGCGGGGACAGAATCTGGATCGGATTCCGGCTCAGATTTCACTTTGTGGAGTTTTAATGACGCCGCGTCATTTTTGAGAGAGCCGTTGCGGATTTCGCGAGCGACCGGTAACGCGACATTTTCAGGATCGATCACGGCAAGCGGCGGTAATTCAGGAAACTGGAATACGGCTTACAGCTGGGGCAATCATGCTGCTGCCGGATATGTTCCGTCTGCCCGCACGATCACAATCAACGGCTCCACTTTTGACCTTTCCGCGAATCGATCGTGGACTGTTGCGGGCGGTGTTGGAGGATCAGGCACGACAGGATTTGTTACAAAATGGAATGGCGCAAATTTGGAGGATAGTTCGATCGATGATTCTGATACCTCCTTTATCAAAACGTCCAAAGGGGCAACTATTGGGCAGGGCGGTTCTCGTTGGCATTTCTCCCTCTATCCTTCTACTGGTGGCGCCATGCTGTACTGGAATGACCCTTCTGCAACAGCAGGGTATGTTGCACAGGCTGATGCTTCTGGACTTCACATTGTAGGGTTGAGCATAGGGTATCATATGTCCATGCTGTCAAATCAGAATGTTCAGATTTACAAGCAGCTAAACATGCAGGTGTCAACTGGAACGGCTCCATTTCAGATTTTTAGCACCACGATGAACCCGAATCTGAATGCCGACATGGTGGATGGGTTGCACGCCTCAAATTTGGTCCAAACGACCAGAACCCTCACTATCAACGGCACTACGTTCGATCTTTCCTCAAACCGAACTTGGACGATTTCGGCAGGCATTGGCGGTAGCGCTACGGCGGGAAGGCTCCCTAAAATGGCGACGAGCTCAACGATAACGGATAGTATTCTCAGCGAGAGCGGTATCGGCATTATCGCAAATGGAGGCGTATTTGTTTCGGACGTAGCTCATAATAGTAATGTTCGGGGTTATTCGCTTTGGGCTTCTGGCCTCAATCGTTGGGTTTTCGGTAAGGCCGGAACTGAATCGGGTTCAGACTCAGGATCTGACTTTGTGCTGTGGTCCTATAATGACGCCGGCACATTTGTCCGTGAGCCATTCCGCGTTTCCCGCGCGACGGGCAATGTAACGTTCACAGGAACCGTGTCAGCGGGTAGCTTTGCGGTTGGCACGAATACAAGCTCGCAGTGGACTCAGGCGTTCAGCTGGGGTAATCACGCTTCTGCCGGTTACGCAACTCTTTCATATTTAACGACCAACTACTACACCAAGGCCAGCATCGATGGAATGGTTTCCGGTTATGTGCCGGATAGCAGAATGGTGCTAGGCCAGGGAAGTATTCAGGGAGGTGGAAATCTTGGCATAAACCGGTATTTAAACCTATACGGGGACCAAGACAACCCAGGCGCAAATAAATATTATGGTACCGATGGCTCTGGCGGCAAAGGCTGGTATAGCCTTCCTACGGGCGGAGGCAGTGGATATGTCCCCGAATCGCGTGTAATTACAATTAATGGAGTTGCGCAGGATCTATCATTGAATAGGTCTTGGACGATTTCTGCCGGAATTTCAGGCAGCGGATCGCTGAATATGTTCACCAAATGGTCCGGCTCTGGCTCAGTCACCACTGCTGAGATGTACGAAGTTTCCAACACCATTTACATCGGATCGAGCGGAAACCGTCGCCACTTGGTAGTTCAGGGTTCACTCGTGCCGCTTCAAATGACCGCATCAGAAAGGGCGAGCTATTCGCCGGGTTTTTTCGGGGCGCTCGTATATCAAACAGACGGTACCGAGGGATTTTACAGAAGCAAAGACAATGGGTCAGGTGGTGTCACCTGGGTATTTGTAGGATAATCAATTTTTTCATCAATAAACTAAATCACAAAAAACAATGGAGACCAGCTACAAAAAGGCTTTCAGATTCGTCGATGTTGCACAAGTTCTGATCAAAGAATCCAATGAGAAAGACACGAAGTTCATCGCGGCACTGAACACCGTGATCGAGCAAATCGATGAACAGCGCGAAGGCTACGGGAAAAAGCTTGTAAAAATCCAACGCAAGCATGCTGCTGAGGATAAATTCGGTTGCATTCTTCGTGACGATCACGGCAATTATCGCTACAAAAGGGATCAGGAAGAGGCGATGGAGGAAAAGATTGAAGAGCTTTTTAACCATGAAACAAGCGTAGAATTTGAGCCTGAATACGTCGATAAGGAGTCCATTCCTGCGAGTGTCCCGAAGCACGTCCGCAAGTGGCTTGTAGGCTTTGTCATCGAACCAGTCGAGGAAGAGCCAACGCCTGCCAAAAAGTTATTGAATTCTTTACCAACAACAAACAATACAACCAATGAAAAATAACAACATCGCGGCGCTGGTGGAAACAGAAACACCGGCGCCAACCACTGCTCCGCAGTTCCAATTTGACTATGCGAGCATCAACTTTTCAGTAACTGGCCGCGAGGTCAGCACGGGTGAGCCCAAGGCTTTTTCATTCAATGATTCGGCCAGTCTGAATTTCAATGATGAGAATGAGCTGAACAGAACACTGAACGACAAGGGCTTTTTGCTTGAAGTAGTTCCCGCCCTCGTGCGGAGAGCTTTGCAGTCGTACGATTCGGAGAACGAAAAGGCGAAGCAGTTGAAACAAGCGCTCGGCGCATTGCTTCAATAATACAAAACTCATTTCATCAACAACTAAAAACCATTTCATGAAAAATTTGCTTTTGGCGGTACTCCTGGCGTTTTGCCAGGTAGTAACCGCGCAATCGATCGATCAGGTTATCGATAACAAAATCAAGGCATCGGAGGCCCGGCAAAAAGCCTATGCGGATAGCCTTTTCAAGAAAGGAAACGGCGGGGTTGATCCCAAACCCGAAGTCCCAAAGGGGGATAGTTGCACGCGCGGCCCGGTGCCGAACGATGTTTACAATATCACTCAGAGCGGCGCGACCGTCCTTTTCGATGGTGAGGGAGTATTCGGATGGGATTTCTCGATCCTTCAAAGTGGGATCGTAAAGGTTACCGGCAATTCTGGAAAGGAGAAGCTGACAAAGAATACCGTTCCGATTTCCTATGCTCTGGCGCCAGGTGAATACGTGTTGGCTTTAAAGGGTAATACCTGTTTGAGCAAAGTATATACGCGTACGTTCACCGTTCCAAAGCCCACAGGCGAGAATGGAAACGGTAGTAATGGCGGGAACAATGGCCCACCCCCTGTAAATACCGGCGAGCGCGGCATAACAATGAACCTGACCGGTTACGGCTTTGATGTTTCAGCGCCGACAGGTATCAGCAAAGAATGGCTTGAACGCATTGAGGCATTCCTGAACCTCACGCATAACGGCAAAAAGTTCCGCGGCATCGACGCTATCCGGGTCAATATGAAGTGGTACAGCTACGAACCGAAGGAGGGAGTATTCCGAGATGATAAGCTTCTCGATGTTATCAATTATTGCAAGCGCAATGGCATTAAGTTGAGCGTTGCCCTGATACCTTGGCGCGTAATTGGCGATGGAATGCTCGACCGTTCCGAATGGCTGGAACAGTTACCGGATCCGTTCTGGAAACCCTCCGACGAGGAGCCAACTCAGGATCTCGTCTGGCACGCAGAGGGTCGCTTACCTTCCATCGAGAAAACATACATGCCGAGCCTGCATAGTAAAATCGGGCAGCAAAAGTTCAAGAATGCCGCGCGTCATTTGGCCGAGTTCATGGCCAAATACCCGGAATACGTCGATTACATTGCGACGGCAACCAGCCCGGGCGAGGAGTACGAAACCAATATTCAACGCGCGACCAACAACCAGATTCTCCTAACCGGTTACGGGCAGGCTGATTTGAATGCCTGGCGTGAATATTCGGGAGGATTGTCCGTGCCCTATCCCGCGCAGAACAATGAAGAGCATATTGCCTACCTGTTCAATAATTCAGACGCGGGAAGGAAATGGTACGAGTTCAGAACGAAAGGACTGAAAGACTTTCACGCCGCATTTGTGCAGGGAGTCCGGGAAGGCGGAAAAGGCAAAGTAAGGTCGATGGGTATGTACGCCGGCGTTGGCGCTCCGTCTGGAACATGGACCGGCCTTTACAAGCTCAATGAGATTTTCAGCGCTGGTACCGGTGATCAGCCTGATTTGATCTATTCGAGTGAAGGCGACGCCGGGAGCCAGAATAGCAAGCTGATGGCGACCGACTTGAATGCGGCCACATTCCCAGGATCCGGCTACGCTATCGAATTTGACCCTAACGACGTTTCGGTAGATCAGGACTGGCAAACGAGCGTAGAGGAAGACGTGAACGGCGATATTCTCTACTTCTGGGCTGCTCCATTCTTTCGGCGTGGCGGCGAGATCGTTCATTTCGCCATGTCCTTTTACGCGCCAAAAATCAATGCACAGCTGGGCTCCGCGATTTACCGGCTGCGATCTGAATTCATCGACGGCGATTCCGGTATGACAGGCATTGCTCAGGGCGAAGGCTTTACTTTCCCGATTACCACATACGCAGGCCTGCAAGGATACCGAGAAATCTATTCAGGGCGCGGAGGAGGTGTCAACAAGGTTGTCAAAATCTTACTGAAATGAGGCTCAACCACTGGAAGATCATCGCGGGGCTACTGGCGATTATCCTGGCTCTCGCATGCATCCTTTGGTATCAGGGCTTCCGGCAGCCTACGCCAAACCCGAACGCGCCGGATTTCGCCGACACGATCCGGGAGAACCAGCGCCGGGCCGATCAGTACGCCGATACGATCAAAAAACATCATCCAGATTATGAAAACAAACTTGAAGGGTATCGTAAAAGCGC
>NZ_JAGIAS010000004.1 GCF_017744695.1 Dyadobacter sp.
TCGCTGTGCTGATCGTTTTCAGCACCGTTATTCCCGATTGGGAGTGCAAAAGTGGCAGCTTTAATTTTAACATGCAAGTAACAACAGTAAATATTTTTTGAAATCTTTACCCTACCACGCATAACCAGCTGATAAAGAAATTAATATCCTAAGAAAAAAATTGAAAGGTTTTTCGACTACGCTTTCTCATACCCCATCCATTACCGTATGAGCGATGAAAATGACGGCAAGACATGTGTGAACCACTTATATAGTATAAGGATGCCAGACACAATCTGCATGGTCAACAACCGGAAAGGATTCGGAGGGATATTATAGCTACGAGCGAATATTAAGATTCATCCCCCAGCTGATTCTGTGATAATATCTGCTTTCAATAGTAGTAAATACTCTCTTAATCAAACACTTAGCAATAAATACTTTAAATATGCTCCCCGTTTATTTAAAGGTCGAAAATTACCAACTAGCTGAATACAAGACAATTACAGGCCCGATAAATAAATCACCGTCGTATTCTACAATTTTCACAAAATAAAATACATACGTTTGCCTTGGTTGTAACACAACGTAGCCTTATCGCTTACAACCATATCTACTCAGCTTCTTCACTTTCGTTCGACTATCTTAATCCGGCCCAAACGCCACCCCGGCCGGATCATCGTTAAAGACCGCAATCATGCGGTTGATTAAGACTTTACCTCAAACGCTAAGTGCTTTAAGCGCTCCAAACGGAGTGACGGGTAGGCTATGTCCGTTTCGATCTAACGATCATTCAATATAAATCCATCCTTCCATTCACCACTATCTAAGTGTAAACCCTTAGGCATATGAAAAACTGTTACACTCAAAAAGGACAAAAAACGTCAAAGTTCAACCACATTTATTGGTTATTCAGCGCCCTGACGGTCTTTGCAAATTTCAATTCGGCTGCCCAGAACGTCACTTACCAAACCCTTTACGCTGACGCTACCTTCGATGGCCGGGCAATTAATCAAAGTTTACCAGTAGGAAGCATTTCTGGCAGTGGTAGTGTGGCATCAGGGGGCGCAACTTACTCTATTGCACTGGCCGTACCGCCCGGAACAAATGGTATTACCCCGGCAGTCTCGATCAACTACCATTCTATGGCGGGAAACGGCATTCTGGGCCAAGGCTGGGATATCGGAGGATTATCAAAAATTACCCGTTGCACCCGGAATATGTATTTTGATAATGAGACAAACCCGGTTACCATGACCAACAGCGACCGGTTTGTGCTCGATGGCGCCAGGCTGATAGCCAAAGCAGGCAATTATGGAGAACCCAACACAACCTACGGGACTGAAAGTGAAAATTTTGCAACCATTGTTTCTAAAAGCGCACAGGGGAACGGCCCCCAGTGGTTTGAAGTAACTACCAAAGACGGGGTAAAAATGGAATATGGAAATACCCCGGATTCCAGGCTTACCGGCCAGTTTGCCACCGTGCTTACCTGGGCGCTCTCACGCGTCCTATACCCGGATGGCAATTACATTACTTTCAAATACAACACCAACGCCAGTTTCGCATTACTCATCGATGAGATTAACTACACCGGTAATGCCGCACAAGGGTTAGCACCGTACAATCAGGTTAAATTCGACTATAAGATCCGCACAATCGATGAGAATGCAGGCTTTGAAAACGACACACGCGTTGAAAGCAAGTATTTGCTGGACAAGGTTACCACAAAAGCCGAGGGCGCGACCGTCAGGTCTTACCAGTTCAATTACGGACACGATAACATCAATTCCTATTTGAAAGAGGTCATCGAAGCCGGAACTGACGGCACGCAACTCAATGCCACTATTTTCAAATATGGTGACCCGCCTGCCGATTTCAGTACCGTAGATACAGACGGATATGACTACCCCTCCTCAACGACCATTACAGGAGATTTCAATGCGGATGGGTTAACCGATTTTCTGGAAGCCAGCCTTATTCAGAATCCCGCCGTATACCGGATGATTGTTTACATTAAGAACCCTGCGTACATCGCACAACCCAATGACTTTTTTGTAGGCAATGTAACTGATGCACCTCTTACGTATAGCGTTGTCAAGAAGCAAAGCATTCCCAATTCGTTCGACTTTTTGGCGTACGATTTTACGGGTGACGGGGCCGATGATGTTTTAATGACCAACATTGCCGGTTCGGGTCAAAATCGCACTTTGACTAGTCTCCGCATCTATCGCGCCGTTCAAACCAACTTACAGCCTCCAATCCAATTCGATGAACTGAACATTTCCCCTTACACCGGCTACTCCAAAATCCATCCCAGCGGTCATTTCATTTTTCCCGGCGACTATGACGGCGATGGCATACAGGATATCCTCACGATGCTTGGAAGCAATGCGGTCAACTACAATTGCCACTTATACAACGGCAAAGTCCAACCTGACTTTGGATCTATCGTTATTTCGGGTGTATTCGCATTAGCGGTAAGCGACTGGCCCACCGCCGACAAAGTCCACGTCGTGGATT
Organism: Dyadobacter sp.; assembly: GCF_017744695.1. Taxonomy (GTDB): domain Bacteria; phylum Bacteroidota; class Bacteroidia; order Cytophagales; family Spirosomataceae; genus Dyadobacter. The sequence goes on from NZ_JAGIAS010000004.1 coordinate 2,503, forward strand.
TCAACGGAGATGGCAAAAGCGATATCATGCTGATCAAAGGGACTAATTGCGAGGTTTTTACTTTTGACGGATGGACTGCCCGCCGCATTCACTATTCAACCAATTATTTAACCAAAGATCATCTCAGCTATTTCGGGGACTTCAACGGCGACGGCAAAACGGATATCCTGGCAAAATCGACGACGTTGGGCACCTGGAAGATATTGATTTCTGCCGGGATTAATTTCTACGAATCACCCTTTGCCTTTAACACAACCCCCGATACCGATCCTTTCACCGGCGATCAGCTAGGGATTGCCGATATTAATGGGGATGGAAAGTCAGACATTTATCATGGGTGGCAAACAGCGGCACCTGCGAATTTCGATGTCTACTATGGAAGGGGTTATTCATGGAGTACCGGGACCAGTTTTTATCGTGTAAACAGCACATTCACAGTTAACCTGGGCGCACCGCCTCCCATGATCGGCGACTTCAATGGTGACCATCGGGCCGATATTATTAATTTCAAGAACATTTTTATTCCAATGGATATCTTCTACTTCAAAAAAGAAGGTAGGGAAAATCTGATCGAAAAAGTAAAAAACGGCTACAACCATGTTACCGAGTGGGTTTACAAGAAGCTCACGGATGAAAACGGCTTCCATATCCGGGGAAATCTCACGGCTTACCCTTTCAACGCGATCCAGCCACCACTCTACGCTGTTTCCGATTTCAAATTGCAGAATGGGATTGGGGGCATTAACACTATCCAATATACCTATGAAGCAAGCAAGTTACACCGGGGAGGCAAGGGTTTCCTGGGGTTTGGCAAGATAACGGCCAACGATCTGGCGACGGGGATCAAAACCATTTCAGAAAATGAATTCAACACTACTTACTTCACAGCCATCCCCTACCGGACTTCGGTCCATCTTGCATCAACAAATGCCTTGCTAAGCCAAACCACCAATACCAACACATTTGTCTCACCAGCAGCAAAACGCTTTTGGCTACAAACGACCAATATCCTTGAAAACAAGGTATTGGAGGGCAGGACTACGAACACGGCAAATGTCTATGATAACTTCGGCAACGTTACGCAAAGCACTGTTAATAACGGTGTGGAAACCGTTGTTACCAACACGGTTTACGGCGCCTATCCGGCCGGTGTGCTCAACAAGCCTACGTCTGTCACAATTTCGAATACGCGGTCGGGGCAACCTGTTCATACTGTTTCAACGGGATTCGGATATAATGGTATAGGCCAGCTTACTTCTAAAACCGACTTTAATGGATCGCCCAAAAACGTGGTCACGACATACGAATACTTCCCTTTGGGCAACCTGAAAAAAACTACTGTCACTCCCAATGGCACCGGTGCCTCTCCGGCACGAAATACCTCGTCAGTATACGATCCGAAAGGCCGCTATGCCCTGTCCAGCATCAACGAGCTCGGTCAAACTTCTACCGCTACTTATGACGCCAGGTGGGGAAAGACATTGACCTCGACTGGCGTCGACGGGCTGGTTACAACGTACCAATATGATGTATTCGGCAGGCCTACGGTTACGCTGCCCCCGGCGGCGGTTGCGTATAGCATTACGCAAAGCTATGGATGGGACCTGACCAATGGCGCAGTATGGTACAGCCTGGTTTCACATCCCGGTAAGCCTAATGTCAAAATATGGTATGACCTGCTGGGCCGCGAGATCAGACGGGAAACCGAGGGTTTCGGCAACCAGCCGGTCACACAGGTTCAAACTTATGATGCGAGGGGCAATGTCGTTTCCAACACCCAACCATATAAAGCCGGCGAAACCTTTATTACGACCACTACCCAATTCGATCAATACAACAGGCCCTACAACATCAATAGCGGCGCGTTGGGTACGAAAACGATCAGTTACGCCTATGCAGCTGGCGAACTTACTACCACCACGACCACCCCGACAGGAACAACCTCGCAAAAGACAGACGCCAGCGGGAAGGTAATCAATTCGGCAGACGATGGCGGGACATTGTTTTACACCTATTTCAGCCACGGAGGGATAAAAGACATCAAAAACGGTGCCGTTACGATTGCCAGTAGCCAATTCGATATCTACGGCCGTCAGACCCAACTGACCGATGCCAATGCGGGCACCACCCTGTATGATTACAATGCGCTGGGGGAGTTGGTCAGCCAAACGAATGCCAACGGAGCCGTCTACACCTTGACTTACGACGTCGCCGGAAGGACCCTCACCCGAACGAAAGCCGGAGAACCGGCCACTACCTATCAATACAGGGCCTCGGGGAACGGAATTAACCAGATCGAAAAAGTAACCGGTTTTGCCGGAAACCTGGAAGAGTATACCTATGACGCCTACGGGCGAATGTTAACGAACAAGGAAACAATAGATGGCAGTCCTTACATTACCACCTATACTTACAATAATTACGGGGACATTGCCTCAATACTATACCCATCCGGATTTGGCACCAATCATGCCTACGATACCAATAGTTACCCGACCACCATCAAAAACACCAACAGCTCGGTAACCCTTTACACCAACACCGGCATGAACGGCCTGGGCCAGAACACGGCCTATACATTGGGTAATGGTAAATCATCGGCGATTAATTACGACTACGGCATTCCGAAACTGTTTAGCACTGCCGGCGTACAGAACCTGGAACTCACCTGGGATTACCCCAAAGGCAACCTGACCAAGCGGAAGGATTACATTAAAAACAAGGAGGAGAGCTTCACCTACGACAATCTCAGCCGCCTGCTCTCAGCCACGGTGACAGGCAAACCTGCACAAACCACCACCTATGAACTTTCGGGCAACATCGCCTCGAAAACCGATGCCGGGCAACAGTTTAGCTATCACCCCGTCAAACTCAACGCACTCGCGGGCATCATTGCGCCTACTACCGCGCTACCCATGCTCACGCAGGACATTACCTACACGGCCTTCAACCAGCCCGAAAAGATTACCGAAAACGGCTCTGGCCAGCCTTACGAGCTCACCTACACCTACGATGCCGGTTACCAGCGCATTAAAGGTGTCATGAAAAAGAACGGCGCGCTGATCAACACCCATTACTATTTCGGAAGCTACGAGAAGGATATTACACCGGGTGTGCCCGACAAGCACCTGCATTACATCCATACTCCCGCGGGACTCTCGGCGATCGTGATCCGCGAGAACGGCACGGACCAGTATTACTACACCTACACCGACCACCTTGGCTCGCTGCTCACATTAACCGCCCCTAACGGCGCCGTCATCCTCGATCAAAACTTCGACGCCTGGGGCCGTCTTCGCCATCCTGCTAACTGGGATTACACCAACGTTCCCGCGCCCACCAGCTACTTGTACCGCGGCTTTACCGGCCATGAGCATTTGACCAATTTCAATTTGATCAATATGAATGGGCGGATGTATGATCCGGTCGTGGGAAGGGTGCTGAGTCCTGACAATTTTGTGCAGAATCCTTATTCGACGCAGGCGTATAACCGGTATAGCTATGTGATGAATAATCCTTTGAAGTATACTGATCCGAGTGGGGAGGTTATTTTTATCATCCCTCAAATAGGTTTTGGAAAAAACGGATTTAGCCTTGGTCTGGAAATCGGCGTTGGCATACCTGGTGTTCTCAGTGCCTCCGCAACTGCCGGATACAATTTTAAAAGTGAAAAAGGCTACTGGTCGGTACAAGGTTCTGTCTACGGTATTTATGGAGGATACGGTTCGTCCGGCTGGTTCGCGGGATATGGTTATCGATATGCCGGACTCAGCATAGGTGTCGGCTACGGAGCCAATGATGGTTGGAATGCTGGATTAAGTTATGGTGGAACTTACAACAACTTCAATGGATCCGCAGGAATTGGATGGAGTCAAAAAGGTGGCTTTGACTGGAATCTCACAGGGGGATATACTTTTAACATCGAAGCGGCAACTCGTACCAAAATTGGAGAATACAACTTAGAGGGTGCGCCAGAAAACGGATTAATGCAAAGGCAAAATTATGACTGCCTAATTTGTGCAACTGAATACTTGGAGCAAATGATACAAGGCAGAAGCTACGAAGACATATTGGCAGCCGTAGGGGACTTCTACGATCCCAATGCCGGAACAAATACCATGGCAGCGCTTAAAGCACTATATGGAGACAACAATGTCGCTGGCTATGAACAAATAAGTCCGTTAATCGTTGGACGAGAATTGCAACGTGGTAACCCAGCCATTATTGCGCAGAACAGTAATCATGCTATTGTCCCGGTAACTGTCGAACACTGGCAAAAAATCTACAAGAATCATCTGCCAAAAACGTATTTCAAAATTAAATATATGAATCCAGCGACGGGTCGTTTCCGTGATTGGAAATTGTACCGTTCAATAAGCTCTCCGACATTCATAATAAATTTCAGATGATAACTAAAATAAAATCGATCATTTTAAAATTGTTGCTTGTGCTGACAGTTTCAGAAACTGTTGCGCAAAGTATTATAAATCACCAAAAGCAATTATTGGCGATGGCAAAGAGAAAATCAAGAAAAGAACTGATAAGATCACTTGCACACGACGAGACCATGACAAAGTTCGAAATATATAGTCTTCTCACAAGTTTGAAGAGAATACCGATTCTCTCTTTTTCTATTGCTCCGGGAGCAGCCTCATATGACTCGACAAAGAAAATATCGGATTATTTAGAACTCAATGAAGCGTTTCCTATCGAATCTTCAATACTTCTTAAAAAGAATAAATTTTATGCAACACTAGACTGCTATGATAATGTAAACTATTCAAGTTGTGAACCATGTAACTACGACGATTCGGTGGAGGAAAAAAAAGATTATTACAATTATGAAATAAAAAAAATATATGACACTATCAAAAAAAGAAAATATTCACTGCTATTCAAAGTTCAGCATTTTAGAGAGGCAATTTGGTTCATAGAAAATAAAGAAGTAAAAATATATTCCACGCGAGACAAACTAGTCTATGATCCCGATGAATATATAAAAAAAAGATGTTCCGTCGAGAGCGTCAGAAATCTGGCGCTTGGGAAGTTACATTCTTTCTGTGACTAGCCACTCGGTCGCCGCTACGTTCCGCCTAAAATGTTAAAGTTCGCGGCGAAGATAGCAAGCATATAATTACTGAAAATCAAACAACAATGTAGCCAGTTGTTTTCAAGCAAGCTACAAAGTGGAAATCCTGCGACAATGGCTCAAAACAGCAATCATGCCATTGTACTTACAAAAATTGAGCTTTGGCAAAAAACTTACAAAAATCACATACCAAAAAGTTACTTTAAAATAAGATATATGGATCCAGCCACCGGGTCGCTTGGCTCTTGGCGAGCAAGAAAGGCCTTCGAAACACTGATATTTATTATAAGATTTTAAATGATTACCAGCTATGAAATCACTTATTCTAGTTATTTTGCTCTTAATTCCAATTGAGAAGTCAGTTGCACAAAATTTTATTGAGTATCAGAACAAATTAAGGTCAAGTGCAAAACGAAAAATAAGAAAAGAGCTTATCAGATCATTTACGCATGACGATTGGATGAGCCGATTAGAAGCATATTCGTTATTGAAAAAGTCAGATATTGTCCCCGTTGTCTCCTTTTGTATTACATCAGAAGCCAAAAAGTATGACTCTACAAAGAGAATAATAGACTATTTGCAACCCAATGAGAACTTCCCATTTGAATTGGCAATATTCTCAAAAAAAAGAAAATTTTATGCAACCCTAGATTGCTTTAATACCATTTATTACTCTGACTGCCAGCCATGCAATTATGACGATTCGATGGAGGAAAAAGTAGGTTATCATAATTATGAGATAAAAAAAATATATGATGCCATCAAAAATAGAAAATATTCACTGCTGTTCAAAGTCAAATATTTCAGAGAGGCAATTTGGCTCATAGAAAATAAAGAAGTAAAAATATATTCTTTGCAAGATAAATTAATCTATGATCCGGATGAATATATAAAAAAAAGATGTTCGGTCGAGGTCATCAGAAATCTGGCGCTCGGAAAGCTGCATTCTTTCTGTGACTAAGCCCATTTGTCGTATTTACATCCTGCCGGGAATGACAAACCCCCTCTGGGCTGGCTAACTATTGCATTGAGCGACAATAAATAACTAAAAAGACACCATGAAACCCAAATCATTTTTATTGATAACCCTAATTGTGCTTATCGCGAGCACCTGCCATCCGGAAGGTCCCGATTGTCATCACCGCGTTGTGCTTGAAAATGCATCATCGGATTCCGTAATTTTTGCATTACAATTTTACAATCTAACATACCAAAATCTAACACGTTGTGGTTTAGACGGAGAGGTTTTACCACCTAATTCAAAATTGGACTGGGGTGGATTTAGAACTTGCTGGGAAAACAGGATATCTAACGGAAAATCCTTACAAATCATCAAACATGACCTCTTCATATACAAAACACCACTATCCGTAAATTTCACGAAACCCAAGCTGTGCTCTTTATTACTCCCTGCAATATTAACGGCAAGTACCTGCCATCGCGAGGGCCCGAACTGCCACCATAACATTATTTTTAAAAACAGTTCAAGTGGCACCATAATTTATTCACTAAAAGGAAGTAATGGCAGTGGACTCTGCTCTATGATTATTTATTCCAACGCCAATCCTAGTGAAGAAGTTATTTTGGATTTACCAAGATATTGTTGGGAGCAAGAACTCGTACGGGGCAGAACCGCTGAAATGTATGTGATTGATTCAGGAAAGTTTAATACGGGTACAGGATTCTATGATTGCGATTCATTACCGATAAAAAACAAAGTGTTGAAGCATTATGAGTTGACACTAGATGATCTAAAGAAAGCCAATTTTACAATTGTTTATGAATAAGCTTCTAAAACACGAAATGAAACATCAAATATCGTATCAAAAATGAAACATAGTCTATACCTGATACTACTGGCGGTAGCCTATGGGCATTACTCCCTTGGACAAGACCAATATCTGAGTTTTGATTTTACATGCAACAGCAAGCGAACACGAAATCACATGATTTCTATTGATCGGAGAACAAACCCCGATTTGTTGGGATACATGCCCGTTAAAGGCTATTCTGGCTTGGCGAACGTAAGGTTTAAGGGAGCGCTTGCCGATAGTATTGGCAACTTCTTCTCGAACCGATCTACCGATCAAAATAATGACGTCCTTATCCTGGAAAATTTCTTCTTGAACTGTGGTTCTAGTCCGGGAAAGCTGATATTATCCATGAGATTATACTCTGAAAATCGCGAAGGTCAATATGCCCAAATTTGCTCAATCGACACAATTTATCAATTAAGCAATGGCGATCCCTTTGGGCGAATAAGCGAACTGTTCTGTGAGATATCGACGCTGGTTAATGCGGAAAACGCAAAACCGATGTCAAACACCTCATTTGTCCGGAAGGAAGACCTAACTCATCTGGATAGTTTAGAAAAACTCAACATACCGATCTACGTCGCCGCTAAACCTGTTTCAGGGATTTATAAAGATTATGCACATTTCAAAATGAACAAACCGGATATCAGCACCGACATATTTATCAGGTTACCAAAAAGGGAATTATAGAAGTAGACAGAACATACAAGGGTAAAAAAAGAAAAGTAAAATTAGACCCCACAGGCATCTACGCGGTCTCCGATGGAGATCGCCTACTAAAAATCACTTCATCCGCGAATATTTTCCAGTAATCAAACGGGGGTTTGACTTCTATTACGACCGCCCTGGGTATTTCTATGACCAGCCAAATACTTTTTCGCCATATTACTTCCCGGGAGATGGTAGAATCGGAACAACAGGGTCAGGCGATTTGGCAATCATAATTGGTGGACCGAAGCAGATAGATACAATCCCTACCTATCGGTTCAAAATCTATTATAAAAATGGGCATTCTATCCCTATTGGTCTTGTGAAGGGAGTATCAAACAGCAAATAGATCAAAACATATTTGCCTTCATCAAAATACACAAAACACAGCCATTCATACATTCATAATACCATTTGATAATCGGTTTTGGATTTAAAAGTACATACTATTATTTAGCACTCGCTATCAAAATTTACATCAACATTATTTAATAAAATCATTTTACTCTTATTACAAACATTAACATACTATCATTCATCATGAAAAATTCATTATTCTTCACGTTAATTCTTTTCATACCTATTTTAGGCACTGCCCAAACACCAACCGATTCGATGGCGATCGTACAAAAAGTCCAACTCTACACAATTGACAAACCCGAAGATCTGAACATTAAAGGTCAGATAGACGCAGCGCGGCACTATAAACGGTATAAGGGTGCGGTGACAGGCACGCTATTGACCAGTCTCCTTTCGCCGGTAATTGGCCTTATTCCAGCCATCATTTGCTCTGCTACTAATCCTAAAATTGAAAACCTCGGCTATCCCAGTGAGGAATTATTTAAGCAGGCTACGTATTACAAAGCATACACAAAAAAGGCGAAGAGAATAAAGCAACGAAAGGTTTGGTCTAATTGGGGAATTGGCCTGGGCGTGAATTTGGTGGTGATTTTAGTGCTAGCAAATTGATAATCAATGAAAAAGAAAGTCACTTTCATTTTTTTGGTTGCATTTTGTATACAATTAATTGTCGCATGCTGCAACTGCCCGGAACCGACCATATATCAATATAAATTCGAGTATGTTGCTGCATTTAACGTTGATAATTCCAAAGCAAACCCTATCATTTCAGAAAGCCCAATTCCGAGAAAGGCCTATGGAATTAAACTTCAAATAGGACTTCGTCAACTAGCCATGAGAAATCATAACAAATTTTCCCTACTTAACCAGGTCTGTGCTTTCGATTGCTTCTGTGGGCCGGACACTACGATAACTCCGAGAGACACCATTACAGCATTGAAAATTACGACGGTCGCTAATTTTAATGACCAATACCCGGCGGGAAGTGACGTCTCTGGTCTTTTTAAACTATTACGATCAGACACCTACATAGCTATCGACAGTGTTATCGCCAAGCCTGATATTTACTTCACTAGAACAGATACAAAATTTTTGGAACTATACCTCCTTACGCCGCCGGATCGAGCTGAAAAATATAGTTTCAAAATTGATATGGTTCTTTCGAATGGCACTCAAATTTCCGCCAGTACAAAACCTATTGATCTGGAATAAATATGAATAAATTACTATTGGCTCCACTTTCTCTGCTTTGCGCGTGGAATTTTGCTTTTGCACAATCTGAGTATAAACCGATTCAATTCTTCTATCGTCCATCGATTGGAGCGATGTTTCCAATGCGCTCGCCTTCACCACAATATATATCTGATAACCTTATTGGAAATAAATTTCAAAAACTGTTCGGTCAGGTTATTGACGTCGGTTTTTTCTATAAAAACTTTGGCCTGGAATGCTCGATTGTTTTATTACCAGCCCAAGGCTCCGAAAGCCGGCACAGTAAATTTGTAAATGCCGTTAATCTGGAATACGCTAGCGAATACTATGCCAGTGTTTCTTCCGGTGCGATGTATAACGATATGAGTGGCTCGACGGATCCCCAAGCGCGAGGGGGTATTGGCCCCGCTTACAAAGTGGAGCGAAATCGATTCGTTTTTGTCGGACGTGTAATGGCTGATGTTGTCTCGTTCGATACGGATTGGGGTACCGCCCAACTTAAACAGAAAGGAACGAATGAACTAGTCACCATTAATTGGCGCAGAGAGCGTCCCGTCATAGACTGCTTTACTATAAGTCCATCTTTTACATTTGCTTATAGAGTGAGCCGAAGAATCGCGATTGATCTAGATGTCGGCTCATGGCTTTACAGGCCAGATATCATTTATGTAGAAAAGACTACAAGCGCCATTTCCGGCAATGCGACCACTAAGGAATATCGATCCAGCCATTTCATGAATGATGTCAGCGTAGGGCTAGGCATCATGGTAGTATTCAAGTAGATAAAAATTGACCCGTCGAACGCTTAAACATCAACCCAATGAAAAACACATTTACACTATTCATACTGCTTCTCATTTCAGGCGCTGCAACGTGCTCCTCGCAGGACGCACCCAAAGTAGCTGCCCATGAATACGAATCCTGCTGCGGCACCCAGGCCGTTGAGTTTTCCTATGAAAAGAAGCGGATTTACGTGCCCAACGTATTTACACCCAATAAAGACGGTGTGAATGACTATTTCTTTCCGGTTGTAAATGATGTCGTTACGGACATTTGGGGTTTTGCCGTATACAGTGCCGAGGGGGATACGATGTTGTATCAAAAACCCTATTTCAATTCCAAAATGGCCGTGCAAGAGTACGGCTGGGATGGATTAAGGCCCGACGGCTCGCGGTATAAGGGCGCGTTCAGGTATAAGATGCGCGTGGATGATATGCAGGCGAACAAGCACATCGTCGAGGGGCGTGCGTGCGCTATCCTGTGCGGAAGCGGATCTGAGGTATTCCGGACAAAAACCGGATGCTACTTCCCCGTTCAGGCCAGCCAAGACGGCACGCTGGACAAATCGATTGCAAACGGGGAGAAGGATTGCTTTTAAGATATCACACTATCCACCTTAAATATCTCACTCATGAGCACACACCTGACCAGAATACTGGTTCTCTGCGCTATTGTCACCTCGCCGGGCATCATTAATGCGCAGATCAAGTTTACCTACGACAATGCCGGTAACCGGATCAAACGGGAGTTTAATGGCACCCTCGTTCAGCTCGACGCCAAAGTCCTCCTCAGAGGCGCGTACCGCCCAGGGCAGGTAAACATGGCCACCGATTTACAAACCTATTTCAGCGCGAATTCGGGCTTACTGCCTGTTACGGATCCATACGGCGGAAATGTCGTTTACAACAACATTGGCAACCCGGCAGGAGTAGCTGGCGCACTCGTAGATTGGGTAAAGATTGAAATTCGAGACGCTGCCAACCCGGCTGTAAAACTCCAGTCGAAAAGCCTGTTGCTAAAACCCAATGGTAGCATCGTCGACACAGACGGTACGCTTCCTGAATTCGTCGGACAAAGCTCGCCAATACGGATAGCCATTTTTCATCGGAATCATTTAGCCATCCTGAGCAATTCAATCGCGGGTTTCAATGCCGGCACATCGGTGTACGATTTTACAACCGCCCTCAACAAGGCCAGCCAACTTCCGGGTGATCCTTCCCAAATGGGTAGCATTAATGGAAAGTGGTATATGTGGGCTGGCGACTTAAACAACGATCTGGCCGTTGATGCCACTGACGGCTCCATCGCTAGCAACGACTTCCTCGATGGCTTTTTCGATCAATACCTTTTAACCGATGTAAGCCTGGACGGGGGCGTGGATGCTACGGACATGAGCATCATGAATGTGGCATTTCTTAATGGTTACTACTCGACTTTGATAAACTATGCCCCGTAGCGTTTCGCCAAATACCAACATAAGAAAGCCGTTCGCAACGGCGAGCCAATACATCAGCGGATTGATTTATCATTTACCAGTATTTGCAAGTTTCAGGAGGCCTTACGCCAGTTAAGGTCTGTTCCAACTGCTCACTATCCATTCGACTAGACTGATCCTGCGTTTGACTGTGAAAAAGGAACGCAGAAAATTCAGCCCAAGCTCCAACCGGGTCGCCGAAGCGAGCCAAAGTGGCTATTGAAGCGATTAAAGAGGTTCAAACCATGCAGGAATTGGCCTCCAAGTACGAGATTCATCCAACACAGATAGCGGCCTGGAAACGAAAGTTTTTGGAAAAGGCTGAATTAGTGTTCAGTAAAGAAGCACCTGCCACTCTTAATGAAGCGAAAAACACAAAGGAGAAGGAATTGTATTCCAAGATCGGTGAACTTCAAGTCCAGGTCGATTTAAAAAAAAGGTCTTTGGGAAATGATCGGCCGATGCGGTGTCATGGAGAAACGCGGACTTGTTTCCCCTGGTAGTATCGTACAATCTGAAGAATTGATGTAGTACACAATATCTCCTACGACGGCATAAGTCGAACCGTAAGCTCGAACGACAAAAAAGTACAAAAATAATCGTTATTGGCCGGAAGTAACTCAGTCGTGTAATTTGAGGCGCAAAGAAACAGTGCAGAAACGGTACCTTTGCTATTGCATCCCTACTTAACTCGCCGATTGCAGATGGAGCTGTTAGCAGAAAATGACAAGGCAATTTTGTTCCTTACGGATAGAATGAATTTGATTAGCTCATTGATCACGACATTTCAAATCAACTATTCGGGCGAAGGCTTAACCATCGACGTACATATCACGTTAACACACTCCATTGACCTCCCAAAGGTTCTGCTTAGATTCGGTGGAGTCACCGAATACCAATTTTACTGGGATTCAAGCCATTACTTCTATAACATAACGTTCTGTAAGCTGTTTGACAATGAAACTGGTTATTATTGCTCGTTTGACCCGTTCGATGAAAGTGAGCAGATCAACGATCAAGACAATGACTACATCAAAGCAAAAGCAATTCAAGTATATATGGATAAGGGGACAGCATAAAATAGTAGCTATCAATTTCGCTGATAGCATGTATTTTGGTTATTCTGAGTCTGCAACTCCAAAAACGACACTAGACCTTCGAAATCCAAACATATCGTGCATCTCCTAAACGGATCATCAAAACGATTCATTGGCTTAGTTATTAGGTCATGTCCCCTGAATCGTGTCGCTACATGAGGTTACAAGGAAATGCACCTTCATTTCACACTTAACTTACTGATCTTCCAGGTATCCACAACTTTTACAACAACAGTATTCAAGGTAGTATAAACTTTGGCCCCGTGGATGCTGATGGTGCCAAAATATGCTGGATGGTTATCATTTTTACTTTTTAGAAGCGAGAGTATTAATGGCGACAATTCAAATCTCGTAAAATCCTCATTTAAAGAAAATAAGACATCAAAATCTACATAAACCGAAATTTAACAACAGTTTTGGGTGGTTTAAACCCTATTAGTTCAGGAAGCTCAAATATTTGCTTCTCATTCGCCCCTCACCCGCCACGTTATTTTAGGTATAAAGCCCCATAACAGCTCGAATTCAAACATATCTGTCTCCACTGACGGATTTCTAGCTTCCACCGCCCTGAGAAATTTCATAAAATTGTTGTTGGTCACTGACGGCAAAACTGTGATAGATTTTTCATCACTGCCACTTACCTTATATTGGATTCTCCAATAACGATCATGTTGAAGGTTGGAGCTCAGACCGAGCTTAATCGCCGTAATAGAGGAAAGAGGAATTTTGATGTCGTTATCATAATGAAAAAATTCCTCGTCGAATTTGAGATCGCGACTGAGGAATCCACTTCTGATCCAGTACAATCCAAGTGCCGAAGAGACAAAAAACATGACGTCTCCCACTCCTATCGTGCCTTTCAGGACAAGGTAGACGCAGAAAATTAAATTGGCCGTGATAACTATCAACGTGGCGAGGCGTTTCATGCTGATTCCAAGGCTAGCCAAGTATTGCAACTTTTATTGCAACAAAAGAAAAAAGCACTTAACAATTTCTTGCTAAGTGCTTGATTTTCAAGCTCCCGAAGCTGGGCTCGAACCAGCGACCCTCTGATTAACAGTCAGATGCTCTAACCGGCTGAGCTATTCGGGAATCATTATCCGGTTGTTGTACTCGAATTATGGTGCAAATCTAGTAATTCAAGTTATACGGCGCAAGTGTCGGCTTCAAAAAAATATTACGCTTGCACTTTCGCGAGGATTAACTCCTTGACTTTCTTGGCATCTCCCTTCGTAAAATTATTAATAATTATTTCGGGACGCATGCGTGGGATAATCCGGATCGTCGAAAAAAACATGCCGCTATCGATCTCAACGCCCGAGATGTCCGAGTAAAACACGAAATTATCGTTGCTTCTGAAAAGTTTCCTGACTTTGAAGGTTACCCCCTTTTCCCCGAAGGTGATTTCATCGGGAAAGAATGGGTTCATGAGCCCGCTGGCGCTGAATCGCTCGTTCATATTTGAATAGGTTATTAAAATGAATGCTTACAAAGGTACGTATACGACTTTCTTAGTTTCAAAGAATTCTTCCCCGAAAAAGTCGGAAAGCGCGTAAATCTGCGGCTTTTCTTTGATCTCGGAGAGCTCTTCGGCCAGATCGCCACCTTTGAGATATAAAATTCCGTTCCTGCGGTCATGGAAGGAGTTGCGACCGATGTTTTTCTTCACCCAGCCCACAAACGGCGCCATGCGCGTCACAGCACGGCTTACAACAAATTCATAACTATCGTCGAGCTTTTCCGCACGCACCTGCTCGGCGCGTACATTATCGAGCTTCAATGCAGCCACCACTTCCTGCACCACGCGGATTTTTTTACCAATGCTGTCGACAAGGTGAAACTGTGCGTCGGGAAACATAATCGCCAACGGAACTCCTGGAAAGCCGCCGCCGGTACCAACGTCAAGAATGCTCGTTCCGGGGCGGAATTGCTGCACTTTGGCGATGCCGAGCGAATGCAGCACGTGGCGTTCATATAAGGTATCGATGTCCTGACGGGAAATCACATTCACACGGGCGTTCCAGTATTCGTATAACTCACCCATTTGTCCGAACTGATCGCGCTGGTCAGCGGTCAGGTCCGGAAAGTACTTATCAATCAATTCCATGATTTACGGGGTTTTCTGCTCGTCATGGTCAAAAACCCGAAAACGAGGTAATAAACAAAAAGCGCAAAGTCCATTAATAAAAAGCTGAACCATTCCACGGTTTTATCCAGCTTCATATTAATAATGATAAGCAGGAACCACTGAATAGCCCATCTTACGCCAAAAATAGCGCCGAGGAATTGCAGTAATAGCATATCTTTCATGATCAAGCCCCACGCCAAAGTAACCAACCCCAGCAACCAGGTGGCAATGTGCGCCGCCGAAAGCATCCCGAGCAATACTTTGTTACGCGGCTTGTAGTACCGGCTTACCGAAATGTGCCGGCGTTTTTGCCGAAACCAGTCTTTCCAGTTGGTCTTGGGAAGTGAGTAAACGAAGGAATCTTCTTCGATAGAAATGGTGGTGTTTGAGCTTGTCGCTACCTCGTTCAGGAAGATATCGTCATCGCCCCCGAATACGTGCTTGTGCGTATAAAAGCCTTTGTTCGCAAAAAATACAGACCGCTTATATAATATGTTACGGCCTACACCCATATAAGTCATTCCGGCCAGTGTGAAAGACAGGTATTGAACCGCTGCATAGAAGGTTTCGCAACGGATAAACCAGTTGAGCAGGCCCTTTTGTTTAAAATACGGCGAAAAGCCCAACACGATATCCTTGTTCTCAGTTACCCGTGAGGTCATAGCAGTTATCCAGTGATTCGAGGCCGGCCGGCAATCCGCGTCTGTCATGAGTGCGATGGGATATTTGGCCTGCTTCATACCCACAGTCAATGCATATTTTTTGGGCGTGACATGATTAAACTGGTCGTTAATCCGGATGTACCGGATATTCTTCCAGCCGTTGATATTCTCGCGGATATACTCTTCACTCCCGTCGTCGGACCGGTCGTCGAGCAGGATCACCTCGTATTCGGGATATTCCTGCGCATCCAGTAGCGGAATGAGCTCCGTCAGGTTCTCTTTTTCATTCCAGGCACACACCAATACGGTTACTCCGGGCATGGCACTGCCATAATTAGCGCCCTTTCCGTAAAATGCCAGCCGTGTAAAAAAGAAGAGATAATAGAATAACTGAACAGCTACGAACGCTCCTAGCGCATAGAGTAAAGAATCGGCCACAACAGAAGAGAGATGTAAAATTTTACCATATTCATGCAAATATACTGTCATTGACAGGAATGTTCGAGACGTTCCTTCTATTTTTGCACACCAGCAATTTAAAACCTTTTAATGAAGTTTACATTACAAGTTGAGGATCCCCATTCGAAAGCGAGGGCCGGAGTGATCGAGACGGATCATGGGGTAATCCAGACGCCCATCTTCATGCCCGTGGGTACCGCGGGGACTGTGAAAGCGGTTCATCAGCGTGAACTGAAAGAAGATGTCAAGGCACAAATTATATTAGGAAACACCTATCACCTATATCTCCGCCCCGGTCTCGACATTCTCGAGAAAGCCGGAGGATTGCACGCATTCAACGGCTGGGACCGACCGATCCTGACCGATAGCGGCGGTTATCAGGTATATTCGCTGGCCGGAACCGGCCGTAAAATAAATGAAGAAGGTGTGGTATTTAAGTCACACATTGACGGTGGCGTACACACCTTCACGCCTGAAAACGTGATGGACATCCAGCGCACCATCGGCGCCGACATCATTATGGCATTCGACGAGTGCACGCCTTACCCGTGCGAGTTCACGTACGCACGCAAGTCGATGGAGATGACCCACCGGTGGCTCACGCGCTGCTGCAACCGGTTCGACAGCACCGAGCCGCGCTATGGCCACGGCCAGACGTTGTTTCCTATCGTGCAGGGAAGTGTTTACAAAGACCTGCGGAAACAATCCGCCGAGTTTATTGCGTCTGCCGGGCGCGAGGGGAATGCGATCGGCGGTCTTTCGGTAGGTGAACCGGCCGAGATTATGTACGAACTGACGGAAGTAGTTTGTGATATTCTGCCAAAGGATAAACCGCGTTATCTGATGGGCGTGGGGACGCCCGCAAACATCCTGGAATGCATTTCACTGGGCGTAGACATGTTTGATTGCGTTATGCCGACCCGAAATGCACGCAATGGCATGATTTTTACAACGGAAGGTATTATCAACATCCGTAACGAAAAGTGGAAGGATGACTTGTCACCGATAGACGCCGGCCTTGGAGGGCACGTTAGTACATTTTACAGTAAGGCGTATCTGAGGCATCTTGTAAAATCAGGCGAAATGCTTGGAGCGCAAATTGCGAGCATTCACAACCTGACCTTCTATTTGTGGCTGGTTAACAGCGCGAGAGAGAAAATTATCGACGGAACTTTCGCTTCCTGGAAGCGGGAAATGGAAAAAAAATTGAATCAACGGCTTTGAAAGTTCAAAAAAGGAGGTTTCTTTCGGGTAAAATTTGAATTAAATATCAGGAAACTTTTCCATTTGTATCAACTTGCGGTTGATTAAGTGATATTGATAACCTATTTTTGTGCGCACTAGGCATTTGGTTAATGTTGCGATTAGCCGTGAAATAAATATATAACTTTACTCATAAAATTGGATATAGATCAATCCTAGTTAATCTTAATAACGCTAACTTGAATAGTATGAAAAAAGTATCCCAGTTGATTGGTTCGTTTGCCTTGGGAGCAATGATGGCGCTGCCTTCATTCGCACAGCCGCTGGTGCAACCGAATTCTCCGGATTACAATCCAAAAGCGACGTACGATGGCCCTTACAAATTGAACACCTGGTCAATTTCCGCACACTTTGGCCCGACGCTGTTTTTTGGTGATTTAAGAGAATATGACTTCTGGCCTGTTACCAAAACAAACTCTGACAGCCACAAGGAATCCGGAACTTTTCAAGGAGGCCTCACTTTGAACAAACAACTTTCGTACCTGTTCGGCGCTCGTCTGGACGCGTCTTTGGGTAACCTGAGAGGTATGAAGCGTCGTAGCTATAACCGTTATTTCGAAGGCAACTACTTCGACGTATCGCTTTCAGGAACCGTGAATTTGAAAGGACTTCTTATGGGGCCCAACAAAATGAAGCGTTGGAAAATCGATGCGTATGCAGGTATCGGTCAGGTATTTTACGATGCTACCGCATATGACCTGACAGGCGGTGTGGAACTTCGCAAAACAGGTAAAATGAACGACTGGATCGTTCCAACCGGTTTGAACATCAACTACGAAGTAACACCTAGAATCGACATCGGTGTTGACTTCCGTTTGACCCACACCAACTCCGATTACCTCGACGCTACTTACGGCGGAGACTATGACAGAACTCAGGACAAAGTAGAGATCAAGGACAAGGTTAAAACTTCCCACAAAGGAAACTCTGAGCTTGACAGCTACGGATACGGTGCAATTCAGGTAACTTACAAATTGGGCAAAAAGCCTTTGAAAGTTCAAAAAGTGGATGGCAAATGGGATTACAAACCAGAAGAAGGCGGTTACTACCACCTGCGTTACACAGACCCACGTGTGCTGGTTAAGCCTCCGAAAATCCTTACACTCGAAGAAATGGACTCAGTTGCAAAAGCAAACCGTCCAAAAGATATCGATCCACGTTTGTTGCTTGATACCGACGGTGACGGTGTATCTGACTTCTTCGATAAAGAGCCTAACTCACCAGCAGGAAGCATTGTTGACGGTGCTGGTCGCGTACTCGACTTCGACTCTTACGTGAAAAATGCATTGGCAACAGGCGCAGCTTGCTCCGAGATCTTTGCTAACGTAACATTCGATACCGACAAAAACGTATTGAAACCTGAATTCCAGGAATTGCTGAAAAACGTAGCAGCATTGATGAACAAAAACGGTTGCCGCTTGCAACTGGCTGGTCACACCGACCGTCGTGCATCTGACCGTTACAACATCGCGCTTTCAAAACGCCGCGTAGATGCAGTGAAAAACTATCTGATCAACGAAGCTGGTCTGACAGACCCAAGCAAAGTGATCGTAGACTACTTCGGATCATTCAAACCTATCGCCGACAGCGCAACCCGCACAGGTTTGCAGAAAAACCGTCGCGTAGAATTGAAACTTCTTCCCTAATAGTTGAAGAAACGACTTAAAGAGAAAGGCTCCCGTCGGGAGCCTTTCTCTTTTTAATATATTCACAGCCAAATCAATTAGCCACATCATAACACGCAACAGGGAATTAATGAAACAGTATGATTATCTGGTAGTAGGAGCAGGTTTGTGGGGATCGGTATTCGCCCATGAGGCAACCAAACGCGGAAAGAAATGTCTGGTAATCGATCGCCGCGACCATATTGGCGGCAATGTGTATTGCGAGAATGTCGAAGGCATTAATGTCCATAAATACGGTGCCCATATATTTCATACCAACGACAAGGACATCTGGGACTATGTGAACTCTTTTGTGGAATTCAACCGGTACACCAACTCTCCCGTAGCCAATTTCAATGGTGAACTCTACAACCTTCCATTTAATATGAACACTTTCTACCAGCTATGGAAGGTGCGGACGCCGGAGGAAGCGAAGGAAAAGATTCGTCAGCAGGTGGAAGAGGCAGGCATTAAGGACCCGCAAAACCTCGAAGAGCAGGCGATCTCGCTGGTAGGTACAGACATTTACGAGAAACTGATCAAGGCGTATACTGAGAAGCAATGGGGTAGAAAAGCCACCGAACTGCCGGCATTCATTATCAAACGGCTTCCCGTACGGTTTACATTCGACAACAACTACTTTAACGACCGCTATCAGGGCATTCCTATCGGTGGCTACAACAAACTTACCGAGGGATTGCTGAAAGACGTAGACGTTCGTCTAGCGGTGGATTTCTTCAAAGAAAGAGAAACTTTGACGGCCCTGGCGGAAACCATCGTTTACACCGGCCCTATCGACGAGTACTTTGATTTCCGCTTCGGCCAGCTCGAATACCGTAGCCTGCGCTTTGAAAATCAGCTGCTGGATCAGGATAATTATCAGGGTAACGCGGTGGTCAACTACACGGATGGAGAAACGCCTTTCACCCGCATTATCGAACATAAGCACTTTGAATTCGGCACGCAGCCCAAAACCGTGATCACGCACGAGTACCCGCAGGAGTGGGTGAAAGGTGCCGAGCCATACTACCCGGTAAACGACGATAAAAACACGGCAGTATTCAATCAATACAAAGCCCTCGCAGCCGAGGAACCCAACGTCATTTTTGGCGGAAGGCTCGCCGAATATCGTTACTACGACATGCACCAAGTAGTAGCATCAGCACTTAAAAAAGTAAAAGTGCATTTCGATTCTTAAAATATTTTTCGCCAAAAAACCTGTTTCAAGCCGTTGAGACAGGTTTTTTGTTTTTCCGGAAAAAATTCTGAAAAAACTTTTGTAGAAGTCGCGTTACCAAAATTACAAGCCAGCGTCTAAATGCTATCACCTGACACGTGTATGCAGATGCCGGCACCTAAAATTCAGATAGCAGATTTCGCACCTTTCCAGGACTGGGTCGAAAACCCACTGTGGAAAGCCATTCAGTTTCGTTGGTACTGGTTCCTCATTTCGCCATTGCTGTCTCTTGCGTTCGGGTGGGCCTTTCTGCGCTACAAAACACCGCATTATACGGTTACCGCATCGTTAATGGTCCAGGATGATTCGAGGGGAAGCGATTTTCATGAAACTGCATTACTCGAAGAACTCGGCCTGCCCGACGCTACCAGCAGCGTGGAAAACGAAATCGAGATACTCAAAAGCCGCATATTGCTGGGCCAGGTAGTCGGTGATCTGCATTTAACTACACAATACTTTGCTTCGGGCCATCTCAAAACCACCGAACTTTACGAGAAAACACCTTACAAAATCCGGTTTCTCCAACATCTTCCTGCTCAACCGGTAACCTATCGCATCTCAACGACGCCCGGAGATTCATTTATGCTCCAAACACCGGACAGCATTTACAACGGCCGGTTCGGCCACCAATTGGCATTGCCGCACGGCCTGGCGATCGTCGATACTACCTGTTTCAAACCCGCTTCCGATTACCAATATTCCTTTAAAATATCGTCAACCGAAGCGGTACTCGACCATTATGCCCATTTTTTGAGCATTCAGGCGCCAAACAAAACAGCCAGTTTGGTGAACCTGTCCATTCAGGATGTTTTACCCCGGAAAGGCGAAGCTATTTTGAAACAACTAATCCTCAGGTATCAAAAAGCAAGTATTGAAGAGAAAAACAAAATAGCGGATAACACCATTGCATTCATCAACACCAATCTTACACGTATTTCGACCGAACTGGCCCGGGTTGAAACCAGTATCGAACGTTTCCGGAGGCAGTATAGGATGATCGATATGGCCGAGAACAGTCGCCAGGCACTTCAACGGTCGGCCGCCAATGCTGCAGAGGAGAAAGTACTGGCTGTTCGGCTGAAAATCGTGCGATTGTTGGAAGCGCATTTGCATGAAAAGCCTGGTACTGCCATTCCCTCTGCATTATATCCGCAAGACGATAATTTCACCACTCTGGTCAGAAAATACAATGAAATACAGCTCGCACGCGTGGAAGCGCTCGCCTCGCTTAGGCGGCACCATCCGGACGTGCGGGCGCTCGACGAACAGATCGAGGCTTTGAGCAACCAAATTTTTGAAGCAATTCAACAACAGAAACAGGAACTATCGCTAAGCATTGGCGCTATCCAAGCGTATAGCAAAGACTTCGAAGCTGAAATTTCTCAACTGCCCGGGCACCAGCGCGCATTTTTATCTCAAACCCGTGAGCAGGGTATTCAACAGGAGCTGTATTTGTTTTTACTCAAAAAACGAATGGAAACGGCGATTTCCCGTTCGGCCAACATCGCCAATGCAAGGGTTATCGATCCGCCCAAAGCCAGCCCGTTACCTTCCTATCCTAACCGGCAGCTTACGATGCTGGTCGCATTACTTGCCGGCATTCTGGCGCCGGTCAGCGCGCTCTACATCCGGCAAACATTCCACGGAAAAGTCACGTCGAAGGAGGACATTCTGCGCCAATGCGATGTGACGATACTCGGAGAAATCAGCCAGCAGAACCGTTCGGCTTTGTTCAAAACGACAAATAACCGTAGCCTCATTATGGAGCAATTCCGTTCATTACGCACAAATATCCAATTTGTCACAGGCGCGAGGCAGCATACGGTAATTTTACTCACTTCGGCCATGGCCAATGAAGGGAAATCGTTCGTCGCCATGCACCTCGCACAGTCGCTCGCGCTCGCGTGCAAGAAGGTTCTGCTCATCGATTTCGATCTCAGAAAACCATCTCTGGCCGCACTCCTGAACCTACGGACCGAGGGTATCACGGAGTGCATCGTATTGGGAAATGAACCACTCATTCAACAAAGTAATGCCGTGCAGCCCTTTGACTTTCTCGCGGCCGGGGCCTCATACCCCGACGCTGGCGAAATAATGCTTTCTCCAAAAGTTGCCAGCCTCATTTCGACGTTCAAAGTGGAATACGACTATGTGCTGCTCGATAGCCCGCCCGTTGGCCTGGTAACCGATGCGCGCCTACTCGGCCCGTACGCCGACATGACATTGTACATCGTACGGCAACATTTCACGTTCAATCATCAGCTCAGCGAAATACAGAATGCCCGCACACAGGCACTCCTGCCTGATTTACACGTGGTTCTCAACGGCACCCGCTACCTCCACCGGTACCAATACAATTATTATTAATATCCATTTCAACCAGTAAAAACACACCTATGAAACAACACATTTATGTTATCGGGGAAATTGGCCAGGCCCATGAAGGCAGCATCGGCCTCGCGCATGCGTACATTGATGCGCTCGCTCACGCAGGTGCCAACGCGGCCAAATTCCAGGTTCATATCGCCGACGCGGAAAGCAGTATTTATGAAGATTTTCGCGTCAAAATCCCCTACCAGAACGGCTCCCGCTTCGACTATTGGAAAAGCATGGAATTTAGCCTCGAGGAATGGGCTGGACTTAAAAAACACTGCGAAAAGGCGGGACTGGATTTTCTCGCAAGTCCATTCTCGCTGGCCGCGGTGGAATTGCTCAATGAGATCGGGGTATTCGGTTTTAAAATCGGTTCGGGCGAGGTAGATAACCTGCCCATGCTCGACAAGATAGCAGCCACGGGCAAGCCGGTGATACTGTCGTCGGGGTTGAGTTCATGGGTCGAACTGGATCAGGCCATGGGATTTCTGCAATCTCGGGGTACGCCGGTTTCCATTCTTCAATGCACAACGGCTTACCCCGCAAAGCCGCATCAGTGGGGGCTGAATGTCATGTTTGAAATGAGTCAGCGTTACCAGGTCGCAGTAGGTTTCTCCGATCATTCGGGTGACATTTTCGCTTGCCTGGCCGCGGCCGCGCTCGGTGCACGCCTGCTCGAATTCCATGTCACATTCGACAAGCGGATGTCCAACCCCGACGCGTTGTCGTCGCTGACTTTACGACAAGCGACCACGCTGATTGCCGGCATACGTAAAATCGAAACAGCTCTCAATTTCCCTGTGAACAAGGACGCGAATGCTGCTTTTTCAAGGCTGAAAAGCATGTTCGGTAAGTCACTGGCCGTCAACCGCGATCTGCGAAAAGGTGAACAGATCCAATGCTCGGATCTCGAAACCAAAAAACCGGCCGGTTTTGGCGTAGCGGCGGCAAGGTATCAGGAAGTTTTGGGTAAAACCCTTACCCGGGATATCGCCAAGTGGGAGTTCCTCACCGAAAATCATCTGCACCATGCGTAAAATCTGCGTCGTAATCACAGCCAGGGCCAGTTACAGCCGGGTTAAAACCGTGCTGACAGCCATCCATGCCCATCCCGGACTCACTTTACAAATTGTCGTAACCGGCAGTGCGCTTGCCGATCGATTTGGAAACATTCTCCCCCACCTGGAAGCGGAGAACCTACCGATTTCAGCCATTATCCCAAACCTGCTGGATGTAGAAAGCAGCACCGCTTCGGCCAAAACAACCGGGTTGGCTGTCATCGAACTTGCTACTTTCTTTGCCAATCACCGCCCGGATGTGGTGGTAACCGTCGCTGATCGGTTCGAAACTATCGCGACGGCAATCGCGGCGGTAAATATGAACATCCCACTCGCTCACATCCAGGGTGGCGAAGTTACCGGCAACATCGACGACCGGATCAGGAACAGCATTTCTCAGCTGGCCGATTTACATTTTACCGCGACCGAAAATGCACGGGGCCGCCTCATTCGCATGGGGCTTTTACCACACAAGGTTTACCACACCGGCTGCCCGTCCATCGACCTAGTGTACCAGCATGAGGATTGCAATTTCAACCCGTACGAAACTTATGGAGGTGTTGGATCCAGACCTGATTTGAATATTCCCTATTTGATGGTATTGCAACATCCCGTAACTACCGAAGCTGCGCATTCCCAATGGCAGATCAGCAATACCCTGCATGCCATAGCAGCCCTGAACATGCCCACCATCTGGTTTTGGCCCAATGCCGACCCCGGAACCGCGGGTACCGCCCAGGGGATTCGCGCATTTCGTGAACAACATCCCGACATTCCCTTTCATTTCTTCAAAAATATGGACTCCACTCACTTCATCCAGTTGCTCCGAAAATGCGCATGCTTTGTCGGTAATTCCAGCGTCGGGATACGCGAATGCAGTGCATTAGGTGTACCTGCTGTGAATATCGGAAGCAGGCAAAACGGCCGCGAGCGGGGCCCGAACGTAACGGATTGCACACCGGACGCCGAAGCTATTATTTCTGCCGTGCGACGCCAGCTCATACATGCGCCTTTCGCGCCTGTAACGCTGTATGGAAAAGGCAACGCCGGGCAGCAGATCGCCGGACAGCTCGCAACAATTCCGTTTATTCTCAAAAAACACATTCTCTCCAACTAATGACTCGATTTCCAAAAATCCTGGGCCTCATTCCGGCGAGAATGGGGTCCAAAGAGGTTCCCGGTAAGAATATGAAATTGCTTGACGGAATGCCGCTGATCCAATACACTTTTGAAGCAGCGGAACAGTCTGAGCTGCTGGATATGATCCTCGTTTCCACGGATTGTCCGGAAACTGCATTCTTTGCCAATTGTTTTGCCGCGATAACCGCACCGATTTTGCGGCCCGCGTATCTGGCCACGGACCACACCCCGATGATCGATGTAGTGGTTCATGCGCTGAACTATGCCGAAGAGCACTACGGATGCTTCGAATACCTCGTATTGCTCCAACCTACTTGCCCGTTCCGCGTACCAGGGATGATCGACGACACTATCCGTCGCATTGTTCAGCAAAACGCCGACAGCCTGGTCACCTTGCGAAAAATCCCCGATACCTTCAACCCCTTCTGGGCATATGCTTTCGGGGAAAACGGGCTTGAAAGAGCCATCCATGCTGAGGGACGTCCTATGTTTACCCGACGGCAGGACCTTCCCGCAGCCTATCATCGCGACGGCGAGATTTACATTGCGCACACATCACTAATCCGCGAGGGACTGATTACCGGTGGAAAAACGACAGCGTGGCTGAATGAACACGCATTTGGGATCAATATCGACACACCGGCCGACTGGATGCAGGCCGAAAACCTTGTTCAACAATGGAAAGAGCAGACCAAAAACATATTCTCGTATTGATTACCAATCCGTTTGCGATTATTAACGTAATTCATTCCGGCCTGATGGCCGAGCTCAGTGGACATTACAGGGTTTCTGTCATGTCGGACTTACTGACCGCCGAGGACATCAAACGACTTAATGAACATTTTCGATTGAATATGGCCCTGTTGCCTACGTCTGTTCCAACAGTTTCAAAGCCTTTAAAATGGCTTCGCACCATCCAGATGTTGCTTTTTGGGCACTATTTTAACCTGGACACTATTCGTATCAAACTCCTGGAACGGAGCCAGGTCGCCCATTGGCTTTTCTGCATTTCCCGAAAGAGCCCTTCACTCATATTGCTGAGCGGCTCGCTGTTAATCTTCATCAGAAACTGGCTTATTCGCAGCACAACGCTGCCGGACCTGCACGCTTCGGTTGTCGAGCATAGTTTCCAGGCAGTGATATCAACTTCTCCACTTGATCTGCGCGAAAATGCTATGGCCAATTCACTTAGGGTTCATGGAATTCCCTGCATATCGATCGTCATCAGTTGGGACAATCTGACTTCAAAAGGGGTCATCAACGCGAAATCTGACATGGTACTGGTTTGGAACAACCTGATAGCCCTCGAATATGACCGGTTCTACACAGCATTGGGAGATCATGCGCTGGTGCACATCGCGGGTATTCCCCGATTTGATGTCTATTTCCAGAAACAACCGAGTCGAAATCATCATTTAACAGGTATCCCGGAAATTTCTCCTAGAACCCCGATCATCCTTTTTGCGACGGGCGCCATCAAGCACCATGCCTGCCAGAATTATTTGATCTGCGACCTGCTCAAATATGCACAAAATCGCTCCGGTGTTGTGATTCTGGTAAGATGCCATCCCGGCGACGATCCGAGGCGGTACGACCGTTTTATCGGGATTAAAAACGTTCACTTTTTCCACCCGTTTGGTCGGCATCCCAATCAGCTGCCGCCCGTCGATTTCCTTGAAACGCTGCATTCGCAACTAGCACGGTGCGCGGTTTGCGTGCAAGTCGCCTCCACCATGTTGCTGGATGCCTTTGCCTGTAACAAACCTTGTATCAGCATCGCCTACGACGCCCATTCAAGTGTGCATTATGCGCAATCCATGAAGCGGTTTTATGACTATTCTCACCAACAGCTGCTTCCTGCTTGCCTGAAAGAGCCGCTTGTCTACAGTCGTCGCGAATTGTTTGAGAAACTGGATAAAATATTAGCAGACGGCGATGCTCCTGACAATCTCGGGAGTGTTGTAGAACCCGTCATTCATCACGCCACACCCGATTCCGTCTCTTTGGCTACCCAATGTATCCGGGAATGGTTAGGCTGATCGTCGCAGCGAGCAGCATGGCCATGCTATCCGTCGGAATGGCCTGGGCCGCTATCCTATTGTTTGATTCGTTGCTCATTTTTGGTGAAAGTACCCTTCAAACGGTGTTCGTTTTCGGCTTCTATATCTATTGCGCACTCTCACTGTTCTTCCCGTCGGAACACAAACTTTTCTATGTGCTCAGTATACCTGTTCTGAGCCAGTTTTTACACCTGTTTCAGAAATACGACTTTCCTGCGGGAGCCAATTCCTTATGGCGACTACTTCCTTTCCTGTTGGCCGATCTCTACATGTTCTCCACACTAATCCGCTATAAAACGAACCTTACAGGCATTGAAAAGGGCCTGATCGCATCATGGGTGGTATTCAACTTCCTGTTCATCGCCATTTCGCCAAACATCTCAGGCATCATCACGGGTGCTTTTGTATTGCTCCTTGTCACCATTCCCTCGTATTTCCTGTATCTCAACATGCTGTGCCGGCATCCCTCATTTCCGGAGCTTCTGGAACGGTCACTTTGTCTCACCTTCATCCTATTGGCGCTCGGCACATTTGGCCTCGTGTTTTTCGGCGCCCAATATAGAGGTGCCAGCAACCTGCTGGTGACCCGAAATATCTCGGATACCAATGTAACCATGGCCTATTTCATACTCCTTTGGCCCTTTACAATACATTATGCGATGCGCACAGGTTACTCCTGGCTTTTACTTCCGCTGTTCATACTCCTTTTTGCGCTCGTAGTTATATTGTCCTTTTCTCGCGGAGCAGTCCTTATTGTGCTGCCTTACCTGCTTGTTTCCATACGGATCGTCAGCAAATGGAAGCATTTGCTTTGGCTTATGGCGCTAGGTATACTGCTCGTCGCAGGTTTTGATCGCCTCATGTATCTCATTAATCCGGATCTGGCATATTCATGGCAGCTGCGTTTTGCGGATTTTCAGACTGTCGGGCCGGTTTTACAAAAAATCCAGGAAGTGAGCGGAAGGGTGGAGATCCGGAGACTGGCTTATCAGCTGTTTCTCGACAGCCCACTTTTCGGGCACGGTACAGGGAGTTTCGAGCTGCTCGGTCCGGGCTACCGCGAAGCTCATTCCATGTTCTTCACGATCCTGGCTGAACAAGGGTTAGTCGGGATATTGTATCTGTACGGGCTCTTTGCGGCATTAGGCTGTCAGCTATTGAAGGCCACGGCGCCGCGGCGTTCATACCGGATACTACCCATTACACTGGGCTGCTACTTACTATTTGTGCATTCGGTTGGTTATGTCTTTGTGATTATACCAGCCAGGAGCCTCACAATCAATTGTATAGCACCTGTACTCCTCATCTGCATTTATTATTATTCCAAAATCGCCGGAAACAAATCCATTACCGATCGTGGCTAAACTCCTGATTATCGGAAAAATGCCGCCACCGGTCGGAGGCGTGAGTATGCACGTGCAACGGCTTACGAGACGTATGCGGCAAATGGATCTTGATTTCGACTTTTGCGATTACGGGAAGGTTTCAATACTCAAAATTCTGTTCAAAATAGCTACACATAATACCATCCACATCCATTTCTCAAACCCGGTTGCACAAGTAGTAACAGCCGTGCTCTGTCGGCTCACGGGCAAAAGACTGATCATTACTTATCACGGATGCTGGGGCAGATATCGCTCGCCGGGAAACCGGGCGGTTGCATTGTCCGCACGCCTCGCGCATGTGCCCATCGTGCAGGAGCGCACGAGCCTGTTACAGGCACTGCGCTGCAACCCGCGCGCATGCCAAATTTCAACCTATATCACTGACCCGGAAATACTACCGCTGCCGGCGCCCTTACAAGCCTTTATAATGTGCCGCCGCAAGCATTATCGGGCGACATTCTGCACGAATGCCTGGAATCTGACATTCGATAAAAACGGCCGGGAGATCTACGGCATTTCAGAAATGGTCAACCGCTTCGCCGATTATCCGGCATATCAACTTCTGATATCGGACCCATCAAGCAATTATCAATCGTACATTCAGCAACATGCAACACACATTCCAGGCAACATCTTTTTTATCAACTACTTACATGATTTCAAAAGTATTTTATTGCTTTCCGACGCATTCATCCGAAATACAACGACCGACGGTATCTCGCTGTCGATTCATGAAGCGCGTGAACTCGGAATACCCGTATTAGCATCTGCGGCAGTTCAGAGGCCGCCATTTTGCAGTGTTTTTCAGGACTTTTCGAAAACCGATTTAACGGCAAAACTGGAAGAAGCGCGGCGACTGATTGCCGTGCCATACGAAATGCCCGATGTAGTAGCCAGGCTGGTTGAATTGTATCGGGAGATCGAGCGGAAGCAACCCTAATTAACTGATAAACAGTCTATAAAAAACAAAGGCATAGAAAAATTTCCATGCCCTGTTTCACACTATACACACACTATATTTTTAATATCTATATATCGCTCGGATAAATTTCAAATTGAATTTCAGTACCGCAAAATAACAAACTAAAGTAATCAGAAAAAAACTTTAGGATGCGAATTTCTAAATTCTAATCAGAAAATAATGGACATTTCCATAAAAATTTTCTGCCGGAATACCATATACCTCAAATTTACGGAAAATTGGCGTAATTATTGCTCAAACTACTCTGCCTGATTACTTTCGTACAATTAACACTCACCAACTCATTCATGGAATCACTTTTTACCACCGACGCGCTCATCAGTTTGCTTACATTGACATTGCTGGAAGTCGTCCTTGGAATAGACAACGTAATCTTCATCACAATCGTTTCCGGCAAACTGCCTGTTAATCAAAGAAAAAAAGCGCAAAACAATGGTTTGCTCATCGCGCTGGTGCTAAGGATTGCACTTTTGTTTGCCATCTCATGGGTTATCGGTCTCAAAGAAGATGTATTGAACCTGTTCGGCCATGGTTTCAGCGGGCGTGACCTGATCCTGCTCGGCGGCGGGCTCTTTCTGCTTTATAGTACTACCAAAGAAATTCACCACAAGCTCGAAGGCGAGCCGGAAGACCTGCCATCGGGTGATATTTCAGACAAAAAATCGATGTCATTCGGCAGCGCGTTGGTACAGATTGCCTTACTGAACATTATCTTCTCGTTCGACTCCGTGCTGACGGCCGTTGGCCTCGTAAAGGAAGTACCGATTATGATCGTTGCGGTCATCGCGTCCACATTCATTATGATCGCTTTCGCGGCTAAAATCGGGGATTTTGTAAATAATCACCCTTCCATCAAAATTTTAGCGCTGTCATTTTTGTTGATGATTGGCACGCTGCTAGTCGCAGAAGCATTCCACTACGAAATCCCGAAAGGCTACGCTTATTTCGCGATGGCATTCTCGTTCTTCGTAGAATTGCTCAATATGCAGCTCGACAAGAAGAAAAATCCGGTGAAGCTGCGCGACCGCGTGAACTGAACATTAGAAAATTATGCGCATTAACCCCGAAACGGTAGAGAGGATCAAGCAAGCCGCAGATATTGTGGAAGTGGTAGGGGATTTTGTGTCCTTAAAGAAAAAAGGGGCTAATTACGGCGCCTGCTGCCCGTTTCACAACGAAAAGACTCCATCCTTCAATGTCAATCCGGTAAGGCAGATTTACAAATGCTTCGGCTGCGGCGCCGCAGGCGATTCCATCAAGTTCGTGATGGATATCGACGGCATCGGTTATGGTGAAGCGTTACGGTACCTGGCGGGCAAATACAATATTGAAATTGAGGAAGAGGAACTGACCGATGAGGAAACTGTCCGGCAGAATGTGCGGGAGAGTTTGTACATCATCCTCAATTACGCCAAAAACTATTACCAGCACCAGCTCCATCACAGCGAAGAAGGCCAGGCAATCGGTCTGAGCTATTTCAGGGAGCGTGGTTTTACGAATGAAATCCGCAAGAAATTCGAGCTGGGTTACAGCCTCGACAACTGGGATTCATTCTCCAAAGAAGCATTAGAAAAGGGTTACTCGGCCGAAATTCTTGAAAAAGCAGGGCTACTCATTCATAAGGAGGGCAGCCATACCGCAGGTTACGACCGTTTCCGCGGCCGGGTCATTTTCCCGATCCATAATGTTGCAGGTAAGACGATCGCGTTCGGGGCGCGGATATTGAAGTCTGACAAAAATCAGCCAAAATACCTCAACTCGCCCGAAACCGAAGTTTACCATAAAAGCGAGGTCCTGTACGGCATTTACCAGGCCAAGAATGCAATCCGCAGCCTGGAACATTGTTACCTGGTCGAAGGATACACAGATGTCATCTCACTGCACCAGGCGGGGATCGAAAACGTCGTAGCCTCTTCCGGAACGTCGCTCACGGTCGAACAAATCAGGTTGATCGGCCGTTTCACGCCGAATATCACCATTCTGTATGATGGCGATATGGCGGGTATCAAAGCAGCATTGCGTGGACTCGACCTTGTTTTGGAGGAAGGTCTGAATGTGAATGTCGTCCTTTTCCCCGACAACGAAGACCCCGACAGCTATGTCCGCAGGGTAGGTGCCGAAGCATTCAAAGCGCATTTGAAGAAGGCTTCGAAGGATTTTATCACCTTCAAGACGGAAATCCTGTTGCAGGACGCCGGAAACGATCCCTTCCGGTTGGCGGCGGTGATCCAGGAAGTTGTCAACAGCATCGTCAAAATCCCCGACGCGATCAAAAGGCAGGTGTTTTTCCACCGCACATCGGAAATGATGCGGGTGGACGAGCAAATGCTGATCACCGAAGGCAACAAGCTGATGCGGAAGCAGCAAACTGCCAAATCGAACGAGCGGCCACCGCGGCAATCCAACCCGGCTTCGGGATTCGGCAACCCGCAAAGCCCCGGACCTGAAAGTCCCGCGGATTTGGACGCGCTGTTTAGTGACGGTTTCGGACCATTTGCGGGCGAGCCCGATGTAAATCCTTTTGTTCCCGAAGAAGTTGCACCCGAAACATTTCAACGGACCAAACTGCATTACCAGGAGGAAGCGTTTGTAAAGTTGCTAGTTGTCCACGGTACCCAGGAACTAGAACCAGGCATTACGGTCTGCGGATATGTATTGGACCAGATCAAGGACGTCAACTTCAAGGATCCAATTTATAGCCATCTACTTACACTTTTCAGGGAGCATTTTAATAGGAGCCAAGTTCTAACTACCGATTATTTCTTGCAACATCATGAAGTTGAGATCAGAAGCCTCGCCATTGATTGGGTGACGCAGAAGCACCACCTTAGCGAACTTTGGAAAGAAAAATATGAAATTTATGTACCGTTTGAGACCGACGTTCTCGATAAAACGGCATTCAACAACATTCTGCGGCTAAAAAAGGCCTTTGTCGAAGAAAAGATGAAGACATGTATTCAAAATATGGCGGAGGCGCAAACAAGCGAAGAACAAGATGCCATTATGAATGAGTACCGCTTTTATAAGGGCATCAGCATGGCAGCCGCCAAGGAATTGGGAAGCGTAATCGGATAATTTAACCTAAATATTCGCTGTCATGAAAAATGCACTGGCCCTTTTGTGCCTTGTCTTGCTGATTACCGCGTGCAATCCGTCCTATAAATTACTGAAAGTCAAAAAAGAAGATTCCTTCAAGCTCTCGGACTACCCTACTTACGGTTTTTATGACATTGAAGCCAAAGGTGATACTGTTTCCAAAAACTTTGAAAAAAACGTAGGCATTATCAAGGAAGCCATTGCCAAAAATCTGCAAGCTCGAGGGCTGGACGAGGCACGCGACCCGACTCTGAAAATTAATATCGCATTGAATGTGCAGGAACAATTGCAAACCCGGCAAACAGACTTCCGTACCGACGGCCTGCCCCGCTACATGGGTCAGCGACGCTACTCCTGGAAAAGCGAAGAAGTAGTAACCGGGAAATACCGCGAGGGCACGATCGTGATCGACCTGGTGGATGCTGCAAATAACCGGATGGTCTGGCAGGGCGGGGCAAGCGGCATTATCGCTGAGAAGACGAAGAATTTTATCGAAGGTATCAATCAGGTAATCAGCGAAATAGTGACCAAAATACCCTAAGTCCGAATAACAAAAAGGGTTGCTTCGTTATCGGAAACAACCCTTTCAATGTCGTGAATATCGGAGTTACTAAGCATTGTTGTTGACTACGCCGCGAACTTTTTCGCTCACATTGTCGGCCACGCCATTTGCTTTTTCTTTTGCGCTGCTTACGTTTTTCAGGAACCCTTCTTTGAGCCTGTCGGCCAGGTGGGATAGTTCTTCAAGGCTTTTCTCATATTTATCCTTCGCGTTTCCACCGAGGTCATTTGCCTTATTTTTGATCAATTTGCGGGTTTCTTTTCCGTCTTTAGGAGCTACCAAAAGGCCAATCGCGATGCCTGTTAACAGTGCTCCGATCGAGCCAATCAAAAATTTTTGGTTCTTGTTCATACGAATTCCCTATTTTGTGTTGATAAAACATTAGAACTGAAAATAACAAAATACTGTGCCACTTCGCAAGTCAGCGCGCCGATTTTCCATAAACGGCATTTTCTCACTCCTGCTTTCATCCCTTTTCCTGGCTATGGCAGGAGAAAGTTCGGCGCAATGGAAGGTCATCGATATCAAAACGAAGATCCATATGCGCGCAGTACATGCCGTATCCCCTACCACCTGCTGGATTGGCGGCACCCGGGGCACTGTTTTGAAGACTACCAATGGCGGGCACACGTGGACGACGTATAAAGTTTCCGGTGCCGACTCGCTCGACTTCCGCGACATTCATGCATTCGATAAGCAAGTCGCCATCGCAATGAGTGCCGGCGAATCGGAAAAGGATAAAGCGAAAATCTACAAAACCGAGGACGGCGGAGAGAGCTGGAAGCTTGTGTACCAAACTACACAAAATGGGGTTTTTCTGGATGGAATCGACTTTTGGGACAAAAATAAGGGTATTTGCCTTGGCGATCCGACCCAGGGCCGACTCTTCATTCTCACAACCGAAGACGGTGGTGATAGCTGGCAGGAACTTCCACTCGACAAACGCCCGACCGCCGAACCCGGAGAGGCATGCTTCGCAGCAAGCGGTACCTCTATTCTTACCAATGGAAAAGGAACCGTTTTCATTGGAACCGGCGGCAGTAAAATGGCAAGGGTATTCAGGTCGGAAGACTATGGACAAACCTGGCAGGTAGCCGCTACCCCATTACCCGCCGGACCGACGAGCGGAATTTTCGGACTGAGATTCTGGTCCAAAAAGGATGGAATAGCCGTAGGTGGAGACTATAAAAAGACCACGGATTCAACGCAAAACGTGCTTTTAACCGAAGACGGTGGCATTACCTGGAAATTATCCGGCATGACCAAGCCCACCGGCCTGAAAGAATCGGTAGCCATTTACCACAAAACCAACGCCACCTGGAACGGCGATACGCAGATCCGCTCCGACAATTATGCATTAGTAGCCTCCGGGCCTTCCGGCAACAGTGTCTCCCTTGACCGCGGCAAAAGCTGGATTTCACTCGGTACCGAAGGGTTCCATTCCCTAAGTTTCGCCGGAAATGTAGGTTACGGCGTCGGGGCCAATGGTTTGATTGGCAAAATCGAGAAGATTTCGTCTAAAAAGAAAAAGAAGAAGCTGATATTGGTCGATCAGTGAGCTTCGTGTTCATTCACGGTCGGCCGCAGCCGTGCCTTCGTGGCAGTTTAGATTCGATCAATCAACTCATTCACCTTCCGAACTTCGCGCCCGGCCAAATGATCAGCGATAGCAGCCGCATGCTCACGACCGTTTTCTATAAATACTTTTTCAGTAAATACACCCGCTAAAACAGTCCCACATAAATACAAACCGGGCACATTCGTTTCAAAAGTTTCCGAATTGTACTCTGGTACCTTCGTAACCGGGTCAAGCGTCACCCCGCAGCGCGCGAGTAAATGCTCGTCGGGCAGGTAACCTACCAGCAGGAACACGAAATCAGCCGGGAGCCATTCCTGTTCTCCTGTTTCGGTATTTTCGATCAAAAGCCTCCCTGGCTCGATCGCCCGCGTCACCGAATTGAACCGCGTATGGATCTTCCCTTCCTTCACCCGGTTTTTCACATCCGGTACCAGCCAGTATTTCACTTTGGTTCGGAAATCCGCTTCCTTATGCACGATGGTCACCTTCGCATCATGGCGATACAATTCCAATGCGGCCTCCACCGACGAATTGGAACCTCCTACCAGCACCACGTTCGTATAGGAATATTTAAATGGCTCATCATAATAATGTGAAACGTGCGGCAAGTTCTCCCCCGGCACATTCAACATGCGCGGCACGTCGAAATAACCCGTGGCCAGGATCACATTTTTGGATTGAAACACCTGACCATCATTCGAATACGTCAGAAAAGTACCATCCGCCTGCTTTTCTGTCCGGTCCACATCCACGAAGAGCTTGAAATTCAGGTGATAATATCCCGCCACCTTCCGGTAATATTGCAAAGCTTCGTTGCGGTTGGCCTTGACGTCCGAAATTGCAAATGGAATGCCGCCTATTTCGATATTTTCAGCAGTCGAGAAAAACTTCATCCGTCGTGGATACCGGCGAATGGATTCGGTCAGGTTTCCCTTTTCGAGGATCAGGTAATCGAGGCCGCTTTTGGCCAGCTCTACACCCATCGCGAGGCCACAAGGGCCACCGCCTATAATGATTGCGTCGTAAATGTGCATTGTTTGGCTGACGGCCTTTTGCTCTTGACCGTCCTTAGTCTTTTAACCCTCTAATTTAGCTATTGGTTTCTGAACTTTGTAAATTAGCTATCTGTTCAAAAAGTCTGATAATACCACTTTTTAGCTTGGAAAACGCGGCCGGGGCCTTTACGGAGAAACTGAATGAATGGGGCAAAGCCAAAACCCCGTTCTTTTTTTTGGTGGACTACCAATTCGAAAAACCGCTTGCCTGGAAACTCGCTGACGTCGATCCGAAGGAAATTCTCTTCCATCTGAATGGCTTTACCAATGATGCTGCGGGATTCAGCGACGACCTTCCCGAGCATATTCAGTTTGACAAGCATCCGCTCGATTTCAAGGATTACCAACCCAAATTCGATTGCGTACTTCATCATTTGAATGCAGGGAATTCATTTCTGGTCAATCTTTCTGTACCGACGCCGGTTGAAACCAATCTGACACTCGAACAAATATTCCGACACAGTGAAGCGCCTTTCCGGCTATTGTTCAAAAATCGCTTCGTTTGCTTCTCCCCGGAAATTTTCGTGCGTATTCAAGGTAACCGCATTGCCTCGTTCCCGATGAAAGGCACCATCGACGCCTCCATACCGAATGCGGAGCAAGTCATACTTGCAGACTATAAAGAGGCGGCCGAGCATGCCACGATCGTGGATTTGATTAGAAATGACATCAGTATGGTGGCCGAAAAAGTGTGGGTGGAGCGCTACCGCTATATCGATCGCATTCAGGCTTCCGATAAAACGCTTTTGCAGGTTAGTTCTGAAATTGCAGGTACTTTACCAGCCGGTTTCAATGGACAATATGGCGACCTTTTGAAAAAACTATTACCTGCCGGCTCCATTACCGGCGCACCGAAACCCCGCACGCTGGAAATCATTCAGGAGGCAGAAGATTATAACCGGGGTTATTACACGGGTGTAATGGGATATTTCGATGGGGAGAACTTCGAAAGCGCCGTGATGATCCGGTTCATCGAGCAGCAGGATCATCAACTGGTTTTCAAAAGCGGTGGTGGAATTACAGCATTGAGCAATGCCAAAAGTGAATATCAGGAAGTAATTGATAAAGTTTATCTGCCATTTAGCCACACCCCGCATGCTGTGCTTTGAAACGATCTGTGTTGAACACCGGCAATTGAAAAACCTCTCATACCACGAAGCGCGCCTGAACAAAACCCGCCGGGAATTATGGGGTTACGATGATAAATGGGACTTAGCCGAACTGCTTCATATACCCGACCTCGTCGACGGTACGATGCACAAATGCCGCATTGCCTACGATAAAACCGTCGATCATATCAAATGGGAACCCTATTTCCGTCGCGCCATCCGCAAAATAAGGCGGGTTTATCATGATGAGATCGATTACCGATATAAATACGATAATCGGGATACGCTCAATGCGCTTTACGCGCAGCGCGGGGATGCGGACGAAATCCTGATTATTAAGAAGGGACTCGTGACTGATTCCAACTTTTGCAATGTCGCATTCCTCGACGGCGACCGTTGGCTCACGCCCGCGAGCCCGCTCTTACCTGGTACCCAGCGCGCATTTCTGCTCGATCAAGGCATAATTGAAACTGCCGACATCCGTGAAAGCGACATCGGGGCATTCAGCCAGATAAGGCTATTCAACGCGATGGTCGACTGGGCGCATGCCGCTACACTCGATGTTTCGTTGATTGCTTGACCACAAATTGCGAACTTGCGCCCGAATTAAAGCATTGAACCAATGACCTCTCTTTTTGAGGAAGAAATCACCCTATTTGCCGATCTGATCCTTCCGGTACCGATTCCGAACCTGTTTACATACCGGGTCCCGCGGGAAATGGCCTCGCTGATCAAGGTCGGGGCGAGGGTAATCGTGCAGTTTGGGCAGAAAAGGGTCATTACGGCCGTAGTGGCGCAGCTGCATTCCAATCCGCCGGTGAAATACCAGGCAAAATACATTCTGGAATTGCTCGACGAGCAGCCGATCGTTACCCAGCAGCAATTGGAACTATTCGCCTGGGTAGCCGAATATTACCTCTGCAATATCGGCGAAGTGATGAATGTAGCGTTGCCTGCCGGGTTAAAAATCACCAGCCAGTCGAGAATTCAGTTAAATCCTGAATTTGAGTATGAAGAGTTGCTGACGGATCAGGAGATTCTTGTTGTTGAAGAAATTAAAAAGCATCAGACACTTTCCTACGAAGAAGTAGAAAGGCTTTTGCAGAAATCTAATATAACCTCAATTATCAAATCGCTGGTCGGGAAACGGGCGGTAATTTTGTATGAAGAGGTTAAGGAACGCTACAAGCCGAAAGTTGCGAAGAAAATCAGGCTTACGGCTGCCTACACCACCAATGAAGCGCTTTCCAGGCTCGCTGCCGACCTCGACAAAACGCCCAAACAGCAGGAAATCCTGTTGAAATACCTCAGTTTCATCCCGGTTTACAACAATCCGGATTTGAATTATAAAGGTCTGGATAAATCGATATTCAGCCAGGATGACACCATTTCGGATGCCTCTCTGAATACGCTCATTAAAAAAGGCATTTTCGAACAGTTCGAAATATTCGTCTCCCGCTTTGATGATATTCCAACGGGCAATATGGGCACCATCACACTCACCGAAACCCAGAAGGAGGCTTCCCGACAAATCCACGAGCTCTTTGCTGAAAAGGAAGTAGTGCTACTGCATGGGATCACCGGCAGCGGCAAAACCGAAGTTTATATTGAGCTGATCAAACAGGCGCTCGAAAGCGGCACGCAGGTATTGTTCCTGCTGCCGGAAATCGCACTAACGACCCAGATCGTGATCCGGCTTCGCAAAGTTTTTGGTGATGTGATGGGTATTTACCATTCCAAATTCTCCGATAATGAACGAGTCGAAGTATGGAAAGGCATTCTGGATGGCAAATTTCAATTCGTAGTTGGTGTACGCTCGGCTATTTTCCTGCCATTTGATAACCTCGGTTTAATTATCGTCGACGAGGAACACGAAACCTCCTACAAACAGCACGACCCGGCACCGCGTTACAATGCGCGCGACGTGGCGGTGATTATGTCGTACATGCATAAAGGAAAAACGCTGCTTGGTTCGGCAACGCCTTCTCTGGAAAGCTATTTCCACGCACAAAGCGGCCGGTACGGACTGGTCGAAATGAAGCAGCGTTTCGGGAATGCTGCATTGCCACGTTTTGAATTGATCGACACCAAAAAGGAAAAGCGGCAGAAGCAGATGAAGAACGAGTTTTCCTCCGTGCTCCTCAGCCATTTGGAATACAACCTTAAAAATAAAGAGCAAACGATCCTCTTCCAGAACCGTCGGGGGTATTCGCCTTACCTGCAATGCGAGGAATGCAACTGGATTTCGGAATGCGCCAACTGCGACGTGAGCCTCACCTACCATATGAAAGCCCGCGAACTACGCTGCCATTATTGCGGACATAAGGAGGAGGTGCCGCGGACTTGCCCGCATTGCGGCTCACCCAAAGTGAAAACGATGGGTTACGGGACTGAAAAGATTGAGGAGGAAATCAATGTGATGTACCCTGAGGCACGTGTGCAACGTATGGACCTCGATACCACCCGCGCCAAAAACGCCTACCAGCAAATCATTTCTGATTTTGAGGAAGGGGGCATTGATATATTGGTAGGGACGCAGATGGTAAGTAAGGGCCTCGATTTCGACAATGTGAGCGTAGTAGGCATTTTCGATGCCGATCGCATTATCCATTTTCCCGAGTTTCGCGCTTCGGAACGGGCGTTCCAGATGCTTACGCAGGTGAGCGGACGGGCGGGAAGGCGCGCGGACAAGCCCGGGAAAGTGCTGATCCAAACCGCGAATCCATCACAGCCTTTGCTCGAAAAGATCATCAATAATGATTACCAGGGTATGTACGAAACCGAAATCGCGGAGCGCGAACGGTTCAGCTACCCGCCATTTACACGGCTCATCAAAGTTACCGTAAAGCATATCGACGAGGGTACCGCCGCCCGGGCCGCGAAAGTGCTGACCGAAAAACTGACGGCTCATTTGGGCACCAGCAGGGTTCTGGGGCCACAGCCCCCGCTGGTCGAAAGAGTAAGAAATCAGTTTTTGTTCGATATTCTCATCAAACTTGAACGAGAAAAGATTAATTTTAAGGCGGCAAAGTCATTTATACAGGAAAAAGTAATTGACACTCTGACTGACAAGACGCTAAAAAGCATCCAGGTCGTGATTGACGTGGACTGTTTATAAAAACATCATTTACTGCACATTAACTTTATGTCTTCCAAAAAAACCAGAATTGTTGCAACCGTAGGCCCTGCCTCGGAATCGAAAGAAACATTATATGCATTGGCCAAAGCAGGAGTGAACGTGTTCCGTCTCAACTTCTCCCACGGCACCCACGCCGACCACCTGCAAAGACTTACCAACATCCGCGAGATCAACGAAGAGCACGGCCTCAACCTCGCTATTCTGCAAGACTTGCAAGGTCCCAAAATCCGCATCGGTCTGGTGGCTGAAAAAGACGGTGTTCTGATCGAACCCGGCAAAAAACTCATTCTTTCCAACACAGAAGTACTGGGTACTGCCGAGAAAGTGAGCACGCCCTACGACGGGATGTACAATGATGTGAAGATCGGTGACCGTGTGTTGATGGATGATGGCAAACTGGAAGTACTGGTAACAGGCATCGAAGGAACTGATGTAATTACAGAGGTTATCTACGGAGGCTACCTGAAATCTAAAAAAGGTGTTAACCTGCCCAACACTAAGGTTTCGATGCCCTCGGTAACCCCGAAAGACTACGAAGACCTGGACTTCGGCCTGGAAAACAATGTGGAATGGATCGCTTTGTCGTTCGTCCGCACGGCTGAGGAAATCCAGAAAGTGAAGGAATATATCGCCAACAAAGGCAAACTGGCCCGCGTTGTGGCGAAAATCGAGAAGCCTGAGGCTATTCTCAATATCGATGAGATCATCGAAGCTACCGACGCTATCATGGTGGCGCGCGGCGACCTCGGGGTTGAGCTTCCTGCCGAAGAGGTTCCGATGATCCAGAAAATGATCGTTGAGAAATGTAACCGTGCCGGCAAGCCCGTTATCGTGGCTACGCAAATGCTGGAATCTATGATCGAAAGCCCACGCGCAACCCGCGCCGAGCTGAACGACGTGGCTAACTCGGTACTCGACGGTGCTGATGCAGTGATGCTTTCGGCTGAAACGGCTTCGGGTAAATATCCGATCCTGGCCGTGGAAAGCATGACCAACACAATCCTGAAAGTGGAAGCTTCCAGCAAGACCATTTATTTCAAACACCATGCGGCTGTTAACGACACCCCTGGCGCCTATAAACTGAATGACAACGTGGTCATGAGCGCCTGCCGTCTCGCACGCGATACGCAAGCTGCGGCGATCATCGGCATTACCCGCTCCGGCTACACTTCTTTCCGTCTTTCACACCACCGTCCGAAAGCGAATCTGTTGATTTTCACATCGAACAGAATGCTGATGAACCAGCTGGCATTGTACTGGGGTACCAAGGTATTCTATTACGACCGCGACCAGGGCGTTTCGACTGACGATCTGATCGAGGACATCAAAACATTCCTCGTCGAAAAAGGTGAATTGCAGAAAGGCGACGTGTTCATCAACACATTGAGCATGCCGGTTTCGAGACAGCGCAAGACGAACACAGTGAAGTTGAGCGTGGTGGAGTAAACATTACGTGCATCATACCAAAAGGGCGGCGGAATCACATTCCGTCGCCCTTCGTTTTTTCTGCCGGTTGCACATCGAGCATGTCACCCTGTACATTGCATTGAATATCAGCGATTAATTTTTGTATATTCGATTATGAGCTAACCAATAAGACTATGATAGCTTCACCTACACCAGGTACAGCCTACCCAGAAAACTCCTCGGAAAACATTCCGGTTTCGCTGGTCTGTGAGATCATTGATGGAAAACCCTACTACTATAAAGGTTTCCGCGATGTGCTTTCTGGTGATAAGACGATCGAAGATATCATGGGGTGTAGTCCTTTACAGTCAATCGTTATCGAATGTATTCTTGGTGCCCTATTTGAAGGGATTGATAGGCGCAAGTATTTTATTGCGACCAATGAGCCTGGTGTTTACCTCAACGATCGAACCACACTAGCTGGCGATATTCTAATTTTTGAGCGAAGCAGCGTTCCTATCACAAACCAATACGCGCGGGTGCCGCCAAAAATCTGGATTGAGGTCGACTTAAACATTGAGTTCGAAAAGGCGCTTGACGTAAAGAATTATATGGCGTTAAAGACGCAGAAGATATTGGATTTCGGGACAGATAAAGTCATATGGATCTTAACGAAGCCCAAGAAAGTCGTCATTGCCGCAAACGATCACACTCAGCACACGATTCCATGGGATGTCGAAATTGAAATATTCGGAGGGGCGTCCTATAACATCGGAAGGTACGTTGACGAAAATGAGCCGAAATTCTTCCAGTAACACCTGTTAACCGTCACATGTCCCAGTGACGGTTTTTATTTTCTTACAATAACTAATAAAATAGTTTTGAAACTAACAAAATAGTAATACATTTGAATTACCCATTACTTATAACCCATTTTAAAGAAAGAAACATTATGGAAATCCGTAACCTGACGAGGGCTGAGGAAGAGGTCATGAGAATTCTCTGGCAGCTGAAAAAGGCATTTGTCAAAGACATCCTCGCCGAAATGCCGGAGCCCAAACCGGCCTACAACACTGTGTCGACCATCATCCGTATCCTCGAAAAGAAAGAGGTGGTGGGTTACAACGCCTACGGCAAAACACACGAATATTATCCGCTCATTTCGGAAGAAGAATATAAACGCCACGAAATGAAGCAACTGATGGTCAATTACTTCGATAATTCGCTACCGAATCTGGTTTCCTTTTTTGTGAAGGACAATGATCTCAATACCAAAGACCTCGACGAGATCATGAAGTTGATTAACCAACATAAAAACGACCAGTAAACCATCTGTTAGCCATGGAAAATTTCATATACATCGGCAAGGTGAGCCTTTACTGGGTGCTGCTGTACCTCTGTTACTGGTTGATGCTACGCAAGCATACATTTTTCCAATGGAACCGCTGTTACCTGTTGGGTTCCCTGCTTATCGCTTTCGCGTTACCCGAGATCATTTACCCCGCCTCCGCCCCCGAATTACCCGTGATCTACCAGGTGAATGCTTCGGCATTTACGGTGATCAGCCAGGCCCGGGAAGAACCGGAAGCGTGGACCTGGATGCAAATCCTGACGGTGATCTACGCCGCCGGACTGGCCGTAGCCGCTACGCAACTGACGAAGAACATTACCCAACTGGTGCAATACCTGCGTGCCGGCGAGCGGATTGAACTGGAAGATTGCACGGTGATCCTGATCGACTCCAATCAGGTGGGTTCTTTTTCATTCCTGAAATGGATCGTCATCAACCGCAATGACTATGAAAATCATTTCGACGCCATTTTGCGTCACGAAATGGTGCATACGCATCAGCGGCACAGTCTCGATATTCTTTTGATTGAAATTATGAGGACCATTTTCTGGTTCAACCCGGTGCTGCTGCTGTACAAGCGGTCACTGCAAGAAATTCACGAGTACCTGGCCGATGCGCAAGCCCCGAACCGTGAATTTTATGCCCAATTCCTCGTCGCATATGCGCTCAATGCGCCTGTCGCGTCGCTGACCAACCACTTTTTCAAACCATCTCAATTAAAAAACCGTATTCAGATGATCTATAAGAATCGCACATCCAAATGGATGCTCGGCACCTATGTGGTTGCCGCAACACTGATCGGAACCAGCGCATTGCTCGTCGCCGGCTGCGAGAGTCAGGTTTCAAAGGAAAATGAAGCAGTGAAGTCAGGTGACCGTATGGAAGCCGGCCCTGTTTTGGAGGCGGTGGAAGTACAACCGGAATATCCGGGTGGAAATGCAGAGATGTTCAAGTTTCTGGGGCGGAATATCAAGTATCCCACAAAGGCTTCCAAAGCTGATGTACAAGGTAAGGTCTTCGTCAATTTCGTCGTGACATCAGAAGGAGATATCAAAGACGTAAAAGTTCTGAAGGGAATCGGCTACGGCTGCGACGAAGAAGCGGTACGTGTGATATCTAAATTCCCCAAATGGACACCAGGCAAACAAGATGGGAAGGCCGTCAGCGTGAAATTTACGGTTCCCATTAATTTTCAGCTGGCAGAAGTAGGCGAAGACACTAATATTGACAATGAAACAACAATTGTCGGGTTCAAGCCAGTCTCGCAAAAAACCAACGAGAAAGCACCACTGCTCGCTCAGACTTTCGAAGACAGGACTGACCTCACGGCCGGAGACGACCCGGACAGCAGGATTACAATTCGTGGTACTTCCAACCCGGCAGATCAACCGCTCTACATTCTGAATGGTGAAACCATGGAAGAAAACTTCAAACCAGACGACATAGCCCCTAACACCATCAAGAGCATAAGCGTCCTGAAAGGAGAAACTGCTACTAAAATTTATGGTTCAAAAGGTGCGAACGGTGTGGTTTCCATTATTACAAAAGACAAATAACACGCTGTAACGCGCCCTGCATGGAAACGCTCCTCTATCTGGCAAAAGTCAATGCATACTGGCTGATGTTTTATGTCTGCTATTGGCTTTTGTTTCGAAAGCATACCTTCTTTCACTGGAACCGCTTTTACCTGCTGGGCACGTTGCTGATTGCATTTGCATTGCCTGCTATCCATTTTGCCGAGCCGGTCAGGACTATCTACGTGCCCGAGGCGGTCTATCAAAAAGCTACGATCTCCGTGGCCGTGATCGCCAACCCAACACCGGAAACAGGCTTTAACATAATACCCTGGATTTGCGGACTGTATGCGGCCGGCACGCTTGCCCTGGCATGGCAATTTGCCTCGGGTCTTTTCAAGCTCCGCAAAATGGCAGGCGAGAGCGAAAGGATGGATATGGGTGACTATACATTGGTAATGCTGCCCGAAAACGCCCGTAATCGGGGTGGAAGCTCGTTTTCATTCTTTCGCTGGTTGTTTCTGAGCCCTCACGATTATCGCCACAACCCCGACGAGGTCATCCGGCACGAATATGAGCATATCCGGCAATGGCATACTGCGGACATCCTTTTCATCGAACTGTTGAAAATATGCTTCTGGGTCAACCCTGTCGTTTGGCTTTACAAGCGCTCCATGGAGACCGTCCACGAATACCTGGCCGATCAACCAGCGCCAAACCGGAACGATTA
Source organism: Dyadobacter sp. (assembly GCF_017744695.1). Lineage (GTDB taxonomy): Bacteria > Bacteroidota > Bacteroidia > Cytophagales > Spirosomataceae > Dyadobacter. The sequence goes on from NZ_JAGIAS010000004.1 coordinate 46,990, forward strand.
CGCCTCATTTCTGGTCGCATATGCCTTGCGTAGCCCGGACATCGCAATAGCGAATCACTTTTTCAATTCATCATTGCTAAAAAGTCGGATCAAAATGATTTACAAAAAACGCAGTTCACGGTGGTTACTGACCCGCTACGCGCTGGTCCTGCCGATAGTGGTATGCTCGCTTGCCATCTCGGCGTCACGTTCGCCGTTGGAGGTGGTAAGCCGAATGGAGAATGCCTCCTCCGGGCAGAACATCCGTGTGAGAGGCAATGTCGCCGACGAAAACAAGGAGCCTGTTGCAGACGCGATCGTCGTTATCGCAGGAACGACCCGCGGTACGACCACCGACAGAAATGGCTGGTTTGACCTGGACAATGTGCCGGTAAATGCCAAATTGGTGATCACACACGTCGCCTATCAAACATTGGAATTGACCGTTGCGAGTACACAGACGGAGCTATTACTAGTCATGAAAAAGGCCGTTAATCAAATCACAGGACCCGTCGTTGTCGGGAAGCCGGTAAGCGCCGAAACTGCGGCTCCAACTGGCGCTCAGCGCTCTTCCGAAAACAACGACATGAAAGTGATCGAGCAACGGCCCGAGTTCCCGGGCGGTAACGAAGCACTGATGCAATATTTAATGCAGAACCTTCAATATCCTGAAACCGCGCGAAAAATAAATGTGGAAGCGATCGCGCTCGTCTCTTTCACTGTGGATAAAAATGGGGATATCCGTAATGCCAAAAGCCTGAAAAACATTGGCTATGGCATTGATAAGGAAGCTATTCGTGTAGTAAACGAAATGCCCAAATGGAATCCCGCGGTACAGAACGGCAAACCGGTTGAAATGGAATACACTTTGGAAGTCAATTTCAAACTGGACAAAGGCGATCAGGACAAGCGACAAGGCTTTCTGGATTTCAATTCCAAGGGATTCTCGCCAGTTCCGACGATGGATGAAATCGGCTCGTTTCTGAATGGGACGCTGGACCTGTCGGCATCCGGGAAAGTGCCGGATATCGCCAATGGCGGAGCGTGGACGCTTCTCACTAGAACTAAATTCGATCGAAATGCCGACAATAATACCGATAAGGCAAGATATTCCAATTACGGCGTAACATCCCGGGCATACGCGACGCCTTCCTGGAAGTATCTCAAAGAAAAATAACGGATATTTGAAAGAATAAACGCAACCTGTTCTTTCTATGTCAATCCTCAAAGCCGCTATCATCGGCGGCGGGCATATTGCCGACCAGAACCATCTTCCGGCATTGGCCAAATTATCCGATCGCGTCAAAGCCGTATCGATATGCAGCCGCGATATTCACAAAGCCCAGGCACTAGCCGACAAACATGGTGTGCCATTTGCCTACGATAGTCCCGACGAAATGTATCGGAGCGAAGGCAAGCCTGACATTGTGATTAACTGTACTGCCAACAACCTGCATTACCCATTTACCATGCAGGCACTTGAAAACGGCTGCCATGTATTTTGCGAAAAGCCACCGGCTATGCATGCCAGCGAAGCACGCGAAATGGCAGATCTGGCCCAAAAGAGGGGCTTAACCCTGGCTTACAACTTCCAGCGTCGCCATGCCCCGGAATATACGACGCTGAAAAGTTATCATGCGCTCGGCAACCTGGGCGACATTTACCATATCAAAGCCAACTACCTGCGTCGCCGCGGGATTCCGGGATGGGGGAATTTTACCAATAAAACGATTCAGGGAGGCGGTGCGCTGATCGACCTCGGCGTGCATATCCTCGATTTGGCTCTGGGCCTCACAGGCTACCAGCATCCCACCCGTATTGTAGCGAACACCTACGATTTCATTGGCAAGACCGGTGGAAAGGGACTGAAAGGCGCCTGGAACCCCGCTACATTTGAAGTTGAGGATGCCTGTTTTGCACATCTGTCATTTCCGGGCAATGTCAGCATTGCCTTATCCACGTCGTTTGCCCTGAATATGGAACAGGAGGAAACGATCAACCTGGAAGTTTTCGGCACAAAAGGCGGAGCCAAATTATTCCCGCTGTCGGTGCACACCGAAATCGCGGGCGAGTTGGCCGACATCCGCTTCCCGCATTTGGCTGATACCGACGCTCAATTGCAGAACACCACTGCATTCCTGGATCTTTGCGACGGCAAACCCGCCAATATCTGCAACGGAGAGCAAGGGGCTATCCTACAATCCATCGTGGAACTGATTTATCAAAGCGCTGCAAACCAATAGAAACAGAAAAAGGGTTTGAAGATCAAAACCTTCAAACCCTTTCCATTGTCCTTCCTCCCTCTTCCTTTCTCTCTAAATTTATTTAGCCGTAGCCATTACCATTTTGATATCGTTCTTAGCACCGATTTCGAGCACATCCACGAGGTCCTGTACAGCGAGGTTCTTATCTACCCGCAGCACTACGGTACGTTCTTCCACACCTGCAAAAATACTTTGCAATTGCGTTTCCAGATTATCAAAAGGAACAGGCTCTTTATCGATAAAATAGGCCTTATGCTCATCTACCGACAGCGTAATCTGTTTTTTGTACATCTGCTGCGTAGCCGATGCCTTCGGCAGCATCAGTTTGATCACATTCGGATTGGACATCGTCGAGATGATCAAAAAGAATAGCAGCAGAAAGAACATGATATCGTTGAGCGAGTGCGTGAACACTTCCGGCGCAAACCGGCTCTTCCGACGTATTTTCATATTGGAAAATGTTATGGGTTGTCCCTTGAATATCTATTTTGCTGCAACAGGCTTTGAAAGTACGTCCAGAAAGTCGGACGCGGCCATTTGCAGGCGCAATGCAAAGCGGTCGATTTTCATGTTCAGCAAGTGATAACCCGCGTAGGCAATCAGACCGATGATCAGACCGGAACCGGAAGTGATCATTTTCTCATACATACCACCCGCGATGGTACTGATATTGAAGTCATTCGAAATCGAAATATCGTAGAAAATGCGGATGATACCGGAAATCGTACCCACGAACCCGAGCATCGGCGCGATACCTGCGATTACCCCCAGGTAAGGCAGATTTCCTTCCATACGCTGGATTTCGATCTGGCTGGCATTCTCAATGGTTGTTTCAATGTCTTTGATCGGATAACCGATGCGACCGATCGCTCTTTCCAGGATACGGCCGGCAGCATTACGCTGGTTTCTGCAAAGCGACTCAGCCGATTTCAGGTTTCCTTGCTGAATAAAATCCTTCACATTATCGACGAATTGCGGCTCGATCTTACCATTGGCACCGATACCCAGGAAACGTTCAATAATGAGGAACAGCGTCGCCAGGAACAACAATCCCAGTGGCAACATTACCCACCCCCCTTTGGCGAGCAAATCGATTACAGAAAGGCCCTGCTCAGCGACGGGTGCAGCCGCAGTAGAGTCAGTAAGTGCTTGCAGAAGCATCATATCAGAAATAAAAAGTGAATGGTTAAGCGAATGAAACAGAGGTCGATTCTATTCAAAAACAATTTTGATCTTAAACGGAGCAAAATGCCCCTTATTGTTTAAAGGGCAAATATAGGAAAATTACTCTTTGAGCGGGGGTAACAGGCTGCTTACATTCTCGGTACCGTCGTAAAGGTCGGCCACTTGCAGCGTGGCGCCTATCGTTTGAATGGTTATAGATTCGGTAAGGGAGAAAGCGTCGTCGGCCAGTATCCATTGATTATCGGCATTGCGTCGCCAGACCTCGGCTTGCACACTCAGTGAACCGAGCGTGACATACTCCTGCAAACTTTCGATATCGCGGCACAATCTGAATCTCAAGCCGCGATCGTAATCCATGGTAGAGGGCGATAGTATTTCAACAATCACCGACGGGTTGACAATTGTGTTACGATCATGCTCGGCATATTTTTGGGGCCTGCAGACGATTATGATGTCTGGATAAGTATAGAGCGAATTCGATGGTATATGGATTCGCTGATCGCTCGAACAGCTTTTGCAAGATTTGTTCTTTTTTAGAATCGGATAGAGTTCTCCAACTATATTTTCCTTCACCCGGTTATGGTTCGGCGTGGCCCCGGCCATGGCGATAATCTGTCCCTCGAAATACTCGCTCTTTTCGAATGCGTCGTTTTCAAGCCGGAGATATTCCTCTTCTGAGTACATGGTCGGTTGTGAAATTGCTAATGCTTGTGCTGCTGCCATAGTGTGTTTTTTATCAAATACACCTTTATTGATTCAGATTCAATACGCTAAAAAACAGCGATTACCCTGTGGCAACGATGTTTGAAGAAAATGTGTCTACGCGTTTATCCAAAACCTTCCCGGCCCATCTATGAAGAATCTTTTACCAGTTATCCTGATGTTGACCGGAATGATCGTACAAAGCTGTGCGGATTGCGGTCCGCAAGCGGAGCTTTCGGCAACGATCCGGTTCCGCGGCGATTCGTTGAAACTGGATTCTGTTTATGCATTGCATGCTGTGAGCCAGGAGGCTATTACACGGCAGTTGAAAGACGCATTAAACGGTTCCAACTACCAAATTTCACTCCCTCTCTCACTCACTTCCGATACCACTACCTATGTTTTCCGTTTTACCGGACAGACCGATACGCTTTCCATTTACTATCAACGGCTTTTTCGCTACAAAGGCGGTTGCGGATTCATCAACGACGCGCTTGAACCGACAAGCGGAAGCCATTATTACTCGACTTTCAGCAAGACCAATATCCATTACGGCACCTACGTCCTCCCAGGCGAACAACCCTGGCTAGGTCACGATCCGGGTGCAGGAATCGTAATCAACGTCGAGCTATGACCAGAATATTATCATTAATGATGCTCATAGGGGTATCCTTCATTACACAGGCGCAGGATACGCTTGCACGAAGAGCATCCTACATTGGCCTTGATGTGATAAACAGTCTGCCTTCCGTCATTTTTTCCAAAGGCTACTACATTCGAAACAGCGCGATCATCGAGCCGTATTACCTTCTGGACTTGAAGAAGCCTGGTCGGAAATTGTACCTGGGAGCGGGTTTTGCTACCGGATCGACGCACCAGTACGTCGATTCTGACCCTTCGCAGGCGTTCAGGGGCACATATGTACGCGCAGCGTATGAGGTAAGGCGTTTGCGCAGCACACGAAGAATCATCTATGGCGGCTACGGGCCGGTGATTGCCATTGCCGGCTATGACGGCAAATTCCGCTTTAAGGGCCCTACATTTGGCGACTATGAAGGCAGGTTCAAGGAAACGAATAATGTCGCATTAGGCGTCGAAGCCTATTTCGGGTTTGATTTCAAGCTGGCGAATAACTGGCTCCTGCGTTTAACGTTCCGGAATGTCATGGGGCGACGGACAAAGGCTGACACCTATGTTCAGTACTTCCCGGGATTTGGCTACACGCCAGCAGGGTTCAATAACCGATTTCTCTACTCCGGGGGCTTATCGTTACAAATTCATTATAAAATCCGCTAGCGGGGGCAGGATGTTTCAATATTTCAACCGTTTCTGCTCATTCATCATTACCTTTGCCCGCAAACACCATTTCCCCGGTTTGTTCGTTTCTGATATCGTGAGAAATTCTGCAAAACAATGGATATCCCTCAGCCTGCTTGGCCTTATGCTGGTCAAAGTGTGGGTGATTCCTTTGTTGTACCTGGATTTTGAGATCCGCCGCGAATACATCGTCGCAAACCTTTGCGAAAACAGAAACCGGCCGCAAATGCACTGTGACGGAAAATGCTACCTCGCCAAACGCATTGCTGCATTGGATGAACAGGAAAAGCGCCAGGCCGAAAAAACTTACATGTCACGCCTGCTCGACCAGGTGATGGACCAGCGTACGGATTTTTCCTTCGCGCAACAACCGGTTTTGGTGGAACTGCTGCCGCGGACGATTTTCTCCCTTGCCGCTTGCTTCACACCCCGCATGGCGGTGGACGATATTTTTCATCCGCCACTCGTTTGATTTAGCATAAAATCACCCCGTTTACAGTTCTATCATTAGCTGGAACAGGTTCTGTTCGCCATTTTGCCGGCTCAAAGCGCGGCCTATGGGCTGTGTGCAAACTTCATTTTACAAAAATTACATGATGAAAAGAACATTTTCATGGCTGTCTGCGTGGGCGCTGGCCTCGGGGTTGCTGATGGTTTCGTGCTCTTTCCCGGACGAAAAAGACGATACCGATCCAATTGAAACCGGCACTATCCAGTTGCAATTCGATAATATCGTGGGTGATAAAGATTTGCAACTCGATAGCACACGATATATGAATGCGGTGGGCGAGGATTTTACGGTTAGCAAGCTCAACTACTACATCTCGAATATCAAACTCATCAGACTGGATGGCGGCGTGTTCACCGTACCGCAGGATTCGAGCTACTTCCTGATCCGCGAGGCAAATAAGGAATCGCAAAAACTAACGATCCGGAATGTACTGACGGGTGATTATACCGGCATCGAATTCACGGTGGGCGTCGATAGCGTGCGTAGCGTGATGGAGCCGGATTCTCCCGGGCGAAAGGGCATTCTGGACATCTATGCGGGACCAACCAATGAAGAGGAAATGTACTGGAACTGGAATCCCGGCTATATTTTCCTGAAACTGGAAGGCTCTTCGGATTCATCCACCACCCCGAATGGCAAGTACTATTACCACATTGGCTTTTTTGGAGGCAGAACGGCAAGAACGATCAACAACCTCCGGACCGTCAAACTCACTTTTCCCAGCCAGAAGGCGATCGTTACCACAAGCATCGTGTCCAACGTGCTCATTCAGGCGGATGTCCAGAAAGTTTTCAACGGCACTACCCAGTTAAGCATCAAAAAGAGCTCATCTCTGATGTTTACCGACTCTTCGAAGTACGTCGCCGACAACTACGCCGGTATGTTTCATGTAAAAGAAATTAAGATCAACTAAATAGCACAGTTGCAAGCGAAATGAGGAAGGTTACGGGCATATTGCTTTTTGGGGTGGCATTGCTGGCGTGGGCTGTTTCTTGTAAAAAGAGCAGCACGGACACCCCGGGGCCTAAGCCGTCGGACAATACGCCTACGCCATTGCAATGGACAAAACCTTCCTATTTCCCTGATCCGGTCTACGATTTATCCAAAAATCCGTTAACGGTCGAGGGCGTCGAACTCGGGAAATTTCTCTTTTACGATGGTATTCTCTCGCGAACCGACAATATCGGCTGCGGTACCTGTCACCAGCAGCAGGCTGCATTTACCCACCATGGCCACGACCTCAGCCACGGTGTAGATGATAAGATTGGCACTCGAAACGCGCCATCTGTACAGAACATGGCCTGGAACACCTCTTTCTTTTGGGATGGCGGCGTGCATGATATGGATATGGTGCCACCCGTACCCATTCAGAACAAGGTAGAAATGGACGAACGGGTCGGTAATGTAATTGAAAAGTTAAAAAAAACGCCGGTAGCAGGAGCCACCAAGCAAGTGGACTATCCCAAAATGTTCAAAGCGGCCTTCGGTAGCGATAGCATTACGGCCGACCGGATGATGCAAGCGCTTTCGCAGTTTATGATGACGATGGTTTCGGCGACGTCCCGTTATGACTATTTCCTGCGAGGTGACGCATCCGCGCTGACGGCGCAGGAGAAGGATGGCTTATCCATTTTCAAACAAAAATGTGCTTCATGCCACGCGGGTGAGCTCTTTACAGACCAGAAGTTCAGAAATAACGGCCTGGTACCCAACCGGATCAACGACCAGGGCAGGTACAACATTACGCTGAATGCCGAGGACCGTCTGAAATTCAAGGTACCGAGCCTGCGCAACGTGGGCCTGACCGCGCCTTACATGCACGACGGGCGTTTCACCACGCTGGAACAGGTGCTCGACCATTATGCGAACGACAAGCCAGGCAGCAAGGACAGTATTTACGTTTCACCCACATTGGACCCATTGCTCAATGTAGCCGGACAGAAGCGCGGGATCAGCCTGACAAGCGCAGAAAAGCAATCGATCATTGCATTTCTGAAAACATTGAATGACGACGATTTTATCAAAGACAAACGATTTTCCGATCCCGGTATAGGGACATCATTTTAGAGACTTCGGCTATCGGCCGTCGGCTTTTTTGTCCAAAAGAAGGTTTGAAAGCCGATAGCCGAAGTAAAAAATATGCGCTCCGTTATTGCCTACATATTGCTCGCAGCTATTATGCTACCCACGCTCAGCCCGTGGGGAACGATCGCGTATTTTAAACTGAACCGGGAATACATTGCCAAAGTGCTTTGCGAAAACCGGAAACGACCTGAGCTCCATTGCGATGGCAAATGTTACCTGGCCAAAAAGCTCAAACAACAGAAAGACAAGCAAGACAAGGAGACTTCGGAAAAAGTTCACAATACGCCTGTTATCCAGCTATTTACACCACAACCCTACTTTTATCGTTTTGAACCGGAGGCCACGGAATTCCGTGAACCGGTTCGTTTCTTCCACCAGTTACTTTTCTACTCAGCCCCAATCGCCACATTGCTGCGCCCGCCCAGGAGATAAAATTCATGATACCTAACTGAATTTTAATCTCTTAAAGCATTATAATGAACCTGAAAATATTTTTACAGGCGCTATTCCTGTATGTATGCGCGCACGCCGCTTTCGCGCAGGGCATCGAAGGCAATGTATTTGATACCCAGACCAAAGAGCCCATTCCCGGTGCGACCGTGCAGATCGTTTCGGCTAATCTCGGCACTACAACCGATAATAACGGCCATTTTGCATTCAGCAGCACAATTTCCAACCCGGTACTCCGCATTTCCAGCATCGGTTTTTCTGCCAGGGAGATCCGGATCGAAGACGGCAAAAGCATCAAGATCGGACTGGACGCAGCCACGGAAAATCTGCAATCGGTAGTCGTGACAGGCAACCGCGAGGCTACCTTGCGTACCGAGAGTCCCATCGCTATTTCCAAACTGACTCCACGCATGATCGACGAGGCTAAACCGACGGCCATGTACGAAATCGTGAACAAGGTGCCGGGCGTGATGATGGTGAATCTCGGCAACGAGCAACATTCGATGGCGATCCGCCAGCCGTTCACCACCAATGCCTATTTTCTTTATATGGAAGACGGCGTGCCTATCCGCCCGATGGGGGTTTTCAACCACAACTCCATTCTGGAATTCAACCAGTTTGCGATCAGCTCGGTGGAAGTCGTGAAGGGTCCCGTTTCCTCTATTTATGGCCCGGAAGCGGTCGGCGGCGCAATCAACTTTATCACGCAGCGGCCTACCATATTGCCAACCGCCAAGATCGGCGTGCAGGCCGACCAGTGGGGCTACAAACGCATTCAGTACGGCGCGGGCGGCATGATGGGCAAATTCGGCGTTTACGTGGGTGGGTTCGTCGCCAACCAGCGCGACGCCTGGATGAAAAGCTCCGACTACGACAAAAACGCGGTTAATGCGCGGCTGGAATATCATTTCACGCCATCGACGCGCCTGATTTACACCCTGGCTTATAGCAAATACGATTCGCAAACCAGCGGCAGCGTGGATAGCCTTGCATTTTACTCACGCCAATATGTGAGTACAACCGATTTTACCTACCGCAAAGTGAGCTCACTTCGTAGTCGGCTTACCTTCGAAAAAGATTGGAAAAATGGCTCACAGACGTTCGTAACAGCCTTTGCGAGGAAAAATGAGCACGGTCAAAACCCGAACTACGGCATTCGCTGGATCTCCGGGCAAACGACCGCAAAGGGCGAGATCAATTCGAGCGATTTCAAAAGTCTTGGCATACTCGCCCAGCATAGCCAGCGTTTCAGTTTTCTTAATTCCAAATTGATCACAGGCACTGTTTTCGATTTCTCGCCATCCAATTACTGGTCTTACCAAATCGACCTGGCAGCTCAGTTGCGTCCCGACGGGAAGTCGGTGGAGAAGTATACGATCCTAAAAGAACGCCCGGACATTAAAAACGCGGATTATGACGCGGATATCAAGAATACAGCAGCTTATACCCAATATGATTTCGAGCTCTTGCCCAAACTTCGCGTGTCGGCAGGATTGCGCTACGACCGGATGTCTTTTACCTACACCAATTTCCTCGACAATACTTCGGGCAGCAAATCATACAGCAAGGTTACCCCGAAAATAGGTGCGACTTATGATCTAGGTAAAGGAAAAGGGATTTATGCCAACTATTCGAGAGGTTTTTCTCCCCCGGGGCTGACTTCGGTGTTCCGCAAACGTACCGTACCCGCGGAAAACGGCGATCTGTTTTACTACAACCTGAAACCGGCTGAGTTTAACAATGCGGAAATCGGTGGTTGGGCGTCCGTGCTTGACAACAAGATTTACATCGACCTGGCATTCTACCAAATGAATGGCCGTAACGAGCTCCTGAATGTACGGCTTCCGGACAATTCTTACGACTACCAATCGGCTGGCAAGACTTTGCATCGCGGCGCGGAATTTGGCGTGACTTACAAGCCGACGAAGGAATTTTTCTTCCGTTTTGGCGGTACCACGGCCATTCACCGCTACGAGGAATTCATTCTGAGCAACCGTGAATCCGACGCTGTCAAGAATGTAAATGGCAAGGATATGCCTTCTTCGCCGCGCTGGCTATGGAATACCGAGTTCAGCTACTACCCCAAATGGTTCAGGAACTTCCGGTCGTCGGTGGAATGGCAACATGTAGCCTCCTACTATCAGAACCAGATCAATTCCGTCCGATACGAAGGTTATGACATCCTGAATCTGAGATTAGGGTATAGCTGGAAAGGCGTAGAACTGTTCACCAACGTTCTCAACCTTACCGACGTGCTCTACGCCACCAATGCGACCCGGGGCAACAATGCCACCGACCGCACTACCTACAATGCTGCGGCGCCACGGACATTCGTTTTCGGCGTGCAATACACTTTCACCGGCAAAAAATAACAGGTTATGATCGAGGAAATTGCCATTCAACCCAAAGAGTCATTCAAAGCAAAGGCAGAAAAGACGATCCGCAGAAACATTTACCGCTGGCACCGCATATTGGGGCTGCTGGCACTTGTTCCTACGATTTTTTGGACAGCCTCGGGCGTGATGCACCCATTCATGTCGCATTGGTTCAAAACGACTATTGCGCATGAATTTTACAAAGCCGAACCCGTAGCACCTGCCGACGTAAAACTGCAACTCGGGCAGGTTTTGACCCAAAACATGGTTACGGAATTCAAGAATTTCCGGCTGATTAGGTTTGAGGGAAATGCGTGGTACCAGGTCAAAGGTGTCGACGATAAGCTGAGGTATTTCAACACCATTACCGGCGCTGAACTCTCTGACGGCGACCGCAAATATGCCGAACACATGGCGCGCTACATGTTGGATGATCAAAAATCGAAGATCATTTCCAGCACATTGCTGACCGAATTCACCGATCAGTACAAGTACGTAAACCGCTTTTTGCCGGTCTGGAAAATCAGCTTCGACGACAACCGGAAGATGGACATTTATGTCGAAACCGGCCAGAGCCGCTTCGCTACCTTCAACGACAGTGGGCGTAAAGCATTCATCTGGATATTCAGCACATTCCATAACTGGGGTTTTATGGATATGATCACCAACAATGCGATCCGCATCATTGTGATGGTGGCCTTCCTGAGCCTGATCATCCTTTCGGCAGTCGCCGGCGTGTTGGTGTATGGGTTGATGTGGAAAAAGTTTAAAACCGGACGTTCGGGTAATCAGCGGGGCATTTTGCGCAAATACCACCGCTCGATCGGCATCTGGTGCAGCCTTTTCACATTTACGTTCGCATTTTCGGGTGCATACCACGCCATTCAGAAGCTCGACCCCGACCAGCGGCAGAAATATGTATACGATCCCGTGATCAAAACGGAGGAAGTCGCTCAGGCGTCCATTATCGACCTCAAAGGCGTCACTAATATCGGACTGATCAAATGGGGAGAGAACATTTTCTGGCAAACCGTGCGGAAGGATTGGGAAACCGACAAAACCGTGGTGGACTATACCAACATCCGCGATGGTAAAAAGCTCGAAGACGGCAATACCCGTTTCGCCAAATACCTCGCGCGCAAGTTCGCCGCGCAGGAAGAGCGGAATGCCGAAAGCTGCTGCGATTTGATGGAAGCGCAAATTTCATCACCTATTTCGGATGCGGAAGTTGAAAAAGCGTCACTGGTCACCAGTTTTGCCGGTGAATATGGTTTTGTGAATAAAAGGTTACCGGTTGTGAAACTGGCTTACGACACGCCCGATCACACCACCTATTACATCGAAACCACAACCAGCCGTCTTTCAACGAAGGTCGAAGACCGAAACCGCCGCGAGGGTTTCAGCTTCGCATTCCTGCACAAATACAATGGCCTGGATTTCCTGGGCAAGAATGCACGGGATGGGGTTATGACGGCCGCGGCTGCGAGTGTTTTGGTTGTGAGTTTGCTGGGGTTATTGGTGTTTTTGAAGATTAAGTAGCTGTTACATTTAAAGCGAGGGCCAAAGCAAATAGCTTCGGCCCTCGCTTATTTTTCTTTTAAAATTCTATGGGTCATAAATGACTCATTAATTTTGAGCCGGATGAAGTACATTCCATCACTATATATCTCGAAATTATTTACCGGGTATTTCCATTGTCCCTTAGCGTGTGGGTTATCAACTACTTTCTTCACAACAGTTCCATCGCTATCCAGTATTTCCAGCCGCACCTGGCTATTTTCCTCGGGAACCGTAAACTCGATCGTAACATCGCGCGTGTACGGGTTTGGAAAAATTCTCCATGCTAAGTCCGCGACTTTACCCTTTTCAGCCATTCCAATTTCGCTGCCGATGCGTTGGGAGCTGAATTGTCCGAGGTTAACCCGTTGCGACGCATGCCAGTTGCCATTAGCATCTTTGATAAAACATCTTATACCGGTATAAAATTGGTCGGTCGTAAATACATTGGTCGTCGCGCCGGCGATCGCCCCATTGATGTCGTTGCCCCATCGATATTCCGCATACCCTGCCGGAGCGGTAAGTGAACGTAAATCACCGTTTTTGGAATAAGTTAGTGAGGGCACAAAGCCATGTTCGACTCGTGTTCCGCTGGCTCCTATTTGATTGAACCATTTGCCGCCGAGCCAGGTAAGGGACGAGTTATAGGATTCTTCGAAGTGGGTGCCGTCCTTGCGCCAAATCCCTTGCGTGATTGCCGCACCATCATAATCTGAATCCGGCCCGAGCAAACCAAAACCGGCATTGATAACTGATGTCTGGCCGGCACGCACGGTCGGATTAGGGCCTTGATAATTTGTAATCGAAACATTGGATACAAACCAAGTCAAGTTGGGATTCGCAAAATCAGCCCTTGATTTATTAATTACCGCTGTCAACTTAGTCGAGTAATCGGCGGAAGTTGTCACCTTATATGCAGCGCCTAGGTTGGGGTCTGATTCCGCCTCTCCCTGATGCCAGAGTATACCACGTACGCCAAAGATTGATCCATAGTAGTTCAATGCAGACTTCAACGGTGTGTAGGGTTGCCCGATGAAAGGTCCTTGAAACGCCCCCCCATCGCAGAACTGCAAACCGGTGTAGCCGTTCGGAGCAGCCAATCCTTGTGAGCCCTGGTACCATTGCGTAATGGTACTTCCGCCGGAAGCCGCATTAAAAAAGGCGACCGGCATTCCACCATTTGCGTCGGAGATCAGTTTTCCAAGCACTCCATAGCACCAGATTGTATTTCCTGTGGGTGATAGGCTGCCATGCTTGACTACGTCGTTCGCATTGGAGAAGGAGAAAAAACTCCCGAACATTTCCGGTAAATTTTTCGTACAGTTCTTGCTGTCCGATGATCCGACAATCCACTCGGGGTAATTAGTAGTAGGCGGTAAATTCCAGGTCTTGTCATTCATACCTTGTCCATTAGATTGCCCGGCGATAATAAATACATCCCCAATGCCGAATCGCGAACTCGCGTAGACAATCCCATTGTATATTATCTCGCATAGGTACCACCCTTTGGACATCATTGTCGTGCCAAAGAACATTCCATTCGATGCCAGTGGTAGCGTAGTGGTAGGTCCGGCCGCTCCGGCGACGCCAGAAGCACTCAACGGGCGAAAACGATAACCCACGGTTGCCAACAAGCTTGACGAAACGACCTGTCCGGCAACTGTAACGTTGGCCGTATTTGCGGCATTTCGCTGCATGACGCTTTTTTCAATAGGGTAAGAAAGGAGAACGAATTGCCCGAATGAACTATTTCCCACCAACCCACATAGCAGAATTATAAAGATATCTTTTGCTTTCATAATTCATTACATGATTAAATGTATGGATAGGTTTAGTTTTTAAACCCAATGGTTTTCACGAAATCCTTAATGCTAATCAGCGGAATCCGTGTGTGATATTTTCCGTTGATCGCCTTGATCGTTTCGTTCGCAATAATGGCCTGTCCAAGAGCGGTAGGATAAATGCCATCAGCTGAAAAGAAGTTACCTTTCATAGTGCCGTCGATGGGAACGCCGTCGTCCGTTACAAATGATCCCGTATGGATTTCCTCATAAACTTCGTACAGATCCACGACGGCTAGATTATGCTTTTCTGCATACTCCTTAATTTTCGGATTGTACATGGTTTGTGGATCGGAGAAAAGCGCTTCCTCAGCGTCGATCACAGATAGCGGATCGAGTTTGATAGTAAACTTGCTTCCGGGCTCATGTTTTTCGAAGGTGCGGCTGACGCGTGGCGAGGGTACCAGATAAGACGCATCTGAATTTGTACTTGCATCGATTAATTCACTGACTTTATACCAATTCATGTAAGGTAGCGTCCGGTAATGAGGGACAGTGAAAATTACTCCCCGCTGCCCTTTACCAAGAATGGCATTTAATGTATAGTCAGTTATTGTTCCACTCAGATATATGGATCCATTGAAATTCAGTGTGTAATGATTGATATGAGAATTGTCCTGAAGACCCTCTATCCATCTATCAAAAAAATCATCAAGCAGAACAAAGTTATATGGCCTCTTCTCCAAAATTTCGCTCAAAACATTATGCTCAGGAGTCGCTTTCAAAGTTGAAAGGCGTGACACGTACGGCTGCGTCGCACATTTCTCGCAAAATGGATAAGAGAGCCATGTCGAAGCGCCCCAGGGCGTTGCGAAATTCGAAGCATTCCCCTCATACTTCGGCAGCACCGGCGGTGCTCCATCTGTCACTGGTGCGCGATTGTTAACTACCTTCTTCCACTTCGGATATTTCGCTAACGGGTTATCGTATAGGTAATAGCCCGTTCCATTGAAATCCTGCTCGCTGAAAAGCGGCATTTCAAAATCAGTCAAGCCCATTTGGTGGGCAACCAGATTGGGATAGGCAAATTGCTGGCTCTCCCGGTAAAGGCCCCCATTGCAAACGCCTGCGGTTAGTCCACCGCCGACGGCGATCATTTGCAATGTGGCGTCGGAGCCTTTCAGGTTGCTTAAATCGACATGGCCTACTTGCTGTGCATTCCATTTGTTAAAATCCAGGGATGGTTGAACTTCTACCTCGCCGGTTTGCATGCTGGTAAATTTCGCTATCGGGTGCAGGCTGGGGAGTATTTCCGTACTATCGATGGCGTCGACCACATCGTCGCTGGTGGTATCCGGCTGCGCTTCCTGCGAACAAGCGGAAAGACTCGATGTGAGTGCAAACAGTAATGCATACAGGTTTTTCATAGTACTTGAATTTTAAATTGATACAACTGAAAGCCTGGCTGACCAGCCCGGCCTCATTCAACTAATTCAAGTTTAAGCTACAATTAGCTTGTAAATTCAATCCGATCTCCTAATGACCGGGATGGATACCCGAACGGTATTTTACCGCATTCACGGCCCCTCATTAACTAACCGCCTTTCACGAACTCGCCTATTAAACCTTCATTAAAACCAAGGATTTTTGCGATTCACGTTGTTTCTTTGCAGGAAATTCAGTCGCAGTCAATACAATAACATCTATGCAAAGCGGAGAAAAGAATGCACAGCCCTGGTTGGGCAAAATGCAGGAAAAATGGGGATTGGAAACAACCAGGCAGGTTTTATTGGTACTCGCAGTGTTCAGTTTGTCAGGTTCGTCGGTGGTATGGCTCCGTAAAGGGCTCTTTTACCTGCTCGGCTATGACGACACGACGCCGATGTGGCTCAAAACCATTACCTACATTCTATTCATTTTCCCGACTTACCAAAGCTTGTTGCTGTTGTATGGGTTCCTGCTGGGCCAGTTCTCGTTTTTCTGGGAAAAGGAAAAGAAAATGTTCCGCTGGATCGCCGCCAAGTTCAAGAAATAAGCGATTTTTCAAAGTATATACCAAAGGGTGAGCAGACGGTAACAGGCCGTCGCTCACCCTTTTTTCGTTGCGCTACTACTCTCGATAGAACAATTTCTACTCAAAGATTTTGCCCAGTCCATTGCTAATGTCTGCGGAATGAGTGACTTTGCAACTGAATGCCTATTGCAGTTACAATCTTCACACAATCACATCTATCAACAAAACCTCTACGATATGAATTTTGACATTATCAAAGCGCAAATCTGGACGCTGGCAACACTCTATGGCGGCAAGATTTTACTCGCTCTACTTGCATTTATCATCGGCCGTTTCATTGTGGGCAAAATCAGTTCGATGCTCACCAATGTAATGGAGAAACGAAAAGTCGACCGCGACGTGCAGCCATTCCTGAGCTCATTGATCGTCGTGTTGCTCAATGTAATGCTGCTTCTGAGCATTGCGGGCATTGTGGGCATCGAAACTTCCTCATTCGTTGCCGTACTCGGTGCGGCCGGTCTGGCGGTAGGTTTGGCATTGCAGGGCAGTCTGGCCAATTTCGCAGGCGGTGTCCTGATTCTGATTTTCAAGCCTTACCGCGTAGGCGACCTGATCAACGCCCAGGGATTTACCGGAACCGTTGAAGGCGTGCAAATTTTTAACACAATCCTGGTAACGCCGGATAATAAGACCATTATCCTCCCGAACGGAGCGTTATCGACCTCTCCGATCACGAATATTTCGGGGAAAGGCAAGATTCGCGTCGACATGATATTTGCCGCGGGAAGCCAGAATGGCGTGGATAAGATCAGAGCTTCGGTGCAAAAAGTGGTCGATGCCTGCCCCACGGCACTGAAAGACGTTCAGCACGATATTCTGGTGACCAAACTCACCGAAAACGCCATTTTTTTCGACGTACGTGTGTGGACGCCAAGCGCGACATACTGGGAAACTTATTATGATGTGCACGAAGGCATCAGCCGTCAGTTCGCGATTGATGGTATTCAGGCGCCGAAACCGGCAGAATTGAGTATTGCGATGAAGCAATAATAGCCTAGCGAAGCAGGAGCTTCGCGAATAAACGGTCCGAAGCACAGCTTCGAACCAAGGGAATATTGAGGAGTACGGGAGGTAACCTTCCTGTACTCCTCATTTTATTTATACCTTTGTGTTTTATTTCAAATTCAGGTTCAGATTCATAGATATTATTCCATGTTTGAAAACTTACAGGACAAGCTTAATAACGCCTTTCGCACACTAAAAGGAAAGGATAGGATTTCAGATATAAATGTTGCCGCTACCACCAAGGAAGTACGTAAGGCATTGGTCGACGCCGATGTGAACTTCAAAGTAGCCAAGGAAATTACCGACCGCATCCGTGAAAAAGCCATCGACAGAAAAATCCTGATTTCTGTTGAACCGGGGCAGATGTTCGTCAAAATCGTGCAGGAAGAGCTGACCGAGCTCATGGGTGGCAATGCCGAGGGGATCAATATCAAGGGAGACCCGGCGGTGATCCTGATCGCAGGTTTGCAAGGTTCCGGTAAGACGACGTTCTCCGGAAAATTAGCCTCATTGCTTAAAAAACAAGGTCGCCAGGTACTTCTTACTGCCTGCGACGTGTACCGCCCGGCGGCGATCGACCAGTTGAAAGTGCTCGGTGAGCAGATCGGCGTAGAAGTGTATTCGGAGCCTGAGAACAAAAATGCGGTCAGCATCGCGCAGAATGCAGTAGCACATGCCAAAAAATCCGGCAAAAAGATCGTGATCGTCGATACGGCGGGGCGTTTGGCGGTGGACGAGGTGATGATGAAGGAGGTGGAAGACATTAAATCTTCTGTAAAACCTTCTGAAATCCTCTTCGTGGTCGACTCCATGACCGGTCAGGATGCGGTGAATACGGCCAAGACATTTAATGAAAGACTCGATTTCGACGGTGTCGTTCTGACCAAGCTCGACGGTGACGCTCGCGGTGGTGCGGCCCTTTCGATCCGCCAGGTGGTTGAAAAACCGATCAAATACATCAGTACCGGGGAAAAAATGGAAGCGCTCGACTCCTTCTACCCCGATCGTATGGCGAGCCGGATCCTTGGTATGGGTGACGTGATCTCTCTTGTTGAGCGTGCCCAACAGGCATTCGACGAAGACGAAGCGAAACGCATTAACGCCAAAATGCGTCAGAACAAATTCGATTTTGACGACTTCCTGGGCCAGTTACAGCAGATCAAGAAGATGGGTAATGTAAAAGACCTCATCGGTATGATCCCCGGCATGGGCTCGGCCATTAAAAACCTCGATATCGACAACGAATCGTTCAAGCCGATCGAGGCGATCATTCAGTCGATGACCAAAAAGGAGCGTGAAAACCCTGATATTATCGATGGCAGCCGCAAAAAACGCATTGCCAATGGTAGCGGCACCACAATTCTGCAAGTCAACAACCTGATCAAACAGTTTGACGAAATGCGGAAGATGATGAAAAAAATGAATACCATGCAAGCGGCAGGCAAGCTGGGAAAAGCGATGCGCCGCTAATAAACACTCCTCGATGAAACGAGTTCTTTTTGTATTGTCGCTGATACTGCTGGCAAACTTGGGAAAACTGCGGGCACAGGCAACGGTGGGTTACTACCCTTGGAGCAGCCTGCTGACCGTCAGCACGAATGCCAAAAAGGCGATCTGGCTGGATACACGTCTGCAAACCAACTCGCTGTTCAGCAGCCTGAGCATCGACTTGCTTCCGATGATCAACCTGAAAAGAGGCGAGGTGGCGCAATGGTACATCGGCGGCGGCCTGCGGCTCAACCCGCTCTATCGCATTGCCGATGCCGACGCAGACCTGATCACCATCGACGGATATTCGGTTAATTTTGGCGTGCGAATTGCCCCGCTCCCCATGAACCGCCGCATCATGCTCGCATTGGAATTGAACCCATACGTGAAAGACAAATTCGATAGCGGCGTACTCAAAAGCCATTTCGGGATCGTATATGCATTTGGTAAAAAGAAAAAAACAGACGCAGCGCCGGAGCAACCGGTAAGTCCATAGAAAACTTCAAGAAATTGTGATTTAAAATAATAATTTCTTAGTCTGAAAATCCCTCAAATTCGGCGAATTAGCCGTTAATTTGGGGGATTTTTTATTAAACACTCGTTCAATTTATGAAAACCCTTTTTTCCTTTCCGTTATGGCTGATGTTGGCCGCAATCATTACTCCGGAGGCCTTCTCCCAGGCCACGAAAACTAAAAAGGTCGTCTTTGTGATCGTAGACGGCATTTCCAGCGACAGCAAGGAAAAGATCGCGACACCTCACCTGGATGCGATCGCGAAGGCAGGCGGCTACACACGTGCATATGTTGGCGGAGGCAAAGGCACCTACTCGCAAACTCCGACCATTTCGGCCGTAGGCTATAACAGCCTGTTGACGGGAACATGGGTAAACAAGCATAATGTTTGGGATAATGATATTAAAGACCCTAACTACCATTACTGGACATTGTTCCGCTTCATGGAAGAGCAATATCCGCAAAAACGCAGCGCTATTTTCTCCACCTGGCTCGATAACCGCACCAAACTCGTAGGTACCAACCTACCGCAAACCGACAAGCTGCAAATCGACTATTCATTCGACGGCTTCGAACTCGACACTGTGCATTTCAAACACGACAAGCAAAGCGAATACATTCACAAAATCGACGAAAAAGTGGTGGACGAAGCTGCGGCCTACATTCAGAACAGCGCGCCCGATATGTCGTGGGTGTACCTCGAATACACCGACGATATGGGCCACAAATACGGCGACAGTGAACAATTTCATAAAGCCATCCAGATGATGGACGACCAGATGGGCCGCATTTGGAAATCCGTTAATTATCGCGAAAAGAACTTCAACGAAGACTGGCTGATGATCGTCACAACGGACCATGGCCGCGATGCCAAAACCGGCAAGGGGCACGGCGGGCAAAGCGACCGCGAGCGCAGCACGTGGATCGTCACTAATGCAAAAGGCTTAAATGCAAATTTCAAAGCGACACCAGGTGTGGTCGACATCTTCCCGACCGTCGCACGGCATATGGATATCAACATCCCAAAGGAGCAGGCATTCGAAGTCGACGGGGTACCATTTACTGGCAAACTTTCGGTTACAGCACCTGAAATGCTGAAATCCGGCGGCAAGGTGAATATTTCCTGGAAAGCAGTTGAAGAAGAAGGGAAAGTGAAGATTTGGCTTACTACCACCAATCAGTTCGAAAAAGGAGGTCGCGACCTTTACTACCTGATGGACGAGGTGGATATTAACCATGAAAAAGCCGAAATAGATATTTCGAAATATCCTTCCGGCTTTTTCAAGATCGTTCTGGAAGGTAAATACAACAGCGTGAACCGCTGGATTGTGGAAAAATAGCCTAGTTACCTCCCCGTCCGGCTTTGTAGGAATCGTATTCTTCCAGGAGGCGGATCAGGTCATCCTCCCCGGCGAAATCCAGCTGCTGTTCTTTAATAACGTAATTCAGCTTGTTCTTTTCGTCGGTCAGAAGTTTAAGGAAGCTGTTACGGTTTTCCAGCTGCACCGGGTTCATTTTATCATCCTTCAACAAATACAACTTTGCGCCAGCGTCCATTTCCCTTGTGGCGCTGGCCTTTTCTACTTTGATGGGGTTGGTATATTTTTTCAAAAGCTTCGTGTTTCCATCGTAAAGCACGCGGTAAAAGCTCTTTTCGGTATTGCTACCGACAGCCGGGTAGCCACTCCTGAACGTGTACAATTCAACGCCGCTTGGTATGGTGAATTCCGTTACACCTGTCGAGACGCGGTACAGGCCGGAACCCGCTTTGTATTCTATTTCGTCTTTCTGATAATCGTACCGGAGCTGAACGCCGTCATGAACGCGGTCGTCGCTGGTGCGGACCGCCCCCGAATACCATTCTTTTAAGAGATAAGGAGACTTTTCCCCTGCCGCCAGCTGTGTTTCCTGATAAGGCGTTCCCGCCAGTCCCGTCGAATCCTGCGCATGCACCTGAATGCACATAATGCAGAATGCCAGCGGGAAAATTCTTAGCAGATATTTCATGATTTAAGTTGGTTAATTTGATAAGTTCGAGGTTTGGAAGCCGTTGTTTCCGTACTTTTGCACAAAAATTGTACCTGCTCTCTTGGATATCAACGATCAGCTCATACATATACGCCAGAGCCTTGGCGGAATCATCCCTGAAATTTTTCTGGCCCTATTCTTTTGTCTGTTCCTGCTCACTGAACTGATTTTCACCAGGCGCTTCGGCAAAGAGAAATCAACCTCTTATTTGTTAAATGTAGCACTTGCAGGCAGTTTAATAACTTTGTTACTAGTTATCGGTCAATGGAATACCGAACCTGCATTCCGTTTCCAGCCACTGCTATTCCTCGACAGACAGGCTGTATTTTTTAAAATCCTGATCACGCTGGCCTGGGTCTTCACATTGCTGCACGTCCGCATTTTAAAATATGATTTTCCGGCCGAATACCATGCATTGCTCGTCGCCGCCGTCGCTGGCATGCATCTGCTGACAATGTCCACACACTTGCTGTCGATTTACCTCTCGCTGGAACTGATTTCCATCAGTTCTTATCTGCTGGTAGCATTGTCGCCCTACAAAAAAGCGGCGGAAGGAGGCATTAAATACCTGCTTTTCGGAACCGCCAGCTCGGCAGTTATGCTCTATGGCATTTCGCTCATCTATGGCCTCACAGGCACGCTCGACATCACGAACGACGCCATGACCGTCGCCCTTAGTAACAATTCCGATCTCGTGGTAACGGTTACCATTGTACTGACGCTCGCCGGCCTGCTTTTCAAGCTGTCGCTCGTGCCATTCCACATCTGGACGCCCGACGTTTACGAAGCAGCGCCCACGCCATTGGTATCATTTCTTTCGGTAGCGCCCAAAGCGGCCGTTGTATTGGTGCTTATGCGGCTAGCCGGGATATTGCCTGCCCAGTATTTTCCTGTTTTAGGTGGAATCGCTTTGATCAGCATGACCATCGGCAATGTGGCCGCCCTTTGGCAAAGTAATGCGCGCCGCTTGCTAGCCTATTCGTCTATCGCGCAGGCCGGTTATCTGCTCGTGGGCATCGCTGCATACAGTCGCTTCGGTTTCGAGGCCGCTGTGTTTTACACTGCCGCCTATCTGGTTATTAATCTTGCTGCTTTCTTCCTGGTGGATTTACTGCAACCCAGGCAAGAAACTCAACTTAAAGACTACGAAGGTCTCGGCCGCAATTATATCTGGATTTCCGGCATTCTGACGGTAGTAATGGTGGCATTAGCGGGCTTGCCTCCTACCGGCGGTTTCACTTCCAAATTACTGGTATTCTCGGCCCTCTGGGATAGCTACCACGACCAGGAACTGACGTGGATGCTATGGTTACTCGTCGGCGGCATTCTCAATGCAGCCATCTCGCTCGCGTATTACATGCGCTTGCCGTATTTATTGTTTTTCAAAACCGTAAGGGCCGAGGCCGTTATAAGCAACGACAGCGCCTCCGGCAAGCTGGTTGCGGGGCTGTTCCTGATTGCGTTACTAATGCTATTTTTCAGCCCTGAGTGGCTGACGCGGTGGATTTCGGCGTTTTGAGGAGCTAGTCCTGAGAAGCTTGCTGACGGAGTTGTTCAGTCAGCCGATTTTTTTTAATAAATTCAATGGCATCCAGGCGCTTTTTCTCAAAAATGGGATTAGTAGGTAATCCTATTGATTTAACCGTCCTGATTTCAGAAATGCTGTCGAAGATTGATTTTTTTTGAGCTTTCATTTTTAGTGCGTTTGATTATTATAAAGTTAGCAATCTCTTGGTTAGTAAAAAAGCTTCGTAATTAACTCCATTACAGAATACCTCAAACTGACCATCTTTCACACCTTGCACATCAAAATGTTCAGAAATTTCCTGCCAGTTTCTCAGAATATTCATCTGGTAGAGTCGAGTCCGTGAGCTAGTACTTCCCCTTGCCATAAGTTTGGCACCCGGATTTTTAGTCATGAAGTCAACCACCGCAACGGCGACGGTATTAAGCACTTTCTGGGTGTCGCCGTTATCAGTCCGAACCACATCATCCAAATGTCCGATCTCGTCGTTCCAATCTCCAAACGCGAGGTTATATAACTGTTCCTCCTCATCAACAAGTTGAAAGAAGATACCTTTTTTGATCCTCCCTCTACTTCCTTCGCTAACAAAGTAATATACAGCCAAGTTTTCATCTCTGGCCAAGAGATAGTAGTCAGCATTCATAGTGTTGTGTTATAGTGTATTGAAAAATGTATTCTACTTCACGGCCCGCACCACAAAGCCCTCCTTCCTCAACAAAGCAATCACCCCCTTCTCCCCACCCAAATGCGCCGCGCCGACTGCGAAAAACGTCGGTTTCGCGCTGGCGATCCTGCGTATGCGCGGGATCCATTTCTGGTTGCGGGCGAAAAGCATTACCTCTTCGTTCCCCTCCATTCCGAACTCGCTTTTCAACGTCATTCCGTAAAGCTCGCTGATATTTTGTGCCTTGTATGACGCAACCAGGCTCTTGAATTCTTTTCGTGCGGCGGGCAGACTATCAATCAGGCTAAGGAGCATCTTCGCCTGGTCTTTGTAAGGAATGGTATCAAAAATAGCCATTTGCTCTTCCAAAGTCTCGATACCGATCACTTCCGATTTCTGTTTACCGGCTAGTTCTATCAGTGCCATTTCATAGGATTGGGGTTGGCAATCGAGTACCGCATTGAATAGCGGCCCCATCAGCACGAATGGCTTCGCGCGCTCGAACATGGCCAGGCCCACGTGCACGGAGTCTTTGAAGAAGCGGTCCAGCCGCTCATACTCCTGCCCGGTAACGAGCTTTTTCAACTCGTTACCCGCAGTCATGTTCATCGTTTTCATCATCCCGGCCATCATACCGGGGTCGTCCATATCCATTTCAAGCGCCACCTGCTGCGTGCGCGCGAGTGTACCCTTCAAGGAATCACTCAGAGAAAAATCGGTCGGGCAAATGAGGTGAATGGTCCCGAACAAATAGGAGGGTTTCGCCAGCCCACGCCCGCTGATTTCCCAAAGGAGTGAATTCTCAGTAGGCACCTGCGCCAGCGACATAATGCCTGACGTACAAAAAATCAGCAACAACAAAACCCGATTCATATTTCAGTTATTGGTTTAATTAACCTTCCTCCCCTTCCTCCTTAGTCCTTTCCTCCTTCTTCCTCCCTTCCCCGAAACTATTCCTTATGACTATCCACCACAATGCGCTCATCCCGGTTCACCAGGTCCCAGGCAGTATAAAACACCAGTTTCACGATCTCGGATTGCTTATCGAACAGGATTTTCTCCACGTCGTCGCCGGGGCGGTGATAGTCTTCGTGAACGCCCGTAAAATAGAAAATCACCGGAACACCCATTTTAGCAAAATTATAGTGATCGGAACGGTAATAGAAGCGGTTAGGATCTTTCGGATCGTTGAAGGTATAATCGAGCTTAAAGTTGACGTATTTCTTATTCGCCTCCTCGCTGATTTCATGCAACTTCGAGGAAAGTTTGTCGGAACCGATCAGATAGACGTACTTCGGATCGCTCTTATGCGCTTCGTCCACACGACCGATCATATCTATATTCAGGTCGGCAATCGTATTTTTAAGTGGCAACAAGGGATGTTCAGAATAATATTCAGAACCGAATAGCCCCTTCTCTTCCCCCGTAACATTCAGAAACAGAATGCTTCTCCTCGGCCCTTTGCCTTCGGCCTTGGCTTTGCTGAATGCTTCTGCCAGTTCCAGCAGCGATACTGTTCCCGACCCGTCATCGTCGGCGCCGTTATTGATTTCGCCGTTTTCAGAAATACCGATATGATCCAAGTGTGCGCTGATTACCAGCACCTCGTCCTTCTTGTCGGAACCTTCCATGAATGCCGCGACATTCTCTGTATCAATCGTTTCGCTCACGCGGCCGACTTTCAATGAAACCGTGTTCGCGAAATTTTCTGAAACGGGTTTACCCGACTTATCGATTTCGGCTTTCAATTTCATGAGTTTCGCAACCGAAGTTCCCAGCATTTCAGCAGCGCCTTTCGCAGAAAATACGAATGCAGCAGTTCCCGAAGGATTTTCCTGAACCGGCTTCAACGTGGGTGCACTGAACCGCCGGGCCATTACCGCACGCTGACGGATCTCCTTATCCAGATCTTCGCCTGTTTTATCCGTAATAATGAAGACATATTTAGCACCTTTTTCCTTTGCCAGTTTGGCTTTCACCTGCCAGGAAACCGGGCCGCTCCATTTGCTTTTCTCCGAATTGCCGCTGATCAGGTACTTCCCCCCCGAAGTTTTAGGCTCGCCATCGAACATGATTACGGATTGATCCTTAATATTGACCCCGGCATAATCACTGTAATTTCCGTCTTCGATTCCATAACCTACCGTCACCACGCCTGTGCTGATTTCCTCGGGAATATCCAGCAAGCCGTTCAGATAGAAATCCTTGTTGAATTCATACTTCTTGCCGTGTGCCGTTACATATACATCACCCCAGCTGCGCTTATAGAGCTTGTACTTCTGTAAATAGCTTTTCGATCCGTCGGCATCCGTTGCAATGGGCTGCAATCCGTACTGTTTATAGTGTTTGGAGACGTATTCCGCAGCCTTTTTCTGGCCAGGCGAACCGGTATCCCGGCCTTCCAGGCTGTCGGAAGCGATAATTACCAGGTGCTTTTTCAAATCGGAGGGTGTAATGCTTGCCGCATATTTGGCAGCATCATCCTGCGGCAGGCGATCCTGCGGCAGGACCGCCTGCGCCCATGCCAAAGTGTTGATAGACAGGAATAATCCAGCCAATAGGTTCTTGTTCATCATGAGGTTTAATGGTATTTCAATCTTTACAAATTAACGAAACGTCATAGCTAATGCAAAACGCAGCACATTCATTACATTTGATTCATTGCAGTCAAAATCATGTTATACTTCGTCAAAAATATCCTAGATATACACGACTATACTGTCGCATGTGAGTTCAACACGGAGAAACGCGCACCATGAACCTGAGAGAAATAGTTGAAAAGTACCGAAGGATAAATGACGATTTGATAAGTCAGTTATCGGATCCGAATTATTTCAAAACCGTCAGACTCGATTCCTACGGAACGCTCGCATGGGATAATGGCGTCGATTTTGACCCGGATAATCTTTACCGTATGTCGGAAAGTCAAATAGCATCCTTCTGATATTTTCTTTCCCTTTTTGCACTTCTTTTAGTTTAAAGGCTCTTTTTCACGGGATAACAATAAATTAATTGTAAAATACTGTTATTCAGAGGAAAAGTACGTACCTTTGCACCCTGTTTGGCCAACTTACATCCAGACAAAAGCCAAATCGGCCCTGACACGTATTCTGAGCATTTCGTAGCAGCGTCGTAAACAACTGATCCATAAAACAATGCAAGCCATTCGTAACATCGCAATTATTGCGCACGTTGACCACGGTAAAACGACTTTGGTCGACAAAATCATCCACGCGTCAAAGCTGTTTCGCGACAATCAGGAGTTCGACGACCTGATCCTCGACAACAACGATCTGGAACGTGAGCGTGGGATTACAATTGTTTCCAAAAACGTATCGGTGCGTTACAAAGATGTGAAAATCAATGTAATTGATACACCAGGTCACGCAGACTTCGGTGGTGAGGTGGAACGCGTACTTAAAATGGCGGATGGCGTTTTGTTGCTGGTCGATGCATTCGAAGGTCCGATGCCACAAACCCGTTTCGTATTGGGCAAAGCCATCGGTCTTGGCCTGAAACCGATCGTGGTTGTCAACAAAGTAGATAAAGAAAACTGCCGCCCGGAAGAAGTTCAGGAGAATGTATTCGACCTGATGTTCAACCTGGGTGCGACCGAAGATCAGCTCGATTTCGTGACGGTTTACGGTTCGTCAAAACAAGGCTGGATGGGTCCGGATTGGCAGAAACCAACCGAAGATATTACTTTCCTTCTCGACACCATTATCGAGCAGATCCCTGCTCCGGTAATCGAAGAAGGAAATACTCAAATGCAGATCACTTCCCTCGACTACAATGCATTCGTGGGCCGTATCGCCATCGGCCGCGTAAAAAGAGGAACGATCAAGGAAGGATCGACCGTTACGCTTTGCAAAGCCGGCGGCGTGATGAAGAAAGTAAAAATCAAAGAAGTTCAGCTGTTCGAAGGTTTGGGTAAATCCAAAGTAAGCGAAGTAAGCGCTGGTGATATTTGCGCCGTAACAGGTATCGAAGATTTCGAAATCGGTGATACTATCGCTGATGCTGAAAATCCTGAGGCACTGCCACGTATTGCGGTGGATGAGCCTACGATGAACATGCTCTTCACGATCAACAACTCGCCGTTCTTTGGTAAAGAAGGTAAATTCGTTACCTCACGCCACATCCGCGACCGGTTGTTGAAAGAAACGGAGAAAAACCTCGCATTGCGCGTGGAACCAACTGATACCGAGGACAAATTCCTGGTTTACGGCCGTGGTATCCTCCACTTGTCGGTATTGATCGAAACCATGCGTCGCGAAGGTTACGAATTGCAGGTAGGTCAGCCGCAGGTATTGTACAAAGAAGACGAAAACGGCCAGCGCCTCGAACCAATCGAGACATTGGTAGTAGACGTGCCGGAAGAAACTGCCGGAAAGGTGATCGAATTGGCTACGCAGCGTAAAGGCGAGCTGTTGATCATGGAACCTAAAGGCGATTTGCAACACCTTGAGTTCGAAATCCCTTCACGTGGATTGATCGGTTTACGTTCGAACGTTCTCACCGCAACACAAGGTGAAGCTGTTATGACGCACCGTTTCAAAAGCTTCGAGCCATTCCGCGGGCCAATCCCGGGCCGTCAGAACGGATCGATTATTTCGAAAAACACAGGTCCTGCAACCGGCTATACTTTGGACAAACTGCAAGATCGCGGACGTTTCTTCGTGGATCCGGGCGATGAAATCTACGGTGGACAAGTAGTAGGTGAGCACAACCGTCCTAACGACATCGTGGTGAACCTGCAAGAAGCGAAAAAGCTGACCAACATGCGTGCTTCCGGCTCGGACGACGGTCTGCGTATCGCTCCGAAAATCAATTTCTCTCTGGAAGAATCGATGGAATACATCCAGAAAGACGAATATCTTGAAGTTACCCCGCAGAACATGCGTATGCGGAAAATATACCTGGACGAGAACGAGCGCAAGCGCTACGCGTCCAAACTGGAAATGGCTTAATTCAAAGCCCGATATTCCAAACCCGAAAAGGAGGCAAAATTTTGCCTCCTTTTTTATTTTTCCTGCATTTCAATATTTCCCCCGATCCAGCCAGAAAATTTGGGATTCCAGCCAAAACCTGTGGTATAATTTTAATGTTTGTCACTCTTCTGGAACATTCTATGTCCGCTATTTTTTATTACTATTTCAAGAAAAATTAGTTTTTTGCTTTTATAACAACAAATAGCGTAGTTTGTATCGTCAGCTCAGCCAATTTGAGTTAACTATTTTAATATCAACACCTTAAAGATCAAATGATGTCTTACATAGAACCGGCTCCGATTAAGGATAAAGACAATCCGTTGGAGTCAATGATGCAGCGATTTGACAAAGCCGTAGACCTCCTCGGGATATCCGAAGAAATGTACTATATCCTCAAAGTACCGCGTAAGCAGGTAACAGTCGGGCTCCCGGTTACCATGGATTCCGGCGAAATCCGGACTTTCGAAGGTTATCGCGTGATCCACTCCACCATCCTCGGCCCGAGCAAAGGCGGCATTCGTTTCGATCCCGACGTAAACCTCGACGAAGTGCGTGCATTAGCCGCATGGATGACATGGAAATGCGCCGTGGTCGACATTCCCTATGGTGGAGCGAAAGGTGGTGTTGCATGTAACCCGCGCGAAATGTCTGCCGGTGAGATCGAGCGCCTCATGCGCGCGTACACGACGGCCCTACTCGACGTTTTCGGCCCTGACCAGGACATTCCAGCACCGGATATGGGTACCGGCCCTCGCGAGATGGCCTGGCTCATGGATGAGTATTCCAAATCGAAAGGCATGACGATCCCCGCCGTGGTAACAGGCAAGCCACTGGTGCTCGGCGGCTCATTGGGACGCACCGAGGCGACGGGCCGCGGTGTAATGGTATCTGCATTGGCGGGTATGGAAAAACTGCGCATCAATCCGTACCGGGCAACCGCCGCGGTACAAGGTTTCGGAAATGTAGGCTCGCACGCGGCCCTGCTCCTGCGCGAGCGCGGCACGGCCATCCACGCGATCAGCGACATTTCGGGGGCATATTATAATGATAAGGGAATCGACGTGGCTGACGCTATCGCATACCGCGATGCCAACAAAGGCTCGCTGGAAGGCTATGCCAAAGCCGAGCAGATTTCCGGCGACGACCTTTTCAGCCTACCGGTAGACGTGCTGGTGCCCGCCGCCAAAGAAGACGTGATTACCCGCAAAAATGTATCCAGCATTCAGGCACGCATGATTGTGGAAGGCGCCAATGGCCCAACCTCTGCCAAAGCCGACGACATTATCAATGAAAAAGGCATTATGGTGGTGCCCGACATCCTCGCGAACGCGGGTGGTGTTACCGTTTCCTATTTCGAATGGGTCCAAAACCGGATCGGCTACAAATGGACATTGGAACGGATTAACCGCCGCACCGACCGCATTATGAAAGAGGCATTCGACAAAGTGTATGAAACTTCGTTGAAATACAAGGTATCGCTTCGTATTGCGGCGTACATTGTGGCGATTGACAAAGTCGCGAGTACTTATAAGTACCGTGGGGGATTTTAGGTCAGGTGTGGTATGGTCATTCGTGGTCAGGTGTAGTCATTTGTAGTCAGGAATAGTCAGTTCTTGTTTGAGGTTGAAACAAGAACTGACTATCCCTGACAATACCTTACAATACCTGACAACACCTGACCACCCTGACCACACCTGACCACACCTGGCAAAACAAGTAGCAGCCAGACCAGAAGTTACACCCCTGAAAATGCCGTCAGGCATGCAACAACCGAGCATTGTTGTTGCATGCCTGACGGCATTTTGACGTAATCCGGGCCGACTGTATTTTCTACCAATGTTATATGCCTGACGGCATTTACCGCCGATCAAAAGCTGCGCATACAACTACGAACCACTATTCTTGACGATACCTGACCACAAATGACAACTCTTGACGACACCAGCGACACATCACACCGTAATCGGTTAACAATTTCTTAACAAGCCACTTCCGAGGCGAAACCGAATCTAAACCGGTTTCAAAGTGTTAACTTTAAGGCTAAATTTTCAACAGATTCGCTTCACGCGGGAAACAAGCTCCCGCGCGAAGCAAGCTTTAAAGTACCATGTCGTTAAGTCCTCGCTTCATTGCCGTTATTCTGGCATTCCTGATATCCCTCATTACCACCACATTTCTTGCATTTGTGGATGGGGTTTCAAAAGGGATGCTGTTCGTTTCGGCCATCTCCTCCTTCATTTCCTCATTTTTCCTGGTACTTTACGCGGTCGATATCCTGGTTTTCCGAGAGGTGAACAAAATGTACCGGACCATTCACAAGCTGAAAATGCGGGATTTCAATATGGCCCCGCGCAAGAAGCTGATCCGGGAATCCAATCCGCTTAAAACAATCAACGACGAGATCTTTGTTTATGTCACCAAAAAACAAAAGGAGATCGATGAGCTGAAAAAGCTGGAATTGTTCCGCCGGGAGTTTCTGGCTGACGTTTCGCACGAGTTCAAAACCCCGATTTTCGCCGCACAAGGATTTATCCATACATTACTCGACGGTGCGATGGATGATGAAAACGTACGCGAACGCTTTTTACGCAAAGCCGCCAATAACCTCGACAGCCTCGACGTGCTCGTCAAGGACCTTCTTGTGTTGTCACAAATGGAAACCGGGGATATTAAAATGAATATCGTCCCGACCGACCTGCGCAAACTCACCCTCAGCATTTTCAGCCGCCTCGAACACATTGCTAAAAACCGCAATGTGACTTTGAAAGTGAAACCGGACGACATGCCCGAAGTGTGGATCAAGGCCGATGCGGACCGGATGGAGCAGGTAATGCTCAACCTCATCGAGAACGCGATCAAATACGGCAATGAGAATGGTAAGGTGATCGTCCATTTCAGCGAGAGTAAAAAGTATATCGAAGTGGAGGTAAAAGACAACGGCCCGGGCATCCCGCACGAGCATTTGAACCGTATTTTCGAGCGTTTTTACCGGATTGACAAGAG
The DNA here is from genome assembly GCF_017744695.1 of Dyadobacter sp. Classification (GTDB taxonomy): domain Bacteria; phylum Bacteroidota; class Bacteroidia; order Cytophagales; family Spirosomataceae; genus Dyadobacter. The sequence continues at coordinate 78,488 of NZ_JAGIAS010000004.1, forward strand.
CCGGAGCAAAGAAATCGGCGGCACCGGTTTGGGACTTGCCATTGTTAAGCATATATTGAACGCCCACGACACGAAGATCGCCGTGATGTCGAAGCCGGATAAGGGGACCACATTCTCTTTTAAACTCGAAAAGGCATATCACCAGCAGTTACCGGAAGCCAAAACGGACGAAGTCGTCAATCAGTTGAATCCATAATCAATTTCTAACACCATAAACCATTATCCATGTTTATCCACAATGTATTCTTCTGGTTGAAGGAGAAGGACAACGAAGAAGCAAGACAAGCCCTGCTAGCCGGTATCAAATCACTCGAAGCAATCGAATCCATCGAATCGGCATATATCGGCCCACCTGCTGCTACCCGCAGGCCCGTTATCGACGCTACCTATGACTTCGCTGAAATCCTGATTTTCGAGGATGAGGCTGCGCATGATGTATATCAGGTCCACCCTCTGCACAAAAAATTCGTGGAAGAATGCGCACATCTTTGGGAGAAGGTGCTGATTTACGATGTTGAAGCGTAAAGCCTAATATTTGTTAACAAGTTATCCACACGCAAAATGTGTATAACTTGTTAACAACTTTCAATAGTGCAGATTATCAATCAGTTAAGCTATATTTAAGCATTACCCACATTGTGGATAACTTTTTCCACCTCCGGTAATTTCTTTTCCTTCGGCACTATCCTACTATCCAATTCGTTCTAGCATCAGTACAAAACGAACTAGAACCGTGAAAAAGAACAGTGTCTTGCTGTCGGTCATGATCACCCTGATCGCAGCCATTTCGATTTCTTCCTGCACCTATCGTTCCTACGAGCCGGGTTATGACTATGGTTACCGGCATGGTTACAGGCACTATCATGCTCCCCCGCCGCCGCCAGTAGTAGTGGTGAGACCGGCACCGCCGCGGGTCATTTATGCCGACCGCCACAGGTACCGTCGGCACGACGACCGCGCTTACCGCAAACAATACCGCCACAACGACCATTACGGAAACAATGGCCGCCATCGCGGACACAGACGATAATTGAATACCTTTAGATAAAAAAGGCCCGATACTGTGCATTTAGCCACTTTTATCTGGCCTTTTCTTTTTATTTTGCAGTTTATGGATATACTTGATGTACTGAAAACCAATGCCGGATTACATCCCGACAAACTTGCCTACGGCTATATTGGCAAAGAGGGTGAAATAACCGAGCAGCTTCATTATAATGAACTTCATCAGCGTGTACTGGCCGCATCTCATCTGCTGAGCGCCAAGTTTCCCGTCAACGCCAGGGTGATCCTCTTGCTCCCCGCGGAAGCTGCTTTCGTCTGTTCGTTCCTGGGTGCTTTGCATGCGGGAATTGTTGCGGTTCCTACACCCATCAGCTATTCCGAACCCGGAATAAACCGCATTCTGAGCATTATGCGTGACTGTACGGCTTCCGGGATCATTACCAATACGAAAACCTATAAAATGCTGTTTCAGCGGAAAAACGACGCTTCTTCCACATTACAGGAATACGACGCAGAGTGGGTTTTCACCGACGACCTGATGACGGCACCAGCCGCACCCGGTGCCATCCGCCGGCATAAAGAATCGACTGAAACAGCCTATTTACAATATACCTCCGGCTCAACCAGCCAGCCCAAGGGTGTGATGATCAGCCACGCCAACCTGACGGCTAACCTCCGCGCCATCAATAATTGCTTCGGACGCACGGCGGACGATACGTCGGTTACCTGGTTACCGCATTACCATGACATGGGGCTCGTGGACGGACTTCTCTCCCCGCTCTTTACCGGCGGTACCGGCTTTGTAATCTCCCCACTGCTGTTTATTACCAAACCTGCATTGCTGCTGCAAACGATCAGCACATACCAGGCCGGATTTTGCGGCGGGCCAGGCTTCGGACTTGACCATTGCCTCGCACGCATTCCCCAGGAACAGCTGGATGCACTGGATCTGAGCTCCCTACGCGTCCTCTATGTGGGTGCAGAACCAATCCGGATCTCGACCCTCGAAAGATTCGCTGCTGCGACACAGGCTGCCGGTTTTAAGAAAAACAGTCTCGTTCCGTCCTACGGTCTCGCCGAAGCTACGCTGGCCGTCAGTCTGCATTTGAACGGCACACCCACTACCTATCGCAAATTGAGCGATTCCAAGGAAGTAGTGGCATGTGGTCCTCCTGTGGAATTTACCCGGGTATCGATCGTTGGCCCTGCCAGCAACCTAAGTTTACCAGAGGGGGAAGAAGGAGAGATATGGGTAAAAAACGATGGCATAGCAGCAGGTTATTGGGAAAAACCCGATGCAACCAAAGCTACTTTCCAGGCTTACACCAGCGACGGTGAAGGCCCTTATTTGCGGACTGGGGATTTAGGCTTTATGGAGAATGGCCTTCTTTTTATCACCGGGCGTACTAAAGAACTGATCATCATTCGCGGCGTCAACTATTATCCGCAGGACATTGAAGAGGTCGTAAGCGAAAGCCATCCCGATATCCAGCCTAATGCCGCTGCGGCATTCTCGGTCGAGACAGACCAGGGTGAAGCACTGATGATCGTAAGCGAAGTGCGGAGGGTTGCGCAAACACCGGATGACGAGAAGATCATCAAAAACAAAATGGCACAGAGCGTCGGATTGGCATTTGGGCTTATTCCGCATGAAATCGTGCTGATCCAACCGGGCAAACTACCCAAAACATCGAGCGGCAAGATCCAGCGCCTGAAGGCCCGCGAGCTATTCGCCAAAAAGAGTTTTGTAGATTAATATCGGTTACTTAAAAAGCCGCCTAATTTTTTTAAAAACCTGCGAAAGTACTATTTTCACGTAACATTCATTGCTTGTTACAAACTTTAACTAAATGAGTAAAACATTTACCGAAATTTCCGGCTGGATAGTTGAGCGTATCGCTCACCATGCGGAAATAGACCCTTCCGAAGTCGATCTCGACGCTGAAATCATCGATTACCGATTGGATTCCCTTCTTATGGTCGATATCACAACCGAGTTGCAGGAATGGCTCGGGGTCGAGCTAAGCCCTTCCATTTTCTGGGAAATGGGCACTATCAATGCAACCACTCAATGGATTGTAGAAAACCAGGAGGCTTAAAGGGATGCTGGCCTTTTCCATCCTGGCATACCTGCTGGCAAACCTGGGAATAGGCCTCTGGGCCTCCAAAAGAATCACTACTACCCAAGACTTCGTGTTGGCAGGGCGCCAGCTACCACTGATCCTCGCGGCTTCGGCAACTTTCGCCACGTGGTTCGGGTCGGAAACCATTATGGGTGCCCCAACCGAGTTTGTCGAACACGGCGTGTTGGGTATTATCGAGGACCCGTTTGGCGCTTCGCTGTGCCTTTTCCTGGTGGGCCTGTTCTTTGCCCGGCGGTTTTACAAAATGAATATTATCACATTTTGTGACTTTTTCAGGATCCGCTACGGCGGCCATGCCGAACTGCTCTCTGCCATTCTCATTATTCCGTCCTATTTCAGCTGGATAGCCGCGCAGTTGCTGGCTATGGGCATTGTACTGAAAGTCGTGCTGGGCTGGTCGCTGCTGGTGTGTATTCTGGCAAGTTCTTTCGTCGTGATCCTGTATACGATCTGGGGTGGGATGTGGTCGATATCGATCACTGATTTTATCCAGACGATCATGATCATCGTAGGCCTGCTCATAGTGGCGGCGGTATTATATAAGGAAGTAGGAGGTTTTCAGCCGCTGCTGGACGCTGCCCCAACCGGCTTTTTTCGCTTCTTCCCTGAAAATACACTCAAAGGCCACCTCGAGTATTTTGCAGCCTGGATCACCATCGGTCTCGGCTCGATCCCGCAGCAGGATGTTTTTCAAAGGGTCATGTCCGCCAAATCGGCCAAAGTGTCGGTACAATCGACGCTGCTTTCATCGTTCATGTACCTCACCATTGCCCTACTACCTCTCTTCATAGGACTTTGCGGGCACCATCTGTACCCCGGCGAAGAACAGCACGGCCAGATGATCATCCCCAATATGGTCCTGAAACACATGAACCTGCCGCTTCAAATCCTGTTTTTCGGCGCGCTGGTTTCGGCGATTCTCAGCACGACGAGTAGTGCTATTATGGCTCCCGCCGTTGTTTTGGGGGAAAATATTTTCAAATACTTCAACCCGGATCTCGACGACAAGCACCTGCTGAAAATCATTCGCATGGGCATTATCGGCATCACGGCCGTCTGCATTTTCATGGCTGCGACCCGGGAAAGCATTTTCGAGCTCGTGGCAGAGTCGTCCGCGTTCAGCCTCGTTTCATTGTTTGTCCCACTGGCTGCGGGGCTCTACTGGAAATCCAGCAATACCCTGGGCTGCATGCTATCCATGGTCGTCGGACTGGCGGTATGGCTGTTTTGCGTTTTCATTGAAACCGAATATCCCGCCCTCGTTTACGGACTACTCGCAAGCTTTGGGGGTATGTTAGTCGGGTGGATTTGGGGAAAAAGTAGTCGGGCGCCGGGCATATCCTGAGGTAATCAGGCCGTCTCGGCCTCGGCTTTACGGTCCCAACCTGCAAGCGCATTTAAATGCACCGCATCCCTGTCGGCCTGCATGATCATTTCCAGTTCTTCCATGTGTTGCCGCGCCGCATGAATGTATTCCTCGTCGTTCCGGATGCTCGACAAATGCTTCAAAGTCCGTTCGTCGTGGACAAAGAACGTCTTCGCCATGCGCGTCGCCTCATGCGCGCGATGCCCGAGCAATTTCAATGCATCCACACCCAACCGGAGGCTCGTATCGAACGTCTCCCGGTAAATATGCATCATACCCGCGTTCATGAGATCGTACGCATCATTGCGGTTGGTTGAGCGCACGAGCATATGTAGGTGCGGGAAATGTTTTTTCACTGTTTCAATCAATTCCAGCCTCTTTTCCTCGTCACTGATCGCGATAATGATCATCTGGGCGCGCCCGGCACCGGCAATATCCAGCAATTCATAGCGGGTAGCATCGCCGTAATACACTTTGAGGCCCATTCGGCGGAGGAAATCAACATTGTCACTATCATTATCGAGGACCGTCGCCTCCACGCCGTTCGCACGCAAAAAGCGCCCCACGATATTTCCGAAATGGCCATAACCTGCGATAATCACCGGGTTATCTTCTTCCTCCACATCACTTGGCCGCTGCGCCGTTTGAAGTCCGGCACTTACGAGGCAGAATCGCGTCAGGATAAACTTCTCATTGACCATCATCGCCAGCGGCGTCATTGCCATGCTGATCGCGACCACGGCCGTCATCGTGTCCGAGACTTCTTTTCCCAAAACACCTTCCTGGACCGAGAAGCTAAGCAATACAAATGCAAATTCGCCGATCTGGCTCAAACCGATGCTGAATATGAAGTTCTGCGCGTTCCGCACTTCGAAGATTTTGCCTAAAACAAAGAGAATAGCCATTTTCAACAGCATTAGACCTGCTACTAATCCGATGATGAGCAGCGGCTTGGATACTACCAATGAAAAATCAATGGAGGATCCTACTGAAATGAAGAACAGCCCCAGTAACAAGCCCTTGAAAGGATCGATAGAACTTTCCAGCTCATGACGGTATTCGCTGTTGGCCAGTACCACGCCAGCAAGGAATGCCCCCAATGCGGGGCTAAGGCCCACGGAAGTCATGAGTACGGCAATACCCACCACAAGCAGCAATGCAGTGGCTGTGAACATTTCACGCAACGCGGTACGCGCCATCATGCGAAAAACCGGTCGCAGCAGGTATTTCCCCGTCAGCACAATCGCCGAAACCGAAAGCAATACCACGACGGCCTGCTGCCAGGCGGGCAATGCGCTTACGAGCGAATCCCCGCCGCCATGCCCGTCAGTCGCTCCTGCATGATCCGCGAGGAGGGGGAACAATGCGAGCATTGGAATAATCGCCAAATCCTGGAACAGGAGTACGGCGAACGAGCTCTGCCCGGCAACGGTTTTCAGCCAACCCTTTTCATTCAGTGTTTGCATTACAATCGCGGTGGACGACATCGCAATAATCATCCCCAGCGCGAGCGCCTCCTTCCAGCTTACACCGAATAGCATTGCGGCGCCGGCCACAAGGACGGTCGTCACGCCGACCTGCAATCCGCCCAGCCCGGCGATACTCTTGCGCATGCGCCACAGGCGCGAAGGTTCGAGTTCAAGGCCGATGACAAATAGCATCATCACCACACCGAATTCGGCAAAATGCATAATATCCTGACCTTCCATCCCTATGAACTTCAGGCCGGCCGGGCCGATGATCACCCCGGCAACCAGGTAACCCAACACCGATCCCAACCCCAGCCGTTTGGCAATCGGGACCATTACCACCGCAGACGCGAGGTATATCATTGCCTGAAAAAAGAAGGATTGTTGCATATCGGGGGTATTTAGTGTGGAAAAAGTTCGTTCAGATACTCGACTCCGGCTAACTCTGCAGGGTCGATGCGGTCGTTCACCAGCGCGTCCAGCAGCTCGGCATACTGTTCACCGTAGGCTTTCAATGTGTAATCTTCGATCGTATAAGTTTCGTGTACGACGAAGGGCGGCAAATAGCCCATCCGGCATAAATAGGCCGTTTGGTTGAATGGCAACAGGTACTGACCGACGGGGAAGCGGTTATACCCCGACGGGGTGTAGGCATCACGCCCGCCCCCGCACGACACCGCATTGAAGATCTTCTTGCCTTTCAGCGCATGCCCTTTCGGACCGTAGGCCCAATTATATTCCAGCACCAGGTCCTGCCACTGTTTCAGGATCGGAGGGCTGCTGTACCAGTAGAATGGATGCTGAAATATGATGATATCATGTTTTGCCAACAATTGCTGTTCCCTTTTGATATCTATAAAAAGATCCGGATAATGCTCATACAGATCATTGAAAGTCACTCCCTTTACCTTTCGGGCATACTTTTCCAACGTTTTTTGCACATTGGACTTGCTATGAGTAGGGTGGGCAAACTGGATCAGAACCTTGGACATAATATGGAATTGATGCGAAAAACTTATGGTACCAAAATTACGGAACCTGTTGTTTTCCGCGCTTCGAGATCGGCCTGCGCCTGATATGCTTTCGATAATGGATACCGTGTAATAGCCAGCCCTCCGAAAATTCCGCTGCTGAATGCCTCAAAAGTATCGGCGGCATATTCTTCCAGCACTTCGCGGTCGGTAATGTAAGCGCTGAGCGTCGGGGTTGCCATGACAATGGATTTTTCACGCAACAATGCGTGATCGATATGCTCGGGCTGGCCCGACGACGATCCGTACAGCACGATTTTGCCGTCTTTCCGGATCACATCCAGCGAATAGCTGAATGTATCTTTTCCCACTCCGTCGAACACGACGTCCACACCACGGCCCTCCGTGATTTCCAGTACCGAGTGTACAAATTCCCGGCATTCTGCCAGAAAAACATGGTCGGCGCCATTCGCCAGCACTACTTCTTTCTTCTCCTCCGAACCCGTCGTACCGATTACCGTCGCCCCAAGTGCCTTGGCCCATTTGGTCACCAGGGTACCGACACCGCCGGCCGCCGCATGCACCAGTACCACGTCACCCGGCTTAACGGGACTCACAATTTTCACGAGCATCCTGGCGGTAAACCCCTTCACGAGCATGGCGGCCGCTTCTTCCGATGTGATGTCGTCCGGAATATGGATCAACTGCTGCGTCGATACGACGCGGCTTTCCGCATAGGCGCCGGGAATGAAGTGATAACCCACGCGATCGCCGACGTTGAATTCCGTCACCCACGGCCCGACCGCCTCGATGACGCCGGCGGCTTCTACACCCGGCGTGTAAGGAAAGGATTTGACGGGAAATTTGCCGTCACGGTAATAAGTGTCTACAAAATTCAGACCGATGGCTTCCTGGCGCAGTCTTACCTGTCCCGGGCCCGGCTCTGTGATCGTCTCTCGTTCGTAACCCAGCACCGAAGGCGCTCCTTGCTTGTAGATTTTTACTATACCCGATTTATTTGCTATTTCTGTAACTAACCCTGACATGTCCGTAAGCATTGTCATTATGGAATGCTTGTTCCATCATTGGACAAATTATTTTTTGATAGATTTTATTAAAAATTCAGCTTGCTGCTGTACCAGCTCCCCATCACCATACACCAGGTAAACCTGCCAGAAGCCCGTAAAATTCGACACGACGAAGTTGGCTAGCATTGCGGGGTCTCTCTTACTGCTGATCTCCTCTGCTTTCTGTGCCTTTTTCAAAAGGTCTTTCAGCAGGGCCGTCAGGTTGGCGGTGTTTTGTTTCAATATGGCATGTACTTCTTCGTCCACGGAACCCAGCTCGAAAGTCGATTTCACACCCATGCAGGTCCGTTCCTCCTCCACCGTCCGGCTCGCCGCTTTTTTGATGATCTTTTCGATCGCTTTCATGGGCGACTTCGTCTCCTCCGCCACCTTCCGGTACTCTTCAAACATGCCTTCGGTATAACTCCTCAGGCATTGCAGAAACAAGCTGTGCTTGTCGCCGTACGTGTCGTAGATACTCCCGCGGTTCAGCCCCATCGTATCAACAAGGTCTTGCATGGAGGTGGCGTTGTAGCCTTTTTGCCAGAAAAGACATTTCGCCTTTTCCAGCCTCTCTTCCGGTTCGAATGCTTTGTTGCGTGCCATGACTATCAGACAATTATTTCAGAACGAACGTTCCAGAATTGACCTATATTCTGATTGTTCACTCAAAAACAAGCCTCAGATGATGAACTTGGCGACGCCTCCGTCCACCTTCAGGGCAGCGCCGTTCGTCGCCGATGAGAGCGGGCTCGCTACGTAAACCACCAGGTTGGCGATTTCCTCCACCGATGCAAACCGTTGCAATAACGAGGTCGGGCGTGCATTTTTGAAAAAATCCTTTTCAGCCTGTTCCGCAGACGTGTTGTTGGCTTCCCCCAGCTGTTTGACAAAATCGGCAACACCTTCCGACTTCGTCGGCCCCGGCATGACGGTGTTCACAGTAACGTTCGTGCCCTTGGTCAATTCAGCCAAACCGCGGCTTACGGCGAGCTGCGCGGTTTTGGTAGTACCGTAGTGAATCATTTCCTCGGGAATATTCACGCCCGACTCACTGGAAATGAAGATAATCCTGCCCCAGTTTTTGGCGATCATTTTCGGAAAGAAGTGCCTGGCCAGGCGCACTCCGCTCATCACATTCACCTCAAAAAAACGAAACCATTCATCATCCGAAATCTCGGTAAATGGTTTAGGTTCGAAAATTCCGGCATTGTTGATAAGTATATCGATATCCGGCAACTGTTGCAGCAATGCATTCACTTCTTCCACCTTTGAGAAATCCGCCGCAAAACCACTCACATTTGCGCCGGGCGACGACTCGCTGGGCGACGATTCGCCGAGCGACGAATCTTTCAATTTTTGAACCGCTTCTGCGACCTTACTTTCCGAGCGGCTATTGATGATCACGTGGGCGCCTTCCTTCAATAAACCCTGCGCGATAGCAAAGCCGATGCCTTGTGTAGAACCGCTGATGAATGCAGTTTTCCCGTTGAGTTTCAAATCCATAAAACTTTGATAATAAGAGCGTAGATGAAAGTTTGACCAGACAGGGCGGGCAACGATTGCAATAATCCCCGGAATCCATAATTTTATAACACATCACCTGACAAAATCATCGCATGAGAAACATTTATCTTTTGTTACTATTGCTGCTTTCCCTGGCCACACATGCGCAAGGCCCCCGCGTTCTGATCGTCACGGCGCACCCGGATGATGAAACCATGTTTCCAGTGACTGTTTTCAAAATTACCCGTGAATTGAAAGGCTCCGCCGATCTCGTATTGATCACCGATGCGTCGGGCGGATACAATGGCCTCGTCGCATCGAGTTACTATGGCCTGAACCTCGTTGATTCAGCCACGGGCAGGAAACATTTGCCCTTAATCCGTAAAAAAGAGTTGATGGCTTCCGGCGAGGTAATGGGAATCGGCAATTTCTTCTTCCTCGACCAACTCGACGATTACTACAACCGCGACGAAAAGCCCTATTTGCAAGGCAAAAACTGGGATATTGCGTACGTAGAGAAAAAGCTGGACAACATCCTGGCCAACGGCAACTATGACTTCATACTCTGCCTCATTCCGCACGAGGGGCAGCATGCACATCATAAAACCGCTTCCATCAGCGCGATACGGGCCGTACAACGTTTTAAAGGCCCTAAAAAACCAATTGTGCTGGGTGGGCAATCTCAAAATAAGGGCTATACCTTCCAATTCACCGGACTTGCCGGCTATCCGGAAACCAATGTTCTCAAAACTGCACCCGTATTCGAATTCGACCGCTCTTACAGCTTCGGAGAGGACAAAAAACACAGCTATATGATTGTTGCCGACTGGGTTAAAGCCGCACACAAATCGCAAAGCGGTGATATGAATCAGGCCATGCACCGGGGCGACCTCGAAACATTCTGGTATTTCGCGGTCAATGGTGAAAACGGCATTGCCCAAACGAAAGCATTGTTTGATGCATTGAATTCTTCGGGGTATTCCAAAAAGTGATCAGACTGGCTGGAAGGTCATGAAGAGCGAGCTTCCGAAGGGCGCTTTGCCCAGAATGGCGGATTCGGCTTTGGTGATGGTTTTTAAAATGGAGTTTACCGCATCACCGGGATATTCGACATCCGAATCGAGGTGATCGACGTCGATCTTTTTCTTGCGAATCTGGTAATTCTGCCATTGCCGTACGAGCAGAATAGGCAGTGAAAGCGCAAATGGCCAATAGGTGGTGTAGTAGATGCGCAGCCCGGCCGCCTTGCCGAATGCTTGAAATTGCTCCAATTTGAAGCGTCGCGAGCTCCCTACCGCGAGGTCGTGCGTGCCCGAGAAGGCTTCGAATGCATGGATATTGATAATGATCAGCCCGTTGCGGTTCAAGCGATTTTTGAATGCGGTCAGTGCACGAACGATTTCTTCGTCGGTCAGAAAGTAGAGCGCGTCATTGCAGGTAATGATATCGAAAGTTTCACCCGGCTCAAATGCATCCACATTCCGGAGGTCGCCGAAAACGACATTTAAGCCGCGTTCCTTCGAGAAATCGATAGCGTGCTGCGAATAATCGAAGCCCCGCAGGTTGGAATAACCATTTTCCTTTAAAAACGACAACAACCCGCCCGTTCCACAAGCCGCGTCGAGGATTTTGAGATCGGGGTCCATGGCCCGGAAATGCTTGCGAATCTGGCCCAAAACCTTGCCATGGAGAATCTGGTACCACCACAGCTTGCGCTCGGTTTCATACATGCGCTGGTATTCGAGCCGGTTGTCGATCATACGTGTTCGGAGCTGTTGTATTTGATCACATACTGCGGCTGACCGCTCTGCGCCATAAAACTTTTGCCGATATATTCCCCCAAAACACTCAGCAACATGCATTGAATGCCCCCGATGAAAATGATGGTGGCTGTTACGACTTGCCAACCTTTCGGGTCGGGACCGATGATCCACTGTATGGTCAGGAAGAGCAAAAGCAAAAAGCCTAAACTGAACAGCCCTACGCCAATCGGTACAAAAAGGCGGATTGGCAGCGACGAGTAACAGAAAAGGATATTGAGAAAAAGCGATATCAACTTGTGAAATGTGTAGTTGGAGGCGCCTTCTTCACGCTTCTGGTGCGCTACCTGTACAGTCCCGATATTCCGCGTAATCCGGAATATCAACCCGTCGATGTAAGGATAGGGCCCGTGATATTTGATAATTTCCTGTACTACCTCCTGTCGGATCAGTTTAAAGCTCGACAAATACAGATCCTTGGGTTTATTCAGAAGATAGCTGGTAATCCAGTTGACAAACCTGCTGCCCATATTGCGGCCGAAGGAATGCTGTTTTTTGGCATAATAGGTATAAACGACGTCGTAATCCCCCGATTCCGCGGTTTCTACCAGTTTCAATATCTCCTCCGGCGGGTTCTGAAAATCATCGTCGATCATCACGCAATAATTACCGTAAGCCCAGTTGAGGCCGCACATGACCGCATTGAACTCCCCATAATTCCGGCGCAGCGATATGAACCGCACATTGGCATACTTATCCGACAACTCCCGGCAAACCTGGTCCGAACGGTCGCGGCTACCGTCGTTGACCATTACGATCTCGAACGATATTTCTGATAAAGTGGCTTGTAGCTTTTCGATCAGCGGCCGGATGGTTTTTTCGCTGTTATAAACCGGGATGATGACCGATAGCTTCATTGACGATCGAATTGGTTGACGGTTTGTATAATATAAGCCACCTCATCGTCCGTCAGAACCGGGTTAAGCGGCAAGCTGATCACCTGCTGGTGGATCTGCTCTGTCAAAGGCAAATGTAAATCTTTAAATTCTTTGTAGGCCAATTGTTTATGAATGGGCTGTGGATAATGGACGTTCGTCTGCACACCGCGCGCATCCAGGAAAGCGATAAACTCCGCGCGACGAGGATGCCGTACGACAAAGAGGTGCCACGCGTCTTCCGAAATCCGGTCGGCAGGCGGCAGCACCAGGTCCTGACATTTCAATTCCTGCAAATAGCGGCTGGCGATCTCTCTCCTGCGGGTATTTTCAGGATCGAGGCAGGGCAACTTGACGCTGAGAACAGCGGCCTGCATTTCGTCCAGACGGCTGTTTACCCCCTGGTATTCGTTCTGGTAACGTATCACCGAGCCGTAGTTGCGCAAGTAGCGTATCTTTTCGGCCAATGCAGCGTCGTTGGTGGTGATGGCACCCGCGTCACCCAGTGCACCCAGGTTTTTGGTAGGGTAAAAACTGAATGCCGTCGCGTCCGCCCATGCCCCTACCTTCCTGCCTGCGTGCTTAGCGCCGTGCGCCTGCGCTGCGTCAGTGATCACTTTAAGGTCGTGTTTCCGCGCGAGGTCAAGGATTTGTGCAATTTCACAGCTTCTTCCATACAGGTCGACAGTGATAATGGCTTTCGTCCGCGGCGTAATGTTCTGTTCGATCCGTGCGGGGTCTATCAGCATCGTATGCGGGTCGGGTTCCACGAAAACGGGCGTCAGGTGCAAGTAGCTCACGGGCAGCACCGATGCGATGTACGTATTGGCTGGAACGATGATCTCACTATCCTTTGGCAGGTCCATCGCCAGCAATATGAGCGTGATCGCATCAAGCCCATTAGCCGTTCCTACACAATGCTCCGCTTCGCAATAGGCAGCGAAAGCCTTTTCAAATGCCTTCAATTCATTACCCAAAATGTACCAGCCCGAGCGGATCACCCGGAGAGAAGCATCTTCGATCGCTTGCAGATAAGGGGCATTTACCTGATTTAAATCCAGAAATGGGATCATTGAGATACTGTCTGGATTAGCTGATTCAGGGGATAAGGATCGTCGATATAGTCGGCTTTGTCATAATATTCGTTGGACAACACCAACAGGATCGCATCGTCCGAGAAAGAATCCATGATATGCCAGTCTTTCGGCTCGAGAATCAGGCAAGATACGGGATTATCGAGAATGAAGATCTCCTCCTTCTCACCATCGTTAGAGTATATACGACAACTTCCGTGAATACAAACCAGGGCATTCCACGTTTTGTGATGCCTGTGGCCACCTCGCTGCGTCTCACCCGCGCCATAAATGTAAAACACGCGTTTAATTGTACCGGGGATGATTTTTTCAAAGACTGTGAGGTTGCCCGATCCGGTGTTAAATGTATCCAGCTGTACTAAAAGCGGCATATGGAAATTTCTAGATTGTTAGGGTGTGGTTAAACTCTTTCAAATACGCGATCTTCTTCAAAAGTAACCGATTAGTAAATGTCAGACATTTTTTCCTTTAAAATACAAAAATACCTTTCACATAAAAAAATCGATTATCCTGAGGCAAGGCTTAATGATCATTTAATGCATACCAATACAGAGCACTGCCACTTTCGCGTTGACCAATGTTACAAGGTATTGGTTGGGAAAGGACGAAAATAATCGACGCGACCCCTATGCGGGCCACCCTATGCGGGCCCTAACTGAACAATCCCCATTGCAGGCGATGGTCGATCAGCATGAAGACTTTGACAGGTAGCGGTTCCAGCCAGAGGATTTTATTGTAACCCATATAAAAAACCTGGGGATGGACCACGCAGATAACCATCGTGAAAAATAAAATGAGCCGGACTGACGATGTAGAAGAGGTTTCGATCAATATAAATACGGCCAGTAATATAAACGGAAAGCCGTACGACAATGCCCTGTCGATGTCGTGGACGTAAATGCCCGTGGCTACCAGTACCGCAAAACCGGCCATGAGCGCCAGCAAAAGCCAGTAACGCCGCGTAAGGCACAGCACGACAAAAGCTGCGATCAGAATCAGCCATGTTCCTTCGAATGCACCCCAGATACTGCTTCCTAATCCATTTCGGTGGGCATTGGCCAGCAACACAGGCGTTCCGATTGTAGAGTAGGAATGGTGTGGAAAATAGGTAGTCTGTACATATTCCCGGATCGTGAAATAGATCGCCCACGCTACCCACACGACCAGGCTCTCACCCGTAAAAGCCGATTTGAGCAGTCCGGGAACCCCAAAATTGTTATTGCGGTACGCCTTGGTCCCCATCCACCACAGCAGCAAATAGCCTCCTGCCACCACAGCCCGCTCGTCGGTAAAGAATGCGATCAACAGTGATAGGAATATGACAAGCGGATTTTTACTTAATAATGCCAGTAAAAGAAAGAAAAAGGCAAATTCGTCGCCATACCCATGCACGTCTGCGAATGCCCATACGCTCACGAAGATATTGGCAATAGCCGTCACAAAGAGCGCAGTGATTACTTTATCGCCCGAAACGGAATAAACATACCCGGCAGTTTTGTAAAGGAACAATACACCCAGAACAGCCTGGATCATCAGGATCAGCAGCACATTGTGGCCTGTCAGGAATGAAAGGGCCGGCAATGTCCAGCGGAAGATCATATTCTCGCGCCGGACGTCGTAATCCATGTCTTTCGGATGCAGTATATCCTGCGCCTGATTATGGATGAAAACCCAGGCATCGAGGCTCACACCATTGCTTCTCAAATGATCGAGCAAGAGCGAATAGGGCGGAAATGCAAGAAAAAGCGACAGGGCGACAGCCAAAAAAGTGAGTTTCCACAACCAGTTCTTTCCAGACAACTGTGCTTCAATCCAAAGGAGTAACGAACCGTAAAAGTTTTCCAAAAGCATAGGACGGCTTGGCAAATAGGCTCAAATATACATTTAATGTGCGATACTCATTTCCAGCTCGGCACGATCCGGCTGCCTTCTTCGCTTTCGGTAATGCGCAGGTACGTCTGGATTTCCTGTTGCAGGTCCTCCACGTGACTGATAATGCCTACAATCCGGTTCTCTTTTCTCAATGATTTTAACGTTTCAAACACGGTTTGTAATGCATTTTTATCGAGCGATCCAAAACCTTCGTCGAGGAAGAAAAAGTTGTGTTTCGATTCGTTCCGGACGTGAATATGATCGGCCAGAGCCAGAGCCAGCGACAACGCCGCCTGAAATTTCTGCCCGCCCGAAAGCGTTTTCAGCAACCGCATATGCCCGCCATTAAGCAAGTCTCTCACCCAGAAACTGTTACCTTCTCCCAATTCGAGGTGAAGCTGCTGGTGGGTCATCTGATGGAACCGGTGGTTGGCTGCCTGGATCAGGTTTTGCAAGTAAATGCTCGACGCATAATCCACGAACCCGCTCGACCGGAAGAGTTTCGCAAGATCGTCGAGATGCTCCTTTCGGAGCTGCAAACGACCTTTTTCTGCCAGAAGCGCAGCCTTTCGGGCCAGATCTTCCGCCATTTGTTTCAACCGCCCGTCGATATTCCCCTCCTCTTTCCGCTGGGTATTCAGGTTTTGGGTCAGTGTATTTTTTAATGCTGCCACTTCCTCGTGTTTTGCCGCGTCATACTGCTCGCCCGCATGGTCTTCCAGCAGGTTTTTCAGCTCGGCACCGGTTGTTTCCAATGCCAATTTGAACTCGTCGATCGCCTGCCGCTCGGTTTCAATGCGAATCGGTTTTTGCAGGATTTCCCCTACCTGTGCTTCTGATTGGAATGCATAGGCGGCCAGCTCGCTATCGATCTTTTCCTGCACGACTAGCAGTTCGCGCCGGCTTCCCTCCAGCGCTACCAACAGTGTAGCCTGGCTCCCGGAAAGCGTATTCCGGTCCTTTTCCAACACGTCTGACCGTTTTTCCGCTTCTGCAAATGCCGTTGAAACCTGCTGATATTCGGCTTTTAATGCTGCGATCCTCTCTGAAACATCGCCTTTCTCAACAGTTTCAAACTCTGCCAGATTCACCCTCGATAACTGCTCCGAAAGCGTCTGAACTGTATTTTCGAACCTCAGAATCTCATCCCTCAATACTTGCAGCGGCTTTTCGATCTTTTCGGCTTTTTCGGCTAATGCCGTTTCTATTTGCGTCGTCAAGCCCTTCAAAATCGTTTCGCCGGCTTTGATTTCACCCTGCACGCGACTGCTTTCCGCAAAGCGCTTTTCAAAACCTTCGTGATCGGCCTTGTTGAATGCAGGCCACGCAAATGCCTCGTCGTGTGCCTTCAACCTGCCCTGGGCATCAGCATAGCGTTGTTTGATCGAAGTTTTCTGTTTTTCGAGATTTTCGATCTGGTTAAAAACGCGCTCGATCGGGGATTGCAACCGCCTTAGCAGCCTTTCCTTTTCGTCCAATGCATTCAGTTGCTTCTCAATCGCCGCTCTCTCCGCGGCCAATGCCCCGTCAGCCATCAACACCTCGGGATGGTGCAGCGAACCACAGAGCGGGCAGGGTTCTCCGTCTTCGAGGTTACCCGCATATTGATGCAACGCAACCCTGGTATTAATATGCAACAACTGCCGGTTCAGCTCTTTTCGGTTAGTTTCACCGGCCTCCAAATAACTAACGATGCCCTTTTGGAAGGTTTCTAACACCATTTCACCATCAAACTGAATGCCGAAATCGCCGGTAATCTCGTGCAAGCGCTCCGCGAGACCGTCCGTCAGAGTTTTGATCTCCGCCGCAAGCGTTTCCGCCTCCGTTTTGATCGACTGCCGGTCCGCCGCGAGGTCATCTATTTTCACAAACCACGATTTCACAAGCCCCATTTCGAGCACATCGCCCAAGCCGGCTTTGCGCTGCTCGTTGGCGGCTTCCAGCTCCTGTTTTTGCTGTTTTTGTATTTCAATGGCGTTTTCCTTCTCCTTCAACTGCTCCTCGCCACGTGCAAGCGCATCCTTCCTTTTGATAACCGCCTGAGAATGCTCCATAATCCGCATTACTTTTTCAAGCTCCTCGGCGGTCGCGAGCAGTTCCTCGCGCTTTTCATAGCGTGGTTTCAGTACTTGTAATGTCTCCTGCTGTTTCCCGAGTAATGTCTCTAGTTCTGCCAACTTCGACTGGTTAGCCGCCGAAATGCGCTCATCCCGTACTATGGCCGTTAGCAGGTTGGTTTTCTGGTCAAAAATGGATTTAAAATGCAGTGAGCAGATTTCAAAAGTCTTTAATGTCGCCTCGCGTTCCTGCATGGCTGCGCGCTGGGAATCAAGTGCCGCCAGCCGACTTTGCAGCATTTGTATTTTCTCTCCGGCAAGTTTGAGTTTCTGAAAAGTGCTTTCCAGCTCCGTCTGGATCGTCAGCTCACGGGTAACCTGCTGAATTTGCTGACGGAGCAGCTCCAACTGCTGCTCGCCTTCCTCAAGCATTTCCTTCGTTACTTCTCCAAGGCCCAGCAATTGACCGTCCACGTTCGACAATGCGAGGTTATTCCGGTTGCTCAGCGAACCTACATTCCGGCTGAGGTCATATTTTTCAAGCTGAAAGAGCTCTTTCATCATCCGCGTCCGTTCAGCATCTTTCAGTTCGATGAACTCCTGAAAGCGCCCCTGCGGAATAATAATCGTCCGGCGAAAATTGTCATAACTAAGGCCGATAATGCTCTCGGTAGATTCGCTTTCGGCCAAGGGCACCCAGTCATTCTCCCGCCAGATGTAGCCTTTCCGTTCAAAGGTTTTTACATCCTTGAAATTCTTGCTGTTCCGCTTTCCGCGTACCGTGAACCGATAGCGATCGCCGTTTTTACCTGCTATGCATTCAAAATCAATGAGCAAATCATCCGAACGGAGATTCATCATATTGTAAGTCCGGTCGTCGCCCGACTTGTTGAGCCGCTCGGTATCACCATACAATGCAAAAGTGATCGCTTCCAGAATGGAGGATTTCCCACTCCCCACAGCCCCGAATATGCCGAACAACGACGCATCCGTCAACGGATCGAAATCGATTTCCTGTTCGGTTTGGTAAGAATAAAGTCCTCTGATTTTTAAGCGTTTGGGAATCATGAATGGCTGTCGGCAGTCAGCTATCGGCCGTTGGCTTTCTGCCTGTCAAATACAGTTTTTATAAAAATTTTGCTTCAAAAACCCGACAGCCGATAGCCGACAGCCGAAGTCTACAAATTGGCGAGCAAATCATCCAGGTACTCCCGCGTATTGCTCAGCCTCGGCACCTTGTTCTGACCGCCGAGCTTGTGCTGCTTGCCCAGCCAGGCATAGAAGGTGCCGGTAGGCGCAAAATGCACTTGCGGGCGCGTGAGAGCCATATCTTTGTAACGTTTGGCATCATAATCGGAGTTGACCTCGCGTAGTGCCGCATCCAGTGCCTGCACGAATGCCTCGCGGTCTTCCGGTTCTTTGGTGAACTCGATGATCCATTCATGGCAGCCCCGAGAGCCGTCGCCCATGTACACGGGCCCGGCGGTATAGTTCGCCACCAGGGCGTCCGTCTGGTGCGCCGCTACCTTAATAGCGTGATCGGCATTCTCTACAATCACTTCCTCGCCAAATGCGTTGATAAAATGCTTCGTACGCCCGCTCACCTTCACACGGAACGGGTAAGTAGAAGTAAATTTCACCGTATCACCGATCAGGTAGCGCCAGAGTCCGGCGTTCGTCGAAATCACCATGGCGTAGTTCTTCCCTACTTCCACTTCACTCAGCAGCAATGCCCGGGGATGTTCTTTACCCAACTCTTCGATGGGTACAAATTCGTAGAAAATACCGTAATCGAGCATCAGCAACATTTCTCCTACCCTATTAATATCGTCCTGGATCGCGAAAAAGCCCTCCGAGGCGCTGTACGTTTCGAGGTATAATACCTGATCGGAAGGGAAATATTTGGTCATAAACAAATCACGGTAGGGTTCGAATGAAACCGCTCCATGCACGAAAACCTCGAAATCCGGCCAGATTTCGAGCATATTTTTCTTACCGGTACGTTCAAGGATCTGGTCAAGCAACACGATCGTCCAGGTAGGCACGCCGAGAATGCTGGTTACGTTCTCCTGCGAGCATATCGACGCCATTTTGTCCAGCTTGCTTTCCCAATGGTCCATTAAAGCCACTTCCAAAGGCGGCGTCCGCATAAATTCCGCCCAGGAAGGCAGGTTCTGCATAATGACCGCCGACACATCGCCGATCTGGGTATAATCGTCAAAAGGATTGGCATGCAAAGTCCCGCCGATCGAAAGACCTTTCCCATCAAAAACGCGGGTATCGGGGCGGTTGTTAATCAACAGGGTCATCATATCCTTTCCGCCCTCGTAATGGCATTCTTCCAATGCCTCCGGCGAAACGGGCAGGAATTTACTCCGCGCATTCGTGGTACCCGACGATTTGGAAAACCATTCGATCGGCGACGGCCATAGCACATTCGGCTCGCCTTTCAGGACGCGCTCGATGTAGGGATAAAGTTGCTCGTAAGCCGAAATAGGTACCTGTTCCTGAAATTCCTTGACCGATTTGATCTGACCGTAGTTATAGCGGCTGCCCCATTCGGTGTAACGGGCTGTTTCGATCAACTCGGAAAATATACGCTGCTGGGTTTCAATGGGGTACTTCATAAACTGTTCGATCCGTTCGAAGCGCCGCTTCATAAACCAGACAGTCATATCATTTACCAGCTTCATAAAGGTCAATTAGTTAGAAATACGCAAGTTTGTAAAAATAGCAATAAAAAATGGTGAGAGAACAGTTGCAAGCCGTTCTCTCACCATTCTGAAAATTTTACCAGCAGGCCGTTATCTGTCGAAGAACATGTTGCTGCCGCCCGCCTTCCGGCTGACAGATGACGACAGTTCCGCGCTTGCTTCCTCCGCCAGTACGCGTGCGCTCCGGAGTTGGCGTGTCACATGCGTACCCGTGATCTGAAAGAGCGCCTCTCCCAGCAAAGGATCGCGTGGATCGCCGTACGGGTAAAGAATATTCCCTTCGCTAACCTTCACATCCGGCTCAAAGCCAACATGGTAATCCGACTTTTTATCCCTGTTCAACGATTTGGAGACGATCGGCTGCAAACCCACTTTAATACCATTCTTTTCATCACTAATTGTTACCGACCCCACATTTTTGCCGACCGTTTTTCCTCCGACCAATGTCACGGTCATAAAAGGCTTCAACCCGTTGATAACCAACTCGCTCGCAGAGGCAGTTCGCGACGATACGAGTATTACGAGGTGTTTCAGGTCACTACCTACATTCTGACTTTTGGATACAAATTTGTCGTAGAAATAGGTCTCCCCATATTTTTTGAGGCTCGTTTCGGTCACCTGCTTGTTGTATTCTTTGTAATAAAATACGTCGTTGGCCGTCACCTTGCCCATAAGGCTCGCCAGGTTAGTTGCGGAACTCACATAACCTCCCGGGTTGTAGCGCAAGTCGAGGACCAATGCATTGATGTTACTGTTTTTGAACTCCGAGAAAATCGCATCCAGTTTCTTGTCGTACGCTTTGTTGCTGGTTTGATAAGGCTCGGGAATAAACTGGTGATAAACCACATAACCGATTTTGCTCGCCCCGATCGTGTAAACCGAGTCGAAAAACACAGGGTCCTCCTGCAATACGATGGGCGTCACGTCACGCGTCGTCGTGGTTTCTTTCAATGTGCCGTCCTTGATGTCGGCCAAAGTGTAGGTGGCCTTGTTCTCGGTATTCAATAGTTTTGAATAGTTCGAATCCGTCATTTTCTGGCCATTCACGCTACTGAAAACATCGCCCCGCACAAAGCCGGCCTTGGCGGCGGGGGAATCCGGGATCACATAAAGCACAATACCGACAACATTACTGGTATTAGCCGGGAAATACACCAGCTTATATTCCATCCCGCTGGTTTTCGATTCGCCGCCCAAAGAGGCCTCCAGTTCCTTCGCACTCTCCTGCATCCACGAAAACCGGTCGCCGTCGGGGCGCGCTGTTGCGTCATACTTATAAAGAAGTGAATTAAAAAAGTCGCTCGGCGTTTTGTTGTAATCGGGCGACGCGGTGATATGATCTGTCCAGTAATACCAGTATTTCATATTGGTATAAATCCACTGGTTGGTTTCTGTGTCGTTTTTGGGATCTGCGTTTTTCTCCTTGCAGGAAAAAACGAGCACGACGAGTAACATGACAGGCAGGAAAAGTCTCAGTTTCATAGATTTCCGTTCATTTCTAAAAATACCTCTTCAATAATGCGGCAAGCTGCGTCCATCTGCGGCTCATTGATCACCAATGGCGGTGCGAAACGAATTTTGTTGCCGTGCGTAGGCTTGCACAACAGCCCTTTTTCCATCATTTTATAACAAAGGTCCATGGCCGTGCTGCTATCCTCGGAGTCGTTGATCACGATCGCATTCAGCAATCCTTTCCCTCTAACGCTTTCGATCAGAGAACATTGTTTCTGAAGCTCCTGCATTCTCCCACGGAAGATCACGCCCATTTGTTCGGCATTTTCGGCCAGGTTTTCGTCCTGAACCACCTCTAACGCAGCTATCGTTACTGCACAGGCCAACGGATTGCCGCCATAGGTGGAGCCGTGCTCGCCCGGAGCGATCGTCAGCATGATTTCATCATCGGCAAATGCAGCCGAAACCGGCATCGTACCACCCGATAATGCCTTTCCGAGGACAAGGATATCAGGTTTCACGCCCTCCCAATCGCACGCCAGTCGCTTACCCGTGCGCCCGATGCCGGTTTGCACTTCGTCGGCGATGAACAGGACATTGTATTGGGTACACAAATCGCGCACGCCTTTCAGGTAACCCTCCTCGGGCACCACCACTCCGGCTTCGCCCTGGATGGGCTCCACCATGAAACCGGCAATGTTCGGGTCGTTTTTCAGCAGATTTTCAAGGGCATGAAGGTCGTTATAAGGAATGATTTCATAACCAGGCAGGAACGGACCGTAATCGTTGGTCGACGAAGGGTCTGTGGAAGAGGATATCGCCGCCAGCGTCCTGCCCCAGAAATTGCCGGCGGCATAAACTGTTTTCGCCTTTCCGGGCTCGATCCCCTTTACCTTATATGCCCATTTCCGGGTTAGTTTCAACGCAGTTTCGCCGCCCTCAACGCCCGAGTTCATCATCAGGACCTTATCATATCCGAAATAATCGCAAAGGAACTTCTCGCATTCACCGAGGCGGTCGTTGTAGAATGCACGGGACGTAAGCGTCAACTTTCGTGCCTGAGCAACCATTGCGTCCACGATCTTCGGATGGCAATGCCCCTGGCTCACGGCGCTGTATGCCGACAGGAAATCGAAATACTGCCTCCCTTCCACATCCCACAAAAAAACGCCCTCGCCCCGTTGGATCACTACGGGCATCGGCTTGTAGTTATGCGCTCCATACCGGTATTCCAGCTCCATAGCATGTTGGGAGGTGCTGATATCGGTCGTGTCTGTATAGCTTTCCATTTTGATATTCAAATAGTTAAGAAGTTCATTTCGAGATATGTAAAATTACGGAAAACACCATTAAAATGCGGATACGCCCAAAATATGTAATGAATTTAATTGGTTATATTTGTTTATCAGGTAATGCAAACATCATCAAGGAACAACCATGAAGCTCAAATATATTTCTGACAGCAAGGGAGTAACCCGCGGCGTTTATATCCCAATTGGAGACTGGAATGCCCTGAAATCCAAGTATCAGGAGATCGAACAAGAGGAAGATCATTCAATCCCGGACTGGGTCGCGGACATCTTGATGCAGAGAATGGAAGATTATGAAAATGGACTGGAAGATGAAATGGATTTAGTGGAGGCCATGAAAGAAATTGAAAAAGACCTTTAATGTATAGAAACCATATTCTTCGCTCAGCCAGGAAGGATATCAGGGAAGCAGCACACTGGTACAATGACCAGAAACCTGGTTTAGGCAAGCGATTCACACACTATATCACGAAGAAAATCGAGTTGATCTGTGAAAACCCTCACATATATCAAGTTCGAAGAGCAAACATGCGTGCGGCGATCGTACCGGTCTTTCCGTTTTTGATCTTTTTTAACGTCGATGAAAAACGGCGGATCGTTTCTGTGGTCGGTGTCTTTCATTCGAGTCTGAATCCGCAAAGGTGGCAATCACGTGAACAATAACCTGCTTTTCCTAGAATCTTCGCTTCACAAGCATTAATTTTGCAACATAATCTCAAGGGGTGCCCCACCGAACGGGCTGAGATCATACCCATTTAACCTGATCCGGGTAATGCCGGCGTAGGGAGAGAAAGCCAGGAACGGCTGTTTTCTGTTTAACATTTTATCGAACATTCTGATAGGTGGCCCCTGCCTGTTGTAATTATTGATCGCAATGCGAAAAATTACTGCCTATCTGCTGGCGCTGGCGCTCAGCACCAGCTCACTCCTCACTTTTGCACAAAAAAGTGTCTCCGGCCATGTGATCGATGCCGAAGACGGCAAACCGCTACCCGGCGCGACCATTAAAGCCGGCGAAATCCGTGGTACGAGCACCGACAAGGATGGCCATTTTATTTTGAAAAACATCTCCGAAAATATCGATGCCCTCGATATTTCCTATATCGGCTATCAAACTTCAAAAATTACGATCGGCACTTCAAATGAACTGGAAATCAAGCTTAACAAAAGTACTTATCAGGCAGACGAGGTGATCATCAATGCCACCCGCGTGAACGACAAAACCGGTATGGCTTATACCAATGTGACCGCCGCGCAAATCGACAAGCAGAATATGGGACAGGACCTGCCGGTACTGCTCAACTTCTCGCCATCCCTCGTAAGCACGAGCGACGCAGGTGGGGGCGTGGGCTACACGGGTATACGCATACGTGGCTCCGATGCGACGCGCATTAATGTGACCGTGAATGGTATCCCTTATAATGACGCGGAAAGCCAGGGCGTTTTCTGGGTGAATATGCCGGATTTCGCCTCGTCGGTGAGCAGCATTCAGATCCAACGTGGTGTCGGAACTTCCACCAATGGCGCCGGTGCCTTTGGCGCTTCGGTGAATATCAATACCAATGCATTTCGTGAAACGGCTTATGCGGAGCTGAATAACTCTTACGGCTCATTCAACACATTCAAAAACACCTTGAAAGTGGGTTCGGGACTTATCAAGGACAAGTTTACATTTGATGCGCGGCTGTCGCGGGTATCATCCGACGGCTTTGTAGACCGTGCTTCTTCGGAACTGCACTCCTACTACCTATCAGGCGGGTATTTTGGTAAAAAAAGTTTTGTACGGGTCAATGTATTCTCGGGTAAAGAACGTACCTACCAATCCTGGAACGGCGTGCCGGAAGCCAAGCTGCGTGGCGATCGGGAAGGTATCCTTGCGTACATCGAGCGGAATGCGCTGGGTGAAAAAGATGCGCAAAACCTGCTCAATTCCGATAACCGGACTTATAATTCTTACACCTACAAAAACGAGGTAGACAACTACCGTCAGGATCACTATCAGATCGTTTCTTCTCATAACCTGAGTAATAAACTGACGTTTAACCTCAATGCTTTTCTCGTCCGCGGGCTGGGCTATTATGAGCAATATCGTTCGGGAGACGATTACAGCAAGTACAATCTTCCCAATGTCATCATCGGCAAAGACACCCTCACCAGCACCGACTTCATCCGTCGCCGCTGGCTGGATAATTACTTTTACGGAACTACATTCTCTTTCGATTACAACAGTTTCAAAAAGCTCACTGCCAGCTTCGGCGGCGGCTGGAACCAGTACGACGGCGACCATTACGGCCAGATTATCTGGGCGCGCAATGCTGGAAACATCGAGAATGAGCACCAATATTATTTCAGTACTGGCAAAAAGAAGGATTTCAACCTGTACGGAAAGCTTTACTATGCATTCACGGACCGGCTGACGGCTTTTGGCGATTTGCAATACCGTCGTGTGAGCCACGCCATCCACGGGACAGACAATGATCTCGTTCAACTCGCGTTCGATCAGTCGTATTCGTTCTTTAATCCAAAGGCGGGTCTTACTTATCAATTGGCTGAACAAAGTTCCGTTTATGCATCTTACAGCATCGGTAACCGCGAGCCGAACCGAGATGATTTCACATCCTCAACCGCCAATCTGTTCCCCAAAAGCGAGCGCTTGCAGAATGTAGAAGCAGGTTTCCGCACACAGCAAGGCAAATGGGCATTCGCGGCGAACTACTATTTAATGAGTTATAAAAACCAACTCGTACTCACCGGCCAGATCAACGACGTGGGTGGCTCCGTGCGCGTGAACGTACCGAAGAGCTACCGCACCGGTATCGAACTGGAAGGTGCCGTGGTTTTCAACAATCACCTGAAATGGAACGCGAACGCAACGTTCAGCCAGAACAAGATCAAAAACTTTACAGAATACATTGTCGACTATGATAATGGCGGATACAAGATGGTCGATCACGGCAAATCGGATATTTCATTTTCACCAAATGTGATCGCAGGAAGCCAGTTTACTTACTCTCTGCGTAAAAACCTGGAATTGGCTTTGCTGACCAAGTATGTCGGGAAACAATACCTGGACAACACCTCCACGGAAAGCCGCAAACTCGACGCTTACCTGACCAACGATATTCGCCTTTCCTGGACCATCAAACCATCGTGGGCGAACGAAATTGCATTCAATCTGCTCGTCAATAATGTACTGGACGAGAAATATGAATCGAACGGTTATACCTACGGTTATATGTACGGAGGCGTGCTCACGCAGGAGAATTTCTACTTTCCGCAAGCCGGGCGAAATTTCCTGATCGGGGTTAATTTCAGGTTCTAGAACTACATGCCAATACTTTTCAAGCGGTTTCGGCAACACTTGCCGGAGCCGCTTTTTATTTCTTAACTTGCTGAAGTTTAAGATTTCACTACACACATTTCACTAATTATGCCTTTCGAAGATCAAGAACTTATCGGAATCGGAACTGGAGTCTATACGCTCACCGACATATCCACCATCCTCGGACTAACACCTGCCAAGGTAAGCAGGTGGATAAACGAATATTGGAATCTTCATTTCAGTAAAACAGCACAACCTAGCTTCACAAGCGGCGCAGGGCGCGACAGGGTTACCAATTTTCTTACGCTTATAGAGTTCTTTACATTTTACCAGCTCCGGGAAGAAGGAGTTAGTGCCCAGAGAATTGTAAAGGCGCACCATATTCTTGCGAAAACCTTTCAAACACCGTACCCTTTTGCCAAATCCCAAATTTTAACCGACGGCAAGGCTGTTTTGTTTTCCGGAGAAGTCGGCAACATCATCCATGCGGATGAGACGTTACAGATAGCAATCAAGGAAATTTTGTCCCCATTTTGTAAAAAAGTCGACTTCAATCAAAATGATATGGCTGCGCGATTTTTCCCAATGGGGCGAAATCATGATGTTGTGATCGATCCAAAAAGGCAGTTTGGACAACCAATTATAGAGGGAACAAATATATTGACAGAAACTATCTTCAATCTTTTCAGGGGCGGCGAGTCGGTTAGCATGATTAGCAGACTTTACAACCTAAAGCCTGGGCAAGTGAATGACGCTATCAACTATCACCGGGCGGCAGCATGACAAAAATTTACATCGACGAAAACATCTCACCGCACATTGCCGTGGGGCTGGCTATCCTTGAAAAACCAAATGGAGACCAATTTGAAGTGCATTCGATAGAAAGTACCTTCGGACGTGGTGCCAAAGATGAAGAATGGTTACCCAAAATTGGTGAGGAGGGTGCTGTTGTTATTACCCAGGATCTCAATATTCACCGCACGAGAAGTCAACGCGAATTATTTGAAAAGTTTAATGTTGGAGTATTTTTCCTGAGCCTGCCATCCAAAACCGGCTACCAGTATTGGGAAATGGTTGAACAGATCATCAAACGTTGGCGCGATATTAAGAAGCATTGTAAAGGGAAACGGCCATTTGCATTTAGGTGCACATCGCGAGGCAATGACTTTGAGCGACTATAAATACACCTCACCACTCCGCCATAACCACTTTCTCCCTACCTTTGCCGCATGAATCTGAAAAATGACCTTTTGCTTCGGGCGGCACGGGGGGAGAAGACCGAACGTACGCCTGTTTGGATGATGCGCCAGGCCGGACGCATCCTTGCAGAATACCGGGCCGTTCGCGAGAAAGCCGGAAGTTTTATCAACCTTGCCACTACTCCTGAAATGGCAGCGGAAGTGACCCTGCAACCCGTCGACTTGCTGGGTGTGGACGCTGCCATAATATTTTCCGATATCCTGGTCATTCCCGAGGCGATGGGACTGCCTTATGAAATGGTGGAACAACGCGGGCCCGTTTTCCCAAGCACGGTGCATACGTTGGGCGACCTGCAAAAACTACATATTGCCGAGCCGGAAACGGACCTGAAATATGTACTGGACGCTATTAAGATTACGAAGGAAGGCCTCGCAGGCCGCGTTCCGCTGATCGGTTTCGCGGGTGCACCCTTCACGATCTTCTGCTACATGACGGAAGGTAAAGGCTCCAAGACCTTCTCGGTTGCGAAAAAGCATCTGTACGCCAATCCCGAATTTTCGCATACATTATTACAACAAATCACCGACAGCACGATCGCCTATCTCAAAGCGCAGATCGCTGCCGGTGCCGACATTGTACAACTTTTCGATTCCTGGGCGGGCATTTTGTCGCCGGAGCAATATCGCGTATTCTCGCTGCCTTACATCAAACAGATTTGCGACGCCATTACCGAAGTACCGGTGACTGTTTTCGCCAAAGGGGCATTCTTCGCCAGAAAAGAAATTGGTGAACTGAACTGCTCGGTAGTGGGTCTCGACTGGAATATGGACATCGCCGAGTCGCGCGAGCTGATCCCGAACAAAACTTTACAAGGTAACCTTGACCCCTGCGTACTGTATTCTTCGTACGACCAGATCCGGGCGGAGGTGAAGAAAATGGTGAACCAGTTTGGTACACAGCGTTACATTGCCAACCTCGGTCACGGCGTTTATCCCGACACCGACCCCGACAAGGTACGGTGCTTCATCGAGGCGGTTAAAGAGTATTCTTCCCTGTAAATATGGCTTTGCACCAAAACAAATGCATATTCCTCGACCGCGACGGAGTACTGAACGAGGATTGCCCGGATTATTTGTACAAGCTGGAAGAGCTCGTTATTCCCGAAGGGGTTGTGGACGCATTGCGAATGCTGAAAGAGGCTGGTTTCCTGTTAATTGTCATCACAAACCAGGCGGGTATCGCCAAGGGGCTTTACACGGCGGATGATGTTTATGCTATTCACGAAGCTATGCAAGACGCTTCGGGTAATGCCCTCGACGACCTGTATTTCTCACCTTATCACCCCGCCTATTCCGGCAACTCATTGTCGCGGAAGCCGGGATCTTTACTGATTGAGAAGGCCATTGCTAAATATGATATCGATCCCGCGCAATCATGGATGATCGGCGACCGGGACAGGGATATGGAAGCAGGAAAGAATGTGGGTTTGAAAACGGTTCACATCATCCCGAATGCAGAAGAATCGACGGGAGATTATACCGCTGTGAATTTACTGGAAGCAGCCAGACTGATATTGAAGCAGTAAATTAAGCTTTTACTACCGGCGCAGGCTGCGTTTTCTGTATTGATCCGTAAGCAGGGCAGGCGTGTTTGGTGCAAGATGATGCCACCGCCAATGTTCCGCAAACAGCTACAAGAAGTAAGATCTTTTTCATTTTCCAGTTCGTATAAGATTTTGTCACTACAAAAATATAAAATTAAGTTCTTTGAATGAGCGTTTTAGCCTGACTAATAACGAACTCATTCAAAGAACTTTATATACGGGGTCAGATTTTTGTTTCCGCCAGCTCCTCCTCGGGCTCGACCGCTTTGGTATCCTTCTGCGGCTGACGGTCCTGCGGAGCACGGTCCTGAGGGCCGAATGGTTCTTCCTTGAAACCTAACACCCTCAACATCGAGTCGCTGTTCTGTTCCTCCGCAAAAACGCGGGTCGTTAAACGGCCTTCCTCGTCGCGATCGATCAGCACATGCTTCGGTGCAGGGATCAGGCAGTGTTGAATACCGCCATAACCACCGAGTGACTCCTGGTACGCACCGGTGTGGAAGAAGCCAATATATTGCGGCTCGTTGTCTTCGAAAATCGGCATGTACAAATCTGCGCTGTGCATTTCGCTGTTATAGAAATCCTGCGAGTCGCACGTTAATCCGCCGAGATTGACCTTTTGATAAGGATTATCCCAGTTATTGATCGGCAGCATAATGTACTTCTGGTTCATACCCCACGAATCGGGAAGCTGGGTAATGAACGAACCATTGATCATGTACCAGAGCTCTTTATCGTTTTGGAGCTTTTTGTCGATGATTTCATAAATCACCGCGCCGCTCTCTCCCACCGTATAGCTTCCAAACTCTGTGAAAATGTGCGGAACAGGAACGTTGTTCTTGTTGCAGATCCACTGGATGTTTTCGATGATCTCGTCGATCATCTGCTGGTAATCGTAGTTGGATTGCAGCGAAGTCTGAATCGGAAGGCCCCCACCAATGTCGATCGAATCGAGGTCAGGGCAGATCTTCTTCATTTCGCAGTATTTGAACATGAAGCGGGTCAATTCGCTCCAATAATAGGCACTGTCCTTGATACCGGTATTAATGAAGAAGTGCAGCATTTTGAGCTTGAAACGAGGGTTCGGCTCGATTTTCTCCTTATAAAGCTGCTGCACGTCGTTATAGCGGATACCCAGACGTGACGTATAGAACGCAAAATTCGGTTCCTCGTCCGTCGCGATGCGCATGCCGAAATGCACCGAATCTGCCGTTACCTGTTGCTCGTACGATTCGATTTCTTTAAGGTTATCCAGAATCGGCACCACATTGAAACCTTCGTTGATCAACTCGCTCAGGTATTGCGTGTAGCGCGGCAGCTTGTAGCCATTCGCCAGAATGTACGTGCTCTTATTGACTTTGCCGCGGCGGTAAAGCTCCCGGATAATGGGAATATCGAAAGCGGAAGACGTCTCGATATGGATGTTGTGCTTCAGGGCCTCTTCCAGCACAAAGCTGAAATGCGACGATTTCGTGCAGTAGCAATAGGTATAAGTGCCTTTGTAGTTGTGTCTTTTGAAGGCATTACGGAAGAACATGTTGGCATTCTCTATATGTTCTCCGATCTTAGGCAGGTAATTGATCTTTAACGGCGTACCATGTTCCTTGATGATATCCATCAGAGGTACATTGTTGAACAGCAATTCATTGTTATCAACGTTGAACTCCATGGTCGGAAACTCGAACGTCTGCTGAATCAGGTCAATGTAGCTTTTCATTGATTTGTTTGTCGCGATGGCAATTAGTGAATTGGGGTTAAAAAATAGGAACGAAAATGACCCGAAAATTGGTCAGAATATGTGTCATTTCCAAACACGGATCACTGGCAAATCATTCCCATTCGAAAGCAATTTATCTCTCTATTTGCCAAGTTCATACCTGAAAATCCCCGCTTAATAATTATTTAATTGACCAACCGGCCCCGTGCTACCTATTTTCAGGCCGGAAATTCGGAAATCGCACCAACTGCTTCCGGTTCCGCGCTCATTCACAGCGCCTTGTGTTGGACTATTTATTCTAAATATAATCCTATTCAAAATTTATACATTTCTCAACAGCTAAAAACCATCCTATGATTTCTCTCAAAAAGGCCGCGCTCTGCAAACGGCCCAAATGCCACCAAAACCGCTAATAACCAGCGTTTAAAGGTTATTTTTCGCCACACTTGTGTCTTCTTTGCCAATTATTGACTACTAATTCACAGAAAACTTTAAACATTCTCAGAGTTTTCTTAGTTTTTGTCATTCGAAAATTTCAAATTTGTCGCTGTGAAAGAGCGAATTATCAAATCGGCATTGAACCTTTTCTGGCGTTATGGCATCCGTAGCGTCACGATGGACGACATTGCCCGCGACCTGGGGATTTCGAAGCGTACCATTTATCAGCATTACTCCGACAAGGAGGCCATTCTCGCCCTTGTGATACAGGAAGAGATCCGGACCCAGAAATGCGAAATGGAGAAACTGGAAGAGCTCGCCGAGAACCCCATTGAGGAAGCGATGTACGCCACAGTGCAAATGCAGGAAACGCTTGCCGACATGAATCCCACGCTGCTGTATGATCTGAAAAAGTATTATCCCAATGCCTGGGAGCTGTTTCAGAACTACAAACACGAGTTCATTATCAAAAACATGCGGGAAAACCTCCTCAGAGGAATCGAAATGGGTCTATACCGGCCTGACATCGACGTGGATGTACTCTCGCTCCTGCGTGTGGAGCAGATCGTGCTTGCTTTCGACCCGACCGTTTACCCCGCCAAGAAATTCAATATCATGCACGTGCAAACCCAGTTTCTCGGGCACTTTTTGAGGGGGATACTTTCGGAAAAAGGCTTTGAATACTACAACACCATAAAAGATAAACCAGCAACTGAACTCAATATCCATGAAAAATGCCAGAACAATACGTAGCACTTTGATGCTGCTCGCGGCACTGATCAATTTTGTACCACTTCATGCACAAACCGGCTATTCATTAAAAGAGGCCGTTGATTACGCGATCAAGCACAATCTGAATGTCAAGAATGCACAGCTCGACGCCGTTTCGGCCGAGGCGCGCATTGGTGAAATCCGTGCGGCGGGCTTGCCACAGGTTACTGGGGCCGTTTCGTTGACCAACAACATTATCATTCCAAGGTTCTTTTTGCCTGCCAAGACTTTCGACCCATCGGCACCGGACGACGCACCACCAAGCGCTGTGAAGTTTGGTATCCCGTGGCAAGGTTCTGCGTCTGCTAACCTGAATCAGCTGATATTCAACGGCTCCTATTTCATCGGGTTGAAAGCGGCAGCAACTTACCGCGAACTGGCCCAAAAGAGTACCACTTCATCGAAAGTAACTGTTGCCGAAGCGGTAACGAAGGCCTACTACTCGGCTCAGGTGGCGGAAGAACGCGCCAAGCTGCTCGACCTGAACATCGCCCGCGTAGACTCGTCCATGCGCGAGACGAAGGCCATGAACGCCAGCGGCTTTGTGGAGCTGCTCGATGTAAACCGTCTAGAAGTGCAAATCAACAACCTGCAAACCGAGCGCCAGAAGGTACAGAACCTGATCGAGCTGAGCTATGCATTGCTGCGTTTCCAGATGGGCATGCCGGCGAACGAGCCCATTAAGCTGACGGACGATATCAATGCGGTAAACGTAGCCGAGCTCCGGTCGGAGTCGGAGAGCCTGGACGTGAGCTATGAGAAGAGAATTGAATACTCCTTATTGAATACCCAGGAGAAATTGGCCATGCTCGACTTGCGCAATGTGCGCGCCGGCTATCTGCCCAGCTTATCGGCATCGCTGGGTTACGGATACAATGCTGGTATGGATAAATTTTCCCAGCTATTCAATAATCCATGGTTCAACAACATGGTACTGGCTGTGAACCTGAACATTCCGATCTTCGATGGTTTCACCAAAAAGTACCAGATCGCGCAGAAGAAAATCGCGATCGACAAGGTGAAGAACAACCAGAACTTGCTGAAACAGTCGATCGATCTGGAAAACAACCAGGCGAGCATTAATATCAGAAATGCATTTGCTACGCTGGAAACCCAGAAACGGAACCTGACGCTCGCCGAAGAGATCGTACGCGTCTCGAAAATCAAATACAAAGAAGGC
The DNA here is from genome assembly GCF_017744695.1 of Dyadobacter sp. GTDB lineage: Bacteria > Bacteroidota > Bacteroidia > Cytophagales > Spirosomataceae > Dyadobacter. The sequence goes on from NZ_JAGIAS010000004.1 coordinate 111,441, forward strand.
GTAGGCTCAAACATAGAGGTGATTAATGCCGAATCTTCTTTGAAGGAAGCGCAGACGAACTACTTCACCGCATTGTACGACCTGATGATTGCCAAAGTGGATCACAGCAAGGCCAGAGGCGAGCTTTATTCCGAATAATACCATTAACACTTAACAAAATTGAAACAGCTACTTACCAATACCATGAAAACCAATATTCTGATTATAACCGCTGTTGCCACCATCATGGCCTCCTGCTCTGCTAAGAAAGAAGGTTTGGAGGGCAAAAAAGAAGAGCTTGCCGCGCTGAAAGCGGGACAAGTCGAGAGCGCCAAGAAAATCAAGGAGCTTGAAATCGAAATCGCGAAACTGGATCCCAAGAAAACGACGGAAGCCAAAATAAAGCCCGTATCGATCGACACGCTGAATGCCGAGACATTCAAGCATTATGTAGAGCTGCAAGGCACTGTCGACGCAAAAAACAACGTGCTGGTTACACCTAAAACAGGCGGTGTGATCGTGGCCATGTATGTCAAGGAAGGCGACGCGGTAAAAGCCGGAAGCGTGATCGGGAAGATCGATAACAGCATTCTGACCGAATCTATTGAAGAATTGAAAACTTCGCTCAGCCTCGCCAATACGCTTTATGAAAAGCAAAAGAACCTGTGGGACCAGAAGATCGGCACCGAACTGCAATACCTGCAGGCGAAAAACAACAAGGAATCGCTGGAAAAGAAACTGGTTACGCTGAATACCCAGCTTTCGCAGACGAATATCGTATCGCCAATGGCAGGCGTGGTGGACCTCGTGAATGTGAAAGTAGGTGAAATGGCTTCCCCGGGCGTAGGCGTAGTTCGCGTAGTGAACCTGGCCAACCTCAAAGTTTTGGCCAAAGTATCGGACGTTTATGCTGCCAGCGTGAAAAAAGGCGATGAAGTGATCGTCAAATTCCCTGACCTGAAAAAGGAATTCAAAGCGAGAATTTCATTCGTGAGCACCGCGGTTGATCCGCTCTCCAGAACATTCACCATTGAGGCCAATCTGCCTTCCGACCGTGCTATCAAACCTAATATGATGGCGCAGGTGCAGATCAACGATGCCACCAGCAAGAATGCACTGGCAATCGACCAGAACTATGTCCAAAGCACGGAGAAAGGGAATGTGGTGTACGTAGCCGTTACCGAAGGCAACAAAAAGGTAGCCAAAGCAAAAGAAGTGAAGACCGGCCTGAGCTACAATGGCAAAGTCGAGATCCTTTCCGGATTGTCAGCAGGCGATGCGTTGATCACGCTGGGCTACCAGGAAGTGTCCGACGGCCAGCCGATCAGCTACTAATATGAAGAGTGACGACCACAAAAGGTCAGCAATAGTCAGTGAGTCAGGTATTGTCCGTCATTCGGTCATCCACTCATTCAATCATTCAGTCATTCACTCATTCACTCATTCAACATTATGAAATTCAGCGAATATAAAACCTTAAGCTTCACCAACTGGTGCGTAGAGAACAGGACGACGATCTACATCTTTACGTTCATCATCACGCTGGCGGGGTTCATGGTCTACAATAACCTGCCGAAGGAGCAGTTCCCGGACATTAAGATCCCACAGATTTACATCAATACGGTGTATTTTGGGACGGCGCCGGCCGATATCGAAAACACGATCAACAAACCGATCGAAAAGCAGCTCAAATCCCTCAATGGGGTCAAGAAGATTAAATCCAATGCATTGCAGGACGTTTCGGTTATCCTGGTGGAATTTACGCCGGACGTGGCCGTGGAAGTGGCCCTGCAAAGGGTGCGGGATGCGGTCGATAAAGCCAAAACCGACTTACCCCAGAACCTCGACTCCGGCCCGACAGCCCAGGACGTGAACTTCTCGGAGTTCCCGATCATGAACGTCAACATTGCAGGTAACTATTCTTTGAAACAACTGAAAGAATACGCCGAAGACCTGCAAGACGGAATCGAGGCATTGCCTGAAATCACCCGGGTGGATATCCTCGGCGCATTGAACCGCGAAATCCAGATCAATGTAAATCTGGACCGTATGAAATCGACAGGTTTGACATTTTACGATGTTCAGACCGCCGTCCAGGGTGAGAACATCAACGTTTCGGGTGGAGAACTGAACGTACAGGGCGTGCGCCGCACATTGCGTGTGAAAGGCGAATACACGAACGTGGACGACATGGCGAATATCCGCATACGCACGTCCACAGGCGCTACTGTCCGCCTCGGCGACATTGCCCAGGTAGTAGACAGCTTTGAAGAACAGCAGGATTTCGCACGTCTGGCCAACAAATCGGTAATTACCCTGAACGTCATCAAACGTTCGGGAGAGAACCTCGTCGACGCGGCCGACAAGATTGAAAATGTAATAGCGGATTACAAGGAAAACCGTTTCCCTGCCGGTCTGGATATTAAAATTACAGCCGACCAGTCGATCCAGACCCGTGCTGATTTGCATGACCTGATCAATACCGTAGTACTCGGCTTTATTTTCGTGGTACTCGTACTGATGTTCTTCATGGGCGTGCGCGACGCGATATTCGTCGGGCTTTCGGTACCATTGTCGGCATTAGTGGCATTTGTATTAATGCCTATTATTGGTCCGATGGTAGGCACCGAATTTACCCTGAATACCATCGTACTCTTCGCATTCCTGCTGGGTATCGGTCTGGTAGTGGATGATGCGATTGTGGTAATCGAGAACACGCACCGCCTGTTCAATATGCATAAAGACTGGACGATCCAGCAGGCGGTGAAAGCAGCCGCCGGCGAGGTGTTCATTCCAGTGCTTTCCGGTACGCTCACAACCATCGCACCATTCTTCCCGCTGCTTTTCTGGTCGGGGATAGTCGGCGAATTCATGAAGTTCATGCCGCTGACGCTCATTATTACACTCGGTGCCTCGCTTTTTGTGGCTTATGTGATGAACCCGGTGTTTGCGGTGTCGTTCATGGGCCGTCATGACGACGAAAAAGAAGCGCACGATACCAGTTTCAAGGCGATCCGCCGGCCGGTCATTATACTTGCAGTAGCAGCAGCACTAGGCTATCTGGCCGATCGTGGTGTGGGTAATTTCTTTGTATTTATATTGATACTCTGGATTTTTAACCACTACATTCTTACACCACGCATTCTGGTCCCATTCCAGGATAACCTGCTGCCTGCGTTGAAAAACGGTTATCGTAAACTCATCGACTGGCTGCTCAGGGGATGGCGCCCGGTGGTTGCGATTATAGGCGTGTTCTTCCTGCTGATTGCTACATTTATCATTACCGGCATCGCGCAGCCCAAAGTATTGTTCTTCCCGAGCGGAGATCCCGATTACGTGTATGTCTACAACAAATTACCGATCGGAACGGACGCCCGTGTGACTGACTCCGTGACCAAAATCATTGAAAAGCGTGTTTTTGATGTTTTGGAGAAGGAAAAGGCCATGGATATGGTCAACTCCGTGATAGCCAACGTCGGTAAAAACGCGGGTGACCCGTACAACCCCGACCGTTCTGCCACGCCTCACAAATCGAAAGTGACCGTAGCATTCGTGTATGGTACCGAACGCGGCGGCAGGTCTTCCGAAGCGATCCTTCGCAAAATCCGCGATGCCGTAGCCGGTATTCCAGGCGCCGAAATCTCCGTGGAACGTGAAGCCGTCGGTCCGCCTACCGGTAAACCTATTTCGATCGAAATTTCCGGCGATGAATTTGAAGTACTTCAAAAACTGGAAAAAGACGTACTCAAAAAAGTACAGGATTCGGGTATCGAAGGTATTGATCAGCTCCGCTCCGACCTCGTTACCAACAAGCCCGAAATCGTGATCGACATCGACCGTGAAAAGGCACAGCGTGAAGGGATCAGTTCGCAGCAGATCGCATTGGCTGTCCGCACCGCATTGTTTGGTTTGGAAGTATCCAAATTCCGCGACGACAAGGACGAGTACCCGATCATGGTAAGACTTGAAAAAGACGATCGCGAGCAGATTGAGAAACTGCTAAGCCTCAACGTGGTTTACCGCGATATGAACATGGGTGGCGCATTGAGACAAGTGCCTATTACGTCCGTGGCGAATATCCACTACTCCACCACTTTCAGTCAGATCAACAGACAGGACCAGCGCCGTATTGTTACGTTGGGTTCGGATGTATTGCCGGGCTACAACGCCAACGAGATCGTAGGGCAGATCCAGACGCTGATTGCGGACATGGAAGTTCCTAACGGGTATATCATTAAAATGGGTGGTGAACAGGAAGAACAGGCCGAATCCATGTCGTTCCTCGGAACGGCATTTGGTGCGGCGATTATGCTGATTTACCTCATCCTGGCCACGCAATTCAACTCAGTCATCAAGCCGTTCATTATTTTCTTCACGATCGTACTTTCGCTGATCGGCGTACTGCTTGGTTTTGTGATCTTCCAGAAAGATTTCTCGATCATTATGTCCGGCGTAGGTATCATCGCATTGGCTGGTATTGTGGTGAAAAACGGTATTCTACTCATCGAGTTCATCGAAGAGCTCCGCGGGCGTGGGTACCCGATGCGCGAGGCCATTATTGAAGGTGGGGCGATTCGTCTGACCCCGGTACTACTCACCGCTTCTGCGGCCGTACTCGGTCTGGTACCGCTTGCCTTGGGTATCACCGTCGACTTTGTCGGCCTATTCCGCGACCTCCAACCCCACCTGATCGTCGGAGGCCCTAGTTCGGTGTTCTGGAATATCCTTGCCTGGACGATCATTTTCGGTCTGACATTCTCAACCTTGCTGACGCTCATCATGGTACCTTGTATGTACTACGTCAACGAGCGCGTCCGCGACAAATGGTTCCGTAAAGGCAAAGTCGATGTCGTGAACCCTAACTGGCAGAACGAGTCGATCTAGACTGACGGCACATTTATTGTTCATTTCGGGCTGATTCAATTTTTTTCAACCTGAAATGAACAATAATCCAAAACATTCTTAGATTTGCAACCCCAAAGAACAGCCGTAAGGCATTCTTGAAAAGTTCGGGATGTAGCGCAGCCCGGTAGCGCACTAGCATGGGGTGCTAGGGGTCGCAAGTTCGAATCTTGTCATCCCGACATTGGAAATCAGCCACTTACGACCAAGAGTTGTGAGTGGCTTTTTCATTAGGTCGAACATTTTTTTGGTCTTTACGATTCATTTTTGCCTACTTTGGCCAACTCACCTTGCAATCCCAGTCTTGCGCGGAACGTTGGGAACAGGCAATGCTGGGAGATTCAAACTTTATCTAATTGCTAAAGGACTCTAAGCCTTAGCTCGGTAAGAAGCAAAGGCAACATAAAAAAGAAGGCATTAGCTGTCAATCCGAAAGGATAACGACTTCTCTATAAAATAAGAAGAGTGCCAAATAATCAGCACTCTTCTTAATATTTAATATTACTCTATGGTGAACATTTTGCGCGAATAAAGCTCAAAAAGCATTCATCAATTTCAATAGAAGTTCGACATGTTTTTTGTTGAACATTTATTTTTTTATAATCTTATGGGTTAACACTTTTTCCTTTGTTGTTACCCTAAGGATGTAAATACCCGACGTTGCCTTCCTCAAATCAACATCCAGCTCGCTTTTTTGCTTAAAATCCTGGTTGAAAATTAAGGTACCGTCCGTTGACGTGACTTGTACATCACCTGTCCCCAAAGTGCCTAGCTTTACTTTAAACACTCCAGACCCAGGGTTGGGATATACTGCACTTTTAGGAAGCTGATACTCGGCGACTGTTTTGGTAAGGGGAGGGTTATTAAATGTCACAACCTCTCTTTCGTTGGTGCCTTTGCGCAACTGATAGTCGTTAGAGCATCCCTCAATATAGGCTCTAAATGAGCTACTATCAACGGCGGCAAATCCGTCAGACAATAGTACTTCGTCACCAGCATGATAAATAGCCTCCCCTTTCGGGTTAATTAAGTTGCTTGCCGTAAGCGTGCCGGATGCTTGTTGATGGTCCACGGAAGTAGCGTTTACAGGAGCAGAAATAGCACGGTCGGCTACACATTCCTGAAGACCCGTAACAATCAATGAAAATTTTTGGCTACCGCCAATTAGTGTTCCTTTATGATTGACGGTAAGTTTATACACCTGCCCTGGCACAGGATTCGCTATCTCAATCCGCTCCAAATTATCCCTTCGGTTGTCGGCCCTCAGCGCAGGACCAGTGACATTTGCAGTGTCAAGCTTCCAGGGAAAGAAAGTGGTCAAGTTATCAGTAAGCCTAGAATCCAGGTCGTTAACCAATTGTACCCTTCTATCATTATCGCTGACAGGAGTGCCTTTAAGGTCTGTCCAGGAAATCGTTGCAACCAATGGTTCACTACCGGAAGCGACTAACTCCTTCATATAATTTCCGCCATTCTGCAAAGATTCTTCCAAAATCAGCGATTCACGCCCATTGTTGGTGATAGCACTGGCAGCCCTCTCCATATTAAGCAATCCCCAGCCAAAATCAACGTCGGGACCAGGATTAGGACCTGCCTCAAAAGTGGTATGGAGCATGATCCCCTTTACAGTCGCTGCCAGCATAAAATGCCCATTAAGATTCTTGTAATGCTGTTGAAGGAGAAGCACACCCCCCGTCACTGTTGGTGCAGCGAACGACGTTCCCGCTGTCGTCTTGTACTCGTTCAGGCTAATCGTCGGATTAGCCTCTGGTACTCTTACTCTGACGCCTACTGCCGCAATGTCTGGTTTGATACGCCAGTCATCGGCTGGTCCGCGACTTGACACTGCCCTAGTGACCAGCCCAGGGCCAGAATAATTGACGTATTCCTCTACACCAGCAACGGCAATGCTATTTTTTCCAACTGCATGGGTATTTAACCTGTCCGTCGCAGTTGCGTTGTTGTTGTTGCCGCCCGCCCAAATTGATAGATAGTAAGGCGCCATGTGCATAATATCGTCAAATGCTTCAGCTCTTTCATCGTAGAAACTGGAAGGGTTTACGACTGGACCAACGGTCTTCGAACCATAAGAATGGTTAGACACCAATAACCCATTCATGGCCGCTGCGCTTGCTTTCGATGCATCATTCGAAAGCAAATAGCCATCAACATTTGCTTTATAAGCAATTCCAATAGCCTGCCCCCAGTTGAATCCACTCCCATCCACATAGTCTGAATTAAAAGCACCGGAACCTATGATCTGCCCTGCAACAGCGGTAGAATGGTAGTCATCCTCGTCGCTAGGATTGTAACTATAAAATATCCCATCCTTTACGGTTGCTCTATTTTCTAATGCCATATGAGCGGTGTTGATTCCGCTCCAGTCAAATACTGCTGCAGTCATATTTTCGCCATGCAGGTCTAGTCCCAGGCTACCACCGGAGTACAGAGAATTAGAACGGACCGTAAGGTTTCCCTGAGAATCCAGTGCCTCCACATATACAGGCTTGTTATCCCGTGTGATTCCCGTTAATATTAGTGGTTTTGAGTTCTCACCCAACTTTCTCCGCTGCCACCCGAAATTCTTTACAAACTGGTTAAGCCGGATTTGGAGTTGCTGATACTTGAGATCCTCGGCTCGCGCGAGGTTCAGCAAGCCTTTCACGTCGGTTCTTTTTTGTATCCAGGAAATCTCCTCAGCGGTCTGCGCAGTAGCTGGCCTGGAGAAAATACAGCCTACCAAAAGAGTTGAAAATAAAATCGCTCTCATATTGCTCGATTGGTTGAGTAATTATCTATTTGTGTTTATACGCTCCAAACTATCAACTCTTTCACCCAATCTCTTCATCTCTATTTGCTGACGTTCGATGATTTTGTTTTGATTAATTAGATATAATGTGAGCTCTTCTATTTTTTCTTGCTGGATTCGGGCAATATCGCCTAAATCTAAACCTTGTTCTTCAACTGTTTTGGCTGACGGGACATTTGGCAAGTGCCCTTTTTCTAGAATGAATGCCTCAACCTCTGGTAGGTTTTTCAAGACATAATCACCCTTAAAAACGTAGTCTGCCCAGCCGGTCCGTACCCGGACTTGTTCAGCCAAGATTCCACCTTTCACATATAATTTATAGTTGCTGATATTTGCACTTCCAATTGAATCTGGAAAATTGGCGGTACCAATTGATGTTTTTCCGTTGAGGGTTAGTTTGGTCGTTGCAAAATCTCCATAAATAAGCGGTGTTGTAGTATTTGAATTGGCAATGTATAGTTTATTACTACCAAGCTCCTGTCCACCAGCGTAGTACCCAAGAAAAACGTTTCCTGACCCGGCAACATTAGTAAAACCGGCCCTATTGCCCAACATGGTATTATAGTTTCCAGCGGTATTCGGTGAACCTGCGTGTGCACCAATCAATACATTACGTGTACCGGTAGTGTTGGCATAGCCTGTATAGTATCCCAAGTATGTATTGTTCTCCCCAGTTGTTGTTGAGTATCCTGAAAGGTTCCCAAAGAAACTATTCGTTCCTCCGGTAGTTGTGGAATAACCGGTGCGAGAGCCAAAGAAACTATTCCCTGTCGAACTGGTGCTGGAATAGCCTGACTGATGCCCAAAATAGTTGTTACTAATACCTGTCGAATTCAAATAGCCCGATTCAGCACCATAAAATGAATTTCTATCCCCTGTGGTCGTATGTCCGGCATTGTAACCAACGTATGTCCCATTGGCTCCACCTGTTCCCGCGCCTGACCCATCGTAGGTAACAGTTCCGGAAAAACTCTGCATCCTTGCAGAACGAGCAGAATCGGGGTTGATTACCTTGGTCTGCCCATACATGACATTTGCTGACAGAAATAAAAACGAGGGCAGTACAAGCTTACGCATTATTTTTTTCATTATTGGAAATTGGTTAATTATTTCCCCTACTCTGTTGAAGGTTTTTCGGGATTCACCTTTAAACAATTAAGAATCTGATGAAATATTGGAAGCTTTTGTTGATATAGCTCATCTCTTCCTCCTAAATCAATCTCATTCAACTAAGGAGCTTTCAATTTTCATAACACTAGTAACCGATGAAAGGTACTTCACTTTTTTCATAAAGCAAGCATTAATATTAATATCGCACTAATAACACTATTTTATAATGATTAACTGTCGTTTTACAAAAAATATAATTTCATAAAAATTTTTCTATAAGTAGGCGTGTATCACTCATTTTCTTTTAAGTGATTTTTCTTTAAAGAAGTGCTACATACTGATTACATGATCAGAATCAAGAAATATATTGTAGAACCTTGCGGAACACAATTCAAGTAACAAGAACATATATTATCGGTTAGTCATTCTATTTGTTCTATACAAAGGTTCACATCTATAGTGACAGAGCCTTGCCAGGTTGTCATTTGTTAGAAGGGAGCTGGAAAAAGTCCAAACTTTTACTTTTTCACTTGCACGTGGTGAAAGAGGATATAAACCAGAAAGTGGGCTGGTTATTCGGATGGTAAATTTTATATTAAAGGTGAAAATTTGTTCTTCAACCCCAAGCATCTTTTTTAAGACAGGATTTCAGCTATGCATTCCAGATTCTTTCCAATACCTGGTACTCCGATCTTGTTTTCAAGTAGGTGGTGGATACAGCCTCCAGAACTTTTGACTGATCGTGCAAACCGCTCTGAGATTTCTTAACCCCTCCCTCAGAAGCACCCGCCAATAAACTAGCCCTGTTTACTGAGAAGTAAAAGCAAATCCCGTACGAATGATTTCAGTCCATGTAGCAATTTGTACTAATAATTCACAGAACTCCTTACAATTCCTTCCCCTGCCCGCATCGACATTTGTAGAAGCTGTTTTGGCTATCACTTAACATCGCTTTTATGAAAAAACATTACATCCTGGCGGGCTTCCTGGAGCTCGCCGCTGCGCCCGGTTTTGCACAAGTAAAAATCGGCGCCGCAGGTGCCCCCGACGCCAGCGCTACGCTGGAAGTAACCGGCGGCGCCGGCAATAACAAAGGTTTGCTCCTGCCCGCCTCACTACCGCGCAACGCAACGCCATCACCAACCCCGCCAAAGGACTTCTCATCTTCAACACAACGACCAACGAAATTCAGACGAACACAGGAACTCCTGCTACACCGGTTTGGTCTACAACCCCTGCTGCGGGTTGGAACATCTCGGGTAATGCAGGTACCAACCCCGCAACGAATTTCATCGGAACTACCGACAACCAGCCGCTGGTTGTCCGCGCGAACAATGCGGAGGCGGCGCGTGTATTGGCAAACGGCCGCGTCGGCATCGGTGTAGTTGCGCCCGAGACAAAGCTGCATGTAGTAGAACCCGATGAAGTTGCCCTCCGGGTGAGTTCCGCCAATACCAAAAAGATAAGCTTTCAGCTTGGAAACAAGCTGGCATGGCATTTCCCGCAGACAGTAGTGGTAACCTGGGCGTTGGCATTGCCGGACCAAAAACAAAAATGCAGCTAAACGGAGGTATTCTGCGCAACCGGGATAAAAACATCGCCCACGCGAATGGAACGTACATCGTGTGGAGCACCGTGCGCGACAACATTGGAGAAACGGAGTTCATCAATTATAAGGGTACCGGTACAGGCGGGTTCCGCTTCTATAATGTCAGTCCCCAGGGCTCAACTGGCACCGCAAGTTTCCCCGATAACGACATCGCCTTCATCAATACTGACGGAACTTACAACAACGTATCCGACAAACGCGTCAAAACGAATGTTAACATCATCGAAAACGGCCTCGCGAAAGTAATGGCCATGCGCCCGGTGTCCTATGATTTCCACCTCGGAAGAACGCTCAGAAACGGCGTGGTGAAATTTACCGAGAATGACAAAACGGTGAACCGAATCGGCTTCCTCGCACAGGAATTGGAGAAAGTTGGGCCGGAAGCTGTGCTCGTGCCGAAAGATCCAGCCAACGAGCTTTACAATGTAGCGTACTCCACCTTGATTCCCGTACTCACCAAAGCCATTCAGGAACAACCGGCAGAAATCGAAAAACTTAAAGCGCAACTGGTGGCTTATGAGCACGGCTACCTGAGCTTTCAGAACAACGGCTACTAGACCAGTACGGGAAGCCTCGACCTGTTCGGCGCCTCGGGAGCGCTGACAATCAGCGGCTCGGCCGCACCCGGTTTCCACAATCTGCAATTCCAAAATGGAAATACCGTGGCGCTTACCAACGCATCGCATTTTGAGGTACAAAGAAGCAGCGACGCCAAAAATTTTGAGCCCATCGGAAATGTCGGCGCAAAGGGTGAAAGCAAGGTCCTTATCAATTATACATTTTCAGACAAGGCACCGCTACCCAACACCAACTACTACCGGTTGAAGCAGGTCGATCTGGATGGCACGTATTCTTTTTCAAAGACGATTTCCATACTGTCCGACGCCGGGATCACGATCAGTGTTTATCCTAATCCGGCGACCGAGGTATTGAATGTCGAATCCGGCACACCGGTAAAATCATTGGAAGTATTCAGGGCCAACGGCTCGAAGGTGCAAGGGATCGTGCAGGCTTCAGGAACGAATTTTCAGAAGATCGACCTTCATAACCAGCCTCCCGGAATCTACGTGCTGATGGTCAATGGCCAAAGTTTCAGGGTACTGAAAAATTAGTTTTACAAAGATTAAAAACACAATTTATCCAGCGACATTTGGGACTTATTTGATGTAAGCCTCGAATGTCGCTGATTTTATGTGCAATGATGGCATTCGCAGCCAGGCAGCCTTCTTTTTCAGACCAAACACTTGTGAACAAAATCATCACTCCGATTCCACAAACCAAACAACATTTCGAAATACTCGACGGATTGAGGGGCGTCGCCGCATTGGCCGTTGTCCTATTTCATTTTATGGAATGGATCTATACCAATCCCGAAAAAAACTTTATCGGGCATGGTTTCCTGGCTGTTGATTTCTTCTTTTGCCTTTCAGGATTTGTAATCGCTTACGCCTACGACGATCGCATGGCAACAATGGGCCTTCGCAAATTTTTCATTGCCCGGATCATCAGGCTGCATCCGCTGGTTATCGCAGGATCGGTGCTAGGCTTATTAGCATTCCTGTTCGACCCGTTTGGCGGCCATCCTGACTCGTATAGCACAGGCAAAATCGCCCTCGCATTCCTTTGCTCCCTATTTCTTGTTCCACTCCCGGTAATTGCCGATCGCGCATTTAACCTGTTCAGTTTCAATGCACCGGCATGGTCATTATTCTGGGAATATATTGCCAATATCGCTTACGCATTCGTGCTTCATCGGATTGCCCGCAGTTACCTGCTCCTGCTGACCATACTTTCCGCGGTCACGCTTTGCTTTGTCGCTTACCGTTCGGGCAATTTACTGGGCGGGTGGAGTGGGCCTACCTTTTGGGACGGAGCCGCCCGCGTCTCGTATTCCTTTTTGGCAGGATTGCTTATTCAACGTTCCAACTGGATCATCCGAAACAAGCTTGGATTTATCGGCCTGAGCATATTACTGTTGCTGGCCTTCGTAATGCCGTTTTCCAAATGGAACTGGGTATCCGAACCTTTGGTGGTACTGTTTTACTTTCCCTTGCTGATAGCCTTGAGCGCGGGGACTACCTTTCCTCGCTTGAAAGAGGTTTGCGCATTTTCGGGGAAGATTTCCTACCCGTTGTACATGACGCATTATGCTGCGCTATGGATGTTCGGTAATTACTATACGACTCATAAACCCGACAACACGCAATTAACGCTCATTATTGTGAGTGGAATAATCCTATTGATCGGGGCGGCGTATCTGGTGATGGTGGTTTTTGACACGCCTGCGAGGAAGTATTTAAACGGTAAAAGATAGTTGCTCACCTGATGAAATTAATGAGTCATACTGCTCACCAACCGCCTCGAATGTCTGCACGGCATATTTCATTCTCTTGTCATAATCACTTTACCCGTTTTTATGTCAGTTATGCCCCCCTCGCTTCCCAAAAGAATTACTTTATAATAATACAGGCCAGCAGCAATATCCGGCCGGGCCCAGTACCACTCTATAACCGAAGATAAATCAGAAACCTCCACGGGATTGTCTTCAATTATATTTCCCCACTGATTATAAATAACATATCGGACCGATTTCAATTGCGACAGGCCAGCCGCCTTCAACTCAAATCGTAAGTACGAAGTGGCGGGATTCGGGCTAACGACCAGGCTGTGCTGCATTTCTTCTGCCGTGGCAATTTCAAAATACATACGATATGGCTGGGTTACTTCATTGCCTGACAAGTCCCTCGCATCGACCATCATTTCATATTTTCCCGGCCCCAACGTAGTTAAATAGTCGAATACCAACTCTCTGCTTCCCATTGCCTGCATTTTGATAGTATTGCCGGCATAAGTGATTCTTTCAAAATCACAGTCGTCATTCTTGCAGGGCTTTATAAAAATATCGACGAGCGTCGTGTCGGGAGAAAGCACTCGGTCGTCGTTAAGCGAAATGCGAAAAGATGGATTGGACGACATTAATTCGGCTTGTTTGAGGAAGCGCCCGTTGGTTTTTATCGTCAGAATTGGAGGAATATTGTCCTTTGACGATTTGTTGGAGAACATATTTTTGTCCTTCACCAAATTCCAGTCCACATGCAATTCCGCAACATTATTGTCGCGGGTAAGTTCTTTCAAAGTCTGTCCCGGGTCGATTTGCGCCTTGACCGATTTCAGATCTTTTTTATTCGGAAATGATATTTTCAGAATTTGCTGAGATGCAAAGGCATTTACATTGACCTTCCTGACATTCGCCCCCGTGACACCCGAGCAGACAACTTCCAGCGGTATGACCTGCCCTTTCGCAAATCTGCCGAAATTCGCCAATTCAATAGTCAGTCTCAGCGAATCCGATTGTCCTATCGTCTTATTCACCGAATCGGAAAACAATGTAATGCCGTCCTCTGTTCCGATGGAATAGTCGGGTTCAGCGGCAGTAAGTAGCCGCAATGCAGGATCGCCTTGCAGCAACGATTGGTGCACATAGGCGATATTGTACTGATCTTTGTATTTGGACAAAATGTCGTTGGCCACCGCCAGCTGAATTTTGCCAATCGGCAGGTTCGCCGTAGCCGGATTCTCAAACATGTGATGATAGAGTGAATTGAGATATGTAATCCCCGGGCTCACGAAGCTCTCATACGAACTGGCAATAACCGCAATGGCGCCGCGATCTGGTGCTACGAGCCAGTCGAGCGAAAGCGTAATCCGGTCGGCCGCCTTGGGATTGGCTGGTGCCGGGTTGAACCGGTTACAGAATACATTCCCCACCCCACAACCATTGAAATACATCACCGGGTATTTGTTCAAATTGTGGTACCCTCTGTCTGCATCCCTGACATGGCCGATATTAGGATCCGTGATAATCGTTGAGCCATGCCCGAAAAATGTGATCATTCCCACGCCCTCATTTAGGTCTGCTGCAATGTCCACGGGTTCCACTTCCTCGGTCGGCTGATGTTTCGCGTAGGACTTCACTGTTCCACCAAAAAAACCTTTTTGCACCGCCGGTTCCAAGGCATGCAGATAATCGCGCAGCTGAATGATTTCGCTCGTCGTTTTGCCTCCGCTCAAATGAAGTACCTTCTTGCGCCAGCCCGACTCCTCGGGCGCAGCCGCCTCGTAAGCCTTCACTTTTTGAAGGTAATCGGTGATATTCTGGTTGGTCACAGCCGAAAGCCTCCCAACCGGTATCACTGGCGCATTGACCGCCCCTCCCGCTATTCCCTCCACGAGTAGCGCATCTGAACCGGGAAAGCCTATGGTAGGGACTTCGTCCGGTATTTCCCTCACCATGCGCTCATTTTGGGTAATTGATTTGCCGATCAGGAACAGGTATTTGTCCTTGCTCCCTCCCGAAAGCATATAGGACATGAATCTCTTAATCGCGACAGGGCTTGGCTCGCCGTAGTTAAACTGGTTATAAATATCCTGTATTTCAAAAATCGCAGGTTTGAAACTTCCTCCCGTGGATGACGCACGGTAATCGGCGTAGCTCTTTGCGCCCGAAAGGAGCGCTTTTGTTGTAATGATGATGAAATTAGCCGGTTTAGGGTCGTGAATTGTCATCTGCACTTCACGTATATTCTGTGGGCTAACCTCGGTCATTTCGGTCGTAGCGAGGACCATCTGTTTTTTCCCGGTCAGGCGGGGCAGCACGAGATTATCTCCCGACCTTTTCAGTATGACGGGATTATCCGAATCGGAAATATCGATGAATCTAAACTGGTAGGGAACGTCCTTCGCGGGTATTTGGCTCCATTTGTCCGCGCCAGGATCGAATCTAAACTCCTTCGTCGGCTGGCTACCGATCTTAATGACCTGAGGAAAATCGAGGGTGTAATAGGTGAGCGAAAACCAGTTCCGGGGTTCGCTCGCGACGGATCGGATTACCAGCATGCCTTTTTGATTGGCATCCATATCTTCCGCTTTTATTTCCAACGTACATTCAGCCGGGCCGAAACCGGAATTATTCAATGTCTTCGCCAACCGCAGCGCATTCTTGTTCTTTCCGATGAACAGCTCAAACTTCCGGTCATTCTTGCTCCGTCCATGTAGCATCAGCCTGATCACGGGAAGTTGCATATTCCGGACCAAATCATTCAGTTTAAAATCAACCACTATTTCTTTGCCCTCTTCTCCCTTGCACACGGTGCCTGTCCTGCTCGCACCCAGTTCGAAATAACTGTTGAAGAAACCCGGGTTAATCGCATATTTGGTTCCCAGCGAATATTCTTGCTGAAAAACCGTGGTGCTTACTTCCCGATGTAGCGTCAGTACAGGCACCGATGCATCGCCAGGCCGGACAGCCACGTCCGCCCTCTTGCCCAACCTATCGCCCACAGTCAAAAAATACGCGCTTTCGTCCGAATACATACTGAAATACGGATTCACCCGCGAGCTCATGGGGCGGTAGAGCAGCGAGTCGCTTGCGCCATCGTTCGGAACGGCGTAGAAAATGATTTCCTGGTTTGCCGTACTAATAATGGAGACCTCTTTGCCCCGGTGCCACACCTGAAATTTCTCAGGGGAGCCGGTGGGAAAATCCTTAGGCAAGGAGGAAAACGCGACCCGGTGCAAACCTTTTTTAAGGATTCCGATTCTGACGTAAGGCTTATTGTAATCGATCCAGCTATTGGCATATGGGGCCGTCCACTGGGCTTGTAGTTGATAACCGACCAGCAACGCCACAATAAGTAGCGCGTGCGTTTTGAAGTACCGCATATCTTCAGGAATATCTGATGAACCCTCAATAAAGCATGGCTTGAAGATTCTATCTGCTTCGGTCCAGCAAGCGTGGCGTATGGATTAGCGACTGGATTTCTGCGTCGCCCGGCATATGTCGTAGTTTTGTTGAAATATTTCTACCAGCAGATTCGGCGGAGGTATTTTGCGCCATGCCCTTTGAAAACGCATCATTTCTGGCACAGGATTTGATTTCCACCTTCCTGCATAAATCAATTCAAGACCAATGGACACTTTTAAGTTTATGAAGGACGACTGGGTAAAAGAAAAAGGCGGCAGCCAGCTTATGCAGGTTGACGAGTACCAGATCGTCGAGACCGGGGCTGATCATAACGGATCGACCACGCTTCCTGCCACCCGGCGGGTATTCAGTGGAAAGGTTTGGTGTACATGGGTCAATAAAAACAAAGCGGTGATTACACAGCCGTTTTGGGAAGACGATCTGGAACCTGCTACACACCGGCAGCTGACCGACCATTACACCTATTCCTCCCTTAATCACACGCACTAATTCCTGAATCCCTTTACTCGTCTCGAAACTAAACACCAAAGCCCGGAATCACTCCCGGGCTTTTTCAGTTTGGCCTTCTCTTATCAGGGCTTTCCCGCAGGATCGGTTTGCGGCTTCACCGAAGTAGTATCATCGGTTTCAGCAGTTCCTTTGCGGTTTTTCCGACGCTCCGAGCGCTCTTTCCGCTTGTCATCGGTAGGCATCAGCGTATCGTGAATGACCGCGCCCGAGCTTTTTTGTCCTTTAATAAGCGTATCCTCAGACGGAATCTGAGCGGGGCGGGCCGGTGATTGCGGCGAATTGAATTCCGGCTTCGTTTCAGGCGCTGTCGTCGGAACAGGACTTTGCGGTACTGGCTGTGGCACAGATGGTTCCGGCGTCACCGGATTCTGTGCCAATGCCCCTGTAATTCCCAGGAGCATTGTGAATATGCATGCAAGGTATTTCATGGTCCAAGCTGGTTTAGTGAACAAAAACTACCTATACTATGGCGGCTATCTGCACTAAAAGCATTCCAGAACCCTTCGTTATGCCCAGGCTTCCAATGGCCTCCTCCGCAGGAAATTCCGGATGTCTCGTCCACAAAATGCGTAGCGATATACCCAAAATGGGCGACGCTCCATTGGATAAGTGAAACTTTAAAAATCAGTCACCATATTCGAAGTACTTCGTAGCCCGACTACTAGCTGTACACCCTTTTCATTCGTATTTTCTCGCTGGGTGTCAACACGAGCGGCACTTTTTCCACTTTCACCGAGCTGCTATCGAGACCAAACCATTTATCTTCCGACGTAGTAATGCTTTTGATACCGAAGTAGATCTTCATAATCAGTTCCTCCATGAACGGCAGGTTGTTTTCAAGCGACAAATAGCGTTCGAGCACAATGAAGCGGAAGTCTCCCGTGATATTCTGCCTGCTCAACGACTCGTAGCGGCTGGTAATATCCACCTCTTTATTAAGCACCATATCTTCCACCACTTTCCGGAAGAAAAGGTTAATGCGCTGCTCGATCCGGAACCCGAGACGGAACGTCACCTTGATTACATCGTCCTCCGCGAGGGTATTTACGTGGTAATCCATGGTGTATGGTTCATCGGTCGTTTCTACGTGCACAAACCAGTAGATATCCGCCCGCTTCGGCCGCTTATAAAATATAGAATAGATGATCTTGCTCTCAATTTCACTTTCACGCGAGGCATTCGACATAAATATCAAATGCGTCGAGTATTTGGGAATACTGATGTCGTTGCTCAGTTCCTTCAACGGACCAATGTATTTTTCGAGGCTTTCGAACTCCGTCAGTCGCATTTTGATATAATATGCTTTCAACCAAACGGTAATCACAAACCCGATAACTGTTGCCAATACCAGTGAAACCCAACCCCCATGGGTGAATTTCAGCAGGTTTGCAGCCAGGAACGAGCCTTCAATCGCCAGGTAAATGACCAGGAAAACGATGACAATCGATCGGTTTACCCGTTTCACATAAAGGTATACCGACATGAGGATCGTCGTCATGATCATCGTAAGCGTGATCGCAAGCCCGTACGCAGCCTCCATATGCGACGACTCTTTGAAATACAACACAATACCAATACAGCCGGCCCAAAGCAGCCAGTTCACGCTCGGTACATAAAGCTGCCCTTTCTGATCGCTCGGATACACCAGCCGGACTTTCGGCCAGAAGTTAAGCCGGATTGCCTCCGAAATGAGGGTAAACGAACCGCTGATCAGCGCCTGGCTGGCGATAATGGCAGCCGTAGTGGCAATACCAATACCCGGCAGCAACCACCAGTCGGGCATAATTTCGTAAAAAGGTTTACGGCCATTCAGCAGATCACCTGAATGCACGATCAACCAAGCTCCCTGACCGAAATAGTTGAGGATGAGACAGGTTTTTACAAAAACCCAGCTGATTCGGATATTGCCGCGCCCGCAATGCCCCAGATCACTATACAACGCTTCGGCACCCGTGGTACACAGGAAAACGGCACCCAGCATCCAGAACCCGCCGTGATGGTTGGCGAGGAGCCGGTATGCATAAACCGGGCTTAGCGATTTCATGATCTCGGGATGGTCGATCACCTGTGAAACGCCCAATACGGCCAGCATCAGGAACCAAATCATCATCACCGGACCGAATGCACGCCCGACAATCGTCGTTCCAAAAACCTGGATAATGAATAGCAACGTAAGAATGCCGATCACAATCGGGATCGTCTGAATATCGGGATAAAGTATACGCAAACCCTCCACCGCGGACGACACCGAAATAGGCGGCGTGATGATCCCGTCGGCCAACAGGGTACTAGCCCCGATAATGGCCGGGACCGTCAGCCAGGCCGCACGCCTGCGTACGAGGGCAAACAATGCAAGGATACCACCTTCGCCTTTGTTATCGGCCCTGAGAATGAGGATCACATATTTAATAGTCGTTTGCAGGGTAAGCGTCCAGAAAATACAGGATACAGCCCCGTAAACGACATCACTCGTAATCTTGTTGGTACCGATCACCGCCTGCATTACGTAGAGGGGCGACGTCCCGATATCTCCGTAAATAATCCCTAATGCAACCAGAAGTCCGGCGGCCGATGCTTTATCCAGGTGTTTATGCGAACCCATTGGCTAGTCTGTTGAAATGCGGTGCGAATTTAGAAAAATCCGGCTGCTCTTCGCTAAAAGGTGTAAAACTCATAAGTCACCTTCCATTTGATCTCCTGGCCCGGCTGGGCGGCGATCTTGATGTAAGGCTCGGGGCAGGATGTGGTGGGACAAGCCCAGTAAACCAGCTTTTCCAACGGCTGATCGCAGGTAATCCTCACGCCTGCCTTTGTTTTGGTATTTTCAATCCTGATATCATAATCCTTGGCGGTTGGCCCGAAGCCTTGCAAGCCGGCGCTGAAAACCTGATCACCTTTGACTACCTCCCGCGAATAGTTCAGCATTTTACCATTTGCATTGATAATACTCCCAAACCCTCTGCCCTCGCCTTTCACTTCAAAAGGAAACACAATGCGTATGTTCTCATTCGACGGCTCGTTGTCGATCATGAAGAAATTATGGTTGTAAGTACTCGCTATGATGGGTTTGGAGCCTGTATTTTTCAGCGTATGTTCCAACACGAGTTGCGGTTTGCCTTTGACCAGTTTCAACGTTTTATGATAGTCGTAGCCGTAACCCATTTCGTCTTTCAATTCATGGGTGAAGGAAACCTGGTCTTTTCCCTTCGTCACCGACCATTTGCCCGGATTTTTAATCGCATAATTGGTGGCGAATGAATACTTTTTATCATCGGGTTTGGTCAAAACACCCACCCCGATCTTGACAAACTGCTCTCCTGGCTTTGCATCATCGAAATTCAATGGCGTGAATTCCTCTACTGGGCCCATGATCGCGTCGTGTAACTTGGGATCGTAGGGAGCCTGGTTCCACGTACCGAAATAAGTGTGGCCCTTATATTCGAGGCTGGGTACCACACCCGCCCAATCGAAGCGTACGCCGCGATAATATCCTTCGTTTCCATCAGGCAAATACAGTTTTGCTTTGATGACACCGTTTGAAATATCGGTTTGCGGAAACTCCGCGAGGGTAAATGCAGTGATTGCAATGCATATCAATGCAGAAAAAAGGATAACAATCTTTTTCATTGGTATGGAATGGTTTAGGAAGAAAAACCGGGCTGGATGTGGAACATTTCAAACCCGCTATAAATAAAGGCAGTAAGATAAAAATGCGGTATCACATTTTCACCTTACTGCCTTACAATTTGCATGATTTAATACCTACGAAATACCTTTGAAAGCTTCCTCATTAATAAAAGGCTGGTTCCTCAGGCGTTGCTTGGTGGCTTTATAAAACGCATTGGCTACCGCTCCTCCCGCCGGTGGCAACGCAGGTTCGCCCAGGCCGGTCGGTGAAATGCCGTTGTCCACGAAATGGACATCGACCTCGGGAATCTCGTTCATACGGATCAAACGGAAACCATTGAAATTGCTCTGATCAGGAGTCCCCGCTTTGAAAGTCATATTCCCGAACATCGCATGGCCCACGCCGTCCACCACCCCGCCGCGTACCTGCTGCAACGAGCCACTTTTATTGATCACAATGCCGCAATCGACAGCTGCGATGATGTTTTTCAAGGCCGGCTTGCCTTTTTCAATAACTACTTCGCCTACCTGCGCCACATACGACCGGTGTGAAAAGTAAACGCTGAAACCCTGATGAACGCCCTTTTTCTTGCCCCAGTTGCTTTTCTCAGCCGCCAGTTTGATCACCGCGATCATTCGGTCGACATCATATTTTACATCACCCGCCGGTGATTTTTTGGCTTTTTCCAAAAGGGCAAGGCGGAACTGTACAGGGTCTTTACCCGCAGCCTCCGCCACTTCGTCGATAAACGACTGCTCGGCGTAGGCGAGGAAGTTGGTAATGGGCGCGCGCCACGGGCCGGTGGTAATGGCCGATTTATGCTCCACCGAATCGATCAGCAAGTTATCCACGGAACCGGAAGGGAAATTATCCTCGCGGGTAGGGTTACCCGAGTTGATACCCACACCGCGCAGCTTGTAGCCGATCATTTCACCATTTTTATCCAATGCAGCCTCGAACCGGTAACGCACCGCCGGACGGTAGGTTCCGCCGGTCATATCGTCTTCACGCGTCCATATTACCTTCACCGGCGCTTTCACCAGTTTGGAAACATGTACTGCTTCGATAGCAAAATCAGCCGAAAGCCGGCGGCCAAAACCGCCTCCCTGCCGTGTGATTTCCACGGATATTTTTTCAGTCGGGAAGCCGGTAATTTTTGCGGCTGCTTCGCGTGCGCGGTCGGGCGTCTGCGTCGGGCCCACGAGCTCCACGCCGTCCTCGCGTACGTGTGCGAAGAAGTTCATTGGTTCCAGCGGGCTGTGCGGCAGGAACGGGCATTGGTATTCGGCCTTAATGACTTTCGCCGCACTCTTGAAAGCAGCTTCCACATCTCCATTTTTCCTGCGGACGGTAGCTTCGCCATTGTCCATCAAGTTGGAGAAAATGCGGTTATGATCTTCCGAACTTTCGAGGTCGGCCGCTTTTTCGTATTCAATTTTGAGGGCCTCACGCGCTTTTTTGCATTGCCATGTCGATTTACCGACTACCGCGACGCTGTTTTCGAAAGTAACCACATCCACAATGCCGGGCATCGCTTTGGCAGCCGCGGAATCAACGGCTTTTAGTTTGAAACCAAATGCCTTGGGACGCTGGATAATCGCGAAGAGCATTCCCTCACGATAAAAATCCAGCCCGAAAAGCGGCTTACCCGTCGCAATATTCTTGTTATCCACATTCCTGACCGACTGTCCGATCAGTTTGAATGTCTTTTCATCTTTTAATTTAATGTCTGTTGGTGCAGTAAGCTTGCCGGCAGCTTCCGCAAATTCGCCGTAGCTCGCCGATTTTCCCGATGCTTTGTGAACCAGCCTGCTATCCGCAGTCGTAATTTCCGATGCCGGCACACCCCATTTGGCAGCAGCTGCATTCACGAGCAGGTAACGCGCCGTCGCGCCCGCCTTGCGCAGGCGTTCCCACGAATGCGGAACGGCACCGCTGCCACCCGTCACCTGCCGCTCGAACGCGGCATTGTCCAGATGTCCCTGCACGGTTTTCACCAATTTCCAATCGGCGTCGAGCTCTTCGGCTATCACCATTGGAAATGCGGTTTTAATGCCCTGCCCTATTTCTGGGTTTGGGGAGATGATGGTAATGCTGTTATCCGATCCGATGGACAGGTAGCTATTGAACTTTACCGATCCCGCCGCGATCTGGTTTGCATCGACAACAACGGGTGCCGCAGTCGTGTCAGACCAGTTGAAGCCAAGGAACAGCCCACCACCGGCCGCAGCCGCGAGCTTCATGAAGTCGCGACGCGATGTCTGATTTAATGTGCTCATGGTTAATTGGTTTTAGAGGCTGCAACTTTTACTGCTTCGCGAATACGGTGGTAGGTCCCGCAACGACAGAGGTTGCCGCTCATCGCACCGACGATTTCTTCCTCGGTCGGTTTGGGCTTTTCTTTGAGGAATGCCGCGGCCGTCATGATCTGACCTGCCTGGCAGTATCCGCATTGCGCCACGTCCACTTCGTCCCACGCTTTCTGAACCGGGTGATCTCCTTTTTCCGACAACCCTTCGATCGTGGTCACCTTTGCCTTGCCTACTGCTGACACCGGTAATACACAAGAGCGGACTGCTTTGCCATCCAGATGTACTGTACAAGCGCCGCATTGTGCGATTCCGCATCCATACTTGGTACCTACGAGGCCCAGATTATCACGCAATACCCACAGTAGCGGGGTATCCCCCTCCACGTCTGCGCTGTATGCACGGTTGTTGATTGTAAGTTTGAATAATGCCATGGTGATTAAGAGTTTGCCAAAAGTTACAAAAAAATCACCTGAGAAGCCAAACTCCTTATTCGCGAAGTACCTGATTGATAGCGATATAACTACGCTTACATTTCGCTTTTTGGTGTTTTACAACAAATTCGCGATTTCAGATCCGCCGGCACAACACCGGGAGCAATTTATGTGTCTGTGTAAAAACAAAAGCTTTTCGTCATAACTCGGCTTTGGTACTTAGATTAATACTTTGTCAACCTCCTTAACCATATGCGCTTTTTTCACATTGTCCTTCTAGTGCTCTGCGCGCTTTCCTCCGCACTCGCACAACAACAGCCAGCCAACTGCGGAACATCGGATGAAAACCTTCCGCCGGAAGTACGTGACAGAATTGCCAGGCTCCCTGCCATCCTGCAAAGCCAGCGGGCACGAACGACAGCTGGTGAAATGCGCATTTGCCGCCTCGGTATTGAGATCGATTACCAAACTTACATTCAGTATGATAGCGATACCAGTCTGATAACCCGTAAGGTATTTGAGGATATTGCCAAAGTTTCGGAAGTATACGAGAAAGAAATTAACACGCGTATCGTGGTGGCGGGCATTCGCTTCTGGAAAGACCCCGGAACTGACCCTTTCGGAATTACCGACAACACATACAGGCTGCTTGAAATATTGGCCGGCTTGCCAGCTCCGGATTTTGAGACAGACAAGCGTATGTATTTATATACTAAACAATTGAATGGCCCGGGCGGAGTAGCTTATCTCGGCGGTTTGTTCAATGTGTCAGCGCTTGGAATCCCGCAATTAATGATGCACGAAATCGGCCACAACTTCGGCTCTCCGCATACCCATAACTGTATGTGGCCGGGTGGGCCGATAGATTTTTGCGCAGGCATTGAGGGCGCTTGCTATGACGGGGCGCTGGGTAGTCTTTCCAAAGTTGAGGGAACCATTATGAGCTATTGCCTGGCTGCACAGACATTTCATCCGCTATGTCAGGCGCTGATGAAGAATTACGCTGAAAACGCATTGCAAAAAATTGATGCTCCACCTGCCGCGCCCAGACTGAGCAAACATTCCAACCTTAAGCTATTTGACTTTTATACCTGGGAAGTTGTTCCGGATGCACTAACCTACGATATGCTGATCGCCAACCACCCCGATTTTTCAGATGCGCGTACAATGGTTACCGGTTTTAATGGGATTTCGCTCATGGACATGCGGCCTGGCATTCCGATATACATCAAAGTCCGGGCCGTGAATCCATTCGGGAAGTCAGACTGGTCGGAAGTTGCTACGTTGCAGCCCTCAACACCCAAGTTGGGCAGGCCGGCGCTCAACGTTTTTCCCGAAACACAATCCATTTTTGAAAATGGCGCCCCAATAATGCTTTCCTATCAGGCAGTAGAGGGAGCAACAGCTTACGAGATTCAGGTGACAAGCTACCTTGATCCCTATTTCCGGTATCCGGTTGCGACGCTCCACACCACCGAACTCAACATCGGATTTGTGCAAAACTATTCAGGATTGTTTTACTGGCGTGCCCGCGCGGTAAAGGACAATGTGAAAGGGCCATGGTCGGCGACAGACTATTTTTCAGTAAACCCGAAGGTAGGATCGCAGTTTTTCATCCCCGGCCAGGAAAAATCGGATGCTTTACCAACAGGCTTTCCATTTGCCTATTACACCACCACTTTCTATTCAAAGTCGGTCATCACCGTTTCAAAGAACAGCGATTTTTCAAGTCCTTTTTACAAAAGGGAGTTTGTTTCTTACAGGGATGCAAGAGACGCACTTTCCGGCCTGCCTGTCAATAGCACATTATATGTAAAGGTCGAGGAGTGGAATTTAGATGAACAATATTATCCCAAAAGGAAGATCGCAGATTATTCTTTTACGATTAAAACTAACTCAGGTGTACCTGCCGGCAACCTGACGTTTATGGCTGGTATCGATGCTGACGTTTTCAATGTAAGCCAACCTAAAATGGCAATTACAGAGAAGGCCGTATGGTTGGAATCTCCTTCTTTCGGATTTGTAAAGCTCGATAAAAGCAGCCTTACTTTTGAGATATACAATCGTGATAATACCGCGGCGCTGATCGGGAATACGTACATAACAAAACCGCTTGTGACAGACTCCAACGGCCACATCAATGTGATCAGTCAGGCCAGTAATGGCTTTATCCGACAAGTAATGTTACCCTCTGATACTCCGGGCGTGGATGCCGTGGTCAACAAAATATTTTTCGCAGGTGATGTCGAGGGTTGCAGCCCTACACACGGTTTGTATTGGAATCGTAACGGCATTTATCGTGCAGTTTTCGGCCTGCTGAATACCATAAGCGTGCCGGCCGACAACCGACAATTCGCGCAGGTAGCTGTCGCAGGAGGCAAGATCTGGATCATGCAAACAGATAATTTTGGCGGAGGCGAAATCATAGCTCTGGATGCAGCCTCGGGGAATGAATTACAGAGGTTCAGCAATGCCAACCATCCTGATTTGCTATATCGCATGGACCAGATGGTGGTGAACGACAAAGGGCAGATACTTGTAAGGCAGTTCGACCCGGCGATAACTGGTTTCCGCGTGTCGCTTTGGGCGGATGGAAAATGGGTTGCGTACACGGGACAAAGCAGCACTTTTTCGGGTAATATCCAGTCGATCGCGGTTTCGCCGAAGGGTGTTTTCTATGTGCTGACCAAACGTACGGGACATGGCATTTACCGGTACGATAATGGGCAATGGAAGGAAGTAGCCGACATTGGCCTCGAAAATATCGCGGATGATTTTGTCCCGGACGACAACGATGATATTTGGCTGATCGGTCAATACGGCCTTGTCCGAGTGAACATAGCCCGTTTCGATCTGACGTCAATCGATAAAAAAGACTATTGCGCCGGCGATACGCTGACCGCCATTGTGAGCACCCATGGCGGCGTTGACTTGCAAAAGCCTTTTTCAGCGATTTTTACTAAACCTTCGGGCGAAACCGTGAACGTAGCCGACCTCCGTTTACAGGGAAGCCAGATCAAGATCAGGATTCCCGATGGTCTTAGCGGCACTGGCTTATATGTTCAATTGAAAAGCAGCGATCCGGAAATTCTAACCCCTGGCAAGCGTCAACTGAGCGTCCGTGAGCTTCCAACGGCAACCATTGAAGCTGACAAAACGTTGTTGATTCCCCGAAAAGACACGGCGGTGGTTACCGTTACATTAACCGGGCAAAGCCCATGGTCGTTTTCCCTGTGGGACAATGCCCGAGCGACGTCGGAAACGGCTACGTTTTCAAAAAAGTTTGTGCTTGCACAACCCGACGATTTTGAATTGAAGATCAACGGACTTTCGGATCAGTACTGTTTCAACGGTATCGTGCGAAATACGATAAAGATCACGGCCAATATCATTACTGGCGACCTGGAGCCCGCATTACCGTTAATCAACATTTATCCTAACCCGAGTTCCGATCGAATTCTGGTGCACTATGAGCAACAGGATGCCAAGGCATCACACTATTTCATTTCGGATACGCGAGGCCGCCAGGTTGCTTCGCTAAAAACGGCCAATAGCATTACCGAGTGGGATATCCGTGAATTGAGCGCCGGGATATATATTTTATGGACCGTCCAAAATGGTCATAAACGGTCCTGGAAAATCGTGAAGAATTGATTACGCTTCGCCCCCCGGTCCGCCGAAACTGATCGGGAAATTGAATGTAGGTTCGCTATCCTGTGAGTTTTGAATGGGACCGTATTGGTCTTCGTATTTCTGGATATTGTCGCGCAATGCGGCCACCAGGCGTTTGGCATGCTCCGGAGTTACAATAATCCGGGCCTTCACCTTCGCGCGCGGCACGCCGGGCATGAGGCGGATGAAGTCAAGAATAAATTCGCTGTTTGAATGAGCGATCATTGCGAGATTGGAATACACTCCCTCTGCCATTTCCTCCGACAGCTCTACATTGATCTGTTGTTCGTTTTCCTTGTTATCTTCTTTCATTGTTGGTTTTAAATAGCTGCGCTATTGAATTTACTGCGAAAATTACTAAAAATCTCCCGCTTGGAAAAGCCCGGCATGGAAGGCTCGGCTTGGGAAGCCCGCTTGGAAAACAAAGAGCCGGTCCCGCTAATGCAGGCCGGCTCTTTGTTCACTTATTATTATCCGTTGGATTACGCCAACTCTTTTTTCTTGCGTGATTGTCTCTCGCGAGAATCAGACAGCGCATCGAATTCTTCTTTCGATCCAACGATCAGGTTTTCGTAGGTACGCATACCTGTACCGGCAGGGATCAGGTGACCAACGATCACGTTCTCCTTCAAGCCTTTCAGTTCATCGCGTTTACCACGAACAGCCGCTTCGCTCAATACTTTGGTTGTTTCCTGGAATGAAGCCGCAGAAACAAAGCTTTCAGTACCCAAAGAAGCCTGTGTGATACCCATCAAGGTTGGTCTTGCAACCGCAGCCTGAGCATCACGGGCAGTAACCAATTTCAGGTCACGACGTTTCAAGCTTGAATTTTCATCGCGCAAACGGCGTACCGAAATGATCATACCCGGTTTCAATGTTTCGGAGCTACCGGCGTCCTCAACCACTTTCATATCCAGGATCTTGTCGTTTTCCTCGCGGAATACCACGCGGTCGACAGCCTGCATTTCGAGGAAGTTGGTATCACCGGCATCCAGAATATCTACTTTCTGCATCATCTGGCGTACGATACATTCGATGTGCTTATCGTTGATCTTCACACCTTGCAGACGGTATACTTCCTGAATCTCGTTCACGAGGTACTCTTGTACCGCGGTTGGTCCTTTGATAGAAAGGATATCCGCAGGCGTGATAGCACCATCTGAAAGCGGGTCACCGGCTCTTACGAAGTCACCATCCTGAACGAGGATGTGTTTCGACAGAGGTACCATGTAACGGCGTTGTGTTCCGTCTTTCGATTCGATATGGATTTCACGGTTACCGCGTTTTACGCCGCCGTAAGATACCACACCGTCGATTTCAGAAACCGTTGCTGGGTTCGATGGGTTACGTGCTTCGAACAATTCGGTCACACGTGGCAGACCTCCCGTGATATCGCGTGTTTTACCAACAACACGTGGGATTTTCGCCAGCGGCTGACCAGCCTTGATAGCTGCACCTGCTTTCACAACCAAACGTGCTCCAACAGGTAGGTTGTAGCCTTTTTCAGTCTGATCTTTCAACAAGGTAGACTTACCTTTCACCACGATAGCCGGGTTTTTGGTTTTGTCACGTGTTTCGATGATCACCGACTCCTGGAAGCCTGTTTGTTCGTCAAATTCTTCACGGAATGTGATGCCTTCTTCGATTGCATCGAAAGATACCGTTCCTGTGAATTCAGAAAGAATTACCGCGTGGTAAGGGTCCCAGGTACAAAGTTCCTGTCCTTTGAATACGGTATCGCCTTCTTTCACTTGCAAATGCGCACCGTAAGGTACGTTGTTCGAGATCAGCAGCTGTTTCGTTTCAGGGTGTACGATTTTCACCTCACCTGAACGGCCCATTACTACGGTTACTTCGTCGCCTTCTGAATTAACAGATTGTACCAAACGAAGATCTTCGAACTGGATCAAACCATCGAATTTCGCTTTGATGTTGGCTTCAACAGAGATGTTCGAAGCCGTACCACCCACGTGGAATGTACGGAGTGTCAGCTGTGTACCCGGCTCACCGATGGACTGGGAAGCAATCACACCTACTGCCTCCCCGATGTTCACCATCTGGGCAGACGCCAAGCTACGTCCGTAGCACTTCGCACAAACACCGTCACGGGTTTCGCAAGTCAGTACCGAACGGATTTCGATCGTTTCAATGCTGGTTTCATCAATGTAAGCTGCAATTTCCTCGGTGATTTCCTGTCCGGATGTAAGGATCAATTCGTTGGTCAACGGATCGAACACATCGTGAACGCTCACACGGCCAAGGATACGCTCCGACAATGGTTCTACGATATCCTCATTGTCTTTCAATGCAGAGATCGCGATACCACGGAGCGAGCCGCAGTCTTCTTCTACTACTACCACGTCTTGTGCAACGTCGTGCAAACGACGGGTCAGGTAACCCGCATCCGCAGTTTTCAACGCTGTATCGGCCAAACCTTTACGCGCACCGTGGGTAGAGATAAAGTATTCCAAAACGTCGAGACCTTCTTTAAAGTTAGAAAGAATCGGGTTTTCGATGATTTCTCCCGCACCACCAGCGATGTTTTTCTGAGGCTTGGCCATTAGACCCCTCATACCACCCAACTGACGGATCTGCTCACGAGAACCGCGGGCTCCGGAGTGCATCATCATATAGATTGAGTTGAATCCGCCTTTGTCTGTTTCCAGTTGCTTCATCAACGTTTCTGTAATGCGTGAGTTAACGCGCGTCCAGATATCGATCACCTGGTTGTAACGTTCGTTCTCCGTGATCAAACCCATCAGGTAGTTGTTCCAGACGTTTTCAACATCGCCCTTCGCCTGCTCGATGAGTTTTTCTTTTTCACTTGGAACCATTACATCGTCCAATCCCATTGACAAACCGCCTTTGAAGGCCATTTGGAAACCAAGTTCTTTGATTTCGTCAAGGAATTGTGCAGTACGGGCTACACCAGCCTGTTTGAATACCAAACCAATGATCTGCTGAAGTTTCTTTTTAGTCAACAATTCGTTGATATAACCCACTTCCTCAGGAACAGCCTGGTTGAACAGGAGACGACCTGCAACGGTGTCGATCAGCTTGATTTCAAATGAACCGTCCTCGTTACGAACGCGAACGCGGCATTTGATATTCGCATGTTTTGAAAGCTTGCCTTCGTTGATCGCGATAATAACTTCATCCGGGCCGTAGAAGATTTTGCCTTCACCGATGATCGGATATTGCTCGGTGCTTACGCGACCTTTTGTTACATAATACAGACCCAAAACCATGTCCTGAGATGGTACCGTGATCGGCGCACCGTTGGCAGGGTTAAGAATGTTATGTGAAGAAAGCATCAGCATCGAAGCTTCCAATACGGCTTCCTGACCCAGTGGTACGTGTACCGCCATCTGGTCACCGTCAAAGTCAGCGTTGAATGCCGTACACACCAATGGGTGAAGCTGGATCGCCTTACCTTCGATCAGTTTAGGCTGGAATGCCTGGATACCCAAACGGTGAAGTGTCGGAGCACGGTTGAGGAGCACAGGGTGTCCTTTCAAAACGTTTTCCAAGATATCCCAGATCACAGGGTCCTTGCGGTCCACGATCTTCTTCGCTGATTTTACAGTTTTAACGATTCCGCGCTCGATCAGCTTACGGATAATGAACGGCTTGAAAAGCTCAGCAGCCATATCTTTCGGCAGACCGCATTCGTGCAGTTTCAGCTCAGGACCTACCACGATAACCGAACGACCAGAGTAGTCGACACGCTTACCAAGCAAGTTCTGACGGAAACGGCCTTGCTTTCCTTTCAGCATATCTGAAAGTGATTTCAAAGCACGGTTACCTTCCGAACGTACCGCATTCACTTTACGGCTGTTGTCGAAAAGGGAGTCAACCGCTTCCTGCAACATCCGCTTTTCGTTACGCAAGATCACCTCAGGTGCCTTGATCTCGATGAGGCGTTTCAGACGGTTGTTACGGATGATTACACGACGGTAAAGGTCGTTCAAATCCGACGTCGCGAAACGGCCACCGTCCAGAGGTACCAATGGGCGCAATTCTGGTGGAATAACCGGTACCATTTTGATCACCATCCATTCAGGGCGGTTTTCGATACGGGTATTCGCATCACGGAATGCTTCTACCACTTTCAGGCGCTTCAAAGCTTCCGCTTTACGTTGCTGAGAAGTGTCAGTAGCAGCCTGGTGACGGAGCTCGTAAGAAAGTTCGTCGAGCTTAATGCGGCTCAACAGCATTTCCAATGCATCGGCACCCATTTTCGCGATGAATTTGTTGGGATCCGTGTCAGGAAGCAACTGGTTCTCGCGTGGGAGTTTGTCCACGATGTCGAGGTATTCGTCTTCGGTCAGGAAGTCGAGGTAGCCAACGCCGTCCTCTTCTTTGATACCTGGCTGAACTACTGCGTACCGTTCGTAATAAATGATCTGGTCGAGTTTCTTGGTAGAAAGTCCTAACAGGTAACCAATTTTGTTCGGCAAGCTGCGGAAGTACCAGATATGTGCAACAGGAACCACGAGTTCAATGTGACCCATGCGCTCGCGGCGAACCTTTTTCTCGGTTACCTCCACACCGCAACGGTCGCAGATGATTCCTTTATAGCGAATGCGTTTGTATTTACCGCAGTGACATTCCCAGTCTTTTACAGGACCGAAAATGCGCTCGCAGAACAGACCGCCCATCTCCGGCTTGTAGGTCCGGTAGTTGATGGTTTCAGGCTGGGTTACTTCACCGAAGGAGCTTTCTAGGATAGACTCCGGTGACGCCAGACTGATCGTCATTCTGGAAAAGTCGCTGTTTAATTTTTTATTCTTTTTGAAAGACATAATAAAGAGTCGTTTGTCTGTTAGTCGAAACTAATTCAATTGCATTTCTATGGCGCGGTTGCCCGCGCCAACGACTAGAAATTAGTCCAGTGTAATCTCCAATGCTAGTCCGCGAAGCTCGTGAACAAGTACGTTGAATGACTCTGGGATATTTGGTTTCGGAAGGTTTTCACCTTTCACGATCGCTTCGTACGCTTTGGCGCGGCCTACCACATCATCGGATTTCACCGTAAGGATCTCCTGAAGAATGTGCGATGCACCGAACGCTTCAAGCGCCCACACTTCCATTTCACCGAAACGCTGTCCACCGAACTGCGCTTTACCACCCAATGGTTGCTGGGTAATGAGCGAGTATGGCCCGATAGAACGCGCGTGCATTTTATCGTCAACCAAGTGGCCCAGTTTCATCATATACATCAGACCGACTGTTACCGGTTGGTCGAACTGCTCACCAGTGAGACCATTGTACAGATAAGTACGTCCCCAATCCGGAAGCCCTGCTTCTTTCAACTCAGCAGCAACTTCCGCTTCCGTAGCACCGTCGAAGATCGGTGTTGCGTAGCGACGGCCGAGTTTCAAACCAGCCCAAGCCAGAATTGTTTCGTAAATCTGACCGATGTTCATACGTGAAGGTACCCCAAGTGGGTTCAACACGATGTTTACCGGAGTTCCGTCTTCCAGGAATGGCATATCTTCGTCACGAACAATCCGGGCAACAACCCCTTTGTTACCGTGGCGACCCGCCATTTTATCACCCACTTTCAGCTTGCGCTTTTTAGCGATGTAAACTTTCGCGAGTTTCACGATACCTGCCGGCAATTCATCACCTACTTCCAATGCGAAACGATCGCGTTTGAAGCGGCCCATTACTTCGCTGCGGGCATTGAGGTAGTTTTTCAATACCAGAGAGATCTGCCGGTTGGTGTCAGCGTCTTCTGTCCATGAGTCGGTCAATACGTCACCAATGAGGTTTACTTCTTCGGGAACTGCGTACTGGCTTTCGTCGCGGTACGGGTTATTGGCAGGGAACAGGTTCTCGGAGATGTTTCTCACGTTGAACTTCATTCCTTTGCTGATCAGTTCGTCACCGAATTTGTGCTTCACGCCTGAGCTAGTTTTGCCATCCGTCAATGTCACCAGCTTGTCGATCACACGACCGCGCAATGCAGTCAGGTCACGGCTGTATTTTTTCATTAACAGACGAAGCTCGTCTTTATGTTTTGCACGCTCTTCTTTGGTTGGGCGGGAGAAAAGTTTGGTATCGATTACCACACCTTTCATGGATGGTGGTGCTTTTTTAGAAGCATCCTTCACGTCACCAGCCTTATCACCGAAGATTGCACGAAGGAGTTTTTCCTCCGGAGTTGGATCAGATTCTCCTTTTGGAGTGATCTTACCGATCAGGATATCGCCTTCTTTTACTTCTGTACCTACTTGTACGATACCGTTTTCGTCGAGGTTTTTAACTGTTTCCTCGCTTACGTTCGGGATCTCAGCGGTCAATTCTTCTTCTCCGCGTTTAGTATCACGCACTTCGAGTTCGAATTCCTCGATGTGGATCGAAGTAAAGATATCGTCGCGTACTACTTTCTCAGAGATTACAATCGCATCCTCGAAGTTGTATCCTTGCCAAGGCATGAATGCAACCAACAAGTTACGGCCCAATGCAAGCTCACCACCTTCGGTACCATAACCCTGGCAAAGCGGCTCGCCTTTTTTCACTTTCTGGCCTTTCAACACCATTGGTTGAAGGTTCAGGCAAGTGTCCTGGTTGGTACGACGGAATTTCACGAGGTCGTAAGAAACGCTGTCGTCGATGAAGCTAACCAGACGATCTTCATCGGTACGGTCGTACTTCACAACGATTTTCTTCGCATCTACGAATTCGATTTCACCATCGCCTTCCGCTACGACCAATGCACGTGAGTCCATGGCTACGCGGCGTTCGAGGCCGGTTCCAACGATAGGAGCCTGAGGACGCAACAAAGGCACACCTTGGCGCTGCATGTTCGATCCCATCAATGCACGGTTCGCATCATCGTGTTCGAGGAACGGAATCAGCGAAGCTGCTACCGATACGATCTGGTTCGCAGCAACGTCCATATATGACGCTTGCGAAGGGTCTACCATCGGGAAGTCACCTTCGAAACGTGTTTTGATTTTTTCAACGGTGAAGTTTCCCTCTTTATCGACAGAAGCATTTGCCTGTGCGATGTATTTGGAATCTTCTTCCTCCGCCGTCATGTAGATCAGCTCGTCGGTCAGCTTACCTGCGCTATCGATCACCCGGTAAGGTGTTTCGATGAAGCCCATTCCATTCACTTTCGCGAATACGCAAAGTGACGAGATCAGACCGATGTTCGGACCTTCCGGTGTTTCGATCGTACACAGACGCCCGTAGTGGGTGTAGTGAACGTCACGAACCTCGAAACCTGCACGTTCGCGGGAAAGACCACCAGGCCCTAATGCCGACATACGGCGTTTGTGGGTAATCTCAGCCAATGGGTTAGTTTGGTCCATGAACTGAGAAAGCTGGTTTGTACCGAAGAACGAGTTGATAACCGATGACAATGTACGAGCATTGATCAGGTCAACCGGTTTGAAATCTTCGTTGTCACGTACGTTCATACGCTCCTTGATGGTACGCGCCATACGTGCAAGACCTACGCCGAACTGTGCATAAAGCTGCTCGCCCACGGTACGTACACGACGGTTTGACAAGTGGTCGATATCATCGACTACCGCTTTCGCATTGATCAGACCAATGAGGTATTTCACGATGGAAACGATATCACCGGTGGTCAGTACGCGCACGTCGAGGCTGGTATCCGATCCCAATTTCTTGTTGATGCGGTAACGGCCTACATCGCCCAGATCGTAACGCTTATCCGAGAAGAACAAGCTCTGGATCACGTCGCGTGCAGTTTGCTCATCGGGAGCCTCTGCATTACGCAATTGACGGTAAATTTGCTCAACAGCTTCCTTGTCGGAGTTTGAGCTATCTTTTTGAAGCGTGTTATAAATGATGTTATAATCCGCTACGTTCATGTCCTCTTTGTGCATGATGATCGACTTCTGACCTGATTCCAGGATCACATCGATATCATCCGCAGAAATAGTAGAGTCACGTTCCAGCAACACTTCGTTACGCTGGATAGAAACTACTTCACCGGTATCCTCATCCACGAAGTCCTCAGTCCATGTACGGAGAACCCTTGCCGCCAACCGGCGCCCTACTGCCTTTTTCAGGTTAGCAGGTGTTGCGCTGATTTCTTCCGAAAGGCCGAACAGGTCGAGGATATCTTTATCAGATCCGAAACCGATCGCTCTCAAAAGGGTTGTTACCGGGAACTTCTTCTTACGGTCGATGTAGGCGTACATCACGTTGTTCACGTCCGTAGAGAATTCGATCCAGGAACCTTTGAATGGAATAATCCGCGCAGAATATAGTTTGGAACCATTGGTGTGTTTGCTCATCGAGAAGAACACGCCTGGTGAACGGTGAAGCTGAGATACGATTACGCGCTCAGCACCATTGATCACGAACGAACCGCGTTCGGTCATGTACGGAATGTTTCCGAGGAACACTTCCTGCTCAATGGTTTCAAATTCTTCATGATCGGCGTCGTTACAAATCAGACGCAGTTTCGCCTTCAAAGGCACTGCGTAAGTCAGACCGCGATCGATGGATTCGTCGACTGAATACTTCGGTGGTTCAAGGAGGTAATCGATGAACTCGAGAACGAAGTTCTCACGAGAGTCGGCGATGGGGAAGTTTTCAGCGAAAACTTTGTAAAGTCCTTCTCCGGAACGGTCTTCAACCGATGTATCCAGACTAAAGAAATCACGGAACGATTGTACCTGGATTCCCAAAAGATCGGGATAATCGATAATCTGATTAATCCTTGAGAAGTTCTTTCTTGGTGTTTTTGGATTAATAGTAGCCAAGGCTATGTGTGATTTGGGTTAGCAGAAAAACTAATTAGTTTTAACCTAATCTATTGCCTCGTAGAGAAAGGTTAACCGTCCCTGTTCTTCCATTCTACGAGTAAGGAAGTGTTTCGGACAAAGTGAACCGGAAGGGGATTTTGGCAGTAAACCCGTTACCGCCTCTAACCAGAACGACAAAAAAGGACTTTTCGTTTGGTTTTTATAAAAAACAGGAAAAGACCTGACGGTTGTCAGGCCTATTCCTATGAATTTATCTTCTAATGCTGTGGAGCAAATTACTTCACCTCAACTTCTGCACCAGCTTCTTCAAGTTGCTTTTTCAGAGCGTCAGCTTCGTCTTTGGCAACACCTTCTTTTACAGGTTTTGGAGCGCCGTCAACGAGTTCTTTCGCTTCTTTCAGGCCAAGACCAGTCAGGTCTTTAACCAATTTCACAACAGCCAATTTACCAGCACCAGCTGATTTCAAGATTACATCGAAAGATGTTTTCTCTTCAACTGCAGGAGCATCAGTACCGCCACCAGCAGGACCTGCTACCACTACTGCACCAGCAGCTGCTGGCTCAATACCGTACTCGTCTTTAAGAATTGTAGCCAATTCGTTCACTTCTTTAACCGTAAGGTTAACAAGCTGTTCTGCGAAAGCTTTCAAATCTGCCATTTCTATTTTGATTTTTTTGATTATACAATAAGATGATTTTAAAAAGGCTCCTTTAATTATTAAACCGGAGAGCTAAGCCTGTTTAGTTAATTAGTCTTCTTTTTCAGACAAAGTTTTCAAGATACCAGCCAGGTTCTGTCCGCCGCTTGTAAGAGCGCCGATAACATTTTTGGCAGGCGATTGCAACAATCCGATCACTTCGCCGATGAGTTCTTGTTTCGATTTCAGTGAAATCAGAACATCAAGCTGGCTTTCTCCAACGAAAAGGGCAGTGTCGACAGAAGCTCCTTTGAACTTCAATTTGTCGCTACCTGATTTCTTTTTGAAGTCTTTAATCAGTTGTGCAGGAACTTTACCTGACTCCGGGTGAAACATTACTCCGGAAAATCCTTTCAACACGTCGTCGAAAGAAGAATAGTCCGTATCTAATGTCTCGAGCGCTTTTTTAATCAATGTATTCTTCACAACACGATACTCAACACCACGCTCGAAGCAAAGGCCTCTGAGGGTATTTACCTCGCTCACGGTCATACCGGTTGCGTTGGTAATGTAGAAGTATGGCGTGCTGGCGAATTTCTGACTTAATTCGTCAATAATTACTGCTTTTTCTTCCCGTGTCATATTACAATCCTGGAATCGTGTTTTTGTCAATAATAACACCCGGGCTCATCGTGCTTGACAAGTGAATGCTCTTTACGTAAGTACCTTTCGCCGATGAAGGCTTAAGGCGAACCAAGGTATTGATAACCTCCGTTGCGTTCTGTGCAAGCTGGTCAGTTCCGAAAGAAACTTTTCCAATGCTGGTGTGGATGATACCGGTTTTGTCAACCTTGAAGTCGATTTTACCAGCTTTCACTTCCTTCACAGCTTTTGCTACATCCGGTGTTACAGTTCCCGACTTAGGGTTTGGCATCAGACCACGAGGACCCAATACTTTACCAAGTCTACCTACTTTTGCCATTACACTAGGCATTGTAATAATCACGTCGATGTCTGTCCAGCCTTGCTCGATTTTTGTAATGTATTCGTCAAGACCAACGTAATCCGCTCCTGCCTCTTTCGCTTCTGCCTCCTTGTCGGGAGTACACAGCACCAATACACGAACTTCTTTTCCGGTTCCGTGTGGCAATGTTACCACGCCACGCACCATTTGGTCAGCTTTGCGAGGATCTACGCCCAAACGAACGTCGATATCTACGGAAGCATCAAATTTGGTATAGGAAATCGTTTTCAGAACATCCGCAGCTGCTTCCAGGGTATAAGCCTGGGTTGCGTCGTATTTTGAAAGAGCTTCTTTTTGCTTTTTGGTCAATTTTCCCATGTTCTTTGTTTCTTTGGCGTATCTATAAATCTACGCTCAGTTGTTTTCTTCCCATGGGGCCTTGCCAGCCACGGTGATACCCATACTACGAGCCGTTCCCGCGATCATTTTCATAGCAGACTCTACGGTGAAGCAGTTCAGGTCGGGCATTTTAGTTTCGGCGATCGTTTTAACTTGATCCCATGAAACTGATCCTACCTTTACACGGTTTGGCTGAGCCGAACCTGTCTTTACTTTTGAGGCTTCCAGAAGAAGAATAGCGGCCGGGGGGGTTTTGATGACGAAGTCGAAAGACTTGTCTTTGTAGTATGTAATAACTACCGGCAATACCACACCCATTTTATCCTGGGTACGGCCATTGAACTGCTTGCAAAACTCCATGATATTCAAACCCTTCGATCCTAGTGCAGGACCAATCGGAGGTGATGGGTTGGCTTGGCCACCTTTCACCTGCAGTTTGACGTATCCACCTATTTCTTTTGCCATTGTTTTGGAATTTGTCGGTTCATCGATTGACCAGCGGCTCACATGCAGTTGGAAGCCTACCTGCCCGCTATTCGCTCAACTATCCTTTTCTACTTGTGCGTAACTGAGTTCCACGGGTGTATTACGCCCGAATATTTTTACAACTACATTGAGTTTTTTCTTCTCATCGAATACTTCTTCCACCAGACCGATGAATCCGCTGAACGGACCATCTACGACTTTCACAGTCTCGCCTTTGATGAAAGACATGCTTGGCGCTTCTTCGTGCTGCTCTGCTTCGTCGACTTTACCGAGGATACGGTTAATTTCCGACTGGCGCAGGGGAACTGGCACTTTGGAATTTCCTTCGGCATTGCCCAGGAAACCGATTACGCCGGGAATACTTGTAATAATGTGCAAAACCTCCCCTTTGGACAGATCGGCTGAAATGATAATATACCCGGGAAAGAAGTTCTTTTCCCGTACACGCTTCTTACCGTTACGCATTTCGTAAATCTTCTCCGAAGGGATCAGGATTTGCGGAACGAATTCATTTAGCTTCTGGCGTGTGATTTCATTTTCAATGTAGGACTTGATTTTTTTCTCTTGCCCGGACACTGCCCTTAATACAAACCAATTTAGACTACTCATACCTTTCAGGGGGTTATCTTTACTAAAATAGCCTTAGAAAGACTGGTAAAACAGTTTCAGTGCGTTCTCGAACACGAGATCCATCACACCTACCACGAAGGCAAAAATGAGCGAACCTACAAGCACCAGTGTGGTATTGGCTTGCAGCTCGTTGAAAGGCGGCCATGTAACGTGTTGGGTCATTTCTTCCCAGGACGCTTTCAAAAAAGAAGTAAATTTTTCCATTTCACCTTTTCGATTTATGCACGGGTGGAGAGATTCGAACTCCCATCAACGGTTTTGGAGACCGCTATTCTACCCTTGAACTACACCCGTTTATCGTGCAATTGCCCATTCGGGGCTGCAAAGATACGACTTTTTTATAAAAAACAAGTGCATTCCGAAAGAAATGCACTTGTTTTAATATTGCTATCTTGATTAGTCAAGAATTTCAGTTACCTGACCAGCACCTACGGTACGTCCACCTTCGCGAATCGCGAAACGAAGACCTTTTTCCATAGCGATTTTGTTGATCAGTTTCACTTCGATAGTGATGTTGTCACCTGGCATAACCATTTCAACACCGGCAGGAAGTGTGATTTCACCTGTCACGTCAGTGGTACGGAAGTAGAACTGAGGACGGTATTTGTTAAAGAATGGAGTGTGACGTCCACCTTCTTCTTTCGACAGCACGTAAACTTCACCTTTGAAGTGTTGGTGAGGCTTAACTGAACCTGGCTTACAGATTACCATACCACGACGGATCTCTTCTTTGTCAATACCGCGAAGCAACAAACCTACGTTGTCACCAGCTTCACCGCGGTCGAGGATCTTACGGAACATCTCAACACCTGTTACAGTTGATTTGAGACCTTCTGCACCCATACCGAGGATATCAACAGGATCACCAGAGT
This sequence comes from Dyadobacter sp., assembly GCF_017744695.1. Classification (GTDB taxonomy): domain Bacteria; phylum Bacteroidota; class Bacteroidia; order Cytophagales; family Spirosomataceae; genus Dyadobacter. The sequence continues at coordinate 150,912 of NZ_JAGIAS010000004.1, forward strand.
TGATCACACCACGCTCGATACGACCAGTTGCAACAGTACCACGACCAGTGATCGAGAATACGTCTTCAACAGGCATCAAGAAAGGAAGATCAGTCATACGTGGAGGAATTGGAATCCAAGTATCAACAGCTTCCATCAGGTCTTCGATAGTTTTAACCCACTTAGGCTCGCCGTTAAGACCACCCAAAGCAGATCCCTGGATTACAGGAATGTTATCGCCATCGAATTCGTAGAAGCTCAGAAGCTCGCGGATTTCCATCTCAACGAGTTCAAGAAGTTCCGGATCATCAACCATGTCCACTTTGTTCATGAACACAACAAGCTGAGGAACACCTACCTGACGAGCAAGAAGGATGTGCTCACGAGTTTGTGGCATAGGACCGTCAGTAGCAGCAACCACGATGATTGCGCCGTCCATCTGAGCAGCACCAGTTACCATGTTCTTCACGTAGTCAGCGTGACCTGGGCAGTCAACGTGCGCATAGTGACGGTTGGCTGTCTGGTATTCTACGTGAGAAGTGTTGATTGTGATACCGCGCTCTTTTTCTTCAGGAGCATTGTCGATTGAAGAAAAGTCGCGTTTCTGTGCAAAACCTTTATCAGCCAACACAGTTGTAATCGCCGCTGTAAGGGTAGTTTTACCGTGGTCAACGTGCCCGATAGTACCAATATTTACGTGGGGTTTCGAGCGGTCAAACGTCTCTTTTGCCATGACTTAAGTACGCTTAAAATTAAAAGTTATTACGAATTTATTATACACTACTAATTGATCCTGCTGGCTTTACTGCAATCAAACACCGCAATCGTCTACCAAACCAGGATCAAAACCAATGCAGGGACACATCCTGCTTTCTGAGCTTTTGAGGGGATTTGAACCCCTGACCTCTTCCTTACCAAGGAAGTGCTCTACCCCTGAGCTACAAAAGCATTGTTACTTCTTTTTTCTCTCATCTTCCCAAGGAAGTGCTCTACCGCATCGGCGGACCGCCCTGAGCTACAAAAGCATTGTTACTAAAAGCATTGTTCTTAGAACCAAAAAGCGATTAGCGAAAGTTATCTATTGAATGTTTTCGCTAATCGCTTCGATGATGCTTCTAATTGAGCGGAAGACGAGGTTCGAACTCGCGACCTATAGCTTGGAAGGCTATCGCTCTACCAGCTGAGCTACTTCCGCATTTGTTTTCGTCTTTACCTCAAGAACTGGCCTTAATTGAAGCATTTTTTCAGACTCAAACTGTGGGGGCGGATGGATTCGAACCACCGAAGACATAAGTCAGCAGATTTACAGTCTGCCCCATTTGGCCACTCTGGTACACCCCCAGACAACATTTCAACACAAGCGTGAAAACCGTTTGTTTCACAATTTGGAGTCGCAAAATTATACCCATTTTTTATATTCTCAAATTCTTTTGAAAAAAAATTAAAAAAAAATGTGGCCTGGAATCAAAAACGTCGATTCCAGGCCACACGGGCACTTTTTTGACTTAAAACAATCTTACCCCAAAACTCAGCATCCGGACCGAAGGCCCCCGGTTGGCTTCGAAAAGATAGTTCAAATCATAGTTCACAAAGAAGTCAGGAAAGTTACGGATACCAATTTCAGCAGCTAAACCGTAGCGCAAATCTTCGATGTAAAAGTTACGCCGGTCGTGGTCCACATCCTTCGTACCGACCTTGCGTACCTTGGTATAACTGCCAATTCGATAACCACCGTAAGCACCCGCGCTGATGTACGATATGAATGAGTGTGAAAAACTCAGCGTAGGCATAATGGACAGGTTGACATAGGGCACCACGAGCTTCGACTTTCTCACTTCCACCGGCTTACCCTGGTCATCGACAACTTGCCTGAACTCGACGCCGTCGTCGGTTTTGGCAATCGTATTATCGCCATCGTACATCATATTGTACCACGAAAAGTCGATGCCGAAGTCCAGATGAAGCCGGGCATCTTTTCCTTTGATCACATTGGCGCTGGCCACATAACCGAGGCTCACAAAACGCGATCCGAATGGTTTCAGGTCATAGTCCGATTTATTGAAGCCATTGGTAGCCTCATTGGTACCATAAGTATTCAATCCCAATGCGACATTGAAACCCTTACGCGGGCTCGACCCGCCCCATGATTTTCCGTGAAACCGCTTACCGATGCGCCGGTAGGTCGAATCCGACCCGACGACGGCATCACCTTCCTTCACTTCCACGCCCGAGCCATCGATAGAAACCTTCGTGTCCCCATCCTTGATATGAATACCGCGGAGTCCAATTCTTACATAATCCTTATCGGCAGGCTGATCCGGGTTTTTCAAATACTTATTTCCGTTGAATTCCTCCCGCAGAAACGTCGTATCGGCCTGGGTACTGTCCAATCTTACTTTCAGATCTTTCAGTAATGCATTCAAATCATACTTCATGATCTTTTCCAGCTCCTGGCGGTTTTCGCCGTAAATGATTAGCCTCGTCTTATCACCGAATGTGACGATAATCGAATCCTTATCCCGGCCGCCGGGCCATTCAAACTGATCATTGGATTTCAATGAACCAGCGCGCGCGCCAATGGCAACCAGCAGTACCAGCATTGCCATTGCATATATTTTACTTTTCATGGCACAAGAGATTACAGTTTTGTCTTGTTTTTAGGGTGATCTTTTTCTGTACTTCTGTCTTCCTTGTTACGCAGGCGATCGTCCACACGTGCTACAAGGTTTTTTGGATTAAATCCCACTTCATCCCAATCGACTTTCTCGCCTGCCCTCGCATTTTTGAGCTGGCGGAAAACCCTTGCAAACCGGGTATTACGTGGTTTCTCTTCCGCTTCACTAGGACCGGTCTCCACGGCAACGACAATCGTTCTTGTCGGCTCGGGCTCCGGCTTGTTTACCCGACTAACAGCTGGCTCATCGGGCAAAGTCTTAATACCCTGTGCAACAGGGATATTTGTAGATTCCGGCTGTATGGCATTCACCGGTATCTCCGGCTTTTCTGTAATTGCCACTGCCGGCGCATTCTGTATAAGTTCGGGGGTAGCGACAGGTGTCTCGATTACCTGTTTCGGAGCCTGACGCACCTCGGCTACATGGACGACTGGTTTAAGATTCCCTTGATTACTAGTAACCACTCCATTACTTTTCCCCTCCGCTGCCGCTAATTGTTCCACCGGTGCTTTTGAATTTTCAACCGGAGCAGTCATGGAATCTTTTTGAATCGGCTTGGCAGCTGCAATAGTTTGTTGCGGTTTAATACTTTCCGGCGAATTAACCTGCTGATTCTTCCAAACCAGGTAACCTCCCATCACCGCCGCAGCCACACCGGCGGCGGCATACCAACCCCACACAGCCGGGCGACGTTTTACCGGCTGCTTTTCCTGAATTTTCAGCCACGCATTTTCCGAAGGTGTTCTTTGCGCTCCTTCGAGTTTGCGTTTGAAAAGATCATCAACAGGATGCTTTTTCATAGTCTTTTTTTTTTTATAATCATTCTGCCATTCCGCGACCATTTTCTGCAACAATGCCCGGGCGCGGTGCAACTGTGATTTCGACGTACTTTCGGTAATGCCCAGCATTTGGGCTATTTCAATGTGTGCGTAGCCTTCGATGGCGTAGAGGTTAAAAACCGTCCGGTAACCTACCGGCAGCGCTTCGATCAATGCCATTAGCTCTTCGGTTTCCAGGTTTTGGTCAGCGTGGGTGTAATCGGGAATGTTGTTAGCCTCATCCGAAAGGTTATCCTCCAGAATCCGCTTTTGTTTCCTCAGATAGCCCAGCGATTCGTTCACCATGATCCGCCTGATCCACCCTTCGAAACTTCCTTCGCTATTGAATTGATCTATTTTTTCAAATACCCTTAAAAAACCCTCTACCATCACATCCTCGGCCGCCATTTCATCGCATACATAGCGGAAGCACAAAGCCAGCATCCGATGGCTGTACTTGTCGTAAAGCTGTCGCTGCGCCTTCGGATCTTCCTTCCTGAGAGCTTTGACGAGCTGTGCTTCCTGGCTAAATAGTGCTAAAATTCGACCCATTCTAATTGGTGGTTTCGACAGCAAGATGCGCATTCCTCTGCGTGAGGTTGCATGTGCCGGAAAAGTTTTTTGATATTATTTTTAGCTTTGATGCGAATATCACTCATTGATCACCAAAAGGACTTTTCTTCAATGCTCGACTCCTCTGCGCCCATCGGAATTTTTGACAGCGGAATCGGCGGTATGACCGTCGCCAGTGCTGTAACCCGGTTGCTTCCCCAGGAAAACACCATTTATTTCGGCGACACGGCGCATTTGCCTTACGGCGATAAATCCACAGCTGCCATTCAGGCGTATTCGATCAAAATCTGCAATATGCTCTTGCAGCAAAACTGCAAGCTGATCCTCATCGCCTGTAACTCCGCGTCCGCGGCCGCCTACGAGCTCGTACGCGAGTATGTAGGAAGCAAAGCGAAAGTCCTGAATGTGATCGATCCGGTGGTGGATTATGTGAAAGAGCATTATGAAGGGAAAACCATCGGCCTGATCGGTACCAAGCAGACCGTCCTCTCCAATGTATATAAAAAAAAGGTGGACGCGCTCGACAGGAATATTCACCTGAAATCACTGGCTACCCCATTACTTGCCCCGATGATCGAGGAAGGTTTTTTTGATAATAATATCAGTGAAAGCGTAATTGCCAATTACCTCTCCGATCCATCTCTGAATGGCATTGAGGCATTAATCCTCGGTTGCACGCACTATCCGTTAATCAAAACACAGATCCGAAAATTCTATGGCGATACCGTGGAGACGCTCGACACCTCCGAAATCGTCGCGCGTTCTCTGAAAGCCTGGCTCGAACAACATTACCTCATCAATGAGAAAGGCGAAGGCAAGCGGCAATTCTATGTGTCGGATTACACGTTGTCATTTGAGCAATCCACCAACATATTCTTCGGCCGGCAAATCCAGCTCGAACATTACCCGCTCTGGGAATAAGACATTAATAGACCAACTTCACCGGACCAAGCAAGCCTGAGGGCATGGGCTGCCAGCGTGTCGCGTCAAATTTTTTATAGGTAATGTCGACTATGTTGATATCGTAAAATTTCTTCCAGTCGGGCTGCTGCTGGTCACGGAGGCGCATGTAGTTGGCCGAAAGGTTGGTTACCTCGATTTCTAGAACATTGCCTTTTGATTTTAATGCCTCACCTGCGTACAATTGAAAGGGAATATGCCAAACGGTTCCAAGATCCTTCCCATTCAGTTTGACACTCGCCACTTCACGAACATCGCCCAGACTAATTCCAGCTCCTTCATATTGCTTTAATGGGCCTTTCAAATCGAAAACGATCCGATAGCGAGCCTTTCCCGAAAAGTATTCGGCAGAATCGGGTAATGTCGTCCAGGATTTGAGAGCCGTAAGTTTTGCGGGAGCTGGCAATGAAGGTTTACCGGTAATAAATGTGACCTCCCAATTTCCTTTAATTTCCAATTCTTTCACTACACCATCCACCATTGGGATATCGGAACCGTCGGCAGCGCCTTCCAGGAAACAGGATTCTCCCGGGGGAAGGTCTAAATATACCTCATCGTGGCCGCCCACCGTCCGGATTTGCATCAGTGACTCTCCCCGAAGCGGCGTATTCCGCGACATCATTTCGCCCTTCCCGATTCGCACCCAACCGCCTTTGAACGTATTCCCAAGGTTTGACACAAAATACAAAGGCAGGCCATTTTCACTCTTCTTCCTGATAAATGTGAGCCCTTTCTCCGCCAATTGCTCTTTCACCACGTCGTTTGCCGCCAAATCTGCATTCAAATCTGTGGAAACTTTTACATTGCCAAGTTTTGAAATGCCTGCCAGCTTTTGCGTAAACGCGTTCTGCCGGGCCTCGTGATCCGCATTACCTGTTACAATTTTGGGCAATTGCTTATCAAAAATGATTTTAGCGCCCGCGTTTGCAAGCCGCAGAAGTTCTGCCAAGGTTTCATCCGGGAAATAGGTTGTCGAAGGGATCACCAAAGTCTTGTAGCTAGCATTCCCGGAACTTAGCAACCCGTTTGTATCGACCGTAAATTTCTTCAACTGCAAATCCGACACAAAATCGAATGCATATCCTTCCTTCCAAAGCCTTTCTGATAGCTTTCCAAAGGGCAGATCCAACAACCAGCGATCGACGTGGTGTACTTCCAGCAAATGTACGCCGCCACCCGATTTGGCTTTCGTAGCCCACAAATCATGGATCGGGAAATAGACCAGCACATCGTTGTCCGGCTTACTATCCTGCAATAGCGCCTGGCACCATTCGACATATCGGTTCAGGAGTGGAAAGTGTTCGGAGAAATGGGAGGTTTTGCCAAAATTGGTAGAAGCGTAAAACAGCCAGCCGGGAAAGCTTTCCTTTTCGGGGGAATAGGTAGTGCCGTGATAAAAAATGTGGTTGATCCCCGCTGTAAAAAGCTCGTCGATCTGCGGTTTGATTTGAGATAACGAAACCTTGAAATGATTGGCAAGCCAGGTACCGGTCTCTGAACTTACCAATTTCTTGCCCGACAAATTTGCAGCCGACGAAGCGAACTTCATCGCCAGCGGATTCGGCGTACCGAATTGGTCGATCGAATAATCGGGATCGACGCGCAGGCCTGGGATATTGAAACGGCTGGTACCAAATGATTCCGTTTCGGGAATGTCGGCCGCCTCGTAAAGATCCAGGAGGTTACCCGGCGAACCGTGCGCCTGGTAGCGCGTCACAAATCCGTGCGCACGGCTCCACTCGGTCCAGGGTTTGGCATAGCGTTCGAAAAGCAGTTCGGCAAGCGTCTGGTGATAATCTATTTTGACTAATGTGGCCTCCGGGGTTCCGGTCGAGTCATTCAATAATGACAGCTTGGCCAGCAGGTCATATTTCCGGCGTGATTGAAACTGTTTTGCAAAATCGTCCGTCCAATTAGCGCCATAGGCTTCATAGGAATCATTATACATCGCCCTTGGCTTCGCGGAAGTCTTGCTGAATACCGAATCAAACCGCGAAAGATATTGCTGCATTCCATTTGCACTGAACGGATCCAGCACCAACCCTTCCCCGCCAGGAGCGGCACGCTTCACTTTCTGGCCAGTTGGTTTTACCACCGGTTTCCCATCCACGACAGTCATACTTTGTGCCGCAATTGCCGCCGTCACATTCGGACCACCGAACGGCCAGCCGGTCCCTGTGGTCATGTCCACGCCCAATCCGAGACGTTTCCCTTCCCGCACGGTATATTCCATGACATCGAGCCATTGAGCTCCCAGGAAAGAGAGCGCCGCTTTTTCATACCCTTTCGCCCCGTAAATTGGAATAATATGTACGCCACCGAGCCCCGATTTGCTGAAATATTCCAGCTGGGCGGTGATATCCGCTTTGGTGACCGCGCTGCCCATCCACCACCAGTAAGTCCAGGGTTTGGAGGTCGAAAGCTTTTGTGCATTGCTATGGGCAAACAGTGCGAATATCAGAAGGACAGCGAGTAGAATCCGGCGCATGATTTGGACAGTGTTTTTCTTTAAAGACGCACGCAGCATTATCTACGCCACTACAAGGGAATATTTTGTCAAACCCCAAAACATCAAAAAGGCAGGACCGCATTGGCCCTGCCTTTGAATATCTTGCTTTGTAAATCAGTTCTCGTACGCCGACCGCACGCGCGCCGCTACGAACTGGCGCTCGGCTTGCGCCCGTTTCGAGTTGCGGTACCAAAGGTAACCGATCACTGCTACGAGGATGTAGGGAATCACAAACAGGAACATGATACCGGTGTTCAAACCTACACCTACATTATTCCGTCCGTTCCCCATGGAGCTTTCCACCGACCCGCGACACATCGCGCATTGTGCAAATGCACCCGCGCTATTCATGACGAACATGATTACCAATCCGGATATTGCCAAAAACTTTTTCATACGTAATAAGGACTAATCATCAAGTAAACGATCACACCCGTAACACTCACATAAAGCCAGATCGGCATTGCCCATTTCACGGCCTTCCGGTGTTCGGCAATCTGGTTGGTATATCCAAAATACACTGCCCGCAATACAAACCAAACGACTCCGATTGATAACACAATATGCGAAATCAACAAAAAGTAGTAAACAGGCCGGATAAGTCCGGTGCCACCGAACGGCGTAGCCTCGTTTGAAATGTGGTAAAGTACATAGCAAACCAGGAAAAACGCTCCGAGCACGAATGCGCCGGTCATTGTTTTCCTGTGCGCAGATATGTTCTTTTGTTTGATAAAATAAAAGCCCATGATCAGCAGCAAGGAAGTCAGGGTATTGATCGCACCAATAATATGGGGTAATACCTTCGTCCAGGCGCCCAGGTCGATCTTCTGCCGGATTCCCAGCAACAATGCAACCACCACAGGAATGGCGACTGCCAGAATGTTAATAATACGTTCGTATTTCGGTTTTCTTTCGATTGTTAATGTAGCCATACCCACTTATTTCTCATTCTTCTTTTCATAATCGAGGATTTTGAGCTCGGCCATCAGCCGGTCAGTCTCTTCCCCATCTCCGGCTTTATAAAAGCCTCTCACGTATTTTTTACGATCTATCAGGACAATTTGTCCCGCCCGACCATTCAAAGCGTCGCTCCCCTTGACAGCATCCGTCAATTCTCTCGAAAAACAGTTTGCGATCGTCACACTATCCGTCTTTACCGATTGCCATTCTCCATGTCTCACAGTGTCCACCGCAATCGACAATACCTGTAACTCCGGAATCATTGATTTCAATGTTGCAATGCGGCCCATCTCATCAATGGCTATATCGCAGGGTTCTCCGCATTTCGAAGGCATCCGGTGCACGACCGTCAATCGTCCATCCAGGTTTACACCTCCAAAAACGCCGCAATCCGCTGAAACCTGATGAAATACCGTATCGCCGTTTTGGACGATAATCGAGCCGTTGCCATCCTTCGACGCCACGAAATAAGGCAGATCGTAATGGTTCGTCCCGAACAGTTTCAGTAAAGCAAAAATCAAAGCCGGTATTACTAATGTGACAATCAGTAATCCGGCTTTGGGAAATTTCTTCATTCTATTCTATTATCCGAAAATCGCCTCGAAAATCGCATTTCCTTCGAGCATAAGTGCCAGGATCAACCAGGCGACGAATATGACCGGTACAAGGATAGACCATATCAGCGTTTTTGTTTCATGTTTCAAGTGCATGAATTCCCCAACGATGTAGAATGCTTTCACGATCGTCATCACGATGAAGATCGTAATCTTCAAAATGCCGTGAGGGACTGTAAATGCGATCAAGAACTCGAGTGAGGTGATGATCAGAAGAATCCAAAAGGTTTTCCAGATCGCTTTACGCTGCTCTGCTCCTGCCTCGGGATCCTGGTTATGTACGTGGTGATGATGTACTTCCGCCATTTTACTTCAATTTTAAATATTGTCCTATAATTTAAACCAGGTAGAAGAATGTAAATACAAACACCCAAACCAGATCCACAAAGTGCCAGTAAAGACCTACTTTTTCCACCATTTCGTAGCTTCCTCTCTTGTCGTAGAAACCTGTTGCAGCGCGGAAGAAGATCAGAATGTTCAGGATCACACCTGAGAATACGTGGGTTCCGTGGAAACCGGTGATGAAAAAGAAGAAGTCAGCGAAAGCCGGAGGGCCGTACTGGTTTTCCGTCAGGTTAGCACCAAAAATTGTTTTCTCAACCCAGGTACCATTTTCGATCACTTTCATGACAGTACCTGCATCGGTTCCGTGGATGAAGTGGCTCCATTCCCAAGCCTGGCAACCAAGGAAGGTAAAACCGCCGAGGATTGTCCAAAGCATATATTTTTCAACATTCGCGCGGTCCATGCGGTGACCGGCTTCCACAGCGAGTACCATTGTAACGGAGCTCGCGATGAGAATGAATGTCATGATACCAACGAATACCAGCGGCAGCGAAACACCGTGCAGGAATGGTACGGCTTCGTAAACCCTCTCAGGTACCGGCCAGTACATGTTGGAGAATGTAAAATCTTCGTGCTTTCCGGTGAATGCGGGGAAACTAAACCGGGCTGTACCATATGCCACCAGCAAGGCAGAGAAAGTAAAGGTATCCGAGATGAGGAAGAACCACATCATCAGTTTACCGTAACTTGCTTTCATAGGCTCAATACCCCCCAACCACATTTTGGGTTCTACCGCGCCGGGTGTTGTTACATGTGCCGCCATTGATAAAAAAATTATTAATTAAAGGTCAATAAAAAAACAAAAAGGTATAACCAGAGTATGTCCAAAAAGTGCCAGTAAGTAGCACTGATCTGAATTCTTCTCAGATTTTTGGAATGCACATTCAGCTTAAATGCCGAAAACAGCGCGAATACCAAAACAATCAGGCCGGTAATGATGTGGAATCCGTGCAGTCCTGTAAACACGTAAAAGAACGAGCCGGACGGGTTTCCCACAAAATATACATTCATCGCCACCAGCTCTTTCCAGCCCTGAAATTGCATATAAAGGAAGATCAGGCCGAGTACAAAAGTAATAGAAATTGCTATTTTCAATTGTTGGAACTGATCTTTTTTTGCCGAAAAGTAGGCCCATTGCATGGCTACACTGCTCATTAACAACACCACGGTGCTGTACCAGAAAATCTGCGGCATCTCGAATTCAAGCCAGTTGCCTTCGGCCCTACGCACCAGGTATGCACTGCTCTGAGACGCAAAAAGCATGATGATCGTCACAAGGAACAACCAAAGAATAAACTTCTTCGGGTCCATCGCCAACGTCTCCTGCGGCTCTCTTTCCAATTTATATTGCTGAACGTTTTCCATTTTCACTCGATTCTATTTCACAATTTATCCAACAAAAAAGCAATCTGTACGATAGGCAGGTAAATGAACGATCCGAACATCAGCTGCTTCGCGGTCTTGTCGGTGCACGTACGCATAAGATGGAACGTCTGTGCGAGGAACAATACTCCGAAAACGGTCGCGATGAATGCGGAATTGATGCCTGTCATTCCCAGTTCGTACGGCAACCAGCCGATCGGAAGCAGGAACAGGGTATAGATCATGATCTGCAAAGTCGTATCAGAGTCTTTCAAACCATTGGCGGGCAACAATTTGAAACCCGCTCTTTTGTAATCTTCATCCAATACCCATGCAATAGCCCAGAAATGCGGGAATTGCCAGAAAAACTGGATCGCAAACAGGATACCAGGTTCCAGACCAAAATGGTTGGTAGCTGCTACCCAGCCGATCATCGGAGGAAATGCGCCGGGGAATGCTCCCACGAATACCGCAATCGGACCGACGCGCTTTAACGGGGTGTAAACAAACCCGTAAAGCACAAGCGACAGCAGGGAAATAAGCCCCGTTGTCAGGTTAAAAACCATTACAAATATCGCCAGCGACGCTACACCTAGGATCACAGCCCATAATGCAGCTTGTTCCACGGTAATTCTTCCGCTTGGCAACGGCCGTGAAGCCGTTCTTTTCATCATTTTATCCAGGTCCTTTTCCAGGATCTGGTTGATAATGTTCGCTGCACCGGTAATACCGATTGAAGCCAACACGAAAAGCACCATATCGCCAGCTTTCACGTCGCGCGAACCCAGGCAATATCCCATAGCTCCGGAGAACGCGATCAACGACGCTAACCGGAATTTGAGTAATTCAAATAAAACCCCTAATCTCTCTCTGATCTTCCCAACCCCGCTTACACTTTCCTCTACTGAAATCATTATTACAGAAATTGAAAATTCTAAAACAGGCTACCAGCCGTCGCGGCCACGCCTTTGTACTTCAAATACTTCTTTCCATTCACAACCAGCCAAACGATAAACTGAAGGCCGATCAGAAGAATCGCGAATGTGAGGTGAATAGGCTGAGCAAATGCCGGAACTCCGAAATATGCCATGATTACGCCCGTTGCAATCTCCGCGATCAGGATCCAGAGGCAAGCTATTGCAATTTTGCCCGCTGCGGTTCCCTTGTTTCCGGTTTTCAAAACCTTGTTGATCCAGATTGCATTCACAACAAAGACCAGAATTGAAAATGACCGGTGTATATAAAAGTTGGCTCCAAGTTCATCGATCCATTCCGACCGCGCCCCGTAACCGAGCTTCATAATCACTACATCCATTGCTTCACGAACTTGCGTTCCGAGGAGGATCTGGAACAACGACAGCGCCATTACCAAGATCCCTATTCCACTGAGTACTTTCTCACTGCCTTCACGTAATGTGAGCACCTTCTCGACATAGCCGGCCCAAGTAAACACATAGAGCACGATAAAAATGATCACGATGGCGAGCAGCATGTGTACTGTGACAATCAACGGGTGCAACTCGAAAGAAACTACTTTCGCACCGAGCCACCCCTGGAAGCCAGTCAGCAAAAAAGCCGCAAGGCTCAAAAAGAATATCGGCTTGTTTCCGGATTTCAGGAAAGGTATGGAGGCAAGCAGCATCAGAAAAATAACGATGCCCGTAATCGCTCCTACAAGCCTGTTTACGTACTCAGTCCAGGTTTTCGTCGCATTAAACTCGACTTCTCCTTTCAGCTTCGCACCGTAAATCTCCTTGTAATTGGGAGGAAGTTGTGATGCTTCGGTTGGAGGGACCCATCTGCCGAAGCATTTAGGCCAGTCGGGACAGCCCATTCCTGAGCCTGTACTTCTCACGACGCCACCTGCTATCACTACCAGGTACAGCGAAATGAGTGTATTTAAAGCAAATCGCCGGAACCGGCGATTCGCTTTAAGATCAATGATGTGTTTTGAACTGGTCATTGAAGTTTTGGGACTCAATCACCTTTTCCGTTGCGATCAACTCATTCTCATGAGGGAAGTTCGATTCAGGTGTTTGAGAATACGGGATGTTCTGAGGGATGAAGTCCTCTTTGGCACCCGGTTTGCTGTAATCATATGACCACCGATATACCGCAGGAATTTCGCCTTCCCAGTTTCCGTGACCCGGAATGATAGGTGCAGTCCATTCGAGCGTGTTTGAACGCCATGGATTTTGCGGGGCTTTTCTTCCTTTGAAAATGCTGTAAAAGAAGTTCCAGAGGAATATGAACTGTGCAAGGAACGTGAATATCGCCGCGATGGAGATAAACATGTTCATATCCATGAACTTATGTGTAAAGTCGTAGCTGGTGAACTGATAGTAACGACGAGGGAAGCCCGCGATACCCACGTAGTGCATTGGGATAAACACCAGGTAAATTCCGATGAAAGTCAACCAGAAGTGCGCCTGCCCCAGTGAGGTATTCATCATGCGGCCGAACATCTTAGGGAACCAGTGGTAAACCCCTGCGAAAAGACCGAACGCTGACGCCGCACCCATTACCAGGTGGAAGTGAGCTACTACGAAGTATGTATCGTGCAACTGAATATCCAATGCACTGTTACCCAGGATAATACCGGTCAAACCACCTGATACGAACAGGGAAACCAGACCGATAGAGAACAACATACCAGGGGTAAACACGATGTTACCTTTCCAGAGTGTTGTGATGTAGTTAAAGCCTTTCACCGCAGAAGGTACCGCGATAATCAGCGTCAGGAACATGAAGACCGATCCGAGGAATGGGTTCATACCTGTTACGAACATGTGGTGCGCCCATACGATAAATGCGAGGAATGCAATACCGAGCATGGAAGCGATCATCGCACGGTAACCGAAGATCGGCTTGCGTGAGTTCGTCGCGATTACTTCGGATGTGATACCCAAAGCTGGCAAGAGTACGATGTATACCTCAGGGTGACCGAGGAACCAGAACAAGTGCTGGAACAAGATCGGGCTACCACCCACGTTTGGCAGCGCTTCACCATTAATATAAATGTCAGAAAGATAGAAGCTGGTGCCGAAGTGACGGTCGAAGATCAGCAGCAATACAGACGAAAGCAATACAGGGAAAGAGATCAAACCCAGTACGGCAGTGATCAGGAATGACCAGATCGTCAGAGGCAGACGGTCGAAAGACATACCTCTTGTACGCAGGTTGATAACCGTAGTAATGTAGTTGATACCACCCAACAGCTGCGACACGATAAAGAATGCCATACTAGCCAACCATAATGTCATACCCATGCCTGAGCCCGGGTGCGCCTGTGGCAATGCGCTCAATGGAGGGTAAATTACCCAACCGCCGGCAGCAGGCCCTTGTTGCAGGAACAGAGAAGCGAACATGATCACGCTGGCCAGGAAGAAGAACCAGTAAGAAAGCATGTTCATAAAGCCCGACGCCATATCGCGTGCTCCCACTTGAAGAGGGATCAGGAAGTTACTGAAAGTACCGCTCAAACCGGCCGTCAATACAAAGAATACCATGATGGTACCGTGCATTGTAACCAGAGCCAGGTAGAAGTTCGGGTCAAGCTTACCTGCATCGCTGATCCAGCCACCGAGGATTGGCTTCAACCAGGACAGGTTAGAATCGGGCAAACCGAGCTGGATACGGAAAATCACCGACATGGTAATCCCGACAACAGCCCACAAGATACCCGTGATCAGATACTGCTTGGCAATTACCTTGTGATCTTCACAAAATATATATTTCTGCCAAAAGCTTTGTGCTTCGTGGTGGTGGGCATGCTCATCTGCGTGGTGGTGAGCTGTTTCCAATCCTTCAATAGCTGACATATACTTTATTGTATTTTAATTAATAGAATTATCGTAGACTAGAACTTGCTCCGGCACCGCCAGCTGATGTTGCTGAGCTGTCGGCCGCAGGCGTTGCCGCTTCGGCAGGCACATATTTCATCGCCTTCGCTTTCAGGTTCTCAGGAACTTTCGCAAGATACTCTGGGTAAGTCGACAGGAACGTAGCCTGTTCGGAAACCCATTTTTTGTATGTAGCCTCGTCGTCTACGATCAATCTCATTTTCATTGAAAAGTGACCTTGTCCACATACCTCCGTACAAGCAATCTCGTAGTCAAATTTCGGGTTACCGGTTTCGGCGCGCATGTCTGCGGTCGTTTTGTCCGGTACGAACCAGAATTTGGTTGGCATACCTGGCACCGCATCCATTTTCACACGCATGTGAGGAATGAACACGCTGTGCAACACGTCGCGGGCACGGATTTTCAACAGTACCGGACGGCCTACCGGAATGTGCATTTCAGAAGGGTTGGTAAAGTCGTCGAAAGAGTTTTCATCCGATAAGTCGATACCTACTTCGTTTTGTGCGTCAATCAGTTTATAATTGTAATCACCCAGCTTGTTATTATCAACGCCGCCGTAACGTGCGATCCAGTTGAACTGCTTACCGGTGATCTCGATCACTTCAGCGTCGCGTGGGGCCTCCGCAGTAATATCCGACCATGCTTTCCAGCCTGTGAATACCAGCAATGCCATTACGATGGCGGGGATGATAGTCCAAACCAATTCAAGCTTATGGTTTTCAGGATAGAATGTCGCTCTGTGCCCTTTCTTGTGTTGATATTTCCAGGCGAAGAAAAACACCAGGAAGTTCACGATGATGAAAGGAATGGTAAGGATTCCCATTGAGAACCAGAACAGGTCGTCGGTTCTTCTACCGTGTATCGAAGACGCTTCGGGAAGGAAGAATTCACGTGCATGCAGGTATGACCAGGTAATGGAAACAGCGCCTCCAATCAGGATCACGATAAACATGGCACCATTGAATTTATTACCAGAAGTTTCAACCTCCTCTGAATCGGTTTTGTTGATACTCTTCAAAACACCCTGCAGCCTGGATATCACAACCCCGGTGAGGACAATAAATACAAGAGCAACTAATGCGATAATAATATACATGATGATTTACTGGTTTTGCAATTAGGCGATATCGTGATGCAGTGATTCCTCCAACATCGGGTGATTTCTCGGGATCAGATTTGCCTTGGTCAACTGGTTTGCGATTGAATATGCAAAGGCACAAAGGAAGATCAGGAAGAAGCCCCACTCCAATGGTCCAAGCTCAGCGCTGGCACCTACCGTTCCCGGCATAACGTTCGTGTAGAAATCGAACCAGTGTCCGACGATCACACTCCAGCAAGCCACTTTCAGGATCGAATGTGTGAACTTCGCGTCGCGGGTCATCAATACCAGGAACGGAAAGAAGAAGTTCAGGAACAATGTAATAAAGAAAGGCGCTTTGAAGAATCCACCGTGTCCGCGGAAACGCTCGATGAAATAGATCGTTTCTTCCGGAAGGTTAGCATAGTAGATCAAAAGGAATTGTGCGAACCACACATATGTCCAGAAAATACTGAATGCAAATACAAACTTGCCAAGGTCGCGAAGGTGGCTTGAGTTAACAGCTCTCAGGTAACCTCTTTCTCGCAATGTTACGATCGTCAGGGTGATTACCGCCAGACCAGCCACGTGCCAGCTTGCGAGCGTATACCAACCGAACATGGTGCTGAACCAGTGCGTATCGATTGACATCACGAAATCCCATGCAGATGTAGAAGATGTTACACCGAATACCACCAGGAACGCTGTTCCCAAACGGATCGATTTTTCGTAGAACTCAGTTCCGCCGATTTCATCTTCCTGCAAGGATAGTGTACGGATCTTTCTCCACATCAGGTACCATACTGCAAAATACACAACCAGACGCCCCAGGAAGAAAGGTGTATTCAAATAGCCGTGTTTGCCGGCGATGATTTTGTCGTATTCAGGACCACCTACTTCGTAAAGGCCTTCGTGCGTCCAGTGGAACAAGTCATGACCACCCAAAAGGAACGTAATGATCATCACTGCACCTGTTACAGGAAGGAATGCCGGTAATGCCTCAGGTACTCTTTTGAATACCGCCGACCAGCCAGCTTGTGCCAGGTAGTTATAAGAAAGGAAGAACATCCCTACAACGGACATTCCGGTAAAATATACACCATTTACCCAAAGGTTAGCCCAAATGCGCGCCACCCAGCTCTTCGCATGGTGACCGCCTTCTGCCGCAGCGCCGTGAGCGTCTGCGCCATGTGCCGCAGCTGCTGCTCCGTGCTCAGCCGCCGCATGGCCTGCTGCCGCTGCATGTTCTGCTCCGTGCGCAGCCACTTCATGACCACCACCGCCATTGGCTGCGAGGTATGCTCCTAATAGTACAAGAGCCAGTCCTACACCGCCACCAATGAGCAAACTTCTCTTAGCTCCCGATGTAAATTCAAACCGTTCTTCAATAGAAGGAATCGAATGTCCTGATGCCATTATTTAAAATATTTCTCTGTTTTCAAAATTGTACTTAAGCCCCTTTCTGCAATTTCTGTACGTAGTGTACGATCTTCCAGCGTTCCTCAGGGTTGATCTGGGATCCGTGAGGCCACATGCGTGCTTTCCCGTGTGTGATCACGTGGAAAATATGTCCTTCATTCAGGTTTTTATAAGCATCGCTCGCATAGTTGGGAACACCTTTATACATTGCTCCCACTTTTCCGTCACCGGCACCGGAAGCGCCGTGGCAATGCTGGCAATATCTGTCATAAAGTACTTTTCCCTCCGCCAGTGTTTTCTCGTTCAGAGGAACCGGGTTTTTAAGTACTCTTTCCGAAATCTCGATGCTATCGGCCGGAATGTTGTAAACCATCAGGTCAACAACTGCCGAATCCGAAGATCCGAAGCTTGTGTGGTAGTTACGTCTCGCAACAGTACCAGCCACCGGCAAACGCATCGTCAATCCCTGCGGGTTGATCGGGTTGGCCTTTTCCTGCTTGTATGGTTCATAACCTACGGGCAGGTACATGTTTGGTGCATATTCCTTCCCTGGATTGTTGGGATCCTTTTTGCAACCAGCAGCGGCAGTAAGCAATACGGCAGCAACCAATAGAGATCTATATAAACTTTTCAATTTCATTGCTTTAAACGCCATTAGAATTGCTTAATGTTGACTTCTTCCGCGCCGCTGTCTTTCAACGCTCTCGCTATCTCTTCTTCGCTCATTGAGTTTCTGCTCATCTCGATCGCCATCACAAACTTGTTGTCTGTGGCTCGTACGTCGAATCTTGGATGGAAATGCGTACCAGGTCCGAGCCCATTCGAAATGAAGAAGGTGATCACCATACCGAATGCAGTGAAAAGCACTGTTCCTTCGAATGTGATGGGGATATAGTTAGGAATCGAGATCGGATCTTTACCACCAATGATCATCGGCCAATCAAATCCCATTGTCCAGATCATCAGCGTCAGCACGCAGCAGCATCCTGTCACGCCAAACATAAAGGCAGCAATACCAATACGCGTTCTTGGGTGACCTAGTGCTTCGTCCAACCCGTGGATAGGGAATGGAGAGTATACTTCTTTGATTTTCACACCGGCTTTTCTCAGTTTAGGAACCGCGTGAAGAACAGTATCGTCATCGTCGTAAACTCCGACCAAATATTTACCAGATAATTCTGCCATACTATTACTTAATTATAATCTCTATAATTCGCTTTTTCGCAATGCTTTTATTCCTGATCCTTATTGTAAACCGGCTCAGCAGTTCCACGCTGTCTTACTTTCGCAACTCCGGCGATTTTAGCTGGCAACTGTGCAGAAGTCGAACGCAATACCGCTTTTACTTCCGCCATGTTTACTACCGGCAGGTATTTCGAGAACAGGAGGAACAATGTGAAGAACAAACCGAAGGAGAAAATGTAATCCCCGATATCGTATCTCGTTGGCGAGAACATCGACCAGCTTGAAGGAACGTAGTCACGGTGCAGGGAGGTTACGATAATTACGAAACGCTCGAACCACATACCGATGTTTACAACCACAGAGATGAAGAATGTAAACGTGATGTTGCGACGCAGTTTTCTTGACCAGAAAAGCTGCGGAGAGATTACGTTACAGGTCATCATCGCCCAGTATGCCCACCAGTAAGGACCGGTCATACGGTTGAAGAATGCGTAGTATTCGTATTCAACACCACCGTACCATGCGATGAAGAACTCAGTGATATAGGCCACACCCACGACAGAACCTGTCAGCGTAATAACCTTATTCATTGTTTCGATGTGCTCCAATGTAATGTAGTCTTCCAATTTGTAAACTACACGTGTGATCAGCATCAGGTTTTGTACCATCGCGAATCCGGAGAAGATCGCACCCGCAACGAAGTACGGAGGGAAGATCGTTGTATGCCATCCCGGAATTACCGAGGTAGCAAAGTCCATACTTACAATGGTGTGTACCGAAAGTACGAGTGGCGTAGAAAGACCCGCAAGGATCAATGAAATGTATTCGTAACGTGCCCAGGTCTTAGCTGAACCGTCCCAGCCCATGGCAAATGTTCCGTACATGAATTTCGAAACTTTGCTGGTAGCGCGGTCGCGGATCGTAGCGAGGTCAGGGATCAGACCGATGTACCAGAAAACCAACGATACGGAGAAATAAGTACTGATCGCAAATACGTCCCAAACGAGTGGTGAGTTGAAGTTAACCCAAAGTGAACCGAACGCGTTTGGCAATGGAAGAGCCCAGTAAGCCATCCAGGGACGACCCATGTGCATCAAAATAAATGAAGCAGCACAAATAACGGCGAAGATCGTCATCGCTTCCGCTGCGCGGTTGATGGAAGTTCTCCATTTCTGACGGAAGAGCAAGAGGATCGCGGAGATCAGCGTTCCCGCGTGACCGATACCTACCCACCATACGAAGTTGGTGATGTCCCAGGCCCAACCTACTGTTTTATTCAAACCCCAAACTCCGAGGCCTTCCCACCAGGTCCAGGCAAGACATGCGGATCCATACGCCAGAACGATAAGCGAAAGTCCGAAAGCGATCTTCCATTCTTTCGTTGGAGTTGCCTCCACGTGACGACATATGTCTTCCGTTACGTCCGCGTACGTTTTCCCACCTTGGATCAGCGGTTCTCTTACAGGTGAAGTAACATGCATACTACTATTTATTTATAATGATTGGATCGTCAATAATTCTAAACTCTGATATTAGGCGTGCTCTTTCTCAACCTTCTCTACTTTCGCAGCTGCATCCTTGTTACGGATTTTGGTGAGGTAAGAGATCTGCGGACGAACGTTGATTTCTTCCAGCATATGGAATGCACGTCCTTCTCTTTCGACTTCGAGCAATTTCGAAATGCGGCTTTCAGGATCGTTCATGTCTCCAAAAGTAATTGCGTTGGTCGGGCATGAAGATGCGCAAGCCACGTTTACTTCACCGTCGACGATACGTCTTCTTTCCTTCTTCGCAGTAAGCTTAGCCTCCTGGATTCTGTGAACACACATCGAGCATTTTTCGATAACCCCTCTTGAACGTACTGTCACATCAGGGTTAATGACCATTTTACCGAGGTCATTGTTGAATGCGTAATCGAAGTTGTCGTTATCGAAATATTTGAACCAGTTGAAACGACGTACTTTATATGGGCAGTTGTTTGCGCAATATCTTGTACCTACGCAACGGTTGTAAGTCATTTGGTTCAAGCCCTCGGAGCTGTGGGTGGTAGCCAATACCGGACATACCGTCTCGCAAGGAGCATTGTTACAGTGCTGGCAAAGCATCGGCTGGAATGTAACTTCCGGATTTTCAGAAGCAATTTCCAATCCGCGAAGATCCTCTACATCCGCATCGCTGCTGTAATAGCGGTCGATACGCAGCCAGTGCATTTCACGGGCATTGATGATTTCCTGGCGGCCAACAACCGGAATGTTGTTCTCGTTCTGACAGCTGATCACGCAAGATCCGCAACCGAAGCAGGTGTTCAGGTCGATCACCATACCCCACGAGTGGTTTTTGTATTTGTGACCGTTCCAAAGCGATAGGTCAGTTGCATCAACTTCTCCCTCCGAAGTCTGGATTTTCGGAACGAAACGTCCGGCCATCGGATCTTTCTGGAAGTGAGCGAGTACAGTCTCTTGCAGAACCGACTTACGGTTCATTACGGTATTGTGCGTCTGAGTCTGAGCAATTTCGCGGGTTTCACCTGTTTTTGAAACAGTTACTTCGCCCGGAGTGAAGTTCAGGAAGCCGTCGGTGAAAGTAGCAAACGGGAATACGTTTTTACCTACACCATTGGCTGATTTACCAGCTTTTTCACGACCGAAACCAATCGCAACCGCAACGGTTCCTTGCGCAAGACCTGGTTGAATAATCACCGGCAATTCTACTGATTTGCCTTTCAGGTCTACCTTCACAACATCACCTTGTGCAAGGCCAAGTTCCTTTGCAGTCTTTTGTGAAAGACCCGCGTGGTTATCCCAGCAAGCTTTCGTGATCGGATCGGGATTTTCCTGCAACCAAGGATTGTTTGCAGCGAAACCAGTACCCATACCTACGTTTTCGAAGATCGCCAGTTCAAGACCTGATGACGATGCTTTGTATCTTTTCGCAATACCGGCAGCAGCAGCAGCGATGTTTCCGGTGAATGCAGCACCCGTAGCAGCCGATGCCGAAGCTACATCGAATACACCGTCGTGCAGGGACTTAATCCAGAATTTCTCGAAGTCACCACCTGCGCTTTGCGGATAGATGTTCTTTCTCCAATATGCCTTTACATATTCATGGTAGTCAGCCGAAGCCCCTGCCCATTTCAAAAGGCTTGCTTGTGCCTGGCGCGTGCTGAAAATCAGGCTTATCGCCGGCTGCATCAAGCTGTATGACCCTGCAACCGGTTCTGCATCACCCCATGATTCGAGGTAGTGCGGCGCAGGAAGGATGTATTTCAAAAGGGAAGATGTTTCATCTGCACGGTCGTTGAACGACACGCTCAATGAAACCTGTGGCAATGCAGCAGCCAGTTCCGCACCGCGTGGGTGATCGTAAACCGGGTTAGCACCCCACAAAATCAATGCAGAAACTTTACCGCCTTTGATCTCATCGATCAGTTGGTTGGTAGCGATGTCGTTACCCTGACGGTAGTTCGCAGGTTTGTCAAGATTGATAGTTGAACCGTAGCTTCCCAGCAGGCTGTTCAGCGCGTTTACGATCACCTGTACCGAAGGGTCGTTTACACCAGAAACAACTACTGCCTGTCCTTTCGCAGCTACGAGGTCCGCAGCAGCTTTGTCCAGGTTGTCGATGTTCAATGCCGGTGTAGCAACCGGAGCACCGCCCAGTTTCGCTGCTACCTTGTTATAAAGTGCAGCCGCTACCAGACCGATCTGCGAAGGTTTCACCGAAGTACGGTAATCCGCATTAGCACCGGTCAGTGAAAGTGTTGATTCGAATTGGTACAAACGGGACATTTCCTTATTACCCTCTTTCTCGCTGCTCACGCGACGGGTGTCCGCGAATTGCTTAGAGAATGTATCAGGCGCAAGCCATGTTCCGAGGAAGTCGCCATCAATACCTACGACTACTTTTGCTTTGCTGAAATCGTAAGAAGGGATTACAGCTTTGCCGAATGACAACTCGTTACCTTTTACAATAGCGTAAGATGAGTTGGCATCGTAAACCACATGGGTAGTGGTTGGATATTTCGCAGTGAAGTCTGCAATTACCGCCTTGGTCGACGGGCTCAGAATGGTTGAAGTAAGAATACGGATCGCTCCGCCTTTTGCTGCGATTGCCCCAAGTTGATCAGCGATCTCCTTGTCAACAGCTTCCCAGCTTACTTTTGTATCTTCTCCTTTTTTAGGACCTTTCAGTTTCTCATTGTCGTACAGGCCGAGCAACGAAGCGTGTGCACGTGAGCTCACACCGTAAGATACTTTTGAAAGGGAATTGCTTTCTATTTTAATAGGTCGGCCCTCGCGGGTTTTGACCAGGATACTCGCGTAATCTCCACCTTCTGCGTAAGTGGAGGCATACCAGTTAGATATAGTCGGGAATTCGCCCTCCGGCTTGTTAACGTAAGGGATCGCCTTCTTAACCGGGGTCTCGCAAGCAGCCAGGGATACCGCCGCCATTCCAAAGCCCAATACTTTAAGGAAATCACGACGATGAGTGCCTACGCCATCCACCAGGCTTTCATACTGACTTTCGGTCGGTGCGCTTGGGAACTCTGAACTTGCATCCTTTACAAACTTCTCGTCATTCCTCAGCTCTTCAAGTCCCCGCCAGTATCTTTTATTAGTATTTTCCATAAAACTATTCAATACAATGAGTTGTATCCGGTATTATTTTCTTGATTAATAGTGGCACTTAGAACATTCCAAACCACCAATATCCGCAACTTTCAAAGCCTCTTTGCTTTCAGAAGCGTGCAACTGTACCAGCTTATCGTAGTACTGATTGTCTTTGGTATTTACCTCAGTTTTACGGTGACAATCAATACACCATCCCATCGTCAGTGACGAACGTTGCTGTATTACTTCCATTTTCTCAACTTCGCCGTGGCAGTTCTGACACTCCAGGCCACCCACGTTTACGTGCTGTGCGTGGTTAAAATAAGCCAGGTCAGGCAGGTTGTGAACGCGCACCCATTCGATAGGCTGGTTGTTCTCGATAGAAGTATAAATCTTTTGAATTTCAGGAGATTCCTTTTTGATAACACCGTGGCAGTTCATGCAGATGTTAGCAGAAGGGATGTGTGCCGACTTACCGCGGTTAACGCCGGTGTGGCAATAGTTACAGTCGATTTTGTACTCGCCTGCGTGCAATTTGTGAGAGAATGAAATAGGCTGCTTAGGAGCGTATCCCTGCTGAACGCCTACATTAAACGCTCCGTCCAAAGTAGATTTCAAAACGAGCAGGACGAAGATCCAGAGTGTCGCAGAGCGGATCGCAGGATCAACTGTCAATTTCTTAAGAATACTACCGAAACCCTCGCCGGCAGCTTCCTCAGTTTCAGCACCGCCGCCTTTAACAGCTTTCGAAAGAAGCGATACGATCACGAGCAGAACGCCTAGTACCAATACCATTACCACGACCAATGCAACCAATACGATCACGAACAGATCGGAAGGACCGCTACCCTTTGCATCCCCCGCCGCAGCCGCAGGAGCTCCGGCAGCGCCAGCCGCCGCAGCAGCAGGAGCAGCACCAGCCTTGTCGACATAAGCGAAGATCGCTTTGATATCATCATCCGAAAGGTTCGGGAAGCTCGTCATCTGAGCTTTCGAATACTCGTTGTAAATCTTGACAGCGTAAGGATCGCCGGAAGCGATCACCGCCGAAGAGTTACGTACCCACTTGGTAAGCCATGCAAAATCGTGGCGGGAACTTGCTCCCTTCAACCCGGGACCAACCACACGTTCGTCTGTCGGAGCGTGGCACTGGGCGCAGTTGTTTTTGAAGATCGACTCACCTTTCGCAGCGTCGCCGCCCCCAGCAGGTGCCGCAGCGCCTGCGGCAGCAGTGCTATCCTGAGCAGATACTAAAGTGGGGACGCTTAATAAGATAGCTAAGAGGATAGCTACAAAGGTTTTTGAGTAATTAAAGAAGGAACAAAACTTAGCGTCCATTCGGAATGGTATATTCATAATCAACTATTCATTATTCTTCAACAGACAAAACTAGCTTACGATTTTTTATCCACAAAAGTATTTCAGGGATATTTTACCCCACCTTCTTATTTATAATTTGTCTAATTTGCTAGACCAAGTTAACAGGAGTTACAAAATTTTTAATATCTGATTTTCAAGCAACTAGCAAAAAAAATACCATTTGGAGCTCGTTCAAAAAGCTTGTTCCAAATGGTATTTTTCAGGCATTTAATTGTGTCCGGAATCTGGGGAAAATGACCACAATTCCAGGTGAGGTTCCGAGCGGATTCGAACCGCTGTACGAGGTTTTGCAGACCTCTGCCTAGCCACTCGGCCACGGAACCATTTCTAAAAATCAGCTGCCTGCACAAGGCTGGCAGCTGATTCCGGGTGCAAAAGTATTAAAAAATTCTTCCGCACCATATTTTATTTTACTTTTTTCCTTTTTTCTCGCTCTCTTCCAACTGCTCTTTCAAAGCAGACAGAACGCTAAGGTCTCCGAAAGTAGATTTTTCTACTTCTTTGTTCACTGATTCCGCAGCAGGAGCTTTGGCAGCTTTTGCTTCTTTCTTTTCCTCAGCAGGAACACCTTTTACTTTAGAGTGAGTCAGAACGATCTTCTTCTCGTCTTTCAGGAATTCAAGAACAGTGAAGTCAAGGCTCTCACCTACCTCAGCAAATGTTCCGTCTTCTTTCGCAAGGTTTTTGATAGACGCAACACCTTCGATTCCGTAAGGAAGTTCGAGTGTAGCGAATTTATCACCTTTCGCAACGATCGTCGATTTATGTACTGAACCTACTTCGAAAATGCTCTCGAAAGTATCCCATGGGTTTTCTTCAAGCTGCTTGTGGCCCAAAGCAAGACGACGGTTTTCTGCGTCAAGTTCAAGTACAACTACTTCCAGCTCGTCGTTTACTTTCACGAAGTCGGAAGGATGCTTGATTTTCTTAGTCCATGAAAGGTCAGAAACGTGTACCAGACCGTCGATACCTTCTTCCAGCTCGATGAAGAGACCGAAGTTCGTCAGGTTACGAACAACACCTTTGTGACGGGTACCGATCGCATATTTCTCTTTCAGTGAACCTTGAGTCCAAGGATCTTCGGTAAGTTGTTTGATACCCAGAGACATTTTGCGCTCCTGACGGTCAAGCGTCAATACAACCGCGCTGATCTCGTCGTTCACATTCATGAACTCCTGTGGATTGCGCAGGTGCTGAGACCATGACATTTCAGAAACGTGGATCAGACCTTCAACACCTGGTTTGATCTCCAAGAAAGCGCCGTAGTCAGCAACGTTCACGATGCGACCTGTAACTTTCGATCCAACCTGGATTGACTCGTCCAGAGAATCCCATGGGTGAGACTGAAGTTGTTTCAGACCCAAAGAAATACGTTTTTTCTCTTCGTCGAAGTCGAGAACAACCACGTTCAGTTTCTGATCCAGTGAAAGGAGGTCAGATGGGTGGTTGATACGGCCCCAAGAGATATCCGTGATGTGCAACAGACCGTCAACACCACCCAAGTCGATGAACACACCGAAGTTGGTCATGTTTTTGATCACACCTTCCAGTACCTGACCTTTTTCAAGGTTGTTCAGGATTTGCTGACGTTGCGCTTCGAGGTCTTTCTCGATCAGGATTTTGTGAGATACGACTACGTTATCGTTAGCGTAGTTGATTTTCACAACTTTTACTTCCATGCGCTTTCCAACGAAAACGTCGAAGTCGCGGATTGGCTTCACATCGATTTGTGAACCTGGCAAGAAGGCTTCAATGCCGAAAATATCAACGATAAGACCACCTTTGGTTCTTCTCTTAACATTTGCATCGATAACAACATCCTCGTCGAATGATTTCTGGATGTTATCCCATGCAGTGATAACTTTCGCTTTTTTGCGTGAAAGTACCAGCTGACCTTGTGCGTCTTCCTGGTTCTCTACGTAAACTTCCACTTCGTCGCCGATTTTCAAACCTGGCAGGTCGCGGAATTCATTGGATGAAACGATACCATCAGATTTGAAACCGATGTTCAGGATCACCTCGCGGTCTGTAATACCTACTACAACACCTTTAACTACTTCTTTTTCCGAAACCGGAGAAAGGGTAGTTT
The DNA here is from genome assembly GCF_017744695.1 of Dyadobacter sp. GTDB lineage: Bacteria > Bacteroidota > Bacteroidia > Cytophagales > Spirosomataceae > Dyadobacter. The sequence goes on from NZ_JAGIAS010000004.1 coordinate 177,331, forward strand.
CATACATTTGTTCCAGACGGCTACGGTCAGCTGATGAATAAGCAGTTCCGAAACCTTTGTCCGATGCTTTATCCCAATCGAATTCGGGAAGTGGTTGATTTTGTTTTTCCTTAGACATAAATAGGAATAATGGCCCTTCGATACATCAGCCGCCGGGCTAATCGGCTGAAAATTAGTTCAACAAGTATTTTTTAAAAAATCAGGACGCAAAATTACGCGATTCGAAAGCAATATCCGAACGGTTGGGCGATTTAATTTTACGCAAGGGGAAGAAGGTGCCGTTTGGGTGTAAAATGGTCAGGGTTAGTCAGGTATTGTCAGGAAGTAGCGGTCCGCCGCGCGGTCAAGTGTTGTCGGGAGATAGTCGAACGTTGTCAGGTGTAGTCAGGAGGTGGTCAAGTATATTCAGGTATGGCCAGAGATAGTCGGGGAATAAAATCGGAGAAGACTTGATCCAGGTATCGAAAGAGTACGTGTGACAACCAATGACTATTCCTGACCACACCTGACACCTCCTTCAACCTCCTGACAATACCTGACCACAAATAACAACCCACAAACCGGTGCCATACCGAACGGACGTTAACAGTGCCGCTCCTTCGATCCGAGGTAAGGCAGCCATTCATCATCGGCCATGCCTGAAAAATCACGAATGAACATTAAAAAAGAAGGCCGGAACGGTCGCTGCTTTAACGGCATGTCAACCTCTTCCGGCGTATGGTCTCCTTTGCGGGAGTTGCATCTTTTACAGGCGGTGGCCAAATTGTCCCAGGTGGTCTTCCCGCCCCTACTTTTCGGCAACACATGGTCCAGCGTCAGATTATCGTGGGTTCCGCAATACTGGCACCTGTTGCCGTCCCGCTTGAAGAGGTTTTGCCTGGTCATGACTACGCCCCTGTACGGTATATGTATGTAACGATGGAGGCGTATCACGACGGGCATGGGATACCTGTCGTTGACAGTCCTGAGATGCTCCTGCTGAGACTCGGCGAGCATTTCAGCTTTCTTCATATAAACCAGCAGAAACGCCTTCGGAACTGTGCAAACACTTAGTGCGCTATAATCTTGATTCAGAACCAGTACTTTACCCATGAGCCCTGTGGTAGTTAATTCCCACAATATAAGAATATTTCACCAGAAAAAACGCTCCGGTATTTTCAAATATTGTTGAAAGAATTTAACAGAAAGTCCCGAGGATCACTGGATTAGCACATTTTGTATATCAAACCCTCCGGGTGCTCAGTAACCCGCCCTGTCATTCTCCCGTTTTACATCTCGCTCTTTTATACTATCGCGCTTATCATAAAGCTTTTTCCCTTTGGCTAATGCAATATGCAGTTTCGCCAAACCACGGTCGCTCGTGAATAACCGGACCGGTATAATCGTAAGCCCGACATCCTTCAAGCCTTCGATTAACTTCTTGCGCTCTCGCTTGGTAATCAATAGCTTGCGATCGCGCATGGGCTCGTGGTTGTAATGCGTGCCTTCGGTGTACGGCGAAATGTGTAAACTGCGGATAAACAACTCGCCGTCCATAAAAAGGCAGTAAGCATCCTGAAAATTAACCTTCCCCTGCCTGATCGACTTGATTTCGGTACCCGTAAGCACCATACCGGTCGTGAACTCTTCCAGAAAGAAATACTCGAATGAAGCCCGCCTGTTCCTTATATCTACTTTTTTAACTATTTTTTCCGACATATCGATTCCCAAAATTTTACAAAGGGGCTCAAAATTAAGTTTTTGTTAAAACTATACCAATGAAACGCATTAGCCATTTCCTGACACTGATTTTGCTCACGACCGCCATTACCTCCGCAGACACCCGTGCCCTCGCACAGGCCGCGTCCACAGTCGCCGGCTCGGTAGCGCCCGACGCCGCAACCGCGCGTGAGACGGTCGACAAACTATTCACCGGCATGCGCAACGGCGATTCAACTGCCGTCAGGAGCGTATTTACCAAAACTGCCGCATTGACTTCCATTTCCAAGAACGCCGCCGATTCGGTCGTTACCCATAAAGGAAGCGTCGACGGGTTCGTAAAAGCCGTTGGCACACCGCACAAGGAGCAATGGGACGAACGCATTTACGACGTGAAAATTTCCATCGACAGACCAATGGCGGTCGTTTGGGCGCCTTACAAGTTTTACCTCGGCGGCAAGTTCTCGCACTGCGGCGTCAATGTATTTAATCTCCTCAAAACCAGCGCCGGCTGGAAGATCAACGACATTACAGACACGCGTCGAAAAGACGCTTGCCCCTGATCCATGCATTTGAAACTATAAATACAAAGCGGCCCGCCAGATAACCTGACGGGCCGCTTTGCTAAATGCTATTGCTTATGCGAGCATATTCAGCAGGCTTGTCAATTTATCTTTCAAATCCTTGCGGTCGACGATAAAGTCGAGGAAACCGTGTTCCAAAACGAATTCGGCACTCTGGAAGCCTTTCGGCAGATCCTTACCGATCGTCTCGCGGATTACGCGTGGGCCGGCGAAACCGATCAAAGCTTCGGGCTCCGAAATGTTGAAGTCACCGAGCATGGCGTAAGAAGCTGTGACACCGCCGGTTGTAGGGTCGGTTAACAGCGAAATATAGGGCACTTTGGCCTCTGACAATTGCGCCAGGCGTGCTGAGGTCTTAGCCATCTGCATCAGTGAAAACCCTGCCTCCATCATACGTGCGCCTCCCGACTTCGAAATCATCAGGAATGGGATCTTCTTTTCGAGCGAGTACGAAATCGCGCGGGCGATTTTCTCACCTACTACCGAGCCCATGGAGCCGCCGATGAAACTGAAATCCATACAAGCGATCACCAGATCCAACCCATTCATTTTACCGTGACCGGTACGAACCGCATCTTTCAATCCGGTTTTCTTCATGGTCGACTTAATACGGTCCGGATACGCTTTGGTATCTACAAAACCCAATGGGTCGCCGGAAACAAGGTTGGCATCGAGCTCGATAAACTCATTGTCATCGAAAAGCAGGTTGAAATACACATCCGAACCCACTTTCTCGTGGTAGTTGCAATGCGGGCAGGTAAAAGCATTCTGCTTATGTTCCCTGGTAGGAGTGATTTTTTTGCAATTAGGACATTGATACCATAAACCGTCCGGCGCTTCACGCTTCATTTCAGTCGGTGTATTGATACCTTTTTCTTTCCGAATAAACCAGGACATATTTGTATGTGGGTTGATTTATATATAATAATCTGAAAATCAGATAATTATTGAAGTTTCATGATAAATAACGGGCTCAAATATAACAATAATTGTTGGGTATCATGAAAACTGCCTGGTAACGTGTCGGTTTGGCGGTTAGTTTTGCTGCCAGTAACGGCGTCGTTAGAACAATTTCAAACATTATTTGTTACTAGTGACAAGAACATTAACCGGCACATGACTCCATCCACATCGCCTATAGTGATCATCGTTGGCACCAACCGGCCCAACTCAATGTCCAGGAAAATAGCGGAATACTATCAGGAAATCCTCCAACAACTGCACACCCCCAGCATTATCCTCGATCTGGTGAACTTACCCGACGACTTCACTGTCTCGGCACTATATGCCAATACCGGCAAGAATGAGGCTTTCAACAACCTGAAATCGTTATTGGAGCAGACCGACAAATTCGTCTTTATCGTGCCTGAATACAATGGCTCCTACCCGGGCGTGCTTAAAGCATTTATCGACGGGCTTCCGTATCCCAATAGTTTTTCCAATAAAAAGGCAGCATTGGTGGGCTTATCATCCAACATGCAGGGAGCGGCCATTGCGTTGAGCCATCTGAACGACGTTTTCAGTTACCTGGGCATGAATACGCTGGCGCTGCGCGTGAAGCTTGGGCAGATACGCTCACATTACAACGAAAATGTGATTTCAAACGCATTGTATAAAGAACTGCTCGAAATACAGGCCGGGCAGATTATCCACTTTTAGCATATCAAAAAAGGGAGCTCTTCGCTCCCTTCTTACTATTTCAGCCAGTGCTGTTCCATTTCATGTGCTGGAATCGCAGGACGCTTCCAGAGCTCTACCCTGCTTCGGCGGTAAGCCGGCCCTTCCAGGTCGGAGTATTTTACCAGCCCATCGCGGAAAGACTTCACCATCATTTCCATTTTCAGTGCATCTTCATCCGTCCAGTCGTTCGTCGGTTCGATTTCCGTCAGCGAAATATTGATAGGATCGAAGCCATGCGTCACCCTTTCATCTTCCAGGACGAGGTCGATCGAGCTGGTTGGGGTATTTTCTTCCAGTTCACCAGTTAATACCAGCTCATCTTCCTCCACGGCAAGAGGAGGTAGCTCTTCTTTCGGCTCTTCCACCACTACGGGGCTTGGCTCCGGTTGCCCTTTGACGCCTTTAAGCTGAATACCTGGGATAGGCGACTCGATGCTATCGAAACCGGCCGCCACGACGGTCACACGCAGCTTATCGCCCAGTGAATCGTCGGTGATGGTACCCAGTTTGAACATACGAGCTTCGCCACCCACTTGTGAAAGCACATATTGCCAGATTTCGCGCTGCTCCCGCATCGTAGCCTCTTTTTTCTTGCTGGTCGCAAGCGTTACGAGGATGCGCTTAGCACCGCGAATGTCGCGGTCGTTCAGCAACGGCGAATCCAATGCTTCCTTGATCGCATTCTGCGCACGGTCGGCTCCGGTGGATTCCGAAGTTCCCATTACAGACTGCCCGGCGCTTTTCAACACTTTCTCCACATCTTTGAAGTCCGTGTTGATATTACCGTTCGTGGTAATGATTTCGGAGATACTTTTCACCGCATTGAGCAAAATGCCATCCGCTTCCGCGAATGCCTGCGTCAATGTCATATCCTCATAGAGTTCTTCGAGCTTGTCGTTGAGAACCACTAGGACCGTATCGCTATATTCTTTCAGTTGCTCGATACCTTCGAGCGCCTGCTCTTTCTTGTCCAATCCTTCCCAGGTATAAGGCGCTGTTACCACGGCCACGGTCAGTTTGCCCATTTCTTTGGCCAACTGCGCGATCACCGGCGCGGCACCTGTTCCGGTTCCACCACCCATACCAGCGGTGATAAATACCATTTGCGTGGAACCTCCCAGGAGACCTTTGATCTCCTCGATTGTTTCCAAAGCCGCTTCCTTACCTTTGGTGGCATCGGTACCGGCTCCCAGGCCTTGTGTCAAAGTTGCTCCCAACTGGATTTTGACAGGTACAGGGCTATTTGCTAACGCCTGCCTGTCTGTATTACAAACCGCAAATTCTACATCTTTGATCTTCTTCTCAAACATGTAGTTCACAGCATTGCTACCACCCCCGCCGACACCAATCACCTTGATGATAGCCGGTTCACCGTGGCCTTCTCCGTTTGGGTCTTTGATGATTTCGTTCACTATATAGTCCTGATCTAATGCGTGCAACAAGCTATTGTTCATATTCTTTCCGGGGTTGAGTATGCGTGATGATATTCCTGTTAATAGTCTCCCAGACTCTCGTCTTTTTTACCAATAATGCCGGTAATATTGTCCCAAAACGTTCCGTTGCGTTTTGGTTGCTCTTTGGCTTCTTTTACGGGTTCTTTCTGCACGACATTGCCGGTATTGAAAGCCGATGCAGGTTTGCAAACCGATTTCACCCGTGGATCCACTGACTTCAATCCGGCCCAGGCCAGTCCGATAGCAGTATTGAACGAAGCATTGCTTACCGCATCCGCTTTCGCCGTCCGGTCCAGGTTTTCGGGATAGCCTACGCGTACCGACATGTCAGTGATCCTTTCGAACAATGCCTCGATTTCCGGGATATTCGCCGAACCGCCTGTCAGCACGAGTCCGCCGATCAGTCTGTCGGCGTAACCCGATTTAATGATCTCCGCATAAACCATCGCCGCGATTTCCTTCAAACGCTCTTCGATGATCAATGCCACATTCTTTTTCAAAACCGGCTTCGGTTGGCGGCCTGCCAGGTAATTGATCAGGATTTCGACATTCAAAGGAACATCTGCGGACACCGCCACACCATATTCTTTTTTCAAATGCTCCGCATTCTCGAACTGAATGCCACAGCCTACCTCCAAGTCGGAAGTAATGTGCCGTCCGCCGATCGGGAATGATGCAATATGACGCACAATGCGGTCGTGATAAATGATCACGTCCGTAGTATGGTCGCCGATATCCACCATCGCAATACCGGCTTTCATTTCATTGTCGGTCAATACAGCCAGGCTGGTTGCCAGTGGAGCTAATACCAGCTTATCGCATTTTAGCGCCTGGTCCGCTTCGGCAAGGCTTTTCTTGGTACGCAATACCGACTGGCTGTTCGCAGACACCACCAGGAAGTTACCTCCCAGTTTAATACCCGTGCGGCCTACCGGCTCGCGTACGCCCGTCGAGTTATCGACCGTGAAATCCATCGGTAGTACATGCAGCACGTCGAAATTCGGTTCGATTTTCGCCCGGTACATGTCATCAACCAGTTGGTCTACATCCCGCTGCGTTACTTCCTCGCCCGATGACGCCGAAGGCCGGATCACCCCGTCGCTCTGCGCGCTCACCTTCACGTGCGTGCCCCCGAAGCTTACATTGACTATACCAATATCGAGATCCGAACGTGAACCAGCTTCCGCCAGTGCTTCCTTGATCGCGCTGCCAACCTGTTTAATGTTTTCAACGGAGCCGTTTACTACTGCTCCCGACGGCACAGGGACTTCGCTGAAGCCCAAAATCTCGATATTGTTCCGGCGCGTCGCTGAGCCTTGCGCAGCCACCACCGTTATTTTAGTACTTCCAATATCTACCCCAACTACAATCTTATCGTGTGCCATGCTGATGGTGAATTATTATTCACAAACTATTTGATCTTGAAACTTAACACTAATTCTTTTGTACCGCCCCCAATCCTTGCTCAACACCTTGTCATAAAAGATGCGCAATTTTTTGAACTTGGCCTCGAAATCTTCCGCCATTCCCAGTTCGACCCGTTGGTCGCCCAGTAATGTCGTAAGGTCTATCTCACCATCCTTGTCCACATTCATTTGCGTAACCTGCGCTTTCCAGAACGGGTCGGTGTTCAGAAAACGCAATAACTCCAAAACCTGAGCGCCCTTTTCGGACCTCAGCTTTTGAGGGTTCTGGAAATACGCCCCTGAAACCAGTAACGTTCTTGCTGAATAACTTTCTGATAGAGGAAAAAAAACGCCCTCATGGTTGATATAGTATCCCGATGTGTTCCGCATTTCCCCATTATCCGAAGTGTTAATCCAGCGCGCAAGCGGTTTCTCCTGCTCTACTTCGACTACTATATTGCCCCTGAGGTCACGAAAAACCTGACATTTCTTGATCAATTTGTTGCGGCTGACACGGTTTTCCAGATCGTGCAAGGCCACATCTTTAAGCCTGCTTCCGATCAGCGGATCACCGCCGTTTTCGGTCAGCAGCATTTGCACATCCATTTGGTTCAGGAATCTTGTACCCGAATCCCCTTGAATCGATATTACGAGATTTGTGCAACGCTGTTGACCGAGCTTGCTTTCCGCCATGCCGATGCCGGCGATGGGCAGAATAAGCCACAAACTACGCTTCAACAAAGTCCATGAATAGTCAAATTTACGTAACATCTTAGTAATATTAAAAATGCTTTGACTAATTATTCGCAACGGTATTTTGCAGCAAATCGCGTATCGGGCCTACCAAAGTATCGATATCCCCGGCGCCTATCGTGACTACAATATCCGTATTTAATTCTTTTAAAAGTTGTAAAACTTCTTCTTTTGCAACCAGTTGTTTATCATCCAAGGTCACTTTGTCCAGGATCATTTTCGAATTAACACCCTCTATCGGCAATTCGCGCGCCGGGTAAATATCCAGAAGCAAGAGGCGGTCCGCCAGCGATAAACTTTCTGCGAAACCGTCCGCAAAGTCTCGCGTGCGGGTGAACAGGTGCGGCTGGAAGATCGCCGTCACGTGGCGGCCGGGATACAACCCCTTCACCGACGACAAAAAAGCCTCGATTTCCGTCGGATGGTGCGCATAATCGTCGATATACACATTTCCTTCTTCCTCTACCTGGTATTCAAATCGGCGTTTCACACCTCCGTAACTTTCCAGCGCCTCCTTGATTTTTGCGGGTTCCACGCCGATGTATAATGCCACCGCGCTCGCAGCAATCGAGTTTTCTATATTATGATAACCCGGGATTTTCATCGCAATACCTTCAATCACACCTCCGGGGTAGATCAGGTCAAATACGAACCGGGCATTCTCGATACGGATATTCTCCGAATGATATGGTCCGCTATTTAATGAGTAGGTAAATACCTGAGCCTTGCTGCTATCCGCGATTTCCAAACCTTCGCGCATGAATAATGCCCCGTTTTCGTCGATCTGGCTCACGTAATCCCGGAAAGATTCGAGCACAGCTTCGTGCTTGCCGTAAATATCGAGGTGATCGGCGTCGGTTGATGTCACAATCGCAATTTCCGGAAACAATGTGAGGAAAGAGCGGTCGAATTCATCTGCCTCTACCACACAGAAAACCTCTTCCAGCTTGTCGGTAGGCTCATTGAGGAGCAGGTTAGTACCGTAGTTTTGGGTAATACCTCCCAAAAACGCCGTGCTGTTCACGTGCGCGTGGCGCAGGATGTGCGCTACCAGCGAAGACGTGGTCGTTTTCCCGTGTGTACCCGCGACGCCGATTGTCCGCAGGTTTTTAGTTAAAATGCCTAAAACCTGCGAGCGTTTCAGGATCAAAAAGTTTTCGTCCCGGAAGTAAAGCATTTGCTTATGCTGCACCGGAACGGCAGGCGTATAAATGACGAGCGTTTGTTGCGGATCGGCGGTAAAGGCTGCCGGAATAGTCGAAACCTCATCTTCGAGCGTCACCGGAATGCCTTCTTCAATGAGTTTGCCTACCAGCGGGGTCATCGTTTTGTCATAACCGGCCACGTCAAAGCCATTAGCTTTAAACCAACGGGCCAGCGCACTCATTCCGATCCCGCCTATTCCTACAAAATAGATATATTTCCAATTTGTCACAGAGGATGACATCATATTCAAATCTTGGGGTTACTGAATCAAATTAAAAACTTCTGCGGCAATGTCGTCGGCCGCGCTCGGACGCGCCAGTTTATTGATATTCGTCTGCAATTCACGTTGGCGCGTCACATCGTCGAGCAGGGCCAATGCCTGGTCCACCAGCTTCGTCCGCGCTTCCGAGTCCCTTACCAGAATGGCCGCATTGCTATCGACAAGGTTCATCGCATTCTTGGTCTGATGGTCTTCCGAAGCATACGGAAACGGCACCAGGATGGCAGGTTTAGCAGCAAGGCACAGTTCTGAAACCGACAATGCGCCAGCGCGTGAAACCACCACATCGGCAACCGCATAGGCGAGATCCATGGTATATATGAAGTCAAATGCTTTTACCCGGTCGGTTCCCAGTTTTTCGATAGCGGCTTTCGCCTTGTCGATATCGTTCTTGCCGGTTTGCCATAATATCTGATACCCGGCTTCCACCAACCTGCCCAGTCCTTCCGTGATACTTTCGTTGATCGAACGCGCACCGAGGCTACCTCCCATTACAAACAGTGTTTTGGAACCTTCGCTTAATTCAAAATGCTCCAAACCAGCGGCGCGCTTCAAATGCACGTACGTAATGTCGCTCCGGACGGGGTTTCCCAGCATCGTAATTTTCTCTTTCGGAAAAAACGCTTCCATACCCGGGTAAGCCACACAAATTCTGGCGGCCTTTTTAGCAAGAAATTTATTGGTAATGCCTGCGTAGGAATTCTGTTCCTGGATCAAAGTCGGAATACCGGCCATGGACGCCATCATCAGCAACGGCCCGCTGGCAAAACCGCCGACCCCCACTGCTACGTCGGGTTTGAATTCTTTGATCACCTCCCGGGCTTTCATCAGGCTTCGCAGCATTTTGAAAGGGAGCGCCAGGTTTTCCAGCGAAAGGCTTCTTTTGATTCCCGCAATGGGGAGACCCACGATTTTATAACCTGCGCGGGGTACTTTTTCCATTTCCATTTTTCCCAAAGCACCTACAAACAGGATCTCCGTGTCCGGCTCCTTGTGCTGCAATGCATTGGCAATGGCGATAGCCGGGTAAATATGCCCGCCGGTCCCTCCTCCGCTGATAATGATTCTTTTTGCCATGTTAAATGCGTTTTTCCTCCACGATTTCCCCCCGGCTCACGCTGAGGATCATGCCCATTGCAATACCCGTGAAAAGCAGCGACGTTCCACCCTGACTAAAAAACGGCAGCGTTTGCCCCGTTACCGGCACTAAACCTACGGTTACCGCCATCGCAGAAAATGCCTGGCTCACCACGATAAATGTCAGTCCGGCCGATAGCAACCCGCCAAACGGCCGCTTCGTCGCTTCGATCGCTTTCAGACCCCGGTACAACAGGATCAGGTACAGGATGATCAACGCGGTACCACCCAGCGTGCCGTACTCCTCCACCGCGACCGCGAAAATGAAGTCTTTCTGAGGCTCCGGAAGAAAGCGGCGTTGGCGGCTTTTGGAAACACCTTCCCCGTACAATCCACCGCGGGCCATTGCCATATAGGATTGCTGCGATTGGTAAACCACTACGTCCTTGTCAAAAAACGTAGATATCCGGCTTTGCGCCGTTCCGGAACGCTGTGTGGAGTTAAGCAAAATGGCGATCGTCGCAAAAAACACCAGGCCGAGCGCCGTGAATGCCAGGTAATGCAGCGGAACTTTGCCTACGAACATCAGCAAAAAGCAAATACCCGCCAGCATTACGGCCGTCGATACGTTACTCACGAAAATCAGCCCGCATACGACACCTACGAGCGCGAGCGGTTCCATGAAGAGCTCACGGGTATTCCAGCCGCCTTTGATATGCCGCGCAAGAATCAGCGACAAATGCGCTACCAGCGCCACCTTGGCCCATTCCGAAGGCTGGAAGCGCTGGCCGATCACCGGGATCTCAATCCAGCGGGCTGCATCATTCACCGATCTCCCGAAAAACATCGTGAATATCAAAAGCAGAATGGAGCTCCAGACCGCAAGCCGCGTTACATACACGAATTTGATATAAGGCACCCGGTGGACGAAATACATCACGCCGAGCGACAGCACGCACAGCAATGCATGTTTATAAAGGTAATATTCGGTATTACCGTCCATCTGGCTGTAAGCGTCCTTCACCGAAGCACTGTACACCACCACAATGCTCCACATCAGCATGATAATGCATATCCCCCATATCCAGGGGTCACCTTTGAGGTTTTTGCTAAACCATGCCTGGGTATCTTCCCTTGTTTTGTTCAGGAAATCCATATTGTTTGGCGGCTAATATTGGATTGTTGAGTTATTGTCAAGTATAGTCAGGGATTGTCAGGAAAGAGTCATGAAAGTAGATTTCTGACAGCAGCTTTGAACTGATCACCCCGGTCTTCATAGTTTTTGAACAAATCAAAACTCGCGCAGGCGGGCGAAAGCAGAACGATATCTCCCGGCACGCCCCATTCCCGCCCTTTGTTGACGGCATCCTGGACGTCCTCGGTCGCGTAAATTTGCGGGACTTTGCCTGAAAAATAGTTTTCAAGCTTCGCCGGGTCCTTCCCCAGCACGATCAGTCCTTTCACTTTATTCTTTACCAGCTCTTCAATTTGTGAATAATCATTCCCTTTATCCACACCACCGGCAATCAGGATCACCGGCTGGTTGAAGCTGCCCAATGCGTAGAAAACGGAATCCACATTGGTAGCCTTGGAATCATTGATATAGGTTACCCCATTGATCACTTCCACCTGTTCGAGTCGGTGGGGCGCATTGGTGAACGACTTCAATCCTTCGCTGATCTTTTCCGCATCGACGCCCAGCAACTGTGCAACCGAAATCGCCGCCAGCGCATTGATCGCATTATGCGGACCTTTGATCGGCAATTCACCGAATGCCTGCGCAAATGCACGGCCATTAATACTGGAAATCAACTGCCCGTTTTCAAGGTACGAACCTGAGTCCAATGCATTTTCCAGCGAAACTTGCACCTTCCCAACCGTCGGGTTTCGCTTTTCGAGCTCCTTCTCAATCACTTCACTCTCCTTATAGTAAATGAAATGATCTGAGGCCGTCTGGTTACGGATAATATTGAATTTGGAATTCACATAATTCTGGAAATCATACCCATAACGATCGAGGTGATCGGGAGTGATATTCAGGAGAACGGAAATATAAGGGTGGAAATCAACAATATTATCCAGTTGGAAACTACTGATTTCCAATACATAATAATCAAAATGCTTTTCGGAAACGGCCCAGGCGAAGCTGTCGCCGATATTGCCTGCCAAGCCTACATTCAGCCCTGCGGTTTTGAGCAAATGATAGGTAAGTAAGGTGGTAGTGGTCTTGCCGTTACTACCCGTAATCGCAATCAGTTTCGCATCCGTATAGCGCGAGGCGAACTCGATTTCGGAGATCACCGGAATGCCCTTTTCTTTCAATGCGACGATCAGAGGCACTTTATCGGGAATGCCCGGACTCTTTACCACGAGGTCGCTTTCGAGGATGCGTCCCTCCGAATGCTGCCCCTGTTCAAATGGAATATTTTTACTGTTCAGAATGTCCGCGTACTTCTGATGCAACTGGCCCTTATCCGATAAAAAAACTTCAAAACCTTTGGATTTCGCGAGGATCGCCGCGCCTGCGCCGCTTTCTCCGCCACCCAGAATCGTCACCTTTTTTTGCACTAGAATCGAATTAAAGCGTTGAACAATCTGCAATAACCACGAAGGTAAATCATTTGCCGAATGGATAAAAAAAGAGGCACACGAAATATGCCTCTCTTTTGTTATTTATGAACCTTAAAGCAGTTCTACTCCTTCTTCAACGATTCGGATAATTTCAATCGATTGGCTGCTTTTACAATCAGGAAGATCACCCAGGCGATGAGCAGGAACTGAATCATGGTCTGGATAAAGTTTCCGTATCGGATCGCTACTTCCGGGGTTTCACCGACGGCTTCTTTCAGCACAACCTTAAGTTGTGTAAAATCCACTCCGCCGAGGATCAGCCCGAGGATCGGGTTGATAATGTCCTCTACCAACGAAGTAGTGATTTTCCCGAACGCCGCACCGATAACGACACCGACTGCAAGATCCAGCACGTTGCCCTGGGCAATGAATGTTTTAAATTCTTTTAGCATAACAAGATGAGGTTAGTTGATTAGATTAAAAAGCAAATAAAAAGCCTATGCTGAGGGCCTGAGCAAACTGGATTTTGTTGCTCTGGTCTTCGTCGTAAACCATAATGGCGCCGAGATTGACATTGACATACTTGTTGATCTTCGCTGTCAGCTGGGCGTCCAGACGGTTATCTATATTCAAAGGGTGCTTGAAGCTGGAAAACATCAGATACCGGAATTTCAGATTGACGTCCTTCGCGATATCCTTGTCAAAATTGGCTACCAGCTGGATCAGGGCCGCTTCCGTACGCACGCGCTTGCCGATGGGTACGCCATAATTCTTCTGGTCGGGCGTATTAACGTACAAATCCTTGTCGACGACGATCGTCTGCCGCAATGCCCCGGGCGCAAGGTCAACAAAGAAATACGGAACGGGACGGTATTCGATACCGATCGCCTCGGTCAGGTAGGCAGGAGCAAGAATGCCCGAGACCTTCTTTTTGAACTTCACCGTATCCTTCTCCGACGAATATTCATAACCGTTGCCAAACTGCGAAAGGAAGTTGACATTGGCGAAAAGGCTCCATTTAGCTGTCAGTTCGCGGTTGTACTTGGTATCGAAGAAGATCCGGTCGACGTTTTTGCGACTTTGCTGGCCCTTGTTACGGACGATACCATACTGTCCCTGGAAGTCATTTCTCCACGAATTCTTACCCACTTTCTTCTCGCTCAATGCGTTCAGAAAAAGGCCCAGTGCGATCGAGTTGACGCCACCACCCGTCCAGTTGGAACTGAATGAGCCCTGGTTCAGGTTGGCGCCGAATTCGATTTTGTGCCAGGCGGTGTCATTAGCGGTTTTCAACCGGCCTGAATTGATCGAATTGGTGAGATCAACTTTGTTTTGGGAAACGGCCGGGAATGTCAGAAGTGCGAGTAAAGTTAAGGCAATAAAGGATGTGCGTTGAAGTTTTTGGCTCATTGTCAATGTGTTTAGTGGACCATACTCATTAAATTTCCATGGTTTTACGACTAACAAATGAGGAGGTTGCGGTCAAAGTAAAGCAATTTCCGACGCTTTCAAAAAAAATTGCCACCTTCTGAAAGTTTATGATACCACTTGCGGAGCTTCCTTCTCGAACGCATCAGGCGCATCTTAACTGCACTTTCGGTAATCCGGAAGAGGCTTGCAATGTCACGGATACTGCGGTCGTCGAGGTAGCGGAGGTAAATCATCGCCTTGTCTTCCAGGCCGAGCAAATCGAGTGCTTCTTTGAGCATCACCAGATTTACATCTTCCTCAAATAAGCCTTGCAGGCAAAATTCTTCTTTCCCTGCGCCTTCGGGCGTTTCAGCCTCGAGCACAAGAACGACCCGGCGTTTACTGCCGCGTGCGAGGTCCATGCAATGATTATGCGTGATGGTAAAAAGCCAGGTGGAGAATTTGGAACCGGTCTTAAATGAGCTCATTTTATGGATCAGTTTAAGAAAGACATCGTGCATAATGTCTTCGGCGCGGGTGGCGTCCTTGGTGAGCGTGACGCATTTTTGATAAACCTTGACGGCATAACGCTCGTAAAGTTTCTGAAAATGACGATTGTCCCTTGATTCGAGGAAGAATCTAACTAATTCTTCATCTGTCGAATTATGCTCCGAACAGGAATTACTCCGTAAATCAACCATTCTGCCTGATGAAATGCCGCCGATAGCGTGTGTCGAAAATTAAATTGCATTTAACTTTCTGTAAATATGAAAAAACAACGCCTGGTATACAAATTAGATACCAGGCGTTGTCAATATATTTTGTTGCTGAAAAGGCTTATCCGCCGATCGCTACGCGTTTGAAGGTAGTAACAGTCAAACCTTTTGAAGTTTTCTCAAGCAGCTGACGGATAGTCAGTGAAGAATCTTTCACGAACTCCTGGTTCAACAGGGTGCTGTCTTTGTAGAACTTCTGCAATTTACCCTGAGCGATTTTCTCAAGCATTGCCTCAGGCTTGCCTTCTGCACGTGCCTGCTCTTTACCCACTTCGATTTCGCGCTCGATAGTAGCAGCGTCGATACCGTCTTTATCCAGAGCTACTGGCTTCATCGCTGCAATTTGCATCGCTACGTCTTTACCCAGTTCAGAAACATCCGTTCCGTTAACGCCGGCGAATGCTACCAACACACCCAGTTTACCGTTTGAGTGGATGTAAGGAACCACTTTATCCGCTGAAACGCTTTCGTAAGCAGTGATTTCCAGTTTCTCTCCCAACTTACCTGTCAGTTCCACCATGTGCTCTGACACAGGACGACCGTCAGCCAAAGTTGCAGCCAAAAGGGCATCTTTGTCAGCGATGTTATCCGCTACTGCTTTGTCAAGGATAGATTGTGCAAGGTTTTTGAAATCTTCCACGTTCGATACAGGCTCAGTTTCGCAAGCCAACGCAACGAGTTTACCATTGGTGCCGTCAGCGCTGATGTTGATCAGAACAGTTCCTTCTGATACAGCATTGTCAGCACGTTTTGCAGCTACTTTCTGTCCTTGTTTACGGAGAATATCAACGGCCTTGTCGAAATCGCCATCTGCTTCCTGCAGGGCTTTTTTACAATCCATCATGCCCGCGCCGGTCATTTGGCGGAGTTTGTTTACATCTTGTGCGGTAATTGCCATGATCGTGATAAATATTATGTATTAATGTTTTGTAGTGAAAGGGCCGTTAACCGGGGATGATCAAATGGTTAAGGAATCCCTTCGCAAGAATTTTAAAAAAACGTAGCCCATAGCAAGAGGCTATGGGCTACCGTATATGTCAAGTATGGCGAGTTATTTAAAAACTACACCATATTGCCCTTTTTACTCTTCGTCGGATTCAGCAACTTCTGCTTCTGCCGCAACTTCGGCGCGAGGGGCTGCCTCTTCACCTTTGTCAGCTGCGCGTTTTGCTTCTTCTTCCTCTACCAGGCGCTGATCGTCTTTATCTTGTTTGCGTTCCATCAAACCTTCTTCGATAGCCTTACCGATCGCCAGGGTGATCAACGAGATTGCTTTGTAAGCATCGTCGTTAGATGGGATAGGGAAGTCAACCAATTCAGGGTTTGAGTTGGTATCGCAGATCGCAAAAATAGGGATGTTCAATCTTTTTGCTTCTGCAACCGCAATGTGCTCGCGTTTTACATCAACGATGAAAAGTGCCGCTGGAAGGCGAGTAAGGTCCGCTACACCACCTAGTACTCTTTCCAGTTTCTCCTTTTCACGTGTAAGCATCAGGCGTTCTCTTTTCGCAATATTGCTAACCGTGGCTTCGTCTTTCAGCATCTTCTCGAGAGTCTGCATTTTTTTCAAAGACTTGCGAATTGTGCCAAAGTTTGTCAGCATACCACCCAACCAACGATCAGTCACGTAAGGCATTTTAAGGCGTTTCGCCTCTTCCGTTACGATTTCCTGCGCTTGTTTTTTAGTAGCAACAAACATGATCTTACGTCCTGAACGAACGATCTGTTTCAGCGCAGCTTCCGCTTCGCCAAGGCAGCTCAAAGTTTTGTTCAGGTCAATGATGTGGATCCCGTTCTTCTCCATGAAGATATACGGAGCCATCCGTGGATCCCACTTGCGGGTAAGGTGACCAAAGTGGACACCTGCATCCAATAGTTCTTTATATTCTATTTGTGCCATTGCCAAATTTGATTTAAAATATTTTTAGACTTGTTACGCAGCACGAAGCATCGGGCACGATAAGCGACGTCTGGACTTGTGGAGTTCAAAGTTTATGAGTAAATGAGTTGAAAGTGATAAAATAAACACTGAACTCATGGACTCTAAACTCATGCACCGCGCGGCGGACCGCTCATTAACGTTTCGAGAACTGGAATCTTCTGCGTGCCTTAGCGCGTCCGTATTTCTTACGCTCAACCATACGTGGGTCACGGGTAAGGAATCCTTCTTTTTTCAATGCGCCGCGGAATTCGCCGTTGTATTGAACCAGTGCACGTGAAACCGCCATACGGATAGCTTCCGCCTGGCCTGAGATTCCACCACCTCTTACGTTTACTTTGATATCGTAACCATTTCCACCTGAGATTGTTGCAAACGGTTGTTGCAATACGATCTGGTGTACTTCAAATGGGAAATATTCTTTGTAATCACGACCGTTAACTTTGATATCGCCTTTACCAGGTGTAAGGTAAATACGAGCAACGGCTGTTTTTCTTCTACCTATTGTGTTGATCACTTCCATGAATTACAATTGGATTTGCTTTGGTTGCTGTGCGCTGTGCGGGTGTTCTGCGGCAGCGTAAACAAACAGGTTTGTAAATAAACGACGTCCCAAACGGTTCTTTGGAAGCATGCCTTTCACGGCTTTCTCGATCACACGCTCAGGGTGTTTTTCGAGCAACTCGCGAGGAGTCTGAAAACGTTGACCTCCCGGGTAACCTGTGTGGCGAACATAAACTTTGTCCGTCATTTTCTTACCTGTCAACTTGATCTTATCGGCGTTGATAACGATAACGTTATCACCACAATCCACATGAGGAGTGTAGCTTGCTTTGTGTTTGCCTCTGATAATTTTAGCAACTTCGCTGGCCAAACGACCAAGAACTGCATTTTCAGCATCCACAACAATCCACTCCTTGTTTACTGTGTTTTTGTTCGCCGAGATGGTTTTGTAGCTTAACGTATCCACGATTAACAAAAAATTAAATTGATTTTCAATAATTTACACTGTAACAAGACAGTCCATCGCAAAATGGGAGTGCAAATATAGAGTTTAACAAATTGAATTACAAGTATGTTTGTGAAATTCATTTGTCAATTCCCTAATGCAAAGGCTAATGCGACGTACGGAAGACCGTAAATTTTGGACACATGTCGCTGGCTGTTATCAAGGTAAACATTGAAATCATCACTTTTTTTGGTCGTGTAAGTAAGCCTGGTGTAAGTGTAGCCGAGCTTGACACCGATCTGCCGGCTTACCTTGAAACGCACAAATGCTTCCGACTGCCCGGTGTTCCTGCGCAGGGCGAGCGGCAACGCATTGAATACCGTCGGCTTACTGGCTAACCATTGGTTGTAATTGGGCATGCCCGTACCGTTTGTGGGAACGGTTTTCTCATAATACCCGTGCCTTTTCGAGCCATAGGTCAGCCCGAGTAAATCGGTATTCACACCCATATCGAGTTTCCAGAAGCTCACATTCACGCCTGCGAGGAAGCTCAGGCCGTTGACGGACACATCCCGGTATTCCAGATAGTCCTTGATGCCCGCAATGCGTTCGGTATACAGATTTGCCCTACCTCCATAGAGCCCCCACACCCTGAACCCGATGCCAAACCGCAGCCAGGGAAGCTTTTGCGAACCTATTTCCTCGTGATACATAATAGAAGGTGCCCAGGAGTCGCGCCCCAGGCTGGCACCTACATCCACACCGCCAGCGATAGGGGTAGTATATTGTGCGTGTGTAAGAGTGGCATTCAGTAATAAAATGGCCAATAGTCCTTTTAAAATTTTCATGAATGAACCCATAGTTAGATGATGAATTCTACAATAATAACCTATCCCCGAAAGAAATCACGGGTTATCCGTTTGCAAGCGGTTATATTGCTACTTTGTGGGTTATCCGGGAGCAATTTGTATGCACAAAGCAACGATCATCTGGGATTTGTACCGCTTTTCAACGGCAAAAACCTGAACGGGTGGGTCGATGTGAACACCTCCAAAGAAACCTGGAAAGTCAAAAACAGCACATTAATATGCTCCGGCAAACCGATTGGCGTGATGCGCTCCGACCGGCAATACGAAAACTTCATCCTCGAAGTAGAATGGAAGCACATGGAAGCCGGTGGTAACTCGGGGATATTCATATGGAGCGAGGGCACCCCGCAGGAGCACGACCCGCTCACAAAAGCCATTGAAGTACAAATGCTCGAACTCGAATATGCCCCGCAACATAATGCTACCGAAGACTACGTGCACGGCGAGCTCTTCCCCACTATGGGCATGACCGCCATCCCCGACAACCCCCGTGGTATCCGTAGCAAATCCCTCGAAAAACGCTGCAAGGGCAAAGGCGAATGGAACAAATATGTGGTCGTGGCGGTCGATGGTACGGTAAAACTTTCAGTGAACGGCAAGTTCGTGAACGGCCTCCGTGCCTCCGAGCGCAAGAAGGGCTACATCTGCCTCGAAGCCGAAGGCGCCGAAATCCATTTCCGGAACATGCGCATCATGGAGCTGCCGGGAGGGATTACCACGCCGGAGCAGGTGGCGCCGGTGGTTCATTGACGGTATTTGAATGGGTATGCGCAGGCAAAATATTATATTAGCATAATAACCAACTGAAAATGCCATGCAACAAACATTTCAGGTAAACGCATCGGATCTTGATAACCGTTTTATAAAATCGGTTCAGGACATTTTTGGCGACAGAAAATTAAAGATCGTAGTGGAAGATATTGCGGAGAGCAATGAACACAAAGACGCGCTCTTGGACAGCTTATTCGGCAGTTGGGAAAGTGAGGAAACTGGGGAAGAATTGGTAAAAATGATATATTCAAATCGAAATGATTCACCAAGGGACATTGAACTATGAGTCAATATCTACTGGATATCAATATTTGCATACGCATTGAGATATGATCTTACCTTAGTGACCCGAAACACAAAAGATTTTACACATCTGGCTGGTATTCAGCTGGAAAATTGGATAGATCATTGAAAATCTCCTTCATTGGCGCTGGTAACGTCGCCTGGCACTTGGCGCAGGCGTTCGAGGACGCAGGACACTGGATTTGCGAGGTGTACAGCCGCGACACGCAGAAAGCGCGTCAGCTGGCTTCGTCGTTGTATGATACCAATATCCAGCCCGACCTCAATTTCTCGGATAGCGAAGCCGAGGTGATCGTGATCGCGGTGACCGACGACGCGATCGAAAGCGTGATCCAGCGCGTGGTACTCCCCGAGGGCGTCATACTCGTGCATACGTCGGGTACGCGCTCGCTCGCTGAATTCCAGAAACTTGTGGAGATTTATAGCGACGTATATGTCCACACGGGTGTGTTCTATCCTTTACAGACTTTCACCAGGGACGTCGAAATGGATTACAGTGAATTGCCGTTCTGTATTGAATCCCGGAACGAACTTATTGAAGGCAAACTCATGCAGCTGGCATCGAGCGTGAGCAATAATGTAACCCGAATGGATTCCGACGAACGCTTCATTCTGCATGTTGCAGCCGTTTTTGCGAGCAACTTTACCAACTATATGCTCACGATCTCCCATGATCTCCTCGAACGGGAACAGCTCAACTTCGACCTGCTGAAACCGCTCATCCAGACAACCATTTATAAAGCCATGGCATCCGACGATCCTTCGATCGGC
The DNA here is from genome assembly GCF_017744695.1 of Dyadobacter sp. Lineage (GTDB taxonomy): Bacteria > Bacteroidota > Bacteroidia > Cytophagales > Spirosomataceae > Dyadobacter. The sequence continues at coordinate 197,828 of NZ_JAGIAS010000004.1, forward strand.
CAGACCGGCCCGGCCCGACGCGGCGACTGGAAAACCACGGCCCGCCACCTTGAATATTTGCAGGAAACCAATGAGGACTACACCGAAATATACCGCCTGCTCACCGACAAGATCCGGAACCTCTACATTTCAAAATAATAAGTAGCCGCACCGTCACGAAAAAAGTTAGGCTATATTTGCAGGATTCACAATTCTGCTATTCATGAATTCGACTTTAACGGAACGTTTCAAGCGCATTACTACCTTCATTTTTGATATCGACGGCGTCATGACCGACGGCAGTGTCATCGCACTCGAAACCGGCGAGCAACCCCGCATTTTCAATGTGCGCGACGGGTACGGCATTAACCGGGCGATCAGAATGGGTTACCGTGTGGCAATTATCTCCGCGCAAAGCCAGGTAGGCGTACGCAAACGGCTCGAATATCTCGGTGTTACCGATATCTTCATCGGCACTTCACCGGATGGCAAACTGCCTGTTTTCAAGAAGTACCTTGCAGAAACCGGCCTCACCGAAGATGAAATCGTATTTATGGGCGACGACCTGCCCGACTACGAAGTCATGCGCACGAGCGTGATGGGCGCATGCCCGGCCGATTCTGCCGACGAAATCCTCGCTATCGCTGATTATGTTTCCCCAAAAAACGGCGGCCGCGGTGCCGTTCGCGACCTGATCGAACAGGTAATGAAAGTACAGGGAAAATGGATGGCCTGGTTTGAATAAAGAGCTTGGTGGTGGATAAGAAAAAGCGCTATTTCCCAAATCTGAACGGTATCCGTGCCATTGCGGCATCGCTGGTGGTATTTCACCACCTCGAACAGGCCAAGCATGCATTGGGCATTGCCAACGTGTATGATATGCCCATTATCCAGCATGCGGGCCGGCTCGGCGTAGGGTTATTCTTCGTCCTCAGCGGATTTCTGATTACTTATTTGCTGCTGGAAGAACGCGGACGGTTCGGGAATGTCGACGCTAAAAAATTCTATCTGCGCCGCGTGTTCCGCATTTGGCCCATTTACTTTCTCATCATAGGGTTATCATTCTTCGTTTTTCCCCACATTCCGATATTCGATTACCCGGGCATTGAAGAAAAGCTGACCGTAAACCTGCCCGAGCGCCTCACGTTGCTGCTTTTGGTACTGCCTAACTTTGCATTTGTCCTCTATGACCTACCATACTGGTGCGCGCAAACCTGGTCGATCGGCGTAGAAGAGCAGTTTTACTATCTCTGGCCATGGTTAATCAAATATCCCAAAAAGCGCATTCCCATTCTGGTATTCTTCCTTTTATTAACAGCCGGCCTGCTCTACCTGGGGCTTGAAATGGCTGATCCGTCGGAAGAGACCCGGAAATCGATGATCACGACATTCCTCGGCCAGTTCCGCATTCAGACGATGGCTTTGGGCGGCCTGTGCGCATGGCTCGTTTACAATGATAAAATGAAGTTCCTCGACTTCATTTTCCGGAAAGACGTGCAGATCATCGCCTATGTGCTGTTACTTGCACTATTTTTCTCAGGCGTACATTTCTTCGGATTCCTGGAAATATATGCGCTGTTCTTCGCATTCTTCGTACTGAATGTCTCGTGCAACCCGAAAACGATTGTGCATTTGGGACATCCGGTGATGGATCATCTGGGCAAAATCTCTTACGGGCTTTACATTTACCACGTAGCCGTGATTGTCGTGATCATCAACCTTTTCGAAATGTACGCGCCGGGTTGGCGGGATGGAAGCTATCAGGCGGTTCTATATGTACTCAGCTTCGTCGGCTCGGTGGCAGTGGCTACGTTTTCTTTCAATTATATTGAAAAACCACTCCTCGCATACAAGGACCGGAAGTTCGGCCGCTAGCTATTGGAACTTCGGCAGTTCGGACATCGTATAGAATTTCAGTTTCTCCTTATCAGCCTCGCGTAAAATCGCGGCCAGGAAACTCACATTAAAGCCATACTTCCCATTCTGAGGCGCGCTGTACAACGGCTCGTGCCCGAAAATCATCAATGCGGTACCATTTTCTTTCGCTTCCAGGATGGCCTCCGCCACCTCTTCCTCCGTTACCTCGTCATAATCGACCATCAGCGCATCCACTTTTTGCGCACCGTCGAATGCATAATAAATCGAATTCATCCAGCGCGGCGGCCAGGCGTAGAGCTGAAAACCTTTGTATTTCCTTCTTGAAATGGCCACGTCCCTTAAAATTGTAAAACCTTTCGCCAAAAGGACTGAATCGACGCGATCGTTATGATTCCCGCCCGGGTGGGCGTAGGAAGTGGGCTTGAAACCTGCCGCGTTCATATGCCGCAGGCCTGGTCCAAGCTCGGTTTCTATATATCCTTTCGGGCCGCCGGCGGCCATCAGTTCGGTAGATTTGGCGTGAACAGTGCCGTGGAAACCTATTTCATGCCCTTCTTTTTCAAGCTGTTTCAGCATCGATACTTCTTCCGCATTCAGGCTGTCCGGGCAGGTAATGAAGAAGGTCGCTTTCGCATTGTATTTCTGGAATAATGGCCTCAGTTCATACCATTCTTTGATAAAATGATCATCGAACGAAATAGCGATACCGCCTGCATTGGGTTTACCGGACGGGCTTCCACAGCCCGCAAAAGCGACCGCCATCACTGCTACGAGTAGCGAGAAGAATCCGTTTAATGCCTTCAAGGCGGTTTTAATGTATTTCAAAACTGATCTGTTATTTTCGCTAAATTAACGACACGGATGAAAATACTGCACACCGCCGACTGGCATATCGGCAAAAAACTCGACAACTTTTCCCGCCTCGACGAACAACGCCTCGTCCTGGAAGAAATCTGCGAAATCGCGGAGCGCGAGGCTGTCGATGCCATCGTCGTTGCCGGAGACCTCTTCGACAATTTTAACCCATCGTCGGAAGCGACCGAGCTTTTATACAGCACATTACACCGCTTGTCGGCCAACGGCACCCGTGCGGTCATCGCCATTGCGGGCAACCACGACTCCCCCGAGCGTATTCAGGTACCCGACGCGCTCGCCAAAGTTTGCGGCATTCTTTTCGTTGGGTTCCCCAATACCGAGGTCAAACCATTTTGCACGCAGGGACAGGTAGATATTGTCAAAACGGCACCCGGATTTATCGAAATCAATCTCCCTAATGCTGCATTTCCCCTGCGCGTATTGCACACGCCTTACGCGAACGAGCAACGCCTGAAAACCTTCCTGGGTGTAGAGGAATCGGAAGAAGCATTACGCGTGCATTTGCAGGAACATTGGCAAAATCTCGCGGACCAATATCTGGACAATAACGGCTTCAACCTGCTGGCAACGCACTTGTTTGTGATGCAAAAAGGCGGAGAAATGCCCGAGGAGCCCGACGACGAGCGCCCGATCCTACATATCGGCGGTGCGCAAGCCATTTATACCGAAAACTTCCCGAAACAGGTGCATTACATTGCGTTAGGGCATTTACACCGTTTTCATCAGGTCGATAAAGTGCCTGCTCCCGCAGTGTATTCCAGCAGCCCGCTGGCTTACAGCTTTTCCGAAGCCAATCAGACTAAATATGTGATCCTGATCGAAGCCGAGGCCGGCAAATTGACTGGCTACAAACCTATTGAATTGTTGAAAGGCAAAAAACTGCGCCGGAAAAGCTTTCATAGTATCGACGAAGCGGTCGAATGGCTCGGCGGACATCAGGAAGACTTGATTGAGCTGACCATTATTTCCGATAATTACCTCGAAGCATCCGACAAAAAGCGGTTAATGGAAGCGCATTCGGGCATTATCCAGATCATTCCGCAGATTAAGAAGAACGAAGTGGCGGATACGTCGTCGGAGGTTGACCTTTCGCTGAGCATGGAGAAGTTGTTCCAGGAGTATTTCAAAAGTAGAAACAAAGGCCAAGAGCCCTCAGAAGGGCTAATGGAGGTTTTTCGCGAGGTATTAGGCAGCGAAGCGGAGTAAAAGCTCCGGAGAGGCACCCTGTTTGTAGCAAATCGATCTGCCTAACTGAGCTGGCACGAAGGTCTTCCTTCGAGCAAACTATTCGCAGGTCTCCGGCCGGTCCATACCGCGAAGGCCGTAGTACATTATCGACCGGCCGGAGGCCTGCCAATAGCGCGTGCAAAGCAGGAGATTTGCACTATCGCACAACAAACATTCCATAAACAGAAGGCGGCCCTGCGACCGCATTAAACAAACGAGGCTACTCCTTCCGGAATAGCCTCGTTTGCGTTTTATCTGATCTTGTGACGATTTAGCTAGCTCTTTTCAGCTTCGCTTCGATAGTCTGCTGAGTATGCGGTACAATGCGCAGGCGCTCTTTCGGGATCAGTTTGCCCGTGTCAATGCAAATACCGTAAGTACCGTTTTTAATGCGGATCAGCGCGTTTTCGAGCTGTACCGAATATTTTTGAAGACGTGCGGCCAACTGGCTCAAATTCTCACGCTCACTGGCATCTGCCCCATCCTCCACTAATTTGGCCGCTCCGGCTGTTACGTCCGTGCCGCTATCGTTTTTTTTACTCAATCCCGTTTTGATGTATTCGAGCTCACTTCTTGTCGCTTCCAGTTTCCCACGGATCAGCTCTTCAAACTCCTTTAATTCTTCCTCTGAATATCTTGTTCGTTCTTCTTGCATAATCTGAATTGATTTGTTAGTCTACATCAAGGAGCGTTCAAAGCACAAAAGTACTAGTATTCTGCCTATTTCGGAATAGTATTTAATTAATAACCACTTTCAAATGAGAAACTTACTAACACTGACATCAGGGGCTATAATCAACAAAGCCAAAACCTGGGTCGGTAATGGCTTCGCTGTGAATCTCTGAAGATTATTTATAAAGCACCGATTTCACGGCCTCCACTGTGCGCTTCACGCTAGGCAGGATCTCTTCGATCAGCGTTGGCGCATATGGAAGAGGTACATCGCGGCTGTTTACACGGATCACCGGCGCATCCATATAATCAAATGCATGGCGCTGGATATGGTAAGCGAGTTCCGAAGAAATAGCAGCCAGTGGCCAGGCTTCTTCCACTACCACGCAGCGATTTGTTTTCTTCACTGATTCGATCACAGTAGCATAGTCGATAGGGCGAACGGTGCGCAAATCAACCACTTCCACGTCGATACCTTCTTTTTCGAGTTGAAGCACCGCCGGCATTACCACGCGGGGAATCATCTTACCGAAAGAAACGATAGTTACGTCTTTACCCTGGCGTTTGATATCAGCCTTCCCCAGTGGAATAAGGTATTCTTCCTCGGGAACAGCCATTTTATCACCGTACATCACCTCCGATTCCATGAAGATCACCGGGTTGTTGTCGCGGATGGACGATTTCAGCAAGCCTTTTGCGTCGTAAGGGTTCGAAGGAACCACCACTTTCAAACCAGGCGTATTGGCAAACCAGTTTTCGAAGTTCTGGGAGTGCTGTGCGCCTAGCTGACCTGCATTACCGGTCGGCCCGCGGAACACGATCGGGCAACCGTACTGGCCGCCTGACATCGAAAGAATTTTCGCCGCACTGTTGATGATCTGGTCGATCGCCACGAGTGAGAAGTTGAATGTCATGAACTCGACGATCGGGCGCAGGCCGTTTCCGGCAGCCCCTACCGCAATCCCCGCAAAGCCAAGCTCCGCGATAGGCGTATCGATCACGCGCTCAGGGCCGAACTCATCGAGCATTCCCTGACTCGCCTTATAAGCACCGTTGTATTCCGCAACCTCTTCCCCCATCAAAAAAATACTCTTGTCAAGGCGCATCTCTTCCGACATAGCGTCGCGAATGGCATCTCTAAATGCTATTTCTTTCATTCGTAATTCTGATAATTATTAATTCTTAGAAGAAACCACTGCAAAATCATTACATCTGACACAGACCGACCTGCGCGGTTACATTAAAAGAGGTTTTGTATACTTATTTCAAAATGATCTGGTAAAATTAGGCAACACCAGCCAATTCTCAAATTCTTTACCGGAACCATTCTGTTAAAAAATGGGGTAAATGCGGCGCATTCCGGTATTAAATCGGGATCACGTCCACTTCTACTGAAAGCGTGTGTTTTCCGTAGCTGAAAATAATGCCTTTCAGCGGCGGCACATCACTGTAATCGCGGCCCCAGGCGGTGACAATATGGCGCTCGCCGGGAACGACATTATTGGTCGGGTCGAAGTCACACCAGCCGTAATCGGGAATAAAAACCGAAATCCAGGCGTGCGAAGCGTCGGAGCCCTGCAACTTGGGTTTTCCCGGCGGCGGAAGTGTTTCGAGGTATCCGCTGACATACCGCGCTGCGAAGCCGAAACTCCGGATACAGGCAATGGCCAGATGCGAAAAGTCCTGACAAACGCCCTTTTTAGCCGCCAGCACTTCCTTGATAGGTGTGTTCACCGTCGTGAAATCAGGCATGAATTTGAACTCCGTGAAAATTTTCCGGCAAAGTTTGGCAATGCATTCATACAATGGCACATGGTCGTCGAAACAATCGCTTGCATATGCCTTGATTTCCGCGTCCCATTTCACCAGCGGGCTCGGTAATGTGTACTCCAAAACTGAAATCTTCGTCGCGCGGTCGCCCGTGAGCCGCTGCCTGGCCTCTCCACTGGTTACCGACGAAGGAATGAACAACGATCCCGTACGTTCTTTCAAACGCTCGACGACCGCCGTCGTGAGCACGGTGAGTGCTTTATGGGGAGAATGCAGGGAAAAATAATGCGTGGTATTCCCGTAAAAATCAACCCGCTCACTGATCTGCGCTGGTTCCGGGGTGATTTTAATGCTAAAATCCTGACAAAGCTGGTCGGGTAACGTACGCGGCGTGAGGCACACGAGGCTGTGATAATTATTCACCGCCTCGGCGTACTTGTACTCGGTTTTATGGATCAGCTTATACTTCATCCGTATCGTAGTCCATCGGTTCGAAAGAGTGGTGTATCAATGTGTGACTGAAATACTGGTTGGTCAGGTAAATGGATACCGAGCTCACCAGCCTGGCGACTTCCCCGAGCAGGGTAAAAAGCTCCTCCCGTTCCTCTTCGGCGTTGCATTTGCACAAATCCTGGATATTCGAGAGTTTGATGAGCGTCGATGCTTTCAACGCGAGCTTTTCAGCCTCATTCAGCCTCTCTCCGTGCGCGGTAGCCGGCAGTTCCGCGAGGTTTTTACCCAGCTCATCGAGCATATAAGTCAATGAATAGGGCAAACGCGGTTCAAGCAAAATCATATCCAGCATCGTCTCCACACTCAGGTGCGATTTGTAGATCTGCCTGTAATTCACCAGCATATGATGATTGATCAACGTTGCCTCAATCAGCTCGTTTTCCACCGCAGCCGTACGCCCAACACCAAAATTCGACTGGATCACGCTGATCCTTGACAATATCCTTTCAATCAGCTTCCCGGTTTCCAGCAGCAGGTAACTGTTATCCCGCGGCATACTTTCCGCAATCACGCCCAGGAACGTAAACATATTGTTGAACAGCTTGTCGAGCGTCCGCTGAATGTTGGTGCTGTTCATATGCGAAGCATGGCGGATCTCGTGGTAGCCGTTATCAATCAGGTCCACGATCCGCCAGATTTCCAGCTCCCACTGGTTCCGCACCGCACCAACGGCGTTCAGGAACGAGCCGATATTCGAAGCCACCGTCCCTGCGCGGCAGTTGTCGGAGATCAATGCGATGATTTCCTTGTAGGGATCATTCAGCTTCTCATCCGCATCCAAAAATCCGGGATAGGTAGCCGAAACATGCGTGAGCGACTGTAAAAGCACTTTAATATGTTCCTGCTTCGCCGATCCTCCGAAATTGCGGTCGAGGTTGAGCACATTGATGGTAATGTTCATGAACTTGATCACCGCCATTGTCCGCTCGCAGTACCGCCCTACCCAAAACAGGTTTTCGGCGCTCCGGCTCGGGAGCGAAACGTGCTTGTTCACCGCGGCAGGCGTATTCAGGACAATCCTTTCCTGCGGTTCATCAGACTTATCGGACACGATCCAGGTATCTTTCGAAAACCCGCCCTGCTGGTTGGAGATCACGAACCGGTCCTTCACCGCCGAGCTGCGCGTAAGCCCGCCCTGCATAACGTGGTAGCCGTTTTCATCCGCCACCATAAATGCCCGCAAAGCGGCATACCGGGGCTCTATCACCCCGTTGATCAACGAAGGCGTGGTGGAAAGGCTTACCTCCTGCTGCGCGATAAAATCGTGCGGTCGCTGGATAATCATCGCTTTCAGCTTTTCTTTTTCCTCCTTGCTCTGGGTTCGGCCATAAATCGAGGCAAACTTGGATTTTCGGTTGGCCTTTTTGATGATCAGTTCATCGATATTGTCGAGCACGTAGGTCAATTCTTTCTGATGGCCGCACCACCAGGTGGCCACATTGGGCATAATCAGCTTTTCGCCCAGAAAATACTGGCATATATTCTCCATGAATGCCAGAAAAGCATGGTTTTCCAGCACGCCTGATCCCGGCGGGTTCATTACCTGCACATTACCGAGACGGATTGCCTGCAACAGGCCCGGCACGCCAAGACGCGAATCTTCCCGCAATTCCAGCGGGTCGCACCAGTCGTCGTCAACGCGGCGTACAATCACGTCCACTTTTTGCAAACCATCGATGGATTTCAGCCACACGCTTCCGTTACGAACGAGCAGATCGTCGCCTTGCGCGAGTGTATAACCCAGGTACGAGGCCAGGTAGGCGTGTTCGAAATAGGCCTCGTTGCCGGGTCCCGGCGTCAGGTACACGATATTCGGGGCGTCGCGGGTTTTGTCCGAGAGCCTGAGTACGGTGTTTTGAATGCTGTTAAAAAAAGGCGAGAGCTTGCTCACATACATGCCGTCGGCCAGTTCAGGCAGCAGCTTGCTCATCACAATTCGGTTTTCGAGCGTGTAGCCCGAGCCGGAGGGTGCCTGCGTGCGGCTGTCGAGCACCCACATTTGTCCATCCGGCCCCCGTGCCATATCAGCGGCAAACAGCGTCAGCTGCCTCGGTCCGGGAACCTTAATATCGATGCAAGGCCTTAAAAACCCTGTGTTTTCAAATACGAGTTCCGCCGGAATGACTGCATCCTTTACGAGGTTTCTGGGTCCGTATATATCCTTCAAAACGAGGTCGAGCAACAGGGCCCGCTGCTGCAAACCTTTCGAAATCTTCTCCCATTCGCGGTGTTCGATCAGGAAAGGGATCGGGTCGAGCTGCCAGGGGCGGTTCATGCCGTCGGGGCTTCCGTAAACGTTGTAAGTCACGCCATTCTCCCGCAGCCTGCTGATAATCTCCTGATTGCGGTTTTTGAGCTCCTCAATACCCAGTTTTTCCAGCGTGGCGAAAAGCGCCTGCCAGTGTGGCTTCAATTTTCCGTTGGGATCCAGCACCTCGTCGTAGGAAGTCAGGCCGGCTTGATAGGATTGTAACAGATTCACGGAAGCCTCGGTAAGCATATTCAAAATCAGGGTTATACTGCAAATCTATCGCGATTTCCAGAATTTGCGTAAATCCAGTGTATTGGGATACTCCGGATTGATCAGTTCGATCGGGGTGTCGCCGCGCATTTCCTTTTTCGTTTCGGCCACAAACCGGGAAACGCCCGAGGCCGTTTTCTCCACAACAGGCACCTCGCGTGTCGCAGACGGCGTATGCCCGAAGCCTTGAAACAGGCTGATCTTGCGCGATTCGGCCTCAAAACTATTGACCGGATAAGTATCAAAACTGCGCCCGCCGGGGTGCGAAACGAAATAGGTACAGCCGCCCAATATACGGTTATTCCAGGTATCCACAATATCGAAAACCAGCGGCGCGTCAGCCCCGATCGTCGGGTGCAATGCCGACGGCGGGTTCCAGGCTTTGTAACGGATACCCGACACATATTCGCCTTTGATCCCCGCGCTCCGGAGTGGTACACGGCAGCCGTTGCAGACCAGAATATGCCTTCCCTCCACAAAACCACTCACTTTTACCTGCAACCTTTCCAAAGACGAGTCCACAAACCTTGCTGTGCCCGCATTCGACAATTCTTCTCCCAAAACATGCCATGGCTCGATGCCCAGCCGCAGTTCCAGCTGAATGTTATCCACCGTAATGCCGCCATAATGCGGGAAACGGAACTCGAAGAACGGGTCGAACCAAGAAATATCGAAGTGGTAGCCCGCCGCTTTCAGGTCGTTCACCACATCCACCATATCCAGATAAGCGAAATGCGGCAACAGGAAGCGGTCGTGGAGCTCGGTACCCCAGCGGATGAGCTTATGCTTATAGGGTTCTTTCCAAAACTTCGCGATGAGCGCACGTATGAGCAGCGTCTGCACGAGGTTCATATGCTTGTGCGGCGGCATATCGAATGCCCGGAATTCAAGAATACCCAGCCGTCCGCTCGACGAATCGGGCGAATACAGTTTATCCATACAAAACTCCGAGCGGTGGGTGTTGCCCGTAATATCAACCAGCAAATTCCTGAAAATGCGGTCCACCATCCAGAATGGCACTTCACCATGCTCAGGAATCTGGTCAAAAGCGATTTCAACTTCGTAAAGGCGCTCGTCGCGGCCTTCGTCGATACGCGGCGCCTGGCTGGTAGGGCCAATGAACGGACCGGCAAAAAGGTAACTCAATGCCGGATGGTGCTGCCAATAGGTCAAAAGGCTCCGCAGCAGATCAGGGCGGCGCAATATCGGGCTATCTGCCGGTTTGGCCCCGCCAATCGTAACGTGGTTACCGCCACCGGTGCCGGTATGCCGGCCATCGACCATGAATTTGTCCGTACCCAGCCGAGAGAAGAATGCCTCTTCATACAATGCGCTGATGTTGTCGACCAACTCCTGCCAGTTTTTAGCCGGATGTATATTCACTTCGATCACCCCCGGATCCGGTGTGACAATCAGTTTCTGCACCCGGTAATCCGACGGTGCCGGGTAACCTTCAATGCGCACCGGCATTTTCAATTTTTCGGCAGTGGCTTCGATGGAAGCCATCAGATCCAGATAATGTTCGAGATAATCAGTTGGTGGCAGGAAGACGTAGATAATCCCGTCACGTTCCTCCACGCAGAGCGCCGTTTTGATTACCGGTACATCGAAAAGCAGGTTATTTTGCTCTTCTTCCTCCTTTTTCTTTGAATCCTCTTCCTCATCGACGGGCTGAATATTCAAAGGCAACTTATACGGAGGCGCCACGGAACCATAACGCGCCTGCACAATGGGCTGGTAATCCGCCAATGCAGGCAAATCCTCGAACGGACTGCGTTCCACCGGCTGTTCGCGCCGCTCTTTGGCGATCTCGGGCAGCGAGTTCAATGGCAAACGATAACCCATCGCCGAATTTCCGGGTATCAGGAAGCAGTTGCCTCGCCGAAACTGCCAGGCCGTGCTGGTCCAATGCATCCCGTCCCATCTGACAGGTATCACAAATCCCGCCGGGTTGTTCAGGCCCTTTTCGAGCAATTTGGCCAGTGTCCGGCGTTCGACAGAATCCTTGAGATTCACTTTCAAAGGATCGACATTGACGGGCAGTTTCCCCTCCTCCATGGCCCAGTAAACAGGGTCTTCGTAAGCAGGAGTAATGTTATTGGTGTCGATACCCAGGTATTTGGCTAGCTCCGAAGTAAAAATCTCAGCCTCCCTGAAAGTATACTTCGTCTGTCCTTCCTTGGTGATCAGATCGTCGTTTTTCCACATCGGAACACCGTCATTCCGCCAGTACAATGCATATTGCCAGCGTGGGAAAAGCTCACCGGGATACCACTTGCCTTGCCCAAAATGAAGCAGCCCACCGTGCGCAAATCGGTTTTTAAGCCTTAACGAAAGGTCGTAGGCCAGTTGCCGCTTCAATGGTCCGTCGGCAGCTGTGTTCCATTCGGCCGATTCGAAATCGTCTATGGAAATGAAGGTAGGTTCGCCGCCCATTGTCAGGCGAACGTCATTTTCCTGTAAATCTTTTTCCACATCATAGCCCACCTGCATCACCTGCGCCCACTGTTCTTCTGAATAAGGCTTGGTTACACGCGGATCCTCATGAATGCGAAAAACCTTGTTGTCAAATTCAAAAGTCACTTCGGCAACATCCGTGGCTCCCGAAACCGGGGCTGCACTGGCATAATCGGGCGTACAGCAAAGCGGGATATGGCCCTCGCTGGCAAAAAGGCCTGAAGTAGGGTCCAGGCCGATCCATCCCGCGCCCGGCACGTACGCCTCCGTCCACGCGTGCAGGTCGGTAAAATCCGCCTCGGGCCCGGAGGGTCCGTCGAGTGACTTGATATCGGAAGTAAGCTGCACCAGGTAACCTGACACGAACCGTGCGGCAATGCCCAGATGCCGCAGGATCTGCACCAGCAGCCACGCCGAATCGCGGCAGGACCCACTTTTGATGGTAAGCGTCTGCTCGCAGGTTTGCACGCCCGCTTCCATCCGGATATTATAATTGATAGCCTTGTACAACTCCTGATTGAGATACACCAGGAAATCGACGGTTTTGATATCCTGTTGTATTTTCAGGTTTTGGATAAAATCCATCAAAAGCGGTCCCGCCTCACGTGGTTCGAGATATGGGCCCAGCTCTTTTTCCAGCGTTGCCTCATATTTGAAAGGATATTTGTCCGCATAATCCTCCACAAAAAAATCAAACGGATTAATCACCTGCATTTTGGCGATCACTTCCACGTCGATGCTCAGCTCCGTTGTCTTTTCCGGAAACACAACCCGCGCCTGGTAGTTTCCGAATGGGTCCTGCTGCCAGTTGATGAAATGATTTTCGGGCGTAATTTTCAGCGAATAGCCTTCGATCGGCGTGCGCGAATGCGGCGCGGGGCGCAATCTGAAAATATGCGGTGAAAGTGAAACACTCCGGTCGAACTTATATCGTGTTTTGTGCGAAATAGCAACTTTTATAGCCATAATAGGAGTATTACAATAAAATTAGATAATTTGGCAAGCAGGGATATATCAAATTCTAAACAAATGCATTACACTTATTTTTCAAAATATAAGGTTGGCATAAATCATCAAAGCAGAATATTATTTCCCTTCAATACTTACCTGTCCGATGCACTCCGCCCGAATCCCCGGCAAAGCTAAGGAGTGTTATAAAGAACATGCCTCATTCATCATTAATTAATCTGCAAGCCTTCGCAGGACAGATAATTCCTTAAAAGTTACGTAATTCGCCAAAATCCTTACGATACCATTAATTTAGTCCAAAATGAAAATTGCTATCATCGGCTGCGGCAACATGGGTATGGCCTTCGCCCGCGCCTTCCTGAAATTTGACCTCGTCAAAAACCAGGACTTTTTACTGGTTGAAAAAAGCACCGACCGCATGGACAGCCTCACCAGCTTCCAACCGGGCGTGATCACCGGCGTGATCGGCCCGCAAATCGGCGAATACGACCTGATCATCCTTTCGGTGAAGCCGCAGGATTTTCTTTCGGTGGCCGGTGCGCTCAAAGAAGTCATTAAGCCCAGCCAGGTAGTATTGTCGATTATGGCCGGCGTCACGATCGAAGGCATTCAGAATGCCCTGGATCATAAAGCGGTCATCCGCGCAATGCCGAACACGCCTGCCATGCTTGGAATGGGCATTACCGCCTATTCAGCATCACCCGAAGTAGATTTACATCAATTACGCAAAATAGAAAACCTCATCAATGCAACCGGCCGGTCGGTGTTCCTGGAAGATGAGGAGCAACTGAATGCGGTAACTGCGTTGAGTGGTAGCGGGCCGGCTTACTTTTTTTACGTGGTGAAAGCGATGATCGAGGCCGGTAAGCAAATGGGCTTTGAGGAAAACGTGGCCGCATTGCTGGTAAAACAAACCATGCTGGGCTCCTATCACCTGATCAATACTGCCGACAAATCGCTCGACGACCTGATCAAGGCCGTTGCATCCAAAGGAGGAACCACCGAGGCTGCATTACGCCAGTTTGAAGCCGGCGAGCTCGATAAAATACTTGAAAAAGGCATTTTCGCCGCACAAGTGCGCTCGACGGAATTGTCGAAAGGATAAAAAAAGACTAAAATTACGCCCTTTTGTCAGCCTGAGCGGAGTCGAAGGCCGGTACAGAAACGGCCTTCGACTACGCTCAGGCTGACAATTGAATGTATTTCTAACCTACATAGACACTTCACAATCATCAAAAACTGAAAAAAATGAAACCGTCAGCCAGCAAACTCGCCACCCTCGACATTGTTCTGAACGGCCTTATGCGCCGCTACAAAGAGCGCGTTCCGGACGTGGGTATTATCCTCGACGCCATGGTGAGCGACGGCGTTGTTAAAACTGCCGACGATATCGAAAACGATCATATCGCATTCCGCACGATGGGTGTGCCTCAGCTTGGCGTACAATCGTTCGAGAAAATATTCCTGCATTACGGCTACGAAAAACGCGACCACTATTTTTTCGAAGGCAAAAAACTCGACGCCTGGTGGTACGCGCCGCCGCGCGAAACCGACCCGCGCATTTTTGTGAGCGAGCTCCGCGTAGGCGACCTATCGCCAGAAAGCCAACGCATTATCCGCAGCTACACCGATGAAGTCACCACCGACCCTGTCGATTCCCTCGACCTCGACAACGGCGAAGCCGTAGATGCATTCCTGCACCAGCCACTATGGCGTACGCCTACCGTGGCCGATTACCAATCGCTGCTCAAAGAAAGCGAATACGCCGCGTGGGTGATTTACAACCGGTACTACCTCAATCATTTCACAATCAGCGTCCATCACCTGCCCGAAGGCTACAACACCGTAGCGCATTTCAATGAATTTTTAGAAAAACATGGTATTAAACTCAATACGTCAGGCGGGAAAATCAAAGTAAGTCCGGATGGAGGCCTGTTACAAAGTGCTACCGTAGCGGAAATGCTGGACGCGGAATTTGCAAATGGTGAGAAGTTGCGTATTTCCGGCTCGTACGTTGAATTCGCCGAGCGGAAAGTGCTACCGGAATTTACAAACCTTCCCAAGAGTGAAATTAAGCGAAAGCACCGGCGGGATGGTTTTGAAGCGGGGAATGCGGATAAGATTTTTGAAAGTACGTATACGACGCAGACGGGGCGGAATTAGGCGAGTGTAGAGTTTTCGAAAAGTACATCCGGACAGAAATCCAGCGGCCCGGGAATTATCGTTCCGTCGTAATCTTCCATCTCGGTCAGGTTATCCCAAAGTATGGTTCTGCCATCGGTCCTGGCCTGAACGAAAATTTCAGGTTGAAGAATCTTGCCAAACAGACTGTCTTTCCGGCCTTCATATTCCCCAAGAAACCTCCTGAAATCCGTAACCCGAACCTTCCCATCAGTCCAAAGTGATTGGATGACGAACGGTTTTACGGACAATATTTCTTTGACTCTCGGATTCATTATTGCAATGGCCTGATCTTTCGCAGCCTTCCATTATCCTTCTGGGACTCTTCGTAGTTCAAAAACAATTCGTCCCTATAAAGTTCCACCCACGCCTGAATAAGCCTTACCTGCTTTCTGGGCAAATCGCCCACGATCACATTTCCCGTCTCAATTGAAAACTGTGCTTCCTGTCCGCCGTATTCGGCATGAAAATGCGGAGGAAGATGGTCTTTGAAATACATGTAAATAATGATTCCGAAGAAACGGGAGATTTCGGGCATATCCAATTAGTTTAGTGTGTGAAAAACCTATTGCTATTTACTCATTAACAAGCAAATGCACAACCCTTACTGCATTCCCTTCGCTCTTCTCATTCTTCTCGCTTGAAATCGTCAGATGCAGCTTATGCTTCCCGGCTGAAAGTTCGTCGGCAAGCATGAGGTACCAGGGCAGATGCAGCTGATTGCTCCATGGCGTGTAGGTATCGAGCGTTTTCGGATTTTTCCCGTCGATGGTGTAAGTGATCTTCCCGGCGTCCGGCCCGGAGATGATGGCGATCCCTACCCCGCGGCCTTTGAATTCGAAATCCAGTGACGAACCGGCGGTTTCACTCACCAGCATCGGCACGTTCACAAATCCGGGTCTGGTGGAAAATTTCACCTTCGGCTTCCAGTCGGGATCCAGCGTAAAGCCTTTGAGGTTTTTGGCTTCTTCGAGCTTGTGGTAGCTGCCTTTGTCGTACGAGAAACGGTCCATTGGAGCGGGGAGCTTGATATCGCCGGTCGCGGCGGATTCCATTTTCAGCATTTCCTTGATCGTCTGCGCGTAAATCTCCTGACCGTAGGGCGACGGGTGCAAATCTTTGAAATCATATTTCCAGTTGAATTCACCGGCTTTGATCCGGTCGTACACTTCTTTGGCCAGATTGATGTAAACCGCCCCGTAATATTTCGCTACACGCTCGTGCACGCCTACCTCTACGGGCTCCTTGCCCGCTTCATAGTCGTCGTTCTTTTTAGGCTCCGCGAAGGCCATCATCACCACATTTGCTTTGGCATTAGCGGCAAACATTTGCCTCAGAATACCATCCAGGGCCCTGATCTGCGCCTTTTCACTGAATCCATTGCCCCGGTCGTTTACCGCCGCTTCCACAAAAAGCAAATCCGGCGTGCCCTTGGCGAGCACGTCGCGACTGAAACGCATGGAATGCGGCGTACTGCCCAATGATGGAATTCCGGCTGCAATGAATGTGAATTCCGTATCCGGGAAGTGCTCCTGTAAATATTGGGACGTCTTGTCGAGCCAGCCCGGATTATGCGTAATGGAGCCGCCGAGGAATGCTACCGTCCCCTTCTTGCTCGTGCGAAACTTCTCAAATGCATTACCCAATCCTCTATTCAAAGTAATGTAAGTCGAGTGCGGCAATGGCTTTTGAACAGGCACGCTGTTCTCTTCGATAAAATTGGCGAAGAATTCGGGATGTTCGATCGGGAAGTGGTGCCCATCGAGCGTTTGCTCGCCGCGCGTCATCGGGTACACGCTCACAGGCCCGCCTAATGCAAGGTAATTTTTGACCAGCAGGTCCGTATTTTCTGCAACCGGCGCGTGTTCGTCTTTTAACCCAACCACATGGACAATGGGTACTTTGTACGAAGCCAGGCCAGCGAGGTCGTTTAATGGAATGTCAGTGAAACTGGCGGCCTGCTCTTCCGTCATGTTGAATATTTTCTTCCACGCCTCCCAGTCCTTAGGTGAGCCTTTGCCCTTTCCTTTGCCACCCGGCCAGCTTTTCGGGTCGGCGACGGGCGCTTCGGCGTAAATGCAGCTCACTTTGTCGGGGTTCCGCTTAGCCCAGCCATACACATACAATCCACCGCGGCTCACACCTTCCAACGCCACTTTCGGGGCGAAATGCTGCTCTTTCACCAGGTAATCGTAGAATGCGTCCCACACCTGCATCGCTTTCGGGTGCGCGAACAGGTCATTGGTATTCACATAAGCCACATGAAACCCGCGCGAGAGCAAAATGCTGTCCATATCGGTGTGCCATGTGGGGAAATGTGCCCGCCACACCCACGGGTTCCCTTCAATTGCCTTTCGGGGTTTCACGTACCACGCATTGCGGTCCTGAAATGTGAATTCTACTTTTTCAAAACCTTTCCAATTCGTCGTTTTTGGGGAAATCTGAGCTGAAATACGGATCGTAGGCAGCATGAATACCGCCAGCCAAAGCAGTACAAAACTTTTCTTTTTCATAGTGTTGAAAAGATGAAAAGCGGGCAATTTTACCGCCAGTAACGGCCGCTTTGGTATGATATTTTAAACTTATTCTTCGAAAACAATCTTGAAAAAGGCTTATGGATAAGATCGAAAAGTTTAAGACCATGGAGAAAATCCTGCGCGAGATCGAGGATTTGAAAAACAGCGAAACTGCCGTGATCAAGAAGATTGGTCAGATTGAAACAGAAAATATGAATGTCAACGTCCAGAATCTCGACAAGTCGTTGAACGAGATCTACGACGGTGTTTATAAAAATCTCCAGAATGTGGAAAACCTTCAAAACTCTTTCACCGAAACCGTCGCAGATTTCAAGGAAAAGAACAAGATCACAGACGAAATGCTGCTCGAACTAAGAGAATAAATTACCCCGATATCATCAGACTAAAAACCACAGGAGGCTCCGATTCGCATGAATTGGGGCTTCTTGCTTTTTGGGAGGAAAGGGAGGATGGAGAATGGAGGAACGGGAAAAAACCAGAAGCAAAAACAGCCACGGCGCGGCTACCTGTTGATAGAAACCGAAAGGCAATACAGCGTTTGGCTCCGTAGGTGCCTCCTGATCGCATCGCGGGAGGCACCTACGGAGCCAAAACATATGTCAATCTGGATTTGGATGGCCCTCCGGGCCACGTTTTCTTCACCCCTTTCTCCTTCTCCTTTTTCCCTTTCCTCCTTCCTTCCTTTCCCCCCTATCGAAGTTTCAAAGTCGCCAACGTCAAAATCGCAAGGATAATCCCGACGATCCAGAAACGCGTTACGATCTTCGCCTCGTGAATTCCCTTTTTCTGATAGTGATGGTGCAGCGGCGACATCAGGAATATCCTTCGCCCTTCGCCGTATTTCTTTTTGGTGTATTTAAAATAGCTGACTTGTAATATCACCGACGCATTCTCGACAATGAAGATCCCGCACATGACCGGGATCAGCCATTCCTTACGGATCGCCAGTGCCACCACGGCGATCACGCCGCCGAGCATCAAACTGCCCGTATCGCCCATGAACACCTGTGCTGGGTACGCATTATACCATAAAAACCCGACACAGGCCCCTATGAATGCCGCACAGAATATTACCAGCTCTCCCGAATTGGGGATGTACATGATGTTGAGGTATTGCGAGAACTTCGTGTTACCCGACAAATAGGCCAGTACACCGAGCGTGAGTGCGATAATACCTGAAACTCCCGCAGCAAGGCCGTCGATCCCATCGGTAATGTTGGCGCCATTGGAGATCGCGGTAATGATGAAAATCGCGATGATCGTGTAGATAACCCAGGTATATTCTTCGGGCAACCAGCCAAAAAGCAGTGCCTTGTAGTCGAATTCGTTATTCTTGATGAACGGGATGGTGGTCACCGTCGGGTGGATGATGTCACGGTAACGCTGCACCTCACCCAAGCTGGAACTCAGCACCGGCTGGTCGTAGACCCTTATTTTGACATTATCATTAAACGAAAGCGTGATTCCGACGATCAATCCCAACCCTACCTGGCCGACGATTTTAAAACGTCCGGCCAAGCCATCCTTATTGTTCCTGAATTTTTTCAGATAATCATCCAAAAACCCGATACCTCCCGTCCAGACAGCCGTAATGAGCAGCAAAACGATGTAGACATTACTCAACTTGGCAAACAGCAAAACGGGGATCAGCAGCGAGGCCAGGATGATGAAGCCACCCATGGTAGGCGTGCCCGCTTTCTCCATCTGCCCTGCCAATCCAAGATCTCGGATCGACTCGCCCATTTGCTTTCTCCGGAGCAGATTGATGATCGACTTCCCGTAGGCGGCGGCGATGAAAAGCGACAAAACCGTCGCACCCAACGCCCTGAACGAGATGTACTGGAATACCCCGGCCCCGGGAATGTTGAATTGTTTGTCTAAGTAATCGAAGAGATAATAGAGCATGAAAAAGCGTGTTGGGATGACGGCTGCAAAATTGGTTTTTTTAATAGACTACGCCAAAAGCATAGTGATTTTTAATTGCCCGCCCGTTTTGCGAACACTTCCATCAGCACCTCCTTATCATCAAAATGGT
This sequence comes from Dyadobacter sp., assembly GCF_017744695.1. Classification (GTDB taxonomy): domain Bacteria; phylum Bacteroidota; class Bacteroidia; order Cytophagales; family Spirosomataceae; genus Dyadobacter. Next base: position 217,443 of record NZ_JAGIAS010000004.1, read on the forward strand.
GTTTTACACCTTTTACGTCCTGGTAATTCTCATGCCCTTTACCTGCGATCAGGATAATGTCCCCCGGCGCCGCTTCCAGTCCGGCTTTAAGAATAGCCTCGTGGCGGTCTTCGATCACCGTTGTTTTTTTGTAATCTAACGGCGGTACGCCCTTACGCATCTGGTCGAGGATGTCCATGGGATCTTCGAACCGCGGGTTATCCGACGTCAGGATCACGCGGTTGCTATACCGGCAGGCTATTTCCGCCATTTTAGGCCGCTTTTCGGCGTCGCGGTTGCCACCGCAACCCACTACCGTCACGACCTGCTCATTTCCCTGCCGCAAATGCGTGATCGTTTCGAGCACGTTTTCGAGCGCGTCGGGCGTGTGCGCGTAATCCACGATACCCACGATATGGTCCGCGGAATGGAATTGCTCGAAGCGCCCCGGAGGACTTTTCAGATTCGAAAGTTCTGTCAAAACGGCTTCTTCGTTCTCTCCCAAAAGCACCGCTGCACCATATACCGCAAGCAGGTTATAGGCATTGAACCGACCGATCACGCGGAACCAGACTTCCTGATTGTTGATCTCCATATGCATCCCCGCAAGGGTATCGGAGATGATCTTGCCTTTGAAAGTCGCAAGCGTTTGGAGCGAGTAAGTCTCGACGCGTGCTTTCGTATTTTGCACCATCACATTACCCCGCCGGTCGTCGATATTTACCAACGCGAACGCTGATTTGGGCAATGCATCGAAAAAGCCCTTTTTGGCTTTGATATAGTTATCGAAAGTCTTGTGGAAATCGAGGTGGTCGTGGGTAATGTTGGTAAAAATACCCCCGGCGAAATGCAGACCGGTAATGCGGTGCTGCGCCACGGAATGCGAGCTTACTTCCATAAACACGTGGCTGCAATTACTTGCGGCCATCTGCGCCAGCAATGCATTCAATGCAACGGCATCGGGCGTGGTATGCGTGGACGGTATCACCTCGTCTTCGATCTGATTCTGAACCGTTGACAGCAACCCGCAACGGTACCCCAACGCCCTGAAAAGCTGGAACAGGAACGTGGCCACCGAAGTTTTGCCATTGGTCCCGGTTACCCCAACGAGCTTTACTTTTTTGGATGGATACCCGTAAAATGCGGCTGCGATCAGCCCCATTGCCGCGGCGGAATCCTCCGCCTGGATGTAGGTAACATCCTCCCTTACACTTTGGGGCAGCTCCTCGCATAATATGGCCGTCGCGCCAAGTTCAGCAGCCGTGTGGATAAACTGATGGCCGTCTACCTGTGTGCCGCGCAATGCTACAAAAAGGCTTCCCGGCAGTACTTTTCTGGAATCCAGAATGATATTCTTGACCTTGACATCGGCGTAACCATGAATAGTGGCCCCTTTTACTTCGCCGAGCAGGCTGCTCAACACTTGTTCGTTTTCCATGAAGGATTATTGTAATGTAAGCAGGATTGTCTTGCTTCCTGATTTGTTGCTGCCCGGCGGTATCGATTGCTCTACCACCTTGCCCGAGCCTTTGAATGTTACCCTGAAACCTTTGTTTTCCATTAAATACAAAGCATCCCGCATCGACATGCCTTGCAGGTTCGGTACATCGCGCGAGTCGACCTCGCGCGGATTCCATTTGGTTTTGCCTTTTTTATAGAGCGACGCCGCAGCATATTCGCTTTCCTCCGGCGCTGGCGTCATGTTCAGGGTTTTACTGATCACATTCAGATCATTGGTAATCCCCGCCCATTTCACATCCTCCGATTTCTCGGGGACAGAATCTCTAACCGGTTTTTGAATGGCCACATCATAAGCGTAAATACGGTCGGCGACTTCCTTGAAAACAGGGGCGGCGACACTTCCTGCATACCGGGTGTAGTCGGCACCCGTGCTTTTCGGGTTGTCGATGATCACAATGCAGCTGTATTTGGGCTTATCTGCCGGGAAATAGCCCGCAAATGAAGTATAGTTCTTACCCTCGGTATAAACCCCGTTGATCAGCTTCCGCGCAGTGCCGGTTTTCCCGGCGATTTGGTATAAATCGCTTTTAATATGCTTCGCCAAACCTGCGTTCACCACCCCTTCGAGCATCTTTTTCACCTTCCGGATCGTTTCAGGCGAGCAAATCGGCTTTTCTTCCACATATGGAGGGATCTTGTCTTCGATTTCCTCCGCATTACGGATTTCGCGCACGATCATCGGGCGTACCCAGTAACCATTATTCGCCACCGCGTTGTAGAATGCCAGCGTTTGCAAGGGCGTCATCTGCATTTCATAGCCATGCGCCATGAAATACATCGAGTAGCTGCTCCATTGCTTCGACTTGCGGTCGCGGATCAATGGCGGCTTTTCGCCTTTCATGTGAATGCCGGTTGGCTGCGTGAGATGGAATTGTTTGAGATAACTCAGGTATTTGTCGGGCTTGTTGGCAAAATACCGCTGCATGAGTTGCACAATGCCGATGTTGGACGACTTCTCCAAAACCTGCGAAGCCGTAATGGTACCAAAGCCTCCTCGGTGCGCATCACGGATAATATGGTTGCGAAACTTCATCGCGCCGTCTCCGGTATTGACCGTCACCTGATCCGGGTCCATATGGGTTTCTTCAAGCAGGGCCATCATCGTGGCCAGCTTGAAGGTCGATCCGGGGTCGTTGCTGCCTGCCAACGCGTAGTTGAAAACTTCCTCGTATTTACCGGGGCCGCGTTTGGTAAGGTTCGCCATGGCTTTGATTTCACCCGTAGCCACTTCCATAATGATCACCGAGCCAAAATCCGCGTCCATTTCGAGCAGCTTCCGGCGCAATGCGATCTCGGTGCGCTCCTGGTAGTTCATATCCAGCGTAGTGTAAATGTCCCTTCCCGCCGCCGGTTGTACATTCAATGCATCCCCGACCGGGATTTTCAACCCGCCTTCTACTTTTTCAACCCATCCGATACCCGGTCTTCCTTCGAGCTGCTTGTCAAAACTGGCTTCCAGGCCAATATACCCGCGTCCGCTTTTCGGATCGATGCCTCCGATCGTACGGTCGGCCATCGGGCTGAATGGCTTGTAGCGTTTGTAGATCGTTTCGAACTTGCCGCCGCCGCCTTTACGGTCTTTGGCAAAAAACGGCCACTTTTTAAGCCGCTCGCGCTCCAAATGCGTAATTTCTTTGCTTTTCAGGCGCAGGTACCGCTTGCTCTTGCTCACGCGGTAGCGCATGATCTTGCTTTTGTAGCCTTCCGCGGTGTTTTCCTTGAAGTTCTTGGCCAGTAGCGACGCCAGCTCATCGATGTGGTTGTAGAAATAGGCCGAATCAGCCACTTTGGTATCAAAACCAACATAGTAATATGGCAATGAGGTAGCGAGCAAGCTTTTGTCGCTTGCGTAGATGTTCCCGCGCATCGCCGGGATCGTATCGAGTTTCAGGTCGTTCTTTTCGGAATACTCCGCCCAGGTTTTTCCCTTGAATGTATCGTAATACTGAACCCGAATCAGCTTGACGAAAACCATAATCGCCAGCAAAAACAGCATCCAGCCGACCAAACGGGCCCGGTTGATCAGCGCTTTTTTATTGTTCTGACCGCTTTCGACTTCGTTTTTCATGAGGCGTTGAGAAAAAACGGCTTATTCTTCGTCTTCTTTTAAAATGATTTTCTTAGGCGGGGTAAGGTTTTCAACCAATCCTTCGGCCTGTACTTTTTCCACCACTACGGACTGCTTCCCGGCCCGCTCATATTCGGCATGGATGGAAGTATATTCCGCTTTCAGGTCGTCAACCTCCTTTTTGAGCTTGATGCTTTTCCGTACATAATCCTCCGATTGGAACCCGATGCGCTCGTAAGCCACGAGCAATATGATCACCCATCCGAAATAGTAAAAATATTTCACCGGCAAACGCTCTTCCTGCCCCGGCAGCTTCTCACCGAAAACCTTGTCGAGCGGCAAAAACTTGTTCAGCCAGTTGAACAGTGAATATTCCCGCTTCCGTTTCGGCGGTTTAGGCGGCATCGGCTTTGGGCGTTTTCTATTTTCAGCCATGCGTAACGTTACGTTAAGTATTTGAGCGACTAGGTTTGGTCAGGAGGTAGTCATTTGTGGTCAAGTGTTGTCAGGAATGGTCATTTATTGCGGTCCGCCGCGCGGTAAGGTATTGTCATTAATGGTCAGGGGTGGTCATTTATCGCAAAAAATCTCTCTCAATACTATCCATTACTACTTCTGACAACACCTGACTACCAATGACTACACTTGACAATACCTGACAACATCATACACCGGCACCATCAAGCCCTGGTCGCAATCCGCAATTTGGCGCTCCGGGCGCGCGGGTTTACGGCTACCTCTTCCGCAGTGGCTTCGACGGGCTTGCGTGTCACGCTTTTCAGCGATTTGATCTCGTTCCCATAAAAGTCCTTCTCTACTTCTCCGTAAAACTTCCCTTTTTGAATGTAATTTTTCACGAGCCTGTCTTCCAGCGAATGGTACGACATCACCACCAGTCTGCCGTCGGGCGTGAGCACCTCGGGCACCTGCGTGAGGAACTCTTCGAGCACTGCCAGTTCATCATTCACCTCGATCCGCAACGCCTGGAACACCTGTGCGAAATACTTGTTCTCGCGGTGCTTGGGCGCGTAGCGCATGAGAATGCTTTTCAGGTCATTAACGGTTTCGATGGGCGTATTGTATCTGGCTGCGATAATCGCCTCCGCAGCGGTGCGGGCATTGGTTACTTCTCCATACATTCCCAGAATGCGTTGCAATTCCCCTGCCGAGCGTGTTTTAAGCACTTCCCGGGCCGTTTTTTCGGTATTCGGATTCATGCGCATGTCCAGGTCGGCGTCAAAACGGGTAGAAAACCCCCGCTCGGGCGTGTTGATCTGGTGCGACGAAACACCCAGATCGGCCAGGATGCCGTTCACTTGCGGCGCCTTATTCAGTTTCAGGTAACGTTTCAAGTGCCTGAAATTGGCCGGGATGAATGTAAACCGGGGATCATCCTTGAATTCCAGCGCATTAGCGACAGCATCCGGGTCCTGGTCAAAAACAAGCAGCCGGCCGGTCGTAAGCCTTTCCAAAATGGCCCGCGAATGCCCGCCGCCACCAAAAGTAACGTCGACATAAATGCCATCGGGCTGTATTTGAAGGCCTTCCAGGCACTCGGACAACATGACGGGAACGTGGTAGGTACTAGGCGAATCCATTTGTTAAAAGCAATGTACTGAGGAACTATTTCCGGCAATCCGGCAGTTACAAACTTAGCAATTTTCAAGCGTAGGAATCACGCCCGCGCGGGGAATTAATTTTGACACCACTAATGTCTTTCAACACCAGTAAATTGCATATGAGACTCCTATTATTGTTTGGAATACTTTCATCTTTTATCATCTCAACGAGTTTTCCAGCGTTCTCCGACACGCCCGTAAAATCGGGTATCTGGCGGGCCACGCTCACCCGAGACAAGCAAAAGCTGCCCCTCCTCCTGGATATTTCGCCAAATCCAGATGGCAAAACGCTCTCCGTACACATCATTAACGGAACGGAAAAGCTTAAAATGGACAGCAGCTATTTCCAGAACGACTCGCTCGTAATCCCGATGATGATGTTCGATGCCAAAATCGTCGCCAAATCGACCGGTGACGAGTTGAAAGGCACTTACTACCGCTATGCCAACGGCGTTGTGGCGGGCTCATTGCCCTTCGAGGCCGAGCAGGGCGAAAATTATAAGTTTTTCAAAAAAGGCGAAGCCAAAAGCAGCCGTAATGTGAGCGGCAAATGGGCCACTACCTTTAAGAACCCGGCCACCGGCGACGAAACTATTGCCGTAGGAAACTTTACGCAGCAGGGTACCGACGTATCCGGCTCGTTCCTGACCCCGACCGGCGATTACCGCTTCCTGACAGGCTCGGTCAATGGCGACAGCCTTTATTTATCCACATTCGACGGTTCCTTCGCGATGCTTTTCAAAGCAGGCTTCCAGCCCGATGGTTCTTTGAGCGGCAACCAGTGGTCTGGTGTAAAAGCATTTAAAACCTGGACCGCGAAGCCCGATCCAAATGCAAAGTTGCCGGACGCGACCAAAATGACATTTCTCAAACCAGGCCATGAAAGCGTGGATTTCACTTTGCAAGATACCAAGGGCAAAACCTGGACACTGAAAGACCCGCGTTTCGCCGGCAAGCCGGTCATCATCCAGATCATGGGCTCGTGGTGCCCCAACTGTATGGATGAAACCAACTACCTCGCGCCCTGGTATAAAAAGAACAAAAGCCGCGGTGTCGAAATCGTCGGGCTGTCGTTCGAGCGCTCCGATAAGCCTGAAATTGCCAATCCTAAAATCGACAAAATGGTACACCGCTTCGGAATCGAATACCCCGTGGTGCTCGCTGGTACCAGCTCGGATGCTTCCACGGCGAAGGCGTTGCCGATGCTCAACAAGGTGATGTCGTACCCGACTACCATTTTTATCGACAAGTCCGGAAAGGTCCGGGAGATCCATACGGGCTTCAATGGCCCGGGTACCGGCCACTACTACGACGAGTTCGTGGCTGACTTCAATACCTTAATGGATAAGCTCATCAGCGAGAAATAATAAGCAAAGACAGCAGAGCACACCGTCACCTATGAGGCGGTGTGTTTTTTATTGGTCCCAAATTAGTATGCTTGCATAATAGTAAGCACATTGCTTACATTTGTGACAAGGGCATTACCTGATACCAATAGCTTTTTGAAACGATGCGCAAGGAAAAAACAATCGATTTCCAGATCAAGTGGGCCTGGCATTCCATATCGCGGATGTACAATGCCTATGCCGCCCGTTTTGACACAACGATGGCCGTCGGTTACGTCCTGCTGAACATCGACATTGAGCACGGCACGCCTGCTACGAAAATAGCCCCTTTGCTCGGTATGGAGCCGCGGAGCCTGGTGCGGATGCTGAAAAACCTGGAAGAAAGGGGCCTCATCCGCCGGGAAGTGAGTAAAGACGACAAGCGTTTCGTCCGCATTGTGCTCACAGAGCTCGGCAAAGAGAAACGCGAACTCGCACGCGAGGGCGTGATTTCCTTCAACACGATGATCCGCGATAAAATACCGCTGGATAAGCTGGTCGTGTTTTTTGATGTTATTAAAGATATAAACCGATTGGTGGAAGAAGAGAATCAGAAGCTGAAAGCAGGAGAAATGACCGAAGATCTCTGACGAACATCAATCCTATCCTGAAAACCAACCTTAGTAAAAATGAATCGTTCCATTCGTAAAGTAGCTGTTCTTGGTTCGGGCATTATGGGCTCGCGCATTGCCTGCCATTTTGCCAATATAGGCGTTGAAGTGCTCATGCTGGACATTGTTCCGAAAGACCTCACCGACGCCGAAAAAGCGAAAGGCATCACCACCGATCACCCGGCGTTCCGGAACAGGATCGTGAATGATTCGTTTCAGGCGACACTCAAGGCTACGCCGGCGTCGTTGTACAGCCCGGCATTCGCTTCGCGGATCAAGCTCGGTAACTTCGAGGATAACCTGGCCGATATTAAAAACTACGATTGGGTAATAGAGGTCGTGGTAGAAAGGCTGGACATCAAAAAGAGCCTTTACGAGAAAGTGGATGCGCTTCGTAAGCCCGGCACGCTCATTACCTCGAATACGTCGGGTATCCCTATTCACCTGATGGCCGAAGGCCGGAGCGAGGATTTCCGCAAAAATTTCGCAGGAACGCACTTTTTCAACCCGCCACGCTACCTGCGCCTGCTCGAAATCATCCCGACAGCCGATACCGATCCGGGTGTGGTCGATTTTCTGATGCATTATGGCGAGCTGTTTTTGGGTAAAACCACCGTGCTCTGTAAAGACACGCCCGGCTTCATTGCGAACAGACTCGGTATTTACGCATTGATCCAGACCATCCGCGTGGCCGAAGAAATGGGGCTGAGTGTAGATGAAGTGGATAAACTGACCGGACCTGTTGCGGGAAGACCGAAATCGGGTACCTACCGGCTTTCGGATGTCGTAGGTCTCGACACGACTGTCCATGTAGCCAACAACCTTTATGCATCCGGCGAAGGTAAAGACGAATCGCGCGATGCATTTGTGCTGCCGGAAATCATGCAAAGGCTGTTCGATAACAAATGGCTGGGCGATAAAACGGGGCAGGGTTTTTATAAGAAAATTAAAGACGAAAAAGGTAAATCCGTTATCCTGGCGCTGGATTTTAAAACGCTGGAATACGTGCCGTCGGGCAAGGTGAAATTCGATACCCTCGAAGGCACCAAAAATATCAGCGACGTGTACAAACGCTTCGGCGCGCTGGTGGCAGGTAAGGACAAGGCTGGTGATTTTTACCGGAAAACATTTGCGGATGTATTCAAATATGCCACATTCCGCATTCCTGAAATTTCGGACGAAATATTCCGGATCGACCAGGCCATTACAGCCGGTTTCGGATGGCAATATGGCCTTTTCGAAACGTGGGATGCCATTGGTGTGAAAAACATGCTGGCGATCATGGAGTCGCTGGATCTGAAACCGGCCGCGTGGGTTTACGAAATGCTCGCAGCGGGCAACGAGTCCTTCTATAAAGTCGAGGCTGGCAAGCGGCTGTATTATGATATTCCTTCGAAATCGTACAAACGCATTCCGGGCCAGGACAGCTTCATTTTACTCAGCAATCTTTCCAACAACATTGTTTGGAAAAACGCAGGTGCTAACCTGTACGACATCGGCGACGGCATCCTGAACCTTGAATTCAAATCCAAAATGAACACGATGGGTTCGGAGGTGATCGAGGGCATTCAAAAAAGCATTAGTCTTGCCGAGAAGGATTTCCGGGGACTGGTGATTGGAAATGAAGCCGTCGAAGCATTTTCGGCCGGAGCCAACCTGGCAATGTTGTTTATGTACGCTGTCGAGCAGGAGTTTGACGAGATTAACCTCGTGATTTCGCAATTCCAGCAAACCATGATGCGCGCGCGGTACTCGTCGGTGCCGGTGGTGGTGGCGCCTCACACGCTTGCGCTCGGGGGCGGCTGCGAGCTTACGCTACACGCGGACAAGGTAGTAGCACACGCGGAAACGTACATCGGTCTGGTCGAATTTGGCGTGGGGCTGATCCCTGCCGGCGGCGGTACCAAAGAAATGGCATTGCGCTGCTCGGATATGTACCAGGCGGGCGATCCCGAACTGAATATCCTCCAAAATGCATTCATGAACATCGCTCAGGCGAAGGTGTCCACGTCCGCGCACGAGGCAAAGGCGATGAATTACTTGCAGGACAAAGACCAGATCGTACTCAATCGCTCCCGGTTGATCGCCGAAGCCAAACAGGCGGCCATTGATCTGGCGGAAAATGGTTATACCCAACCCAAACCACGCCACGACATTAAGGTACAGGGCAAAACGGGCATTGCATTGTTCCTGGCGGGCATTACCCAAATGCGCCTCGCAAACTATATTACCGACCACGACGCCAAAATTGCGGGTAAACTGGCCTACGTCATCAACGGCGGCGATTTGAGCTATCCGCAGCTTGTTTCGGAACAATACCTGATCGATCTTGAACGGGAAGCCTTCCTCTCTCTGTGCGGCGAGAAAAAGACGCTGGAAAGAATGCAGGGACTCCTGAATGGCGGCAAGCCACCCAGAAACTGATCGGGAATTATTGTTTCACCAAATTATGTTTCATCTTTACGGTTGCTGACCCAAAAGTACATTTGATCAACAATGATTTCGAAAAAAGCTAAATACGCGCTCAAGGCCCTCAAAGTTCTGGCGGAACAATACGGAAAAGGACCCGTATTGATCTCTTACATTGCTGAAAAAGAGAAGATTCCTAAAAAATTCCTGGAAGCGATCCTGCTCGACTTGCGGAACAATGGCGTGCTCCAAAGCCAGAAAGGAAAAGGCGGTGGCTATCTGCTTCGCGTACCCCCGGGGGAAGTCAATTTCTCGAAGGTATTGCGGATCATCGACGGGCCTATCGCACCTGCGCTTTGCGTTTCCATGTTCTTCTATGGCAAATGCGACGATTGCAAGGATGAAGAGACATGCAGCTTACGTACCGTCCTCGAAAGATGGAGAGATGCCAACCTGGCTGTTTTGGACAAGACGACGCTGAATGACCTGTTGCAAGCGGAAAACGCCGCGTCGACAGACATTTTATCGTAAGACGGCAGGCTACTGCGGGGTCGCCGTGCGACGATCATTGCGGATGTAAAGCCGCACATCGTCATACTCGCCCAGCAAAGTGTAGTGATTACGGAGATATTGATTTAACTCAGGGTAGCTTTCGATGCCCTGAGTTTTTTTGTCTTGCACCCAATGGCTGTTCTTGCCCACCGCATCCACCACAAATGCCGGTTTAGTTCTTTCCAGGTCGGACATGTAGCGCTTGCGATAGGTATCGCGCATCGGATGTTCAAAAATTGAGCGTTCTGAATGGTTTTCGGCCGTTCCCTGCGCCAGTTGTGCTTCTACATAGTACGAACAATTCCAGCCCCACACAACCATGTAGTCGCCTTCTTTCCGCCGTTTCAGGATTTCCGTTACCACCGGGCTTTGCTGTAATGTCGTTTTGCCTACCGAATCGAATGCATTCAACCGGCGCTCTTTCACGTAATGCAATGCGTCATAACCACCAAACCACATCACAATGATCGCGGGGAATGCAAGCGACCAGCCTTCGACAGCCGAAAAGCCGTATGCAGCCAGCAATGACCATGGAATAATGCAGAAATTGAGGTAATGAATAAAATCGTTGCCCGATTTCGTTACGGCGTAGATACTCGCCAGAATAAGCAATAGGATGGTAAACGGTACATAGAAATCCATTTTACCGGGCACGTAAAGCCTTACTATCCTGACCAACCCGATCACGATCGGAACAATCAATGCAAGGGTGAAAAACTGGAAGTCGGTGGATAATGAGACAATCTTGTAGAATTGAGAGGGGATCTCCGCAAACGTGCTTCCACCCGCATAAATCGCATTTCCAAGCACATAAAAATCAATGAGGTCGTCGAAAACACCGAACGCCAATGTGAATGCGAGGAAAAAAAGCGGCACGGTAAGTCCGCCCAGGATCAATGCACCTGCGGATTTGAACTCCCCATACCGCTGAAACCGACTGAACAATACCCAGGATGCCGACAATACTATGACGGCGACAATCGGTACGGCTTGCAATTTCCCAAAAGGAACCGCTCCCGCCGCGAGGCCCAGAAAATAAAGTCCGCCTGGCGAAGGCGCCGTTTTCGGATCGAGACGCGAAAGTTGATACAGGCAAAATGCGAGCAACAGAACCGGAAGCTGCTCACTCGAATAATGCACGAAATCGATTTCCTGCGTAAAAGCCACAAAAAGCAGCGGAACAATGGAAACGCCACGCGCTATCGTCGCGCCAAACCAGTTTTTTAATGCGGAAAACAATAAAAGCCACGCCCCGGCCACACAAAGCAATCCCATAAAACGGGCAGCACTGTAATCGATTTGAAAACCCAGCAGCTTGGGAAATACCAGCAGATAGTTATCCAACGGGCCTATGGTGGTGCCATCGACAGACCGCCAATATACCGAGTCCTGTAACAGCGTAATCGCATGACTAAGCATCTGGCTCTCGTCCTGATTGAGCTCGCGGTTGAAGACGATCACCGGCAACCGCATCACAACAAGCAGCAGAACGCCTAACGACAAGTATGCCCGGGTGGACAGCGATTTATTTTGTGAGGCAAAAATGAGAACACCAGCCAGCAAATAGCCCAGAAACCAATAAATGGGGGGAGAATTGTCGAAACTAAACATACGATTAGCTAAAAGACTCTACTTTCTCGACAAAATCGCGGTAATGAACGGCGGGGATAAAATGCTGCTGCGACCGGTACTGCAACACCATAAATACCAGAAACAGCGATATAAGGAATGATTGCAACATGAGGATCATGAGCGTACTGCCTAATGTCGATGCCCAACCGGGCGTAGCATTCCCGATCAGTTTCAGGAAAAGAATGAAGAATATAAATCCAATGGCAATGGCCGACATGAAGATCGAGAAGATCAGAATACGCACTGCCGTAGTATCGACCATCACCGAAATAGCGCTCAAACCGTGCAGGACGAGCGACACGAAATTCATTTTACTCTCACCAGCCAGCCTTTTGGCACGGTTGGTCAGCACCGAATCGTAAGGAATGCGTGATTTGATCACTCCCCCCGGGTAGTTGTTCCAGATCTCGGAAACGCGCACGAGGTTCTGCAAACGGCTTTGCGGCACCAGGCTGAAATTGCCGAAAGTGATCACCTTACCCGTCAACAATTTGAAAACATACTTATAAATCACATAAAAAAAACGGAACAGGAAGCCCTCGGTGCGCTTGTTGCGCTCCGCAAAAATAATCTTGTCCGGCTCTTCGATAGACCTCGCCGCCAGCTTGTTAATATCGCCGGGCGCATCCTCTCCATCCGCGTCCATTACGATCACCTTGTCCGCTTTCAAATTTTCGGCTACATAAGATAACCCGATCGCAATCGCTTTCTGGTGGCCCAGGTTACGGTATAGCCGCAACACTTTCAGCTCTTTTCCTCCGAAAGCAGCAAATGGCTCAGTTCTGGGACGGGAAGAGCAGTCGTCGACGATGAGTAGCGTCGTATTTTGAAGGATCGGGGTATTTAAATCCGCATTAATCTTTTGAATCAGCAGATTCAGTGCCTCCCAGTCATTGAATTGGGGAATAATAATGACGTAATTTTCTGGCATGGGAGAGAGTTACGAAAGCCTCCGGAAAGTAGTTCCGGAGGCTTTGAATGTGATTTAAACCGTTTTTACGCCCAATCGCGACGAGATTCCGTCGTGGATCTGGGTGAGTGTTTCCACGAGCCCGTATTCCCAGTTCCAATCCGGGTAATGCGACTTGAACTTCGAAAGGTCGCTGACGTACCAGATGTGATCGCCGATACGGTTGGTCTCGGAATAGGAGTAAGAAAGTTTGTTTCCTGTAATCTGCTCGCACAATGCGATCGCTTCGAGCATCGAGCAGTTGGCAAAACGGCCGCCACCGGCGTTATAAACTTCGCCCGGACGCGGGTTTTGATAATAATGCCAGAACATGTTCACCAGATCGTGGCTATGGATATTGTCGCGTACCTGCTTGCCTTTGTAACCGAAAATCGTGTAATGTGTTCCGGTAATGGCACATTTCATCAGGTAAGCCAGGAAGCCGTGCAGCTGCGCGCCGGAGTGGTTAGGACCTGTGAGGCAACCTCCGCGGAAAACAGCCGTTTTCATCCCGAAATAGCGGCCATATTCCTGCACCATAATATCGGCAGCCACTTTGGAAGCACCGAAAATAGAGTGTTTGGTATGGTCTATGCTATGATTTTCGTCGATACCGTTTTCGAAATACGGGTGATTTTCATCAATTTCCCAACGCGTTTCGAGCTCTACCAGTGGCAGGTAGTTAGGATTATCACCATAAACCTTGTTGGTAGAAGTGAAAATAAACACTGCCTCAGGTGCGTGCAGGCGGGTCATTTCGAGCATATTCAATGTACCTACCGCGTTCACGCCGAAATCGGTGAATGGCTCGCGGGCTGCCCAGTCGTGGCTTGGCTGCGCTGCCGCATGAACGATCATTTTAATGTCCGTTCCGTACTCTTTGAAAATAGGTTCGAGCTGGCTGACCTCGCGGATATCCGCAGAATAGTGTTTGTAGTTGCCAAAAGCCTCCTCAATGCGATTGCGGTTCCATTCAGTGTTTCCATCCGCGCCAAAAAAGTATTGGCGAAGGTTGTTATCGACTCCGATGACCAGGTCAAACTTGCCAGCCAAAAAAGCAACTGATTCACTTCCAATTAGTCCGGCGGAGCCGGTGACCAAAGCTATGTTCATGTTTTGAATACTTTTTAATCGCTTATTTCTTTCTAAAATTTCGGCTTCGCCCTGCCTCGAATACGTAAAGTAAATTAAAAATGTTCAATCGTCACAACTTCACTTAGTCAATGGGCAGAATCCAGAAGGATAATACGCGCAACACAATATTAAAATTGTTCAATAACTAAAAAAATAGGGCAAAAAAAAGATATCCCCATTTTCCGGGGATATCTCGTATATTTTATCAATGAATGGTTGCTATTCTTTCACCAGCGAGCTAGGAATTTTACCACCGTAAAGCTTCGCGCGGATGTCGTTTACGCGGGCATCGAGCTCAGGCTTCGCATCATACTTGAATGACATCTGACGCGGCAGGGAATCAGGGCTTACGCCATATACCCACTCATTACCGGCATTCACATCTTTTTGATCCTTGCGGTTGAACCTTTGGTATTCGCAAGAAGAAAGAAGTACCACACACGCAGCAAAAGCAACTATTTTATTGAATTTCATTTCTTTGATCGTTCATAGTATTGTGCGCAAAAATAACCGCCAATTTCATAACCACCAAATTGCAGGCAGCTGAAATATTATTTTTTTAATTCGGCCAATTCATCCCGCACAAACTGCATCAGCTCAGCGATATGCCGCTCCGAGAAATCGAACGGGATATTGGCGGCCTGGTAAATTTCACCTATCGTAGCGGTATATCCGAGCTTCAATGCGTCCAGGTACCCTTTCAAGCCAGCCGTTGGGTTCTCCCGGTAGTTTTTCCAGACGCCGATCGCGCCCAACTGCGCAATGCCGTATTCGATGTAATAGAATGGCACTTCATAAATGTGCAACTGGCGCTGCCACAGGTACTTTTTGAAATTTTCCAATCCCGACCAATCCATTACGGTGTCGGTAAATTCCTCATAAATACGCACCCACGCGTCGGTGCGCTGCTCAGGCGTATGCCGCGGATTTTCGTACATCCAATGCTGGAATTTATCCACCGTCGCGACCCAGGGCAGAGTTTCGATGATCGATTCCAAATGGGTGATCTTGGCGCGTTTCAGGTCTTCTTCGTTTTCAAAGAACTCGTCCCAGAAATCCATCGTGATCAATTCCATCGACATCGAAGCCAACTCGGCCACCTCCGAAGGTGTGTGTTTAAACGAATTCAAGGCGAGGTCGCGCGTCACGAGTGAGTGTACCGCATGCCCGCCCTCGTGCAGGAGCGTAACCATGTCGCGCAGGTTGGAAGTCGCATTCATGAAGATAAACGGCACGCCAATCTCGTCGAGGGGATAGTTATAGCCCCCCGGTGCCTTGCCCTTCCGTGATTCGAGGTCCAGGTGCTTCATGGTTTTCATAATGCGCAGGCAGTCGCCCAGGAACGGGTCGAGGCGCGAGAAAGCGCGGATCGTCTTGTCGAGCAGCTCCTCACCGGTTTCGAATGGTTTCAAAGGCGGCAAGCCCTTCGGATCGACTTTCGTATCCCACGGACGAAGCGCATCCACCTGCAATGCCGCTTTACGCTCTGCAGCCATTTCGTTCAAAATCGGCACAACCGCCTTTTTTACCGAACCATGAAAGTTGAAGCAATCCTGCGGCGTGTAATCGAACCGGCCCATTGCGGCGAACATATAGTCGCGGTAGTTGGCAAAACCCGCATTGCGGCCCACGGTGTCGCGGAGACTCACAAGCTTGTTGAGCAAATCATCCAATTTCTCGTGATCCTCGTAACGGCGTCCGCTGATCGCGCGCCACGCTTCCTCACGCACATGGCGATCGGTGGATTGCAGACGGTCGGCAGCGCGTTGCAGGGTCATTTCCTCGCCATCGAGCGTAACCGTCATCGCACCGGCGATAGCGCCGTATTTACGTTCTTCGGTTTGCATTTCCGTGATAACCGGGATATTCTCCTCACGAAAAATCTCGATCGCCTTCTTCATTCCCCGCAATGTAATCGCGAAACCGGGCTCTGTCAGCTCACCCAGAAAAGGGTTATCGACGATCTTCTTGTCGAGCGCATTGCCGTATTCGGCCAGTTTCGGCTGAATTTCCGTGATGAAGAATTGCAATGCGTTGATTAAACCTGTATTTGCAGTGTCGCAAGTCTGCCGGATGTAGCGCCATGCGAAATTTTCAGAGAGATACGACTCGATCTCGCTCCGGTCCGAAAACCATTGCTTCAAATCTTCCAGCGAGTTGATTTCCCTGTTTTTCAAATTCTCGAAGAATGGCTGAACATCATCCCATTTCTTCAAATCAAATTCTTCCCCGATAAAAGGCCGCTTCGCGCGGGTTGGTATATGTAGTGTTTTCTGGTTGGACATATAAGAGGTACTTTGTTAAAAATTCAAATGTAAAAATGAAGGCCTGGCTTACGCAAAAAGATCACAATGGTTTCGGTTTCATGGAAAGCATACCGCAGAAAGATCACGCTGATATCTGAAATGTTGTGGGCAAAGACCCATTCGCCGAAGTCTTTGTCTTCGGTAAGGATAATGCGCGGTGGATTTCGGGAAAAATCGATAATGTCTTCGTCGGACAAACCTCGGTTGTTTTCGTAGATGGAGTGAACGTCAAATCCTGCGTTACGGATCGCTCTTATCAGACCGTGATCGATATTTTCATCAGCCAGAATCACCGTGCCGTTTCCAAATCCTCCTCGTTCGCGATGACCTCCGCTGCATATTGCAATACTGCCTGTATGGACTCGGGGCTCAAACCAGGGTACATTTTTATCAAATCAGCCTGTGTAGCACCTTCTCCCAACTTTCTCAAGATTAGCTCTACCGTCAACCGCGTCCCCTTTATAACAGGTTTACCGAGCATTACCTTATGGTCAGATGTGATGAAATCTCTGTAAGTCATAAGAATCAATTGTCTAGCATAGAACACTAAAATACAACTTTTAGTCCTACAACTTCGTCTGTTCGGGCTGCGTTACATCACTCAGATTATCGGTAACAACATTTTCCGTCTCCTGAATGTTGCTGAACGCATATTCCATTTTGCTGCGATCGAACTCCTTTTCGTTGTTCGCGAGCCAGATGGTGGCGACGCCGTTACCGATGAAATTGGTGATGGCGCGCGCTTCTGACATGAAACGGTCGACGCCCAGAAGAAGTGCCAGCCCTTCGACGGGAATTACCTTAATGGCCGTTAAAGTAGAGGCAAGCACCACGAAACCACTGCCGGTCACACCCGCGGCGCCTTTAGACGTTACCATCAATATCCCGATCAATGAGAAAATCTGACCGATAGTCAAATGCACGTTAAAAACCTGTGCAAGGAAGATCGTCGCCATTGAAAGGTAAATGGTAGTCCCGTCGAGGTTGAAGGAATACCCGGCAGGCACCACGAGCCCCACTACCGGCTTCGAACAACCCATTCGTTCCAGCTTGGCCATCAGCGAAGGTAACCCTGCTTCGGACGAGGAAGTACCGAGCACGATCAGCAGCTCTTCCCTGATATATTTCAAAAAACGCCACAAGCTGATTTTATAGGTTCTCAAAATCAATCCCAAAACTCCGAAAATGAAGACAGCCATGGTCGCGTAGACAGTCCCCATGAGCTTGGCGAGCGGTAACAGCGTATGAATACCGTATTTCCCAATCGTAAATGCCATTCCGCCGAACGCGCCGATCGGTGCGAAAATCATGACAAGGTGTAGGGCTTTGAAGACATATTTGGACACGAAATTCAGGCCATCGACAATGCGTTGCTTGGCCTCAATACGGCTCAGCACCGAGCCGAAAACCAATGCAAAGAGCAAAACCTGCAAAGTCACGTTATCCAGGAAAAATTGCAGCCAGCTGAAATCGTGCGCTTTCCCGGCATATTTGGAAATATCCCCCTTTTCCAGCGTATCGGTAACCACGCCGTGACCAGGGCGGATGATGTTGGCAACAATAATCCCGACCAGGAGCGCGAGGGTCGTTACCACTTCAAAGTAGAGCAACGCCTTGGCACCGACCTTCCCCACCTTTTTCAGGTCACCCATTCCCACAATGCCCAAAGTGATGGTCAGGAAAATGATAGGATTGATAAAAAGCTTCACCACCGAAATGAAACCTTCGCCGAGAAACTTCATTTCAACCGCCTTTTCGGGGAGGTAGTGGCCCAGGAGGGCACCGGCAGTAATGGCGGTAAGGACCCAGAAGGTCAGGTTGGTAACAAGCTTTTTCAACGGCGTTCAGGTAATAGGAATGAAACAGATCGTGTCGGGCGTCACCCACAAGCACTCGGGCAACTTATCAATTTACAATAATAAGAAGTCTGCCAGACGATTCCGGGAAGGTGGAAGTAAATTTTTATCAACTATTTATACTTGGTCTAAATTAATACCATATATTTGCCACAGACAAATGGCGGACATTCACATCCACGATATTAACAGGCCATGCAGGAGGATTCGCATTCATACAACTCGTTACGGATTTTGAGCCACACCACCAAAGGCTACATCGGGCAGTGCCATTGCTGCACGCACTTCAATTTCGCTTACGGCAATGTGCTGTTTGTATTCACAGAAGACGGCCTGCGGGGTTTTCAATCCATTTTGTATGACCAATACCACCTGCAAAGCATTGGCGACGCACTCCCACACGGCAAGACCCATTTGTTACCATCGCCCATCCCGAATTTCATGCTCTCTTTCGACGATACCGAAATAGAAGAGATCCGCACGATGTTCCAGGAGGCGTTGCTGGTTTTGGAAGTAGATAAAATATTTTCCTATAAAAAGTAAAACCCTGAAATGCAATCTGTTTTGAGATTCTGTATCTGTCTAATACTCATCCTGTCGACGATGGGATCCGGTTATGCGAAAGCGCTCCGGATCGTTTCGGCGAACGGCACGTTGAGTGAAATTCTCGTGGGGCTTGGTCTGGAAAAACAGATCGTTGGTGTGGACGTAACAAGTACTTTCCCTGCTTCCCTCGAAAAGCTCCCCAAAATCGGTCATAACCGAACTATCGCGGCCGAAGGCATCCTGGCCCTGAACCCAGACGTAATCGTATACACCGACCAGAGTATGCTTGCTCCGGCGGTAGTGAAGCAACTCAACAGCAGCGGCAAAAAGCTCGTAGAGTTCAAGCATGAATATTCCAAAGACGGCGCTATCAGGCTGATCCGCGAAGTAGGCGCTTACTTTAACGCCCAAGCGCAGGCCGAAAAAATGGTCAAAACGTTACAGGCCGACCTGGCGAAGGTCCCCTCACCGGCCAGCCCCAAAAAATTACTCTTCATCTACGCCCGCGGCGCGGGTACATTAATGGTTTCCGGCACAGGCACGTCGCTGGATAAAATGTTCGCATTGGCGGGCCACAAGAATGCGGTCACCAGTTTTACCGATTTTAAACCGCTGACTGCGGAATCGCTGATTACCGCCAATCCCGACGTGCTGGTACTGTTTTCCAGCGGCCTGGAAAGTCTGGAAGGCATGGACGGCCTGTTGAAAGTACCCGGCGTAGCCAGCACCAGTGCGGGCAAAAACCGGAGGATCGTGACCATGGACGGGCAATTCCTCACCGGCTTCGGACCGCGGCTCGGCAAGGCGGCAATTGAACTTTCTCAAAAAGTAAAATAGGAGATAATGCTGACAGAAACGGTAAAAGAGCGGCAAACTACGAGCGCGGGGACGTTCCAAAAGCACATTCTGCCTTCCTCGATGGGCAAAATGGTGTGGATATTGGGAGCTATCCTGCTGGCGTGCGTGGTATTTGCTGCCTGTACCGGCGCATTGTCTATTTCCGTGAGTGAACTCTGGCAGATCATTGCATTCAAACTCGGCTGGGTTTCCGAAATGCAGGTTGAAGAACAGAAATCGATCGTTTTCTGGATCATCCGTCTGCCAAGGGTGTGCCTCGCCGTGCTGATCGGCGCTGCATTGGGCATTGCCGGGGCCTCGCTGCAAGGGCTTTTCCGCAATCCGATCGCCGACGCCACACTCATTGGCGTCACTTCCGGCGCATCGCTTTTCGCCGTATTTATCATTATGCTCAACGTTAAATACTTCGGAATGCTGAACGAGCTCGCCGGCGCGTACAGCATTTCGTTTGTCGCGTTCCTCGGCGCCGCCTGCACGACCTTGCTCGTGTACCAGCTATCAAAGCTCACCGGCGACGGCGGTGTAACCACATTACTGCTCTGCGGGATCGCTATCAACGCATTCGTAGGGGCGATGACGGGGCTCATGACCTACCTCGCCGACGACGCACAGCTCCGGAGCATTACGTTCTGGAACCTCGGCAGCCTCGGTGGCGCCAACTGGACGTCCGTAATGGCCGTAGGACCATTTGTAGCGATTTCGCTCTTCTTCATGCCTTATCTTTCCAAAGCATTGAACCTGCTCGTGCTGGGCGAAAGCCAGGCCGCGAGCCTTGGCGTCAATATGAAATCATTGAAGCAGAAAGTAATCATCCTCGCAACAATGGGCGTCGGCGCATCCGTAGCTGTTGCTGGAACCATCGGCTTCGTGGGCTTGGTAGTACCACACATTATACGCACATTGTTCGGGCCAAACCACCGGACGCTAATTATCGGATCGGCATTGTCGGGTGCTATTGTACTCACATTAGCCGACACCCTCTCCCGTACCATCGTAGCACCATCGGAACTCCCGATCGGCATCCTTACGGCCATGCTCGGCACGCCGTTCTTCATTTATATTTTGTGGGAACAAAAACGTAAGCGGTTATGATCGAGGTTAGGAATGCGGGATTCGAAGTAAGGGGCCGGAAATTGCTTAAAAATGTAAGTTTTTCCGTCAAACCCGGTGATTTCTGGGCGATCGTGGGCGCGAATGGCGCCGGGAAGTCGACGCTGATCAAACTGCTTTCCGCGGAACACGAGGTTACCTCCGGATCGGTGCATTTCCACGACCGCGATCTCCGGAAATACAAACTGAAAGAACTGGCCAGAAAACGGGCCGTATTGTCCCAGAAAAACAATATCACGCTTTCGTTTACCACACAGGAAATCGTGTTGATGGGCCGCTATCCGTTTTACGACGCCGATCCCGGACAGCGCGACCTGGCGATCGTCGATATGTGCCTGAAAAAAGTAGGCATAGGGCATCTGACAGGCCGCCTTTACCCGACACTATCCGGCGGAGAACAACAACGCGTACAACTTGCGCGCACGCTCGCACAGGTATGGGAGATCGAAAACGGCCTGCTCCTGCTCGACGAGCCCACCACGGGAATGGACCTTTTGCACCAATATGAGACTTTCCAGCTGGCGAAGGAGCTTACGCGTAAAAATTTCGCGGTGATCGCCGTGATCCACGATCTGAACCAGGCATTACAGTATGCCGACCGCGTACTGATGCTCAAAAATGGCCATATGCATGCGATAGGCTCACCCGAAAATGTGCTGACCGAGCAGGCTATCCAGGAGGCTTTCGGCTTGCCGGTGCAGATTATCCAGCCGGAAATGACGCCATACCCCGTCATTGTGCCCCAGGTGGCACCCGTTTCTTACCATTTATCCTGATTAGTAACTATTAAATACCCAAAGATGAAGTCAACCCTTTCACCGGACAGAACTGAATTGAAAGAACGCTGGGCAGAATACAAGCTCGCCAATCCCAAATCACGCATCCGCGACGACGCCAAAGCGCTCGGCACATCGGAAGCCGAACTCCTCGCTACCGGCCTTGGCGCTCATGTGCAGCTCCTCGACGGCGATTTCAGGAAGCTGATCAAGGAAATAGGCTCGCTGGGGCACGTGATGGCACTCACACGTAACGATCACGTGGTGCACGAACGCAAGGGCATGTATGAGAAAATATCGTTCAATAACCACGTCGGACTGGTGCTGGGCGAGGATATTGACCTCCGCCTGTTCCTGGGCGACTGGAAATTCGGCTTTGCTGTTTCGGAAAACGACCGTTTCAGCCTGCAATTCTTTAACAGCTTCGGCGAAGCGGCGCATAAAATTTACCTGACGGAGAAAAGCAACAAAGCAGCTTACGACGCGCTGGTCGCCAAATACCTCGCCGCCGATCAGGATGTAAACTTGTTTGTAAGTGCGAAAAAAGAAAAGATAGCCGAGCCTGAGGAAGCAGCAGATCTCGATAAGGCCGCATTTCAGGAAGAGTGGCTGGCCTTGAAAGATACCCACGACTTTTTCACACTGCTGCGGAAGCATAAACTATCGCGAAAGCAAGCATTACGCAACGCGCCGGAGGGTTATGCACACCGCATTAAGCCGGAGAGCATGAAACCGCTGTTCGATGCGATTTCGGAAACGGGATTGCCGATTATGGTTTTTGTTTCGAACCCAAACTGCATTCAAATCCACACTGGTCCGATCAAAAAAATCTTTGTTATGGGCCCGTGGCTGAACGTAATGGACCCGGAGTTTAACCTGCATTTGCGCGAAGACGCCATAGACGAGGCCTGGGTGGTGAGAAAGCCTACCGCAGACGGCGTCGTGACCGGTATTGAACTCATCGACAAGGACGGTGTGATGTTCAACCAGTTCTTCGGCAAGCGCAAGCCGGGCATTCCCGAGCTGGCCGAATGGCCTGCACTCATCGAGCAGCATTCGGTCAGTTTCTAACCTGAGAAAATCAGCGTACCAACGACTTAAGATAAAATTTCGCCATAGTAATTAGAAATTGCCGGCTTCGTTAGTGAGCCGGTATTTTTTTTGCAAAAAATTTCAATATCACATTTTACAGGAAAAACAAAATTTGTAAACTTTTTGAATTTCAAAATATATCAACATATTGAAATACAAATATTTAACTTAAAATATTTGAAAACTTTTTATCAAAACACTTTTCATTTAAATTCCAAAATATGTAAATTTGAAACTCTCAACTTCTTCAAAAAACGTCTGATACCACCTAATGGAATCTATAAAATCTTCACAATCAGAAAGAACCTACACCAGTGACGAAGCCTTTCAGGCCTCGCTGGAATATTTCAGGGGCGACGACCTTGCTGCCCGTGTTTGGGTGAATAAATATGCGTTGAAAGATTCGTTCGGAGCTATTTATGAAGCGACGCCGAACGACATGCACCGCCGGATCGCGTCGGAAATCGCGCGCATCGAGCAGCGCTATCCGAATCCGCTGAGCGAAGCAGAGATTTTCGATCTGATCAAAGATTTCAAATACATTATCCCGCAAGGCAGTCCCATGACGGGCATCGGCAATCCTTACCAGATCGCCTCGCTGTCCAATTGCTTTGTGATCGGCAACAATGGCGTGTCGGATTCGTACGGCGGCATTATGAAGATCGACCAGGAGCAGGTACAGCTCATGAAACGTCGCGGTGGTGTCGGGCACGACCTGTCGCATATCCGCCCGAAAGGTTCGCCGGTAAAAAATTCCGCGCTGACATCGACCGGTATCGTGCCGTTCATGGAGCGCTTCTCCAACTCGACCCGCGAAGTGGCGCAGGATGGACGCCGGGGCGCATTGATGCTTTCTGTTTCGATTAAACATCCGGATTCAGAGAGCTTCATCGACGCCAAAATGGAACAGGGCAAAGTTACCGGCGCCAACGTGTCTGTACGGATCGATGACGAGTTCATGAAAGCGGTAGATTCAGGCACTACTTATCGCCAGCAATACCCCGTCAAAAGCGACAGTCCTTCACACATTAAGGATATCGATGCAACCGCGCTCTGGAAGAAAATTGTACATAATGCGTGGCAATCGGCCGAGCCGGGTATTTTGTTCTGGGATACCATTATCCGCGAATCCGTACCCGACTGCTACGCCGACCTGGGTTATCAAACCATTTCGACCAACCCATGCGGCGAAATCCCGCTTTGCGCCTACGATTCCTGCCGTTTGCTGGCCATTAACCTCTTCTCGTACGTGGAAGATGCATTTACCGGCAAAGCCCGGTTCAATTGGGAGCTGTTCAAAAAGCACATTGCGGCGGCACAGCGCATGATGGACGACATTATCGACCTTGAACTCGAAAAGATCGACGCCATCCTGCAAAAAATTGATGAAGATCCCGAAGATGCCGAAGTGAAACGCGTAGAACGCAACCTTTGGCTGAATATCCAGACCAAAGCCAGGGAAGGCCGCCGTACCGGTATCGGTATCACGGCGGAGGGAGATATGCTGGCTGCATTGGGCCTGCGCTACGGAAGTGACGAGGGCAATGCATTCGCGGTGGAAATTCACAAAACCGTCGCGCTCGAGGCTTATCGCGGATCGGTCCACACAGCCAAGGAGCGTGGCCCATTTGCCATTTTTGATTCGGAGAGAGAAAAAAATAACCCGTTCATCAACCGCCTGAAAGAAGCCGACGCGCAGCTTTACTATGAAATGCTCGAATACGGCCGCCGGAACATTGCATTGCTTACCATCGCACCAACCGGCACGACGAGCTTGATGTCACAAACCACCTCGGGAATCGAGCCTGTTTTCCTTCCGGTTTATAAAAGAAGAAGAAAGGTAAATCCGAACGATAAGGACGTCCGTGTGGATTTCGTGGACGAGGTAGGCGATTCGTGGGAAGAATACGTCGTTTTCCACCACCGTTTTAAGGAATGGATGGAGGTAAATGGTCTCGATACCAACAACAATTATTCGCAGAAAGACCTCGACGAACTGGTTAAGAAATCGCCTTACTACAAAGCTACCTCCAATGATGTGGATTACCTCAAAAAGGTAAAAATGCAGGGCGTTATCCAGCAATGGGTAGATCACTCGATCAGTGTGACTATCAACATGCCGAACGACGTGACGGAGGAGCTTGTGGGCGAATGCTACATGGAAGCATGGAAAGCGGGTTGCAAGGGCGTGACCGTGTACCGTGACGGTTCGCGCTCGGGGGTATTGATCTCCAACTCCGAGAAAAAGGAGGAACCGAAAGACGGCTCGCCGGCACCATTCCCAACCGAGCGCCCGCAGACGCTCGAAGCCGATGTGGTACGTTTTCAGAACAAAAAAGACAAATGGATCGCATTCATCGGCCTGATCGACGGCCGCCCGTACGAGATTTTCACCGGTTTTGCGGATGATGAGGATGGTATTCTGATCCCGCGCTGGGTGAATGAAGGGGTTATCATCAAAAACCGGGAAGCCGACGGCAGCTCGCGCTATGATTTTCAATACAAAAACACCCGCGGCTACAAAACCACAATCGAAGGATTGTCTTACAAATTCAATCCCGAATACTGGAATTATGCGAAACTGATTTCCAGTACGCTGCGACACGGAATGCCGATCGAAAAGGTCGTAGACCTGATCAGCAGCCTCCAACTCGACGAGGCGATCAACACCTGGAAAGCCGGCGTTGCACGCGCATTGAAACGCTATATCCCGGATGGCACGGAAGCCGTGAAGCAGAAATGCCAGAACTGCGGCTCGACGAACTTGCTCTATCAGGAGGGATGTTTGACGTGCAAAGATTGCGGCTCGTCGAAATGCGGGTAAAATTTTAATGTTGAATGACCGAATGATTGAATGATTGAATAGACATTATTCATTCAATCATTCAGTCATTCAATCATTCAGTCATTCAATCATTCAACATTAACTATACTCACGCCACTCATTACCGTACCGCCTGCCCCGGTTCAAAGCATTCACGCTTTAAACCGACACGATGGTTATTTCGCAAATCCTGATCAGGTACCGCAGAGATAATGCACTCTCTCAGAGACAAATGTCCGACTTGCTCGGCGTTTCCCAGGTAGGGTACCACAAATGGGAAACCGGCTCCACCAAAATTGAAATGGAGCATTACTGTCGCATTGCGACGCTATGTGATGTGAATTTGATGGATCTTCTCCCACGCGACTGGCAGGAGAAGATCAGGGATGAATTGGGGGTGTGACTTCCTTAAAAAGTCTCTTCTACAACACCCAGGTAGTTGAATGGGCTCAATGCGCGAAGTTCCTCCCGTATTTTTTCAGACACATCCAGTGTTTCGATGAAGCGCGAGATGGAGTCGTGAGTAATTTTTTCGTTGGTACGCGTCAGCTCTTTCAATGCTTCGTAAGGCTTCGGATAGCTTTCGCGACGGAGAATAGTCTGGATCGCCTCGGATACCACTGCCCAGTTGTCTTCCAGTTCCGCTTTCAGTACCTCGCCGTTCAATTCCACTTTGCCTAAACCTTTCAACAGGGAGTTCAAAGCGATGGCCAAGTGTGCGATAGGTACGCCGATATTGCGCAGCACCGTTGAGTCGGTAAGGTCGCGTTGGAGGCGGGAAACGGGCAATTTGGATGCGAAATGCTCGAACAATGCCGACGCGAGCCCCAGGTTACCTTCGGAGTTTTCGAAATCGATCGGGTTTACCTTGTGCGGCATCGCCGATGAACCTACTTCACCGGCTTTGATCTTCTGTTTGAAATAACCCATTGAAATGTACGTCCACATGTCACGGTTAAGATCGGTGAGGATCGTATTGAGGCGTTTCAGACAATCGAAAGTAGCGGCCAGGTTATCGTAGTGCTCAATCTGCGTGGTGTGGCGGCTTCTTTTCAGTCCCAAACCTTCCACAAAATGGTGGCCGAATGCCATCCAGTCCTGTTTCGGATACGCAACATGGTGCGCGTTGAAGTTACCCGTTGCCCCTCCGAATTTCGCTGAATGCGGGATTTTATCGAGCATTTCGAGCTGACGCTCCAAACGCTCTACAAACACCAGGAACTCCTTGCCTACACGTGTAGGCGACGCGGGCTGCCCGTGCGTGAACGCGAGCATCGGTACGTTCTTCCATTCGATCGACATTCTCTTCAACACGAAAAGTACCTGACGGAACAATGGTTTGATCTGCCGCTCCATCGCGTCTTTCAGCGAAAGCGGGATCGCCGTGTTGTTGATATCCTGGGAAGTAAGGCCGAAGTGGATAAATTCCTGGTAAGATTCAATGCCCAGCTTCTCGAACTGCTCCTTGATGAAGTACTCGACAGCCTTTACATCGTGGTTGGTCACCTTTTCGATGTCCTTTATATGCAATGCGTCAGCCTCGCTGAAATCTTCATAGATCTTGCGCAGCGACGCGTATTTCTTCTTGTCAAATTCTGATAGCTGAGGGAGGGGAATTTCGCAGAGTGCAATGAAATACTCGATTTCCACATACACCCGGTAGTAAATCAGGGCATATTCCGAGAAATAAGCCGAAAGTTCAGATACTTGTTTGTAATAACGGCCATCAACCGGAGAGATCGCCGTAAGCTGATTTAATGACATGATTTTCAATACAAAAATTGATTATCAGGCAAAGTTAGCAGAATTCATGGTCCTAAAATGGTAAAACAGGAATGAAAAATTCTTTTTGGGATTGGAAATAGAAATTATAAAACTATTCGCATATTCGTTTTTAACCTTGATTTTACAAAGCACATGCAGCCTTCGCCTTTCGTTGGAGAATTAGTCGGAACAATGGTCCTTATTTTGTTAGGCAACGGCGTGGTCGCCAATGTCGTGTTGAAAAAAACCAAAGGCGAAAGCGGTGGCTGGATCGTCATTACGGCAGGCTGGGCGTTTGCGGTGATGTTCGGGGTGTTCACGGCGAATGCATTCGGCAGCGCGGCGGCGCACCTTAATCCTGCGGTAACTGTGGGTTTTGCAGTACTTCAAAATGATTACAGCCTTATTTCAACTTTCATTCCAGCCCAGTTGATAGGTGCCTTCCTCGGCGCCGTGCTGGTCTGGCTGCAATACCTGCCGCATTGGAAAGCGACGGAAGACGGCGGCGCCAAACTGGCCTGCTTTTCGACCGACCCGGCGATCAGAAGCACCGGGGCCAATTTTCTGAGTGAATTTATCGCAACGGTAATATTGATCGTCGGCATCGTCGCTATCGGCTACGCCGGCACGTCAGACCCGGAAAAAGGCGGCATCCCCTCGGGTGTAGCGCCCTATCTGGTGGGTATGCTGGTTTGGAGCATTGGTTTGTCGCTTGGCGGCACTACCGGCTATGCGATCAACCCGGTACGCGACCTGGGCCCGCGCATCGCTCATGCCATTCTGCCCATTCCCAACAAAGGCAGTTCCGACTGGGGCTATGGCTGGATCCCCGTTGTGGCCCCCATTGCGGGAGCCATCATTGGTGGACTGATTTTGCGTAGTTTCTCTTTCTAGACTATTCGACGGTGATCTTGCCGCCGCCCGAGTAGCTGCGGTACTCGCCACGATACATGGCATCCGCTGCGGCCGGGCCGATTGTAAACGTGCCTTTGGCCACGATTCTCACCTGGTAGTAGAATGTCCTTGGCTGACCATCGGCGTTGGTGAAGAAATGAATGCGGTCGTCGCGGATATCATAGTATTCCGGAACGGCTGCATTCGTGATCCATGGCATGTCACGTGGCTCGGTGATACGCGGGTTTTCGATTTCGAAGCCCGCCGGCAGCAGGTCGGTGATAACGATATCTTCTACGGGCAAGCCGTTGTTGCTGTTAAGCGTAAGCTTCACCACGACGAGGTCGTTTTGATGGAAAGTCTGCACAGGTTCACCATTGCGGGTAAGGAACTGGCGACGAATGCTGATACCCTGATCTTCTTCCACATAAGTTCCCGTAGCCGACATACCGTCCGTCTGCGCGAACCAGTACAGATCGCCTTTGCCCTGCGTTTTCACGAGCAGTTTCTGGTTCAAAACACCTTTTGAAATCTTCAACTCCTTACCCGAAAACTGACCGAGCGACTTTCCATTCGCAGAAACAGAGGCCGTTACGGTCGAATTGGACGTCTTTTTTGCCAGTTTACCCAATGCAAGTACCGCAAATGCAGCTTCCTGCGTATTCAGGTACGAAGCCGATTGAATAGCCAGCGAAAGCTGACGGCCCAACACCGGGATTTGCGAATTGGAAGGGTCAGATTCTATCAATGTATTTAAAACCAGAGACATATTTCTCAACGGGGATGAGTAGCTGTTGTCATAGTAATGCCCCGCATTTTCGGCTGTGTATTTCTTGGGCAGCAACGCATTGAAGCTCCGTGCATCACCTGCAAGCTGGTATGCCCCGGCCAGCAGATATTGCGAATCCTGGGTAAGCAAATGCGGATTTTGTTTGTAATAATTCATCGAAGCGCGGTTCGGGTGACCATTCAATGCCAGCACATAAAGCGAGTAAATGGCTTCGCGGCGGGCTACTGTCTTTTTGGTCTGTGTACCTTTCGGCTGCCCCTCGTAAGCCAATCCGTTGTTCGTACTTGCAATCACGACTTCCCTATTAGCCGTCGTGCCGCTTTGGGCGGTCAGGTATTCCACCGCGCGGCTGAGCGTTTTGGCATTGACTTCAAAACCTGCCCGACGCGCTTCTTCCAGGAAATGCACGGCATAGGCCGTCGCCCACCAGTCTTCGAGTTGCGCTCCCGGCCACATTCCCATACCTCCATTGAAAAGCTGCTGCGATTCCACTTTCCGAATGGCCTGTTGCACATTGGTCATCGGGTTAAAATCACTTTCTCCGCTCCTTACCGTGTAAACCGGTGCAGCCATTGCCTTGCTGAGGTCCGCAAAGTAAATCTGCGGGAAAGCTTTGGAAACCGTTTGTTCCAAACAACCGTAAGGATAGCCTAACAATGTCGATAATGCCTTTCCGCCTCCTTGCACGAGCGGCGAACGGCTCAACACCACCTGGCTGCTGCTTGTAGCAGGGATGAACGAAGATTTAAGGTCGATCAAACCCTGTTTGTCGCCTGCAATGAGGCCGGATGCGCTGGTTTTAAGCAATGGTGACGCCGGGCGAACGGTAATTTCGGTCTGATTGACGAATGTTTCCTTAAAAGCATTCACCTTCACCACCACCTTCCCGATACCGATGGCCGTCGCAGCTTTCACTGCAAACATGGCACGGCTTTCCTTTCCGGCAGGTATATTAATATTTTGGGTAACCGGCGCAGCTCCGGCTGCCAACGGGCCAGACAGCTGTACGGAAACCGTCGCCGTTGTCGCTTTGGATTCTGTATTGCTGATATTCACAGGCAAAACCAGTTCGTCGCCCGGACTCAGAAAACGAGGCAACCCCGCACTGATCACGATCGGATCTGCTACTTTCATATTCCCGGTAGCCGAACCGAATGCATTGTCCTTATAAGCCACCGCCATAATGCGCAGATCGCCACTAAATTGCGGGATATTGACATCGAAAGTAACATCGCCGCTGCCATTCGCTTTCAACTGGCCGCTCCAAAACGACACCAGTTCTGTCCGGCCATTACTCAGTGGGTTGATCCTTCTTTCCAAATCATAACCATCACCACCCGAGCTGGATGTTCCCGAGACCGTCAGTTCAGGGAAAAGTTGCGCATATAAATCGTGGCTGGAAACCTCCAATGCCCGCTTTTGATAAAAATGGCCATGGATATCCGGCGTTTTGGAGTTTTTGATCTGCAAAATACCCTCATCCACTACCGCCAGCGTCACCTCCGTATTCGGCTCGGTTTTGATCCGGATCTGCTGCTTTGTTTTGGAACGCGACTTTTCAACAGCTGTAATCGTAACCGGTAATTTGCGGTCGGGATCATCTACCAGGATCGGCTCGAACCCATGCGCCACCGTCAGCGGCATATCCGATGCGTCCAACGGCCTGATCAACGTTGCGGTTACGAATACGTTCGGCAAATGCTCTTCTTTGATTTTGAATGTCAGTTCGGCGGCTTTCTTTTCAGTGGTGAGAATATGTTGTTCCAACACATTATTACGCTCCATCGTCACGAGCAACCTTCCGTCAAATGGCGTTTTGAAAAGAACTTTCGCCGATTCGCCGGTTTTGTACCGTTCTTTATCCGTTTCCATCAGCACACGGCCCTCATTACTCACCTCGAACGAAGAATACTGTGTATAACCGTAGCCATAAGCATAGAAATTCGCGAGCGTGTAATGCGCAGCACCCGGGCGTCGCACACGTACCTCATACTCGCCCGAAACTGTGGGCACATATCTGAACGTACCTTTGCCGCCCGTAAGCGTCAGTTTATTCGAATAAACCAATTTCTCGCTTTTGCGTGAGGTATATTGCAAACGATCATATTTCTTTTCCACAACCGTTTGGTATTCCAGTCGCACCACTTCGATGGCCGCAATCGCACCATTCTGCAATGCGCCATTCTTGCCAACCCCCACAATATCAACGGGAACCGGAGCATTGGTGCCGACGTAAGTATCCGGTAACCGGATGCCATAAAATACCGGCTGAGTGTACACGTCGAAGCGTTGCAATCGGTTGACAGGCCGACCATTTTCGTCGAAGACCGTTACGTAAATCTTGCCTTCGAGCACGCCGATATCCTGTAACCCGGATAGCAAGGTAAACTGCTCATTGGCCTGCCCCTGCTCATTGGTAATGCCATGGCGGCTATCGCGCTCGAAAGTGGTTTCGGCGGGGATATCGAATGTATATTCAGGAAATGCTTTGGCAGAAAAGCCTTTCCGCTGTAACTGGAAGTCCATTTCATACGTGCGGCTGCTCGCGGGCGGGCCAAACAAATTCGTCGCCGTAGCCGTAAGTGAAACCTTCTGACCCGAAGCATAATCTTTGGCAGCCCCGCTGAGATCGACTTTAATGCGATCGGGCATAAATTCTTCTACACTCACAGCCTGAGAACCCAACAAGACCTCATTCGCATTGTAAACTTCAAGAATGTAAGTACCGGTAAGTACGCCAGCATCGAGGGGGATTTCGGATTCCACGGCCCCTTGTTCGTTTGTCGTTTTGCGCCACGTCCTGAATTCCCTGCCGTTCGGAGTTAACAGCCGGAGTTTCAAAGGTACTTTGGCCGCCGTTTTCCAGTCTTGTGTACGGAGCACCGTATTAAAATGCATGGTCTCGCCCGGCCGGTAAATATCGCGCTGACCATAGATGAATACCTGGTAACCCGATGCATTATCCCGCAAGCCTTCCACATCAAACCGCGAGGTAAGCACCTGGGTATCTTCGAGTAACAGGTAATTAAAATCGTCCTCCGAGCTTGCCGTAATCATCGCAATCTTGAAGCCGGGCGCTTTTTCACTCAGCTTATCTACATGCGCAATGCCATCGCCGTCGGTTTTTAAGGTGTGTACCGTTTGATTATTCGAGCTTACCAGCGTCAGTTCGAGGTCTTTGATCGGCTCGTTGGTTTTAATGGAATTGGCAAAAACCCACAATTCATCCTGGCCCTGCTTGGCGATAAGGCCTATATCGGAAATAGAGACGAGCTTGGTCGCTCCGAGATAAAATTCCTCAGAAGAATTCACTGAAACCAAATAAACGCCCTGTCGCCTGTTGTCATCCGGCAATGCAATGTTCAATGCGGATACGCCTTTGTTTTTGGAAAGATTTTCGGTCTCGACGATTTTGTTGACAATCACATCGCTCAATTGGTTCTCACGGTCGTCGCTGTAATTGAAATTACCAGTCGGTTGCCAGTCGTCGCCCACGTACGCGTAGTCGCTCCAACGGTTGTTGTGGATATAATGCAGGATATTATTAGCATACAACTTCGAAATGCGCACCTGCACTTTGGGTACATTCACGATATTGACACCGATGTTTCTCGAACTTTTAGAGGACAAATACAGCCCCTTTTTGTTGGCGAAAGAAATCGCCGCGGGCATTTTACCGAAAAACAGGTCTCGTGAAGTTTCTTCTTCCAAAGCATGTCCCAAAACGCCTTTCAGCGATTGTTTCAGTTGCAGCACATAGGTTTCCGTCTCGTTAAAATTGCCCCGAAGAATAAAGCCATTCTCGGTCGGTTCGGTTTCTGTCGCAGCTTCGGGGTTTACGGTGAAGCTATTGGCAATGCTCTCCTTATCAAGTTCCTGGGTGGTGATGATCCGTGCATAACCCGCATTGTTTTCAAAGCCTGTTTTAATATCCACCACTTCCAGATGCAGCGGGGAAGGAATGCTGACGGTTTTCGCAAGTGCTTCCTGGCTGCTGTATGAGGTGTTTTGCACCTTCACGCCTTTGTCGATCGCGATGTTGACCGGCGTTTCACTATTATCCGCCCTACCCATTTTGGCAAAAGCCAGCGTAACCGACGATTCATCCTGCGAGGGCAACAGGCGATAATCCAATGGCTGGTTTTCGAATAGTACTTTCAATTTCTCCGCCACATTCTGCCCATTCACCGGATAGTTAAAATGCAATCGCAGCCGCGCCTCCTGCCTGCCTGATTCCTGCGACAATGTCCACCAGCTTTCGGTTTCCACGAGTTGCAAATAGGGCGTGTGAAAAGTGATCGGGTCCTGGGAAAGCTTGTATTTTTTCTCCTTATCCGTTTTTTCCGTAATCAGGTCGGTCAATTGTGCCTTGTAGGACGTAGCGGCTCCGAAGCTTGCGACGGGCGAAAAGACGAGCTCATTCGGTGCGCTCCATTTGAACTTACCCCGAACAGCCGGTTCGAATGTCACATATTGCGTCGAATCCCAGTTGTTCAGCTCGGCGGCCGAAACCAGGTCCTTATTAAAGGTAAATACCAGGTTTTGCGATTGCCCTACCTCTTCGGTGAAGTTGGTCCCCGCAATGCGGACCTCATTGAAGGATGAACAGCTGCTAAAAAACCAGACAAAAAAAAGGAGGCAAAAAGAACTTAGGATGGCAGTCTTTTTCATAGGAAAGCAGATATAAAAAGCGGATGATTTTTGTAACCAAAACCATCCGCCTAAATTAAACTATACAAGTTAATTCGCTCTTAATAACCTCTTTCAAATGATTCAACGGTGCTCCTGCCAGATTTAGCGGCAACCGCTGCTTCAAAATGCCTGCATCACGTCTTCGATCGGCCTGGCCTCTTCAAAAAATGAAAGCAGCCGCACCAGAATTCCTTCCACCACCGCATCCGGGCACGACGCCCCGCACGTGAGCATGATACGCACGGGATTTTTGTCCGGAATATAATTTTCGGTCACGGTTTCCTCCTTTTTATGCAGATCAAAATGGCGGATCAGCTGCCCGTCGAGAATTTTGTCAACCGATTCGATAAAATAAGTCGGAAACTTCTGTTCGCACAGCTCGACCAAATGGGAAGTGTTGGAACTATTATAGCCACCAGCCACAATCACCAGGTCGGCGTCGTGTGTAAGCAATGCATAGGTGGCATCCTGGTTATCGTTCGTCGCGTAGCATAATGTATCACGCGTATTCGCGAAACGGTCTTCGACCTCTTCCTGGCGCAGATTATAATGCCGGATCATCACATTTTTGAGGTGATCGGCAATGCCTTGCGTATCGGAAGCCAGCATGGTAGTCTGATTCACGACGCCAA
This sequence comes from Dyadobacter sp., assembly GCF_017744695.1. Classification (GTDB taxonomy): domain Bacteria; phylum Bacteroidota; class Bacteroidia; order Cytophagales; family Spirosomataceae; genus Dyadobacter. Next base: position 251,442 of record NZ_JAGIAS010000004.1, read on the forward strand.
TGCGCTGTAAATCCTTTTCGGGATCAAAACCTTCGGAGTACTGATTTTTGAAATCCTCGAAAAACTGCGATGCAGGTCTGGCCCCCGTCATATATTCTGCCAGAACTTGCGCCTGTTTCATATTCTCGACCACGACAGTCGGGGCATTTTCCTTGCTATGGGAGAATGTCGCACGGGTCTCCTCGTGGTTTGGCTTTCCATGGACTACAATCGTGTAATCCTTCCCACCGATCTGCGCGGCGCGGTTCCAGACTTTTTCCACAAACGGGCAGGTCGTGTCATATATATATTCTCCTGCACCCAGCCCTGCTATTTTCTGCTGATTTTCCACCGTTGTACCAAACGCCGGAACGATCACAATATCCTCCGCCGTGAGCTGCTCCCAGTCAATAAGCTGCTTGCCTTTAGTGTCCATGATAAACTGCACGCCACGCTCCATGAGATCACGGTTGACATCAGGATTATGGATCATTTCACTCAAAAGGAAAATGCGCTTGCCCGGATTTTCGGCAATGGCTTTGTACGCAATATCGATCGCGTTCTCTACCCCGTAACAGAACCCAAAATGCCGCGCGATGAGAAACTGGACCGGTCCGAAATCGAGCACCGTCGGGGAGTAATCCCTTTTTAATTTGTCGTTTTTACGGCGAAATTCCTTGATCGGCGTGATAATGCGGCTCCGGTAAAAATCGGGGATATTGAAAGTTTTCATGTACTAAATCGGTAGATTGCATCAAGGCAGTACAAAGATAACCCTGCCTTCTTCTAAGAACAACACGGTATGCCTCCTTTGTTCGGTATGCGGCATTTTGAAAAAATTTTTAAAACAAATGCAACATGCCGCATAAACGATTGTCTTTGGTTCAGAACGTTCAAAATATAAACCTTCTGCTTGAAAACACAAATTTACCCCGACCGGCACGTCGAACTGGTAGAGCGTTGTAAACTCGGAGAGCGCAAAGCGCAATACGAGCTTTATAAACATTACTCAAAAGCCATGTTCAACATCTGCATGCGGATACTGAACCATTTGGGAGAGGCTGAGGATGCTTTGCAGGAGGCCTTCGTGGATGCATTCACGAACCTCCACCAGTTCAGGCAGCAGTCGACGTTTGGGGCATGGTTGAAGCAAATCGTGGTCAACAAGGCTATCAACCACATGCGCAGCAGGAAGGTAAAATGGGTGGAAATCGACGAATTCCACGAAACATTGGAGCAAAGTGACCGGAATGACGACTCTTTCGGACTGGATGAGAGCGACACGACGCTTGAAATAGAAAGGGTACGCAACGCGGTACAGAAATTGCCGGATGGTTACCGGGTGGTACTGAGCCTGTATTTGTTCGAAGGCTACGACCATGAAGAAATCGGTGAAGTGCTCGGGATCAGCGAAACCACCTCCCGGACGCAATATATGAGGGCAAAACGTAAATTGACCGAGATGCTGGTACGGTAACGAAACGGTCAGATGTGGTCAGGAGGTAGTCAGGTATGGTCATGGATAATCAAATGGGAGAGAAACAACAAGTGACAACACTTGACAATACATGACTAAAAATGACAATGCCTGACCGCGCGGCGGATCGCGGCAAATGACTAGAACAACAGCAGGCACCAGGAGTAAAAGATATTAAACCCTTAAACTATTACGGATTTGAGACTATTATTTACACTTGACAAGTTAATTAATCTATGAAAAATTCTTCTGATAAAAAGGATCGATTGGAGCGGTTTGTGCGAGATAACAGGGATGGATTTGATACTTTCTTACCGCAGGATTCTTTATGGAGCCAGATTGAGAGCCAACTACACAACGAGATTCCGATAGTACCTGAAAAATCGAAAAAAAAAATCAGGCGTCTGAATAACCCTTATTTCGACTGGCGTATTGCCGCGGGGGTATTTCTGGCGCTCGGGATCGGGTTTCTGGTTTACCTCAATAACGAATACGGCATCACCCGTGATCCGCGCGTGGCCCTGAAAGTTCCCGCATACGCCCGCGAATTCAATCAATACAATGTTGCAATAGACCAAAAAAGGGAGGAGATCATCAAGCTGGCCCGGAATAATCCCGAGCTGTACAAAGATTTCTCCGCTGATTTGGAAAGTCTGGAATCGAGCTATAAAAACCTCCGTTCCAACTTGTCGAACGCCCCTAACCAGGAAGCACTGCTTGAAGCAATGGTTCAGAACCTGCAATTACAGGTTGATCTGCTGAACCAACAACTGGAAATTTTGCAACGTATTAACAAAGTGAAAAATGATAACGATAAAGAAAATAGCGCAGCTCCTGTTATTTAGTGCGATCTCCGTACTCCCGCAGGTGGCCAGCGCAGCCCTCGATCCCGACGATTCAGAACAGAACGGACTGATAGAAAAGCGGAGGAATATTGTGAAAGTGTTCGACGTCAGAAAGAGCGATGCGCTTGAAGTTGACAACCAGTTCGGCCTCGTAAAAGTGAATCTGTGGGCCAAGGAAGAAATTAAAGTGGAGATTGTGGTAACCGCCAACGCGCCCTCCGATAACCGCGCCGCAGAATACCTCAGCTCGGTGAATATCGATGAAAAGCGTGTCAAAAACGTCATCAGCCTCACCACCCGCATCGATCGCGGCCAATTCGGCAACAATGGCTGGAACAAGAGCAAGGGCGACAAGAATTTCATTCAGATCGATTACACGATCTACATGCCGAAAGAGAATTCGCTCACCGTTCGCAACAAGTTCGGCAATACCGATATTCCTTCATTTTACGCGCCGCTGACGGTCGATTCCAAGCACGGGAATTTTATGGCTATGCTGCTCGAAAACCCGGACAATGTGATTGAAGTGCAGTTTGGGAATGCAAAAATTGGCAAAATGGATGGCGGTAAGCTGGATTGCCAATATTCCAATGTGAAGCTCGATCAGGCTAAGAAAGTATGGCTAAGCAACAAATTTGGCGAACTGACGATCGGCGACGTCGTGAATCTGGATGCCGCTATCGATTACTCAGGGGCTAAAATCGGGACGATCCGCGGTACCGGTAAAATCAAGCTCAATTATTCGGGGAATTTCAAAATCGACGAGCTGATGCATTCAGCCCAAAATGTGGATATCCAGGCGCAATACTCTTCGATCGTGCTGCCTGCCGAATCCAATCAGTTCAATGTAAGTGTAACGTATGGTAAATTCAGTTACCCGACAGAGAACATCAATTTCTCAATGCAACCGGATAAAGACGGCAGACCCGACAAAATGAAGCATTACCAGGGGAAAGTAGGTTCCGGTGGCGGGCCCAAGATTACCGTTACCTCGGTCTTCGGTGATGTAAAAATGAAGAATTAACCCCCCTCTTCTATTCTTCCAGCAGCACATTATACCTGAAATCCAGCGGATCGAAGGCATTGTAAAGTTTCTGGATAAACTGAGGGTCATTAATATAGAAATTCAGCAGATTATCAAACCGTTCCTGGGCGATTCCGTTCGGGAACAGTTTGTTTTTAAGCGTCAGCAATTGCTCAATCTCCGACTCATGATTACGCTCCTCGGCGCGGATAATGCGCTTTTCAAGGTGTTTCAATGAGTTTAGTAGACGTGTCTGCTCGGCTTTCACCGCGCCGTGCATGGTTTGGTCCACGTCCGTCGCTTTGGAAAGTATCTGGTCAAAAATGGCATTGAATGCTTCTTTTTGCTCGTTCAGGTTCAGCTCGTGCTCGGTATTGCGTTCGATGAATGTCTTGCGTAATGCAATATCATCGAGGAACAGGTCTTTATAATCAATTTTCAGCTTCTGTGCCTTCTTATACTGATGCCCGTTCATGTATAATGCGAAGTTTCTCGGCATCAGCATCGGATAAGGAACACCAAAATGGTCGAAAACGCCTTTCAGCTGCATCCAATAAGGCACTTCTGACGGCCCGCCTATATACGCAAGGTTGGGTAAAATCACTTCCTCGTACAACGGCCGCAGGATCACATTCGGACTGAAACGTTCCGGATTGCTCTCGGCCAGTGCCAGCAATTCTGCTTCGCTAAATTCCAGTTCGGTATTCAGCACCTTGAAAACGTCGCCTTCGCGCACGATGCGCTCGCGCAGGTTGTCGTCAAGATAGAAGAAATTGATTTCGCGCGCATGCAGGGGAGTGTGGTAGCCGAGCGCATTCAACCGGGAAGTGGTTTCTGTAACGATTTTTTCCGAAATGGAGTCTTTTAGTTCTTCCTGAATAACGGGCAGGAAGTGCCGTTTCAAATCTGCGTTGTCGGCGTCGAGACTCACCAGCCCGTAACGTCCGAAGAGCTCGTGCATGTAACATCGCACGGCGTCCGCCAATGTATTATTTTCAAGATAAGCCTTCGCAAACAGCAGCGGTTTATCCGGCAATTGCTTCAAAATACCTTCCAATTCCTTTGGATTCAACCTTCCGACGGCACCTTTGTGCTCGCCCGTCCATTTGTGCGTCTGCCCAAAAAGATGGAAAGTTGCGATTTCTTCAAAGTCATGATCTTCCGTAGCCATCCAGTAAACGGGTACGAAATTGTACTCCGGATACTTCGCTTTCAGTGCCTCCGCGAGCTTGATGATCGTAACGATCTTGTATATGATGTACAACGGCCCGGTGAAAATATTCAGCTGGTGGCCGGTAGTAACGGTGAAGGTATTCTCTTGTAGTAAAACTGAGAAATCGGGCAGGTAAGGCAGGCCACGGTACTGCTTTGTGAGCACGTCCACGAGCGTTTTCCGCTTGTCCGCGGTGAAGTCCTTTTTATTCAAAATAGCCTTTTCTGCATTCTCCAACGTCGGGAAAATGCTGTAAAAAGAGTCAAGCGTCGGTTTCTGATCGAGATAATCCAGCAGTAATGCAGGAAACTGGCCTGTGGTACGCAGATCCACGGAATGCAAGGTCATGAAAGGTGGTTTTTCAGTAGCTAGTAGAGAATCCAACGTAATTATTTTTGCTATTTGACTCAAAAAAGAAACCTAATACCTAACGAGAAAGGCGTCGTTTTTGGTTTCCCAAAATTGCGCATTTTGACCAATAATCGAAAACCTTTTACCAAGATACAAAAAAGCCGCATCTGAGTCAGATGCGGCTTTCAAACGTGTACATTTTGGTTTTCAGTTGTAGCAGGTTATTCGCCTGAGGTATTTATAGTTTTTTAAAAGACATAATCATTTTTGGCTATCAGCTCGTCGGCGATCCGGCGGCGCGCGTCTTTGAGGTTCATAGGCTCGATCTTCGTAAATCTTTTCAGTCCCATGAGCATTACACGGAGCTCATCACTTTCGGCAAAACTGGTAATCGCCGAGCGACCCGCATTGTTCACTCTTTCCACGGCGCGATTGAGGTAAATAAGCGCTATGTCCTTATGCAGGGCATTCGCCTCATCACCCAGCATCCCGATTCGTTTCTCCACCCGCAATAACACGGATTCGGCCACATAAATTTCAATCACCATATCGGCCAAGCTCATGATAATCTCCTGTTCCTCAGAAAGTTTCATCATAAACTTCTGCACCGCCGCACCGGCGATCATCAGCGCCGCCTTTTTCAGGTTTTTGATTACCTTTTTCTCCGCGGCAAAAACGGCTTCGTCTTCATCCGAGCTGAAATCGGGGATCGATAAAATCTCCTTACCTACCGCCATGGCCGGCCCCATCAGGTTAAGATGGCCTTTCATCGCACGTTTCAGGAGCATATCTACTACCAATAAGCGGTTGATTTCGTTGGTCCCTTCAAAGATCCGGTTGATCCGGCTATCGCGATAGGCACGATCCATGGGCGCATCGGCCGAGAAACCCATCCCCCCATACACCTGCACACCTTCGTCCACCACAAAATCCAGCACTTCCGATCCATGCACTTTCATGATCGCGCACTCAATCGCAAATTCTTCCAGGGCCTTCAATTTCGCTTCGGCATCGTTCATTCCCTTCTCTTTGAAGGCCTGGATGAGGTCATCTATATTTTGTCCAACACGGTAAGCCGCCGATTCTGTCGCGAACATTCCTACCGCCATTTCGGCCAGCTTGTGTTTGATCGCCCCGAAATTGGCAATCGCTGTTCCGAACTGCTTGCGCTCGTTGGCATATTGTATCGCCTGCGAAGCTACACGCTTGGAGCCGCCCAGCGCTGCCGCCGAGAGCTTGATCCGGCCGACATTGAGGATATTAACTGCTATTTTAAACCCGTTACCCCGTTCCGAAAGCATGTTTCCTACCGGTACGGGACAGTCGTTGAAGAACAATTGCCGCGTATCCGATCCTTTGATGCCCATTTTATGTTCGGGCTCGTTCATTGTAATGCCACCAAACGACTTCTCGATGATGAATGCGGTCAGATTTTTATCGGTCTCGCCATTTTCTTCCACTTTGGCAAAAACAATAAACACATCCGCGAAGCCGCCGTTCGTGATCCACATTTTCTGACCATTGATCACATAATGCTGCCCGTCGGCGCTCAGTTTTGCCTTTGTTTTACCTGAATTGGCATCCGACCCTGAATCAGGCTCTGTGAGGCAGTAAGCTGCTTTCCATTCACCCGAGGCGAGTTTGGGGAGATATCGCGACTTCTGCTCTTCATTGCCATAATAAAGGATGGGGAGCGTCCCGATACCCGTGTGCGCCGAAAGCGCCACCGAGAAAGAATTGCCGGCTCCCGTCGCTTCCGCTACCAGCATGGAAGTGTTGAAATTCATTCCAAAACCTCCAAACTCTTCCGGAACCGCCGTTCCGAGCAAACCCAGCTCACCCGCTTTATCCATCAGTCCGGAAATCAGCGCAGGACTCTTGGCCTGGTCGATTTCATCCAAATGCGGCCAGACTTCCTTTGAAAGGAAATCTCGGCAGGTATCAGCAATCATTCGCTGCTCTTCATTGAATTCTTCCGGGATAAAAATCTGGTTCGCCAGGGTTTCCTTAATCAGGAATTCACCTCCTTTGATGGACGTCTGGTTTACTGCTGCAACGGACATATCTGAATGCGGGTTAGTCGGAAAAGTGTTGAGTATGCTTGCATACCATTAGAGGTCGATGCAAATATAGATCATAAAAATTATTATGCAAGCATACTATTGTCAAAATAAATGAAAATGACCGCCTAGTGAAGACGGCCACTCATCATACAGCGAAAGTCTTTGTTATTTCTTGAAAATCCTGAATTGCTTCACCAGTTCCCCGTTGTTTTCTACCCTGATAAAATAAATCCCGGCGGGCAAACCAAGTGCATCCAGGTCCAGGTTTGCCAGTTCGTCCGACACCTTTATCAGCGAATTGGCGATTGGCATCCGCTTGCCAGCCACCGTGACAATCTCCCAGCTCAGGTTATCGCCGGGCTGGTATTCAGGGAGTTTGATATTGACAATGCTTTCTACGGGGTTCGGATAAAATGTCCAGTCTTCCATGTTTTTACTGATATTCACCTTATCGCCGGCCGAAATGCCAAATTCAATGGAGTTTGTTACCACAGCGGAATCCTCCCTGAACGCGGTAACCGTCAACGTATATCTTCCTACATAGGGGGCAAAGCCGGATGCATCTTCATACAAGGCATAAGGGAAAATCGATGTCGTCGCTTTTCTGCGGAAAGGGCCATTCAGATCAAACGAAACTTTGTCATACTCGAAATTCCCATATGCATACATATTCAGTCTCGAAGGCAATGAATCGTAAGGGATCACATCATCGCCCGATAACTTCCTGATCACGCGCTGATCCACCTTGCTGCCACCCTGAACCAATTCGAAACGGAGCTCCGGAGTCTGTACCAACAGCACCAGCGGGATTTCCACATATGCACCCGCATTGTCGTACGCACGGATAATCAACCGGTATTCCCCCTCTTCGGTAGGTGTTCCCGAAAACTCATTCAATGCGAAACTGAGCCAGGAAGGCCTGTTTTGTACAGTAATAGACGAAATATAGCCGTCAGGGTCTCCGAAAATGTTAGTCGGCAGTATATAGTTAAACGGCATGTTGATCTGCGCATACTTCACGGGCAATCCGCTCGTAGCAAATGGCGGCGCATTCAGGAACTGAGGCTCCACGACTTTAATCGTAAAGTAAGTTTCCACAAATGCATTCAGGTCATCGAAGGCTTTGAGGATAATGCGGTAGTCGCCCAATTTGGAGGGCGTACCACTCAGTATACCATTCGAAAATGTCAGCCAGGAAGGCAGTTCGCTCGCCTCCACTTTGGTAATGCTTCCATCCGGGTCCACAAATGCGGTTTTGGGAATGGTAATGGTAAATGGCTTGTCCACCGCCACCATCTGGTTCGAGAAATTGCTGTCGACTGTCGGCGGTTTGTTCGCATTCTCGCGCGTATCCACACGAATAGTGAAAAATGCTTCCGCCGAGCCGCCCTCGTCGTCGATACCCTTCACCGAAATGCGGTAATCACCGAGCACCGTGGGCCTTCCCCTTAAAACACCGTTTTCGTAGCGCAGCCAGGCTGGCAACGCACCTACGTCCACGCGAACAATCTTGCCATCCACGTCCGAGAAAGTATCAATAGGCAACCGGTACTCGAAATCCTTGTTGACCGGAATGATCTGCATCGGCACCGGTCTGAAAACATAAGGCATGTAATTGGACGCATCGTCCCAATAGCTGGGCGATAATATGTCTTCGATCAAACGAATGCGCACCGGGCGGGGATTAGCCGGATCTGCATATGCGCGTTTGGCCCATTCATCGTAAATCACCCCTTGCGCGCCCCCTTTTTCAGTTGCTGCCGACAAGCGGTACGAAACTGAATCGGCATACACGATCGGGGTCATCGGTTTGTTCAGCCAGGAAACAGCACCCTGCCTCAAAAAGCCTTCTGCGCGGGCCATCTGTTCCTTTGTCGAAATCACCGCTGCCACCACATTCGCTCCATGCTCAAAGTTCTCGTTGATCTGCTTCATATGGGCGGCATTGTCAAGGTATGAACTCACAAAGAGTTCATTGGCCGTGATAAAACCCGCCGGCGCATAGCTTTTCAGAATGTCTACCGACCACCGGTGGTCGTGTGCAGCCAGGTTGTCGTTGACTTTGATCCCGTCTGTCTTTTCATTGAGATCGCGAAAGCCCAATGTACCCCGCGTCGCTGATTGTGCATCGAATACCGATCCGTAATCCGACACATATTTAACTCCCGGATCGACACTTTTGACCGCCGTCACCATTTGCTCGGTAAATCTTTTCAGCATCATATGGCGATAGATGTACCAATCCTTTCCATATCGCTGGCGGAACGAAAGGTTGGGTTCCCACGCGGTTGCCGGCGGGTTGGCCTCGTCGAACGACTTGAAAGTCATTCCCCACAGATAATTGATCCGCTCGATTTTTTTGTATTTCCCTTTAACAAATTCCTTGAACCCCTTCACCATGGAAGGCGAATAGTCATAAACCGCCGCGTTTTCCTTGCCGTTTTCGATCAAACCACCGCCATACTCACCTTCCTGCGTACCTGTGCAGGTCACCGACACATACAGCAGCTTCTTCTCTGTTTGCAAATACTTGTAGTGGTTCATTACCTCTTTCACAAAGGCAACTCCTTTATCGAGAATAGGCTGGTTATCAAACCCGAAAAAGGTATCCTCGTAACCGCTGAGCAACGGCTTGCCGGAATGGCTGAACTGGCTATCCGAAACATCCCAAAAGCCTTTGATACGTGTGCTATGCCGGCCCAGGTGAATGCGCAATGCCACCTTCATGCCCAGGTCCGTCGCAATTTTGATTTGCTGATCGTACTTGGCCCACTGCGGTTTATCGGTAGGAGAATTTAGATAGATCTTGTCCCAGGGAATGGTAATGTACACCGCATTAAGCCCATAACTCTTTGCCGATCGGATCAGATCCGGCTCCGGACCGATGTCGTCCGGGTTAGTGAGGTTCAGGAGCATGAGCGCAAGATAGCGCTGGTTGTCTGTCTCGGTAGTTTTTTGCGGACTTTGCGCCGACACCGGCCCGGCCCATACCAGGACGGTCAGCAACAAGGCAATACGGGTCAAAAACTTAAATACGCACGTAGAATTGAGCATACTAACGGGTTTTGTCAATTAATTCGATCCACTCATTATATCCGTTTTCCACATTGAACCGGCTGGCAACCTCGATGCTGCGGGCACTGTCGGTTTTGATTTCACCACTCATCAATGAACGCATGGCCGCAACCATTTGTCTGACGCTCAGATCGTCCGTCACCACACCCATTCCATCCTTGACAAACTCGGAAACACCTCCGGAAGGAAATGCAACAATAGGTTTACCCAGCAACGCAGCTTCTATCATCACCAGTGGAAAAGGATCCTGCCGCGAGGTAAGCAGAAAACCATTTCCCATATTAAGATAGGCATAATAATCCTCTTTCTGCTTGCCGGTCAGGTGAATTTTGGTGGCCGACGTATTGTTGGCGCAGCGTTGCTCGGTATAATACACCAATCCGTCGTCGATCGTTGCACCGACCCACACCAGGTGCACGTTCGGATCGTTCACTTCCGCGGCGATGTCCGGCAGCATGTCGAAACCCTTCCGCTCAGAGGTCATCCCGGACAGTATCCAAACAAATGCATCGGTCGGAATACCGAGTTTTTTCCGCAATTCGGCGGAACGATTATCGTCCTTTTTTACCAGCGAAGAGTCAATAAATGAATAAAGCAACCCTACATTCTTCCCACCGGCATCTTTCAACGAATCGCAAGTAGTCTGCGAACAACCTATCAAAAGCTCCGAGTAATCCACGATGCTTTTGAAGTCAGGCGCGCTCAGGTATGCATATGTGAGCGGCATTTCGTGGAAATGGGTGATTACTTTGATCCCGAATTCCCTGGCTACCACGATGGTTTCGGGAATCATCGTCGTATTCACATACCAGAAATCCGCACTGAAACTTTTGGCCAGCTTTCTTAATGCACGAAGCGTGGGATTGATGCCCAGGTGAAAAGAAATTTTCTCGATCGTATTGAATTTACGGGGGGCAATATGGACGGGAATGTCCTGGGGAAACTCGGCAAGCAATTCACCATTCGCGAAACTGACAATACCGACGTCAAACCGCGAACGGTCGATTTTTTTCAGAATGTACAACAGCATCATTTCCGATCCTGTCCGTGTGGCATAGGGCGTAAAAAAGAGGATTCTCTTCTTGGATTGATTCATGCAGAGGCAGTTAAGAGGTCGATATTCTCCTGGGGCTTGATTTTATAAAGCCCCTTCCGGAGGAACAGCGTTTTCCAGAAATATTTTAAAAGAACGCGTGTCTTCTTTACATATATATGTTGTGTGCGAAGTTCAGAGAACGGATTTCCGCTTTTTCTCAGGTTAAGAAGCATTTTCCACCCATAAATCACCGGCACCATAAAAATGTAATGCAGGATCAGCATAATGTACTGAAAAATACCGTACTGCTTCCGTACCCACAGGAAATTGGAAACCTGCATCTGCGTGCTGAACCGGTTGATCCACGAAATATGCGTCCGCCGGAACGGGTTATTATTTTCAAGATGGATAAAAGTGCAATCCTGAAAATAGCACAGCTTGCCGAGTTTTCCCAACCGCCCCGACCATTCCACGTCTTCCCCGTACATGAAAAACTCTTTGCTGAAACCGCCTGTTTTTTCAAAACCTTCCCTCCTTACAAACATAAATGCGCCCACCAGCCAGTCGTGCTGATCGGGATCGGCATAGGCCGGTTCTGGATAAAGTTTATGGATGACCTTATCTACCAGGCCACTCGGAGGAAGTATGAAAAACGTGCGCCGGAACTCGTTGAAACTCCGGTAGAAAGGCATCGGGGTACCGTCGGGGTAGTATTGTAAAGCGCCGCAGGCGATAATATCCGGCCGCTCGTTCATCCGCCAGAAACACCGGCCGATCACATTGTCGGTCAGTAGCGTATCGGCATTCAGCAGAAGCAGGTATTTTCCCTTCGCGATTTCCATGCCACGGTTATTGGCAATACCGAAACCCGCATTGTATTCCATATCAACCCACCGCACTTCCGGATGGGCTTCCCTCACCAACGCACCGCCGCCATTCTCAGGATCGTTGTCAACAACAATAACCTCATAAGTTACTCCGGATGTAACCCGGTTGACAGAATCTAAGCAATTGATAATGAGTTGAGGCGTCCTGTAATTAATGATAATAATGGATACATCCATGAAAGCGGGCGTGCATGATGAAAGGGCAAAAATAAAAAATCTCCCGGGAAGATGGGTAACACTTCCCGGGAGAGCTTTAAAATCAAGTCGAATGTTAGTCTACGGCTTAATTGAGTCTTTCATAAATGCCGGCAACGCCCTGCCCACCTCCTACACAGGCCGTTACCATGCCGTATTTCTGGTCGCGGCGCTTCATTTCGTTAAAAAGTTGCACCGAAAGCCTGGCGCCCGTCGAGCCTAATGCATGCCCTAGTGCAATAGCGCCTCCATTCGGGTTCACGATCGCAGGATCGATTCCCAATTCCTGGATCACTGCCAGCGATTGTGCTGCAAATGCCTCGTTCAATTCGACCTGTTGGATATCGCTCAGTTTCAACCCGGCCTGTTTCAGTGCCAACGGTACCGCTGCAACGGGCCCGATACCCATGATCCGTGGATCTACGCCCGCTGTCGCGTACGACATCATGCGTGCGATCGGTTTCAGACCAAGCTCATTCACCAGTTTTTCTGACATCACGATCACAAATGCCGCTCCGTCCGACGTTTGCGAAGAATTCCCGGCCGTCACCGATCCTCCTGCCGCAAAAACGGGTTTCAGTTTATTCAATGCATCCACAGTCGTATCCGCACGTGGGCCCTCGTCCTGGCTAATCACCGTTTCCTTGGTTTTCTTTTTGCCCGAGGCCTGGTCAAAGTAAGTTTCCTTCACGGTTACCGGTACTATCCCATCGGCAAACCAGCCTTCCTTTTGGGCGCGCAGCGCTTTTTGGTGTGATTGAAATGAAAATTCATCCTGCGCTTCGCGGCTGATCTTGAAATCCTGTGCCACCTGCTCGGCGGTAAGGCCCATGCTCAGGTAATAATCAGGGTTGGTGTGGGCTATTTCGTAGTTCAATGCGGTCTTCCAGCCCATTGTAGGCACCAGTGACATCGACTCGGTACCACCGGCGATAATGCATTCGGCCATACCGGCATGGATTTTTGCCGAAGCCATCGCGATTGCCTCCACGCCCGAGCCGCAATACCGGTTGATGGTAATCCCGGATACATTTTTGGGCAAAGAAAGCAATGCCACGTACCGGCCCATCTGCATACCCTGCTCAGCTTCCGGCACTGCATTTCCCACAATCACATCATCCACGCGGGTGGGGTCGAGCTGCGGGGTTTGTTCGAGCAAATGCCTGATCACCGCCGCACCGAGGTCGTCGGGACGTGTAAACCGGAAACCGCCTCTCGGCGCTTTGCCTACCGCGGTGCGATAGCCCGCCACAATGTATGCGTTCATATTGGATCTGTTTTTGAAATCGATATTAAAGCAGGCACATTCAATTAGTATGCCTGCATACCATTCGTAAAAATAGGTATTAATCCTAAAACAACAAACCGCCGGAGTTTGTTTTCCGGCGGTTTGTAACTACCAAGTCTTTGCTGATGGAAGTCTTAATTTTCAAGAAGGGATATGCCCTTGTTCCAGCTCTTTGGGGCGTTTTGCGATGTCGGGCATGACGATCCAAAGGATGATGTAAAACAAAATGACCGGGAAAGTGACCGGGATGAAGATCGCGAGTACGAACAAAACACGGACGATGGTGACGTCGATATCGAAGTAATCGGCCAATCCTGAGGCTACGCCGCCAATCATTTTGTTGCTGGTGTTACGGAACAATCTATTGTGGTTCATGGCTATATCTGTTTAAATCGTTTTGACGTGTTAAAGGTACTATGCATTACCTAGTAGTGGTTCAAAATCTATACAAACGGTCCTACGCTCTTGGCACGGGTGATTTTTAAGGATAGATAAATGGGTATTAAAAGATTAGATATGCATTAGGATTCTGCCGGATGTTGCGTAATACTATTGGCAATGAATTACCTTTGGGATTGTAAATGCGGGTTTTGCTGACAATGTGACACGCGATTTGTGGCAGGCTCAATATTTTATAAGGAAAAACCTGTTAAAAAACATACATCACATCATGTTTAAAATATTTTCCAAGCTATTTGGCACGAAATCGGAACGGGACCTCAAAGAACTGACCCCGTACGTTGATAAGATCAATGCCGAATATGCATTGCTAGCCTCCCTGTCGAATGACGAGCTCCGGGCACAATCCGCGAACTTGAAACAACATATTGCCGATCAATTGAAATCTGTCGATGAGCAAATCGCAGCATTGAGACAGCAGGCAGCCGACGAACCGAATGTGGACAGTAAAGAGGCGATCTTCAAGAAAATCGACGCACTCGAACTGGAAAGAAATAAAGAACTGGAAAAGGTATTGCTCGATATTCTCCCGAAGGCATTCGCGATCGTGAAAGACACAGCCCGCCGTTTTACAGAAAATGATAAGCTGGAAGTAACCGCCAACTATTTTGACCGCGAAATCGCTTCTAAAAAGTCGAATGTGACCATTAGCGGCGATAAGGCACTTTGGAATACAACTTGGGACGTGATCGGTCAGCCTATCAAATGGAACATGGTCCATTATGATGTGCAGCTGATCGGTGGTGTGGTGTTGCACCAGGGCAAGATTTCCGAAATGGCGACCGGTGAAGGTAAAACCCTCGTGGCTACCCTTCCTTCGTTCCTGAATGCGCTCGCAGGACAAGGTGTTCACATTGTAACCGTGAACGACTACCTGGCCAAACGCGATGCCGAGTGGAATGCACCGCTTTTCGAATTCCACGGCATGAGTGTCGACTGTATTGACCGTCACCAACCGAACACGATTGCACGTCGCAATGCCTACAAAGCTGACCTTACTTACGGGACCAACAACGAATTCGGTTTCGATTACCTGCGTGACAATATGTCACGGACGCCGGAAGAGCTCGTTCAGCGCAAACACCACTTTGCGATGGTCGATGAGGTCGACTCTGTGTTGATCGACGATGCGCGTACGCCATTGATCATCAGTGGTCCGGTGCCACGCGGCGACGAACAGGAGTTTTTGGAGCTGAAACCACGCGTTGCAAGGATTGTAGAGGCTCAAAAGCGCCTCGCAATGGACTTCCTCAACGATGCTAAAAAGAAAATCCAGGCAGGAGATAAAAAAGAAGGCGGCTTGGCATTGTTCCGCGCACACCGCGGTATGCCGAAATACAAGCCGTTGATCAAATACCTCAGCGAAGGCGGCGTAAAGGCCATTATGCAGGAATCGGAATCGATTTACCTCGCAGAAAACCAGAAACTGATGCCGCAAGCCGACGCTCCGCTCTATTTCACGATCGATGAGCGTCATAACAGCATCGAGCTGACCGAAAAGGGGATCGACTTCCTCACCGGCGAATCGGAAGAAAGCAACTTCTTCATTCTCCCCGACATTGCTGTTGACCTCGACGCTATCGAAAAAGATACTTCGCTTAGCGAGCACGATCGCGTGATCGCAAAAGAAGCATTGATCCGCGATTATTCCGTTAAAACAGCCCGTATCCACACGGTAAACCAGCTTTTGAAAGCATTTACGCTCTTCGAAAAAGATGTGGAATACGTGATCATGGACGGAAAGGTAAAAATCGTCGACGAGCAGACCGGCCGTATCATGGAAGGTCGCCGCTATTCCGACGGTTTGCACCAGGCGATCGAAGCAAAAGAAAGTGTGCGCGTGGAAGACGCGACGCAAACGTACGCGACGATTACCCTGCAAAACTACTTCCGGATGTACCACAAACTGGCTGGTATGACCGGTACTGCGGAAACAGAAGCGGGTGAGTTCTGGGAAATCTACAAACTCGACGTCGTGTCGATCCCTACCAACCGCGGAATCGTCCGTAAGGATCAGGAAGATAAAGTATATCGCTCGGTTCGTGAGAAATACAATGCTGTAACCGACGAAATCGTGGAACTCGTAGAAGCAGGCCGCCCGGTACTCGTGGGTACCACTTCGGTGGAGAACTCCGAGATCATCAGCCGGATGCTCACGCTGCGCAAGATCCCACACCAGGTTTTGAATGCAAAACAACACCAGCGCGAGGCAGAGGTGGTTGCGGAAGCGGGTAAACCTGGAACTGTAACGATCGCTACCAACATGGCCGGTCGTGGTACCGATATTAAACTGACGCCGGAAGCGAAAGCGGCGGGTGGTCTGGCGATCATCGGTACGGAACGTCATGAAAGCCGTCGCGTCGACCGCCAGCTGCGTGGTCGTTCGGGACGTCAGGGTGACCCGGGTTCATCTCAGTTCTTCGTTTCACTCGAAGATAACCTGATGCGTTTGTTCGGTTCCGACCGTATGGCGAAAGTAATGGACCGCATGGGCCTCGAAGAAGGTGAAGTGATCCAGAGCAGCATGATCACGAAATCGATCGAGAGAGCTCAGAAAAAAGTAGAAGAGAACAACTTCGGAATGCGTAAGCGTTTGCTTGAATATGACGACGTGATGAACTATCAGCGTGACGCGATCTATACGCGCCGTCGCAATGCATTGTTCGGAGATCGTCTGGCTGTGGATATTGCCAACACGCTGTTCGACGTGTGCGACGAAATCGCGACGACTGCGGGAAGCTACGCCGAACTTGAACTGGCTGCCATTACCACATTGGGCATGGAAGTTCCTTTCAGCGAGAGCGAATATGGTGCCATGAAGCCTTCCGACCGCTCGCAAAAGCTTTACGACGCAGCAGAAAAACAATATCAGGATAAAAACGACTCGATTTCGGGCAAAGCATTGCCGGTACTCCGCTCGATTTATGCAGAGCGCGGCGCGGTGATTTCCGAAATCATGATCCCGTTTACAGATGGTATCCGTCAGGCCGGAGTGGTAGTTGGCCTGCAAAAAGCCATTGAAAGCGAAGGCAAAGACATTACCCGCGAAATGGAGAAGGCGATCGTGCTTTCGCTCATCGACCAGGAATGGAAGGAGCATTTGCGTGAAATGGACGATCTGAAACAATCGGTGCAGAATGCGGTATTCGAGCAGAAAGATCCATTGCTGATCTACAAATTCGAGTCGGTAGAACTCTTCAAACGCTTCCTGAGCAAGGTTAACTTCGATATGATCTCCTTCCTGATGAAGGCCGACATTCCACAGGAGGAAGCAGCGCCGCCTACTGCCGTAGCGCAGCAAGTCCGCAGACCGGAGCCTACACCTGAACTTCACACCAACCGTGAGGAAGACTACGACGTGGAAACCGATACTTTCCATTCACAGGAATCGACGACCAAAGCGCAGCCCGTGCGTACCATTAAAATCGCCGACCGCAACCAACGGGTATCCGTTCAGTACCGCGACGGCCGCATTGTCCGCGACGTAAAGTTCAAGAAAGTGGAGCACGAGGTGAAAAACGGCGACTGTGTGGTGGTTGATGTGCATGAGGAATAGTCATTTTTAGTCAAGTGTAGTCAGTAGTAGTCAGGTATGGTCAATGGTTGTCAAGAATAGTCATTGAAAGTCAGGAGGAGAAAATTTCTCAACCCTGTTAACAACAAATGACAACTTCTGACAATACCTGACTACACTTGACGAAGTGTCAAGAGACGTTACGAAAAAGCCCCGGCGTATCCCGTCGGGGCTTTTTCGTTGACGTAAAATCAGGATTTATGCGATATTTGCATTTCAGAGACGACCATTAACAAAAATAAACCTGCATGAAACTGCACAGAGAAGGATATACAATCATGGCTGTAACGGCCATTGTACTGATCATCATTAATTTAGGGATCAACTATCTCCTTCCCGACGGCTATTGGATACCTCGCCTGGTATTGATAGCGAGCATTGTCATTTTCTTCCTTGTCGTGCAGTTTTTCCGCGTTCCGTCTCGGGTAGTGCATCAAAGCGACCGCGAAATCGTGGCGCCTTGTGATGGTAAGGTAGTGGTTATTGAAGAGGTTGTTGAAACAGAGTATTTCAAAGGTCCGCGCCGCCAGATCAGCATCTTCATGTCGCCGCTGAATGTGCACGTCAACTGGAACCCTATCAGCGGGGTAATCCAATATTTCAAGTACCACCCGGGACTGTACCTGGTCGCCTGGCACCCCAAATCCAGCACCGAAAACGAACGTACCACCGTTGTAATCCGCAACAAGGAAGGTATCGAAGTACTATTCCGCCAAATCGCGGGCGCAGCAGCGCGTCGTATACGCTGGTATGTGAAGGAAGGTGATAAAGTGGAGCAAAGCACCGAAATGGGCTTTATCAAATTCGGGTCCAGAGTCGATCTTTACATTCCCCTGGACGCCGAAATCAATGTCAATCTTCAAGACAAGACGGTAGGTAGCGTCACTGTGCTGGCAACTTTAAAATAAACGCCAGCTCAGGATTTGCTCAAAAAACTGTGGTACCGCATTCGGATATACCACAGCCATAAAAACCATCCCAAAAATGGCCCCGTACATGTGCGCGCTGTGGTTGACATAGCTCGTGCCGCGCCGTGCCTCGTAAAAAGAGTACCCAAGGAACAGCAGGCCAAATATGAACCCGGGCATACAAATGAAAAAGTAGAGGCAGATCTGCATCAGCGGCGCGTAAAGAATTGCCGCAAAAAGTACCGCAGACACGCCGCCCGACGCCCCGAGCGAGTTGTATTTCGAGTTTTTCCTGTGCTTCAAAAAGGTAGGGATGTCCGAAACGATAATACCTACCAGATAAAGGAACAAGTAGTAAAACGTCCCGCTCGGGCCAAAAAGCATACCGAACAACCGTTCGATGCTTTCACCTACGAACCACAAACTGAGCATATTGAAAATCAGGTGGCCGAAATCCGCATGCACAAAACCCGAAGTCACAAACCGGTAATATTCGTTGCGCTGCGTTACACGGTAAGGGTTCAGGATCAGCTTGTCCATCAAACTGTAATTGTTGAACGCATAATAGCTGATCCCGGAAGTTATGATCACTAAAATGAGGGTAATCGACATATAATGGGTTATTGGTTGATAAGATTACTTTTCCCGCGCCACCAGCTGCTCTACAAACTGCAAAAGCACATCTTTCTGAACGCTATCCGTGCGCAGTTGCTGTAAACTAGCCATTCCGCGCGAGAAATATTCATTTATTTTATGTTCGGTAAATGCGCGGATGCCCAGCGCATCGTAAATGCCGGTCACAGCCGCCACTTTCTCCGCATTATCGAAGGTGTCAAGGCTTATCCAGTGGTCAAGCTCCGTTTTCAAATTGCCCTCCGCTTTTGACAGTGCTTCAATGAGCAGGAATGTCTTTTTGTTGGCAATAATATCACCGCCTACCTGTTTTCCAAACTTGGCAGGATCGCCGTAAACATCCAGCAGATCGTCTTTCAACTGAAAGCCGATACCCATATTCTCTCCCGCCGAGTATAAAAGTTCCGTCGTTTCTTCATCCGCCCCGGAAATCATTCCACCTAGTTCCAGCGCAAAACCGAGCAGTACCGACGTTTTCAAGCGGATCATACCAATGTACTCTTCCTCCGTCACATCCCAGCGTGTCTCGAAATTCATATCGAGCTGCTGGCCTTCACACACTTCTGCCGCAGTTTGGTTAAAACGGCTCAATACGGCCCGCAATTTATCCTGCGCCACATCCAGCAGCAGGTCGTAAGCACGGATCAGCATGACATCCCCGGACAGAATCGCCGTATTCGCATTCCATTTCTCGTGCACGGTAGGCATACCCCTGCGCAGCGGCGCACGGTCCATGATATCGTCGTGCATGAGCGTGAAGTTGTGGAACACTTCCACCGCCATGGCCGGTTTCAGGGCCTTTTCAATATTTGTATCAAAAATGGAAGCGGCAAGCAATGTCAGCAACGGGCGGAAACGCTTCCCGCCGAGCGACATGATATAGGTAATAGGCTCATAAAGCTCCGCCGGAGCATCGCCATAGGAATGCCCGTCAAATTCAATCTGAAGTCTTTCAAGTAATGATGTGGGTTGGATCATGCGAAGCGTAATATAGCCGGGCTCGTGACTGGCCCGGCGGGTTATGTGAACCGCAAAGATAAAACCTAAAAATTGGCATTTACATTTACAAAAGCAGTATTTGAAAAGCCTTTATCAATAACTTTACCCCAATCAACAAATCCAGCTTTCAATGCCTTTCCACCAATATTTTAATGGCGAAATCGTTCCGCTCGATCAGCCCGTTTTCCAAACCAGCGACCTCGGCTTACTTCGGGGTTACGGATTATTCGATTTTTTCAGGACTTATAATGGCGTTCCCTTCCGATGGGATGATTACTGGCAGCGTTTCGAAAATTCGGCCCGCTTGCTGAAACTGGCGCTTCCCGTGACACAGCCCGAGACGGAAAAAATCCTGGCCGATTTGCATTCCATGTCAGGAGAGGCCGAAGTGGCGTTCCGGTTTGTACTCACAGGCGGCTATGCGCCCGATGGCGTGCATGTAGTCCAACCCAATTTGCTGATCCGTACCGAAGCATTGCCCCAGGACAACCCGGCTGGCCGTTTGAAAGGTATTAAGGTCCTGCCGTACGAATACGTTCGCGATTTGCCGGAGATCAAAAGCACCAACTATGTACATATGGTACTCATGGCCGATGAAATGAAACGCCAGCAAGCCGCAGATTTACTTTTTCACAAGGATGGTGAGGTAAGCGAACTCACCCGCAGTAACCTGTTCGCATTCCAGGGCAACAAGCTCATTACTTCCGACCGCAATATCCTCAACGGTGTGACGCGCCGGGTAGTGATCGAGCTTGCCAAAGCAGATTTTGAAGTAGAAATCCGTCCGGTTACCTACAAGGAAGTTATTACAGCCGACGAAGTTTTCACTACCAGCACTACGAAATGGGTTATGCCCGTAGTGCAGATTGGCGACCAGCCTGTCGCAAACGGCCTGGCCGGCGCACGAACGTTGCATTTGCAGAAGCAATTCGAAGCGCTCGTAGCCCGCTGGGGTAAATAAAAAAAGTGGCTTTCCCTGTCAGAAAGCCACTTTTCAACTACACTTGGTAACAAGCACTATTTAGTTAGGCGCAATCGGTGATTGTAGGTTGACGATCGGCCACTTACCCGGTACAGGAACGCTCACGCCCTTAGTAGCGCCTCTCGTCGTTCCGTCCGCACCGAAATAGTAAAGTGGCCAGCCTTTGTATGTCAGCTGTTTCTTGCCAAACACATCGATCGTACTGAACAATGTTTTATCGACGGTCGAAGGCAGCGATTTCAGGTCAGCGGTGTAAATAGGCCAGGCTCCGTCATTCGAAAAATCGGACTTGGTATAGTTGTTCTTATTGTTTTTGTCGTTCGCAAACGCGTACAAGGTCCTTCCCTTGGCGTCGGTGAAGAACTGCGTGGCGCCGGTACCCTCGGTGTAGTCCGATTTATATGACTTTCCATCATTACCCACAAGCTGACCGCTGGCGATCATAATGGTGTAATCCGTTTTCACAACAAACCAAACTGTGCCCACATTCTCACCTTTCGCATCTCCCGCAACGGCGTCATCCTTATAATAGTAAAGCGGCCAGCCTTTGTAAGTTGTTTGTGACTTACCATCTGTCGTAATCGTTCCAAAATCGGCCTTATCCAGACCCGCATCGAGTTTAATATTCGACAAGTCGCCTGCCGAATAGATAGGCCAATTGATCAGGCAGTTTCCCGAGCAAGCCGAGGCGCCGGAGGCATCCTTTGAAAAGTAATAAAGCGTTTTGCCGTCTTTGTCGGTCAGGATCTTGCCTAGCGTCGCATTGTCTTTCAATTGAACATCGTTGGTGGGGGTTGGTGTAGGGTCGGTTTTGTCGTCGTCGTCCGAGCACGAAAAGCTGACGGCCATTAACAGTCCCAATGCAACCAGCATTCTGGAAGTTGAAAAGATTTTCATCGGATCTAATTATGATTTGTTAAAGATGAATTGGATACGTCGCGATTACGACCAAACCTTTCCGATGGTTGCGTGTACGGGTTAAAACAAAAAAGCATAACCGGTGTGGGTTATGCTTTGAAGCTTTTTGATGGGGAACAAATCAGGCATTCCACCCCTGCGCCGTAAGCGGCACGCGGGAATCGCCCTTGGTGTGAAGTTCCACTTCGCCTTTTTTATCCGTGATATACCCGATAAAAGTGATTTTTGGATTGTTTTTGATCTGCTCGTAAGCCGACTGCGAAACGGTGAAAAGCAACTCATAGTCTTCGCCTCCATTCAATGCCGCCGTTGCCGCGCCGATATTCAGTTCCGAAGCCGCCAGGTAAGTTTGCTCGTCGATTGGCAGCCGTTCTTCAAAAATGACCGCGCCCACACCCGATTGCGCACATATATGCAGAAGATCTGAGGCAAGGCCGTCGGACAAGTCGATCATCGAAGTCGGTATTACGCCGGCTTCATCGAGCTCGTACACCACGTCCATTCTCGCTTCGGGGCGCAGCTGGCGCTGGATCACGTAATCCTTTCCTTCCAGTTCCGGTTGCATATTCGGATTGGCCAGGAACACCTGCTTTTCTCTTTCGAGCAATTGCAAACCCATATAGGCCCCACCCAGATCGCCCGTCACGCAAAGCAGGTCGTTCGGTTGCGCGGTGTTCCGGTATGCGATCTTGTCTTTTTTAACCTTCCCAAAAACACTCACGGAAATAATGAGCCCGGAACGTGAGGAAGTAGTATCGCCGCCTACGAGATCTACATTAAAATCTTTGCAGGCCAGCTTCATTCCTTCATACAGCTCGTCTACCGCCTCTACCGAAAAGCGGTTGCTTAATGCGAGATTGATCGTAACCTGCCGCGGAATACCGTTCATCGCCGCGATATCGGAAATCCCGGCAGCGATAATTTTGTACCCGAGATGTTTGAGCGGGAAAAACGTAAGGTCAAAATGGATCCCTTCGAGAAACATATCGCTCGTGAGCAAACCAAATTCTTCGCCCAGGTCTATTACCGCCGCGTCGTCGCCAATACCCCGGACACTCTCCGGCAATGTAGTCCGTATTCCTTTATTTATTCTTTGAATCAACCCGAATTCACCCAGGCTGCTTATTTCAGTTCTTGTTTCCATGCCGCAAAATTAGACAAAAAAAGCGAAGCCATTCCCGCATTGGAAATGGCTTCGCAGATGATATGCTGGATCGACTTTCCGCTTACGGGTTAGTCAATGTGTATTCATTAATAGTACCTCCCGTTTTAGGGCTTGCTGTGAGGCGCGTCAGCACCACTTTGGCATCGTCGATCGAGTTGATCGTAAATTCGAGCTTGCCGCCTGAGCCGGTAGGTGCGGGAGTCAGGTTGGTAAGGACGAGCTTGGTATCTCCTTCTACGTCCCAGTTTCCGGTGAACGTTTTGCCGTCCACGTCCGTCAGGCTCACTGTTTTCGTGCCACCGCTATTGGTAAGCGTTAAACGGAAGCCGGAGTAAGCGGCTTCGATATTGCCGGAACCGCCGCGGGTATACACTACCGTCGAACCGTGCTTTACAGATTCTGCCGTCCAGGCCTTTGCAATTCTTTCAGATACAGGCTTAACCTTGTCTTTACAGCCCACGGCAACCAGGCCCAGCATCATGATCGAACACCAAAGAAGAGCGTAACTTTTTCTCATATTTTATTTTTCGTGAATGTCTTTTCAAAACGCCAAGTTCTTACTTTTTAGTCTTATAATCAAAATATTCATAGCAGATCATTTTCTAAATTTTCCAACGGAATACCCTTATCGCTAAATTGCGCGCTAAAACAATATAATGAAAGTATATACCAGGGCACAACTGGCGCTTCGCAACGGGCAGGACCGGGAAGAAATATGGTGTGCATATAAAGGAATGATTTATGATGTGAGCGCGTCGCGACTCTGGCGCAATGGCCACCATTACGAACACTGGGCCGGCCAGGACCTCACCAAAGAACTCGGCGACGCTCCGCATACCGAACGCGTTTTCGAGCGGTTCAATGTCATTGGCAAGCTGCAATTACCCGAATAACCCAACCGAACGATACCAATGTATTCCAAATATATCCTCATCGCCGACAGCGGTTCTACCAAAACAGACTGGGCCTGCATTCAAACGGAAACCGGCCATTATCAACCGGTTCAATCCGCGGGTATTAACCCGTTTTACCAGACAACGGAGGAGATTATCCCCGTCCTGCAAAGCCAGGTTGTACCCGGCATCGGCGGAGATATTGAGGAAATCCATTTCTATGGTGCCGGTTGCGCCAACGAGCAATCGAGCCTTCCTGTTACCAATGCATTGAAACATTGCTTCCCCTCCGCGACCATCGTGGAAGTGGCCTCGGACATGCTCGGCGCGGCACGCGGGTTATGCGGGCATGAGCCCGGGCTTGCATGCATATTAGGCACAGGCGCGAACAATGCTTTTTTTGATGGTCACCGCATTACGCATTCCATCGGCTCGCTGGGTTTCTGGCTGGGCGACGAAGGTAGCGGCTCTTATCTGGGCAAGACATTGGTCGTGCATTACCTGCAAAACGAGCTGCCCGAAGATCTGCACGAGCGCTTTGTCAAAGATTATCCCGGCCTCGACCGCCTCACCGTACTTGACCATGCCTACAAAAAGCCTTACCCGAACCGGTATTTCGCTTCGTATTCCAAATTCATTGCAGAAAATCGTACCCACGAATTCATCCGGACTTTGCTCAGCCATGCATTCGGGTTGTTTACAAAAAAATATATTTTGAAACATGCGAATGCGACCCAATATCCCGTGCATTTCACCGGTTCGATCGCCTACTATTACCAGGATATTCTTCGGTCGGTGCTGGAAAACAATGGCTTAAAAACCGGCCGCATTCTGAAATCGCCCTTGGAAGGATTGATCGGCTACCATCTCACCGATTTGAAAGCTTAAAAAGTTAATGAAATGTTAAACAATGCAGCGCTGGTCATGTTACGACCGGCACGGCTGTTTAATTGAACGAATGGCCGTATATTTATTGGTCATTTCGAGTTAGTTATGTCAAGACGTACCATTCAGTCCCTCACTGTTTTTTCTGCATTGCTCATTATCGGCGTCGTTATCACGCAGATTTACTGGGTAAAACAGGCGCTCGACCTTCGGCACCGGCAGTTCAACCAGAATGCCCACATAGCATTGCAAGACGTTGCCGGAAAACTCGCCCACGTGTGCGGGGTGATGCAAACCACCAATCCCGTAGAGCAGCTTTCACCGGAATATTTTCTGGTGAATACCAATGCCACTACCCAGCCCGAAATGCTGGAACATTTTATCAAAGACAGTTTTACGAAACATAATCTGATCGCCGATTTCGAAGTGGGTATTTACGATTGTACTACCAATCGCATTCGTTACGGCATGTCTTTAAGTACTAAAAACAACGATAAAATACCTGCCAAAACGACCAACTGGATCAAAACCGACAAGTACCCCTATTATTTCGGCGTGCGCTTTCCCCAGCAGGAAACCTATTTTGCAGGCAGCATCAGCGGCGCCATCTGGTCGTCGGCGCTGGTATTGGTGGCGGTGTCTTTCTTTGCCTATGCATTGTTTGTGATTTTAAGGCAAAAACAGCTGTCCGAAGTGCAGCGCGATTTTGTCAATAACATGACCCACGAGCTGCAAACGCCCATTTCGACCATCCGCATTGCGGCCGACGTGCTGAATTCCGACAATATCGTATCCCAACCCGCGCGGCACAAGCGTTATGTGCAGATCGTGCAGGACGAAATCCTCCGCTTACAGGGCCAGGTAGAAATGGTACTGTCCATGGCCAAAGCCGAACGTGATGCATTGCATTTGCAAAAAGAACGGCTCGACGCCCGGCAGATGATCGAGTCGATTTTGCTTCCTTACGAAGAAAAAGTGCGTTTCCAGGCCAATGCAACCAACAGCATGATCGACGCCGACCCCTTCCACCTCCGCTGCCTGATCAGCAACCTGGTCGATAATGCATTGAAATACTCGGACGACGTGCCGGATGTGGTCGTCGAAACATACAATAAAGGCAATAACCTCGTTATAGCTGTCCGCGACCAGGGTATTGGCATTGCACCTGAGTACCAGAAGAAGGTTTTCAACCAGTTTTTCCGCATTCCTTACGGCGATGTGCATAATGTGAAAGGCTTCGGGATCGGTTTGAGTTATGTCAAACAAATCGTCCGCGCACACCGCTGGCACCTCGGACTGGAAAGCGCCCTGGGTAAAGGCAGTACATTTAAAATCACTATTCCGCAGAAACACGCTTGATGAAAAAGAGAATCCTGTACGTTGAAGACGACCCCAATCTGGCATTTGCCACCAAGGATAACCTCGAACAATACGATTACGAAGTCGTGCACGCGACGGACGGCGCCGAAGCGCTCGACTTTTTCGGCAAGGAGCATTTCGACATTTGCGTGCTCGACATCATGCTCCCGAAAATGGACGGCTTTACATTAGCCGAGAAAATCCGCAGCTCCGACAGCCAGGTGCCTATTCTCTTCCTGTCCGCACGCTCGATGCAGGAGGACAAAATCAAAGGCCTTAAACTCGGCGCCGATGACTATATTACCAAGCCATTCAGCATCGAGGAGCTGAAACTCCGGATCGACGTTTTCCTCCGCCGCAGCAAAGCCGATTCGATATTGGTCGTAAAACCGGGTAGTAAGCAGATTGGCAAGTATGTTTTTGATTTTCAGAAACTGACACTTACACTCGACAGCAAGTCGCAAAGTCTCACATTCCGCGAGGCCGAAGTCCTGAAATTCATGGCCGAGCGCACGGATCAGGTGATCCGCCGCGACGAACTTTTGAAGGCCATTTGGGGCGACGACGACTATTTTATGGGCCGTAGCCTCGATGTATTCATTTCAAGATTACGCAAATATCTTTCGGGCGACCCCGACATCCGGATCGATAACGTGCATGGCGTCGGGTTCAGGATGAGATGGTAAAATGCAGTTTTTTTGAAAATTTGTTTTGCCGTTACTTGCTCAACAAAAATTAATTACGCATCTTTGCACCCTCATTTGGAAAAATTGTAAGTCATGGCTAAGGTTTGTCAAATATCTGGTAAAAGAACTCGTGTCGGAAATAACGTTTCCCACGCTAACAATAAAACAAAACGTAAATTCTTCCCGAATTTGCAAAAGAAACGTTTCTTCCTTCCTTCATCAGGAGAATGGGTTACGTTGAAAGTAGCAGCTTCTGCTCTTCGTACTATCAACAAGAATGGTATCGAAGCAACTATACAAAAAGCATACGACAAAGGAACGCTTACGTTCTAAAAGGAATTTTACGAATTTATTGGAAAAGGACTTTCCTCCGATCGGGAAGTCCTTTTTTTCGTGGATTGTTTATTCCAAACACTTTTCGTGATGGCGGTCACCGGTCAGGTTTTTCTGTTGTTAGGCTCTAATCTCGGCGATCGCGGGCAGGTGCTTGCATCCGCACGCGAGGCGATTGCGGCACAGGCAGGGAGTATTATCCGTCAGTCTGCCATCTACGAAACCGAACCCTGGGGCAATACCGACCAGCCGGTATTCCTGAACCAGGTACTGGAAATCTCCACCTCCCTCCTGCCTGAGGATTTGCTCAGGATCATTCTCAATATCGAGCACGACCTCGGGCGCGTACGTTACGAGCGCTGGGGCGCACGCGTGATCGACATCGATATTTTATATTTCGGGCAAACTGTCATGGACAGCGCCCGCCTTACGTTACCGCACCCGCGCATTCAGGACCGCCGTTTTGTGCTCGCCCCGTTAGCGGAGATTGCCGCCGGTTTCGTTCACCCTCTTCTTCAAAAAACCAGCGCACAGCTTTTGGAACAATGCCCCGACACCTCTGCTGTGTCAAAAATACCTTGAAATAATACCATAAGCGCTCTCATTGTTTCATTTCAGGCATCGAGCCATTTATTCAGGTTTTTCACCAGTTCATCATTTTTTGCTGTCTTTTTAGGCCGATTAACACGTGCTTTGTCGGGCCTTGAAAAAATTGTAGAAATATTTTTTAGCAATTGGAAGGGGGTATATCCACACTGAGTTGTCACGGAGAAAAGGAAAAATTCAATTTGATCGTCTGCAAGAATGACTGCCTCCGCTCACAGCAACATAAACCAATTTGATAGTAAACAAATCCAGTCCATGAAAAACAGAATACTCAAATGCCTTCTATTAGCCTTGATCAGCCTGCCGGCGCTCGCACAGAACCGGCACTCCGTGAGCGGTTACGTCAAAGATAACTCGAATGGCGAGGGACTCATTGGCGTATCCGTTTACGTACGTGAAGCCGAAACCGGCGTTGTCACCAACCCTTACGGTTTCTATTCGCTCACCCTTCCTGACGGCAAGTACACGCTCGTTTTTACCTACATCGGTTACCAGAAAGTGACCCGCGAGGTGGTACTCGACGGCGACAAGACCGTGAGTATTGAAATGGCCGACGAAAGCAATCAACTCGCGGAAGTGACGATTTCGACACAAAAAGAAGATGAAAACGTCCGCAGCATCGAAATGTCGGTGAACAAGGTGGAAATGAAAACCATCCGCAAAATGCCCGCATTGCTCGGCGAGGTGGACCTTATCCGCAGCATTCAGTTGCTTCCCGGCGTGACGACCGTCGGTGAAGGGGCCTCCGGCTTTAACGTCCGCGGGGGCGATGTCTCTCAAAACCTGGTATTGCTGGACGAAGCACCGGTTTACAACTCTTCCCACTTGTTCGGCTTCTTCTCGGTATTCAACCCGGATGCGGTGAAGGATGTGAAGCTCATCAAAGGCGGTATTCCCTCGCAATATGGCGGCCGGATTTCTTCCATTCTCGACGTCCGTATGAAAGAAGGTAATGCCAAAAAACGCGAGATCAATGGCGGTATCGGTTCTATCTTCTCCCGTTTAACGTACGAGCAGCCTTTTGCAAAAGGAAAAGGGTCGTTCATCGTGGCAGGCCGTCGTTCCTACATTGATATTCTGGCAAAGCCATTTTTGAACTCGGATTTGAAAGATTCCAAATTCTATTTCTATGACCTGACGGCGAAGGTCAATTATCAATTGGGTAACAAGGATACCTTCTATGCTTCGGGCTATTTTGGAAAAGACGTGTTCGGAGGCGGCGATTTCGGCTTTGGATGGGGGAACAAAACGGCCACAGCCCGCTGGAACCACATTTTTTCCAATAAGCTTTTCATGAACCTGACCGGTTATTACAGCAACTACGACTATAACCTGGGCCAGAACCAGAACAAGCCCGATGCAAAGGACAAATTCGATTGGAAATCGAAGATTATCAGCACCAGTATCAAACCTGATTTTACATTCTACATCACCCCTAACAACCAGCTGACGTTTGGTGGCCAGTACATTTATTATGACACACGCCCCGGCAAGGCGACCTTCGTTTCGGAAGGCGATATGCAGGACATCAGCCTTGAACCCCGCTATGCCGACGAATCTGCATTATATATAGGTAATGAGTTGAAATTCGGCGACCGCATTTCATTGCAGTATGGCGCGCGGTACTCCTACTTCCGCAGCCTCGGACCAGCCACGGAATACGAGTACGCCGATAAGGGCAAGGGCGTTCGAAAAGATCCCATTTTCCCGGGTACCGAATACAAAAGAGGTGATGTGATCAAAAGCTACGGCAACCTGGAACCGCGGGCGGCATTGAACATCGGTATTACGAGCAATGCGTCCATTAAGGCCAGCTATAACCGCACATCGCAATATTTGCATTTGCTTTCCAACACCGCAGCCAGTTCACCACTCGATGTCTGGACTTTGAGCGGCATTAATATCAAGCCCGAAAAGGCCGATCAGGTTGCATTAGGCTGGTTCCAAAATTTCAAGGATAATACCTTCGAGGCTTCTGTGGAAGTGTATTACAAAAAACTGTACAATCAGATCGATTATGTGCCGGCATCCGACCTGCTGCTGAACGAATATTTCACCGGCGACCTGCTGTTCGGTAAAGGTCGCGCTTACGGGGCCGAGTTTTATGTAAAGAAAAACAAAGGCAGACTGACCGGTTGGGTAAGCTACACGCTTTCGAGGACAGAACGTTTGGTCGAATCCATCAACAATGACGACTGGTTCCCTGCACGCTTCGATAAGCCGCATAACATCACCGCGGTGGCTATTTATGAGTTGAACAAGCGATTGTCGCTTTCTTCGAACTTCACCATCCAAAGCGGTACCCCGGCCACATTCCCGACCAACCGTTACACTGTGGGCGACATGGTGCTCGGTAACAACTATGATGGATTGCGCAACAACAGCCGCATTCCGGCTTACCACCGTCTGGATTTGGCAGCTACTTTAAAGGCAAAGAAGAAGCTGTTTAAAGCAGGTGAAGGCGAGTGGGTATTCTCGGTGTATAATGTTTACAACCGTCGCAACCCGTTCTCGGTTTACACGCGGACTAATGAGGACAACCCGCTTAAAGCAGAAGCCGTACGCTATTCAATTATTGGAAACTTCATTCCTTCCGTGACTTACAACTTCAAATTCTGATACCAGCAAACTGAAATCACGCCAGAAAAACTGCAATGATGAAAACATTAAAATATATCAAATACCCTGCATTGTTCGCGCTCGCATTGATGTCCCTCACAAGCTGCGAAGATGTGATCGATCTCGATACGGCAAACGGCCCTTCCCAGCTCGTGGTAGACGGCTGGTTGACCAACCAACCTGGCGAGCAGGCCATCAAATTGTCGTGGTCACAAGCCTATTTCGACAATAATGCACCTAAACCCGTGCTGGGCGCGGTGGTAACGGTTACCGACGACAAAGGCAAAGTTTACAAATTCGAGGACACCGACGGCGACGGCAAGTATACCTGGGGTAAAACTACTGCCGACACGCTCGGGCACGTAGGCCGCACCTACTCGCTCAAAGTCGTGAACGGCACTGACACCTTCACCGCCCAATCCGAACTGAAACGCGTTCCAACCGTGGATTCGGTGGTATATCGCCACGAAAAATGGCCTTTCGAGCCCGATAAGGGGCCTCGCGAAGGTTTTGTGGCGTCATTCTACGCCCGTGACCTCGAAGGCGAAGGCGATACGTATTGGATCAAACCGGTAATCCGAGGCAAAGCGGTCGTAGACAAAGCCGCCAACATTTCCATTGCCTACGACGCTGCATTCGGTGCGGGCGCGCCATCCGACGGGCTGATATTCATCCTTCCATTGCGCGAATCGATCACAACCGACTCATTGTATTCAGCTGGTGCGCAAATAGGTGTCGAGCTGCACAGCATTACCTATGAGGCATTCGAGTTTCTCAAACAGGTGAACGAGCAAGGTACGAATGGCGGATTGTTCGCCACCCCGATCGCCAATGTCCGGTCCAATATCATCAATGCCGATGCCAAGGGCCCCAAAGCACTCGGATTTTTCAGCACATCGGCTGTGAGCCGCATGGAAACGGTGATCGACCCGGAAAAAGCACGTCCCGACAACGATTAAAAATTACACTTCAACAGCAGATGTATCCACTGGAGAACCCCGGTTCCCAGTGGATTTTTTATTATATTTCATCCTGAATCAAACTGACCTATGAAGCTCCTGATCTCACTCCTCGTCATGCTCCCGCTCACCCTTGCCGCCCAGAAACGCCCCCGCGAACTGGGTATCAAAATAGGTGTTTTACCCACGGGCGCATGGAACGCGATCACGGATGTGACGGGCGTGAAAGTAGGTCAGGTGACGCTCACGGAAGGCGCCGATGTACGCACGGGCGTGACGGCTATTCTTCCGCACGATGGTAACATGTTCCAGCAAAAGGTTCAGGCGGCCATGTACATTGGTAATGGTTTCGGCAAAATGACGGGCTATTCGCAGGTTGAAGAGCTAGGCACCATAGAATCTCCTATTGTTTTAACCAACACATTAAGCGTACCCACCGCCGCGGACGCCGTGATTGACTGGACATTGGGCCAGAAAGGCAATGAAAATGTAAGATCCGTGAACCCGGTTATCGGAGAAACGAATGATGGCTTCCTGAACGACATCCGGGGACGCTACGTGCGAAAAGACCACGTCCTCAATGCGCTCGCCCAGGCCGAAAGCGGCCCTGTGACAGAGGGTAATGTAGGCGCCGGGACAGGCACGGTTTGTTTTGGCTGGAAAGGAGGCATTGGCACAGCCTCGCGGAAACTGCCCGAAAAGCTGGGCAACTATACGGTAGGGGTATTGGTTCAAACAAATTTCGGAGGCGTATTGCGGGTAAATGGCGTGCCGGTAGGCCAGGAACTGGGCAAATATGCCTTTAAGGAATCGCTCGACAAGTCGTCGGACGGTTCCTGCATGATGGTACTCGCCACGGACGCGCCTTTGGACGCCCGTAACCTGAAACGGCTTGCCAAGCGCGTCATGCTCGGTATGGCGCAAACCGGCGGCATCGCCGCGAACGGCAGCGGCGACTATGTGATCGCCTTTTCGACGGCCAACAAAGTACTGCACGAAACCTCCGAACCGGTTTTCAGCTCGGCTTTCCTGCACAACGACTACGTTTCGCCGCTCTTCATGGCGGCCATGGAGGCGACGGAGGAAGCCATTATCAATTCGCTTTTTATGGCCAAAACTTCCGAAGGGACCCAGGGCCACAAGGTAGAAGAGCTTCCCAAGGACAAAGTGCTGGAAATCATGCGCAAATACGGGCGGATCAAGGAATAGCCCGAGAAATAATTCGACGTATATAGTAAACAGTCAGTGAATACCCCTAAGGGATTCCCTTATATTTTGGGTAATGCAAACAATTAGTTAGGATTTTGGACAAAAAACGCTAATTTTCAACCCTTTACGAAACCGGGTAATCTTACCTGGCTTTTCCTGTACTTTCCCGTATTGACCGGACCTGTCGCTTAGAATTAATTTTGATGTGTAAATTCTAATACTCAACCCCGAAAAGTATGGAACATTCTATTACACACGCGTGCCTCGTCCATCCGCATCCATTAGAGTGCGAGGCGGTTGCAGAATGGCTGAGGAGGAGGTCTTACATAGAGCTGGTTGGTAAGTGTAATAATCTTGAACAAATCACCCAGTTACCCTACCTGAAAGAAATTGATATAGTAGTTGTATTCGACCATCACGCCGAGAAGACGGCAGACCAGATTTTAAAGATCAGAAAACTCTACCCCAAACTGAAATTCCTCCTGCTCGCCCCCAGCCCATCGGCCGAATCGGTCCGCGAGGTAGTGCGGTCGGGCGTAAGCGGCTACATTGTTTTCGAAGCCGAGCTCGATGAATGGGAACGCGCCATACGTGCCGTTTCGGAAGGAAAAGTGTATTACGGGCAGGAAGTCATGCTCAAACTCGCCGAAACATCCATGGACAAATATATCCAGGAACCGGCGCCTTCTACACGTGATTTTTTAAGTAAAAGAGAAGTCGAAATCCTCCGGCTCGTCGCCAGCGAATACTCTACCAACAAGATCGCCAGCGAGCTTTGCATCAGTGATAAAACCGTCGAAACGCACCGCCGTAACCTCTTTCAGAAACTGGGCGTACGAAACTCGGTAGGTCTCACCAAAATAGCCGTCCGCATGGGCGTAGTGTAGTTTTTTACCGGTTTTCATCATGGGAAACCCTTAAAATCAATAACCAAAACCATTAGTAAAATCAGGGTAAAAATTCGAAAAATTCAGGGTATCCGCCGATTGAAATAGCGCTTGCGCCGCAACAACTTTGTCTAAGTGTTTTAATTATGGAACTGACAAAGCGCGAAAAGGAAATCCTGGATCTGATCATGGACGAAATGAGCTCCAAGGAAATCGCCGAAAGGCTGCAAGTGAGCATTTCCACGGTGGAAGCCTACCGGCGAAGTCTGTTCAGAAAATTCGGTGTACGTTCGGTGATAGGGCTGGTGAAAGCAGCCATGAAAATGTAGTACTCGTAATTACAAATTAGTATGGCAGATATCCGTCGCATGGCCGTCAACTGGGTGGATGGGATGAAAATCTCACGGCAGCATTTTATCGAAACAGATCACTATCACACCGATCAGGTTCGACGCGCCGGGGCAGCATTGTTAACCCCGTTCAATTTTGGCCTGTTGCTTCCGAAAGACGGCAGCGACCCGCTGGAAATACAGGTTCTGGGCGATGCGGGAAATCAGATCAGGGTAAAAGTGAGCCGCTGCCAGGCAATAACACCCGACGGCAGCCTGCTCGACATAGAAGAAACGGACGAGCTGAAACTCGACACCTCGCTGGCCGGGATCCTGGAACAATACCGGCTGCCGATGACGCAGCATGTGGAAATTTATATCGTAGTCAGTGTGGGCATGTTCGAAAGACAGCCGACCGGAACACCTTCGGAATCCGAAATTCCGGTGCGGCATCCTTACACAATCGCGCTGTCCCGCGTGAGCCTGGTACCTTCGGAGCTCATTAACATCGAGCAATGGGGCGGCCCGGGGCTGATCATCGGCAAGCTGGCATACAGCAACTCCGAATTGCGTGTATTGCACGATTTCGTACCGGCAAGCCGGGCAGTACGCAGCCATAAAAACCTGCGCGAATGGCACAGCCGGTGGTCGGGATATTTGAACGACATTGAAATGTATTCATTCCGGATTTTGCAGAAGATCAAAACCAAAAGCCAGAAAAGTACGCTCTCGGACAGTGTTCAGATGATGGTGGAAGGGCTGGTCGGTACGATGACAATGGTTAACATCAGTTTTCAAAGGACTATCCCTTTCGAACCGCCGGTACAAATGGTAACCTCGATGATCCAGACAGCCCAGGCCATACGCGTCGCTATGGAATGCCTTACCGACCGGGAGAAGGAAGAACTGCTGGGTTACCTCGGCGAATGGGCCGACGACTCGCCCGGGAGTATTGAAAAGCAGCTATTAGCCGTGATACAAGCACCGTTCAATCAAAATGACATGTTGCCCGGCCTGCGTATCATCGATGGTTTTTACAGCATGTGGACGGCCCTGTTCCTGAAACTGAGCCAGCTTGAATTTATTGGCAAACGTAAAGGACAGCAGGTATTTATCATCGAAAGCCCCGTACACGAGCCGCCGGTGCAGCCGGAGAAGACAAAATCCCGATGGAGCCCTCTTTAGCCCAAATCCCATTGGCCCGGGATTTGACCAGTTGCCCGTCGGTTGAAACCGACGGAAATGGATCACAAAACAAAAAATCCCATTTACCCTAGAATTGACCAGTTGCCCGTCGGTTAAAACCGACGGAAATGGATCACAAAACAAAAAATCCCCTTGCCCCGGGTTTTAACCCGGGGATCAATAGATAAAAAATAGATAAAGAAATAGATAAGAAATTAGATTAACTGGCAGCAACATTGATATCGAAATGGAGCCTCTCAACAAAATTCAGCGAAAATCGGCGATCGGGCGGTTTGTAGGCATGTATGTGCTCTCGCTCACGTTCCCGCTGGCAGCTGTATACCTGCTCATGCGCGTACCCGACTCGGTTGACGCATCGGAAAGGCGCAAGTACCGCGAAATCGTCGAAGAGCAGGACCCGATGCTAATCGATACCGACACGCTCAGCCAGATATCGCGCAGGCTCATCCAGCTCGACGGCGTTTACAGCAGCGCTACCGACGAAATGGCCAAAGCCACAGCGAGAACGCAGTTGGTCGACATTGAAAGCCGGGTTAACAGCATTATGAGCCATTTCAACAACCTGGCGGCAGCCGCGGCGCACGAGCAGAATAAACGCTTATCCACTGGCATCGCAAAGCTGACCGAGGCATTGGTTACCTACCGTCAGACGATCGGCGAGCTCAGGCGCACGCTCGACAGCAAAGGCATTGATATGCAAATGGTGAATGACCTCCGTAACCAGATCAATATGAAGGACCTGGAAATCAAAGGCATGGAACGTCAGTTGCTGACTGCCGCAGCAGGCGGCGGAGGAGGAGGTGGCGGTGGAGGCGGCCCCGACAAGGAGTTGCAAGCCAAAGTAGCCGCGCTTCAACGCGACCTCGATAATTGCAGGAGTTCCAAATCGGGCGG
This sequence comes from Dyadobacter sp., assembly GCF_017744695.1. GTDB lineage: Bacteria > Bacteroidota > Bacteroidia > Cytophagales > Spirosomataceae > Dyadobacter. The sequence goes on from NZ_JAGIAS010000004.1 coordinate 287,378, forward strand.
TGGGGACATTGCCGCCATTCAACGACAGCTCGACGAATGCCTTGCTGCCAAAAATGGCACCGCCGTCACCTACCGCGAATGGCTGCGGTATTCGGAGGCCGAGGGCTACTACCAGTTGCTCACCCAGGGAAACCTGCGCAAAAACGACCGGAAAGTATACTATGACCAGGCGAAACAGATATTCGATGGCTTACAGGTTTCCACGGCCAACAAAGACATGAAAGCCAAAGCGACAGAGCGGCTATTGGCATTACAAAAAAATCAACCCTGAGAAACAGCGTTCCAAATCTATCCTATTGATCCATGCAAACCGAAGCACTCAGATACGCGATCACCATCGCACAGTCGCTTGCGCGCGAATACCGGCAGGAGCGGTTTGGTCCCGCGCATTTGCTCATGGGCCTGCTGCATAATGACGTGGGCCTCGTTTCCGAGCTCGTAATGGCCGGTAAAGACCTCGCGTACCTCCGCGATTGGGCCGAGGTACGACTCGAAGAAAGCGCCAAATCAGTGCGCGTGCCGGAAGTCCCGCAGGCCGACAACCAGGCCTCATCGGCACTGGAACTTGCGGAACTCATTGCATTACAATTCAATATCGACACCGACCCGCTTTGCACATTAGCCGCTTTACTCAAACCCGGAGTGGGATTTTCTTCCGATCAGTTGAAATCCCTTCCTATTACGCAGAAAGAGGTATTGGCGCTGCACAATGCTCCGCCTGTTGCAAGTAACGGCGAAAATCAAGTCACAAAACCATCTGCATCGGCAGCAGCAAAAGGCACCGGCTATCTTGAGAAGTACACTTCCGATAAAACCCAGCGGGCGGCGGAAGGCAAAACCGACGACATCATCGGTCGCGACCGGGAAATCCGCCAAATGGCTGAGATTCTGGGCCGCAGAAGCAAGCCTAATGTGATATTGACCGGCGAGCCCGGTGTAGGTAAATCGGCATTGGTGGAGGGGTTTTCCAAACTCATTGCCGAGAAAAAAGTACCACAATTGCTGCAAAATGCCCGTTTGCTCGAATTGGATACCGGGACACTGGTAGCCGGAGCCTCGTATAAGGGCGAAATCGAGGAACGGTTGAAAGGCATTTTAAATGAACTGAAGGGATTTGACAAGGCCATTCTGTTCATCGACGAAATTCACATGCTACTCGATCCGAAAGGTTCGATCGGCGCGGGCGTTGCCCAATTGCTCAAACCGGAACTGGCACGCGGCGAACTTACATTAATCGGTGCAACCACACCAGAAGAATACAGGAAATACATCGAAAAAGATGAAGCCTTCTCCCGCCGGTTTGAAATATTGCATGTGGAAGAGCCCGACGAAGCCACTGCAATACGCATGATCGAACATATGTTGCCGGTTTACGAAGCGCACCATGGCCTGAAAGTTTCCGAAGGCACTGCCGCCGAGGCTGTGAAATTGGCCAAAAGGTATGTCAAAGACCGCCGTTTGCCCGACGTAGCCCTCGACCTGCTCGACCGCACGATGGCCGCGATGCGCTTAATGGACGAAGTATCTGAAAATGAGCTAACCACCTTGCAAACTGACCTCGACACACTGATGGCGGTAGATGAAGCAGAAAGGCTCCACGAGCTCAAATGGTTTGCCCGGCAGCTTCCCAACAGGCTCAGCCCGCTGCTCACCGGCCAGCTCGACGGCCAGGATGACACCGACCTCGAAACCCCGGAGGGCATTCATAATCAATTAAGTACCAAACTTTCAGCACTGCGCGACCTGGCTACCCGACGCTCCGATTCGATCGGCAAAAACGATGTAGCCGCCATTATTTCTCACAAAACCGGCATCCCGCTAGGCAAACTCCAAAGCTCCGAGCGCGACAAACTGCTGGGAATTGACGAAGTATTGAAGAAAAGGGTGGTAGGCCAGGATCAGGCCGTGAAGGCATTAAGCGAGGCCATTCTGGAGTCACGCTCAGGTCTCATCAAGGCCGGCCAACCCATCGGTTCGTTCTTCCTGTTAGGACCAACCGGGACCGGCAAAACCGAAATCGCTAAGGCACTCGCCGATTTCCTTTTCAACGACGAGTCATTCCTGATCCGGTTCGATATGTCGGAATTCAAGGAGGAGCATTCGGCGGCATTGCTTTACGGTGCGCCTCCGGGATACGTGGGTTACGAGGAAGGCGGGTTATTGGTGAATAAAATCCGTCAGAAACCCTATTCAGTGGTGTTATTTGATGAAATTGAAAAGGCGCACCCCTCTGTTTTTGACCTTTTCCTCCAAATTCTCGACGAAGGCAAGTTACACGACAGACTTGGGAAGGAAGGGGATTTCTCTAATGCCGTGATCCTTTTTACGTCGAACATCGGACAAGAGCACATTATCCAGGAGTTTGGCAAAGGCGGCATTCCGCAGTCATCCGACCTGATGGAGATCATGGCCAAGTATTTCCGGCCGGAGTTTCTGGCCAGGCTAACTGAAATCGTCCCGTTTGCACCGATTTCCGAAGATAATGTGGTTAAAATATTCGACATCCATTTGCGCAGCTTTACAGACCTGCTCGACAAACAGGGTATCAGGCTCAATCTTACACCCGAAGCCCGGAAAAGCATCGCAATGCAAGGTTTTACACCAAGATATGGCGTGAGGCCGCTGAAAGGGGTGATCCGGAACCTGCTCCGGCGGCCGGTAAGCCGGATGATTATTTCCGGACAGGCGGGGAAAGGCTCGATGATTGACCTCAGCACCGACGACAATGGAGAGGTCATCTGGAATGTCCACCAGGCCGAAAGCATATTGGAATAGCACCCATTTTGATAAACTATCCACACCTTCCTGAATCGAACAATGAGTGTACTTGGAAATGCAGTCGCGCAATTCGCGCAAACCAATCTGGCCAGCCAGGTAGGAGACGGAGAATGCTGGACACTTGCCGAACGCGCGCTGCAAAGCGCCGGCGCCAGGACGTCCACCGAAATCATGGGCAACGTAGGCCCGAACGACAACTATGTCTGGGGTACCGCCATCACATCGGCCAACCTGGAAGCGGGCGATATTATCCAGTTCCGCAATTACACATTCAGGTTCGATAGCTCGGATGGCGCATGGCGGACAGAATCCCGTCCGCACCACACTGCGATCGTCATGTCAGTCGATACTTCCGGCGCGGTAGAAGTATATGAATGCAATGTCAATGGCAGCAAGAATGTACAGCAGAACCGTCTTTACCTCCGTACCGGCGCCATGAGTGGCGGCAGCGTGACCGTCTCCGGGCAAATGTGGTTTTACCGTCCGCAGGCCCGACCAACCACCTGATCCTCCCCATCGGGAAATTATCCATCCGAAAACCTGAACATTATGCACATTCATCTATTCAGAAATGCGAGGCGGTGGGATTCATGCCTCATTCCGATTGACGATACTACTTTCGGAATGATCCTGCAATTCAAAGTGCGTCTGGTCCGTATCGAACCGACCTCCCGCTTTTTTATGGGCGAAACCTACGCAACCGGCAATGGCATGTTACACGACACTTACGGCCATTTTCACCTCGACCGGTGGGACGACCATGAATGGGAAGCCTACAAGGACCAGTTTGTGACAGTAGTACAAAGGCATTGGAGCGATAAATTCATCCTCGACCCCAATAAAGATTGGCATGTCCCCCGCACTACATCTCCGCGTAATTCGGCTACGATCCAATGCGGGCTGTCCATCCAGCTGGTAGACAGCTCTTCCCAGGCCCACCAGACTTACCGGATTATTCACCCGCGCGAGAGCACTTTCAGGTCTTATGTGGAAGAGTTTAACCGTACCGGCGTTTTCACCCACAACGACCTGGAACCCCATTGGAATGACCGCCTTACCCGGATCGGCTCGGAAAATCACAACGTGTCGTTTTTGCAAACTACCATCAACCACGAATTTGGCCACACGCTCGGATTGAATCACGTCAAAGGGGTGGGTAACAGCGATGCCAACTATGGTGTAACATTATCCGAACGGGAAAATCAGATGGGTATGGGCGGATTGCTCACGCCGCGTCACGCGCAGCCGTGGATCACGCGCCTGCGTAACCACCTGATCCCGCAAACGCATTACGATACCTCCGTTTCCTTCCGCGGAAGGGTTGCAAGCCCACAGCTGATCGAATATTGGGATAATGACTGGCGCCCGGCAGCCCCGGCGGCTTCCTGAAAATATGAATGAACAAATCCGCTGAACACAGCGATCAAAGCCATGCAAAAGTTAACCAGCTTACTGATTATTACAGGAATTGCTTTCCTCATCGAAGCTTGCAACATGTTCGCACCGGTCGATCCGTTGCCGCCCGCAGCGTCAGAGGTGAGTGTCGAACAAGTGTGGACATCGGGGGCAACTGTGAGAGGAAAAATCGATAACCTCGACCCTAAAAACGACCGCCAGGAAAAGAAAAGCGGGAAGATTCTTGAATATGGTTTTGTTTGGGGTACCCAGAACCAGCCTACCCTCGAAGCCGGAACGGTGATCAAGGTAGGAGAAGACAACCCTCCGACCCCGTTTGAATTTGTGCGGGAGATAGACCGGCTCTCCGTGCTCACCACCTATTATGTGCGTACCTATGCCCGCAACCAGGGTGGCGGCGTAGGATACGGGCCTGTGGCTACATTCAAAACCGACGATTATGTTTTTGCAGAGCTTTCTTTGGGTAAGATAACTACCACTTCCAAGGTATCGGCCGATGTTGTCGTCAATATATTGTCACTGGGCAATGCGGAAATCTCCTCGTTCGGGGTCTGTTATTCGTCCACCAACAATGAACCTACCACCAAGGATAGCCGGGCGACAGTCAACGGCAAAGCGGCCAAGGGCAGCTTCACCGTCAATGTAGGCGGATTAGCCGCAGGAACAACCTATTATGCCCGCGCATTTGCGATCACTTTGGGCGGCATCATTTACAGTGACGCAACAACCGGCTTCTCACTCGGCGAACCGGCTGTTTTTACACCCAAGAAATCATTCACCATGTACTATTCCAATCCTTATGACCTGGACCAAGGGGCGCTGGTATCGCAAGTAGGTTCTGAAGACTTGAACTGGTACCCCTATAACGACAGGCCGGGCATTTACCCGAGAAACGGGGCGAAGTTTGCGGTTTTGGGAGCTGTGAATTTTGACCAGGTAAAATACAGCGACCTTACCCGGGCCAATCTCAGCACCGGTTTTATCAACGGCAGCTACACCGACGTAATGGCAAACCAGTTACAGAACGGTACGGTGATCGCATTTATGACCAACCAGGGCAGGTACGGCAAGCTGCGCGTCGACGCCCATGGTGAAGATCGAAAGCCTGGCGCTGCTGCCGGAGGAGATATGGAAGTGACTATTCTGACTTACGATAAACCATAAGCGTATACACGTAACCGTAAGGTAAATTATTTCGAAAAAAACGGATGAAAAGATGGCTGTCCATATTGCTGGCTCTCGCACCGACTGTGCTATTTCAGTCGTGTAACCTCTTTGCGCCGGTTGATCCGCTTCCGCCTGTATTGTCCAAATTGGAAGTAGTGGATATCAAACGCACGGAGATCACCGTCAGCGGGACAATCAACAATCCCGACAGCAAGAACGACCGCCAGGAGAAAAAAAGCGGTGTTATTAAGGAATATGGTCTGGTATATGGCACTACATCCGCACTCGATGTTCAGAAAGACAAAGTGATCAAACTCGGGGAGACACCCGGGCAGACACCTGTATTGATCCAGGCACAGAAAATAACCGGGTTAATGTCCGACACCCGCTATTACGTCGCGCTTTACGCCCGGAATGAAGGTGGTGGAATGGCTTACGGAGAAACGCTGGACATCAAAACGACCCTTATACCACCCGCGGTAGTCACACGCAACTCCGTAAAAGTTGCCAGAACCAAAGCGCTTTGGTACGACTTCGATACCGGTACAGCGCTCCTCGCTGCCGACGATCCGAAAAAGGATATTACGATCGATTTCTTTTCCATATCGGCCAGGGGGACTGTACTTGAAATCAACACCGCTAACAAGCTGCAATTCGTGAACCTCGACCTCGCCGACTATGACAAACTTACCTACCTGGACCTTGTGCGCATCGCCAACTACGGTAGTATGAGCATTACCTACGTATTCAGCGAACAGACTGACAATACCGTGATCGCATTCAAAACAGGAGAAGGCCGGTTCGGGAAATGGCGGATCGAAGACGTGACAGCCAACGACATCACGATGAGCCTCATCACTTATGAAAACTAATGGCATAATGAAGAAACTCTTTACATTTTTGATGACGCTGCTCGCCGTTCAGGCGCTGGCCCAGGACCGGATCTGGCTCGATAACGGCAATCCCGTGCAAGCCAGGTTGAGCCGTGCGATGGATAGCAAGCTGGAATGGATCGCTTCGGATGGCATCCCGCGGATTTACCACAGGAAGCGTTTCCTGGTCATATTCGGCGCGGCAGGGCAATTCATGGTGATTTCCGAACTGAACGAAAGCCCCAACAAGGCGCAGACACAGATCGAAGCATTTTACAAGTCGCCCCCGCGGAATGTGAGTCAGGATATTATCGTCAAAAGCGTTCCACTGACGGTCATTACCGGCAACATTTCCTATGAAAGCGATGACGTGATCAACTACCTGACGATGGAAGGTAATGCGGCGTCGATCAACAAGGAGGAAGTGGCGACGGTGATTTACCGCGACGGCCGGCATGAAATTCTGCGGGATGTAGTCGATGTGGCACCATTGCTGGCATTGGCACACAAGGAAATCGAGAAAAAGGAAAGGGAAATTGTCCGAAAAGAACCGGACCCTACGCAAAGCCAGCCCGTTACGAAAAAAGACGTCCCGCCACCACCGAAAGAACAGACAAAACCGGTACTAACCGACGCCGAATACAAGGAATATAGCGCAAAGGGCATTCGCCGGGTGGATGAATTCACCTCCTACCTGCGCATTATCGGCGATAAAAGCATGAAATCGGAAGATAAGAACAAGGCTGTCCAGCAGGCACTGAGCCTGTTCGAGCCGCAGGCCACTGTCGCCGTAAGTTCGGCAAAAGGGGTAAAAAAATATCCGGTTAAAGAATACCTCAATCGTCTGAAACTCCTTCCCTATGCCAAAATCAATATTACCTGGAATGAGGTCAAATATGTGAGTGAGCTGAAACAGGAGGCTGATGGCAACTACTACGGCACAATCGCCGGGCAGCAGGTCTTTGAAGGCTATTCGGCCAATGGAAAAGTCGCCTACGGGGATATTACCCGCAAGAATATCCGCGTCAAACTCGAATCGTATCAGAAAACCATCGATGGCAAGGATACGGTGAACTGGGAAGTTTTATTGGGAAATATAGGGGTCGAAACCAACGAGGGACAATGAAAACCAGGCTATACACCATCCTGCTTTTGTTTCAGGCCGCCACCGCTTCGCTGCATGCGCAATGCGGTTACCTGGCCGGCAAGATCACCGATATTTCGGGCGCTGCACCACTCGTCGCCACCCTCTCCGCCAAAACCGAGCAGGGCAAGCAGCGGCTCGGTAAAGCCGACAGCCTGGGGGTATTCAACGTGGAAATGCCCTGCCATATCATCGAGCTCACGATCGAATGTCCGCAGTTTCAGACACAGCATATCCCGGTGAGTATCGACGGCAAAACCGAGGGCACGTTTTTCATCTCACTAGCCATGATGCCCCTGGGCAAACAAACCAGCGACGAACCGTACGCCCAGTCGGAGCAAAAGCATTTCGAATTGAAGGATTCGTTGAAAGCCGTTTCCATCGTCAGGCGGATCGAGGCGCGTGACGCACTGTCGGACCAGCGGCTGCCTGCTGAGATTTGCCTTTATTATACCCAAAAACAAAAAAAGGACTGCTTTTCGCTGACCACCGACCGTCCAAGGGCTGAAATCGTATTTACAGAAAAGGATATTGTGGCCATTGAAGTCAAATCGGGTGGTTACCAGGCTTACAACGGGAACCTTATCCTCGATAAAACCGATCAGGAGCCGCGGACCTACATTATCAAACTGAACCGCCAGCGGACGATCCTGTCCGTTAACATCCTGCAAGCCCAGCAAGGCATGTTGTGCAGGTTATGGAGCGACGGAGAGCCCGACGTTGCCCTGAACCGGGTGAACGACAGCCATTACTTCGCCGACCTCTCACCCGGCCGAAATTATAAGTTCGGCATTACACCCGCATCGGGCCAACCGGAACTGGTTACGGCCATGGCATCGGTGAAGGAGGGGATTACCTTGAAGACTTTGCGCGTGGCCGAGCGGGCACCGGAACGAACCGCCCCGGTAGTTACCCGCGCTGAAACACCGGTGCCAAAAGGGATTACCGCTTCCGATAAGACGCTCTATTTCCCGAGAAGCGACTACAAGCTCCCGCTGCAATCGCGGACCTACCTCGATTCGGTGGCCGTGTACATTCTTGAAAACAAAAACAAAGGCCTGCGCATTACCGGCCACACCGACAATGTGGGCAACCCCGGCCTGAACCTCACGCTGTCGGAGTACCGCGTACGGGTGATTTCGCGGTACCTCATCGGTAAAGGCGTCCCCGAGGGGGCGATCGCGGCGGTGGGTGTGGGCAGCAAGTTTCCGGCCCGGCCCAACGACAGCGAGGAAAACCGGCGCATGAACCGCCGTGTGGAGGTGCAGATCATTGATTTAGACCCAAAAAGCAACTGAAAATATGAAAACGGGAATGAACAACAGTTATACATGGCGGTTGGCCCTGCTGGCACTGGGCATCGTGGGCGCCGCTGTGCAGGCGGATGCGCAAGCGCTCACACGCAGGGACGCGGACGAGATACGCGTGCTGGCGCGCGAGAAAGTGAAGGGCCTCAATGATCTGCTCAATGCGATTGCCAACGAGGACCTCAGCAACTACGAGCGCCGCTACCTGATGATGAACAGCTATATGCCCAGCAACGATCAGATTTTCATCAACGACGGCGTAATCGTAGAGGATGATGTGGATCCCGGGCACAAAAGCAGCGCCCCGGGCCTCGATACGCCCATTGAGAAATACCTCAGCAATTTCGACCTGTTTTATACCAAATCGGAAACCAATACCATTGAATTCACCAGCCTGGTCGTTTCGGACGTCAAAGTCGATAAATACCCGTTCGTGAAGGTTTTTTACACCCAGCATTTCAAAGGCAAAAGCAATAAGGACAATACCGCTTACACGCCCATCGCGCGGGTAGCCGAGCTCCGGGCCGACAAATCGGGCAATGACTGGATCGTGTTTCTGACGCGCATCGCATTTAATTCCGCCGAAAGCGCCAAATCGGTGCCGGTAACGCCTAAACCTTCGGCTACCTATGATTCGCTGCAACGCAAAAAAGAGCCGGTCGTAAGCCGGGCAGCAGACCGTCCGCCGGTTGCAAAGCCCGAGGATGCCAAGGAAGGGGAACGGGTTTTCAAAGAGCTCAACAAGCCCAATGCCGAAGCGGCAACCAATGCACGCAAATGGGGCGCGATCAAACTCGGGGCCGGTGTGGCTGCCCTCGCATTCGGGGCGGTGACTTACAGCATGCTTAATAAAGATTACAAGGAATATAAAAAGCTCATAGACAACCCGGAAGGGCTCACCAGCTATGCCAAACCGGGCATTTACGTCTCGGTAGGCGCAGCGGCAGTCGGGCTCGGTGTATCGCTCACGTCGCTGTTCGATTTCAAGCGCGCCAAGCAGCTATCGCATTAACGTAAATGCATACAACAAATTTTTTAACATTCACCAGACTGAGAGCCCGAGGCCGAAAGCCGACAGCCAACAGCCGAAAGCCCCAAAACCATGTCCCAACCCGCAGCAAGAATTGGCGATATGCACGTATGCCCGATGGTTACCCCCGGAACGCCTCCGGTGCCCCATGTAGGCGGACCCGTGCTGCCCCCGGGCACCCCCACTGTGCTTATAGGCGGGCAGCCGGCCGCTTGTGCAGGCGATATGTGCCTATGTACGGGCCCGCCCGACTCCATTGTAATGGGTTCCACCTCCGTACTCATCGGCGGAAAACCGGCGGCACGTCTCGGCGACACCACCGCTCACGGCGGAACCATTGTAGCGGGCTGTCCCACAGTTTTGATCGGTTAGCAACAACAGTATTTACTTAATCCTATACAACTATGTTCAACTACGGAATTGGCGGTAATGAACGCAAAATTGATCAGTCCAATGAAGGGATTGCTGATATTCCTCAAAACCGCACCCTTTTTGCCACGCAGCTGACCGGCGAACCGTCGCCGCGGCCGGAAATGGTTTACGATCTCAAAACCACCGAAGAAGTTTTCGCGCATTATCAGCCCGAGGCGGAAGTAGAGTTCATCACTTCCGACGGCAGTTTTATCAATGAGAACCTGCGGTTCAGGAATCTCGGGGATTTTGGTAAAAAAGGGATCATCGCCCAAAGCGCATTCCTGCAAGATCTCGACGCGCGCAGCGAGGCCTACCAGCAAGTGGTAAGGCATCTCAAAGTGAATAAAATTCTCAAAGCAGCATTGGAAAAACCAGAAGCCAAGGCCGCATTACTGGGCGTATTCCAGACGCTGATTAACGAGTTGGAGGAGGCGGGATAACGCTAAGAGAGTTAATGATTGAATGACCGAATGATTGAATGACTGAATACCTCCGGTCGGAGTGTGGTGAGTAATTCAAAATACACGGCACCATTCAATCCACAATTTATTCAATCATTCAATCATTCAGTCATTCAAAACTAAAATGGCAGACGATACAAAAACATCCCAAGAAGCCACCCCAGCCCTCCGCGAACGCGTAGCTGTTCCGCTGGAAACCGGCTTGCCGCTTCTTGCCAAATATGGCAGCTACGATCTCGTGGAGACGATCATCGAAGGCGCCGCAAATATCAACCCCGAGAAAAAGGCCCGGAAAAAGATATTCCTCACCGAAGCCGACAAGAAGAAAGAGCGCCAGCAACTGAAAAAGCGCCTGGAACTATGGTCGGAGCTGCTGAGCAGCGCAGAGAGTGTGCCGGACATGATCGAAGCCGGTCAGAAACAGGCAGATTCCGCATTTGAATTATTGAAAGAAAACCTGGGCAAGGCTGTGGAGCAGATCCGCCCGCTGGAACAGTCGTACCGCTCTGTGGCGATGTTTTTCAAAAACACCGAACAGGACAAGGTCAAAAACGTCACATTCATGAATGCGGCGGCCGATCAGTTACAGGATCTCGACGTGACCACGTTCATCGATGCCGTGGGCGAGGAACTTGCATCGAAATACGACCGCCTCGATCTGCGCGAAAACTATTCGATCCTGAATGTACCAGGCTACCTGGGCTCGGGAAAAGTGGTGGATAAATGGGCGAAAATGGCTCATAAAAACAAGGTAATGCTCCTGACCGACTTCATGCACCTGGATGCGCCCGAGGATGTGATGGAGCTCTTTGAATCGGCTAACCTGACCGGCGGAGCGGCACATTTATCGAACGTCATGATGACCTGCAATTGGCTGGTAGGCCGTGCGAAACACGACGACCTGGGTGAAGAGGACGATTTGTACATCCCACCATCGACCGCATTGGCGGGTAATGTGTACAAAACGCTGATGTCGCAAGTGGCTGCCGGTAAAAAACACGGTACGCTCAGCGAAGTGGACGGTGTGAGGTTCCCGCTTAAAAAATCGGAGATCGCCGATCTGGAAAAAATGGGGCTGATCCCGATGGTGAATGAATACAGCAAGGTAATGGCGTTCTCTGCCAAAACCCTGTTCAACGGAGATAATGTAGGATTGCAGACCTATTCGGTTGTCCGCGTTTTTGATTACATCACCAAAGTGCTGATCGATTTCCTGAACCGCCGCGCATTTGAAAACTTTGATTATAACACCAAGAATGACCTGAAAAAGCAGATCATCAAGTTTCTCGACAGCGTTACCGGCCCCGGCAAGCTCATCGAGAAGTTCAGCGTGATGCGTTTCGAGCAAGATAAGGACCAGAAGGACAAGGTTTACCTCGATATCCACATGGTGCCCTATTTCCCAGCGAAAAACTTCATGATAGCACTCACGGGACAGAAAGGAGATGACCTGGACGCTGCGGCCTGGGCGGCGGAGTATGCGCAACAGTAGTAATGTCGAATGATTGAATGACTGAATGACCGAATACCTCCGGTCAAAGTCAGGCTGTCACTCAAAAAGTCAAACGCCTATTCAATCATTCAGTCATTCAGTCATTCAATCATTAAGACTAGCGATGCCCTACAGCGCAAACGTAAAAATCGACGGCGATCACGAGTACAGCGTCATGTTCATGCAATTCGAGTTGCATCAGACGGTGGACGACGCCATGTCCATTACCTCGCCGATCCAGTGGGCGCATTTGTATATGGAGCTGGAAATGGTCCTCGACGATTTTCTGGTCGAATGGGCCAACAAGCCATCGCAGAAATACGATCTCACGGTGGAGCAGTTCGGTGAAACAGGTTCTTTCAAAACGCTGAGTTTCAAAGAAGCTGTTTGTATCGAATTTGTGGAAATGTTTGACGACGGTACCGACGATCTCGATAAGGCGCTTTCCAGCCGGTTACAGAATTTTATTACCTGCATTACGGTGACCGCCGGAAATGTGGAAATCAACGAAGCGAAACTCGAAAATTTCTAGAAAATGGCTGAGCAGGATGCGACCATAGGCGTAGAAGCACATTTGACGCTCGACGGGAAGGAGTTTACGGTCAAAAAGATGGCCTACGGATGCAACCGTAATGCCGACGAGCGCGGAAGTCCGACGGACTCGCCCAAAGCACGGCTGATCCGCATGACGATTGCTCCGGCGCAAAACGATGATTTTGCATTGCTCTACGACTGGGCTTTCAAAAATGACCGTCAACTGAGCGGGAAAGTCGAATTCAAATACGACAACGACTCGCAAATCCTGCGCAAAATGGAATTCGATGAAGCCTATTGCGTCGGCTTCCGGGAGTCGTTCCGGGCGCAGCAATCGACCATCCGCGGAAACAAGCTGGCACATGTGCCGGATACGAAAGGCTATTTGCCGCAGCACAGGGGCAAGGATTATTTCCTGCGCGACAGCAGCCTCGCATTGGTTTACGAACTGGTAATCCTGCCCCAGAAAGTCAGAATCGGTCAGGTTGAAATAAGCAGCTAAATGGCAAGACAAGTTAACACGAGCATTGAAATCGAAGGCGGCGTGGAGATCACCCGGCACCTTGGGTTGGTGATCGAGCAGGATTTGTTCGCCCACCACTGGTTCGAGCTATTGGTCCCGTTCGATCAGCTGGAAGATGAGGGAGAGCATTTTTTCAACCGCTCGCACCGTGCGGTCATGGGCAAAAAAATAACATTTTCATTCAGTCCGCGCCTCGGTTCCGATTCCTTCGACTTCGTATTTCAAGGCATTGTGACCGAGATCCGCCTTCGCAGCCTGTCCGACATGAGCAGCGCATTTGTACTGAAAGGATACAGCCCGACGATCGTCCTGGAAGATTCCGTGCAGCGGCGGTCGTTCCTGCGTTCCTCCGTTCAGGACCTTTTCAACAATGTACTGCAACCGTACCCGCAAAATCTGCTCCGGAAGCAGCTCAACCCCGAAAATGGAAGCCGGCGGGTTCCTTTTACGCAATACAACGAAAGCAACTACAAATTTCTCTGCCGCGTAGCCGACCGTTGCTGCGAGTGGTTCTATTACAATGGCCGCGAACTCGTGCTGGGTAACAACAACTCGGAGGAAGTGGACTTCCTGGTCGACGGTTTACAGAATTTCGACGTTGCCATCCGGTTGCAACCCACGGTATTCTCCTTTGAAGGCTATAATTACACGGTTCCCGAAACTTTTACAGGGCAATCGTCCACACAAAACGTAGATGGCCTCACAGCGCTGAGCGAATTCGCATTGGAACAATCCGATAGCCTTTTTGCCCAAACATCCCTCCTGCCAGCGCCGGAAATTATCGGAAACCAGGGAGAAATCGACGAGCTGACCCAGATGGAGCGCTCTGCCAGGGTTACTTCGATGGTCGATTTCAAAGGTTCGGGGGAAACGCCAACCATGAGCGTAGGTACCGTACTGGCCGTTAAAGGGCAGCGCCTCAACGAGCGCGGCGAATCCTATGAAGAGAATTTCGGCAAATACCGCGTGGTGCATATCCGCCATGAAGTCAATACAGCCGGTAGCTATCAGAATACGTTCAATGCAGTGCCCGAATCGGCCCAGCATCCGCCCAACAACCCGTATGTGCGTAATCCTCTGGGAGAAACCGAGCAGGCGGAAGTGATCGCCAACGACGATAGTGAAAGCCTCGGACGCGTACGCGTGAAGTTTTTCTGGGGACAGGGCCGCCAACAGGACCAGGAATCGTACTGGATGCGGGTAGGAACCCTCCACAATGCGGACGGAAGAGGCGTCAACTTCGTGCCCGAGGTCGGGGCGAAGGTTATGGTGGGGTACGAAGGTAATCTGGCTGAGAATCCTTTCGTACTGACCTGCCTGTACCCGAAACCGGAGGAGGACATTGATTATTCCCCTGAAAACAACGATGTGAAGGTGATCGCCACCCGCTCGGGGAACATGATGATATTCATCGATAAGGAGGGCGACGCCAAAATCCAGATCAGCAACCGGAACAAGACCGATACCTTCCTGGAATTCGCATTCAAAGACGACGGCCAGATCAGGCTCCATGTAGAAAACGGGTTGGTCGAAGTCAAATCGAAGGAAATCAAGATCGAGGCCAGCACAGACATTACCGTCAGTGCGGGAGGGAAATTCGATTTGCATGCCGGCGAAATCGCTATGAAGGCCGACCAGAACATTAAAATAGAAAGCGGTACCGACACCAAAATCAAGGCAGGTACCGAGTTCGAGGCCGAAGGTACCGCAACCGCAAAAGTAAAGGGAGCGCAACTCAGCCTCGAAGCCGACGCCATGGCCGAATTGAAATCCAGTGCCGCCACCGTCGTGCAAGGTAACCCGATCATGCTCAACTAAGTCAATATGTCCATAATCAATTCATTCACTTTTAAACACTTACAACTATGCCAGCTTCAAGTTTTGACGCTTATTTCACCTGGGATGGCGGCCCGTCGGGCGACGGCATCGCCGTGATCTCATGCAGCTACTCCCTGTCGCAATCCACCGACGATAAAGGACGTGTTTCTTCCAAAGTGTATGGCGGGAATGTGTTCATACAAGTTGACTCATCCAGCGCCGACGACAGCAAGAAACTCTGGGAATGGATGGTCGACCCGGACGGCAAAAAGGCTTCCGCAAAGATCACCTTCAAGAATGTAGACGAAGAGCAAACACAAAAGGAGCTCGAACTTACCGACGTGTATTGCGTGCAATATGCGGAAAGCTTCGTAGAAACCGGCGCCATGCCGATGACGACCAGCATTACGCTGTCGGCACGCGAAATCAAACTGTTCGGCACCCCACACACCAACCGCTGGTAAGCTATGTCATGTTGAGCGGAGCGGCCGCCGCTGCGGTCGAAACACTCTTTACGGCAACACCGTACATGCGCTTCGACCGCCCGGCGGCCCGGTCCGCTCAGCGCGACATTCCACTACGCCCGCACTGCCACGATCGTCTCATTATCGACAATGTGGTTAGCCTGAAATGTAAGGTCCGGATCCATGTAAACGCGGCGTTTGTACCAGGGCAATTTTTTATAGAAATGCCAGCCGTAAGGCGCGCCGTCGGGCGCGAGGTATTCCACCGGGCTACCCGGGTTGCGGTCGTTGTAGTCGTTCAGAAAGATAAAAAACAGCTCGCCGAATAGCATGGAATGCGGCGCTTTGGCCCGGAAGTTCGTGAATGCGGCCTCATCGGCCTTTTTGGTAAACTCAAACTGGATGACCAGCACGCGGGAGAGGTCGAGCAGGTCCATATCCGGCAATGGCTGGCCCACGGGGTAATACCACTTTTTGTACTCTTTGGGCGGTATTTCGAGGTAGCTCTGATAAACCCTGGCCACAAAAACCGGGAAAACGAAGCCGACCAACGCCGTGGCCATACCCACGCCCTTGAAAAGCTCGTGAGCTATTTTGTGGTAAATGAATACAATGACTAACGCGGTAACTAAGGTGATCAGTAATGTAAAACCGATTGCCCGCGCCGAGCGGTTTTCAAACAGACTCCCAAACCATTGTGAAAGGAGGTAAACATGCAGAATGCCGAATACCAGAAAGCACCCTACCGCCATCGGGTAGGCGTCGCGGTAGTCGATCACCCAGAAGCCCAGTGCCCCTACCAATGTCAGCACGGCTATCAGAACGACTGCATACAATAGTTGGAGACGTTGCGTGACAGTTTTAACAAACGGAAGGTTCATCGGGGAGGTTGGAAGTTGGTGAACAAACAAAAATAAGCCAGACTTTCATTAATACAACCACAATTTATTAAACGCCGGATGGAAGATCAAAACTATTCTTTGCCTCTCGCGCTCGACCGCATCGTGGCCGGCCTGCCGCATCCGAAATGTCCTGACAGAGAGGCCATCCACCAGCATTTATACCTGCTAATGGTCACCCACTTCGACGAAAACCGTTTCGACAGTCGCTACGGTTGCGCGCTTTGGGAACATGACTTTTCTGTTTTGTCCCAAATCAAATGGAAAGACCTTATCCGCGAGTCGCTTGAAGAGGCCGTCGGTACCTATGAACCGAGGTTAACCAACGTCAAAATCCGGGTTGAAATGGAGGAATTTGAGGTTTTGAGTAAAACAAACAACTACATCCGCAAACGCGTGGGCATTGAGATCAAAGCCACCATCCGGCGGACCAACGAACCATTCATCTTCTTCGAACGCATTTTCATATCCCCTTTATCCATAGAATAATATGCCCGAAATGATAAGCTATACCAAAGAAAATATCTCCCGCAGACTGATCAGACGCTGCGCGGAGCTCTGGGGTATCGACGACGCCCAGGCCGACCATTTCGACCCGCTCGTCCGGCTGCTGGTTGAGGCGTGTTCGGTGGAATTTGAAAAGGTAGGACAGGAAATCGAGCATACCGAACTCCGGCTGATGACGCGTCTGGCCGAAATCCTTTCTCCCGAAACCCATAATGCGCCACAACCCGCCACGGCCGTTGTGCAGGCGCGCCCGCAGGAGCCGACCGGTTGGATTGAGCCGGAGAACCAGCTTACCGGCAAGCGTACCAATGCTCGGAAGGGCGAAACCACTGAAGTACATTTCGCCCCGGCCGACCGCTACCCTCTCGTGAATGCGGCCATTGTGCAATACGTGACGCCCCAAGGGCTATTCTCCATTGAGAAAGGCATAAGGACATTAGCTGCCAAAACATTGCCCCAACCGGGAGGCGAACAAAGCATTTGGCTCGGACTTGAAATCGATCCGGGCATTACTTCCTGGGCGGGTTTCAGATTCTATTTCGATTGGGCGGGAGATCCAGCAGAATATCAGTACCGTGAGTTCCTGCAAGCCGTGAACTGGCATTGGAACAATAAAAAGCTTCCCGTCCTGCATGGTTTGCAGGAAAATGCCGTGGACGATTCCATTCTGATCTATCACGACAGCTTCGTCCGTATCCAGAGCGACGACTCCTGGGAGAAAGGCAAACAGCAAACCGAGCCTTATCCCGACGCATTCGAAGGTATGTTCGATACCCGGACATTACAAATGCTGAAAAAGCCTTTGACCTGGATCCGGATCACGTGGCCGGCCATATTTCCCGCAGCGGGGTTTGAACAAATGAATGTTTCGCTGAATGCATTTCCCGTACAGAACAAGCAGCTCAACAAAATCACCTACCGGCTGCAAACCGGCCTGAATGGTATCGCATTACCCAGCGGCGACGCTTTTATGGGTATTCAAAGTGTGGTTAATCAAAAGAACCAGGCTTATACGGCATCTGAAAAAAGCCTGTACACGGAAGAGGAAACCTCTCCCAACGGCAATATGTCGCAATCCGGCTCCACGCCCGTTGGTTCGGCGCGCATCTACACGCTTCGCAGGCAAGGCATCGGCCGTTTCGACAAGCGCGATGCGCGGGCAGTGTTGTACCAGCTCCTGGAATTGCTTCGCGACGAAGTGACCGCCTTCAATGCCATCGGTGAAGATTTCCTCGCTTCCATTCTCCGCGAAATTGGACAGAATATGGCCCGGATCGAGCAGAAGCTGGGCGCCAAAAAAGCCAGTGAAACTACCGCGCAACCATTCCTCGTCATTCGGGGGGATAAAAATCCCGACGTACTTTTCATTTCCTACTGGAGCACGCTGGCCGAGCAAGCCAACGGCATTCCCGCAGGTACGCGGCTGCAATCGTACGCAGCCTCGGGTGTGAGCGGGGCGGATATTACGATGCTTACCCGCTCGTCGGGCGGGAAATCCAGGCCGGATGAGGGGGAATACGTGAACCAGCTCCGGAAAAACATCGTCACCCGCAACAGGCTTGTCACATTGGAAGATATGCGCGCATTCTGTACCGCCGAGCTCGGCGACCGGCTGCGCAAAGTGCAGGTGAAACCACATTTTATGCCTGGCAAAATGCCCGGGCAAGGCTTCGTGCGCTGCTTGCAGATCGGGCTCACGCCCGCCTCATCCGCCCGCACGACCGACGACTGGGCACGCGAATGCGAATTACTGCAACTGAAAGTAAGCCGCCTTTCCACCGGTATGTACCCCATCCAGGTAGTCACACTATCCGGCAACTCCTGACAACACCTGACCATACCCGACAACTCCTGACTATTCTAACCGCATCCACCAGAAAAATGGAACCCCGCCCCGACCTTAAAGCCGAATTCATAGCCAGCGCCTGGCTCGAAAACGGCATTCCCGCCCGGCAAATCCTTTTTCGTCCGCTGGGAGACTTCAAACGGCGCAGCCATCGCGATATCGAAAACACCTATGAGCTTGAAATAGGCAATTTTAAAGGCCAGATAATTGATTCAAACCGAAGTGGTATTTACGACCATTTGCCCGAGCAGCTTTTCCATTTGCCCTCATCGGCCAATTTGAATTCGACGAAAAAGAAGGTCGATGAGATCCGCCTGCAAAGGGAGAAAGAACAGCAATCCCGGCTGTTTTTTCTGCCGTGGGAGCAGGAATTCTTTCTTAACCGCGTGAGCCTCGCCCGGCTGGAACAATGCGCGTGGGAACTGGGTACGGATTCAGGAGTACTGGATGCGTTGAAAGCCTTCTGGCAGGCGCCGCCTTCTCTCGATGAGCATGTCTTCATACAACTGCTGCCACTCCTTCCGCTGGTCTCCGAAAATCGTGGTAACCTCGACAAAGCCGCGGAAATCATGACGGTGGCATTGCGGTTGCCGGTTGAAATACAAATCATTTTCGGTTTGAAATATCACTTCGAATCCGAAGCGAGTATGGGCGACTCCCTGCTCGGTGCGGATACTGCCCTCGGTGGCGAACTGGATACCTACCTGCCGCAAATCAACGTCGGGATAGAAGTCCCCAACCCTGCCGGGCTGGATCAATACCTGCACAACAAGAACTTCGACGCACTGGTTAACTGGCTGCTCGGCTGGTTTATACCCGTGGAATACGACTTCACTGTATCGCTGAAACTACCTCCCGGAACATCCGCATTTACCCTCGCTTCCGATGACGGGCCGTCAGTCCCGCTGGGTTACGCGATGCTGATGGCCGTTTAATGTCGACAAGCGCACCACAGGGATTTCATGCCTACTTTTCCAGAAAGCGGTAAGAAAGCAGGAAGTAGTTACGCTTTATGTTGGATTTCAATTTATTATAGAGGGACATGCCGTCTGAGGTTTCATGGCGTAGCTCTATGCCTAACCTTTTATAGTTAACACCCAAACCAAAGATTAGCCCAAATTCATATTTTCGGGCACCATCCATTGCCACTTCCCTGGTTGTTGTGGGAGCAGAGGTCTGAAATCTTTCCTCAGTTATTCTTTCGTTAATCACCGAAATAGCTCGGCCATTTGTCACCCCTCCATTCAAAAATAGTTTAAGACCGCCGACCGGAATCTGATATCTCACCATGTTAATAAGCTTGATATATCCAAAACCAAACGTTGTTCTAACCTGGCTATAACTATTATCTGAAAATGTAGTCTGACTAGCGACGCTCGACTTGTAAGAAGTAAATGCAAGCTCATTATACAACGAAGCCCGTTGTTTCAACCGCGGGAATACAAAATTCAGGAATATACCGCCTGAGACCTTGTTAGACAAGGGAAAATCTCCATTTACCAGCTCTGGCTCCACAGACCCCTCAAAACTCAGTTTTGAGCTGGCCAAGCCGGCAACAACACCCACCTGGATTGAAGAACCGGTAGGTTTATACGAGGTAGCGGGCACCTTTTGGGCGGAGCATTTTTCGTAAAACCGGTCAAACACTTTGCCTATCGATTGCTGAGAATACGGTAACATTCTCTGGTCCGCAACGAGTCCCTCACACTCAGCAAAGAAATTTTTCAACTGCTCGCGGTAGTAAGTAACATTGACCACCTGCCCGTTTGCTGCGAGATAGCGGTGATTGATCAACAATTGGTAGGCCCCGTCCTTATCCCTCACATAGAGGTGAACTTTGCCATCTTTATCCTTTAAGTAAAAGAGGCCTTTCGGACCGTTATGCACCACCAGCAAAAAGGCCACCGTTTTTATGACCTCCGGGGTCGGTGAGGACGATAATTTGTCGATTTCGGTCGCGCTTGTGTTTACCTCTACATGCGCTTTGACATAATTTTCCCCATGCACACCAAAACCTTCTATGTCGCTAAGCCCGTAAGTTTCGGTTTTTTCCTCAGGCGACGCTTTGAAGCTGATTGTTTCCGGGTTGCGTGACCAGCTTTTGTAGTCGATGAAACCTCTGGTCGTGTCTCCGGGAGAAGTGACCAGGTAACCGGGTTCAAATGATTTTTGAGCTTTGGAATAATGAAAGGATAAGATCAAAAAAGTAAAAACGATAAACTTGCTGTACATAAATGATAGGGAGTAGTTGAGCCCCAAATAAAAGACATAAAAACGAGGCTGCAATGCCCCGTTACGGAGCGGCACGACAATCACAAGGCAAGCCAAGTAACCATGTTACAGCAAATTCTTTTTATCCTTCTGATTCTCATCTGCTTACAAAATAGCGACCATAAATGGGCATTTGCATTAAAAACACACACAAAACACAAGTTATTAGCAGAATAGTAATATTGGGTGGGTGGAAATTTATCTTGCGATTCTGATTTTTTCGAATCAAATTTGCGGTTTCATTGAAATCCCGAATCTGAAAGTGAAGACTGTACGAGTGATTAACCAGGCCATCAGCTTAATGCTTGCCGTCATGTTATTGACGGTTGCGGGGGTGCGGTCGTGGTCGGATCATACGGATCGGGGTGCTTTCCAGGGGGCCAAGACAGAGGCGCTCGCCAAAGACCTGGCTAAGAAGGCCCATGCGCAATCCGGCCAATCGGAGCAGCCCGAAGTAAGCGCACTCAGCCTGAATGCGGTCATTACGCCCGCCATTTCTTTTGATTTTTATCAATACCTTTATTTTTTACCTCAACCCGTCTGGCATTTCGTCGCCCAAAAGCTGGTCGTCCGGACCGCATTCAGCGAACCGGTATACCTGGTTTCTCATTTCCAGCGGGTTTTCGGCAGATTTATCGTCACCAACGCTCCGTAATGTGAGCGGGCCCCCAGGCCCGCACGTACACATTTTCTCAGAAAGCCTGCGCCTTTTTACATTTCCGGCCGGGCAGTTTCCAGTTGTATTTCAAGGATTTCAATTAAATTTTTCATTTCAAAATGACCAACAAGAACGGGATAATCGCGTTGACGATCGTCATCGCCCTTATTAGCGTCTATAACCTGTCCTTCACTTTTGTGTCGCGCAATTTCAAAAGCAAGGCGATCGCCTATGCGACCGATGCGAAAGGAGAGGTTGATTTGACCAAAAAACAACATTACATCGACTCCCTGTGGCGTGAAGAGGTATACCTCGGCCATACTTTGCAGGAAGTTACCGAGCGCGAACTGAACCTCGGCCTTGACTTGCAAGGTGGTATGCACGTTGTACTGGAAGTAGCTCCTGCCGACATCCTGAAAGGAATGGCCGGCGGTAATGCCCGCAGTGCAGCATTCCAGAATGCATTGAAAAAAGCAGGTGAAGACAAATCGGCCAACAACAGTACATTTATCAACCGTTTCGTAAGCGCTTATAAAGAAGCTGCTCCAAACACCAGCCTCGCTTCGGTGTTCGCTACGAGCGCCAACCGCGGCAAGATCAACAGCAACTCGTCGGATTCGGACGTGATCAAAATGCTGAAAACGGAAATCGACGGTTCTATCGACCGCGCATTCCAGATCACTCAGGCACGTATCGACAAATTCGGGGTAACTAACCCGAACATTCAGCGCCTGCCAGGCCAGAACCGCGTTTTGGTGGAGCTTCCGGGTGTAGATAACCCCGAACGTGTTCGCCGCCTCCTTTCCGGTGCTGCGAAACTGGAATTCGCGGAAGTGTACCTCACTCAGGAATTAGGCGCTGGGCTCGAAGGCCTCGGCCGTTACCTGACGCAGCAAGCTGAAATCGAAAAAGCCGCCAAGAAAAACGGAGGGCTTGCTGCTCCCAAAGACACTGCTTCTGCTGATACGACCAAGAAATCGACTGCTGGTGGCCTGGCCGCCCAGCTGGAACAAAAATCAGATACTGCCAAAACTGATTCAGCTGCATTGGCGGCTCAAAGCGCTGCATTGACCAGCCTGTTCGTACCGATGCCGCAAGGCCTTGGTGTATACCTGAAAGACACTGCGCGCGCCAGCGAAATCCTGCGCCGCCCGGAAGTACGCTCGCTTTTCCCTTCGGACCTCGTGTTCATGTGGGACCGCAAAGGAACCGAAGCAGGTGGTAACCAACTGATTTTGCCTTTGTATTTCATTAAGAAAACCAATGGCGAAGCAGCCATGGAAGGTGACGTGATCGTGAATGCGAACCACGATTACGACGACCGCGGCCGTCCGGAAGTAACGATGCAAATGAACGGCGAAGGTGCCCGCAAATGGCGCTCACTGACTGCACGCAGCGTAGGCCGCCCGGTAGCGATCATCATCGATGGCCTGGTTTACACCGCTCCGACCGTACAAGGCGAGATTCCTAATGGTAACTCAAGCATCACCGGTAGCTTCACTGTGGAAGAGACCAAGGATATGGCCAACGTATTGAAAGCAGGTAAACTACCGGCTCCGACACACATCGTGGAAGAAGCGGTTGTTGGTTCTTCACTCGGTGCCGAGGCGATCAACGACGGTTTGTGGTCATCTGCGGTAGGTCTTTTGATCGTACTCGTATTCATGGTGGCTTATTACAACCAGGCTGGCTGGATTGCTGACATCGCGCTTTTGATCAACTTGTTCTTCCTGTTGGGTGTAATGGCTTCGCTCGGAGCTGTACTGACGCTCTCGGGTATCGCGGGTATCGTGCTCTCGATCGGTATGGCGGTGGATGCCAACGTACTGATTTACGAAAGTATCAAGACAGAGCTGGCGGAAGGAAAGCCATTTGCACAATCGATCCGTGACGGTTTCAAGCATTCATTGACTGCCATCATCGACTCCAACGTTACGACGCTTTTGACCGGTATCATCCTTTATACATTCGGTACGGGTCTGGTACTGGGCTTTGCAACAACCCTCGTTTTGGGTCTTTTGACTTCCCTTTTCAGTGCGATCTTCATTACCCGTTTGCTGCTTGAACAAAAGCTTAAAAACGGCAAAACTTTTGCATTCACGAATACACTGACTAAAAACTGGTTCCAGGACAACCATTTCGACTTCGTTTCGCAACGCCGTCGTTTCTACATCATTTCAGGTATCATCATCGCGATTGGTGTAGGGTCATTTATCTTCAAAGGTTTTGGTCTGGGTATCGATTTCAAAGGTGGCCGGTCTTATGTGGTTCGTTTTGAAAACAATGTGGATGCGGATGCGCTTCGTACCAACATGGACGAAGTACTCGGCTCGACTACCGAAGTAAAAACTTTCGGAGGCCAGGATCAGGTGAAAATCACGACTCCTTACCTCATCGAAGACGTGACGCCGGAAGCTGACCAGAAAGCGGAAGCGAAAATCCTGGAAGCGACCAAGAAAATCGCCAACAACCCTGCCAAGATCGTCAGCTCGAACAAAGTTGGCCCTACCATGGCGAAGGACACTTTGTGGAGCGCGGTTTATGCGGTATTGCTTGCATTGGCAGCTAACTTCGTCTATATCCTCATCCGTTTCAAACGCGTAGCATTCTCGTACGGTGCGGTGATGTCCCTTGCACACGACGTAGTGATCATCCTCGCGATTTTCTCATTGTTCAACGGCTGGTTGCCATGGTCACTGGATATCGACCAGGCATTCATCGGTGCGATCCTGACCATGATTGGCTACTCGATGAACGACACCGTCGTAATTTATGACCGTATCCGTGATTACCTGGCCGACGAAAAGTCGCGCGGACAAAACCTGTCGACCGTTATCAACAACGCCTTGAACAGTACTTTGAGCCGTACGGCCGTAACCGGTATCTCGGTAATCCTCGTGTTGATCGTTCTGATGATCTTTGGTGGAGCGGTTATCCGCGGATTTACCTTCTGTATGTTGCTAGGGGTAATCGTGGGTACCTATTCTTCACTCTTCGTAGCGGCACCTATCGTGGTTGACCTCCTGCAACGTTCACAGAAGAATGAGCCGGCACCGGCAGTAGCGGCGGACGCTACCGCGGCAGCGGCAACCAAAAAAGCAAAGGCATAAAATAAAAGAATAAAAGAGGGTAAGTTTTGTACTTACCCTCTTTTTCTTTGGTCTCCATGCGTAGTTAGCAAATTTTCTTTTAGCTTTATCAGACCATCATTTCTACAACAACGAACCTAATATATGGCAAGTCAACTCTGGATTAAGAAACCACTTGAAAAACTATTACACGAATCTACCGGAGAAGGTAACCAGCTGAAAAGGACACTGGGCCCCGGAAGCCTGGTGGCACTTGGAATCGGTGCGATCATCGGCGCGGGTCTTTTCTCCATTACAGGCGGGGCCGCCGCCAATCAGGCTGGTCCTGCTATCACCATCTCCTTTATCGTAGCGGCATTAGGCTGTGCATTCGCCGGTCTTTGTTATGCCGAATTCGCTTCCATGATCCCCGTTGCGGGTAGTGCCTACACCTATTCCTATGCCACCATGGGCGAGTTCATCGCATGGATCATCGGCTGGGACCTTGTATTGGAATATGCGGTAGGTGCCGCCACGGTAAGTATCAGCTGGAGCCGGTATTTAGTCAAGTTCTGCGAGGGGTTTGACGTCCATTTACCCGCGGCCCTCACGGTAGGTCCATGGGATGGCGGCATCATCAACCTCCCAGCTATTTTCATTGTAATCCTGATGAGCTTGCTCCTGATGAAAGGAACCCAGGAAAGTGCATTGGTGAACGGTATCATCGTAGGCTTGAAAGTAGCCGTTGTGATCATCTTCATCATCCTGGGTTGGAAATACATCAACGAATCTAATTACGTACCTTATATCCCCGAAAACACCGGCAAATTCGGTGAATACGGTTTCAGCGGGATCATACGGGCCGCAGCGATCGTGTTCTTTGCCTATATTGGCTTCGACGCCGTAAGTACCGCGGCACAGGAAGCCAAGAATCCCAGAAAAGACATGCCGATCGGTATCCTCGGCTCATTGGTGATCTGTACCATTCTCTATATCCTTTTCGCACACGTCATGACCGGTGTAACCAACTACACCACATTCAAGGGCCAGGACGGTATCGCGCCGGTTGCCGTAGCGATCGAATCCATGGGTACGCCCGATGCCAGCGGCGTCATTCACCCCGATTATCCGTGGTTGAACCGCGCGATCATCGTGGCGATCCTTGCAGGTTACGCTTCCGTGATCCTGGTAATGCTTTTGGGCCAGAGCCGCGTATTTTTCAGTATGAGTAAAGACGGGTTGTTGCCACGTGTTTTCTCAGCAGTACATCCTAAATTCCAGACGCCGGTGAAGAACAACACGATGTTCCTGGTATTCGTAAGCCTTTTCGCGGCGTTCGTACCTGCGCGAGTGGTAGGTGAAATGACCAGTATCGGAACATTGTTTGCATTTATCCTCGTTTGTATCGGTATCATCGTAATGCGCAAGCAAATGCCGGACGCGCCGCGTGCATTCAAAACGCCACTTGTTCCACTGGTTCCGATCCTTGGTATTTTCACCTGCTTCTTCATGATGGCATTTCTGCCGCTCGATACGTGGATCCGTCTGTTCGTATGGATGATCATCGGTTTCGATGTGTATTTGTATTATGGAATCAAAAACAGTTTCCTGTCGAACAAGTTACCCGCAGCGATTGTAGCAGGCAGTAAAATAGTGGGCCTAGTTGGTATCGTGCTGGCGATTCTGCTGGCTGTTATCGCCTATTTCCACCACCTCCAAACAGACGGCGCCGATACGGGCATCTACTACTTCTCGATGATTTTCGCGCTGATCCACCTCGTCACTTTCGGGATGACGCAGTCGAAAAAGGCGTAATCAGCATATATCAAACGAAAAGAGGCCATTCCGCAGCGGAATGGCCTCTTTTCGTTTATGGGTAAATCAATGCTAAAACCTTGACAGCACTTTCTCCGAAACCGTTTGTCCGATGGAAAGCGACGAGGTAGCAGCGGGCGACGGCGCATTGCAGACGTTAATGGCCGTTTTGTTTTCGATGATCGAGAAATCGTCCAGCAAGCCGCCGTCGTAGTCGCACGCCTGCGCACGTACGCCCGAGCCGCCGGGAACGAGGTCCTCGCTCTGAATTTCGGGGATCAGGCCTTGCAATGCTTTGGTGAATGCGGCTTTAGAGAATGAGCGGTAATATTCGCCCAGCCCGGTACGCCAGTATTTCATCGCTACCTTCTGGAACCCAGGCCAGGAAAGCGACTCCATCAGTTCCGTTGCATTAAAGTCCAGCCTGTTATAGCCCTCCCTCTTAAAAGCAAACACCGCATTCGGCCCCGCTTCGATACCGCCCTCGATCATGCGCGTAAAATGCACGCCCAGGAACGGGAAGTTAGGGTCCGGAACCGGGTAAATGAGGTTTTTGACGAGGTAATGCTTCTCCGGACGGATCTTGTAATACTCACCACGGAAGGGTATGATGCGAACATTGATATTCTCCGGCTGTGTAAGCTGCGCCACTTTGTCGGAGTATAAGCCGGCGCAGTTTACGACGAGTTTGGTTTCAAATACCTTCCCGCTTGCCGTCACCACTTCCGAATGCGTATTGCGGTTTTTCACGTCCGTCGCTTTTTCACCGAAACGAATTTCGCCGTCCAGCTTCCGGAAGTTTTCCGCATACTTTTCACAAACCGTTTTATAATCGATAATGCCGGTGTAGGGCACCCAAATGCCTTCGAGCCCTTTCACGTGCGGCTCGATTTCCTTCATTTCGCCTTCCGAGATCATTCGGTTTTGGGTCAATCCGTTCTGGTTGCCGCGTTCGAAAAGGTTCCGGAGCAACGGGCGCTGCTCTTCGGTAGTGGCTACCACTATTTTTCCGCACAAATCATAAGCCACCCCTTCTTTCTCGCAGAAATCAATGAGCATCTGGTAACCTCGTATACAATTGGTGGCTTTCAGACTACCGGGTTTGTAATACAGCCCGGAGTGGATCACGCCGCTGTTATGGCCGGTCTGGTGTTTGGCTACTTCATTTTCTTTTTCGAGCAGCAGTACTTTCAATGCGGGTTTCTGCTCCTTGATACGGAGGGCTGTTGCGAGGCCTACGATGCCGCCGCCTATGATGGTAATGTCGTACATATATTCAAATACTTTTTCCTTACTTAACCGGGGAAGGATATTTTCCCCATTGAAACGCCCGGCACCCCCTTCTTTTTGCCAAAATGCGCCGCTTCCCCTGCAATTGCCTCGTTCGCCAGCACGGCGAACAATACCGCCTCTTTCGCATCGCCGGATACCCCCAACTTATCGATCAGACGAATATTTTGGCCCAGTAACCTGCCAATCGTGCCCATTAACACCGGGTTATGCGCACCGCCGCCGCTTGCGTACACTTCAAATACTTCGCCCGTTTGCATTGCATTGCGGATCGCTTCCGAGATCGTCTCCGCACTGAATTGGGTCAGTGTGGCAATCAGGTCTTTCGGTCCAATCGCATTACGTCCCGATAGCCGCATTGCATTCTGCACGTAATCCGCACCGAATACTTCGGGACCAGTCGTTTTTGGAAAAGGGTGTTCAAAAAACGGTGCAGCTTTCAGCGCATGCAGTAATGCTTCATCTATCGTTCCGCTGGCGGCAATGCCACCATTCTCATCGAAAGCTTTCCCGAAGTGCAGTCGCGTAAATGCATCGATCAGCGTGTTTCCGGGGCCGGTATCCGTTGTGAAAACCAGCGAAGCATCCAGATTACCTGGCAGGAATGTGAAGTTGGCAATACCTCCCATGTTCAGTAATATCCGGTTCTCACCTCTTTGGGAAAACAGAAAGTAATCCCCATACACGGCCAGCGGCGCGCCTTCGCCACCCGCTGCGATATGTTTCTGCCTGAAATCGCTCAGGGTTATGATACCGGTCTTAACAGCAATATGGTCCCCGTCCCCGATTTGCAGGGTGGCATTGGGAAAGCCTGCTACTCCATGCTGCTTTTGCGGGGCGTGGAAAACCGTTTGCCCGTGGCTTGCGATCAGATCCACCTCCGAAGCGCTAATTCCCCATTCAGCCAGACATTCGAGGATCATCTGCCCGTGCTGCAAGCCAATGAAAGGATTGAGCAGGCAAAGCTGTTGAAAATCGATCTGCCTTTTAGCAAAAATCTCACGAACAGCATTCCTGAAACTGTCCTCGTAAGGCACCGTTTTGAAATGCTCTACCCGTAACCTTGTTTCCGGTCCGTTGCCTTCTGCACGGCAAAGTGCCACATCCAGCCCATCGAGCGAAGTCCCCGACATCAGGCCAATAATCCAGCGCGACGGCTTCCGGCTCAGCGCATAAAGCTTTTCAACGTGTTCTTTCACAGATAGTCTGGGTAAAAAACGGGCCAGCCTTTGAATGAGCTGGCCCGTTTGGATTCGTTGGAAACATTGTTACCCGTTGCTTTCGCCTTCGGGTTTCGGCCCGTTAGAAGGCTTCTGCCCTCGGTTCCGGTTACGGTTGTTCCTGTTCCCTCCTTCGTTGTTATTCCTGTTCCCCTCGGGATTATTCCCCTTGTTGCGGGGTTCTCCGCCGGGGTTATTGTTATTGCCTTTGTTTCGAGGCTCGCCTCCGGGATTGTTATTGCCCCTGTTACGCTGGCCTTCATTCGGGTTATTACCTCTGTTACGAGGTTCGTCGCCCGGATTGTTGCCCTTGTTCTGGCGCTCCTCATTCTGGCTGTTACCCCGGTTTCCTGCTTCGTCTCCCTGATTGTTACCTTTATTCCTGGGTCCTTCACCCTGGTTGTTGCCCCGGTTGCGTTGGTTTTGATTATTACCTTTATTAGAAGGCGCATTACCAGCATTATTCCCGGGATTTGTATTCGCGGGCACAGCTACCGCAGCCTCAGCATTGCTATTTTCAACACCGCCATTTCCACGGTTTTTACCTGAGCGGTTTTTCTTCTTTTTCTTTTTCTTCTGCTCGTCGCTGTACTTCTTGTCAAGGTTTTCCAGGTCGCTGTTGAGCTTGCCAGCTAGCTTATCCAGGCCCTTTTCCGGTTCCGGCGTCAGGATTTCGAGTGATTCAGGAATAATATCCTTTTTATTCAACTCAATGATTTCCAAAACCTTGTCGATAGGAACAGGATACCAGTTCGTATCCTTATCGAACCCGAACCACATGATTTTCTTGAAGATATCCGTCTTCTGCAATGTGGCTACACCTTTTTTGGTTTTCAAGGGCGCATCCACCGTCGGGATATCCCGTAATGCATCAATGTACGTTTCGAGTTCGTAGTTCAGGCAGCATTTCAGCCTTCCGCATTGGCCCGAGAGCTTCGCGGGGTTCAATGAAAGGTTCTGATAACGTGCTGCCGCCGTTGAAATGTTCTTGAAATCGGTCAGCCAGGTCGAGCAGCAAAGTTCGCGCCCGCAGGAGCCTAACCCGCCCAAGCGGCTCGCTTCCTGCCTGAGGCTGATCTGCCGCATTTCGATCCGTACCTTGAATTCCGAAGCCAGCATTTTGATCAGCTCCCGGAAATCCACGCGCTCTTCCGACGAATAGTAGAAAGTCGTTTTGGTATTATCCGACTGATATTCCACATCCGAAAGCTTCATATTGAGCTTCATATCGCGGATAATCTCGCGCGTACGGTAGAGCGTAGGCATTTCGCGCGCCATAGCCTGCGTGAATTTATCGAGATCTTTCTCCGTCGCAATACGATAGATCACGTGCAGGTCGTCGTTGATCTGGACATTCTTGCGCTTCATCTGAAGGCGCACAAGTTCTCCCTGCAACGATACCGTTCCAATATGCTGGCCGGAAGCCATTTCACAAACCACATAGTCGCCTGTGATAAATTCCAGCTGGTTTATATTCCGGAAATATTCCTTCCTGCCTCCTTTGAACTTGACTTCGATCACATCAAAACGCTGTCCCGTCGGCACGTCCATATGACTGAGCCAATCGAACACATTCATTTTATTGCATCCGCCCGTTCCGCAGCTTCCTTTACTTCCACACCCGGCGACGGCCGTACCGTTAGTACCGCAGCCCCCGGATGAACATGATCCACATCCCATAATTACTCCGCTTCATCAATCGTTATAACGAATTAAATCCACGCCAATATCGTGCCGGAAATACTTTCCTTCGTATTGCACTGCCTGAGCAGCCCGCTGTGACTTATGCACCGCGTTTTCGAGGGAATTGGCAAGGCCTGTAAGGGCCATCACCCGTCCTCCGTTCGTCACGACTTCGGCGTTTGCATTAAAAGTGGTTCCTGCATGGAATACCTGCACGTCTTCCACCTTATCTGTACCCGAAATCACTTTTCCTTTTTCGTAATCTTCGGGATAACCGCCCGACACCACTACCGTCGTTACGGCTACTTGTGGCGAGATCTGCAAATCGAAATCTTGCAGGGTACCCTTAGCCGTCGATGCCATGAGCATCGCAAAATCCGACTGGATACGCGGGATTACTACTTCGGTTTCGGGATCGCCCATCCGGACGTTGTATTCAATCACATAAGGCTCGCCTTTGATATTCATCAGGCCGATGAAGATAAAGCCCACATATTTGATCCCTTCGCTTTGAAGGCCATACAATGTCGGTTTCACTACCTTTTCCTCCACCTTTCTGATAAAATTCGCATCTGCAAACACGACGGGCGACACCGCGCCCATTCCACCCGTGTTGAGACCTGTATCGTTTTCGCCGATACGCTTGTAATCCTTCGCTTCGGGGAGGATTTTATAATGCTCACCATCAGTAAGCACAAAAACCGACAATTCTATCCCTTTCAGGAATTGTTCGATCACAACTTTATTACCCGCCTTACCGAATTTGCCATCCAGCAGCATTTCGCGGAACGCCTGTATGGCGTCGGAATGCTTCTCGGCGATGATCACGCCCTTACCGGCAGCAAGTCCATCGGCTTTAAGCACGATCGGCAGTGAATGGTTTTCGAGGTATTCCAATCCTACTTCCAGGTCTTCGGCGGTAAATGTGCGCGAAGCCGCGGTCGGAATACCGTATTTATCCATAAACTGCTTCGAGAAGTCTTTGCTTCCTTCCAGCTGTGCCCCGGCTTTGTCCGGACCGATAATGCGCACTTTCGAAAGGTCCTCCCGTGCATTGAAATAATCTACAACCCCATTTACCAGCGGTTCTTCGGGGCCTACGATCACGAGTTCGATGTTATTTTCAATTACCGCGTTGGCAATGGAGTCAAAATCGTTGTAAGAAATGGATAGGTTCGTTGCTACGCCCGCTGTCCCGGCGTTTCCGGGAGCCATGAATAAGGTGTCGCAAAGAGGGCTTTGGGCTATTTTCCAGGCAAAAGCGTGTTCTCTTCCGCCCGATCCCAAGATGAGTATGTTCATAACTGGTTTTAAAAATTCAAAAAATACTGATTGTCCGGCAAGTACTCCGGGGGTGCTAGTTGGCTAGTTCCGACAAAAACTTGATCCGCATCAGCCGTAATTCTTCTTCACTGACTTCCTCACCCTCGAATTCGTTCAACGCAGTGGCGATATTGTCGGTTTCGGCGGTCATAAAGTAATCGTAAATGTCCTGCTGTCGCTCGCGGTCGATCACCTGGTTGATGTAATAATCCAGGTTGAGCTTCGTGCCGGAATAGCAAATGTGTTCTACCTCCTCGATTACATCAGCCAATGCCAGGTCCTTCACTTCGGCAATCTCGTCGAGGCTTACCTTCCTGTCGACCTGCTGGATGATGAAAATCTTGATTTTGGATTTGTTAACCGTGGACTTGATCACCACGTCTTTCGCCGTTTCGATCTCGTTTTCTTCCACGTAACGTGAAATGAGTTCGATAAACGGCCGGCCGAACTTCTGTACCTTCCCCATTCCGACGCCGTTGATCTGCGCCATCTCCTGCTGGGTAGTGGGATAAGTCGTAGCCATTTCTTCCATCGAGGGGTCCTGGAAAATCACGTACGGCGGCAGGTTTTTCTCCTTCGCCACTTTTTTACGCAACGCTTTCAGCATTCCGAGCAAGGCCTCGTCATAAGCATGTGCGCTGCCGTTTCCGTTCACGGCTTCCTTGTCGTCGTCCTCCGGCTTCACTTCCTCTTCGTCGAAGTTGTGGTCCTTTTGAAGGGTAATCGGGTAAGGATCATTCAGGTATTTGGCGCCTTTTTCACCCAGTCTGATCACTCCGTAATTCTCGATGTCCTTTTCGAGGTAGTTCAGGATCACGAGTTGGCGGATGGCCGACACCCAGTAATCGCGTGATTCGTTCAATTCCAATCCCTTACCAAAAACTTCCAGCTGGTCGTGCTCATAGCTTTTAACATACTGGTTGTCGGTGGCGGTCAGCAAATCGGCAATATGATCGGCGTCAAAACGCTGCTCGGTAAGCGCTACCGATTTGAGGATCAAAATCACGTCCTCCTGTACCTTGATCTTCTCCGTGGGCTTGTTACAGTTATCGCAGTACCCGCAATCCTTTTCGAGGTATTCGCCGAAATAGCTCAGCAGCTGCCGCCGCCGACATACGCCCAACGTCGAATAAGCTACCATTTCGTTCAGCAAATGGCGTGCATTGTCGCGTTCGGTAACGGTTTTGTCCTTGTTGAACTTTTCGAGCTTCTGAATATCGTCGTAGCTGTAAAACATCAGGCAGTTGCCTTCCAGCCCGTCGCGGCCTGCGCGGCCCGTTTCCTGGTAGTACCCTTCGAGCGATTTGGGTACGTCGTAATGGATCACAAAACGCACATCCGGCTTGTCGATACCCATTCCGAATGCGATCGTCGCCACGATTACGTCGCACTCCTCGTTCAGGAACGCGTCCTGGTTCGCCATGCGCGTATTGGCGTCGAGGCCCGCGTGATACGGTAATGCACGTACGTCGTTGACATTCAAAAGCTCCGCGACTTCCTCCACCGTTTTCCGGCTCAGGCAGTACACAATGCCCGATTTGCCCTTGTTGTTGCGGATATAGCGGATCAGTTGCTTCTTAATGTCCTTCTTCGGACGGATTTCGTAATAGAGGTTTTTACGATTAAAAGAAGATTTAAACGTCTCAGCCTCTTCCATTTGCAGGTTTTTACGGATATCCTGCTGCACTTTGGGTGTAGCCGTGGCCGTAAGCGCGATAATGGGCAATTTCCCGATATTCTCGATAATCCCGTAAATGCGGCGGTATTCAGGGCGGAAATCGTGGCCCCACTCTGAAATACAGTGAGCCTCGTCAATAGCTACGAACGAGATTTTTACCTTTTTGAGAAAATCCAGGTTATCTTCCTTTGTGAGCGATTCCGGGGCAATATAGAGCAGTTTGAGGCTTCCGTCGAGCGCATCGGTCTTTACGCGCGTCATTTCAGCTTTGGTAAGCGTGGAATTCAGGAATTGAGCATTGATACCGAACGCAGTAAGCTGGTCGACCTGGTTTTTCATCAAGGCGATCAGCGGGGAAATCACGATCGTCAGTCCGTCGCTGACAAGGGCAGGAAGCTGGTAGCAGAGTGACTTGCCTGCGCCCGTAGGCATAATGACGAATGTATTTTTACCTAAAAGTATATTCTGTATGATAACTTCCTGATCTCCGCGGAATTGACTGTATCCAAATATTTCTTTAAGCTTCCCTTTTAATGTGTCTGTTACGACTTTATCAACCTGCTGTACCATACTCTGTTCACAAAATGGTTATTCCAAACTTCCCTATCTTTGCGCTTTGAAATAAATAATGACGTTTTTGTCTCTCTAAACTGTGTTTCAGATTTGAAATTAATAAAAAATATTCAGTCAACCGCAAAAGAAGTATTACGTCAGGAGGCGGAAGCCGTACGTAATCTGATTGAATTGATTGACGATGAATTTGAAAAATGCGTATATGCCATTTTGCATTCCGGAGGACGCGTTGTGGTCTCTGGTGTGGGCAAAAGCGCCATTGTAGGACAGAAAATTGTTGCCACACTGAACTCCACCGGAACGCCTGCACTATTCATGCACGCCGCCGATGCCATTCACGGTGATCTGGGCATGATCCAGGACAACGATGTAGTGATCGTGATCTCCAAAAGCGGCGATACGCCGGAGATCAAAGTGTTGGTTCCACTGCTGAAACGTACGGGCGTCCAGATGATCGCCATGGTGAGCAACAAGGATTCCTACCTGGCTAAAAACTGCATTCTCACGCTCCACGCACACGCGCCCGCGGAGGCGGACCCGCTCAACCTCGCGCCTACGACGAGCACGTCCGTGACCATGGCCCTAGGCGACGCGCTGGCCATATGCCTGCTCGAAGCCCGCGGCTTTACGCATGATGATTTCGCCCGGTACCACCCCGGCGGCTCACTGGGCAAGCGGCTCTACCTGAAAGTATGCGACATTTACCCGCACAATGCATTGCCGACCGTGAATGAGCAAGCTACATTGCAGGAAGTGATTCTGGAAATGACTTCAAAAAGGCTGGGAGCTACTGCGGTAGTAGGCCAAAATGGCCAGATGGCCGGCATTATTACCGACGGCGACCTTCGAAGAATGCTGAAAACTTATGGTGCTGCCGGTTTACTGAACCTGCACGCGAAAGATATCATGACTAAGTCACCGATTACGGTTTCACCTGATGAATATGCGGTGAATGCTTTGGAGGTAATGCAGTCCAAAAGCATTACGCAGGTGGTAGTGGTGGAAGGGGGTAAGGCGCTTGGGTTCGTGCATTTGCACGATTTGCTGCGCGAGGGGCTCGTTTAGCGCAGTTGTCACGCTGAGCGGACCGGGCCGCCGGGCGGTCCGCTCAGCGTGACATACTACGTTATCTGAACCGCTTGGATTGCTGTACTTCGCGCTCGTCCTTGCGGATGAAGCGGTTAGCAAACACATTTGCGAGCATTGCTCCTACTAATCCGTAAAAACCGATATCGTATTTGCCGGTCAGTTCGGGATCGAAAAGCTTGGCTGTTTTATAGAATGTGAAATAGATCACCAGACCCATCGTCACAGTCATCAAAATTGAATTTACTGCACAAAGGGCAGATTGCAGAATGCGGTTTTTGTATTGAAAAATCGCATAGGCAGCCACGCCGGCTGTAAGAATAGCCAAAGCCACGAGGTAGTATACCGGTTGAACATTAGATTGCACTTCGTTGATCTGGTGGTGCAGCCTCAGGGCTGTCAGATCAGCACTTTGTCCTCCCGTTAATGCTACTTTCGACCAGATCGGAAAGGCAAGGAAAATACCCATTCCTATGACGACCATTGCCAGGAAGATTGTTTGAATACGTTGTAACATGCTTTTTTAAGAATTGTTCTTTTTCAAATGATCGGCAAATTTAGGCAAAGACGCCATTTGCCGGAAATCGCATCAGGAAATCACTTCGCCGTAAAGGTCGAATTCCTCGGCGGAAGTTACTTTCACCTGCGCGAAATCGCCCAACCGTACATACTGGCTCGCAGGGACAAGTACCTCATTATCCACCTCGGGTGAATCGTATTCGGTACGGCCGATGAAATAGCCTCCTTCCTTGCGGTCGAAGAGTACTTTAAATGTCTTACCGATTTTTTCCTGGTTAAGCTCTGCTGAAATGCCTTGCTGCAACTCCATAATCGCGTCGGCACGCTCTTGCTTCACTTCCGGATCGATATCGTCCTCCATCGTGAATGAATGCGTATTGTCCTCATGCGAGTACTGGAATGCTCCCAGCCGGTCGAAACGCATTTTTTCCACGAATTCGTAGGTTTCATCGAACAGCGCTTCCGTTTCGCCGGGGTGACCGACGATCAATGTCGTGCGCAATGCGATATCAGGCACTTTGTCGCGGATCGAGTAGATGAGCGCTTCGGTTTTTTCACGGGTAATACCGCGGCGCATGAGTTTCAGCATTTCGGTCGAACCCGATTGCAGCGGCATATCGAGGTATTTGGCGATGTTACTGCGCTCGTTCATCACATCCAGAATATCCATCGGAAAGCCCGCCGGGTAGGCATATTGCAGGCGGATCCAGTCGATACCTTCCACATCGGAAAGGTTACGGAGCAGATCGGACAAGTTTCTCTTTTTGTAAATATCCAGACCGTAATATGTCAGGTCCTGGGCGATGAGGATGAGCTCTTTGGTGCCGCGTTTAGCAAGCGATTTCGCTTCTTTTACCAGCTCGTCGATCGGCCTCGACACGTGGCCCCCGCGCATGAGCGGGATCGCGCAGAACGAGCACGGGCGGTCGCAACCTTCGGCGATTTTCAGGTACGCGTAATGCGCGGGGGTGGTGAGCAGGCGCTCGCCTACGAGCTCATGCTTGTAATCGGCTTTCAGTGTTTTGAGCAGGCGGGGAAGCTCATTAGTACCGAACCAGGCGTCCACTGTGGGTATTTCAACCGCCAGTTCGTCCTTGTAACGGTGCGAGAGGCAGCCTGTCACATACACTTTATCCACCATTCCGGCCGCTTTGGCATCAGCATAGCGCAAAATCGTGTTGATCGATTCCTCCTTCGCATTATCAATAAACCCGCAGGTATTGATCACGACAATCTGTGAATCATCCTTTTTAGACTCATGGTCCACCGCGAAACCGTTGCCTTTAAGCTGTGTGTACAGCACCTCCGAGTCGACCAGGTTTTTCGAGCAACCCAGCGTCACGATATTGACTTTATTCTTGACTATTCCTTTGGTTTTCATTGAAGTTGGCCTTAGGCTTTAAGCCATAAGCTATATGCTTTTGAATTAATTTGACGCTGTTCAGCGTCAAAGTGACTGATAATGAACGGCGAAATGGGGTGCAAAGTTCGTGAAAAAATGAATAGGAAGTACTATCGGATGAAAGGAAAACGGCGATGGGTGTATTCAGTCGGAAGATTTTGGAAATACTGGTCTATCACCCAATACCCTTCCGTTTTGGGTGATATAATGAACTCATCGCCCGTCCTGAGAAAATAATGCATGTAAGCAAGTGGAAACTTGATGTTATTGTTATGATAAACACGCACCTTTTCAATATCACCTTCCCTCAAACGGAGCACTTTATCCGTAAATGTGAGTTCCAATTCGTGCTCCTCAGGAAATGTCTCTATAACAAGCCCTTCAACATATTGCCAGTGATTGATATCCAGCGCCACCACCAAAAAACCGAATCCCATGGCCACCAAACCAACTGCGAGAAACCAAAGCCTCACCAATAGCGGGTGGTTCTCGGTGTAAGAAATATGCATGAAAAGCGCCAATTTGAAGAAAAAGCTGCCTACCAGAATGAAGTAATACGTAAACAGACCTTCGAATTGCGAAAAGTAGTTCCAGGGTGTAGTAATGAAAGTGCGCGATACTTTCAAGGGTGAATTCCCTCCAATTGTGTCTTTCGTAAATCGCAGCATGCGCCAGATATACCATGCAAATGGCGCGAAAACAATTAAAAAGACCAGCAGCGTATTCATAAAAAAGGTATCCCGGAATTGAATACTCCAAGATACCTTCTTATACCAAACCTGAGTGGTTTAATCTACGAGCGGTTACCGTCGCTGACCAGCGCCGTTATCCTATTTTCTTAAACAGCGAATCAACGAATTCCGCGCGGTCGAAGACCTGCAAATCGTCCATTTTCTCGCCTACTCCGATGTATTTCACCGGGATTTTAAATTCATCCGAAATACCGATCACGACACCGCCTTTTGCAGTTCCGTCGAGTTTGGTAATGGCTAATGCGGTAATGTCGGTCACCTTGGTGAATTCGCGGGCCTGGATCACGGCATTCTGGCCGGTACTGCCGTCGAGGACGAGCAATACTTCGTGCGGCGCATCGGGGATGATCTTCTGCATCACGCGCTTGATCTTCGAAAGCTCGTTCATCAAATTCACTTTTGTGTGCAAGCGACCCGCGGTATCGATAATGATCACATCCGCACCGGTTTCGGTACCTTTTTTCAATGCATCGAACGCTACGGCCGACGGATCGGTGTTCATCCCGTGATCGATCACCGGCACATTCACGCGCTGGCCCCAGAGTTTTAGCTGGTCAACGGCCGCTGCGCGGAAGGTATCCGCTGCGCCGAGTACCACTTTATGGCCTCGCTGGTGAAACTGGTGTGCCAGCTTGCCGATCGTCGTCGTTTTACCTACCCCATTCACACCCACAACCATAATTACGTACGGCTTCGGCAAATGCTCGGTTTCGAAGCTGTCGGTAATGTCCACCGACTTATTCTCGGTCAGCAATGCGGCAATTTCTTCGCGCAGGATGCTATCGAGCTCGGCCGTGGAAGCATATTTATCCCTGGCTACGCGTTCTTCGATGCGTTTGATGACCTTCACGGTCGTCTCGACACCCACATCGGAGCTTACAAGTATATCTTCCAGTTCATCGAGTACGTCCTCGTCGATGGTGGTTTTACCCACGATCGCGCGCGAGAGCTTGCCAAAGAAGCTGTCCTTGCTTTTTTCGAGGCCCTTATCTAATGTTTCTTTTTTCTCCTTTGAAAAAAAGCCAAATAAACCCATAGTGCTGATTACATTGATGGCTCAAAAATAAAACAAAAAAGTCCCGGAAAGGGACTTTTTATAAATTCAACCCTTCGACTTCGCTCAGGGTGACAAAAATATTGCGCTTGATGTCAGTCTGAGCGCAGTCGAAGACAGTCCGAGCGAACCGGTGCGGCCGAAGACTAGTTTTTCAATGCACCCTGTACGCCGTCCAGGGGAACGATTTCTTCTTTGAAGGTATAAGCTCCTGTTTTAGGAGATTTTACGGCTTTGATCACTTTCGCGAATGCTTTACCGCCTTCTTTTTTCAGGGTAGCAACTACTTTCTTTGCCATGTCTGTATATCAGTTAGAAGTTATTTTGTTAATGATTAACTGTTCAACGCTTACCCAGTTATTGTTCAGCTTCACGTGACAGTTAACGGGTAACAAGACGAACTTACTTAATTTCTTTGTGGACTGTGTAACGTCTCAGGAAAGAGTTGAATTTCTTCAATTCCATACGGCCTGGCGTATTCTTCCGATTTTTTGTGGTCACGTAACGTGACATGCCTGGAACACCGCTTTCTTTTTGTTCAGTGCATTCCAAAATGACCTGTACTCTATTACCTTTCTTAGCCATTGCTTTACATCGTTTTACAAATAGGAGTGCAAAAGTAAAGACATTTTGCATTAATCGCAACAATTACAGACAAATAAACAAGAAATTTTCCTGAATTTGCTAAAAGCCACCTGCGGATAAGCGGTTGTCGGACAAGCGAATAGAATTCGGTGTTTTCAAGAATCGTCCGAATTTCTGCCATGACCATGACGGAAATCTAACGCAAAC
Organism: Dyadobacter sp.; assembly: GCF_017744695.1. Classification (GTDB taxonomy): domain Bacteria; phylum Bacteroidota; class Bacteroidia; order Cytophagales; family Spirosomataceae; genus Dyadobacter. Next base: position 327,234 of record NZ_JAGIAS010000004.1, read on the forward strand.
TTGCTTTCTTCGTGGTCGATTTGGTATCGCAACCTTAATCTGGCGAAAATTCTTAAAAATTAACACAATGACACTCAAAAAAAGCGCTTCTTTGGCCCTGATGGCCCTGGCAGTTTCTTTCTTCATCGGTTGTTCGTCCAAGGAAGACCGTGACAAATATGATCAGTGGTACGGCTCGGGAAGCAAATCGCGCGAAGAAGCGGCCCTCGTGAAGCTACAAAGCGATAGAAAAGCAGCGGCAGAAAAGGCAGAAGCCGAAGCAGCTGCGAAGCCGGCTACACCGGCAGCAACGCCGGGCGATACAGCAGCCACGGCAGCAGCTCCCGCAACCGATGCCACACCCAAACGCAAGCCGGTACCCGCAGAAGTGTCCGCGTTGCTGAACAAACACACTTGCTTCGCTTGCCACCAGGCTTACGACAAGGTAATCGGGCCTGCCTACTCAGAAGTTGCTAAGAAAAAATATACTGCTGACCAGATTGTGGAGCTGGTTCACAGCCCAAAACCGGAACACTGGCCTGGCTATCCTCCGATGGCGCCGTTGGCCCACGTTCCAAAAGCTGACATTGTTGTAATCGCCAACTGGATCAACTCACTCTGATCCCTGGCAAAACCGGCTATATTCCATAAAATACGGGTCGTTCATGCTATGGACGGCCCGTATTTGTATCTTTGCGAAAGCATTAGTAATATAATATGAGTCAAACCGCAATTCACCCCGCTGACGTTACCGATGAACTTCTGGCCGCTTATGAAACCGTAATCGGGCTCGAAGTACATTGCCAGCTTCTGACGGAATCCAAGCTGTTTACCCGCGATTTCAACATTTTCGGCACAGAACCCAACACCAATATCGGTCCGCTGACGATCGCATTGCCCGGGACTTTACCCAAAGTCAATAAAAAAGCAGTCGAATACGCCATCCGCCTGGGCATTGCCTGCGGGTGCTCGATCAGCAAGAGGACCATTTTCGACCGTAAAAACTACTTTTATCCCGACCTTCCGAAAGGTTACCAGATCTCGCAGGACAAAAAGCCGATCTGCGAACAGGGCGGCGTGCATATTTCCTTTAAGCACGACGGCAAGTTCACCGAAAAAACCATTCGCTTCCACCACATCCATTTGGAAGAAGACGCGGGAAAATCGGTGCACGACGGCAGTCACACCGAGACCATGCTCGATTACAACCGCGCCGGAACGCCCCTGGTGGAAATGGTTTCGGAGCCGGATTTGCGTTCGGCAGAGGAAACAGGCGCATTTGTGACAGAAATTCGTCGGTTGGTGCGCTATTTGGGCATCAGCGACGGTAATATGGAAGAAGGTTCCCTGCGCGCGGACGTGAACGTGTCCCTGCGCAAGAAGGGTGCGGCAGAATATGGAACAAAAGTCGAGATCAAAAACATGAACTCGATCCGTAACATGATGCGCGCCATTGCCTATGAGGAGCGCCGCCAGGCAGCCATGCTCGAAAACGGCGAGACAATCCAGCAGGAAACGCGGATGTTCGACGTGGAAAGCGGGCAAACTTACGGGATGCGTGTAAAAGAGACCATGAACGATTACCGCTACTTCCCAGACCCCGATTTGAGCCCGGTGGTGATTTCGGACGAATGGCTGGAAAGCATCAAGGCAAGTATGCCTGCATTGCCACACGAGCTGCGTGAAAAATTTGTGAATCAATATGGTATCCCGGCCTACGACGCCGCGGTACTGACCGATACCCGCGAACTGGCCGAATATTTCGAGGCAGTTTGTGCTAACACAGCGCATTTCAAAGCGGTATCGAACTGGCTGATGGGCCCCGTGAAATCCTACCTGAACGACCATCACGGTGACATCGCCCTTTTCCCGATCAGCGCCGGAAACCTGGCCGCTTTGATCGAACTGAACGAATCGGGCGCAGTAAGCCATTCGGTGGCTGCACAGAAGATTTTCCCGGTCATGCTGGAAGAGCCAAACCACGAGCCTTCGGAGATCGCTTCGTCAAATAACTGGCTGCAAAACAGCAATACGAACGAGCTTGAAACGTTGGTAGATGAGGTGATCGGCGCTATGCCCGACAAGGTCGCAGCTTACAGAAAAGGGAAAAAAGGCCTTATGGGGCTATTCGTCGGCGAAGTGATGAAAAAATCGAACGGGGCCGCAGATCCCAAGCTCGTGAACCAGTTGCTCGCGCAAAAGTTATAGATCACACATTTGACAATCGAACAGAAGATCATGAAGGCATTTATCAAACAGAGTGCATTGGTTTTGGGTGGCGCGTTACTGAGCCTCCAGGTCATGGCGCAAATCGAACCGAAAGGCTTTACTATCAATGGAAAGGTCAAAAACGGTTCCAAAGGCGAAAAAGTCATTCTGTCCCAATCCACTGCAGCCGGATCTTCTGTTAAACTCGATTCCGCATTATTAGGCGCCGATGGCAGTTTTACGCTAAAGGGCGTAGATAAAGACCGCGGCAGCTTTTTCACCCTCAATATCGCCGACCGGCAGAAGTTCCCCTTGCTCGTGGAAGGTGGGGAAACGTTCAGTATTACCGCCGACGGCACCCAGCGCGACGATAAAGGCAATGGCGGAAAGGTGTCCATCACCGGTTCCAAAAACATGGAGTACTACGCCAAAGTCGACCAGCTGATGCAGGCATTTTCCGCGAAAGTGACTGGCTGGAACGAAGCCTATGCAGCTGCGGAAGAGAAAAAAGACGCTAAAAAAATCCAGGAAATACAACAGGCCTACCAGGCAGCAGAGAAAGAAAGGGTAGCTACATTGCGCCAGATGATCCCTGAAATGGGAACGTCGCTTATCGCGCTTTTTTCGGCCAACAACTTTCTTACGCCTGAGAACGACCTGGACATCCTGAAAAAATTGGCCGATGACTATTCCAAAGTAGATCCCGTGCCCACGCTCGCGAAAGGCTTTATCGGGTCTGTTAAAAGAATGGCAGGTCTTGCCGTAGGCGAGCAAGCCCCTGATTTCACACTCAACAGCCCCGAAGGCAAACAGATCGCATTATCATCATTGCGCGGCAAATATGTGCTGATCGACTTCTGGGCCTCATGGTGCGGACCTTGCCGAATGGAAAACCCGAATGTGGTACGAATGTATGACAAGTTCAAGAACAAAGGCTTCGATATTTTCGGCGTTTCGCTGGACGATAACGAAAAAGCCTGGAAGACGGCTATCGAACGCGACAAACTAACCTGGCTGCACGGCTCGGAATTGAAGAAATGGAATTCGGGGGTTGCGCAGACGTATGGCGTCAATGCGATCCCCGCCACATTCCTGCTCGATAAAGAAGGCAAGATCATTGCAAAAAACCTCCGCGGCGCGGCGCTCGAAACCAAGCTCACCGAGTTGCTGGGGGCTCAGTAATACACTTTTTGGTTATAAATAATAAAATCCGCAGAGTTGATCCTGCGGATTTTTTTTAGTTCATGAGTTTAGAGTCTAATAGTTCAATGTTAAACGTTGTTGACTTTGAACTCATGGACTTTCAACTTTTGACTCAGAAATCCTCGTCGAGCTGATAATGAAACAGTAGCGGGTCGGGATATTTGAAATCATACCGGTACGATTTTCCGAATTTATCCCCTGAAATCAGTTTAAATGCCGGATGTTCTTCCGGTATTTTGAAAGTAGGCGCTTCCCAACCGAATTGCGCGCAGGAATCGATATACACTTCGCTACGTGTGGGATGGAATGGAGCGGTAATATTGAATGTCTCGTTTTGAATACCCTGTTTGATAATAGCTATGATAATGCCCGCCGCGTCGTCGCGATGGATGTAGTTCACAGGAATGTCACCCGTGGTCATGTTCTTTTGCCCCTGTACATATTTGCCGGGAATGCGGTTATAGCCCAGCAGCCCGCTCAACCGCAGGATAGTCACCGTTTTTTCAGGCCTTAATGCGGCTATGGCATTTTCGGCCGCCACCATTTCGGGCTGGGGCGACTGTTCGGGTAAAACTACGTCACGCTCAACAGCCGTTTGGCTCAGGTCGCGGTAAACGCCGGTGGAGCTTACAAAAACCACTTCCTTTACCGGCGATTGCCGGATCGTATCGGCCACCATCCGCATTTGCGCGGCATAGTTGCCTGCGACATTTTGCGACATACGAGGCGGGACAGCAATCACCACAACGTCCACATCGAAGAACGCCCCTGAAACGCTGGCGTCGATGCCCGCTTCGGGGTTTAACGGCAGTAGATAACCATCGATACCAACTCCCGCGAAAGTATCCAGCTTGGCCTCCGAAGTGGTACTCCCTTTCACCTGCGATGTAATACCGCTGCCGAGTAACCGTTTAGCTAATGGAAACCCGAGCCAGCCACAGCCCAGGATGCTTATGCGTTTTTTTTCTACTTTTGAAACTTGTTCCGACATATATTCTCTCCGTCCAATGGTTTATTTCAGGTCCTTGTTGTGCATTCTGCTTGTAACACTCCTCCAATTTTCTTGTAAAACCGACCAACGCAAGGAGGCCGACACCAGCAATATCCGGGTTGAACTGACTTCCAAAAATCTTGACGAAGAGCTGTTCTCCTGCAAATCGGTTGAGGATGTACAAAAGTTCCTGGACAGTCACCCCTATCTCGCGAAGGCCTATTTTACCAATGCCCCCGTCGAGCCTGCAAAACTGGCTGCGCATTTGTTTACAATCCTGCAAAACCCCGATTTACAGGCATTCCGGGCGCAACTCGATTCGATTATCGGGGACCGCAAAACCCGTATCCTGAACCCGCTGACCAATGCATTCAAGCAAATTAAATACCATTATCCCCAATTCAGAATCCCTGAGGTAGATTTTATCGTTACCGGCTTCGCTGGCAACGACCTTTATATTTCCGATTCGCTGATCGTCATTGGTCTCGATTATTTCGGGGGCCCTGCGGCGCGCTATCGACCTAATGTATATGATTACCAGCTTCGTCGGTACCAGCGTGAGTACATTGTGCCGTCAATCGTTTTCTTTGAATCCAATCAGTTCAATTTCATGAATGTCGGTGACCAGACATTGCTTTCGGACATGATCGGTTACGGCAAAGGCTACGAATTTGTGAAGCAGATCATGCCTCAAACGCCGGACAGCCTCATTATCGGCTATTCGGAAGACGATCTGAGGAGGACGTATAACAGCCAGACGGACATCTGGGCATATTTTATTTCCAGCAAGCTACTCTACGAAAAAAGCGACCTGAAAAAGCGCAAGTTCATCGACGACCGCCCGTTTACAACCGAAATCGGCAACAAAGTGCCAGGCGCGATCGGCCGGTGGGTCGGTTGGCGGATCGTGAGCCGGTTTTTAGCTGAAAATCCGGACACAAAGCTCACTGATCTCATGGCGATTGACAATGCCGGCCGAATTTTGCAGGAATCGGGATATAAGGGACAGACAGACGAAGATGAGTAAGTTTTTTACTTACTTTTGCGTCAAACCATTGTTCAGATAGCATTTAATGCCTTTTACGCTCATCATTTTCCTCCTGCTCGTCCCCGGCTTTGTCGTGATCGGTGTGTACTTGGAAAGGAAGGTCTCAGCCTTCATTCAGGACCGCCTCGGACCCATGGAAGTAGGAAAATGGGGGTTATTGCAGCTATTCGCCGATTTGCTCAAGCTGCTTCAAAAAGAAGATATTGTACCGAAAGCTGCTGACCGGCGACTCTTTCTGATCGCCCCGTTCGTCATTTTCATCTCTGTTTTTGCAGGATTCGCGGTGGTACCACTCGCACCGGAACTCGCGGGATCGGGCGCGGCTGTGGGGGTATTTTTCCTGCTCACGATCGTTTCCGTGGACGTAATCGGGTTGCTAATGGCGGGTTGGGGTTCCAATAACAAATTTGCATTGTACGGCGCCATGCGCGCGGTCGCTCAGATCGTCTCCTACGAAATACCGTTGGGTCTTTCCATACTTTGCGTGATTATGCTCACGCAGACGCTCGATTTACAGGTAATCAGCTATCAGCAAGGCATTTACACACCCGAAACAGTCTATTTATTCGGCATGCGCGAATTAGGAATCGATGTGAGCGGTGTGGGTGGGGTTCTGTCGTGGAATATCGTACGCAATCCATTCCTGCTGATCGCCTATGTCGTTTTCTTCATAGCTTCATTGGCCGAATGTAACCGCGCCCCTTTCGATCTTCCCGAAGGTGAATCGGAGTTGGTAGCCGGTTTTCACACCGAATATTCCGGAATGCGCTGGGCGTTGTTCATGCTCTCGGAATACGGTATGATGCTGCTGGTGTCGTTGTTGGGGGCTATTCTTTTCCTGGGAAGCTGGAATACGCCGCTGCCCAACATGGGTCCGGTAAAACTGGCCGACTGGACCAGCGGTGAGCCGGGAACATGGTTCGGTTACCTGACGGGGATTTTCTGGCTGCTATCGAAGGCATTATTCGGCATTCTGATCCAGATGTGGGCGCGCTGGACGCTCCCGCGCCTCCGCGTGGACCAGCTCATGTACCTTGGCTGGAAGGTGCTTACGCCCGTAGGACTCGTATTGTTCTTTATCTCGGGTGTTTGGCGCCTGATCGGCGTCTGATCATTTGACGATCTCCGCTCCTTCCAGAATGTAGTTCATCTGGTAAATATCATCGGCGTTGAGTTTCAATGTGCCGGTGAACGTGAGGCGTTCGTCCGTTTTGAATTTCTTTCCGTCCTTTTTCTTGAAATTCAGGGTCATGACCGTTTCCGGACCGGCGCCGCCGCAAAAAAAGCATGCGCTGAACGGGAATGCAGACAAAACATACAAATTGGCTTCCAAATCAACCGGAAGAATGTAACCCGTAATCGAAACCTGCTGATTTTTCAGCTTCTGCACACTTGGCCCGAATGTCGGATGCAGCATGTAAATCGATTCTTCGGCATACCATTTCTTTTTGAAAGTAACATCCCGCAGCGTTTCCCAGGTCAGTTTCACCGGTTCAATCGCCGGTTTGAAAGCGAACAGTGAGACGATGCAGAAGAACAATATGCTGATTTTGACAGATTTCATCAGTATTCCAATTTTGTATTACAATGATTTGTACCGGTTTAGCAAATTTACACACATTATTATTCCTCCGCCAGTGTCCGGGAGATATTCAGCCGGTAAATGCCCAGCGAAGGTAATGCGGCCGCTACCACGCCAATCACGAGCGCACCAAAAAACAGATAGATCTCTTCTGGCAGCAAGGCGAACTTGCCTAACGAATAATGAAAGTCCTGCTCCGCCGATTTGGAAAATACCCATAACCCGACCCTGCCGGCAATAACACCCGCAAAAAAGCCGATCACAGCAAGCGATACGCCTTCGATCAGCAGCATCAGGAACAACCTCGTGCGCGTGGCGCCCATGGAAAGCATAAGCGCCATCTCGTACTTCCTGTCTTTTAATGAGTTATACAGCGAAATAAAAACACTAACTCCCGCAATGGAGATAATGATCAATGCCAGGGTACGCAGCGTTTCAATACCTACGCCTAACAATGAGAAAAGCCGGTTGATTTCTATACTGGGTAATGCGGCCTGCATGGAGGTATTGTCGTTGATCTGGCGTGGAATGGTCATCAACCCCATCGGGTTACGGAACTGGATCAATGCGCTGGTTACGTCCTTGCCCTCTTCGTCCGGTTCGGGGTCTGCGTGTGCCTGACTGTCGGTATGCTCCAACTCCGCGACGGCCGGCGCTTGTGCCCCCTCCGAATGCTCATGAATATCCCAGACGCTCGATAGCCGGGTTACGATGAGCTGATCCACCACCGTGCCGCTGGGCTGAAATATGCCGACGACCTTGTATTTCTTATCCTCATGCTTCTCCCCCTCGGAATCCAGCCCGTGCGATCCCGAAAACTGATCTCCGATTTTCAGCTTCGAATCCCGCGCGACCTTGCTGCCGATCGTCACTTCCATGGATGCATTATATAAATGCCCTTCGGCCAGTTTCGCATTGAAGTGTTCGATGTATTTGGGCGTTGTTCCCAGTATTCTAAACCCCTGGTAATTGTCTCCCATCGACAGCGGGATTACCGTCTTCACAAACGGATTTTTCCGAAGCGCATTCACCTCCGCTAGTGGAATATTACCGGTAGGCGCGTCGATCTGGTAAATACTCGAGAGGATTACCTGCAACGGGCTGCCTTTGGCTCCTACCACCATGTCGATGCCTTTCAGGTTGCGCTTGAACTGTTCGTCCAGCTGTTTATTCAGCAGCAAAAGCAGGGAGATCATTCCAATACCGAGGGTCAGCAGCAATGCGCTCAGGAAGCTGTTGAGCTTTTTCTCCTTTAAATTGGCAATGCTGATCTTGAAAAGATTCATTCTTAAAAGGATTAGGTATGAAAAACGGCAATGCCGGTATGATTTTACAGAAAAACCTGGTTGGAAAACTCGTCTTTAAGGCGTTGGTCGTGAGTAACCACCACCAGACTCGCACCTATTTGCGCCGATTGATTTTTCAAAAGGTGGATCACCCGCTGGCAATTATCATCATCGAGGTTGGACGTTGGCTCGTCGGCAAGGATGATATTGGGGTTATTCATCAACGACCGCGCAATGCTTACGCGCTGCTGTTCTCCCTGGCTTAGCTGATTCGTTTTTTTGGATAAATGATCCGCAAAACCCAGCTGCTCGGCCAGGTGACGGGCCTTTTGGCGGTCTTCTTTCTGATTGGCCAGATAATTGGACAACAAAATGTTATCCATCACCGAAAGCGAGCTCACAAAATGCGGCCGCTGATAGATAATACCGATGTTTTTGGCACGTGTAGCAGTAATTTCCTGAGGGGTCAGGTTTTTGACAGATTTACCCGCGATGACAACATCCCCCGATTCCGGCGTCAGCAACAACGCCAGCAAATGCAGCAATGTGGTCTTTCCCTTACCTGATTGACCAAGGATAAGGAGTGTTTCTTTGTCGTTGCAATGAATATTGGGGAAGCTGAATCTTTTCTGAGCGGAATAAGAAAACCGTAGCTGATTACTCGAAATCATTTTCTGTGGCGCTTTTTGAGTACACAATGATAAGGAAGATTTGTCGTTGAAATGGTGTTGCATCCTGAAGAAAACCAACAACTATTCTATTTTTGCAAAAAAATCGATCTGAAAATGCGTAGAAATTTCGACTTGAGAAGAGTATCCGGAGCGTTGGCTTTAACCCTGATCTTGGGGCTATTACTGTCTGGCAAAGACGTAAAAGCACAGAACAGGGGGTTCTTCGTTCCCTATTCTACGGCAGGTTTTGGTATTGGTACTTCGAGCTACTATGGCGATCTGGCGCCGTACCGTCGCCCGCTGGCCTCTACCTTCAAAATGATCCGCTGGAGTGTCGGCGGGAACTACACACGCCACTTTACACCGCGCCTTGCCGCACGAGCAAGCTTCATTTATGCCAGAATCGCCGGTGACGATTACATCATGAACCGCGATTCGAAACACGTTACCAGTATTTACTACGCCCGGAACCTGCATTTCCGCAATGACCTTAAAGAGTTTTCGATACAAGGTATTTACAAACTGACACCGGACAACCGCAGTTATGATCGCCGCCCTCAACTGGGCTGGTACCTGTTCGCAGGTGTCGCGCTTACCGCACACAATCCGAAAGCACTCGATTCCCTGAATGGCGACTGGGTAAAATTACAACCGCTTGGAACAGAAGGCCAGGGTCACGAAGGATATGCCAAGCCTTATTCACTGGTTCAGTTTGCGATCCCTCTCGGTATAGGCGTCCGCTATAAAATCAATTCCAAATTCGACATTTCGGCTGAACTGGGTTACCGCAAAACGTTCACAGACTATCTTGACGACGCGCACGGTGCCTATGCCGATCCAGCGCTTTTCGCGGATAATCCAACAGCTGCATTAGTTGCAAACCGCACCACCGAGCAATTCGCCGCGCGTAAGGGGAAAGACAGAACCAATGATGTGAGAAAATTCATGGATGCCAACTACCCGGGCGTTTTGGCTAGTGGAGAAGACCCTTTTACAAAACTACCTACTACCGGATTCGGGGCACCCGGCACCGAACGCGGCAATAGCCCAACCCAAAAGGACGCTTACCTTTTTGGTATGATCAGCGTCCATTACATGCTGCCTTCGCAGGTAAAATGTCCTCCACTGAGATAATAAACTTACCCCGTTGAAATACATTTTCGAACATTTGAATGAACGGCCGCTGCTGCGGAGATACTTGCCGGTTATGATGCTGGCAGGTATTTGTTTTTTTCCGGCAGCCGTGCAGGTACGCGCGCAGCGGGTCGAGATCGGGGCAGGTGTCGGAGGCTTCAACTACCGGGGGGATATCTCTCCTACTTTTCGCTTTCGTTTTTTCAAACCGGCCGGAAGCCTTTTTTTCCGGTTCAATCCCAACCAGGCCCTATCGCTCCGTGCGGAGGTAGCCGGCGGCTTCATCGGTGCGGACGATAAGAAAAGCGACGATCCGTTTCAACAGGCCAGGAATATGTCATTCCGCACTACGATATTCGAAGGCAGTGCGGTGGCAGAGTATAACTTTCTCAATTTTCAGGACCGCCGTTTTGCTGTCAACTGGAGTCCCTATGTATTCGGAGGGCTTGGTTTCAACAAATTTAATCCCAATATCCAGACCAGTTCATACAAAACATCCGGCCTTGTGCTGCCATACGGCGTAGGCATCAAATATCAGATCCGTCGCCCCTGGAACATAGGACTGGAATACGGCACGCGGAAAACTTTTACGGATTACCTCGACAACCTCGGCGGCGACCCTACATCTACCGACAAATTCCAGCAGGGCGATCCCTCCGTAAAAGATACCTACTTTTACGTGCGTCTTTCTGTTAGCTATACCTTCTACAAAATCTTCTGTCCCTGATTTATGAAAAGAATTCTACTGATTGTCTTTGCCTTGATCATCGTTGCAGTCGCAGGCTTTTGGGGAGTCAGGAAATATACCAAGTCGTTTAGCCCGGAAGCAGTGGCGGAAACCAGTCTGAATGGGGTCAACATCAAAATCTCCTACGGACAACCCAGCAAAAAAGGTCGCATGATTTTCGGCAGGGAGCAGGACAAAGCATTGCTGCCCTATGGCAAGGTATGGCGTACCGGTGCCAATGAAGCGACGCTGATTGAATTCGAAAAAGATGTCGTAATGGGTGGTAAACCGGTTAAGGCCGGAACCTACTCCCTTTTTTCCGTGCCTGGGCAAAGCACCTGGAAAATCATCCTCAACTCGGAAACCGGACAATGGGGCACAGATTACAACGACGGCAAGAATGTCATGAATGTCGAAGTTCCGATCCGGATCCGTCCGACAGTTCAGGAAGTCTTCCATATTTATTTTGAAGAAATCCCCAATGGTGTCAACATGGTCCTGAGCTGGGACCAGACGGAGGCGCTCGTTCCCTTTACCCACCCTTAGTTCGATACGGCTACGGCCAGTTTTTTATGTTTGTTGATGCTATTGAAAAAATAGATCAGTTTACCCGTCCGGTTCACTTTATCATCCGTTATTACGCAGGGAGCGACATTGTTCCGGGTACTGCCACCTTGTTTTTCGTGAATGAAGACGGCTTCGCCGTTACGTGCCGGCATGTCGCCCGGCAGATATTGTATGCTAACAACATTTATGAAAATTACCTGAAGTTCAAGGGTGAACTTCGAAAATTCGAGAAAGATCCCGGCCTTGCCACGCAACGTAATTTGCTGGAAACGAAATACAAAATCGCGCCGGACAGCCCGATCCGCATCCTTTTCAACTTCATCAGTTGTGTATCGGCCTACAAAGGGCTCACAATCCATCTGCATCCGACGCAGGATCTGGCCATTATCCAATTCCGGAATTACGAATCAAAACAATACCAGTTTCATGCCCAATTCCTGAAAGATTCCAGAATGGTGAAGCAAGGCCGTTACCTGTGCCGGTTAGGTTACCCATTCCCCGAATTCACCAATTACCGGTACAATAAGCATACGGGGGACATCGAATGGACGACCGAAGGCAAGATCAAGACCCCGAGCTTCCCGATTGACGGCATCATCACCCGCCATATCGGCGACAACAGCGAAGTCGTAGGCATCGAAATGAGCACACCGGGACTACGCGGCCAGAGTGGCGGGCCGTTGTTTGACCAGAACGGCATCATTTATGGAATGCAGAGCTCCACACGTCACCTGCATCTCGGCTTCGACCAGGTCAACCGCGAAGTGACGATTGACGGTCATCGCAAGCGGGTGTCCAATTACCCGTTCCTGAACGTCGGGCAATGCGTGCACGTCGATGTGATCAAGCAGTTTTTAAAAGAAAAACACATCCGCTACTATGAAGCCGACCCGGCCTGACCTCCGGCATCATTAAAGTACGCGCATCAACTCTTCGAGCCTTTTGATATTATAGGTAGGCGATTCGTCGAACACCAGACCCGCCGGATTGAGGTACACCGTGTCCATCCCGACCTGTTTTGCGCCGAGAATATCCGCGATCCAGTTGTCGCCCACCATCAGGCTTTCCTCCGCTGTGGTTTGCGCCAGCTCCAATGCAAACTCGAAAATACGGCGGTCGGGCTTCTTGGCGCTGGCCGTTTCGAATGTCACTACATGATCGAAGAAATGGCCGATCTCCGAACTCGCGATTTTCCTCGCCTGGATTTCGTTGAAGCCATTCGTGATAATATGCATTCCATAGCCCGCCGCCGACACGTAGTTCAGCAAATCGAGCGCGCCTTCCAGCAAATGCTTCTTGGTAGGCAGCGAAGTAAGGTACAACTCCCCGATTTCTGTGTGCTCCGGCGGACATTCCGCGCCGAGCTCCTCAAAAACCATCCTGAAACGGTTCTCACGTATATAGCTATGGTGCAACTGCCCGCGGTCGAACGCGTCCCACAAAGCAGTATTGATTTTAAGGAATGAACCTACAAATGCCTCTAACGACGGAATGCCGTAACGGGTGAGCTGGTGATGGTGGAAAATCTCTTCCAGGGATTCGGACGAATTTCTCTCAAAATCCCAAAGTGTGTGATCCAAATCGAAGAAGATATGCTTGTATCTCATATCTGGTAAAAATTCAATTTTTATAAGAAAAGTGAAATTACGATGTCCAGCCGACAAATACAGGGCCCGACATACTAAAATCGATCTAACTCGACGTGCGCATCGTAAATTATTTATTAAATACTATTATTTATTCTAATATGTCTACGGTGTGGTGACAACGAATGCGATGCATCTAAAACATGCACAACTTGTTAACATCTGTTAACGGGAAATAATTTTTCTGCAAAAAGGAACTCAAACATTTGCAAATTATTTTTCAAATCCATTTCTTTGATTCGTATAATTCGAAATACCGAAAAGTCACATCTAATTTTCACCAAACCAGAAAGGAGAAACAATATCGACGAACTGCTCTACGTTAACTAAATCGAATAGTAAAATGGAGAAAGTCCAAGTTAGCGACAGTGAGTTGGTAACATTGTATATCCGGGGCAATGAGAAGGCTTTCGAGAAGCTTGTTCAGCGCCATAAGTCGAGAATATACACCACTATTTATCTGATTGTCAAGGATCAATATGTAGCCGAAGATTTATTACAGGATACATTTATTAAAGCTGTTGACACAATTAAAGGTGGGAGATATAACGACGAAGGTAAATTCCTGCCATGGATTATACGAATCGCACACAACCTCGCCATTGATTATTTCAGACGCGATAAACGCTACCCCAATGTAGTGTTCGAAGATGGGAGCAGTGTTTTCAACACGCTGGATTTTTCGGAAGATTCCGTTGAGTCGATCCAGATTCGTCAGGAAACACATGAGCAGCTGCGGGAGATGATCCAGCGGTTGCCCGACGTGCAGAAGCAAGTTCTGATCATGCGCCATTACGAGGACATGAGCTTTCAGGAAATTGCAGACGCCACGGGTGTGAGTATTAATACGGCATTGGGTAGGATGCGTTACGCGTTGATAAACCTGCGTAAGCAATTTAACCAACGTGCCCCACAGTATGACAAAAACCTTTACCTACGATGATGTTGTAAGGTATTTATATGCCGAAACAACTGAGAATGAAAATGAACAGATTGTTGAGGCGCTCGCTCTTGACGACAACTTGATGAACTTTTATCTCGATTCACTGGAAATCCAGAATCAGATGAACAGGATCACTCGGACTCCCTCCGAGAATGTGATTTCAGAAGTTTTCAGATATTCGCGACAATTCTCTTCTAAAAGATCTGCTGCACTCCTGTACTAGGACGAGTTGGCAGATTTTTTTGTTTCCAGCTATCGGTGCGGTAGCTGGAAATTGTCATTATTTTTAAGATTTGGAACGGAAACCCGCCAGTCGGTTCCCGTTCCCGGTAGATTTCTGTGTCGGAATTCCATCCTTCATAGGACCATGATTGTATTATGCAAAAAAAAGAACGCTATAAACTCTTCCTGGATTATTTCACCCAGAATTTCCCGGAGCCCGAAACCGAACTGCATTATTCCAATCCGTACGAGCTGTTAGTGGCGGTAGTCCTGTCGGCGCAATGTACCGACAAGCGTGTAAATATGGTCACGCCGAAGCTTTTCGAGCGTTTCCCGGATCCCGAGTCACTCGCCGCCTCCAACTCGGAGGAGGTGTTTACTTATATCAGATCTATTTCCTACCCGAATAACAAAGCCAAACATCTGGTAGGCCTGGGAAGGATGCTGGTTGACCAGTTTCACTCAGGGGTCCCTTCCACCGTGGAAGAATTGCAAAAATTACCCGGTGTGGGCCGCAAAACCGCCAATGTGATTGCTTCGGTGATTTTCAGCATGCCGGCAATGGCGGTGGACACGCACGTTTTCAGGGTATCACGCAGGCTGGGCCTCGTGCCGCTTACGGCAAAGACGCCGCTAGCCGTAGAGAAGGAACTGGTGAGCCACATTCCAAAGCATTTAATTCACAAAGCCCATCACTGGCTTATCCTGCACGGGCGCTACGTGTGTACCGCGCGCAACCCGCAGTGCTTCCAGTGCCCGCTATCGCCATTTTGCAAATACTTTGAAAAAAATGTAAAAATCGACGTTTTTCATTCTTGATTACAACCAATTTCCGCGTAGCATGGTCTACCCTGAAACTAAAACAATCCCATTAATTACTTAGAAAAGAAATGAAGCGTATTAATCTGGTGTGGTGTGTACTACTGACGATGGCGATCGGTGTATCATCTTGTATGAAAGATGTATCAAACAGGGATGAGGAGAAAATTGCCGAGAATGAAACTGCTATCCAAGCCGCATTGCAGGCCGACAGCTTAGGCTCAAAAGCGGTGAGGGATTCGGCCGGCTATTATTACATTATCAGAAAGCCCAATCCGGCCGGTCTGAAAGCACAGATCGGTGACGCAGCAACCATCAAATACACCGGCTACCTGCTGAATGGGACCAAGGTTATCTCTTCTACTGAGGACAACAAAACGGAATTCTCTTTCCCGGCTTACGGAGGCGTATATTGGCCAGGCATTGAGTTGGGAATTTTCAAATTGAGAACTGGCGAAAAAGCGACTTTCTATCTGCCGTTCTACCTGGCCTCCGGCGCCGTGGATAGGGTGAATATCCCCGCTTACTCACCTATTCGCCTTGAAGTTGAGTTTATCAAAACTCGTACTGAGCCGCAGCAAATCGATGATTTCATCGCTAAAAAAGGCTATACCGTATCCGAAAGAACGCCTGATAATCTCGTAATAGTGAAAGCCAATACTGTGACCGGTGACACGATCGGCATAGGAAAATCGGTGAATGTAAAATACGTAGGAAGGCTGCTCGACGACACGAAATTCGATGAAAATACGAGCAGTTTCGTTACAGGCAGCCCGAACACGATCCCAGGATTTGACAGGGCAATCAGAAAAATGAGAAAGGGTGAAAAGGCGATAATCGTATTCCCGTCCAAACTAGGTTATGGCAAAACATGGACCAAATCTATTCTTCCCTATTCTCCGCTTCAATTTGAAATTGAAATTCAAAACTAGGTTTTGAAGCAATCGCTTATGATGCAGGCAATCAGTTCCCTGTCATCGTCATGGAGATTTGACCCTGAAGGCAAACAAATCCCGCGATTAAACAACCCTTCCGAAACGCTACCTCCAAAACGAGGTAGCGTTTTGTATATCTCCTGACAATGCATCGGCTTCCACATTGGTCTGGATTCAATTCTGTTCGCGAAAAGCGCATTCTGAATAAGCAAAGTATCTTCATCCCCGACAATCAGCGCCGTCAACCATCGGTTTGAAAACAAACCGGGAATGCCGTTCTGAAAGCTAGCATGAGGAAGTTTGCTTAGGGAAGTTTGATAAAACAGATAGTTGGCTCTCCGTTGTTGAACCCTTTCGTCAACCACTTCCAACTGCCCCCGCCCGATCCCAGCACATACATTACTCATCCGGTAATTGTAGCCCACCTCCCGATGCGCGTAATGTGCCGTCGGCTCCCGGGCTTGTGTTGCCAGATAACGGGCCCTTGCAAGGTATGCTGCATTGTCCGAAAGCATTGCACCACCTCCCGACGTGGTAATGATTTTATTTCCATTAAAAGACAGAATACCGACATCGCCAAAGGTCCCTACCTTACGGCCATTGTATTCCGAGCCTAATGCCTCCGCAGCATCCTCAATCAAAGGGATTTCATATTTTTTACACAAATACAAAATCTCATCCAGCATGGCCGGCATACCGTACAAATGCACGACTATCACGGCTTTGGGTTTTCTCCCGATACTTATATAATGCAGGATAGCATCTTCCAAAGCATCAGGGCACATATTCCATGTTACCGGCTCACTATCGATAAAAACCGGCGTCGCGCCTACGTACATGATCGGATTCGCCGTCGCTACGAATGTCAAGGATTGGCAAAGGACGATGTCGCCTTGGCCGACGCCTAATGCGAGCAATGCAAGGTGCAGCGCCGCCGTGCCCGAAGACACCGCTAATGCATGTTCACTGCCGGTGTAGCGGCACAATTCTTCCTCGAAAGCTTCGATATTCGGTCCAACAGGCGCGATCCAGTTGCTATCAAATGCTTCCTGGATGTATTTCATTTCGCGCCCGCTCATGTGCGGGGGTGACAGGTAAATTTTATACTGCATAGTGTGTTTTATTTTAACAAATGATCCTGGCAGGATTTCCAACCACCTTTGCATAATCGGGGACATCGCGAACCACCACGGAACCTGCTCCGATCACACATTCCTTCCCGATATTTACCCCAGGCAGGACTACGCTTCCTGCGCCAATAAGCGTGCATTCGCCTACACGCACGCCTCCGCACAAGATAGCGCCCGGGCCTACATGCGCAAAGTCGCCGACGGTACATTCATGATCAGTAATAGCGGCGGTGTTGACAATCACGTGATCCCCCAGACAACAATCGACTTGAATGATTGCACGATGTACTACCACAACTCCCTCGCCTAAATGCACGGAATCATCGATGATCGCCGTCGGATGAACCGCTGCTCCAAAAGAATGCGCGACTCGCCCCGCGACCTTTCGGCGAGCGAAATTGTTGCCAATGGCGATAATCAGCTTTTCATTCTGCATCAGCCATGGATCATAAGCGACCGGAACGCATGGACCACGCCATTTCGCATTTTGCCAATGATCATCGAACAGGCCCAAAACCTGTTCTCCACGCGCCGAAAGTATACTTGCTACCACCTTCGCATGCCCACCTGTACCGTAGATCAGCATGTCTTACGACCTTTGAATGGGGAAACATCAACGGCGGAACCGGCAGCATTACGCATGAACAGAAGCCCCATAGCTGTCTCGAAGATGATCCTCACATCGAGCATCAGCGAAAGGTTATCCACATAATGCAAGTCAAATTCAAACTTTTCTTCCCAACTCAGCGCATTGCGCCCATTGATTTGCGCGAGGCCGGTCATACCGGGTTTTACCGAATGCCGTAGATGCTGTTTTTCATTGTAATGCGGCAGGTATTCTTGCAACAGAGGTCTGGGCCCTACAATGCTCATATCGCCCCGTAGTACGTTCCAGAACTGCGGCAACTCGTCGATCGACGATTTCCGAAGCAATTTCCCAAGCCGGGTGAGCGGCTTGCCGTCGCCTTGTATTGTCCTGAATTTCAGGATTGCGAATAACCGCGCATCCAGCCCCGGCCTGATTTGCACAAAGATCGGGTTACCTTTAAAATGCACCGACAACACCGGCAGCAGCACAACAAAAAACGGCAACGAGGTGATTAACCCCATTGCCGCCAGTAAAATGTCTAAGATTCTTTTTCCTTTTGAACGATACATAAGATCATACGTTAAACAGCTCCGGATATTTATCTGGGGCCGCTTCGCGCATGATTTCGTAAACAGTTTCAAAAATGTCGTCCATATTAGGCTTCGAGAAATAATCGCCGTCCGAACCGTAAGGTGGGCGGTGATCCTTCGCTGCAATGGTTACCGGTGCCGAATCGAGCCAGCGATAAGCCTCTTGCCTTTCCAAAACCTGCTGCATCATAAAACCTGACGCACTTCCGGGTAAATCCTCGTCGGCGAAAACGACCCGGTTCGTCTTTTTAATGGACTCCACTATCCGGTTGTCGACATCGAATGGCAGGAGCGTCTGCACGTCAATGACTTCAACTTCAATTCCTGAACTCTGCAATTGAGAAGCGGCCTCCATTACTATACGACACATTGAGCCATAGGTAACAATAGTGAGGTCATTTCCTTCTCTTAAAATTTCCGGCTGGCCTAGCGGGATATAGTATTCGCCCAGATTATCGGGCAAAATTTCTTTCTGTCGATAGGAGTTAAGCGGTTCGACGATCAATGCAGGGTCATCGCCTTTCATTAATGTATTGTAAAAACCTGCGGCCTGAGTGAAATTTCGCGGAACAACCACGTGCAAACCACGCAAACTGCTCAGCATCGTGCCCATCGGCGATCCCGAGTGCCATATGCCTTCGAGGCGGTGGCCTCTTGTCCGAATGATCAGCGGCGCGCGCTGGCCGCCAGCCGTTCTGTACCGCAGCGATGCCAGGTCGTCGGTAAGCGTCGCTAATGCATAGTAGATATAATCAAAATACTGAATTTCAACGATCGGCCGCAAGCCGCGCATAGCCATGCCTATTCCCTGACCGATGATCGTCGTTTCGCGGATTCCGGTGTCGGTAATCCGGATCTCACCGTACTTCTCCTGCAAACCGGCAAATCCCTGGTTTACGTCGCCTATGAAACCGATGTCTTCCCCCAATGCCACAACACGCGGATCTTTTCCGAAAAGTACATCGAAATAGGTGCGTATCACCTCACGCCCGTCTACAACGGGGCTATTCTCCGAATAGGTGGGGCTTACCGGCTCCACGAGCATCGGTGAGTAGCGTGTTTCGCTGTATAAGTGGGTATTGAAACGTTCTTTGTTCGCTTTGAGATTTTCTTTCAAAAACAGCTGCAAGGCATACCTCTCCGGATTCTCTTCCTTTCCAATAATCCTCAAAACCTTGCGCACGATGGCGATCATGTCCCTGCGCACAGGCAAGTAGGTCTTTTGCAGTTCGAGGATGGCATTGTTTACTTCCGCGGCAAAAGAACTGGCTGCCGCTACTGCCTGCAATAGCTGAATGGTATCATTATATTCCGCATCCAGCTCCTTCCTGTATGCCTGCCATGCCGCATTGCGCTCCTGCAGGGCCTTTTCTTTGGCTTCGCGCTCAATTTCTTCGAGTTCCTCGTCAGTGGCATAGCCATTTTTCAGGATCCAGTCGCGGAAACGCACATTGCAATCATGCTCGCGCTCCCACGCGAGCCGCTGCTTCGATTTATACCGCTCGTGGGAACCGGAAGTGGAATGCCCTTGCGGCTGAGTGAGTTCAGTAACGTGTACCAGCACCGGCACATGTTGCTCCCTGCTGATTTTCGCCGCTTTCTGATAGGCCTCCACCAGCGCAGGATAATCCCAGCCATTCACCGTCAAAATCTCGATGCCTTCGCCGTCCTCATTCCTTTGCAGCCCGGCCAATGCCTTTGAAATACTTCCCTTCGTGGTTTGATATTCAACAGGGACCGATATTCCATAACCATCGTCCCACACCGAAACGATGACGGGAATCTGCAAAACACCTGCTGCGTTCATCGCCTCCCAAAACATTCCCTGGGAGGTAGAAGCATCACCGATCGTCGAGAAAACCACCTCATTTCCATTGCGGGAAAACGTGGTCATATCGTGCAACTCGGCATTCTCGCGGTATAGTTTGGAAGCATATCCAAGGCCGATCGCACGAGGGATCTGCCCTGCTGTAGAAGAAATATCACAAACGGAATTGTGCAATTTGGTCTGATCGAGCCAGTCCCCATTCTCATCGACCCAGCGTGTCGAGAAGTGCCCATTCATGGAACGTCCGCCCGTGTTGGGCTCGTGTTCGAGGTCGGCGTGGGCATACATTTGGGCAAAAAATTGCTGCCAGGTAAGATTCCCGACAGCCGCTTCGATGGTCTGGTCCCGATAATATCCCGAGCGAAAATCTCCCGGTTGAAAAACTTTGGAAAGTGCAATCTGTGCTACTTCCTTTCCATCTCCAAAAATCCCGAATTTAGAACGGCCGCCCATTGTATCCTTCCTCCCCAGCAAACTTACCTGACGACTTTCGCATGCTAAGCGGTAATCATCGATAATATCCTCCTTACTCAAAACACTGGAACCGGTCAAACTATCATTTTGAAGCATAAGCAAAAATCACGGGTTTTAATCCGTAAGTTAAATTACGTTTTTTTGAATGCAAGCCAAAATTATGCAGGAAAATAATAACCACGGCATCGTAACGCCTACTTTTGGGGCATTGTTAATATTGGTTAATGATTATTATATTTAGCTTTTTAAGCGTTAATCTTGTTTAACAGTAAGTTTTTCACCACTTAAAGTATAGTTACAACTATGAAAGTATTCTTTTCAGCGCTGGTTTTAATCCTCGGGCTGACCACCGTAAGTTTCGCACAGAAAGGTGTTCTGAAATTCAAAGAAGAGACACACAAATTCGGTAAAGTACCACAAGGCACTCCCGTTACGCACGAATTTGTATTTACTAACACAGGTTCAGATCCCGTGATCCTTTCTAACGTAACCGTTTCATGCGGATGTACTACTCCTGTATGGTCGAAAGATCCTGTACTTCCAGGTAAAACCGGTTCGGTAAAAGCTACTTTCAACGCTGCTGCGGCCGGTCCTTTCAACAAGCCCGTAACCGTTTTCAGCAACACAGAAGGTGGTTCTATCACGCTTTACCTGAATGGGGAAGTAGTTCCGAAGGCAGCTAAGCCCGCTTCCAAATAGGCATTATGCGCAAGCATTGCAGTGGCCGTTCCGATGGGACGGCCATTTTTGTTTTAACACAAACTACGGATTAATATGCTGCCCTGTCGTAGAACGACCGGCGACGGGTCACTTTCAGATCTTGCAGGATGGCCGACTTCACTTTCAATGTGAAGGAATAGTTGCTCGCACGGGCTGCGCTGCCTGCAAATGGTGTCCAGTTGAAGCTCATATCCCAGCAATGCAGGTCGCGCGTGAGGCCCAGTTGCGTGATGGTGGGCTCGAATGCGACAAAGTCGAAACCGGTGCTAAGGGTTACTTTCAGGTTTTTGGATAGGCTCAGATCCCCCGTAGCCTGAATGGCCTGGATAATCTGTGCCTTCGACAAACCCGGCTTCGTCAATCCGAAGTTATAGTTCAGCGAGACATTCCAGGGTATGTTAAAATCTACGTACAGCTCAGGGTTTTGTGCGATAAATTCCCTGGCTTCCTGCTTAGCCTTGGCATTAGGATCGTTCGGATTCGTGGTCTGCGGGTTTTTGGTATTCGTGTTGGAAGAACTGCTTTTGGGTGAAAAGCTGGTCCCTAATGTAAACCCGAGGCTCTGCAAATTGGCAAGGCCCTGTCCCGAAGTAATCGCATATTTATTCACCTTCGTACCCATCTGATTACCTACAATATTGGGGTTTGCCACGTAGGTATAGGGGTCGAGGTTCATATTGAAGTTCAGGTTCAGGTTCCGTCCGATCCGCGCATTGGCATTGATCGTGATATTCGACAAATTCAATGAGTCGGCCAGCAGGTTATAACTACCGCCCAAGCTCAGGTTATCCAATAGTGAAACCTTTTCGAACTGCTGCGCCGCGGTGTCGCTCTTGCTTTTGAGCTTCATTTCAAACGAGTTGTTCAAACTGAATGAAATCACACTCGACGCCCGCCCGTTACTCACGCCCGATCCCACTCCGCGGAATTTGGACAACGAAAGATCACGCACATTGCCTTTCTTGTCTTCTACCTGGATGTTTTGGTAAAAACCGAATGCGTCTCCCGAAAAATCAGGTGTATAGGTGAATGCCACCGAAGGAATTACCGTGTGGCGGATAGCCTCCAAACGCTTTCCTCCGAAGAAGAAAGTCCCGTAGAAACGCGTGTTCATCCCTGCCCCGAAGTTGTAGGAATACTCCGTCCCGACCTTTTTGAGTGTGTCGATCCGGATCGAATCCCGGCCCGTTTTGGTGTAACGGTATTGTTTGGTGAACACTTCTCCCGAAAGCGACATGCTGGGAGTGATATTCACAAAACGCAGGACCTTGAAGTTGGGTAGCGAGATCGGCAAGCTGTACCGGCCTGTGAACTGTGCGTCTTTGAGCATATCAGGCAGGTTATCCAGGTTGAATGCCACGATTTTGGTTTTCCTGAGACGGGTCGTGTCGATCTTGGCATCGGTTATCACAAAGCCTAGGCTGCTGTAAGACGTGTCAATGGCCGTCAGTGCATTGGCTAATGCGTAGTTCCCATTAAAATCCAGCCCCAAACGGAAGCTCTCATACCAGCGCCCGCGCCCGCCTTTCAATGCGAATGGGGCGATCTGGTTCACCCCGAAACTGAAATCGGTGGAAACGTTGGTCTTACCGTTTTCACGTTTCTGGGTAGTCGGATTGATCTGTCCGAAGTTCTGGTTTACGCGCAACGAACCCGCTGCACGCATATACTGCCCGAAAGTGCGGTTGTACTGTACGGAAGAACTGGCGACGTTGGCGGTATATTTGTTTACATTAAATTCCTGCTGCTGGTTATATGTGTTGCTGCTCACGTTCACATTTGCAGAGAACGTTGAGTTGCCCCTCGCCTTGGGCGCATGCGACCACACAATGCTGAAATCATTGGTTACTCCAAGACCAAAGGACCTTTGGATTTCGTCACTGGATTTGTTCCTGTTGAAACGCAAAGACAGGTTACCCGAATACTGATAGCGTTTGATATAGCTCGATGTAAGCCCGAGCCCCCAGCTGCTGTTGGAATAAATCTGTCCTGTTACAATCGCATTGACGTACTCGCTGATCGCGAAGTAATAACCGCCGTCGCGCAGGTAAAAACCGCGTCCGTTCGGTTCTTCCCCGTACGTTGGAATGATGACGCCGCTCGTGCCGTTTTCTTTCTTCTTTGGGAACGGGAAAAAGCCGAATGGCAAACCGATCGGCAACGGCACATCGCTGATGACCAGGTTAAAAGGCCCGGAGATCACCTGCTTCTTGTTCACCATCTTGATTTTCGGCGCATTAATGAAGTAATGCGGGTGGGTGAGGTTACAGGTCGTGTAAATGGAATGCCTGATGTAGAAATTACCTTCCGTATCCTTCTTAACCTTGTCGCCCCGGATGTTTCCATCGCCTTCCTGGGTAACAATCCCCTGGATCAGGGCCTTTTTGGATTTGAAATTGTAGCGTATCTCTTTGGTATTATACGTCTCCGGTCCATCCTGAAAGATCGGCTCGCCGGCCATTTTTTTTGCCGTAGAATCATAAGTCCCGATCGCGTAAACTTCGTTGGTAATCCAGTTGAGACGGATATAATTCGCTTTAAGGTTGATCGTCCCGTAGTTCACTTCCGCATTTCCATACAAATGCACCTGCTTCAACACGGCGTCCATAATCGTGGAATCTTCGGCCGTATATTCCACGGTGTTTTCGAGATCGTCGGGATTTTTGAGTGTGTCTGCCGCTGTGGAATCCGCGGCTAATCCTTTGCCCGTCAGCGTAGTATCCGCATTTATGCCCCCTCTTGGAATGGACGCACCGGGTTGACCGGCGCGGGAAGTATCCGCACCTGCTTGCTTTCGCACTGTAAGAAGGGAATCCGCTGATTGCTTTGCAGAAGCCGAACTTTTAAGCTTACCCTGATTTTTCCCGGAACCCTTGGAGCGTTGCTGCACACATGCCACAGTGCTGAACAGGAGAAACGCCGCAACTACCGACGATATAATAATCGCCTTTCTTTTCAGTTCTAACAATTAGCGTATTTTTGCATAACGAATTTCAAAATTAGCAGAGAAACCCCTTTCGCGTAAGGCCCCAACTAAAAAATAATGTTAAAACTTCTTAAATTAGTAATTGTAGCAAGTTTTTTGCTGGCGAGCGTCGCCTTTGTTTTTCAGCAAGAACCGGTTACCGTGAAGTCAGGAAGCAAGGTTAATACAGTTGTCATCGACGCCGGGCACGGCGGCAAAGACCCCGGTACCAGGGGCAAATATACTAAGGAAAAAGACGTAGCACTCGCCGTAGCATTGGAGCTCGGGAAAAAGATCAAGGAAGAAACGCCGGATGTCAAAGTGCTCTTCACCCGCTCCACCGACGTATTCATCGAACTCGGTGAACGTTCCGCATTCGCCAACCGCAACAACGCCGATCTTTTCATTTCCATCCATTGCAATGCCACACCCCGTTCGAGGTCTGTAAGAGGGACTGAAACGTTCGTTATGGGTTTGCACAAAACCGAGGGAAACCTGGAAGTAGCGAAACGCGAAAACTCCGTAATCTTGCAGGAAACGAACTATAAGCAGAAATATAAAGGCTTCGACCCCGATTCGCCACTGGCGCATATTATGCTTGCGAATTACCAGAGCGCATTCATTTCCAGCAGCCTGAAGCTGGCGGACCTGATCGAGAAAAAATTCCAGTCGATCTCGGAGCGGGATAGCCGCGGCGTAAAACAGGCGGGATTCCTCGTCTTGTGGCGTTGCGCAATGCCAAGCGTGCTCATCGAAACCGGTTTCCTTTCATCCCCCGACGAGGAGGAATACCTGAGCTCCGAGGCCGGACAGGAAGAAGTGGCCAAATGCATTCATTCGGCTTTTATGGCATACAAAAAAGATATGGACCGGTAGCTCAACGGTCACATATTGCTTTGATTTGTCAAAACAATTTTTGATACTTTGGTGTTAATACCGCTTAACCTGCCGCTGCCGCAAGCAGGACAAATCAATAGTCCATGAAAATATCAAGAGAAGCAAAAGTCGGAATCATGGCACTTTTCGCCATTATCATGTTGTATTTCGGCTTCCACATCCTAAAAGGCTCCGACGTTTTTTCCAGAACATATAAATACCACGTCGTTTACGACAATATCGACGGCCTGACCGCCTCGAATCCCGTTCTGCTCAATGGCTTGAACGTAGGTCGCGTGCAGGAGATCAAATTGCTCCAAAACCGCGGGAACCAGTTGCTGGTAACGATCGATGTACAAAAGGGCATTGCGGTACCCCAGGGAACTGGCGCGGTACTCGCGGATGGCGGACTGCTCGGCGGCAAGGTAATCCACCTTGCAATGGGTACCGGCGCCCCGATGAAAGACGGCGACACGCTCGTTGCCAAAAAGGAATCAGGTATTTCTGCCGTTTTGCAGGAAAAAGCATTGCCGCTCGTCTCACACGCCGATTCACTCATTAAAAACCTCGACCTCGTCGTCGGCGGCTTCCAGGAGACAGGTTTGATTTTGAATCAGGTTTTGAAAAACTATAACCAGACGGGCACCAGCCTGCAAGGTCTTTTAGCCGAAAACCGCGCAAACTTGCTGGCGATGACCTCCAATCTGAACAAACTCACAACATCGCTCGTCGAAACGGAAAAAGAATTGAAACCGTTGCTTGCTAAAACCGGCACCCTAGCCGACTCGCTGAATGCATTACGCCTGGGCGAAACCGTGACGAGCGCGCGGAAGACCATTCAAGAATTGCATACCCTGCTTTCAAGCGTCGAATCAGGCAAAGGAACCGCTGGCAAACTCGTGAAAGACGAGACCTTGTATAACAACCTCAACCGCACGATGATCAGCATGAACAAGCTGCTCACCAACTTCCGCGAGCATCCGAAACGGTATATCAATGTGTCGGTATTCGGTAAAAAAGATAAAGGACCAGCCGAGTCGCCGCTGGATACTGCCACTACCATTAAATAGGGCCTCACATTTTAAATTAATATGAAAGTCGTTTGCTTACCGGTGAACGACTTTTTACATTTGAAATAAGCCCATTTCCATTACTCACACCATTCTTCATCATCATGACCAGCCAGGAAAGCCTACCACACCTTATCGAAATCCTCAACCAGAAATACGAGCAGGTAAAGCTCGGCGGCGGTAAGAAAAAAATCGAGGCGCAGCACCAGAAGGGTAAGCTTACCGCACGCGAAAGGATCGATTACCTGACAGACCCGGACTCCCATTTCCTTGAAATCGGCGCATTCGTAGGCGATGGAATGTATGAAGAAGAAGGCGGCTGTCCTTCGGGTGGCGTGGTGACCGGCATTGGCTATGTGTCAGGAAAGCAATGCATGATCGTTGCCAACGATGCCACGGTGAAAGCCGGCGCCTGGTTCCCTATTGCAGCCAAAAAGAACCTGCGCGCGCAGGAAATCGCGATGGAAAACCGGCTCCCGGTGATTTACCTCGTCGACAGCGCGGGCGTATTCCTGCCGATGCAGGCGGAAGTATTTGCTGATAAGGAGCATTTTGGCCGCATTTTCAGGAATAATGCGCAAATGTCGGCCATGGGCATCGTGCAGATTTCGGCTATTATGGGCGCATGTGTGGCCGGCGGGGCCTATTTGCCCATCATGTCAGATGAAGCTTTCATTGTGGAAGGTACCGGTTCGGTATTTTTGGCCGGACCTTATCTGGTCAAATCATCGATAGGCGAAGATATCGACGTCGAATCTCTTGGTGGGGCAGCTATGCATTGCGAAATCTCCGGCGTTACGGACAACAAGTTTCCCGACGACAGATCGTGCCTGGACGCCATCAAAAGACATATTGATAAGATAGGCAAGCCATTATCGGCCGGTTTCGACCGGAAAAATGCGGCGGTACCGACGCGCAAACCGGAAGATATTTACAACCTGCTCCCCACCGACAGGCTAAAACCCTACGACGTGCTGCCTATTCTGGAATGCATTGTGGATAACTCGGAGCTCGATGAATATAAACCCGATTATGGCAAAACCCTCATATGCGCCTACGCGCGCGTGGACGGTTGGGCGGTAGGTATCGTCGCCAACCAACGCAAGATGGTGCGATCGGGCAAAGGAGAAATGCAAATGGGCGGGGTTATCTATGCCGAGGCAGCCGACAAAGCGGCCCGTTTCATTATGAATTGCAACCAGAAAAAGATCCCGCTTGTTTTTTTCCACGACGTAACCGGTTTCATGGTCGGCAGTCGCGCGGAGCAGGGGGGCATTATCAAGGATGGTGCCAAAATGGTGAATGCCGTGGCCAACTCGGTAGTGCCCAAGTTTACATTCATCGTCGGCAACTCTTACGGTGCGGGAAATTATGCGATGTGCGGCAAGGCTTACGATCCGCGGCTGATATTCGCCTGGCCGACGGCCCAAATGGCGGTTATGAGCGGGGCAACCGCTGCCCGGACCTTGTTGCAGGTTCAAACTGCCACATTGAAAGCCAAAGGCGAGACGATCACGCCCGAGGCGGAGAAGGAATTGTTGAATCAGATTACCGACCGCTATAACCAGGAATTATCCCCATACTACGCCGCCGCACGCCTATGGGTCGATGGCATTATCGACCCTGTCGAGACCCGGCGCATTATCTCCGAAGGCATTAAAGCCGCCGATCAGGCGCCCATTGAGAAGCCATTCAATGTGGGCGTTATTCAAGTTTAATTTTAATCTAAACCTGTTATTATGTCTGAAAAAATAGCGTTTCTCGGACTCGGGAACCTTGGTACTCCTATCGCTGAAAGCCTGCTCGAAGCGGGTTATGAACTTGTCGTCTGGAACAGAACGAAGTCCAAAGCAGACCCACTGATCAAACTTGGCGCCACGGTCGTTGACGAACCGATCGAGGCTATTGCCGCCGGCGGTATCGTTTTCTCGGTGCTGGCCGATGATGCGGCTGTCGAAGAATTGTTTTCCATGGAAGTGGTTGAAAAGCTCGGGAAAGATGGCATACACGTTTCGATGAGCACTATTTCACCTGAAACCTCGCGCCAGCTCGCGCAGGAGCACGAGTGGTATGGTGCGCATTATGTGGCCGCGCCTATATTCGCCCGTCCGGAAGCCGTGCGCGCAAAGGTGGGGAACATCTGCCTGTCAGGCAATGGGAATGCGAAAGAGCGGATTAAGCCTATTGTTCAAAGTTTTGTAAAAGGTGTTTTCGATTTCGGCGACGATCCGGGAGCGGCAAACGTGATCAAACTCGCCGGAAATTTCATGATCGCTTGCAGCCTCGAAATGATGGGTGAAGCATTTACGATGGCTGAGAAGAACGGGATTTCAAGACAAAGCATTTACGAAATGCTGACGGCCACATTGTTTGCAGCGCCTATTTTCCAGAATTACGGCAAAATAGTGGCGCAGCATACCTACGAACCTGTGGCATTCCGCTACCCGCTCGGTTTGAAAGACATTAACCTGACGCTCCAAACGGCCTCCGATGTAAATGCACCGATGCCTTTCGCGGACATTATCAAAAACCGTTTCATTTCCGGATTAGCCAAAGGCCGCGAAAACCTCGACTGGGGCGCATTGGCGCTGGGCGCGTCCGACGACGCCGGTTTGACGAAGTAGCAATTAAAAAGCCGGAACCCCGCATTCGGTTCACGAATACAAGGTTCCGGCGTTCAAATACGCTCGTGCTGACCTCCGGGTCAGCCCCACACTATGTCGCCAATCTCTGATTGGCCAATTATCTTCCAACCTGTTCACTGTAACGCCGCGGGTCATACCCTTTCGCGAACAGCGGATACTGATCAAAAATGCGCCTTACAACGCTCCGGTAATGGTTATTGGAACCTTCCGTCCCCTTGAATATCCCCGAAGCGTAACCTCTCCAAACCACCTGGTCGCTCTCCGCATCGATGAGTGAAACAATCAATGTGCCCTTGTCGAGCGCGTACTTGATCGGTTCATAGCGAAATCCCTCATTCTCCGTATCCACCCAGTTCTTGATCACCGGCTGCATATAGCCCTGATAACGCAGGTTATCATAGAAAATACCGTAGTTCACCAGCAACGTAGGCTTTTCGGCAGTGAGCTTATAGCCCCTTACCTGCATCTGACGACGGATCGCCTCATAAATTTCGGTGCAAAGATTATTGGTATCCCTCTCACATTCCAGAAACGTATAAGAAGAGTAATCTTTAAAATTGGTTTCGTAGCTGTAATCATGCTCCACAAACACTTTCCGGCCACTGGAACACCCTGCAATCACGACTACGAGCAGTAAAGCAGCATAAATAGAAATAGACCTCAGCATAAGCATTTAAATTTGTCAGGTTGTGAATTAAGATATATCAAGAATGTATTTTGAATACTCCTCTTACACTACCAATAGCTTATGCTGTAACTGTAAATCTATCCCAAATAATAAGCTATTGATCTGCGCATTTCAGTTGCCGTTACTACGATGTCAAAGGCACATTGCCCGGCCCCTTTCAGCAATGAAAACCTGATTTCCTTTCCTTTATTCTTCTTGTCCTGTCGCGTGAGCGCAATGATCTCCTCGATATCTTCCGGCTTGATCTTCACCTTGCCATACGTCGCGAAAAGGAATTCTTCAATATTCGTCAACGTCTGCTGATCGATCATTTTCCGCTCGAACGACAGGTATGCCTCCATAATCATCCCCACTGCAATGGCTTCCCCGTGGAAAAGTCGCTCTTTCGGGCCTTTGTTCAAAAAGCACGTCTCCACCGCGTGGCCGAGCGTATGTCCGAAATTCAATATTTTCCGCAAACCCTTTTCCGTCGGGTCCTGATCCACCACCTGCTGCTTGATCTTCACCGAATGCGCGATCAGGTCCGGCCAGTTCTGCTCTTCAAAATCCTTCGCCCGGATCTCCTCCCATTTCGCGCCGTCGGCAATCAGACAATGCTTGATAATCTCCGCAAACCCCGACCGTATTTCCCGTTCCGGCAATGTTTTCAAAAACACCGGGTCGATGAGCACGCTCTTAGGGATATTGAATACCCCTAAATGGTTTTTAAATCCCTGGAAATCAATCCCCAGCTTTCCTCCCACGCTCGCATCCACCTGTGAAAGTAATGTCGTCGGAACCTGGATAAAATCTATTCCACGCTTGTACACCGCGGCACAAAACCCGCCCATGTCGCCGATCACCCCGCCGCCTACATTGATCACCAACGCATGCCGGTCGAGCTCTTCTTTGGTCATGGCCTCCCAGATCTTCTCGCAAGTCGCCAATGTCTTATGCGCCTCGCCCGGGGGAACGGTTACAACATTATGCTTCGGCAAAAACGCCTTTAAAATCGGATAGCAATACCTTTTGGTGTTGTTATCTGCTATTACCACAATTTTTGAATACTGCTTGGAACTCAAAAAATCCGGTAGACTCTCGCCTATCGGTGCAATTACTACTGACTGATTCATTCTAGACTATCATTGAGACGGGCTCACCACAGATACGATGAGTGCAACCAAATGGATGCGTTGATTTCCAGGTTTTTGAAATAAAATTTTGGAAAACCATTTTAAAGATAGCAATTATTATGCTTATCAAATAATCATTTAGATTTTGTATCCCGAGAAATTTTTCCACAGGTCGCATTCCCAGTTCAAATGCCTGAGCCACGGCTCGTTTGCTTTTTATTTCGTAAAATTGCCGCTTCTTAAAGATTATCCACCTTTATCTTCATAATACCTCAACAAATGAGTGCTCCGCTGATCTCTGGAATTCAACAGGTAGGAATTGGTTGCCAGAACGTACCCGAAACCTGGAAATGGTACCGGCAAGTGCTGGGTTTCGATGTTCCCATATTCGATGAAAAAGCCGATGCCCCGCTCATGACGCCCTATACCGGCGGCAAAGTACAATCGCGGCAGGCGGCCCTGGTGATCAATATGGCCGGCGGCGGCGGACTGGAAATCTGGTCGTTCACCAGCCGTGTTTCGCAGCCGGCGAATTTCAAAGTGGAAATCGGTGATCTCGGTATCAATGCGATCCGCTTCAAGGCTCCGGATGTAAAAAAGGCGCATGATTGGGTCAAAAGTCATTCCAAAGAAGCCACCGGCCCACTCACGAAGCTGCCGGAAGGCGAAGGTTTCTGGGGAACGGATCCTTACGGCAATGTATTTCAGGTCACCAGCGATGCTACGTGGTTCCAGACCAAAGGTAAAAACGTGGGTGGCGTAGCCGGCGTGGTAATCGGGGTTTCCGACATAGATAAGGCAGCCGTTTTTTACCAAAACCTGCTCCAACCACTGAATATAGTTTACGACAAAACCGGCGTTTTCGAAGATCTTCCGACCTCGATTCCAGGCCAGCGTTTCCGCAGAATGCTCCTCCGCAAAAGCTTTACGCCCGACGGCGCATTCAGCCGCCTGCTCGGCGACGTGCAGATCGAGCTCGTACAAGCGCTCGACCGCACGCCTAAAAAGATATTCGAAAACCGATATTGGGGCGATTGCGGGTACATTCACCTGTGTTTTGACACGCTGGATATGGACGCATTGAAAACCAAGCTGCAAGCACAAGGTTACCCCTTCACAGTCGATAGCGAAAGCTCATTCGGCATGGAGAACGCTGCCGGCCGTTTCGCCTACCTCGAAGACCCTGACGGTACGCTGATCGAACTCGTGGAAACACACAAAGTACCTATTCTGAAAAAACTGGGCTGGTTTTTGGATTTGCAAAAAAGAGGGCTGAGAAAACCGCTGCCGAACTGGATGTTGAAGGCGATGGGACTGGGGAAAGTGAAAGACAAATAGTACAATTCCCGGCATCCATAAATACAATTTTCAAGAATTAATCATGCAAATTTGCATGGTTAATTCTTTTTTGAGGTAACACTAAACCTTACCATTTACTCCCCACCCAGGCCAGCAAAGGCAGCCCAATAAATGTACCGAGTCCAGCCTGCCAGCCAGCAAACACGTTGACGATAATGGAAAGCAGCACGACGATCACCGGATATAAATACAGCAGCATTCCAAACAACACGGAGTCATAAAAAACCGACCTGGCAGTTAGTTTGGCTGCCTTTTTCTGAAAGAACGAATACAATGGCAAATGAACCATGCGACCGACCCAGCCTATTGCGCCCAGCAACGGGTTACTCTTCGCTTTGGGAGTTGCGCATTGGTCGAAAAATGCATTCAAGTGCCGCTGTTGCTCGGCTTTCGGTAAGTCATTGGAAATGGTGAGGATTTCACCATTCATCTTCCGGTCGAGGATTTCGTTGAATTCCCGGAGCCACTTTTCATATTCCTGCGGACTGGTTTGAATGTCATCAGCGGCTATGGCTTCTCCGAAATTCAATGAAACGCGTTTGCCCGGTCCGCGGAAGTTCTCATAGTTGAGGCCAGTCGGGATCACCTTCATACTTTGGAGTGCGTCGTCGCCGTACCAGATTTTATAGGCCATCCTTGCGGTACCCTTACCAAGGGGTCGTAACCGCCATTCATTCACACAAATACCCTCAGAGAATACCACTACCGCATCGCCTTTTTTCAGCGCGTCGTGACTTTCCTGCGCAGTAACATCATGATTTTTAACATATTGACGCCCTTCTGACCCACGAAAAACAGGGATCAGGTTGATCTGCCGTAGCCAGAATGCGGCCGCTTTTTTGCGGAACACATCTCCGCGCGTGAGCGTATGAATCGGCTGTTCCAAAACGGAACCGATCACAACAGCATCGAAAAAAGAATCGGGATGGTTGGAGGCCAAAAGCAGCGGCGCTCCTTTGGGTAATTTATCGAAATTGACTACGCAAAGCTTTCTCAGATAAATAGGCAATGCCAGACGGACCAGAAAACGCGAGAAATAGTAAAACAAGGTTCAAAAAGTAAGTTTTTGCAAAATTATGGGATTATTTTTTTATTCAATCCCAACAGCCAGGGTATTCTGCTTCGGTGAGTTTGCTACCTTTGGTGCCATCTGTAAAGCCTAATGCGAGATTGGAATGCGTTTAAAAGATTATCCCGAAATTATCCGAAAGGCCTGGGCAGGGTTCGATAGTTCGATCGGGGTCAAATTTGTAGAAGATATCAGTGCCAAAGTTTCGACCAATCACGTTTTCCGCGTCACGCTCGATAACGACGACAAGGTGGTTGCGAAGCTTTCCTATTTTGGAAAATATGAACATTTCAAGGAAGATCACCGGATTATACAGGCTCTTTCCAATAATCTGCTTTACCCGTTCGAAAATGTCCTTGCGAAGTCCTTGGTGAAGAATAACCAGGTTTATACCTACCGCTACCAGGAAGATTTTGTAGATACCTGGGTGGTTTTTTACAACCCTATCCGCGCCATGAATCGGATGCCGCGACGACTGGAAGAAGAGCACATCCGAAAACTGGGTACCGAAGCGGCCAAATTCCATCAAGCGTGTTTCCGCGCCAGCCGATCCATTCCAAAGTCGTCCAAAAACCTCCGTACCGACATTACCCATTTGCTGGAAATCCTTGAAACCGATACGGGCCAGTACGAGCACCGGGGGTACATCCATATCCTGAAAAAGCAATGCGATATTTTCATGAAAAATATCCAGCGCCTGAACGTGAGCTCATTCGACCTCATGCCCGTTTTTGTGGATTGGAACATTGGAAACTTCTCGGTTACGGACGATATGAAGTTGTTTTCCCGCTGGGATTACGACTGGTTCCGCGTATCGTCGCGGGTGATGGATTTCTACTTTTTCAGCAGGGTATGCTCTAATGTTGGCGACCGCACGGTGTTCAGCTATCTCATCGGGCCGCTGATGGAAGAGCGCTTCCTGATGTTTTTGCAGGAATACCACAAGGTGTATCCGCTAACGGAGAATGAAGTACGCTTCATGAAGGAAGCCTACCGCTTTTTTATCCTGAATTATGTGATCAAATATGGCAAATACTTTTTCCACCGCTCGTACTGCACCAAGTTGCAGCGCGAGGCTTACGAGTTGTATTTCCCGTCGATCGACGGCTTCGATCCCGATAAGATCCTACGTGCCCTGAAAATTTAGTCACCTCCTTTCACCCATTCACTCCCAAGACACCAACTGTATGGTACTCGATAATTTTAAATCCGTCATATCAAAATACGACGTTATTTTCTTCGACGCGTTCGGCGTACTTAAAACGTATAACGGGTTGATCCCCGGCATTGAAAACACATTTGCCTACCTGCGCGAGCACGAAAAAGATTTTTACGTGGTTACCAACGATGCCTCCCGCAGCCCCGAGCAACTGGCACAGAGCTATGTGAACCTGGGTATCAACGATGTCACCCCCGACCGCATCATCTCGTCGGGTATGCTCGCCCGCGAGTACCTGGATTTGAAAGTAAGAAAAGGTACCGTTGCGTATCTGGGAACTGAAAACTCAGCCCATTACATCGAAACTTCCGACCTCAAAACGCTCTCGATCCGTCAGCTGGATTTGAATAATGTGGGGGATATCAATGCGCTGGTGTTTCTGGACGATGAAGGTTTCGACTGGAATACCGATCTAACCAAAACGCTGAACCTGTTGCGGAAACGCAATATTCCCGTGATCGTGGCCAATACGGACAAGACTTATCCTGCGTCCAAAAGCCGCGTATCCTTTGCTATCGGCGCATTGGCGAAGATGATCGAGAACACCATTGGGCGCGAGTTCATCCGCTTCGGCAAGCCCGACCCGCAGATGTTCATTTTCGCCTACCAGCACATTAAAAACTACCCTAATGTGAGCAAAAAAGACATTTTGATGGTAGGAGACACGCTGAACACCGACATCCTCGGCGGAAACAAGTTTGGCCTCGACACCGCGCTCGTGCTCACGGGTAACACGCAGGCGGAAGACGCAGAAGTACGTATCCGCGCGACCGGTATTATTCCGACTTACATTTGCGTGTCGGCGGTGGTTGAATAATTGATCGCTGTCACTGGCACATTACTCCCGTCCGCACCATATTCCGGTGCGGATTTTTTGTTATTTTTGATAAAACGACAATGGTTATGGCAATCCAGGCAATTGAAATCACCGAAATTGAAACTCCTCTTGAGGAAACGATGTCGTTGAACCACTCGCGCCTGATTTACCGCCTGAGCATTCTGCTATCCCAGTACGATGCGCGGTTCGATATTATGCCCGAACTGGAGCTCGAACTATCCGCCGGGCGCAGCAAGCCGGATTTGTCGATTTTCCAAAACCTATCCTTCAATTGGAAAGAAGACATTATCCGTTACACCGAGCCGCCAATTACTTCCATTGAAATCTTATCCCCCACGCAAGCGTACGATGCGCTGACGAGCAAAATCTGGAAAATTTACTTTCCGTCCCGAGTGCAGTCTGCCTGGATCGTCATGCCTTCTATTCAAACTGTCCAGTTATTCCTCCCTGATCAGCCGGTGCAGAATTTTACCGAATGCGTGTTTACCGACCCTGTAACGGATATTACCATCGATTTAAGGGCGTTGTTCAAATAGCTGCGCGTACACAGAGCCATTTATCTAGCTTTCATTTGCACATAATACTCTCTGAATCGTTGATCCTCCTGCCCGGCTTCGACGCCCTTGCCTAATTTCCGCAACAGTACGGCGCGGTTCTGATGGCACTGCCCGGCCAGCCAGGAGTCGGGGAAGGAACGGGCTGAGCGTGTGAAAAACTCGTATGACTCTCGCAGCAATGCGGTATCGCGTTTCGTCATAAACACTTTTCCTTCGTCGAAGTCCTGGCGCCAGCGTTTTGCGATAGGGGTCATGCGTTCGGCTTCCTGGAAAACTTTAAATGCGGGTATCGCAGGCACTTTCGAGTTCTTAGCGAGAATCGGAGCGACGGGCTTTGCAAAAAATGCGATAATCGCTTCCGTGTAGGCAATGGCCTCCTTCTGGTTGTGTTCGGGTTGTTTTAATCGCTGCTCCTCAGAAGGATTTGTGAAAAACGAAGCTTCTGCGAGAAGCGCAGGTATTCCGTAGGTATTTCTAAGTACAGATGCACCCGCATCCGCAAATATGGTGAAGTCGGAAACGAGCGAAACAGGGGTCTGAGGCTGGTGTAAATATTTCAGTAATCGCCCAGCCAGCTCTTTACCAAAATCCACACTGGCTACATTCTCGGACATATTTCCATGGAAGTAAATGATCGGGAAGTTGACTGATGAATCGGCGGTTGCATTGTGATGGATGGAGACAAAAAGATCCGCTTTGCGATCCCTGGCCAGTTTGGCACGGTCGGCAAGCGGCACCTCAACGTCCGCGATTCTTGTCATCACCACTTTTGCCCCTTTCTTTTCGAGCATTTTTTGCAACAGCAATCCTACCCGCAAGTTCACCCACTCTTCCCGCTCTCCGCCCGGGCCGACACGGTAACTATCCGTCGCCGCGGTACCGCCGTGACCGGGGTCAATGCAAATGATTTTTCCTTTCAACGGCTTTCGTTTCGATTGCGCTACGCTAAACGATAGGATACCTACGAAAAATAACAAGGTCAGAAGAATGCGATTCATGGGTTCAGGATAATGAAATCATAAATTAGGAATGATCAAGCGGTTGCGCAAGCCTTCCCGACGGTTTCCCTGCATTAACCTTTTTCCTGCTATTTTTGCCTAAAATTTTTCTATTTACTCAAAGCACACACTTATGCTTGCTAAAACCTACGGAAGCGCCGTTTTCGGCGTCGATGCGACGATCATCACAATTGAAGTCAATGTCGGCCAGGGGCTGGGATTTTATATGGTCGGCCTGGCCGACAGCGCTGTGAAGGAAAGCCAGCAGCGGGTAGAAGCCTCTCTGAAACACTTCGGCTACAAAATGCCCCGGCAGAAACTGGTCGTGAACCTGGCGCCCGCCGATATCCGGAAAGAAGGTTCCGCCTACGACCTGCCTATTGCCATTTGCACCTTACAATGCTCCGACCAGCTCGTTTGCGTCCGGAATCCCGAAGATTACATTATTCTCGGCGAGCTCTCCCTTGATGGCATCCTTCGGCCTATCAAAGGGGTACTTCCCATCGCCATCGAAGCGCGCAAACAAGGTTTCAAAGGCATCGTCTTACCTTCCGAAAATGCATCAGAAGCCGCCATCGTGAACAACCTCGACGTAATCGCCGTCGACACATTGGCGGACGCCATCGATTTCTTCAAGGGAACGAAAGACATAGAGCCCCTTATCGTCGATACGCGCGACCTGTTTTTCACTTCTCAAAACGACTACGAGGCCGATTTTGAGCACGTGCAGGGACAAGAAAACATCAAACGCGCATTGGAAATCACGGCCGCCGGCGGACATAATGCCATTATGATCGGCCCGCCCGGAGCCGGCAAAACCATGCTGGCCAAGCGGATTCCAGGCATATTACCGCCGCTAAGCTTACCGGAAGCGCTAGAAACGACCAAAATACATTCTGTGGCCGGCAGGTTGGGCAAGCAGGCCACGCTGGTATCGCGCCGGCCGTTCCGTTCACCGCATCATTCCATCAGCGACGTCGCGCTGGTGGGTGGTGGGAGTTATCCGCAACCGGGAGAAATATCCCTGGCGCACAATGGTGTATTGTTTCTCGACGAGCTTCCGGAATTTAAAAGGTCGGTACTCGAAGTTATGCGACAACCATTGGAAGAAAGGAAAGTGAGTATTTCAAGGGCTAAAATGGCGGTTGAATATCCCACCAACTTCATGCTGATCGCGAGTATGAATCCCTGCCCCTGCGGCTATTACAACCATCCCGAAAAAGACTGCGTATGCGGCCCCGGCGTCGTCCAGAAATACCTCAACAAAATCAGCGGCCCACTGCTCGACCGCATTGATCTGCACGTCGAAGTAACGCCTGTTTCCTTTGAGCAAATCTCCTCCACCCGCAAATCGGAAAGCAGTGAACAAATCCGTGAACGCGTGATACTAGCCCGCCAGCGCCAGACCGAGCGCTTCAAAAACCATAAGGAAATTTATTCCAATGCGATGATGACACCCGAAATGGTCAAGCAGATCTGCATTGTCGAAGACGCCGGCAAAATGCTCCTCCGCAAAGCTATGGAACGCCTCGGCCTCTCCGCCCGCGCCTACGACCGCATTCTCAAAGTCTCCCGCACCATCGCCGACCTCGCCGACAGCGATGATATTAAGGTGGAACATTTGGCGGAAGCGATTCAATACCGGAGTCTGGATCGGGAGAATTGGGCGGGATGATCGTGCCCATAGTCTATCTTTTCACCCTAAACTTTGTTAAATTTGGAAACACTAGCTTTGACAAAAGAGATGAGTAATCGTATTGTCTCGGAGATTATGAATGTGCCGGATGCATATCTGGTCCTCGACGCGGTGCAGAAAGCGCTCGATGAAGAGCGGAAACGTCGGTTGAAATTCTACAACGATATTACTGAGCAGGAGAAAACCGAGTTCATCAATGGCACAATCGTGGTTCACTCTCCGGTTAAAATGAAGCATAACAAAGCTTCGCTAAGACTAGCTCAGCTTATCAACATTTATGTTTGCAAACATGATCTGGGCTTTGTTGGGATAGAAAAAATCATGATCACGCTGACCAGAAATGATTATGAACCTGACATTTGCTTCTTCCGCAAAGACAAGGCCACAATGCTCACGGCCGATCAAACTCTTTTTCCGGCGCCCGATCTGGTAGTGGAAGTGCTTTCAGCATCGACAGAATCTCGTGACCGCGGTGTCAAGTTTGATGATTACCAGGCGCATGGGATTGAGGAGTACTGGATTATTGATCCCGAAAACGAAACACTCGAGCAATATCACCTCATAGGTGACGAGTATAAGTTAATTCTTAAAGCACCGAACATTGACGTATCAAGCTTTGCAATAAAAGGCTTCCAAATCCCCATCCGTGCGATTTTCGACGATGCTGAGAATCTGAAAGCCATTCAAAAGCTATAATATCCTACTCAAAGTTCCTCTACACTTACTCCACCCAACTCCTGAAACAGCGTCTGCCAGTAATGCGTGATGTGCGGGTTGTTCTCTTTGCTGGAAGCCGTAGGCTCGAAGGGCGATACGATCGTCACCTGCGGAGAACCAATGGCGTAACGTTCCAGCTTTTTAATGTCTGCTTTGGCATCCGTTTCAGCTTCTGCGTCACTTTTAGGCGGATTGTTGTGAAAATCGCGACGGTCGGCACCTTTGATGCTCTCCACCATATCACTGAAATAGTATACTTTCACTTCGGATCCGCTTTCGCCGGCTTTGGCGATGACGGGTAAGCTGGCCCAAATGTCGGTCGACAGATTGGACGCTCCGGTATTCTGCTGGTTGAGTTTGGCTAGCAACTGGCGCAGGTAAATGCTCTTTTCCTTTTGTAACGTTAGCTGGAATGCGGTCTCTATCCCTTCACGGTCAGTTGCATTCGCCCCTTCGAGGTTATCGCGTTCGCTGCGAACGGTCAGTGACAATGCACGGGCTTTTGACGTATTTTCGTGAATGAAGTATACTTCCAGTTTGTCCCCTTTGTTCTTCATATTCTGCTCGATAATGTCGGTCAGCGCCTGGCGGTATTTATCGTTCACATAGCGCTTATCGACATGCACACTTTGTGTTTTATCCAGAAACACCAGCGTATAAACCGGCGCATCGGGCGCCGCCTGCTGAGTGGCTTCTTTTTCTCCTCCGCATGAAATGAATGTCAGGACTAGGACTGCAAGCAACAGGCTGCTTGCCAATGCCCGGGATTTGCTGAAAAAGGGGTGATGAGGCTGATGATTCATAAATGGAATTTATTTGGCTAAACTAATTGGTTCTTCAAACATTACACAACGCGAAACGGTGTGTATACGCATTTATTTTAACGCAAAAAGAAAACCCTTCAAAACACGTGCCTTGAAGGGTTTTCGAATACTGAAACTAAATCTTATTACTGCTGTTCCGCCTGTTGCTGGATCATCGTTACCAGTTCCTCGGAAATACCGGTTGAAGAGTAACCACCATCGTGGTAGAGGTTCTGCATCGTCACGAAACGCGTGAGATCCGAGAACAAGGTAATTGCATAATTAGCGCAGTCATCTGCCGAAGCATTGCCCAGCGGGCTCATTTTTTCTGCGAAATCATAGAATGCGTCAAATCCTTCGATACCCGAGCCGGCCTTGGTTTTGGTAGGTGACTGGGAAATCGTGTTTACACGCACATTCTTGGCTTTTCCATAGCGGTAGCCGTAGCTGCGCGCAATGCTTTCGAGCATCGCTTTGGCTTCGGCCATATCGTTATAGAATGAATAGGTACGTTGCGCCGCAATGTAGGATAATGCCACAACCGATCCCCAATCGT
Organism: Dyadobacter sp.; assembly: GCF_017744695.1. Taxonomy (GTDB): domain Bacteria; phylum Bacteroidota; class Bacteroidia; order Cytophagales; family Spirosomataceae; genus Dyadobacter. Next base: position 367,694 of record NZ_JAGIAS010000004.1, read on the forward strand.
TGATCGCGTCGAGCTTTTCAGCTACTTGCAGAAACCTGTGCAATGAAATGGCGGAAATATCCAGGCCTTTCTGGAACCACTCGTAGTTAAGGTCGCCGTAGGACCTGCCTTTGCGCACGTTCAGCGACATTCCGATCGAGTGCAATACGAAGTCGATCTTGCCGCCCAGAATCTCGGTTGATTTGGTAAAAAGGTTCTCTATATCTTCCAGGGAAGTAGCATCAGCTGGGATAATCTCGGCGTCGCACTGCTTAGCCAGATCGTTGATCGCCCCCATGCGCATGGCGATAGGTGCGTTGGTCAGTACAAACGTGGCACCTTCTTCCTTTGCTTTCAGCGCTACTTTCCATGCAATGGAGTTTTCATCCAATGCACCCGATATAATTCCTCTTTTTCCTTTTAATAAACCGTAAGCCATGTTTCCTTTTATTGTTGATTAATTAGGATGTCCGTTCAAGCCGGCAAAGTAAAGCATTTTTAACGGGTTTAACCACAATATCCCCCGCCAGGATGCCTTTCCTGTACCCGTTCAAGGCTGGGTGAGAGGCTTTTCTACTGGTTTCAAATGCAGCTTTTCCTGAAAAAACCGATCTGTGGCCTCATACACGCTCTTTACATCCTTTGACCGCAACCGCGAGCCGATCACATGGTCGCCGGCTTCAGGGAATGCCATTTCTTCTTTCTGCCCGGCCGGTGTGCCCAGGCCTTCGAACATTTGACGGATGGCCTTCACCGACACTACTTTATCCTGGTGCTCCTCGTCTTTATAATAGTACCCTACAAAAACCGGCATTTTGACTTCCGCGAAGATCTCCGGCCGGGCAATCGCATCGATCATCTGTTGCAGGGTAGTTAGCCCGTTGGTATGGTAGCCCTGCAACCAGAACTGCGCCTGCGCCGGAATGGAATCCTTACCCATATTGTGGGTGCCCATCACCTTATGCAGGATTTGCTGTCCCCACGGACCGGTCACCAGCTTCATCGCGGGGTTTGCGATGGCCATGCATGGCGAATACAACACCAGGCCTTTGATTTCCGGATGGGTAGCTGCCAGATAAACGGAAAGCAGCCCGCCCGCCGAAGTACCCATCACGATCACAGTATCTCCCAAAACCTTCCCGATCGCCAGCGCGCGTTTCGCCCCGGCCAGGAAATTAGCGGGTGTGAGGTCGTCGAACGCATTGGTATCGGCGATACCGGCATCGTGCATACGCGAGAGGTAGAGATTGGCGCCGTATTTTTTAGCAAGGTCCTTGTGAATGGGGTCACCCTCGGCCCAGCTCGCGCCGAACCCATGAATGTACACGATACTGTAAGTCGTCTTCTGCTTCAAGCTGTCGTTCGCCCACACGATCCGCGCCTCATTGTCGGGCTTCAAAAGCGGCGTAGCCTTTTCGGCACGGTTTATCTCCTCTTCCAGCTTGACAAGATCGCTGGTAACGGTAGGTAAAACAGGCGTAAGGCGTGCTTCCGGCACTTTCGGCCCGGAAATGTACACTACACCGAGAATCACGAGGATCGCGGCGACCCATAGGATGAACTTTAACATTTTTTATGAATTAAGAAGGTTCCACAGATACGAAAGATCGCTAGTTTTATCGGGTTAATTTACGCAGGATGTAACCATTCAGCAATTTTTCCTGAATTCTGTTATTCATAGGCCAACCCACCCCGCCGAGGGATGTTGTATCTTGCAGACCTAAACGATTTACCCGTTTTCCAGATGCCTAATCTTTTACTCGTTGAAGACGACGCCAACCTCGGAATGCTTCTTCAGGAATATCTGACCGATAAAGGCTTTCCTACCGACCTTGCTACTGATGGGCAAAAGGGATGGCAGCACTTTGTGGATAAAGAATACGATCTGTGCATTTTCGATGTGATGATGCCCAAAAAAGACGGCTTTTCGCTGGCAAAAGAGGTACGTATGAGTGGGCGTGATGTGCCTATTATTTTTCTAACGGCGAAGTCGATGAAGGAAGATACGATGCAGGGCTTCCGGGTCGGGGCGGATGACTACGTTACCAAGCCTTTCGACCGTGAAGAGCTGCTGATGCGGATCCAGGCTATTCTCAGGCGCTACACCCGGCAGACAGACCAGCCGGAGGAGGTTAAAGCATTCAAGATTGGCCAGTATACTTTCGATTATAATCATCAGCAATTAGCTATCGGCGAAACTTCGGCACGTCTTACGAGCAAAGAATCGGAGCTGCTCCGGTTATTTTGCCAAAATCTCAACCAGCCTATCAGCCGCAGTTTTGCTTTGAAAACCATCTGGGGCGACGATTCCTATTTCAATGCCCGCAGCATGGACGTTTACATTACCAAACTCCGCAAATACCTCCGCGAAGATCCCTCGATCCAGATCATGAACTTGCATGGAGAGGGTTTTAAGTTGATGGTTGGCTAAAAACGGAGGAAAGGAGAATGGATACTTTGAATAGAAGTGAGAAAAGGGGCGGTTTGGGAAACTCTGCGTTTCTTTGCATGGTTTTCTAAAAGTACTTTCATAAGCTTCAAAAAAGCCGACGGCCGAGAGCCGATCGCCGACTGCCAATATCATGATCGAATTATCCCGCCGTCCCCGGCGCAATAGAAAATCCGCAGGTGTGCGTGACCTTGTTCAGGAAACCAATTTGCAGGTATCCGATTTTATTTTCCCCATGTTTGTCGTGGACGGAACGCAGCAGAAATCAGAGGTAAAGTCGATGCCGGGCATCTACCGCTATTCGCTGGACAATCTGCTCGAAGAGCTCAAAGAAGTGACCGACCTGGGTATCAGGGCTATCGACCTTTTTCCCAACTATCCTGAAAGCAAAAAAGACCGTTTCGCCTCGGAAAGCTATCGCGAGGATACTTTCTATCTGAAAGCCATTACGGCCGTTAAGGAAAAATTCCCCGAGTTGGTGATCATGACAGACGTGGCCATGGACCCGTACAGCTCCGACGGGCACGACGGTTTGGTCGAAAACGGCAAGATATTGAATGACGCCTCGCTCGAAATCCTGGCCAATATGTCGCTGGCACAAGCCAAAGCCGGAGCTGACATCCTCGGCCCGAGCGATATGATGGATGGCCGCATAGGTTACATCCGCCAACACCTCGATGCGCATGGTTTTACGGACGTGAGCATTATGTCTTATTCCGCCAAATACGCCAGCGCGTTCTACGGCCCATTCCGTGATGCTTTGGCATCGGCGCCCAAGTTTGGTGATAAAAAAACTTACCAAATGAACCCCGCCAACAAGCGCGAGGCATTACTCGAAGCGCAGCTGGATTTTGAAGAGGGTGCCGATATGCTGATGGTGAAGCCTGCATTGTCATACCTCGATATTATCCGCCTGCTGGATGAAAATTTCGACATTCCGATCGCCGCTTACAACGTTTCAGGCGAATATGCAATGGTGAAAGCCGCGGCACAAAACGGCTGGCTTGATGGCGAGCGTGCCATGATGGAGGTACTTACGAGCATCCGCCGCGCAGGGTCAAAATGCATCCTTACCTATTTTGCGAAAGAAGCCGCCGTAATATTGAACAAACGGTAGCGAATTCCGATTACGGCAACATACGAATGTGAAGATGTCTGATTATCTTACGTCTTCACATTTTCTTTTTGAAAATCATCACAAAACAGTCATGAGACTATCATTACTACTGTTACCGCTCGGCCTCGCCCTTACCCTTCCCGCCGCGGCCCAGAAAAAGACTTCTTCATTACCTGAGTTTCAAATCAAAAAAAGCGAAACCGAAGCACATATCCGTTTCCTTGCGGGCGATGAGCTCATGGGCAGGCGCACAGGCGAGCAGGGTAACTTCGTCGCGGCACGCTATATTGCCGAGCAGTTTCGCAAACTGGGTGTTGTTCCTGTGCCAGGCAACACAGAAACGGGTACTTCCAGCTACTTCCAGCGTGTACCGTTTGAAAAAATGGGGGCTAATGGCCCGGGAGAAATCGCCGCTGATGCCGAAATCATGAAAAGCGGCACCGATTGGCTGCTCATGGCCGGCGATGCGGTGGATTTGAAAGCGCCGCTCGTTTATGCGAGTTTTGGTCTGGAAAATGCGGCCAAAAGCTGGGACGATTACAAGGGCCTGGATGTGAAAGGTAAAATAGTTTTGGTAGAAAGCGGTACACCCGAAACACAGACACCCGCTGAAATCATCGCTACCTCAACCGAAAAACGTAAAATCGCTCAGGAAAAGGGGGCTATCGCCGTTATTGAACTTTTCAATGCGCCTATTCCCTGGAATACGGTAAGCAAGTTCTTTGCGGGAGAAAAAATATCGCTGGCCGAAGGTACCGCTGCCAAATCGATCCCGCATGCCTGGGTGAACGGCAAGGAAACCAAGTTCGCACGTGCATTGCGTGGCGTGAAAGAGGTTAGTTTCAAGACTTCCGGCCGGATTGCCAAACCTATTTACAGCTATAATGTGGCCGGTTACATTCCCGGCTCCGATCCCAAACTGAAAGAAGAGTACATCCTGCTCTCCGCGCATTACGACCATGTGGGCGTAGGTAAGCAGGGCGGACAGACATTTACACCCGAGGACAGCATTTTCAATGGCGCACGTGACAATGCATTCGGTGTAACGGCATTGCTTACGGCCGCCGAGGCTTTGGCTAAAAATCCGCCGAAACGGTCTATCGTCCTGGTGGCGCTGACTGGTGAAGAAGTAGGACTACTAGGCAGTAAATACTACGCCTCTCATCCGATTATGCCCTTGAACAAATGCATTTTCAATATGAATTCCGACGGCGCGGGTTATAACGATACCACGATCGTTTCGGTAATGGGCCTCGATCGTACCGGCGCTCGTGCAGAAATCGAGGCGGCTTCCAAGGCGTTCGGTCTCGGCGTTTATGCGGATCCTTCGCCGGAACAGGGACTTTTCGATCGTTCGGATAATGTGAGTTTTGCCAAAGAAGGCGTTCCCGCTCCGACTTTCACACCCGGCTTCAAGGAATTCAATGGGGATATCATGAAAAACTACCACCAGGTAACCGATCATCCCGAGACCGTCGATTTCAATTATCTCCTGAAATTCAGCCAGGCGTACACGTATGCTACACGTCTGATCGCCGACCGGAAAGCGGCTCCGCAATGGAGCGCTGGCGATAAGTATGAGCCTGCGGCTAAGAAATTGTACGGGAAATAGTCTTATTATATTTAAAAGAAAATGCCTCCGGAAGCAGTTGCTCCCGGAGGCATTTTTATGTCAGCCGCAGCATTATCTCGCTCCCGGAGGGCAGTTTTTCTTCAGATAATCCGTAAAAAGCGATTGCAGATGGCGGGAAGTGCCTGCGCCTTCCGAAATGCTGTGCGAACGGTTCGGGTAAGGCATGAACTGGAACACTTTATTGGCCTTAATTAACTCATTGACCAGCATTTCTGCATTCTGGTAGTGCACATTATCGTCGCCGGTTCCGTGGATATACAGCAAGTTACCACGCAGGTTTTTTGCATAGGTGATAGGCGAGCCTTTCACAAAATCCTCACGATTCTCCTGCGGAATACCCATATAACGCTCCTGGTAAATATTATCGTACGTCAGTTGGTTAGCAACAGCAGCCACTGCGATACCGGTTTTGAAATGCTGCGGATATTGGAACAGCAGGTTCAACGTCGATGACCCGCCGCCGCTCCATCCGTGCACTGCTACACGACTGGTGTCGATGAATGCAAATTGTTTGAACATCGCGGTAGCAGCTCCGTCCATATCCTTGATGTTAATGCGGCCGATATTACGGTAGATCGCCTTGCGCCATTTGGCACCTTTCGGTGAGGGCGTACCACGGTTGTCGATGGAAGCGTAGATGTATCCGTCGTCGGCCATATTGCCGGCATACAAACGGTTTTTGCCGGTTCCCCAAACGTCTTTCACCGTGCTTCCGGCAGCTTCGCCGTACACCATGAATACGATCGGGTATTTTTTGCTTGCATCGAAATTAGTAGGCTTCACCATCCAAGCGTCAACCTCCACGCCTTCGTCGGTTTTTACTTTAAAGAACTCGATATTCGCTTTCGACGAATTGATCTTGTCTTTCGACTGTGCAATAGCGTTATTAGGATCGATCGAAACATGTTTAGGGAACGAAATCCACTCTACCAAAGGCGATGTTCTGGCATTTGAAAACTGGTGACGTCCGAATTTGCCCAGCGGCGAGATGTCATAAGCATGCGTTCCCGACTGATCGGCCGGAGTAATGCGTACCGGCGTACCTTTGCCATCCAGCGATGTTTTATACAAATAACTCTGCGTCGCATTATCGGGCGAAGCCATGAAATAATAAGTATTGTTCTTCTCGTCGATACGAACCGGATTGATCATGTCAAAATTGCCCGCAGTGATGAGCGTTTCTTTCTTACCGTCGCGACTTACCCGGTAAGTATGACGCCAGCCGTCCTTTTCACTTACCCACAAAAATTCCTTACCGCCATTGATCCAGTCCCAGCCCATGGGATCATTCTCCCAGCGGCTTTTGATATCGATCCATGCCTCGTCCTTTTCATTGTAAAATGGTTTCGCGCTGCCATCGGTGGTATTAATATAGAACAATGTGCTCTCGTTCTGCTTGCGGTTCAGCTGCTGGATCACGAGCTCGTTCGGCATACCCGACCATTCCATCCGCGGAACGTAGGTATTCTGCGGATCGCCCGGTATATTCATCCATTTAGTCTGCGCCGAAGCAACGTCCACCACACCGATCTTATACGGCGAAGGCGTTTCTCCTACTTTCGGATACTCCACCGGCACATTGAATGAGTAGATGGAATCCGTGGTGTTGATCATCAAAAAGTTACGGATCTTGCGCGCGTCAAGTTGCCAGTAGGCGATGGATTTGCTGTCGTCGCTCCAACGGAAACCGTCACGGCAGTCGAACTCCTCTTCGTAAACCCAGTCGAATGTGCCATTGATCACGCGATCGGTACCATCGGCGGTAACCTGCTTCACTGTACTGGTTGCGAGGTCTTCCACGTACACATTATGCTTGCTCACATACGCGACCTTCTGGCCGTCCGGCGAAAATTTGGCAAACATCAGGGACGACTCAGGCAGTCCTTTTCCAAGTTGTTTCAGTGTTTTATCCGTAATGTCATAAACCCAGTAATCGCCGCGCGTATCGTATCGCCACACGCGTTTGGTATTGGTGTAAACCAAAACCTTATCACCCGCTTTGCTGATCGAGTAGCTTCGGATATTCAAAGGCGTGCCGCCTTGTGGCGTAAGCTGCGCTGCTGATACAATGACTTTTTCCTGATTGGCGGGCAATGTTACTTCCACAATCTGGCTATCGCCCGCATCGCGGTAGCCGCTACCGTCGGGCAGCCATTGAAATGTGTCGGGAATCTGCGCAAAAAGCTGAAAGGAAAGGATTGTTAATGAAAGTGTCCTGAATATTTGCTTCATCTGAGCTTAAAAAATTAGTACGACAACTATATAAGTGCAATGTTAACATTTTAATTAATCTTTTGCACCGTCCCTATCGCTTCCCTTTGATTTTGAGCGCCTTTGTTTTTTCAATGCCTCACTTAGTAAAAACTCGATCTGCCCGTTCAAACTGCGGAAATCCTGCTGTGCCCAGGTTTCGAGTTCCCTAAGCATATCAGGATTGATCCGCAAAACAAATGCTTTTTTCTCCGCCATATCATGGATACAAAGTACCGGCGTTCAGAATGGGGGTCGCCGCTTTCTCGCCGCACAAAACTACCAACAAATTGCTCACCATCGCGGCCTTGCGCTCTTCATCGAGCTCCACGATCCGCTTATCCGACAGCATGGCCAATGCCATATCCACCATGCCCACGGCTCCGTTCACGATCTGACGACGTGCAGCTACCACGGCCGACGCCTGCTGGCGTTGCAGCATCGCACCCGCAATCTCAGGCGCATACGCGAGGTGACTGATCCGCGCTTCGAGGACATCGATCCCTGCCCGGCTTAGACGCTCGGTGAGCTCGGCTTCGAGCATTTCGTTGATCTTTCCGCTGCCGTCGCGCAAGGTCACTTCCTGCGTGCTCGCTTCTTCATCCTCCATCGAGTCGTAAGCATAAATACCTGCCAAATGCCGCACCGCCGCTTCCGACTGGATCTCCACATATTTTACATAATCATCTACTTCAAAAGAAGCCTTGGCCGTATCGCCCACGCGCCACACGACAACCGCAGCGATCTCAATGGGGTTACCGAGTTTATCATTTACTTTTAGTTTCTGACCATTCAGGTTACGGGCACGAAGGCTGATCTTTTTCCTGCGGAACAGCGGGTTTACCCAGCGCAGGCCATTCTGCTTCATCGTCCCCATATAATCCCCAAAAAAAGTGGTTACCACCGCCTCATTAGGATTAATGACCGTGAGGCCGATCAGAATGATAAATCCGATGATGGCAATGATGATCCCCGTAACCGGACTACCCGTTGTGACCACATACACAAAGCCGCCGAACAGCAGCAGCAGGCCTATCGCAAACAGCAGATAGCCAGAGATAGAACGTAATTCCTTTTCGATCATAGTTTGCTTGGTTTGATATTAAATTGATATCACAATATTATCAAACTCTGGCCAACTTCCTAACGCATTTGGGACAAAAAAATCCCGGAGCCTGTGATTGGCGCCGGGAAAGGATAAATGGCTAAACGTCTGCTGCTTTATCTGTATATTGTCACGTGGCTGCTTTCCAACTGAAAATTGATAGGCACATTGTATTTAACCCGTACCTTTTGTCCTCGCATTTCGCCCGGGTTCCATTTTCCGTTCATCAGCTTTGCAACGCGGAGCGCTTCCTCGTCCAAACCGTAACCAACCCTGTTCTCTACTTTATATTCACACATTGAACCGTCTTCGCAAACCACAAATGAGAGCATTACCCGGCCGGCAACGCCTCTCCGTGCCGCATCAATCGGGTATTTGATGTTCATTCCCAAAAACTTATAAAACTCTTTGATCCCGCCTTGGAATTCGGGCTGAATTTGTGGTTTTTCATAGGTCATCTTCGTCCCATTCACCCACGAAACGCCGGATTTAAATTGACCCAAATCATAAATCTCCTCATAATATTGCGTGCTGTCGGCTAGCTTTCCGACCCATTTCCCGTCCTTAATTCCCTCGGTAACCTTACCCTGTTCGAACAGCCACTTACCATTCGGCGTTTCGCCGGCAGCCATCCAATAGCCTTCTCCGCTTTTCGTATATTGCACCCCATCCGGCCCCCAGGCATTCATCAGAAGAGGCTCTTCTTTCACGCCCATTTTGTTTACGGGAAAATCCCTGTGAGCCCTGATTTGACCATTTGCATCCCAATAAACATCCGTCACAAGCGAATCCGAGAGAAGTTGCTGACGCCTGACCATTCCCGTAAGGTCATAATCTTTAATGAGCGAAGCTTTCCCATCAATGCCATACTCGGTATAGGACAGCATTTGACCTTCGGAGGTAAATGTGACCTCGGTAGCGTGGCTGGCTTCATTGTAATCCCGCGCCGAAATGCGGTAAGCGGCTATGGAATCCTTGTCCGGATTCACGAAGCTTGATTTGTAGCGCACGGGCGTCTTTGCAAATTTCGCTTCGCCGAGCTTCTTCCATTTTTTGCCCTTTTCTTCGTATCCTACATTTCCAGCTACAAATCCTCGCTCGTCTACCGGCATTGTGCGGCGGTATTTAGCGCGCGCAGAATCTATCGGGGCAAAATTTTCATTGAAATAATCGACGAAAGCATGTTTTGTCTCATCGTAGGTAGGCTTGGTATCCGCTTTGAAAGTCACAGGGAAGAACACTGTTTGCCGGACCCTTTGCCCGCCCAGCATGGCCGGCTTCCAGGCCTTGTACATTCCGAGCACTCGTACAGCGGCCGCATTGCATAAAGTATCGATACCGCGCGTGACCTCAATATTGCTCATGCTGCCATCAGGCTGCACTACGCCTTTGAGATAAACCCGACCATTAACGCCTTTCACCGAGTTTTGAAAAGGGATTTCCAGGTTAGAAGTGATAAACTGGTTCAGTACCGTCAATCCGCCGGCCGGCTCGGCTTGTTTTTCTACTTCGTGGGGCAAATACACTTGCTGAGCGAATGCCTGAGCACCGGAAAACAACAATAGAGTGAGTAGTTTTTTCATTAGGGTTGATGAGTTATGTGAGTGGTAAAAATGCTGTTTTTCTTTTAAAGAAACTTATAGTTACTCTGGAAATCTTTCAAAAACGATTTGTAGAAGTAGTTTTCAGCACAAACTTAACCTACTGATAACCTGCGAATAATATCCAGTTAATATAAAATGAGAAAATTTGTATCATGGGAGATACAACTCACTTTCGGACTATCATTATTTCTGACGTTCACCTCGGAGCAGGAGGGTCGAAGGCAGAAGAGGTCACCAATTTCCTGAAAAGCTATACATGCAAAAAGCTTATCCTGAATGGCGACATTATCGACGCGTGGCAACTGAAAAAGTATGGTGTGTGGAAACGCAAGCATACGCTGTTTTTCAAACGCGTGCTGAAAATGATAGAGGACAACAAAACGAAAGTGATCTACATCCGGGGTAACCACGACGATTTCCTCGACCAGATCATCCCGCTACGCCTCGGCAAGCATTTCCAAATCCGCAAAGATTACGTGTTAACGTCCGGCACGCAGCGATTCTACGTCACGCACGGCGACGTTTTCGACTCCATTACCACCCATTTGAAATGGCTGGCTTACCTCGGAGATATCGGTTACACATTCCTGCTATGGGTTAATAAATTTTACAATAAATATCGCGCATGGCGCGGTCTCTCCTATTACTCTTTATCGCAACGTGTGAAGCAGTCGGTGAAAATGGCTGTGAATTACATGACCGACTTTGAAGAGAAATTGACCGAGCTCGCCCGCTCGCGTAACTGCGATGGCGTGATCTGCGGGCATATTCACCACCCGGCGATCCGCGAGATCGATGGTATCAAATACATGAATTCCGGCGACTGGGTAGAGACCCTGAGTGCGCTGGTGGAAGATTTCGACGGCAACTGGAGCCTGCTCTACTATGATCAGCAGCAGATCGTCGAAAAACCTGTAAAAAAAACGAGTACCAAAAAAGTCGTTGAGAACTTCCCCGGCATGGAAAAGCAGGTGGCGTTCACCGGTTTTCTGACGGGGCGGAATCAGCGCTATCTATAATCATGAGAATCCTTTTTCTGGTTCAGGGAGAGGGCCGGGGGCATTTGACGCAAGCCATTTCGCTCGGCCAGATCCTGCGTGGTGCAGGACATAAGGTAGTGGGTGCGATGGTGGGAACGTCTCCGGGCCGGAATATTCCATCATTTTTCCAGGAGCAGATCTTCGCCCCGGTGCATCATTTCGCTGCACCCAATATCATTTACAAAGCGCACGGTGGCGGCATGAACGTGGGCAAGACGATCGCCACACACCTCGCGCATTTACCCAAATATCTCAAAAGCTTACATCGTATCCACGAAACGGTCCGGCAGATCAACCCCGACCTGATTGTGAGCTTTTACGATACCTACGGCGGGTTGTACAATATGATTTATCGCTCGGGCATACCGATGGTTTGCATCGCGCACCAATACCTTTTACTTCACCCCAAATTTATTTTTCCTGAAAACAGCCGGATCAACCAGTTTCTGATCAACCTCAACTCCAAATCGACCTCCTGGCTTTCGGCTAACCGACTTGCATTGTCGTTCCGGGAAATGCCCTCGGCGCCTGATTTGAAAATCACGGTGGTACCGCCGCTGCTCCGCAAGGAAGTTACCCGGCTCACTCCCCAAAATGGCTCTTTCATACTCGTTTACATGACCCACCACAGCCTGAGCGCTCAGGTCATCGACTGGCACCGAAAACACCCGGAGGTGCAGCTACATTGCTTCTGGGATAATGCGGACGCCTCGGAAGAGTTTGTTTTTGACAGTACACTTACGTTCCATCAGATCAACAGCGAAAAATACCTTCGTATGCTCGCTACCTGTCGCGCATTGGTGACGACAGCTGGTTTCGAATCCGTTTGTGAGGCCATGTATCTTGGGAAACCCGTCATGATGGTACCGGTGCCGAACCATTTTGAGCAGGAATGCAATGCAATCGACGGGGTAATATCCGGTGCGGGGGTAATGTCCAAATCGTTTGACCTGTCGGTGATTTTTGATTATCTGCCGAAGCACATCGACCAGTCGGAGAAATTCAGGGATTGGTATAACCGCGGACAACAGCTGTTTGTACGGGAAATCGCGGAATTTGAGAAATCAATCAATATCAGGCGGAAAATACAATCGGAACTTTGATATTCTCCGCCCGAATACCTCTCATTTATCCTTTTTGAACACAAGCTGTTCCGGGTTTTGATCAAATTTGAGGATCAGTTTATCGGACTGCACGTGATAGCTTCCTTTGGCCCCCGTCGAGTCCGACGGCAGCCATGCTTTTCGGCTCCATTCAGGCTCACCAACTTTACTTCCACCAAAGCTGGTAATTTTGACAGTACAATTCGCGCCAAGCGTATAAGCGCCGGTAACCGTATTCACAAACGTATGGCCTGAAATCGTCCCACTTTTCTGATCGTCCGAAAAGGTGAAAACTACACTTTTTCCACTGATTCCAGGGTCTTTGTCTATTGCACCAGTGGCAGTGTTCTGAAAATAGTCCAGCCGCCAGGTCCCGGCCAACGACGCGATTTCCGAACACGGAGGCATCGCGCAACAATCCTTGTTATTTCCGCACTCAAATGCCGTCAGGGCAAGAAAAACGAGGCAGATAAGCAAATACACAATTCTTTTCATGGCATATAATTTAAAAACTGATCCCTAACCGCAAGGCGAGCCTGTTGTAGACCCTGTCCTCAAACCTCTCCTTTTGATCCCACAACGGCACTTTTGTAACATGCGCCTCCTGACGTTTGTAGGTCAATGCCAGCGTAAATGCAGCAGATCCCGGCTTTCCCGCCTTAATGCCCAAGCCCGGATTGACCATCAGGCCACCCTTCGTATCGAAGCCCTCGGAATCATCGTGAAACCAGGCAAAGGCGTAACCGGCATCAACCGTGCCAAAAAGCTGCACATTTTTCCTCCCGACCAAATCATAGCGCACGCCTCCCGCGACAAGGTTCAGTAATGCCGCCTTGTACCAGTCCATTCCAAGGGTTACACCGGCAGATAGCCGGCGATTCAATTGCACGCCGTTAAATGTCTGGATCGTGAGGCTCGTCTTGCTATCGACCTGTTCCTGGTTTCCTGTATAAGGATTGCTATATTTAACCCTGCCGAACAGTCCGCCAAATTCGGTATGGTTCACGAACCTGGGACTGTTTGCCGTTTGCGCATTAGCCGCCGTAGCAGCAAGCAGCAACCATAAATACGCGATCTTTTTCATATCAAATCGCTTTTCCAACCGGAATTTTACCCAGTAACCGCAAATCTTTCGGATTAGAAGAATCATATTGATAAAAACCATCCTCGCCGATCAGCAGCAAAGTTTTACCGAGGGAGATCACGTCATATGCGTGCATATCCTTGAAGTGCGCCAGCAGGTTTTTATCCACTGAGAAGCGCTCGCTTACATCGAATACTTTCAGGCCATGTTCGCCTTCACAGAGGAAAAGCGTCGGGAAATCCACACTAAGGCCGTGCGGGTTTTCCATTTGGTAACTTTTGATTAACTGCGGCGCGGAAGGATTGCTCACATCCACGAGATCGAGCTGGTTCTGGGCTCCCCCGCACGCGGTACCCGTACGCAATGTCACATACGCCACGCCCTCGTGCACCACTACAGGATCACACGCGCGGCCGTGCCGGAACATCGAAAGCTGCTTCGGCTCCGCAGGATCAATATTGTCGTAGATAAACATGCCCGACGAAGAACCGATGAACAGTTTGTTGTCGTAAGGAAAAATAGTTTCGATGCCCCATCCGAGATCTATTGTTTTAAAGTCAACCGGTTGTGAGGGCTTGTCGATCTTAAACAAATGCATTCGGCTCTGGCCGACGGCATAGAGAAAATTGCGGTCGAGTGCGAAACGGGCCATAGAGCCGCCCTGTCCGCTGGTGCTACCCGAAGACTGCGGCGAAGCCGACGACGCGCTACTGAGAAATGCCCTATCCGCAAACAACCAGCCGCCCCACCATGATGTGGGCGAAATATTGTCTTCGCAGTTCACGGCCACGGTTTCTTCTACCCATTCGACATTCTGATCGGAAATCGCGCCTATCGTTTCATTGAGTGCCCAGCTGCCTCCGTCGAAAGTACCTGTTTGAAAAACATTTTTAACACGGCCCACTTCTTTGGGCGCAGTAGGGTCGGTAATGTCGATCGAAACGAGGTCGGAATAGCTATCGGCATAAAGAATGTTATCGCGTACGGCGATATCGCCATTACCGGGGATATTGATAAATGTTATAAATTTGGGGCTGGCAGGATTCCCATTGTCAATGATATGAATCCCCTTTTTGATTTCATTGACATACAAATACTTCCCTTTCACATACATCTTTCCAGGTTGCTCCAAAGTACGTGGCGCTTCCGCCTTTACTTGTGTCCTGAGCTCCATCAGGGAATACGTAACGTTACTGAAACGGCGTACAACGCGCGTTTCCTTACATTGATCATTACACGACCAGCAGAGCCATGCTACGATACATAACAGTAAAAGTTTAGGTTTCATACGGTTAGGCATTAGAGGCTAGTAAAAGTGATGTTTCAACTTGGGTAAGTGCAGGACACTATTTTTTTGTAATTAGTTGGAACACAAAACAAAATCGTCCGAAAGCAAGGCCTTCGGACGATAACGCACCCCGAAAATACCGGCGAACCGGTATTTTTTATCTTTGATATTTTTAAATGCTTTTCAACCTACTTATTTCGATTCCGGATTATTGATCCTTCCTGCGAAAAGAATAGTATTGGAAGTGCTTTCACTGATCACCAGACCAAAAGGTCTATCACAGATAAAGCGTGGCGGCTCTGGTTCAGCCGAGGTAACTCCTACACCGATCGACGTGACCGCTGCTGCCTCGGTTCCCTTTTCATCGATGCCCAGGTATGCATCTTGCTTCACAAAATCAACATACAGCTTTGCTGTTTTGTTGATTTTACCCAGTTGAGCACTGTCATCAAATGCGCGTTTAATACCCATTCCCTTCAATGTCTCCTTCAATTGCGCCGAGTATTTGAGCGTGAACTTTGGCAGGCCTATTGTGATGCCGCGCTCTGTCATTTTTCCCGCATTCAATTGCGCCCACTCATCCGAGGTAATTCCTTTCAGCACTTCATCAATTGTATTCTGGCCTCTCGGAATTAGCACCGTCATATTGAACTGGCCGTTGGCGTAAGGAAGACGAACTGCGTCGTAATTGCTTCCCGATCCAACTTTGAAGTCGGATTCGGCAAACATCATTTTTACGTTTTTGCTCTGTCCGTTTTCAAGCCTGAATGGTGTGTCCCGCGTGTTACCCGCATCAAACTTCGTTTGCCAGTCTCCCTTGAAGTACAATGCATTCAGAAGAAACATGACATGCTGCTGCTGGATCTTATCGAGGACCTTTGGTATTTTTCCGTTTGTCTTATCGCTTGCCCATTTGTTAATTCGGTCCTTTGCGGCATCGTCAAATGGCAAGCCTGTCACTTCCGATTCGAATGAATTTTTCAAAACAGATTGAAAATCATTTTCAACCGAAAAATCGTTTCGATACCAAACCGAATTTGCTAATCCTAAACTCACTTTTGAATCGGCAACCGGCAAATCGTTAATCAATGTCTTATATGCCGCATTCAAATCAGCCAATGCAACTGCATCCATTTTCAATGCTTTTTGGATTTCGCCGGCGGTTTCTTTTTCCGCCCCGTTCAAAAGCATTCCCAAAGCCATATGCAAGCTGAGTGGTGATACAAAGAAATTTTCCTCCGCAGGTTGCGTTTTTTGTAATGCGTGAATGAATTCAAATGCAAAAGTGGTGGTCCCGCTCGAAACCGAGGCCGGTATTTCCACCGGATTCACCTCGTTATCGGGACTAACTTTGTCATTTGTGCAACCAAACAGCATCGCTGCTGCCAGCATCGGAATGGTGATAGATTTCTTTGAAATTTTCATGGCTAACAGATGCAAGGACCTTTTCCTTCTCCACAATCAACCCACAAATCGATAGATTCAAACCAGTTGGTAATGGTTGGAATCTTTTTTGAATTATCTCAAAAAGAATAGCGAACGGACCAGGATACTCCGTATAAATAAGGATGCGAATCGAGGCTTTGATTGGATTTGAAACCCGATGAGACAGCCTTTTGGTATGAACCCGTCAGGTTAGCAGCCCAGTTTGAAGAGAGCTTGTAATTTAATCGCAATCCCGTTGTCGCGGCCCAATTTGTACCACGGTAAATATCATCGCTCGCTGTGGTCCTGATAATATCTCCGGACGCCGATTCCAGTTCGTTTACCAGAAAGAAATTGGCCATCATCCCACCCAGCACCGAATAGCTGAATTTCTTGTCCGGATTTAATGTAAACCCGGCCTGAACCGGCAATTGGAGGTATTGGTAATTATTGCTTACTTTCTTGGCCACATCAATATATAATGCACCATTATTGAAGCCCGCCGCTTTATCGGCAGCCGGACTATTCGCCGCGGTGTTCAAGCCCGCCAATGCATTCTCCAAAACATTCGAAGACAAACTGTTGTAGGGATTCAGCACATAACCTCCACCTTCGTAAGCCGAATTACCCCGGAGGTAGCTTATCCCGGTTTCCACAGACCAATGTTTCGACAACCGCACGCCGCCCTGGGTCTGTACCGCATACGAAGCCCGTGCTTCACTTGATCCGGTGGTCGCCCGCCTTTGGCTCACCGACTGTGCTGAAAAAGCCATAGGTGCTTCTTTCAGCTGCACATCCGGGTTAAACGATGCCGGCATCACACCCACTCCCGCAAAATATTCTTTCGGCTTTTTCTTCTTTACAGGCTCTTCAATTTGCAAGTGAGGGCGGAAGAAAACATGGCGTTTTTGTACATATACGTCCAGGTCGCTGTAAGGCAAAGAGGCCAGCAGCTGCGCTGAGATCGTTTTATTTTGATCCTCCCATCCGGCCGCGTTACTATTTCCTGCCGCTTTTACCACGGCAATTTCCGAAGGCTGCACGTTTTCAACAGCCACAGAGGCTGAATTAATTACCTCATTCACAGAGTCATATTTTGCAGCAGGTCTCTGCGTATCGACACCCACTCTCACACCGGCCTGCTCAATCGCGGAGTTTGCAGTTTTGGCAAATGTATTTTCGCGCTCCTCATTCGCATTCCCGTTTCTCGCTGCCGCAATCTCTACCCTTGATTCGATGGGCTCTTGTTGCCCAGCTTTTATTGATGCCGTTTTAGGCCCGCCTGCGGCAGCCACTTTCTCCGTATTCGGACTCTCACCCACGGACGGAGCATGTTGAGCCGTTTCAGCACTTTCACTTTCCAATACACCTGCTGGTTTTCTGGTTACAGCCACTTGCGGGCTGTTACTATCGGTTTTAATACCCGACAACCAAAGTCCGCCGCCTACCAGCAGCAATGCAACGATCGACGCGGCGGCATACCACACTTTCGGTGACTGCCACCACATCGGAACAACCTTCTCCTGCTCCTTGTCAAGACGCGCTTCGATACCCTCCCACACAGACGGCGGGGGAGTTTCGCAAGCCTCCTGCAAGGCCTTTCTCCACTGATCCTCAAAATTGTTTATGTTGGACGGATCCATCATCAAATCTTTTTTCTTTGTTCAACTTCTGTTGAAGTAAGGTCCTGGCCCGAGAGTATTGTGACTTGGACGTTCCCTCGGAGATACCCAACATCTGGGCAATCTCATTGTGCTGGTAACCTTCAATCGCGTACAGATTGAAGATTGTCTGGCAACCGGGCGGCAATTCGCGGATCATTTCCATGAGTTGCTGCATCTGGAAATTCCCCAGCGTGAATTCCCTGTCCGACAAACCATTATGATGTACATCTATATCGTCGAGCTCTTTCAGGTATTTCTGCTGCCTCAAATGGTTCAGCGCCGTATTCACGACCACCGACCTAAGCCAGTATTCCAGCGGGCTGTCGCTCCTGAAAGAATCTATGTTTTCGTAAATCTTGATGAAGGCATCCTGCAACACATCCTCCGCATCGGCGCGGTTTTTCGTGTAGCGCAGACAAATAGCGAACAACTTACCCCCAAAAACATCATACAGCTGTTTCTGGGCGATGCGGTTGCGCTGCTTGCAGCCTGTCACCAGTTCCTTTTCGTTAAACGTCATCCGAAGGTTAGGGGTGCTTCGTTCGGGTTGTAAATAAATTCAGCACCTCTATCCATAAGATAGCCGATTACTGTTGCGTTATGATCCGGCCCGCTCTCTCGAGTCCGTCGTAAATTGTCTGACACCCTCATTATCAAAATGGTTGGAACACCTCAAAAAACTATTGCCAAATGTTCGGTACATTACGCTAAGGAACTATTCAGAAGCGCATATCATTTAATAAGTACAACCTAAAATCTATCGCCCCATGAGCCAATATATGGTTGAAATCCAGCTGCCGGCTGTCATGTCGGAAGATTTCACAGCAAAAATACCTGCTCAGAGAAAAAAGATTAATGAACTGATGGAGCAAGGAAGGCTGATGTCTTATGCTTTGTCCGACGACTATTCGAGACTCTGGTGTGTGGTTCGCGCAGAAACTGAATTTGAAGTTATGTCGCTCGTTTCGGAATTTCCGCTGATCGATTATATGGATCCCAAAATAACCAAGCTTATGTTCAATAATGTGGTAGCTCTTCGCTTGCCCATGTTTTCATTGAACTGACACTAATTGAAGCTATTTTGTTGCCTCGTCGGCTATTCCGACGAGGCATTTTTATTAGCAATCAGAGTTTCCTGGTAATCAGGGAGGCTATTTTCTCCAAGGCTTCCTGATCGGTTTCATTGAAATCGTCGAGCTGATCGCTATCCACGTCCAGCACCATGGCAACGGTTCCGTTTCTGTGAAAAACCGGCACTACTATTTCGGAACGCGATGCAGAGCTGCACGCGATATGGCCTGGAAACTGCTCCACATCGGGCACGATAATCGTTTCCGCACGCGTATAGCTGGCGCCGCATACACCCTTGTGGAACGGTATGCGCGTACATGCAATCGGCCCCTGAAAAGGCCCCAATACCAATTGTCCTTCCTTAACTAAATAAAACCCTACCCAAAAAAAGCCGAGTGCTTCCTTTAAAACCGCAGTTATATTCGCGAGGTTAGCCGTAAGGTCACTTTCATCGGCAATCAGCGCTTCGATTTGTGGAAAAAGCACTTCATAAACTTGTCTTCTGCTTGTATCCGTCGGTATGAATAATGTTTCTGCCATAATCGTAAAATACTTTTCGATTTCTGGTTAACACAGATGCCTTTTGAATAGTTACAAATACGATGAAAATGCGCTCTCGCCCAGCCTTTAATAGCATTCATCCGTCGTATATTTGAGGCCCACTAAGCGTTAGAAGTAGACCCCATGAGTCAAAGACATATCTTATTAATGGACGGCCCCGATCATAAGGGGCTGATCTATCATGTTACCCGCATTCTCTTTGCCCATAATCAGAATATCATTAGCAACGACGAGTACGTAAGTCCTTCGCGCTATTTCTTTATGCGTACAGAATTTGAGGGAGACACGGATATACCCGAATTATTAAAAGCGCTACAATCCGAATTACCGGGCGGACTGAACCTGCGGATTAATCCTAAGAAGAACAAGGATATTGTGCTGATGGTCACCAAGGAGCACCATTGCCTGGGCGAACTGCTCATCCGCTATGCATTCAATGAGCTGGATGCCACTATTCTGGCAGTCGTAAGTAACTATAATACCTTACAGCCACTCGTGGGCAAATTCGGGATACCGTTTCATTTTATTTCACATGAAAATAAGAGTCGGGAAGAACATGAAGAAGCGATACTGAGGACATTAGATATTTACCGTCCCGATTACGTGGTGCTGGCCAAATACATGCGTATCATCACGCCACAATTTGTCGAGCGCTTTCCAAACCGGATCGTGAATATTCATCATTCGTTCCTTCCTGCATTTATCGGGGCAAACCCTTACCGGCAGGCATACGAACGCGGGGTGAAAATCATTGGAGCAACCGCGCATTTTGTAAATAATGATCTCGACGAAGGTCCGATCATTGCGCAAGATGTGAAGGAAGTCGATCACAAACTGACCGCTTCGGATATGGCTACTTTGGGAAAAGATACGGAAAAAGCAGTGTTGTCGAAGGCACTGAAACTGGTGTTTAACGACCGGGTTTTCATTCACCACAACCGTACCATTATCCTATAAAACAAAGAAAAAGCCCTTAGTCAGAATCACCGAGGGCTTTTTGCAATCTGATGGATGTTATTGAATATGTAATCTTACAAAAAATTCTTTAAAACATCAAATTCAGATTCAAGCTGTTAACTAATTCTAAGGATATTCTAATTAAACTGCTTCTGCTGTACGCACCAGCTCAACCAGATCCCCGTCGTTTACTTCTTTCTTGATATCGGCTACTTCGAGAAAGCGCGTGTACAACTCGTCGAGCACAGGTTTTTCGAAAGAGAATCCAAGTAACTCCAGACGGTGCTTCAATGCATGGCGTCCGCTGCGTGCTGTTAACACGATGTCCGACTTATCAACGCCCACATCCTGCGGGTTCATGATCTCGTAGTTCAGGTTGTTTTTCAGGAAGCCGTCCTGGTGAATACCCGATGAGTGTGCAAATGCATTGCGCCCAACGATCGCCTTGTTTGCCTGCACCGGCATGCGCATCATTTTCGACACCAATTGGCTGGTCGGATAGATATGCTGCGTGTTAATGCCCGTTTCCAGGCCCAACTCCTGGTGCACTTTCAATGCCATTACCACCTCTTCCAACGAAGTGTTACCGGCACGCTCGCCGATACCGTTGATAGTCACCTCTACCTGACGCGCGCCCTGATTGATACCCGCGATAGAGTTCGCAGTTGCCAACCCGAGGTCGTTATGGCAGTGGATCGAAATAGTGGCTTTATGAATATTCGAAACATGTTCGAATATGTATTTGATTTTGTTTCCGTACTCGTCAGGCAGGCAGTAACCTGTCGTGTCAGGAATATTAACTACCGTTGCCCCCGCACCAATCACCGCTTCTACCAGTTGGGAAAGGAAAGCGAGGTCGGCACGGCCTGCATCTTCACAGTAAAATTCCACATCTTCCACCTTGGTTTTAGCATATTTCGTAGCCGCGATCGCTCTTTCGATGATTTTCTCGCGGGTCGTGTTGAATTTATGCTGAATGTGAATGTCCGACGATCCGATTCCGGTGTGGATCCGTGCCCGTTTAGCATACTGCAATGCATCCGCTGCCGCGTCGATATCGCCTTGCACCGCACGTGAAAGCGCACAAATGATCGGCTCACGCACAGCTTTGGAGATTTCTACCACAGAACGAAAATCTCCGGGACTTGAAACCGGGAAGCCGGCTTCGATGATATCTACCCCCAGCTTTTCGAGTTGTGTGGCAACAACAATTTTTTCCTCTGTGGTCAATTGGCTGCCCGGCACCTGCTCGCCGTCTCGTAAAGTAGTGTCGAAGATCTGAACTCGATTACTCATTGGTGGGTATTAATTTTTTTATGGGACACGAATTTAACAATATTTCAGGCAATATAAAACCCTTTCCTTGTCACGGGAAAGGGTCTGTAACTTATCAAAACATAACCTTTCCCGGCCTCACGGTAGCTGCTGGAGATTGAGAATGAGGTTATCTTGTTGGCTCATGTTCATGTTGCGAAATTTCGCTCACCGCGATTTTCTTCTGCAAAGAAAGCACAAGTTTTGAATGCAACAAATATTGTTTGGCAAAACTTTGAAATTTTTTAAATTCTTTTCAAAAGCTCTTCGCCAGCCTGTTGGGTATTCAGGATCTTGTCAGCCGGTGTGGTTACATCGGCAATGTCACGAGTTCTGAAACCATCTTTCAGCAACTTGTCAACCGCCGAAATAATCGCTTCCGATTCTTCTTTCAAACCAAATGAAATATCGAGGAGCAATGCAGCAGAAAGTACTGATGCCAAGGGATTTGCAACACCTTTACCGGTAATGTCGTGGGCTGAGCCGTGGATCGGCTCGTAAACGCCGGTGCTATCGCCAACAGACGCCGAAGCGAGCATTCCCATCGATCCGGCGATCTGGCTAGCCTCGTCGGTAAGGATATCTCCGAACAAATTAGCAGTCACAACTACGTCAAAACGCTTAGGATCTTTGATGAGCATCATCGCCGCTGCATCCACGAACTGGTGCTCAACGGTAATGTCCGGATATTCAGGAGCCAATGCCTGAACCACTTCACGCCACAGACGGCTGGTCTCGAGAACGTTTGCCTTATCTACAGAGCAAAGACGTTTTCCACGCGTACGCGCGGCTTCGAAAGCTTTACGAGCAATGCGCTCTACCTCGTAACGGCTGTATTCCGCGATGTCGTAGGCAGTATTGTTGTCGTTTTTGCGGCCTTTTTCTCCAAAATAAATATCGCCGGTAAGCTCACGGAAGAAAAGGATATCCGAACCTTTCAAAATTTCAGGACGGATAGAAGAAGCCCCCAGCAACTCATCGAACAACTTGATCGGACGAAGGTTAGCATACAAACCAAGCTCCTTACGCATTTTCAGCAAGCCTTGCTCAGGGCGAACTTTGGCAGTAGGATCATTGTCATATTTCGGGTGACCAACCGCACCAAAAAGGATCGCATCGGAATTACGCATCTTTTCCAATGTCTCGTCGGGAAGCGGGTTACCTGTCGCTTCGATGGCCACGTGGCCCATCAATGCTTCGTCGTAAGTGAATTCATGACCGAATTTCTCGGCGATTTTTACCAACACTGCCTTTCCTACCTCTGTAACTTCTTGTCCGATTCCGTCGCCCGGAACGATAAGGATATGCTTTTTCATTAAGTGGTTTAATTGATAATCAACAAATTATAAAGTAATGATTGGCTCGGGGGTAATCTTATGATCGGGAACACCGATCAGGTTCAGCATTTTCTGGGTAGCCTTGATCGCCGCAAACGTCTGATCTGAGTCCAAACCACGCGTTTTGACTTCCTTGCCATTGATTTCCCAGGTAATGATCGTTTCGCACAATGCATCTGTCTTACCACCCGGCGGAATCCGCACGGTATAGTCGCTCAGCATAGGCAGGTCGATTCCCTTTTTTGCGTAAATCTTCTTCAATGCATTCATAAATGCATCGTATTGACCGTCGCCCTGCGCATTTTCCTCAAAAACCTCCTCGCCAAAAGATATCTGCAATGTGGCAGAAGGTTTCAGGTTTTTAGAATGCGTGAGCACGTAATTGGTAATAACGACCTTTTCTTCGATCGCGTCACTATCGAGAATATCGGAGATAATGTAAGGCAAATCCTCCGGCGTTACCACTTCCTTGCGGTCGCCAAGCTCGATAATGCGTTGCGTTACCTTTTTAAGGTCTGCGTCTGAGAGCGAAATCCCCAGATCGCGCAGGTTGTTTTCGATATTCGCCTTTCCGGAAGTTTTACCCAATGCATACAAGCGCTGACGTCCGAAACGCTCCGGCATCAGTTTGCTGAAATAGAGATTGTTCTTTTTATCACCATCTGCATGAATACCGGCAGTTTGCGTAAAAACGCTCTCCCCTACAATAGGTTTATTCGCAGGAATGCGGATACCCGAAAACGTCTCCACCAGCTTGCTGATCGAGTACAGCGACTTTTCATTCACGGCCGTCGTGCATTCGGGCATCAGGTCATTGATCACCGCGATCGTGCTCGCAAGCGGTGCGTTACCTGTGCGCTCGCCCATACCGTTCACCGTCAGGTGTAACCCATGCGCACCTGCGCGAAGTGCTTCCATCACATTTGCCACGCTCAGGTCATAGTCGTTATGTGCATGGAATTCGAAATGGTGGTTCGGATAACGATCCACAATCTCCTTCACGAATGCATATGACTCGGAAGGGGTCAGAACGCCCAGTGTATCAGGCAATAAGATGCGCTTTACAGGCAACGTGGTCAGAAAATCCAGTGATTGGAATACATATTCTTTCGAGTTACGCATTCCATTGCTCCAATCTTCTAGGTACACATTGCATTGAATGCCCTTAGTCTCTGCGAGTTCAACTACATTCCGAATATCTTCGAAATGCGCTTCCGGCGATTTTTTGAGCTGATGGGTCAAATGGTTCAGCGACCCTTTCGTGAGGAGGTTCATCACTTTCGCACCAGCCTGCACCATCCAGTTAATGGACGCATCGCCGTCGACAAATGTGAGTACTTCTATTTTATCCAGAAAACCATTCTTCCCCGCCCAATCCGTGATTTTCTTAACCGCCTGAAATTCTCCCTCCGACACACGTGCCGAGGCCACTTCAATGCGATCGACCTTCACTTCCTGCAACAGGATCTGGGCGATGGTCAGTTTTTCTGATGCGGAAAACGACACCCCGCTGGTTTGTTCACCATCGCGGAGTGTCGTGTCCATTATTTCAATGTAGCGACTAGTCATAAGCGGCTGTCGGCGGTCGGATTTCGGCTATCGGCGGTCGGGTGTTGGCTGTCAGAAAAATGTGATAGCCAATTGCCGATTGCCGACGGCCGATAGCCGATTGCCGTTAAAATATTCTCTCTGCTTCAAACTCCTTGATCTCTCCCTTCATAGCTTGCAGATAATCGATATCGTCGAAGCCGTTCATCAGGTTATGTTTTTTATAACCATTGATGTCAAAGGACTCTTTTTCTCCGGTAGCGACGATCGTAATAGTCTGCTCAGGCAGGTTCACTTCCAGTTCTGCATTCGGATCAGCCTCGATTGCTTCGAATATTTCGTTCAAAAATTCAGGGCTCACCTGCACCGGCAAAATGCCGATATTCAATGAGTTACCTTTGAAAATATCTGCAAAAAAGCTCGAAACCACGCAACGGAAACCGTAGTCGTAGATCGCCCACGCAGCGTGCTCACGACTGGAACCGCTACCGAAGTTGTGGCCTCCTACGAGGATCTTACCGGAGTAAATAGGGTTGTTCAACACGAAGTCCTGCTTCGGCGTATCGTCGCCGTTGAAGCGCCAGTCGCGGAAGAGGTTGTCGCCAAATCCTTCACGCTTGGTCGCTTTCAGGAAGCGTGCAGGGATGATCTGGTCGGTATCGACGTTTTCGATCGGCAAAGGTACTGCCGAGCTTTTCAGTATGGTGAATTTATCGTAAGCCATTGTTTAATGCTTTATGCCCTAAGCTTTAAGCTTTAGGCTTTTTTTGTAATGCTTTTTTCCAGATTGTACAGCATTCTCTTTATCAGGTTAATTCTTTCGTTCAGTGATAAATAATCCGTTTCTGAAAGATATTTTAAATCCTTTGAGAGCTGTAAGAGATATTCAACTTCGTGGGCAGAACCCAATGAAATATGTATGAATCTTGCGAACTCCGAGTCTGTCGTTCTGCCACCTCCCTCTGCTAAATTCGTTGGAATTGAAACAGATGCCCTCCTGATCTGCGAAGTAACACCATATGTTTCATTCGACGGAAATTTTCGCGTTTTGGTGTAAACATCAAGAACAAACTCATGGCTAACTCTCCATACCTCATACTTCCTGAAATCTCTCATAGTGTGTTAATTGTAATCTGCTTTTAGCTTATAGCCTATCGCCTAAAGCCTATCGCTTAATACCCTCAAAGCAACGTCCTCGGATCCGTAACCACGCCCGTTACCGCTGCGGCGGCGGCTACGAGCGGGCTTGCGAGCAACGTACGTGCGCCTGGGCCCTGGCGACCTTCGAAGTTACGGTTGGAGGTACTTACCGCATACTTACCGGCAGGGACCTTGTCGTCGTTCATTGCGAGACAAGCCGAGCAGCCAGGCTGACGCAATTCGAAACCAGCTTCGGTCAAAATATCCAGAATACCTTCTTCTTTAATTTGTGCCTCCACAATGTGCGAGCCCGGAACGATCCACGCCGTTACATTATCAGCCTTCTTGCGGCCCTTCACGATTGAAGCGAATGCTCGGAAGTCCTCGATACGGCCATTGGTACAGCTACCGATGAAAACGTAATCGATTTTCTTGCCTAGCATATTTTCGTTCTCATGGAAGCCCATGTAGTTCAGCGACTTATCGTAAGTAGCCTTACCACCTTCTACCTGATCCGAAGTAGGGATCGCGCGGGTGATACCCTGGCCCATTCCCGGGTTGGTACCGTACGTGATCATCGGCTCGATGTCGGCTGCATCGAAGTTATATTCTTTGTCAAAAACAGCGCCTTCGTCTGTTTTTAAAGTCTTCCAGTAAGCCAATGCCTTGTCCCACTTCTCGCCCTTCGGAGCCTGCTCGCGGCCGTTGATGTAGGCAAAAGTCGTTTCGTCGGGAGCGATCATACCGCCGCGGGCACCCATTTCGATGCTCATGTTGCAGACGGTCATACGGCCTTCCATCGACATATTTTCGAAAACATCCCCTGCATACTCAACGAAGTAACCCGTCGCACCGGCAGTTGTCAATTTCGAAATGATATAAAGCGTCACGTCTTTCGGCGTCACGCCTTTGCCCAGCTGGCCATTTACGTTTACACGCATTTTCTTCGGCTTGGGCTGCATAATGCATTGCGACGAAAGTACCATTTCCACCTCCGAAGTACCGATACCGAACGCGATCGCGCCGAAAGCACCATGGGTAGAAGTGTGCGAGTCACCGCAAACGATAGTCATACCTGGTAGCGTAATACCATTCTCAGGTCCCACCACGTGGACGATACCATTGCGGGCGTGACCCAATCCCCAGTGTGAAATGCCGTATTTCGCAGCATTCGCTTCGAGGGCTTTCAACTGATTGGCTGAAAGCGGGTCCTGAACCGGAAGGTGCTGGTTAATGGTCGGGGTGTTGTGGTCGGCCGTCGCGAAAGTACGCTCAGGGTACATCACACCGATACCTCTGGTTTCGAGTCCTAGGAAAGCAACGGGGCTCGTTACTTCATGGATAAAGTGGCGGTCGATGAAGAACACATCCGGACCATCCTCGATTTTACGGACAACGTGGGCATCCCACACTTTGTCGAAAAGGGTACTCGCTTGATTACTCATTTTGATTAAAATTAGAATTTCGCCTCGTCGTTCGGCTTCAAAGAAAGAGCTGATAATCAACGCCTTTCTCAGAAGGAGAACCGACATTACAAATTACCGCATATTTAAACGAATATGTATAACGGTAACGGTTCAAAAAATAGTGATTTTGGTTTGGGTGTAGGGTTTGAGCGGAAATCTTTATTCCAAATCGTCATGTTCCATCAGCGGCTCTTGCCGATTGTCCCAAAAGAAAAGAACGTGTATTTGATCACCTTCGACTTCGTAGAAAAATGAGCAGTTCTTGTGAATCCAGCCTTTGCGAACGTTTGGATTTTGCCGGGTGCCTTTGAAGATGAAAGGAGTGAGACTTATCGTATCTAAGACATGAATTACCCTGCGGTTAAATTGCCTGGCAACGTTTTTACCAAACCTTGATTCAATTTGGTCATAAATGGCATCGAATGTTTCGACGGCCGTGGGCGCCAAGATCACCTCATAAGTCACTATCCGGTTTTCTGTTTCTGAATTCGTCCAATGTCATGTAATGACCGGCCTGTATCTCCTCCCTCCCGGTCTGAATTCCTTTCAACACGTGTTCCGGCAGTTCTTCGTCTTTGTAAAACGGAACTTGCATTGCTTCCAGAAAAGCGATTACCGCCTTTTCCTGATCTTTGGTCGGATAAACGTGTATTGCCTCCATTTGCTGATTCCAATATTAGTGTAAACAAAGATAGTCATTTACCTTCATTGGCACAGCCCCTTCACCCCTGCCGTTTCGGCGTCGTCCCGTACTTCTCTTTATAAGTCTTGATAAAATGCGAAACGCTCTCGTAACCGATCTCGGTACTGATCTCCGACACGTTCTTCGTACTATTCCTCAACAGAAAATCGGCATAATCCAGCCGCTTGTTTTTCAGCCATAATGCAGGCGAAGTGTTGAATTCGTCCTGAAAGTCCCGTTTAAATGCGGAGAGGCTACGGCCGGAAAGGCGTGCAAGCTCATTTAGCGTCAGCGGTTTCAAATAGTAGCTGTTCATTAAAAACGAAAGATCTACCTTTTCACCTTTATACAGGCTGTACAAAATACCCCGCAGCTGGCTTGAATTATCCAGCTCCATTAAATGAAGCAGCAGTTCCTGGAATTTCAGTCTTAGAAAGTGGTTCTTCAACTCCGTCCGCGAGCGGAAATAAGGGAATACCGATTGGATGAACTTCTCGAAGTTATCATCCGACTTCAAGAGCAAAATCGGATATTCAACGCTTTCAGCATTTTTTTGCACATCGAAAAGCTCCGGGTGCAGACCCACGAATTCTTTTAAAAGCTTTTCATCAAAGAAGAAAACCAGACTTTTATAAGCCTCGTGGATGGACTCCGACATCAAGTAAAAACCCCTCTGAATGAACAGAATATCCCCTTTTTCGACATGCACTTCCTGGGTCGGACTGGTAAATTTCTTCTCACCTTCCAGCACTACAATCACCGCATGCTCCTCAAAAAACACATCGTATTTGGAAGGATACACCTCATTCCGATACGCCACGAAGGTCATGTCCTGAATTTTCAGGGACTCGAATTCCTGGGAGCTGATATCGGATGGTACGCGGAGCATGGTTGGGCAGAAAGTTATTTCCGGCTTTTGAAAAGTTTGTTCAGATTGAGGTAGTAGTTCAAACTGATGCGCGGGCGATTGAAAAACGTAACCTCGTCTGAAACCAACGATGAAAAATTTGCAAAATGGGAGACTTCGAAACTGAATTGCCTCCGAAAAGAAACTCCAACATGCGGCCCCAAAATGGACGTTCGCCAGCTATCCAAGGGAAAGCTGTATTCAAAACCAATGTTAGGTCGAAAATCACCAGAACCCATGTAAGTTCCTGCACCAAGCTCCAAGGTATTCAAACTGATTTTTTCGTCCGGGATGTAATTGTACACCTTGCTCACAGAGATACCGGGCATTGTCGCAAACAGTATCTTGAAATACCTGTTGTGAAATCTTCTCGGCAAATTCACACGCAATCCAACCCCAAATGTAGGCGTTGCTCCTAAGTTGACATCGGTTTCCTCCCAGGCTTCAATACCGCCCATCACAAATGCATCTATCTCCATTTCCGATTCGGCAGCAACGCCTTTGCTCTGCTTTCGCGAGGTATTCACCCCATTGTATCGGTCGACATAACGCCCCAACTCCTTCGCAGAATAGCCACGAACAGGGCCATTGTCGGCACCGTCGCCAAGCAATACAGGCAATTGGCGCACATACTCGTCGTATTGAATGAGGTACTTTTTCCCGCCAGTTAGTCTGTAAAAAGGATAATTGAACAATTCCGTCAGCTTCCCGTCTTTTTCCAGAAAGAAATGCGACTGTTCAGTCGGATCCAGGTATTCCAATAGGGTTGCTTTGGGGCCTGAGGTTATCTCCCGTAAATAAACGGTTACCGAGTCCTTAGCCTCGAGAGACGGAGCCAACTCGTAGGTTTTGCTCAAATCGATGTTTAGTATCCCAATTCTTTTACTGACATAATGCTCGCTGAGCGGCGCAAGGTAGAACTTAGCTGCTATGTCCGGGCCTACTTTTTCGATTCCACCATCCTTCTCCTTCGTGAAATCGATGGCCATCGGGCTCGTACCCCAGCCGTCGTAACGAATAAATCCCCTGACCGTGTCGCCTTGGGGTGACACAATATAGCTATTCAGCATCTTTCCCTGCCCAAAGCTGCGGGAAAAGGCCATCAAAATAACTAACGCACCGACAAGTACACAATGCGATTTTCGTCGTAAACCTGAGCTCATAGAAAATACCCTCTATTTTTTACACCATAAACTGAAACAAATCCGGCTGATCATTCAAATACTCGTAAACCACCCGGTTCGCATCCATTCGCTCGATCAGCGGGGCAAAGTCTTCCCGGCTTTTCAACTCAATACCGACCAATGCAGGTCCCTGCTCCCGGTTGGTTTTCTTGACGTATTCAAATCGAGCAATATCATCATTTGGTCCGAGGACATTCAAAAACTCCCGGAATGCACCGGAGCGTTGCGGGAAGCGGATAATGAAATAATGCTTCAACCCTTCATAAAGCAACGATCGCTCCTTGATTTCCTCGGTGCGGGTAATGTCATTGTTACCGCCGCTGATCAGAACTACGACATTCTTTCCCTTAATATCTTCCTTAATCAAATCCAATGCAGCCACGGTCAATGCCCCGGCAGGTTCGGCGACGATCGCTTCTTCATTATAAAGTTGCAGGATCGACGAGCATACCTTTCCTTCCGGCACAAGCAGGATTTGATTCAAACTCTTGCTGCAAATATCAAACGTAATGTCGCCTGCACGCTTCACTGCCGCTCCATCCACAAACTTGTCGATATTATCCAGCGTTACTACATGCCCCTCCTGAATGGATTTGTGCATAGTTGGTGACCCTTCAGGCTCCACACCTATGAGCTGTGTTTTAGGGGAGAGTTGTTTGAAAACCGTGGAAATGCCCGACGCCAACCCGCCTCCGCCAATAGCCATCAGCAGGTAATCGATTTTGAAATCGGCGTCTTTAAAAATTTCCAGACCAACGGTCCCCTGGCCTTCAATCACCTGCAAATCATCGAATGGATGCACAAAAACGGCATTGGTACTGTCGCGGTAGGCCATCGAAGCGTGGTACGCGTCGTCATAGGTATCACCTACCAAATGGATTTCAATCCATTCCTGACCAAACAGTCTTACCTGCTTCACTTTCTGGGCCGGCGTGGTGGTAGGCATAAAAATCGCACCTTTCACCTCCATTTTCCGGCACGCGTATGCTACGCCTTGCGCGTGGTTGCCCGCGCTCGCACACACGACCCCGCCCGCGAGGGCTTCGGGCGTGAGGCTCGCCATTTTGTTGTAGGCACCGCGGATTTTGTAAGAGCGAACGGTTTGGAGGTCTTCTCTTTTGAGATAAATATTAGCCCCGTACTGCTCCGAAAGATGTGCATTAAAAAATATCGGTGTGTGGTTAATCACCCCGCGCAGGCGTTCGGCGGCGAGGAATATGTTATCGAGAGTCGGAACGGAATGTGAAGTGCTCATAAATGATTCTGAAACAAAAGAGCTTTGCAAAAAGCAAAGCTCCATTTTCTATCCCGTTGCCGTTGACTTAAGTCAACGGCAACGGATTATTTTTGAAACAATTAGTTTCTTTCTGGGCGAAGACCGCGAACAGTAGAACCTGCCTGCCACATTTCCGATTCGCGCAATTCAGCCAATTCAGCTTCCAGCTTCACGCGGTAGTCAGGCTGTGAGTTGCGGGTGATAGAGATTGTAGCTTGCTCGCCGCTCTTTACAGAGTTGTAAAGTTGCTCGAAAACAGGCTTGGTAGCGTCGCGGAAAGGTTTCCACCAGTCCAAAGCACCACGCTGTGCAGTAGTAGAGCAGTTAGCGTACATCCAGTCCATACCGTTTTCTGCAACCAATGGCATCAACGATTGAGTCAGCTCTTCAACAGTTTCGTTGAATGCTTCCGATGGTGTGTGGCCATTTGAACGCAACACTTCGTATTGTGCAGCGAAAATACCCTGGATAGCACCCATCAAAGTACCACGCTCACCGGTAAGGTCGGAAGTTACTTCACGGTAGAAATCAGTTTCGAACAGGTAACCTGAACCTACACCGATACCCATTGCGATACATTTCTCACGCGCTTTGCCGGTAGCATCCTGGAATACCGCGAAAGAAGAGTTCAAGCCTTTTCCTTCTACGAACAGGCGGCGAAGTGAAGTTCCCGATCCTTTTGGAGCAACCAGGTACACATCCACGTCAGCAGGAGGAACGATGCCGGTCTGATCTTTATAAGTTACACCGAAACCGTGTGAGAAATACAGTGATTTTCCAGCAGTAAGGTGTTTTTTAACAGTTGGCCAAAGTTCGATCTGAGCTGCGTCAGAAAGCAAGTAGCAAATGATGGTTCCTTTTGCAAGCGCCTCTTCGATGTCGAAAAGGGTTTCGCCTGGTACCCATCCGTCAGCAACGGCTTTGTCCCAAGACTTACCACCTTTACGCTGACCAACGATTACATTGAAACCGTTGTCACGCATGTTCAAGCTTTGGCCTGGGCCTTGTACGCCGTAACCAATTACAGCGATGGTTTCGTTAGAAAGTACTTCGCGTGCTTTTTCAAGAGGAAATTCTTCACGGGTTACTACTTCTTCTTCGACCCCGCCGAAATTTAATTTTGCCATTGATTATTGATTGGATTATTGATTTACTACGAATTTAAAAGCAATACTACTAAAAACTGGCCGACTATTGGTAATACTCCCACTCAGCTTCGGGCAGATAATCTACCAGTGTCTGAGGCGATTTGCTCACCGCCACCCGCCCCGAGCGAACGAATTCGAGGATCTCGTGGGGTTTGATATAGTCGAAAAATTCAAAGATCTCTTCTTCGGTACCGGTCTTCTGGATGATCACATAAGTGAGGTGCCAGTACACGACCCAGGCCTTGTAAGTCTTGTTGATCGTCTCGATATCGAGCGGCTTGGCGCCGATCGGCGTCGAAACCTTGAACAATGCGATCTCGTTGTACGCGATGTCCTCATTGAGGTACCCGAAAACCGCGAGTACTTCAATAATCTTGCGGATCTGGCGGACCAGTTTCTCTACTGCGTCG
Organism: Dyadobacter sp.; assembly: GCF_017744695.1. Classification (GTDB taxonomy): domain Bacteria; phylum Bacteroidota; class Bacteroidia; order Cytophagales; family Spirosomataceae; genus Dyadobacter. The sequence goes on from NZ_JAGIAS010000004.1 coordinate 400,436, forward strand.
CGCGACTCATGGCGGATGACGATCGTAAACCGGGAAATACCCTTACGCTCGGTTTCCGAAACGGTTAAGCTGTCGATATTGATCCGTCGCCGGGTGAATATCGTTGTGATCTTGTTGAGAATACCGATTGTATTTTCGGTAAAAACACAAATGGTGTATGATGTCATAATTTCCTTCTCTTTTATATTATTCCAAACGGATATCTGCTACACAGGCACCCGTTGGCACCATCGGGAACACGTTTTCCTCTTTCTCAACCAATACTTCGAGCAGGTAAGGCTTGTCGGAAGCCAGCATGGTGTCCAGCGACGCGTGCAAATCCTCGCGTTTCGCGCAGGTATGGCCATCGATACCGAAACCTTTTGCGATCGTAATGAAATCCGGGTTTTGCAACTCCACGAACGAATAGCGTTTCTGGTGGAAAAGCTGTTGCCACTGGCGTACCATTCCGAGGAAGTTGTTGTTCAGAATGATAATCTTCACCGGCAGGCCGCTTTGTGCAATCGTACCCAGCTCCTGAATGGTCATCTGGAAACAACCGTCACCGATAATCGCAACTACTTCACGGTCGGGCGCACCCACTTTCGCTCCGAATGATGCCGGCAATGCGTAACCCATTGTTCCCAAACCGCCCGAAGTAATGTACGAGCTCGGTTTTTTGAACTGGTAGTAGCGTGCCGCCATCATCTGGTGCTGGCCTACATCTGCTACGATCACCGCTTCACCTTTGGTTTTATCAGAAAGCGTGCGGATTACTTCCGCCATTTTGATTTTCTCCGTGGTAGGAGCCAATTCCGGCTGCGTGATTTTCTGGTCTTCAATGGCGTCGTACTTCTTGAATTCTGCTTTCCAAGCTTCGTGATTATTCTCGTTCACCAATGGAAGCAACAATTCCAACGCAATTTTAGCATCACCCACTACGGGTGCATCCGCCTTCATGATCTTGTCGATCTCCGCCGGGTCGATTTCAATGTGTACCACTTTGGCCTGTTTCGCATAGCGGCTCAAATCACCGGTAACGCGGTCATCGAAACGCATTCCGACAGCGATAATGAGGTCGCATTGGTTGGTCAGGACGTTGGTACCGTAGTTTCCGTGCATTCCCAGCCAGCCTACATAGTTGGGATGGTCAACCGACATGGAGGAAAGCCCCAGCAAAGTCGATGCAACAGGAATATCCGTTTTTTCAACGAAGCGGATCAATTCTTGTTCCGCACCGGCAATCTGCACGCCGTGACCTACAAACAGGAATGGGCGTTTCGCCTGGTTGATCAGCTTCGCAGCTGCCGCCAGTTGCTCTTCTTTAGGAGCCATGCGCGGGTGATAACTCAGCAATGTTTCCACCTTTTTGTGTACAAAAGGCTTAGTCATCAGCTTCTGCTGTGCATCCTTGGTAATATCAATCAAAACCGGCCCCGGACGGCCTGATTTTGCTATATAAAATGCCTTGGCAATGATTTCAGGGATCTCATCCGCATTGGTGACCTGATAATTCCATTTGGTAATGGGAATCGTGATACCCATTACATCCGTCTCCTGGAATGCGTCGGTACCGAGCAAGTGCGAAGCGACCTGGCCGATAATGCAGACCATCGGCGTCGAGTCGATGATCGCGTCGGCGATACCTGTCACGAGGTTGGTAGCACCCGGGCCCGACGTTACCAGACAAACCCCTACCTCACCTGTAATGCGTGCAAAGCCTTCCGCCGCGTGAGCAGCGCCTTGCTCGTGGCGCACGAGAATGTGGTTGACCTGATCCTGATAGTCATAGATCGCATCGTACACCGGCATAATCGCGCCGCCCGGATAGCCGAAAATGGTTTTCACCCCTTCCGCAATCAGCGACTGGATCACCGCATGCGAGCCATTGATCAGCTCCGGCTTGGCCACCGAAACCACCGGTTCCGAGCCCTGAATTGTTGCAGTTTGATTTTCATTAAATCCCATGACCTCTATTTTATTTAGTCGGATGAATCTTCACTAATGCTTACGCTTCGTCAGTCACGCAACCTTCGCTGGCTGATTTCACGGTTCTGATATATCTTCCCAGCATCCCTTTCGTAAAGCGTGGCGCGGGTTGTACCCAGGCTGCTTTGCGGGATGCCATTTCTTGGTCGGAAATGTGCAGGGTCAGTACGCGGGTATTGGCGTCAATAGAAATTCGGTCGCCGTCTTTAACCAATGCGATTGGGCCGCCGTCAAATGCTTCCGGGGTAATGTGGCCCACTACGAAACCGTGTGTGCCGCCTGAGAAACGACCGTCGGTGATCAATGCGATCTTGTCGCCCAATCCTGCACCCATTACCGCAGAAGTAGGTTTCAGCATTTCCGACATACCCGGACCGCCTTTCGGGCCTGCATTACGGATTACCACCACGTGGCCGGCTTTAATTTCACCTTTGGCAAGCATTTCGATGATCTCCGATTCGTGCTCGCACACTTTCGCTTCGCCGTCGAATGTCAGACCTTCCTTACCGGTAATTTTCGCAACCGCTCCTTCTGGCGCCAGGTTACCGTAAAGTACCTGAATGTGACCTGTCTGCTTAATCGGCGTTTCGATTGGGAACACCATTTTCTGGGTTTCAAAATTCAAGTCAGGTGCTTCGGCGAGGTTTTCGGCGACAGTTTTACCCGTAACTGTCATGCAATCTCCGTGAATGAGTCCTACGGAATACAAATACTTGGTAACAGCGGGAACACCCCCGATTTCCAGAATATCTTCCATAAAGTATTTACCGCTAGGTTTCAAATCCGCGATAAACGGCGTGCGGTCTGAAATCGCCTGAATGTCATCCAGAGTCAAAGGAATACCCGCTGCGCGAGCGATTGCGAGGTAATGCAATGCCGCGTTGGTAGAGCCGCCGAGCGCCATTACCACTGTCAATGCGTTTTCCAGTGATTTTTTAGTAATAATATCTTTCGGAGTAATGTTCAGTTCGAGCAATTTCTTCATAGCCGCACCGATCTTCTTGCATTCCTCCTGCTTGCCTTCGTGGGTAGCCGGGTAAGAGCTGCTGAATGGCAAGCTCAATCCCATTGCCTCGATCGAAGAAGCCATCGTATTGGCCGTGTACATCCCGCCGCAAGCGCCCTGGCCAGGGATCGAATTCTGGATTACTCCTTTATAATCTTCGTCAGAAATATTGTTGGCAAACTTCTTGCCTAATGCTTCGAATGCCGAAACAATGTCCAGCTTCTGTCCTTTATAATGTCCGGAACGGATCGTTCCGCCGTACACCATAATGGCAGGACGATCCAAGCGGGCCATCGCCATAATAGCGCCAGGCATGTTTTTATCACAACCTACGACCGCGATCACACCATCATACCATTGTGCAGCCACCACGGTTTCGATCGAATCCGCGATAATGTCGCGGCTCGGCAGCGAGTAACGCATACCGTCGTTTCCGTTGGTCATACCATCCGAAACACCGATAGTGTTGAAGATCAGGCCGACCATATCATTCGCATTCACCCCTTGTTTCACATACACCGACAAACCGTTCAGGTGCATGTTGCACGGATTACCTTCGTAACCAGTGCTGGCAATCCCGATCTGGGGTTTAACAAAGTCTTCTTCTTTCAAACCAATTCCATAAAGCATCGCCTGCGCGGCCGGATTGGTTACTTCCTGGGTTAGGGTCTTCGAAAATCTGTTTAATTCTGTCGCCATTGGTGAATGATTGTATTTAAAATAAAAACACCCCACTCGGTTGGGTGAGTGAGGTGCCAGTTATGTGCTATCATCCCACTCACGCTTGCGGCGTGACGATAATTAGGACCGGGACGATAAGAGTCAATTTCATTTTTAGCGTAACCTTTGAGTCTAGCGAAATTTCGCTGCTTTTGACTTGGTGTTACAAATTAGCGGCCTATCTTTTTATTTTCCAAACATTCAGAGCTTTTTTTGTTGTTAATCTACGATAAATACCAAATTTCTTCCCGGTATAAGATCCTTATCGGAAAACATTTAATTTTGAATTCCAAAAACAACGAACCACAATGCTGACAACCGAATCGTCTTCGAACTACAATGACCTCGAAAAAATGAGCGTCCACGATATCCTGACCTCCATTAACCGCGAGGATCAGACCGTGCCTCTGGCCGTTCAGAAATCGATCCCGCAGATCGAGGCGTTGGTTGAGCAGATCGTTCCGAGGATGAAAAACGGCGGCCGCCTTTTCTATATCGGTGCCGGTACCAGCGGACGATTGGGCGTGGTGGACGCCTCAGAATGCCCGCCTACATTCGGCGTGCCATTCGACCTGGTCGTAGGAATCATTGCCGGTGGCGATACTGCCATTCGCAAGGCCGTCGAAAATGCGGAAGACGACTGGAACCAGGCGTGGAAAGATCTCGCGGCCTATGCGCCAAATGAAAATGATACATTAATAGGGATCGCAGCATCCGGCCGTACGCCTTATGTAATCGGAGGACTGAATGAGGCACGTAATGCAGGTTTGCTGACTGGCTGCGTAGTCTGCAACGACGGCTCCGCGGTTGCCAAAGCGTGCGAATACCCGGTCGAAATAGTAGTTGGACCCGAATTTTTGACCGGAAGTACGAGGATGAAATCCGGTACCGCCCAAAAACTGGCGCTGAACATGATTTCAACGTCGGTTATGATCCGGCTCGGCAAAGTAAAAGGGAACAAAATGGTGGATATGCAGCTCACCAATGAAAAACTGGTCAACAGGGCGTTGCGTATGATCATTGATGAACTGAATATCTCGCCCGATGAGGCGCAATCACTGCTGGATGCGCACGGAAGCGTCCGCGCCGCCATCGAATCGGTTAGAAAATAACCTTATACCGAAAGCACAATCTTGCCGAACTGCTGCCCGGAATCCATATAACGCAGCGCCTGTTCGGCTTCTTCGAGTGGAAACACCTTGTCGAGGACTGGTACAATCTGCTTTTCAGCCACGAATTGTACCATGTCGGCAAATTCCTGCTCAGTTCCCATGGTGCTGCCGTATATATTAAGTTGTTTGAAAAACACCTTCGCCGGAACGATGTCGGTGATATTGCCGGTCCCTCCGCCATAGAAGCAAATCCGGGCGCCAGGAGCGGCGATATCGATCAGCTTTGCGAAACCGGGGCCGCCGGCGCTGTCGATAATTACATTAAAATAGCCGGTCTTCGGGCCACGGGCCTTCACCAGCAAATCACGGAACCAGGTCGGATTTTTATAATTGATCCCGCCTTTCGCGCCCATTTCGATCGCTTTCTGTATTTTCTGATCGGAGCCTGAGGTTACCCACACTTCCGCACCAGCGGCAATGGCAATCTGAATCGCAAAAAGCGCCACACCTCCGCCCGCGCCCGTCACAAGCACGCGATCGCCTTCTGTAAACCGGCAACGCGTCATGAGCGAGCGCCAGGCCGTAAGTCCGCCCATGGGCAACGCAGCCGCTTCTTCAAACGACAAATGCGCCGGCTTTTCGGCTAAGTACTTTGCTTCCGTTTTGACATATTCCGCAAATGTGCCATTATCCGGCAGACCGAGAATTTTGTGGTCTTCACTGTAAAAACCGGGATTATCGCCCCAGTTCTGGGACGGATTGATGATCACCTCTTTTCCGATCCAGCTTTTAGCGACACCGTCACCCACTTCGGTCACAATGCCCGCGCCATCGGATCCGGGGATAATAGGGGTTGTAATTCTTGGATAGAGGCCTTTTTGTATCCACACATCCCGGTGGTTGAGCGATGCGGCTTTCAATTCCACGATCACTTCTCCGGGACCCGGGTTCGGTTTTTGGATTTCTTCAATCACCAGCGGCTCATGAAGGTTCTTTAATACTGCGGCTTTCATAATGGTGGTTTTTAAACAAAAAATGATGAACCGGCTTGTCCGGAATGGAACCTGCCCAATTCATCATTTCAAAATGACTTGAACCGTTTCGGATGCTATATATCCGAATATTCGGTGGGATACAAGAAGAAGCTGGTGTTTTTTGAGACGTTGTTCTGATACTCCGGATTTACTTTCAGCTTGTTCCATTCCGCATCTTCGGTGAACGATTTCCAATGCGCGTCACGTGATGCTTTGTTCTCGAAAGTAGTCATGTACATCAGGTTCGGCATGTGGCTGCCCGCGATTACTTCAGCATAGAATACCGCATTGAAACCGAGGCGTTTGAACAACGGAACTTCGCCGCCTACATTGAACATCTTCACCTTGTTCTGGTAAATTTTCTCAGTATGCCCTTCATAACTACGCAGTTCGTACACCCTTTCGCTTTTCGGTCCCGTCAGGTTGGGCTTCATGTGCACGGGCGCTTCCGTGAAGGCCTGGAGTACTATTGACTCAAAGCGTGCATACGGCGGATTTTTGTAATTCGCTTCGATATAGTCCTTTCCTGCCGAAGCATATGCGGCATCTTTGTCCAAAGTTTTAGGCAAAGTCAGCAGGAGTTCGAGGGATTTAATGGGGGTCAAGACATAAATCAGCTTTCCTGCCATAGTATCCGTCGGCACGGGCTTAAAAACACCTACATTCTTGATTCCGGCGCGATGGGCTGCGGGAACATATGCATCTTTCAGGAAAGCTTCCACGCGTGCTTCCTGATCCGCGTTTTTAAGGTGATAGATTTTGATCTCGTAAAATTCCCGCTTTGGAGCTGCCGCTACGGCGCTCAATGCAACCACGAGCAGCAAAAGGGTAAAAAGGAAATGAAGGTTTCGGTAATTGGACATAGTCGTCAAAATGACATTTAATAGTGATTTAACCACCAAAAAAGACTTTGTCCCCGGAAGTTTACCCTATTTCCATTCGTACTAATTTTTTTCGAAGCGCATCAGAATTTCGGGCACGAAAGCTGCCGCTTGCGGGTTTTCGGACGCTTAGGTTTTGATTCAAGCGGTGCGAAAACGTAGGAAAGTGAAATTTCATGCGCACCGCCGCTCCCTGCACCCAATGTAGAAATGGTTAGGTCATAGCTATAACCGATCGAAAACTTATCCTGGCGATAGCCTGCCAGGAATATCAGCGATTCATGGTTATTGATGTTCTGCTCGTATTTCTTAAAAGGAATCCCACGGTACCATGCTCCAATGACCAGGGGCTCGATCGTCACATACATGCCGGCATCGAACTGGTCGTATTTGCCCTGCTTTTTATACATGATAGCGGGAGAAATTGTCTTTTCCTTATCGATTTCGTCGCCCAGGAATGTATAACCCGCAAATGGAATGCGCAAACCTGCCTGCAAACTGGCCTTCACCGGCAGACGTGCCTCTGTAAGTTCTGAAAATGCCTGATTGGGACGGTTAAGGTGATGTGCCGAAATACCTGCCCAATACCAGTCGGAATAGAGCATTGCACCCGCACCGAAATCGGCGTAAAACACATTAGGGCCGCCTTTTGCAAATGGATCTTCCGAAGGCTGGCCGGTCAACCCGCCATTATTATATTGGTCTCCGAATGTCAACCCGAAGTAATCGAGCGTTCGCGAGGCAAAACCACCCTGAATGCCAAGGCGCAGCGAAGTCAGTTCGTTGAACTGGATCTGGTAAGAGTATTGCAACGCCGCTTCGGTCGATTTAAGGTTTCCCAACCCCTGGCTGTCCATGGTCACCAGCACGCCCAAACCGCTGTTGTAGTTGGGCAGGAATACGTCGGCTCCTATCGAAGTAGTCACGAAGTTCGCCGACAATGAAGGCCATTGGTTACGGTAATTGATGGTTGCACGAGGCGCCAGCGCCCCTCCGGCCAACGCCGGGTTTAAGTACAACGGGTTTGCATAGAACTGCGAAAATTGCGGATCCTGGCTCCAACCTTTCAGGCAAAGCAGTGTCAGTAGGAAGAGAGTAAGTAAACGCTTGATCATAGATTTATTGGCTTGCCGCTTGCCGAAAAACGGACACGTTCCGGGCTCAAAAAAATTACCTGATTAATTTCACAAATTATCCTCAAATTGCGTATTAATATTCAAATTAGAGTGGTTTTTACGACATTACCGCACAAAATTTTAACATTTTATTTTCGTTAGTAATGTCGGGTAACTTGAATATTCTTTGAGACGGTAGGGGTGTTTGAACAAGTAACGAAACATGGGGCGATTTTATAATAGATACCACCGATTTTTTTATGTCCTCTGCCTGCTCATGCTCCTCATCGGTGCAGGTGCCATGGCTCAAAAGCCCTTTCTGGTAAAAAACCAGTGCATGCTGAACCCCGACTGCGAGGCGGACTCCACTTCATTCAGCGATACGGTGAAAGTGGCTACCAAGTGGCAATGGAGCTTCGGCGAAGGTGGCGCTACCGATACCCGGCGCAATGCGCAGCATTCCTACCAGTCGCCCGGAGCATACACGGTTACACTGGTCCGGACGCTCGCGAACGGCACTAGTGAAACTGTCACACAAGTAGTTAATATCGGTGAAATTCCCCCTCCATTCCAGCAATGGCGCCGGGACACCACCATTTGTAAAGGGGACACGATTACGCTCGACCCGTACCCGAGCGGAGCCCCAGCAGGAGCCCAATATATCTGGTACCCCAAAGGAGATACGACGCAAACGCTGAGAGTGGATAGCTCCGGCTGTTACTCCGTGGAGGTGATCGTAAATGGCTGTAAGATACAGGACCGGATCAATGTCAAGATTTGTATGGAACCCCAGGCGCAGGAAGGCTCCAAATGGTATTTCGGGGGAAATGCGGGACTTGATTTTTCCAACACGCCTCCCAGCCCGCTAACAGATGGTAAACTGAACACCCCGGAAGGAACTTCGTCCATTGCCAATTCGAAAGGGCAGCTACTCTTCTACTCCGACGGTATTAAAATATGGAATAAGAACGGGGATGAAATGACCTGTACGTTCGGGGCGTGCGCGCCCATGAAGGGTAGTCCCAACTCGACACAATCTGTGCTCATTGTGCCCCAGCCGACTTGCAGAGGGTGCGAATACCTCTATAATGTATTTACAACTTCGGATATTAATGGTGAGAAGCTGCTAACCGTAAGCGTCGTCGATATGCGTCGCAATCACGGTCTGGGTCAGATTATTGAGCAGAACACCACTCTTCAAACACCCACCACGGAACGCATTGCCTCCGTTCGTAATAATGCCGACAGCACTTACTGGGTCATTTCCCACGACTATGGCACCAACAAATTTCGCATTTTCCACGCCACCACAGGCGGGCTAGTGGAAGTTGCCGCACCCGAGCTCGGTATGCCGCACGACAGTACCAATAAGGCCGAGGGTTATATGAAATTCTCGTCGCCCGACAGTACCACCGGCCTTCGTCAGCTCGCCGTGGTCATTCCAGGCCCAGCACGCAACTATGTGGAGTTGTTCAGTTTTGACGATTCGACGGGCGTATTAACCTACAAAAAAACAATGGACCTCGGCCCCGCGCCACCCATTGCATATGGTATCGAATTTTCGCCTACCGGTGAGAAAATGTACGTCTCATTCCAGGGCGAAAACGGCACAAAATCCCTTTTAAAACAGTATGACCTCACATTGCCCGATAGTTTGGTCATCGAAACGGCCATTACCATCGACAGTTCCGCCACGCAAAAATTCGGGGCTTTGCAGTTCGGGCCGGATGGGCGGATCTACATGGCTATTCAAGGGAGTGAATACCTGGCGACGATAGGCGAACCAGAAGGAAATTCGTTAACCGGCGTCGACTATGAACGCGACGGGGCCAATCTGGGCGGTAAAAAAAGTCAGTTGGGTCTTCCGAATATGGTCCAGGATTTTACTCAGGAATCACAAGGCCCAGGTTTTGAGGCAGACGGCTTCTGTACCAATGAGCCTACCAAGTTCCAGGCCAGTCCGATGTGTGACCCGATCGAAGATACCTATTCCTGGGATTTCCTCGGGAACGGTCAGTTTACTACGCCTTCCAAAACACAACAGACTACTTACACTTACACAAAACCGGGCACCTACATGGTGGCTATGCGTGCTACCAACAAATGTACCGACACGACAATCGTGCAGGCGGTTACCATTTATGAAACGCCTTCCAATATCGACCTCGGCAAGGACAAAGACACTTGCGGTGCCTATGTCCCGCTGGACATGAAGGTCAAGGCGGAAATTTACAGATGGATCTACCGCGGCCGGGTCGTAGGTCGTGGCCCTACCTACAACGCCACATCTACGGGCCGCTACATTGCCATCGCCTTCAACGGCCCGCAAGGTGATTGCTACGCAGCCGACACGATCGAAATTACATTGCGGAAACCGCCTGCCTTCTCCATTGGGCCCGATACGACCTTGTGCCGTGACAGCTCTGTTGTCCTTCGCGTGGAAAGCGACCGCTGGATCGAATTTAAATGGAGCAACGGTGAGGAAACCCGCGAAGTGACGATTGGCCAACCCGGGCAATATATAGTGGTAGTAAAAGACAGAAATGACTGCTACAACTCCGATACCGTCAAAATAGGCGAGCGTCCTTCTCCTATTCTGGGCCTGGCGCCAGAAAATTTCATTTGTATTCCCGATGGCCAATCAGTCGTACTTGATGCCAATGGAAGGGAATCCTACGAATATCTCTGGCCGCATTCCGGCGACACGACGAAAACAATTACTGTCAACCAGGAAGGGAAATACACGGTTCGGGCCACTAACAAGGAGGGCTGTGTTGTCGAACAATCTACCGAAGTGATTGACAAATGCGAGCCGCGGTTCTTCATCCCCGACGCGTTCACCCCCGATGGCGAAGGGCACAATGAGATCCTGCAAGTGTTCGGAGCATATTATACCAATTTTTCGATGCGCATTTACAACCGCTGGGGCGAGGTTATTTTCGCCACTACCGATATCGAGGCGCGTTGGGACGGTACTTATAAGGGCCTGAAAGTACAGCCCGGAAGCTACCCTTATATCATTTCCTACGAAGCACTTTATTATCCCGAACGCAACCCGGTCATGAAGCGCGGATCGGTAATGGTGATCCGCTAGCCTTTCCTTTGCAGATTAAATCAATTATTTTTGGTTAAATAATATCAAACCAGCCGCCATTAAACCGGACGGCTGGTTTTCACTATCTGTTCAACCGACTATGCGCCAGGATTATCTGTCCGGAGATAAAGAAAACCTTTCCAATACCGATAAAGACATCGAACGCGCACTGCGACCGTTGTCTTTCGAGGATTTTACCGGACAGGACAAGATTCTCGAAAACCTGAGAATATTTGTGCAGGCTGCCCGCCAGCGGGGCGACGCGCTCGACCACGTGCTGCTGCATGGCCCTCCGGGTTTGGGGAAAACTACATTATCAAATATTATTGCCAATGAGCTCGGTTCGGGGATCAAGATCACATCCGGCCCGGTACTCGATAAACCCAGCGATCTCGCCGGCCTGCTGACCAACTTACAGGAGCACGACGTCCTTTTCATCGACGAAATCCACCGCCTGAACCCCATCGTGGAGGAATACCTGTATTCGGCCATGGAGGATTATAAAATCGATATTATGCTCGATAGCGGGCCAAATGCCCGCAGCATCCAGATCGGCCTGAATCCCTTCACGCTCATAGGCGCTACTACGCGCGCGGGTATGCTTACGTCCCCTTTGCGTGCGCGGTTCGGGATCAATGCGAGGCTCGAATATTACGATGCACAGTTACTATCATCCATTCTGAAACGTTCGGCGGCCATTCTGGGCACTCCTTTGGAAGAAGATGCTGCATATGAAATTGCCCGACGCAGCCGCGGCACCCCACGCATCGCCAATAACCTGCTGCGCAGGACCCGCGATTTCGCGCAGGTAAAAGGTAATGGCCGCATTACCGTAGCCATCGCCGAAATGGCCTTACAGGCGCTGGATGTGGATCAAAACGGACTGGATGAAATGGATAACCGCATTTTGAGCACCATTATTCAGAAATTCAAAGGCGGACCAGTTGGCTTATCCACTATTGCCACTGCCTGTGGTGAAGAAGCCGATACGATTGAGGAAGTATATGAGCCGTTTCTGATTCAGGAAGGTTATATCAAACGCACGTCCCGCGGCCGTGAAGTGACCGAAAAAGCATTCAGACATCTGGGTATTTTACCGCGGCACCGCTCGGGCGAATTGTTCTGAGCGTTAACTTTTTAAGAAGTTCTAACATTCACGTACAACATAACCCTGAAAATTGTAATTTTGCGGTAAATTAGCGTAACCGCCTCCTATGATCGAAGTACTGGTTTCCGAAAAGTTGGTAGTGAGAGTGCCCTGTGCTGTAATTGAACATAATGGAAAAGTACTCGCCGGGCAACGAAGCGCAGCCTTGTCGTTTCCTCTCCAATGGGAATTCCCCGGAGGAAAGCTCGAAAAAGGTGAAACCGACGAGCAAGCATTGCTCCGTGAGATCATGGAGGAGCTCAATGTAACTGTCGAAATCGTCGATAAACTTCCGGAAACTTCCAAAGACCAAGGCTGGCGTGAGATCGTGTTGGTGCCGTTCGTTTGCAAAGTGGACACCATTGATTTTGTCCTCACCGAGCACGAGCAAATCCTCTGGCTGGATGCCGAAGACCTACCTACCCTCGACTGGACAGAGGCCGATCTGAATGTGATCCAAAACTACTACGATTACCTAGCGGCTAAAAGTTAACCGCTTTCCTTTCACCGTTTCATCAAATTTCCCGTTTTCATAAACCAGGTGTCCCGACACGAACGTGTGCGTAATGCGCGAATGGAATTCCGTGCCTTCAAACGGCGACCAACCGCATTTGGAGTAAATGTTGGATTTGTCAACCTGCGTGGTAGCATTCAAATCGACAAGGATCAGATCCGCCCAATAACCTTCACGGACGTAGCCACGATCTTTGATATTGAAAAGATCGGCCACTGCGTGGCTCATTTTTTCGGCTACGCGGTCAATCGAAATCTTTCCTGCTTTGCTTAATTCAAGCATTACGTTCAAAGTATGCTGTACCAGCGGCAAGCCTGAGGGTGCCTGCCAGTAATGCTGTGCTTTTTCCTCAATCGTATGCGGTGCGTGGTCGGTTGCTATCACGTCGATACGGTTGTCCAGCACCGCTTGCAGGATCGCTTCCTTGTGGTGCGGCGCCTTGATCGCGGGATTGCATTTGATATCATTTCCCAATCTCCGGTAATCCTCTGCGTCGAACCACAAATGATGTACGCATGCTTCGGCTGTTACCAGCTTGGGCTGCCCGTTCGCGAGCAGAATTTTACCGTTGCTTCGGATGCCAGGTTCAAACAAATGTACTTCATTACCCGTAGAAATGTGCAGGATATGCAGGCGCGTCCCGTGCTTGTGCGCAAGTGAGCTTGCGAAAGTGGATGATTTGAGACAGGCCTCCTCATTCCGGATCAATGCATGAATGTCATACGGTACATCATCGCCGTACTTATCCTTGAAATAAGCCATCCGGGCCTTTACGGTCGGCTCGTCTTCACAATGCGTTGCAATAATGCAGGGGGCGTTGGCGAAAAGCTTTTCGAGCACCTCCGGCGCGTCGACGAGCATATTACCTGTGGAAGAGCCCATAAATATTTTGATACCGCATACTTGTGTGGGATCAGTACGCATTACCTCATCATAGTTGTCGTTCGACGCGCCCATGAAGAAGGAATAGTTCGCCAGGGAAGTGTTGGCGCCGATTTGGTATTTATCTTCCAGCAACTGCTGTGTCAGCGTGTTCGGAACCGTATTCGGCATTTCCATAAAAGAGGTAACCCCTCCGGCAACGGCCGCTTTCGATTCGGTGTAGATATTCGCCTTGTGCGTGAGCCCCGGCTCGCGAAAATGTACCTGGTCGTCGATCACACCGGGCATCAGAAAGAGCCCCTTTGCATCAATCACTTTGTCCGCTTGCACATGCTGCATATCCCTTTCGATTTTTTTAATGTGACCATTTTCAATTAGTACGTCTAAATACTGAACCTGGTTTTCATTTACGACCTGGGCATTTAAGATCAGCGTTGTCATGTGCGGCGGCGATTGGATTGATGTCGTGCAAAGGTATTCAGACCGGTTGAAATTCACTCATTGAATCACACAAAAATGAACCTGAAACAACTCATCCGTGATTTTGCAGACCTGCTGTTTCCCCGTTGCTGTGAGAGCTGCGACCGGGTATTGCAAGGAAATGAAGCGACCATCTGCACGCTTTGCCGCATTTCGTTGCCGCGTGTCATGACCGATGGCTTGAACAGCGAATCACTCGCATTCAAGTTTGTGAACCTTCCCGAAGTGCATTCAACCCATTCATTTTTACTTTTTACAAAGCGAGGTAAGGTACAGAGGCTTTTACATGCGCTGAAATACAAGGGGAACAAGGATGTCGGGATATTGCTCGGGCAGATGTTCGGTCAGGAATTGAAAGCAATGGGGCATGTACCGGAAGCAGAGATTATCCTGAGCATCCCGCTTCATCCTAAAAAGCGGAAGCAACGAGGCTACAATCAAAGCGATCTGCTTGCGGAAGGCTTTTCCAGAGCGACAGGCATCCCGTGGTCCGGGGCAATGCTTGAGCGTATTAAGTACACGGCCACACAAACCGGCAAAACCAAAATGGAAAGAAGGGAAAACGTGCAAGGCGTATTTACTGTGAAACAGGGCTTTGCGCCCAGGAGCGTAATCCTGATCGACGATGTACTTACTACCGGAGCAACTTTGGAGGAATGTGCCAGAACCTTACTGGCCGTCGGTTGCAAGCGGTTTCATATCCTTACCATCGCATTGGCCCAGCATTAAAACAAAAGTGCCGCGATTCCGGAGAACCGCGGCACTTTTGTTTATATTATCTTAAATCCTACTCTTTGTGTGTTCCGGTCGCGATCATCGCGCAACGGAAACCTACCATCGCAGTAGCGGAATCCTGATCCATGTAACGGCGTGTTCCCGGAGACAGCCAGTAAGCCACGTCAGCCCATGAACCACCTTTATAAACTCTCAGTTTGTCGTCAACCATTGAGTTGTTGTTCTTGCTATCGTAGTTTTTGGCCTCATCCTGGTAGCCATCGCGACGGAAAGAGTTCAGGTCGTTTACATCGCTGTTTGAAAGCGGACGATACACGTCATAAACCCACTCGCTTACGTTACCTGCCATGTCGTAAAGACCGTTGTCGTTAGCAGGATACGACCGGATTTCCTGTGTGATGATCGCTCCGTCATTGGATTTACCCGCGATACCGGCATAGTCACCAGGACCACGTTTGAAGTTTGCGAGCATTGTTCCTTGTTTCCGGCCACGCGGGTTACGCATCGTAGAACCATCCCATGGATAAATTCTTGAGTTAGCCTGGTTCTCATCCGAATATTGTGTTCCGATCATCGCCATAGCAGCATATTCAAACTCGGCCTCTGTCGGAAGGCGGTATGGAGGCATTACGTAGCCACTTTCGATGCGAAGTTGTGGTGCAGGAGCGTCAGCAGCTGCAACAGCCTCGCCTTCCGCTTTTTTCTTCTTGCCGAAAGAGAACCCCTTTTTCTTCTTACCACCTGCGGCAGCTGCGCCCTTGGCGTTATTAGCCTGGCTCACGGCAGCGGTACGCCATGCACAGTAGTCATTGGCCTGAACCCACGATACACCAACCACCGGATAGAGGCGGAAGCCGGGGTGACGCAGGTACATCGTCACATAAGAGTCATTGAATGACAGTTCGTTATACCAAACTGTTGTATCAGGAAGCGCCTTGGCGTAAAACTCCTCCGAAGAATCTTTCTGGATCGCATTCAGGTATTCGAGGTAGTGAACGTTTGCCACTTCCGTCTGGTCCATGTAGAACGACTGGATACTGACAGTCCGTTTCGGGTTATCCCGGCGTGCCATCACATCTTCTTCCAAAGAACCCATCGTAAAACGGCCACCTTCAATGTACACTAGGTCAGGACCGGCTGGCAAAGCTTTGTACTGCTTTACTTCAAACCCGTCTTTGCCGTTGTAAGCCAAGCCTGTTTTGGAGCTGGTCTTGCCAGGTTTCAAGCTGGTTGGCTTCTTTTTACTACACGCAGTTGCCGCTAATAACACTATCAGAATCAGCGCGATCGACCGGGTACCCATCTTTTGCATGCAAATCATTGCTTTAAAGTGACTTAAGTGTTTGGTATTTTATAGTATGCGAAACCGCAAATGTATGAAATCAATCGATATTATTTTTAAAAATCAATTATCAGGTAACCGAGGCCCGCTTGCTACCGGGTCATTTCCATCAACACCTGGCGTGCCTGATCAATGCTTTTGATATCTTCACAAATCAGTATCAGCTTGCCTTTCTGATCTTTAAGCGAAATTTGCTTAGGGTGTTTTTTAATGTAATCGATCACCTGCCCGAACTTCGCCGACTGAAAGAATTCGTCATTCTGCGAAGTAACGAAGTAGCCTTTCATCGTATTGCTTTTCAAAGTCAGTTTTTCGAACTGCAAAGCCTCTGCCTCCCAGCGTAAACGCACCGTTTTCAGCAAATCCTGCACCTCATGCGGCACCGGGCCAAAACGGTCGAGGATTTCTTTCTCAAATTTCCCGAGCTCGTCCTCTGTCGCAATATTATCGAGGCGGGTATATAACGACAACCTTTCGGAAATATTTTTGACGTAATCATCCGGTATCAATGTCGCGAAATCGGTTTCGATCTGCGTGTCCGGTACCAGGTTTTTCGGCAGGCTGAATACTCCTTCGAACAGGTCCTTGAATTCGTTACTTTTCAGTTCCTGAACGGCCTCGTCGAGCATTTTGTGGTAGAGTTCGTAACCCAGATCATTCACAAAACCGCTTTGCTCCGCGCCCAGCAGGTTACCCGCACCGCGGATGTCGAGGTCACGCATCGCTACTTTAAATCCGTCGCCTAGATCCGAAAACTCTTCCAAGGTCTGTAAACGTTTCCGCGAATCGCTCGCCAACGTCGATACCGACGGCGTGAGCAGGTAACAAAATGCCTTCCGGTTGGAGCGTCCCACGCGCCCGCGCATTTGGTGCAGGTCGGAGAGCCCGAACATGTGCGCGGAGTTGATAATGATGGTATTCGCATTCGCGATATCGATCCCGGATTCGATGATATTGGTCGAAACCAGAATGTCGTACTCGCCTTCGATGAAGTTCATCATTACTTTTTCCAGCTTGTCACCGTCCATTTGTCCGTGTGCGACGCCTATGCGTACATCGGGCACGAGGCGAAGAATAATGTTCGCAATCGATTCAATATCATTGACCCGGTTGTGAACAAAAAACACTTGTCCACCCCGCTGCACCTCAAAACTGATCGCGTCGCGGATAAATTCCTCACTGAATGTATGTACTTCCGTCGTTACAGGCTGCCTGTTGGGCGGCGGCGTCGCGATTACTGAAAGGTCACGCGCGCCCATGAGCGAGAAATGCAGCGTACGCGGAATCGGGGTTGCGGTAAGCGTGAGCACGTCCACATTCACGCGCATTTCCTTCAACCTGTCTTTGGCTTTTACCCCAAACTTCTGCTCCTCATCGACGATCAACAGGCCGAGGTCTTTGAATTTGACATCCTTATTCAAAATCCGGTGGGTACCGATCAAAATATCGATTTTTCCTTCCTCGGCTTGTTTCAATGTATCCTTGATCTCTTTCGCAGATTTGAAGCGGTTGATATACCCCACCCGGGCCGGAAAATCGGCAAGTCGCTCGCTGAATGTCTTGAAATGCTGCATGGCCAGAATCGTCGTAGGAACGAGTACGGCCACCTGCTTGCTGTCGCAAACCGCCTTGAATGCGGCCCGGATCGCGATTTCGGTTTTACCAAAGCCTACATCCCCACACACCAGCCGGTCCATCGGGTGACCTTTTTCCATATCATCCTTCACATTGGCGGTCGCGGTTGCCTGGTCGGGCGTATCTTCATATATAAAGGACGATTCGAGCTCTACTTGCAGGTAATTATCCTTCGAGAACGGGAACCCGGGCGCCTGACGGCGTTTGGCATACAATGCGATCAGTTCGTGCGCAATGTCTTTGAGCTGCTTCTTAACCTTCGATTTTTTAGCCTCCCATTCGCCCGAGCCCAATTTGCTCATCGCAGGCGGAGTCCCTTCTTTACCGGTGTATTTCGCGATTTTGTGCAGGTTATGCACACTCACGTAGAGCAAATCGTTATCTCGATAAATAAGCCGCACCGCTTCCTGCTCCTTCCCATTCACATCCTTCCGCTCCATTCCGGCAAAACGGCCGATCCCGTAGTCAACGTGCGTGACGAAATCACCTACCTGCAAGGATTTCAGCTCTTTCAAGGTCATCGCCTTGGATTTGCTGAACTTCTCTTTCAGGCGATATTTATGAAAACGGGCGAAAATCTGGTGATCGGTATAGCACGCCACTTTCAGGTTTTCGTCCACAAAACCTTCCCGCAGCGAAATGTGCATCGGCCTGAATTTCACGAACGGGTCGAGGTCCTCGAAAATGCGTTCCAGACGATCGAGCTGCTTGGGTTGCTCGGCAACGATGATATTCACATAGCCTTTGTTCTGATTATCAGACAAATCATCCAAAAGCCGCTTAAAATCCTTGTTAAAAGAAGGCTGCGGTTTCGAAGAATAGGGCAGCTTGATTTCGGTTTTAAAATAGGATTTCTTACCGAATTCAACCGTTTTGAACTTCTTGACCTGATTCAGAAATCCGCGGCGTGTTTCGAAAAGCTCCTGCGGGTTCGAAACGATCTGTACACCACCCCCTGTCACTTCTTCCAGCGCTTTTTCGGCCCTTTCAAAGCATTTTTCAATCACCTCCAAAGTCAATTCCGCATCCTTGAACCAAATAGCGGTTTCATCGGCAAAGAAACTCAGGAACGAATCACGTGTTTCATGCGAGAGCTTTTGCTGGATATCCGGCACGATATTGATTTGCTTCGCACTTTCGATGGAGAGCTGCGTATCAGGGTCGAACGAGCGGATACTTTCCACTTCGTCGCCAAAGAGCTCGATCCGGAACGGATGCTCATTGGCGAACGAAAATACGTCGAGAATACCCCCACGCACCGAAAACTGACCTGCTTCGAACACAAAATCAGTGATCTCGAAACCGTAACTATTCAAAAACTCAGTCAGAAATGCAGGATCCAGCTTTTCGCCGACTTTGACCGAAAAAGTATTGGCTTTCAGTGACCGCTTGTTGATCACTTTCTCAAACAATGCTTCCGGATAAGTCACAATCTGCACCGGCGTGCTGCGGCCTGCGCTGAGCTTGTTCAGTATTTCGCCGCGCATGAGCACATTGGCGTTGTCTACCTCTTCGTAATGGTAAGGTCTTTTATAAGATGTAGGATAAAAAAGGACCTCGGTAGCGCCCAACAGGTTTTGCAGGTCGTTCTGAAAATAAGCTGCTTCCTCGCGATCGCTAAGGATGTACAATGCCGGTGCCTTCTTCTTGTGCTGCACGGCCGCGGCAATCACCGCATCGAGGCTTCCTACCAATCCCTTTATCTGCACATGCGCCGCTTCCGCGTCCCTTGAGGCGATCTGCGCGGTCAGCACATCCATGTAGCTGTCGCCTCCGTATAGTGTTAATAAGTCTTTAACTTCCAATTATGTCAAATGCTGTGCAGCCTCAACCGCAGTGAACGTAAACGCAAAAAGCCGTTTCGGGAAATTTCCCGACCGGCAAAACAAATAACAATGGCTGGCCGCATTTTGTTGCTGTAACCAACCGGGCTACAAAAATAGCCGTAAATCATTCCGTGTGAAAATCGGTCAGATCATTTTATTTTTACCTTTTCTCATCTCAATTCCCTCATGACCGACTGGCTTAATCAACCTGTTTCGTTGGCAGGACTACCTACCACAATACTCGAAATCCTGGGTTTCATCACCGGCGCGATCTGCGTTTACCTCAACACCCGCCAGAATGTGCTCGGCTGGTTTTTCGGGATTATCAATGCGGTGTTGTACGGAGTGGTTTTCTGGCAGGTAAGATTATATGCCGACATGGGCTTGCAGGGTTATTACTTCCTGACAAGCATCTACGGCTGGTGGATGTGGAAATTCGGCGGACAAAACCACGACGGCCTGCGCGTTACGCGCACACCCGTGAAGCTCTACCCGATTTTCGGGTTGATTTTTATCGCAGTAACCGTCTCCTGGGGCTTTTTACTCGGCAAATTTACCAATGCGAGCCTCACCTACGCCGACTCCGCACTGACGATCGCCAGCCTGATCGGCCAATGGATGATGGCCCGCAAATACCTCGAAAACTGGATCATCTGGATCATCGCCGACGCGGCTTATGTGGTTGTGTATTTCTACAAAGACCTCCACCTCACTGCAATTTTGTACGGCGTCTTTCTCATACTTGCGGTTACCGGATTCGTACAGTGGCGTAGGGACGTTGTCAGGTATGGTCATGTGTAGTAAGGAATGGTCATTGGTAGCCAGGTATGGTCATTGATGGTCAGGTGTAGTCATGAATGACTTGGTAGTTAGGAATTAGTCTTGTCTAAATCTCCTCCACTCAGGCTACACTTGACAACTCCTGACTATTCTTGACAACGCATGACAGTTCCTGACAACACATGACAAAAACTAACGCCCGATTATGAGCGACGTATCAGTCGAGCGTGTCGAACGGGATTTCCTGATCTTCGAGCAATGTGCGGATGCGTGCCGAGTCCTGAAAGACGATTTGCAGTTCCTTTTTCGCAACACCTTCCTCTTCTTCATCCAGCCATTTCCAGTCTTCGGCTGTGGCGTCGAAAATATCAATGATCGTCAGAAGTTTTTCTTCCGATTTTTCCTTCGAAAGCCACTCGCCTGAATTTCCGATGTAAATAATGACCTTCTTTTCATGGATCCATTCGAGGTCATTCAGCATCTCGTCGAGTGCATCGAGGTTTTTGCCGGAATAATCGGGAAAATGCATGGCAGCGGCGATCGCATCGTGGAAATCTTTGATGGATGTTGCTTTGGCTCCGTCAATATGGGCTACAAATGCACCCAGGAACGTTTTACGGACATCAGATTCTTCCCGGGCCAGCAGGAAGTGTGTGTTTTTCATAGAGTCGTTGATTTAAAACACTGCAAGTTAGAGAAAAATGGCCGTGCAAAACCATCCTTTCAGCAGTGTTTTATTTCAAATACCGCTTTCTTAACAAATGCATCATATGGACATTGATACCCCACTGATCTGATAGCGGCTGGTGCGTAAAAGGCACCGTCGGCTGGTAATTTGGCGGCCCGAATTCAGTCAGGACGGTCAGCGTTTCACCACTTTTGACTTTGTATTCCACCACTTTGTCCCACCAGGCCAGATGCGCCTTCACAGCGGCCTCCCACTCGGGCGCACGCGGGTCGTTTACCTGCGGGCCTTCCTCATGCCCTACGCGCGAGTGTATGTGGCCCACGCGTGTGAGCGCGAGCTGAACGGTTTCCTCCTGGTCCTGCAAGAGGCTTTCATGTACATTGCACCAATGAGAAATATCGAGCGTAAGCCTCAATGCAGGATTTTTCTCAATAAAATTTCTGGCTACGTGTGCGGCGAAAAGCATGCGTCCCCGATGGGTTTCATGGTAAATAGGAATGCCGCTTTTGGTCGAAGCCTCGGTGGTATGGTCGATAAATGCCTTGTTTTGTTCGTAAGTAAAATGGTCGCGGCCGCTGTGGCAATTGATGTAAAGCGGCTTCACCGGCCATTGCGTGGTAGCAGCATCGATCTGCGATTTGAATGCATTCAAATGCGTTTTATAATCCCGCTCACCCGATCCGCAGAGAAACCCGACTTCAAGGTTATGCTTTTTCAATGCCTCAAAAAGCTCTTTCTGTTTGTCTTTCGAACCCTGCCACCACATCTCAATGCCATCATAACCTTCTTTTTTAACAGCAGCACAAAACTGGTCGGTCGTACCCTGAAAGCCCCAGTTGGTACCGAGTACTTTCAATGATAGTTTATTTTCAAACTGCACGACCGCTTTATTCGCATCGGCTATGGATTCAAAAGTGGTCAATGCGCCGGCTGTGGTGACTGCGGCGGCTGTGGTGTTATTAATGAAATCCCGGCGGGTCATTTTAATGTTGAATGATTGAATGACTGAATGATTGAATAGTCGGTATGGTCAGGGGTGGTCATTAGTCAGGTATTGTTCTAAATCAACTAATGACCATTCCTGACTACACTTGACAAGGCCTGGCTATTTCTTGGACGCCGCAACCGGCTTGGTCGCCGTGCTATCGCCTGCTTTCAGGAACTGCGCCACCTCGGCCTCGCTGAAGCCGTTGACGATCTGCAAGCCCGGCGACTGCTTCGCTGCTTGTGCTACGGCGCTATCGGTCACACCCGATTGCCAGACGTAAATCGAACGCAGGCCCTTCATTGCTGCGATGTTTTTCAATCCCGCATCGCCCATTTTCGTGTCGATCACATTCAGATATTCCAAATGCGGCAGGCTTTTGATCTGTCCAATGCCCTGGTCGGTCACACCGGTGTGTTCCAGATGTAGCTTCGTGAGATTCTTCAATTTGGCGATTTCCTTCAGTCCGCCATCTGTAATCTGGGTACCACCCAGTTTCAGCCAGGTTACCTGCTCTGCAACAGGCAAAAGCAATGCGATGTCCTTGTCGCTGAACTGCGGCGCATTGACAGCACTCACTTCCAGCAGATTCTGGTCTTGTGATAATGTATTGACAATCAACCCTGCTTTCCGCAAAGCCTGGATATCACTTTCTTTCGCTGGGGAAACCTTCAATGAGGCGATGGCCGATTCCTTCTGCTTAACCCCACCGGAGCCGCCGGTCGCAGAACCACCGCCCAAAGACGCCAATGCAGGCTTTACCTGATCAGGTACAGTCAGTTCCGACACTTTTTTATCCGCGGGAGCCCCCTGGTCAATCCACCAGGATAGCAAGGCGATCTGCTCAGTGCTCAGCTGTGGTTTGCCTTTTGGAGGCATGTGGTTATCATCGCTTTCGTCCAGCAGGCAGCGTTTGATCATGTCGCTCTCGGCACCTTTGCCTGCCACCAATGCAGGGCCATTTTCACCGCCTTTCATGAGCAAAGCCAGCCCATCCATCCGCAAATCACCCTTTTTCTTGCTTGCATTGTGGCATTGGGTACAGCGCGCTTCGAGTATCGGCTGGACAATATCTTTATAAACAACCGCCTGCTGCACATCGGTTATCGGCTTAATTTCCTTCACTTTTTCTTCCATTGGGTCCATTCCTGCGAGACTGCGGAACGGCTCCGGCGTGTATTGGGTGAGGTAGCCATCGCCGTGCGTCAGCGAACCGCCGTCGTGGCCGGCCGTCATGGTCAGTAACAACGCCACAGCGAATGCAGGCAAGTAAACCGCTTTGCCAAAAGCTATTTTCCCGGCTAACCTGTTCGATTTGACGAGCCATGCAATCCAGGCAAACACCGCCACACCAATGCCTTTCCACATGTGTGCGCCCAGAAGATCTTCGTCATACCCCCCGCCCAACGACAACAGGTAACCCGCAACGCAGGCAAAAGTGGCGCTCACCGCCGACCAAAACAGCACAAAAACCACCGTAGATTCACTCACTGAAACCTTGCCGGTCCTACGACCGATCTCGATAAAGGCTGCAATCAAGAGAAAACCAATAGGTAAATGCACCAGCACAGGGTGAAATCGCCCGATAAAAAGTGCCCATGGCGACGCTTCAAGAAGAGGAATAAGCATACCGGAAATCAACATTAAGGGGTTAGGATTATTCAAAAATCAATGCATTACAACCTGAACACTTCCGGACAAGGAATGGCCACAGGAGAATTGTCAGAGTTGACTTCCATGATATCGGCCATATAGTCCCACCACCTTTTCATGATGGGCAATGCGGGGAGGCTGGCAGTGGTGTCGTTAGCATCCAGTTTTTGAAATGCGAACAGCGCGAGCGTGGCTTCGTCGAGGAAAATATAATATTCCGTGATGCCTGCTTCTTTTAAAAGCTGGCTGAGTTCCGGCCATATTTCGTCGTGTCGCTTTTTGTATTCTACTTCAAATCCGGGTTTGAGCTGCATCCGGAATGCCTTCACTGTTTCCTCCGTCATGGTTTGTATTCAATACTGCTAAAAGATGTGACTAATTATGCGATCACTTGTTTTACAACTTTCCCTTCGGTGTCCGTCAGTCTGAAATTCCGTCCCTGGAACGGATAGGTGAATTTCTCATGGTCAAAACCCATCAAATGCAGGATCGTGGCCTGCAAATCGTGCACATGAACGCGATCTTTCACACCATAATAGCCCAATTCGTCGGTTTCGCCGTGACTGTATCCTTGCTTGACACCGCCTCCTGCCATCCACATCGTGTAGGCTTCCAGGTGGTGGTCGCGGCCCATGTAAGGCATTACCACGCCATTACGGTTCTCCTGCATGGGCGTCCGGCCAAATTCTGCTCCAAATACCACGAGCGTTTCTTCCAGCAGTCCGCGCATTTTCAAATCCTTGATCAATGCGGCAATGGGCCTATCGGAAATCTGGCATTTGGAACGTAACCCACCTTCCACGTTGTCCGTGGCGTTGGTTCCGTGACCGTCCCAGCCCCAGTCGAAAAGCTGCACAAACCGGACGTCGTTTTCGATGAGCTTCCGGGCAAGCAGACAGTTCATACCAAAGCTGCCTTCTCCGGCTTTTACTCCATACATATCCAGAATAAATTGCGGCTCTTTGGCCACATCCATTACCTCGGGCACGGACATCTGCATCCGGAAAGCCATTTCATATTGGCTGATCCGCGTCAAAATTTCGGGGTCCTGTACCTCTTCGTAAGTCTGCCGGTTAATTTCGTTGATCGCGTCAATCGTCTTTTTGCGGATATTCCGGTTCATTCCGTTCGGGTCGGTCACGTACAGCACCGGGTCGCCGCCGGTGCGGCATTGCACGCCCTGGTATACCGATGGAAGAAATCCGCTTCCATACACGCTTTTCCCCGCATCAGGCTGACGACCACCGGAAGCCAGCACGATAAACCCTGGCAAGTTGCGGTTTTCGGAACCCAGCCCATACACTGCCCATGCACCCAGGCTTGGACGTCCCAGTCGCGGACTGCCCGTGTGTAGGAGCAGCTGCGCTGGCGCGTGGTTGAACTGGTCGGTGTGCATGGCCTTCAGAAAGGTAATTTCATCGGCGACAGTCTGCAAATACGGCAGATAATCCGACAGCCAGGCACCGGATTGGCCATATTGCGCAAATTTTCCCTGCGGCCCGAGCATCTTGGGCACGCCCTGGATGAATGCAAACTTCTTGCCTTCCAAAAATTCGGCGGGACAGTCTTTACCGTGGTATTTGACGAGCTCCGGCTTGTAGTCAAAAAGTTCGAGTTGCGAGGGCGCGCCAGCCATGTGGATGTAAATCACCCGTTTGGCTTTCGGGGCAAACTGCGGGATACCGCTCCCGGCGAGCGATTCCGATGCCCCTGCAACCTCACCTGCTTTCGACGAGCCGCAAGAACCCAGCAGCGAGCCCAAGCCTAGTGCGCCCAGCCCAAAGCCGGCCGATTGCAAAAAGTGGCGGCGTGTTTGGCGCTGCACGTCGGCGTATTGTAGTTCTTTAAGTAGCTTTTCCATTTGAAATTTGGTTGCCTTAACCGATTTTTATTCCTGCCCCGGCGCTTTCCGTCGGCTAAAGTCGACGGTATTAGATTCCCCTTTTTAGTTTTCTCTACCCTTCCTTTATTCCTGCCTTGGTCGCTTTTCCGTCGACTGAAGTCGACGGTACTAGATTGCTTCGCTATCGTCGACTTTAGTCGGCGGGAAGGCGAACGAAATAGCGAACCGCCTGAGGCCCCCGCCCCCATTCTATTACCGTTGACTTCAGTCAACGGAAAAGGGCTATTATTCCTTGGTAACAACGTTATCGAGATTGAGCAGGACGTTCGCTGAAACCGTCAGGGCGGCCAGTTCCGGGGATTTTTCTTTTCCGTAAACCAAAATACTGTCCACTTCCGAAGGCTTTTGCCGGTATTCCCTGAGTGCGTCTTGATATACTTTCATGAGCACATTCAGACTCTTGGGTTCAATAGGTTTGAAAGTAAGGAGGCGGTACCCCTCTTTAAGCTGCTGCTCAGGCGTCTTACCCCGGGTCTTCATTTTGGAAGCCAGTTTTTCGGCTGCCTCGAGGTACACCGGGTCATTCAGGGTTACCAATGCCTGCAAGGGGGTGTTTGTAATGATCCTCCTCGACTGGCAAAATTCACGGCTCGGCGCATCGAAGGTGGTCATCGACGGGTATGGAGCTGTTCTTTTCCAATAGGTATAAACTCCCCGGCGGTATTTGTCCTCGCCCTCGCTGACTACCCAGCTCTCGCCACTGTACGGCGACTGCCAGATTTTGTCAGGTTGTGGCGGCATTACGCTGGGGCCATACATTTTACCCGAAATGAGCCCGCTGCATGCGAGTGCCTGGTCGCGCACCTGCTCGGCGCTCAAGCGTACACGAGGCCCGCGTGAGAGCCACACATTGTACGGATCTTTTTCTTTCCGATGTCCATCCGAGCGGGAGTCCTGCCGGTAGGTGGCCGACATGACGATCGTTTTCAACAATTTCTTGACACTCCATTTATAATCATCCATGAACGAGACCGCCAGCCAGTCGAGCAGCTCAGGGTGCGAAGGCTCAGCACCTTGTGAGCCGAAATCCTCGACGGTTTCCACAATCCCTCTTCCGAAAAGTTGCTCCCAGAAACGGTTCACGATGACACGCCCGGTCAACGCATTGTCGAGGCTCACAATCCATTTGGCAAGGCCAAGCCGATCGCGGGAAGCGTCCTTCGGCAGTGGCGACAGGAGTTTAGGCACATCGGGTTTCACCTCGGGCCCTTTCACCATCCAGTTTCCGCGGACAAATACATTGGTTTTTCGGGCAAAATCACCCTTCCCTTCCCAGAGTACGGGCATACTTTCAGTGGGCCGTGTCAATGCCGTAGCATAGTCAGAAACGATCTGCTCATAACCCGGTTGACCGGCCCCCGGTAATGCCTTTTGAAATGCTGCCCACGATATGCGTACCCATTCCTCCGGTGCTTTGGGGCTATTTAATGAAAGGTAAACGTCATGTTTTCCGCTGGTTTTCATGATTGGCGCCACAATTACCGTGTCGCGGGTCGGCACTTTAATCGTCGAAAGCACCGGGCCGTCGAGCTTATCCAAACGCAGGGTTAATACAGCATTTTCGACTTTTGTACCGATGTTCATCAGCACATTGTCGGCACCGGTAAGGTTCACCTGCGGAATGCGCGCATTCCCTTTGTCTTTCACGCCATAGTACGAAATCACCAGCACGGTCGACTGGTCGCCTTTTACAAAGTTATGCGCATTGATTTTCGGCTCCACCACCTTCATAAATTGCGTTTTGGCTTCCAGCTCCTTCGGATCGTACTTCCGCACCCATTCCTTCACCCGCTCGAAACGAAGCGAATCTTCTCCCTTGTAAAACCGCAGCTTCGGCCATTCGTCCCACACATCCTCGTCGCGCGAGTTATTGAAGAATGCAGCGTACTTATAATATTCATCATGCGGAATAGGGTCGTAAGGGTGGCTGTGGCATTGAATGCAGGCGAATGTTGTCCCCTGCCAAACCTCCCAGGTAGTATTCACCCGGTCGATCAATGCAGCTGTACGAAACTCTTCGTCGTCGGTTCCACCTTCATTATTCGTCATGGTATTCCGGTGAAAACCAGTGGCTATCACATTTTGCTCGACGGGAAAGCCATCTTTTTTTTCCGGCAAAAGATCCCCTGCCAACTGTTCGATTGTAAACCGGTCGAACGGCTTATCTTCATTGAAGGATTTAACCACATAATCGCGGTACCGCCACATGGTGCGGCCCCCATCGCTTTCGTAGCCTTTCGTGTCGGCATAACGTGCGAGGTCCATCCACATCGATGTCCATTTTTCTCCGTATGCGGGCGATTGGAGCAACTTATCCACCACCTTTTCGTATGCGCCGGGGGACTTGTCGTTTTCGAAATCCTGCACTTCCTTTTCCGTCGGCGGCAGGCCGGTGATATCGAGGCTCACACGACGAAGCAAGGTGGCGCGGTCGGCTTCCGGTGAGGTTTTAAGGCCTTCTTCTTTCAGCTTTTTAGCGACAAAATGGTCGATTTCGTTTTTTGCCCATGCCTTATCACCTGTATTCAGCAAGCCAAACAGATTGGATATACTATTCAGGGAAGGCACATCCGGCTTTTCAATTTTCTTATATGCCCAATGCGTTTCCCATTTCGCACCTTCGTTGATCCACTGTTTCAGGATACCGATTTCCTTATCGTTGAGCGGTGTCCCGTTTTTCGGCATTTTTTCGTCAGGATCGTCCGTCAGAATGCGCCGGATCATCTCGCTGGCATCGGCATCGCCGCGCACGACCGGTATCTTACCCGATTTGCCCGGTTCCAACATCTCATGCTCGAACAGGAAGCTCACGTCCCCGGCCTTTTTCACGCCGCCGTGGCAGCCCATGCAATGTTTGTTAAGAATCGGTTTTACATCGACATTGTAATCCACCTTTTTTTCCCAGGGAAACCCTGCCCATGAAAAGTACATTACCGGCATCGCCACTACCACTAAACCGATCAAAAATCTGGTCTGCATTGGTTTAACTTTAAATAATTATTTTAACAAGAATTACAAAAATACCAAGAGGCTTATCAATACGGAAACAATTGTCTGTACAAACACTTAAAATGTTTACACAAAGCCTCGGAAAACGATTGATATCCCTTTGAAAGAGCATTCAATATAACCGGGAAACCCCGTCGCGACCCAACCTAATGAACAAGCAGCCTATTTGGGTTATCCTACTGATTCCATGGCTAAAAGACTGAATTTAAATAAAATTACCCACTAAATCAGGTCGGCGACGAGGTATTCGTTATTGCCAAATCGCGTTCTGCTTCACATTAGGGTTACCCAGCAATTCCTTTTGCGGCAGCGGTAGTACATAATCGCGTTCCTTAGGCACCCGATCGAGGTTGTATTTCTCCGCAAAGTGCTTGATTTCCTTCCCGAGATAATCTACCGGCCCTCCCAACTTGCTTTTCCGGCGCAGCTCGGGGTACATGACCTGTTCAAAGACAAACTCCTGCATCCGCTCGTGGATGATCGCGTCGCGTAAGGCCGACTGACTGAGGCCTTTCAATGCAGCCAGTCCGGCGCGGGCACGTACCTTGTTGATCGAGGCGAATGCGTCGCCCTGCCCGCTTTCGTTACAAGCTTCCGAGTGTCCGAGCAGAATGTCAGCCAAGCGAATGTAAATCGTGTTTTTCTCGGTAGCGGCATTGCTTTTGTCCAGCTCGACGATCTTTGCAGCCCATGCTTTCCCGAATATCATCTGCGCCGGGTCATTCGGATTTGCATCCGATTTCACCACGCCACCAAAGCGCGACAGGTTATAATCGGCTTTTTCGCTCCAATGAACAATCGGGTAAGCACCGTTGATCTTTCCGAAACGGCCCGTTGGGTAACTTTCGATAAACGTTCCCTCAATGCGCTTGTCTTTCGGATCATAATTCGCACGAAACTCCTGGGTGGCACTGATCCAGCTCCATCCCGACCCGCCCAGTTCGCTGGGGAAATCCTCCGGGTTGAAGTGCATCGAATGTACGTTGAACTCGTTCGGGTTGGCCGTGGCCGAAACCTGCGCTTCGAAGATCCTCTCGCCCTGGTTTTCATGAGTAAGGTCAAAATTGTGAGAGAAATCGGTGAACAGCGTCAGGCCACTGTTATTAATGATATCCTCGCCGGTGGCCTTCGCTTCGGCCCATTTTTCATCCCAAAGCTGCGTTTTCATGAGGATCGACTTGGCGGCCCATTTCGTCGCACGACCAATATCCGCACCGGTATAGCTGGCTGGCAACACTTCGGCTGCCGCCTTGGTATCGGCATAAATCTGCTCGATCACCGCCGCCTTACCACCGCTATTGGACGGCAATTCCGAAATATTCTGTGTTGATTTGGTCGTCAACGGCACATTATCGAAGTAGCTTATCAAACTGTAATAATAGAATGCACGCAGAAACAGTGCTTCCCCTTTGACCCGCTTGATTAAAGCCTCGTTCGACGGATCTTTCATAGCATCGGCGGTTTCGATGATCGCATTCGCCCGGTTAATCGAACGATAGCAGATTCCCCAGTAGGCCTCAATGTATTCATCGGCAGGGTTCACATTACCCAGGTTGTATTGCAACGGCCCCTTCTCCCATCCTACCTGGTAACCTATCAGACATTCAAATACATAACGATCGTAGAAATAACCAGAGTATTGCGAATTGAGGTCGTCGTAAACCGCATTCACGCCCAGCACCAGCTCCGTAGCCGTTTTGTAGAAGGTATCCGGATTGATAAAATCGGGCTTCTCCTTCAAATCCGAGCAGCCCGCCACAGCGAACAGCAATGCCGAAAGTCCCGTCAATCTGATTTTATATAAAAATGACTTTTTCATAACAAACTGATTTTCAATTTGAAATATTAAATACCAAGATTAACGCCCACTGTGAACATCCGCGACCGCGGGTAAGCGTCGTAATCATCGCCGCGGTTCAGGTTATTCTGGCCCTGGTTGTTCACCTCGGGATCGAAACCTTTATAATTGGTGATCAGAAAGAGGTTCTGCCCGCTCACATACACGCGCGCACTGCGGATGTAGGCACTCTTGACCGGAAGTGTATACCCGAGCGAGAGGTTCTGCAAACGAACGAACGAGCCGTCCTGGATAAAGAATGACGACCGGCGGAAAGAAATGAAGTCGCGGCGGCCATCAATTACCGGGCGCGGCGCATTCGGGTTCTCGGGCGTCCAGGAGTCGGTCAGGATATTGGCGATCTGATTGATTTTCTGCACGCCGTCACCCATTTCGGATTGTTGCAGGTTACGGATCTTGTTGCCGTGCACGCCTCGGAAGAATATCGAAAGATCGAAACCTTTGTATTTCACGCTGGAATTGAAGCCCCAGGTCAGTTTCGGGTTCGGGTCACCGATGATCTTGAAATCGTCGGTGGTGTATTTGCCGTCGCCGTTTACATCTTCATACTTGGGATAACCTGCTTTGGCTGAATAGCTTTTACCCTCCTCGTCCGATTGGAACAGGCCAATGTAGTTGTACCCGCTCCATACACCGATCGGGTTGCCGCCCTGCACCCAGCTGCCGAGCACACCAAGGTGTCCGCTGGTACTGTTCGAAAAGAACGGTGTACTCATGCCCAGGTCGAGGATTTTGTTTCTTAAAATGGAAACATTGCCACCCAGATCCCAAGTCAATGCATTGTTACTGACCAGCTTATAATTCGCTGAAAATTCGAGGCCTTTGTTACTCAGCGAGCCGGAATTGAGCATGATAGTGCTGAAACCGGTACTTTGCGGGATAGAGACGTCGAGTAACAGGTCGGTGGTTTTGTTTTTAAATGCATCGATTGTCAGACTGAGGCGGTTGTTCAGCAATGCAAAATCCAATCCGACGTTGAGCATCGAAGTACTCTCCCACTTCAAATCCGAGTTCGGAATGCGGTTCGGCCCGTAGCCCGAAACGAGCGCAGGCACTCCGCCGAATACGTAATTGTAAGGCACCAGCCCGGCTACCGATCGATAAACCGGGATCTGCGAATTACCGGTAAGCCCATAACTTGCGCGGATCTTGAAATCATCAAAAATCTTTCCTAAGCCCGAATTTTTGAAAAAATCCTCATTCACCATACGCCAGCCGATCGCCGCCGAAGGGAAGGTAGCCCATTTGTTATTAGGCCCGAATTTGGACGAGCCATCGCGGCGAAGCGTCACGGTAAGCAAGTAACGGTCTTTCAAATTGTAGTTAACCCGGCCCAGCATCGACATCAGTTCCCATTCCACACGTCCCGAACTCGGTACCAGCGGCCGGCTACCGTTTTGCATATTCACCGCATCGATATCATCGGAAGGAAGTCCGCGGGTAGCATTGGCTTCGAAATAATTGATCTCTTTTTGGTAGGTATAGCCGAGTGTAACGTCGAGGTAATGCCCTTTGGCAATTTCTTTATTATAAGTTAAAATATTCTCATTCAGAATGTTGTTCGAATTACGATTTGCTTTCTGCAACTCTCGGCCATTCTGGCGACCGATATAAGTATAGTTGTTATAAAAAGTCGTACGTCGCGCATTCACAATATCCAGGCCCAGGCTCGTGCGGAATTTCAGGCCTTCCAGGATATTCACGTTCAGCGCCGAAGTACCGAAAAGGCGGTTGGTAAAATCCTTATCATAACCCTCTACGGCCTCAGCCAATGGGTTGGTCATGAAACGCTGGTCGTAGCTCGCATACTGGTATCCTCCGTTCTGGTCATAAACCGGGCCGGTAGGGTCCAGGCCCAGTGCGGTGATGACGATACCACCGGGTCCGCCGCGGTCGGTAGGCACATTGCTGCTGCCCGACCGGTTGAACGACCAGCTGTTGCTCAACGTAGCCTTGCCTTTGAGGAAATCGTTATCCAGGTTCATACGGAAACCATAGCGATTGAAATCCGTATTCTTAATGATCCCTTTGTTGTTCAAATAATTACCTACAAATGCATAGCGCATGCCTTTATTGCCACCGGTAAACGAAAGCTGGTGATTAGACAGCCCGCCGGTGCGAGAAATCACATCCCACCAGTTGGTCCCCGCACCTATCTGCGCAATTTGTGCATCGGTGTAACGCGGGTTGCCGCCCTGGCTACGTTCCAGCATATTAATGTAGCGTGCGTAATCGGCGCCGTTGAGCACCTCCACTTCTCGCGCGATAGTCTGAAATGAGTAGGAACCGTCGTAATCCACACGGCTCTGGCCTTCCTTGCCGCGTTTGGTAGTAATCAAAATCACGCCGTTGGCGCCGCGGGATCCGTAAATGGAGGTCGCCGAGGCATCTTTCAGTATTTCAATGGATTCGATTTCGTTGGGGTTAATGGTCGCCATCGCATTGGTTGGCTGACGGTTGCCGCTGGTACCCAATGCGCCGTTGTCGGGATAAATGGGGAAGCCGTCGATGACGTAAAGCGGCTCACTACCGCTGTTAATCGAGTTGGCGCCGCGCACGCGGATCGAAATCCCTCCTCCGGGCGCTCCTGAGGTTTGCGTCACCTGCACACCCGGTGCCCGCGACTGGATCGCCTGATCCACCGAGGTAACCGGCATTTCGCGGATCGCATCGCCTTTAATACTGGCCACCGAGCCCGTCAGGTCGCTTTTCCGTACCGATCCATAACCCACAACCACCACTTCTTCAAGCGACTGGTTATCTGGCTGCATGGTTACCGAAATATTCGTCTGGCCGCCTACGGTCACCTCCTGCGGCTTGTAACCTACAAAACTGAAAACCAGCACCGCATTCTGCTCCGTCACGTCGAGTGCGAATGCGCCGTCCTGGTCGGTAGTAGTTCCCTTTTGGGTGCCTTTGATGATCACACTCACGCCCGGCAGCCCGGCATTGTTTTCGTCTATTACCCTACCTTTCACCATCGCCAAGGCGGGTGTTGTAAGGGCTTCGGCAGGTTCCATCTGCTGCGGCTCTGTCACGGCGCCGGTTTCGGCGGTGAGCAATATGCGGCCTGCGGTAAGTTCATAGGCAATATGCAGCGGGTCGAGCAGCGTAGTCAGTGCAGTCGACAGCTTCTGCCGGTTGATATGTACATCAATGGTCCGCTCTGCGCGAATGTTTTTCTGGCTGTACGCAAACTTCACATCGGCCTGCTCTTCGATGTCACGCAGGACATTTCTCAGCTCCGCATTCTGTGCATGGATTGTCACCATTCTCTCCATGATCTCCTGTGCGCGCCCCTCGCTCGCGGCGTGGGTGAGCGACGTGAAAACCACTGCAAAAAGGATTTGGGCAAATGTTATTTTCATGACCATGCATAGTGATGCACACCATTTTAACTGTTGGGTTTTTTGCATATTTTTGAAGGTTCTATTTGTGAAAAACAGGACATCCGCCCGCTTACCGTCTGTCCAGGATCACGTAAGCAGGCATTCCCGAAGCCGGTAGTGGTGGTACACTATCGGTTTCTTTGTTGTTAGGTCGGTGGGTAGTTTTATAGGTTCATAGTTAAGGGTTTAGGGATTGAAAACTTAGTCACAGCCGCGACCGTTGATTAGAATGCGTGTCCCTTTCACTTCGTAGTCTGCGCCGTTCGATTTGCAAATGAGCGCCAGCTTGTCGTAAAGCTGCATATCGGTAAGATCGCCGGTGAAGCTGCAATGCGCGATGCGGTCGTTCGCGAAGACGATCTCGATCCCGTACGTTTCCTGCAATGTCGCCGCTATTTTTTCCAGTTTTTCGTCATCGAAATTCATTTTAGCCTCCTCGGCCGCGGGTAATGCTTTCACCGGCTCCGGCACGAGGCCCGTCATCAAATGCCGGCTTTCGGCGAAATAGGTTACCCGCTGATTTGGCGTGAGCACGACACCATTATCTTGATTATCAACCGGGTCGCTATCATTAAATGCCTCCCGGTTTTCAAATACCGACACTTTGCCGGTCACAACTTCCACTTCCAGCGCCCTGTCCTTCGCATTGTTTTTGATCCTGAAACTCGTCCCGAGCACGCGGGTGATGATTTTGCCGCTGTACACAAGGAAAGGTTGGTCGGGATTGCGGGTAATTTCAAAGAATGCATTGCCCGTGAGCTGCACCGTGCGCTTATCGCCGGTGAATGCGGCCGGGAAAACGATTTTCGCGCCCGGTTCCAGGGTTACCGTACTTCGGTCGCTCAATGTCAGCCGTTTGGGAAGATCGGTCGTGTTCTCTTCGGTGATCAAGCGGCTGTTCGGTGCCTGAACGAACATTTTTTCTTGCATCACACCCGGCTTACGACCCCGGTTACCAAAAAACACCCAGAAACTGACGACCAGCAATATCGCCGCAGCTGCCGAGAGGTATACCGAGGCCTTGCGCCACCATGTCCGTACCACCGCCGGCTCGGAGTATTCGACCGGGGAGGTTTCCACCGCCAGTCTGCCCAGCATTCTCTCTTCCATTTCACGTTTTTCCTGGTCGTTGAGCACCGCCATTCCGTCGGCATTGAGGCTCTCGTACCACAAATGGATTTTCAGGATTTCTTCTTTCGTGCAATGCCCTTCCCGGTATTTCAGGAGCAGCGCCTGCCATTCGTTGTTGTTCATTGATGTGTATCGGGTAAATCAGGCCTTTGAACGATAAGCCGAAGAAATGGCGCGAATCCCTAAATAGATTTAGAAAATATTTGAATTGTGCAATTTAGAAGCCTCCTATGCGCGAAAGTTCTTTGAAAAGGATAAAGAGGGTAGAAGGGAGGAAGGGGACGAAGGAGCGGCTAGAATATGCCTGAGGCGGCGAGGAGCAGCACCATCACCTCCTTTAAATGCGTGCGCACCAATCGTACCGACTTGGTGAGGTGGTATTCAACCGCTTTTTCGGAGAGACCGAAATGGGCGGCAATGCGGGAAATGGGCCAGTATTCCAGTTTATGCAGACGAAAAATTTCGCGTGTTTTTTCTGGAAGAATGTGCAGGCATTCATCGATCACGCGCAACAACTCATCCAGCGCGAGCTGGTTTTCCGTATTCAGATCGCCGATAGTATCCACGGAGTCGTAATAATCGAGGTATTCGAAGCCCCGGCCTTTGATACGGATGTGGTCGATGACCTCGTAACGAACCGCTGCAAACAGGTAGTAATTCAGGTTTTCGATGCGCTGTGTATCCCTTTCACGCCATAGCCGGAGGAAAATGTCCTGCACGATCTCCTCCGCCGCTTCCTTGTTCCGCAGCTTGCGGTTCGCGACAAGGAACATGTCGTACCAATAGGCCTTGTAAATCGCGGTAAAAGCTTCCGCATCCCCATTTTGCAATGCGAGAAGCAGGTGGCCGGCCTTGTCGTTATCCACCATTACAGCTTGGGTTATCGTTGGGTGTCGGGAAATAGGATTGTGGCAAAGTTATATTATTTGCTTTTATTATCCAGTATTTAAAATTGTAATAAAAGAAGAGCCGGTTGATTATCCGCAGTTATGCGGCTGCTCATTTCCCCCTGTTTTTGGTTGCATTACCCATTGATTTTGGCCAGCTTCGGCCTCCTCACAAAACTATTCACCGATGAAAATACGATCAAAGAAACACCTTGTTATGGTGCGGAACCCGCGAAAGCACTCCGAATGCCTCGAATAGTGTGCATTAAGGACACCTAAGACAGGGTTATCTGTCAATCCTTAAAAACATGTTCATCATGCAAACATCACAATTATTCTACGGGTCGGATGCGCAATTATTAGCGTACGGCAAAGAAGTAAGCGAATTGTTAAACAGTGAAAGCCCCGAAGACTGGGCCGTTGAACTCTGGTCTATGTTCGGAGGATTTATGATTGCGCAAAAGGAACTGGGGTTTAGTTCTGAGATCAGTAACACGTTTTTTTCGTTTAGAGATTTGCTGTTTTTCTTTGAGAAAATTGAAAAGATTAGGCACGACCGTCAATAACTGGTAGCCAAAACGAAAATTCTTGCGGTGCGCTGCACCTAAAATCGTTTAATATCGACTATTTCTGTAAGTATTTCGGGGCTCTGCCCCTATTGGTTTCAATTTTCATGCGCATGGAAGGCGCAGCAAGCCGAAAAACTTATAGACAAGAAACAATTCAAAGAAAACGAAAGGTGCAGAGCACCGCAATACTTTTAGTAATAGTCGCGGGGCATTCGCACGCAAAATGTGAGGTGCAGCGCACCGTGATAAATGTTTTGCATGCGCGGTCGCCTATCATTTAAAATTCAGCAAATACCCCGTCAAATCAGCCAGATCCTGCTCGTTTAGCCCCAGTGCCGTCGGCTCCGGCATTAGCGACGATGGCATTTTTTCCCGCGTTTTGATCTGATCGGCCTTGATCGTATGCTGCTGACCGGCGGCATCTTTCAGTACCACGTTCGCGCCGTCGCTCATGAGGAAGCCGAAATAAGTATCGCCCTTTTTGGTCACGATGGTGTAGCTTTCATAGCCAAAAACCATGCTCGCAGACGGATTCACGATGGCATCCAGCAGTCCCGCCTTGTCGAACTTTTTATGGATAGTGGTCAAATCCGGCCCGATTTCGGCGCCGGTTTTGCCGTGTTTATGGCAGGCAGCGCAGGTGGTGGAGAAGACCTTTTCGCCGTGTGCCGGGTCCGCATTCATTCTGGAAATGAAGTCGGTTTTCAAAACCTTGCCGTTTCTCGGGAAAAACTGGCTGGCGACCACGCGTACGTTCTGGTCGGGGTTTTTGAAAATGATTTCGCTCACGGATTTAGCGATCGTGTCGGGCAACTGTCCTTGCACGCGCATATCCACGAGAATATTGCCGCCATTCATGTCCGAAGCCATTTGGCGGGCGGTTTCGATGCGCTGGGGCATGGGTTGGGTTTGGTCTGCGACGGTCTTTTTGAGGTCGAGCATACGTTTGTAGGCGGGCGTCATGACCTGGGCAGTGGCTTCTTCCCAGTTCATCAGATCGGCCCAGTCATTGCTTTTGCGGAAGTTGATCCAATAGGAAGCCTGCGAAGCAACATCCGGTAATTTGGATTTGGACAATGCGATCATCGCCTCGGCTGCTTTTTTATCTTTGATGAAACCAATAGCTGTCAAAGCCTTACGCCGCTCGGACTCGGAAACTTTATCTGAACCGGCCCGTACTTTCAACTCTTCCACCGCAGAAACCGGGTGTAAGCGCCACGCGAGGCCCGAGCGCTGCGGTCTCCAATTGGACGGATCTGCTTTAAATGCCTCGCGCACATATGTGTAGACTTTCTCTTCTTTCCCATCGGCAGCAGTGCCAATGGCTTCGAGCATCCAGGGATCCTTGCCGTCGTAGTTTTTAATCAGATTTGAAATACTATTAAATGATTCACTATAAGGAACATCACGCAATGCTATTCCTACTTCGCGACGCACAGCAGGATCGGTGTCTTTGGACATTTGTTCGAAATAAGGATTCGCTTTACCGGTCGATTTTAATGCACGAAAAGCCGTGAGCCGCTGCATCGCATTAGGTGAATTAAGGAGCTTGACCACCTCCGCATTGCCTTGCTCTCCCAATTGCGCTAACAGCCAGATTGCCCGCGCCTGATGGTATGGATTTTCAGCATTCAATAGCTTCTTCACATCCGGTACCACCGCCTCTCCCTTTGCTTTTAACCCCTCGAAAGCCAATGCACGGACATTGATCGCCGGGTTTTGCAATGCATTGATGAGGCCCATTGTGGTAGTAAAATCCAGTTTTGGGGTAGTTAACTTTCTCCCTTTTGGGGTAATGCGGTAAATGCGCCCATAGCCCTTTTTGTCCTTCATGGCATGGCCACCTACGACGGGATCGTACCAATCGGCGATGTAAATGGCACCGTCGGGTCCCACGGCCACATCCGACGGGCGGAACCATTTGCGGTAATCCTGGTCGGTTTCGTACCATTCGTACCGCTCCGAAACTTTGGGGAATGAGCTGATCAGGTCGCGGCGGTGCAATGCAAAGCCCGCACCCTGCGGCTTGGGTTGGTAGGCGAATATCACATTCCGGCCAGCTTCGCAGCTCAGCAATGTCCCGCGGTAGTTTTTACCTAACCCATCTCCCTCATAAAACACAATTCCCGTAGGCGACCCGGCCCCGGAATTGTCTCCGGCCGGCATGACGCCCGGGTCTTCCTGGTGCCAGTGCGTAGCGAAAATATCCTGTCCGGGGCGGCGGTCGGCTTGCCAGTAACGCGTACCGTCCGCCGAAAAGTAGCCAGCATTGCCATTTTCCTGCAAAAATGAGACGCGGCAGGTGATCACCTGGTCGTCGTTATCGTTCTGCCACATATTGCCATAGCTATCGAGGCACACCTCGTAGCTGTTGCGGAAGTTGTGGCCCAGCACTTTCAGGCCTGTACCATCCGGATTAATGCGCAATGCAAGCCCGCCGACCCAAATCCGGCCGTCGTCCGACTTCTGGTTACCTTCATTCTTTTTATTATAAGGCGTCCCGCCAACGTAAAGGCTGCCGCTGCGCAATGTCCAGCCACTTTTGTCAGTGACTTTATGCGGACCTGCGTTGCCGGTATTGAAATAATACTTGCCATCCGGCCCGACAATCAGCGAATGCAATGAATGATCGTGGTCGAAACCACCGAACCCCGTCAGGAAAACCTCCCGTTTGTCCGGTTTATCATCGCCATTCGTGTCCGTGTACACCAGCAGGTTAGGCGCACAGGAAACGATAGTTTTGTTTCCAATAACCGCAATCCCGAGTGGTGCCGTCAGCAGTGAATCTTCGACATACACTTTGGAAGATTCAGCTTTCCCATCTCCATCCCGATCTTCGAGGATCATCACCCGGTCACCTTTTTGCTTGTGGCTCAGGCGCTCGGCAGGTTTGGTATTAAAATCCCTGTAATTGACTGCCTCCGTAATCCATACCCGGCCTTTGGCATCGATATCCATGTTGGTCGGGTTGTAGAACATCGGCGCTTCGGCCCATAATGTGGCTTCGAGGTCATCGGGCACGTACAGGCGCGAGGAATCGTCGGCCGTCACAACTGGTAAGGACGATCGTTGCTGCGGTTGAGGATTATTTTTAATTGATACAATACTGAAGACAGAAGCTAGTAATATGCTGGCTGCCCAAATACCGGTTTTATAGAGCGGTAATGCGTTGGTAATGTTCATGGTGTTATTGAAGGAGAATGGAGAAAAGGGAGGAAGGAGGAAAGGAAAAAGAATTAACTCGAAAAAGAATCCCTCCTCCTTCGTCCCTTTACTCCTCATATATCACGTTAAAAATAAGCCTTTAAGGTAATTCAGGTTATGCTGGTAGGCCGGGATAATCTCCGCGCCCTGCGGCGTGGCGCCTTCGATCTGCATCCAGCCTTCGTAACCGATCTCTTTCACCGCTTTCGCTACCCGTGGCCAGTCGAGCGGGCCTTCACCGAGGCGCTGGCCGTTTTCTTTCATATGTATTTCGCAGATCAGGTCCTTGCCGAGCATCGGAATTTCCTTGAAAATATCATGACCGGCGTCGGTTGAATTGCGGAAATCGTAATACACCTTCACCGCCTTGGAGCCTACTGCATTGATAATGTTCAAATGCTCCTGCCCACTCAACCACGATTCGATTCCCAGTGTAATGCCTTGCTTCTCGGCATGTGGGGCGACTTTTTTCAGGCGTTCAATCACCGCTTTTTTGCCGGCATCGTCATTTCGCAGGTCACCTTCTGAAAAGAATGCGAGCAGAATCACTTTCACACCCAATGCCTTGGCTGCGTCAACACTGTTCCAAACCCATTCTTCCGTTTTGGGCTGCGATTTATAAGGCACACGGTTGAGTTCGCCGATCGCCAGGCTCGAAACCTGCACACTTGTACGCGCGGACGCCTCGCGGATCGCCTGCAAGGTTTCGGGTACCGAGAGGCCCTTTTCGTCCTTCCCGGTGTTATAACTCACCTGAATGCCTTGCAAGCCGATTTGCTTCGCCCTATCGAATGCTTCCGGGCTTAGCTGGCGTCCTACCGACCAGTCGCATGCGCCGATCTGGTATTTCGGTGCCGTGAAGCGGCCTGTTTTAAGAACATTATCCTCATCAAATGCCGTCGATGCCAGCAGTAGCGCACTGCTCTTGAGCATTTCCCGCCGGCTAAGCACCAAACCGTCCATCATTACAGTCAGATTTTGAAATACTTAAAGAATATCTTCAAAATGTGCTGTGGCCGGGTTTCTACTTATGACCGAGTGCGGCCCTACCGGCTGAATGCGTCCTCGATATGGCGAATATCGGTCGAACCATCGGGTAGCCTGAGAATCGAAACAATGTCGAAACGGACGTCATTTTCCCAATCGGTGTCGAAAATATATTGCTCCGCCGCCCGCATGACGAGCTTTGCTTTGGTCGCATTCACGAATTCTTCGGGCATGCCGAATGCAGTGCCTGTTCGGGTTTTGACTTCCACGAAAACCAGCATATCGTCTTTGGCGACGATCAGGTCGATTTCGGACTGCCTGCTCCGGTAATTTCTGGCGATGATTTTAAAACCTTTTTCGAGAAGGAAGGACGCCGCGGTGGTTTCTCCCCAGCGGCCCAGGTCATTGTGCGCTGCCATAATGTGTGTTTTGTAAATCAATACTAGTCTTTATCAACACCCGACAAGAGTTGTTTCAAAGCTCCCATGGTAATGGATTCCCTTTCGCTTTTATCATAAATAGACAAAAGTGTGACCGATTTCTTCGTGATATGAACGTAGGTAACGACGCGCGCTCCGCCCGATTTCCCTCTTCTTTTGGATTTGATGGAAAGCCGTACTTTGTAACAACCCATACCCAAGGGAACCCCTTGCTGCGGGTCTGATTTTAACAACTGTATCAACTCGAAACAATCGGCTGATAGAGACGGGTACTTTTTTGAAAGTTGTTTAAGCTCCGACTCAAACTCTTTCGTCGTTTTGACAAAGTAACTCATTCAGGAACTCTTCTGCGTCCCTGGTCTCCAATTTTCCCTGTTTTAGTAACTCTATGTCGTCAACAATGTCAATTGCGTCGTCCAAAATTTTGAAGTGGATTGGCAAAAGTGGCTTTACTTTGACATACGGGAGCCTTCTGAGCAAGCCGAGTACGAATTGAGCTCTTTCCTCTTTAATATCCAGTAATACCTTCATAACCACAGAATTTAGTTGCACTAACAAATTTAACGAACATTTAGCTAATAAATTAGCGTTGTGAAACCGGGACATATGTGTACAATTTTTCATGAACCGGATATTGCCGGCCTGATATTTAGACGTCACGGTCACAAATTGGTAACACATTCGTCCCGATTATTTTTTTGATACAATAAA
The DNA here is from genome assembly GCF_017744695.1 of Dyadobacter sp. GTDB lineage: Bacteria > Bacteroidota > Bacteroidia > Cytophagales > Spirosomataceae > Dyadobacter. The sequence continues at coordinate 442,121 of NZ_JAGIAS010000004.1, forward strand.
ATGAATACCCTGATCAATAAAAAAGTGAGTTTCCAAAACCTGGGTCTGATTGATTATCAGGAGGCTTGGGATTATCAGGAGCGAATTTTTGCTGAAACGTTGGCGATCAAGACGCAGAACCGCGGGCTGGAAGCGGAAAACCAGCAGCTGACGCCTAATTTTCTGCTTTTCTGCCAGCACCCCCATGTATATACGTTAGGCAAGAGCGGCAAACCGGACCATTTGTTACTGGCAGAGGAAGATTTGGCGGCCAAACAGGCGAAGTACTATAAAATCAACCGCGGTGGGGACATTACCTACCACGGACCAGGCCAAATCGTTGGTTACCCAATCCTGGACCTCGACAATTTCTTTACGGACATACACGTATACATGCGTACGCTCGAAGAGGCAATTATCCTCACGCTAGCAGAATACAATGTGCAAGCGGGGCGCATTGCCGGATTAACGGGCGTTTGGATTGACTTTGAGGAACAAAAAAATCCGAGAAAGATCTGCGCATTGGGTGTGAAAGCGAGTCGCTGGGTGACCATGCATGGGTTTGCGCTGAATGTCAATACAGATTTGTCGTATTTCGGGAATATCGTACCGTGCGGGATCGACGACAAGGCGGTTACGTCGCTGGCGGCGGAGCTGGGCAGGGAAGTAGATTTGGAAGAAGTTTCAGTAAAATTAAAAAAACATCTGGCGCATTTGTTCAGCATGGAATGGGAAGCAGTGTAATGAAGAAGGATATTATTTTTCACCCCGTAAAAGGGGTACAGGTGGCGATCGTACGCAGTACGAATGAATTGAACGCCGAAGAATGGAATGTGATTGTGATCAATCGCAACGACGATCCGGTTACGAGCGTCTTTGTGACCTCGAAAGGTTACAGCAATAGTGAATCCGGGGATAATACCGACCAGCGAACGTCGACATTAAGACATTTCTTTCCCGAAATACCCGCGGGCGGACATGTGGTCGTAGAGCCGATCATGCCCGATGTTTTTCACCTGAACAATGAATTTTGGATCAGCTATTTCATCGGCAGCCAAATTTACGACAAGAAATTCATTTTCGTACCCGACAGTATCATCGAGGAAAATATGATGACGATCGATCCTCCGGGGCTGGAAGGCGTTTTGCACGAGTAACGATCAGGCGAATGGATAGCGGTAGTCAAGCATTGTCAGGTGTTGGGTTAGGCAGTTCGATAATTAGGTAGGGTTGTTTGGTAATTAGTATTGGAATAGCAGGAATCATGAATTGTCACTCTTGATATTTTCAGTCATATTGAAAATTCAGATCGGGCTTAGCAAACGATTCCGAACCACACTTCACCGAACCTGACCAAAACTGACACTTTCCACCTAACCGACCCACGCTATGACAGAAGATTTTAAACGCCGCGCCAAAAACTTTCTCCTCCTCGACATTGAAACCGTGTGTTCGCATGCCAGCTACGACGAGCTTCCCGAACGAATGCAAAAGCTTTGGGACAAAAAGGCGCTAACGCTCAAAAAAGGAGACGAAACCGCCACCAACGCCGATTGGTTTTACGACCGCGGTGCCATTTACGCGGAGTTTGGGAAAATCATTTGCATTGCCTTCGGCGCTTACTATTGGAACGAAAAAGACGAGATTGCGTTTAAAGTGAGTAGCTTCGCCGGAAACGACGAAGTTCAGTTGCTGCTGCAATTCAAGGCGTTGATTGAAAAATACCCCGCCGAACAGCTGGTCCTCTGCGCCCACAACGGCAAAGAATTCGACTTCCCGTTCATTTGCCGACGGATGCTGATCCACCGCATCGAAATCCCCAAAGCATTACAGATTACGGGTAAAAAACCCTGGGAACTTCTCCACCAGGACACGATGGATCTGTGGAAATTCGGTGATTACAAAAGTTACACCTCGCTCGATTTGCTGGCCGCCGTTTTTGATATTCCCGGAAGCAAGAACGAAATGAGCGGCGACCAGGTAACAAAGGTTTACTACGAGGAAAATGATCTGGCTAAAATTTCGCGATATTGCAGGGAGGACGTAGTAGTGCTGGCACAATTGTATTTGCGGCTGCATTGCCTTGACCAAATACCCGAAGCAAATATCGTACGGGTAGAATAACCGCGGTCGGCGGTCGGCGGTCGGCGGTCGGCAGTCGGCAGTCGGCAAACAACAGCGGCCCAAAAACCTAGTTCCGAGAGAAACGCGGGACATTTTATACATTGAATACATGAGAGATAAAAAGAGTAAAAAGAAACTCCAACCTGAAAGAAGAGAGGCTGCTACGCCTCATCATATCGTTTCTTACATAGATAATTTAAAGGCCGATATCGCCGCGTTCTTCGATTTGAATGCCGAGCATGCGTTCAGGCCTTTCGATGTGCACGACCATTTCGGGGTCCACGACAAAAAAGTGCGCCTGCTCTTCAACGAGATCCTGCACGAACTGGAACAGGACGGGCGATTAATATATCATAAAAACGGCACCTACACCGCGGTTCCGCTTAAAGCCAAACCTCAGGGAATGACTGGCCGCGTAGATCGCGTCAATAAGGGTTTCGCATTCGTCGTGATCGACGGACGAGACGACGATATTTATGTGGATGTGGAATTGCTGAATGGCGCCTGGGATGGTGATATCGTGCAAATACAGCCGCTTTCGAGAAATACGCGTAATTCGAGATCACGCGGCGATTCGGGCCGCAACAGAACGGAAGGGCGTGTTACTGAAATCGTGGAGCGTTCCAATGCAGAAATTGTCGGTATTATAGAGATTAACCCGCGTTTCGCGGTTGTCCAGCCCGATAACAAGAAACTTTTTGACCCGATTTTCCTCGAACCAGACGAAGTGGGGGAAGCGCATCACGGCGACAAAGTGATCGTCAGAGTAACCGAATGGCCCACGCGCAGAAGCCAGGCAGAGGGCGAGATCGTTTCCGTGCTGGGCAAAGCAGGTAACAACGACGTGGAAATGCACGCGATCCTTGCGGAGTTCGGACTGCCTTATCACTTTCCCGAAATTGTGGAAGCCGAGGCCGGGAAGATTCCCGATAAAATTGCCAAAAAGGATATTGCCAAACGTCGCGACATCCGCGATGTACTGACGTTCACCATCGACCCCGTCGATGCCAAGGACTTCGACGACGCATTGTCCGTAAGATACCTGGACGAAGACGTGGTAGAAGTAGGCGTGCATATTGCCGATGTTTCCCATTATGTTCTGCCCGGTACTGAGCTGGAAAAAGAGGCATTTCGCCGCGCGACGTCGGTTTACCTTGTTGACCGTACGGTACCGATGCTGCCCGAAAAGCTTTCAAACAACCTTTGCTCGTTGCGCCCGCACGAGGATAGGCTGGCATTTTCAGCGATTTTTGAGATTACATCCAAAGGCAAATTGCTGAAAGAGTGGTTCGGGAGAACGGTAATCCATTCTGATCGCCGTTTTACCTACGAAGAAGCACAGGCCGTGCTCGATTCCGGAGAGGGCGATTTCCCGAAAGAACTGGATACATTGAACAAACTGGCGAAAGTCTTCCGAAAAGAACGCTTTAAAAAGGGTGCCATCAATTTCGAAACCCCGGAAGTCCGTTTCCGCCTCGATCCGGAAGGCCGTCCATTGGGTATTTACACCAAAGAACGCCACGACTCGAACAAGCTGATCGAAGAATTTATGCTGCTGGCCAACAAGCGTGTAGCAGAATATGTGTACTCGTTATCCAAAGGCGAAAACAAGAACACCATGGTTTACCGCATTCACGAAGCGCCGGATCCCGATCGCTTACAGACTTTCGCCAATTTTGTGGCGAAGCTTGGATTGAAGCTGGAAGTCGAAGAGGAAGGCAAAATCGCGAAATCGATGAACGAGATGCTGGCGAAAGTGGAAGGCAAACCCGAGCAAAATCTGATCGAATCCCTGGCTGTGCGTACGATGGCCAAAGCGCGTTACAGCACCGAAGACATCGGTCACTTCGGACTCGCATTCAGGCGGTACTCGCACTTCACCTCGCCCATTCGCCGCTATCCGGACGTGATGGCGCACAGGCTGTTGCAGCATTACCTCGACGGCGGCAGCAATGTCGATAAAGAAGCTTACGAAATCGCTTCGAAACATTCCTCCGAACGCGAACGGCTCGCTGCCGAAGCGGAAAGGGCTTCGATCAAATACAAGCAGGTCGAGTTCATGAGTATGATGGATCCCGAGAAGGAGTTCGACGGTATCATTACCGGCGTGACCGAGTTCGGTATTTTCGTGGAAATCACGGAAACCGCTTCGGAAGGGCTTATCCGCATGACCGACCTGGGCGATGATTATTATGAACTCGATAAAGAGAATTACCGCGTCATCGGCCAGCATACCAAGAAAATATATGCATTCGGCGACGCGGTGAAAGTGAAAGTGAAGGAGACCAATCTCGCACGCAGGAGCATGGACTTGTACCTGGCCGGCACTAAACCGGGCCGCAGAAGCGAATTCAGCCGTCCGAGTTTCGACAGGGATGGTGATCGCAGGCCGCGCGAGCGCAAGCCTAAGGAGGCTCGCGGCTCCGGGCGTGTGAAGCGGGGTTCGGGGGGTAGTGGTAATTCGCCGAAACCTAAGCGCCGGAGACGGTAGTTAGTGCTGCTCCGCACATTTTGCTGCAATGACTCGCCGTTTTAGGTCATCGACACGTTCGGCGAGTCGTTGCATTCCTTCCAGCCAGGCTGCCGTTAATGTTTCCTGGTCTTCTTTTATGACTAAATTTCGCTTAAACTCCGCTCTCTCCTCGTCGGTTTTTAGCAATACCCACTGTCTGTAATAAGGACGTAAAACCTCTGAGACCAAACTTTCCGGATCTAATCTCCCAGAATTTGATTGATTTGCCATATTCTATCAAGTATGTAGTTAATATGTTGTTCCTTTTGCTCTTCCGTCATACTACGAATGTCGTCGTTAAACACGGCATAGAAGTCGAGTATCTCAAATAAATCTCGTCGCTCTTCTTCCAGATCTTTTCTTTCAGCATCAGACATAAATTTAACCAATAAAAGCAAACAAAAGCATTTCACCGAAGGTAGAAAGTCGCCCGGCGTACCTTCCATTTGATGTACATATGCCTATTTGGCTTATCAAATGGTGTTATCCACAAAATTCTGCTCTATGACCCCCAAAATTTTCCTGCTCCTTTTCATTTCCCTGATATCGCTTGCGACCAACGCCCAAAAAACATCCGATAAAGAAGAATGGCAATCCCTCTTCAACGGCAAGGATCTCACGGGTTGGGATGTGAAAATCGCTGGCCACAAGGTGAATGATAATTACAAAAACACCTTCCTGGTAGAGGATAAGATGATCCGCGTGAACTACAAGGAATACGACAAGTTCACGACCGAGTACGGCCATATGTATTATAACAAGCCCTATTCGCATTATAAAATCAGGCTTCAATACCGTTTTACCAGCAGCCAGGTTCCTGGCGGAGCTTCGTGGAATGTTCGGAACAGTGGTATTATGCTGCATTCGCAATCCGCGGCAAGCCTCGGACTCGATCAGGATTTCCCGATCTCCCTGGAAATGCAATATCTCGGCGGTCTCAATGCAGGCGAGCGGCACACAGGTAACCTTTGCACACCAGGAACGATCGTCGATGTCGACGGCAAACTGGCCGAAGCGCATTGCATAGACTCCGACTCCAAAACCTACAATGGCGACCAATGGGTGGACGCTGAGGCAATCGTACTGGGAGATTCGATCGTTTACCATATGATCGGCGGCGACACGGTGCTCGTTTACACCAACCCGCGTATCGGCGGTGGGTATGTCGGCAAAAACCATACGTTCAGGGACGGCAAGGTGGGCAATGAAGCCGAATGGATCAAAAAGGACGGGACGAAACTCGGCAGCGGCTACATTGCACTACAAGCCGAAAGCCATCCGATTGATTTCCGAAATATCGAATTGCTCAATTTGAAGGGCTGTATGGACCCGAAGGCTACGAATTATAAGTCCTATTATGTAGCCGCCGACAATTCAACTTGTACCTATAAAAAGAAATAACCCAGGTCACTCAGGCAATAAAACCTGATTGATTTTCGGTTTTTTATATTTTTGCAGGAATGGACGGTTCGTCTGAATCGTCCATTCTTCGTTTAAAAATCAGCCTTTGTGCTAATGAAAAACAACATTACCCGGTTTGTACTGCTTGTGGTTGTCCTGGCCGGGATCAACTGGCTGGCTTCGTCTTTCTTTTTCAGGTGGGATCTTACGGAAGATAAGCGGTACAGCATTTCCGATGCTACCAAGCAGCTTCTGGGAAGTCTGGAAAAGGATGTAGTCGTGAATGTGTATCTCACCGGCGACTTTCCCGCAGGTTTCGAGCGCCTCGAAAGCGCTACCCGGGAAACTTTGGAGGAGTTTAAAACTTACGCCAACGGCCATCTGATCGTCAATTACTCCGATCCTTCCGACGCATTCAGTGAAGAGCAGCGCCAAAAACAATATATGAGCCTGATCGACCGCGGGCTGAATCCCACCAATGTTTTCGCGAACGAAGATGGTAAGCGCACCGAAAAGATCATTTTCCCGGGCGTAATCGTTCAGGCAGATACGCTCTCCGTGCCGGTTCAACTATTGAAAGGAAATAAAGCAAGTACGCCGGAGGAGCAATTGAACCAATCCTACGAAGGTGTGGAATTCGAACTGGCGTCCGCGATACGCGTGCTGGCGAATCCCGAGCGCAAAAAAGTAGGTTTTGTAGTAAGCCATACGAAAATTTCCCCCGCCCGTTTGAGCGATATTATAGCTACGATCCAGCAGAGCTACGACGTTTTTCTGGACATGAACAATCCGGAGTCATACCAAGGCCTCGACGCATTGATTGTCATGAAACCCGACAGTGCGTTCTCAGAGGACGAAAAATACAAGCTTGATCAATATGTAGTAGGAGGGGGTAAGGCGCTGTTTTTTGTAGATGGCGCACGTGTTGACAGCGTGAGCCTGGACGGTAATTACGCACAGCCACTCGACCTTAATCTCGGCGACCTGTTTTTTAAATGGGGTATCAGATTAAATACCAATCTCGTCAAAGATCTCAACTGCGCGCAAATCCTTCTGAATGTGGGTAATGTAGGTGATAACCCGGAAATCCGGCCCATGCCCTGGCGCTTCTTCCCGCTCCTGAATAATTTCGGCGCGCATACCGTTACCCGTAATCTGAATGCGGTTTACACAAGATTTCTGAGTTCCATCGACTCCGTCGGCGGAGCGGGCGGCATTGCCAAAACACCTTTGCTGATGACCTCGCCTTACACGCAGCTCGTGAATGCGCCCGCGCTCGTGGGTTACAATGAGGCGCGCAAAGACCCGCAACCTTCCGAGTACCGTTCGGGGATCAAACTCGCCGGCGTGCTGCTCGAAGGATCATTTACATCACTCTTTCAAAACCGCATTCTGCCCGGTGATCCGCGTGCGGCGAAGTTTAAGGCGGCCGGTAACGGAGGAAAAGTGATTATCTGCTCCGACGGCGACCTGATCGTGAACGACTATGATTATAAAAGGAATGCACCCTTGCCGCTTGGCTACGACCGTGTAACCAAGCAGACATTCGGGAACAAGGATTTTGTACTCCATGCACTGGATTATATGACCGACGCCAACGGTCTCATTAATGCGCGCGGCAAACAGATCGCCATCCGGGCTTTGGATAAAATCCAGATTCAGGAAAACCGTAAGTTCTGGCAGGCATTGAACCTTCTACTTCCCGTAGTACTAATTGGCATTTTCGGCGCGGTTAGGTATTATCTGAGGATCCGAAAATTTGGGTGACTCACGGACGGAGCTTCCGTAATTTTTTATACTTTTGTTCCCTACAACAAAGTTTTTCCGGAATCTTCCGCATATAAATCTATCAACTAAACACTTACGTCACGAATTATGAAGTTTGTCGTTTCGTCATCAGTTCTACTCAAACAGCTGTCAGCTATAAACGGTGTCGTTTCAACGAACCCAATTGTGCCAATCCTTGAAAATTTCCTCCTTACACTGGAAGGAAATTCACTGACCGTGACTGCATCCGATCTTCAAACCGTAATGATTACGGAAATTGAAGTGGAATCATCCGAAAAAGGAGCTATTGCCATTCCAGCAAAGTTGTTGCTCGACACCCTCCGCGGCCTGCCCGAGCAACCGATCACCTTGCAAGTGAATGCTGAAACATTTGGTACCGAAATTATTTCCGATAACGGCCGTTACAAACTATCGGGCGAAAACCCGATCGATTTCCCGAAAACACCGGTTGTGAACCGTGGCCAGTCCGTGGATTTCTCTTCCACCGCTTTGGGGTCGGCTATTTCAAACACATTGTTCGCAACCAGCACCGACGATCTCCGCCCGGCTATGACAGGGGTTTTCGTTCAAATGGGCGCTGAAAGCGCAACTTTTGTAGCTACTGATGGTCACCGCCTCGTGCGTTACCGCCGTACCGATATTAAATCGGACATCGATACTTCAATGATTATCCAGCGGAAAGCATTGAACCTGCTGAAAAGCTGTCTGCCTTCGGACGACGTTCCTGTAAAAGCGGAATTCACTTCTTCGAATGCATTTTTCAGCTTCGGCAACATCCGCATGATCTGCCGTTTGATCGATGAGCGTTTCCCGGATTACGAAAACGCGATCCCGACCAACAATCCGAATACGCTGACCATTAACCGTCTGGAAATCCTCAGCTCGCTGAGACGTATTTCGATCTACTCCAACCGGACTACCCATCAGGTGCGCATGAAAATGGCGCTGAACGACCTGGTAATTTCCGCGGAAGACCTTGACTATTCGAACGAAGCCAACGAGCGCCTGATGTGCGAATACAATGGCGACGATATGGAGATCGGTTTCAATGCGAAATTCCTGATCGAAGTACTGGGTAACCTTTCGAGCAAAACCATCACCTTCGAACTTTCCGCTCCGAACCGCGCCGGACTCATTATCCCAGTGGATCAGGAGGAAAACGAAGATATCCTGATGCTCGTGATGCCCGTAATGCTGAACACTTACGTTTAGAATCTTCAATACCTATATTTCAAAGTCCGGCCTCTCAGTCGGACTTTTTTTGTATTATAATTTCCTCAAAAACAATATTTTACATACAGTTCAACGTTAATTACGAAAAAAATCGTAGTAAAGGCTTGCATGTACGATTTTTTTCGTAGACATTTGGTACGAAGATCATCGTAATTAACTAATAGCATGTATATCAAGCCCACCGACTCCGAACTGGAAATCCTGAACTACCTTTGGCAGGCAGGTCCAAGTACCGTCCGTGCCGTGCATGATGCCCTTTCAGAAACCAAGGATGTTGGCTATACCACCACCTTGAAACTCATGCAGATCATGCATGACAAAGGGCTGCTCTATCGCACGGAGCAAGGACGATCGCATATTTACGTGGCGCTTCTCGGCAAAGAGGAGACGCAGCAAAATCTGGTAGGTAAAATGGTTGAAACCCTCTTTCAGGGCTCTGCTGCTCAAATGGTGATGCAGGCACTGGGGAATCACACTACCTCCAAAGAAGAACTGGATGAAATTCGCGAGTTATTAAATAACCTGGAAAACAACCGTTAGCCATGAAATTCTTCTCAAATCTGTTACCCGGTCCGGCCGTTTCCGCATTTGGCTGGACGCTTATCCACTCGATCTGGCAGGGAACACTGCTGATGCTGGTCGCTGTCGCCGCATTCTATTTTTTGAGAAAAAAATCTGCCAATACGCGCTACCTCGCGGGTGTCGGCTTCCTTTTCGCACAAGTTGTCGCCTCTGTTGGAACATTCATTTATTACTATCCTAAAACCACCAGCGCGGTTTCCAATGTAAAGGCCCTGGCGCGCTACACCGCATTATCCGCATCCCGCACATGGGCGGAAGTCTCCCGGGACCTGCCCCTCACATTTAAAGTGCAAATGTGGCTCACCGCCCATTTACACGAGCTCGTCATTTGCTGGCTCATCGGCTCCGGCATTCTTTTGCTGCGTTTCGCCGGCGGCTGGATATTCACGGAAAGGCTGCGTATTAATGCCAAAATCGTCATGGACAAAGAGTGGCGGGCAAGGTTTGGCGTGATCATTGCCAAAATGAATATTTCCAAAGCCGTGGAGTTCCGTGAAACCGCAAAAGTACTCACACCCATGGTGATAGGCACATTCAGCCCGGTAGTACTGATCCCGATCGGCTTGCTGTCCGGGTTTTCCACAGCACAGGTCGAAGCTATCCTCGCACATGAGCTGGCGCATATCCGCAGGAACGATTACCTGATCAATATGCTGCAATCGTTCGTGGAGGTTATCTTTTTCTTCCATCCTGCGATCTGGTGGCTGTCCGAAAAAGTGCGCGCCGAACGAGAGCATTGCTGCGACGACATCGCGCTGGCCGTTTGCGGCGACAAAATGTCCCTCGCCCATGCCCTGGTGAAAGTGGCCGAGTGGCAGGCAACCCCGGGATTGGCTATGACTTTTGCTTCCAAAAAACCATTGTTACTACACCGTGTACAACGTGTTTTAGGTTTAAATCCCAAACCCGTCCGCACATTTTCGAGCCTTCCGGCGATGATTTTTGCAATTGGGCTGGTAATTGGTATTTCGGCATACGCTGTGGCACAAAAGGTTGAAAAGGATAAGGAAAGAAAAGCCGCCAAGCACATGACCATTAAAAAACGGAAACCTGCGAAAACGGATATCCACGCAGAGCATGAAATGGAGGAAATGGCGGAAGTAACTGTTGATGAAGGTATTCTCGAAAATATAGAAGCGGATTTGGCTCACGTAGAGATTGATATTGAAGCCCCTGAGCCCGACTTCGGACAAACCGGTAATGACACTCTGGACAAAAAGCTGTGGGATCTTAGCCACAAGATCAGGGCAATGGAGGATGATTTGAAACCTTATCATGCAAGATTGCAGGAGTTGCATCGCGAAAGAGAAAAATACCTGTTCGAAGTAGAGCGGTTTCAACGCGAGATCGAGAAAATTGAATGGAAAAAACGCCGTGCAGAGGAACTGAGATCCGATTTGATGGAAAAGAGATCTGTCATTTTCAATCAGGATGGCAAGGAATCGAAACTCAGCGACGCAGAATTGGACAAGCAGTTAGCCGATTTTGAGCAGCAGATCAAGGCCCAGGAACAGGTTATTTCAGATCTCAACAATCAGATTTCCAATACCACAAAAGAAGTTTTAAAGGCCGAAGAGCCTGAACGGAAAATCCAAAGGGAAATTGAAGAGGTGAATTATAAAATCAGCGAGCTGGGTATGAACATTGGGCGGGAAAACGCGATGTATATGAAAATGCGCGGTCTCGAAGAGCCTCCGCGTGCACCGCGGGTTGCGCGTAGCGGGCGTATGCGACGTGCGGGAACTCCTCCTCCCCCACCCCCTGCCCCGGTAGCCGCGCCCGCGAAAGTGACTCCCGCTCTGCCCGCAAAACCGGCACCGGCAGCCAAACCACCGCTTCCTCCTAAAAAGGATCCGAAAGACTGAGCAAAAAGGGCAGCGACTGAATCGCTGCCCTTTTCATTGTATAGAGAAATTCCTATTCTACTTCGATCACTACATCGTCGCTCATCGGGTGTGTCACGCACGTGAGAATAAATCCTTCATTAAGCTCCGCTTCCGAAAGCGCATCCTCTTCATCCATTTGTACTTTCCCGGATGTGCACCGGCCCATACACGCAGTACACATACCGGCCTGACACGAATAGGGCAGATCGATATCCATATTCAACGCCGCTTCCAGCACCGTTTCATGCGGCTTTACGGGCAATTTATATTCAGTACCTTCATAAAACAACGTGATTTCACGCGTTTTGGGAGAATCGTCGTCCTCTGCTTCCGGTTCTACCGTCACCTCGCCCGGCTTCACAGACGTAGCCGTGGCAAAGCTCTCCTTCCGGATCTTGCCCTCGGACACCGCCAGGATCGAAAGTGCGCGATGCGCTTCTTCCATCATATCTTCCGGGCCGCACAGGAAGTATTCCGCCTCTTTTTTGTCCAATGTTGGAAGCTTTTCGATAATTTTCAGCACGTGGCTTTTATTCAACCGTCCGGTTTCGCCTTCCCAGCCTTCGCTAGGCTGGCTTAATGTATGTACGACGGTAAAACGATTCCCGTATTTGCGCTCCAGAGCCGCAATTTTGTCCTTGAAAATAATGCTGTCCTCTCTCCGACTACCGTAAATCAGAAAAACTTCGCTTTCCGGTTCCACCATCAGAACGGATTTCAAAATCGAAAACAACGGAGTAATACCGCTTCCCGCACCAATAAATACTACCTGGCGTGTTTGGTCATCGGCTTGTTTGGGAAAGAAATGGCCCATCGGCTCCAGTGCTTCCAGCACATCCCCTTCTTTTATCGTGTCGAGCAGGAGGTTAGAGGCATAACCACCCGGTACCCGCTTAATGGTAATCGCCAGGGAAACGTCCGTGTAAGGCGAACTCGACATCGAGTACGACCTTCGGATCTTTTTATCTTCAAAAGGCAGCAACAACGTCAGGAACTGCCCCGGTCGATATTGAACTACTTCATTAATCGGGTGCCAGAAATGGATAGTCGCAGCTTCCTCCGTTTCTTTCTCTATCTCTTTTACTTTTAAAAAATAGTATTTGCTCATTGTTTGGCTGTAAGCTTTAAGCGGTAGGCCCTAGGCTTATTTATTCAAAAAAAGGTGTGCTATTGCAATGTAAAACAACACAAAAGCCTCACAGGTAACACCCATGAGGCTTTTATGATTTCATTTTGATGTTATTTCAAAGTCGCAACCGCGTCTTTAATGCGTTTTACCGCTTCTTCCAGTGCTTCATCAGCAGCGGCGGTCGAGATACGAATGCAGTTTGGCGCTCCGAAACCCGAACCTGCTACGGTCGAAACATAAGATTTGTTCAAAAGCCAGTTGGCAAAATCATCGGAATCTTTGATCAGCGTTTCACCATCCGATTTCCCGAAGTAATAGCTCACATCCGGGAATGCATAGAAGGCGCCTTGCGGTACATTCACTTTGAAACCCGGAATCTCTTTCAGCAAGCCCACCACCAGGTCACGACGACGGTGGTATGCCTTCGCCATTTCGATAGAAGGCTCTTTCGGGCCGTTGAATGCAGCAGTCGCCGCTTTCTGCGCGATCGAGTTCGTTCCCGAAGTTACCTGGCCTTGCAGTTTTTCAACACCGTCCGCGATCCATTTGGCCGCCGCGATGAAGCCGATCCGCCAGCCTGTCATCGCATAACCTTTCGCAACACCGTTTACAGTAATCACGCGGTCTTTCAATGCTGGGATGGAACCGATACTGAAATGCCCTTCTTCGGTAAAGTTGATGTATTCATAGATTTCGTCAGCCAGCACGTAAACACCTTCGTGTTTTTCGAGTACTGCCGCGATTTCTCTCAATTCTTTTTCTGAGTAAACAGCGCCCGTCGGGTTGTTCGGCGAAGCGTACATCACCACTTTCGTACGTGGCGTGATGGCTGCCTCCAATTGAGCAGCTGTTACTTTGAAATCGTTTTCGAAAGCACCGTCGATAATTACGGATTTACCTTCGGCCAGTTTCACCATTTCGGAATAGCTCACCCAGTAAGGTGCGAAGATCACCACTTCGTCGCCCGGATTTACCAGAACCTGGACCACGTTCGCGAGTGAATGCTTGGCACCGGTCGAAACCACGATATTTTCAGGTTTCCAATCTATATTATTGTCGCGCTTTAACTTATCAGCAATAGCCTTTCGCAGATCAGGGTAACCTGCTACGGGTGAGTAACCATGAAAACCATCGTCGATGGCTTTTTTAGCGGCCTCGCAAATGTGTGCGGGCGTCTTGAAGTCTGGCTCACCAACGCTCAGACTGATCACTTTGTGGCCTTGTGCGGCCAGTTCACGGGCCATTTTGGTCATCGCCAGCGTCGAAGATTCTTCGAGCGCGTTGATCCGGTCGGCCAACAACCGGGTTTGCTCTGCTACTGCGGACATTGCAATGTTTTAATTAAGTTAAAGAAGGTACTGCGAACTGTATCAACAAATTGCCCGCAAAGGTACGGCTTTTTTGGCAGTTGCATTGTATTATGTTAAGAAAGATTTATCGGCAACGCATTAGTTAGCAGGCAGAGGGCTCTAATTGCTTGAAATGGCGCCACCAACAACGATATTTGTCCATGGACACACCAATTACCATCGAAGAAATCATTTTCCTGGCCACCGTGCCGGAGGACCTGCGCCCGGCATTCCTGCGCGTCGCGAACGGCCTGCACGATCGTGCGGAATACCCGAGAGAGAAGGTATTCCTGATGCTCGTCAAAATGCTGAATGATCCAAAAAAGTATGCTTATTCCAAAAACAAGCTCACGAATCTGGCCAAAACGGTTTTCGATCTCAAAAAAGCAGGAACGGAAATCACACTCACCGACGCCGGCAAAGAACTGATTTACAATGAAGAATCAGTACTGACCCTCGTAGAAAAAGAGCCTCAGGCAAAAAACACTTTCCATCTCCGCGAAGACAAGCTGGATTACGCTGTTTTCGGTAAAGAGCATATCGAAAAAGGCGCATTACTACAAATGGAAACGGCCGTTAGCTTACCCATATCGGTCGCTGGTGCATTAATGCCCGACGCACACCAGGGTTACGGATTACCGATCGGCGGCGTATTAGCCACGGAAGCCGATAAAGTAATCCCCTACGCCGTGGGTGTCGACATTGCCTGCCGCATGTGTATGTCGGTATTCGATATTCCGACCGATTACCTCAAACGCGAGCCGCATTTCCTGAAAAAGATCCTGACTGAAAATACCAAATTCGGCATGGGCGGGGAAACCGCGCGGAAATACGACGAAAGCATCATGGACCAGCCTGAATGGGAAGCCACCAAAACGATCCGTTCTTTGAAAGACAAGGCTTACCGGCAGCTAGGTACGTCCGGCACCGGCAATCATTTTGTAGAATGGGGCATCGTAGAAGTATTTGAAAATGATCCGCTTTTGAATTTACCGAAAGGCGAGTACCTCTCCCTGCTCTCGCATTCCGGCTCACGCGGCTTCGGAGGAACTGTCGCCAATTATTATTCCAAACTGGCCATGCAAAAAACGGTACTGCCCAAGCAGGCCGCGCATTTGGCGTGGCTGGATTTGAACACGGAAGAAGGCCAGGAATACTGGATCGCGATGAACCTTGCGGGCGAATATGCTTCGGCCAATCACCACGAAATCCATAACAAAATGGCTAAGTCGCTGGGCGAAAAGCCATTAAAAATCATCGAAAACCATCATAATTTCGCCTGGAAGGAAACGCTCGCCAACGGCCGCGAAGTGATCGTTCACCGCAAAGGCGCCACACCCGCCGGCACCGACGAACTGGGCATTATCCCCGGCTCCATGGCGCAGCCTGGCTACGTCATACGCGGTAAAGCCAACGCCGCCTCCATCAGCTCCGCCTCGCACGGGGCCGGACGCCTGCTCTCGCGCACGAAAGCATTCACGACGACCACCCGCAGCCAAATGAACAAAATATTGCAAGACAATGGTATTCAACTCATTGGTGGTGACCTCGATGAATCGCCGATGGTTTATAAGAATATTGAAGATGTGATTTCCGCGCAGTCAGAGCTGGTGACCGTGCTGGCGAGGTTTTCGCCTAAGATTGTCAGGATGGCGGATGCAAATCGGAAGGAGGGACGGGAAGACTAAGACTAGTCGATCCCTAGTTGCGATTTCACGTCTTCCAGACTATGCCAAGTCTTGGTTTCCGCTTTAACTTTTACAGCAGTCAAATAGTCCGAAAGATCTTCGATGCTTTCAAAATCTGAAAGCTCACTAAGTAATGCCTCATACTCGCCAATCGGCAAAACTGCGAACTTTGGCTTGCCGTCCTCTTCTATAATTTGTGCGTTCAGATTCATTAGTATATCTCTTTTCTGTGTCCTACATCAATAATTTCTAAAACCTCAAACTCATTATATTTATTGAAAAGAACCCGGTAATCACCGACTCTTAGACGAAATACGGCCCTTGGATGGTTTTGGAGACATTTCACATTAGCTTTGGATTGGGGAGAGTCCGCCAGTTCTTCGAGCTGAGCAATAATCTTTCCAGCCTCTCTCTTCTGGAGAGCTTTCAGGCTCTTTAAAGCCCGATCCGTAAAAATCAGTCTGTACATCAGGAAGCATAGTGTGTTTTCTATAAATTTAAAACACCTCCCCCAAATTCACAAACAGCCCTCTCGACCCATCCATACCAAACCCGTAATCAATCGCAATATTGGCGCCGGAGGTTTTATTCACCTTAATACGAATGCCCAATCCTCCCGCGGGAGCGATTTTGCGGAATGTTTTGGAAGGCCAGTCGGAAACACTTTGCGCGTTGGCAAATATTACGCCTCCAAAAAGGCCGTTTTTGGTGAATGCAAAGCGATATTCGGATTCGAAGTAGAGTAGATTAGTGCTCCTGAACCGGCCCTGAATATAGCCGCGGCCGATGTTATTGGTCGGGTCCCAGCCGGTAGCAGGAAGATCAAGGTAGGGGGGCTTGCCGATGGTGAGCCAGTTGTAATTCCAGAACGCGAGCGTGTTCTGACTACCTTGCGGGAAGTTGAAATATCTCCGGACGTCGATCACGACGGATTGCCAGTTGTTGGTGCTGCCGAGGGTGGTCATGTTCGGGCGGAACTGGACGTTGCTATAAAAACCTTTGAGCGGGTTAATGGAGTTCGTCCGGCTATCGTAAGCAACGGTTACCAGCGGTCCCACGGACGACGATTTGTGCCCCAATCCATAATCTTTAATGTCCTGGTTCAGTTTCTCCTCCTTATTCGTCTGCATGATTTGCCACCTTTTGTCGTACGCGAAGCCCAGTCCGACAAAAAACGATTTCCCGATTTTCTTCAAAACCGTCTGATGCAATCGCAAATGTTTGTATTTCAGACCCGTAGCATCGCTTATTTTAGAATCCATACCCAACCCATATGTATCCTGCGGGTATTTGAAAAACCGCCAGTCGACTACGAAATTATAGTTATTATGCCTCGTCCAGATGTTCGCCTGGACGGGGATGGTCATTTGCTTGTATTCCGTATAAATGAAATTGGTGGTAATGCTCGAAATGTTGGTCGTTTTGGGGTTGCTCGTGTAGAATGCGATGTTCGCATTGAGCGAGCCCGTGAGTCCGGACGACAGCGTGTACCCACCCGCAGGCACGAGCGAGAAAATCGGCTTGCCGGAGCGGATCTTCGGAACGCGTACCGAATCCGATTTGTCCTTCGATTTCCACTTTCTGAGCACGTCGATCAGGTCCTTTTGCATCACCTTTTGTGCTGAATCGGCCGTGGCGACTGTGTCCCTGCCAGCGACTTGCCTTGCATTTACATCATTTCCGGCCCGCAAACCATTCACGGTCAGCATAATGAGCGCAGTTACGATGTAAAAAGCCTTGATCACTGGGTCGGGTTTATTAAGTACATTCCCAGTAATATATATTAAAATAGTACCCGCGACAAAAAAAGCCACCGGCTTCTCGCGAAACCGGTGGCTTTGTACCACTAAATGTGAATATTATGCCAAAGCAGCTTTCAGGTTAGCGTCGATCGCTTCCAGGAACTCCTCCGTGTACAGGTAGTGCTCACCGTGTTTCACATCGTTTCCGTAGATACCCACAGCCAAATCCTTGGTCATTTTTCCGCTTTCCACAGTCTCGATACACACTTTTTCAAGCGCTTCCGAGAAGTCGATCAGCGGCTGGTTGTTGTCCAGTTTACCACGGAACGCCAGACCACGTGTCCATGCGAAGATGGAAGCAATTGGGTTAGTGGAAGTTGGCTTGCCTTTCTGGTGCTCACGGTAGTGACGGGTTACTGTTCCGTGCGCAGCCTCAGCTTCCATTGTTTTGCCATCCGGCGTAACCAATGTAGAAGTCATCAGACCCAGTGAACCGAAACCTTGTGCAACGGTATCCGACTGAACGTCACCGTCGTAGTTTTTACAAGCCCATACGAAGTTACCTTCCCATTTCAATGCGGAAGCCACCATGTCATCGATCAGACGGTGCTCGTAATGTACTTTTCCTTTGTATTCGTTTTCGTACACTTCCTGGAAAATATCCTTGAAGCGGCCGTCGTATTTTTTAAGGATGGTGTTTTTGGTAGACAGGTACAGAGGCCATCCTTTATCCAAAGCCACATTGAAGCAAGAACGCGCAAAGCCACGAATCGACTCGTCGATGTTGTACATACCCATCGCCACACCGGCACCTTTGAACTGGTACACTTCGTGCTCGATCACTTGGCCGTCTTCGCCTTCGAATTTGATGGTCAGTTTACCTTTCCCGGGAACTACGAAGTCGGTAGCACGGTATTGATCACCGAATGCGTGACGTCCTACGATAATAGGTGCAGTCCAGTTAGTAACCAGGCGTGGTACGTTGCTCATTACGATCGGCTCACGGAATACAGTACCATCGAGGATGTTACGGATGGTTCCGTTCGGCGATTTCCACATTTGTTTCAGACCGAATTCTTCAACACGTGCTTCGTCAGGTGTAATGGTCGCACATTTGATACCCACGCCGTATTCTTTGATCGCGTTGGCTGCATCGATAGTCACCTGGTCATTGGTCTCGTCGCGGTACTCGATACCCAAGTCGTAGTATTTGATATCTACGTCTATGTAAGGGAGGATCAGTTTTTCCTTGATAAATTTCCAGATGATGCGGGTCATTTCATCGCCATCCAGTTCTACGACGGGATTGTCAACTTTAATTTTGCTCATGTCTTAAATTCTATACAATAGTTAAAGATTTTGAAATCAGACCGTGAAAGTACGAACAATAGGTTAAAAATGACGAATTTTCTCACCTCGCTTATAAAAGCTCCTTTGTAAAATTATGGTAAAACAAGAAACCGTACGAATAGGAAATGAGTACGATGAGGGTCTTCGAAAAAGACTTGAAAATGTGCTCAAAAGTATGTCTGCCGTCATTGAAAGTTCCCAAAGAGGAATGGCAGGTTCACAGGATGTCGAGGTTATCCGGGTTGTAATCGGTGGGAAAAGCGTTTTAATAGAAGCCGAAACATACCTTGGGCTGAGCATTACCGGAGACCCTTCTCTTCTGCGCGAAATTATGAGGCAAATTACCGTTCTGAATAAGGCTACGCTGAGAAACGAATTTTCAAGAAAAAGGAAGCTTCTGCCGCAGGACGGACTCGCACACCTGAATGAGTCGATCTGTCTTAACCTTTCAAACTATCTCAAAGCCAAAACATTTCAGACGCTGCATACTTTTCTGCCGCAGATAAACGCTCGTGAAGTCGATACGTTCCGGATAATAACCGAGTTACGAAAGTCATTCCCGACCGTACGCATTGCCGCGCCGTACATCATACCTGGTACGCGTGAGATGGAACATTTTCTGGTGACGCCCTTCACCCATCTGGTCACGAATCAATGGCGCATTCCCGAGCCAGACCCAACGACGTCCGAGAAAATCCGGCCGGAAGAAATCGACATTGTCCTGGTCCCACTCCTTGCGTTTGACCGCCAGGGTTACCGGGTCGGCTACGGTGGGGGATATTACGACAGGTTCCTGCCGCAAACCCGTCCCGATTGCATTAAAATGGGCCTTTCGCTATTTGAAGAAGTCGATGCAATTGAGGATATCGATCAGTATGACATCCCGCTCGACCTGTGTATTACGCCTGAGCGTATGTACGATTTCAGAAATTAAACGGCAACATTCCGAGTCCTGAAAAGCCTAGTAAACGACTCTGAAATGTCGGCTTTGCCCGTTCCTTCCTGAATTTTAATGCATTAATGGGTGATTTTCCGGTATCATTTTAAAAAACTGCGTAAATTTGCGGCACTTTTCGCGAGGGCGGAGTAAGTCGTTCGCAGAGAGTAAATCATATTCTATCCATTTTTAATCTTAATGCAAGAATGAAAATCGCAGTAGTAGGCGCTACCGGTTTGGTGGGCGGCGAAATCCTCAAAGTGCTCGAAGAGCGTAATTTCCCGGTGACGGAGCTATTGGCCGTCGCATCTGAAAGGTCTGTTGGTAAGGAAGTTACATTCAAGGGTAAACAGATAAAGGTGATCGGCTTCGAGGATGCGATTGCTGCCAAACCGGAGATCGCGATCTTCTCGGCCGGCGGTGGTACTTCACTGGCCCTTGCACCGAAATTCGCGGAAGCTGGTATCACAGTAGTGGATAACTCTTCGGCCTGGCGTATGGATCCTACCAAAAAACTGGTGGTTCCTGAAATCAATGCAAGTGAATTGACGAAAGAAGACAAAATTATCGCAAACCCGAACTGCTCTACCATTCAAATGGTGGTGGTGCTGAACCCGTTGCACAAAAAATATAAAATCAAACGTGTGGTTGTTTCCACTTACCAGTCGGTAACCGGAACTGGCAAGGCTGCTGTGGATCAATTGTTCTCCGAGCGCGCCGGCGACCACAGCAAAGGCAAAGTGTACCCGCACCAGATCGACCTCAACGTGCTGCCGCACATCGACGTATTCCTTGACAATGGTTATACCAAAGAGGAAATGAAGATGACCAACGAGACGAAGAAGATCATGAGCGACGACAGCATCGCGGTAACTGCGACCACTGTTCGTATCCCTACGATCGGCGGTCACTCTGAGGCTGTTAACATCGAGTTCGAAAATGAGTACGATCTCGACGAAGTACGCCAGATCCTGAGCGAAACCGAAGGCGTAATCGTGCAGGACGATCCGAAAAATGCATTGTACCCAATGCCATTAACGGCTCACGGCAAAGACGAAACTTTCGTAGGCCGTATCCGCCGCGACGAATCTCAGCCTAAAACACTGAACCTGTGGATCGTAGCGGACAACTTGCGCAAAGGAGCTGCTACCAATGCGGTACAGATCGCTGAGTTTCTGGCAAAGCATGACCTGGTAGGTGTAGCTGCGGAAGCATAATCGACGCATACAGTATAAATGCAAAGAGCCGCTTGATGCGGCTCTTTGCATTTATATACTATTCTAAAAAATTACCTGTCGACCTCTCCCATTACCACGTCGATAGAGCCAATCACCGCGACCAAATCAGCCAGCAATGCGCCTTTTGATATTTCACCAATTACCGAAAGGTTATTAAAGGAACAAGCCCGCGCCTTGCAACGCACCGGAATGTCAGAGCGGCCGTCCGTCCGGAAATAGAAGCCCAGCTCCCCTTTCGGATTCTCCGCACGCACGTAGAAATCCATCGCTTTCGGGCGAATCTTTTTAGGAACAATAGCTTGTGGGTCGAAATCACGGGTTCTTTTGTAATCTCCCTGCAACCGTACGAGACTTTGCTCAATGATTTTCACAGATTCCCAGCATTCCACCACCCGCACCCAGGTACGGTCCCAGCAATCGCCCACTTTGCCCAGCTTGCCTTCGCCAATGGGTATTTCGAAATCCAGCTCGGGATAAACGGAATAGCCGTCTACTTTTCTCAAATCATATCGCAAACCCGAACCGCGCAACATGGGGCCCGTACAACCATAATTAATAGCAACATCCAATGGCAACACGCCCACATTTGCGGTCCTTTGAATGAATATCTTATTGTCCACCACTAGCTGCTGTAGTTCGGTGAGCTTCGGTTTCAGATATTTGATAAACTCGCCGCAGCGCTCCTCAAAACCGACGGGCAGGTCGTAGAATAATCCGCCTATCCATATATAATTGTACAGCATCCGCGCGCCACACGTCCATTCGAGCAGGCGCAATATCTGCTCGCGGTCGCGCATCATCCACAGGAAGGGCGTATACGCGCCTATGTCCATCGCGTACGTACCAAGTGCGACAAAGTGTGAGGCCAGCCGATTCAGCTCGGCCACCACGACGCGGATATACTCAATACGTTTGGGAATATCGTTTTCAATACCCAGCATTCTTTCCACACCCATTACATAGGCATGCTCGGAGTTCATCGCAGCCACGTAATCCATGCGATCCACATAAGGGATAATCTGATTAAATGGCAGTGACTCGGCGTGCTTCTCGAAACACCGGTGCAGGTAACCCAAATGCGGCACGACGTCGATCACAACTTCGCCATCGGTCACTACTTCCAGCCGCAATACACCGTGCGTCGACGGGTGCTGCGGGCCCATATTGAGCACCATCTCCTCCGTACGGAGGTTTTCCGAATTGTATTTGGTAGGTGCCGAAGCAATGAAATGCTCGGGTTTATATTCGTATTGAATAGAATTGCTCATACCTAAAACCTGACTAGCTTCTGATCGTGTACCTCCACGCGCAACGGCCCGATCGGCCGCCCTTCGTTGTGCAGCCGATCCACCGCCGTAACATAATAAACATATCTTTTGCCCGCCTCGGCAGTCATATCCACAAACTTTTCGCCTTCATAACACATCCCGAGAATGCGGCGCGGATCGTGGGCGGAGGCCTTTTCGTCGGGCGGGAAGCGGTAAATGACGTAGTACCAGGCCTTATCGCCGTCGGCGGCTTCATCAGGCTGTTCCCATGTAAGTTCAATGCCGCGCGAAAGCAGCGTGGCTTTCAGGCTTTTCGGGGACAGCGGCGGAATTTTATCCTTCCAGGGCATAGTCGGGATCAATGCCGGGTATTTAAAAAGGTCCCTTCTCAACGAATCCACAAACCCCAGACTGTTAGCCCTTAAAGATCTTGAACTGAAAAAAATCGACCCGTCAGCTTCACTATCGCGGAAGTACCGGACCTGATTCGGGATCTCTGCGGGGTTCGACCAATGTGAGTCTTTATCCTTGTATCCGACGCGGTAAGCACCCATACCAATATATAAATGTCTTTCGAAGCAGTTCTCGGTCCACCAGTCTACGAGGTTTTTATAAGGTACCCTGTTGAAACCCGACGAGAAATACACCTGCGGTGCAATGTAATCGATCCAGCCTTCTTTCACCCATCGGCGACTATCCGCGAAAAGATCGTCGTACGACGCCAGCGCTCCGAAAGTTTTGGAACCTTCCGCATCGCGGTCCCGATTACGCCACACACCGAATGGACTGATCCCGAATTTGAGCCGCGGATTCAAGGCTTCGAGCGCCTCGTGGATTTGTTTTACCAATAGATCTACATTGTGGCGGCGCCAGTCGGCCTTGTTGGTATAGCCGTCGGAATATTTACGGAACGTCGCATCGTCCTGAATAACCTGCCCCGGAGCGGCGTATGGATAAAAATAATCGTCGAAATGAATGCCGTCGACATCATAGTTCTTTGCGACATTGACCGTCATATCGGTAATAAACTTCCGCACTTCCGGGATCCCGAAATCGAAGAGCTTATAACCGTCGTAAGTCAGGATCCATTCCGGATGGAGTCGGCTGATATTCTCTGCTGAAACGCTTTTGGAAGATTTGTGCACGAGGCGGTTGAGGTTCAGCCAGGCATGAAATTCAAGGCCTCGCTTGTGCGCCTCGGTGATCATGAAGTCGAGCGGGTCCCACATAGGCTCGGGCTTGCGCCCCTGCACGCCCGTGAGCCACTCCGACCATGGTTCGGGGCTTTTGGCATAGAAAGCATCTCCCGCCGCGCGCACCTGCACGAACACCGCATTCATCCCTACCCGCTTGTGAAAATCAAGCAGCTCAGAGAATTCCTCCTGCTGCTCCTCGGGGAGAAGGGTCTTGCTGCTTGGCCAATCAATATTGTCGACAGTGGCAATCCAGACCGCTCTAAACTCTCTCTTCGGGGGCAGATTACTCTCTGTTTCCGCGCTCTGAGCCATGCAACTTTCCAGCAAAAACATGATAATAACGAAGGAAAGCGCAACAATTTTAAATTTTTTCACTATCTGACCAATGCAAAATGTTAATCCAACCAAAGTAACGTATTTTGGAACAAAGTTAGCCGACAACCGTCTTAATTTCGAGCAATAACGGATTGATTTGGATCG
Organism: Dyadobacter sp.; assembly: GCF_017744695.1. Classification (GTDB taxonomy): domain Bacteria; phylum Bacteroidota; class Bacteroidia; order Cytophagales; family Spirosomataceae; genus Dyadobacter. The sequence goes on from NZ_JAGIAS010000004.1 coordinate 466,003, forward strand.
GTATATGAAAATCGGCGCTAGTTGCCTTTTCTTGACTTAGTTATATTTTGACCCTGGAATGATGTTTTAAACCGGCTTTCCGGCTGTGTGCGCAAACATTCAGGTGTTGTAATTCTGAATTATTTTTCTGCATATTTATTGTGTAATAACAAGGATTTTTGTGACATAACCGGAAGCAGAGTCCCATTAAATACCCTAGTAACGCTTAAACTGTACCCTAATTGGAACCATTTGTCAAAACCACTAAGAAAAACGTCCTGTTCGAAGTTGCATGGGAGGTTTGTAATCAAGTTGGAGGGATATATACCGTAATAAGGACCAAGGTGCCCGCCATGGTTGAGAAATGGGAAGAGAACTATTTTCTCCTTGGGCCTTATTTCGAAAAGAAAGCGTCTTCCGAATTTGAAATGATTCACGATCTGGACGACTCCCCGGCAGGGCGGGTCGTGAAGCGGATGCGTGATATGGGTTTCGCGGTGTATTACGGCTACTGGCTCGTGACCGGGAAGCCCCGCGTGGTGCTGTTCGATGTCGACAGCATTATGGGCCAGCTCGATGCGATCAAATTTAACCTCTGGGAAAAGAACCGTATCCCGACGATCAACGTCGAACACCTTGTCAATCAGACACTTTGTTTTGGAGAACTCGTACGTATATTCCTGAAAGAATACGCGGAAGAGAATGCTAAACGCGAAGAAATCTCGGCGCAATTCCACGAATGGATGGCAAGTACCGGGCTCCCGGAGCTGAAACGCGAGAATGTCAAGATCGCCATGACGTTCACAACGCACGCGACCATGCTGGGCCGTTACCTGGCGCAGAATGTATCGGGTTTTTATAACAAACTGCCTTTCTTCGACTGGGAACAGGAAGCTAAAAACTACGGTATCCTTGCGCAATGCTCAATTGAACGCCAGGCAGCATTGAGTGCTCACGTGCTCACTACGGTAAGCGACGTTACCGCCCGCGAATGCGAAGTGTTCCTCGGCCGTATGCCCGACCTGGTTACGCCAAACGGTCTCAACGTCGTACGCTTCCAGGCGGTACACGAATTCCAGAACCTGCATTTGAAGCATAAGGAACGCATCCATGAATTTGTGATGGGGCATTTCTTTCCCAGCTACTCGTTCGACCTGGACAAGACGCTCTATTTCTTTACTTCCGGCCGTTATGAGTATTCCAACAAAGGTTACGACCTCACGCTGGAAGCCCTGGCGCGCCTGAACTGGAAAATGGTGCAGGCCAATATGGATATGACAGTGGTGATGTTCATTGTAACGAAACAGCCCTATACGTCGGTCAACCCTGATGTTCTGCAATCGCGTGCGGTGCTGAACGAGTTGCAGGAGACCTGTACGGCCATCGAGAAAGAAGTAGGTGAAAAGCTTTTCCTTGCCACTGCTTCGGGAGCCGATCACAAAATGCCCGATTTGAACGAGTTTGTGGATGAATACTGGCGGTTGCGTTTGAGAAGGACGATCCAGAGCTGGAAAACCGACAAGCTTCCCGCATTTGTCACGCACGACCTCAAACAGGAAGACGGCATTACCGATTTCTGCAAGCGTGCAAACCTGGTCAACAACGAGCGCGACCGCGTCAAAATCGTTTATCACCCGGATTTTATCGCTTCGACCAATCCATTATTCGGTCTGGATTACGGACAATTTGTGCGCGGCTGCCATTTGGGCGTTTTCCCGAGCTACTACGAGCCCTGGGGCTATACCCCACTCGAATGTGTCGTCCGCGGTGTTCCGACAGTCACCAGCGACTTGTCAGGTTTCGGCGACTACATCATGCAAATCATGCGTGACTACGAAAACCGGGGCATTTATGTCATCAACCGCAAATCGCAGACCTTCTCGCAAGCCGCAGACCAACTGGCCGATATCCTATTCAAATTCGTCCGTATGCAGCGCCGCGACCGCATTATGCAACGCAACCGCGTCGAGAACATTTCGGATGTGTTTGACTGGATGAACTTGCGATCGTACTATGACACGGCGCATGATCTGGCCGCGAAGCGGCGAAAGCCGTAAGTTGGAGGCATTTAATAATAGAACCCATCGAAAAAATCGGTGGGTTTTCTACTTTAACAGCCTCTCCAAATGCTCCGCCAACGTCCCAATACTGCAAACAATCACATTTTCTCTCAAATTATAATCCTCTGCGGATGGTGTTACAACCAGCAATGGCGGACTTCCGAGATCTTCCCGGGCCAATGTATTGCCTCTGCTTAGTACCGGGCTGTTGGTGTATTTAATCTCGATCGCCACTTTGACATTGTTGCCTTTTACCAGCACCAGATCCAGTTCGGCACCGTCTTGCGTACGATAGAAATGGGGCTGAATGTTGTAAGGCAGGCCGGCAATTACTTGTTGTATTACATAACCTTCCCACGAGTTGCCCAGCAAGATATTCCCTGCCAGCTCTTCGGAATCTGTAATTCCGGCTAGCGAATGAAGCATTCCACTATCTCGAATGTACAGTTTCGGCGTTTTCACTAACCTTTTACTGATATTCACGAACCACGGCTGCAACCTTCTGATCAAAAAGGCATTTTCCAGATAGCCCAGATAGTTTTGAACTGTTGGAACACTCATTTTGAGCGAATTCGCCAGTTGTGATACATTCAGTAAACTCCCATGCACGCTCACGAGCATATTCATGAGCAAGCGCATATCACGCGGACTGGCAGGAATGCCCAGTAACGGCAAATCTCTTTCGAGATAAGTACTTATGAAATCTCCCATTTTCCGAAATGCGGAATTATTGGATGCCGCCTGCAGAACATCAGGAAAGCCGCCGCGCAGCCAATGCTCACGATAAGAGACCTTTTCTTTCACTTCTTCGAACATTAGCGGATGTAATTCCAGGTAGGATATCCGTCCTGCCAGCGTTTCCGAGCTATTTTTGAGTAAATCCGGCGAAGCTGAACCGAGCAGAACGAATCGCCCGGGAACGCGCTTTTTATCGATTAATGATCTTAGCAAGGGGAAAAGTGACGGCATACGCTGAATTTCGTCGATGATAATCGTAGATTCCTCTCTTTCTCCAAGATATAGTTCGGCATCCCGCAATCTGTTAAGGTCGGTGTCGGATTCCAGATCGAGGTAAATGCTGGGATGGGCAAATTGCGTGGCTAGCTGTTTGACAAGTGTAGTTTTGCCGACCTGCCTGGGGCCAAGCAACGCTATCGCCGGTGTGTCCGATACCAGTTCAATGATTTCCTTTTCGATCGTCCTGGGAAACATATTTAAAAAATTAATCCCGTTATTTTAAAGTTTGATTTAAAAATACCGGTATTAATTTGAAAATCCAAGAGCGGATTAAACGCTTGAAACAATCCTTACAAGCCACTTGCTTGCATTCCTGAAAATTTTCAACACCTTCACCCCACAATTTTTACCAATAACCAATTACAATGAATTACATCGAACTGGATTTGAAAGTGGATCCCGAGTTTTCGGAGATATTGATGGCAGAGCTGGGCGAAGCGGGGTTTGAATCGTTTGTAGAAACGGATGAAGGATTGCTCGCCTACATTCAGGAGGGCGATTTTGACGAGCAGGCGATCCATGACTTAACGGCCAAATACCTGGATTTAACGACAATAGCCGCAACCTGGAAATCGTTAGAAAGGAGAAACTGGAACGAGGAATGGGAGAAAAGCTACGAGCCGATTGAGGTAGGTGACCAGGTGCGCGTGCGGGCAACGTTTCATGAGCCCGATCCCTCTTTTAAATACGATTTGCTGATCCAACCCAAAATGTCGTTCGGTACGGGGCATCACGAAACGACGTGGCTGGTCATGAACGAGCAACTTAGTCTGCCTCATGAACGTCTTTCGATCATGGATGTAGGTTGCGGGACCGGGATCCTGGCCATTCTGGCGCACAAGCTGGGCGCTTCGCATCTGCTGGGCTTCGATATTGACGAATGGGCGGTGGAAAATACCCGCGAGAATTTTGCGATGAACGGGCTTGCTGCCGAATCGGAGGTGTTTCAGGGAACAATTCAGGATGTGCCTGAAGAAAAAATTTTCGGAGGGGTTCTGGCGAATATCAACCGGAATATCCTGCTTGCGGAGATTCCGACGTATGTAAAACATCTGGAACCAGGCGGCTGGCTTGTCACCAGCGGGTTTTATGAAACCGATCAGGCCGATATTGAAAAATGTGCAATGGAAAACGGTTTGAAAAAACTCCGCTCCAATACGCGCAACCAATGGGCAACCGTTGTTTTTGAAAAAATCAAATAGTCCATTAGCTAATTGCTGAAAGCTAACAGCTACAAACCATGAAGATATTTCGCTTTGCCATACTGCTCTACCTGCTGACTTTTATCGGAAAAAACGCAATGGCACAGGGTGTCAAACTGTCGGACGATCCCGCGCAGTTCATGCCGCAACTCCGGAAGATCATGGACGGCAGCCGGAACCCCCAATTTATCCGCTCGACGGCCCAGCTGGACAGCGTCTGGATGTCGGGGGTTAATGCACAACAGCAGGCGAAATTCATCGGGATTGTCAAAACGCAGGTGGCAAAAGGGCAAAAAGGAGGGCCGTTGCTGGCATTACTCATCCGAAACACCCAGGCACTGGCCAAAAAATCGCCCGATAAGCTGGATGGCTTCCTCGACGTAGCAGCCAATGCCAGCGACAAATACGATGCGAAAACCTTCCAAAAGATACTTCAAACCAGCCTGCCGATCACCGAAAGCAACAAATTGTACGCCAGCAATTATAATACGCTCTATTTGCTGGGCGGGGATTTCAAATACAGGTTCGACACAAAAGCAGACACGACCGTAGCCAAAGAAACCCAGGCAGCTAACGACGGCTGGGACACTCCGGTGGACTCCAACTTTGTGATCGCGCCGACAAAACCGGTCCCTTTACCGGTCATTGCAGGCCCACTAATGGATCTTGAAAATGCCACTTTTGCCATGGTTGCCGGCGGCGATTCAATTGTTTTCGGGCCGGCAAATGGCAGTGTATCCCTTCGTGATGGGGTGTTTGTCGGTAAAAATGGCAAGTTTACCTGGCAAACCGCGGGCGATTCAAGTATTTATGCAGATCTCGACGCCTACTCTTTTAATATAAATCACCCCAAACTCGTTGCCGAAAACAGTACCCTGCATTCGGACAACTACCTGGCGGCGCCGGTCAAAGGAACGGTGGAATATCGCGGTGTGAAACGCATCAAAGGCCAGCCGGCACAATATCCGCGCTTCGTTTCAAATGACATCGATGCCAAACTGAAAGAAGTCCGTAAGAATATCGATTACAAGGGCGGTTATTCGCTCATCGGTTTGGACAGGTATAGCTCGGCTTTAAATGACAAATATTCGACCATTAAGGTCAAATACCAGGAGAAACCGGCATTCACGGCGCGCAGCAAGCGTTTCGCGCTGAAAGACTCCGTTTTTACAGCCAGTTTTGCGCTGTACTCGATGCCGCTGGGCGCGGATTCGCTGATCCACCCGGGCGTTACATTTAAATACAATGATGACGAAGGGCTGGTAAGGCTCGGCCGGATGGACAAAACCGACTACGGCCCGCTTCCCTACCGCGATTCCTATCACAAAATGAATATCTGGTCACAAGCCATGCGTTGGCGCTTCCCGACCGATAAGGTGGAGTTTTTGCGGATTAATGGTAAGACAGAAGTGCCAGTCCGCCTCGAATCCTTCGATTATTTTAAAAAAGAGCGTTTCAGGGAGATTAACAAAGAGTTTGGCTTCCAGCCGCTGATCATGGCTGCCAATTATGCGCAGACGACCAAAAAAACGTCTTTTCTGCCGGAAGAACTCGCTACCAAATTCAAGCAGAATCCGACGATTATCCGCAATGCATTGCAAAGGCTCGCGCTCGACGACTATTTCATTTACAATAAAGAAACAGATGAATACGCATTGAGTAAAAAGGGCGTGATGTACGTCCTGGCCAACCTGGACAAGGCCGATTATGACAATTTCCAGGTGAGCGGCCAGTTTGCAGCCAACGATGAGGTCGCCAACGCGACGATTTACTTGCCCGATACCATGCTCACGGTACTGGGCGTTTCGAAATTCATCGTCAGCGATTCGTTGAAAATATATGCCGTTCCGTCCGACAAAAAGGTGATTATTGGCAAAAACCGCAATTTCACGCTGAACGGACAGATGGTCGCATCCAACTATCAGTTCCGCGGCCAGAATATCAAATTCGATTATAACCAGTTTTTCGTGAATGTGGCGCCGTCCGATTCGATCACCTTTACGCCCCGCGAGAAGTTCGCGAAAGGGCAGAAAGGCGAAGTCGGGGGACACGTGAAGTATGAAAAAGGCGGTACATTCTATCTCAGCGATCCGAAAAACAAGTCGGGAATCCAGAAAGGCATTAAAAAGTCACCCAGGCTCGTCGTGCCCGATGGTATGATCGTCTATTTCGACCAGCCGGAACGAGGGACCGTGCTTTACCCAAGGGAGGTGTTTTTCAAGATCCCCAAGATCGATATGGACGGCCTCGACCAACGCGACGTCATTTTCGAGGGTACATTTAATTCCAATGGCATTATCCCGCCTATTCAGACCATTTTGAAGAGCATGCCCGATAACTCGCTCGGGTTTGACTACAAACCGCCGGTTACAGACATAAAACTGTACGAGGGCAAAGCACTGGCGAAGTTTACCGACACGCTCACCATGGACAACACCGGTTTGCATTCGAAAGCGGTGTTGAAATACTTGTCGGCTTCGATGAATGCCAAAAATGTGTTGCTTACCTCCGACTCCCTGATGGCAACCGGCGATGTGGCGAGCATTAAGGAAGCCACGATTGGCAAGGGCTATTTCCCCGCAGTGGCATTGAAGGATTATGCATTGAAATGGTATCCCAATGCGGATAGCATGTTTATCAGCACCACGGGTAAATCCTTCGCGTTCCACCAGGGAACGACCAATCTGGAAGGTAGTTTGCTGCTGCGCTCGACGGGCCTGTACGGAAACGGTAAGCTGAAAAGAGCCGATTCCGAGCTTACGTCGCCCGATATCAAGTTCAATAAAGATGGGTTTCTGGCTAACAAATCCTCATTTGCGATCAACAGTGCGGATGTGAAGTCTACCAAAAAGCTGCTGACCGGTAACAATGTCAATATTGATTTCAACTTCAAAACCGGCATTGCCAACTTCGTGACCGACGAATCGGGTTTCGGGAATGACTCTTCGGGTATGCAAATCCCGACCGCTTCCTACCAGACGCTCATCGGAAGCGCCAAATGGGACATGACCAAGAAGACGATCCTGATGAAAGGTTTGGGTGAAACTTCTTCCTATACTTCTACGGATCCGGACCAGGAAGGCCTGACCTTTAACGGCTCGGAGGCCATTTACGACATCGAAAAAGTGACTTTGAATATCCGGGGGGTGCCTTTCATTCAAACTGCCGACGTGAAAATCATTCCGGACCGCGGCATGGTAGCCGTTGATAGCAAAGGTAAAATCGTTCCGCTGAAAAAGGCGCGCATTGAGATCGATACGCTGAATGTCTCGCATCACCTGCGCGACGCCGACATCCGCATCGATTCCCGAAACCATTTCGAAGGTTCGGCGACTTACCAGTACATTACAGCGCGGAAGGATACATTCAATATCAAAATGCAGAATTTCGAGCTCGTGGAAGTAGGATCGGGCGAGGAAGGTAAGCGCAAAGCGAAAGACAAAGCTGCTACGCCGGGCGTGAAGTATTATACCACGGCAAGAGCAGATATCAAGGAAGCGGAAAACCTTTTCCTGTCACCACGCATTCAATATAAAGGCGCCATTAACCTCGTTGCCTACGAGCCGTCGCTGAAACTGGATGGTTTCGTGAAACCGGTGATCAAGTTCCGGAAGGATTTCCAGAGTTCATGGATCGTATACAAGGATTCTCCGGGGGAATCGGTTTCCATCAAAATCAATAAGGACCTTAAAAACGAGCATGAGATCCCACTTTCTGTCGGATTACATTATAATGAAGCAAAGGGTATGTACATGAGCTTCCTGTCGCCGAAGGATTCGGACGGGGACGAGGATATTTACCAGGCGCAAGGTAACCTGAGCTACGACGAGGATAAAAAAGCATTTCGTGTAAACCCGCCACCGGGTGCCGACGGACTGATCGACGAAGGCAGTGCACTAAGCTTTGACGATAAAACCGGCCTCGCCACTTTCGCAGGGCCATTTAAACTCATGCAGGCTAATTGGCTGCAAACAGTCGGGAGCGCCGAGGTGCAGGTGGATAGCTCGAAATTCCGATTCAACACCATGCTGCTCTTCAATGCGCCCGCGTTGACGCCGATCGCTCCCACGCTCGCTGCCAAAATCGTGGAAACGAATCTCGCGGAATCGAACAGCACCGCCGCAGACGACGATCCCGAACAGCTGAACCGCAAACTATCCGCACTAATCGGCCCGAAAGGTGTGGATGCCTACATGAAACTGACGGCCGGGGGTTACAAACCGATTTTCGAAGCTTCGCCGCTGCTGGATATGCCCATGGTACTTTCGAATGTGAACCTGCACTGGTCGCCCGTGCATAATGCGTACTACTCGCAGGGCCCCATAGGCGTGTCGCATTTTGGCCGCAATAATATCAATGCACAAATGACCGGCGTGCTGGAACTCCGCCGCGGGGTGGAAGGCGATGAGTTTAGCCTTTACTTGGAAGCTTCTCCGGACGTATGGTATTATTTCGACCTGAAAGCCGGCGAGCTGGGCGTCGTTTCTTCGATGCTGGATTTCAATGACGAGATCGTCGCGAAGTCTAAGAATGTGAAATCCAAGGACATGACGCTGGTAAGCATTGGAACTGAAGAGAAGGAAATGTTTGTTAACCGCTTCGACGATTTCTATCAACCTGCCCTTAAGAAAGCGAAGCTCGTGAAAACTGCGAAGAAGAAGGCAGCGCCATCCCAAGCCGAAGAAAAGAAGAAAAAAGCGGAAGCCACAGAAGGATTCTGATGTGATTGGCAGTATTCACAATAGTTTCTGCTAATTTTTGAAAAATAGTATACTGAAATGTAGTTTTACACCACATTCGCTTGTAAAATCCTCCAACTATCGTATTTTTGAGAAAAACTTTTTGTAATTTAAATTTATCTTTGAATAGTACAAAATGAGTGTTGCCTTATTAATAGTTGCGATTGTTGCTGCTTATTTGCTGGGTTCCATCCCAAGTTCAGTCTGGTACGGCATTGGGTATTTTGGAATAGATGTCAGGAAACACGGCAGCGGTAACGCGGGTGCCACCAACACGTTCCGGGTATTAGGCAAACGCGCCGGGACAGTTGTAATGCTCATCGACGTACTGAAAGGCTGGACGGCCACTTGCCTCGCTTCCATGCTTTTTTATATGAACGAAATCGGCGAAACCGAGCTCCTGATGTATAAGATCATCTTCGGGATCATCGCTATTATCGGCCATATCTTCCCTATTTTCGTGAATTTCAAAGGCGGCAAGGGTATTGCCACGCTGCTCGGAATGGTACTCGCTATTCATCCTGAACTGGCGTCCGTTTGTATTACTATATTTATTCTGACACTAATTGCATCTCAGTACGTATCGTTGAGCTCGATCCTCGCGACGCTGGCATTTCCGGTACTTTCCTGGACAGGCGCTTTCGGGCACCCTGAGCCGTTGCTGGTCGTTTTCGGATTTACGATGTTCATCCTGGTTGTTTTTACGCACCAGAAAAACATTGTCCGCCTGCTCAACGGTAACGAAAACCGCGTGAATATTTTCGCGAAATCGAAAGCCCGGAGCTGATATTCTTAATCTAACCCTTGTTAATCCTAACCCCTGAGGCACAACCTTAGGGGTTATTTTTTTAACTTGACCGCCGATTCAGTAAGACTAAAACAACCATTCAATGCAAGAATATATTGAAAAGAACCGCGACCGGTTTCTGAACGAGCTACTCGATTTGCTACGCATTCCGTCGGTAAGCGCCGATTCGAAGTTCAAACCCGACATGCTCAAAGCCGCGGAATATGTGCGCGACCGCATCGCCGAAGCCGGTGCCGACCGTGCTGAAATCTTCGAAACCGAAGGCCACCCGGTGGTTTACGGTGAAAAGATCATCGATCCAGCATTGCCCACCGTGCTGGTTTACGGACATTACGACGTGCAGCCGGCGGATCCCTACGAACTCTGGAATTCGCCCCCATTTGAGCCGGTGATCAAGAACGACCGCATTTACGCGCGCGGAGCTTGCGACGACAAAGGGCAGTTTTATATGCATATCAAAGCCCTCGAAATTATGCTCGCCACGGGTACGCTCGCGTGTAACGTGAAGGTAATGATTGAAGGGGAAGAAGAAATCGGGTCGTCCAACCTGGGGACATTTGTCCGAAAATACAAGGAAATGCTGCAATGCGACACGATCCTCATTTCCGACACAAGTATCATCGCTAACGACGTTCCCTCAATTGAAACCGGCCTCCGCGGACTTACCTATGTGGAGGTGGAAGTTGTGGGTGCCAATCGCGACCTGCATTCGGGCGTGTACGGCGGTGGTGTTGCGAACCCGATTAACGTCCTTTGCGAAATGATTGCCTCGCTGAAAGACGAAAACGGGCATATTACCATCCCGGGCTTCTACGACAAGGTTCAGGAATTAAGCGCCTCCGAGCGCGCCGCACTGAATGCGGCGCCATTTGATCTGGAAGAATATAAAAAGGACCTCGCTATCGACGACGTCGCGGGCGAAAGGGGCTATACGACCATCGAACGAACCTCTGTACGCCCTACTTTGGATGTAAACGGCATCTGGGGCGGCTATATCGGCGAAGGAGCCAAAACCGTGCTGCCATCCAAAGCGCATGCCAAAATCTCGATGCGCCTCGTGCCCCACCAGAACGACGACGAAATCTGCGAAATTTTCACCAGGCATTTCGAATCCATCGCACCGGCATCTGTGAAGGTAAAAGTAGTACCTCACCACGGCGGCTTACCCTACGTAACTCCGACTGATTCGGTTGAATATCGTGCGGCCGAACTGGCCATGGAAGAGTCATTTGGCAAAAAACCAATCCCTACCCGGGGTGGCGGAAGCATTCCCATTGTCGCGCTTTTCGAACAGGAATTGGGCTGCAAGAGCATTCTGATGGGCTTCGGCCTGGATATCGACGCACTGCACTCGCCGAATGAGAGCTATGGATTGTTCAATTATTACAAAGGCATTGAAACGATCCCGCTGTTTTTCAAACATTATGCGGAATTGAAAAAGTAGCATCTTGCATTGCCCTTCGACTCCGCTCAGGGTGACAACGCAATGTCATGCTGAGCGGAGTCGAAGCATTTGCATTGATGCCATCTTACCGTTTCCGCCGCTGTTCGCGCTTCATCTTTTTCAAATTCGCGATCGCCGCCTTTGCCTCCTTATCCTGGCTGGACTTTTTATCGGCCCGATCATCGGCGAGTTTGTAGTAGCGCAATGCCTCGTCGTAGTCCTTTTTTTGCTCTGCGATTTTGCCCAAACCCAACAACGACGAAACGTAGTATCCTGCATTCAGGGAATTGGTCTGTGTTGAATAGTCTATTGCTTTCTTATAATATTCGCTGGCCGCGTCATAGTTGCGGTGGTAGTTCATGTTGTAATAAGCCAGCACATATGCTGCATTCCGGCCGCTTACGCCTTCATAGCCTGGCATTCCCTGGTTAATTTTTGTAATGATATTCTGCGCGGCCTGCTCCGCTTCGGCCATTTTACCGGTAACAAAAGCCGTCCGGCAGAAATACCGTTCAAAATAGGGGTTGTTCGGGAACGTCTGCCACATGTACTTAGCCATTTCGTAGGCTTTACTGTACTCGTTTTCCATGCTGTAAATCTGCAAAAGGAAATAGCGGGCCTCCACACGGGTGTAGAATGCATTGTTCCCGACCTTTTCGAGCTGCTGCTCGCCCAGTTTCTTATTGCCTTTCGGGAAAAGCGCCAGGATCGGTTTCAATATGGGGTACTCTTTAGGGACCCATTCTGCATAGTAGTTGTACAGTCCATCGCCGAATAGCAATTCCGGCGAAAGGTCTCCATTACCCTTGCATTGTTCGAAATACTTCAATGACTTCTTGCCCGCAAATGCTGCTTTCGCCCAGCTTTCGCGTTCCGCATACAGCCGGCCTTTGAATGCATAGGCGGCGGCGAGGAAGAATGCAGGCTCAATTTTATTTTCCTGATCGTCGTACAACTCCTCCGCGAGCGTAATGGTCGAATCCATTTGTGCGAGGAAGGTTTTATCGTAAGCTTCGTTCTCTGTGTTCGGTACAATTTTCCACCACTCCGCCAGGCCCATCAAAAAATGGGGCATAGGGTGTTTGGGGTACCGGTATTTGAGCCACCGAAACTCCGCATCTGCTTCGTAGAACTGGTAATTGTACAATTTATTGATCGCCTCGGTCGACTCGATCTGTACCCCGGGATTCTGGAGAACCATCGCATACTTCTTGTCCAGCTCGGCCGAAGAATATAATTGCGCGGTCACAATGTGGCTTGTAAATACAGTTAAGCAGCAGAATATGATTATGTTAACAACTGATCTTCTCATAGCAGGGGGAAATCTGTCCTATTAACGCCGGATTTATATTTTGCGTTTGTCAGCAGCCCGGTTTTTAAAAAAAGAGTTAATATTGATCCTCAGAGTATTTAACACGCTCCGGCGCCCGGATTCCAACAAACGTATCGTCATTTGTTGGAACTTGATTCGCACTTCAAAATTATGATTAACATTCTGGATAAAACATTTGTCCCTTTTATTTCGCGCGAAACAATCGAAAAACGCATTGCAGAGTTAGCTGCCGGCATTAATTCCGATTATGCAGACTCGTGCCCTGTATTCATCATCGTGCTGAACGGCGCATTCCTTTTCGCCAGCGAACTGGTCAAGAATATTTCACTGGCATGCGAGATCAACTTCATACGGCTTTCTTCCTATTCCCAAACCTCCTCCACTGGCTCGGTGCGGGAGATTATCGGGATGGACGCCAGCATTGCGGGGCGCGACGTGATCATCATCGAAGATATCGTCGATACGGGGCTGACGATGTCGCAGCTGATCACAAAAGTGAGGTCGATGTCGCCTAAATCCATTGAAATTGCTACTTTGCTGCACAAGCCGGAAGCTCTGAAAACGCCGGTGGATATGCGTTATGTCGGCTTCGAAATCGAAAACAAATTTGTGGTTGGCTACGGCCTCGACTACGACGGCATCGGGCGTAACCTCGACGCAATCTACGTTCTCGCCTGACCCCTCTTTTTCCAACAACGTTCTAAATTCCCAACCTTTATGCTTATCCAATTCTTTGGCGCCGCACGCACCGTAACCGGAAGCAAGCACCTTATTACCACCGAAAAAGGAACCAAAATATTACTCGACTGCGGCCTTTTCCAGGGCATCCAGACCGACGAGTTCAACCAGGAGTTCGGTTTCAAACCCGCCGACGTGGATTACGTGATCCTCTCGCACGCGCACATCGACCACTCGGGCCTGCTCCCGCGTCTCGTGCGCAAGGGCTTTAAAGGGCCCATTTACTGTACTCCCGCCACCGCCGACCTTTGCCGCATTATGCTGCTCGACAGTGCCCATATTCAGGAAAAAGACCTTGAACGCATCAATAAACGCCGCAAAAAGCAAGGCCGGCCGCTGCTCGAAGAGCTGTACAACGCAGAAGACGCCGCTCACGCTTTGTCGCTTTTCAAAACCGTGCGGTACGGTCAGACTTTCTTTTTGGGAGAAGACAACGAAGTATCGGTAATCCTGACCGACGCCGCACACTTGCTCGGCAGTGCCGCCGTGCATCTGAGCATCCCCGACGGAGGTACATTCAAACAGGTGACTTTTACGGGCGATATTGGCCGGCCCGAGGACCGCATCCTCCGCAAGCCCGAAGAGTTTCCCCAGGCCGACTACATCATCTGCGAGTCGACGTATGGCGACCGGCTGCACGAAAAGGAGATTGATATGCATGCGCATTTGCTGCGCATCGTTCAGGAGACATGCATTCGACGCCGTGGCAAGCTCATTATACCGGCATTTGCCGTCGACCGTACGCAGGAGCTTATTTACGCCCTTGACCAGCTTTCGAGCTCCGGCCAGCTCCCGCAGATCCCCGTATACATCGACAGCCCGCTCGCGATCCGTGCCACGGCCATCATGAAGGAACACGACGAATGCTTCAACCCCGAAATTCTCGATTATATTGAAAAGGACGGCGACGCATTTGCATTCCCGTACCTCAACTACATATCCGACGTGCAGGATTCCATCGCGCTGAACGACCGGCACGAGCCCTGCATTATCATTTCCGCCTCGGGAATGGCCGAAGCCGGGCGTATCAAGCACCATATCGCCAACAACATCGGCGACCCGAACTCGACCATCCTGCTCGTGGGTTACGCCTCTGCAAACACCCTCGCGGGGGCATTGAAGCGCGGCGACAAGCAAGTGAACATTTTCGGAGAGCGCTTCGACGTCAAATGCCACGTCGAAACGATGGATTCCTTCTCCGGCCACGGCGATTACAACGAAATGCTGGAATTTCTCTCGTGCCAGAAGCCCGAGCGTGTGAAGGAAGTGTTCCTCGTCCACGGCGAATATGAGACACAAATTGCATTCAAATTGAAGCTGGAAAAGGCCGGATACCGCAAAATCCACATTCCAGCCCTGTACGAAGGCGTAAAAATTTAAATTTTCCAGATTTTTTCACCTTTTGAAACCCGAAACGCTTGTAAAGTCCAAAACAAGATTGCTATCTTTGCGCACCGATTTCAAGCCGAAGTGGTGAAACTGGTAGACACGCACGTTTCAGGGGCGTGAGGGAGCAATCCTGTGCGGGTTCGAGTCCCGCCTTCGGCACAAAACGCTGTTTCTGTTATCAGGAACGGCGTTTTTGCTTTTCGGGACAAATAGCGGGACATTAGCTTCGCATCTCAAGGTCTATTTCGCGGCTTTTGAAATCTTCCATTTTGTCCACCGGCAATCTTCCTCTTCTCTCTTTCACCGCAGAAATAAAGCTATTGCATTGCTCCAATGACATTTTACCCGAACTGAGCGCCTGACATAGGAAGTCCATCGTCGTAAGATATACTATTCTATATGCCTCATTGAAAATGAAACCTCTCAGCAGCACCGCCGCTTCCTAGTCAGAACGAATCATCCGTTCGCTAAAAATTATCGTCAATTACCTGAAAAGTCAAGGTAGAATCAGTGATATTAGTTTTCTTACAAAATATCACTAAAAAATCCTTCACTACCATGGACTTCAAAGATCAGATCAAACAATTTAGCGACCGGGTATCCAAATTAAAAGACAACATTCATACCGAGGAGGCTACGAAAAATGCCTTTATTATGCCGTTCTTACAGATACTAGGGTACGATGTCTTCAATCCAATGGAAGTCGTTCCCGAATTTATATGTGATGTCGGAATCAAAAAGGGTGAAAAAATAGACTACGCAATATTACGGGATGGCGCTCCGATCATTCTCGTCGAATGTAAACACTGGAAGCAGAAACTGGATGTTCACGACGGACAACTGCTCCGGTACTTCCACGTGTCGAAAGCAAAGTTCTCCATGTTAACTAACGGGTTGATTTTCAGGTTTTATACCGACCTTGTAGAACCTAACAAAATGGATGAAAAGCCATTTTTGGAATTCAACATTGAAGAAATAAAGGACGGACAAATAGAGCAATTAAAAGAGTTCCACAAGGCATATTTCGATATTGACAACATTTATCAGTCAGCGAGCGAACTGAAATACATCAATGAAATCAGGCAGCTCATAAATCAAGAATTTTATGAGCCTAATGATGAGTTTGTAAAATATTTTGCACGACAGGTTTATCCATCGGTTGTGACATCCAAAGTGCTTGAAGCATTTCGTGTTTTAGTCAAACGGACGATTGCAAACATCATAAACGACACCATCAACGACCGTTTGAAATCAGCGATCAGCAAGCCCGACTCTCCAATCCAGGAAGAATCAACACCTGTTACCCTTCCTGGGGGAGCGAATGCACAGGAACGAGAAATTGTGACGACTCAGGAAGAGCTAGAAGGATTCTATATAGTAAGATCGCTGCTACGGCAGAAAGTACCTTCCAGCCGTATTACTCACCGGGATGCGCTCTCCTATTTTGCGATTTTCCTGGATGACAATAACCGGAAACCTCTTTGCCGCCTTTATCTCAACAATTCTAAGAAATTCATCGGGCTATTTGATTCTGACAAAAAGGAGTCGAAAATGGAGATCCAAACAATTGATGATATTTATAAGTTTGGTAGCCAACTAGATAATACTGTCGAAATATATTTGGATACGAAGAAATGAATGATGTTAAGATAAACCATTGAAATATATAAAAAAGGCAATTTGCATTAGCGTTGATTGTCCTTTTTTATAGCATAGTGGAGATATTCTGAGATTCTTGACGTTTCTTGTACCAAATCGCATTCAATCAAGCATATTCTATTAATGCACATTAACCCAACCTACCTCACAAAACTCAAACGCATTGTCATTCCATTTGTAATTGCAGCGTGGGGTACGTTGTTGCTTCTTGCTTTTATAAGGTGGTGGTTATTTCTGGGAAAATTTCCCATTATGGAGCTGGATGAGGATATGTGGCAGTACTGGATACCGGTTGTAGCACCCTGGATACCGATATTGATCTGGCTTAAACCCCGGTTCAACCAGCTTGAATACAAGGCCGGAACAGATAAGGGAAGCTGGCAAATGCAGGTAATCGCGTGGGTAGGCATGGCCCCGATGTTGATTTTCTCGCAATTTCTATTGACTACGGCCACGGCTCAGGTTCGGGAGGTCAAAAATGTGAAGGAAATTCGCAAACACGAAGTGGTCAGATATTACCGGATCAACGAATTTGCGGTACATAGATTTATCGGAGGTGTGCATTATTCATTCAGAACGCTCGGGAGGTTCAATCAGGATTTGCATATGGATATTTATTTTGTGAATCCGATCCTGACACATAAAAAACAGGCCATCACCATGACGCCGCTCTATTGGTATGGCGTCAACTTTCAGTAGTTCTTTTGATGCTCATGCTGATCAAGCCGCGTTTGCAAAACGATGCAGAGGAAATTTTGTCCTGATTACACATCAAATCGGTCGCTAATAGCCCTTTCGGCATTGGTATTCCTCGCCTATTTTTACATAAATAATCCTGGGTATCCCAAATCCAATCCACCATCATGGAAACGATCAAACAAATCAGCCTGAACAGTGAATGCGCGGTGATTACCGCCCGGCAGGTCATGCTTTCTCATTCAACATTTAGTGATGTGAATATGAGCAATATATCGATTTCGGACGCCAATCTGAGCGATTTGAAGATCGAAGGGGCTCAGTTGGGCGGGGCTGTATTTGAGAACATCGGAATGTGCCCTCCCGACCATCCGATGTACGACCCCGATGCGGAGCAGCGGCCCTTGCATTTCGAACATTGCGATTTGCACAAAAGCAGGTTCATCAGCTGCGATCTAAGCGGAGTGGAGCTTTCCGGTTGTAATATCGAAGGTCTGCGGATCGACGGCGTGTTAATTTCGGAATTGTTGGCGGGCAGGAGCTGATCAGACACAGCTCCTGCGTACCTCATGCCCGCTAGCGGGTGTAAGCCACTTTGAACTGGCGTCGCTCACCGCCCAGTTCCAGCTGAATGGTGTAAATACCTTCTTCGAGCTGCGATGGCTTCATATCCATGCGTATTTCGCCGTTGGCGACAACGCGGGTTTCCTGCCTCAGTACTTTGCCCGACGCGTTGACGAGCTTTACAATGCCTGTCTTACCGTCATAGCCGGGCAACGAAAGTTTGACATGATCATTAACCGGATTAGGATATACGTAAGCTGTATTACCGCCATCCAGTTGTACGCTCAGGACCTTACTGAACGCATAACTCCCGTCCAGGTCAAGCATTTTTAACCGATAATAGGTCTGTCCGGCGGAATTCGTCCGCGGTTGGTCATCGGTCGCGGAGTAGTATGCTGTATTCTCTTCAAAATCAACCTTCCCGAAAGATTCAAATTGTTTCGCATCCGGGCCGTGCTCGATTTCGAAATGGCTGAAATTGACCGCGTCGGCGATCTGCCAATCGAGTTTAACAGCTTTTCCTTCGGGTTTTGCACTGAATGCAACCAGGCGGACCGGCAGCGGAACCGGGCTCGTCTGGACAACAAAGCCACTGAAACCCTGGGTATCGAAAGTGACTTCCCAACGTTTGAATGTGTCGTTCCATACGATGTCAGTATCGACAGGATCGATAATCGTGGAGGCCACCGACGGATAACTCCCCGGCAACCCGGTGCCGTCGCTGCTGCTACCGCTGTATTTCCCGACGCGGAGGTTGGCCTTACCCGCAGCGTCAGCTGCATTGGCCGGCAGATCAAGCGTGCTGCCGGAGGCCGCATTGAAGGCATCGAAGTCATCTTGCGAAAAATACAGCGTCACGCGCCCTGTGGCGGTTGCCGCGTTTTGCTCGGGCGTAATCTCGTAATGCCTGGCTACGAATGGATCTGCGCCGAATGTAGGAACAGCGGTTTCCAGCCACGTTTTGGCGCTTATATTGCCGGTAACCGGGCTGGCTCCTTGCGATTCGACCGTCGCGATAATGCGGCAGCCGGTTCCACCCATAAGTGAGGTGGCTTGCGAAGGATTAAGCATGGCGGAGCCGGTATCAGCGTTTTTGGACAGGAATGGGGCGCCGGTCGGATAATAAAATACCAGTACTGTCCTGCCAATTTTACCTGAAATGACATAATTATACACCGGATTGTATACGCCTACCGTAGTACCAAGCGGACCCACAGGGTTCCCCAACGCACTGTTACAATCATTGACTTCCCCAGAGGTACCGGCAGTTGCACTATTAACCCACGTTACAGCACCTACCCCGTTGTTCCAATGCCTGTTAACAAGAAAGAAATTTCCATCCGGTAGTACATTGACCCCCTCAATACCGACGCGATCGCTATGGTATGTCCCCACCAATGAATTGGCACTGCTCACAGGGCCGACTATCGGCGCTGTTCCGTTCCCATATGTCAATGCACCTTCATAACCGGCAGCACCATTCCACGAATTACTGTTTACAAGATAGCCGCCATTTGGAAGAGGAATAACATACCATCCCACCAAGTCCGATGGCTTGCTACCATAAATGGAGTTTGTCAAATCGGGACTTCCTGTAAGGACCCCGGAGCCATCAGCCCAGGTAGCCATCCCCGCTTGCTCCATACCGTTAACCTGGGTATCGCGGCTTTTTATCACATAGTTACCATTCGTCAATGCCGTTGTTCCGGTTCCCGCAATATGATCGTCCTGATTACTTCCTACAAATGAATTGGCGATAGTTACATCGCCCACGCGACCTGTGAAGCCGTCACACCAGGTCACCGCGCCTACCCGCAGCTTGGCGCCATTGTTCCAAAGTGGGCTGGATACCACATAATGACCGTTGGCAAGCGCTGTTACGCCCAGCTGGCCAACGCGGTCCATGGCGACAGTACCCACAAGGGAATTTACAGGTGATACGGCACCAAAAGTCCCGGTAGCGCCGTTCCCCCAGGTTACGGCACCTGCCCACTTAATCCCGCTTCGGTTCCAGTTAAAGCTGATGACCACATAATTTCCATTGGTGAGTGGTACAACTGTGGCTCGCGGAGATTCGCTCTCCAGGGAAAAAATCGGCCAGTAAACAGGCTGGACACCTCCTACGAAATCAGTCCCGTCGGTTCCTACCAGCGAGTTCGATATGCTTACCAACCCGGTTGCACCAGTCGCCCCGTTACACCACGTAACAGCTCCCGCATTCTCGGCAGAGCCATTCTTCCAGTACGGGCTGCTGAATACGTAGTTCCCATTGGTAAGGCCAACAGGTTTCAGAAGCCCTACCTTATCTTTTGCACTACCGCCTATTAATGAAATCGCCGCGCTTTCAACACCCACTCGTCCCGATGCGCCATCGCACCAGGTTACCGCTCCCGCACTATCTAAACTTCCATTTTTCCAGGCCGGGCTGGCGACCACTTTACGAAGATAAGAGAAACTACCAGCTAATTTTCCTTCTACGAAACGATCGGCATATTTAACAACTTACCGGTAAAAGCTGATCTTATCTCAATTGTTTTGCTCTCACACCAGCAACTTTCAGCCGTTGCCAGAAAACCACGCAATTCGATAAAACCGTCCTTGACAGCGGTTGCACGAGTGCGTATTTTGCAGAAAGTTTGTATCCATAACGTCCCCAAACCTACCATCATGGCCGATTATTCCGTTAAACTGCTTGCGAAAAAGCCTGTTACCCATAATGTAAATGCCTATACGGTGGAAAAACCTGCGGGTTTCACCTACACGCCCGGCCAGGCAACGGATTTCTCAATTCTGAAAGAACCCTGGACAGCAGAAAAACGGCCCTTCACTTTTACATCGCTGCCTTCCGCGGACACGCTCGAATTCACGATCAAATCTTATACCGACCATGATGGCGTAACGAATGCATTGACGAAAGTCCAGCCGGGCGACCATTTCGAGATTAGCGACGCCTGGGGCGCCATCGAATACAAAGGCGAAGGTGTATTTCTCGCCGGAGGTGCCGGTATTACGCCATTTCTGGCCATTTTCAGGGATTTGTATTCCAAAGGACAAGTCGGGGCAAACCAACTTTTCTTCTCCAACCGTACCACCGCCGACATTATCCTCAAAGACGAGCTTGAAAAAATGCTGGGTGACCATTTCTTTAACCTGATCTCAGGAGAAAATACGGAAGGTTACTATCACGGCCGCATCGATAAGGGTTTCCTGCAAAAACACATCACCCACTTCGACCAGCCATTTTACGTCTGCGGGCCGGACGCATTCACAGAATCGATCCTGGAAGCATTGGAAGAGCTGGGTGCAAAGGCTGATGCACTGGTATTTGAGAAATAGCCGAATTCCGCCAGTTCGGATCGCACATCTTTCAACAAAACACTTCGGCCGACCGGAACAATCAGATATGTTTCGTCTGCAAGGCCCAATACGTATTCGTAGGCATGGTCGGAGATCAGAATGCCTTTCCGGGCCTTTTCCTCTGCGATTACCAGGCTCATTTGCTCCATATGAATGGGCGAAAGCGCCGCAAATGGCTCATCCAGCAAGGTAAATGCCACTGGCATCAGCAGCACGAGCAAAGTCGAGACGAGGCGCCTGTTACCGGTCGACAAAGCGCCCAACCTCGTATGCCCATATCGTTCGAGGCTTTCGAAATGCCGGCACAGAAGGGTGAAATCAACCCCATACAGCCTGCACACTTCGCGCACACGCAGGTTCGCGGGCAAAAAAGGGTGCTGCGGTAGGTAGCCGATCAGGCCGCGATGCCGATATGGATGAGATATATAATCACCATTGAACCTCACCGACTGGCTCTGCCCGCGGAGTGTCCCGAAAATCATCTGCATCAGGCTGGATTTCCCTGTTCCGTTGCGGCCCAGCAATGCCGTTACGTGCCCGGTTTGCATTTGAATATAAATGCTTTGAAGGATCTTTCTGCCGTGGTATTCGAGCCAAAAGCTGTCTGCCTCCAAAATGTGTTTTTTCATCGGATCCATTCGCTCGATAACTGGATAAGGCCCATCGTTAAAAAGAACAATACGAAATCTGCCGCGAATGCAGCAGTAAAAAGCCACCGTCGCGAGAGATTGGCATTCGCATAAAAGAAAAACAGATGTGCGTACCGGCGGCGAAAAACATAAATGGTCACACCTTGTAAAAACAATTTATAGAGCGTCAGCGCGGGTATCAATACATAAAGATCACGGCCCGTCGGGCAACCCAGTGCCAGCCAGGCGGCCAACGGAATAGCCCAGAGGTAAAAGCCGAAAGAGCGATAAAAAATGGCTAATAGATGCAGTTTCATCTTCATTGAGAGCACCTTAACTTTTGATAACCGCTAAAATAACTACCTGCGCGTCAATTGGTTTGGGTTTAAGGATTTTTAACAACTACCTCTCCGGCTATTGTTAAAACGAGCCGCGCACAATCCGCTTACAAATTTTAACGAAAAATAAGTTTGATAACTAAATTTTAGTTATACCTTTGATCCATGGAACCGCTTAGTCACTCTGAAGAAAATATCATGCGCATTCTCTGGGAACTTGGAGAAGGCGTTATTCACGACATTATCGAAAAATTGCCCGAGCCGAAACCACCCTACACGACCGTTTCTTCCATCGTGAGACTTTTGGAAAAGAAGGGGTTTGTGGACCATAAGGCATACGGCAAGACGCACGTCTATTTCCCCGCCGTAGCCCGCGATCAATACGCCCGCAGGTCGTTTTCGGATCTTATGAAGCATTATTTCGAAGGCTCGCCCAAGAATATCATGTCTTTCATTGTACAGGAAAATGCGTTGAAACCGGACGAAATCAATGAATTGAAGCAGCTAATCGATTCGTATTACCCCCCCAAATCCTGATTGTTATGGCCGGTACCTACCTGTTGGAAGTAAATTTTTGCCTGACGCTCGTGATCCTGCTTTACAGGGTTGCATTTCGTAGGCTCACCTTCTTTACGGCTAACCGGTTATACCTGCTTGTCGGGATGGTATTCAGCATCGCTGCCCCCGCATTGAAACTCCCGATTCTTCCCGGCCAATGGGAAAGTCCTTCGGAGGTAGCAGCACTCTTCGTTCCGGGCTATGTGCCATCAGGCGGCATTACCTCCTATTCCCCGCCGCCAACCGGGTTCGATTTTTCACAAATGCTCTGGCTAATTTATGGCTGCATTGCGGCGTGGCATTTGTACAAATTATTGGCAGACATTTTCGCAACCATCCGGTTAATCCGGAAATATCCTTCCAGAAAACTGGGAAACATGCATGTCGTATGGGTGGATGATGAAATACCCGCCTCGTCATTTTTCAATTATATTTTTATCAACCAGAACCTGCGCCAATCCGCGTCCTTGCGCACCTGCCTCGCACACGAGCTCGTGCATTGCCGGCAAGGGCACACGGGCGACTGGCTGCTCATCCGCTTCCTCAGCGCGTGCTGCTGGTTCAATCCGCTGATGCGTTTCTGGCGGGAGGCCGTCACGGTCAATCACGAATTTATCGCCGACGAACAGGCCGCACTTCAGGCCGGGAGATTTCGCTATACGCATTTACTCCTGGGCCTGTCATCATCTACGCAAATCTCAACCCTGCATTACTTTTCATATTATGGTCAAATCAAATCACGGATTATCATGTTACATCAAGCTCCATCCAGGGCCGTTAGCCGGCTCCGCTTTCTGGCAATTGTGCCATTGGCCGCATTAATGCTTTTTCTTTTCTCTTGTGAAAGGCCGGGCGGTGAGGCAAACAGCATTTCAGAATATCTCAACAAAGACCTCGTCGGCATGTGGGAAAACATGAATCGTATTACGATCAACGACAACGACGGCAAAACGCCCCGCGATTTCCCCGAACGCTCAGGCGACGTGAAAGTGTGCCTGTCCAAACTGGAACTTCGGGCCGATGGCCATTTCGAAATGCAGGACGCTACAAATACCCACAAACTCGCCGGCACATGGCAAAGCAACAGCGCGGGTAACGAAGTGCAGCTTTTCTGCAACAATGAGAAGTCAGGAACGTCTGTCATTTCCTTGCAGCTCGAAGGCGACGGAAATGACGCTATGGAAGCCTGGCAGCATTACGCTGCCGACGAGAAGCTTTCAGCTGGCCGTGTATTTTATGAATACAGAAAGCTCTGAAATTTTTTTGCTCTTTATAACTAAAATTTAGTTATAAAACGAAACGCCAGTAATGCGAGTTGAGACTCATGAAGCAAAAAGCCCTTCGGACAATATATCCGAAGGGCTCCTTCTGTTAAATACATTAACTGCTAAACTCCGGCCTTTTTCTCCCGCATTCGCTTCACGATCCGCACCGCGGTCATGATCACAATTGCAAATGCTATCAATCCCAGCACGCCCCATAGCCAGTCGACCGTGTTCTTTAACACTACCAGAAACACGATGGAGAATAGAAATATGGTCGCGACCTCGTTGAAAAGCCGCAATTGAAATGAACTGTACCGAAACTTACCGGCACGGAGTTCCAGTAATATCTTGCGGGTAATGGAATGGTAGGCCAGCAAACCAACTACAAATACGAGTTTGAGCTTCATCCAGCCCTGATCAAGCCAGGCGGGTGTGATGTACAGCATGGCAGTACCGCACAACAATGCGAGCCAGCATGCCGGCGTCATAATCGCATTGAAAAGCAATTTCTCCATTTTGGTAAATTGCGCCAAAAGGATTTCGCGCTCAGGGCTGGGTTTGTCGTTGGCCTCGGTGTGGTACACAAATAGCCTGGGCATATAGAACAGCCCTGCAAACCAGCTTACTACGAATATGATATGGAGCGCTTTGAAATGAAGATAGGTCATACACTGCCGGAGATTTGGTGCCGCCGGGATTTGATTGTTCCCCGATCTATTGGCCTTCAAATTTCGTAAATATTATAGGATTACGGTGATAAAACTTTATTGATGCCGTAATCGTTACCGAAACAGTGATAACCCGTATTTTATGATGAGAACCACCGTCCCGATTTTCACGTTTATATTTTTGTGCTGCGCGGCCCTCGTGTCGTGTGCACAATCGGACAAAAAACACAAGAACAAAATGGAGAAAGAAACAGCCTCAACCGCACTCGACGAAAGCAACGTCGACACCGCGAACACACAAGTCGCAACATTTGGTACGGGATGTTTCTGGTGCACCGAAGCCGTGATGGAATCACTGGAAGGCGTTAAAAAAGTGGTTTCGGGTTATTCGGGCGGGCATGACCCCAATCCCAATTATAAAGCCGTATGCACGGGTACGACAGGCCACGCGGAGTGTGTGGAAGTGACCTATGATCCCAAGGTGATCAGCTACGCAGATCTCTTGGAAGCATTCTTCCGCAGCCACGACCCGACCACCCTGAACCGCCAGGGAAATGATGTAGGCACACAATACCGTTCAGTCATTTTTTACCATACCGACGAGCAAAAGCAGCTTGCGGAAACGGCTAAGGCTGAACTGGACAAATCGGGCGCTTACGCGAATCCGATTGTAACCGAAATCACCAAATTCCAGAAGTTTTACCCAGCGGAAGACTACCATCAGAATTATTTCGCCAACAATCCCGAGCAA
This sequence comes from Dyadobacter sp., assembly GCF_017744695.1. Taxonomy (GTDB): domain Bacteria; phylum Bacteroidota; class Bacteroidia; order Cytophagales; family Spirosomataceae; genus Dyadobacter. The sequence continues at coordinate 491,197 of NZ_JAGIAS010000004.1, forward strand.
GGCTACTGCGCCTTCGTGATTGCACCAAAACTGGACAAATTCAAAAAGGTCTTTAAGGATAAGCTCCGGAAGCACATCTGATTTTGGATTAAATAAAGAAGGCGGAACCACTTATAAAGTAACCGTCTCCGGTTAATAACTATAAATGGCACAAGTTTTGAAGCATTGAAATAAAGGCTTTAATTTGTGCCATTATTCTTTAACAATAACTAATCTATTACGATGAAAAAGACTCTATTCATGCTGGTAGTTGCCGCTCTTTTCAGCGCAGCTTCCGAGAAGGCGTTCGCCCAATTTGAGAAAGGAGATAAATTATTGAATGCAGGTATCAACCTTGGTGGTACGTACGGCGGCGGTGGCGTCGGTGTAGGTGCTTCATTCGAAGGTGGCGTGCATGACTTCGTCAGCGTAGGTGGCCAGTTCGACTATATGCACTGGGGATACGGTGGTGGAATTTATGGTTATGGATGGAGTTATAACTTTATCAACATCGCCGCAAGAGGTTCTTACCACTACGGCAAGCACTTCCTGAAACTGGATAACCTTGACCTTTACGCTGGTCCTTCGATCGGTTATCGCGTTGCCAGCTCTTCCTATGATGGAATTGGTCACGATGCATATGGTAGCGGTGTTTTCGTCGGTGCATTTGCAGGTGCGAGATACTACTTTAAACCAAATTTGGGTGTATTTGCAGAAGTTGGTTACAATGCAGCTGCTCTGAAAGCAGGTATCGCTTTCAAATTTTAAGAAATTCAAATCATAAAAAAGCGGGCTCCGAGGTATTCGGAGCCCGCTTTTTTAGTTTCCGGTATTTCAGAAATTCAATGCCAACGTCAGGCTTCCGGCCCGCTGTGCCGGGCTGAACGACGGCCTGATGCTGATCGTCAAAGGCTCTCCTCGGCGGATCAGCTCCCGGCGGATCCGGCTGGCCTTAGCGCCGTTCTTACCACCCTTCACAAACCCGACCGTACCGAACGTGATCGCGCCTGCGAAGCCTCCAAGCATCATGTACGCACCCTTACGCGCGCGTAGCTCATCCTGGTAGCTTTTGTAATTGCCATTATCGTCTATCGCGCTTGCCACGATACCTGTACCGATCGCCGCCACAATGACCCCGACCGAAGTACCCGCAATGCCCATGACCATGCCACCTTTTGAGCGGGTCTTATAATAGGTGTACATGCTCCGCAAATGATCTGGTGAAGAATTTCTGACGTCCTCTGCGAACTGCACCGATGGCTTTACCGGCCCATTGACAGGCTTTCGAGCCGCCGGACGTGGTTCTTGCGGCTTTGCAGCAGGAACCGGTTTTGTGGGAGAATAGTAATTCTGCACTTCCAGTGTGGCCTCAAACGTTTCTTCTTCTCCGTTCCCGTAGAGGATCGAAGCGATTTCGGACTTTTTAACGGAAAAAAGCGGCCCTTCCGGGTCGCTTATCTTCTTGTATTTCACGACCTGATCGTCCACTTCCTGGATATACACTTCCAGTTTGGACTCGTCGCGCAGCCTGATCACATCCGCCTTTCGCGGCGTTTGTGCATTTGCCTGAACAACAAAAAGTAGCATTAACATGGCTAGAAGCTGATTTTTCAGCTTGGGTAGAATTACTCTCATGAGGGAAAGGCTTTTTGTAACTGATTTCGCCTATGAAAGTAATCAATTTACCGCAATCAGAATGTCAACCTCAGCCCCAGCTGTGCCGATTTATTGAACGGATCGACGCGCGGCATAACGCTGAAAGTCGTCAACGGCTGGTTCCTTCGTTGCAGCTCGTTTTTGATCTTTTCGGCCTTCTTGCTATGAATTTTGTAATTTTTAAATCCGATCAACCCGAAAACGACACCTACGGCCGGACCTGCGATGGCAAGCGAGGCTCCGATCGTTTTGTTATCCGGGCTATCGCCTGTGCTGGCAACAATAATACCGGATACCAGTGTTGCCACGGCCACCGAAGTAAATACAATGGCGCCTTGCTTACCATCCATTGCGCGGTTATGATGGTATTCATATTTATCCCGCAGCTGATCCGAATTAGCCATCACAATGCTTTTCTCAAACGGATCGGCAGGGAGGTTGTTCATATCCGCATACTGTCCGACGCTGTCGGGCGGGATGCGGCCCGGCGGGATAGAGTCCTTTACATTAATGATCTTGCCGCTTTTCAGCAGCACTCGTGCCACCTGGTCCAAATAAATGTAGGTAGCCGCGCTATCGGCCTTGCTCAGGTCACGGTAGTTGATTTTTTCGTAGCTCATTTGCGTGATCAGCGCCTGGATGCGCGAACTATCGCGCTTGATGATCACGTCGTTTTTCCGACCGGTTTGCGCGCTGGCGACAATACTCACCAACGCAAAAAGGAAACCGAGTGCCAGAAAAGAGGTAGGTCGTAACGTGTGTGCCCGCATAGTTTTAGGTTTTTTGAATGGAAAAAGATGGTTTAAACGTACACAACTTTTAACATTCAACAAAAACCATGCTACTACATCCCGAATTTATTGAGCTGCTTCACAAGCACCTCGAAATCTTTCGGGTAAGGCGCTTCCACACGTATATCATCCCCGTTCATAACCGCAAACGAAAGCGACCGCGCATGCAATGCAACACGTTGAATAAGAGGCTGTTCCTCCGTATCTTTTTTCAAATTGAACTTCCTTTTCAGGCTGGAAAGAAAAATAGGTTCGCCACCATATTGGGGGTCGTTGACGATCGGCGCTTTCAAACAGGATAAGTGCACGCGGATCTGGTGCATACGCCCTGTAATGGGGATACATTCCACTAAAGTATAGCCGCGATACACCTGCAAGGTATTGAATATCGTTTCCGCCTCCTTCCCTTCCGCACGGTCGATCTTCACCGCTGTTCCGTTTTTCAATGGCAGGATCGGCAGGTACACCGACACGCCTTCCAGGTCATGGATCCCGTTCACGACTGCATGGTAACGCTTGGTAACTTCGCGGTGTTCGAATTGCATGGCCAGATGCCGGTAAGCAGCTGCATTTTTAGCGAAAGCCAATGCGCCGGAAGTCTCCTTATCGAGGCGGTGGGCGGCTTGCAGGTCGGGGTTATATTCTTTGGCAAGTCGGAGGACGCTTCCACCACGGTCGGCCGTACGCTCATCCAGCGTTGCCAGATGCGGTGGCTTGTTCACCACTAAAAAATCCTCGTCCTCGAATATGATAATGTCTTTGAAATTGATCTTCATGATATCGCTATAAAAATAATCCGGATGATGCGCCTCGTCGGGCCATTCATCCGGATTCTCTCGGCCACTGGCCTTTATCCGTTACAAAGATAATTATACTATTTGTTTCTGCGAAGCTTCTCAATCCACCGATTCCTCATCCTTTCTGGTCTCAATAGCGACGGCATCTTCAATATCTTCGAGTATATCAGCCAAATTCTCCCGGTGTTTCAGCAATTCCAAATCTATAACAACGGCCTTCTTTTGACCAACCTCATCCGTCAGATAGCTAACCCCTTTCATAGCAAAATCCTTTTTGAAATTTACTCAAGTTAGCCAAAATCAACATCTAAACCAACGCACTCACCTTCGTGGGGTTCGGGTTGATGGTGTCCGATTCGACAAGCCCGTCGCGGAGGCGGACGATGCGGTGCGCGTAATGCGCGATATCCTCCTCGTGTGTTACCATCACGATCGTGTTGCCCTTGCTGTAAAGCTGGTCGAAAAGGTCCATGATTTCGTAGGAAGTTTTGGTGTCGAGGTTACCGGTGGGCTCATCCGCAAGCAGGATGCTGGGGTCGTTCACGAGTGCTCGCGCGATCGCAACGCGCTGGCGCTGGCCACCCGAAAGTTCATTCGGCTTATGTCCCGCCCGGTTTTCCAAACCTACGTTTCGGAGGGATTGCATGGCTTTCTCTGTCCTTTCAGCCTTGCTCAATCCTGCATAAATAAGCGGCAAAGCCACATTATCCAACGACGACATCCTCGGAAGCAGGTTAAATGTCTGGAACACGAAGCCGATCTCCTTGTTCCGGATCTCGGCAAGCTCGTTCTCCGTCATGTCCGAAACATCCTTATTATTAAGAATATACTTTCCCGTCGTCGGTGTGTCGAGACAGCCGATAATGTTCATCAACGTCGACTTTCCCGAGCCCGAAGGCCCCATAAACGCCACATATTCTCCTTTATTAACTGAAATGGTAACGGATTTGAGCGCCTGGATGATCTCGCTACCCATGACATAACGTTTGGCGATCTCGCTGGTTTCTATGATTTTCATGAAGACGATTTTTCAGTTGGGAATACGCATGTGCCGGTTCACGATGCAGCGGATATTTTATGAAAATAAGCTTGTACAAAGAATGAAGCCAGGATTACCGGCGACGGAATATCTTCATTGATCACCCGCCCCTCCTTTTTCCAAAACCCGATCGGCTCGAACCGGGCTTCGAATTCACTGTTTCCCACCACCCATTTCCTCCGCGTCCACGATTCGAACTTCCATTTATAATGCATTCCATTATAGGTTATCCAGGCGGTGTTTCCGAGTAAATTGTAATCGATGCCGCCTACCACCCTCGTTCCTTCGATATCGCGTATTTCAGTATGCCTTTTGAAAAAACCCTTATTCTTGAATGTCAGCATATAACCGTCCAGCTCTCCGCGGCCGTCATATTTCCATAGGGTGGTTTTCAAAATCCCGGCAATGACTTTACCCCGGAAAATCCGGCATTCCGTTTCAGTGAAATTGGATTTCCAGGACAAAGCCGCCATTGATGAAGAGTAATTTTGAGATGGCTAAAATATTAAATCATCAAAATTCCGCTCTTTGTTTTTCGATAAGTGCCCGCATCGGCTGATAGCGCGTGAGAAAACGCTGATAACCGGCAGGCAATGCATACTGCCTCACCTTCCCTTCTCCCTCTGCCGCCTGCCCGAGTAAGCCTTGTTCAAGGCTCAGAAATGCATATTGTTCCCAAAGTTCAGGTGCGTATTCATTGTATCGCAATGCATCCAACACCAGTTGATAAGCCTGCTTCACCTGCTTTTTGCCCCGGTAATATTCCGATGCCGTCGAAACAATGCGCGCATCAAACGGATTAGCGTGTACTGCGCTTTGTATATTTTGTGCAGAGGGCGATTTCGAAATCACCGTGAAAAGGGAGTCCGTCACCGATTTTGGCCTGATGCCCGAGAACAATGACTGCTTCAACTGTTCCACCGCGGCATTGTGTTCCTTGTCCTGGATTTTGTCAAGCAGCACCACCGCTACCTCCTTTTTGTCCGACAATGCATTCGCGACCGCCGTCCCGATCGTCCCCTCGATCCCTTCCACCGGCGACAGCGCTTCGATCGCTTTATCATACAACCCGAGTTGAAGCAGCCAATGCCCCAGTATCTTATGGTACAGATCACTCTTTTCCCCTTCCTCTGCTGTCCAGCTGGTGAGCGTCTCCAGCGCCTTCAGTTTGTTTCCACTATAAAACTGCGGGTACAATGCCGCGAGGGACAAATCTTGCGATAGTACCGGATTTTTTACAGCCAGTTTCGGCAACAATGTCGCCGGCAGGGAGTCAAATGCAGCCTGGTTTGTAGCATAATTCAGTAAATAGGCCAGGGATGATACGCTCAGAAGTGAATCGTCCGGAACCGAATTCTTGTTAAAATCCTCTTTGCGAAACTGTTGTCTCATATTCTGAACAGCGAGCCAATTGGCCTGCCAGGAAAGGTAATCGAGCTTGTCGGAACTCGCCGCTAGGGAATCCAGCAGTCCCGAATCGGTACTTTTGGCGAGGATCGCGAGCAGGTTCGTCGCCGGAATTTCCGGACGGGCCGCATTCGCGTTCGCCAGGTCCAGGTAATAGTAAGCCGAATCGGTCACATTGGTTTTGGAATAAAGCATTCCAAGGTTATTCAGCAACTCGCCATTGGCCGGGAAGCGGCGCAGGCCTTCCTGTAAGCTGTATACGGCATCAAAAAACAAACTTTCCTGAACCAGAATGCCGCTCAGGCCCGCGTATGCCTGAGGGGAAGGATTTTTCAACAGTGCCTGCCTGAAATAGTATGCAGCCGCATTACGGTCGCCCTGTTTCAATGCAATGGAGGCCAGCGCATAGTTCGATTTATGATTTTGAAACTCCTGCTGCAATGCGAGCTTATAGTATTGCTCGGCCAGTGTAAATTCCTCCGTAGTGGAATGCAGATCGCCCAATCCATTAAAATAACCAGCAATCGCCTGATTAAGAGGAAGAAGCCTTTGCATTGAAAACAATATCACCACCCCGGCAAAACCAAAGAGCCTCGTCTGCGTCAGACCAAACCGGAGCGGTTTGTATAAAACCTTGTAAACAGCCAACTTTTGCTGAAAGAGCTCGTAGAAATTGATCAGCACATAAAATAGAAAAAGCAGGCCCATGGCCAATTGCCCCTGCACAATCGTATCTTCCAGCGTTTCGAGCACCGGATCGTTGGCCGTGCCGGCCATTAAGCCACCGAAGGAAGCGGCAACAATAAACAATCCGATGTATAGCCAGAAACCCGTGCTCCGAAACGGAATCACGCCCTGAGTAGAGTCGGCCCGGCGTCTGAACCCCCAGATTCCGAGTACGCCCGCTGCCAGTGCGAGGTAAAATGGATTGATCAAAGTCACATTCCAGTCTATCTGCCGGGTATTTTGGAGGTATATTAATAGTAAAAGCAGCAAATACAGCACGCTGATCACAATGAACTGTGCAAGGCCCGAACGGCCCTTCCCTGCCTGCCCGCTTGTACTTAGCCAAACGAGCCCCGCCATAATTTCAGTGGCGGAAACAAGAAGGAAAAGCATCGTAGCGACAAGCCACAACGGAAAAGAATAAGCCGCGGCTGTCAGTGCAGGAACCGGCGATGCCGATCCGAACGCCACCAGCCCGGTTAGTAGCAACGAAACACCGGCAATGCCCGCGATGCGCGTGCCGATACCGAGATCGGGCCGGAATGCGTGAAAATAATAAGAGACACCGCCGTAAAGAATAGTAGCAGAAAGGAATAGAAGGCGGTTTTCCGCTCCAAAAACCCTTAGCATCTCCAATCTCGCGAATGCCAGGAACAGAATAAAAAGGATCGTTCCGGCCAGGTACCAGAACCGCGACATGGTCGTCAACGCTGCCAGCACCAGCGTAAGGCCGGTCAACGCCCCTATCCAAAACAGATAAACAGTCATAGCATTAACCTCCATTACCGACGACATAAAACTCTCCGTCACCAGATGTGTGGGCGTCGAAATGCCATATTGCCATTGTCCTAATTGCAGCACGTCCACCACGGCGGTCGTTTCTGCCAGCTCGCTCACCACATTCCAGCGCACCACATTCCCCAGCGGATCAATGCATTGCCAAACCAGGAAAACAAGTCCCAGAATCAAAACCAGGAAAGTACCCAACGCCATCCGCCGCTCGGATGGCGACCATACCTTCCAGAAAAGTAAATCGTTCATATTGTATTATTTAAATCGACGGACGATCAAATTCCGGTTATTTCTACCAAATCGTTCGTTTCCAGCAAAGTCAGCGCCGACGCCAAATTTGCACCCAAAATTTCTTTCAATCTATTTTTGGACGTGTTTCCACAAGTGAGCCAGATTACTTTCGGCGGGCTGCCAAAACGGTTAAGTAGCGAAATGAAGTCGTCATCCTTTGTGATCACAACAGCATTTTTAGTCTTAGAAAATGCAAAAATCTCTTCATCCTCTGCATGACGGAGGTCGAGAAATTGAGCCGAAAAACATGGAATTGCAAAAGTTTCGCTAATCCAGACAGCAGCCGGAGGCAGGTGTGCGTCCAATATGATCATCAGGCCGCTTGCAGAACGGGGTGGTTTAGTTTGGCCGCTGCGTAGAGCAGACAGGCCGTAATATCTTCCGGTTCTAAATCCGGCAGCTCTTCTGTAACAATTTGTTCGGGAGTAATTCCAGCAGCGAGTAGCTCAATGACATCGGTCACACGGATACGCATATTGCGAATGCAAGGCTTGCCCCCGCATTGTTTCGGATTGAATGTTATACGTTCCAGAAGTTGCATGTTCATCTGCATTTTGTCGATGTTCAAATCAAATTTAGGTGATTTTAATAACTATCTCAATCCCTTTTCCGGTTCGGGAACTCCTTAAAAAGTTCCCTTTACCTTTCCTTCAAACCCACTTTCCGGAAATATTAAACACAGTTTTCGGGAAAAACGGGTGATTTTCTAAAAAATATCCAAATTTTCGCCTCGTCTGCTATTGGTACTGACCAAATTATCTCCTACTTTTGCGGTCTGAAAAAAACCTCATCCGAGATAATCAAAATTATATAATGGCAAACGCAGCAAACGTAGGAAAAATTACGCAGGTAATTGGCCCGGTTGTAGACGTATCATTTGAGGACAGCGGACGTATCCCTGCGATCCTTGATGCGTTGGAAGTCATCAAACCAAACGGTCAGAAAGTAGTTCTTGAGTGCCAGCAGCACCTGGGCGAAGACCGTATCCGTACTATCGCGATGGACAGTACTGAAGGTATGCAACGCGGCATGGAGGTTACTCCGCTCGGGGCGCCTATCAAAATGCCTATCGGCGAAGGTATCAAAGGACGTCTGTTCAACGTAATCGGTGAAGCGATCGACGGTCTTACTCCGTTGGATTCTTCAAACGGTATCTCTATCCACCGCGCAGCTCCGAAATTCGAAGAGCTGGCAACGGCTACCGAAGTACTTTTCACAGGTATCAAGGTAATCGACCTTCTTGCTCCTTATGTAAAAGGTGGTAAGATCGGTTTGTTCGGTGGTGCGGGTGTAGGTAAAACCGTATTGATCCAGGAGCTGATCAACAACATCGCGAAAGCTTATGCCGGTCTTTCGGTATTCGCCGGTGTGGGTGAGCGTACACGTGAAGGCAATGACCTGATGCGTGAGATGATCGAAGCGGGTATCATCAAATACGGCGAGGATTTCAAGCACAGCATGGAAGAAGGCGGCTGGGATATCTCCAAAGTTGATTACAATACACTGAAAGATTCGCAGGCAACATTCGTTTTCGGCCAGATGAACGAACCTCCTGGCGCACGTGCACGTGTGGCTTTGTCAGGTTTGACCATGGCTGAGTATTTCCGCGACGGAGATGGCGAAGGTCAGGGCCGCGATATCCTTTTCTTTATCGATAACATTTTCCGTTTCACCCAGGCAGGTTCAGAGGTATCCGCTCTTTTGGGACGTATGCCATCTGCGGTAGGTTACCAGCCTACGCTTGCTACTGAAATGGGCCAGATGCAGGAGCGTATCACATCTACAAAACGTGGTTCAATCACTTCCGTGCAGGCGGTTTACGTACCTGCGGATGACTTGACTGACCCGGCTCCGGCAACAACATTTGCTCACTTGGATGCTACGACCGTATTGAGCCGTAAAGTATCTGAGAAAGGTATCTACCCTGCTGTGGACCCGCTTGACTCCGCTTCACGTATTTTGAATGCAGAAACATTGGGTGCAGCTCACTACGACTGCGCACAACGTGTGAAAAACATTCTTCAGCGTTACAAAGAATTGCAGGATATCATCGCGATCCTTGGTATGGAAGAACTTTCCGAAGAGGACAAACTGGTCGTATCACGTGCACGTCGCGTAGAACGTTTCCTTTCGCAGCCATTCTTCGTTGCTGAGCAGTTCACAGGTTTGAAAGGTGTATTGGTAGATATTAATGATACTATCAAAGGCTTCAACCTGATCATGGATGGTGCTTATGACCACCTTCCTGAAATGGCCTTCAACCTCGTTGGAACCATCGAAGACGCTCAGGCAAAAGGAGAAAAAATGCTGGCGGAAGCCGCAAGGTAAGTTATGGAGTTCATGAGTTCAGAGTCTATGAGTTGTATACAACTTATGAACTTTAAACTCATAGACTTATAAACTCATAGACTATTATGCATTTAGAAATCATTACCCCAGATAAAAAGGTGTTTGCCGGCGAGGCGAATGCTGTAACATTACCGGGTACCGAAGGACAGTTTCAGGTTCTGAACCGTCACGCGCCGCTGGTCAGCACGCTGGGCAAAGGTGATGTGGTAGTCGATACCGGCGCTGCAAAGCAAAACTTCGTCATTGACGGTGGTGTTGTGGAAGTGCTGAATAACAAAGTATTGGTTCTCGCCGAAGCAGTTCTTTAAGAATATACATTTAATGCAAAAACGCGGATGCTGTGAAAACGGCATCCGCGTTTTTTGTTTTATGCCTATTGATATTCAGGTGGTGTCGTTTGCACATTAGGTTAAGTTCGTTCGTATTTTAATCCTTATCTTTAAACATGAACAAACCGCGCGCTGACTATGAAATTCGTTTTAAAAGAAGGGCAAATGCTTGAAGATGTTTTCCCAACAGCCGCCCGGGCAAAGATTTTCCCGGCTACCGGATCGACTGAAAAAAGTAAAAAGCTTGACGCTCGAAAATTCCTTGGAGTAATAAAAATAACCGAAGATGCTCTGGCGATCCAGAGACGAATGCGTGATGAATGGGACGAAGATTCTGATTGACACAAATATTGCGATTAATCTATTTAAAGGAGATTCTCGCCTGGCAAATTTATTGCAGGATCGAGAAGCGAAACTTTCCTTTATTGTTGAATTGGAATTGATGGGATATCGACATATTACCATCGAAGAAGAAGCTTGGATGGAAATTTTTCTTGATCAATGCTCCATTATTGGAATTAATTCTGGAATCAAGGAAATTACAACTTATGTAAGGCGGCAGTACAACCTCAAACTCCCCGACGCGATTATCGCTGCCACATCCATTTTCCTGGGCGTCCCACTACTCTCAACGGATGATCATTTTGATAGAGTTAAAGAGTTAATTTTCATCTTCTATCAGCCCTAGTCTCCAAATCAACCACCAGTAAAATCGCCCCATTCGACAACGCTTCGAACTCTACCGCTTCCGCATTACTCAGCGCCAACCCATCCCGCCGTTCCAAGAGCCGGTTTTGTACCTCGAATGCCCCTTCGATCACGAATATGAATGCGCTATGATCGGCGTTCAAGCTGTTGAAAATGCCTTCTTCCCGGCCGTCGTATTGACCGATAAACAGATGGGCGGAGCTTCCGTCATAGCCCCGGACCGGAAGAAGTACATTTTTTTCACTTAGACCAAATTGACTGGTGATGCCGAATGACATCGGGGTGCTTAAAAATTCACCGCCCGCGACCCTGATCTGCAAATAGTTGATCGCCTCGTCGGGATACGGATTAGTAATGGTATAATGCTTGTCCGGCGACGCGAGGAGGAACAACGCCTCGCCGGAATTGATAAATCGGGGTTCCCTACCCTTTTCCTCGACCTCGATCGCCCCTACCACCGGCAACAAAATGATCTGACAAGACCGCTCCACCCGCAACTCGTAGCTGCATTCCGGCATCAACGTCTCATCATTCAGGACTTGCAATGTTCCGAATGCCTCGCGGTCGGCAGCAAGGTATTCCTCAAAATTGAAGGTCCTGAAACTCCGGAAACCATCCGCCAAAAACTGCCCGCGAAGGCTTTCCAGGTATATATGGGCTTCGGTCGGTGGGAACATAGGGATGTAATTACTTCGGCTATCGGCCGTCGGCTTGATTATTATGTTAGTAGGCGGCCGGTCGGCGGTCTACAATTTTACATCAACTCAAAAAGTTCGACTGCCGAAAGCCGACAGCCGAAGTACATCACGCACTTACCACAATCGCATGCGTCAGCTCATAGCCTGCCGAAACGCTGCCGGTAACGGTCGACATTTCAGTGCTTACACCGTCGCCAAATACATTGTCGCGTGCATTGGTCGTATCTGCCTGGCCGTGGCTCGCGTATACACCCTGTGCAAACACAACCTTGCTGATCTCTTCCGGAAATGCAATTTGCGTCACCAGTAACGATTTCCCGCTCGCATTATATACGTGTACGTGAATGTGCACCGCGCGGCCCGAGTACCAACCCGGGTAAATGCTCGTAAATGCCACGAGGCCATTCGCGTCGGTAGTTTGCCGGCCACGAAGGAAGTGCACGCTGGTGTAATTCGTCGATTGCATTCCAGAGCCGCCGTATTCCGAGTAGTTCCCCGCTGCATCACAATGCCAGATGTCCACCAATGCACCGGAAAGGCCTTCGCAGCTGTTATTCTTGTTCTGAATCGTGATTTTGACAGTCAGTTTTGTACCCTGGCGATCGGAAGTAATGTCGTTTGAAACCAGACTGGCCGGAGATTTCGTCGGAAATGGACCTTCCGTTTCGGAGGCCGTCGCGGTACATGTTCCGGAAGTCGAGCCGGAAGTACTACCGGAGGTATCGGTTGAAGTTTCTACCGGGTCCACAGAGTCATTGGAGCAGCTGATCACGGGTATCATAGCCGCCAGTCCCAATGCCGAAAACCCTCTTTTCAAAAATTCTTTGCGTTCCATAATTGCAGCAGTTCTGTGAGTTTAAATACATTATCGTATTCGTTTCTCCCTTTGTTGCGGAACAGGCGGAATGTGTCGGTCAACGGCCCGATTTTACCGGTGAATCGGCGGAATGCTTGAAATCAGGCTTGCTGGTTCTTCCATTTTTCGATGAAATCAACATAGCTGTCACTTACCGGCAGTTCGGCACCCGACAAAAGCTTAACTTTCTTATTCTGAATAGATTTTACCTGAGAATTGGGCACGATATAGCTCCGGTGAATTCTGCTGAACCCGGTTTCTGGCAAATTTTCCAGAATACCTTTCAGTGACATGAGCGTCATGACCGGATGACGGGAGTTCTGCAAATGAATTTTAATATAATCCTCCATCCCCTCGATAAACGCAATATCATTCAACGCAATCTTGATGGCCTTGTATTCCGAACGGACCACGATAAACTCCTCTTTTTCCTTCGGTTTTTTCAGTGCTAAACGTTCCGCGGCCTTTTGCACAGCCTTTTCGAAACGTTCGATCGTAATCGGTTTCAAGAGGTAGTCCACCGCTTCGAGCTCGAATCCCTCGTAGGCAAATTTCTTATGGGCAGTCGTAAAAACAACCATAGGTCTGCTTTTCAGTCCCGCGACCAGATCCAATCCCGATAAATCGGGCATATTGATATCGATAAAAAGCAGATCGACCGCATTCGCATTCAGAAACCGCCCGCCCTCGATCGCGTCGTCGAACGACCCGACTAATTCAAGCACCGGAAATGCGGCAATGTATTTTTCGAGCACGCTTAACGCCAGCGGCTCATCGTCAATGATCACGCATTTCATCGTCCCGAAAGTTTTAGATTCACTGTAAAAACCTCCCCGTCATTACGTATATCGAGGTTGTACAATCCGCTATAAAGCAAATCCAATCGTTTTTGGGTATTCATAATGCCTACCCCTTTGCGCTCCTCATCTTTGTTCCGTTCGATAATCCGGTTCTGGCAAAAAAACTGAATATCACTTCCGATTACCTCCACCGCTACGCGTATCACCGATTCGCGATGATTGCTCACACCGTATTTAAATGCATTCTCTACAAAAGTCATCAGGATCAGCGGGGCGATCTTAATGCCTTCCGGCTGGCCTTTCACCTCAAAATCCAGGCTGGTTTTGGCATTCAACCGCAATTTTTGCAAGTCCACATAGTTTTCCAGGCAGGCAAGCTCATCTCCCAGCGGGACGTAATTTTCGGTCGCCTCCTCCGTAATGTATCGCATCATTTGCGACAATTTCAGAATGCTCGGCGCGGTATGTGCGCTGCTGCCGACGGCCAGGGCGTAAATATTGTTAAGGGTATTGAACAGAAAATGCGGGTTGATCTGCGCTTTGAAAAACGAAAGCTCGGCATGCGCCTTTTCCGCTTCGGAAAGGATTGCCCTCCGCTCCGACTGCCGCCATTCGCGCGAAATCCGGATCGCCATCGCTATCGCCCAAACAACAATGAAAAGCGTCAAGCTCACGAAATCGACAGCCCTTCCCTGTGTACGCCGCGGCATCGGGCGGAACTCATGACCCGGTGGCGGCCCGGGCGGCCTCGCCTCCCCGTATCCATCCCGCGGCGGTTCGTATATTACTTCCCTACCCTGTTGCTCCTGCTGAAACTTCCTGAATATGAGCTTTTCGAAGGGTTGTAAAAAATAAATCAGTATGAATAACCCGACGAATATGCCACCGTAAGCTACATAATGCTGTTTCAGATACAGTCTGGGGATCAATACCAGTAAGTTTCCATAAAACAACGCTGCATATACCAGAAAGAACAGCCAGAACCACCCCGATTGCAGCACCTGCACCGGAAAGTCGGCGCGGGGTGCATGCGAAACAATGGTGAGCGGCAAGCTCATGAACAATACCCACCCCAGCAAGTGAATGATCCAAAGGTTCTTAACCTTAAACATGGCGGTGTGACAGGATTGGCGGTTACCCGTGTATTTGATGGCGAAGATAGGAGTTACATTCAGAAAAAGTTTCCTATTTTCGAAAAGCACATTTTCACTCCCCCAATGCAGCAACCTTCTACCCGAAACGAACTTTTCAAGATCCTGGGCGTCGGATTTGGCGTCGCGGTGACTGTCGGCGGCACCATCGGCACCGGTATTCTCCGGAAGCCCGGCCCTATCGCCGCCCAGCTGGGCGATCCGGGGCTGATCATGGCGCTGTGGGTCGGTGTAAGCCTTTACGCGTTTCTTGGAACATTGTGTACGATCGAGCTCGGCACGTCGGTCCCGCGGGCGGGCGCATGGTACGTGTATGCGCAGCGCGCGTTCGGAAACTATGCGGGCTTTGTGGTCGGGATCAACAGCTGGCTCGGCACCTGTTCCGCATTGGGCTTCGGGGTATACACGATGAGTGAGTACCTGGCGTTGCTGATGCCGTCGCTCGCCGGCTACGAATCGTACGTAGCTGCCGCTATCCTGCTCGCGCTCACCGTCATTCACTGGATCGGGCTGGCATTGGCGAGTAGCTTTCAGAACGTTATGAGTCTGCTGAAAGGTATCGGGCTTTTCGCATTCGTAGCAGTTTGCTATTTGTATGGCAATGAAGTTACGGCAACAGAAGCCCAGGTAACAACCAGCAAAATCATCGAAACAGGCTCCTGGATAGCCCCCGTGGTTTTCTCCCTGCAAGCGATATTTTATACCTATGATGGCTGGCATACTGCGGCCTATTTCTCCGAAGAAGATCGTGATCCTTCCAAAAATCTGCCCAAATCGATGATCGGAGGTGTTTTGGTGATCATCGCCATTTACCTGCTTTGCAACCTGGCGATCCTCCACGTACTGCCGATGGACAGGCTCGCACAATCGAAACTGGCGGCGGCCGACGCGATTACATTGATTTTCGGCGCAGGCTCCGGCAAGATCGTAACCTTGTTCCTGATGATCTCAATTCTCGGCATCGTCAATGCACAGTTATTGTTCAACCCCCGTGTGCTTTACTCGATGAGCCGCGACGGGCTGTTTCTCCGATCAGGGGTTACCGTAAACCAGGGTGGTACACCGGCGGTGGCAATGCTGATCACTTCGGCCGTTGCTATCACATTGATTCTCATTGGAAAAGACGCTACCGAAAAGCTATCCGACATTGCAACATTCTTTTTTGTACTGGGTTATACCTCGGGATTTGCATCGCTTTTGGCACTGCGAAAAAAGGAACCCCATTTGCCAAGGCCATGGAAAGTCCCCGCCTACCCTTTTTTGCCCATATTAATGCTGATTCTATCTATCGCATTTCTCGTCGGTGCCATTGTTCAGGACCTTCCGAGCAGCCAGTATGCGCTGCTGTTCCTTGTGATAAGCTATCCCGTCTATTTGCTGGTCAGTAAGCTGAATCAGTAGAATTATTTTGCAAGTTTATTTTAGGTAAATTGCATATATAACAAATCTTGATCAACAACATGCCGTGGAAAAAAACCTTCGTCAACAGTGCGTTACTTGCCGCCATTACATTACTTATTACTGCATTTCAATGGTCGGAAGAAGATTTTATTCAATTCATTTCCAACAAATTACATAAATACCGGGCCGCATTGCCTGCCGAAAAGGCCTACCTTCACCTCGATAAGCCTTATTACGTGACCGGCGATACGCTCTGGTTCAAGGCATACCTTACCGAAGGATCGCTGCACCTCGCGGATAGTGCCAGCAACCTGCTCTACGTCGACCTGATCGAGCAGCGTTCGGGCAAAAACGCGGCTTTGAAACGTGTGCAACTGGCTGGTGGCATCGGCCACGGCGAGTTCGTCCTCGCCGATTCGCTCGCGCCCGGCGCATACACGATCCGGGCCTATACCAACTGGATGCGCAATTCTTCCGAAGATTTTTTCTTTCAAAAGAATGTATATGTATTTGATTATGAAGAAAATGCCACATCCAACGCCGCTACTGGCAAAATAGACCTGCAATTTTTCCCGGAAGGCGGGCAGATAGTAGCCGATATCAACACGCGCGTCGCGTTCAAAGCGGTAAATGAAGCCGGACCGGCTCAGGATGTAACGGGTTTCGTGCTGGGCCAAAGCGGCGATACCGTTGCTTCATTTAAAAGTGAGCATCTGGGAATGGGCCGGTTTCAATTTGCACCGAAAGCAGGGGAGTCGTACCGGGCGTTTGTCAGGGAAGCAGGCGGAAAAGTAACACCGCTCGCATTTCCGAAAGTACACGACACAGGCTTTACAATGCTTGTCGACAACCTATCGAATCCACTCAAAATGAGAGTGATAGCTTATGCCAAAATCCCCGGGAAAGCAGAAATACCGGTTCATGTCGTGGGACACGCGCGAGGCATCGTCGCATTTGTGGCGAAAGGGAAAATCGGGAACCGCGGGTTAATCATGCAGCTGCCCAGTACGGAATTGCCTGACGGCATTACCCATCTCACACTTTTCGATGACATAGGCAAGCCTGTTTGCGAGCGGCTGGTATTCGTAGATCATTCCAGAAGCTTGCGGGTCAATATCAAATCATCGAAAGCCGACTACAAACCCCGCGAAAAAGTCGATGTGGAAGTAACGGTCACCGATTCCGCAGGCAAGCCTGTGGAGGCAAACCTTTCGCTGGCTGTGACCGATGCCGGCCAGATATTACAGCAGCCATTTGAACAAAATATCGCATCCTATTTACTGTTATCCTCCGACTTAAAAGGTCTTATAGAACAACCTGCCTATTATTTCGACCCTGCGAAACCGCAGCGCAAAATCCATCTCGACTACTTGATGATGACACACGGCTGGACGCGCTTCAAATGGGAAGACGTGCTCAGCGACTCCATTCCGCCGACGAAAAGGTATGTCGAGCAGGGCATTACACTCGAAGGCGATGCGAAACGGAACAACAAAAAGCTGACCGAAAAAACAGTATTGTCGCTTTTTGTCAGCAACGATAGTCTCAGCAATTTCATGACGGCGGAAACCGACGAAAATGGCCATTTCACCATCTATAACCTGGCTTTCAGCGATTCTCTGCAACTTCGTCTGCAGGGAATGAACAAAAAAGGGAACCAGAACCTGTCCTTCACGCTCAATCCGTTCGATCCGCCTCGGGCTTCGGTGGTGAAAATTCCTTTCAAACCAGTGACTGTCGACGCCCAGCGACTGGCCGATTTCCTCAAAAACGCGGCCAGAGATCAGGAGATTTCAACTAAAATCAGGCAAAATCGCGAACGGCTTCTCCGGGAAGTCACGATCAAAGCCAAAAAAGAAGTGCCCCGCGACTCACGGAAACTTTACAGTACGGCCGATGCGACCCTGAAAGTGACGCCTCAGATGTCTGCCGGCTATACGAGCATACTCGATATGCTGCAAGGCCGTGTTGCGGGCGTCTCGGTAATGGGGTCGGGGATGAATGCAGTGGTATCGATACGAGGCAACAGAGGGGAGCCTCTTTTCGTACTGGATGGTATGCCGGTGGATAAGCAGCTGATCACGTCGCTAAGCGTGTATGATGTAGAGTCGATCGACGTGCTGAAAGGGGCGTCGGCTGCGATATATGGCAGCAGGGGAGGAAACGGGGTTATTTCGGTACTTACCAAGCGTGGAAACGAGAATTACGACTATTCGCAAGACATTGTTCCGGGTGTACTGGTGACCAAAATCGCCGGTTTTCACACCCCTCGCGAGTTTTATTCGCCTCAATACGGGCCAAGCAGCCCTCCCGCTCCGAACCCCGATTTCCGGTCGACCGTTTTCTGGGCACCTATGCTCAAAACCGGTAGCGATGGAAAGGCCCAGGTAAGCTACTACCATTCCGATGCCGCCGGCGCGGCGGACATCCGCGTGGAAGTGCTAAGCCCGGCCGGACTGCCCGGTTTTGGTAAATCGGCCTACTCCGTGCGATAGACCACGCAATGGAGGCCAATTCCGGCATAAGATTATACGTATTTCGACGTTAGTATACTTATTTGCAAAGACATTTGGGCAGAGCATACTGACAAAATTTGGTAACTTTGTTATTTACACTGAAATAGCCGGTCATGACCCACGATCTGATGGCGCACGATTCATATATGAGGACCGAATATTTGAAAATAACCCTTCTTATTTGCCTCGTATCGGCCTCCTGGCTGATGACGCCGGCCCACGCGCAGCGTCGTAAAGATCGTGACAAGCAGGAAGTTAAAGAGGAAGGCGTCCTCACTAGGCTGGAAGGGGAGTCGATGGCCGCCGAGGGGATGAAATTCATGATGAAGGACGAGCCCGACCGTGCATTACCGGTGTTTGAAAAGCTCGCGCTCCTCAGTCCGCAGGAAGCTACCGCACACTACCTGGTAGCTACGGCGCTTATCAAGCTCGAAAAATACGACGACGCGATCAATGCCTCCAAAAAGGCCCATGACCTCGATAAAGAGAACATTTTCTATTCCCAGCAGCTCGCAGAACTCTACGCGAAACGCCGCAAATACTCCGAAGCCGCCCAGATTTATGAAACCCTGGTCGCTAAAAACCCTGAAAATATCGAGTACGGGATAGAATTGGCGGCCGTTTATGTTTTTGCCGACCAGTTCGACAAAGCGATTGATACTTACAACAAGCTGGAAAAGTCGATGGGAGTGACCGAAGAGATCACGCACCAGAAACAGCAGCTCTATCTCCGTCAGAACAATCTTGACAAAGCATTGGCCGAAGGCCGGAAACTGATTGCCGCCGAGCCCGGCGAGGTTGGCTACCGCGTGGAACTGGCCGAAATGCTGATCGCCAACGACCGCATTGTGGAAGCGGTGGCGCCGCTGGAAGAAGCTTTGAAAATCAACCCGGACGAGGCGCAGGCACACGTATTGCTGGCGGATATTTACCGTCGTAATGGTGATGTGCAGAAATGCAACCAGGAGCTGAAACAGGTTTTTGCGAACCCGAACCTCGACGCAGACCCTAAAATCCGCGTGCTTTCGGGCTATCTGACGATGCTGAAAACCGAAAACGAGGTCAACGAGGCGGTTTCCCTCGCCCGCCAGCTCTCGGAAACGCACCCGAACGAATCCAAAGCGACGGTAATTTATGCCGATTTGCTGACGCGCCAGGGCAAATACCCCGAAGCACGGCAGCTGTACCTGAAAGCGGCAGCGGCCGATCCCAATGTCTTCCAGGTTTGGATCGCTATTTTGCAGCTCGACGGCCAGCTCAATCAGCCCGACAGCATGCTGGTGCATTCCGAAAAAGCATTGGAATTGTTCCCGAATCAGGGCACGTTCTGGTATTTCAACGGAACGGCGCATTTGATGAAGAAAAACTATAAAGATGCAGCCTCTTCGTTGGAAGAGAGCCTGAAAATGATCGGTGAGAATCCCCAATTGGTGCCTTTGATCCACGCACAGCTTGGTGACGCATTCAACGGAATAGGCGACCACGATAAATCCGATGCCGCCTACGAACTCGCATTGAAGGCCGACCCGGACAACGATCACGTCCTGAACAATTACAGCTATTTTCTTTCCCTGAGAAAGGAGAAACTCGATCTCGCACTCAAAATGTCGGAAAAGCTGGTGCAGCAGCATCAAAATAACCCGACTTACCTCGACACTTATGCCTGGGTATTATACATTCGTAAAGACTACAAAAAAGCCAAGGAGTTCCTCGAAAAGGCAATGCTCGACAGCAGCGGCGTGAGTGGCACAATTGTTGAGC
The DNA here is from genome assembly GCF_017744695.1 of Dyadobacter sp. Lineage (GTDB taxonomy): Bacteria > Bacteroidota > Bacteroidia > Cytophagales > Spirosomataceae > Dyadobacter. The sequence goes on from NZ_JAGIAS010000004.1 coordinate 511,244, forward strand.
ACTACGGGGACGTCCTGTTCAAACTAGGGGAACGGGACAATGCGGTGGCCCAATGGAAAAAAGCCAAGAGAATGGGAGAGACCACCGAACTTCTTGACAAAAAAATAGCAACAGGTGCATTACATGAGCAGTAAAATTACCGTCGGGCTGGTAGCCATATCTCTGATGTGGTTCACGGCTTGTCACAAACCACGTTCTTCCAAAAGTGTCTCTCAAAAGTCGGATCTCGATACAACCCTGATCACCAGGGGCCCGGAACCCAAAGATACCATAGCCGCAGATACCGCCGCGACAGATACTGTGGCGGTAGTGCCCGACGCGGGCGAACCCATGCCGGTTGTGAAAGTCGCCGAAGTTGATTTCGACTATCTGACGGCCAAATCCAAGTTTTCATTCAAGAGTGCAAAACAGGATTTCGACAATACAAATGTCAATATCCGGATGAAAAAAGACAGCATTATCTGGCTGTCGGTGACGGGTGTGGGCCTGGAAGTAGCACGGGGTATTATTACGCGGGATTCCATCGTTTTTATGGATAAAATTCACCGCGATTACTTTGTCTTCAATTACGAACAGCTAAGCAAGCAATATAATTTCGACTTGAATTTCGATCTTCTGCAATCCGTCATCATCGGTAATATGCCTTTTGAAATGCAGGAAAACGGTCGCTTTGTGAAAGAAAATGACTTTTATGTCCTCAAACAGGCCGTCGACAGACTGGAAGTAGACAACTATATTGCCGAAAAAAACCAGAAGCTGTCGCGCCTGAAAGCGACGGAAGTGCCTACACAGAACACTTTTACGTTGGATTATGAGGATTTCAGAACAGTAGGCAGCTTCCTTTTCCCGTTCATAAGTCATATCAATCTGAACGTGCTTTCCAAAGAACAGCAGAAACTCGAAACAACCATGCGCCTCAAACACAGCAAGGTGGAATTGGTAAACCAAAGTCCAGGTTTTCCGTTTAATGTTCCTTCGAGCTATAAGCGTAAAAGGTAAAATACAGAAAGTCTGCTTAACTTTGCCCGCCGTGAGATGTATTTTGGCCGCAAGAATCAATATTATGCCCTTTCGTACCCCTGGTAGCCGTCGTTTTTGGTTAGTGCTTACATTCATGCTTTGTGCGTGCGCAGGTGCATTTGCACAGAAGACCCGCGAGCAGTTGGAGCGTGAAAAGGCTGAGAACCAGGGCAAGATCAGGGAAATTCAGAGCATTTTAAAGCAGACTTCTTCCCAAAAGAACGTCAACCTCGGCCAGCTCAAAGCTCTCAACCAGCAAATCAACACTTACAAAAAGCAGATAGACCTCCTTACCGACGACCTGGAAATCCTCGACAGGGAATTAAAAGTGCTCGAAAGGCGGCGTCAGTCGCTGGATAGCAGCCTTGCCGTATTGAAGCAAGAGTACGGCCACATGATTTATGAGGCTTCGAAACGGAACGCCTATTTCAATCAACTTGTTTTCCTGTTCTCGGCGGGTACTTTCAACCAGTTTGTGCTCCGGTATAAGTATCTGAAACAATATACGGAAGCCCGTCAGGGACGTGCGAAGGAAATCGATGCTTTGCAAAAACAGGTAATGGCCGAGCGTCAACGCATTACTTCGAAAAAGAATCAGCAGAAAAACGTCCTTGATACACGCGTTACAGAAAATACCAAGCTGGAAGGCCTGAAAGTGAAACAGAACGAGGTGATCCAGGAGCTTTCACTGAAAGAGGTAGAATTGAGGAAGCAAATTGCTGAAAATAAACGCGCTACCGACCTTTTGGAAGCCAGTATCCGCCGCATTGCCGAGCGGGAGCGCAAAGAACGCCTCGAAAGGGAACGTCGCGAGCGTGAAGAACGTGAAGCGCGCCGGAAAGCAGAACGCGAAAGAATCGCCCGGGAGAATGCCGAACGGGAAAAGAAAGGGGAGGCTGCGGTAGAAGCGCCTAAGGAAGTAGAGGAAGAGCCGGTCGTTTCTAGCGGTATGAGCGAGGAAGAAACCACGTTGGCGTCATCGTTCACGGCTTCGCAAAACCGCCTGCCATGGCCCGTAAAAGGCTTTGTATCCAGCCATTTCGGCCAGCGTCCGCACGCTGTTTTGAAGGGGGTGATGGTGGATAACCTTGGCGTTGACATTCAGACGACTGCCGGAGAGCCGGTAAGGTCGGTTTACGACGGAACGGTACTCGACGTAACGGAGCTGCCCGGAATGGGAAGTGTAGTGGCGATCCAGCACGGGAATTATATGACGATTTACGCCAAAATGACCGGTGTCGCTGTACGTGCCGGGCAGAAGGTAAAAGCACGTGAAAATATAGGCCGGGTAGCCACCGACAGCGACGGCACTTCGGAATTGCAATTCCAGATCTGGAAAAATACTTCGCGCCTGAACCCCGAAAACTGGCTGATACACCGGTAAGGCGTTTTGCAGGGATGAAACGCCACACGGGAGTCAGGAGGTGTCAAGAATTGTCAGAGATTGTCAAGTGTAGTCAGGAATAGTCAAGGGGTCAGGAATTGTCATTCATCATCGGACGGTTTGATGTATCGGACACACAAGTTCTCCTCCCTATAACAAGACTTGACTATCCTTGACCAAACATGACAACTCCTGACCACACTTAAACGAATTTCGATTACCATTACCGATAACCACCATGTCTGTACATACTGCTGATATCAAGCGCATTACGACCCACGTGATTCAGGAAATGAAGAACCGTGGCGAAAAAATAACCTGTCTAACCGCCTACGATTATTCGATGGCGGGAATCGTGGATGCAGCCGGTGTCGAGCTGATCCTGGTGGGCGATTCTGCTTCCAATGTAATGGCCGGCCACGAAACGACCCTGCCGATCACGATCGACCAGATGATCTACCATGCATCATCGGTGGTACGGGCGGTGAAACGTGCATTGGTTGTCGTGGATTTGCCGTTTGGCTCGTACCAGGGCAATTCGCGCGAGGCGTTGAACTCCGCCATCCGCATTATGAAAGAATCCGGCGCACACGCTGTGAAGCTCGAAGGCGGTCTGGAGATTAAGGACTCCGTTACGCGCATACTGAGCGCGGGAGTGCCTGTAATGGGGCATTTGGGCCTTACACCCCAGTCTATCTACAAATTTGGGACTTATACTGTCCGTGCCAAACAGGAGGCCGAAGCGCAGAAGTTGATCGAGGACGCCAAGATGCTGGAAGAAGTGGGTTGCTTTTCGGTAGTACTCGAAAAAATCCCTGCGAAACTGACCAAACAGGTATCGGAAAGCATTCAAATCCCGACAATCGGGATCGGTGCCGGGCCGCATGCCGATGGCCAGGTACTCGTAATTCACGACCTCCTGGGCATTAACAAGGAATTCAAACCACGCTTTTTGCGCCATTATGCCGATTTGAACGGTGTCATGACCGACGCCATCACCAATTATATTTCAGATGTAAAAGGAAGGTCGTTCCCGAACGAGTCGGAATCATACTAACCTTTCAAAAAGTATTAAACTAATAATATGGCTAAAAAACCTTTTCGGGTTGTTTACGAAGATAATCACCTGATCATCGTCAATAAGGAGCCGGGGATCCTGGTCCAGGCCGATGTCACCGGCGATACGTGCCTGCTCGATATGGTCAAAGACTATATTAAGGAGGAGTACAATAAGCCGGGAGCCGTGTTTCTCGGCACTGTACACCGCCTCGACCGCCCTGTAAGCGGGCTCGTAGTGTTCGCCCGCACGTCGAAGGCGCTCGAACGCATGAACGAGATTTTCCGCAAACGGGATGTTCAGAAGACCTACTGGGCGGTTGTGAAAAACAAACCTGCTGAGAAGAAGGGTAAGCTCGTGCATTGGCTTACCAAAAACGAAGCCCGCAATGTTACTACTGCCCACGATCAGGAAGTACCCGGTTCGCAGCGAGCGGAGCTCTCATACCGCTGGATCGGAGAGATCAACAAATTTCATTTGCTGGAAGTAATGCCGGTCACCGGCAGGCCGCACCAGATCCGCGTACAACTGGCATCGATGAACTGCCCTATCCGCGGGGACGTCAAATATGGTTATCCCAAAGGCAACCCGGACGGCAGCATCAATTTGCACGCACGGAGGCTTTACTTCGAACACCCCGTTAAAAAAGAGCCGGTTATCTGCCGGGCAGGCGTTCCGAACGATGCCTTTTGGGAAGAATTCTTAACTTTGGATAAAGAGGTGATCAAACCCGAACACCTGGATTTCTTTCATGAATAATAACCGATGATCGAAAAACTGAAACAGCGCTGGAACGTCCGAAATGGGTGGGATGTACTCATTATTCTCGTCGTTTTTGCCTGTACCGGTTTTTCGGTCCTCTACGTCAAGCGCTGGCTTTTCGAACTTACCGGGTTAACCGAAGACTCTTCCGGTTGGCTTCGCTGGACGGTCAATATCCTCGTCATCTTACCGCTGTACCAGGTCATTCTCCTCGCCTGGGGTTGGATTTGGGGCAAATTCAACTTCTTCTGGGAGTTTGAAAAACGGATGTTCAGCCGGATAGGAAGCCTATTCCGCTCCAAAAAGACTGAAACTACACCCGAATAACCTCCCTATTTGCTTCCGGTTGCGATAAGCTCACGATACACCTTCCGCGCTTTCTCATAAGCATTAGCGGCCGCATTGCGTTCTTCCGCACGGATATTCGGCTCTTTCATTTTCCAGCATTGTTCCAAAGCCGCCAGGCACCATTCCGCACTTTGCTTTTCGGCGATAGGCTGGTTATTGATTTTTACAAAAACCGGATTCGAATGTGAGCTGGGATAAATGCGCACCGCCAGCCAGCCCGATTTGGAGATCTTAGGTGAAAAACTAATGTCGGTCAATTTGCCGTCTGCCTGTACCTCAATGGTATCGACCGGAGCCCCATTGAAAATCAGCTCCGCCCTGACAGTCCGTGATTGTCCTGCCCGCGACCGCTCGATGTCCCAGTAGGGCTTTTCCGTAATAGGCGCCTTGGCAATTTTTGCTCCAATGCTATCTTGCTTCTCCGGCAAATAGGCGGCAATTCGGGCCGTCACTTTCACATTACCAGGCGATTTTAAAGCCACTTCGCTCTCACCGGTACCAGCCTCCAAACCATCGACTTTAAAATCCATTATATGCGACTTCCCGTCGGAAACGTAGCTTCGGCCCAATTGCAGGGCTTCCACATATCCATCATAGTCCATTGCATTTTTAGGTTTGAAATAGCTTCGCGCCTGGCCCACGCGTGCGTCCGTGATACACGGGAAGTCGGTTTCGCCGCTCAGCCTCGTTTTAAAGCCACAATTGAGCGTGTGGTAGTACATATTGAGCTCACAGGGGGCTGGCGTATCACCGGCACTGAAAAAGTCGATCAGACCGTCGGTAACCGTAACGATGTACTCGTTGGCACCGATTCCATCCATTTTAGGGGTGACGTAATTCGGAAGCTTGTTAGTCGCTTCCATCGGCTCCAATCCCCAGCCTGAATGCGCATAACCGACCACGCCGCCCTGCGATTTGGCCCAGGAAAGAACCGGCGCCGTCCAGCTGGGCCATTGTTCGATAGTAGTTGTGCCGGGATAATCGTCCTCTTTGATCCTTAGCAAAACAATATGCCCCGCGTGCGAGGATGGGAAGCCCGAAACCTCCACATCATTGCGCATGACGTTTTTTCTGCCCGACAGCGGGTGATCTTTTGCTGTGAAAAAAGTCTTTTGATGATACCAGCTTGGCCCCCAGGCCAGATTCGCCGCCATATTCAAATCCTCGCCCAGCACCTGCCGGAACATATCTTTCGGATCGACGCCCTCGGTAGGGCTGTCGTAATGACTGCAACCGGCCGCGTGAATGTGGTGATCCGCGCTGTACCATCCGAGCTTTGCCAGCTGAATCCATCTTTTCAGCTGAAATCCGACGTTTATAGACGCTACGCCTTCGGGAACAACGATTTCTTTGATCTGGGGAACATACTCAGGCCCGCGCGAGTAGGTGACCTTGTATTTGCCCGGGGGCAGGGTGACATGTTCGCCGCTTTTGCGGTAAATCTGTGGCTGGAAAAAGAAATCGGGATATTCGTCGAAGGCGGCGACGCGGCGCGAAGGAAGCGGGTAAATACCTTTAAACTTGCCGGACGCATGCTCCTGCCCGTCGGTGATCAGGAAAGACGCCATAGTGGCCGTACCATCGTCATCCTTTACATCAAAATTGACCTTAACAGCCGGTTTTGCATCAAATAAAATATGGGTGGAATTCCGGAAACCAATGTCCTGCGAGCCCTGGCCTGCATTGTAGGCGATTTCCGCTTCACGTTTACCGGCATCTTTGGAATAAATCTGAACCACCGCATATTCGAGTTTTAAACCCGACAAATTCGGCTGCAACGGCCTCCCGGCATAAATTTGAATATCAAGAAAACGATTGGCGACCTGGCCCTCGGTCAGTTCGTGTTCCTTTTTGACCCTATGCTCGAAGGAAGGGGAATGGTAAGGTTTTAATGCATTCGGGCTGGTAGCCTCAAATTTGGCTGTAATGCCTGCCTCATTATAGACCTTAACCAGAAAGGCCGTCCAGCCACCTTGCACCAGAACCGCTTTCGCGGCACCGCGGTCCACTTTTACGCGCCCTTCCGGGTTAATGTGCACCACGTTAAGGCAATAGGGATCCAGAATGGCCTGGATTCGGGCAACCGTTTCTTTCGACAACGGGCCGCGTTGCAATGCTTTCAGTTTCGCTGCATCCGCAGCCTGTAACGCGTTGCCCGAAAACGAAAGCGCTTCCTGCAAGCGCATGGCCTGCGCGAGCAAAGGCTGCGGCTCCACATCGGCGACGGTATGATTGGCGTGCTGATCGTGCTGCCCGAGCAGCATCAGTGGGAAGAAAACTGCTAAAAGGAGTAGGGCAGACGATGTTTTCATATCAATCCTTGTCTTTTTTACGATATGCCTTCCACGCGGTGAAACCAATGTACATCATGCTCCCGCGTGCCCCGCCACCTTTCATGAGGCCATTTACATTGCTGAAACCGAGGAAAACCGGTCCGAAATGCCCTGCAAGGCCGATCGAAGGCCTATTATTTCCCTGAATGAATGAAATCGGGAAAGAAAGGCCGGAATCCTCATCCTCAAAACGTGGCGTAATGATAAAAGTATTAGGCACATACATATCTAATGACTGCCGACCATCGGACTGGCTCCCATGCGATTGCTTTCCACCACCGCTCAGGCGGCTCGTGTGCGAAAGGTTCAGGAAGAAACCGTGAAAAACCTGCAAATCGGCTTCGAGATTGAGGGCCTGGGGCAGTTTTGCCTTCCGCGACAACGCGGAGCTGGTGTCGCCCGGGAAAAGGCTCATGAAACCCTCGGGACCGCGGTCGCTGATGGTTTCCAGCTCGGTTTGCCCGATCACCACATCGCTGTGTGTTCCTTTGATAACCCGCGAATCGCCCGTTTTGTATTTGACGGAGCCAATATCCGTCAATGAGCCTGCGAGTCGGACCAGGTAATCGGGACTGTCGTTATAAACTTCCTTCCGATCCTTCCAAACCGACCCGATTTCGTATGAAAAACCAAGGTCATACCCCCAGCCAGAGCCGTACTTGCCCGAATCAAACAAGTTTCCAACACTCATTCCGCGATTAGGCGTGCTGTACCCGCTTTCATAAGTCAGATTGTCAATTTGCAGCTGACTGACATCCGTATTGCTGCTGCTCACCGGATGAATGCTGTACCGATCTGCATTGCCCGTCAAATAGGCCACCCGTGCACCGAAAACGCGCTTCACGGTTACGCCGACGCGGAATTTGTGCCCTTCAATATCCAACAGCTGGGCACCGTAGGAAAAGCTGAGATCCGAAAAGCTCTGCTGAACAAGGCTGAAATCACCCCAAACCTCATCGGAAACCGGCGGTGTACTACCGGTATCGAGCCGCTTGATGTACAAGTTATCGATGGCCGAAGGGATATTGCGCCCCAGTACAAATCCCCGCGTACGCAGCTGCACGGCTACTCCATGGTATTTGCCCAATGCAAACGACACCGAGGGCCACCGGATTTCGCCTGTCAGAAATATAGGGTCCTTGTACGTGAGCGAGCCCATCGTGCGCGAGCGACCATAAAGCTCCTTCGTAGAATGGGGGGCAAGAATAGGGTACAGGAATGAGTTTTCCCCGATGAAACGGAAATAGCGGTATTTGATACTGCCGCCAAGCGTGAGGACATTGATCTGAAACTTATGCCTCGGCCCGCCGAGTACCGACGGGTTGTAGGTCGACCGGTACAAGCCACCGTAATTACTGAATTGCAGGCCGAGAATCTGTTGAGCGACAACGCATTGCAGGGCTGTCAGGATAAATAGTGCTGTGGTTAGTAATGAGGTTTTCAAGGTTGAGTTTTGTTAGTCGGGGTCAGCATTCCCTGTTCGTTGTAATGGATCGCTTCCTCCTGGATTAGTTCTTGTAATGCTTTCAGGAACACCTCTCCCGGCAAATTTTCAAATGCCCGGCTCAGTTCCGCGGGCAGCATCGGGCCCTCACGGTACAAAAAATGGGTAATCTGTTCACCCCAGTCGTCCACGACAGCATCGCGGGCGGCTTCATTCTTACGGTTTTGGATACATATATCGCACACACCGCATTCCTCCGCATCGTATTCATGAAAATATTCCAACAAAAGCAAAGTACGGCACCGTTTGGTATGCGACGCGTAGCGAATCACCGCCTGCGCCTTTTGCAGGTCGCGGTCTTTTCTTTTTTGTATTTCAAAAACATTCAGCGGAAGTAAAGAAGAATCATAGCGCGGTGTCAGAAATGTGAGCTGGGGCTTGTCTCTTCTTGGCTCGTAATCGATGATTTCTCGTTCGGCCAGGAATTTCAATTTCCTCAGGATCTCGGGTACATTGGCAAAATGGATCTGTGCCAGCTCCGTTTCGGAAATGCGCACATATTCGGTAAAAAGCTCACCGCCGTACATTCGCAAGATCAGTTTGATAAACGAATCCATCTCCTGATAGCGTATCTGGAAGTCGTACAATTGCCGGTTGTCGACCAGGAAATGGATTTTGGAAGAATCGCCAAAGCTCTCGCTGAGCTGCACAAAACCCTCTTCTTCAAGCAGTTTCAACGCATAATGCGTTTCGCTGACAGGCAACCCGAATATTCCCGCGAACTCCTGGATATCAAAGTCAAAACCCGATAACTCACCCGCACCGATCGCAATCTTGTAGTAATTCGCCAAAGCCTGGTACACACGCCGGAGCATTTCCACCGGTGGATATTTGCGCTCAATGCTATCAATCAGTTCTTCCAGATCAATTTTATTAAAAAGCGCGACCGCGTAAGCCTTCTTTTCGTCCCTTCCCGCACGCCCGGCCTCCTGGTAATAGGCTTCTAGGTTATCGGGCAAATCGAAATGGATTACCGCCCGCACATCCGGCTTATCGATACCCATTCCAAATGCATTGGTGGCCACGACGATTCGAATGCGGTTCTGTATCCAGGCCGTTTGCCGCTCCGAGCGGTCTTTGAAAGGCAGGCCTGCATGGTAGCTCGTCGCCGAAATTCCCTGGCGGTTCAGCCAATCGGCGAGCTCCTTTGTGCGCTTGCGCGTACGAACGTATACGATCCCCGTTCCCTGCACATTACGTAAAATTTGCAATAATTTGCGCTCTTTACTTTCTTCGGGAAATGCCGAGTAGGAGAGGTTAGCCCGTGCGAACGACTGTTTAAACACCCGTGCATTACGCATTTCGAGCTTGTCGAGAATGTCGGTCCTTACTTCCTCCGTGGCCGTGGCCGTCAGCGCCATGACCGGCACCTTGGGCAAAAGCTTGCGGAAATCGGCAATGAGCAGATAAGAGGGGCGGAAGTCGTAGCCCCAGGCCGAAATACAATGCGCCTCGTCGATCGCAAGCAGGCACACCTTCATACGCTTCGTACGCGCAATCATAATGTCCGTACGCAGGCGCTCGGGCGACACGTAGAGAAACTTCGTGTTGCCATGAATGCAATTATCCAGCGTAATATCGATTTCGGTCTTGCTCATGCCCGAATGGATCGCAGCGGCCGGGATATGCCTGCGTTTGAGCTGTTCCACCTGGTCCTTCATAAGTGCAATGAGCGGTGTCACCACAATGCAAACACCCTCGGAAGCCATGACCGGTACCTGAAAACAAATGGATTTCCCTCCGCCGGTCGGAAGCAATACCAGCGCATCCATGCCCTTCAGGACCGCCTGAATGGCATCTTCCTGGAACGGCCTGAAAGCGTCGTAACCCCAATATTGTTTCAAAACAGACCGGATATCAGTCATCAGAATGCTCGTGCGATGTGGTGATCAGATTTTACAAAGTAATCGCATTAGGTGCGTTATCGAAAGCGGGAAACCGCCCGTTTGGTAAAAAAGAACCGCCAGGCAGGTATTCCACCAGGGACAAAACCCGTTATTTAACGGCAAATTTCACTCCGCATCATGAATTCCAACAATGAAAATTACCTGGGATGGCTACCCTGGCTTTTCACGCTTAGCTTCGTCCTGATCACATTTCTGCCACGGTCGGTCGACGACACGATGTTCATGGATGGTGTCACTTACGCTGCTATTGCCCGCAATATGTCGGAAGGTATCGGGTCATTCTGGCGGCCGTTTTTCGCGCATTCGTTCTGGCTACCCTATGACAACGGCGATTATTTTTCGGGACATCCGCCGTTGCAATTCGGGCTGCAATCCATTCTTTTCAGGATTTTCGGTGACACGCCGGCTGTTGAAAACGGTTATAACCTGCTGATCTTAACCGGTTATATTTTCTTTATTGTCAAAATCTGGCAGAAACTACTCGGGCCAACAAGCCCATTCCGCGCATTGGACTGGATACCCGTTTTATGCTGGTACGCCGTTGTGATTGTTTATTACAGTATTCCAAACAACTTTCTCGACAGTACCATGGGGCTATTTTGCCTTGCCTCCTGCTATTTTCAATTGGTTTATCTGAAAGAAGAATCTGCTCAAAAACAATATGTGTTGCGGCCACTATTAGCCGGGGTTTGCATTATGCTGGCATTTCTCACCAAAGGCCCGGTGGGGCTTTATCCACTCGCATTTTCGGCGATCTACGCCATTTCTACGCATCCATACGGATTTCCTAGGGCATTCCGGCCGACTATCATCATGCTGGTGGTGATCGCAGCAGGTATCGCAGGCATATTTCTTCACGCACCTGCACGTGCGTTTATGGCAACCTATTTCAACGGCCAGATCGTGCAGGCATTGTTACAGAAACGGGAAAAAGCAGGCACGGGCTGGGCAGCCCATTTCACGTTGATATCAGAACTCCTGCGGAATCTGCTGCCGCATTTGATCGCCTGCGCCGCACTGTACGGATTATCCTTCGGTTTTAAATGGAGAATTCCCCGGCAAAAGGTTATCTCCGAAAATATCCGCCTGACGGCGCTTGTCGCAGCGTCAGGGATCTTGCCGATGCTGGTGAGCATCAAGCAATATCCGCATTATCTCTTACCGGCATTACCCTTTGTGGCGCTGCTCTTTGCTTTTTTGCTGGTTCAGCGTATCGAATTCGTCATGGTACACAGAAAGCAATCCATCACCATCGCGCTAAGCATCGGCGTATTGGTATGCTGGGGTGCCACATTCCGGAAACTGACCTCGATTCCGCCGGATGTCCACTCGGCCAATGCAAAACAGCTACGTACACTGGTACCGTCAGCGGCTACGATCGGAATTTGTCATGAGTTGTTCCAACGAGCCGATATACACGCCAACTTGCAGCGCTATCATCATTTGTCGCTTTCTACTGAAATTAGCGCTATGAAATATGTTCTCGCCGATTCAGCATGCTTGCCGCAATTTGATCTGAAACGGGACAGCATTGTAAAGCTGAATGGCAACTACTTACTGGTTATCCAAAACCCTTGACCTGCCACTTTACCAATACGACGAAAATATTATCTTTGTTTAAAGTTCATTTTAACCCGTTTCCATGCGCACGCTGCTCTTCTTCATCAGTATTATTGCTCTGTCGGGCTGTTCGGCCTCCCATTATCTGAAACGTGAAATCGACCGTTCGGCGGTCCTCAGTCAGCAACATACAGGCGTTTCCGTTGCCCGCGTAGGGGATCAAAAGTCGCTGGCTTCGTATCAGGATAATAAATATTTCGTCCCTGCATCCAACACCAAACTATTCAGTTTTTATGCCGGTCTGTCCGCATTGGGCGACTCCATTCCCGGCCTCGAATACCTCGAATGGGGCGAACTGTTGATCATTCGGGGCACCGGCGACCCCTCGCTGCTCCATCCCGATTTGCCGCACAGCAAGGTTTTTGATTTCCTGAAAGGCCGCAAAGACCAGATATTTTTTACTCCTTACCATTTCGAGAACAAACGTTTTGGCCCGGGTTGGGCCTGGAGCGACTACAACGACTACTATCAACCCGAAGTGACCGCCATGCCGATCTACGGTAATATCGCCCGTTTCAAAAGCACGGCTGCCGGACTATACCGGGCTAACCCGCGTTTCTGGCAGAAAGCAATGGTGCAGGATACGGCGGTTTCCGGAATTGAGAGGGAAGAACTGCAAAATGTATTTCACTACGCAAAACTATCCGGTTCACAGGCAGTTACCAGAGATGTTCCCGTTCACATGACCGACCAGGTGATGCTGCAACTATTGAGCGATACATTAAAAAAGGAAATCAAACTGATCAATATTCCGCTGGAAATTGAATTGCAGACGGTCAATAGTATTCCTTCGGACTCGCTGTACACGCGCATGATGCAGGTAAGCGACAATATGCTGGCCGAGCAGCTCATGCTGCTTTACGCCACCGCGAACAAGTTGCCGTTAAGCACCGAAAAAGCCATTGCACACGCCGTAGAGCATCATTTGGCCGATTTACCGGACAAACCGGTTTGGAAAGATGGCTCGGGGTTGAGCCGCTACAACCTTTTTACACCACGTACCATGGTGGCTTTGCTGCAAAAGATCTACGCAAAAGTGCCGCAGGAAAGACTATTCAAAATATTGCCGGCAGGAGGGAAGAGCGGAACACTTAAAAACCTTTTCAAGGAAGAGCCGCCTTTCATTTTTGCTAAAACAGGCAGTTTGAGCAACGTTTACAACCTGAGCGGCTATTTGATTACAAAAAAAGGGAAAGTATTGGCATTCAGCTTCATGAATAACAATTTCACCAAACCTACCGCCGATGTGCGCAAGGAAGTGGAGCGCATTCTCACCAGCGTCCGTAACAAATACTGATTATTCTCTTTCCTCCCAGGTCCGGCCGGTGCAATAAATGGTATTGCGTCCATTTTTGCGGACGAGCAGGTAAATCTGATAGGTGCCCGGCTCGACATTGGCCGTATGAAAACTCGCATTTACACCTTTATTGAAATACATTCCACGGCGCAGCGTCGTTTTCAGCGGCACGGAAGCCTGATTAGGCTGCGCTGCGTATACGTGCTCCGTTGACTTCAGAATCACATATGCGCCGTCGGAATAGTCTTTTTCGGGCTTGAAGAATTCCTGGTGAAAACCAACCACAATATGGTCCCCAAGCACCCCGACTTCATCCGGCGGATAAGTGCCGGCACATGAAACCGAATCCGCCCGCGGGTTCCAGTTTTCGGCCAGCGGGTCGGCCGAGCGGTAATAGGAGCGGATTTTTTCAAAATGCTGCTGATCCATCGAAAACATACGAATACCCAGCCAATCGGCATTGTAGCGCGCATTGAACTCCTGCGCAATAGCCGCCCGACGCCCATTTACCGCCTCGGCGAAATTGCCGTGCAGCAATAGCAGATTCATTACAATGGCAGCCACCAATATTCCGGGAGCAAATTTTCTTCGGGCTGTGTGTTGCGCAATAGCCAAAAACCCGAAATACAAGGCAATGCACCAAAGCGTCGAATACATCCGGTAACGCCCTTTGAACATGCCCTCGAACGTGTCCGTAGGAATGCGCTTATACGTGAGGGCCAGGGCCGTTATGCCTGTAAAAATCGCAATAGCAAGCGCAAAAAGGGCTGTTGGATTTGTATAACGTCCTTTCAGCCAGGTCGAATTCCAGAGCGGAATGTATTGTTTGCGGTATAAAAAAAGCAGTGCGGCGATCATCAGCATTCCCATTGCAACGGCAATGTACAATCCGGATGTCGGCGTACCGTAGGCCGTAAGTGTTGCCCATGAACCGATAAACCCGAAGAAGCCGAAGAAGCCTTCTTTAACCTGCTGCGGGTTCGAGAAATCGAGGTTTTGAGTGATTGGGGTGAAGTCGATGAAATAAATGACTGCGATAATGAGCGTTGTCGCCAGCGTGATAAAAAATTGTTTCCGGTAACCTCCGAGCAAAAACAGCAGCCCGATTACCGGAAAAACCATCAATCCATTACCGTAAGTAAATGTCGCCGCAATAGCAAAAAGCAACGAAATGGCGATCCGTTCCGGCTTGTAAACCGCAAAATAGAGCGCCGAAAGCACAAAAAGGATCACGCCGAAATTGCAAAGCGAACTGACCCCCCAGAAAATGTTTTCGAATGACTGGATATTGAACCACAGCCACATGACCGGCACAAAATACCAGATGGAAAACCTCAAATGCCTGAAAGCTCGATAGAAAACCCATGCGCAAAGCGCCCAACACGTGTTGGCGATCATCATCGGCCAAACCAGATTGACCGTTCCAAATGTCTTTTCGAGGAGCAGTATTACCGAGCGGGAGAATACGAGCCGGTGCTCGGGAAAAAGGGTTGTCAGCAACTTCCATTTACCCGCCAGATCGGCTTTCGAAAATTCGGGAATAATACCGAGGATCAGGATATCGTCGAATGCCACATAGTTGACATTCAATGCAATAACTTCGAATACCCAAATATAGATGAGACCGGGTAGCAGGCCCAACAAGCATGCAAGCCAGCTTTTTTCCCTGACAAAACGGAGGAAAGATGAAAACATGCGTGCTAATTAAGCAGGTGAGCCGTGATTTTCAACCATGCGCTGCCTAATTTTCGGTTTCCTCCTCTTCAGCGGAGGCTCGGGGATCTTTGGTATGGTCATAGACGAGTTTGCCTTTGTCGTCCCATTCTCTCAGAACGAACGGCTCGAAATCCTCGTCCCAGGCTGTTTTCGGGTACTGAACTTCTTTCTTGCGCTGACGGCGGAACTGATAATATTCCACCCAGCGGCCTACTTTTTTACCCGAATCATATTTGCCGTCGACCGCCAGCTGTCCTTCCTTATAAAATTGAAGATATTCGCCTTCTACCTCGCCAAATGCGATCGGCATCACTTCTTTCACCTGCGTATGCGCGGAGTCGTAGTAGGTAATGCGCGATTCAGCGGGGAATCCGCGGTTCCAAACCGACTTATCGATCAGGTTATATTTGGTGTCATACTTCACCCAGCGGCCATCTTTCACACCCATGTAATAGTAGCCTTCCTCGATCAGGTTTTCGCCGCTATACTTTTTATACGAACCGTGAAGCGGCAACGCCTGCGCCTTGTCTTTGATCACGGAAGAGCTCAGTTTTCTGGATTTCTTGTCGTACCAGCGCGTTTCGGTAGCGCGGACGTATTCGTTCATGGGCTTATATTCCTTCAATACATGGAAATTTTCCACCGTAGCACGGTCGCCGCTGCCGTATTTAACAGACATGCTCTGCATCGGAATGCCTTCATATTGTACTTTGGCAAGACGCGCTTTTTCCTTTTTGGCTTTGCGGTCTTTCTTCTGGCTTTTGTATTCTTTTACCCGAAGCCCCAGGTCGGGGATCGTTTCTCCGAACAGCGTGGAGAGATTGGTGGACTTGCCCTTACCGCCCGGCACCGAAGCACCAACCACCGGATCCAGGCCCGAAACGAATGATTTCAGGTCATTGGAACGCGTTGCTGTATCTTTTTTCACCTGCTCTTTGGGCAACCATGAAGGGGTCGAGGCATCCTTCTGGCCATTCTGGGCCGAAACGGAAACCGACAGACAGATTGAAAAAAAGCCGCAGAACAGTGCTACTCTTTGCATGTATATAGGATTTTTCTTCAGGGCAAGATTGTTACTTTTGTAACGAATTGGTTTTTTCTATATTGATTTCCAAGACAAATTTAAAAAAACACCGTGGAAAAAAACGCTAAAATTTATATTGCCGGGCACAGAGGAATGGTTGGATCTGCTATTCTCAGAAAATTGCAAAAAGAAGGGTTCGACAACATCATTACCAGAACTTCATCCGAGCTCGATCTTCGCAACCAGGCTGATGTACGGGCATTTTTTGAAGCAGAACGTCCCGAATATATCTTTTTGGCCGCAGCCAAAGTCGGCGGCATTATGGCAAACAATATTTACCGTGCAGAGTTCCTGAACGATAACCTGCTCATTCAGAACAATGTAATCGACAGCGCGTACCGTACGGATGCGAAAAAACTGATGTTTCTCGGTTCGAGCTGCATTTATCCGAAACTTGCACCGCAGCCTCTGCAGGAAGATTCATTGCTCACGGGCCTGCTCGAACCCACCAACGAACCTTACGCGATCGCGAAAATTGCCGGTATTAAAATGTGCGAAGCCTACCGGTCGCAATATGGCTGCAATTTTATTTCGGTGATGCCTACCAATTTGTACGGACCGAATGATAATTACGATTTGAATAATTCGCACGTTTTGCCCGCGATGATCCGCAAATTTCACGAGGCAAAAGAGGATGGTAAGCCATTTGTGGAGCTCTGGGGTACGGGATCGCCACTGCGCGAGTTCCTGCACGCCGATGATCTGGCGGCAGCCTGTTATTTCCTGATGCAAAATTACAATGAAGCCGGCTTCCTGAATGTAGGTGTAGGTGCGGATGTTACCATTAAGCATCTGGCTGAAATGATCCGGCAAGTGGTCGGATATGAAGGTGAAATCAAGTGGAATACCGATAAACCGGACGGTACACCGCGAAAACTGATGGATGTAAGCAAGCTGCATGCCTTGGGCTGGAAGCACACCATCGACCTTGAAGAAGGCATTACCCGGACTTATCAGGATTTTCTCGAAAAAATAGAAACATATGCCGTGTAACCTGAATCCTAACAACGGGTTACATTTAGTATAGCCTAATATTTCAATACTAAAATCCTATTTCACCCACGATAATTCTATTTTTAGACAAAATTTCAGTATAATATTACAAGAATCTTCGGGAAACTAATTAGTTTTGCGACGTACCCTAAATGGGCACGTCATATAAACCTTAGTCATAGAGAAATGTCGGCCATTATTAAGTTAGATCAGATAGACCGCAAAGTACTGGAGATTTTACAAACGAACGCGAAGATAACCAACGCTCAACTATCCAAAGAAATAGGGCTTTCACCCGCTCCCACGCTGGAACGTGTGAAAAAACTGGAACAATCGGGGATCATTAAAAGCTACCATGCGCAGCTGGAGCCTGAAAAGGTGGGATTGGGCGTGAGCACTTTTGTTCAGATTTCGCTGGTAGGACACCGTAAAGCTGTTACGGAGTCATTTGTTGAGAAAATTCACGCGATACCGGAAGTCATTGAATGTCACCACATTACAGGGACTGGCGATTTTCTCCTTCGTGTAATTTCCAAAGACATCAGCACCTACCAGAAGCTGATGCTCGAAAAAATCAATGAGATCGAAGAGGTTGCGAGCACGCAAACAATGGTAATTCTGTCGACTTTCAAAGAAAGCAAAGTATTACCGATACCTTGATGTTAAGAGTTTATGAGTCGAGAGTTTAAGGTGGAGATTCAAGAGCTAATTGAACGTTAAACTCTGAACTTTAAACTCATAAAATAAAAAATGGTCGGAAGTGATTCCGACCATTTTTTATTTGGTATCCTCAGAAACTATTGGTGCTGCTCGCGGAGCAGGTCATTTACCGTTTTCACAGGGTTGAAAGTGATCAGCGGCACTTCTACGAAAAGCGTATTCCAGTCGGCCATCGAGCCATTCCACAAGCCTGGAAGCTCCTGGGCTTTCAGCTCCTTACCATCTTTGGATTTACCTGTGATAAAGCCGGTTAGCGGATCGCGGAATTTTTTCAGGTCGTACAATTCCCCTTTTTTATTCTTCACTGCGCACACGAGGTCAACCGGGTTGAAGTGCGTCGAGTTCTTGAAAATGCTGTTCTGGTCGGCATTATCGACATCCACCTGTGCCGATTCCACGATTTGCAACGACGACGATCCGTCGGCATTCTCAGCCCAGAAAGGCCCGCCGCCCGGCTCACCCTGGTTTTTCACCATCCCGCATGCGCGCAAGGGGCGATCCAGCTTTCCTACGAAATATGCTTTTTTCTTTTCGTCGCTCCACGAGTCGAAACCTGCCGGCGGGATCACGCAAAGTTCATTACGGAAAAAGCCGTCGATCTCTTCAAGCAATGCCGCATCGGCGTTTGCAGCGAGCTTATCGAGATAAGCAAAAATTCTCTTCTGATATCTCAACACGATTCCCGCCAATGCCTTTTTATAAGTAATGGTATCGCCTTTAATGCGATCGGGAACGACATTATCGATGTTTTTGATGAAAATGATATCCGCATCGAGCTGCCCGAGGTTTTCAAGCAATGCGCCGTGACCCGCAGGACGGAACAACAATGTATCGTCTTTCTCGCGGAAAGGCGTGTTATCGAGATTTACAGCGATGGTATCCGTCGAGCTTTTCTGTTCGGAAAAAGACACAATGTACCGAACGCCGTATTGCGTCTGGTAACTTGGAAGCACTTCCACTACCAGTTTTTCAAACTTATCGCGGTGCTCCGGGGAAACCGTGAAATGGATCTGCACATTGCTGCCGGCATTTGCATATTTCGCGCCTTCTACCAAATGCTCTTCCAGCGGCGTGCGTGAGCGCTCGGTGTAATTATGGAATTTCAGCAAACCTTTCGGCAGCTCTCCGTAACCTAAGCCCTTTGCGGTAAGGAAGTAAGAAGCTATCGTCTTTTCGTCGGCTGCCTCGATTTCGTAGCCATCAGCAGCGAGAGAAATTTTCAGGTCCTCGTAGAATGCGAAATCCATGAGTTTTGAGAAGAACTCGTCCACTGACTTGTCCTTCTTATCTTCCTGCAAAAAACCGAAAAGCGACTTAAACATGCGGGTAGCCGCGCCGGAAGCCGGTACAAATTTCAAAAGTGCAATTTCCCCATCGGCTGCACTTTTATCGAACTCACTGATTACCTGTGCGATCTCATCGTCGGTAAGCCTGATAATGCCGTCGCCCACCGTGGCAGCCTTCGACAATTGCAAAAACGGAAAGCCTTTTTCAAAATAGCGGACTTGCTCTTCTACAACGCTTAAATCGCTTCCTCTCTCCTTTATTTGTTGAATATCGTTTTCAATAAACATAATGTATGGTTTTAATCAGTGAAGTTTAGGGTAAGATTTATTACAAAAAAGCTTGGAATTTTAACAACTTCATCAATTTTTCCTGCATTTATTTCAGCACCCGCAACTTGGCGAAACTGAGAAGCAGTGTTTTTTCACCCACCAGGTCAAATTTCACCGTCGCTTTTCTATCGGTACCATTGATGTCCATTTTGGTCACCACCCCGAAACCGAATTTCAAATGCTCTACCTTGTCGCCTTCTGCCAGGTCGAAAGTATCGGTTGGTACGAAATCAGCCGACGGAACATGGCTGGTAGCAGCTGTTGCAACAGGCCTCGCCTCGGTTTTCCGCTGTACGAGGTTGCGGGCGAAAGTCGTTACCGGCGGCGTTGTATCGCGTTCCAAGGCACTCTGGACCATTCTATTGACATTCAAATACTTCTGATCGACTTCCAGCAGGAAGCGGCTCGGTTCACACATTTTCAGGCGGCCCCATTGGTACCGGCTTTCCGCGTAGGAGAATGACAATTTCTTTTCCGCGCGCGTGATCGCTACGTAGAAAAGCCTTCTTTCTTCTTCCAAATCCTGCCGACTTTCGAGCATCATCTGACTTGGAAACAGGTCTTCTTCCAGCCCCACAATGAATACATTCCTGAATTCCAAACCCTTAGCCGAGTGGATCGTCATCATCGTCACACGATCGTGATCGTTATTATCATCCGGCTCGTCGGCATTGGTCAAAAGCGAAACCGATTGCAGGAATGCGCTCAGCGTTTTGTCCTCCGTTTCGTCACTATCGACAAATTCCTTGATACCATTCAGCAATTCCTGCACGTTTTCGTAGCGCGAAAGGCCTTCCACGGTCTTATCTTCATACAATTCCCGCAGAATTCCGGAGGCTTTGGCGATGTGGGACGAAATTTCGTAGGCATCCTTGCCTTCTTCCACCAGAATTTTGAAACTCTTGATCAGCGTCGCGAACCCTTCGATGGGGGCAATGGAGCGTCCCGATCCAAATTGGTTGATATTCGCTACTACATCCCATATCGCCACATTATTTTCCGAAGCAGTTACTGCGATTTTGGCCACCGTTGTGTCGCCAATGCCGCGTTTCGGCAGGTTGATAATCCGTTTGAAAGCTTCTTCATCCCGCTGGTTGACTGTAAACCGCAGATAAGCCAGCAAATCTTTGATTTCTTTCCTTTGATAGAAAGACTGGCCACCCACAATGCGGTACTTAATGCCGAGTTTCCGTAAAGCTTCTTCAAATGAGCGGGACTGCGCATTGGTACGGTACAAAATGGCAAAGTTCTCATTACGAAGCGATTTCTGCATTTTCTCTTCGAAAATCGCAGTCGCCACCAACCGGCCTTCCTCATTATCCGAACCAGCCTTGATCACGTCGATCAGCGAGCCTTCCTCGTTGGAAGTAAATGTATGTTTTTCGAGCTGCGACTTATTCCGGGCAATCACAGAATTCGCCGCATTTACGATCGTGCTTGTCGAACGGTAATTCTGTTCCAACTTGATCACGCGCACATCCGGGAAGTCCTTTTCAAAATTGAGGATGTTCTCAATGTTCGCGCCGCGGAATGCGTAAATACTCTGCGCATCGTCACCCACCACGACAATATTCCGGTGCACCGCTGATAACTTTCTGGTAATGAGGTACTGGGAAACGTTCGTATCCTGAAACTCATCCACCATCACATGCTGGAACTTGTGCTGGTACTTATATAATACGTCGGGGAAATCGCGGAAAAGGACATTGGTATTGAAAAGCAGGTCGTCGAAGTCCATGGCATTGGCCTGGAAGCAGCGCGTTGCGTACGTTTTGTAAAGCCGGCCGATCTCCTTCATTTTGGCCGCATCGTCGTCGGCCTGGATCACTGCATTATTAATGTAATCGTCGGGCGATATGAGCCGGTTCTTCGCTCCGGAGATCCGGTTGAAAACTACATTAGCTTTATAAACCTTGTCGTCGAGGTTATATTCTTTGATGATACTCCTCAATAATGACTTCGAATCGTCGGTATCGTAAATAGAGAAATCGCTGGTATAACCCAGGTAGGGGGCCTCGATACGCAGTATTTTGGCGAAAACGGAGTGGAAAGTACCCATCCAGATGTTCCGCGCCTCGGTACCGACAGCGCCTTCGATCCGGCTGCGCATTTCGCCGGAAGCTTTATTGGTAAATGTGAGGGACAAAATACGGAACGGATCGACACCCGTCTCGATCAACCGCGCAATGCGGTAGGTAAGTACCCTGGTTTTCCCTGAACCCGCGCCCGCAATGATCATCAAAGGGCCATTTCCGTGCAGCACAGCCTCCCGTTGGGGCTCATTCAAGGTCGAGAGATAATCGTTGTGGTTCAAAGTTGTATGCTTTTCCAATTACTTATAATATATAGCAAAAGCCAAAGTTAGGAAAAACCGTCAAAAGCATCCTGAAACTCCGGGCCTGTAAGCGGGGCCAATCCGATAAATATTATTCCGGAATCAGAACATAAGGTGTGCATTGTTGGTTAATTAGCAACAATTTCAGATTTCATCATATATATAGGGCATCGCCCGCATGCGCACAGGCTAATGAGTACAATGAATATAGAAGACCAACCACTGGAAGTACAATGGGAGCACCTGCTGGGGCAGCTGGAAGAAATGGTGGGCAAGCGCCCGGGCGACCTGAACGGTGTGCTATTTCTGATAGGTGTGCAAGAGCTTGGGCAAGGAGCGAAGCGATTCAGCAAAGAACAGAAGCAAGATCTGATGCATATAGGTATATGCAAAGTGCTAAGCTTGTCATCCTATTATAGCCTCGAATATACCGACAAGGATGGCTGGCCGCATTACAAACTGGACAGGGCTCTTCCTCCGGGTGATCTTTTGAAGCAGGAGGCGCTTTTGAAGATGCATGTGATCGAGTACTTCAAAAATTTGTGAAAAAATTATGGACCGGTAATTTCTGGTTATCAATCGGTTGCTGAAAAGTGAAAAAGTTTTTTTACAATTTTTTGCTGTTGGCGCTTGCATCTTAAAAATTAACCCCCCACTTTTGCACTCCCAATCGGGAATAACGGTGCTGAAAACGATCAGCACAGCGA
>NZ_JAGIAS010000005.1 GCF_017744695.1 Dyadobacter sp.
GAACAAAGGATTGAACCAATGCACAATTGTCACACCATGTACCCAGTACAAGCCACTCGGCCGCCCCTCCGGGAAATGCATAATTCGAAACCTTCCCCAGATACTCGGGCATCGTCGGCGGATTGCCCGGCACAGCCGAAATCGTGTTATTTACAACCCGGTCCCATTGCGGATACCCGGTTTCCGTTTTACGATATACGTAATAGCCGGTCCCGTTATAATGCTCCTTATCAAATAGCGGCATTTCAAAATTTTTGATGCCCATTTGATGCGCCAGCAAATTGGTGTAGTTGGTTTGCTGACTTTCGCGAGTAATACCGCCATTCATCACGCCGGCGGTCAGGCCTCCTCCGAATGCGACCATCTCCATCGCTTGTCCCGGTTTCAGGATACGTCCAAAATCGGCCAATGGGTTTGGTACCGACAGCCATTCTTCGATTTTGAGCTTCGGTTGCCGCTCAATATTATCATGGATCATCTCCGGATGCTGGCCCATCGGATGAATGCGCATAAAAGGCCCGTTTGTCCGTGCCGAATCTTCGGCCGTAGCTGTTACGAATGGTTCGCCGGGAACCGGTTCAGGCCAGCCGCTGCTGGGCTGATTGCACGCGGCAAGGGTTAGCAGGAACAACATTTTCTTCATAGCTGGTTTGTTTTGGGTAAAACATGCAGAAAAGGAATTGAACAGAGGCCCGCGGGCAGCAACGTCAATACTGCCCCTAATACAGGCTAGCATTACCGCTGCTGATACAGATACTAGAAGAAGTAGTTGAGTCCTGGCTGGTAGAATTAATGACCATCAAGTGTGTTGCAATACAAACGGATTCGCTCTTTAAAAGCAAGAAAATTGTAACCGAATGTCCAAACGGTTATACAATTATCAAACGGTGAAAAAGGGCCTTAGCAGTTAAAATTCCAGACTTCTGTCATCGTTTCCCGGAAGAGGGCGTTCAGTGACGCCGTGTCAGGCAAGGTCGGCGGCGGGAGGTCTTTGACATGCTCTTTAAAAAATGCGATCCGTTCGGTCAGGAAATCGTGTAACAGGGGAATGCGGGGTTCTTCGCTCAGTTCTTCGCCGGATGATTTTCTGATTAGCAAACTGTCGATTTCGCTTCGCAAGCGGGCGTCCGTTACCTGGCTGTCGAGGAGTTTGATAAACTCGGTAGGCGCCATTGTGTCCGTTGCGCGTATCCAGTCGCACGCGAGGATGGGACGCAGTACGTAGAAGTATTTTTTCACCCGCACCATGTCTTTGAGCAGGTAGTCCTTATAATTCCCCTCCGCCATGCTGAGGTAATGGTGCAGGCAGGAACGCGGACTGAAATATTGCTGCTTCAACTCTCTTAACCTCGCCGCCGTCGAAAACTGTTCGCGGTAAACGATTGGACTATCGAGCCATTCGAGCATGGGCGGGTTCGATTTCCTGAAAAGCCGCAATGCCTTCCGCAGCTCCCAGCCGGCCAAATCGATGTCGTTCGGCAAAATCTCCTCCTGATTATCCTTCTTATCGTCGATCTGCAAATACCACTCCGGTCGGTGCACATAAATATACCGCACATCCCAATCGCTATTCACCGAAGCAAACCCCCAGGCCCGGCTCCCGCTCTCGACGGCGTAGAGGATTCGGATGTCGTGCTGGGCTTCGAGGCGGGATAGTTCTTGCTGGATTTCGGTGGTCATGGGGGGAATGTACAAGTAGTAGTTAGCGGCAATATAATGGTTTTCAATATCGTTTGGCCTCGCGAGCGTGCACGATCATTGTTTGATTTTCTTAGGTGCACTGAGTATCATTGTTTTTCGGACAAGTTTTTCGCTGATTTACTGGCTTATTTACACCACCGATTTGTCTGGATTCACCCGTTTAATAACGGTAACGGCCGTACTGCGCGTTTGCTTTTGAATGCTGCTGCGATGATCAAAGGGTTCGAGCCGATACAACTGTATCATCGGGAAGGGGAGGCGAGGGTAAAATACATCGACGCATTGAGATTGGCCGATGGAGGAGATATTGAGGTACTTACTGCGCTAATCCTTCGAGAACTCACGCCCTTTTAACTCTGCTTCCCTCAATAAGGCGATCACGATGGCTTTAACCTGCGACTCTGGCACCTGCTGATTTTCCAGAGCCATGCTGCCACTTACCGATTTGGTAACCATCGCGGTGACGTAGGCTTTTTGACGGAGTTTGGCGTATTTTTCGAATAGTTTCATGGTGTTAAATATACTCAAATGTGTAGCGATAAGCAGTCAATGACTGCATACATAAGCAAAAATATCATCGGTTGCGGTCATACACTAGTATAAAAGATGCGATATTCAACAAACCCGTCAATTCACCTTTGATTTAGGAGCTTTTGGTAGACCATATCGTTTTTCATGTCTTTCAATTTCATTTGCTACTATTTTCCAGTGATTTCGTACCTGCTTTTTAATGGATTTTGAATGGCCATCTCCCATCATATGACCAGCATTTTTTGCGTACGATATATAATTCCCCCAAAAAACCTTTCCATCTATTTTCTTTCTTTTTGCACCTAAATGGGTCTTTTTTCTAAATATCCCTGCTCTAAATATCCAATCATCCTTTTTGATGTTTGCGAGTTTATTTTTTTCTAACTGCACTTTTGCATAGAATGCTCTTCGACGAATCGCTCGTTTGAGACCGCGGTAGTATTTGGAAATACTACTGTTTCTAATTCTAATGCGACTTCCATCAAACTCGAAACCAAGATAGCCAATGGATTTACTTACGGTTTGCCCTTGCGAATCAGCGGCGTTTATGGTCCAACTGTCGGTAGATGAGCTACGGCTAAGGTTAGCTATGATAGTTTTGTCGTCCTGTATTTTCAAGTTTAGCTGCCTCTCAACAATATCTTTGACTGCATTTATGACATTCTCAACTTGATCTGTTGGGCAAACGAGTAGAATGTCGTCAGAATAACGACGGTATTGGCCTCCAAGCGGTGAGATAATTTTAAGGATTTCGATGTCGGATTGAAGAAAATATAAATTGGACAAGACTGCACTTATCGGAGTTCCCTGAGGAATCCCTTTTTTGTCATCCTTAGATCCATACCTTCGTAGTAATTTGTTCGAGTATACTATTGATCTAAACTGTTGAAAGGACTCAAATAAAGACGCCCTTTTTGATTTATTGACTAAGTTTAAACTTCGTTTGTCAAAGTTAGGTAGCAATGGGATCAGTTCTTCTAAATCTATGTAATATGGCCTAGTAATCGCTTTAAAAACTTGGTAGTCACCTTTCGGAAGCAGCAATTGGTTAAACAACCGACCCCAAGCTGATTTTAGGACAGAGTGATCAAGAGTATCAAAGAAACTCGCTACGTCAAGACACACCACAGAAACGTTATTCGCATTCTGATTTGAAATGAACTCGAAAACCTCTCTTGCGAAATCGATCGTGCATTTATTTCGACGAGTGTTGGACTGAATTGCGCGATAGCCAATTACTGAATTGCTGAGATTTATGTCTGATTCATAAAACTCATTTAACCTTTTACTTATTTTGTCTGCGTAAAATGCGAAAATCTGCGCATCAAGATGGTTTGCGTAGTAAATAGGCCTAATTTTTGCTTTATAAGCTCTTCCAATTTTACCGCTTTCTAGTTTTTGGGAGCCATCACGCTTGTAACGGTGATTAACTATTTTATAGTGAAGTAATGGAGAGAAGCGATGGGTTGCAACGTTCTCGTCATTATTGACGTAGGTCGAAATGTAATGTTTGGTTCTCTTTTTTGATTTACGACCAAGTCTCGGTGAAATATGAATATAGGGTCTTAGACGTAGCCAATCTTTCATAATTCATTTGCTGGAATAAAAGTGTTGGTTGGTTAAAAGCGACGCTATCCTTTATTCATTATCTGAATGCAGCCAGTTCGTGTCATAACGCCCTTACGGGCACGTCTTTTGGAACATGAACTTCGTTACACATATGAACACCCAGATCAACCTGAGCACCATGATAACCGTTTCACTTTATTTCTTAACGGGCGCTCCAATGTGGAACCCGAATGATATAAGTACCACCTACCACATTTAGATAGGGTATCTTCAACCTAAGGTGAAGTAACTCAAACACTGTACTGCGGACTTAACCAACCAACGTCGCAAATTACGAACTAGTTTGTGTAAGTTAAGTAACTAAACCACAAGAAACTTAGGTTTCACCCCAAATTTGCTTTCTTCGACAAAACTTCCGAATATTCGCATTCCCTATAAATCGTAAGCATATGAAAAATCTTAGAAGAGTTGCCCTGTTATGGTGTGGGTGTGGCGAAAGTCCCCCGGACGCCCTTACGAGCGTTAGGACACCTTAGACAGGGCTTTTTTTAATCCCTTAAATCGTAAGTCTCATGAACAAACAAACACCCCCCGAATCCCAGGATTCGGCCGCACTCGCCTACGGCGAACACGTCAAAACCTTACTAACCATGAACGATCCCAAGGAATGGGTCGAGGATCTTTGGACGATTTACACCGGTTTCATGGTCGCGCAAAGCGAGCTCGGGCATAACCCGCATGCAAGCGACCTTTTCTGCACATTCCGTGAGCTGGTGTTCTTCTTCCAAAAGCTCGAAGAGCGAAAAGCAGCGGCGTAACACCGAAGGATAATCCGTAAAGCACATTTGAATCACTCACGTTCCGCTATTTCCTCAAATACGAAAAATGGAGACCATCCGGGTAGCCTCCATGTAAATCCATTAGCCGCGCAAAGTACTACTGCGCCCCGTCGATGCCCGATTTCGAAGTCTTTTTCTCCTCAGGCGCCTTGAACTTCGCATTCGAAATCTTTAAAACTACCGCATTAGGCCAAGTCCGGTTCGTGTAGAATCGTTGCCCATTCACCGCGCTCACGGCCAGGCCGAGCGGGGTGGGAGCGGAGCGGATCGAAGCGTCGAAATTGTTGACGTATTCCACCAGCTCGCTGCCGTAGCCGAGTACCTCGACTTTGGTAGAGGCATTGCCCTCGATCATCGGGAAGAGGAATTCGCGGCGCTGGCCGTATTTCCATTCGTCGTCGCGCTTCTTTGTTACGAATGCGTAGATAGCTTTGTCGTCGTTGGATTGCGTGAACCAGATGTCCTTGTCGTGGATGATGGGCAATGGTTTGACGGCGTATATGGATTCTCCGTTCGCGAAGTTCCACAGGGCGATTTCGCGCAGGAGCGCTTCCTGTTCGATCTGAATTTCGCCGTTTGGTTTCGGGCCGACGTTCAAGAGGAAGTTACCGCCCTTAGCCCGGATTTCAATAAGCATGTTGATGATCTCGGTGCCGGATTTGTGCGGGTCGTTGGTCGGTTTGTATTGCCAGTCGGTGCCCATCGTGTAGCAGGCCTCCCACGGGCGGGGCGACGCTTTGTCGGGGATGTTCTGTTCAGGCGTGTTCATAGCGTCGCGCGTGATCACGAGCTCGGGTTGCAGGCTCCACGCGTACTCGCGCAGGCCGTCGCCGGGGCCATCGAAGAACATAATGTCGATTTTGCCGTAGTTGGTGAGCAGTTCCCTGATCTGCGCCTTGTCGTATTCCATCAGTTTGGGATTATTCATCGGGAACTGTCGCTTATCCTGCAACCGGCCGAGCGGAATATTGTTTTGGTGGAAAAACAGAAAATCTTCCGGCGAAAAATACAGTCCGATAGCAATGCCCTGCTTACGGAATGCCTCAATGATCTCTTTCGTGACATCCCGTTTGAAAGGCGTATTTATCACATTGAAAGCCGTCGTTTTGGTATCGAACATGCAGAAACCGGCGTGGTGCTTGGTCGTGAAAACGACGTACTTCATTCCCGCCAGCCGCGCCATCGTGGCCCATTCGTCTGGATCGAACTTTTTGGGGTTAAAAAACGTCGGCAGCTCCTTCATGTACCGATTGATATAATCCTCCGAAGCCCCGGCCAGCGAGTGGCTGATCACCGTCCCGAGTGACACGTCCACATTCCAGTGAATGAACATCCCGAAACCCAGGTCCTGAAACCATTTGACACGGTCGGGTTTGTTGGTGGTTTGCTGGGCATAGCTGCCGGTGGCGAGGCCGAGCAGGAGGAAGAAGGTTAAGAGTCGTAGGCGCATTGTTTTGTGAGGTCTTTTTGGAAAGATTGGATTTGCCGGGTGTGATACTCTGTATTGGGAATGTTTTTTGAAAATAGACAAAGAATCCATCGCGGGATCCGACGTTTGTGAAAATTTGTAATGAAATAGTGCTGAAAAACGCGTTATTAGTGTAAACCATCTACACTTCATCTTCATGAAAAATCACCTCCTTTCTCTGCTGCTCTGCCTTGCGATCGGTGTTCGAGCATTCGGACAGGCCGACGAGATTTACAAATTGACGTTCAGCGATCCGTCAAACTTTGATATCATGAACAGCCTGTCGCACAAGCAACCGAAGACGATCTTGATTTCGAACATCACGGATGGTTGGGATTATACTGTTTTCTGGAACGGGTTTGTGGGCGGAGAGACGCAGGAGCAGATTGATACGGAGACCAAAACAAGTCGCCACGAGTCTTATGACCCAGCGTATTTGTTCAGGGATCCGGAAATGCTGAAAGCCATCAGTACCGCCGAACGCAAGTCGCTTCGAAAGCGTACCCTTGTTTCCACATCTGAAAAGATTAATTTGAAAGGCACTAATTATCACACGGTGGCGTCGATCGAAGAAGTGAAGGGCTTTTGTGTGTCAACCACTAAACCCATTTTCACTTCGGATGGGCGCTACGCATTTATCAGACTCTTAGTTTACTTCGGCGGGCATTATCAGATCGACGGTGCTTGGTATGGCGACTTTGGATCGACCACGATCGTATACCAGAAGCAGGCGAATGGTAAATGGAGGAAGTTCAGGAAATATGATCACTTAATTTTGTAGCGCAACCAAGGGGTGAAGCATTTACTGGATTATAAAACCAAAAAGGCTATGAACAGAAAAATCGCAATGGTGAAGCGGCAATTTGACATGAAGACGCATGATCAAGCCAATGAAGATTTAGAATACTGGCTTACCAAAACACCACAGGAAAGAATTGCGGCGGTCACTTTTCTGGTTAACCAACAACTGAAACCTGGGCAAAAAATGGATAGAACTGTGTTTATTCGCAGAAAATTAAAGTAATCGCTATGTCAAACCTTTGCGCTTATTCCCTCGCCATTATGCCCCCGCCAATCATCGCTGAGGATGTTCGTGGTTTTAAACTAAACCTCCGAGACGCCATCGGTAAATCCTACGGCAGCGCCAACGCCGATGGCCACATTTCGCTGGACGGCTTCGACGCCGCAGAGGCTGATTACCCATTAATCCTCGCCGAATATACCAGGCTGATTTCCCCATTAACCCCTTTCCAACTCAATTTCTCCGGCTTCTCCGACTTCGACCGGGCCAATTTCTCCGCATTTTACATCAAACCGACCGAAGATTCGTGCGACGCCATCCGTGAGCGCACGCAAGCGATCATGAAGGGTTTCGACAAGAAATTCAAAAAGCAGTACATGCAGAAGTGGGCCGACGAATCGAAAAACCCGCACATGTCCATCGGTCGCAGGCTCACGCAGGAGTGGATTGCATTGGCGTATTCGATCTTTACGGAGTATGAAGCAGGCTTTCTATGCGAGTCGTTCGCGATCCGGAAGTACAACGAGAAGCGCCGGCAGTATGAAGTGATTGATACGATCCCGTTGCTGGGACGATCAGCGATTGGTGAGCAGATTAGTTTGTTTTAATCTAACTGGTCACTATACGTCGTGAGCGACGCTTTTCAAATATGGCTTTGCTCTGAGCATTTGAACATTGTCGTACTCTTCGACGACGGCCGTATCTTCTTTTGGTACAATACCCTGCGCGATCCATTGCAAGACTGTTTCGGTATTATCTATTCCAAATCTGCGGCAATATTCCTTAACTGTCACCCACTCGGTCATATCAACGGCCACTCCTTGCTGTAAAAGATATTCGCTGGTTTCTTTGATCGCGCGGTCGGCCTGCTGCATTAAATTGAGGACTCTTGCCCGGAATTCTTCTTTGGTTTCCATATCAAAAGTGTTTTATGTCAGGCACCCCGTTCGAGTTCGTTGATCAACTCTGTCAATAATAAAATTGTATCTAATATTTTGTCAACTTCTTCTCGTGAAAGCGACTCAGACTGGTCTTTAAGAGCCTGTTTTAGTGCAGCTCTCATCATTTTGAGTTCGAAGAGGGTCATTGATTACCTATATCAAATTTACAAACTACGGTTCGACATAACAAGGCCTGCCGTTTATGAAGAACTTATTAGAGTTTGAAACTGATTAGATTTCGTCTTATTGCTGCAAGGAAATGATCAAGAAGCCAATTATGATGATCAGCCGGTGGTTTAATTGCCAATGCCTTTGCGCCGCGAGCGCGTATGCGCACATAAAACACCAGTGGCAGGGAGTATAGCAATAACCTCCCT
Organism: Dyadobacter sp.; assembly: GCF_017744695.1. Lineage (GTDB taxonomy): Bacteria > Bacteroidota > Bacteroidia > Cytophagales > Spirosomataceae > Dyadobacter. The sequence goes on from NZ_JAGIAS010000005.1 coordinate 8,448, forward strand.
GCCACCGGATGTTTACCGATTTACCGTTGACCTATGATCACCGGACTGCTGGTGATGCTACCGTCCGTTTTTGTGATCTGTAAAACATATAACCCGCCCAAAATGTGACTGGTTTGGATGACAGCTGTCGGGCGGGACGTTTGAAAAACTGCTTTACCCGTTTGATCCAGAAGTTTTAGAGAGGTAGTCGTCCTCAAAACGGCGTCGCTGAGGTGTAACCGGTCTGTGGCAGGGTTTGGATAAAACAATGCGTTTTGAGCGCCATCAAAGGTCAGCGCTTCAATTTTGCTGTATGCGAATGTACCGTCATTATCCACCATTTTGAGGCGATAGAGATTCTGGCCGGCGAGTGGTGACTTGTCAAAAATGTAATAGGGCGTGGTGACGCGGCTTTCGTTGGCGGCTTTTACCGTTTCAAGAGTTACCCAATTGCGTCCGTTGGCGCTTCGCTGGATGTCGAAATGGCTTGAATTGGTTTCTTCGGTAGTGGTCCATTTCAAATGTGCCTGCCCTTCGTTTTGGTTTGCCGAAAAGCTGGCAAGTTTTACGGGCAGGGCGCTTTCGAGAGAGAAGCTGTACGCGGCGCCGGGATAGGCTAATGCATACGGGCCGCCATTGTGCTCCTGGACGGAACCTACAAGGATCAACGAGTCATTTAATGCCACCGCATTTCCAAAATACTCATCGATATCTCTATCGGGGGCGTGAATTTTTGCTGTTTGCCCCCAATTTCTTATGCCGCCACGGTTTTCAGAAAAAACCCATGTTGCACCTGCATTTTTCACAGAGTCCTCGTTTTTGTAATCAAAACTTTCAGTATAGCCGCCTACTAAAACCGAACTTCCTTTAACGGCAACTGAAACGCCAAAATAGGAGGAATGATTTCTCACATTTGCGGTCAATGTCTTTTCTAGTCCCCATTGGTCAACGCCTCCATTGTCTTTGGAGAAAAGATATGCGGCACCTACACCATAATCTGATGACTCAGTATTGATTCTCTCATTCGGAGAGCCTATGACAACCCGATCCCCATCGATAGAAATGCCGGAGCCGAAGGTTGCGTTTTCCATTTTAACCGGAGCGGTAAATTTTTTCACCAGCCCCCAATTATCTGCTCCGCCCTGGCTCTTTTTGTAAATGTAGGCAGAACCGGAGTGCTGGAGTGCCGGGCCAGTTCCCGAGTTATCGTCGGAATAAGCGCTTACGACCACGTATTCGCCGCTTATGGCTACTTTCCCGCCGAAAGAGCTGAAACTATTTCCGGCTTGCGGAAGCAAAGTTGCCACAGGGCCCCAGGTGTTGGTTCCACCCGCATTTTTTTCAAATACGTAGGCTCTGGCCTCATAATATGCGCCGGCAACTATATGATCGCCGTCAATGGCCACGCTGCCGCCAAAGTATTCGTATTGTCGGTTGGGAGACGTAATTTTCTTAACGAATCCCCAATTCCCCGGGCCGCCCTGATCTTTCGCATACAAGTAAGCAGCGCCGGCACCTTGCACCGGGTTTTGTTCGTTGGCGTCAGTTTTGGATTCGGATCCGATGATCATGTAGTCGCCCTTGATGCAAACAGACCTCCCAAAATAGTTAAATGCGGCTCTGGTAGGAGGATAGATTTTTTTGATCTGCTTCCATGTACCGTGGTCGTTGAAGAACAGGTAGGCGGCGCCGGCCGACTCTAACGCAGGCTTGCCATCACCGGCACCATCGTCGACAAAGGCACCTATTACTGCATAATTTCCCGAAATGGAGATATCATTTCCAAACGCGCCGAGTGTAGTCCTGTCATTTGCAACGACTTTCATTCCGGGCTGCCAATTCTGGCCGAAGGATACAGAGGCCGGTAAAATAAATGATAAAAGGAAGAGAGGTCTTTTAAGTAGGTAGAAAAATGAATGCATATTAAAACTTTAAAGATAGAGAGGTGAGTAAGTAACTGTTATTAAACTATCTGCAAATTAAGACAAAATTTCTGAGCTGGTGCAGTAACTAATTCCTTTTGATAATCGCCGGAATCCTCATGCACATTTTTTTTGTTGAAGAGCCTTGATTATGCCTTGTTTTATGCCAGGTTAATTATTCAGGGCTGTATACACATGCTTTTCAACTCCCTTCACTTTATTGTTTTCTTTTTATTTGTTACGACTACTTACTACACACTGCCCGGGCGCTGGCGTTGGTTTTCACTCCTGACGGCCAGCGCCTATTTTTATGCCTCGTTTATTCCCGCTTACCTGTTGCTGCTGGGTATTATTATTGTTTTCGATTACCTGGCAGGAATTTGTATTGAATCGCTTTCGGGCAGGCTGCGGAGAGGAATGCTTGTGATGAGTATTTTAGCGAATGTCGGGTTTCTTTGCTTTTTCAAGTACTTCGATTTCCTGAATGCCAACGTTGCCGAAGTGCTTGGCTTTGCAGGAATCGGTTATACATCGGAGGCATTGACGGACTGGTATCCCGGACTTGCATTGCCGATCGGCCTGTCGTTTCACACATTTCAATCGATGAGCTATACCATCGAGGTGTACCGGGGAAATCAGCGAGCAGAGCGTCATTTTGGTATCTATGCATTGTATGTGCTCTTTTACCCGCAACTGGTGGCAGGTCCGATCGAGCGCCCGCAGAATGTGTTGTGGCAGTTCAGGGAGCGGATGGATTTCGACTGGGGCAATCTTCGGACGGGGCTGTGGTGGATGGTCTGGGGAATGTTCAAAAAAGTAGTGATCGCCGACAGGCTTGCATTGGTAACCGATCCGATATTCGCCCATCCCGAGACACAGCATGCGGGCAGCCTGGCCATTGCCGCTGTGTTTTACAGTATCCAGATATACTGTGATTTTTCGGGTTACTCGGACATTGCGCTGGGCGCGGCCAGAACCATGGGGTTCAGGTTGATGGTCAATTTTCGCTCGCCCTATTTTGCCCGCTCCATTGCCGAGTTCTGGCAGCGATGGCATATTTCACTCTCAACGTGGTTTCGCGATTATGTCTACATTCCGATGGGCGGTAATCGGTGTGGGAACATCCGGACTTATGCAAACCTGCTGATCGTCTTCCTGTTGAGCGGGTTATGGCACGGTGCCGACTGGAAATTCGTGGTATGGGGAGCGATCCACGGCGTACTGTTGATCTTCACGCGCGTAACGGGCGCAGGGGTATTTGATTTTGCACGCTGGCCAGGGTGGCTTCGAACAGCGCTTACCTTCACGGCGGTGACGCTCGCATGGATTTTCTTCCGCGCGCATAGCATAAGTGACGCGCTCCTGATCATGCGTACGCTGGCGACGCCTGCATTATGGGCTTTGCCTGTTCTACCGATCAGTAATGGTGAAACGGTTTTCAGCCTGATGCTGATAGTGCTGTTATTTTCTAAGGAATATCTGCTTCCAGATTACGTACCTGCGCCGAAGTCATTCTGGCCGTCACTCGGCGTGGCAACCTTGCTATGTTATCTGTGGGGCGTGTTTGGGAGTAACCAATTCATTTACTTTCAGTTTTGAGTCATGAAAATCCTGTCTTTTTGTTTGCGTATATCCATTATGGTGGTGTCTGGCGTGGTGCTCTGGATAGGCCTGTCGGACCGATTGCAACGTAAGTTACATACCCGCGGCTTCATACCGGACCAATACCGATTCGGCGACCTCTATAATATTTCCAATTTGAAACAATTCAAGGAAACACGATGGGTTAAAACCGACGGGTTAACCGATTGGGATAAGCCGGTGCACCGTTCAAAGAACGTTGATCTGTATACGATAGGCGATAGCTTCACGACAATGGACACGAGTTACTACGCCGGTCGCCGTAACCGTCACATCTGGCTCGGTACCGAAGTGGATACCGTTTCGCTCGATCCCGATGTGCATTCTATCCTCGTGATCGAGGTGATTGAGAGAACGATTCAGGAACGGCTCCGGGAAGATTATGCTGAACTTTATATCCGGCGTGGTTTTCAAATCCGGGGCAAATGCAGGAAGGTTCCCGTTGCTGTTGCCGAAGCCCGCGGGCTGTTTTGGGAAAATGCATTAAATCGCGAGATCAATCAACGCCTGGAATTTCTGCTTTTTAATTCGAATATGGCCCTGAAATGTAAGGAAATAAAAGCCGGGCTGATGTTATCATGGTTCGGTCGCACCCATCCGGGCTCGCTCATCTCGCGCGACAGGCAATTCCTGTTCTACGAAATTGAAGCGGACCCGCGAAGCAGCTTGTCGCCTTTCACGCCGTTGGCCGACGCCGATATCGATAGTGTGGTAGTCAACATGAACCGGATTCGCGCGCACTATCTCGATGCGGGTTTCTCAGAAGTATATTTCTGTCTCATTCCGAATAAAGTGACCGTATGCGAACCGGCTCGCCACCCACATAACAACCAGATCCCGCGCATTGAACAAAACCCGCGCCTGAAAGCCCCGCTCCTGAAATTAGGCGACCAGCTCCGGTGCCATCCCGAATGGTTTCATAAAAGCGACGGCCATTGGAATGCCAGCGGGAAGCGGTTATGGTTGAAGTATGTGAATGAAATGGTCGCGGTGTGGTCGCATTGATATGCTGCAAATGCTGCGCACGCACTATTTATACAACCGCTGGCAATTCTCGCAATAATAGCTCCGCCGCTTCGTAAGGCCGAGGTATTCCTTATGAAACGGGATGTTACACCGCGGGCAGATTTTCTTCGTGTGTGCCAGCCAGTGTTTCTTTAAAGTGAATTCCTTCTTCCATTCCAGGAAATCGAAGGCATAGTTTCGGGTTTCTTTGACCATTTCCTTCAATTTAGTATCGGGGATTTCACCGAGCGTACTGAGTGGGTGCGTCCGTATGCGGAAGAGGACTTCGTTTTTGATAATGTTACCGCTGCCGGCGAAAATGTCCTGGTCTAGCAGGGCGTCGCAAGCCAGCATTTTGGGCTTTGCCTTTAACTTTTTGAATGCAGCGGTCGGTTTCCAGTTTTCAGACATAATATCGGCCGACCAGTCGTAGATTTCATCGGCCGGCACCTCGATCAGCTTTATGGACGAGGTATAGAAATTCAATTCGTGTTTATCGAAAATCAGGCTGAGCCGCGGTGGTGTTTTCTTTTGCTCGTCGATGAGGTAGGAGCCAAAGAGCATGAAATGGATGCGGATGGTAAAATTCTTGAAGCAGATCAGGAAATGTTTTCCCCACGACCGGAAATCGGTTACTTTCTCGCCGACCAGCCGGTCCTTATCGATTTTTGCATTGCCTTCTACATGGCGAACAGGCTTCCCTTTCAATCCCAGCTTCTCAACGGCTTCCCTCAAAATAACAATAGATGGTCCCTCGGGCATAATGTGTTTCGTTTTCAAGCACTGATGCTAAAAATGTGCCAGAGAAAGGAGGAAAGGGGTTTTGCCTTTTCCCTTCTCCCATTCCTCCCTCCTCTGGCATCATTCTTGTTGCAACGTCTCGAAAAACATCTTCAGTTATGCGCAATTTCATGATTACCATTGCTTCCACATCGGAAGAGAATATCTTGACTTTTGAAAGACACATTATCGAATCGGAGACTTATCCGAGCCGGTCGTATATCACCAACGTCGTCAATCGCGGCGGGCCGGAACAAGCTCGCGAGGAGGTAATTTCGATCGTCGAGCTGAGCGATCAGGATGTGAAAGAATATGAAGGGGTCGGGTAGAAGGGCCCCACACCGTAAGCCTTACTGATCATTACTGACACTTATTATGGGATTATTTTTCAAAAGTCGCAAGCAGGAAACCGCTCCTGAATTGCCTGAATGGCTCTCCGCACGTGACGGTTTTCCCTTCTATATCAAAGCCCCGATGGTGCTCATAGGGCTATATTTGTTTTTCAATATTCTCAACCTGTTGCAGGAGATCATCGTCCCGTTTGCATTCGCCGGGCTGATAGCCGTGTTGCTTAATCCGGTTTATAACCGTTTTCAGAAATGGAAATTCAATAAGATCGTCGCGATTGTGCTCACGATTTTCCTTGCTGTTCTCGTGGTAGGGGGGATCATGTTTTTCCTGTCGTCGCAGATTGTCCAGTTCGGTGATATGATCCCTCAACTCGAAAAAAAGACGATCAAACTGTTGGGGAATTTGCAGGAATGGCTTTCGTCCACATTCGGGATTTCGACAGAGAAGCAAATGGCCATGCTCGACGAAGCGATCAATAACAGCCGTGCCTACGTGGGCAAGACGGTGAATACGCTTTTTGGTATTATCAGCTTTTTTATACTCATTCCGCTCTATATTTTCCTGCTGCTGTTTTACAAGCCATTGATACTCAATTTTATATTTGAGGTTTTTGATGAGAATAATTCCGAACAGGTAGCTGAGATTTTGCAGGAAACCAAGGGTGCGGTGCAAAGCTATATTGTGGGGCTGATGATCGAAACGACGATTATCGCGACGCTGAACTCCATTGCATTGCTCATTTTGGGCGTACAATATGCGCTGTTGCTGGGCGTGATCGGTGCGATCCTGAATCTGATCCCGTACATAGGCGGCATTATCGCTATTGCTTTGCCGGTACTCATTTCGTTCATCACAAAGGACGGATACACCACACCGTTACTGATCATCGGTGCCTATACGGTGATCCAGTTTCTGGATAACAACATCATCGTACCCCGCGTCGTGTCTTCCAAAGTATCAGTCAATGCATTGATTTCCATTCTGGTCGTATTGCTTGGCGGAACGCTTTGGGGCGTGAGCGGGATGTTCCTGTCGATCCCGTTCGTAGCGGTATTGAAAATCATTTTCGATCGTATCGACGAGCTGAAACCATGGGGTAAGTTGCTGGGCGACACCATGCCCGATGATCCGCCCGCGAAGGTGGTGAATCCGAACGAGGCGGAGGATAAAGAGCGGACGTTGTTCTGAAAATCAAACCGACAGGCATTCGAGCGAATGCCTGCCGGTTTTTTAAGGAATATATTAATCAATAATCCAGTTTTTTGATCGTGCCGTCGCCAAGGCTGAGGACGTAGAAGGTGCGGTCGCCCCAACGTTTGATATCGGTTGGTCTGTCAAGTCCGCTGAACAATACGGCTCCATCTTCGTTCAACACCGAGCCAGTATTGGGTTTGAAACCCGGAGGATTGCCCGGGCCGCCGGGAGGCATCGTGAAATCGGCGTAATGCAACAGCAGCGGCTTGTTGTTGACGGTCAGCACCAGGTGGGTAAGCGTTGTAAAGCCCGATTTGTAAGGGACCATCACACCCGCAGTGTTCACTTTGTAGAGATTTGCCGAGCCCGGCGAGAATGGAAACCCGGTGAGGCTGCTCAACACAAAGTGAGTACCGTCGAATACGATGCCGGTCGGAACAGGGTCCCTGTTAGGCGCAATGGGCGGAAATGTGGTGAACATGTCCAGAATATGGTTGTTCTTATCCCGTTTGATCACGGCATTTGCCCCTGCATCGACAATGTAAAGGTGCCCGTCCGGCCCTTTGGTAAGCGCAAATGCATTGGAGTTATTGTCAAACGTAAGGTTTTTGGTTGCCACAAATGCCCTGATATTTTCGGTAGTTAGCGTGGCCTTGTCTTTGGGTAAACTACCTGCCAGTACGCTGGCCACATCTATCACATACAGTAAACCCTCCACGCCGTGGAGCAGGTATAATGTGCCGTTGTCATAATACAAGTGACTGATACCCTCTACATTACCCTGATTGACAACCGATGTGAAATTGGTAACGACCGTAGTTTTGGCACCTTGGGGCGTGATCATCACCAGTGCACCGTCGTTGTTGCCAGTACCGCCTTCGGTGACCCAGAAACGCCCCTGCTCGTCGATCACCATTCCAATGGGCGCACGCAGGCTGCTAACAAAGGGAGAAACACTGAATTGGGTAGGTTCGGGAACCGGTTCACCGTGGTCGGTACAGGCGTCGATGGCGACCAGGCCTGCCATCAATACAAATGCAATTAAAGAGAGGAAATGCTTTTTCATCGCGGTTGAGTTTTGAGTGAACAGTGCAGAATAGCAACAATGGTAGGAGTTGTGAGCAAAAGTAGGAGTTTGGCTTACTTTACTATTGTATAAATGCGTCATTGTCAATGGAATTGAGTAAGCGGTAAAGTTTGTAACTTGCGATCCATAAATCCACCACCAAACCGCTCATGAATCAGGACATTCGCCAGCCGTTACCGGCCGCTTACCTTTCTATCGACGAGGCTACGAAGGCCTCGGGGTTCACAATGGCTTCCGACATTTACACCTGCTCGTTACTTAAAACCCTGGCGGCGTCCAAGCCTGGCGGCAAGTTCCTCGAACTGGGTACGGGAACGGGCCTGTCCACCGCCTGGATACTGGACGGCATGGATGCGCATTCCACGCTTGTGTCGATCGACAACGATGCCCGATTTCTCGAAATCGCTGAAAACCATCTCGGTGGCGACCCGCGCCTCACGCTCGTGCATACCGACGGCGAAGACTGGGTGCATACGCATCTCGGCGAACGATACGACTATATTTTTGCAGACACCTGGCATGGGAAATACCTTTTGCTCGATGAGGTGCTCAACATGCTCAACCCGGGCGCATTTTATATCATCGACGACATGCTCCCGCAGCCCAACTGGCCGGAAGGGCACGATCAGAAAGCGTTGAAACTCATCGAGTATCTCGATGGCCGCTCGGACCTGTCTGTGACCAAACAGGTGTGGGCGACGGGCATCATTCTGGCCGTTATGCTTTGATCAACGCCGTTCTCCCAATCATCTCCTGAAATCGCCCTCTGGCTCAACCGGAGAGTGATTTGTAACTTTTTGTGGTTTGTGTAGGAGTAAATTAAGGGTTCTGTTCGCTTGACTTTGATAATTGTAAGATGATCTTGTAATGATCAAAGATTTAGTACTAACCCTTAAATCTTAGCTTATGTGCCAAAACCATGGAGTAGCTTACATCCGGCCCGGCGAGGTCGAAGTGCAGGAAATCGAGTACCCGAAGCTCGCGTTGGGCGACCGCAAATGCGAGCACGGCGTGATTCTGAAAATCGTTTCTACCAACATTTGCGGCAGTGACCAACACATGGTCCGTGGGCGTACCACAGCTCCTGCAGGGCTTGTGCTCGGGCATGAGATCACGGGCATTGTGATCGAAGCCGGGAGGGATGTTGAATTTATTAAGGTCGGCGATCTGGTGTCGGTGCCTTTTAATATTGCGTGCGGTCGCTGCCGCAATTGCAAGGAAGGTAAAACCGGTATTTGCCTGAACGTGAACCCTGCACGCCCGGGCGCCGCGTACGGGTATGTGGACATGGGCGGCTGGGTAGGCGGGCAAGCCGAATACGTAATGGTGCCTTATGCCGACTTCAACCTTCTTAAATTCCCCGACAAAGACCAGGGCATGGCCTACATTAAGGACCTAACCCTGCTTTCCGATATTTTTCCGACTGGCTTCCACGGGGCCGTCACTGCGGGGGTAGGGCCGGGCTCGATCGTGTACGTCGCGGGGGCCGGTCCGGTCGGACTTGCTTGCGCAGCCTCCTGCCACTTGCTCGGCGCAGCCGTCGTGATCGTGGGCGATATGATCCCCGAACGGCTGGCTCAGGCTGCGAGCTTCGGCTGCGAAGTGATTGATCTGACGAAGGACACGCCATTGGAGCAAGCAATCGCTGAAATCATCGGTGTGCCGGAAGTGGATTGCTTCGTCGATTGCGTCGGCTTTGAAGCCCGTGGGCACGGTACCCACGCCGTCGAAGAGCGTCCCGCTACCGTCCTGAACACCGCCATGGCTGTCACCCGCGCCGGCGGCGCTATCGGTATTCCGGGCCTTTACGTTACCGGCGACCCCGGCGCCCGCGACTCAGCGGCCAAGGAAGGTAGCCTGAGTATCCGTATCGGTCTTGGCTGGGCTAAATCGCACTCGTTCTACACCGGCCAATGCCCGGTCATGAAATACCATCGCAACCTGATGAATGCGATCCTGTACGATAAAATCAAAATCGCCAAGGCCGTGAATGTGGAGGTGATTACCTTGCAGGACGCGCCGAGAGGCTATGCGGATTTTGACAAGGGCGCGGCGAAGAAGTTTGTAATTGACCCGCATGGGATGATTGTTTAATGAGTTGAAATCAAATGCAAAGCGGCTCCGGATTTTGAGATCGGGAGCCGCTTTGTGTTTTTGAGAACACTGCTATTCGCTAGTGAAGCCATTTGATCATTAAGCAATTCAGTTTGCACATTTATCCCAGTAAGACGTCCTTTTCCTAATAGTTCCGCCTTGTATTCATTGCTAATTCTCTCTAACATGGGGCTTCCTAAGATGCTAAGTCGATATGAAAAACCTTGCAAGAAATGCCCTGTTATGGTGCGGGCCAGCGAAAGCTCCTGGATGTCCGCTTAGCGACATTAGGACACCTAAAACAGGGCTCATCATTCATCCTTAAATTCTAAGCGAATGACAACATCATCAACAACTTTTGAATCTTCCGATTCAAGGCTCCTTGCGTACGGGCGCGAGGTCAATGCATTACTAAGCAGCGATAGCGCCGATGGTATGGCGGATGAGCTCTGGACGATGTTCAGCGGCTACATGCTCGCGCAGAAAGAACTGGGTCATTGCCCGGAGATCGCCAATACCTTTTTCACATTTAAAGATTTGCTGCTCTTTTTCGAGAAAATCGAGCGGATACGAAGTGCCGGTTAAAATGTTTTGAGAATGAAATTTGTGTCACAAAAAATTATTAAATTTGTGACATAATTAAATTGATATTTTATGAGTCAATCAATTCATAATAAAGTATTTAATAGAATTGTTAAGACAAAGCGCGGAAGAGTATTTTTGACAAGTGAATTTGCTGACTTGGGAGGGGATACTGCTACCAGAAAGGCGTTGTCACGGTTAGTGCAAGAAGGAGTACTGGAACGGCTGGCGCAGGGGATCTATCTTTATCCTAAGACGGATCCTGATTTTGGGGTACTTTATCCCTCAGCCGAGACTATTGTGAAGCACATAGCCCGTCGCGATCACGTGCGAATTATTCCCACCGGGCCCGCTGCTTTGAATCTGGTAGGGTTGTCTACGCAGGTAGCGATGAATTTAGTATACCTGACCGACGGAGCGCCGAGAAAATTGAAAATTGGGATGCAAACCGTTGTCTTTAAGGCTACAACTGCTAAACGGGTAGCATTTAAAGGGTATCTCACCATGCTTGTTGTGCAGGCTTTGCGGGAACGTGGGCAAGATCGTGTTACCGAAAGAGATTTGAAGCGTGTTAAAGAATTATTACAACGTGAAGATGAGAGGGTTATTCGGCATGATCTGAAACTTGCGCCAACCTGGATTGCCAAGCTTTTAAAATAGTTTTTCATTTATTAACACACACATATTATGAATGAACGGCTGAAGGCGTCGCTGACACGCCGTGTAGAAATCCTTGACTTTGTCAGTCAAGCGACCAAACTACCCCCACAAACTGTTGAAAAGGATTGGTGGGTCACCCTAGCACTTTTCGCCATATTCAGAACTCCATTTGCACAGCACTTGGTTTTCAAAGGCGGTACTTCGCTCAGCAAATCCTGGGGGTTGATCGAACGCTTTTCGGAAGATATTGATCTGGTGCTTGACCGATCCGCATTGGGTTTTGAAGGCGAGTTAAGTAGAACCCAGATCGCCAAACTTCGGAGGGCTTCGTGCGCATTTATTTCGTGTGCTTTCAGGGATGCAATCCATAACCAGATTAGCGAAATAGGTGTTACAAGCGATGCATTCTCGCTGGACGCCGCGTTCTCCGAAGATTCAGATCGTGATCCGCAGATTTTACATTTGCGTTATCGATCGGATCTTGAGATCGGGGTTTATTTGAGAAATGAAGTACTGATCGAAATTGGTGCGCGGTCGCTTCGGGAGCCTGCAATGCCGACGCCGATTACGTCAATAATCAGTCAGGTGCTGGGCGAAAAGACCATTGCGGGCAGGACCTTTGATGTGCTGTCGGTGATGCCGGAGCGTACATTTCTTGAAAAGTTGTTCTTGCTGCATGAGGAGTTCTGCAAACCGGCAGATAAGATCAGACATGATCGTATGTCGCGACATTTGTACGATCTGGAAAGAATTATGGATACAGATTTTGGCTTGAATGCATTGTCTGACCACGCGCTGTACCGGACGATCGTCGAGCATCGCAGAAAGTTTAATGCAGTGAAGGGAGTAGATTACGACTCACATTCCCGCCGGAGTATTTGCTTTATTCCGGGCGAGAACGTGATAACAAGCTGGGAGAAAGACTACCGATCAATGCAGGAAAATATGATTTACGGGCAGTCGCTTCCCTTTTTAAAGTTGATTCAGAGGTTAAAAGAGCTCGAAGAGCGCATTAGAATTATCAATTAAATCCACACAAAAGGATCCCCGGACGCCACGTGCGTCACTTTAATCCCCGAAATCTTCGGCTGTAACCACTCCACAAAATACTCCATTCCCGGCTCTTCGCTCACGGCGTGACCGAGCACGATCAATGCCATTTTTGAGCCCAGTAGCCGCCCGTCACGGGCATATTCGACACCTTCCCATTCGGGCGTTTCGCCCACGATGAGTACATCCGGCTTTTCGCCAACGGCCACCGATACTTGCCGTTGGCCACCGGCCGCGCCGGGCATAATGGCGAGCTTGGAGCAGGATTGGCTCAGGTCACCGATCACACGGAGTTTCTGGATGCCCAGTCTGGTTTTGAGGTGCTTTACGAGGTCTCCAAGCGAGGTCGGGGGGATAGTCAATGCAGGAGATTCGTTTTTATAGTACTGCGTCCAGCCGGCTTTTTTCACGACGCCGTACCGTATCGCATCCGGTTTGAGGGAATGGCAGTGATCGTGGAAGCGCCAGACGGCGATTTTATGCTTTTCAAGCAATGCCTGTTTCTGTTTCACGACTTCGTTGCCTTTTACCCATTCCGTATCGTCGCGGTGGTTGTAGAACGTGGGTTCGTGAGCGATGATGAGGTTGGCTTTCAGTTTGGCGGCCTGTTCGATGACGGTAGCCGTGGCGAACATCGTGGTAACAATGCCGGTCACAGCTTGGTCGGGACTGCCGGATTTAATGGTGTCGACGGTGTCCGGGATCGGTTTCAGGTTACCTTCTTTGAGAATCAGGTCGATGATCTGCTGGACGGTATATGCCTTCGGGCTTGCGCCGAAGAGCATTTCAGGTGTCAGCAATGTGAAAGCACCGGCGGACAGCGCGGCCTGAGCCAGGAAGCTACGTCGGTTTGTGAGGTCAGATGTTGTCATGGGACGTCGGGAATAGTCAGGTATTGTCAGGTGTTGTCAGGAATGGTTAGGTATTGTCGGGACGGTCAGATGTTGTCAGGAATGGTCAGGTATTGTCAGGTGTTGTCAGGAATGGTTAGGCATTGTCGGGATGGTCAGATGTTGTCAGGAATGGTTAGGTATTGTCGGGGATGGTCAGATGTTGCCAAGTATTGTCAGAGATGGTCAGGTGTTGTTAGGAATGGATTAATGATCAGGTGTTACATAGATTTCACCCAATATAAAACAATAAATGACCATTTCTGACAACACCTCACCACACTTGACAACACCTGATACTTGACAACCGCTGACCACCCTTGACCGCTTATGACGGCCTACTCACTCCTGAGTGACTTCACCGGATTCATCAGAGCTGCCCGAATGCTCTGGAAGCTTACGGACGCGAATGCGATAGTGATCGACAAAGCAGCGGCGATCACAAACATCCACCATTCGATATCGATGCGGTAGGCGAAATCACTGAGCCAGAAGTCTACACCGTACCAGGCGATGGGCGCGCCGATGACGACGGCAAGGAGCACGAGTTTCAGGAAATCTTTGGAAAGCAGCGTTACAATGCCCGAAACGGTGGCGCCCAGGACTTTTCGGACGCCTATTTCCTTGGTGCGTTGCGCGATGGTGTACGATGAGAGCCCGAAGATGCCAAGCGAGGCGATCAGCACGGCAAGCATTGAGAAGAAGCTGGAAATCTGGCCGAAAATACGGTCGTCTTTGTACTGTTCGTCAAAGCGCTGGTCCATGAAAAAGTAATTGAAATTATTACCCGGGAAAAACTCGTCGTACTTTTTGTGCACCATGGCAATGCTTTGTACGGGGTTGGAGGCGTTGATTTTCACTGAAATAAATCCGGACAACGTATAAAAAGGTGCAAACACGATGGGTTCGATGCTGTGTTTCAGGGATTGCTGGTGAAAATCGCTTACAACACCTATGATATCCCACTCCCTGTTGTTGAATAGGAACTTCTGCCCGGCAGCGTCGGCTGCATCCTTGAAGCCCAGTAATTTTGCTGCTGATTCGTTCAGAATGGCGCTTGTGACTTTGTTACCTATTGGGTTGGAGTCGGTAGGCAGGAAGTTGCGGCCGGCGAGCAGCGGAATTTTGTAGGCTTCAAAAAAGTCGGCATCGACGGCCATCCGGCTGAATGTGACGCCTTTGGGGGCATCAGAGCCCACTCGCCGGAAATTGAAGCTGCGGCTCAGGCGGTTGCCAAACACGCTTCCCGAAGCACTGGCGATTTGTACCGACGGGATGCGTTCGAGCTCGGTTTTAAAGCTGTTAATGCGGTCGATGGAGGTGGAATCCCAACGCGTGAGCTCCGGGCCGCGCACTACGAGTACCTGCTCCATGTCAAACCCCAACCTCTCTTCGCGCATGAATTGGATTTGTTTAAAAACAATGAATGTACCTACAATGAGTACCATCGAAGCAGTGTACTGGAACACCACCAGCGATTGCCGCACCCAGATGCCCTTGGCTGAGCGTTTGAAAGATCCTTTCAAAACCTGTACAGCTTTGAATGAAGACAATGCGAATGCCGGATAAAAGCCTGAAAGCAGAATCCCCAATAGGAAAATCCCTGCCACGGCAAGCGCAAAAACCGGACCGCCGAACCCTGAGCCGGTCAGCAGCGCAAACGACAATGGTTTTTCAATCAGTTTGTTTAGCAGCGGTTGCAGTAATAAGGTCAGCACAACGCCGAGTGTCAGGCCGAGGATATTCAGCACCACCGATTCGGACATAAACTGGCCGATAAGCTGGCCCCGGGTTGCGCCGGCCACCTTACGCACGCCTACCTCGCGGGCGCGTTCCAGTGAGCGGGCGGTGGCAAGGTTGATATAATTGATCCAGGCAATAAGCAAAATAAACGTCGCGATAATGAGCATCGTCCAGACAGCTTTTCCATTATTAACCTGCCCGATTTCATATTCATAATTCGAAAAGAGGTGTGCTTTGCCAAGCGGTTGCAGAAAAAACTGCTCCACGCTGCCTGAGACCTTGCTACCATGGAAATGCCGGTCGCTGAATGCAGGCAGTTTTTTCTCCAGTGCCACAACATCCGAGCCGGGCCGGAGTTTGAGGTAATGCCATACGTCGGAGCTTTCCCAGCTGTTCCTGATCCACTCGCCCCAGGTTTGAGGGAGCGTTTCGAAGGACATCAATGCACCATATTGTAAATGGGAGGTAGCTGGAAAGTCCTTCATAACGCCGGTAATCTGGTAGGGCTTAGTATCCAGGTCTACGACAATGGATTTACCGAGCAGGGCCGTATAATCGGCCGGACTCGCATTGAAAATTCGTTTGGCATTGGTTTCCGAAATGACAATGGAATAGGGGGCTTTCAAAGCGGTTTTGTAGTCGCCCGCCACCAGCGGAAATGTGAAAAACGATAAAAAACGCTCGTCGGCATAAGCGCCGTTTTCTGCGAATATGCGGCTATCCTTTTGCAAGTTGAATGTACCCGGATTGGCCACGGTGGTGTAGGTTTCGACTTCGTTGAAATCGCTGGCCATTGCAGCCGCAACGGCGGGATAGGTAATAGTACCGTGCTGGATCAGTTTACCCTGCTGGAAGCGGTCATTGGTAACCCGGTAAATACGCCCGAAGTCGTTGTTAAACCTGTCGAAGCTCAGCTCGAAGCTTACGTATTGCAGGATCATCAGGCAGGCGGTGATGCCGGCGACCAGCCCGGTAATGTTCAAGGCGGAAAAACCCTTGTTTTTCCACATGTTACGCAGGGCAATCTTAAAATAATTCCGAATCATGGTAGGTTGAAATACAGATGTTTTTGGGAACTCCGATGCTTCTTTTCGGAATGCAAAAGGCCGGACGATGCTGAAAACATCGCGCACGTAGCGGGCACGCGCGTGTTTCGCGCCATATGTGCGTAAACGCTGCGTGAAAAGCTCATGAAGGTCGCCTTCCAGCTCCTGCACCAAATGCGAAGCGCAGAATAGCCGCAGCAGTCGGCCCGGCCAGCGGGGCGGTTGGGTGTCGGGCAATTTATTCACTACGAAGACTTTTGACAGGGTTCGTCAATGCGGCGCGGATGCTCTGGAAACTGATCGTCGCCAACGCAACAGATGTTGAAAGCAGTGCTGCCGCAATGAAGACCCACGCGCGGATATCCGTTTTGTAGGCAAAACTTTCCAACCAATGGTGCATGACAAACCATGCCAGTGGTGCGGCGATCAGGAATGCAATGCCCACCAATTGAATAAAGTCTTTGGACAACAATGCCACAATGCTGGCTGCCGATGCGCCCATTACTTTTCTCACGCCAATCTCTTTGGTACGTTGAATGGTCGAGTAGGAGGCAAGGCCTAGCAGCCCCAGGCAGGAAATGAAGATGGCCAATGCGGCAAAGCCGAGGAAAAGCGCTTCAAAACGCTCGTCGGCGCGGTATTGGCGATCGTAAAACTCGTCGAGGAAATAGTAGGTGAACGGTTTGTCGGGGTTAGCCCTTTTCCATTGGTTTTCAATGCCCGAAACCGTCTGCTTCACATTGCCGCCATCGATTTTGACCGAAAGCAGATTGCCATTCCAAAAATCGATTAAACGGAAGGTCAGCGGTTTGATATTTTCCTGTAACGATTTAAAATGGAAATCCTTCACCACTCCAATGATCGTCCCCTGCCGGCCCCATTGGTCGAACTTTTTGCCAATGGCCTCCCGGGGCGAATGATAGCCAAGTACTTTCGCCGCTGCTTCATTGATCATCAGTGAGCCGGTGCTGTCGGAGCTGAACTGTTTTGAAAATGCCCGTCCGGCTACGACTTTTAATCCATATTGTTCAACAAAATCGAAATCGACCCGGTAAACATCCAGATTGCCTGCCTGCATTTCGCCACTGCTGCTTTCTATTTTTGAATAGGCTTGCGGGTTCCAGCCGCCGGGCACTGCCGAAGAAGCTGCCGCCGACTTTACGCCTGCAAAATTCAGAATAGAAGCTTCAAAAGCATCGCGTGCGCGGCCAGTTCCTGCTTGAATAACAAGCGTTTGATCCTTGGAGAAACCCAGGTCATGGCTGCGCATGAAATCCAGCTGCGTGTAGACGACGATAGTCGTGATGATCATCATAATGGAAATGGAAAACTGTACAGTCACCAATCCTTTTCGGAGCATTATACCCTTTAAACTCGTTGTAAAACGCCCTTTCAGGACCCTGACAGGCTCAAAGGAAGAGAGCACAAATGCCGGATAAATACCAGCGAGCAGTCCGATCAGCCATGTGGCGGCGAATTCGGCCCCGACCCAGGGTATTTCATAAACAATGCCTTTGCTGATCTGTTTACCGGCCAACTCGTTGAATAAGGGCAATAATGCGGCAGATACCGCGACGGATAAAACAAATGCGATCATGCACATGAGCACAGATTCTGCGAGGAACTGCCCTGCCAACGTACTTTTGGCAGCTCCAACAGCCTTGCGTACGCCTACTTCCCGCGCCCGCTCGACCGACCGTGCGGTGGTGAGGTTTATGAAATTGATGCAGGCAATGAGCATGATAAATAGCGCGACTGCACTGAAAATATAAACATTATCAATACTACCCGACTCTTCGGCCGGCCGCGTCGAATGCAGATAAATATCCTTTAGCGGTTCGAGGACCAAGCCGATTTGCATCTGCTGCTCGGCCATTAGCTTGCCTGCATGGCTTTGAACAAATGCCGGGAATTTCCTGGCTATTGCGGCAGGATCCGTACCAGGTTTGAGCAAAACGAATGCAACAGCGCCGAAACTGCCCCATTGGCTCTCAATATTTTTGTCCTGATGTGCCGTGTAGGTGCTCATGGAAACGAAAATATCACCTTTGATTTGTGAATTTACAGGCGGGTCCTGCATGACACCCGTGATTAAGGCCGGTTCTCCTTTGTCGCTCCAAAGCAGGGTCTGGCCTAACGGATCGCTATCGCCGAAATATTTCCGGGCGGAAGTTTCGGTCAAGACCAGGCTTAACGGTGCTGTCAGGGCAGTTTTGGGATTCCCTTTTAATAATTTCAGATCAAAAACCCCAAACAGCGTAGAATCCGCCAATACTGTGTTTTCTTCCTGGAATTTCAGGTCGCCTTTGCGAAACAAGGTCTCTTCTTTTTGCACGCGGGCAAATGCCTCCACTTCCGGGAATTCGTTTTGCATACTGGACGCCATTGCCCAGGGACTAATGGCGTAGTGCAGCGTTTCGGAGTTGGTTTTTACATCGGTCGCAACCCTGTAAATGCGGTCAGCCTTGTTGTTGAAAGCATCGTAAGTCAACTCGAAATGCACGTACAATGCGATAAGGAAGCAGGCTGTCATTCCCGCCGACAACCCCAGCACATTAATAAAGGAGAACATCTTGTGCTTTGCCAGGTTGCGGAAAGCGATTTTGAAATAATTGCGGATCATGGCCGGATGTGTGAATGTGGATTGCGGATATTTTTCAGGTTTTTCTTTGATCAAGAAAGGCCGCATCAGCGAAAATACGTCGCGTACGTAACGCCTGCGCGCCTCACGCGGCCCGTGTGTACGGACGCGCTGCGCGAAGAGTTCCAGCAAATCGCCTTCCAGCTCGTTTACCAAATGCGAAGCGCAGAATAGCCGCAGCAGTCGGCCCGGCCAGCGGGGCGGTTGGGTGTTGGGCAATTTATTCACTGCGAAGACTTTTGACAGGGTTCATGAACGCGGCGCGAATGCTTTGAAAACTGATCGTCGCCAGGGCAACCAACGCGGAAAGCAATGCAGCCACGCCAAAAATCCACAGGGGTATATTTGTTTTATAGGCAAAACCTTCCAGCCAGCGGTGCATCGCAAACCACGCCAGAGGTGCGGCGATCAGAAACGCAAGGCCTACCAGTTGCAGGAAATCCTTGGTTAACAAGCCCACTATGCTGGCCGCAGAAGCGCCCATCACCTTCCTGACGCCAATTTCTTTGGTACGCTGAATGGTGGAATAGGAGGCAAGGCCTAGCAACCCCAGGCAGGAAATGAAGATCGCCAACACGGCAAAATTCAGGAAAAGCGCTTCAAAACGCTCGTCGGCGCGGTATTGGCGATCGTAAAACTCGTCGAGGAAATAATAGCTGAAAGGCCGGTCAGGGAACAGGGTCTTCCATTGCGTTTCGATGGCTTCCAGTGTCGCTTTTACATTGCCACCATTCATTTTGATTGACAGCAAGTCGCTGTTCCAGGGATCGAGCAGGCGGAATGTAAGCGGTTTGACATTTTCCTTTAACGATTTGAAATTAAAGTCTTTCACCACGCCGATAATTGTACCTTCACGGTCCCACTGATTAAATTTTTTTCCAATGGCTTCCTGCGCGGATTGGTACCCCAGTAGTTTCACGGTCGCTTCGTTGATGACCAGCGCTTTGGTGCTATCGGAGGTGAATTCTTTCGAAAATGGCCTGCCCGCCACTACTTTCAGGCCATATTGAGGAATAAAATCAAAATCGACACGGTAAACGTCCAGCGTGGCTATCTGCATTTCGCCGCGGCTGTTTTCGAGCTTCGAATGCGCCTGTGAATTGTCCCCGCCGGGAACCGCAGAAGATGCAGCCACAGATTTGACCCCCTGCAAATTCTGCAACAGGGTCTTCAATGCATTGCGGGCATTTCCCGAGCCGGGCCGGATAACGACCGTCTGCTCTTTGGCGAAACCCAGTTCGTGGCTGCGCATGAAATCCAGCTGGGAATACACCACCAGTGTGCCGATGATCAATGCGATCGAGATAGCAAACTGTGCGGTAACCAGGCTTTTTCGGAGTAGT
The DNA here is from genome assembly GCF_017744695.1 of Dyadobacter sp. GTDB lineage: Bacteria > Bacteroidota > Bacteroidia > Cytophagales > Spirosomataceae > Dyadobacter. The sequence continues at coordinate 28,456 of NZ_JAGIAS010000005.1, forward strand.
GCCCCGCTGCCGGTCATGGCAAATTTTCCTTTCAGGACTTTGACGGGCTCGAACGAGGACAGTACCAGCGCAGGGTAAATGCCCGAAGCCAGTCCGATGACCATGGATGCTATAAATAAAATGGCCATGGAGCGTGGCTCTTGAACAAGTCCGCTGCTGATCGTCTTGCCCGACAGCTCGTTGAACAGCGGAATAAATGCAGCCGAAAGTACCAGCGAAACTGTGAAACTCAAAAACGACATCAGCAACGATTCGGCGATAAACTGCCTTGCAAGCAGCCACCGTCCTGCACCAACCGCCTTGCGCACGCCTACCTCCCGGGCACGTTCGAGCGACCGCGCCGTGGTCAGGTTAACGAAGTTGATACAAGCGATGATCAGAATAAATACCGCGATGATGGCGAAAGTATAAATGTTGGTGATGCTGCCTGACTGATCGGCTTCCCGCTTGGAATAAAGATAAATATCCAGCAGCGGGTCCAGAAGCAGCGTTAGCGAAATGTTTTCTTGTTGCAGGAGCCGTCCCATGTGGTTTTGCAGGAATGCGGGGAATTTTCGTGAAAGAGCGACCGGATCAGCCCCCTTCTTCAAAAGCAGGTAGGTGGTGGTTCCAAAATTGCCCCATTCCTCATTCACGGCCGTGTTGTAATGGCGGGTGTGGGTGGTCATGGAAAGGAAGACTTCGCCGCTTAATTGCGAATTCACCGGCGGTTCCTGCATAATGCCGGTTACCTGAGCAGCATCTCCATTATCGCCAATCAGGAGCGTCTGGCCCATAGCGTCCCGCTCTCCGAAGTACTTTTGGGCGGCGCTTTCCGTCAGTACCACGCTGAATGGTGCTTTCAACGCAGTTTGAGGATTTCCTTGCAGCAGTTTCAGGTCAAATACCCGGAAAATCGATGAATCGGCCAGTACTGTTTTTTCTTCATTAAACTTGATATCGCCTTTCCGGAAGAGGTAATTCTCTTTGCTAATGCGGGTAAAAGCTTCTATTTCGGGGAAATCGCTTTGCAGGTTCGGGCCGAATGGCCAGGACGTGATGCTGTATTGTAAAGTACCCGCCGACGATTGAATATCGGCGGAGAGCCTGTAAATCCGGTCGGCCTTCTTGTTGAAAGCATCATAAGTCAGTTCGAAATGCACATACAATGCAATGAGGAAGCAGGCTGTCATTCCTGCCGACAACCCCAGCACATTAATGAAGGAGAACATCTTGTGCTTTGCCAGATTGCGGAAAGCGATTTTGAAATAGTTGCGGATCATGGCGGGATGTGCGAATGTGGGTTGCGGATATTTTTCAGGTTTTTCTTTGATCACGAAAGGCCGCATCAGCGAAAATACGTCGCGTACGTAACGCCTGCGCGCCTCACGCGGCCCGTGTGTACGGACGCGCTGCGCGAAGAGTTCCAGCAGGTCGCCTTCCAGGTCGTTGACCAAATGCGATGCGCAGAACCAATGCATGAGCCGACTGGCCCATCGGGGAGGATAGGGAGGCTTCATGGCTCAGGCAGGTTTGGGGATAGCGCTCCACATGCGGTTGCGGATCTCACGGATAGTGTCCAGTGCTTTGGTGCCCGCCATCGTGACGGTGAAAAAGCGCTTGCTTCGCCCGCCGCGTTCGGCTGTGGCCCCGCCCAGGCGTGAGGACAGCAGACCTTTTTCTTCCAGCCGGTGCAAAGCGGCATGCACTGCCCCGAGGTTCACCGACCGCCCCAACTGCTGCTCGATCTCGTTGGTAATCGAGGCGCCGTAAGCATCTCCGGCCAGTATCGCAACCGCCAGCAGCACAACCTCTTCAAACTCTCCCAGATAGGTTCCTTTCATAAGGGTTTTATTATTTCTGTAAATGTATAACAAATGGCGTGCCGCTATTGATAAATGGCTTGAACGGTGCGTGGACGCAGTTTTTGGAAAATTGCATTGTCCGAAAGCGGACACCCGGAGCTAATGCCGGACAATGCGTGCGGGCATTTGTCGGGAAAGCCTTTTCTTTGCTTTTGCATATTCACCCAACTGCTGTTTCATGGTTTTCGACTTCCGCTTACAAGTTTTCCAGACCGTTGCCCGCCGTTTGAGCTTCACCAAAGCCGCCGCTGAGCTTTTCATTACACAGCCGGCCGTGACGAAGCATATTCACGAGTTGGAAAATCAATTAAAAACCAAATTATTTGAGCGGAATGGCTCGAAGATCAGTCTGACGCCGGCTGGGGTAATACTGCTGCATCATGCCGAGCAGATTTTTGATATTTACAGGAATCTCGAATTTGAAATCAACAGTCTCTCACAAAGGAATAGCGGCAAGCTCAGGCTGGGCGCAAGTACGACGGCGGCGCAATACATTTTGCCGCCTATTCTGGCCGCATTCCATCGCAAGTTTCATAACATCGAGGTCACGCTGACGACCAAAAATACCGAGGAGATCGAACAGGCTTTGCAGCATAAGGAGATCGACCTCGGGGTAATCGAGGGCTTTTCCAAGAATGCAGCCATTAAATACACCGAATTCCTGAACGACGAGATCGTGCTGGTGGCAAACAGCAGAAATCCGCTGGCGGCTATGGGCGTAGTGAACGCCGCTCAGTTGCGAGAGATACCGTTGCTGCTCCGCGAACCGGGGTCGGGTACGCTGGAAGTGATCGCACATGCATTGAAGTCGATCGGGTTGGGGTTGGGTGATTTGAACGTGGAAATGCAGCTGAGCAGTAGCGAGAGCATGAAATTATATATCCTGCATTCGGATAGCATGGCATTCATTTCGGTACATGCGGTATTGAAGGAATTGCAGAGCAAGGAATGTCGCATTGTCGACGTCGAAGGGCTATCGATTGACCGCCACTTTTATTTTACCACGCTGCACGGGCAGCAGGAGGCGTTGCCGGAGCTTTTTATGCGTTTTGCACTTTACCAGAGAAAATAGACGGCTATATTGCGGGTTTTTCGAGTAGTTCCGGGCTGGATCCTATTTTAAGAATTTGTGTACTGTACCAATCAACTCTTGATGAAAGGGTTGAAATTATTTTTGTTAAACTATTTATGTTAAAAATCACATTAAGCGTCTCGGCGTTCCTGCTGATGCTATGGTCGACGACGAGCACCCTTCAGAAAGAGGAAAGGTCCGAACCCCGGAACCTGACCAAAGCCGACTCCCTTCCTAACGCTGCCGCGTGGCCGGCAGAATTGAATGTAACGCATTTCGCAGGTCACGATCTCACGCCGAGCCCTGCCTGCTTGGCTGTGGCGCCTACCGGCGAGGTATTTGTTGGCGTCGATATGATCGGCTCCCTGGGCAAAACACCTGGAAAAGGTAGTATTGTACGACTTGTTGATACGGATAATGACGGAAAAGTAGACCAGCACACCACTTTTGCGATGCTGGATAACCCGCGCGGGATCATCGCGCAGGGCGATCAGGTGTTTGTTTTACATACTACGTTTTCCAAAGAGACCGGCAAGGCTTCCGGAATGGACCTGGTCGTGCTGGAAGATAAAAATCACGACGGTGTAGCCGACGGGCCGGCCAAGCCGCTTATACAGAATGTATGCTCGCCTAAATTCCTCCAAAGCCGTGGTACCGACCATGCTACCAATGGTATCCGCATGGGTATCGACGGATGGATCTACATTGCCGTGGGTGACTTCGGTTTCCACGACGCGCTCGACCGCTCAGGCAAGAAAATGACCCAGCTCGGCGGAGGTATCGTTCGCGTACGCCCTGACGGCACTGAAATGGAAGTTTATACCCACGGATTGCGGAACATTTACGACGTGGCGATCGATCCTTACATGAACATTTTCACCCGCGATAACACCAACGACGGTGGCGGCTGGAATATTCGTTTCAGCAATCAGATCCAATCCGGGGAATATGGTTATCCGGTGCTATTCAAGAATTTTACGGAAGAGATCATCCCGGCGCTGATCGACCTCGGTGGCGGTTCGGGTACAGGCTCGCTCTTTATGGACGATCCTACCTGGCCAGCTAAATACAACCGCGTACCGATGATGGCCGACTGGGGCCGCAGCCAGGTGTATGTACACCGGGTAACGCCGGATGGCCCTACCTTCCAGCAGAAAGAGGAAGAATTTATCAAGCTTTCACAGGTTACTGACCTTGATATCGATGCTTCCGGACGCGTTTACCTTGCTGCCTGGGATGGCGCCGGTTATTCGGGTAATCCCGGTAAAGGCTTCATTTCCCGTGCGGTGCCTCAGGGATGGCAGTATAAGGCATTCAAAGACATCAGTAAATCGTCGGTGAAACAGCTGGCGGCATTGTTGCGGTCGGAAAGTGCTGTGCAGCGTTTGGCGGGGCAGCAGGAATTGCTGAAACGCCCGGCAAAAGATGCGGCGAAAGCGGCATGGGCTGTTGCCGAGGACAAGAAGGCTCCTTTATATGTACGCGTGGCGGGTATGTACACCTACGCGCAGGCGGCAGGCGCGGAAGGTATTGATAATCTTGTGAAACTGGCTTCCGAAAGCGACATGTGTGAATATGCATTGCGCGCGCTGGCCGATCGCAAACCTTATGTGGCCAAAGTGCCGGTAGAGCCATTCCTGAAAGCGCTTGAAAATGGTAATGCACGGGAGAAACTGGCTGCGGCGATCGGGTTGGGCCGTTTGGGCAGACCGGAAGGCGCACAGGCATTGCTGAAAGTGAAAGTGCCGGGCTCTTTTGTTGCACCTGCGAAGGGGACTGAGGGGCCGCACGCGACACCGAACTCGGCTATCGTAACTCCGCATATCGCAGTGCGTGCACTCGTGGCGCTGAACGCGGTAGATGCTTGTGTGAAGGCAGTCGGTACCGAAAATTCGACGATCGCATTGTGGGCCTTGCGCTATATGCATGATCCAAGGGCAGTAGACGGATTGATCGCAGCGTATGACAAAACCAGCGACAAGGCGTTGAAGGACCAGATTCTGACCACATTGGGGAGAATCTATAAAAAGGAAGCTGATTACGACGGTTCATGGTGGTGGAGCACACGCCCTGATACCCACGGACCGTACTACAAGGCCGTTGAATGGGAGTCGTCGGCAAAGGTGAAAGACTTTTTGATGAAAGAGTTTAACGCTGCAAGCGACAAGCAGTTCTTCGCTGACTTGAATGCACGGAACCGGATGGGCATTACCGAGTTCGGTGGAGAGGAAGTAGTGGCTGCGAAAGAAGAAGTGAAAGTTGACCTGGAAAAGATCCGCAACAAAAAGGGCCAGGTAGGAGAGTCATCTATCGAGGATGTAATGCTGGCCATCGCCAAAATCCAGGGTGATCCGGCCACAGGGCGGAAGCTGTTTACCAAGCAGGGTTGCGTAGCCTGCCACAGCCTGAGCCGCAATGAGGTGATGAAAGGGCCATTTATGGGCCAGATCGGCTCGATCATGAACCGCGAACAGATCGCGGAATCGATTTTGAAACCGAATGCCTCTATTTCCCAAGGCTTCGCGTCGGTTATGATCACAACCAAGGGTGATAAAACCTATATGGGTTTTGTTTCGGAGGAATCCGCTGAAAAGCTGGTGATCCGCGACATCACCGGTCAGGTGAATACCATCAAAGTAGCCAACATTACATCGCGCAAGGAAATGGAAACGTCCATGATGCCTCCGGGGCTGGCCAATGAGTTGTCCTACGAGGAGTTTGCTTCACTAATCACCTTCCTGTCTCAGCAGAAGAAGTAGAATACAAAGCATTAGCAGCAGAAAGCCGGCCCATCTTTTCAGGGGCCGGCTTTCATTTTTGGACAAAACCAAGGTTACGATTTTGAAGATTTTGAGCCTAGAAAGTGCGGATCGACGGTTTTTTGACGAATTTTTAGGCGTTTGTGGCCATTTTTTTGCAGAATCTACAATTTTTACGATAAATTAGTAGTCTGATAGAATTAATTTGTAGTTGTTGAGTTGACTACTATTTGCACCCATTGTCTCTTACTCAACGTTTGTTTATACAGCATCCCCCGGCAGCCCCGCTTTCGCCGGGGATTTTTTTGATCAGCTTGTCCTCGTCCCGTGGCATTTTATGATTTAACAAAGTCCGAAAGAGCCGGTCGCGTAAGTGCGATCAAAGGCGAAATAAAGGCCGCATTGTTGAGCGGTAATCTCCTCAAAGTACGTCTGCACTACGCAGATGACGATACCTATATACGGAAATCTGCCTACCTGGTAACCGGGCGGCTGTATTCCGAGGACATTGCCTTGCGTCCGGCGGTCCTTTCAATGCTCTTCAAATTTATGTCTGATCCGGATTTTAAAGTCAGACAAACGGCGATCAATGCCGCCGGAGAAATAGGTAAATGGGATTTCGAAAATGTTCGGTCCTATTTCGACGAAGGATTGAAGGATCCGCACCATTCTCCAAGGAATGCCGTGATAGGCTCAGTTAAGAAAATGGGTGAAGTAAATCCGGTACCCGTCCTGGCCTGGGCCAGGGAATATCTGCATCATGAGAACAAGGAAATCCGAAGGGAAATCTGTCATGGCATTGAACTACGCGGCCGCAAGCACCCCGAAGACATTTTGCCGCTTTTGGCCGAGCTCCAACACGACCGAACCGCTCGCGTGCGCAATACGCTCGTGCATGTGATCGGGCAAATCGCCTACAAAAAGGGCTGTCTTATTAAGGTACTCGAGCTTTTGGCAAGTTGGGAGAATCGTCCGCTCGTCGATGCCGCTCTCGAAGAAATTATTGATGTGCACCATCGTTATCGTAATTTTGCAGCGCTAACGCAGGCGGAAGCAATCGACCTGATCGATGCGCGTTATCCGGGTCGCCAGCGGAAAAGTGAGGGAATGGCACATTAAATTCAAAAGAACATGACCGTAATACCCAGACTTGCGACGTCGCTGGGCCGCCGTGATGAGGTGCCTAACCAGGAACTGGCCATTGAAATTGCCGCAAATGCCAACGGTAATGCCGTTGCCGAACTGGTCGAAAACCTGAACCATAAAAGTAAGGACATTCGTCATGACTGCATTAAGGTTCTTTATGAAATAGGCGAAAGAACGCCCTCGCTGATAGCGGCCTACGCGGATCAATTCGCTGTTTTGCTCGACAGCAAGGATAATCGTATGCAATGGGGTGGTATGACGGCTCTGAATAGTCTTGCCCGCGAAAAACCGGAAGTGGTATTTGCCGCTATTCCTAAACTCGCGGTTGTTGCAGATAAAGGTTCGGTGATCACCCGCGATAACTTTGTCGCTATTCTCATTCAACTCAGCAGCATTCCCGCCTACGCTGATCAGACACTTCCGCTACTCAACGAACAAATGCTGAGCTGCCCCTCCAACCAGCTGCCCATGTATGCGGAAAATGCATTGCCGGTAATCGCAGGAGCGCACAAGGCAACATTCGTCAGAACGCTTACCGGTCGTTTGGGGGATTTTGAAAAAGAATCAAAACGCAAGCGGGTTGAAAAAGTGTTGAAAAGGCTTGTAGATGGGATTCTGGGGATATCTTTGTTTTGATTCATCCAAAACGCCTTGAATTCTCGCTCAAAGTCGTCTCTCCGGAGAGTACCATACTCTCCATATTACTCAGTTAGGTGATCGTTGAATGCGGTCAGATACTTCGGACTTTTGTTCATTGTGATAAGCAAGTTGGTGCGGCTGGAAATAAATGTTACGGCACGCCATTTCCAAGAAAAGTTTTCATGTTGAATATTTGAAAAATCAAGCGGCTCCGATGCTATCCTCTGGCATCATTTTCGCTGGCGTTGCTCTAAACAACTAGATGCAACCATGGAGCAAACAAATAGGCATTTGGGTATGGTAGAAAGTGCGGTGACGGTATCCGCTTTTCTCAAAGCATTGAACAATGGTGACTTTAAGGAGGCGGGGGAGCTGATGGACGAACAGGTGAAGTTCGAGGGAGTACTCGGAAGTGTAGAGGGTAGGGACGAATACGTCAGACAAATGGCGAAAATGAAGCTACGCTATGATGTGAAGAATTTGCTTTACGATGAGCATTTCGTTTCGGTTCTCTATGAGATCGACATGGGCGGTAAGAAAGTGCTCACCGCTGGCTGGTACGAAGTGCCTGACGGCAAAATCACGCACATTCGTGTGATCTTTGATCCGAGACCTGTTTTGTCTTAGGTACCCAAGGACTTATGGTTTCTTAATGACAGTCTTTTTGCGCTTTACCGTGTAGGAGGTGGCGGTGTCGGCCTGGGGCCGGCCGGTGCTACTGCGATTGCCGTCAATGCTGCCGGATGAATTGATGGTGCCATTATCATTCAGTATCGGGCCCGTTTCCGCGTTGGCCGAATCTTTCAGAATAGCATTCAGATCGGACGAATCGGCAGTTTTTATTTGGTGTCTTTTCGATTTGCGCTGATATTTCTGCCCATGTCTTGAAGATCGTGTCGATGCGTCGTCAGATTGTGCGAACCCCCAGGCCGGAACAGTCAACAAAAGGGCCAGTAAGAGTGTTTTAGGCAGTTTCATAGGAAGAGTGTCTTTTCGTTTGATGATTTGACTTCCTCTTCAAATACTGTTCCAGAACCATCAAAACCTACGCCGCCCCTGCTGCCCGGTACTTGCGGCGGAATTCGCCCAAACTCATTCCCTTACTCTTTTTGAAGAACCGGTTGAGATGACTTTCGTCGGTGAATGACAGTTCGGATGCGATTTCGTTCATGCGCATGTCGCTGTGTAGTAATCTGGTCTCGACCAGTTTCAACCGTGAATTGACGATGTATTCCTGCATCGTCTCATTGGTGTGTTTCTTGAAATACCTTCCCAGATAGGATTCCGATATGCCAAAGTGGCTGCTGATGCGCGCCGCCTTGATCTTTTCGGGGTGATAAATGTTGGCCTGGATGTATTGCAGGATGTCGATCGCCTTTTCTTCGGTGCATTCGGTGATCTTTTCGGGCAGGTACATGGCAATATTGCGGGCAACGAGGATGATCATCGTGTTGACGTATTGCCTGATAAGCTCCTGGTTGTACATGTCACGGTTGACGTACTCGCGGATAATCGCTTCTACGAGCGGTTTTACAATGCGCTTGTCGGTCTGATTTTTGAGAATGCAGCCGGGCTGGTGGCTCGCATTTTGCAAAATAAATTCCAGCCTTTGCAGCAGATCCTCCCTTTGTGATGCGCTCACGAGCGACGTGTTCCGTTTGATATACACATCATTGAAGCGGATGAAAACAAACTTCGTGGTCGTCTCGATGTCGAAGGAATGGGTGTCCTCGGGTGTGAGCAAAAACATATGGCCGGCATTGTACCGGAAAGTGTGCTGGTTGATCTCCTGTACCCCGGTACCTTCCAGAATGTAGATCAGCTCGAAAAAGTTGTGCTGGTGCGTCGGTTTGGGACATTCGTCGAGCTCCTTGTAAATGATTTCGAAGGGTTCGTGCAGGTTTTCTTTCATGATGCAAGAAGTGTACCGAATTTTGGAAAAATTATACTGTAAATGTACTTATAAATCGGTACAAATTTGCATTATTAAACACAAAACCATTTTAGGACATGAAAGCAACATTTTTGACCGATACCAATGCCCCGCTCACGATCAAAGAAGTGGAAACGCCTGCGCCTGGCGAAAATCAGGTGCTGGTCAAACTGGCCTATTCTGCACTGAACCACCGCGATGTGTGGATCCAGAAAGGGCAATATGCCGGCCCCAAAACGGGGCTTATACTGGGTTCCGACGGCTTTGGCACGGTTGTGGGAGTGGGCACGAATGCGGATCCCGCATGGATCGGGAAAGCGGTAATCATTAACCCAAGCCATGATTGGGGTGATAATCCGGCTGCATTTGGCGACGACTTCAAAATCCTGGGTAACCCCGAGCCGGGTACTTTTGCCGAGTACATTGCAGTAGATGTAAAATACATTCACGAGAAACCGGCGCACCTTACCGACGTAGAGGCAGCAGCGTTGCCTTTGGCCGGCATTACTACCTATCGCGCATTGTTTACGCGGGCGGCCCTGAAACCGGGCGAGCAGGTGTTGATTACCGGTATAGGTGCGGGTACCGCTTTGCTGGCCCTGCAATATGCGATCGCAGCCGGCGCCAAAGTATATGTTACTTCCGGCTCGCAGGACAAGATCGAAAAAGCCAAAGCGCTGGGTGCAATCGATGGTTTTAACTACAAAGAAGAAAACTGGTTCCAGAAAGCGAAAGAAGCAACAGGCGGATTCGATGTCGTGCTGGACAGCGCCTCGGGCAAAGGATTCGGCAATCTGATCGAAACCGCGAAACCCGGCGGTAGGGTCGTGTTCTTCGGCGGCACCGACGGCCCGATCGGGAATATTATCCCTAATAAAGTGTATTGGAGAAACCTTTCGATCCTCGGCACGACGATGGGGACTTTACAGGAATTCCGCGATATGCTCGCATTTACGTCGGAGCACCAAATCAAACCCATTGTAGACAAAGTCTATCCCTCATTGTCGGACGCGCAGCAGGCCTTCGATTATATGCACGAAGGCAAGCAGTTTGGTAAAATTGTGCTGACAAACAGATAGGGGGAAAGGAGGAAGAGAAAAGACAGTCATGTGTAGTCAGGTGTTGTGTAATGCTATTGCTTTTGATTGCTTAGAATAACACAAGACCTGACCACACATGACCAAATCTGACTAAACTTCCTTTCCTTCCTTTTCCTTTCGATTCATTCAACAGTAATCCCGTTCATGTCTTCGAGGCGGGCTATTAATGCCCAACCGTAAAAATCATTGGCCAGTGCTACCATCAGTTCGTTTTTACCTGCTTTGAAGGGTATCACAAATGACGTGTTTTCAATAGAGCATCTGCCCGCGGGCTCTTTCATAATGGGTGAGGCAAAAGTGTTTTTGTCGACATACAAATAACGGCCGTTCAGGAATACCCAAACATCGTCGCTGAAACCCATTGCCACTTTCTTCTTCTGGTCGGTTTTGGAGTTGATATTGACCTTCATCCACACGATCCGGCGTTCCTTGCTCATCCCGAATTGACGCGTGAGGTTTATCATTCCCCTTCTTTCCGCCCAGATCGTCTCCCACATCGTTTCGGGTTTGGGCGCAGAGTCCAGGCTGAAATCTACGTTTTTGGGTAGCGTTACTGGTTCGCTGACCTGCCATTTGCGCAAATAGCGCGGGTCATGTGCAACCGGGTCTATGCCTTCGTAAGCGGGAAGGCCTTCCGTCTGACCGGGCTTGATTACCAGATTTGAGACAATTCCTTCTCCTTCAAATGCGAGAGTGCCTTCGGTTACATTACCTTCCATTCTCGGAACTTCCATCGCAGGCCGCTGCATGTCGTTCACAAATACCCGCAACTGGTACCCCGAGGCGATCAGCTTGATGCGGTTCCAGCTTTTGTTCTGGAAATTGGCCTTTCCCTGGTATTGCGGCAGCAGGTCCCACAGATTGACCCCGTCAATGGCCGGCGCATACTGCACGGCTTCGATACCCGTTGAATCGCCCGCAAGCTGCGTACGGAAGTAGAAGAGCTCCGTTTCCTTGCCGTCCTTGTACCTGAAATAGAAGGAGGAAAACCGTTGATCAGTGGGGATGTAGTCGAATTCGATGGTACCGTTTGAAAACGTCGTGTTTTTCAACACGACCTGGCCGGGCTTGGGAAGCACTTTCAGCACCGGACGACCGTCGTGGGTCGTGAATTCGGCATTGGCGCCCGGAGCATCCCAGTTTTCGGTGGTGAGAGCTACCCAGGTATTGGGATCTTTTTCGGCGGTTTTGACTTTCTTTTGACTAAATGCAGTGAAAGTAATGCCGCAGAGTGCAACTAGAATTAATTTTTTCATGGCTAATAATGCAAACGTGATAAAATGAGCTACTTTTTGAAAATACCGGCATTGAGCTCTTTTCCGGATGAATTAGGAAGGGGATTGAGATAGTCGTGCGGTAAACCTTTGGTCGCCACTTCGCTGAGCAGCAGCTTGCCTGTGCGTGAAACGTGTTCTTCGGAATGCGCGTTTCGATCTGTCGGGATCGCCCCGTTTTGACCATAGTAGCCCATTTCATGCCGCATTCCGGTAAAAAGACAGTTTTTGAATGGGTATTTCGGATACGTTTTTTCTGCGCGGAGCAACAGATATTCCGAGTCGGCCACAATGTTATTTTCGAATATAAATGGCTCGTGAAAAGTCCCAAACCACACAGCCGATTCATAGGAGCCGACAATCACCGAGTTTTTAAGTGAAAAATCCCTGATGGCCATAAAAAGGAGCAGCGCATTTTTGGTACCATAGAAAATGCAATGGTCGACGTGGATGCCTGCACCGTGTGCCCAGATGCTTCCCTGAATAGGTGCGGAGTTACGCTCTCCGATGAAATAGCATTGCGAAACGTCCAGCCCGGTTAAAGTAGAATCCTTGCGGTTTACAGGATAATAGTACTGTACTTCCGGATTGCCGTTGCCGATAAACTTGAGTCCGCGAATGCGTACATGATCGGCCGCTATCAACAAACCGACGGCGTGCTGGAACTGCGTTTTGCTGTTGTTGGCCGATACCGATTGGATCACCGGCATTTGTGCAGGCTTCCAATCTGCGTCATCGGGCATGGAAGCCGCTTCGATGGTGAGCCACGCCTCTTCGGTATTGCGCTTGTCGATCACCACCTGGTCCTTTAAGGTATAAAGCCCGGGCGCGACTTTGATGGTAACGCTTTCACCCGGTTTGAATGCCCTGGCCAATTCGATGGCCCGCTGCAACGTTGCCACCGGCGTTTCGACTTTCCCATTAGCCGCATCGTTGCCCACAGCCGCATTGACATGAACTATTTGCGCTTGAAGCGGACGGAACACGAGCAATAATATAATGGACAATAAATAGCTTAATTTGTACATCTTTTAAATATTTGTTAGTCGTTTCGAGTACGCGGCCGGCCGGCTGGTTGCTTTGTTGGTTCAAACATAATGAGGCCGCCGGTAACGTCGTTTTCAAGTTCTGTTCAAGTTTTGTCAAGTTTTATCATGCTCATCCACAATGGTTTCTGAAATAAATGAATTGCAGCGTTGTAAGGCGGTCATCGAAGATAAGTTGGGCTGGGGCCCGGCTGACGGCTGGCAGACCGTCGATTTCGAGAACCTGAGTGAACTGATACTGAACCAAACCGGCGTGTCGCTCAGTACGAGCACACTTCGGCGCATTTGGGGGAGAACTGAATATAACCACTTGCCAAGCGGAACTACGCTGAACACCCTCGCGCGTTTTGCGGGCTCGGGTGACTGGCGCACATTTGTAAAACAAAACAGGGATGTCATTCCGGAGCCAGCCGGGGAGATACCCCAGGCCGCTACCGCGCAAAAAGGGGACGGCTGGAAGAAACTCGCCTGGATTGCGACTGCGGTTGTGGTAGTAGTTCTTGCCAGTATGCTTGCATTCGATAAAGGAGAGCCGCAGCTGGAAAAAAGTGCTTATTCTTTTGAAAGCCGCCCGGTAACACGCGGGATCCCCAATTCTGTCATATTTACTTATGACGCGTCGGCTTCACCGACGGATTCTGTATTTATCCAGCAATCCTGGGACGATAGCCGGCGTGTTCTTGTCGACAAAAATCTTCATAAGCACACTTCGGTATATTATGAGCCTGGGAGCTATAAGGCCAAGTTATTAATCGGAGATCAGATTGTGCAGGAACATAAGCTCCTCGTCGGCACCGACGGCTGGTCTGGTTTGATTGACCGGCCCAAAATGCCGGTTTATCTGAAAAAGGAAGAATTTCTGCATACTGACGGCATCGGAACCAGTACGACAACCATTGAACAGAAGAACATCGCTTTGCAACCCGAGCCACCCATAATCAAGTATTTCAACGTCGGCAACTTCGAACCAGTCGCGCTGGGCGATTTTTCATTTTCGACTGAAATTAAAAATGAATACAACGAGGGGGCAGCGACGTGCCAGTTTACCTATATTTCCTTACTCACCGATGATGCGCCCATTCTGATACCATTATCGGCGAAAGGGTGTGTTTCGGAACTTAATATGATGAGCGTGGACAACTTCGTGTCGGGCAAAAAGGCCGACCTCTCGGCATTGGGAGTTGATTTTTCGGATTGGGTACAGGTGTCGTGTGCGGCTTCCGGCGGAAAAATCCGCTATTCAATTAACGGTCGGCAGGCTTTTGAATTTCCTGTGCCTAACCGCCCGATCAGGATTGTGGGCCTGGCATTTGGTTTCCGTGGCACGGGCTCTCTTCGGAATGTCAGCCTGCACTCGGCAGGTAAGCCGGTTTTTGAAGCATTGTAAAAATCAAAGCCCCGGCATGAGCCAGGGCCCGATTTAATTATGCATCAACTTGAATATTTTGACTGCTCCATCGGCCTGCTCGAAATGAATGTAATACATCCCGGTCGGGAATTGTTTCATACTGATCGTAAACGAAGGCGAGGTGACCTGCCGTGAGAGCCTCACAATTCCTGAGTGGCTGATCAGCCTAACGTTGTTTACCTTATGGTTACGGATGACAATGCGTAACAGATCGTCGACCGGGTTAGGGTAGACTTCCGCCCAGGAAAATTCCGGGAAGCTTATCGAACGGATACCGCTGAATGTAAAGCTGCTGTCAGCATCGACCATTTTTAGCCGGTAGTAATTCAATCCCGGCTCAGGAATGCTGTCGATGAACGTGTAGTTCCGCGCAGTGTTACTTTCAAATGCTGCTTCTACACTGCCAACCACACGCCAGTCACGGGCATCAGTGCTCCGCTGAACATCGAAACGGGCGCTGTTAATCTCTTCGGTGGTCCGCCATTCGAGCGAGGCGACGGCCTCTCTTTTCTGCACCTCGAAGTACGCCATTTTAACGGGCAATGGGTCGGAAACGATGTCGATTTTAACTTGCGCGACGTTCGAGCGCTGCCCGGCCTGGTCGCTGACCGAATAGCTGATCGTCACCTGACCTTTAAAGTCACGATCCGGGGTATACGTTATCAGGCCATTTGCACTTACCGCACTGCCCGAAACCGGGCCCTGCACAACCGCGAGCGAGGCCGGATTGAACACCGTGCATTCGGAAAGGTCGTTTTTCAGCACATCAATCACCACTGCCGTATTGACTTTTCCCGTCGCGATATCATCGACTGCCGAGGGTTTTTGATGTTTGACTACGATATAAACCGACTCCCCGGATTCGCAGCCATCGGCATTGACGCCCACTGCTTTGTAGGTGCCTTCATCTTTCACCAGCAGTTCGGCCGCGGATGTCCCCGAAATCACCTGATTGTCCAGAAACCATTCGTAACGCACCGCGCCGGTAGATTCGGCCCTGATCCGTAACGTGGCATCCTTGCACATGAATACTTCCCTGATCTGGCTTTGCGCAGAGGCCCAGCCGGATACGAGAAGCATCCATATGACAAAGTAGTAGCGCATATCTGCCGCGTTTCGCTTTTTGGGGTTAACCAAATCAGTTAAGCGTGATGGCAGGAACAGTCGGTACCGGCAGGTTATGCAGAATTTCTTTCGTTCCGCCGGTCACCGAGCCCGTCAATTTAGAAGCTGTGGGAATAAAACCGCCGGTGGTAGGGAGTACATAGCTCACCAGGGCACTGTATATGCCGGCCTCCGTCACATTGAGCGTTGAGCCTGTTTGTCCGTTAATGACGGATCCGCCCTTGCTCCACGCAAACGGCGAGATGGTTACGCCGTAAGTATCCAGGCCAGTAGTGGCCGAAACTGTCGCCGACAGCGAAGCGGCTACCGACTTATCCGTACAGAAATTCTCTTTATCGGCTGTAATACTAACTGTCAGAGTAGGTAATACGATGATGGTGTGCTCTACGACGTCGGATAAACAGCCGTCGAGTACCTCGATAACGCCGAGGGTGATTTTGTGGATACTGGGTGAAGTTGTAGCATCCGAAAAGGTGTGCGTGAGCACTCCGCCGCTTGCCTGATTGAGCGTCTCGATAACCTGGCCAACACCGGGATCAAGCGTCCAGAGATATTGATAGAAGTTCGATCCGGCAGCAGGCGAGAGCGAGAAGGATTGCCCGTTGACTACATAGTAAGTGCCAGCTTTGGAAACTTGCGCCAGGCAAGAGAAAAACATAACTGCGAGGAGAGTGGTAAACAGTTTTTTCATGATTGTAATGATAAAAATGAACAATTATAAAGGATGGTTTGAATTCAGAGTGATTATGGATTGAGTGCTACACCCGGCGAAACCGGCGGGCTCGATACGACGATATCCACTTTCTTGCGCGGGGAGGCAATGCAGCCCGAACCCGATTTGGTTATGTCCACGTAATAGGATGCCGTACCGGGCGTGTTGAGTCCGCTGGCTGTCCAGTTTTGTGTGGTTGACACAGAGCCCGTGCCGTGTGCGGTGGTATACCATGCATAAGAAAAACTGCCGATCCCCGAAATGCCCAACTGAGGTGCCAACGCTGACAATGCGGCCGTTCCGATATTGCTGCAGGCATTCGGGCCTGTTGCCGTCGGAACATCCGGCGAACGCCGTACGTCGTGAATATTGAGGCCATTACTTCCAAGCCCGACGCCGAGTGCACTGATGTTGAGATCAAGTTCTATTCTGTCGAATATCACCGATGCACCTCCCGCATTCCTGGGAGCGAAATGGAAAGCTACCTGGTTATTATTTCCGCCCAGAAGTCCTAGCAGGTCCGCATCCAATAGCGTATTAACCAGCGTCGAGGTCCCGACCGGTGTGCTGCCATTGTAGGCTTGCAAGGTGATGCCGGAAGCCAGGTTTACGGCCAGAAACGACCCGCTCTGCGAGAGGATAACCCTGACGGCGTCTGCATTGTTGGATACCCCGTTGAAGAAAAACGTCTGTTTGATATGCCCACTGAGCAAAGCTACGCCCGTCGAAACAAATGAGGATTTGGAATTCAGATCATTATCAATGGCATTTCCGGCATTCTGTACGTCGAAACTCCCTAGTGTCAGGCCCGAATAGTCTTTGGTGGAAACATTAGGGCTGCCGCAGTCAGCGACATTGAAAGGATAAGGGTTGGATGTGTTGGTGGCTCCCGGCCCGTAAAAGGCGTAGTACACCTGCAACGTGTTGGTACCCAGGGCCACCGGGGACGATAGCTTGGTTCGGATATACTTAAATGTGGCCGTGGGCGTAATGGCCAGAAATACGGAGCCATCAGGGGTATAATAGGTTTTGAAATCCGTAGATTGGACGCTTACCTGCACCCCATTTTTGTCGTGCGCGGTGAGTTCCACGCCCCCGCCCAGCAATGCGCTGGTGTTGTTGTTCGTACGCACGTACACAGTAACGGGAGCTCCGGCACTGGCGGTCGCTTCCGCGGGGAATTCGAGTTGGATCCACGCTGAGGAAGTTCCTAACGTACTCGTGGCCGTGAGCAGCGCATAATTATTGTTGGGTTTGAAATTTCCGGTCGTATTTCTGGCATTGTCGGGATTGGCTACCGAATAGCTTCCGGTGAGGCCGCCGCCTGCGGCTGTACCTCCGTTGGTTTGCTTGTCGGGATATACTGCATTGGAAGGTTGGGCAGCGCAATACGGCACAAATCCTCCACAGCAGGCCAGGGCCAGCAGCAGTTTCAGGTAGAGTTTCGTCAAATGATGAGGAAGGTTTTTGGTTTTATAACTAGTTCTACAAATATAGGATCAAAGATGATATATCCAAATTATTTCTACAAAATGAAGGTGTCAGGTTGCGATAAATCTCTTTTGGGCTTTGCCTGACGATCAACTCCGCTGGAAAAGCGATCAAAATGACTAACTTCGGCGCTTTCAACAGACTTAGCAGCTTCAAGTGAACAACGATCTTTTCTGCCTGCGAACCGTGAATGTGCTTCGCTACCTGACCCCGCTCAGGGAGGGTGGGTCACTTCCCGCAATCGCGGAGGCCGATGACGACTTTCTTTATGTACTGAAATTCAGAGGGGCCGGGCAGGGCACCAAAGCATTGATTTCCGAATTGATAGGAGGGGAGCTGGCCCGTTTCCTGGGACTTAAAGTCCCCGAAATCGTATTCGCGAACCTCGATGAAGGTTTCGGAAGGACCGAGCCCGACGAGGAGATACAGGATTTGCTCAAAGCGAGCACGGGCCTCAACCTGGCGATGCATTACCTGTCAGGCGCGATTACCTTCGACCCGGTTGTGACCAAGGTGGAGCCGCGGCTGGCTTCCGAGATTGTCTGGCTCGATAGCTTCCTTACCAACGTCGATCGTACCGCCCGCAATACCAATATGCTGATGTGGCACAAGGAGCTTTGGTTGATCGATCACGGTGCTGCGCTTTATTTTCACCATTCATGGCAGAACTGGGAGGAACAGGCACGACGGCCATTTGCGCAAATAAAGGATCATGTGCTATTGCGAAATGCGTCCATGCTCGAAGAGGTAAATGCCGAATTCAGCGAACGTTTGGCCGGCGGCATTATCCCGGCTGTGGTAGCGCTTATCCCCGACGATTGGTTGTTGAGGGATTCGCCATTTGAGTCTGCTGACGAGCATAGGCAGGCCTACATTTCTTATTTGCAGGCCCGCCTGTCAGCATCTGAAATCTTTGTGAAAGGAGCCCGGGATGCCAGATAGATTTTTATACGAATATGCGGTTTTGCGCATCGTGCCGCGCGTAGAGCGGGAGGAGTTCATGAACGTGGGTGTCGTGTTGTATTGCCCTTCACGTGGTTTTCTTGCTTGTGTTTCACAAATCGATGCGAATCGCCTGAGTGCGTTTGCCCCGGCGACAGATTTGGCCGAAGTAGAGGATTATCTCAATGCATTCAGGCAGATCTGCGAGGGCAATCGGCAATGCGGAAGCCCTATTGCCGCATTGCCCGCCGCATCACGGTTCCGATGGCTTACTGCCACGCGCAGCACCGTTTTGCAGACATCCAAAGTCCACCCGGGCTTTTGTACGGATCCCGATGAGACATTGAGGCGGCTTTTTGAACAGCAGGTAAAATAGGAGTCATTTCAGTTTCAGATATTGCTGTACAAGTTCTTTTTTACGACGCGAAATCTCGATCCGTGAACCGTCGGACAACAGTAAGAACTGGTTGTTATGCGTAACCTGTTTGATGTACTTGGGGTTTACGAGGTGTGATTTGTGGGTGCGGATGAAATTGAATTCCCCCAGCATTTCATCAAAGTGTTTCAGCGTTTTACTGGCAAGAAATGGCCGTTTCCCGATCAGATGAATGGATGTGTAATTCTTGTCGGCTTCCAGCCTCAGGATTTCGTCGAGTGTAAAAAAGAACACACCCTCGCTCGAAGGTACCGCCAGCCGGAAATCCCTGATATTCTTCTTCTCAATGTTGTGGACCAGGTTGTCGTACAGCTGCTGAGCATCTTGTTTAGGCTTACCTTTCACCTTTTCTATATGGCGATCGATGGCTGTTTGGAGTTCTTCGGGGTCGACAGGTTTCAGCAGGTAATCCAATGCGCTGAACCGGATCGCCTGAATGGCGTACTGGTTAAAGGCGGTCGTAAACACAATGTCGTAAGGCGGGTTTTTACGGGCCAACAGAAACTCGAAGCCGTTCTGATGGGGCATTTCCACATCCAGAAAAACAATGTCGGGCTGGAAGCCTTGAAGTACTTTCAGGGCTTCTTCAACCGATTCGGCATGCCGTACGTCGACTTCCTGTGTGACCGAATTGCTGAGGTAATGATTCAATACATTCCTTGCTTTCAGTTCATCATCGATAATCAGTGTTTTAAGCATAGTTCGGGGGTATTTTATAGTGTAAGATGGGTGTATTAAAAAGTAAAATCAGGTGTGATCGAGCGACATTGAGAGCTCGATCACGATCATAGTGCCGGTAGCAATGTCGTTGGGGCCGTACTTGTCAACGATCTCCACTGAGGCATGTTGACCTTGCCGGTCGATCAGCGTGAGGCGGTCCTTGGCAATTTGAAGCCCTTTGGATTTGTGTCGTTTCGTGGTAGCATTCCGCTCCTTGATTTCAAGGGATTTCCTTCGCCCGATCCCATTATCATCGATTGTGCATCTGAAGATTTCATCATCCATGCGCTCAAAGGAGATTTTTAGCTCTCGGTATCCATTTTTATGCATCAGCCCGTGCCAGATGGCGTTTTCGACGTATGGCTGTAACAGCATCGATGGTAAAAGGATATCATCGGCTTCCAGATCGTCGTCAATATCAATCGTGTACACGAAGCTTTGTTCGAACCGCATCTGTTCGAGTTCCAGATACAATTGAAGTACATTCTTCTCTTCCTCGATCGATACCAGATTTCGATCCGAATTATTGAGTACCATTCGGAAGAGCTTCGAAAATTTGTTGAGATACTTGCTCGCCTCTCCGTATTTCTGCGTGACAATGCATTCCTGAATGCTGTTAAGGCAGTTGAACACAAAATGCGGGTTCATCTGCGCCCGCAAAGCCATCAACTGGCTTTCTGCCAGCATCCGGTTAGTTTCCAGAAGCATGATTTCTTTCTTTGCTGCTTCCTCTTCGGCCTGCGCTTCGGCGATTTTGTTCGCGTTGATGGAGGCGATCGTCACCAGCGTCCGAGCCTGCTCCTCGGTGAAGAAGTTCTTTTTGGTATGTTCTGAATCCAGCACACCGATAAGCTTTCCTTCGTGGAGAATAGGGACCGCGATTTCGGAGAATTTGTTGGCGTCTTGTCTTATGTATCTGGGATCGCGGGAGGTGTCCGGTATAATTAATGTCTTTTTGATTTTTGCTGCGACGCCGACAATACCCTCACCTAATTCGAGTTCCAGGGGATTAAGGATCTCATTTTCGACCAGGTCCTTCGAGCCGTACGCAGCTTTTTGAACAAGCTTCTGTTTTTCGCCATCCCATAAGAAAACGGTACAATCTTCAAAATGCAATTGCGCCGTACAGCTTCGGACAATGTCCCAGCATATTTCGTTTACAGAGTTTTCACCATAGACGGAGTTCACAAAGTACTCGATTGTTTTGGCAAGCGCCCGTTTGTGCTTCCGGTTTAGGTAACTGTTGTAAGTCAGGTAAAGGAACGCACCCGATACGCAAGCTACCAGTAGCAGAAACCACCAGCTTTGCCACCAATAGGGTAATACTCGAATTTTTACCATGGCAACCTGGCGCATCCATTGCCCGTGCTCGTTAGTGCTCCGAACTTTGAACAGATAATCTCCTGCTGAAAGGCCGTTGTAGCTGACAGCCATATTTCTGCCCGCATTAACCCATTCCTTGTCAACTCCTTCCATCTGATAACTATACTGCAAAGAAGGAATATCCCGATGTTTCAAGGAAGCATATTGAAATGTAACAAAATCCTTTTCGGGCGGTAGAACGAATGATTTTGGAAGGAAGTCGGAAATTTCATCTCCAAAAACTTTGACGGAGGTAATGTGCGGCGGCTTCTTGACCGGTATGCGCGCAAATTTCATTGGGTCTATCACAACGATGTGATCGAGCATCGCGGCATAGACATGATCCGGCGTAGCGAGTACGTAATTCCAGTAGTCCTGTAATGTCTTTCCCAGGTTGATACGGACGCGCGTCACCTTTTTGGTTTTAGGAAAAAAGAATAATAACCCGCTGGGGCCGGCAGCCCAAATGGCACCCCGCTTGTCAAGTGCAATGCTGTTGATTTGCGTTGTAACAAATCCGTTTCGGGGTGTCAGGCTGTCGATGTATTGGCCCTTGTTATTGAGTTTATAGAGCCCGCGCTCCCAGACCGCCGCCCACCAGTTTCCTGCCTGGTCTTCCAGAAGCTGCATCGCATGAAAGCTGTTTTTGTCGGGGACAGGAATGACCGAAAACCGCTCTGTCCGTTCGGAATATCTGAGAAGGCCTTCACCTTTGGCAGCGAAGAGTATATCTCCATTACGCAATTTCAACGCGCTACGGCAAAATTTGTAGTTGAAGTTGCCGAACCGGTCATCCGTACCATCGAAACGGTCGCAAATATTGGTCTTTGGGTCAAACCTGTACAAAGCGTCATTGAAGATTTGAAACCATACCCTCCCTTTGTTATCAATTACCACAAAGTTGCCGGGGGGGAAGGGCTTCGGAATTTTGCTGTGGATAAACTTTCGAAGTTTCTGATCACCATTTCGTAGACTGTACAAACCTCCATCCCCACCAAACCACCAGGTGCCGGCCGAATAGGCTGATCCCGAAAATCTGTTCCTTAAAAGCACATCATTCGAGGCCACGTATTGCTGGAAGACTTTCTCGCTTTCGGTAAAAAGCACGAGACCATCCTCTTTCATCGAGATGATGGTGTCGCCCCTGACAGCCAGCGTGTTGTTGCTTGCAAAATTGACCTGAAGAAAGAATGGCCTGCTGGGTAACCGGTAAATAGATTCGAATGGGTTATTATAGGTGAGTTTGCTGAGACCGTTCAATGTCGCGAACCAGAGATCCTTTTCGTCGTCTTCTATAATATGGTAAAAGAAACCGTAGCCAATAGAGAAAGCATCATCCTGGCTGTAAAATAGCTTGCGAATAGGCTTTCCCGGCTCTTTCAGGTAGGCCGCATACATCCAGGTCGAAATCCATAACCTGTTCTGGCTGTCCACAAAAAGGTAATTGGCGCCATCCGTTGAGCGGACTTTATCTAAATACAGGTAGGAAGTGTCGCTCGGAACGTTGGGTTTGGAGAAATGCAGCGAGAAGCCGTCACTGGTGCTATACCACAAATTGGCATCGTTATCGAGCGTGATGGCTGTTACCCATTTCGTCTTTAATATCGGCCACCTGTGAGGATTGTGGGTGCTGTCATAGACGGTCTTATTTTTGAAATCGATAAAAAAGCATTGGTGACCGCCAACCCAGAAACCTTTTCGCGTCTTATCCCAGCAAAAGGCGCTTTCGGCGGCAAAAGCTAGGTTTTGATCGGCCATGCGTTTGGTCCAGGGAAACAGGTCTGTTAGTTTCCATATTTTGACGCCATCATAAACAAAGATTTCGGTGCGGCAGATGAACCACAACCGGTGGTCCCCGTCTTCCTTGACAGAAAGAATGGGCTTCCCTTCAAGTGGCTTCCAGCGCGGATCAGGCCGGTATTTGCCGGTTGCCTTATGGAAGAGTTTCAGGCCGCGGGACGTGGCGACGAGCAAATTTTGGCCGTCGTCCATCGGAAGGATGCTACGAACTTCCATGTTATGGGCCGTTCGTAAGTCATCGTAATACTTGATCGTGTTCC
The DNA here is from genome assembly GCF_017744695.1 of Dyadobacter sp. Classification (GTDB taxonomy): domain Bacteria; phylum Bacteroidota; class Bacteroidia; order Cytophagales; family Spirosomataceae; genus Dyadobacter. The sequence goes on from NZ_JAGIAS010000005.1 coordinate 51,525, forward strand.
CATCAAAGCGGTTAAGCCCATTCACTGTGCCTATCCAAAGGAACCCGTCAGGATCCTTATACAGGCAACGAACATCCTTCGCGCTGAGCCCGTCTTCCTCTCTTAGGTTCTGGAAGATAACCTGCGCTTGGGACGCGAACGACCAAAGAAAGCAAACGAGCCAAATGACCTGGAAACGACGCATGTAAGGGGTTGATTTTCCGCTGAACATGTAAGGTAGCGATAAGGAAAATCAAAGTAAATATTGATGAATAAATGGCAGATATGGGTTGATTAACGGGAATTGGGTTTCAATGCGAGCCGTGAAACAGGAGTTAGGACAGCCCAACTAATTTGACCATTCAATCACTGATAGCTCGCCGTTCACACATCTTATTTTTATTACCTGTTCCTCTGGATAAAATTTGCTTAAGACACCAGTGGTAACCTACTATTCATCAAAAACTGATCATGTCATGGGACTCTATCTGACAGGCCTCCTAATCGATTGTACCGCGGTAATGGCGGTAGGCAGTTATTATTTATATTATATGATAAGCAAGAAAGAACCTGCGGAGCCCAGGCATTACTTCTGGATTGTAATGGCTTCGATCAGCCTGGTCATGTTTGCTTCTTTATACTACATATATGCGGGAGACCTGACCACGGCATCGATCCTGGCGTGGGTAATGGCCGTGCCGGTCGTGATCACTGCCATCTTCATCATACTCATCATCATTTTCCGCCCTAACTGGAACTAGGTTCACGCGAAGTAGCAGATTGTATATAATAGGTGTAAGGAAAGCAAGGCCGTGGCAAGTTTGTCGCGGTTTTCTTTTTTACGGAAAACGTAATGAATAGTGAGGTTTTCATTGATAATTACGGTATTAGAAAAACGGTTTTTACAAGAAATACCGATGGTTTTTTAATCGCTACCTTATGATCATCGGATTCTTTTTGGGTGGAATGGTGGGTTTAGATTTGTTCATCGAAATTTAACTCAGCTGAACAAATGAAAACAGATAAGAACGTAAAGACCTCCTCCATTCAGTTTGAAATTGATTTTCACTCAAACGTAAATTAGTTATGAAGAAGTTTTTTTTACACACATTATTTAGCCTTTTGCTCTGCGTAGGTGGAGTATTTGCGCAAGATTTTCCGAAGACATATACAAGTTCACCGTGTACAAATTGCACGCCTCCCGGTTATACAATTGTTACGGGCGGTCCTGTTGCACTTTCTAATATGAATGGTTTGGGTGGAAGTTTAGTTAAGCCATGGCTGGATAGTTTTTCACCTCCTCCTTCGTCTGCCAAAGCCATTGATAAAAATTATGGCAATGTTTTTTTAAGCCTTCGTCATAACACCGTTCAGAAAGATAAATTAAGGGCTGATGTGGGAGGGTTCGAAGCAGGGAACAAATATACTTTACATTATTATGTGATGACGGCGAGAGCAGACCTGACGACAGGGACTTCGGACTATGCTGCATCGGCAACAATGGAGGTACAAACTGCGAATTCTGTTTCCGTTTCTAGCAAGACTACGACATTTTCGCAAGGGGTAAACGTAAACAAGTGGATAGAAGAGACAATAACATTTGTTGCGCCTGCTACTAATCTTGTCTTTTATTTATCAGGGATGTCGAACCCTCAACAGACTGCCTATGTCAATTTCGATATTTATTCTAAGCCTTTTGATTGCGTAGTCCCTGGGGGGCAAGTTGAGCTTTTCCACGGTGGTTCTCAATCCACGCCTTTTAGTTGCGCGACGACCAACCTGTATGATCTTATCAAAAGTACTACGCCGGCTGGGGCTACCCCGGTGTGGAGCGTGAATGCTAACAGCAGCTATCCTCCGCTGACAGAAGAACAGGCAAAAGCTGCTGGAACCAAACCGTCAGGCCAGTATTACTATGCATTTTATAAAACGCCAGGCGGCTGTTACAATACAGATGTGTCGACTGCAAAAGCTTCTTTCACGTCGACACCAACACAGGTATCACTAATAGCTAATCAAAGAGCAATTAATTGCATCAATCAAACCAGTGTCGATCTTAATGCTCAGGTAACACCTACCAGCTACAAGGTGCATTGGTTTACTAATGACGCGCATCAAGGGAGCCCAATAGCCAATCCTCAATCAGCGCCCGTGGGAGACTACTTTGCATTCTATTTTGATTCGAAAAATAATTGCTATTCGGTAGACAAAGCCGCTGTCAGCGCAAGATTCTCTGTTACCGGATCCACAATGTGCTGTAATGACCCAAACGACCCATCTAATCAGATTCCGGTGCTTAGCACTGATGTAAAAATTACTGCCCCAGCCCAAACGTATGATTTGACGAAACTGGTCCCATCAAACATTTCGTTGCCGCCCAATACGGTTATCGAGTGGTATACCTCTGAAAATCACTCTGGATCACCAGTTTCTGATCCACAGCATGCTGGACCTGGAAAGTACTATGTATTTGCTCACGACCTCGTTAATGGTTGCTTCAACGTTCCTCTTTCAAAATCTGCTGTCAATGTTGCTAAGGCTTGCAATGCGGGCACCACACCGGTTGCCTTGAAAAAAACACTCGGTTTCTATTGTGAAGTAGGTGAGCCCGCGATGAACCTAAATGATTTCGTGAATGGTGTACCGCCAGCAGGTACAAGTGTGGTATGGTATACAAATGATCAGCACACAGGGAATCCAGTTTCAATGCCGACGTCAATGGACTACCTACCTGTTTACTACGCATTTTTTTATGACAATGCCAATCAATGTTTTTCACCTCCCTCGCAACTTAAGTTACAGAGCAAGCAAGTGCCTATAAATTGCCCTTACGAGGATGGGTGTCAATTTTCGACATGTTCCACTGGTAATGTGAATTTAAACGCCTTGCACGTCGGACCTGTACCAAACGGCTGGGAGCTCAGATGGTACGGTAATCGTAAGCACACGGGGACGCAGGTTGCAACACCCGATAATGTAACAGAGGCAGGCGACTACTTTGCGTTCTATTACAATCCTACTAAGCAATGCTATAACAAATCGGGAGTACAAGACAACGGCATTGACGACTTATCTAATAAGAAAATGACGGTTGTTACCGAACCATGTGCCGGACCACAGTTGGATCTTCGCGTCGTACTGCAAGGAGCGAGGTCAACGGGCAGCGGGGACGATATCATGCGAAATGACTTGCAAGTTTATTTTGGAAACGCAGGATTATTACCAACAAACAGTCCCTACGGTGACCCTGCGACGTGTCCCGATATAAATAATCCGATAAAGATGGGCAACATCGCTGATTGGATTAAAGTAGAAGTTAGAGATGCAGTTGATCCGTCCATTCTACTTGAATCGAAGAGCTTAATTCTACAAGCAAGCGGCGTTGTAGCTAATCTGGACGGCACCGCGCAGCCTTTCTTCACCAGTCAGCCGAAGGCGGTAAGGATTGTTGTTAAACATCGGAACCACTTGGCGGTAATGAGTAATCCGATTCAGGATTTTAGCTCGGGGGTTGTTAGCTATGATTTTACAACTGCCTTGTCGCAAGCTTCCAACGAGTTTGGCGATCCACCGCAGATGGTTCTGAAAAATGGAATCTGGTGTATGTGGGCAGGTGATATAAATGCTACTCAGGATCTTGGCGTTGATGCTTCTGATGTAAATCAAGTGTTTCATAAAAACGAGCTAGCTCCGGTTGACGTCTACTCCATGTTTGACCTTAATATGGATGGAGGAGTTGATGCTAATGACTCTAACCTTATCTATTCCAATAATTTGGCAGCGCCAATTTCTTCACTTGTTAACTATTAATCGAACACCCTGTATGAAAAAACATTTAAAAATTTTCGCACTCCTTCTGTGCGTTAGCCTTATGTCGAATTTATGTCGTGCGCAGACGACCCCAATCGATCAAGTTGCACCCGGGCCACACATTTTATTTGAAACGAGAAACTTTGTCGTGACGAATGACCCTGTCGTCGGCCCCACTCTTAAATTTGATCTGTATATGTCGGCTAGCCAAACTTACGTGAACTATCTTGTTGCGAATGGGGTTCAATATGGGTTTCAAAGCGGGGATGTTGCCTTTGACCTAGATTTCGGTTCTGACGGTACTTCGGGAGATGTAGGGGTGCCACCCACCCACACAATTGTGAAGGTTAGCAATCAGTTGAGTGACGTCCAAGCTCCCGCGAGTTTACTGAAGGGCCCTGCTCCAGCAGGGTACGATACCCGCTTTAAATTTACATTATACAGGACCAACATGTCCGACCCACTAACGACAACGCCAACGCACGTCGCAACGGCAACGATGGGTTGGGCCCCCGGCACGGTGATTGGGACGCCGGGAACAGGTCCGGGGGGGGCAAAAATACAATTGCGATGCGCCGCTTCTGGTTTCGGAACAGGATTGTCGGGTTCAAAATGGGGAGATCTAAGCGGAAACTCTGCTAATACAGTCGGACCGAGTGCAGGGCTTTCCACTCCACTACCTGTTAAACTGATTGATTTTTCCGCTGCCCGTGAAGGCAATACTGCTACACTCAGTTGGTCAACATCAGAAGAATCAAACAGCGACTATTTCGAAGTCCAGCGCAGCGGAGACGCCAAAGCGTGGGAAAAATTGAAAACCATCGCAGCGAAAGGTGAGAGTTCAGTAGAAGCACACTATTCAGCGGTGGATGATAACCCGATGAACGGAACTAACTTCTATCGTCTGAAAATGGTAGATAAAGATGGAACATTCGCTCTCAGTAAGATTAAAAGTGTGGACTTTGAGCTGAAAACCGGATATACACTGTTTCCTAACCCGATAAGCGACAAGCTCAATTTTAAATCCACCGAAGACTGGAAAAACGTGACCAGCATTAAGATATACAATGCACAAGGCGTTGAAGTATATACATCACCGTCAGTGCCGGTGAAAGAGGTAGATGTAAGGACTCTCCCCTCTGGAACCTATGTAGTGAAACTTTCGCGAAAAAGTCAACCATCCCAGAGCTACAAGGTTGTCATAGCTAGGTAGCAGTGGATGGGGTGTGGAGAATTCATTCAGGATGATGGCGTGAGCGCCTTTCTTCGTCACTTTGAGGCGCCGCGCTGTCACTGAATTGTAATCTTTAAACATTTTCTTTATTTATGAGAGCGAAACTTACTTTTATATTCCTGGTATTTTTCATTACAGCATGCCAAAAAGATAAAGAATGTGTACCGCCACCGTTGGCAGAACATATTGTGAATAGCTGGAACGCCAAGTTGGTTTCAGAAAAAGATAAATCACAAGAGTTGAAGTTCGAGAGCGACGGCACTCTCAAGGAAAGTAAAGGGCTCATATTTGGAGCGGCTGGTAAACCTATTTGCACCTGGGAGGTAGAAAATGGATTTGTTATTTTAATTGGGAGGTTTACTAATGGGAACATCGAGCGATATGAATGCGCAGTTGCCAATAGAACATGTGATCAAATTGTGTTGGAGATTGAGGGGGTTGATCAGATAGAGTTAAATAAAAAATAGGGCAAAATAAAATAACATATACTATGAAAAAAATACTTTTAATAGGTTTAGTAATCACAGCAATTACATCCATCGTTGCAGTGAACTTGTATTCATCGAAACCAAAACCTATTTATTAAAATCTTTCCAACGCTATTTTAATTTATATCCTACTCAATTTGTTCATACGATGAAAAGATTAATTCAGCGTTGGTTTGGGCTGTTCTATCTGGTTGTATTGAGAAACAAAATTAAGTACTTCTAATGACCTGATGGAGCTCTGTAAATAAAGTGTGTGTTAGTGCTTATTCCGAACGCCATATTTGTGCGTTCGGAATTTTGTTTTTATAAATCGCTAGATCTCGGAACGATAAATAGATCCGGCGGGCGTCCGGTTTTGAAAGGCGGGCCGGGGAGTAGTGAGCACCAGCCCTCGCCCGCACAGCACTGGCATAACGCGTAAGAGAAGTTACATTAAGTCAAAATCAGCACTTTATCTTGGGAGTAAAGAAACTATTATGTAACTTTTACATCTAATAACCCACTTCCATCATATCTCACCACTCAACGATGGCCATGCAATGGGCCGATGAAGAACGAAGGCAATGACCGCTTGCCGGTCAATGGATAGTACTACCCGGCAAAAGTGACCGATTTTGTACTAAAACCATTGTCCAACGAAAGTATTGGGTCATCTTTGCTGATTTTTCAGTTAGATTTAGAACCTTTGTAGCTTATTCGTGATAACTATTTCTACATAATAACCGCATGTGGAGATAGGAATAATCCAGTTGGCGTGGGTTGTAGCGTGATATTCTGTACCCTTCTCTTGCTAGAAAATGGAATTTATTATCGTAGACGACAGTGTTTTCGATCAGTTTACCCAGGAAAAGCTACTATTAAAAAGTGGCTTAACCGAAACCGTAAGGACGTTTAGTTCGGCGCAGCAGGCGATAGACCATCTCCGGACCCAGGACGCGGATATGCCTGATACGGTGATTCTGCTCGACCTTCAGATGCCTGGGCTTAACGGCTTCGAATTCACCGAGCAGTATGGCCTGCTACCCAAGGCGGTCCGAAAGCGGATTCGCCTGTTTATGATTTCGTCTACGGTAGATGTTTCCGACATTGAGCAAGCCGAAGCCAACCCCTACATCATTCAGCTCTTGCCAAAACCCCTTGAAATACCGCTACTCAGGGAGCTTCTCAAATCATAGTACATCCGCCACACACAAATCCGCAAAGCATTTTCGTCTCGGGACTTCAAAAGTTCGATACCTTGTTTCCGCAGATTTGATGGCCGCGGCAGCTGATAAATTTCCCATAGTTTAAATCGAAAGTCCGGTATCGTTGTGGCTATATTTGCTTGGTCATTAACCCGAGATTATCATGTCTTTCCGAAGATTCTCCATTTTTCTACTCTTTGCTTCTACGATGATTTTTGCAGTTTCTTGTAACCGACCTGCGGGTACACCCCATGAGGCGGCCGAATTGCTCACTGCCGTGCCGCAATGGAAGATAGAGGAAATCGTAGTCAACGACGCGGTCACTTTCAAAGATGGCAAAATGACGCAGCAATTCGGTGGCATCGACTTTCAGCGGTACATGGAAACCGTCCAGGTGAAAAAGGACGGCGTGTTTTCGGGTATTTTCAAGGGAGAATCGACACCTTTTTTGCTCAAATGGCAAGTGAATGATCAAAATATCACGATCGGAGCGTCGGAAGGCAGTGGTAAAGGAGAATGGATAGTGCGGCCTGACGACGTCAGAAAAGACTCCTTCATCATGAAAACACAAAGCACCGCTTACGACTATCCGCGGATGACCACCATTGCCTTGAAATTCAAAGCGGGAAAATAACATTTACCTATACCAAATCACCATGAGCAAGCTCGACAAAGCCTTTGAACTTTTTGACAACTATAACAAACGCTCTCCCGGGCAGGTCGTGTGGGAAAATGTGGCATATCCGGTCGAGTATTTTTATGCCCTGAAACTCTTCGAGTGGGTTACGAAACTAGATCCGGAGGCAGATGAAAGTCTGCTTTTGGCATCTCGCTGCCAGCATATCGGCCGCTGGGAGATCGCGCGTAAAAGTTATCCGGACGGCCGCGTAGGGTATCTCAAATGGCGGAGCGACCTCTCCAAGTACCATGCAGGAGTAGCCACTGAAATTCTTACGAATGTGGGTTACGATGAGGAAACGATCAGCCGTGTAAAACAGATCGTTCTTAAACAGCGACTCAAAAGCGACGCAGATGTACAGACTATGGAAAACGCCCTCTGCCTGGTTTTCCTTCAATATCAGTACGACGACCTGATCGCCAAAATGACCGAAGAAAAAATGATCGACATTCTCCGTAAAACATGGGGTAAAATGAGCGACCCGGGCCGAGAAGCGGCCTTATCGTTGCAGTATAGCGATATCGGCAAGGATTTGATTTTAAAGGCATTGAAAGAAGACTGATACGAGGTCAGGATATCTCCCGGGAAGGCATTCAACAGAAAAGAGCAAGGCTGAGTTGAGCCTTGCTCTTTTCTGTTGAATGCCTGTTACTTCCTTGCGGTATCCCGCGAGCCGTCCAGGCTCTGCGCGACCTTTACTAGTTGCACAAATTCGGAGCGATAGCCTTCTTCGTCTTTTCCGAATGCGCTTCGCGCGCGTTGTATCACATCCGCATATGTGGCTTTTCCCTTGTATTCAGAGCTGCGCAGCAGTAAGCCGAACTCTGCTACTGCGCTGGCAAAGCGCAGATTTTCAGTGCATTTTTCGAAAGCGACCGACGTAGCTTTTACCGGGAGGTCGAAAAGAATGCTTTTCTCGCTGTCGGGCTTTTTGTACCGGACTTTAACGGTCATCATTTCATCGCTGTGGCCGGTCGGGTTCGCATTATTTTGCTGGTATTTCAACGCATCGGTCGTTCCGATGTACGAAGTCTGGGCGCCTTTTGGCACAATTTCGTAGATGGCCGTGACGGTATGTCCTGAACCCATATCGCCTGCGTCCTTTTTGTCATCATTGAATTCATCGTTGCGCAATGCACGGTTTTCGTAGCCTATCAGGCGGTATGCTTGCACCTGCGCAGGATTGAATTCGATCTGGATTTTTACATCTTTGGCAATGGTGAACAACGTACCGCCGAATTCCTGCACAAATTCCTTCCGGGCTTCCTGAATGTTGTCAATGTAGGCGTAGTTGCCGTTCCCTTTGTCGGCCAGCGTTTCTACCTGGCTGTCTTTATAATTTCCCATTCCAAAACCCATCACGCTGAGGAAAATACCCGCTTTGCGTTTTTCTTCGATAAGTTTCTGTAACTCGGATTCATTGGAAATACCCACGTTAAAATCACCATCAGTTGCGAGGATCACGCGGTTATTGCCTTTCGGAAGAAAATGCTTTTTGGCCAAATCGTAGGCGAGCTCAATGCCTTCGCCGCCCGCTGTTGAGCCGCCTGCGTCTAGTTTGTCGAGCGCATCTTTAATGGCCCTCTTTTCGCTTCCGGCGGTTGGGGGCAATACCAGCCCGGCAGAACCTGCATACGCCACAATTGAAATTTTATCCTCTGCACGAAGCTGATCCACGAGCAGCTTGAAGGCTTGTTTAAGCAGGGGGAGTTTGTTTGGGTCGTTCATCGAGCCTGATACGTCGATCAGGAAAACCAGGTTGGAGGCGGGCAGATTTTCCGTAGAAACCGTTTTGGCCTGTAACCCGATGTGCACGAGTTTCAATCCCGGGTTCCAGGGAGAATCGGTGGTTTCGGTGGTGATGGCCAAAGGGTGCTCGCCGGCGGGTTGAGGATAGTCATAATCAAAGTAATTGATCATTTCCTCGATCCTGACAGCGTCTTCCGGTGGCATTTGACCGTTGTTCAGGAAACGGCGCACATTACTATATGCCGCTCGGTCGACGTCGACGGAGAATGTAGTCACCGGTTGCTGTCCAACTGAGAGGAAGCCGTTTTCATTGATCGGCTTGTAACTTTCGGTGGGAAGCTGCATTCGCATTGCAGTTCCTGAAAATGTGGCTGGTGCTGCCGATACCCTGTTAAATGCCAGTGATTTTTCTACCTGTCCCGGTTGCACCGGCGAATCGAATCCTTTACCCGCTAATTCTTCTGTTTTCAGTATTGTTTGGGTTAAAACAACATTCAAAACGGAATCCGACGTAACTGGCATTGTTAAAGACTTGTAACCGGTTCTTTCGAAAACCAGCGCCCTTGCCAGGTTGGGTACCCTAATCGAAAAACGGCCGGCGTGGTCGGTTAACGAGCCGGCGCCGCTGCCCTGAATGGAGACTTTCACGCCCGTTATGGGTGTATGCGAGCCGTCGGTCACGGTGCCTTTAATGACGCGGTCGGGCAATAATGCGAAGGCGCTCAAAAAGATGGCCAACAAAATGATTACTCTTGTTTTCATGGTTTTCGGATTGTGATATTTATCCGCTGGATGCATGCCGGCAGGTAATTCCATAAAAGTTTTTAGGATTTTTTTATGGAATTTTGATTCGACCGCATCCAGTAATCAGAAGGCGGAAAAGACTCCCCACGCGACGTGAAATTTTTGAAATTCTTTCAGGGTAAGGTCAAGGAACCGGTGCCGGAAGCCGACAGGCTTGCGGAGTACCGGCGTCATGGCGACGTCGCGCTGTTGGGAGCGTTGTATGAGCCTTATATGGATATGGTTTTTGGGGTGTGTTTCAAATATCTGCGCGATGAAGAGGAGTGCAAGGATGCCGTCATGCAAATATTCGAGAAGTTGATCTTCGATTTAAGGCATCACGAAGTTGCGAATTTCAAGAGTTGGCTGCATAGCGTTGCGCGGAACTATTGTTTGATGAAACTCAGGACAGAGCGGGTTACGGTAGGGCAGGAACCGGCCAGTGAAAGGGTACAGGAATCGGTAGATGAGCCCGCTAACGACGAGGATGTATTCATGCTGGAAGGACAATTGAATGCATTGGATGAATGCCTTCAAAAGCTGGCAAGCGAACAGAGGGTCAGCATAGAATTGTTTTACCTGCAAAACAAATGCTACCGCGAGATTGCCGGAGAAACCGGTTTTGAAATGGGCAAAGTGAAGAGTTACATTCAGAACGGAAAGCGGAAGCTGAAAATCTGCATAGAAAGCAATGGCAACTACTAACGACCTCATACCAAATTTCGAAGATTTCGAACGCTATTACAGCGGCGAAATGTCGCCGGCCGAACAGCGCTTGCTGGAAGGGCGGATGCTCGCCGAACCGCTCGTGGCAGAGGCTTATGATGGGTTTTTAGCCTGGCGCAAGCATAACGGCCGCATTGCAGGCGTCCGCGCGGATTTACATCAGCGCTTGCACGCGCGCGTGGAACGCACCGACCGGAAAGCCCTGCCGCTATGGGCATATGCTTCGGCGGCCTCAGTGCTGCTCGCAATGTTCAGTTACTGGTTCGTGTTTTTGCGCGATCAAACGGTTGAAGTACAAAAGCCCTCGGTTGCGGAAAAGCAGGAGCAGGTAAAACGGTCCCCCATTCAAGCAGATAAAACAGTCGAGGCGGCCAGTCCGGCTGCGGTTGCACCGGTGGCCCCGGCCAAGGTTGCATCGGTTCCGAGCCAGCCCCAATTGGCGCATGACACCAACATATTACCAAAACCTGAAATAGCTTTGGCACCTTCTGTGCTGGCTGATGTCGCCGTTCAAAAGGAAGTGGATGGTGTTGTATTGGAAGACTCTTCCCCGATTAAAATGGAGGCGACGCATGTGCCTCCACGGCCTGTTGAGACTTTGACGACGCCTGGTGCGGCGCAGGCCGCCGGTAAGTCGATGGCGGCGCGGACCAGGGTGGAGCGCGAGCATGCCGATACGCAGTATCTGGTTGCTTCCCAACCAGTATCTGCCGAAAGGAAAACCTATTCTATAACGATCCCTTCCGACACTTTGGCACCCATGCCGGCCCAGGGGTGGGAGGCCTACCGTGCTTATCTCGAAAAAAATACGGGCTCAACTTCCACAACCGGGCAAATAATGGTGACATTTTTCGTCAGTTCCACAGGTGTATTGTCCGGTTTCGTAGCCAGCGGCCCCGAAGAGCTTCACAAAGAAGCAATCCGTATCATCAGCAACGGTCCCGCCTGGGTACCCGCGCGTACGAAAGGAATTCCTGTCACATCCCGGGCCGAAATACGGCTTCAATTTCGGCAATCTCAATAATTCTGTTCAAATCAGACGATTAAGCGGTTACTTGTAGAAGTAATTTTAAAAATTTTCCAAAATAGGACAGTTATTTTTTGCGATCTACGCCGCAGTATTTAATTTTACTACAAGCCGTTAACTGCTCATCTCTTGCTTTTTTACTAAATCTGAACTTGCAGTTTATTCCCAATAGTCGCTTAATGGCCATTTCCAGACCGAGTCTTGTTCCAGGCGCTGGCGGATGATACAATTTTCTGGTTTAATTTTGTTATGGCAAGTGTTATGACTAATTCTACGAAATAATTGCCCGCTTTTTACAGTAAGATACCGAATAATTGCCCACTTATACTCAACCTATGGACAATAGAAAGAATCTGTTGATTATAGACGACGAACCCAGCATTACCAAGATACTGGAACATTTTCTCAAAAAGGATTTCGATGTAGTGATCAAAAGCGACGGCTCCGAAGGAATGCTGTGGCTCGAAGAAGGCAACCATGCCGACCTCATTATTGCCGACCTTCACATGCCCAATCTGAGCGGCAAAGAGTTCCTGAAAGTGGCGAAGGCCAGTAATCTGTATTCGGAGATACCCATTATCATACTTTCGGGTTCGGACGAGAGCAGCGAGCGAATCCAATGCCTTAATCTGGGTGCGGACGATTTTATGGTCAAGCCGTTCAACCCGATGGAGGTGCATGCGAAGATCAACGCCGTACTGCGGCGCAGTAAACGCTTCTCTTAAACGACGATATCATGGAACTGGCCGGCACAACGACAGAAACGGTAACGGCGGGCAAAACCTACGTTGCCCAGTTCAGGGTTATTTATGTCCATCATGACTTTCAGGAATACCTCCGTTTTACAGAGCGTTTTGCGGAATACCTCCAGGTGGAGTATTTCGATTCGCCTGCCGGTGCCCTGGAAGCATTAAGGGAAAACTATCCGGCTGATGTAATCGTTGCGCACGACGGAAGCGGCGGAGTTGATCTGCTCGACACGATCCGGAATAGTGTAGGGTTCGGTAACATCCCTTTCGTATTACTGGTCGACAAACTTTCCCGGCAGGCCATCGATTTGGCGCGGGCCAGGCATGCCGACGACGTTTTTTCCATAAACTTCGATGACGGGGACCTTATTACCCGTATCAAATACTTCAAAAAGCGGCAGTGGTACGTTGCCAATAAAGCATCCCAGAAAATCGGTTCACAAGGACACAAGACGCCGCTTTGGAAACGGGCGATCGACGTTGCTACGACCGGCACGGCGGTCATTCTTTTGTTGCCGGTGTTCATTATTGTGGCGATCCTGATCAAGCTGGACTCAAAGGGGCCGGTTTTCTATAAGTCAAAAAGGGTAGGGAGCGGCTACAAGATTTTCGATTTGTACAAATTCAGAACCATGCGGACCGACGCCGACCAGCTGATCCGGAAAATGGCTGCATTGAATATGTATTCCAAAGCTGAGCCCGTCGCTCAGATCGAAACACAGGGGCTTTGCGATGAGTGTCGTGCGGGAAATCAATGCAAAAGCCTGTTGTTCCACGACGGGAAAGAGATTTGTGAAAAGCTTTACCAGTTCCAGAAGGATCAGAAGGCCGCATTCATGAAATTTCAGAACGACCCGCGTATCACGCGCCTGGGAAGCTTTCTGAGAAATTCGAGTATTGATGAGCTGCCGCAGCTGATCAACATTCTCAAAGGCGATATGTCGCTGGTAGGTAACCGCCCGCTGCCTTTGTATGAAGCGGAAAAAATGACCACCGACGATAAAATCCTGCGTTTTGCGGGGCCAGCAGGTCTTACTGGCTTGTGGCAGGTGACTAAACGCGGTAAAGGTAAGTCGGATATGACCGAGGAGGAACGTACGCAGCTCGATATTACCTATGCCCGGGAATTTTCATTTAAAATGGATATGGAAATCATCCTGAAAACATTCCCAGCGCTGTTGCAGTCGGAGAATGTGTGACGGGGCGAAACGTATGTCAGGGCGCCTTTACCCAGTCGTTGTATTCGGGATCATATTTTTTGATAACGCGTGCGGGATTGCCCACGGCAACCGAATAGGGCGGTACATCTTTGGTCACGACTGCCCCGGCAGCGATTACCGAATGCCGACCGATGGTAACACCCGCGGTGACAACGGCATTGGCGCCGATCCAGCATTCGTCTTCAATGACAATGGGCGCCACGCTGACGCCCTGTTTATGGATCGGCTGCCGGACATCCTGATAATTGTGGTTCAGGCCGCTGGCAACAATATGTTGGGCGAGGATCACATCGTTGCCGATCGTAACCGGGCCGATAATGACATTTCCCAGGCCGACAAGCGAGTTGGCACCAATACTTACAGCCCCCACGCCATTATTGATTGTACTGAAATCCTCGATCATCGAATTGTCGCCGATCGAAAAGGGATTGAAAGGCAGCACGTCCATCCTTACCCACCGACGGATGATGACATTTTTGCCCCTTTTATGAAAGAAACGGTTCAGAAATACCCGGACCCAGAGCCTTGGACGCGCCTGATTGGTTGGGATCAGCATCCAGTGGACAAATTTTTTTAACCCCGGACTATTCCGGATTTGGGCGGATAAGGACATTTTGCCTAGATTAGTGAGATGTAGTAATATTTTTACCAAAAATATTTTGTATTGCCGCAAAGTCAAGCGAAACTGATTTTAAATAAATATTTACCCTGATATGCCGATAAAACATGCCGCTTTTGGGCTCCTGCTTTTTTTGACGATCCAAAGCGCCCATGCCCAGGAATCTTTGAGCAAAGATGTGGACTATGCGTACCTGGATAAATTGATTGCCGTCTGCAAGGCCAATTATCCCAAAATCAAGATGTATCAGGCGCATGTCAATGCCGCCGAAACAGGCGTCAGAAAGGCGAAACTGTCGTATTTCGATATTTTCAACTTCTCCTATTTGTATGTTCCCAAAAATGACCGTGCGACGCCTGTATCTGCTTCATTTCCTTTTACTTATCAATTTGGGTTTTTCGTCAACATCGGGGCTATCCTGCAAAAGCCGGCCATGGTGAAACAGGCCAAGAGCGAACTCGCCTCGGCAGAGTACGACAAGCAGTCGTTTGATTTGAACATGGAAGCCGAGGTCAAGAAGAGGTATTTTACTTACATTCAGAAAAAAGCGGTGTACCGGGTGCGCTCGAATGCGGCGCTCGACGTCGAAAGCATGCTCGAAAGTGTGAAGAAGCGCTTTGAAATGGGACAGGAGACGCTGGAAAAATATAACCAGGTGCTGGTGATGCAAACCGATCACGCGCAGAACCTGCTCAATACCGAAAGCGAGGTTTTGATTGCCAAAAGCAGCCTGGAAGAATTGTTGGGACAAAAATTAGAAGATATCAAATGACGGAGGTTGTACAGTTTTTAAGATTGCTGCAGAGGAACAAGATCACACTTATACTGGTCCCGCTGATCACCGTTATTGTCTGCTATTTTCTCGTCCGGCGATTGCCGGATACCTACGAGTCGCATGCGCGTATCGCGACCGGGCTGGTCGATAAAACCGATCAGGTAGTAACCCGCGCAAGGGATGAACAGGATCAGCAGATCGCGCGCAAGTTCGAAAGCCTGATCCAGGTCATGCGACTGAAAAGAACCCTCGATCAGGTGTCGTACCGGTTGATCCTGAATGACTTGAAAGGACTGAAAGACTCTACCTGGCGTGAGCCGGTGCGTGAGCTGGAAGAAATGAGCAAGGCCGACAAAGCGAAAGCCATTACGCTCATTACCCAGAAGTACCAGAAGCGTGAGGAGCTTTTTTTGTGGAAACCCGAAGAAAAAAAGCTGAACGACATCATCACAGAGATGGGCTACGGCGCGAATACCCTGCGCGAGAAGCTGATCATTTACCGCACGGGAGTAGGGGACTATATCGACATCCAATATGAAGCGGAACACCCGGATCTGGCCGCGTACGTGATCAACACGCTCGCCCAGGAGTTTATTTCCGATAACTCTTCCCGCGTGGTGGGGAACAACAAGAGGACGATCGACTTTCTGGCCGCTTTCATGCAGCAAAAATTACAGGCGCTGAATGACCGGATGAATACACTGAAAAACTTCAAGATCCAAAACCGGGTATTGAACCTGAACGAACAGGCCAAGAGTATTTACGGGCAAATGGCCGATTTTGAAACCCGCCGCCAGATAGCTCAGAAAGATATTATCGCCTACACTGCTGCCATCGGCAATATCGACAGGCGGTTCAACCCGACGGAGCGCAAGTACTTCGAGAGCGCATTGACGGACATTAATCAGAAGATTATTGCCACCAAAAGCAACCTGAAAGCGCTGAACGAACGCTACATTCTGAGCAATTTCGACAACCGGATGAAATTCAGTCTCGATTCGTTGCGGAGCCGGCTTTCGGAGGAGATCAACGAAGCGACGGATAAATATGCTTACAATCCGATGGTTGTCAAGCAGGACCTGGTAACGCAAAAACTAGGCATGGAAATATCGCTGGAACTGGCGAAAAACAGCGTAGCGTCGATCCAGGGCGAGCTCGATCGCCTGAACCGCAAATTCGACGGGCTGGTGCCGAACGAAGCCAAGATCCAGGAGTATGAAACGTCCATCGATATTGCGAGCAAGGAATACATCGAAGCATTACAGCGCTACAACGAGGCCAGCCTCGAATTCAGTTTCCCCGTATACCTGCGTCTGATCGAGCGCGCGATGCCTGGCGAGGTGCAGGCTTCGAAGAAAATGGTGCTGGTGATCCTATCCGGGGTGATCAGCTTCACATTCTGCGTGTTTGTATTCTTTATCCTTTTCTACCTGGACAAATCGATCCGGTACCCGCTGCAACTCGCCAACGAAACAGGCAAGCCCGTGCTCGGTTACCTGAACGTGCTCGATAAGGACTCGAACCTGAGCCTTTCGGGGATGAATGCGTCCGACGACAAGGCTGTAAGGCTTTATAAAAACCTGGTGCGATCGATCCGGTACGAGCTCGACAATGAAATGAGCGATCCCAAGATCATCGCCGTCACCAGTCTCGGCTATGGGGTAGGCAAGACCCCATTCGTCATCGCGCTGGCCTGGGCATTCTCAAAGATCAACAAGACGGTACTTATTATTGACGGGAACTTCGCCCAGCCGGATATTTCCAAGCTGAATCCGGACAGCACACCATTTGAAAATTTTGTCAAGTCCAATAACCTGCCGGAAGCGACACCGGGGCAGATCACCATTCTGGGCGCTAAAACCGGCGATATTTCCGTGCTTGAACTGGCCGACGAAAAAGTGATCGGCGAGCGCTTGCAGGCATTGAAAACACGTTTTGACATCATCCTGATCGAAACCGACTCCCTGCGCGCGATGAACAGGGCCAAGGAATGGGTGACCTTCTCGGATATGGTTGTGTCCGTTTTCGCGGCGGGGCATTCGATCGGCTCGGAAGATCAATCTAAAATACAGTACCTCGACGGCTTGAACGGGAAATTTGCAGGATGGGTGCTTACCAATACTGAAAGCATTCCCGAACAGGCCGGAAGAGTAGCTAAACCGGTAGAGGCATGAAAATCCTGGAATGGATAGGACTGGCGATTCAGGCGGCGATCGGGTATAATCTCGTATTTCCGGTGTTTTTGCTGCTGATTTATGGTATCAGAAAGGCCCTCACATCCCCGAAACAGGCGGCCGGCAACGCGCTGCCCGATTACGGCATTATCGTAACGGCCTATGAGTACACCGCGCAACTGCCTGCCGTTGTGGGTTCGCTGCTTGAATTGAATTACGATCGCTATCACATTTATGTGGTTGCCGACAAATGCGATATCAGTAACCTGCATTTTCCAGTCGACAAGGTTGCATTGCTGCGCCCTGAGCAGGTTCTGGGCAGCAATACCCGCTCACATTTTTACGCGATCCGCCGGTTCATCCGCCCGCACACGCACCTGACGATCATCGACAGCGATAACCTGACCGATCCCGAATACCTGAACGAGCTGAATGTATATTTCAACCAGGGTTATGAGGCCGTGCAGGGCGTGAGAGAAGCCAAAAACCTGGATAGCACTTATGCCTGCCTGGACGCCGCCCGCGATATTTACTATCATTTCTACGATGGGAAAGTGCTGTTCGGGGCGGGCTCGTCGGCCACGCTGGCAGGGTCGGGGATGGCGTTCAGTACCGCATTGTATGAAAAAGTGCTCGGCCATCTGGACGTAACCGGCGCCGGCTTCGACAAGGTTCTTCAAGAGGGGATTGTGAGCCGCGGTTACCGCATTGCATTCGCCGGGAAAGCCATTGTTTACGACGAAAAAACGACAGGTTCCGATCAGTTGGTCAAGCAGCGCGCCCGCTGGATCAACACCTGGTTCAAGTATTTTGCATACGGCTTTAAAATTCTGTTCAGGGGCATTGCCCGTTTCAGTCTCAATCAGATACTATTCGGATTGGTGTTGCTGCGGCCACCTTTGTTTATATTCCTGCTGCTCTCGGTGTTTTTTATGCTGCTCAATCTGCTGATAGCGCCGGTATTGTCGCTGGTATGGCTGATCGGGCTGGTTGTTTTTGTGCTTGGTTTTTACATTTCCCTGAAAAGCTCGCCTACCGATCCGAGGATCTACCAGTCGCTGGTGAATATCCCGAAGTTTATTTTCTATCAGCTCACGGCGCTGGTGAATGCACGACGCGCGAACAAGATTTCGGTAGCTACACGCCAGGAAAACAAGAGTCAGGGCTAAAATCCCCGGTTACTATGAAAATTTACCCGGATAAAAAGGTCAGCGAGCGGAAAAGAGGCTTCAACGAGCTGACGCCCATGCAGCAAAAAATACGTCAGGCGGCATTGCTGCTGGCGTTGGTGAGCGTATTTATCTGGTTTGTCAAAATATTGTTCTTTTAGTGGAAGACATTCAGATTCATATTCCCGGGAAAAGCAGCGAAGGGCTGAGCCGTTTGGAAAGACTGCGCGCGCTCTTTGATCGCAAACTCACCGGACTGGTCATTTTACTGTTGATCTCGGTCGTATTCGGAGCATTGATCGCCTACCAGGGTATTATGGCCGGGATAGGTATTCTGGCGCTGATGTTCGGCCCGCCCGTGGTGTACGCCATTGTGGCGTTTCCCGAGTTTGGCATTACCGTGCTGCTACTGCTGGCTTATTTACTGTTTTTCGTAGGCCGGCTTGGTGTGAATTTTCCGCTTGGAACCGTCATGGACGGCATCCAGGGATTGCTGATCCTCGGCTTCTTCATTCATCAGAAACGCAGGCCCGACTGGAAAGTTTTCAAAGGGCCTATCAGCGTAATGATCCTGATCTGGATCGTTTACAACCTGATACAGGTCGCTAATCCGGCGGCCGAATCGCGGCTGGCCTGGGTGTACACGATTCGCGCTGTGGCGATCGTGATGCTGACCTATTTCGTGTTCATGTACCAGATCCGCACGGTTCGGTTCCTGCGCTTTTTGCTGAAACTCTGGCTCGGATTAGCGCTGTTTGCCGCATTGTACGCCTACAAGCAGGAATACATCGGCTTTTCCGACGCTGAGCAGGCCTGGCTCGACTCGGAGGGTGTGGCCGACCTGCTTTTCATTGCCGGCCACTGGCGCAAATTCTCCATCTTTTCCGACCCGGTTGCATTCTCTTACAATATGGTGGTGAGTAGCATCATCTGCATCGCATTGCTGACATTCGTCAAGAAAACCTGGCAGAAAATAGTGCTCGCGCTGATGATCGTGCTGTTTTTCTCGTCGATGCTTTTTTCGGGTACGCGGGGCGCGTATGTGCTCATACCTGCGGCGATGGTGCTTTTCGTGATTTTGCGGATCAACCGGCAGGTACTCATTTTTTCGGGTGTTGCGGGGCTGTTTTTTGTTTTCCTGATCTTCGTCCCCACTACCAATTCCAACATTGTCCGGTTCCAGACGGCGTTTAAGCCGAACGATGACATTTCGTTCCAGGCCCGTAAAAACAACCAGAAACGCATTCAACCCTACATTCTTACGCACCCGATCGGGGGCGGGCTGGGCGCGACCGGCGCGTGGGGGCAGCGCTTCGCGCCTCAATCGTACCTGGCCAATTTCCCGCCGGATAGCGGGTATGTCCGCATTGCGGTGGAGCTGGGTTGGGTAGGCTTGTTCCTGTTCTGCCTGCTGATGTTTTTTATTTTAAGGGAGGGGATTAACAATTATTTTCTGATCAGGAATCCCGAGCTGAAAACCTATTGCCTGGCGATGCTATTGGTCGTGTTTGCCTACAATGTGGGCAATTATCCGCAGGAAGCCCTGGTACAGTTTCCTTCCAATATCTATTTCTACCTGGCAGCGGCTATCATTAATATTACCCGCATTCTCGACGAACGGGAGCAGAAAGCGAAGCATAGCCTATGAAGATCGCCCATCTGATACTCGCGCACGCGGCACCGGCCCAACTGTCCAGGCTCATAGATGCGCTCGAACACCGGGATGCGTGGTTTTTTGTTCACCTGGATCAGAAAGCGGACATTCATGCATTTTCATTCTTGCAGAACAAAGAGCGGGTAATACTCGTGTCGGGCCGTGTGGACGTCGGCTGGGGCGCTTACAGCATCGTGGAGGCAACGCTGCGCGGTTTTCGTACGATTGTGGGTTCGGGCATTGATTTTGGCTATGTCAACCTGCTTAGCGGCGCGGATTATCCGCTGCGGCCCCCGTCGGAAATACATGATTTTTTCGCCGGGAATACCGGGGAGAATTTTATGGAATACTATTCAGTCCGCAACGAATGGACGGAAGCGATCCCCAGATTGACTGAATACCACCTGACCAATTATAATTTTCCGGGTAAATACCTGGTGCAGAAATGGATGAACAGGCTGCTTCCCCCGCGTACAATGCCTGCCGGACTCGAACCCGTGGGGCGGTCGCAATGGATGAGCCTGACGCTGGATGCGGTCCGTTACGTACTGGAGTATCTGGATGGGCATCCCGGAGTGGCGAAGTTTTTCAAGCTGACCTGGGCCCCCGATGAAATCCTGTTTCAAACTATTTTGTATAATTCGCCCTTCCGCTCTTCACTCGTGAACGATAATTTGAGGTATATTGACTGGTCGAAAGGTCAGGCGAGCCCGAAAGTACTCACCGAAGAGGATCTGGAAAATATGTGGACATCGGGGAAACTGTTTGCCCGCAAATTCGATCTGGCGCGGTTTCCGGCGGTGCTGGGGAAGATCGACAGGAAAATTCAGGACCATCACTATAAGTAACCGAATCTCAACGAGGGTGGGGGCATTGCCCCTGCGCATTAGCAAATGAAATATGGATATTGTCATTACGGGCCAGCAGGCCTGGGATGTAGAAATCGGGAGTAACTGCAAGAACATTGCTTTGGAATTCAGCCGGAATCATAGGGTATTGTACGTCAATTCCCCGCTTGACCGCATCAGTCTGCTCAAAAATGGCGACGATCCTAAAATAGCGAAGCGCAAAAAAGTGGTGTACGGCAAGACCGATGGCCTCGAAGAAGTGCAGCAAAACCTTTGGGTACTATATCCCGACAAGATGATCGAGTCGATCAACTGGCTGCCGGAAATGCTGTTTGATATTTTAAATAAAAGGAATAACCAGCTCTTCGCGGGATCGATCGCCCGTGCTGCCAAGCGGCTGGGCTTTACGGATAACATTCATTTTAATGATAATGATATGTTCCGTAGCTTTTTCCTAAAAGACCTGCTTAAACCGCGGCTGTCCATTTACTACTCCCGCGATTATATGCTGGCTGTGGACTATTGGCGCAAACATGGTGCGCGGCTGGAACCGGAACTGATCGCTAAAAGCGATCTTTGCGTGGCCAATTCGACTTACCTGGCCAACTATTGTGCCAAATACAACCGGCATTCGTTTTACGTGGGACAAGGTTGCGACCTGGATATTTTCATGGCGGGAAATCAGGCCGCCGAACCTGTGGACATAGGCGCGATCGCGCGCCCGCGTATCGGGTATGTGGGTGCGCTGCAGAGCATCCGGCTGGACATGGAGTTGCTCGAATACATCGCGCAGCAGCGCCCGGAATGGAATATCGTGCTAGTAGGCCCGGAAGACAACGAGTTTTTACAAAGTAGCCTGCACAAGCTCCCTAACGTGACTTTCACGGGCTCCCGCAATATTGCCGACCTGCCTGCTTACATCAATGCATTCGATGTGTGTGTAAACCCGCAGCTGCTCAACGAGGTCACAATCGGTAATTACCCCCGGAAAATCGACGAATATCTCGCCGTGGGCAAGCCGGTGGTCGCCACCGCTACGGATGCCATGAGCGTATTCGCCGACCATGTGTATCTTGGCAAAGGAAAGGAAGATTACGTGCGGCTGATCGATCTCGCGCTGACTGAAAATTCGGAGGCGCGCACCGAAGCGCGGCGCGCATTTGCCAGCTCGCACACCTGGGAAAACAGCGTTGGAGAAATCTACAAAGCCATTAAAGCTGTTTAAGCTGCGCCAAACCCGTTTCCGCTTCCGCCTTCAGATCGACCAGCTTCTGGCTCAGATCGCTCGTCCAGTTTCCTTGTTTCAGCGTGGCTTCCAGTTCCTTGTACTGGTTGGCGGTGTTGAGGAGCCCCACCGAAAACAGCGAAGAACGGAATTTATGGATCGCCTGGCGAAGTCGTTCCAGATCGTTGGCCAATGAAGCTTCGGCGATATTTGTAAGCTGCACTTTGCTATCCTTTTCGAATAGCGCGATCAGTTCGTCGCGTAGTTCCTGATCCCCTCCGGTGATTTCGGCGAGATAGTCGAGATTTAGAATAGAGTCTGTCATTTTAGTCTGGGGAGGTTGCTGAGTAAAACTTGGGGATTGTGGTGCTTCGTAATTCTCTTTGTTTCCAAGATGCGCAATAGTATATAAAAGTTCACTTTCCTTAAATGGTTTCGAAATATAGCTGTTGGCGCCGATACTCAGGCATTCTTCTTTCTCACCGACCATCGCGTGGGCGGTCATGGTGATGATCGGGATGGTGGTGGAAATGGTCCGGCGAATTTCCTTAATGGCCGTATAACCATCCATCACCGGCATTTGAATGTCCATTAACACCATGTCGAAGGTCTCTTGCCGAAGCCTGTCGAGCGCTTCCTGACCATTGTTTACGATTGTCAGCGGGATGTTCAACCGTTCGAAAATGGCTTGCAGCAGTTTCTGGTTAAGTGAGTTATCCTCCGCCGCCAGAATGTGCAGGGAAGTTACCGACGCGTTGACGTCGATCTCTTTTTCCAACTCCTCTTCCAGCTCTGCTTCTTTCACGATCCTGAATGGAAAGTCCATCGTGAAAACCGTACCCTTGCCCAGCTCGCTTTCGAGGTTGAGCGTTCCTTCAAAAAGTTGTACCAGCGACTTTACAATGCTCAATCCCAACCCTGTACCGCCAAATACCCTGGTAGTACTCTCGGTTGCCTGCACAAAGCGATTGAAAACCTCTTTGAGTTTGTCTTTGGGAATGCCGACGCCGGTATCCGCCACACTGAAACGGATATTCCGAATCTCGTTCAGGGGTTCGCCGATCGGCTCTACGTGGAGCTTTACGCTACCGCGCTCGGTGAATTTGACGGCATTGCCGCAAACATTGAGCAGTATCTGCGTAAGCCTTAATTTATCGGTTTCTACGAATTCCGGCAGCCCGTCTTCCAGCACGGCCTCGTAAGCAATACCTTTTTCAACCGCGCGGTGGTGCATGATTGCCGAAATCGAGTCGGCTAGTTCGCGGATGGAAACGGGCGTTTTTTCGAGATGAATCTGCCCGGCTTCGATCTTGGAGAAGTCGAGGATGTCGTTAATCAGTTCCAGCAGGTTTTTGCCTGCGTACTGAATGTAGCCTACATATTCGAGGCTTTTCTGATCGGTAACCTCGCCCAGAAGCAGGTTGGTGAACCCGATGATCGCATTCAGCGGCGTCCTGATCTCATGGCTCACATTGGAGAGGAATATGTCTTTCACACGCACCGACTTCTCGGCCAGGATGCGCGCTTTTTCAAGCGTCGCTTCGTAATTGGCGCGCTCTGTAATGTCCCTGAAAACGGTAATAGCGCTTTTGATCTGCCCGTCCAGGCCGATCACCGGCTGTACATTCGTTTCGAGGTGGTATATCTTGTCATTCTTAACGAGGTCGATCTTGTTGCCCGTCAGCTTTTCGCCTTGTAGTGCACGGGCCACCGGCAGCGTGTCGGCCGAAAACCGTACGTGGTACCGGGTAGGATCTAGCAGCTTGATACGTTCGACCTGCTCTTCCAGGGTCTCGGGCCGCGCGCCGGCTACACCCAGGATTTCCCGCCCCGATTCATTCAGTACTTCGATCTTTCTTTCATTATTAATAACCATCACGCCGTCGGGAATGGCTTCGAGGTACTGGCTCACCGTGCGCTCCCGTTCCTTGATTTCCTTCTGGAACTGCCGTTGCTTGCGTTTGTCGAGATTCAGGAACACGATGGACAGGATGGTGAGAATAAAGCCCACGGCGCCTGTCAGCAAGATGAAAAGAATTGAGTTATGCTGGGTATCGGAGACGAGCTTCCGCCGCTGATCCAGGTTCTGGTTCTCGTAATCATCGATCTCGTTGATCTTGCGTGTCAGCAGGTTGTTGAGCCGTATCCCTTCACCCTCCTGTATTTTGGAAAAAGCCTGCTGGGTACCCTGGGTGCGGTAAATGCTGATTACATTTTGGGAGTAGGCGACGATCTGGCTGGATATTTCAAGCAAATCCTTCACACGCTGTGTTTGAATATGGTCGTCCTTGACCAGGTTGAAGAGCGTGTCGGTAATGCTTACGAGCTGGATCTTTTTGTGGTAGTTGTCGCTGAGCAGGTCGTTATTCTGCGTGATCAGGTATCCACGCATGTTCGACTGGAAATCCTTCGTTACGAGCCCGAAATTGGCTGTCTGATTCAGTACGCCGATCGTGACGTTCAGCCGCTCGTTGTTCAGCGAGAGGTCACGGACATTTTTATAGGTAAAGTACTGGGAACCGAAGATCAGCGCCAGTCCGAGGTAAATGCTCGCGTAATACCATCTGAATGAGTCATTTGTTATACGGGTCGGCATATCTCAGGAGTGGGAACGTTGGGTTTTATGGAACCAAGATCGGAATAAACCGAG
Organism: Dyadobacter sp.; assembly: GCF_017744695.1. GTDB lineage: Bacteria > Bacteroidota > Bacteroidia > Cytophagales > Spirosomataceae > Dyadobacter. The sequence continues at coordinate 76,267 of NZ_JAGIAS010000005.1, forward strand.
ACTATATTCAGGTCAGGTAATCAAAATTAAATTTCAGGTGCCGGTAAAGATCCCTGATTTGTTTCACCGGAAACCGGTCGGTTTGCCGCCAGTTTTCGCGCGACATGGTACTTGGTTCGGATTCGGAATTTTTTTGTACAAACAGCCCTGTATAGTTTTTGTAAAAATAAGCCTTACCATTGTTTTTAAGGAAAGACATCATCATTCGGTACTCGGTAAAGTCGCCTTTCCGGCCTTCCACATATCTTCCGAACTTCTCAAAAAAATTGCTCCTGCGCAGATGCGGGTGGTCGCTGTACGCGTAAAATTTGCGGTAACCCCGTTTCCAGACTTTGAAATCCATTTCGTAATAGCCGTGCTCGGGATTGTGCAGGTAAGGATATTCGAAATAGGCATAGAACCGGACGACATCGATAGCCGGCTTTTCGCGCATAATGTCCAGCGCGTGTGTAAAACTTTCCGGGAAAATGGCGGTTGGCGTGAAATCTTCCTGTACATACAAAGTCAGCTGCGTCTGAACGGCGTCCTGGCCTTTGTTGATATTATTGCCCAAACCCCTGTTCTGGGGCGTGGTAATGAGCCTGAACGGATGCTTTTTTTGCAATTGGAGCAGGTAATCCACGTGCTCGGGCTTGCTGCCGTCGTCGGACACGACAATGTCGCCGAACCCGCAACCCAGCGCTTCAAATGAAAGGAGCAACTGTTCCAGCGACTGGCTCCGGTTGTAATGGGTAATGAGCAGCGTCACCTCCCCGAAGAAATATTCCTTGTTCATGTGGGCAGTCTATTTCATGAAAACCAGGTCCAGCGTATTTTTCAGCCACCGGTAGCGCAGGTAGCCCAGCCGGGCAAGCTTCACCAGTGGGTTCTCGCTCAGTTTCCAGTTGGCACGCTCCATGGTACTGGGCTCGTCAGAGGAGTTTTTTTGGTAAAATAATTGGGTGAAATCGTTGTAAAACAGCCCTTTGCCTTTTTTCTGTAAAAAGCTGACAGCCATTTTGTATTCCGTCAGGTCGCCTTTAATGCCCTCGGGATAGCGGCCGAACTTTTGCAGGAATGTGCTCCTGCGAAGGTGCGGGTGGTCACTGTAATAGTAGAATTTCAGATGGTTCATGTCCCAGAACCTGTATACCATTTCAGAATACCCCTTTTTGAAAGGTTTGAGGGTAGGGTAGGCAAAGTAGGCATAAAACCGCACAATGTCCCACCTGGGATCCTCGCGCATGAACGTAAGCGCGTCCTGGAAATGCATTGGGAAAATATCGGAAGGCTGAAAATCCTCCTGTACATATAAAGTATATTCCGATTGTACCGCGTCCTGGCCCTTGTTGATGTTGTTGCCAAGCCCCCGGTTTTTCGGCGTGGTAATAAGCCGGAAACGGAAGCGGTCGGTGAGCGCCTGCACGTTTTCCAGATGCTCGGACTTGCTGCCGTCGTCGGAAACCACGATATCCGCAAACTGACAGCCGAGCGACTCGAATGTCGCCAGCAACCGTTCGAGCGAGCCGCTGCGGTTGTAATGAGTGATCAGTAAGGTCGTATCGGGGAAATGGTGCTGCATCATATTACGAGAGATAGTCGCGCATGCCTTGCAGTTGTCGCCTGGCCCGATTGAAGAATGCTTTGGAAATGCTGCCGTCGTCGAGCAGGCGGCGCGGCGAGGTGAAAACCGTCGCTTTGGAGCTGGTAACCTGTTTGAGATCACCTTCTTTTTTGAGGTTCAGGGCCATGCGGCCATCTTCGGCTTCGTTCTGGAAATCACTTCCCACGATATTGGCATAAACCCGCGACCCGCTTACCTTGAATCCGCCCGTTCTGCGGCCGACCTCCGTCACAAAACCCATATTGAAGCCATAGACGTTCAGGTATTCCCGGTTTTTCTTCCGGATCCGGATCATCAGGCCGGCGAATTTTTCATAAAACCAAAGGCCCATTCGTCCCTGCCCGGCGGGTGGTATGAATGCGTAATTGCCGTAAACACCCGTAATGTCCGCGTTTTTTGCCATTGGCTCCACCATCAGGTCTATCCAGTCGGGCGGATAGAAGGTATCCGAGTCGGCACAGAGGTGAAATTGGCCACGCGCATGGTCCAGGCCCATTTGGCGGGCAAAGGGTGTTCCCTGGACGGTTTGCAGGTAGCTCCGCACGCCCAGCGTATCGAGGACCTTCTGAGTACCGTCGGTAGAGTTGTTGTTGACGACGATGATCTCGACCTTATACCGCGTATTACTTGCCGAAAGTGATGACAGCGTCCGATAGATGTTGTTTTCTTCGTTCCAGGCCGGAATTACCACCGAAACTTCGGGGTTTTCGTCTTTGAACCGGCTGATCCGTTCCCGCAAGGCCAGTATTTCACTTTCGGTAAGGTCGTCGAAACGCTTGTTTGTAAAAAGGTGCGGTGAAATCCATTTAGGTAAGCTCAATAAGCTCATATTCTGGCAATCAGTAGGTTTTGTACATCTTCACAATCAAGCCGGCCCATGCGGCGGGCAGTTAGTAGGAAAGTTAAAACATTATTCCTGCTTTGTGCAAAAATATTGTAAAATTACTTCGCATATTGCGTTCGGTTCCAATCTTGCTTACGACCTGATGGCCTTTCAGCTTTTACAGAAACTAAGGAACAAACATTTTCTTTCGCTGGCCGGAAACGGCATTATGTCGGTGCTCGGGATGCTCAACATGATTATCCTGTACCGCGCCTTGCCGGTGGCAAGCATCGGGATGTGGGTGTTCTTTTTGTCGATATTACTCCTGGTCGACACCTTCCGGTCGGGTTTCCTTACCACGGCTTTCATCAAATTCTACGCCGGCGCCGTCGAGGCGCGCAAGCGCGAGGTAGTAGGTTCGGCCTGGTTTATCGGCGGGGCTATCACGGGCATTCTGGCGCTGATCAATATTCCGGCATTCCTGTTTTCGGACTGGTTTAAAAATCCTTCGGTGGTACTTTTCGTCGAATGGTTCGGCATTATCTATATTGCTTCGCTTCCGTATTTCATCGCGTCATGCGTGGTACAGGCCGAGCAGCGGTTCGACCAGCTACTTTGTATCCGCTTTCTGAGCCAGGGGTTTTTCATCCTTTTTGTAATGGTGATGGCATTCACCAAAACGGCCAATTTGCAAAACATCATCTACGCGTATTTAGGCGGCGCAGCACTCACAAGCGTTTTCACCATCTTGATGGGCTGGGCCAGGCTCGCCAATTTCAAGGACCGTAGCAGCGAATGCATTAAGGAGATCTTCCATTTTGGTAAATTTTCAGTAGGTACCACATTGAGCTCCAATCTTTTCGGGACATCTAATACGATGATCATTAACTTCATGCTCGGGCCGGCTGCCCTGGCGGTATTCAACCTCGGGCAGCGGCTGATGGAGATCATAGAAATCCCACTCCGAAGCTTCGCCGCTACCGGTATGCCCGAGCTTTCCGCTGCCTACAATGAGGGCAACCGCCCGAAGGTGATCGAAACCATGAAGCGTTACGCAGGCCTGATTACCATGGCATTGCTTCCTGCGTGCATTGGTGCGGTAATCCTCGCCGATGTCGCGATTCACATCATAGGAGGGGAGAAATACATTAACTCCGAGGCCGCCAACATCATGCGCCTGTATATGACATTCGCGCTGCTGTACCCGCTCGACCGCTTTTTCGCATTGACACTCGATGTTATTCATCAGCCCAAAATCAATTTCATCAAGGTCCTGATCATGCTTGCAGGCAGCGTCATGGCATCCGTAACGGGCATTTACCTGACAGGGAGCATTTATGGCGTGGCGATTGCCGGTGTGGTGCCGACACTCATCGGGGTAGGCATCGGGTACTGGGGGCTTAACCGTTTTCAGCCGTTCGGCATTCTTAGCGTATTTACCACGGGTTATGCCGAGGCAGTCAACCTGGTCAGGGTCTGGTGGGGGAAACTGGCGATTCACAAGGCGCAATGATACATCAGGCCGAACAGGCACTGAGTCTGGCAGGCGCACTATTCTCTTTGGTGGATATGTCGTAAAAATTTCTAAATTACGACAGTGCCCGGTTCCGGGCGGACGCTCTGACGGAAATCCACCAATACGCCTTGCCAATGAAACTGAAAGGACATCAGATCATCATCTTTGGCCTAGCCCGATTTGACGCACACTTTGAATCCGTTGATTACACGACAGCCAGGCTGCTCGCACGGGAGAACAAGGTGTATTATATCGAGAACCCATTTATGCTGAGGGACTTTCTCAGGCTGCGCAAAACGCCGGAATACCAGTTACGTAAGGAGCATTTTTCGCTCACCGGATGCTCGCTCATCGAAACGGATATTCCCAATCTGAAAGTGATCATTCCGCCGATATTGTTGTCGGTAAATTTCCTTCCGGAGAACGGCTTATTTCGTGCGGCCTTGAAATTCAACGAGTACCTGATCCGTACCAAGCTGAAAAGCATTCTCAAAGCCTGCAAGATCAGGGATTATATTTTTATCAATTCTTTCAACTTTCATTATCCCACGCTCACCGAAGGCCTTACACCGAAACTGAAAGTGTATCATTGTCTGGATCCGATGGAGCTGCCGTTTAACCGCCACGGGGTGGTTTCGGAGGGTATTCTGGTAAAACAGAGCGACGTCGTAATTTGCAGTAGCAGACAGTTGTATGAAGCAAAGAAAAAGCAGAATCCGTCCAGCTACTTTGTGGCCAATGCAGCCGATCTGGGCCACAGCAGCAAGGCATTGAGCCCGGACTTGCCCGTCCACCCGGCCATTGCCGTATTGAAAAAGCCGGTAATCGGTTATCTGGGCGTTATCGAACGGCGGATGGATTATGATTTACTGCAAAAAGTCATTCTGGCGAACCCCGACAAGAGCTTCGCATTTGCAGGCCCTGTTTCCAGGGAATTTGTACCGGACTGGTTTTTCGCTGCCGAAAACGTCCATTTCCCCGGCCCGATCGATTACGAAGATATGCCCGCCGTGATCAAAGGCTTCGATGTGGCGCTGATGCCGTTCAAGAAGGATGAATTGAGCGGCAGGATTTTTCCATTGAAACTGTTTGAATATATGGGTGCCGGCAAGCCTGTGGTGGCCATCGATTTTAACCCGGACCTGAAAGAGTTTACCAAAGGCGCTGTTACATTCTGTGAAAATGCAGAGCGCTTTTCGCAGGCTATTAATACCGCATTGCAGACCGACAATGCCGAACAACGCAAATGGCGTGTGACGATCGCCGCCGAGAATACGTGGGAAAACCGCATAGACGCCATTGCGGACATTATTCATTACCATCTGGATGAGGTGATTCAGCCCTGAGTGTTGACCGCCGACCATCGACCGCCGATTGTATTAAAGCAGAGTCCACAAATGGTCCGTTGTCGGCGGTCGGCTGACAAGGGCCGCAACCTACTTCCGCGCCACTTCTCCTTCCCGCACCTTTTTAGGCGACTTGTATTGAAAGCGCATTTCAATATGCTTGTACGTCCATGCCGAGACGAAATAGATCAGTATGAAGTTGAAAATGAACAGGTAGGAATACGCTTCGGGCGAAAATTTCAGTATGCGGATAAACAATACGTTGAACAGGCTGATCAGCAGTGCGTGCGTCATGTAAATGGAGTAGGAGTACTGGCCAAGCTTGTGCAGCACCTTTACGCTTTTCAGCGCCTTTGAAATAATACCTTTCTCGTATGCGAAAGTGTAAATGCAAATGAAAAACAGTATTTCAAAAACAGCGCCCCAGGGTTTCATGACCGCTCCGTTGTAAATGCTGAGGCCGATCAGGGCAAGTGACAGCACTTCCATCACCGAAAATAACACAGGCGACCATTCACGTACGCGGACGTGCGAGCTGCTGAAAAGGTTGAAACAAAGTACCCCGGTAAAAAAGCCGAGAATACCTCTCAAAAAGCCATAATCGAAGCTGTAATTGATCTGAAAGCTATTGGACACCGACCAGAGCGTGGTAAGCGATACGACGATCATCAGGCCGTACCAGGCGTTGCGGCTGCGAAACTGGTTGCTCCGGTGAATGTAGACAACCAGACTGCCAAAAACCAGGTAAGCCATCATTTCCGCGCTGATCGACCAGCTGGGGATATTCCAGCTGACGTCCTTCACGCCCGGCACCGGGGTGGAGTTCACCAGAAAAAGCGAAGTGAAAAAAGTGTAGATATTGTTGGCCGGGTTTACCAGGTTGTTGACCTTGATGTACGGGTTAAGCATGTTTTTGGCCACCTCCATACCGACAAATGCCAGCAGCATCACGAAATGCAACGGGTAAATGCGGTAAATGCGCTTTTTGAGAAACAGCCTGAACTGCGCCCAATCGGCCAGCGACTGGTAACTGTACGCGATCACAAATCCGCTGAGCACGAAGAAAAAATCCACGAACATATCCGAATTCTCAACGAAGCGGTTGTTCAGAATAGGCGTATTGGCAAATGGCCCGAGGTGGAACAGGAACACAAGTGAAGCAAACAGGCCCCGAAAAATGTCCAGAACTTCGAAGCGGTGTTTCATGAGAGTGGCTGGGAGAAATAGAATGTACTGATAAACCGGTTGAGGCCCGTTTCGGGCTCGTGTTCATAGGCGAATTCGTCGGAAGCCTTGGTCATGATGAGCAGCCCGAAATGCTCGCTGGTATCCGAAAGCAATGCGGGCATTTCCATTTCGGCCAGCTGTTCGATGAAGAATATCGCACGGCCCGATTCGTCGGTGCGCACGCAAAGCGAATCCATGCCATTATGGTAAATAGGGAAATCCAACGGCCGCACCATTTCTTCGAGCGGCCACATGATTTTTTTCTTATCCTGACCGGTAAGCACAAGCGGCTTGCCGTAGTCTTCCTTTTCGAGGATCACCGCATCCATGGTCAGCCCGATTTTGAGCACCGATTCCCGCTCTCCTGAATGCTTCACCGCATTGGTAAGCAGCTCCATGATGACCCATTTGATTTTGGCCATGAGGTCTTCGTGGAGTGGGGAAGTGCCCGTTCTCTGCCGGATATGGTCGAGGCACAGGTTCAGCGTGCCCGGAATACCCTCCCGGTTGCTTTTGAAAACTATCGTGATCTGATCCGAATCCTCCCTCATAAACTAGCTAAGTGTTCCCAGCGCCTCTTCATAATCGTTAAATATCCTGAACACCTTGTCCATCCGGATCAGCGTGAGCAGGTTCTTAACATCCGGTTTCAGAGAGACCAGGTAAATATCGACGTTGCGCGGCATGGCGTATTTCAATGCCACCACCAGGCTGCCCAGAAACGAGCTGTCGATGTAATTCACGTTTTCAAAACTGACGATCACCAGCCGGACGCCGTTGCCGATAATCGTGATCATTTCTTCTTTGAATGCTTCCGCATTCGAAAGACTGGCCTCTTCCGGTAAAATCGTGGCCTGTACCACGCGGTTTAATTCCTCAACTTTCAGTATCATACAAAGGCTATTGTTTTTCTATAAAAATGATGCTCGCATCATCCATTTGGTTACTGTCGTCTATCAGGTCGAGCACATGCTTTGTGATCAGCCCGAAACTATCGGGCTTGCCGAGGTATGGGGTTATTTTTTCCACAAAGAACGGGTAGTCGCTTTTCTTCGAGCCGTTGGACGGGATGTCGATCATCCCATCGGTGAAAATAGCCAGCTGGTCGCCCGGCTTCATGGTAACGACCTGCTTGTCATAAAGGCCGTCTTCCAGCAAACCCAGCAGCAGCCCGGTGGATTGGATGGTCGAAGCCCTGCCCGTTTCGGAAGAGTAGCTTACGAGCGGAAGGTCGCCTGCGCCCGTGTAATGCACCTCGCCCGTGTGGGTGTCGAGCAGGAGCAGGGAAAGGCTTGAAAGGATGTTTTGCAAGCTTTCGTCGAGGTAGATCAGCTTGTTGATCTTTTGGACGATGGTCACCAGCTCAAAATCCTGGTCGAGCACGCAAAAGCGGATGGCGGCGCGGATGTAGCTCAGAAAGCCGAAAGTGAAGAACCAGGCTTTCCATTTCTTACCCATAATATCACCCAGAAATGCGAAGCAGAAACGGCTGTCGGCTTGCACGAAATCGATGAAATCACCGCCGGGATAGCCGCGGTAGCCCTTGTGCCAGTAAAAAATACGGTAACCGCTCACCGCCGGAGCATGCGTCGGGATGGATTTGACATTGAGCGTTTCGGCGGCTACCTTCAATTCCCTTACCGATCTTAAGTGTTCGTTCTCAAGGGTTTTGATGATGTTGTTGAGCTTGGTGATGATCACCGGGATCGGCGTTTCCTTGTTAATGAAATCTAACGCCGACATATTCAGTCCTTCGAGTACCAGGTTGTTGTCGGTAAATGAAGTCAGGAAAACGAACGGGATATCGCTGATATTCGGGTTGAGTAATACGGCCTGCCGGAAATCGAAACCGTTCATTTCGGGCATGTCGTAGTCGGAAAGGATCAGGTCGGGTGTTTCCACCAGCAGCATATTCAATGCCTCGGTCGCCGATTCGCACAGCACACAATTGTATCCCGCTTTCAATAGGGCATGTTCGATCACCTTGCGGAAAAGCAGGTTGTCCTCTACGAGCAGGATCTTTTTAACGGTGGTTTGCGGCTCGGGGAAGCTGATCATTTTTTGTTGAAGTTTAATACGAACAAAAGCACTCCACCAAAAATAATCAGTAGCGACACAAGGTCCATGATTGTGACCCCGTCGTTGATATTGAAATAATATACTGTAAAAAGCTCGAAACTAGGCGGCGCGGGCATGATGATCATCGCAAATCCGACAACGATGAGCAGGATCGCGAGGATGAACAGGACGCCTTTCTGAACCATCCCGCTCTGCTTGGGTGCATTGATCCGGCTATCGAACTGGTTTTCGGCCAGCAGCTTTTCAAGGCCTTCGAGGAGCTCCTCACGCGAGAGATTGTTGTCCTGGTCGAGTTCCCTGAACGGCGCCAGTTTTTTCTGGGTAGCCGCCGAGCGATGGAAGGCATCTGCGATCTGTTTCTGATATTGTTTTGAAAGATGCCCCTCTACATCGGTTTGCTCAATCGCTTCGATCAGCTCTGCGACTTTCTTGTCCAGCCGCGCGATATCCTGTCCCTGGGGACCGGATGGATTCGCGCCGGATTCTTGGTCGTTAAGCTTACGGTCGGGTTGCACGCTGGGATGTTTTGTTCGTAAGAAAGGCTGTCAGGAACGCATTCAGGACGATTTTTGTAAAAAACCGCGATCATTCCCGGATTTTGGTTAAAGCTATGTTTTTATTGTTAAATTTGAAATAGTTCTACAAATCAATACAAATATTCCTTCTTTTTCTGTAACCCAAGCGGCCCGGTTTTGCGCATGAAAAAAGTGTCCATCGTAACAGTGAATTTCAATCAGCCGAAGGTTACCGAAGACTTATTGAAATCGCTGGCGGAGGTCAATAGCTATCCCGATCTGGAAATCATCGTCGTCGACAACGGTAGCAAAGCAAACCCCGTGCCTGAATGGCAGGAGCGTTACCCGGAAATCGTATTCGTCCGTTCGGACGTTAATACCGGGTTTGCGGGAGGGAATAACATCGGCCTGGCGCATGCCACGGGCGATTATCTTTTCCTGATCAATAATGATACCGAGGTCACCGCAGACCTGATCGGCAAACTGGTCGCTACCATGGAGGCCAACCCGAAAATCGGGATGATTTCGCCCAAGATCCATTATTTCGACCAGCCCGGAATGCTGCAATACACCGGTTACACGCCTATGAACTACTATACCTGCCGTAATGCATGCATCGGTCAGTTCGAGCAGGACCGGGGGCAATACGATTTTCTCTCCGGTCCGACCGGCTATGCACACGGGGCCGCAATGATGATCAGCCGCGAAGCCTGGCAGAAAGTGGGAGGAATGGCCGAGAACTATTTCCTTTATTACGAGGAGCTCGATTGGTGCGAACGCATCAAAAGGGCTGGTTACGAAGTCCATGTGAATCTGGATGCATTGATTTACCACAAGGAATCGGTGTCGGTGGGCAAGCGGACTGCCTTGAAGGAGTTTTTTATGAACCGCAACCGCATTCTGTTCATCCGGAGAAATGCGCCTGGTTTCAAATTCTTCGTGTTCTGCTGCTATTTTATGCTGGCGGTGGTTCCAAGGAATGTCATTCAGTACATCAAAAACAAAGAATATAGTTTCATTCCCGTTTTTTGGAGCGCCATTACCTGGCATTTTAAAAACGACCCCGATAGCGAAAACCTTGGCTTCCCGTTGACCCGCTGATTTATGGAGATACTTTTCTGGCTCAGTCTGTTTATTGTTTTCTACACATTCCTAGGTTATGGGATTGTGCTGTACATTTTAGTACTTATCCGAAGGGCACTCAAAGGGCGGCGGCTGGCGCCCGGGCTGGATCAGGAATTCCCGACGCTGACGCTGGTGATCGCAGCCTATAACGAGGAGAGTATCATCGAGGAAAAGATCGCGAACACGCTGCAACTTTCGTACCCCGCAGGTAAGCTGAGCCTGATTTTTGTGACTGACGGATCCTCCGATCGCACACCCGATTTGGTGGCCAATTACCCGCAGATCAAACTCATGCACACGCCTGAACGGCGTGGTAAAATCCTGGCCATGCACCGCGCGATGGATGAAGTAAGCACGGAAGTGGTCGTTTTTACCGACGCCAATACATTTCTGAACAAAGACGCATTGCTGCTCATTGCCAGGCACTATGCCGATGCCAGAGTCGGGGCGGTTTCTGGCGAAAAGCGGGTAATGCAGGACGCATTGTCGGATGCGACGGCGGGCGAGGGTTTTTACTGGAAGTATGAGTCGACGCTCAAAAAGTGGGATTCCGAGTTGTACTCGGTGGTGGGGGCGGCGGGGGAGCTGTTTAGCGTCCGGCGATCACTGTACCGCTCGGTGGAGCCCGACACGATCCTGGATGATTTTATGATTTCCATGCAAATAGCCGAACAGGGTTATCGGATTGTGTACGAACCGGATGCATACGCTTCCGAGCTATCGTCGGAGAATATCAAGGAAGAGCTGAAAAGGAAAGTTCGCATTGCCGCGGGCGGGATCCAGTCGATCCTGCGGTTACAGAAATTGTTGAACCCGTTTCATGACCCGCTGTTATCCTTCCAATATATCAGCCACCGTGTGCTCCGCTGGACGGTGACGCCGTTTCTGATGATTCTTGCCTTGGTACTCAATATTTTAATTGTAATCAGGTCCGGCGGCATGATTTACCAGCTTCTGCTGGCGGGACAAGTCGGGTTTTACGGACTGGCGCTGGCGGGCTGGGTGCTCGAAACGAGAAAGATCAAAGTGAAGGCGCTTTTTGTGCCCTATTACTTTTGCATGATGAATTACGCCGTGCTGGCCGGTATCCGACGATACTTCAAAGGTTCGCAGAGTGCGGCCTGGGAGAAATCCAAAAGAAAAAGCGCATAGCCTTAGGCCATGCGCTCGTTCATTCTTTAAAATAATTTACAGCTGTTTCAGCCGCTCGGATTCCGATTCAAGGATGGGGATCAATTCTTGGATATCCGCCGAAATGTTCCGGTACATTTCCATCAGCTGTTCAGCAGGATCGTCGTTCTTGATGGCTTTTTCGAGCACTTCCACCTTCGGGCGCACGCGTGTGAGGCCGGTCATAGTGAACGAAGGTTTCAATCCATGCACGATACTGGCCGATTCTTTGAGGTCGCCTGACTCCAATGCACCTTGCAAAGACTGCCAACGCGGGACAGAGTCGCTCAGAAATGCATCAAAAATCATGTGCAGGATTACAGGATCTTCTCCGTAGGCCTGGTCGATGTAGGCAAGGTCCAGGGCGGGGTTGAGTTGTAAGGCCATCGGTTTGTGTTAAAGTTTTTCAGAAGCTGAATTAGTGGGATTGGTAAGGCATTATTCGAAGAAATACTTCGACAATATAACCGCTTTCTGCAAAACTATCACATTATTGTTGGTTCTCCTGCTCTTTTACTTCCTCTTTGGCCGGTTGCTTGGCGTCCTCCTTGGCATCCACTTTAGCCTTTTTGCGGAAATACCTGCGGAAAAGGAAATTGGAACGAAGCGCAGTCATGTTTTCGTCCAGTTTTTCGGTAGTACTTTCAAGGTTTTTCAGCGTTTCTTTCAGGTTTGTCGCCGTTGCTTCGTCGTGCAACAAGACGCCCAATGGGCTGGTTTTATTAGAGTTAAGATCTGCGCTGGCCGTTTTCAGGTTATTTACCATCACATTGGCCGATGAAACGGTTTCGTTCAGGCGTGCGATTGTCCCGCGAAGGTCTTTCATAATTACGGTATCGGTAGCGAAATCGTTGGCCAGACCTCCTTTTTCGTTCAGTTTAGAGGTGTAACCGGCCAGGGAGGCGGTTAACGCCTGCGCATTCACAGAAGCTTTTTTCATCGCACCCAGGGTTTGGTCGAGGTCATTGTAAAGCCGTTCGTCATTCAGCAGCATCCCTACGGTGCCTTTTCCGGCCAGGATATTCTTGCTGATCGTCTTGAATGCGCTGGTAATGCCCAGCAAATTCTTGTTGTTTTCCGAAAGCACGGCTAGCATTTCTTCGGTACTCTCGATTTTCTCGACGGCTATTTCGTCGCCGTCCTCAATGGAAGGCACCTTTTGTGTGCCGCCGTAAATGACGATAATCTTGTTGCCGATCAGACCGTCGGTGCTGACTTTCGCCTTGGCATTCTTACGGACAAACTCCTGTGATTTTTCCTCGATGTTCAGCATTACCTCCACTTTGGAATTGGCCAGGAACCGGATGCTTTTTACCGTCCCGATCTTCACCCCGGAATACCAGATGTTGTTGCCGACCTTCAACCCGTTCACATCATCAAAAATGGATTTGACGGTAATGGCCGAGGAAAAGACCTTTTTCATACTGCCGATTGTGAGGATCCCTACCACGAAAATGAGGATGCCGATGATGACGAAAAGGCCTACGTTAATGGATCGTTTGGTTGATGTTGCCATTATTACTGAATAAAATTATAGTCGTAAAAACTCTTGATCCGCTCTTCGTCGGTATCAAATACTTCTTCAAAAGTGCCTGTTTTCAAGAACTTGCCGTCCAGGAGCATCGCAATGCGGTCGCCCGTGGCGCGTGCGCACGTGAGGTCGTGTGTGATGATAATCGAAGTCGTTTGGTATTTTTTTTGCACTTCATTGATCAGCTCGTTGATTTCCAGACAGGTGATCGGGTCCAATCCGGCCGTCGGCTCGTCGTAAAGCATGACCTCCGGTTTCAGGATCAGCGTGCGCGCGATACCAATCCTCTTACGCTGGCCACCCGAAAGTTCGGCGGGTACCTGGTTGATCGTTTGCAGCAGGCCCACGGCGTCGAGCACGTATTCTACCTGTTCGTCGATCTCTGCCCGGCTGAGGTTCGGAATGTTACGCACGAGCGGAAATTCGAGATTTTCACGCACGGTCATACTGTCGTATAATGCGCTGTTTTGAAACGAAAATCCGATTTTGAGACGTAAATCCCGCAAATCGTTACCATCCAGATTGGAAACTTCCTTGCCCAGGACGATACAATCGCCCCGGTCTTGTTTGAGCAAACCGACCATAATCTTGATCAGGACGGATTTCCCGGTCCCCGAGCGGCCCAGTACCACCATATTTTCACCTTTGTTCACCGTAAGGTTCACGCCTTGCAGCACGTGCAGATCGCCGAATGATTTGTACAGGTCGCGTACCTCGATAACCGGCTCGCCCGGTTTGAAATCTTCTTCCATGTTAAATTCTGAAATAATTGGATACCTGTACGATGATCACCTCCTCAATGAAAATGAGGAACATAGAGGTCACGACAGCGGAGTTGGCCGCCTTACCAACGCCCTCGGTCCCTTTGCTGGCATTATACCCCTGGTAGCTGCCCACAATGCCGATCGTGAACCCGTATGCGATTGCCTTCGCGACGGAAGTCCAGATGTCCAAAAACGTGATCTGCTCGAATGCATTCTCGAAAAAGGCGATGAAACTTGTTCCTTCGTTCAAAGTCACGTTCAGAAATGCGCCCAGCAAACTGACGAGCGCGCAATAGAACATCAGTACTGGAATGGCGATGGTGCAGGCCAGCACACGGGTTACTACCAGAAATTTGAAAGGGTTAACGGCTGAAACTTCCATGGCGTCGATCTGCTCGGTTACGCGCATCGAACCCAGTTCGGCGCCAATGCTTGATCCGATCTTTCCCGCGCTGATAAGCGCAGTTACCAGCGGCGCCAATGCGCGCACGATCGCGATCGCGACCAGCGAAGGGAGCCAGGACGTAGCCCCGAATTCGGACAGGGACGGACGCGATTGTTTGGTGAATACCATCCCGGTAATGAAACCGGTAAGACTGATCAGCAGTAACGACCTGTTCCCGATCGCGTAGCATTGCCGGACAATCTCCTGGAATTCCATCCGGCCCCGAAAAACCTCGCGGAAAAAACGGATGAAGAAAACATACGCATTATAAACCGCCAGTAAGGCATTATCCAGATTCTTGCCGTATACAAATTGCTTTTTTTTAGCGCTCATTCAATCGGTACAATTGTATTAAACTTTATTTATCAGGCGGTTGTGGTCATCAGGCCTCCTTGTGCTCCCAGCATCCGCTCTTCAAACCATCGCATCCGGTAGGAATTCATCGCGTTTTTCCCCAGTTGATCAAGCAGCCGGTAGTTGACGATCACGCCCACGGCCGCGCCAATTCCCGGGATCAGCTGAGCCATTTTTGCCAGATCGATGTAATCGCGGTACTCCTGCTGAAATGTTTTCCAGTTGAATTCATGAATATCGGTCGGTAGATCCTTGCTGTGCAAATCCCATTGGATCATTTTTGAAAACACCTCTTGCCGGCCTTTCTGGCTCGAAAACGTCAGCTGGAAAATGTGGAGTATGAAAAGCCGCTCCCTGTAATCGTTGATGGGCCTTCCATACAATGCTGCAATCTCGAAAAGTAGTTTGATTTTGATGCCTATCAGGATTGGAAATTCGGCCAATGCCAGCCAGAAACCTCCTGCGCCCGTGATGCCGCCTTCCGCGGCGCCGGCCTTTTTGTAAAATTCGATCTTTTTGCGGACCGCAGTTTCCATTTCTTCCAGCGATGCGCCGGGGATCGATTGCGTGGTAGTGTATTCAGCCCCGGTGAGTACGCCCCGCACCATTTGTTTGATAGTGCCGGTGATCACCTCATGTATTTTGTCGGGAATGATGTCGTTGATCTTATCCTGAAATTTCTTGGAGGTCCTGTCGATGAAATTGGGCCGCTTCTGCATTTTCAGCTGCCATTTGGTCAATTCAGGTTTTATCTGCTCTTCATAACTGTTAATGTGCATGTCGTTTCAGGGCTAATGTCGGACAGGATAGAGAAACGTTGGCCTTGCTAGCGGGTAGCAAAAATCATTCCATTATCCCTTAAAGTCAAAAATACCTGTAAGAATTCCCCGAATAGAGTTCCATTCCGGGAATTTCCGATGGACGGTCAGGAAGATGTGCAGGTGGTTGCCCCTGTCCGGGATTCCAATATTAACAACGCTTACTATTATATGTTCAAATTATCTGACCCATAGTTTTTTAGTGAAAATTTTGCCATTGGATTCAAACCGGATCAAATGCATTCCCGAAAGCTGTTTCGGAATCATGAAGGAGGTCTTCGGACTACCTGAGACATTCCGATCCATTAAATATTGGCCATTCAGGCCCATCAGGCTAATAGTTCCTGATTGCGGCCTGGCAAAATTAATGGTTACCTCTTCCCCGCGCAGGGCCGGGTTTGGAAATATTTCAAAAAGTGCGTCACGGCCCTGCTCCGCGCCCAAAATCAACGTAGGTGCTACTTCCGCGTAGGCGGGCGCGGATTCGGCCACGTCGTTAACGGCAATCAGCCTATACATAATAGGAACGGCCGATTCTCCGGGTTGATCAAGCCATTCCACGGTTCCACTCCCTACCTGGGCCACCGGGGTGTAGCCAGTGACATCGCCGGTCCTGCGTTCCAGCATGTAGCCCTTAGCGCCGGTAACCGGCTGCCACGAAAGCCTGATATCGCCTTTTTCTCCATTCCGTGCGGTAAGCGTGGTTGCCGCTAACGCATTAGCAATGGGCACATTGAAGAAAGTAAACGCGCGCATTCCCTTCGCATTGGCGAGGTATGGACCGGTGAAAGGATGATACGGGCTCTCTTTTTCAACGTACGGCGGAAGGTAGTTAAGCGTTGCGGCATTTTGCGGAGCTTTCAGGTCGAGAATAACCCGGTTACCTTCCGCTTTCCCGCCTGTCACAGCGCCGGCCTGATGGTCGAGGTAGAAAAGGTCTTTCAAATCCAGTACCGCACCGCCCGGGTGTTTGTAGGTTTCAGGATATTTCAATTCCTGGCCTTCGTCGAACACAAGCGTCAGGTTTTTCTTTTCGGCAGAATTGTAAAATGCCTTTTTGAGATTGGGAGAGGTGATATTGACTGTATCACCGGATGCGTAAAAATCACGGAGCATCAGGCGCGAAAGTTCAAAGCCGCTTTGTTTATTGCCTTCCCGGTTGTAGTGCAGGCCGTCGAAACCGGTGGTGCCGACAGTCGCGATGCTCGTAATGTCGGGGTACATGGCCGGCAGTCGCCGCTGGTAGTCCCGTATCAGAACGCCTATCAGCGAAGAATGGTAGATAATGTCAATCTGAAAAACATACAACTTTTGCAAATTGGGGAAATCCATTTTCAGGTTTTTGTACAAAACATCGAAATGACCTTCCCAATTGCCTCCTTCGCCATATGCCTCGCTTTCACCCTGTCTGAAAATATATGCTTTCACCGCGTCGGCGACGCCGGCTTTCCGGGCGCGATACAACATCCTTCCATAGCCGTTGGTGAAATCGGTGGGGTTGCTTTCCGTCCGTATTGAATGCGAATAGGCCGAAGACCAGTGGTAGCCGGCATTGATAAGGCAGTTGGGAACCCCCGACTTTTCTATGAGCTGCTTCTGAATTTCAAGCCCCATCGTTCCGACACCGTTGTTGTAGGAATGCATGTTGGAAAGTGCCCAGAGGGTGTCGGCCGCATCATAGCTGGCGTTGTTGAGGTTGTCGGTGATTTTCCCGAACGTCCTGCAAAACATGCTCGTATCGCCTTCTCCGAAAAAACCGGTGGAATTGGATTGTCCCGACAAAATATAGACATCGCCGCTCACCACCCGGTTGCGGGTAACGAGCAGCGTCGAGTCGGCGTCTCTGCAAAGAAAAACCTTGAAATCATAGTTCGCCCGTTCGGCTTTGATCTTCGCCTCGGTACTGAAATTACCTTTCGCATTGGCCCGGTACTGAATATTTGCCCGCCGGTATTGATACAGTTGGCCGTCCCGCAATACCTGCACCGACACGTATTCCCAGTCTGCCGCATCCACAACGCCTGCTATGGGCACGCGTGCCTCGCTGGCACCATCCCGCGGGTAAAGCTGGTAATCCTGCGGCAACTTGCTGAACATTACCGGGTTAAAACGCTGCGCGATGCCAGAAGTAACTGATAGTATCGTTATGGCGGATAATAACAAGAAGTGTGTGGCGGTCCTTTTGGAGAGCCTAGGGAGGAGAGTTTTCAGCACAGGGTTTAGTAATTTATTTTAATCGAACAGGTTTGACCCCTTCCCGTGTGATTTTCACAGGGTTGATCATCCCTTTTTCATCGAAAGACATGACGTCTATACAAGTTTCGCGGTGATTACCGTCCGTTTCTGTCAATGGGCGGCGGTGGTAAACAATATACCATTCGTCTTTGCCCGGAACCTGGATTACCGAATGGTGCCCTGCGCCGGTTGCCACCGCGGGGTCCTGTTGCAGGATTTTACCTACACGCTTGAACGGCCCGAACGGCGAATCGGCAATGGCATAGGCCACGGAGTAGTTAGGGCCTGTCCAGCCGCCTTCCGACCACATGAAATAGTATTTACCGTTGCGGATAAACATGAAAGGCCCTTCCACGTATCCTTCCGGCGTGATTTCGCGGAATGTCGTGCCATCTTCAAATGGAACGAAACCGGTAAAATCGCCTTTCAGTTTGGCTACGTTACAATGCTTCCAGCCGCCGTAAAACAGGTAATGCTGGCCGTCTTTGTCTTTGAAAACAAACTGGTCGATCGGCTGGGCGCCGTTATGGAACTTGTCGATGAGCGGTTTGCCCAGGTAATCCTTGAACGGGCCTTCGGGGCGATCTGCGACCGCCACGCCGATGCCTCCTTTTTCGTTGTCGTTCTGAATATCATTGGCGCCGAAAAAGAGATAGTATTTTTTGTCTTTTTCGATGATCGACGGCGCCCACATCGCGCGCTTGGCCCATTTAACGGCCGACGTGTCGATAATACCGGAATGCTTCTCCCAGGTTACCAGGTCTTTGGACGAGAACGCATCCATATGCACCTGCTTGTTGTAAGGCGCCGAATAGGTAGGGTAGATCCAGAATGTCTTGTTGAAAATGATACCTTCGGGATCGGCATACCAGCCCGGAAAGACGGGGTTACCGCTGGTCCGCTGCGCGGCGGTTTGAGCGAAAGTATGGTAATAGCAAGTGGTTAGGAGTGTCAGGGCAAGCAATTTTTTCATGATCAAAGTTTCGGTGATAGGTAATGTAACCGCTGCAAGATCTAAATTTTTGTTTGATTAATAAGCCTCGCCAGCGCCTCCTCCGCCGAATGTACCACCTCCGAATTCGAGCCCGCGGCTGGCTGGCGTTGCACCCAGCTGTTGGGCGGCAATGACCGCTTGCAGGTTTTCCAGGCTGTTTTTACGGTCTTGCTCGTCGGAAATACCACGTTTAGGCGTGTGCAGATATTTGATCAGCGCTATCGCCGCCGCGATCATCAGCGAGCCAACGAGTACGAGCCCTTGCGATACGGGTAGTATTCCGAAATAATGCTTGTAGGTATAAACAGAGAAAGCAAAGGCTATCAATCCGATAATGAATAGGATGCGGTCCGCCCTTTTTAACCCAAAAAATACGTAGGATACCGGTACAATGAATGTGAAAAAGTAGAACAGCGGGGCGAATGCGATTTGCGGGGCCACCGACACGTTCAGATCGCTGATCAATGCATTCAGCTCTCTGACCACCAGGTAATTTCCGCCGAGATAGAAGGTGACCAGAGCCAATACTTCGAGAATCTGGCGGCATTCGTGATAGTAAATGTCTTTGTTTTTGCGGGCCAGCGCATAAATTACCCCGGATAATAGCATCACCGCAAAGGGCAACAGGGCTTTGCCTAGCGGGAATTTCATCATTAATTCGGCCATGATCGTGAATATCAGGCCAAAAATCGCTACCGGACTCAGCAGATCGGCATAGCGCAGGGTGGCCGGGACAACGATAGCAAGTGCAATCAGGCAGTATGCCCAAACCGGCGCGTGTTCAAAAAGCAGGAATACAGGTACCATTGCGGCAATAATGGCCGCATATAGCAATGCATTGTCGACGCCCGAGTGAAATAGGTTTTTGGTTTTGATTAAATACTCCAAAGTGAAAACAAAGCACGCGCAGCAGATCAGGCTCAATGTCGAAAACCCTGCTTCGGAGCGTGTATCAAAGGTGAATAGCGACAGAAACCCGACAAAAAACGAGCATGCGAGTACGCCAAAAAGGAAGAGTCCGATCTTGACAAATATGCCGGGGCGGTAAAATCTCTCGGGAAATTGCGCTTTTACCTCCTCTTCCTGCTGGCCGGTCAGAAGGTTTTTTGATTTCCATATTGCGGCCTGGCGTTGAATGTGCAGGTTTTCGACCCAGGTTTCGTTGTATGCCTTTTTCATTTTTTGACCCCCGATTTAATCCCAAGGAATTTTTTAAAGTTTAACAGGAAGTAAATCACGCCAATGCTCGAAAAGAAGAAGTAGAATATACTCAACCCAAATGCAGCATCGGCTCCGAGGTTGTCGAAAATGGTGTAGGTAATGATACTGTAACTATAAACGGTGCCCATCAGCAGGAACAGTAGCGATTGTGCATGTCGCGCGCGGTAAATAAAGAAGCAGCAAAGCCCGATGCCAATGAGGAAATAGAGGATTTTAGGGCTATGGCTGAACAGCCCGATCTGCGCCGCGATACAAGCCAGGTTGCCGCCCATCAGCATATAGGTGAATGCAAAATGTTTTTTGATGTTTTGCTCTTCCGAAATCCAGCCGACGGCCGTAAGCACGGCTCCGAGTGCAATGGCAGGAATGATCAGTTTGCCATCCGAAAAATCGTTGTCGGCCAGTACCGAAAGCGGGGCGATGGTAAGCCCGAGCCACGAGGCCAGCCCGGTAATGGCCATGGACAATGCGCCTCGGTGGTCGAAACGGTAAGCGCAGAGGAAGAAAACAATGGTGGGAATGATGACCGCCAGGCCGTACCGGGTACCGAAAAGGTTGTACTGGTATTGCAGGTAACCTTCAAGCCCCAAAAATGTAGAACAGCCCAGCAGCAGCACGTAATCGATCAGCTTATTCGGGTTCGAAACCTGCTCGTGTGAATAGGGCAGGCTGTTTTTGTAAGTATAGTAAAAACAACCCGCCGTAATGAGCGCAATAACTGCAATGATCACCTGATGGCCGATCGTATCGATGTTTTCGTAAATGAGCATACCGGCACCGGAGCTGAAAAGCAGGATACCCAAATAGAGTACCGATCGTAGTTCCCAGTGAATGGAAAAGGCCTGTTCGTCTTCAAAAGAAGCGATGGTGTCGGCCTGCTGGTCGGAAATAATTCCCTTGCTTGTCAGGGAATTAAGAATTGATTTTGTGGTCATGGAAACTGAGACGAGGGAAGGTAAAGTTAACAAACTTTGCCATGAACCACGCTTCGCTTCGCTTTTTGAATTATTTAAAGGGGCATTGGAATATCTAACGGCACAATATTTAGAAGCGCAGGGTGAAATCCTCTTTTACCTGCTCGCTTCGAAAGAACACAAGGCCGATCCAGAAAAGGTCGACCGTGACAGTTACCTGCGGGTGTGCCTTGATATATTCCCACGCCCTGGTCATTTCATCAGACCAGTATATGTCGTCAAAAATGAACAACGAGCCGTTCTGAACATGCGGAAGGCACTGTTCGAAATAGCGTACCGTAGGCTCGTAGCGGTGGTTGGCGTCGAAATAAGCAAAATCGATAGGACGGTCGAGCGCTTCGAGACGCCTGGGCAGGGTCTCGTCGATATTGCCCAGCACGACTTCGATATGATCCGCATGCTGACGCTGGAAATGCTGCTGCGCCTTCGCGGCCGTTTGCGGGCAGCCCTCGAAAGTGATCAGCTGCGCATCGGGCTTGGCTTTGGACATATATAAGGTAGTCAACCCCAATGAGGTCCCGAGTTCCAGAATGGTTGCCGGTTGGAAACGCCGGATTAGCCGGTAAAAAAGCCGGCCGAATTTAGCGGGCTTTTCTGCGTTTTTTGCGATCGTGCTGATCTTGCGCAGGTTGGATTTGTTTACACGCGAGCCCGCACCCAGGTCCAGGATTTCAATTTGCTCGTCCGAACGCAGTAGTTCTTTGCGCAGCGAGCGGATGGCTTCATATTCGGGATTATCGTCCTTCCGGACGGCGATCACATTGTTATAAAGCTCGAACAGAAATGGGGAATGGATAGAATGCTCGTTTCCGGAGCGCAAAAGGTACTTGATATAAGCAGCAATCAATGCAATGGAATTTTAGAATGGGCCGTTACCCGGCGGGTGATTCAGTTGAGGCGATAGGGGGCGACGAGCGAAAATGCGGGAATTACGACGCGAAACTGCCGGCCGTCCAGGACACGTTCCATGAGATAGGTACCGGCCATTTTGCCCATGTCGGTGCGCAGGTTGCATCCCGATACATAGTCATGGACATCGCCGGGTTCCAACACGGGTTGAAGCCCCACAATACCCGCTCCTTCTACCTCGCGCACGGTTCCATTGGCGTCGTAAATGAGCCAATGCCTTCTCAACAGCTTGACAGTGTGCTCACTATGGTTCTCAATCAGAATCTTGTACGTGAACACAAAGTGATCCTGACCCGGATTGGAGTAATCGGGCTGATATTCCGTCAAAACGGTGACTTTGACACCATCTGTAACTTTGGAAACCATATAGATCGAGGGTGTTGGAAAGTAATAGGAACGAAAATAGTAATCAATTGCTGATAAAACCAAATCAAAAAACACATAATTTGGTTTTCCAAAACAAATTCAACAGCATGGATGTAAAAATTGAGCAGTCGTGGAAAGAGCGGCTCGCCCCCGAGTTTGAGAAGCCGTATTTCGCCTCGCTCACGGCTTTTGTAAGGGAAGAATACCGGACCAAACAGATATTTCCGCCTGCCAAACAGATATTCAACGCATTTAATTATTGCAGCTTCGACGAATGCAAAGTGGTAATTCTTGGACAGGATCCCTACCACGGTCCCGGCCAGGCGCATGGCCTTTGCTTCTCGGTGAACGATGGCGTGCGGATGCCGCCTTCACTGATCAACATTTTCAAGGAAATTCAGCAGGACCTGGGTAAACCGTTCCCGCAATCGGGCAACCTGGAACGTTGGGCCAGGCAAGGCGTCCTGCTTTTAAATGCGACATTAACCGTGCAGGCAGCCTCTGCCGGTTCGCACCAGGGCAAAGGCTGGGAGCGTTTCACCGATGCTGTGATCAAATGCGTTTCCGACGAAAAAAGCCATGTCGTTTTCATGCTGTGGGGCAGGTACGCGCAGGAGAAAGGGGCGGTGATCGACGCTTCGAAGCATTGTGTGCTGAAAGCCAAGCATCCCTCGCCAATGTCGGCCAATGGCGGCGGATGGTTTGGGACAAAGCATTTCAGTAAGGCTAATCAATACCTGGAAAGCAAGGGCCTCGACCCGATCAACTGGTAATCGTGCAAATAAAAAGAGAGCCGGGATGCCCGGCTCTCTTTAAGATTTTCACTCCTATTACTATTATTAATTACTTCTCGATGTTGGAATTCATCTCCAACACTTTGTCCCAGTGACCTTCGTTGGCCTTCACAAATGCGACCCTGTCGGCATTCAATGTGTATTCCTGGGCAGCTTCGTTGGTACGGAAAGTCAGGTAGTGGATCACATCAAACTGCTCACCGTTGTTGCCCGACTTCTGCACATGCCCGGCCGAGTAGGCTACGACATCTTTTACTGCTTTTTTCATTGTCGCAAAATCGCGCAGGTGTTTTTCAACTTCCTGAGGAGTGGTACCAGGTTTAAACTTGATACAAACCACTCGCTGAATTTCGGCCGGTTTGTGTGGCACGTAAGCGCCGTAAATAACCAGCATGAACACGCAAAGCGCGAAAATGGGGACTAAATATCCTAATGTTTTATTTCTCGTCTTCATTATAGCAAATTCAATAAATGCAATTATCTATTTCTCTTGCTACAAAGGTAAAATATAAATCGATTATTGTATTATTTGGATATTAAATATAAATAATTTTGAAAATTTAATAAATAAGAAAAGAAACAACCATCGGAAATCTACTTTTCGAAATATTATTCTGAGGGTAATTTTTTGTAAAATTTTCTAATAATGCTGTCCCTCAGGTAGCTATCGGGTCGTTCGGAAGTAAAAAATTGCCGTTTGGGAAAAACAAGTTTCAAAAAGGCCGGTTTTTGTTACCTTTTTTTGCAAATGACGTCTCAACAGGTGTAAAAACTGTTAAAAACACCTTCCGAAGATTGTATGGCGTCATTTATCCTTTCACGGGAAAAAAAATCTGAAAAAAATCGATTTTTTTTCAAAAATGCGTTGAATTTCAGCCTGCTTGCCCTGTTTTTGCTGCTTCAAAGCGGTGCAAAAGGCCATTGGGGCTTCTGGGCGCATAAGCGGATCAACCGTTTGGCGGTTTTCAGGCTGCCGGTAGAAATGCAGGTTTTCTATAAAAAGTACATCGACTACCTGTCGGAGAATGCTGTTAATCCAGACAAGCGGCGGTATGCCGTGGTAGGGGAAGCGGAGCGGCATTTTATAGACCTGGATGTGTATGGCGACAGCGCGCTTGCATTGCTTCCCAAACATTGGCAGGCCGCAGTGCAGAAAATAGGAGAAGACAGCCTGCGCAAACACGGTATTGTGCCGTGGCATGTTCAAACAGCTGCTTCCCAACTCACAGTCGCATTCAAAGACAAGAATGTTTCCCGCATTCTCCGTATTTCGGCGGACATCGGGCATTACATTGCCGATGCCCATGTGCCGCTACACACCACGCGCAACTACAATGGCCAGCTTACAGGTCAGGAGGGCATTCACGGTTTCTGGGAATCGAGGCTGCCGGAGTTGTTTGCGGAAGATTATGAGATGTGGCTGGGGCCGGTGGCTTATCGAAAGGACATTGCGCGGGATATATGGAAGGTTGTCGAAGGCTCGCATGCGGCCATGGATTCGGTGCTGTTGTTTGAAAAGCAACTGACGGAAGGATTCAAAACCGATAAAAAGTACAGCTTCGAGCTGAGGAACAATGTGCTTACCAGGCTGCATTCGCGCGAATTTTCCGAAAAGTATCATCGCATGCTTGCCGGGCAGGTGGAAAGGAGAATGCGGGCTTCCGTGCAAATGGTGAGTGACATCTGGTATACCTGCTGGATCGATGCCGGACAGCCGGATCTGGGCCTGTTGGCTGATGCCGGGCCCGATCAACCGGAGCAAGACGCCGAAGCCGCCGGGCAGCAAACCTGGTTACAGCGGCTTCTGAATGTGCGGCCGGAACCCGATAATTAATGGTCCTGATATGATCGGGTGGTAGCAAGTCATTCCGGGGTACTAGTGTGCGTGATTGGTGATCAGTATTTTAGCGGTGACGAGCAACTGGCCGACATGTCGTTGCGTGTGCTCGGCGGCATGAAAAAGCAATCCTAAATGTGTAGAAGGCACCATCGCGCGGCCTACGTAGCGGATTTCGGTTAATGTATCCGGATTGGTTTCGCGGAGTTGCTTTAATGCTATTTCGAGTTGGCTGCTGAACTGGTCCAGTAAATGGTTGTAGGTGCAGTCTTCAAACGGCTCCTGGCCTTCACCTTTCAGAAATGCCATTTGGCTTTCGCTCAGGGACTCCTCCCGCGCGTACGTGAACAGGCGGTCGAGCACGCCGGCGAGGTGCTGTAAATGGAAGCCCACCGATGCGACGTTGGCCGGTTTTTCCCAAAGCAATTTCGAAGGGAATGTGTGGGTGAATATGCCTAGTTCTTCACGCGCCTGTAACAATGCATGCGCAACAGGTTGTAGCAGATCGGGTATTTCGGGAAGCGGCCCGCGGAGCCATACTTCGAGTTGGTCGTTGTTTTGCATGGCTGAAAATAAACGAAAAAGGGGCCTTTTTACAAGCCCCCTATCGCACTAATTGTTGTCAGAATTTATTTTGCAATGTCGATTTGCACCGGCTTGCCTTTGATGGTGTTGCCATCCATCGCACGCAATACCGCGCGCGCATCGCGCTCAGGCACGTCTACAAACGTGAATTTGTCATAAATGTCGATCGCACCGATGGTCTTGCCCGGAATGTTGGCTTCGCCGGCAATAGCTCCCACGATGTCTTTCGGCATAATGTGGTCTTTACGGCCAAGGCTCAGGAACAAACGGGTCATACCTGGCTCAGGAGTCGATTGGCGACGTTCGCCGCGATCACCTCTTTCGCCACGGTCACCGCGCTCGCCGCGTGGTGCATAACGGTCGCCACCGCGATCACCACCACGGTCGCCAAAACGGCTACCTTCACGACGTTCGCCAAAGCGGCCGCCTTCACGACGATCGCCACGGCCGCGGCGGTCGTCACCGAAACGGTCGTTACCACCTTCACGACGGTCGCTGCGACGCTCTTCCCATGCCAGGTTGCTGTCGGAGTACTCGTTTTTCTGAACACCCATGATCTGCTTCGCCATTGCGCCAACGATTTGCTCGGTAGAGAAACCGCTGTGGTGCAGCATTTCGAGTACGTCGTTGTACAGTTCTTCGTCGTTGCTGTCTTTGATGGAATTTGAAATATTCTCCACAAAACGAGCCTTGCGAACGCCCACGATATCTTCGAATGAAGGAATAACCCCTTTTTCGATTTTAACTTTGGTATAACCTTCAATGGATTTCAGACGGTACTTTTCGTCACGTGCCACAAGGGAGAACGCCTTACCGGACATTCCTGCGCGGCCGGTACGACCGATACGGTGTACGTAATATTCTTCGTCCATCGGAATGTCGTAGTTGATCACGCCATCCAGGCCGCTTACGTCGATACCACGCGCTGCAACGTCGGTAGCAACAAGGATAGTAGTAACACCTGCCTTGAATTTGCTCATTACATTGCTGCGTTGCTGCTGGCGGAGATCGCCGTGGATGCCTTCCGATGCATAACCACGCAATTGCAGGTCTTCGACGATCTCGTCCACCTTACGTTTGGTGTTACAGAAAACCAGTAGGGATTTGATGTGGTACATATCGATCAGACGGGTCATTACCTCGACTTTCGCCTGTGGCTTCACCTCGAAGTAAACCTGCTCGATATTCTGGTTGGTCAGCTCGTTGCGAACGACTTTGATCAGGGTAGGGTCGTTCAGGAAGCGCTTGGTGATCGACATGATCGGCTTCGACATGGTTGCCGAGAAAAGGATCGTCTGACGATCTTCCGGCATGTCGGCCAGGATGCTTTCGATGTCCTCACGGAAGCCCATATCGAGCATTTCGTCAGCCTCATCGAGTACCATCATGCGTACTTCGTCGAATTTCAGGGTGCGGCGCTCCATGTGGTCCATTACACGGCCCGGAGTTCCTACTACTATATGTACCCCTTTTTTCAAAGAGCGGATCTGACGGTCGATCGAGTCGCCACCGTAGATGGCTTCGATGCGTACGCCACGCATAAATTTGGACAGACGGCCGAGTTCTTCCGATACCTGCACCGCCAATTCACGGGTAGGGCAAAGGATCAGGGCCTGAACTGCATTAACAGATGGATCTATTCTTTCCAGCACGGGAATACCGAATGCCGCAGTTTTACCGGTACCGGTCTGAGCCTGACCAATTACGTCAGAGCCCTGCAAAACTGCCGGGATTCCCTGTGCCTGTATCGGTGAGGGTTTTTCAAAACCCATTTCTTGCAAGGCTTTCAGGATGTTTTCGTTGAGTCCAAGCTCTTCGAAAGTTTGAAAAGTTTCAGTAGTCATTCTATTGCTTTTAGTATTAATTCTTGAATTGAACGGTTTTGCGGAAGAGGGGCGATGATGGCTGGAAACAACACAATGATCCTGCGGGACGAGCCCAGCAAATGCATTAGTTCCGACTGAAATCGGACCATATCGCCGGCATTCCGGCTGTAATCGTAAATAATTGAAAGGGATTGCACAAAGCCCACCACTAACCATCCGTGGGGCTCTGCGTGTGAACGGTAGGTCCAGCCGGGACAAATTTTGAGGCTGGCAGGTGATCTATAAATGTACTAGACCGTTTATGAGCAGAGAAGCGAACGGATGTTCCTTCAAATCGTGACGCAAAAGTAAGAACAATAATTGGTAATCGCAATGCTTTGAAGAAAGTAATTGTAATATTTTTAGAAAACAAAAACCCGGCGCATTAAAAATGGCCGGGTTTATCTAGTCAGGTTTGCTGATTCAGAATAATTCTTTGACGTCCGTATAAGGTAAATGCCATGCTTCGGCAACACCTTTAAATACTACTTTTCCGTGAACGACATTCAAGCCTTTGCGTAGCTCCTCGTTGGACGAACAAGCCTGTTTCCAGCCCTGGTTAGCCAATTGCAATGCATATGGGAGGGTTGCATTGGTGAGCGCCAGCGTGGAGGTGTAAGGTACCGCGCCCGGCATGTTGGCTACACAGTAATGCACCACGCCGTCGACTTCGTAGATCGGATGTTCGTGTGTGGTAGCTTTCGAAGTTTCGAAACATCCGCCCTGGTCAATAGCTACGTCCACCATCACTGTACCGGGCTTCATCAGTTTGAGCATATCGCGGGTAATGAGCGATGGCGCTTTGGCACCGGGGATCAGCACGCCGCCGATGATCAGGTTCGCACCCTGGATCAGCTCGCGGATGTTGTATTCGTTGGACATGACCGTGTCCACATTGGCCGGCATAATGTCTTCCAGGTAACGGAGTCGCGCCAGACTGATATCCATGATCGTAACGTTGGCCCCAAGTCCTGCCGCCATTTTCGCCGATTGTGTTCCTACAATGCCGCCGCCGAGGACGAGTACATTCGCCGGTTTCACACCCGCCACGCCGCCGAGCAGGATGCCAAATCCGCCCATCGGTTTTTCGAGGTATTTGGCTCCTTCCTGTATGGCCATACGGCCTGCTACTTCGCTCATCGGAACGAGAAGCGGGAGACTTCTGTCTGTTTTTTCGACGGTTTCGTAGGCGAGGCAGACTGCCTTGCGCCCGATCATGGCGTGGGTGAGGGGCTCGGAGGAAGCGAAGTGGAAGTAGGTGAAGAGGAGCTGATTTTCTTTAATGAGCGGATATTCACTCTCAATGGGCTCCTTTACTTTAATGATCATTTCGGCGATGCCGTAAACTTCTTCGATGGTTGGGAGAATGCTTGCTCCGGCTTGTGTGTATTGTTCGTCGGTAAACCCGCTGCCTTTGCCCGCTTCTGTCTGCACGTACACCGCGTGTCCGTGCTTACGCAGCTCTGTGACTCCTGCGGGCGTTAAAGCTACCCGGTTTTCGTTGTTCTTGATTTCTTTTGGGACACCAATGATCATCGGTATGTGTAGTGTTTATAGTTTAGATTAATGGGTCAAAATTAATTTTTGGCAGAAAAACATACTATGAGGGCTAAAAAAGACAGAAAAGAAAACTATTTTTGATCTCATTGATAAGAAAAATTCCTGCCGGGAACGTTCACAGCCTACGTTCAGCCACAAAAAATACTTTATGCAACCCGACCTGACCGACCGAAAAATCCTGGATTTGTTGCAGCAGAATGCCCAAATGACGATCAAGGAGATCGCGAGCAAGATCAATTTGTCAGTCACGCCCGTGCATGAGCGTATCCGAAAGCTTGAAAAAGAAGGGTTTATCGATAAATATGTGTGCCTGTTGAACCGTCGGAAGTTGGGGAAAAGTCTGGTGGTTTACTGCAATGTTACTTTGGATAAACAGCGGAAAGAGAGCTTCGAGGACTTCAATCAGGCCATTGTAAAAATGCCCGAAGTGCTCGAATGCTCGGTCGTGTCGGGTAACTTCGACTACATGCTGAAAGTGGTCGTCGAGGATGGCGAGGCTTACAATCAGTTTTACCAGCATAAACTTTCTGCCCTGTCGAGCGTGTTACACATCAGCAGTTATTTCGTAATTTCCGAAATCAAGTACACCACCGGAATCGCTGTATTGTAATTATCAACGCTATTTAAACTGATCATCAGGCCGGTAGGCGCGCGCTGATCGATGAATGCACAGCATATGAACAAGAATTTTAAGGATGGCCTGAACCTGATGTCGAAAGTGACGCCGAAGCGGGCGTGGAATGCGATGCAGATATTGGGAAGCTATTTTTATTCCAAAATGACGGGTAACCCGGTGCACTGGGGAATGCCGATCGCGATTTCTTTCGAGCCGACTACTTCCTGTAACCTACGCTGCCCCGAATGCCCCAGCGGCCTCCGCTCGTTCACGCGACCGACGGGAATGATGGAAGAAAAGTTATATAAAAGAACCATCGACGAGCTCGCGGATACTTTATTATACCTGATATTCTACTTTCAGGGCGAGCCCTATCTCCACCCCAAATTCTTCGAACTCGTCCAGTATGCGCATAAGAAGGGCATTTACACGGCCACTTCCACTAATGCGCATTACCTCACCGACGAGAAAGCGCGCAAAACGGTGGAATCGGGTCTTGACCGACTGATCATTTCTATTGATGGTACCACGCAGGACGTTTACCAGCAATACCGCGTCGGTGGAAACCTTGAAAAAGTACTGGAAGGAACGCGCAACATCATTAAATGGAAGAAGGAGCTTAAATCTGCGACGCCGCATGTGATATTCCAGTTTCTCGTCGTAAAGCCCAATGAGCATCAGATTGAAGATGTGAAAAAGCTGGCCGAGGAAATGGGCGTGGATGAAGTAGGCCTGAAAACTGCGCAGATTTACGATTACGAAGAAGGTTCCGACCTGATCCCTACCATTGAAAAATACTCGCGCTACCAGGTGCAATCTGACGGGAAGTATTCCATCAAAAACAAATTCGTAGATCACTGCTGGAAAATGTGGCACTCGTGCGTGATCACCTGGGACGGTGCCGTGGTGCCGTGCTGTTTCGACAAGGACGCCGAGTACAAGCTGGGCGATATGAAAACATCCACGTTCCGGCAGCTTTGGAAAGGGAAGAAGTACCGCGATTTCCGGGCTTCGTTGATCCGATCTCGTTCAGAGATAGAGATGTGCAAGAACTGTACGGAAGGAACGCAGGTGTGGGCGTGAAACATTCGCCTTTTTTCAGTCCAAATTATTTTTAATTAAATAATAATATCATTTAAAAATCTCATTATCAGCTAGTTTGGTGTTTTCTTGAAAACTCCGTGGAACATTTTTTGGTAGATTGCCCCGAATAATAGAAATTTGACATTGGTAACTCAAATGAATACATGGGCAAAGTAATTGCAATTGCAAACCAAAAGGGAGGCGTAGGGAAAACCACCACTGCTATTAACCTTGCGGCCAGTTTGGCCGCGCTAGAATTCCGCACACTCATTATCGATGCCGACCCGCAGGCCAACTCTACGTCGGGGCTCGGTTTCAATCCGCAGGAGATGGAGAACAGCATTTACGAATGCATGGTGGAGCAGGCGAAGACTTCGGAAATCATCCTGCAAACCGATTTTCCCAACCTGAACCTGCTGCCGTCGCATATCGACCTGGTAGGGGCGGAGATCGAAATGATTAACCTTAAAAACCGGGAACACCGGATGAAGGATGCTATCGAAGAGGTGCGTAATGAGTACGACTTCATTATCATCGACTGCTCTCCTTCGCTTGGTCTTATCACGATCAACAGCCTTACCGCAGCCGACTCGGTGATTATTCCCGTGCAATGCGAGTATTTCGCATTGGAAGGCTTGGGTAAACTGTTGAATACCATTACGATCATTCAGTCGCGACTGAATACCAACCTGATCATCGAGGGTATCCTGCTCACGATGTACGACCTCCGCCTGCGTCTGTCCAACCAGGTGGTGACCGAGGTTACCAATCACTTCGAATCTCTTGTTTTCAATACCATTATCCCTCGTAACGTACGCATCAGTGAGGCGCCGAGCTTCGGGATCCCTGTCATGGCACAGGATTCGGACAGCAAAGGGGCCGTTAGCTACCTGAACCTTGCAAGAGAGATTCTCAGTAAAAACGGTTTGCTCTCCGACAGGGTGAACTGATCACGATAGTACGAACAGGCAATGGAGAATAGCAGCAAGACGAAAAAAATGACCGGACTGGGAAGAGGATTAGGCGCTCTTCTGCAAGACTCCGAGAAAATCAACACGCCCAGGGCTAACACGCGCATTTCGCCAGCCGAAATCATCGGCTCGATGAACGAGATCGACGTGAGCCAGATCGAGGCAAACCCTTACCAGCCCCGGACGAAGTTCGACCAGGAATCACTGGAAGAACTTGCCGATTCGATCCGGGTCCAGGGGATTATCCAGCCGATTACCGTACGACAGCTTTCGGAGGATTCCTACCAGCTGATTTCCGGGGAACGTCGCTTGCAAGCCTCGCGCTCGCTCGGAATGACCACCATCCCGGCCTACATTCGTACCGCCAACGACCAGCAGATGCTGGAAATGGCGCTCATCGAGAACATCCAGCGCGAAAACCTGAATGCGATCGAGATTGCATTGAGCTACCAGCGACTGATCCTTGAATGCAGCCTCAAACAGGAAGAACTCGGCGCGCGCGTGGGCAAGAACCGCACGACCGTCAATAACTATATCCGCTTACTCAAATTGCCGCCGGTGATCCAGGCGGCATTGCGCGACGATAAGATCAGTATGGGCCATGCCCGGGCGCTAATCACGATCAACAGCGACCAGAGCCAGTTGAAAATTTTCAACCAGATCATCGAGGAAGGATGGTCGGTAAGGAAGGTCGAAGACGAGGTACGGAAGCTCGGAATGATGAGTAATATCCCCATTGAGTCGAAAAAACAACCGACAATTAATCAGGAAATAAAGTCGTTACAGTTCCAGCTTTCGTCCTATTTCGGGGCAAAAGTATCGGTAAAAGCCAATGAGCAGCACAAGGGTGAGATTAAGATCCCTTTTGGCTCTCAGGACGAACTGAAAAAGATTTTAGAAACACTGAAATTTAAGTAAACGTTGAAAAACTGGGTATTGTTAGGGTTGATTTTGCTGGTTTCAGGCCGGATTGCAGCACAGACAGAGGGTAAAAAGGATAGTCTGAAAACCGAAAAATTGCCGGCTGTCGCGTTGGACAGCACTACTCTGGCCCAGGCAGATTCGTTAAAAAACGTTAAAAAGAAATGGATGCCGGTGCCGAAAACGGCTACGAAGCTGGCATTGATACCGGGCGCCGGGCAGATTTATAACCGGGATTACTGGAAGGCGCCTATCGTATACCTGGCATTCGGCGGAGGACTTTATACCTATTACCTGAATACGATCAAGTACCACGATTTTCTCGATGCATATAAGTCGTTTTATGTGCTGGACAAGAACGATCCGGATTACGGACACCGTAAAAAAGAACTGGCAAGCGACGACGCCACCGTGAATGTGAGGGTCAGAAACCTGCTGAACACGAGCAGCGAGTACCGGGACGCGACACATAGCCAGATTGTCCGGCAAAAGAACTACTGGCGCCGGAACCGTGGCTTTGCCATTATCGTAACGGGCCTGATTTACACATTGTCGATCATCGAGGCCAATGTGGCGGCGCATTTGAAGACATTCGACCTTTCGGACGACCTGACCCTGAATGTGAGCCCGAAACTGAACCAGCCCGCTATGCAGACCCCTACGCCGGGTTTACGCATGGTGTTCAATTTTAAGTGATTTAAAAGAGTACTGATTTTCAAATAACAGATTAATGAGAATACTATTACTGGGGTACGGAAAGATGGGGAAGACGATCGAACAGATTGCCATTGAACGGGGACATTCGATTGTAGGGAAAATTGATGTGCAAAACCGTGCGGATATGGACAAGCTGCAAACTGCCGACGTGGATGTAGCCATCGAGTTCAGCTCACCAGAGTCCGCATTTGAAAATATTATTTACTGCCTCAAAAAAGGCTGGCCGATCGTGTGCGGCACCACGGGCTGGCTCGACCGCCGCACGGAAGTGGAAGCGCTTTGCAAGGCCCAGTCGGGTTCGTTTTTCTACGCTTCCAATTACAGTATAGGCGTCAACCTGTTTTTCCGGCTGAACCGCATGCTGGCGCGGCTGATGAACGGCCACGAATACCAGAGCTCGATGACGGAAGTTCACCACATTCACAAACTCGACGCGCCAAGCGGTACGGCCATTACGCTCGCAGAAGGCATTATCGAGGAAATGGGAAATGTCGACGGATGGAAGCTGGCTCCTGAAAATGAAGAAGGTTATCTGCAAATCCTGGCCGAACGCCGCGGGGAAGTGCCTGGTACCCACATTGTTCGTTACGAATCGGAAGTGGATACCATCGAAATATCCCACACGGCCCATAATCGCCAGGGTTTTGCGCTCGGTGCGGTAGTAGCTGCCGAATGGCTTCCGGGCAAATTCGGAGTGTTCGGGATGAATGACCTCCTCAAAATTTAAAGTATTCTAACTATCAATCATCGCATGGCTGTTAATAAAGAGTTGACTTCCAGTTCAGTTGAATCCAAAAAGAAGAAGTCACCGGCAAGGGAGTGGTTCGACTCCATTTTATTCGCGGTAGTCGCCGCAACTTTGATCCGCTGGCTGTTTTTTGAAGCATTTACCATCCCGACTCCATCGATGGAGAACAGCCTGCTCGTGGGCGATTTCCTTTTCGTGAGCAAGCTGCATTATGGAACACGTACGCCGAAAACGCCGTTGCAGGTTCCGCTCACGCACCAGACGATCTGGGGAACCAACATTCCTTCTTACACCAGCCTGATCCAGTTGCCGCAATACCGCCTGCCGGGTTTCAGTGAAGTGAAGAGGGGCGATGTGGTGGTGTTCAATTATCCGCCTGAATTGCAGCATCCGGTTGACCTGAAAACCAACTATATCAAACGCTGCGTGGGTATCCCGGGCGACAAGGTAGAGGTGCGCGATTTGCAGGTATACGCCAACGGCCAGGCAATGGAAAATCCTCCGAGAATGGAGAATGAGTACTTTGTGGCAACTACCACTGCGGTGAATGAAGAAAAGGTGTTCCGTGAAAACGGAATTTCGGAATACAATGCTTTTACCGACGGTGAGAACGACACCATTAGAGGAAATGAGCAAATGGGCTACCTGGTTTTTACGACCACGGAAATCGCTGCGAAGCTAAAAACCTATGATTTCGTGAAAAGCATTACACTGGTGAAAACGGATAACGGTATCAGCGAGCCGATGCTGTACCCCAATTCGTCGCTTTTCAAATGGAACCGCGATAATTATGGACCGATTACCGTTCCCAAAGAAGGGATGACCGTACAACTCACACCTGAAAATGTAGCAATGTATGGCCCGGTTATCAAGAACTACGAGGATAACGAAGATGTAGTCGTCGATGAAAAATCGGTGAAAGTGGGCGGGAAGGTTATTACCAGCTACACATTCAAGCAGGACTATTACTTTATGATGGGAGATAATCGCCACAACTCGGCCGATTCGCGCTACTGGGGTTTCGTTCCAATGGACCATATTGTTGGTAAGGCTGTGTTTGTCTGGATGTCCATTGACCCGAACCCGACCAGCTTCTTTAACAAAATTCGTTGGAGCCGCATTTTCCGGGTTATCAACTAAGAATCTGGAATCGCATCCATACAGAGGGAAGGACTGAAAGGTTCTTCCCTTTTCTTTGGATATTATATATAAATTAATATTATATAATAATTATTAGTTTATAGAGATAACGGGTATATTGCATAGAATACCTCGCTAAATCAATAGTTTCATGTCCGTAGCAGAAATAGTTTCAAAACCCCAGAGTGCTCCGAAAAGGAAATCAGCCTTCCGGGAATGGTTCGACTCAATACTGTTTGCAGTCGTCGCAGCCGTATTGATCCGCTGGTTGTTTTTCAGTGCATTCGTAATTCCCACGCCTTCGATGGAGAATAGCCTGCTGGTAGGTGATTACCTGTTTGTAAGCAGGCTGCATTATGGCACAACCACACCAATTACGCCGTTGCAGGTACCGCTTACGCATCAGACGATCTGGGGTACCAGCATTCCTTCCTACCTCGACTGGATCAGGCTTCCACAATACCGCTTACCGGGTTTCACGGATATTAAAAATGGCGATGTGGTCGTGTTCTATCTACCCGTCGAGCATCCGGATATGTATCAGAAATATGGTAACGTACTCCCTGACCTGCATCCCCATCCGACAGACCTGCGTTCGAACTACATTAAGCGGTGCGTGGGTATTCCAGGCGATAAACTGGAAGTCAGGCTTGGGGAGGTTTACGTGAACGGGCAGGCGCAGGTGCTGCCCCCGCGTATGCAGAACGAGTATTTTGTGTCTGTAAAAACCACTGTAAATGAAGAGAATGTGTTCCACAAGAACGGAATTGTCGACTACGCACAGTTTACCGAGACATTCGGCGATAGCATTGCCTCCAACGATGAGCCAGGCTACATCGTAAAAACGACCGCCGCATTGGCCGAGAAGCTAAAAACCTACGACTTCGTAAAGCGCGTACAGCCCGTGCTTATGGAAAAAGGTTTGAAAGAGCCTTACCTCTTCCCTTCAAGTGACGCAATCGACTGGAATAAGGATAACTACGGGCCTATCATGGTGCCGAAAGCCGGGATGACCGTACCATTAACCGAGCTGAACATTGCGCTTTACGGCGATATTATCCGGAATTTCGATGGTAACGAAAATGTGATCGTGGAAAAGAACAAAATCACGATCGGAGGCAAGCAGATCAGTAACTACACATTCAAACAGGATTACTATTTCATGATGGGCGACAATCGCCACGATTCCGCCGATTCGCGTTATTGGGGGTTTGTCCCAAAAGACCATGTTGTAGGAAAGGCGGTTTTCGTATGGATGTCCATCGATCCCAACCCGACCAGCTTCCTCAAAAAGATTCGATGGGACAGAATTTTTAGAACGATTGATTAAAGGAAGAATAGAAGATGGAGGAAAGGGAGAAAAGGGAGGATGGTGTCCCTTTACTCCTTCCTCCCTTACCTCTATCTTCTATTCTTCCTGGGAAAAGATCAAAGCCGAATACGGCGGGATTTGTAACGACGCGAATTGCCCGCAGCCATCCATTTCGCCGTCCATAGTGTCTACATCGAAAACGCCCAGATTCGAGAAATCGGCGTCGTAATATTCGTTGTCGCTATTGAACCGCAGGTTCCATTTGCCTGCCCGGGGAAATCCGACTTTGTAATCCGAGAAAGTTTCGGTTGAAAAGTTGAATACGACCACCACACTGTCTTTCGGGCCGCCTTCGTCCCAGCGGTGCATCACGATCACTTTTTTCTCATTATCCTGCCGGATAATACCGACATTCTGGCCTTGAAGGCCTTTGGTGACGCCAAACCAGTTTCGGCGGATGTGGATCATGTCACGGTGCAAGGCCGCGAAGCCGCTGAATTTTTCGAGCCTCGACCAGTCGATCGGGTCGCTGTCGGAAAACCATTTGTCTTCCAGCAATGGCTGTCCCTGGAATATCATCGGGATGCCGGGCGAAGTAAGTACCAACGCAACGCCCAATGCCGCCCGCTTTTTGGAATACCAGTTATTTACATCACCATCGGCAATTTCCTCTGCGACGCGCGCCTTTCCATTAGCTACCTCGTCATGTGATTCGGTGTAGATAATCCGCTGGAAAGCGTCGGAATTGTAGCGGTTGGTAATGGCTGCGACGACGCTGTCCATATTGCGGTCCTGGTCGTTTGCCGTAATAACAGCGTCGCGGATAGAATGCACAAATTCCGCATCCCACTGTGACCCATAGCCCAGGCCGCCATTTTCGACCGAATTGGTGATGAAATCCAATGAATGCATATCCTCGGCAATGGTAATGCAATTGCCACAGCTGTCGCGAATGTCCTTGTTGATCCATTGCATGAGCGAAATGCCTTCTGCGATGTCGTCCCCGGGATTGCCGTTGGCTTTTACGTTGCGTATGTAGGGCACCATGTCCATGCGCAGGCCGTCGATGCGATAATCGCGGAGCCACATCAGGGCATTGTCGTGAATGTACTGCCGCACTTCACCGCGACCGTAATCGGGGCGGGTATTGCCCCAGGGTGTTTCGGAGCGCCAGTCGTTGTAAAAGTAAATGCCTCCGCCATCGTTTTCCTGCCAGCCGTCGAACTGCCAGAGATCGAGGTCCGACGGGCCGAAATGGTTGTATACCACGTCGAGGACTACGGCGATACCCGCTTCATGCGCGGCTTTAACAAACGCTTTCAAGCCGTCCGGACCACCGTAGTCGGATTCAATGGCAAAGGGATTGGCAGGGTTATAGCCCCACGACCTTGAACCGGGAAATTCGGAACAGGGCATCAGCTCTACCGCATTGAAACCCATGTCTTTTAAATAGGGAATGCGCTCGATAGCCGTGTAGAATGTGCCGACCTGCCCTTGCTGCTTTACATTAAAAGTACCAACATGGAGCTCGTAGATAACCAGCTCATGCCAACCGGGCATTTGGAAATTTACATCCTGCCAGTCGAATGACTCGTGGTTGTAAACAATGCAGTTACCTGCGGAATTGGTCATTTTCAGCGCGTAAGGATCGTTGCGGTAGAGCTCGCCGGCAGGTGTTTTGAGGACGAATTTGTATTCATCCCCCTCCTTTGAATTTTCAACCAGCGCACCCCACATGCCATTCTCTTCCGGTTGCAGTGGAGTGGCGGTACTATTCCAGTTGTTGAAACTTCCAATGACCGAAACGCTTTCGGCGTGTGGCGCCCATACACGGTAATAAACTCCTTCGGGATGGCAGGTGGCGCCCATGCCTTCATAATGTTGCTCGGTTTCGGCTACGTCGGTTTCGAGGTTTTCCATATTTGGTTTTCAGATTATTATTTTATTTTTGAAATGAACTGCTGACGTATATGCGCAAAATGCATGCCAGGCGTCGGCGTCCACAAACTCAACCAACACACTATATCATGCAACCATCCTCCGACGCAGAGAAAATCTGCATTCTCGCATTAATGCATACCCCCGGCATCGGGGCCGTGACGATCCGCCAACTCATCAGCTACTGTGGCAGCGCTTCCCAGGTTTTTCATGCGGATTACAAAAAGCTTATCAAAATTCCGGGTATCGGCGACAAGATCGTGAAGGCCGTTTTGGGTAAAAACACTCTGGAACTGGCGGAAAGAGAGCTCTCGCAATGCCGCAAGACCGGAACGCAATTACTTTTCTTCAACGAGCCGGAATACCCGGCGCGCCTCCGGCCGCTTTACGATGCGCCAATTGCTTTGTACGCCAGAGGGAACACGGATTTTAACTGGCCGCGTACGGTAGGTATCGTAGGCACCCGGAAAATCAGCGAGTACGGGAAGGCCGTGACGGAAAATATCATTCGCGACCTGGCGCCGTACCAGCCGCTTGTGGTCAGCGGACTGGCCTATGGTGTGGATATCACTGCACACCGGCATTGCCTGCGTAACAACATGGCGACGCTGGGTGTTATGGCGAGCGGGTTGGATGTGATCTATCCGGCGGTCCACCAGCGGACTGCTCTTGAAATGCAGGATAATGGAGGGATCGTCACGGAAAACGCGTTGGGGACGAAGCCGGATTTTATGAGATTTCCGGCGCGCAACCGAATTATTGCGGGGCTCAGTGATGTTACCATAGTAGTGGAATCGGGGCGTACCGGAGGGAGCCTGATTACCGTCGAGTTTGCACAGAACTACCATCGGGATGTGTTTGCAGTACCGGGTGCTATACATGAGCCGCAATCGGAAGGCTGCAACTTTCTGATCCGCGACCACAAGGCCTCGATTTTTACTTCGGTGGCGGATATGGCCGAGGCGCTGGGTTGGGGAGAAGGAATGCCCGAAGCGAGGCAGGTGGATATTTCCGATCAGACGGCGATGACTTTCGAGGGTTTTACACAGGACGAAGGCCAGGTTCTCTCACTGTTAAAACAGCGGGGAGCCATGCAGATCGATGAGCTCGCATGGCAATCGGGCATTCATTTGAACCGGCTGGCTACGCTGCTGTTAAACCTCGAATTCCAGGGGATGGTCCGGTCGATGCCGGGCAAGAAATACGGGTTGATTTAAATGCATGGATAAAAGTATCATTCAGTTAATTAAGGAAGGGGAGGGGCTCACCACCGAGTTCAAGAGGACGATAGACAGTCCTTTCAAGATTGCGAAAACCATTGTTTCCTTTGCCAATACCTCGGGAGGAAACCTGCTGATCGGTGTGGCGGACCATGGCGCCATTATGGGCGTGCAATCGGAGTTGCGGGAGTTGCAAAAGCTTGAAAAGGCGCTTGTCAAACTCATTGAGCCGGAATTGGTGGTACAGATCAAATCGGAAAACCTGGACGGCAGGAAAGTTTTGCGGGTGACCATCCATGAAAGTGAGGATAAGCCCCATCACGCATTGAATGAAAAAGGCGAACGCATTATTTACATTCGCGTGAAGGATAAAAGCATGCCTATTCCAAGGCTGTTGCTTTACAACGGAACTGATTCGGAGACAGAAAAACTGCTGGCTACGCGCCACGTCAAAACGTTGATCACCCACCTTAAAGAAACCGATTCGGTAACCGCTAAGGCGTTTTCAAAAATCATCAATATTTCCGAAAAAAGGGCGGAACGGATGTTACAGGACCTCGCCGCGCGGCAGGTCTTGCTCAAACTGTCCAAAGGAAAACCCGAAAGTTTCAGTCTGAAATGGACGGAATAAAAAAGCGGCTGGTTATCGGATTCCCGATCGCCAGCCGCACTAAAATGGCATAGGTTGATTAGTTGATACCTATCAATTCCAGTTCAAAAATAAGGTCCTGTCCCGCCAACGGGTGGTTGGCATCGAGCACTACGTAAGCGTCGGTAACTTCTCTCACAACAACCGGGATCACCTGGCCGCCGTCCTGGTGCATATTCAAAGTGCCGCCTACTTCCAGAGGAATGTCGGCAGGGATTTGTGCACGGTCGAATTGGATGATCATTTCGTCGTTCACCGGGCCGTATGCTTCCGCATTAGGGATATGGATGGTTTTTTTTGCGCCGATTTCCATGCCCGTTACGCCATCGTCGAATCCTTTGATCACCTGTCCGCTTCCCAGCGTAAAGCTCAAAGGCTCACGTCCTTCGGAGGAATCAAAAAGTTGTCCGTCCGGCAGGGTACCCT
This sequence comes from Dyadobacter sp., assembly GCF_017744695.1. GTDB lineage: Bacteria > Bacteroidota > Bacteroidia > Cytophagales > Spirosomataceae > Dyadobacter. Next base: position 116,664 of record NZ_JAGIAS010000005.1, read on the forward strand.
TGTAGTGTACCTGCACTTTGTCACCAGCCTTTGCCTGACTCATAATTCTATATTTAGATGGTTTAAAAAAGCAATCGTGAAAACTTCTCTCACGAATGCATGAGAATGAAAATTAGTATGCCCGGGCAAAAACAACACGTCCTTTGGACGGCTTACCTGAGTAAATGCAAACGCCCTCTTCGGCTTCCTGGTTCAGAGGGATACAACGGATGGTCGCTTTCGTTTCTTCCTTGATCTTCTCTTCGGTCTCGGAAGTACCGTCCCAGTGCGCGAGGATAAACCCGCCTTTGGTATCGAGGATATTGTTGAATTCTTCGAAAGAGTCCACTTTATAGGTATTCTCTTCGCGGAATTGCAATGCCTTTTTGTAAATAGATTCCTGGATGTCGTTGAGCAGGTTCTGAACGTAAGCGGCAATGCCTTCGACCGAAACCGTTTCTTTGGTTTTGGTATCGCGGCGGGCTACTTCAACCGTACCGTTTTCGAGATCGCGGCCTCCCATAGCCAGTCTCACGGGAACACCTTTCAATTCATACTCAGCGAATTTGAAGCCTGGCTTCGCATTGTCGCTGCTGTCGTATTTGACACTGATACCCAGTTTTTTCAGGTCTTTCGTGATCTCCGCAACTTTTTCGGAAATCTGCGCAAGCTGTTCGTCGTTCCGGTAAATAGGAACGATCACCACCTGGATAGGCGCCAGTTTCGGAGGCAGCACGAGGCCAGCGTCGTCGGAATGCGCCATGATGAGCGCACCCATCAGACGTGTACTTACACCCCATGACGTTCCCCAAACATAATCCAGCTTGCCTTCCTTATCCTGGAATTTTACGTCGAATGCATTCGCGAAGTTCTGGCCCAGGAAGTGGGAGGTACCGGCTTGCAATGCTTTTCCGTCCTGCATCATGGCTTCGATACAATAAGTATCTTCGGCCCCGGCGAAACGTTCGTTAGGTGTTTTCACGCCTTTGATCACGGGTACCGCCATCCATTCTTCGGCAAACTGCGCGTATACTTCCAGCATTTGTTTCGTTTCGGCTACCGCTTCCTGCGCTGTCGCATGCGCCGTGTGGCCTTCCTGCCAAAGAAACTCGGCTGTACGCAGGAACAGGCGCGTACGCATTTCCCAACGCACGACATTCGCCCATTGGTTGATGAGCAACGGCAGGTCACGGTACGACTGGATCCAGTTCTTATAAGTACTCCAGATGACCGTTTCCGAAGTCGGGCGCACGATTAGCTCTTCTTCCAGTTTCGCTTCCGGGTCAACGACCACGCCTTTGCCGTTCGGGTCGTTTTTGAGGCGATAATGCGTTACTACGGCACATTCCTTGGCAAATCCTTCCACGTGCGAAGCCTCCTTGCTCAGGTACGATTTCGGGATGAAAAGCGGGAAATAGGCATTGGTGTGGCCTGTTTCTTTGAACATGTCATCCAGCGCGCGCTGCATTTTTTCCCAGATAGAGTACCCGTACGGTTTGATCACCATACAACCTCTTACCGGTGAGTTTTCGGCCAGGTCGGCGCGTTTCACTAATTCATTGTACCATTCGGAGTAGTTTTCACTTCGTGTTGGCAAGGCTTTACTCATTACTTTGTATTATTTTGGAATTGAAATGGAGTATTACGTTAATCCAGGCCTGTTTTTCAAGGGAGTTGCAAAGATAGTTTTTTATGTTAACTTTGGAATTAATGTATAGTTACGGACGTTTACTTCGCAGGGAGAATGCGTTTTATACCTATATTAGCAACAAACTTTTAATCCTTAAAAGCCATGAGTATGTTCAATAAAGCAAAATATTTGTCTTTGCTGGTGCTGTTGGGAGCTTGGGGATGTACTTCAAATCAGTATGCATCACGCTCGGGCGGCGGATATGATGATCTCTACGGGGGCAACTCCGGCGGAGGCCTCGTATTGGCGGACCGGGGAGGTGATCAGGAAGTATCCCGTTCGGACAACCCGGACTACACCTATACAGGCAAGTATTCCGAAAACGGCACAGCGGACTATTACGACGAAAATTACCTTTCGTCCAGAGTCGTAAAACGCCAGGTATCGACAGACGTGGGCTATAATGCCGGTTTTGTCGACGGCTATAATTCAGCCAGTTTCAATAACCCATATTACGGCGGTTTCGGATCGTACTGGCCCGGCAGCTATGCAGGCCTGTCGCTCAACTTCGGTTACGGCGGGTTCAGGATGCGTCCTTCCTTTGGATTCGGCTTCGGGTCGATGATGGGGTACTCACCATGGGGTTATTCGCCGTGGGGCTACGGCAGCATGCTGAGCTATGGTTATGATCCGTTTTACAGCCCGTGGGGGTATAGTCCTTGGGGGTATAACAGCATGTACGGCTGGGGTGGAGGTTACTACGATAGCTTCTACGGCGGCTACGGCTATTCACCATGGGCTTACAGCCGTCCGGTGATCGTGATCAACAATTCCGACAGAGGCTATACCAGAACCTACGGTCCGCGGGTAGTGGATGCCAGCAGGAACCGCAGCAGCGAGCGTTACAATTCCAACTTCGTAAACTCGTCGCGTACCCGTTCCGAAACCGCCACAAGGGGAAGCCGCGACGGTGGTCGTGTGATCTCAGGCGATACTTATTCTTCACCAAGGTCGGAACGTTCAGGCCGTGGTAATGCAGTAGCAAATGGCGGAAGAACCAGCGCTGAATCTTACGGTTCACGGGTGGTGGATGGCGGTAGTGGTAATGTGTATTACTCGCGTCCTCGTTCGGCTAATTCGAGCAATTACTCTTCTGAAAGCGGCAACACCAATGGCGCAAGCTATTACTCGTCTCCACGCTCTTCGAGAGGCTCATCCTCTTCTTCTTACAGTGCACCGTCGTACAGCACTCCATCGAGAACGCAGGATTACGGAACGCCAAGCAGGAGTTATTCAAACCAAAGAAGCGATTCATACAGCGCTCCGACCCGGACTTACAGCCAGCCGTCGTATAGCGCTCCTTCAAGAAGTTACAGCGCCCCATCCAGCGGTGGCGGCGGTGGCGGCGGAAGTTCAAGCCGCTCTTCGAGAGGTCCAAGATAATTTACAACTATCCTGAAAAAGAGATAGTCATGTCAAACCCTGCAAGATGTCATAATTTTGCAGGGTTTTCGTTTAAATTGTATTGAAATAAGTATCAACTGCCATGTCGAAAACATACTCAGGAATTGCGCTCCTCTTTTCGCTGCTCACTTCATCAGCGGCATTTGCACAATACGCTACCGACGCACTTCGCTATTCAGAAATCAACCAGAATGGTTCGGCGCGCTTCCAGGCGCTGGGCGGAAACCACGCTGCCATTGGTGGCGACGCCAGCTCTATTTACGGAAACCCGGCTGGCCTGGGATTCTATAACCGATCGGAATTTACACTAAGCCCGGCCGTAACGATTGCCGGCACGAAAGCCAACTACCTCGGCAACGAGGATGAGCAACACAGCAGCCTGGTTAACTTTCCACAGGCTTCGGTCGTGTTTGCAAGCCAGCCGGGATTTCAGCGGAAGTGGAAGCGATCGTCATTCGGTGTTTCATTCTCCCGCCAGCAGTCATTCCAAAACGGTTACCTGTATGGCGGACGGAACAATAACAGTGCTTATATCGACAATGTGTTGGAGACTGTCAACAATGCGAGCCCTCCTTACACCGTCGATGAGCTTGAAAAAGGCTTGAAAAACGATGCTGCGGGCAATCCGATCGCCAACTCGATTCCGGTAGCCTACTATCAGATGTACCTGATCAACCCTACGACCACCTCGGGGCCTCCTTTCACGGCGATCGATGGCCAGAGTGTCGTGGATCAGTCGGGCGATTTTACTTCCAAAGGCGCGACTTCGCAATGGTCATTTGCTTATGCCGGTAACCTGGACGACAAATTTTACCTGGGTGGAAATATCGGGTTCAGCAGGATCAAATACGACTACTCGTCCCGGTTTAGCGATGACTATGTAAATAGCCCTTCGCTGACCTATATTGATCAATTTGAGGACTTTAAAGTTCGTGGTAATGGATTCAATGCCTCATTGGGTGCTATCTACAAGTTCAATCCGATGTTCCAGATCGGCGGAACGCTGATCAGTCCGACTATTAGTGCGATCAAAGAAACATTTAGTCAGAGTGTAGCCGCGGGCTTTGTGGGCGGGAAGGTAAAAGATGCCGATGGAAAACTGATCACGCCACCGTATACTTCGCTTCCTATTGCAGCAAACGACTTTGAATACACGCTGATTGGTCCGATGCGCGGCAATTTGGGCGGTACCGTGTTCTTTCAAAACAAAGGCTTTGTGACCGCTACCGTGGAATACGTTGGTTACAGCGGTATGCGGGCGACAACAAGTTTTCTGGATGCCGACGGTAACCGCGACTTCAAGAACAACACAAAAGCGGAAATCAAAGATACGTTCCGTAATACCGTCAATTTCCGATTGGGAGGAGAGCTAAGGGCCAATATCTTCCGTGCGCGTATAGGTGGTGCCTACATTGCTGACCCTTATCTTGACCGTACGGATGGCATTGATCGAAGCAAACTACTGTTCTCAGCGGGCGTAGGTGTGCGCAACGATCGCTTCTTTGTGGATTTGACAGGTACATTTACCACTTACAAATCTGCTTATACGCCGTATTATCTTAATAATCCCAGCAACTACGCATCGGTTGAAATCACTAACAAGCCTGTCAACGTAATGCTTACGGGTGGCGTATTTTTCTGATCTGTATTAATATTTAAAACAGAAAACCTGCTCGTCGCAGGTTTTTTGTTTTATAGCAGAGGCGTAAGGACTTCGAGCAAGTGGCTGACGTCTATTTCTCCTTTCAATGTGAAATCAGCTTGCGAATAATAAGGCAGCCGGTCGGTAATGCGGTTTTGCAGCGTGTCGACGAGCGAGGTGGCGCCGGAGAGAATAGGGCGGTCGTCTTTGCCGTGATTTTCGATTCGCCTGGCCAGATCTTCGGCTGGAACGTCGAGAAAAATGCTGACGCCCATTTCTTTAATCACGTCCATATTGTCGAAAAAGCAGGGCGTGCCGCCGCCAGAAGCAAGCACAATGCCTTTTTGTGTAGAGGTTTCCTTCAAAATCCGGCTTTCGACTTCCCGGAAATATGCTTCTCCTTGCTGCGAGAAAATAGCGGAAATTTCCATTCCCTGGTCTTTCTCGATCAGCTTGTCGAGGTCTACAAATTGGTAATTCAATGCGCGCGCGAGCTTTTTGCCCAGCGTGGTTTTGCCGGAAGACATCATCCCGACGAGTATTATATTCTTCATCTGATTGGGTGTCAGTCACATTATTTGACAAGGGCTACCACTTCTTCGGCAGTCGGGGTGTCGTTGTAATGCCATTTGCCTTTCACAATCCCATCTTTCAAAAGCCAAAGGCCAGGGTTTGAGCGTGAAATGGTTTTCAAAACCGTCGCATCTACATAATAATAGGGAGCGGTGAGCTGATGCTGCGAGAGGAAATTCTCGATGTCGGCGCTGTTGCCGGAAGTGAGGATGACCGGCTCCACGCCCTTGCCTTTCACGGCATTGATCAGCTTATTGATATCCGGCAATGCGGCAGTATTAATATCGGTGAGGCTTTTGATGATCAGAAATAGCTTTTTGCCCTGAAAAGTACCTTCGGTGAAATCACCAGCATCATTCCATACTTTATAATCTGTGATTTTAGGCTTCGCATCCTCATTTAATACCACCATTTCCTTGAATTTCAGGGTAGTATCGCTTGGGTACTGCTCATATTCAAGTGTTTTGCCGTCTTTTTCAAATATATATTGATAACGTAGCGGCTCGGAAGGCTTCATTTGCGCGGGAATGCTGGCGCCCACACGGTAAGGCAGCAAATCCATAATAGGTAAATGACGCAACGAATAAATGGCGATGCCTAGTGAAACCAGCGTGGAGATAACGACAATAATGCCCGTAGGGTAGGATTTGAACTTCTTTCGGTAGTATACGATCACCAGAATCAGTATCAACAAGAATATATCCTTGCCAAACGAGGTCCATGGCGTAAGTTTAATGGCCGCCCCGAAACAGCCGCAATCGGTAACTTTGTTGAAGTAGGCCGAATAGAATGTCAGGAATGTAAAGAATACAATGATCGCCAGCAGCAGCCAGGAAATGGTCTTTGGCTTGTAGGCTACCAGCAATGCGATACCCAGGACAACCTCCGCCGTACAAAGGAACACCGAAAAATACAGCGCCAGCGGTACCAGGGCCATGAAGAAATCATGCAGTGCAGGAAGGTCGGTGGCGAAGACCTCGAAATATTCTTCCAGCTTATATTGCGTTCCGATCGGGTCGTTCAGCTTGATGATTCCGGAGAAAATGAAGAGTAATCCTACTAGGACTCGTGAGATCTGGGCAAAGATTTTCATTGCAAACTGGACGGCGGTTTGGGTGTGTCTTTGTTAGTTGGTCTGTAAGGCATTCGATTTGATCAGGCAGAATACCGAATAGTTGATAATATCCTGGTATCCCGCTTTTACACCCTCTGAAACGAGCGTAAGTCCTTGATTGTCTTCGATTTGTTTGATCCTTAGCAGTTTCATGAGAATGATGTCGGTCATGGAGCTCACACGCATGTCGCGCCACGCCTCGCCATAGTCATGGTTTTTATTAAACAACAATTCTTTCACTTCGTTCACCTGAGAATTGTAAAGAATTGTTAATGCTGAATCGTCGATGTTCTGGTTTTGTTCCACCGCCGCGATCTGGATTAGCGCCATTACGCAATAATTGATAATACCGATGAATTCGGAAGACACGTCCTCATTCACTTTCTGCACGCCCTTGTCCTGGATAGTGCGGATGCGCTGGGCTTTGATGAAGATCTGATCGGTAATCGACGGGAGCCGAAGGATACGCCAGGATGTTCCGTAGTCCTTGTTTTTTTTTGTAAAAAGATCTTGGCAATACTGAATGATTTCCTGATATTCCGATTCTGTGGATTTCACTGTTTCAAATGAGTTAGAGACTTTCAGACGGTAGGAAGAGAATGCTTTGATATTCATTCCTTTGCCTGTTTTTGAAAAGAATTTATGTTGCAAGTTAGTAAAAAAACGCTCAATATCCGGGGCGCGCTGCTCGATCTGTCGGCGCCTGTGGTAATGGGGATTATGAATATCACGCCCGACTCGTTTTACTCCGGGAGCCGGGTTGTCGCGATGGATCAGATCGTTGAAAAGGCCGGTCAGATGCTTTCCGAAGGTGCCGGCATGATCGACATCGGCGGCTATTCTACGCGCCCGGGTGCGCGTGAGGTGAGCGCGGAGGAGGAGGGCGACCGCATTGAATCTGCCGTGGAGCCATTAGCTAAATTTTTCCCCGACCTCATCATTTCTGTTGATACCTTTCGGGCCGAAGTAGCCGAACGGGGTATTCGCAAAGGCGCACATATTATTAATGATGTGGCCGGCGGAACGCTCGACGACGCGATGTTCGAAACCGTCGCCCGCCTGCGCGTGCCGTACATATTAATGCATATGCGCGGGACGCCGCAAACCATGAACGACCTGACGGATTACGAACGTCTTGTGCCGGACATCCTCAGGGATTTAAGGCGGAAAGTGGCAGTATTGCAAAGTAAGGGAGTCGCCGATCTGATCATCGATCCGGGTTTCGGGTTTGCGAAAACCATCGCGCAGAATTTCGAGCTGACGCGGGAGTTGAAACAGTTCCAGTTGCTGGGATACCCGGTGCTGGTGGGGATTTCGCGCAAGACGACAATTTACAAAACCTTGCATATTTCGCCCGAAGAAGCGTTAAATGGAACAACGGTGCTCAACACGCTGGCATTGGAGCGTGGAGCGTCGATCCTGCGTGTACACGATGTGAAGCCTGCCGTGGAAGCGGTAAAACTGTGGATGGCCGCAGGTAACTATCCGAATTAAAATAGTAATTTAGTCGCTCTAAAATATCACCTTTCGTATGCGTGTGGGTTTTCTGAACATCAATTGGGCTGATATCCTGGATGTTTTTTTAGTGTCCATTCTTCTTTATCAGGTATATACCCTAGTTCGGGGAAGTATTGCAAGCAGGGTTTTTCTGGGATATTTGTTCGTTTACGTCTTCTATCTGGTGGTCAAAGGGCTCGGGCTGGGTCTACTGACAGCCATCCTGCAATACTTTATGGGCGTCGGTGCGGTAGCATTGATCGTGATTTTCCAGCAGGAGATCCGGCGTTTTCTGCTGATTATCGGCAAGTCGACTATTTATACCAATAATGGTTTCCTGAAAAAGTTCATCGGCAATTCGATGATGGATTTCAAAGTAAAAAACCTGAAAGAGGTGATCGACGCGAGCAAGACCATCGCTGCAAACTTTACGGGGGCATTGATCGTGCTGAACAAGCGCGACGATCTGGGGAAATATGTCGAAACCGGCGAAATGCTGGACGCACGCGTTTCCAAGCCGTTGCTGGTATCGCTTTTCAACCAATACAGCGAACTGCACGATGGCGCGGTGATCATTGTCGATGGTGTTCTGAAAGCGGCGCGCTGCGTGTTGCCGGTTGCCGATGGTGTAGATGTGCCGTCTTCACTGGGTTTTCGGCACCGTGCTGCGATGGGTATGAGCGAGGCCACGGATGCGATCGTGATTGTGATTTCGGAGCAGACCGGCAAGATATCTTTGGCGGTGGAAGGGGAGCTGCACAGCAATATCCCATACAACGAGCTGGAATCGCGTATTGAGGAGTACCTGGCCTCGGATGTACAGCGAATGCCTAAATAAGTTTATTTACACGAAATATATTTTGCAAGGAAATTTGGCGTTTTGGGAAGCAATTTCTATTTTTGCAGACCGAAATGAGAAATAGAAAAATATTCATTACCAATGGCAAATCATAAATCAGCTTTAAAAAGAATCCGCGCTAACGAGACTAAGCGTTTGCGTAATCGTTACCAGCACAAGACTACCCGTTCATACATCAAGAAATTGCGTGAAACGACTGATAAGGCAGTAGCTGTTGAAGTTTACAAAACTGTATCTTCAATGTTGGATCGTTTGGCAAAGAAAAATATCATCCACAAGAAGAAAGCTTCTAATCAGAAGTCTAAACTGGCGAAATTCGTCAACGGACTTGCTGTTGCAGCGTAATTTTTACTTCCTGTGACCCGAAACCCCGGCAAATGCTTGCCGGGGTTTTTCTTTTTATTGTATATTGCGCATTCTGAAAAGAACCTTGCACGGGTATAAATGCCCCTGCAAGGTTCTTTTGGTGTAAGCTTAAATTGTTCAAACCACCTAAAACTTAAATTCTTTTCCATGAAGAAAGTTGCATTATTTGCTGGTTTGGCTGCGTTGGGAAGTGTTCCGGCGTTAGCTCAATCACCCATCACCTTCAATGCCCGTGGTCTGGTTATAGTGTCTGATGCCGATCTGGCAGCTTCCGCATTGGTTGATGGCAAGCTATTAAGAGACAACACATCGAAAGACCAGCTAACTACCATCAAATTCCCGATCGAAAGGGGTAGCAAAGGCCTGGGAACCGCGCTGGTATCGAATTCGGCGCTGGGATACTCCAAAACACTGGCCGTATCGCCGACCGGAACACTCGCATTCGTGCTTGAAAACCGGATCAGACCGGAAGATGGCATAGGCGAATACAAAGACCTTTCAAAAGAATTTCCGGCAGGGGAGAAGCTGTTTGTAGTCGATATCAGCAACCTGGCGGCACCGAAAGCTAAGTTTGGCTTTCCGGTTGGTAAAAAGCCGACTTCTATCGACGTCAATAAGAATGAATTGATCCTGGCGACCAATGATACCGGCAAGGAGCTCGTGTTCATCGAGGCAGGCCCTGACGGCAAGCCTGCACGTTTTCTGAACTTGCCATCAGCATTGGACAGCACTAACCGCATTGTCGACATTTCGTGGCATCCATCAGGCGATTTCATCGCATTTAGCCTCGACAACTCCAATGAAGTAGGCTTATACAAAGTGATCCGCGAGGCGGGAAAGCTGAAAAACGTAGAAATGGTCGGTAAACCCGTAAAAGTAGGCGTAGATCCTACCTTCGGAAGGTTTACTGCCGACGGCAAGCATTACCTCGTTCTCGATGCCAAAGGTCCTCAGGGTAAAGGTGCTGGCGAGGGCGAAGTTTTCGTGGTCGATTTCTCGATGGACGGCGCCGTTGAGCACAAAGTTGCTGGCCAGGCAGCAGTTGGTTTGAACACCGGCTCGTTCGCATTGAGCCCCGATGGTGCCTTGCTCGTAACTGCGAATGCAGGCAAAAGCGGTTCGCCATGGGCGGAAGCAGGCGCAGGAACAGGTGCTTCTCTTACATTATATAAAGTAGCTGCAACCGGTGCACTGACCAAAGTGGCGGATTATCCGTTCGACGGCATTTACCCGCAAAGTGTAGCTTTCGACAAGGACGGCTCCAATCTGGCAGTTTCCGTGTTTGAATACCTCGAATACGGTAGTGGCAATGGCGGTGTCGAATTCTGGTCGGTTAGCAAGGGTGATACGCCGGCATTGAAAAAACAGGGTGCGAAAGTGAGCGTAGCCAAAGGTGCGCATACTTTGCGCGTAATCCCCTGATCGCACAAAATACCCGATTTTAATAGGCAGGCCGGTTTGTTACCGGCCTGTTTTGTTTGCATTTAGTTTGCCCAAGGATGCTAAATCGGCCTGATTTTTGTAATTTTGCGGTCTCATTCATAAATAATCAATTTACAGATGATTACGGTTCAGAACGTATCGCTGCGATACGGTAAAAGGGTATTGTTCGACGAAGTAAATATAAAGTTTGTCCCTGGTAACTGCTATGGCGTGATCGGCGCTAACGGAGCCGGGAAATCCACTTTTTTGAAAATTCTTTCAGGTGAAATCGAGCCGCAGACCGGTAATGTAAGCATGAACCCTGGCGAGCGTATGACTTTCCTGAAACAGGACCAGTTCGAGTTCGATGCATACACCGTCATGGACACGGTAATCCTCGGCCACGAGCGTCTTTATAAAGTAATGAAAGAGCGTGAAGCCATTTACGCCAAAGAGGATTTTACCGATGAGGACGGCGAAAAAGCCGCTGATCTGGAAGCCGAATTTGCTGATTTGAATGGCTGGGAAGCTGAAACAGAAGCCGCGCAGCTTTTGAGCGGCCTGGGTCTGGGCGAAGACCTGCACCATTCACTAATGGGCGATCTGAATGCGAACGATAAAGTACGTGTCCTGCTCGCGCAAGCACTTTTCGGTAATCCTGATGTGCTGCTGCTCGATGAGCCTACCAACAACCTTGACGTTGAAACGGTGTTGTGGCTCGAAAACTTCCTGGCAGATTTCAAAAACACGGTCATCGTGGTTTCCCACGACCGTCACTTCCTCGATGAGGTTTGTACGCATGTAGTGGACATCGATTTCAGCAAAGTACAACTGTTCTCGGGTAACTATTCATTCTGGTACCAATCGAGCCAGCTGGCTTTGAAGCAACGCCAGGATGCCAACAAAAAGGCGGAGGATAAGCGTAAGGAATTGGAAGACTTCATCCGCCGTTTCAGTGCGAATGCTTCGAAATCAAAACAAGCTACTTCCCGCGCCAAATTGCTCGAAAAACTGACTGTTGATGATATCAAGCCGTCGTCCCGCAAATATCCCTACATCGCTTTCAAATCCGAGCGTGAGGTAGGTGATCAGATTTTGCGTGTAGAAGGGCTTTCCAAAACCGCTGAGGACGGAACCAAACTGTTCGATAACATTAGTTTCACAGTCAATAAGGGTGATAAAATTGCATTTGTAAGCCGGAATGTTTTGGCTATCAGTGCATTGTTTGATATCGTAAGTGAGGTGGATAAGGCCGATAAAGGTGACTTTACCTGGGGCGTTACCATTACGAAATCCTACTTCCCGAAAGACCCGGGACAGTTTTTCGACGTGGATCTAAACCTGGTTGACTGGCTGCGCCAGTATTCCGACGAGAAAGACGAAAGCTTTATCCGAGGCTTCCTGGGTCGGATGCTTTTCTCCGGCGAAGAGTCATTGAAAAAGGCGAAAGTGCTTTCCGGAGGTGAGAAAGTGCGTTGTATGCTCTCACGCACCATGCTCTCGGGTGCGAATGCACTGGTGCTCGATGACCCTACCAACCACCTCGACCTGGAATCGATCACCGCGTTGAACAACGGTTTGATCGACTTCACAGGATGCCTGTTGTTCTATTCGCACGATCACCAGTTTGTGGAAACCGTTGCGAACCGCATTATCGAGATCGGACCAAAAGGAATCCTCGACAAATTGATGACTTACGACGAGTTCCTGACGGACGAAACCGTGAAACAGCAGCGTCAGAAATTGTATTGATTTGAACTAATTCATAAAAGAACAGCCCCGCTTCGAATAGAGGCGGGGCTGTTTCTTGTTTTAAGCAAAGCTTAATCGTAGCTCAAACCATATTGCTTCAATACATCTTCCGGAACACCTTCCCAAACGTTCGGCGTGTTGCCTTTGTAGCCAAGGTCGGCAATGCCGATTTTGGAGGTATAAAAACCGGAGGCTGTCAGGTTACGCATCAAATTGAAGAATGCTACGCCCTGGCTGTGAATAGGCTTCGCTTTTTGAGGATAAGCGATGTCGTCCACGATCTGGATCTGCTGCGCCTTGGTAGCCAGTGTAAATCCTTTACCGAAGCGATTGATCGACTCTCTTTCCAGCCATCTCAAACCACCGCGCAATGGCGTCTGGTGCTGAGGCATATCCTTCACAATGAAGTCGATGAACTCGACCACGCCTGCCTGGGATGCGCTGGCCGATGTGGCGTCTGCTGGAATGATGATATCTACTAAAACCTTGATAGTGGCCAATTCGGCAGCCGTCAGGAATTTTTCTTTGGCTAGTTTCGCATCGCGGATCGCCTCTTCTTTTGTTCTTCCTCCCGGAATTTTAAGCGGGGTTTCCGGCGGATTTTGCGTTTCGAGGTCCCGCTGTTCGGCAAGGGCCACCTGAGGGCTCAATGCGGCTATTCCCAGTGAGCTCAGGGTCAATGACTTTAATGAATCTCTGCGTTTCATATGCTTATGATTTGAACAGGGTTCAAATGTTAGATATTTTTCTGTTTAACCTGGTTGATAATGTACTCGGAAGCACGCATCGACAGCGCGAGGATCGTCCAGGTCGGGTTTTTGTCTGCCTGGGATACGAACGAACCGCCATCTACGACGAATACGTTTTTCGCGTCGTGCGCTTGCGAGAACTTGTTCAGGGCAGATGTTTTCGGATCGTCACCCATACGTACCGTTCCTACTTCGTGGATAATACGTCCCGGAGCTGCAAGGCCGTAATTGGTGTCCGCGCCCGGCTTGGTCCCGCTTGCAACACCACCTAATGCATGGATGATCTCTTCGAAGGTATCGTGCATGTGCTTCGCCTGTTTGATCTCGTAGTCAGACCATTTGTAATGGAAGCGCAATACCGGGATACCGAATTTATCCACCACATTCGGGTCGATTTCGCAGTAATTGTTATAGTCAGGCACTGCTTCGCCGCGGCCGGCCATGCCGATGTTGGCACCGTAAAAACGACGGTAGTCTTCTTTCAGTGAAGCTCCGTAGCCGCCCGCTTCTTTGGTTACGCCCGCTTTGGTAGGATATTTACCATTCAGGTTCTCGATACCTGAACCGAAACCATAGCTCGGCATACCCATACCACCACCGTACTCAATATGGTAACCACGCGGGAAGTCGAGTTTTTTGTTATCCAGCCACCACGGGGTGTACACGTGCATACCGCCTACGCCGTCCTCGTTGTAGCGCTTGCGGTCCATGAGGTGAGGCATGAATGCACCGCGCGAGGCACCGGTTGAATCGTGGAGGTAACGTCCTACCACGCCGCTGGAATTGGCCAGACCGTTCTGGTGACGGGCTGATTTCGAGTTAAGCAAAAGGCGTGATGATTCCGCTGCACTGGCTGCAAGAACAACTACTTTCGCTTTAATAGTATGCTCGGTCAGTTTTTCACGATCGATGTACGATACGCCGGTTGCCAGTCCTGTTGAAGGATCGGTCAATACTTCGCGGCACATCGCATTGTTGATCAAGGTTACGTTACCGGTTTTGATCGCAGGAATACACAATACCGACGAAGACGAGAAATCCGCATAGGCCTGGCACGCGCGCGAGCATTGGCTGCAATAAAAACAAACGCCGCGCTGATCGTTGATCGGCTTGGTAAGGATCGACAATCGCGACGGGATTACCGGGATATTGGCTTTTTTACCGGCCTGTTTGAGAAAAAGCTCGTGCAGACGTGGCTTTGGCGGAGGAAGGAAGATACCGTCCGGCTCGTTGTCGAGGCCCTCAACGGTCCCGAAAACACCGATCAGCTTATCGACCTGATCGTAATAAGGTTTTACGTCGTCATAGCTGATCGGCCAGTCGTCACCAAGGCCGTCAATGCTCTTTCGTTTGAAGTCTTTCGGTCCGAAACGCAGGGAAATACGGCCCCAGTGGTTGGTGCGGCCACCCAGCATACGGGACCTGAACCAGTCGAATTGCGTTCCGTTTTTGTGTGTATAGGGCTCTCCCTCGATTTCCCATCCACCCCAGGCTGCGTCGAAATCACCGAAAGGCCGGTGGGTGCTTGCGCCACGACGTGGCGATTCGTAAGGCCATTTCAGCTGGGTAATGTATTTTGGATCGGCAGGATCGAAATATCCCCCTGCTTCCAAAAGAGCCACCTTGGCACCCGCTTTGGCAAGTTGATAAGCTGCCATTCCACCTCCCGCACCCGAGCCGATGATCGCGACGTCGAAAACGGTAGGTTGTTCTTTGATTTGAAACATAGTAAAGGGTTGTTTAGATAGTACTATTTAACCATTAAATATAAACACGTATCAGGTAACGCAGCGCCAAGTTTCCGACATTCCGGGGTTATTTAAAAACAATCTAAATGCGGATACTCGGATTTCTTCCGCGCCGCTGTATTTTTGTGTTTTAAAAACAGAATGATATTTTGGCAGTCACCGGTAGCGACCTTCAAGTCGCAAAAGAATTTCTGATAAAAGGCGAATTAGTAGCCATTCCTACCGAAACCGTTTATGGCCTGGCGGGCAATGCATTGAACGAAAAAGCGGTACTTTCTATTTTCGAAGCAAAGAACCGGCCCGCGTTCGACCCGCTCATTATCCATACTGATTCCATCGAGAAAGCGGCTATTTACGTATCCGACATCCCCGAAAAGGCCAGGGCACTGGCCAGCCGGTTCTGGCCCGGACCGCTAACCCTGCTCTTGCCCAAAAAGGATATTGTACCCGATCTGGTTACCTCGGGGTTGGATACAGTAGCTGTGCGGGTGCCCAATCATCCGCTGACGCTCGAACTGTTGAGGGAATTAAGTTTTCCCCTTGCAGCGCCGAGTGCGAACCCGTTTGGCTATATCAGTCCGACCAAACCCGAACATGTCGAGCAGCAGCTTGGTGATCGCATTCCCTACATACTGGATGGCGGCGAATGTGAGGTAGGGATCGAGTCGACCATATTGGGTTTTGAAAATGACGAAACGATCGTTTACCGGTTGGGAGGTCTTGACATCAATGAAATCGAATCACTGATCGGGCCGGTAGTTCTCATGCCGCATTCCACCTCTGATCCCAAGGCCCCGGGAATGCTTAAAAGTCATTATGCGCCGAGAAAGCCGCTGCATCTTTACAGAAGGGATGACATCGTGCCTGGTGACGCAGAAACGGGATATTTGATGTTTGACAAGTACCTGGAAGGAGCCGACCGGAAATACCAGCGCTTACTTAGCCCGCGCCGCGATTTGAAGGAAGCAGCACATAACCTATTTGCGTACCTGCGTGAACTGGACGCATTACCGGTGTCGGAAATTAAGGCGGAGCTGGTGCCGTCCAGTGGGTTGGGCCTGGCGATTAACGACCGCCTGCAACGTGCTTCGGTGCCTGCATGATGATGGCTATTTGAAAAATTGCTGGTGGAAATTCATCAGGAAAACCTCATCGGTGGCGCGGGTGATCGCAGTATAAAGCCACCTGACAAACTCTGTATTGATCTGCTCCTCCGGTAAATAGCCCTGATCTATAAAAACGGCGCTCCACTGGCCGCCCTGCGCCTTGTGACATGTGAGCGCATACGCGAATTTGACTTGCAATGCATTCAGGTAAGGGTCCTTCCGCAATGCTTCGACGCGGTCTTTTTTGGATTTGATATAAAAGTAATCCTGCTGCACGCTCTCGTACAGCTTCTTATTGTCCTCTGCGGACATCGACGCCGACGGTGAATGCAAAGTGTCGAGAAAAATCTTCGCATCGAATTCGGGTTGTTTTTCATAGTCCGTCAGGCGCAAGGTCACGTCGGCGAACCGGAAACCGTGCATTTCCTGGGTTTTACGGATTTTCAATAGCTCCACGAAGTCTCCGTTGGCGATGAAGCCGGCCGGGGAATCTTCGTCAAGGATGTTGTAATTGTTGCGGACGACCATGAGGCGGTCGCCAGCGTCGAGTTCTTCCTCTGAAAAATTAATAACCCGCCGGATGTACTGATTGTATTGAACCGCAGCCTTGTTCGAGCGCGTCAGAATAATGGAGTTTTCAGTACCATACTTATCATAAGCATACCGAAGGCCTTCTTCCAGTTTTTCGCCCGTCATTTTAAAAACATCGCGGTAGGAACGGGTGGTAATGTGAATGTCTGCGGCCTCGGCACCCAGCTGGTTGCGAAGCTGCGTCGCATTGAAAAGAATACCCGATTGTTCGTCCTGGCGCATCACTTCCTTTAATTCCTCCTGAAACACAGACATATAGAATGTCCTTTCCAGGTAATCGCCATCCAGTGCGGGGCTTAAATCCTTCCCGACGGGAGGGAGCTGGGCTGTGTCGCCGACGAGCATTAACTTGTTTCCTGGGTTTTCAAATACAAATTCAACAAGGTCGGCGAGCAGGCTGCGGCTCCCGAAATCGGCATCGTCGGTGATCATCGAGGCTTCATCGACGATGAACAGGGTATTGTCGTGATAGTTTTTCTGACGCTGGAAAGTCAATGTTCCTGAAAACGCATCGGCTGTCTGCTTGTAAATCTTTTTATGGATCGTGAGCGCGATCTTTTCGGAGTATCCCGACATCACCTTCGCCGCCCGGCCGGTGGGCGCCAGCAGCACCGATTTATAGCCGAAGTTTTTCAATACTTTAATGAGCGTGCTGATGATCGTCGTTTTGCCCGTTCCTGCATAACCTTTGAGTAAAAAACAGTCCCTGTAACGTTCCAGGCCCTTTTCTTCGATCAGAAAATCGTTGGCCTGCTCGAAAAAACGAAGCTGACCATCGGTGGGCCTGAAAGGGAATTGTCTGCGCAGTAACTGGGAAGGCAAAAGTTTGTCGGTGTCCATGGAACGAATCTAACGCAAGGATTTTGATTATCAAAAACGGGATTCTTTTACAAAATAATACTCATATTTTATTGGATTTTATAAGGTCAAATCCTTATATTAGACTCCCTTTATCTCGAAATCCCCAAACCTAAACATCTATGCTGGTACAACATGTAATGGGCAACAAGCCTGTCAATGCGATTTGGTCGGTTACGCAGGACAACACCGTGTTTGAGGCTCTGGAACTCATGGCCGAGAAAAACATTGGGGCAGTTTTGGTACTTGAAGATAACGAATTGATCGGCATCTTTTCCGAGCGCGACTATGCGCGCAAAGTGATTTTGCAGGGACGCGGCTCCCGGGACACGCTGATCCGCGACGTAATGACCAGCAAGGTGATTACCGTGGAGACGGACGAGAAGATCGAGGAATGTATGCAGATCATGTCGGATAAACACATCCGCCACCTGCCGGTGAACCGCGACGGGCAGCTTGTAGGCATCATTTCGATCAATGACATCGTTTCGGCAATCATTCACGAGCAGAAAGAGCATATTAACACGCTCGAAAGCTATATTTCCGGAAGCCCGTACTCCTGATCCTACTTCCTATTTTGAAGCAGAATTGCCATTTGAACACCCGTAGCGGCCCTGCCCGAAGCGGGGTGGTAGAATTATGTCTTGCCTATTTTGGTCGGATGGTTATCTTTGTTCGTTCAAAAAACGGGTTTTGCAAGCGCTGAATGCAGACATAGGGACTATTTACGGAGGCTTCGTGCGTGTGCGCGTGTGCGGGATTTGCGTGCATGAAGACCGCATATTGCTTGTGAACCAGGCGCTTTACGGGTCCGACGGTGTGTTCTGGTCGCCTCCCGGTGGTGGCGTGTATTTCGGCGAAACGGCGGAGCACGCATTGACCCGGGAGTTTCGGGAAGAGACGGGCCTGGACGTTACGATAGGGGAGCTATTGTTTGTAAACGAGCATATTGCCGATCCGCTCCACGCAATAGAGCTGTTTTTTGAAATCAAATCCTTTGAGGGAAACCTGATGTCCGGTTTCGACCCGGAACTGGCGGCCGACGGGCAGATTATCCGTGAGGTCCGTTTTTTGAGCTGGGAGGAAATTGCCGCCTTCAAACCTGAGCAGCGGCACCGCATCCTGAACATCGCCGGCTCGCTGGCAGGAATTTTTGAACTCAACAAGTATATTTCCGGGAACTAGCGCCGGCATAAACATTAAACAACACCACCCGACGACGTGGCAAATTCTGAAAACCAGTTAATAGAAGTTATTCCGACGCTGTTGGTAGGAGATAATTCCTTCGATGCGGCCAGTATTCCGCTTTGCACGCTCTGTATTGAGCTGGATGAGCGGCGTATCCGCTTCTGCATTGTGAAGGATGAGAACATGGAATGCATCTGGCTGGAAGACTATTTCTTCGAGAATGCACTCACACCTGCTGAAATTTTCGAGCGGCTGAAACGGATTTTCAGCGGACACTTGTCGTGGTCGTCCAACAACTGGAACAATGTCAGGGTGACGGTGAACTCGCACGCGTTCACGCTCGTGCCTAACGTGCTTTTCCAACCGGAATCGGCTTACGAATATCTTTCTTTTGCCCTGGGTAACCCGGTTTCGAAGCATGAGAAGGTACTTTGGCATGATTTGCCGCTGGTGCACGCACAAAATGTTTTCAGCATTCAGGAGCTTTGGTACGACTGGGTCGTGAACCATTTCAGCTCATCGACAGTCACATTCTATCATCTTACCAGTGCCTTGGCAATCGGTTCGCTGGTGAACCACGTGGAGCACCAGGAAATGCGGATGATGTCGTTGTATTTTGAAAAAGACCATTTCACATTGGTGGTGAGCGAAAGCCAGCAACTACTGCTTTGCAACCGCTTTAAATATGCTCAGGTCCAGGAGCTTGCTTACATTATCCTGTTCACGCTAAGCCAGCTGAATATCCTGCCGGAGGAAATCAAGGTACTCTGTTACGGAGAAATCGCTCCGACTTCGGATTCGTACCACGAGCTTTCCAGGTTTTTCCCGAACTTGCATATGGGTACCCGGCCGACAACGCTGAAATACAGCCCGCAATGCGCGGAAGTACCCGGTCACCGGTATTTCGGATTATTCAATACCTATCTTATCTCGTCTTAACATACCCTCCTATGACTCGCATCGCATTATTTCCGGGATCCTTCGATCCATTTACCAAAGGGCATGAGGATATTGTCCTGCGCGGATTGAGACTGTTCGATCAGGTGGTGATCGGAATTGGTAATAACGCGACTAAAAAGCGCTATTTTCCGCTGGAAGTGATGAAGGAGATGATCGAGAGGACGTTCGCCTCGGAGCCTAATGTGAAAGTCATTACCTACGACGATCTGACCGCCCATACTGCCCGTGAACTGGGCGCGAGGTTTCTGCTGAGGGGCCTTAGAAATACGACCGATTTTGAATATGAAAACGGTATTTCGCAGGTAAACAGATATTTGTATGCGGAAATCGAAACCGTTTTCCTGATCACGTCGCCTGAACTTGCACCGATTAGTTCGAGCATTATCCGCGACCTGCACCGTTACGGACAGGCCGTGGACAATTTTCTACCCTATTCTTTATCTGAACTAAAAAAGGCAGAACAGAACATCTGAATGTCCTGACTGCTTTTCTCAGGATTCCTTCAAATTATGGATCTTATTCAGGCTGTCGATCACGTAGCGGATTGAGCTGTAAGATTGAATCAGCAGCGGTTTCACGTCTGCCGGTTCATACCAGTCCAGCTTTTCGATCTGCTCCTCGGCCTGCGGGCTCATTTGCGAATCGTCCAGACAATCGAAGAGGTACCATTTGGTACGTTTGAGAATACGGCTGTTGTTGAGCGTGTAGGTGTGCCAGGTCGTGCAGATTTTGTCACGGATCAGCGCTTTCACGCCGGTTTCTTCCTCTATTTCGCGGGTAGCGGCAGTCTTGGAATTTTCGCCTTTATCGAGCTTGCCTTTGGGCAGGTCCCACATTTTGCGACGGTACATGAAGAGCCATTTGCCATCCTTCACCACCACGCCGCCGGCAGCCTTGATCACCTTGTATTGCGCCTTAATCCGGTCTTCCACCTCCGCTTTTTCGCGGGTAGCCATGGTGATGGAGAGCATTTCTTTCGGAAATTCCTTTTCGAGCATCTGGATCACCTGAATGGCACTGGTAGTGGTGGAATTCAGGAACAGGACGTGACCTGTCAGCATGCTTCTCTGCAACTTTTCAAGCCTGAGATCTACGATGTGTTCAAAACGTGATGTTTCGGCGGCAGACAACTGATTGGTCCGTACAATTCTGACTGGACGGTCGTCGAAAAAAATGATCATTTTGGAATGGGTACGTGAATGGATCGCAAAATTAAGTAAAGAGTTTAGTTTAGGCAGAGATTATTATTGATAAATTTGTATTTGTAACAACTAAACAGTTCTTGGAACTCCTTATAATTCTACTTCTGGTGCTGCTCAATGGCCTTTTTTCCATGTCAGAGATAGCACTGGTTTCCTCCCGAAAATCGCGCCTGGAAGCAGCAGCCAAGAATGGCGATTCGAGCGCGAAAGCAGCATTGAACCTCGCGAATTCACCTACTAAATTTCTTTCCACCGTTCAGATCGGCATTACGCTTATCGGTTTGTTGACCGGTATGTACAGTGGTGACAACATAACCGCCGATTTTGAGCAAATTATTTCCCGCGTGCCCGAGCTGGTGCCTTACGCGCATTCACTCGCGGTGGGTACGGTGCTGGTGGTGATTACTTATTTGTCGCTTGTGCTGGGGGAGCTGGTCCCCAAACGGATCGGTATGTCGAATCCGGAAGCCATTTCGAAAGTGATGGCTACGCCCATGAACCTGCTTTCGAAAGTGACGGCCCCGTTTATTGCCTTGTTGGGCTTTTCAAGTGATTTGATCATCCGGGTTTTAAATATCAAGCAGACCGAGAATGCGGTGACCGAAGAGGAAATCAAAAGCCTGATCCAGGAAGGTACATCGGGGGGCGTTTTTGAAGAAATCGAGCAGGAGATCGTCCATAACGTGTTCCAGCTCGGAGACCGCAAGGTAACTTCGTTGATGACCAATCGGCAGGAAATCGTCTGGCTGGATCTCGAAGATACCGTCGAGGAAAACAAGGCGAAAATTCTCGATTCGAGGCATTCCATTTATCCGGTTTGCCGCGGTAATGTCGACGACGTCGTAGGGCTGGTGTATGTTAAAGACTTGATTGCTACGGACCTCGAAGTGCAAATGGGACATTTGAATACCATTATGCGCGATCCGGTTTATCTGCCGGAAAGTAACCGCGCTTACCAGGCGCTCGAAAAGTTCAAAGAGCAGCGCGTGTATTACGGCATTATCGTCGACGAATACGGCGGTACGCTGGGCGTTGTGACCATGCACGACATTATGGACGCGTTGGTAGGCGACATTTCCGAGGATATAGAGGAAGCTTCTGAAATCGTGAAGCGCGAGGACGGCAGTTACCTGATCGACGCGCAGTTGCCTTTCGATGATTTCATTCAGTATTTCAATATCAATATCCAGGAAAGTGAGCGCAGGGAGCTGGTGGGCTTTAATACCCTCGGTGGTTTCGTGCTGCACGTGCTGGAAAACATTCCCCAAACAGGCGAGAAGTTCAACTGGCGACAGTTCGAGTTCGAGGTCATTGATATGGACCGCAGCCGCATAGACAAGCTTTTAGTAACCAACCATAATAAACAGCAAGAATCCGAAGATTAATAATGTCGAACGATCTGGATATTACCAAACGAATCGCCGAGCTGCTTCTGGAAGCGCAGGCCATCAAACTCAGTCCCGAAAAGCCATTCCAATGGAGTTCAGGCTGGTTTTCGCCGATTTATTGTGACAACCGCGTGGCATTGTCGTACCCTGATACCCGCACTTTTATCAAAAAGGCGTTGGCTGAGCTGATCCGTGCAAAATATCCTAATGCTCAGGCAGTAGTAGGTGTAGCCACCGGAGGTATCGCGCAGGGTGCACTGGTAGCCGACCTGCTCGAATTGCCATTCGCATACGTACGTCCGGAACCGAAAAAGCACGGAATGGGTAACCAGATCGAAGGCAGACTGGAAAAAGGGCAGTCGGTAGTGATCGTGGAAGACCTGATCTCGACCGGAGGAAGCTCTTTGAAAACAGTGGACGCCCTGCGCGAAGCCGGTATTGAAGTAGCGGGAATGGTGGCGATATTCACCTACGGTTTCCAGGTAGCCGCCAACAACTTCACCGAAAAGAACGTGGAACTTCACACGATTAGCAACTACAATGCACTGATCGACGTGGCGTTGGAGCATAATTATATCGACGCTTCCCAACAGGAAAGCCTCGCTAAATGGAGAATAGCGCCGGAACAGTGGGGGAAATAGGCGATAAGTAGTAGGCTTTAAGCTATAAGCTATAAGCATTAAGCCGTAGACCATAAGCTTGCAATAACATGCATTTAGCTTACAGCCTACGGCTTACAGCTTATAGCTTATAGCATGCTACCCCCGATGATTATCAAGGCTTTCGTACAATCCCCCAAACGCCTCTTCCTTCACCCCGTCGGATTTCAGGAATTCGTGGGGGAAGCCTAGTTCAATTTTACTTACTTCATGTAGTTTTTGCAGGGCTTCTTCCGGCAGGCGGAAGTCGAGGCAGCCGAGTGAATCCACGAGCTGGCTCTCTTTGGAAGCCCCGATGATCGGGATCATGACCTGGTCGCGGTGGCGTGTCCAGTTGATAGCCACTTGTGCGGGGGTTACGCCAAGGTCTGCGGCTACATCCACCACCGTTTGGGCAATCAGGCTGCTGTGCTCGCTTCTGCGAGTGCTGTGGTCGGGCACGCGGCCGGACTCACCTCGCAGGTACTTGCCCGTGAGCGCGCCGCCGCCAATCGCTCCCCAGGGGGTTACGGCAAGGTCGAGCGCCTTTGCCATCGGGAGCAGGTCGCGCTCGGGTGTACGTTGCAGCAGCGAGTACTCAAACTGAATGGCCGCAAATGCATTCCAGCCGCGAAAATCGGCAATGGTATTGGCTTGCGAGACGATCCAGGCCGGTGTATCGGAAATGCCGATGTAGTGCACCAATCCGCGGGTTACCAGGTCGTCGAGGCCGCGCATTACTTCTTCGGTAGGAGTGGTGTTATCCCACATATGTACCCACAGCAGATCGATATACTCGGTATTCAGGCGTTTGAGGCTCGATGTTACCGACCGCATCATGTTTTTGCGGTGGTTACCGGCAAAATTCAGGTCATCGTTGCGGTCTTTGAGCGTGAATTTGGTCGCCAATACCCAATGGTCGCGGTCGGTTTCGATAAATTCGCCCACATATTTTTCCGAGGTGCCCTCGGTATACCGATTCGCAGTGTCGATGAAATTACCGCCTGCGTTGGCGAAGGCCTCGAAAATTTTGAAGCTTTCATGCTTGTCCGCTCCCCAGCCCCAGTCTTTTCCGAACGTCATCGCTCCAAGGCAAACTTCCGATACCCGTAAACCCGAGCGGCCTAATAGTTGATAACGCATAGTGATCTAATGATAATTTTAAATGAGGATATAGCTTTTTAAACTTAGCCGACAACGTTGCTTTTTGTATCGCAAAGTTATACCCTTACCCGCCAAATGTATTTATATTGTACCAAATTTTGGATCTTTTACACCACACTCAATGATCGACGTTGCCTATCCCTACTTTGATACCAATCTAAGCTGGCTTTCGAACAATTACAGGTTGCTGCTGGAAGCAAACGATGAAACGGTACCGGTAAGGGAGCGGTTGCGATTTTTGGGTGTTTACGCTTACCAGACGAAGGAGTTCTATCGGGTACGCATCCCGAACCTGCTCGCAATGGGGGAAGTCAGCAACGACATCCGCTCCAAACTGAACATTTTTCCGGAATCATTGCTCGAACACGTTTATGAAACGGTTGAAAACCAGCTCCGTGAATTTAACGATATTCTGATTTCGGGTATCCTGCCTACGCTGATCGAACAGGGTGTGCATTTGTATTACCGCGAAACTTTCGTGTCCGAACATGCCACATTTGTGAGGCGTTTTTTTCTCGATAAGTTGTTCCGGTATTTGCAGCCGGTGTTCCTCGACAGCCGCCGCACGCTTAAAACACCTGCATTTGAATCCAAGCAATTGTACCTGATCGTGCGGATGCAGCATAGGGAAGATGCCGAGGAGGATTGGTATGCGTCGGTGAACGTGCCGACTGAGCCTTATGGCCGTTTTCTGGAATTGCCCGAATGGGAGGGGAAGCGTCATGTCGCTTTTTTGGAAGATGTAATCCGCGAGAACCTGCCGGTGCTTTTTCCGGGCTATAATATCCAGGAAAGTTATGCATTGAGAGTTGAAAGGGAAACAGAGCTGACGATAGAGGACGACTACCCGATACAGGTTGCCCAACGCATTTTGAAACAGCTTGAAAAGCGGAATTTTGTGCAGCCTTCCCAGTATTTCTATGAGTCGGGGATGCCATTGTACGTGCGGGAATACCTGGTGGGGAAGGTATCGATTCCGATGAACGACTTCCACGAGCGCGGCGATTACCTGTTCATGCAGGACCTTGCCAAGTTTCCGGTCGTATCCCGGCGGCTCGATTATCCCTATCAGCGACCGGTCCAGAATCCTGAATTGGAGGAGACGAGATCGATTTTCGAGGCCATTCAGCAGGCCGACCAGATGCTGCATTTGCCTTACCAATCCTACGAACCGATCGTGCGGTTTTTCAACGAGGCAGCCGTGGATCCGCACGTGCGGGAGATCCATGTTTCGTTGTATAAGATCAGTCCCAATTCATTTATCCTGAACTCGCTCATCAGCGCTTCCAAAAACGGGAAGCGTGTGACGACATATGTGGAACTGAATACTAAATTGGATATTCAGGAAAACCTGCAATGGTCGAAAAAGATGCGCGATGCGGGAGTCAAGATCGTGCTGAGTGTTCCGGGCCTGAAAGTGCATGCAAAAATGGCATTGGTGAAACGCAAGGTGCAAAAAGGGTGGGAGCGCTATGCATTCCTGGGTACAGGCGGTTTTTACCGGCTAACAAGCCGGGAGATCGTCGACCACGCGTTGCTCACTTCGCATCGTGAACTAACCAATGAACTGGAATTGCTTTTTGGATACTTGTCCACACAGGACGAACCCAAAAAGTATAAATATCTTCCATTCAATACTTTACAGGTTACCCAGTTCAATCTTCAAAAGCGTTTGCTTGACCTGATGGACCGGGAGATTGCCAACTGCAATGCAGGGCTCAAATCTTTCATTACTATCAAAATCAACCAGTTGCAGGATCATATTCTGATCGACAAGCTTTATCAGGCCGGTCAGGCGGGCGTGCCCGTGCATGTGATCGTGAGCGAGAGCTGCGGGCTGATCTCCGGCTTGCCGTCTATCAGCGATAATATCGTGGTAAGCAGGCATGTCGACCGGTATATCGAAAACACGCGGATATTCCATTTCGGCAACCGTGGGAATGACGAGATTTACCTTACGTCCTGCGACTGGACACACCGGAACCTGCACCGGCGGATCGACATTTGTTTCCCGGTGCTGGATGAAACGTTGAAAAACCAGATGCGGACTGTGCTTCGAAACTATGTGAACGACAACCAGAAATCGGTACGACTGGACCTTTATCAAAACAATTTGCGCATTGCCGACGATGCTCGCGGCAAACTGCGAGCGCAGGAAGCAAACTACCGGTTAGTGGAGAAAATTGAGCGAAACGGGCTCTCGCGACGTTCAGAAATATAAGCTTTCCGGCGGCTTAAAAAAATTTTATCAGCATTAAATTTCTGAATCGGCTGTCAGATTTAATGGACGGCATTTGTAGAAAAGGTAAAGAAATTTTGAAGGACTTTTTTCGTTGTCACCGCTTGCTTGGTCTTGAAGTGTAAGGGGTATATGATTATATTTGAATCACATCATTCTGAATCAATCCTAAAAGACATTTTTAAGCATGGGAATAGTAGAGCGAAGAGAGCGGCTTAGAATACAGGTACGCTCAGACATCGTGAAGACAGCCAAGGACATAGCCCGCGAGGATGGCTGGACGGCTGTTTCGATTCGCAAAATTGCTGATGTAATTGAGTACAGCCCGCCTATTCTCTATGAGTATTTCGAAAGTAAAGACAAACTCCTGGAAGCCATCCGCATGGAAGGTTTCGACTATTTGCAGGCGGAGTTTGTAAAGATAAAAGGGCATTTCAGCAACCCTCAGAAACAACTGGTAGAGGTCGCGCAGACAATCTGGCATTTCGCGGTCGAAAATCCGGAAGTTTTCCAGGTGATGTTCAATCTCGAAGGCGCTTATTGCGATTCGAAGAAGGCCTATTCACAGGCGATGAGCATCAAGGATAACCCGGTTTGGGAAATGATCGCGAGGCTCCGCCCGAAATCGGGAGAGCTTGTTACCAAAACTTACTACGAATGGTGGTGCCTTACCTTCGGGTTTATCAGCATTACCATGACCACCCAGCCTCGTTACGCATTTCCACAGGCCGAACCTGTGTATATGGAAGGCATCCGGAGGTTCATCCGGAGCATTATGTAACGGAAGGCGAAGAATGTTGGCGTATCTCTATTTTGCTTTGGTGATAAACCAGTGAAAATGGAGGTACGCTTTTCGTTAGCCAGGCATTCCCGCCGATGATCGAGTCATGGCCGATCACGGTTTCTCCTCCCAGAATTGTCGCATTGGCATATACCACCACATTATCTTCAATCGTCGGGTGCCGCTTGTGTGATGCGAGCGACTTCGAAACGTGCGTCGCGCCGAGCGTAACGCCCTGATACAATTTTACATTATTGCCGATATGCGTCGTTTCCCCGATCACCACGCCCGTGCCATGGTCGATGAAGAACGAATGGCCGATGGTTGCGTTGGGGTGAATGTCGATTCCCGTCTGGCTGTGGGCAAACTCGGTGAGCATACGCGGAAGCAGCGGGATACCGGCTTTCGCAAATGAGTGTGCAAAGCGGTAGGTAGCAATGGCCATAAACCCCGGGTATACCGAAATCACCTCTTCGATGCTTACGGAGGCGGGGTCGTTGTCGGTAATGGATTTGGCGTCAGTGAGAAGCGACTCGTAAATACCGGGGATTTGTGCAAACACTTCGTCCAATATTTCCTCTGTATCGCGTTCGAGCTGAGGCAGAAGCGGTTGCAGCATGCAGTCCAGGTCGCGGCGCAAATCGGCATATTTCATGGCAAGATCCTTGGCCGGGCAACTCGGGCAATCCTTGCTGATCGGGAAGAGAAAATTGATCAGGTTCTGGATGAATTTCCCCGCATCCTGCCTGGAAGGCAGCTTGTACCGGTATTTTTCGTTCTGCGCGGACAGGCGCTCAAAAAAAAGTGCTTGCTGGGTGGTTGTCATTAAAATAGAGGTTAACCGATACCGTTAAACCATTACTGGCATTGCTTTTGAATATCCAACAACGAAATGCACTGAAAAATTTTGAGAGTGGTATCTTCTTTTTTAAAAAGGCCATTCATCAGTTTTTTCTCCCGATAATATCGTATATTGAAATATCCTGTGAATTTAGGAAATAAGGCAAGATTCTCTACGGCGTATGTTAAGTTTTAAATTACTTCGTTCGGTCATCCTGTTCCTTTCTTTATCCATTTCACTGAGCTCCTGCTTTTCGCGGTACATTATTTCAGCCAAGGAAGTGCGGAGGCATTATGCAGATAAGAAGGTCAAGCCGAAGGAAATTTTCATCAAGAACGACACACTTTCACTCTCGCTGGCCAGCATGGGGCCTGATACGCTCCCGATGCTGTTGCTCATTCACGGCGCTCCCGGATCGTTGTGGGGATACATGAACCTGATGGACGATGAGGATCTGCAAAAGCATTTCCATATCGTATCGGTCGACAGGGTGGGGTATGGTAAATCGCGGCTCAAAAAAAGGCGTTATGTAACGTCGATCGAGACGCAGGCCAATGCATTGCTCCCTGTGTTCTCGCTCAATAAAAGTGACCAGAAAGTGATTGTGCTGGGCCGGTCCTACGGGGCGCCCATTGCAGCCCGGCTGACTTCCATGGCGCCCGACAAGGTGAAAGAGCTCATCATGGTATCGCCGGTAATCGATCCGGAAACAGAACGTTTTTTCTGGTTTTCCAAATGGGGAAGAATGAGTTTCGTGCAGCTTTTCCTGCCCAGTGCGTTCAATGCGGCTACTGCCGAGAAATACAGCCACGCTGCCGAATTGCGCAAAATGCTGCCGGTTTGGGAGCAGCTCAGCGTCCCCACCACAGTGATCCAGGGCGGCAACGACTGGATCGCCGATCCGTCGAATATCGATTTTGCCAAAAAACATATCAAGAGCAAACGTGCCCAATATATTTTCCTTTACAATGCGGGCCATATGATTACCTTTTCACATGCTGCAATGATCAAGGAAATGCTGCTGAAAAGCAGGCTGTTTCGGGATAAGATCACCGCACTGGAGTCGAAGGGCGACGACATGGGAAATGAATAGCTGACCAAAGAGGCATTCAAGAAGAAAGCGGCAGATCACAGGACCTGCCGCTTTTCTATTTAATAATTAACCTATGGTAATACGTGAAATTGTATTTCACCTAAAACAACTATACTGCATAGGACGACATTGACGCCGGATACCATTACAGGCAGGCGACATTATCTTAATACTTTCTGGGTCGCGGAGTCTTTCGCGTTGCTTGCGCGGATCAGGTAGACGCCACGCGCAAGGCTTCGCATATCAAATACTTCTTGTACGGCAATTTCCGGTGCCTTGCTTGCAATTTCTGTCAGAACGCGGCCATTCATATCGATGAGTTGCAGACGGATAATGTCCCGCTGTTTGCTGTACGCTTTCACGGTCACGAAATTCTCGGTAGGCACGGGATATGCCTGAATGGCCATGGAAACCTCCGGGGAAGAAACAACCGGCGTGGAGGTGATTACACCACCATACTCCGAGGATTCGTAAGGAGGAACTTCAACTGTCTCTCCCGGCCTGTCGATCACGGTTACCATTCCTTCCCGATAACTTTCAGAGATTTTAATGCCGTCGCGCAATTCGGTAACTACCATTGCAAAAAGGTAATTGCCTGCCACTTCGGGCGCAGTCCAGACCAGCTTTTTCTGCGTAGCATCTACTTTGAATGTTCCGGTGGCACTAATCTCATTCGGGAATTTATAACTGTGATCCAACATCCGCACACCGCAGGTTCCGGGAGATGGCCTGCTCAGGCGCACCACTTTGACAATCATGCTGTCATTGTCGGCTATGGTTGGTTTGAGATCAATGGAGAAAACCTGGCGGACGCCTGCTTCGAAGTTGAGATAAGGTAATACCGGCGTGGAATTCTGCTGCTGAGTGTCAATGACGGTCCATATGAATTGGGTGGTTCCTAATGCGTCGGGTAGATTTGTAATATTAGGACCGCGATGCTCATTCGCGACGGATATCTGATAAATGCCGGCACTTCTAAACGTATAATTAGTCTCATACTTATGAACAGTCGCACTTCCAGGCAATACTTCGGGGTCAATAGCCACACGCGGTACGTCGATAACATTGCCGTCCCCCATGCATACTTGAATGTTACTCATTGATTCTGCCGGGCCGCCGCTGTTAGGATCGAGATACATCCTTACTCCAATTTTATAAGTCTGTCCCGAGATATAGGTCACCATAATTTCCCCGCCTTTCAGGTGGGTGGCTTCTGCAAACGTCGCCGAAAGCAGGACCAGTAAGAGAATGCGGTAAACTGATTCCATATATAGAGGAAAAGAAGCCGTGAGGTTACAAAGTATATGTTCAAAACGTGTGGAACGCTCGTTTTTGTATGGCTTCTTTAAAACAAACTGTTAGTCCTTATAAATCAATATTTCACGTTTTCCATCGCTTTTGATATAGCCCCGGTACATTCCCTCGCTGTTGAACGGCATCGCAACGTTGCCGTTCCGGTCTACCGCTATCACGCCGCCTTCGCCGCCCCTTTCGACGAGTTTTTTCATCACCACTTCGTTCGCAG
Organism: Dyadobacter sp.; assembly: GCF_017744695.1. Taxonomy (GTDB): domain Bacteria; phylum Bacteroidota; class Bacteroidia; order Cytophagales; family Spirosomataceae; genus Dyadobacter. The sequence continues at coordinate 147,033 of NZ_JAGIAS010000005.1, forward strand.
CATCGGCCAGGGACATTCCTTTGTATTCCATCAAAGCCGAAATATCGTGGGCTACGACGGAACGAATGAAGTACTCGCCATGGCCCGTTGCCGAAACTGCGCAGGTCGCATTATTGGCGTAAGTCCCCGCGCCGATAATGGGCGCATCACCAATGCGGCCATACCGCTTGTTGGTCATTCCGCCGGTAGAGGTTCCTGCCGCGAGGTTACCGTATTTGTCCAACGCCACACAGCCTACCGTGCCAAACTTCTTACCCTCTGTAAAAATCAGGTCTTCAACGGATTTGAAACCCGTCTTCGGTGCAGTTTTAACTTTTCCTTCTTCCCTTTTCTCCTTTCCTCCATTCTCCTCCTTCGCATTATGATCCAGCTCGGTTTTTTCCTGTGCTTTCGCGCGCTCCAGTGCTTTATACCGGGCTTCGGTGTAGAAGTACGACGGGTCGACGATTTCCAGCCCTTTCTCTTTGGCAAACTGCTCGGCACCCCTGCCGGCCATCATCACATGAACCGATTGATCCATCACTGCGATGGCCGCTGAAATAGGATTCTTAATGGTTGTAACACCTGCTACTGCACCTGCTTTCAGTGTTTTTCCTTCCATGATCGCTGCATCCAGTTCATTTTTGCCTTCGTTGGTAAATACGGCTCCCTTACCTGCATTGAACAGCGGAGAATCCTCCATGACGTGAATAGCGGCTTCGACGGCCTGCACGCTGGTGCCGCCTTTTTTGAGGACCTCATAACCTTTTTGTAATGCCAGGTCAAGTCCTTCGCGGTAAGCTTTTTCGCGTTCGGGGCTCATGTTTGCGCGCGTAATGGTGCCCGCGCCCCCGTGTATGACGAGCGTAATCTTGTCGGAGAAGTCTTGTGCGAATGCCGACACGCCGCACAGCGCCATCAGCAGGGTAAAGGAAAGCTTTTTCATGAAACCGTAATTTGAGTGATGATTTCAAATCTAGCAACTAAAATCCTATATCCCTATCAGACTGATAATGGGTAGAGTAGGTTCTGGAAGCTTGAAAAGCGCGTTTTTTTAACAGTAGAGCATATTCCGGTGCTACTTTTGGTAGTTCTGATTAAAATTTATTTAAAAACCGAAAACTGATGAAAAAAGTAGTGCTTAGCCTGGGAGTTCTTCTGGGCAGCCTCTATGGTCCGGCCCATGCGCAGCAAGCTGCCGAATGGAAGTATGTGCAAGGCAAGATCGTGACGCCATGGGCGGAAAAAGTGGTTGCGGCAAATCCGCTCCCGGAATATCCCCGTCCGCAAATGGTGCGCCCAAACTGGCAGAATATCAACGGCTTGTGGAACTACGCCATCGTTCCCCAAAGTGCAGGCGACACCAAACCTTCTACTTTCGATGGCAAGATATTAGTCCCGTTTGCGGTGGAATCCGCATTGTCGGGTGTGGGCAAAACGGTAGGTAAGGACAGCATTCTCTGGTACCAGCGCTTAATCGATTTTGCACCGAAATTGAAGGACCAGCGTGTGCTGATCCATTTTGGGGCTGTGGACTGGAAAGCCGAAGTTTTCGTGAATGGTAAACCAGCGGGAAGCCATCAGGGCGGCTACGACCCGTTCAGCTTCGATATTACCGACCTGCTTGTGAAGAAAAAACAACAGGAAATCGTCGTTAAAGTGTGGGACCCGAGCAGCGACGGCCCTCAGCCGCGCGGCAAGCAGATCAAGAACCCGCATGGGATCTGGTATACCCCGGTGACCGGTATCTGGCAGACTGTTTGGCTTGAAACGGTTGCGACCAGCCATATTGCCAAGGTTACCCCGGTAGCTGATATTGATAAACAAACACTTACCGTAAATGCGGAGGTAGCAAGCGCTGCGGCGACCGACAAGGTGAAAATCGCGGTCTGGGACGGTGTGAACAGAGTTGCAGAACAAGAAGTAGCGCCTAACCAGCCGGCTACGCTGCATATCAGCGACGCGAAACTCTGGTCGCCCGATTCGCCTAACCTTTACAACCTGACCGTGACGCTTACCCGCAACGGAAAGGTGGTAGATGAGGTGAAAAGCTACGCAGCTATGCGTAAAATCGGTGTGCAGGTGGATGAGAACGGCATCCAGCGCATGACTTTGAATAATAAGTTCCTGTTCCAGTATGGCCCGCTCGACCAGGGCTGGTGGCCAGACGGCCTTTACACGGCGCCTACCGATGAGGCGTTGAAGTTTGACATTGTCAAGACCAAGGAAATGGGCTTCAACATGATCCGGAAGCACGTGAAAGTAGAACCTGCGAGATGGTACCGCTATTGCGATGAATTGGGTATGCTCGTTTGGCAGGATATGCCGAGCGGCGATCTTGGCAACAACTGGGAAATGCGTCCGGGTATTACCGGAAATGAAACGGACAAAAAGCGTACGCCGGAGTCTGAAAACATTTACAAGACCGAATGGAAGGCGATCATGGACGCCAACCGTTTCTTCCCGTCGATCGTGGTTTGGGTGCCATTCAATGAGGCTTGGGGGCAGTTTAAAACCGCCGAAATTACCAACTGGACAATGCAGTACGACCCCTCACGCCTGGTGAACAGCGCCAGTGGCGGTAACTTCGAGCCGGTGGGCCACATTATCGATTTGCACAACTACCCTGCGCCGGTTATGCCGCGTCCTGATTTGTTCGGGCAGAAGCAGATCATTGTTCTGGGAGAGTTTGGAGGATTGGGTTTGCCGGTCGACCAGCACGTTTGGCAACAGAAAGATAACTGGGGTTATCAAAGTTTCAAAAATCAGGAGGAGCTCTACAACCGCTATGAAACATTTATCAACCGTTTCGAGCCGTTGATCAAAAAGGGACTTTCAGCGGCGGTTTACACTCAGACGACAGATGTGGAGGTGGAAACCAACGGATTGATGACCTACGACCGGAAGGTGATCAAATTCCCTGAGACGAAATTGAAACAGATCCATTCGAAGCTTTACGATCCTTCGTTTGTGAAGTTGAAACCGTAAGTCAGGTAATGCATTACACGAAATAGCCCGGATCGTTCCGGGCTATTTTCATAAAAACGTTATGACGAAAGAAGTTACTTCCCTTTCATCTGCGCTTCCACGACGGCAATCGCCACCATATTCACGATCTCCCGCACCGAGCTACCCAATTGCAGTACGTGTACCGGCTTTTTGAGGCCCAGCAGGATTGGTCCGATCGTTTCGAGCTCGGCAGCTTCTTTGAGCAGGTTGTAAGCAATGTTACTGGCTGAAAGGTTGGGGAAAATCAATGTATTCGCACCGCCGTCGACCAGGTCGCTGAACGGGTGGTTTTCCTTCAACAATGTGGTGTTAAACGCAAGGTGTGCTTGTAGCTCACCTTCCACGATCATCGACGGATTGCGTTTTTTCAGGATCGCGGTCGCGTCGCGCATTTTTTCGGCGTCGGCACCTTTGGCGCTGCCGTAGTTGGCGTAGGTCACCAATGCAATGCGTGGCTGAATGTTGAAACGCTCCACGGCCTTTGCGGTCAACTCGGTAATTTCTACGATATCATCGACGGTAGGGTCGAGGTTGACGGTCGTATCGGAGAAGAACAACGGGCCTTTGGGTGTGAGCAAAATGTACATACCCGCCACCTTGTTGACGCCTTCCTGCTTACCGATTACTTGCAGCGCAGGGCGGATCGTGTCGGGGTAAGTTCTGGTCAGACCGGAAATAAATGCATCCGCTTCGCCATTTTCGACCATCATCGAGCCGAAATAGCTTTTGAAATACATCGTACGACGCGCCTCGATTGGCGTGAGGCCTTTTCTCTGGCGTTTTTCGAACAATTTGGCCGCATATTTCTCGATCATCGGATCGCTTTCCGCTGCACGCGGGTCGATGATCGACACGTCGGCCAGGTCGAGCTTGCTTTCGCGGATCAAATGCTGGATAGTCTCCTTATTGCCGAGCAGGATTGGCGTTGCGATACCTTCGTCGCGCACCTGCTGGGCCGCACGCAATACCTGGATGTTCTCAGCGTCTGCAAAAACGACCTTTTTAGGGGCAAGTTTTGCTTTGTTGAGGATCACACGCGAAATCTGCTCATTGCGTCCCAAACGGCTCGAAAGCTCCTGTTCGTAAGCATCCCAGTCGGTAATGACCTTGCGGGCTACGCCGGTTTCAATGGCTGCTTTCGCCACAGCGGGTGCTACCGTCGTGAGCAGGCGGGGATCTACCGGTTTTGGGATAATATAATTTTTGCCAAAAACGATATTCGTCTCATTGTAGGCGAGATTCACGATATCAGGCACCGGTTTTTTGGCAAGATCGGCCAACGCGTGAACCGCTGCGAGCTTCATTTCCTCGTTGATTTCCGTCGCGCGTACGTCGAGCGCACCCCTGAATATGTACGGGAAACCGAGCACGTTGTTCACCTGGTTGGGATAATCGGAGCGGCCGGTAGCCATGATCACGTCTTCGCGCGCTTCTACGGCATCCGGATAGGGGATTTCAGGGTTAGGGTTCGCCATCGCGAGCACGATCGGGTCTTTGGCCATGGACTTTACCATTTCCTTGGAAACGATATTGGCAGTCGAAAGTCCGAGGAAAAGGTCGGCGCCTACCATGGCTTCTTCCAGCGATCCGTAAGCTTTATCGGTTGCGAATTGCTTTTTCATATCGCTCAGATCCGTGCGGCCATTGTGAATGTGGCCCTTGGTATCGAACATCGCGATGTTCTTCGGACTGGCGCCCAGCGCAAGGTAAAGCTTCGTACACGACACCGCGGATGCGCCCGCACCGGACACGACCACGCGAATGTCTTCAATCTTTTTATCGACGAGCACCAATGCATTCAGCATGGCCGCGGCGCTGATGATGGCCGTTCCATGCTGGTCGTCGTGCATGACAGGGATATTGAGCTCCTTTTTGAGGCGTGCTTCAATTTCAAAGCATTCGGGAGCCTTGATGTCTTCGAGGTTGACGCCCCCAAAGGTTGGTTCGAGAATTTTGACAGTCCTGACAAACTCATCCACATCTTTGGTGTTGAGTTCTATGTCAAAAACATCGATATCCGCATATATTTTGAAGAGAAGGCCTTTCCCTTCCATCACAGGTTTGGAAGCTTCAGGGCCGATATCACCGAGCCCAAGCACAGCTGTACCGTTACTGATAACGGCCACCAGGTTGCCCTTGGCAGTGTATTGATAAGCATTTTCTACATTATCCGCGATTTCCAGACAGGGCTCTGCCACGCCGGGCGAATAGGCAAGCGAAAGGTCGCGTTGGGTACTCGTTTCTTTGGTGGGGATAACCTGTATTTTTCCTGGTCTACCCTTGGAATGGTAGTATAGCGCGTCTTCTTTTCTAATCTTTTTGTTCATACCTAAGTTGACGATGTTTCGTGCAAGGTACAAACAATCGGTTCACCGCAATGAATTCTCAGAAGGTATTCGCGAGAATTTCATTACGGTTTTTTGAGACGCCCGGTTACATTATTTATTGGAAAGTAGAAAGGTCGTCGTCGGCCAATGAAGGGCTTTTGACCAATTTTTTACGCTCTTTGACGGAAGCAATGCGTTTTTTGAGAAAATAGGCAAATACCATGTACAATCCGAACATTCCGATGTAAATGTAGAGCGAAGCCGTGTTGGTAATGTCGCCGTGGAATGTGAAAAATAATGCGGTGTTCACGATTGTTACCATCCAGAGGGTGAAGGATGCCCAGAAGTGGTTCAGGCCATTGTCGATCAGGATGTGGTGCATGTGATTGCGGTCGGCCACGAAGGGCGAGCCTCCTTTGAAAATACGCACGATAAATACGCGCAAAGTGTCGAAAATCGGTACGATCAGCAGCACCATCACGATGATCGGCGCGTTAAAATACGCACTCGGATCGTGCAGGTAGCCCACATTCAGCGAGAGGAATTCGACAGCGAAAATAGACAACAGGTAACCGACGATCAGTGAGCCTGTGTCGCCCATGAATATCTTGCTGGTTTTCGAAAAGTTGAAACGCAGGAAACCGAGCAATGAACCCGACATCGCGAATGCAAGGCAACCGAACGAGAAGTGGTCGTTGGCGATAAACCACAAGCCGAACCCCAGACCTGCGATCAGGCTGATACCACCCGCCAGACCGTCGATGCCGTCTATGAGATTAATAGCATTGATGATCGCGATGAATATGAAAACGGTGAGCGGAATGCTGATGAAGTCCGAAACGCCATGGATACCGAAAATACCGTAGAAGTTATCGACCTTGAAATTGCCCATTGCCACGAGGATCAGGGACGCAAAAATCTGGATAATGAGCTTCTTGGTAGGGTCTACGGCAAGAATATCGTCCTTGATCCCCAGGAAGAACAGGATGATCATCCCGGTCATCGCCAGGCTGATCAGATTCGAATCGAGGATATTCTCCGAATGCGGCCACAAGAAGTAGGCGATCAGCGTGGCTGCGAATATGGCGATACCACCCAGCGTAGGCGTTTCCGTTTCATGTGAGCTTCTGAAACCCGGCTTTGCAGTCAAGTGCAGCAGGTTCGAAAGGTTAATGATAATCGGTATCGAAATGATCGAAAGAAAGCATCCGATCAAAAATGAGAGAAGGCATTGATAGATGTCGTGATGGACAAGCGTATTGACGTTTCCTTCGGTCAATATTTGCAGAGGTAGTTGTAGTTCCATGTGCCTGTCAAATTAGGAAGTGCGTTGAGGACGGATCGGAAAATCCAAATCAAATATCGAAATATAAACCATTAATTGAAATATGCAAATGCCTGAATATCAAAATATTTACTATATGGTTTAAGGTACTTAAGTTGACTTCCGAGCCTTAGATAAATTGTATTATTTTTCTCAAAGGTTTTAACCACAAAGTATAAAACCGGGGTTTCAAATTGTTGATTTTCCAGGCCAGCCGGTCGTTCCGGTTGGCCGCGATACGGTTCTTAAGTGTGCTGTTGCTGACTCCTCCCGCCCGCATTTTTACGAGGACTTTCGGCAGGTAAGCAAGCTTGATGTTTTCACGATGTACAAAGCGCAGCATCAGTTCATAGTCTGCCGCGCTTCCCAGATCGAGGCGGAAGCCCCCGTGTGTGTTGTAGACCTCTTTCCTGACGAAAAAGGTGGGGTGTGGCGGCATCCATCCGTTCAGAAACGCACCAACCTTGTATGCACCAGAGACCCATTTTCTGCGTACCACCGTTGCATCGTTTGCATCAATATATTCAAGATCGCCATAGGATGCGTCGAAGTCGCCGGATGCCAGCGCGCCGGCCACCTCGCTAATCACCGACGGGTATGCATAAAAATCGTCGGCATTCAGGATTCCTATTACATCACCGGTTGCCAATTGTATGCCTTTGTTCATCGCATCGTAGATTCCGGCATCAGGTTCACTCAAAAAACGCGCGATCTTGTCACCGTATGACTGTACGATCTCCTGGGTACCGTCCTTCGAATTTCCGTCGACGATAATGTACTCGATATCCGGGTAATCCTGTCCGAGGACGGAGTCAATGCAGTGGCGGATCGTCGCCGCGCCGTTGTACACAACAGTAAGTATGCTTACTTTCAACTGGTTATAGTTCTTGTTTTGATATATTTTGCAGGATTTCCCTGGTAAATTCCGTAAGGTTCCATATGGCTGGTAGCCACAGATCCGACGGTCAGCAATGCATGAGAGCCCACCTGTACGCCCGGGCAGACGGTCGCCTGCGCGCCGATCCAGGAGCCTGTTCCGAGGGTTATGGGCTTCACAATCAGGTCAAATGTGCTCTTTCTATAATTATGATTGCCTGTCAGAAGCATCGCTCCCTGGGACAGGCATGCGTTTGATTCAATAGTCACCAATGTGAGGTTGTCGATCCACACATTCTCGCCGATCCAGACATGGTCGCCTATTTGCAGGAACCAGGGATATTTCACGTTTACCTTTGGCTTAATCACAACGCCCTTTCCGATCTTCGCGCCGAACAGCCGGAGCAATGCAACCTTGAATGCGGAAGGGTAGGGAATGTGTGTGTGTATGAACAACCTGTTCAGTAAATACCAGATGACCAGCTTCGGATAGCCACCCGGATTGTACCAATCGTTGTTATATACGGACAGATTGGTTTGGGTTTCTGAGGTCTTTTCCATATTCTGTCCTGAAATGTGATATAATGGCGTCCTTGTCCCTTCCTACGCGGTGATATACTTCGTAAATCTTGGCATCCACCAGGAAGCGGTACCAAAACCCCTGTAAAACGTGCCAGATGAGTCCCTTTGTTCCATCCAGGAAGCCTAATTTGATGAAATACCTGAATGTAAAGTAGATAAACGGCCTCGTAAACAGCGGCATATTAGCGTACTTGATTTTCAGAAAGCGTGTGCGTTGCTCCTGGCTGCCCCAGAAACTGGGTTCCACGGTCTCCTTGCTATCAAAGTTATATTTAATGTTCAACAGGTCGATGACCTCCCGGATTGCGTAATTGTTATGCTTCTGCGTCCACCAGGTGAGGTTATTGAGGTTATGATCGACGATGTCGTGCTGTAATTGGGCGGTCGTGCCGCTGCTGAGTTTAATATGCTCGTCCATCCACAGCTCCTCGCAAATACCCAGCCCGCGCCGCCAAACGCGCAGGAGCCAAATCGGGTAGTACCCGCCGCGACGGATCCATTTTTCCATAAAAATCACCCTGCGTTTCACATAAAGCCCCGAAACATGCTCCGGCACTTGCGCAAGAGAACTGTTCAGTTCCGCAGCGAGTTCGGGCGTAATGTACTCGTCCGCATCCATGCGCATGAGCCATTGCGTCTGGAAAGGGTTGTTTCGGATACCGAAATTGAATTGGAATGCGTAGGAAACCCAGGGATTTTGAACGACCGTAGCACCCAGACTTTCGGCGATCGCCACGGTATCGTCGGTGGAAAACGAATCGACGATGAAAATTTTATTGGTAACCTGTAACAGGCTTTGAATGCACCGGCCGATGTGCTTGGATTCGTTGTGTGTTAAAATGATGACGGATAAATCAATCATAGCGGTTACATTCGGCTGCAAATGTAGTTACTTTTTTTGAACTTTCTTGTATTCTTCCAATAACTGATTGGCAACCACCCGGATGTCAAAATTTTCGGTTACCATCTTGTAGGCTCGATTTGCAATGCCTTCGGCGTAAGGCTTGTCTTGTAATATTTCAAGAAGGCCATCGGCCACCCCGTCGCTGGTCAGGGGCGTCAGGAATGCCGCATCGTAGCGTGCAATGTAATCGCCGAAGCCGACGCGATCGGACACGAGCGCGGGTACGCCCGAGGTCATGGCTTCCAGCACGGCGATCGAAAACCCTTCGGAATAGGAGGGGGAAACGAACACGTCCGCATCAGCCAATGCCTCCTTTTTGATAGTGTCCGTCAGCATTCCCACCAGTTTAACCCTTCCTTCGAGGTGATGTTTGCGGATAAAACCTTCCGTTTCTGCCTGGTAACCGTCGTCCGGCCCGGCCAGGATAAGCTGCGCGTTGGGCAGTTGTTCATGGACTTTCTGAAATGCGGGCAAGAGCAGGTCGAGGCCCTTCTTAATATTCAATCTGGCCAGAAAAAGCACCATTTGCTGATCGGGCGAGATACCGTGTTTAGCCCTGAAAAGACCCTTTTCGGGCAAATGCGAGCGGGTATACTCGTCGAGCTTCATGCCATTGGGCACGATCACCATGTTTTTCGGGCGGTAACCCAGGTAACGGATCACGTCCTGCTCCTCGTCGGTGTTGTTGATCTGGATCAGATCGGCCTTGCCAAGCAGCCTTTTTTGGTATAACAAAGTCACCAGGTCCTTCTTCCATTTGCTGTGGGCCACCGCCCATTTGTCGAGCAGTCCGTGAATGGTGATCACTTTCACCGCCTTTGAAGGGATCAGGAACGGCGCCAGGCTGCCGAAATGCCATATTCCGTGCATATGTACCACGTCGTATTCGTGGATGTGCTTTTTTAGGTATTTGTACAATTCGACAGAAAACTCGCGGTAAAAATTGCTCACGGGCGTTGTGCGCGCTACGGCGATCAGGCGCGCGCCGTCCGGCACGGGGTACATTTTCTCGCCGGGCGTCATCGGGCTGAGGATATCGACCTGATGGCCTTGCTTGACGACCTCGGTAGTGTGGTCGTAGATAATGCGGGCCGGGCCTCCGATTGCCCATGTATATGCACAAATATTGAGTATTCGCATGCTGGGGGTTAATGTATAGTTGTGTTCGTTATGCTTCCTGTTATTTGGCGGCCAGGTCGCGGTACGTTTCCGCCATTTGCGCAGCCACCGGGCCGGACGCGAATGGCGCGATCAGTTTTAATGATTCCTGTCCCATTCCGGCGATGCGGTGAGGATTTTGGATAAAATAGGTTAATTGCTTCTCCAACTCGGCCTGGTGTGCGTGATTAAATGTAAACCCGTTTACGCCGTCCCGCACCAGATCGCCGGCGCACCCGCAGGTTTCGGACACAATAACCGGCATTCCGCATACCATCGCCTCGTTCACCACCAGTCCCCACGGCTCCGATTGGCTGGGCAACACCAGCACATCGCTCTGCGCGAGCCAGTCGGGTACCTGGTACCAGGGAAATCCGCCTGCGAAAATGACTTTATCAGCCACGCCGGAATCGGTCACCAGGTTTTCAAGGTTTTCCTTTTCAGGCCCGCCGCCTACCAAAAGCAATTGCCAGTCCGAGCCGGTTTGTTTCACAACCTGGCTGAATGCGCGGATGAATGTTTCCAGATTTTTCTCCGGCGCGAGCCTGCCTACGTAAACGAATTTCCTCGTATTGGGCTTTGCTGCTACATTAAGCTCCTTTTTCGCTTCATCATACCGCTGCCGGATTACCTGCTCATCGATCACCGCCGCATTCCGGACCTTAATAGCGCTTTTGGCCACGCCCAGACTTTCCAGGTATTCGGCCGATGTTTTACCAAAGCAAAAAAATGCGTTGGCGCGGCCAACGATCACCTTTTTGATCGCTTCTTTCCACCCCGCACGGTTATGATCGGCTGAGGACGATTCTGACGAAATCACCACTTTTACGCCTTTTGCGCGCGCATAAAACATGAGCAGCACCTGCGCCCAATCGAAGTAGCCAGTGATATTGAGAACGTCGGGCCGGTATTCGTTGAACACGCTGAAAAGCGCTTTGCGCCGCTCGCCAAAGCTTACCTGGTCGAGGCTGCGTTCGAAAAGTACTTGGTAAGGATAATCATAGGTGATCGCATCGTCATTTTGCATTACTTTCCGGCTCGCCTCATACAATGCGATTTGCGCAACAAGTAGCTCATCCGCCGGATTGGCCTGCCTGATGGCGAAGTTGATCTCACTGAAAAGCTTCGATTTGTAATGGGCCCATAGTTGGTTGTGAACAATCAGTACGCGCATTATTTCCGAAGGTTGAGGTATTCCTGAAACAATGGGTACAGGTTGTCGGCCAGGAAAACCTGCCCGCCGCTGTTGAAATGCACGACGTCCATTTTCCGGTAACGTTCTTTCGAAACGCCGAACTGGAATTCGTCTATCAGTCTGATATTCTTCTCTTTGGCAAATGCGATGATTTCCTGCCCCTGGTCATTGAACCGGCCCAGGTCGATCTCGGAGATTTCCGGATGCAGGTAAATGAACATTGGAATATGCTGCTGCTTGGCAATTTCGTAGATCTGTTCGTAGCCGGGATTAAATGTCAGACCGGGCTTGCGGATGCCCGCCTCGTTGAGCTTTCGGGCTTCTACCGTGTCCTCAACCGCCTTCGCGTCCGCGGCTACGTGCGCACTGTCGGTCACGTCAGGTTTGACAATCGCAATTTTTTCCTCCTTCTTTTCCGGTTCGGGCGTCAGGAAAAGGGTATCCAGGAAATAAAAGAACATCCAGCGGTAGCGGTCCCAAAGCTCGTAGAGCGCCACCTTATATTGTTTGTCGGGCCATCCCGGATCGACGCCCACCGGGCTCTGGTGCGACATGATGTCGTGCGCGTCGTGACTGCTGGTAACCAGGCAGATCAGCTTGGCCTTGAAAGTGCCGTATTTTTTGAGATAGGCAGCAATATTATCCGGCCCCCACGATCCGGCAGAGATATTCAGAACGCGGACACGCTTGTTGAAATCTTTTAAGAAACGTTTTTCGAGCAGGGTAGAAGCAATGCTGTCCTGATCGGTAAGGCTTCCGCCATTGACGACCGAATCGCCGATCAGCAATATGACGAGGCTATCGGTAGGCAGTACTTCCTCGTTCCGCATGGAGAGGCTGTTGGTCCGCAGCACCTGGCCGAACCTCTTTACGTCCTGGTTTGGTGCATATATATATTCAAAATCAGGATCAGAAACGTAGAGCGGCGAGTTACAAAAGCCATATTTTACCCTTAATACAACCTCGGTAATCCCCGCAAGAATGACAATGGCAATTAAAAAACCGTAAACAAACTTTAACATCAAGTGAACGTCTTCTGCGTCGAAAGTGACTGCAAATTTAGGATTACTTTTGCCAATTACTGCTTTTTCGACTTTTCGTTAACTAAATATGTCGGTATTTAATCAGGCATCATCGCCGTTGCCGACCTTCCTCCCCGGTGTTCAAATAGATCCCCAACTGTCAGTAACTGGCACGAAGCCGGAACAACCATGGCGCAAGGGTTCAATGATCCGTCAGCTGGCACAAGTCTTTATTACGGAGCGGTTTCAGTTTTGTATTAATCAAAATCTAAAACAGCGCATCATGGGCTTTATAGAATCAAAAGGGGGAATTGCCCGCGAGCCGGTGCAGCTCTTTGTGCATGAGGTAGGTCAGGGCAAACCTGTTGTGTTCATTTCCGGCTGGCCGCTCAGCCATGAAATGTGGGAATATCAGTTCAACGTTTTGCCCAAACACGGTATTCGCTGCATTGGCTACGACCGCCGAGGGTTTGGGAAATCGGACAAGCCATGGAATGGCTACGATTACGATACGCTGGCAGCTGACCTTAAATCGGTCATCGATACGTTGGAGCTGGACGAAGTGGTGCTTGTCGGATTTTCGATGGGTGGAGGCGAAGTAGTGCGTTACCTGAGCAAATATGGCAGCGACAGGGTTTCCAAAGCGGTTCTGATCAGTACCGTGCTTCCTTATATGCTCAAAACCGACGATAATCCGGCCGGTGTTCCGCAGGACCTGTTCGATGGATTTGTGAAAGATGTCGAGGACGACCGGCCGAAATTTCTGGCCGGGTTTGCCAAAGATTTTTACGGAAATGCATTTCTGAACAACGCTGTGAGCGATGAGCTGCTGCAATGGCATAGTATGCTGGCCTTGCAGGGGTCGGGACGGGCTACCACGCAATGTATCCGCAGTTTCAGCGCCACCGATTTTCGCAATGAATTATCGCTGCTGGATGTGCCGGTCCTCATTATTCATGGAGAAGACGATAAGACGGTACCCATCCAAGTAAGCAGCGAGCGTACGTCCCAAATGCTGCCCGGCGCCGAATATATTGTTTACGAAAGTGCGCCGCACGGCCTGTTCGTGACGCATAAGGAGCGCCTGAACCAGAATCTGATCCAGTTTATTAATCAGGAGGTTGTGACGATCAGCAATCCGTACACCGACATTTCGACCTAGCATCAGAAAATCCGATTTTAAGCTTGCAGGGGGCGATACCAACGGTTCGCCCCTGCTTTTTATGCGATCATTTCGATCAGTTCAATGCGGTTTCCGAATGGGTCGCGGAAAGAGAAGCGGTTGCGGTCGGGGATTTTGCTGTCGTTTTTAATGGCAATGCCGTGTTTTTCAAGCAATGCACGGGCTTCTTCCAGATTATCCACTTCAAATGCCGGATGGCGCTGCGAGACACCGAGCACATCCTCAGCCCGGATATGCAGCTGAATATCACCCATCTGGAACCATATCGCGCCGTGAGGCAGCGGGTAACCCAGGTCAGTTAGTTCTTCAAGCCCCAATACTCCGCCATAGAATTCCCGCGCCTGCTGCTCGGTGCCAGGCGGGATGCAGAGCATGATGTGGTCGAGTCTTTTGAATTTAATTTTCATAATTAGGAGTGATTTTGGGCATCAAAGCTACTGCCATATTTTGGATAAACGTTTCAGAATCGCGATTCCTTCTTTATAAGATGCTGTTCATATATGATTTTACGTGTTCGCGCAGGTTCGTTTTCACTGCTGCCCAACTTACGGCTAGTAAATCGACCGGATCTGGTTGCTGGTCCGCGTCGTTAAAGTAAACGAGCGAGCGGACAATTTGACCTGGGTCGCTTGCAGGATATTTTTGAACGTAATAATCCATCATTTCCTTTATGGTGAACTTTGACGAAAGGGCATAAATATCCCAAAAATCCTTTTTTGCCCCTCTACCCGCTACGGCTCCCAGCTTCATTGCAACCACATCCGGCAGTGATGCGAGTCTCATGCCGTCAACGTTATCAACTACTGAAATATCGTTGTACTGATGTCTGATCAGGTCAGTCTTTACGCCATTGATTTGATACAATAGGGTCTGATTACGAGCGCTTAATTCGATAGCTTCCGGAAATGCCCGGGCGATCGCATCTTTTACCTCTACCATGTCAAACGTATTGGCTGTGAACAGATCAATATCTATTGAAATACGGTGACCGAGCCGTAAAGCAAGATTTGTTCCACCCACAAGGGAAAACGATGCCAACTCCGGCAATGCCAGGAGTTGCTTCAAAAGTTCCAGGGTTGATTCTGCGACTGTCTCCGTGTGTAGCATTTAAAATCGTTTATATGGAGGTCGAATGCGACGCAAATAAAATTCAGGACGTCCTTTTTGAGATAGGCAGCAAAAATAATCCGTTCCTTAAATCGATTGACGCCATAAAACCGGATTACGTTTAGGAAGTCGTTCCAGGTTCCATAGTTGGCGACCTTTTCCATCACGAATAAATCCTTTTCCTGAAAATCGATCTGATCGAAATCGACATCCCAGAACGCGGTTTTTGAAACGATTGGTTTAGCAACGGACGAGTTTTCCATTTCGCTATTAATTTTTCAGAGGCCCTTTACTGACCTCTTTCCCTTCCTTCCAAACGGATTCGATCTTTCTTGTGTTCCGGATGTCGTCGAAAGGATTGGCGGAAAGGATAAGGAAATCGGCTTTTTTGCCCTTTTCAAGTGTACCTTTTTCGTTGTCGATCCGCAGGGCGGTGGCGGCATTGCGAGTACCGACGACGATGGCTTGGGCGGGAGTAAGGCCGGCTTTGACCATCAGTTCCAATTCCAAATGCTCTGTAAATCCCTGGGTGCGAATGGGGAATGCGCCGGAGTCGGTGCCAAGAGCCACCTGGATGCCAGCATGATGGATTTTCTTCAAATTGATCATCGCCGTATTGAATGCCGACATATTGCGATGGTAATCCGGCGAGTTCCTGATTTTTTCGGCATAAGCCTTGTCCGTAATCATTTCAAAAACACCCGGTTCGAGCGAGGCTTTGAAAAATGCGTCGTTGATCCAGTCGGGACTGCCCGCATACGCGAACTGGTATTCATCCAGCGATAGCGTAGGGATATAAGTCACGTTTTTCTGCTTCATTTTGGTAAGCAGGTCCTGGTCAACTTCCTTGTCGCGGATGCTATGGGCGATAATGTCTATTCCGGCCTCGGTAAGCTTGCGGGCGTCTTCGACGTAGAAAAGATGGGCTGCTACGCGGATATTGCGTTTGTGCGCCTCCCGAATGATGGCCTGGTAAACCTCAGGCTTCATTTTCTGTGCATTGCCTCCATGGTCATCGACCCAGATTTTCACGACCGTAGGCTTCACAGCCGCCACTTTTTCCATCATGGCCGGCACGTCTTCGGGGGTATTGGGGCGTTGCAGCAGGTTCATCCATGAGCCGGGGTTGGGATCGGGTGTGTTGAAACCATAGCCTGCCGAATAGAGCCTTGCGCCCGGGAGCAGTCCGGCCTGGGTAGAATCGATAAATCCATTGAATATAAGCGGCCGGTCGGTGCCCATGGCGAGCACCGCGCTTACCCCGTAATCCTCGTATTTTTTCAAGTGCCTCAGCAAATTCTCGCGGGTGTAATTATCGGCCGACGACGTTGTGCCTTTGAGCGTGCCCACGTGTGCATGCGCACATATGAGCGAGGGTATGACGGTTTTGCCGCTCAAATCGATTTCGCGGGCACCTTCGGTTTTGATACCTTTTTGAATGGCGGCAATTTGACCGTCGGTGATCAGAATATCCGTGTGGGTGCGTGCCGCGGAGCCCGTTCCGTCGATCACTGTCGCATTTTTTAGAAGAACGGAACCCGTATTTTGGGCAACCAAGCCGGCCGGGCACAAAAGGCCGGCCATTTGAAACAGTAACAATAATTTCTTCATGTGTTACGGATTTAGGATTTAAATAAACAGCCGGTGTATTGGTACGTATTTTGATGAAGGGAAAGGCGCGCGCCGGTTTGGTGCGAAAATTAAAAACATCAACACCTAAAAAAATAATATCATGGCTAAATATTCGAAAAAGGCTGGTGAAAAGGTGGAACAGGCCCTACATGAGCAAAAAGAGGGAAAGTTGAAATCCGGTTCCGGGAAAAAGGTTACTTCCAAAAAGCAAGCCATTGCGATAGGCTTATCCGAAGCGCGTAAAGAAGGTGCAAAAGTTCCCAAAAAGAAAGATTAACAACAAGTTACAAATAAAGCCCTCCTTTCTTAGTCCTGAAAGAGGGCTTTTTGATAAATAATGTAAAAGGATAGATATAGATGTGGCATTTGCATTAGAATACTTTAAAATTAGCCCCTGCACTGGTTTATAATCCTTAAAATCGTCGAATAACTGCTATATTGTACGGACACTACTGACGTTTCTAATTGTAAGTTTTTTGAAAATGAATGACCTGAGGAAGGAGCTCTTGAAGCTGCTGCAAAAGGATGAGCGTGTTTTCGACTTTATCCAGGACTCGGCCACAGACGGATTACTAATTTGGAGGTATTCAAATCCTGAAGATTGCTGGACTGACAAGAAATTGCAGCAAACAATCGCGCCCGGTCCGGGATTTCAAAAAGGCAACGACGTGCCTGCTTCGCTTTTTGAAAATGTTTCCTTTTCATTCCATATAAAGAATGTGCGCGCAGGTCTTTCTGAAAGTCAGGAGCCGCACCACGGCATTGTGAGGCTCCTTCGCGATAACGTACAGTCGTTGCGGTTGGCGGTTACTTCTATTTGCGTATTTGCAGAACCGTACGGATGGCTCGTTTTGTCGGGCTTCCAACGCGACGACCTGCCTGAACTGCCGGGATTGATTACCAGCACCGAGCTCTACCAGTGTTTTCTGAACAGCAATGCGATTTATGTAACAAGCATCGATCTGGAAGGAAACTACAAGTATGTCAACGACTATTTCTGTGAATTTTACGGGCTGGAAAGAAGCGCGATCATCGGCAGATCATCGTTGGGAGGCATTGTGCCCGAGGATATCGAAAAATGCCTGCATGTGGGCGAGCAATGCTTCGTCAACCCGGGAATTCCGCAGCCGGTCGTACTTCGAAAGTACTCGACGCTGGATGGCGTAAAAACGACTCAATGGGAATTTACAGGCATCGCCGACGAAAACGGTGTGGTCGAGGAGATATTCTGCATCGGATACGACATTACCCAGCAGCTCAAAGTGCAGGAGGACCTGTCGGTGCTGGTATCCAACATGCAGGATGTGCTGTTTACGATCTCTCCCTCGGGCGTTTTTAGCTATGTATCG
Source organism: Dyadobacter sp. (assembly GCF_017744695.1). Classification (GTDB taxonomy): domain Bacteria; phylum Bacteroidota; class Bacteroidia; order Cytophagales; family Spirosomataceae; genus Dyadobacter. Next base: position 164,680 of record NZ_JAGIAS010000005.1, read on the forward strand.
CCAAGCTGGACGTCCATGTACGGGCATACTATTGAAGAAACGGTAGGGAAGCCTTTCACCGAATTCATCCACCCCGACGATTTCCATGTCTGTTTCGAGGCGCTGCGTATTACGGCTGAAACCGGGGTGCCGGTGCCGGGTGGCGTCGAGCACCGGATCAGGCACAAGGACGGGTCGTGGTCTTGGAGCAATACCAGCGCCAATATCGACCCGGTGAGCAAGGAGATCATTCTCACGAGTCACGACATTACCGAGTTGCGAAACTCCCGCGAGCGGCTCAGGGAGCTGGCCATTGTTGCCTCCAACACCACCGATTATATTGTTATTACAGATAACCAGGGCTATATCACATGGGTTAACAAAGCCTACGAAACCCATACCGGTTATGAGCGGAAGGAAGTTAAAGGCATGAACCCGCTGGTCCTGCTGCGCGGGCCGGAGACCGATCCCGATACCCTCGACCGGATTTGGCAGGATTGTAAGGAGAAAAAGGTTGTGCGGGAGGAAGTGCTTTGCTACACCAAAGCAGGCGCAAGCTACTGGGTCGACCTCAAAGTGACCCCCGTTTTCGATGACCACGGCAACTGTACCCATTTTATAGCGGTTGAAAGGGATATTACCGCCCGAAAAGCGGCAGACCAGGAGCTCAGGCGGATCAAGGACATTCAGGAGCAGACCAATAGTGTTGCGCGTGTAGGCGGGTGGGAGCTGCACGCACGCACGGGAGAACTCTACTGGTCGCCTACGACGAAGGAAATCCATGAAGTGCCGCAGGATTACGTGCCGGAAACCAGTACGGCCATTCATTTTTATAAAGAAGGGCATAGTAGGGAGGTTATTACCAGGGCGGTGGCTGAGGGATTAGCTAACGGAACGCACTGGGATAGCGAGTTGCAGCTGGTGACGGCCAAGGGCAATGAACTCTGGGTGAGATCGATCGGGAAGGCCGAGATGGTGGATGGCGTGTGCGTTCGCGTGTACGGGGCATTTCAGGATATCACGCACCGCAAGCAGGCGGAGATGGATATCAAAAATTCGGAAGCCAAATTCCGGAGCTTGTACGATTCCACCAGCGACGCGGTAATCCTTTTTGACCACACAGGCTATCTGGATTGCAACGATGCCGCGTTGAAAATGTTCGGGATTGATTCCGTGGAGACTTTTCTGAGTATGCCCATGGGCGATTTGTCGGGTTTGAACGAATTGGGTATGGAAGACCACAAGGACGAGGGCAAGAGGCACGTACAGATGGTATATGAAAAGGGGACACACAGTTTCGAATGGAAGTACAGGCGTTTCGGCGAATCGAAGGAGTCGTTTATTGCCGAAGTATTGCTCAACCTCATGAAGGTCAACGATTCGGAGATTATCCAGGCCGTGATCCGTGACATCACGCTGCGGAAACGCGCGGAACTTGAATTGCTTGAAGCCCGGGAACATGCCGAGGCGGCCAGCAAGCTGAAATCGGAGTTCCTGGCCAATATGAGCCACGAAATCCGCACGCCGCTGAACGGCGTGGTCGGGTTCACCGATTTGCTGATGAAAACCAACCTGGATGAAACCCAGCAGCAATATATGTCGATGGTATTTCAGTCGGCCAACTCGCTGATGGACATTATCAACGACATCCTTGATTTTTCTAAAATAGAGGCCGGCAAGCTCGAACTGACACCCGAGAAAACCGATTTGCTGGAAATATGCGGTAAGGTGGCTGATATGGTGACCTACCAGGCGCAGCAGAAGCACCTCGAAATGCTGCTGAACATCCCCGCCGATATTCCTCAGTTCGTCTGGTGCGATTCGGTTCGGTTGCGTCAGATCCTGGTGAACCTGCTCAGCAATGCCGTCAAGTTTACGGGCCAGGGCGAAATTGAGCTGAAAATAGAACTCCTTCAAAAAATAAGCGGTCTTGACTACACATTCAGGTTCTCAGTCCGCGATACAGGCATTGGTATTGACCCTCAAAATCAACGCCGCATTTTCGAAGCATTTTCGCAGGAAGATTCTTCCACCACCAAGCGGTTCGGCGGTACGGGGCTCGGCCTTACCATTTCCAACAGCCTGCTCGGCCTGATGGACAGCCGCCTGCAACTCGTGAGCAGGCTCGAACACGGCAGTACTTTCTTTTTCGATGTGACTTTCCGTGCGATCGAAGGCGAGGACCGGTTTGAATGGGAGAATGTAGAGCAGATCGAAAATGTGCTCGTGGTCGATGATAACCTCCATAACGGGCAGATTTTGAAGGATATGCTCGCTAACAAGCGGATTGCCGCAGACTGCATCCGCAGCGGCGAGGAAGCATATGAGCAGCTCGCTGCGGGCAAAGAATATGATGTGATCCTGATGGATTGTCAGATGCCGGGGTGGGACGGGATCGAAACGATCCGGAAGCTCCGGAAGCTGGAAGGTAAAGCCGGCAATCAACCCGTGATATTGCTGAACGATTCGTTTGACGAGGAGGCGCTCAGTGCATTCGGAAATGAGCTGGACATCAAGTATTTTTTGGTTAAGCCGGTTAAAATACAGCAACTTTTTCACGCGCTTTCCGATCTCGGGCCTAAAACGAAAACCCCGGAAAAGCCGGCAAAAACAGTGACACAAGGGAAATTATCGGTAGAAACTTACGAAACAGGCGAAGTGAAAATACTCATAGCGGAAGATCACAAGATCAACATGCTGCTGGTTAAATCAATGCTGGGTAAAATATTGCCGGGCAGCGAGCTGATCGAAGCGGCAAATGGTAAGGAAGCGATCGAGGCGTTCCACAGGACCAGCCCCGACATCGTTTTTATGGATATTCAAATGCCGGAAATGAACGGGTACGAAGCCACGCGCGAGATCAGGCAGGCGGGCAACCCGCACGTGCCGATCATCGCGCTTACTGCCGGTACGGTTGTGGGCGAGCGTGAGAAATGTATCGAGGCCGGTATGGACGATTATCTCACCAAACCGGTTTTAAAGGAAACACTCGAATCCGCCGTCAGGAAATGGCTTCGTAGGGAGGACTAGGCGTCCCCGACTAGGCGTCCCCGACTGGGCGTCCCCGACTGGGCGTCCCCGACTAGCCGTTAACGACCTGTCCACCGTTCGGGTGCAACACCTGCCCGCTCATGTACGAAGCGTCCTCGCTGGCCAGGAACACATAGCATGTGGCCACTTCGCAAGGCTGTCCCGGGCGTTTGAAAGGGGTGTCTTCTCCAAATTTTTTCACCCGCTCCGAATCGAAAGTGGATGGAATGAGCGGTGTCCATATTGGTCCCGGCGCTACTGCATTCACCCGAATACCTTTTTCCGCCAGATTACCGGCCAGCGACCGGGTATAAGCGACAATCGCGCCTTTGGTAGACGAGTAGTCGAGCAACGACGGACTGCCCCGATAAGCTGTAATGGAAGTCGTATTGATAATAGTGTCGCCCTCTCCCAAATGCGGCAATGCGGCTTGCGTGAAGTAGAAAAACGAGAAAATGTTGGTCGCGAACGTATCGTTCAGCTGATCGGGCGAAATCTGGTCGACGCGCTCCTTCGGATGTTGCTCGGCCGCATTGTTGACCAGGATATTCAGTTTCCCGAACTCATTCACCGCACGGCTTACCGCTTCCTTGCAAAACGCCTCGTCGCGGATGTCGCCCTGAATAAGCAGGCAACTTCTTCCTTCTGCCTCTACCATAGCTTTGGTATCGGCGGCATCCTGATTTTCATCAAGATACACAATGGCCACGTCGGCGCCTTCCCGTGCGAAGTGAACGGCTACCGAGCGGCCTATACCGCTGTCGCCGCCGGTAATGAGCGCCGTTTTGCCGTCTAATTTGCCGCTGCCGCGGTAATTTTCGCGGATCACGATCGGTGCCGGATCCATAATCTCCTCAATGCCGGGCTGTGCGCCTTGCGTCTGCCCGTGGGTGTCTATGTCGAAGCTCATAATGCTTGAATGTTTTTGTGGATGCGGCGCACTCTTAAAAAGGATATGCCAATGGCTGCTCCCGGCACGTAGCGGCCGAAAGAATGGGCTGCTACGGGAAATGAGTAAAGATTTTCACAGTGTAGTGTATGCATAGGAGCCCCAAAGACGTGTTTCAATGCTTCGAAAGGCTTTCGGCATGGTTATTAATGCAAGCCACGCGATGCGGCCGCAAGCGTGGGCCGGCAAACGTAGGGTATTATGGATTCAAAAAAGGTGGTGATCATCGGGGGAGGTTTCGGGGGGATTAACCTGGCCCAGAAGCTATCCCGGAATAAATCGTTTCAAATCGTGCTGGTGGATAAGAACAACTACAATTTCTTCCCGCCATTGCTCTACCAGGTAGCGACCGGTTTCCTGGAAGCTTCCAATATCAGCTATCCGTTCCGCAAGTTTTTTCAGGACAAATCCAATCTCCGGTTCAGTCTGGGAGGGTTTGAAGCGGTTTTCCCGGAGGAAAAAAGGATATCGACCGAGAGCGGCGATATTCATTACGATTACCTGGTATTCGCGACTGGTACGGAGAGCAACTATTTTGGTATGGAGAATGTGCGGAAAAACGCGGTGCCGATGAAAACCGTGCAGGATGCGCTCGCGTTGCGGAATCATATTCTGAGGCTGAAAGAAAAGGCGACTAAGGAGACCGACCCTGCTATCCGTAAAAAGCTGCTTTCCATTGTAGTGGCAGGCGCGGGCCCGACGGGTGTGGAGGTCTCGGGAATGCTGGCGGAAATGCACAAGAGCATTTTCAAAAAAGATTATCCCGAATTGAAAAGGGAAGAAGTGCAAATCTACCTCGTCGATGCGCTACCGGTGGTATTGAACCCGATGAGCAAAAAATCGCAGCAGGAGACGCTTGCGGAGCTGCGCGGTCTGGGTATTGAAGTGCTGCTGAACCGCACGGTGAAAGATTATAGTAACGGAATCGTCACATTTGCCGATGGCAATACGATCGAAACCGAAACGCTGATCTGGACCTCGGGAGTGATCGCCACGGCATTGCCTGGCCTGCCCGAGGAAGTTTTCGGTAAAGGCAGGCGCGTGTTGGTAGATGCTTATAACCGTGTGAAGGGTTTTGACAATATTTTTGCGATCGGAGACATTTGCCTGATGACAGCCGACGAAAATTTTCCAAACGGACATCCGCAACTCGCCCAGGTGGCCATTCAGCAGGGACGAAACCTGGCGCATAACCTGTCCGAGTGGCAGGAGGGACGCCCGCCCAGGGCATTTAAATATCATGACAAGGGCACGATGGCGATCATCGGTGTCAACAAGGCGGTGGCCGACTTGCCGGGCTTGCATTTCAAGGGCTTTATCGCTTATTTTCTGTGGCTGGTGGTGCATTTGTTTTCCCTGATCCGTTACCGCAACCAGGTGAAAACCTTTTACAACTGGATGGTCGCATTCTTCACAAGGGACCAGTCCCTGCGTTTTATCCTGGATTCCAAGCCGGAAAAGCCGGTACGTTGATCACCACCATGCAAGAGAACATCGTGAATTTTAGCCGCATTTCCTTATGATCCAGACAATTGCCGACCCTTCCCAATACCCGTTCGAATGGATAGATGTGACAGACCCCGATGATGAGGAATTAAAGCAGATCAGGGGAAAATACGCATTACATGGGTCCTCGATCAGGGATTGGCAGCAACCCGACCATTTGCCCAAATATGAAGATGTGGGAACCTACGTGTTCATCATATTCAGAATGCACAGTGAGAACGTGGGGACCGAGGCCGACACCGTCACTGAGCTGACCAACAAACTGGCGATTTTCATGACCAAGGACCGGGTGATCACCATGCACAAAAAGGACTGGGGCGCGCCGGAAATTATCCGAAAACAGCAAGTCGATCAACATTCGTGCGAGGATACGGTACACCTGGTGAATGAGATTATTAAAAGCTGCATTGCCACCTACGAGGCGCCGTCGCTGAAGTTGACGAAGGATATTGAATACTACGAGGAAAATATGTTTCTCAAAAACCGCAAAGCGTCGCTTTTGAAAGGCCTGTACTACCTCAGAAGAAGGGTCGAGGTAACGCGGCGTATTTTAATGCTTTCCCACGAAATTGTAGACAAAGTGGACGCGCCGGGCCATTCCAACACCTACACGCGCGACACACGGGACCTTTATGTGAAGCTGCACAACATTTACGACACGCTGTTTGAGAATATGAACCACCTGGTGATGGTGTATTTCTCGATTTCCTCGCAACGTACCAATGAGATCGTACGCGTGCTCACGGTGTTTTCAGTGTTTTTCATGCCACTCACGTTTATTGTCGGTATCTACGGGATGAACTTCGATTTTATGCCCGAATTGAGACTAAAATGGGGTTATCCGGGCGTGATGATCCTGATGGGTGGGATCACTTTCGGGATTTATGTATGGTTTAAACGGCGCGGATGGCTGTAAAAGGTGGCATAAATGCTTTTAACCTCTATTTTTGCCTCCCTATTGTCCTGTATTTATGAACCGAACCTTTACCAGACACGCATTCTCGTCGTTAGCGCCATTTTGCCTTGCTCTTTTGCTCCCATTCGGCATTTTGGCCGCCATTCCAAAGGCGCCAACCACGCTGGTCGCGGTGGCTGCTTCCGCAAGCCAGATTAACCTCGGCTGGCTGGATCTTGCCACGGACGAAACCGGTTTCGAAGTAGAACAGTCGACGGATGGGACGAAATTTGTGAAAATCGCCGATCTGGCTGCCAATACCATCACTTACCAGAACAGATCGCTGAAATCGGGTACCAAATACTGGTACCGTGTACGGGCCAGGAATGCTTCCGGTGCGTCGGGCTATTCCAACATAGCCAACGCCACAACGCTGGTGATCATTACCATCCCGAAAGCACCATCGGCACTTGTCGCGAATGCGGCTTCTTCCTCTCAGATTAATGTAAGCTGGACAGACAATGCGAACGACGAAACGGGTTTCGAACTGGAACGCTCCACGGATGCATTGTCATTTACCAAAATTGCCGAGCTCGGACCAAACGTAACGACGTATCAACATACAGGTCTGGCGCCCGCAACGCGCTACTGGTACCGCGTGCTCGCGAAGAATGCCGCCGGGAAATCGGCCTATTCCAATATCGCCAGTGCTACCACCCGGCAGGTGGTGCCTGGCGCGCCTTCGGGCCTGACAGCCACAGCTGTTTCGGTTTCTCAAATCGACCTGAAATGGGCCGATAATGCCGACAACGAAAGCGGCTATCAGGTAGAACGCTCGCAAAACGGGACTACTTTTACTAAGATCGCCGAGATTGCGGCTAATGCGACCACTTACCAGAGCACCGGTCTGGCCCCTGCGACTAACTATTCTTATCGTGTGCGGGCTGTCAATGCGGTCGGAGCGTCGGCATACAGCAATATCGCTTCGGCCAAAACGCAGAACGTTCCGGTGCCCGACGCGCCGACAAACCTGACGGCCGTTCCCACCGCGCCGGACCTGATCCAGCTACGTTGGGCGAAACCTACGGGTAATGCCTCCGAAATCGTGATTGAACGTGCGAAAGGTGAAGGCAGCTTTGCCCAGATCGCCAAAGTGGCTGTGACTATCCTGCAATATGAAGACCGCACCGAGCTGGAAGCCGCCGATTATTTTTACCGCATTAAAGCCGTGAATGCAGGCGGGGAATCGCCTTACAGCCTGCTCGCGATCGTGCGCGCGACTTCGATCATTACGGCAGTAGAAACCCCGCAAGACCAGCATTTGATATATATGGCGGGGCGGACGCTTGTAGTCGATCTCAACCGTACAACAGAGGCGAAGGTGTCGGTGTACGACCTTGCGGGCAGGGTACATGAGGTAAAGAAAATCAGGCAGGAGGGGAGCATGGACCTTAGCCGGCTTCCGGCGGGTATTTATGTGGTTGTAACCGATACGGGTAAAGAAGTAATATCGAAGCGAGTATTCCTTTATTGATATATCCTGAACCTAAATTTACTGACCTCTATGAAATGCTTTGCTGCGAAGCCGTTTCCGGGCTTCCCTTTCCTCGCGCTTGCCCTGTGCCTGCTCATTTCCGGCGCCGTTTCGGCCCAAAAGAAGAAAAAATACATCGTGAATGCCTACGTGGGCGGGTTCCGCGGACTAGCGAACGTGGAAGAAATCGATGCTGAAAAACTGACGCACATCAACTACGCATTTGTGAATGTGCAGGACAGCATGGCCGTGCTTACCAACCTGGCGACGGATTCCACCAATTTCAGAAAACTGAATGCGCTCAAAAAGAAGAACCCGGACCTGAAAATTGTGATTTCGATCGGCGGATGGGCATGGAGCGAAAACTTTTCGGATGCGGTACTGACGGAATCTTCCCGCTTGAAATTTGCGAAATCCAGCGTCGATATCGTTCGGCAGTACGACCTCGACGGTGTGGACATCGACTGGGAGTATCCGGGTATGCGGGGCGAGGAAGGGAATATCTATCGACCGGAGGACAAACAGAATTTTACATTGATGTTCAAAGCATTGCGCGATGAGTTGAACTTGCTTGAAAAAGAAAAGGGCAAAAAATACCTGCTTACGACGGCCGTGGGCGGTTCGAAATCTTTTATCGAGCACACTGAAATGGCCCTGGCGCAGGTGTACCTCGATTACGTGCTGATTATGACCTATGACTACGGTGGTCGTAACGGCACGGTTGGGCACCATACCAATCTCTACGACTATGATCCGTCGGGTGAAGGTTCGTCTGCCGACCGGTCGGTGAAGAATTTCATCGCTGCGGGCGTGCCTGCGAGCAAAATCGGGCTTGGTGCGGCATTCTACGGCAAAGGCTGGGAGGCGGAAACGGCTGAAAACCACGGCTTGGGTGCCAGACGCGTCAAATCGGTGCAGGGAGGCGGTTATACCAAACTGAAAGACACGCTCATCGATCAGAACGGCTACAAGAAGTACTATGATAAAAAGGCCAAAGCGCCTTACCTGTTCAACGATTCCACCAAAGTACTCATCACCTATGAAGACGAGAAGTCGGTCAAAGGGAAATGCAAGTATGTTAAAAAGAACAAGTTGGCTGGTATTTTCTTCTGGGAGTATTTCAATGACCCGAAAGAATACCTGATCAATGAAATACACAAAAACCTCGACTAGCGCGCTACCAGCCGCAGCAAATCGTCCCTGGTCAATGATTTGAGAATATCGGAATCGGTTTTGATCAGATCATTGGCCAGGTCTTTCTTCGTTTCCTGCAATTCCATGATTTTTTCCTCGATCGTGTCGGGGCATATCAGCCGTACGGCGATCACATGCTTGTCCTGACCAATGCGGTGTGAACGGTCGATAGCCTGGTTTTCGACGGCGGGGTTCCACCATGGGTCAATCAGGTACACGTAATCCGCCTCGGTAAGGTTGAGGCCCGTACCGCCGGCTTTCATCGAGATCAGGAACACGCGCACATCGGGATTGGTCTGGAAATTCTCCACCTTTGCGGCCCTGTCGCGCGACTGGCCGGTGAGGTATTCGTAGCCGATTCCGCGGCTTTCCAGTTCGGGGCGGATAAGGTCGAGCATGGATACGAACTGCGAGAATACCAGGATCTTATGCTGCGGTGCTTTGCTTTCGATCTGCTCTACGAGGGTGTCGATCTTGGCGGAGGCATTGCCGTAGAACTTATCGTCGCGAAGTAGTGCGGGCGAGTCGCAGATCTGGCGCAACTTGGTCAGTCCTTGCAGCACATGCAGTTGCGTGCGCTTGATGTCGCCTTCGCTGGTGGTGTTGAGGTAAATATAAAATTCCAGCTCGTACGCATTGTATACACGCCGCTGCTCTTCGCCCATTTCGCAGTAGATCACCATTTCCGTTTTTTCGGGCAGCTCCGAGGCAACCTGTTGCTTGGTGCGCCGCAGGATGAACGGACTCACGCGCTTTTGCAACTCCACGGCCCGCTCGGCATCTTTGAAGCGGTCGATAGGGACGGAGAAATGGTTACGGAACTGTGTTTTGTTACCCAACAGGCCGGGGCAGGCGAATGAAAGCTGCCCGTACAGGTCGAAAGTATTGTTTTCCACCGGCGTACCCGTCATGACAATGCGGTTGCGCGCATGGAGCAGCCTGACGGCCTTGTAACGCTGAGATTCCGGGTTTTTGATGGTCTGCGATTCGTCGAGGATAATGTAGTTGAAATGGTATTTCTTCAAAAAATTTACATCCGAGAGCAGCGTGCCATAAGAAGTCAGGATGATTTCATAATTGTCAAAATCCGCAGTATCCTTCACGCGATCGGAGCCGTAAATGGTGAGCATCCGGATGTCCGGCGCGAACCTGGCTACCTCGGCCTGCCAGTTGAAAACCAGTGAAGTAGGCACGATAATGAGGTTGGTGTTCCGTACCTGTTTTTTTCTTTGTAATAAAATGAATGCGATGATCTGCAAGGTTTTACCCAAGCCCATATCATCCGCCAGGCAGCCGCCGAAGTTGAAATCGTCGAGGAAATTAAGCCAGTTCAGGCCTTGTTTCTGATAGCCTCGCAGGGTCGCCTTCAACTTTTTAGGCACCGGCACCGGCTTGATCGATTCAAAATCTGTGAACTTCGACTCGTAAAATGCAATCTGCTCCTGCGCCTCGCGGTCGAGCATTTCGGCGTCGTACATTTCGTGTACCGCGGCGAAACTGATTTTCGGGGTATGGATTTCCTCGCCCACGATTTCGCCCACTTCGAAGAATTTGGCAAACTTTTCGAGCCACTGGTCCGGCAGGATACCTAATGTGCCGTCGCCCAGTTCTACGTATTTATTGCGGTTTTTGGCTGCTTTATGCAGGTTTTTCAGGGTCACTTTCTGCGAACCGAACTGCACGGTGGCCGTGGTATTGAACCAGTTGATGCCGCTGTGGACGTGGATCGAAACCTTCGCCTTGTGTAGGTTGAGGCGGTTTTTGGTAATCTGGTTAAAACCGAGAATGGTGATGCCCTGGTTTTTCCATTCATCGAATGCGTCGGGAAACCAGTTTTCGTCCAGGAACCGGCTGCGATGAAGGTAAAAGAAATGTTTGTCCTCGATGCCTTCTTCGAGCTGGTACTCGAAATCCGGGTGCTGGCGCATCATGGCGGCCATGTAGCGCAGCTCTTCCTCCTGATCGCGTTTCACAACGAACGGGTTGCCGTGCCCGTCAACGGAGTAAATGTCGTTTTTGGTGTATAGCGGCACTTCTACGGCACCGTACTTTACGACCGGGGTAATAAGCACGTAGTCGCCCACATCTTCCAGGTAGATAATCTTCTCCACGCGCCCGTCGAAACCCTGTTCCTCGCGTTGCGCAGGCGTTGCGGGCTTCACGTACGTGTACGAGATGCGTATGCGCGGGGGCAATTTCGCGAGCAGGTTCTGACGGAAGTCCTCGAACTTGGTTTCGTGGATGTAAATGCGCTGGTTGTGTTGCCTGAAAAAGTAAAGTACTTTCAGAACGTCCTCGCTTTCAATTAAATGCAGCGAGTCTTTATACAACACAAAATAGTCATAGCGGATTTCAACATTTTCCAGGTCGAGATGAACACTGTCGATGATCAACTGGCCGGAAATACGGAAGAACGGGTCTTTTTTATCGATCGTCAGATGCACGTCCACATCGGACTGCGCCAGCTTGACAGGCACAAGCGAGCCCGCGTTGATATTATCGGAGATCAGCTGATTATGGTAGTAAAAATCCAGCTTCTCCGGGTTTTTGAGCACGGCGCGAAGTCCGGCGAGATCGGTTTCCGGGTTTTTCTTCCTGAAATTATTGCCGAACGACGCAATGGCCGTGTAGAATCGCGAAAGATCGTGGTCTTGCGTTTTCCAGAGTTGTTCCAGTGGGTTAAGCGCCGTGAAAGGATTTTTCAACTTGCCTTCCCGCGTTACGGGCGCCTCATACATTTCGAGGAAAAAATGGTCGTAGTACTTGTTGAGGCCAATGGCGACGATGGTACGGGTATTCGCGTCGGCGGGTTTGGACTCGGGTAAATGCCGGGCGGGGTCCGAAAAGAGCTGGTCCTGCATGGCCGAAACAGCGGCCTGGCTGATCGGGATAAGCTCTTTGATCAGCGGCTGCACGCGCAGCTCGCGGTTCACATATTCGATCGTAAAATATTGGCTCAGGTCGGGTTCGGTTTCCATGCCGTAGTCGGCGGCAAGGGCACGCAGGCGGTCATTGCGGATGTTTTTGTCAAAAAATGCGCGGAAATCCCTGCGGTTCATGATGTTGTAAAGTACCTGTACCTGGTGTTCGCAGAGCTTGCGTTTGGGCCGCGAGCATTCACAGTAGAGGTTCACCATCCGGTCATTCTGCTTCACCACCACCTTGTAAGCCTCACCGCCCCATTGAATGCGGAATGCGGCGTAATCCACCACCATGTCGTCGGGCTGGATCTCGAAATAGCCGCGGCGCTCGGTAGCAGGCATGTCGGCGCTATGGTTGAGAATGTGCGTGGTGGAGAGCTCGGCGAGGTTAAAATCCAGGAAAATATAGTTATGCTGGCTCGGCGCGGCCCCTCCGGCTGGTTCATTCTTGTTCATATGGCAAATTAACCAACTGCGCTACGTTTGGCACCATTATTTTGCAAAATTTGCGTTAATGAAAAATCTGACCTGCTTCCGTTTCTTCACGCCTGCCATTCTCGTTATACTACTGATTGCCGCCCCTGCACGGGCGCAAGACGTCAAAACCGATACATTGAAAGTGCTACCGGCCGACACGGTTGCCGCTCCCCAGCCGGATACGGCCATTATATCTTCGCCTGTGCTGATCGACACCATCCGGTACCGGCTCATCGGCGACGGCAATTTTACCAAAGGGAATGTGAATCGCAGCCTAATGGTCCTCCGCGCAGAGCTTATTTTCAGCGGACCGGTGATCAACATCGCTACCAATCCGCGATTTACCTATGGAAAACAGAATGGCGTACTGGCTGAGCGCGACACTTATGTAGACTTGTTTGTGGATGTTTTTAAAAAGCGCAAGACCTACGTTTTCGGGCTCGCCGCATTGGAAACCAGCAATCTGCGCCGCATCGATTTGCGGCAAATGGCCGGTGCGGGAATCGGGTACCGGGTCATCAAAACGAAAGCACACGACCTTAGCCTCACCGATGCGCTGCTTTACGAATCGACCAACTTTTTTGAAAAAGCAACAGTGACTACCATCCGGAACTCGTTTCGGGTCAAGGGAAAGCATTCATTTCTGTCGGATAAATTCCGTTTCAATCACCTCACATTCATTCAGCCCGCATTGAACGATCTTTCGAATGTGCGCTGGAACACAATCCTTTCTGCTGAAATGCCGCTCAACAAATGGGTAACGCTCAGGACGAGCTTTGAAAACTCTTACGAAAGCGTAGTCGAGGTCGGACGCAAGCGAAACGACTCGCGGATTACTTTTGGGATTTCAGTAGGAAATAAATAGACGATTCCGATAATGGGATTGTCAGGGAGAGCGGTGCGGAATGCTGTCCATATGGTCAGTACATTATATCTGTCCAAAATGTGCTTTACTAAGTATTCACTACATTCCCAATCGAGCAATGAGAAATCAACAGGACAATCGCCGTGACTTCCTGCGTAATTCGCTTTATTCAGCCGCCGGCCTGGCGATGTTTCCGCAACTGACCCCTAATGCGTACGGTTCTATCAAAACCGAGATTGCCGACGGCCCTGTTTTCGCACCCGTACCTGCGTCCCGCATCAAGTTTGCGGTGATAGGCATGAACCACGGCCATATTTACGGACAGGTGGAGGCGGTAACGCGCGGCGGCGGGGAGCTGGTTTCATTTTTTGCCAAAGAACCGGACCTGACAGCTGCATTTGCGAAACGTTATCCGAACGCAAAGCAGGCCAAGTCGGAGGCGGAAATCCTCGACGACAAATCGATACAACTCGTACTCAGCTCGGGCATACCCGACGAGCGCGGGCCCCTGGGCGTGCGTGTGATGAAGGCGGGAAAGGATTATATGGTCGACAAACCGGGCCTTACCACCCTCGAACAGCTTGCCGAAGTGCGCAAAGTGCAGAAGGAAACCAAGCGCATTTACTCGATTATGTACAGCGAGCGACTCGAAAACCGCGCGACCGTAAAGGCTGGTGAGCTGGTTAAGCAGGGCATTATCGGCAAAGTGGTGCAAACGATCGGCTTAGGCCCGCACCGGATGAGTGCGAACACCCGCCCCGAATGGTTTTTCGACAAAAAGCGCTTCGGTGGTATCATATGCGACATTGCTTCGCACCAGTTTGACCAATATTTGTTCTTCACCAATTCTACCAAGGCGCAAGTGGTAGCCTCGCAGGTAGGTAATGTAAACCACCCGCAGTATCCCAAATTCGAGGATTTCGGTGATGCCATGCTGCGTGGTAATGGAGGCTCGGGCTATATCCGTGTCGACTGGTTTACACCCGACGGCCTGAAAACCTGGGGCGACGGCCGTCTGACCGTGCTCGGTACCGAAGGTTTTATCGAGATTCGCAAGAACATCGATATCGGCGGCCGCGAAGGCGGTAACCACCTTTTTGTAGTGAATAACAAAGAAACGACTTACGTCGATTGCAGCCAGGTAGAGTTGCCTTATGGCCGCCAGCTTGTGGACGACGTGCTGAACCGCACCGAAACGGCCATGTCGCAGGAGTATTGCTTCCTGGCGACGGAATTGTGCCTGAAAGCGCAGAAGAATGCGCAGAACGTTTCGGTGATAAGCTAACGCGACAATCCCGTTCCTGACCACTTTGCAAAACACTTCACAAACTATGATACGCAGACTGATTTTCATTTTCGGGTTAATGGGCGCCCAGGCGGGTTTCGCGCAGGGCCCTGTGAGCAATGTCGACCGTGATATTGTCTTCAAGTCGGTGAATGTGATCCCGATGGACCGAGAGAAGGTTTTGAAGGATCAGACGGTGGTGGTCAGGAACGGAAAAATTGTTTCCATTGGTACGAATGCCAAAACTGCCGGCGACGCGCTGGTGGTGGATGCCAAAGGTAAATACCTCGTGCCCGGCTGGTCGGAAATGCACGCACACGTGCCTGCGATCGACGATTTCGGTCCGATGAAGGATGTGCTTACATTGTATCTGGCCAACGGCATTACCACGATCCGCGGCATGCTCGGTAATGCCAGGCATCTCGAACTCCGGGAAAAAGTGCGGAGCGGGGAAGTGCTGGGACCGAATTTCTACACTACCGGCCCCGCATTCAGCGGGCAAACCGTGAAAACGGCTGCACGGGGCATTGAAATGGTGAAGGAAGAAAAGGCAGCCGGCTACGATTACCTGAAACTGCTTCCGGGACTCACGAAAGAGACTTTTCCCGGCATTGCCAAAACCTCCAGAGAGCTGGGTATCGGTATGGTAGGCCACGTTTCGTTCGCTGTCGGAGTTTGGGCTGCAATAGATGCGGGGTATTCATCGATCGACCACCTCGACGGGTTTGTGGAGGCCATCGTGCCCGGTACCGACACGCTGGCAGAGCAGGAAACCGGCCTTTTCGGCTCCTGGATCGCCTATGCAGCCGATACTACCCGCATTCCGAAGCTGATCAAGGGTTTGAAAGACAAAAACATCCGCGTTGTGCCGACCCAGGCCATTGCGGAGCGCTGGCTTTCCCCGCTACCTGCGTCAGCTTATGAAAATGACCCGGAATGGAAGTACATGACGGCCGAGGAAAAGAAGAACTGGCTGAATGCCAAGAGCAGTTACGTTAACAATCCTAAATTCAACAAAGAGCGGGCGGAGGCATTTGTCGATATTCGCCGCAAACTGATTCTGGCTTGTCAAAAAGGCGGTGTGCAGCTCATGCTCGGTTGCGACGCGCCGCAGGTGTTGAATGTGCCTGGTTTCGCTACCCATCACGAATTAAAATACCTCGTCGATGCCGGACTGACACCCTACGAGGCATTGAAAACGGGTACGGTAAATGTGGCGGGTTATCTGAACAAACCCAACTCAGGCTCTATCAAGACCGGTAACGTGTCCGATCTGGTGCTACTTGCTGCCAATCCGCTCGAAAACATTGGTAATACCAAAACCATTGAGGGTGTCATGATCGGCACGAAGTGGCTTCCCAAAACCTTCCTGGACAGCGAGCTAAAAAAGATCGAGAAGTAGCCGCTATTCTTCGTAAATCATTTTGCGCGTCATACCGCCGTCGATGATCAGATTGGTACCGGTGATGAAGTCGTTTTCGGGGGCGGTCAGGTACAGACACGCCCTGGCAATGTCGTCGGGCTTACCTACGCGGCCCGCCGGGTGCTGGGCGTGATCCGAGGCTTTCAGCTGATTGTAATCGCCGGTTTCGATCCACCCGGGACTGATCGCATTCACGGTAATGCGGTCGGGGCCGAGCGAGATAGCCAATGCGTGGGTTAATGCCAGGATGCCTCCTTTGGAAGCCGCATATGCCTCCGTATTTGGCTCGGACATCAGCGCGCGCGTGGACGCTATGTTCACGATCGCGCCCTTGCCCTGCGCACGCATCACCTGCGCAGCCTCACGTGCGCAAAGAAAGCTACCCCGCAGATTGGTATTCAACACATAGTCCCAGTCTTCGACGCTAAGCTCAAAAGGGGATTTCGTGCGGCCTAAACCTGCATTGTTGATCAGCACGTCGATTCTTCCAAATGACGCTTTTACCTGTTCAATACCCCGCACAATTTCATCGGGATTGGTCAGGTCAATGACCAGGGAGTTGGCTTGAAGGCCTTCATTTTCCAATGTTTCCTGCACGGCCCGTAACCCATCCGGATCGCGGTCCCATAGCGCTACACTTGCGCCTCGCCGGGCATAATGGGTTGCTACCACGCTGCCGATGCCGTTTCCGGCACCGGTCACGATTACTACTTTGTGTTGATAGTCGCTCATAATCAGGATAATGCTTTGAAGTCTTTCTCGGACAACCGGATATTTCCTCCCTGCAAGTTTTCTTCCAGGTGTTTCAGTGAGCTAGTTCCCGGAATCAGCAGGATATTCGGTGCGCGCTGGAGCAGCCAGGCCAGTGCGATCTGTGCCGTGGTGGCCTGGTGTTTCTCGGCGATGCCTGAGATTTTGTGCTTCAATTTCTCGGGCCCTGACGCAAGCGGGTACCACGGTATGAAAGCCATTCCACGGTTTATCGTGTAATCCAGCACATCTTCCCACCTCCGGTTACCCAGATTGTAAAGATTTTGAACTGACACGATCGGTACCGTCTTCTCTGCGCGTTTGACCTGCTCCACATCCACTTCCGATAATCCGACATGCCGGATCTTGCCCGCTTTGACCGCATCCACCACCGGCCCAAGGGTTTCCTCGACCGGGAAACGCGAGTCGATGCGATGCAGCTGCCACAAGTCGATTACCTCTTTTTTCAATCTTTTAAGGCTTCCGTCAATGGCCTGCCGGATGTGCTCGGGATGGCCATTGACGCGCCATTGGTTTGGGCCGGTGCGCTCAAATCCACCTTTTGTAGCAATGAGAAGGTCTGCGGGATAGGGCGAAAGCGCGTCGGCGATGAGTGTTTCGTTGGTATGGGGTCCGTAGGAATCGGCGGTATCGATGAAATTGACGCCTGCTTCCACTGCTGCGCGAAGCACTTTCTTCGCATTTTCGCGGTCGGGCGCATCGCCCCAAACTCCCTGGCCGGTCAGTTGCATACCGCCATAACCCAGCCGGTTGATCTCTATTTCCCCGGCAATCCTGAATGAACCGGCATGTTGATGATAGTTACTCATATTGATTTGTAGTTAAAAATCGCTTCATAGGAAACTGCGGAATGTAGCTTTTCATTCAAGGAAGGAGGGATGTGAGGCATACTCATTTTTCACAAAGCAAATGTCACGCCAGGCCGGAAGCGTGGTATCGGGCGACAAAACTTTGGCACGGTTTTGTTCTTTTCAGCTTAAAACCAAACATCATCAACAAATGGAAACCACAGTATTTGAAACCCGCTCCAGGGAATTGGTCGACGACATCAAGGAGATTGTAAAAGTGAAGGGTATCAACCTGACGGACGCGCTTGAAGAGGCTGGAATATCCCGGAAATCGTCTGACAGGATACTGAACAAAGGGGTGATGCCGACGCTATCCGAATTTCTGGCCTTATGTCAGATTTCGGGTATAACTTTTCATTTGCCTTACGTGGAGACGACCAATAGTCCGATGTAACGCTATCCGACTTCAAAATTGAAGTCGCCATTCATCACCAGCCGCGCGTCGATCGGGTCGGGGCTGCCGGGGATTTGAAGGCCTTTGATTTTGGCGGTTTTACCTTTGCTAAGCAAGTCGAATACGTGTTTGTCGGTCAGTTTTTTGCCGAGGAACTCAAAAGGTATTTTAAAACCGCAAGCCTGGAAATTGCTGCATCCGTAAGCTGTTTTGCCCTTTTTTAAAAGGTGCTCCTTACATTTGGGGCAATGAAGGGCTTCGATCGGGACCTCTTCTTTAGGTTCCCGGGGCTTGCGCTCTTTTTTAGGCTTTTCCTCTTTCTCCACGACCGCCGGCGCTTCCTCGATAATGGTGATGGACCGCGCACGTTCGTTTTTAACTTCGTGCGTGAGTTTTACGACCATTTCAATCAATTCCTGCTTGAAAGTGTCCATGGCGTATTCGCCCTTTTCGATCAGGCGGAGCTTACGTTCCCAGTGGCCGGTGAGTTCGGCACTTTTGAGCAGTTCGTTCTGAATGGTGTCGATCAGGTCGATGCCGGTTTGGGTCGCAAAGACGTTCTTCTTTTTCTTTTCGATGTATTTACGTTTGAAGAGCGTCTCAATGATGTTGGCACGTGTCGACGGGCGGCCTATCCCGTTGTCTTTCATTAATTCCCGCATTTCCTCGTCCTCGACTTGCTTCCCGGCGGTTTCCATGGCGCGTAGCAAAGTGGCCTCGGTGTAGGCTTTCGGCGGGGAGGTTTTGCCCTGGTGCACGCGTGGTTCGTGCGGACCGCGTTCACCTACCTCGAAAATCGGCATTACTTTTTCCTCTTCGGCTTCTTTTTTGGCGGCATTGTCGTTCACGTACAATTCCCGCCAGCCTAGTTCGAGGATTTGCTTGCCAGTAGCTTTGAATTCCACCTGTCCGACCATTCCGAGCACGGTCGTATTGGATACCTTACATTCAGGGTAAAAAACGGCGATAAAACGCCTGGTGATCAGATCGTAAATGCGCTTTTCGTCCTGGCCGATATGCACAGGCAGCACGCCCGTAGGGATAATCGCATGGTGATCGGTTACCTTCTTGTCGTCGAAAACGTTTTTCGACTTGGGGATCGGCAGGTTAGCAAGCAGCGGGGCCGTGTACTGGCTGTAATAGGTCAGCTCCCGCAGGATTCCCTCCATTTTCGGGTGCAAATCTTCCGAAAGGTAAGTGGTATCTACGCGCGGGTAAGTGACGAATTTCTTTTCGTAGAGGTTTTGAATATGTTTCAAAGTGTCCTCTGCCGAATAGCCGTATTTTTTATTCGCCTCGACTTGCAATGAGGTAAGGTCGAAAAGCCTGGGATTGCCTTCTTTTCCTTCCTTCTTTTCAAAAGCGGTTATCTCAAAATCGTGCTGTTGCAGGTAAGCCAGGCCTTTATTGGCTTTTTCGACATTTTTGATGCGATCGATTGTCGCGGTAAACTCCGTTTCGCGGTAGATCGTTTTCAGCTCCCAGTATTCTTCCGAAACAAATGCATCTATTTCCTTTTGTCGCTGGACGATCAGCGCGAGGGTGGGGGTCTGCACGCGTCCGATGGACAATACGGCTTTTCCACCACCGAATTTTTTGGTAAAGAGGCGCGTCGCATTCATTCCGAGTAGCCAGTCGCCAATCGCGCGGGCGCTGCCGGCCGCGTACAGGTTGTCGTACTGGCTGCCTTCGCGGAGTTTGTCGAAGCCCTCGCGGATAGCCTGTTCGGTAAGCGACGAGATCCACAGCCGCTTGACAGGCACAGTGCATTTTGCTTTCAGCAGTACCCAGCGCTGGATCAGCTCACCTTCCTGGCCTGCGTCACCACAGTTGATCACCTCTTCACAATTGCGCACGAGCGTTTCGATGACGCCGAACTGCCGCATGGCGCCTTCATTATCTATCAGTTTGATCCCGAAACTGGAAGGGATCATGGGCAGGTCTTCCAGCCGCCATGATTTCCAGCGCTCGGTATAGTCGTGGGGCTCTTTTAATGTGCAGAAATGGCCGAAAGTCCAGGTTACCTGATAGCCGTTACCTTCGTAATAGCCGTCGCGGCGCTGGCCTGCGCCGATCACTGCTGCAATATCTTTGGCAACGCTGGGTTTTTCCGCAATGCAAACTTTCATAGGTTCCTTTCCGCGGTCGCTGTTTTTCCGACCGGTGTGTCTGTTGTCGCTCCCTTTGAGGGCTGCAAAGATGGTCATTTTTGTCCAGACTTCCCGCCGTCACTCCTTCGATTTGCCTTCCTGCCGGCGGGTAAAAGGATGTGTGAAGGGCCAATTCTGACCGAATAATCAATCGAGAGAAAAAATTTTTAAAAATTTTTCAAAAAAATTTCGCGGTTTTTAGGTTCTGCGGATCAATTCTTCTGCGATTTTGGGTATTGGTAGAATCCACTCCAAATTTAATTTGGTTTTGAGTGGTTGGCTTAGAATAAAATAGAAGTGTTTAATGGCGCTTAACAATAAGGTAATATAAGCGCCCGGCGGTGCGAAATGTTATGGGGTCGAAAAAACGGATATTTGGCGATTTTTAATTTTTCAATCTTTGAATAGTTATATGAATGATACTGTATGAAGCGGGCTTTGTGTCGATTATTGGTGTTGTATTATTCTGCTATCAAGTGCGTTGAACGTTTGTTTTCAGAATATTGTATTATATTTGTACTCGAAATACGAATGAGAACACAAGCAAAACACAAAACACTATTACCAATGAAAAATGCAAAAAACCTGCTAGCCGTTGCTTTGGTAGCAATCACTAGCGCAGCTTATGCCAACAACAATTCTACATATACAGTTGAAGAAAAAACCAAAGTAGCAGTTGTTAACAACACATTGCCCGCTACGGCACCAGTCCTGGAAAGCCCAGCGCCGCAAAAAGTGAAAAATACGCCTGACACCAATTATAGCGCAGCTCAAAAAGCCGCTATCGTAGGCCTCCAATTGAAAAGTGTAACTACGAAGTAAGTGATTGAACCTCATGGGGTTCGGTTAAGATTGATTGATGGTTTAAAAAGGGAGAAGATTTTCTCCCTTTTTTTGTTGGCAGTGGCTTAATATCGGATAGGAAGTAAAAAAGGAAATCCCGATATTTGGGGTATGTTTGAGATAGACCTTACCGATATGCTTGACATGCAACCCGTATTTGACAGGTTGTATGAAAAACGCGACCAGATTAAGAACAGTCGCCCCATTCCTGGTTCCGCTCTTGTGAAGATCAGGGAGGGGCTTGCTTTGGAATGGACCTATAACAGCAATAGTATCGAGGGCAACACGCTTAGTTTACGAGAAACGCAACTGGTGTTGCAGGAGGGCATTACCATTAAAGGGAAGTCACTACGGGAGCATTTTGAAGCGCATAACCATGAGAAGGCGATCCAGTACCTGTATGGCCTGGTGAGCCCGGATTATGCCATGCGGAGTATCGACATCCTTTCGCTGCACGGGCTGGTGTTGCGGTCCATCGAAGATGATTTCGCGGGCCGCATACGCGACGCGGGCGTACGTATTGTGGGCGCGAACTTTACACCGCCTAATGCCCGGAAGGTACCAGACCTGCTCGACCAGCTAATCGGATTCATCAATGAGAACCCGATGGGCTTGAATGACATACTTCTGGCTACTGTTTTTCACCATCGCCTGGTTTGGATCCATCCTTTTTTTGATGGAAATGGGCGGACGGTGCGGCTGGCGATGAACCTTTTGCTCATGCGTGCCGGGTTTCCACCGGCTATCATTCTTAAAAATGACAGGAAGAAGTATTATGAAGCTTTGAACCAGGCCAACAAGGGCTCGTACCAAAAGCTCGGGGTTTTGATGACCCAGGCTTTGGAACGTAGTTTGAATATTTACCTCAATGCTTTGCCGGGTTATGAGTATGAATATGAGCCGATTGTGCGCATTGTGGAGGAGCCGGAAGTACCTTACGGGCAGGAGTATGTGAGCCTGCTGGCACGCCAGGGGAAGATTGACGCCTATAAAGAAGGGAATGTCTGGTATACTACGCGGGAGGCGGTGAAGGATTATGTAGAAAACAGAAAGCGGAAACGCTAGCTGCGGCCGCAGGCCTTGAAATAGTGGGGGCGAAGCCGGAGCTTCGCCCTGTTTTACCTAAAAAAGCTTCCGATAGAGATCATGAGCAGCAACGACTCCTCTTTGGAAGTTCCCGCACTGATATTGAATGCAAATTGCTCGCGGAACGGCGTGACGTAAAACCCGCCGCCATAGCCCTGATGCCAGTAATTGGCACCGTCGGGGTCATTTTTGGCCCAAACTCTTCCTACATCATAAAATGCCCGCACACCCATTTTCAGCGGGACGAAGGTATTCCGGGTTTCGGTGAGCTGCCAGCGCAGTTCGGTGTTGAGAAATCCTTTCGATTCCCCTGTGAAACGATTGCGCTTGAAACCGCGGAGGTCGTTGAGCTGGCCGAGCGAGAAAAGTTTGTAGAATGGCAGCTGACCTTTCGCGATGCCTCCACCGAGCCGGAGACCAAGTGTGAGCGGGTTTTTGCTACGGTTGGACAGGTATTGCTCTATTTCAAGTTCCGAGATTGAAGCCAGGCCGTTGCGCGATTGCGAGACGTGGCCGGCCTGCTGGGTTAGCTGCACACGAAAGCCGCGTTCGGGTAATGCGGCGCGGTCGCGGAAGTCGAGGTTAAGAATACCTTTTGCGAAGATTAAATGCAACTGCTCCACGCCGAAGATATCCGGGCGGTCGGCCAGGTAGCTGTTGTTTCTTTGAATGCCCTCGGCAAGCTCGTAACTTCCCGTAACTTCGATTTTGCTCTGTTTCCAGAACTGGCGGAGTAACCCGGCAGAAACCGCAAACGAGTTGTATTGTGTACGGTAGTAGTTGGAAGGCAGGTCGTTGTTTTTGGGGGTATTATTACCTACTCCGAAAAAGAAGTTGTAGTTGAGTGGCCGTGACAAAGTCACCTGCGAAATGCCGTCCCATTTGCCCAACAGCTGCCGGAACTGGTTGTTGTAACTGAATTCATAATTTCCTTTCACGCTTACCGATGCACTGAGCGAATGCTTTGCGGCGAAATCCGGCTTGCCGAAACGCTGGCGCGTGAAGGTAACTCCTCCATGGACGGCGAAGCCCACGAAGGGGTTGTAAGTAAGCAATGCAATCGGCAGATAGGTATTGTATTTGAATGCATTGCGGTCGTATTCGTAATAGCGCTCGTCCACCGGTTTTACTTCGCGCGCTTCACTGCCGAGTTCGTGATGTGGGTTGGGATCTTTTTCATAAACAAGGGTTTGTTTATCTCCTTTGCGTACATCGGAGCGGTCGGAAATGAAATCGTCGCCGCCACCGCTAATAATGCGCACGAGAATCGATCGCTCCGATTTTCCCTGAATATCGAAAACATCGTCGCCGCCCAGCCCATTCAGCCTGATTTCACGGGTTTCGGCAGGATCGAAAACCCGATGGTAGTATGTTTTCGAGGTGTCGGCCTGCCGGCTCTGTTTGAAAACGTCATGGACAGTGACTGTTACCTGCCCGTTCTTTTCCCGTATTACCTTAAAATATTCAGCCTTGTTGGACCCCACGACATCCACTTCCCTCGCCAGCAGCGTGTAATATTCGGCTGCGTACTTTGGAAGGTCGCCGATGCGCGCTTTCAGTTTCCGCTCGATTTCGCGGCCATCTTTTTCATAGATCTCCGAAGGCATGTTATGCACCGCGGCCGTGATGTCCTGTTCCTGAATAGTATGCTGGATTTCCGAAGCGGCTTTTATCCAATCCGCCCGGGTGAGTTCGCTGCCGACGAAGCGGTCGAGGTGCCGCGCCTGCCACATAAGGCTGCGGAGGCCATGAATGCGTTCGGCGAAGTTTTCGCCGTTCGGCATGCCCCATTCGCGGTCGGCGAGCCAGGGAATGATGCCGTCCCAACGCGAGAATGCATGGTCGCGGTCGCGAGGGATAGGGCGGTAGAGCTCGCCGTCGGCGGTTTTGTACCCCGCCCATTTCCAGTTGTCTTCGTGCTTGCTCCAATCACCGATCCAGAGGTCGAACATACGTGCCCGGGCGAATTCGGCCTTGTCGACCCGGTTGTCGTGATCGTGGTAGAGTTTGTTGAACAGTTTGAAGCTTTTTTCAATGTCTTTGGCACCGGCAAATACTTTCGATTTGGATATTTTATCGGTCGGCCGCTCTTCCAGCATGCCGAAAAGGTTGCCGAACTGCTCTTTAAATGCGCCTAATTTGTTGTCTTTGGGTAATACGAACAGTTCGGGGCTGGCGTGCAGAATACCGATTTTGTCGAGCAACGGCGCTACCGCCATGGCGCCGTAGGGCTGCTGGGTGGAGGTTTGGTCTTTGAGTACCTGCGAAACGACGGTCCCGCGCAGCTCATATGCGAGCGCGCGAAAAGGGTCCTTGTCCACCGAGCGGAAAACGTATTCTTTCCCATTGCCTGCGATGAGTTTGAGTGAAGTTGTCTGCCGCCCGCCACCTTTTCCGGCGATGACCAGCCCGCCGAAAGTCGTATCCATGTCCAGGTAAGGGACTTTAACAGGCACGGTCCACGAATCCCGGTAATGTTTTCCAAACCATTTTTCCTTGAAGCGCTTGCTGGCATATTCGCTTCCTGCTGCCACGGTGGCGGGTTCGGGGCGCGGCGTATCCATTTTATCGGAAGGCTTGATTACCGGGTTACAGGGCTGGAAGAGCGTGTTGGCGATGCCTTTGTCGGCACTACTTTCGCAGGCTGACGCGAAAAGCTGGCCGGTTTCCGTTTTCGAAACCCCGGTCGCATTCACCAGCCAGTGTTGATAGCCCACATGGCCATTAGCAGAATAAGTTATTTCAATAAAACCGGCTGATGATGAGGTTAATGCGGATTTGCTGCTATGGGCGATGAACGAGCCACCGGCGATCCCGCCGCTGTTGATCAGGAAATTATTGTCCTTCCGTACAACCGATTGGTTGCGTTCGTGCGCTGAGGCAAGAATCACGGAGCTATAATCCTGCAACACGCCATTCAGTTTGTAACGGAATAAGCTAAGGTTGGTATTCGAAATATCGCGGTTAGTACCGATGTTTTGCCGGAAACCGACCAGTGCGCTGCCTACGAGCGGAGGGGAGAGATAGGACGCTGCCGAAAATCGTCCGCCATAATTTCCCAGCGATTCGATGGGGAAATGGGAGAGTAAGAGCACGTTTTTGCCGGTTGTTTCGTCGAGAATACCTTCCAGCTCTTCTACAAAGTTGTCGGTGTCGGCAATGGTGCAGGCGTCCGACGAAGGTTTGGGCTTGTCGTAGGGGTGGTTCCACCATTGGGAGTTGATCACGACCACTTCCAGTGCCGGGAAAGAAACCGTCCACGGGCCTGGGCAACCGTGGCCCAAAAACACCTGAAAACGCTGGTGCTTTTCACGGTCGAGCGCTTTTTCCAGCGCCGTTACCCGCTGCCAGCCCTCTTTACCGGAGCTGAGCCATTCGAGGTCGCCCTGATTGAGAAGCATATGCAGCTCCGGATTGCGGTCGAGCAGCGCATTGGCCTTTCTTTTCCAGTCGCTGACCTGTTCGACGGTCATTTGCTCGGGAAAGGCGTCGCCGTTGAGTACCCAGAGCAGCGGCCCCGGTTTGGTAGCCAGGTAATTTTCAATGATGGGGAAAATGGCGCCCGGATTTTCAAAATCGGCCGTGTTGCCTGTGAGTATCACTTTGAAATCGGCGGCGCACAGATTGCAAGCTGCCAAAAGGATAAGAAGAACGGAGGCTGCGAGACATTTCGCGCAGATTTTGAGTCCGTTACGGGTGCTTGGTAGAAGTATAGTCAAGGTACAGAAACGTTGCGTGTAAAAACCTTGACAATTTAAGAGGAATCGCGACGGATTGAAATGGCTTGTCCAACGGAAATGTTGGAAAAATGTATTGCCTTGCGGTTTTTTTATACCTTACATTTTAAAACCTCTATTGCAATGCCGTTTTCCAAGCTACCCATGAAGCTGTTGCTCATTGAAGATGAGCCTAACGTGATATCCCTGATCCAGCGCAGTCTTACCGCCAATGGCCACGAAATCACGATCGCCATGGACGGGCAATCGGGGCTGCAAATGGCTTTGCAACATCAGTTTGACGTCATTATTCTGGACCTGATGATTCCGGTCATCAACGGTATGGAAGTGTGCCGCCGTGCGCGCCAGGCGCAGGTAACCACGCCGATCCTGATGCTGACAGCGCTTGGTACGACCGAAAACATTGTGTCGGGCCTCGATGCTGGTGCGGACGATTATATGACCAAGCCTTTCAAACTGGCTGAGCTGGAAGCGCGGCTGCGCTCGCTGATCCGCCGCGGTAAGGAGCCGGAAAAAGAGAAAAACGATAAAATACTGACGCTGGGCGACCTCGTGCTCGATAAGGTAACGAAGACGGTTAAACGCGGAGGGCAACCGATTGAGCTGACAGCCACGGAGTTCCGCCTTTTGGAATACCTCCTTTCGAATACCAACCGTGTGCTGAACAGAATGGAAATCCTGGAAAATGTGTGGGATATTAATTTCAATCTGGGGACAAATGTGGTGGATGTGTATATCAATTATCTCCGGAAGAAAATCGATAAAAACCATGATATCAAACTGATACACACTGTGTTCGGGATGGGGTATGTGGTCCGTCAGTCTTATGAAGATACAAAGTAAGATAGCCCTGATTTTTACGGCATTGTCGGCGGGTATCATCGTCGCATTGAGCGTATTCGTCTATTTTTTTGCCTCCGAAAGTATTGCTACGAGTTTTTTTCACCGCCTCGAAGTGCGGTCGGATATTGTGGGGCATGCCGCCTTGCAGGAGAACAAATCCCTGACATCTATTTATTACGATATCAAAGAGCGGCATTTGGGTAGTTTGCCCTACGAGAAGCACCGCATTTTGCCCGATCCACCCGACGAGGCGACCAAAAAGCGGCTCGCCTTACCGTCGTCGTTCTACGAACCGGCACAGACCGATATTCCGGCCAGGTTTTTCAATCACGACACCTCTTATGTAGTGCTTCGCGTGGCGCGCGACAACAGGAAGGTCATGGTCGTGTCGTCCGCGCTCGACACTTACGGAATGCAGGAAATGAAGAATTTGAAAAATCTGTTGGTGATCGGTTTTTTCATCGCGATGATGTTTGTGTTCACTTTCGGGAAGCTGTTTTCTAATGAGATTTTCAAGCCGATCCGTCGCATTATACGCAATGTAAAGGGTATTAACGCCCATAACCTGCATCAGCGGCTTGTAGTGGAACCGACGGATGACGACGTGGAAGCACTTTCAAGAACTTTCAACGATATGCTCGACCGGCTGGAAGTGACTTTTGAAATGCAGAACAATTTTGTCAGTAATGCATCGCACGAGTTCCGTACACCACTGACAGTCGTAAGCGGGGAGGCCGAGCTGGGTATGTCGATGCCCGGTCTGCCTGATGCTGCCAAGGAATCGTTTTTGAATATTTACAAAGAGGTCGAGAAGCTGGAACACCTGACTAACAGCATGCTTAGCCTGGCCCAAACCGGTTTTGACGGGAAGAAAGAGCAATGGGAGGAGGTACGGATCGACGAACTGATCCTTTCCGTAAAGGAGGCGGCCGACCGTATTATTCTTGAAAATCAGGTAGCGATCGATTTCGATAACCTGCCCGACGACGAATGCAAGCTCACCGTGAACGGGAACCTGGCATTGCTGAAAGCCGCCTTTTCCAATATTGTGCTCAATAGCTGCAAATATTCCGATAACAAGCCGGTGACTGTCAAGATCAGCGCCGACTCTAAATATGTGATCGTTGAGATCACCGATCAGGGCATTGGTATTCCCGACCGGGAAATAGGGCAGATATTCGTTCCGTTTTTCAGGGCCTCCAATACGGCTTCTTACAAAGGTTACGGGATTGGTTTGCCGCTGACGCACAATATCATACGCATGCACCAGGGGAAGGCCGATGTGCAGAGCCGGGTAGGAGAAGGGACGCGCTTCACCACATACCTGCCTTTCAAATATTTTTAACGGCTCTTATTTCATTTTAATATTCTTACCTCATTCTAATAAGTCTCTCACTACATTATAATGCAGCTCTTAAACAGGGCTAATGTCTCCGCCGTAACATTGCATTGTTGATTGATTATCAACGCATTGTTAACTTAAAAGACGGCATTAATATGAGAACAGTGGTGGTACCAACGGACTTTACAAATGAAGGCATTCAGATTGCCGAAGCCATTGTGAGAGATATCCGCGACGAAGTGCGCGTGGTCTTTACACACCTTTTTCACGTGGCCGACGACATCCAGGATTTGCTTTTTTCCACATACCGCGAAAAAGAATATGAACTTGTTCCGGAGGAGTTCTGGCAGGAATGCAGAATGCTCAAAGATACCTATCCGGAACTGGCCAGCATCAAGATCGACTTCTTCTACGGCAACAAGCTTGCGCTGCTGAAAAATTTCCTGGAATACTACGAAACCGATTACATCGCTTATTCCGGGCAATACGGCATTCCCAAACTGACACGGAGCAGTTTGGATGCTTTGCCGGTGTTGAAAAAGACAGGCTACACGATGATCAATGCCGACATGGTGCGCGCTTCGTCGCTGGCCGACAGCTACCGGTAGGCTATTTTGACTTGATGATGAGATTGTGAAAAAGGTAAATATCAGTGAATTATGCTTCTCAAAAAGAATATCCCCATCCGCTATATTTTTGGTAAAATCAAATATGAAATCCTGTTCGTGACGATCTACGGTATTGCGATCGAGGTCATTTACCAGAATTTTCATATTACCAATATCTCGATCCCGATGACAGTACACAGTGTACTCGGGACGATCATTTCGCTGCTGCTTGCATTCCGTTCCAACCAGGCCTATGACCGCTGGTGGGAAGCCAGGATCGTGTGGGGCGCGATTGTGAACGACTCGCGTACGTTTGCGCGACAGATCCTTTCATTAATGGAGGACCCATTGGACCCGGACCGGATCGACGGCTTCAAGAAGCGGATGATCAAGCGTCAGATCGCCTGGTGTTATGCCCTGGGGAAAGGCCTGCGCAGGGACGACCCGATGCCGATGATCAGCAAGTTTGTGTCGGAAGAAGAATTGGAATATCTCAAGGACTTTGACAACAAGCATGTGGGCCTCGTGCAGCTGCACGCGCGTGACCTGAATAATGCGTTGAAACAAGGCTGGGTAAATCCCTACCAGCAAGTAGAACTGGACCAGACGCTCACGCGCCTGTGCGACCACATGGGTAAGTCGGAACGGATCAAGAATACCGTGTTCCCGTCGACTTACAGTCTTTATATTCATCTTGCATTACACTTCTTCATCCTGCTATTGCCATTCGGGCTCGTTCAGCTTTTTGGCTTCCTGATGGTACCGGTGTTGGTCGTGATTACCGCATGTTTCTTCCTGATCGAAAAAATGGCGATCCATTTGCAGGATCCGTTCGAGAACAAGCCGACCGACACACCTGTGCTGTCGATCTCGCGGAATATCGAGCGCGATTTGAAACAAATGATGCGAGACAAGCACGTGCCGCAGGCATTCCAGCCCGAGAAGTTTTATATTTTGTAGTATGGCGCGAAGCTTCGCTTCGCACCCACTATGCGAAGGCCTCCGGCCGGTCGATACCGAAAGATGATCATCACGCGGTACCGACCGGCCGGAGGCCTTCAAATCGTATGCTCGAAGCAAGAGCTTCGCGCCAGCGGCGCCCGGGCGCCGCTGTTATTTTTTGGCCAATCCATTGTGGATATCGACGAGGATGTGGTGATCATCCCGCACCCAGTTGCCGCTCTGGTATTTCTTATGCTTTGCGGTAAAGAGGTAGTCTTCAAACATATCGTAAGCCTTGTGCGCTTCCTCGACCGAGTAGAATGACCCCAGCCACGTCGCCGGGATTTTGTCTTTCTTGACTACTCCGACCCCTACATTGTAAAGCTTCACAATACCTGGGGAAAACTCCATGGAAATATAATCCTGCTCCCTTGCCTGAGCGCTGCTGAGGATGGACGCCGTATGGGCCAGATAGTTGAGCAATCTGGCGCGGATTTGGGACTCGCTTTCGGATTTTGCAGGTTTGACGCGCCACCAGTTATTTTTTTCAAAGTATGGGTCATCCTGGAAGCGCAGCAGTTTGTGGCCGTATTCTATTAGCGAAACGCTTTCACTCGGCGAAAACTCGAAGTTAATCAGTCGTGCCCCATTGCCAGCGTAGGAAAAGAATACGCCTATTTCTTCTGTTTTGCGATTCGAGGTAAGGAAAATGGTGTGAGCGGAGGTATCAAAATCCCATTTCCCGGTGGTGTACTCACCCGCCGTGCCTACCCTTGTGAAAGTACTGTCGGGGAAGAACGATATCAGCATATTGTGTCGGTCACCCGGCTCGTATTGCCTCACCGGTTGCCCGTCGGGTTGAACGACTCCCTGCTCGGTTACACTCGCGCCGGAAATCCGCCAGGTACCTAGCATGTTCGCAGGTTTGGGTTTAATGCGTTCCTCCATTACTTCACGTGGCTGGCGTGCAGGGCGTTTGGAGTCGGTTCGGTAAATGATCCCGTGATGCTGCATCATGGTGATCATAATGAAGAGAATGAAGAGTTTCAGGGATGTCATGGCGCGGCTGTTGATGGGGGTTGTATTACCCTAAAGTTAGGAATTTTCTTTCAATCAAATTGAAGTAAACAAGTAGGAACATGAAATATTGAGTAATTCCGGGGTACTTTTTACTTATCTCTCCATATCGGGATGGTCATACTACATCCGTATTTAATCCTAAACCCAGGACTTCTGCTCATGAACTTGCTCAGGTTGCTACCGCTACTGTTCGCTTTTGTATTATTTGGATTTGAAGATGATTTCAACCGGTCCGCAACCGAATATGGGACGCCTCGACCTGCCGATACGCCGCTGCGTGCGGTGCAGGATGCCAAAGGCGAAACCATCAGTATTTTCAGGGGAAGCGAGGCCAAGCCGGTATTGACACAGCATGCAAAACCCGATTTTCGCCCGTATTTGCACCCGATCGTCGCACCCGACGGCAAGGGCATCCTCACCGAATACAGTCCGGGCCATCATAAGCACCAAACGGGCATTTACTGGGGCTACACCCGCGTGAACGGCCGTGATTATTTCCATCATCCTGGTGACGGTTACTGGAAAAAAGTGTCTTCCAGCGTGATCGAAGCGAAAGGTGCGGAGGTGAAATGGCAGACCGTCTACGACTTGCTCGATTCCACCGGAACAGCCGTATTGACCGAGACACAAAACTGGTCGATGCGCGTGAAAGATGGCAAATACCTCCTCGACCTGGAATGGAACGGGGAGGCAAAAACCGACGTGACCATCGGCAAATATGATTACGGCGGTCTTTTTGTGCGTATGCCCTGGAAAGAAGGGATCAAAGGCGAGGTGGTGAATGCTGCCCGCCAGAAGAACGAAAAAGCCGAAGGCCAGGCCGCGATGTGGGTGGACATTGGTATGCAGGTGGAAGGCCGACACGACCTTGCGCACATTGCTATTCTGGATCATCCGTCCAATAAAGGCTACCCGCAAACCTGGCGGGTAGACGGCCAGCTGGGCGCGGGACCTGCGCGTGCACGCAAGGGCGATTGGTATATCAAAAAGGGTGAAACCGAAATTATCAAGCATGAGCTGGTAGTTTACACGGGTGATTTCAAGGACGTTGAGATGAACAAAACATTTGGCGAATTCATCGGTAACACCGGTCAGTATAACACGACCGCGCTCTGGGCATTGGCTCAAAAAGAGGGTAGGGAAGCCAAGTTCCTGAGCGCACAGAAAGCAGTGGCCGCGATGACGGTCAAGGATGGCTACCAGGTCAATGCGTTCGCTTCCGAACCGATGATGACCCAGCCGATGGCATTCTGCTGGGACGACCGGGGCCGGATGTGGATCGCTGAGAACAAAGACTACGAGTCGCGCGGGAAAGGGTTTTCCAATAATGGCAGCAGCCGCATTCTGATCCTCGAAGACACTGATCATGACGGTGTGGCCGATAGCAAAAAGATATTTATGGAGGGCATTGCATTCCCGGCTGCATTGGCCGTGGGGTTTGGCGGCGTGTTCGTGGGCGCACCGCCTAACCTGCTGTTTGTACCGGATAAAAACGGCGACGATAAGGCAGATGTCGACGATATCGAAGTCAGACTGACCGGCTGGGGGATCCGTGACCGCCACGAAACACTCAACAGCTTTCATTGGGGGCCCGATGGCTGGCTTTATGGCTTGCAGGGCTTTGCAACGCCTTCCAAAGTAGGTAAGCCGGTTGGAAAAGGTAAGCTTTACAAGCATAACGACGCATTTCCTGAAAATGTCGAGGTGGAAGACGGCGTCGATATCAACGGTGGTGTTTGGCGTTACCATCCAACGAAGCGAAAATTCGAAGTCGTGGCCCACGGTTTCAGTAATCCCTGGGGTATTGATTATGACGCAAAAGGGCAGCTGTTTATCACGGCTTGTGTGATTCCCCACCTGTGGCACGTGGTGCCGGGCGGCATTTACCACCGGCAAGGCGGGCAGCATTTCAACCCATATGTTTACAATGATATCAAAACCATCGCCGACCACAGTCACAGATCGGCGCATGGCGGTGCACGCATTTACCTTTCGGACGCATTCCCTGCTTCGGAGCGCGGGAAGATATTCATGGCCAACGTTCACGAGCACGGTATTCTTTCCGACCAGCTGGTACCGAAGGGCTCGGGCTTTTCGGGCAAGCACAGCGATGATTTCCTGATGGCGAACAATGCCCAGTGGGTAGGTTTCAGTATGGAAATAGGGCCGGAGGGAGGTATGTACATTCTCGACTGGCACGACGCCGACATTTGCGGCTCCGATGTGCTCAATTCGGAAACCGGCCGGATTTTCAGGGTTATGCCTAAAAATTCCCTTGCCGAAAACTGGAAAGGCCGTTATGATGATTTGAATAAACTTTCGGATGTTGAACTGGCTGCATTGCAGACCAGCAAAAGCGAGTGGCACGCCCGCCGGGCGCGGGTAATCCTTCAAGGACGTGCGGCAACCGGTAAGATTTCGGCAGCGGCGGTTGAAAAACTCAATGCGTTATACCAATCCAAAGACAATGCCGACAACCGCCTCCGCGCCATGTGGGCATTGAAAGTGACTGATAATTTGGATAAAGCGGCGTTGGCGAAGGCTTTGACCGACGCGGACGCGCACGTACGCGCGTGGGCGATCCAGTTTTTGTGTGAGGATGGACAACCCGCGGGCGAGGTAACAAATCAGTTTGTGCAAATGGCGTCGAATGACCCGTCGCCGGTCGTGCGTTTGTACCTGGCGTCGGCGCTGCAACGCGTGGACATCAATGCAAAATGGGACATTGGCAAAGGCCTCCTCGCGCATGCAGAGGACGCACAAGACCATAATTTACCTAAAATGATCTGGTTTGGCCTCGAACCACTGGTAAAGGATAACGCTTCGAAAGCGTTGGAACTGGCCGCGGGAAGTAAAATTCCGATGGTAACCCAGTTCATTGCACGCCGACTTGTTGATGCGGATCAGGTCAATACATTGGTTGCTACACTTGGAAAATCTGCTGCGAATCGCGTTGATATTCTCACCGGCATGCGCGACGGGTTGGAAGGCAGGACGGATATCAAAACACCCGAAAACTGGAACGCCGTTTACACCAAACTCAAACAAGCCGACAAGCCTACTGCCCTATTGGCCGCTGACCTCGGTCGGCATTTCGGCGATACTGAATCGGCCAAAACTGCATTGGCGACATTGAAAAACAAATCCGCAGCATTGGCGGAACGCAAAAAGGCCTTGCAATCCCTTGCCGCCCGCCAGCGCCCGGAACTCGTAGCAGAACTCCCCGCATTGCTGAATGACAATGCATTACGCCTTGATGCTATTCGCGCCGTGGCCTTTTACGACAGCGAGCCGCTGGCCAAGCAACTTCTCGATGCTTACCCGAAATTCAATGCGCAGGAAAAATCGGAAGCTGTTCAGACCCTCGCTTCCCGACCAAAATCGGGCTGGCTGCTTACGCAAGCCATTTCAAAAAACACCGTCCCCAAAAAGGACGTCCCGACCTACGTAGCCCGCCAGCTTCGCCGCGTCGTCGGTAGCGGTTTTGTGGAGGTTTGGGGGCCGATCGACCACGTTGCATTTGACGAAAAGGCCTACAAAAAATACCGCACCCTGCTCACCGACAAGGCCGTAGCCGACGCCAGCAAAACCCAGGGGCGTCTTGTATTTCAGCGTACCTGCGCGCCTTGCCACAAATTGTACGGCGAAGGCGGCATCATCGGCCCCGAGCTCACCGGCTCCAACCGAGCCAATCTTGATTACCTGCTCGGCAACATCCTCGACCCCAGCGGCGAAATCCAGGACGACTACAAAATGGTCGTGATCACCACCCGCGACGGGCGCACGTATGTAGGTAACGTTGCGAAGGAAACCGATCGGCAACTGACATTACGTATTGTGGGACAAGATGCGGTTGCCATCAACAAATCGGATATTCAAACGCGGGAAGTGACCCCGTCGTCGATGATGCCGACCGGGCTGCTGGATAATCTTTCCGAGAAGGAAGTTACGGAGCTGATTGCGTATTTGAGGACAACTACGCAGGTACCGTTAACGAAAAGTAGCGGAGGAAAATAAACAAAACAATGGCGCGAAGCTCCGGCTTCGCGCCGTCTATTTGAAGGTTCAGGCTTATCGAAGCCCAAAAACTTCGTCCCCCAGGTCCTGATGCGCCGTTGCATATTGTAATACGGATTTAACAAAATCATTTAAGGTGACGTCATATTGTGAAGCGAGTAAGGCAATCTTCTTATGCAGATCAGATGAAACTCGCACGTTAAAAATACCTTTGTAGGATTT
This sequence comes from Dyadobacter sp., assembly GCF_017744695.1. Lineage (GTDB taxonomy): Bacteria > Bacteroidota > Bacteroidia > Cytophagales > Spirosomataceae > Dyadobacter. The sequence goes on from NZ_JAGIAS010000005.1 coordinate 199,621, forward strand.
TTCGGGTGACTTACCCAATGCTTTGCAAGTTTCGATGTAATCATCAACGGCTTCCTTCATGCCTTGTTTGAGTTCTTCAACCGACGTCCCTTCGAAAGTTACAAGATCATTGACGCCGATCAATTTCCCGAAAAATACTTCATCCGCAGGACTATAATGAATATTGGCGGTGAATCCGTTGTAGGATAGCGAGTTAACCATTCTTGATTTTTCCATTTTCTTTTAGAGTTGTGATGATCTGTTCAATCACATATGATTTGACAATAGGAGCAGGATGAGGTTTGTGTAGTGAGATAATTCGCCTTTGACTATCTGCAAATTTTACTCTGGAACCACCTGTTTTTCCCGGCGGAAGTTCCTCATAACCATAGAATCTGAGGATTAGTATCAATTCTTTCCAGAGGAGATTATGCGGCTTGCTCTGGAATCGAGCAAGCAACTTTTCGATTTGACTCATACTGTATAGTGTGTAACTGAAAATTAGTTACAAATATATATCTTCTGCTAGATATTCCAAATTTTCTCAGGAATTTAATGCAGGAATGCCTCGGGAGCTGTGCACTCGCATTGGGGGCGTGGCGGCTATGACAAAGAAAGAGAGAGAATAGAGAAACGGAGTAAAGGCCTAACCAGCAACGACTTTGCGAAAATTTTGCATTCCCGGCCGTAGGCGAGGTAGATTGAATCGTCTGATTCGAACTCTGCTTGATGTGACCCAATCACTCGGCCATGCTCGTTCGCTGATATACTGAATTGAAAAGGCTGTTCTACCAGCTGTTCCTCATCAGGTAACCCAAAGCATTTCTGCGAAGTATCCTCCCATTGAATGAAATGATTCCGTAACGCTTTCACCGTCGGGTATTTCAACTCGCTGCATTTCATGCAACAAATGTGTTTTAATCGATGAATGAGGCTGGTAAAGTAGGCGGCTTCTTTGTTCTGAAAGTTGAAGACGTTATGTTCGACAGCCAGGCATTTGAATGAGAATTTGACGAGATCGTTGTGAATACATTCTCTTGTTTCAGGCGCGTTAATGTGCTTGGTGTGTTTGCCGACCTTGGGAGGATTGAAATTCTTGGCCATCCGATTTCACAAATAGGGAATAATAGTCGTGTATAGTTGTCTTCTCAATCACATTCGTACACGCTTCGTCGGCGGCGAGCTTTCCTTTGGCGATTTGCCAGGGAACCTCGGCATACGTACTTTGTTCCAGCGCGAATGCGTCTTTGTGAAAATATTCGCTGATCACGTCGATCAGAATCTCCTGAATGCTTGAAGAAAAAGATCCTTGCAATGCTTGCAGCGAAACTTCGTCGAGATCGTTCCGCTGGATAGGCCTCCACTGAAATGACTTGTATCGCTCGTAAAGGGAGGGCAACACAGGCCCGTGAATCCAAGCCTGAAAATCTTCTTCGAAAATAGGTTTGTCGAAAACCGCAATATGCCAGGCTTGCGTATAGAAAACCAGCTTTGGAGCTTCATAAGGGTGATCAGACTGCCGGTTGCATTGGAAAATGCGATGAAGTAGTCGGCAAGCCGGTCGACGGCTTCGGGAAGCCGAGATGGTAGGGGAAGGAAAACAGCGCCCACCAAATCCGATTTTCAAACGGTAAGAAAATCCGTAATCCCCAAATCACAAATCCATTTCCTCATCCTCAACCCCCTCAAAATAATTCAAAACCGTCATCAACGGCAGCGTAGTCTTATCTGCGGCATTCGAGAGCTGGATCACGGCGCGGTCGATGGAATTCGGGTCGAAGCCGGAGAAATACCCCTCAACAACCTCCCCAGGCCGTATCTGGTAGGAAATTGCCTTGTTAATGTATTTCGAAGCGCGCTTTTGGAGGCCGGTCAGTTGCGGGGCGGACATTTTGGTGGCAGTTTACTGATTCAAATTATAAATGGGAATGCGTGCGTCCCCGTTTTCAAAGGTAACAGTCGGCAGAAAAGTTTCCGAGAGAGCGCAATTTCAAAGATCCGATACCATCACGTTGCGCCGCGAGCCGGCTTTGTGACGGTAATCAAAGCCCATTTTTTCGAATAAGGGCTTGAAACCCATGAAGCGGTAGCTCGGCGAATCGGGGTCGACGGGGTAGGCTTCGACGTGCTTTGCGCCCTGTTTTTTGGCATAACGGATGGCTTCGGTGACCATCTGTTCGGTGAGGCGTTGCTTGCGGTGGCCTTTGTGGATGAAAAAGCAGGTGATCGACCATACGTTTTCGAGGTCGTTGTCGCCGCCAAGGTCGCGAAAACTCTCGCGCGGGCCTACGGAGCACCAGGCCACGGGTTCGCCGTCGTGGTAACCGACGAGGCCAATGGGGATTTTGTGGTCTACCTGGCTTTTCAATGCGTTCTTTTTGGCCCTATTGTCGTTGCGCTTATCGGTTTCGATTTCGCGCCAGGCCATGCACCAGCAGTAGCTAGGACCGCCTCTGTCCTCGAAAAGTTTTTCGAGATCGGGCCAGGTTTTGTGGTCAACAGGCTTGAATTGGTATTCAGACTTTTTCATAAACGCTATGTGTGCAGGCAATACGTGCGTCGCGTGCGTTCAGCGTGGGTGATTGGCGCGTTCGTCGCGTGAGGCCATTTCCACCGACTGTGCAACACGTTTTCCGCGCGTTTCTGGTCTTTTCGCATTCAAAATCCATTCCAGGATCAGCCTTTTGGATGAGGGCGCAAATTTTTCGAAATTTTCAAATGCCGTTGGATTGCGGTCAAACGCCATTTGCAAATCCTCCGGAATTACCGCGTTGCCTGCGCTTTCCAGCGCGTCCCAGGCACCAGTTTCCTTCGCGAGATCAATCATCTTCTGCCCTTCGGCACGCATGAGCCCCGCTTCGATCATCCGCGCCGCCCGTTCTTTATTTACGATACTCCATTTACTTTTCGGGTTACGTTTCGTAAATGTGAGATAAAAGCTCTCTTCGTCGCGCTTTATGGCCTTGCTATCAATCCAGCCGTAGCACAATGCATGCTCGATCGATTCCTTGTAGCCGATGCTGGGCGTGGAGCTGTATTTGTGGTAGGTGATCAGGCAAACGGCATCTTTCTTTTCACCATTTTTCGCCAGCCAGTAGCGCCATTCCTTATTACCCGGCGCCGGAATGGCCTCGATTCCGTTCTTGGTTTCCATTCGAATGCTGTTCATTTTGTGATTGATGCTGGCAAATTAAACCCGAACCATGACAGCCCTATGTCAGCAGGTTTCTAGATATTTGGTGAGAACGATAAAAGGGCGAAAGGGAGGATGGAGGAAGGGAAGACACGCTACACGACCCCAGCGGGGTCTCCCAATTCCGATGCGGATTCTTCCCTTCGTTACCTTTCCAATTCTAATTCCACCATCCTCTCTTTTTAATGAGCTGAATTTCAATAGTACAAAACCAGTATTTTATTGTAACGCGCCCGCTTTTGGTTTAAATTCATAACTCAACCAAAAACCAGAACTATGCGCGCGTTTCAGAAACTGATTTTTGCTATTGTATTGTGTCTCAATGCAGTGGGGGCATTTGCCGCCGAGCAGCCGGAAACACTGAAAATAGGCGCCCAGGCACCCGACTTTAATTTGCTCGGCGTGGATGGCAAGCGGTATTCTCTGAAGAGTTTTGCAAATGCCGATATTTTAGCGATCGTTTTCACTTGCAACCATTGCCCCACCGCCCAGGCGTATGAGGAGCGTATCAAGAAACTAACCGCCGATTACAAAGCCAAAAAAGTCGCGGTGGTGGCAATATCTTCCAATGATCCGAAAGCGATCTTGCTCGATGAACTTGGTTATACCGATATGAGCGACACCTACGATGAAATGAAGATCAGGGCGAAGGATATGGCCTATAATTTCCCCTATCTCTACGACGGTGACGACCAGAAGATAGCCCTGGCATACGGTCCCGTAGCCACACCCCATATTTTCATTTTTGACAAAGCCAGAAAATTGCAGTACAATGGCCGGATCGACGATGTGGAAAAGCCGACAGGGACCCCCAAAAACCTCGATGCCCGGAATGCCATTGAAGCATTACTGGCGGGGAAACCGGTGCCGGTACCTGCTACCAAGACATTCGGCTGTTCGATGAAATGGGCGTCGAAAGAGGACAATGTGAAGAAGGAACAAACCGCCTGGGCGAAAGAGCCCGTGGCGCTGGAAACGATCGACGAAGCCGGTTTGAAAGAGTTAATTCAGAATAAATCCGACAAGCTGCGCCTGATTAACGTGTGGGCGACCTGGTGCGGACCGTGTGTGACGGAGTTCCCTGATTTTATGGTCATGCACCACATGTACCGCCGCCGCGACTTTGAATTCATCTCGATCAGCGCGGATAACCCCGATAAAAAAGACAAGGCGCTGAAATTCCTGCAAGGCAAGTTTGCTTCCAACAAAAACTACATTTTCAATATCGAAGACAAATACAAGCTGATTGAAGCGGTAGATTCGAAATGGCAGGGCGCTTTACCGTATACCATACTTGTAGAACCAGGCGGCAAGATCGTCTATTCGCAGCAAGGGCCGATCGACCCCGCGAAAATGAAGAAGCTGATCGTGGAGAACAAGTATGTCGGACGGTACTACTAAACCATATTCAAACAACAATCTGACTTTATGGAAGACCTGGACATTTCAAGACGCCGTTTTCTGGGCACCTCGGCCCTGGCGGCGGCGGGTTTCGTGATGGCGCGCACACCTATTTTCGGTGCACCGGCTTACATTAAAAAACTCGGCAAACCCAACTCACTGTTCAACGGCGTGCAAGTAGGGGCCATTACGTATTCGTGGCGGAGCCTTCCCGGCAGCGCTGAGGATATTTTGAAATACTGCATTGAGACCAATATTAGTGCTATCGAGCTGATGGGACCCACTGGCGAATCGTTCGCAGGCGCACCCGAAGCGCCGCCGCGCCCGAATCTTGCCCCCGGTCCGGATGGCAAACGGCCCGAAATGACCGAGGAGCAAAAAGCGGTTCAGAAAGAGTATACCGCAAAACTGGCTGAATGGCGCGCGAAGGTATCCATGGACAAATTTGTACAATTGCGCAAAATGTACAACAATGCGGGGGTGAGCATTTATGGTTTCAAACCCAATGCATTAGGCGAAAAGAATACGGATGCGGAAGTGGATTACGCTTTTCGTGCGGCCAAGGCGCTCGGCGCTAACCAGGCTAACGTAGAGTTGCCTAACGATCCTGCCCAGACCAAACGTCTCGGCGACATTGCGGCCAAAAATAAAGTTTATTGCGGTTACCACGGTCACACGCAGCAGACACCAACCTGGTGGGATACCGCGTTGGGCCAGTCGAAATACAACGCGATGAACTTTGATATGGGGCATTACGTAGCTGCCGGCTTCGACCCGTTCCCATTGCTCGAAGCGAAACACGATCATATTGTGAGCATGCACGTAAAGGACCGTAAAAACAAGGAACATGGCGGGGCTAACGTAGTGTGGGGCCAGGGCGACACCCCGATTGTAGCCGTGCTCGAAATGATGCGCGCGAAAAAATACAAGTTTCCCGCGACGATCGAGCTGGAATATGAGATTCCGGCGGGCTCGGATGCGTTGAAAGAAACGGCTAAATGTGTCGAATTCGCGCGGAAGGCATTGGGCGCATAAGCCAATACTGATATGATGAAACGGGTCGTGGAAATTTGCTTCACGACCCGTTTATTTTCAGGCGTTACGGTAGCTGCGGCGAAACTCGGCCGGCGTTAGTCCGGTATTCTTTTTGAAAAACAGGTTGAAATTGGGCTGCTCCGCAAAACCGACGCTATAACCGATGTCTTGCAAGGCCCAGTTGGTCTGTATCAACAATACTTTTGTCTCTTCCAGCAGCCGGTTGCGAATGTGCGTGCTTACATTCTGGCCTGTATGTCTTTTCAAAAGGGCATTCAGGTGGTTGGGATGAATGTTCAGGCTTTCCGCAAACTCTTTGGCTGTTCTGATCCGGATGGGTGTTTCGATATTGATATGCGCCGTTTCCTTTTCCAGGAGATCAAAAAACCGGTGAATATGCCCATAGTCTTCGGATACATTGTCGGGTTTGGGAAAATGGGCGATTCGCGCGCTCTCGACCATTAGTAGCTGTAAATAAGCTTCCATCGCTTCCTGGTTAAAGGCATCGCCCAGCAGTTCCTCTTCCTGCATGCGTGCGAAGAAGCGTGTGAGCACCGGTACATCCGCGCCTGCGAGGCGGATGACACTTTTATCTTTCTCCGTAAACAACCCGAATTTGTCGATCGTCGCTTTCAGTTGGGGGTGATTTTGGATAAATGATTTTTTGAAAAGACTGTAATACCCTGCCGACAGATCGTCTTCGCGCTCCGCCGACAGGTTTTTCCAGGATATAATGTCGTTGGGGTGGATAAACAGGATGGTGGGCTCATCGATGTAATAGGTATGGAGGCCCATGGTGAAAATGCCCGCACCTCCTGTTACCAGCAGTATTTTGTAAAAATCCCGCCGATTGGGGGAGAGATAGTTACGGCATTCGTGCTGCTCGCGGTTGAAAGTCCGGATCGTCCATTCCTCAAAACTGTCGCGCATGACCGGGATGAGCTCGGGCAGTTCGCGGAGAAGATCGATGGTTTTCGCATCCAGGGTTTTATCAGGCATGGGTTTCTGAGAATGACAGTTCAGGAATAAAGAAATGCCTTGCAGCTGCAAAGCATTCCCATAACGCGGATACTGGCTAAACGAGTTCTTTCTGTGCTGCCACATCGTCGTGGTCCGTTCCGGTGATGACGTCGTACCATTCCTCAATTTCCTTCTCGAATGCAGCTGTTTTAGCGCGGAAGCGTTCGAGTGTGTCGTTGCCCAATGGCAAATGAACGGGTGGATGTTCGGCATTGCCTAACCGGATAAGCGCCTGAGCGAGTTTTTTCGGGTCGCCAGGCTGTTTCTTGTTTGCTTCCGTAGCGAATGTCCGCATTGCCCCAACAGTACTGTCATAATCTTCGATGATGTTGGAAGTGCGGCTGAGGGACGAATGATCAAGGAATTCGGTGCGGAAGAAGCCGGGTGCCACCACCGTCGCGTGGATGCCTAACGGTGCCAGTTCCATGGCCATCGCTTCCGTAATGCCTTCGATAGCGAATTTGGTCGAGCCGTAAATGCCCCAGCCGATGTAACCACTCAGCCCGCCGACGGAGGAAATGTTGATCACGTGGCCCGCGTGTCGCTCGCGCATGAAAGGTAACACGGCCCGGGTCACGTTCAGCGTACCGAACACATTCGCTTCGTAGTTATTCCGTACTTCCTGTGCCGTTGCTTCCTCCACCGCGCTGAGCAACCCGTAACCTGCATTGTTAAGAAGAATATCTATTTTTCCAAAACGTTCGATGGCTGCCCGGGCCGCTTCCTTGGCTTGATCTTCACGGGTAACGTCCAGCGTTACCACCAACAAATCCGGATTGTGATCAAATTGTGCGGCTAGTTCATCCGCTTTGCTTCTTACGGTAGCCACCACCTGGTCGCCGCTTGCGAGTACTGCCTTTGTAATTTCCAGGCCAAAACCTCTGGAAGCGCCTGTGATGAACCATGTTTTAGGAGTCTTCATTTTGCTTGTCATTTTTGTTCGTGATTGATGATACAAATATGACAGAACGGCTCCGGGGCGCGCTTTGCAGTTGCAAAGGGGTAATTATGAATTTCAAAGAATTTGAAATCAACAACTCAAAAATGGGTTGATGATTGTCAGGCGATCTTCCACAACGAGTTGGTGCTGCATGTCTTCCGAGTAGAGAATAGAGCATCCAGCTTCCAGGGCTCCGGAAACTATGATGGCGTCGAAAAGCTGGAAATCGTACCTTTCGGTAAGATAGATAGCTTCCACCAGTGTATGTTCGGAAATGCATGATACATGACAATCCGACATCAGGTCGTACCAAAAGTCGCAGACTTCATGTTTCGTCCATTTGTGCTTCTTATTGCAGACATTGCCTACCTCAACCAACACTTGTGCGTTGATATGAGGTTGTTGGCGAATCAGCTTTTCCGCTGTTACGCTTTTTTCTGTGTGTGTATCAAGAAGATAAAGGATAATGTTTGAGTCCAGAAATGCATTAGTCAAAGTCATTAGCTTCGTCCCGATCAAATTTAAATTTTGACATATCGATCCGAGGAAACTTTGAGTATCTATCGTGAATTTCTTCTAAAGACGCAGCTTTGCGAGGTTTTTCTCTTCTTTCAATCACCGCAGTAAGTTTTACATTCTTCCCAACATAATCGGCTGGAAGTTCGATCGTGACCGAAGTGGTCTTTGGAGTGATGCTTTTCGTGAACATGATAGTGTGATTTTGTTTAAACAAATCTAGAAATTTTCTACTAAAAATTTTTTCGTACGAAATTTTTCCTACCTTTGAGAGGTTGAATGAAAAATGAAACAATGGAACCTACAAAATCAGAACTGGAAATATTGCAGGTACTTTGGGAATACGGACCATCCACGGTGCGGTTTGTGAACGACAAGCTCAATGAAGAGAAACGGGCCGTGCAATATTCCTCCACTTTAAAGCTGATGCAGATCATGGCCGAGAAGGGCATTGTGATCCGTGACGAGAGCAGTATGAAGCATATTTACAGTCCTGCGGAGCCGGAGGACAAAACCAAGTCGGCTCTGTTGGAGCGCTTCGTGGATTCCATGTACAGGGGGTCGGCTTCGAGTCTGGTCATGCAGCTTTTTGGTAACAAGAACACCTCTGCCGAGGAACTCAGCGAGATCAAGGATTTCCTGAAAAAACTGGATCAGTAATTATTAAACCATTTCAATCCGTTAGCCATGAATTGGAATATCATTGATCAGCCTGCCGCCCATGAATGGGTCCGCGCGCTTTGCCTTACACTAATGCATTCGCTCTGGCAGGGGCTCGTCGCAGCTATTGTGACTGGGGGCATTCTGCTTTGCACACGCAAGAGCAAGCCGGCATTCCGATACAATATGCTGGCAATAGTTATGCTCCTGTTCGTGGCGACAGCGGTGGGAACATTTGTTTTCACGTTGAGGAGTACGAATGTAGAGATGGCATCGCCGGGATCTCAGTCCATGCCATGGGGGACGCATTCGGTGTTTTCAGATGACGCGAATGCTGTAACTATTATAGCGGCAACCGTATTTGCAGAGAATAGCTGGATAGGACATATTGTCGACTTTTTTTCTTCGAACGCCAAACTGATCGTAGCCGGCTGGTTCCTTGTTTTTGCATTAAAATCAATCCTCGCGGCGAGCGGCTTGCTATACCTCAGAAAGGTAGCACAGCAGGTTTCGACGCCGGAAATGAAATGGATCGTACGGTTCTACGAGCTGGCCGAAAGAATGCGGATAGGGCAGGAGGTGGAGCTGCGGGAGTCGGTGCAGGTGGCAATACCGATGGTGATTGGCTTTTTGAAGCCTGTGGTGCTTGTGCCGCTCGGTATGCTGGCCAACCTTCCGGCCGCGCAGGTCGAAGCCATTCTGCTGCACGAACTGGCCCACATCCGCCGTCGCGATTACCTGATCAACCTCGTGCAGATATTCTGTGAAAATGTCTTTTTCTTCAATCCGGCTGTCTGGTGGATTTCCAGGCTAATCCGCGAAGAACGGGAACATTGCTGCGACGACCTGGCGATCAGCGTCATGCAAAACAAAACATCGTTCATTCATGCGCTCGTCTCGTTTCAGGAGTATAACCAGTCGCGGCCGGCGTTTGAAATGGCTTTTTCTAAAAAACGTAATCATTTGCTGGACAGGATCAAACGCATTATCAATAACAATAATAAATCACTAGACGCCATGGAAAAACTATTTGTAACATTCAGCCTGGCCGCGGCTATTGCGCTGTCGGCAGCCACCGCGCCGGAGAAACCGGCCACAGCCCGGAAAGCACCTGCGATAAAGGAGGTCCGGAATAGCGGGGTGCAACCTTTGCTTGGGAAAATGGCAACGATACCGTTGCCCAAAGCACAAACGCCCGTAATCCAGGAACCGGATACACTTCCGAAAAAGAAACCACGGTCGGAAGAAATGGAGATTCATTCTGCGAACGTGTACACGCCGCAGCAGGGAATCAGTACGTATAATGTTACACGTAATAATAAACAGTACGAGATCGTCAAGCGGAATGACAAGATTATATCGCTCTTTGTCGACGACCAGGAAATAGCGCCGGGCGACTATGCGAAATACCAACCGGAGATTGACAAGATTATGGCGGAGGTAAAGGCACAGCATGAGCTCGCTGAAAAGCAGCGCGAAGAGGCGCAGGAAATGCGCAAAATCGCCGAAGGCCAGCGTCGGGTGGCCGAAAAGCAACGTGAAGAAGCCCGGGAAATGCGCCTGGAAGCGGAAAAGCAACGGGAACATGCCAACCAGATGCGCCTCGACGCCAAAAAGCAGCGCGACTACGCGGACCAAATGCGGCTGAATGCCAACGCGAACCGCGATGAAGCGGCAAAAATGAGGTTGGAGGCTGAAAAGCAGCGTGAAGCGGCGGAAGATATGCGCAAACAGGCCGACCAGATGCGCAAGGAAGCCGAGAAACAACGCGAACACGCCGCTGAGCAACGCGTGCAAGCCGAAGGGCAGCGTAAGCAAGCAGAGGAAATGCGGAAGGAGGCTGAAAAGCAACGCGAAGTTTATCTGAAACGACAGGCAGCTGTGATCGAAGAACTAACCGGCGCCGGACTGGTGAAGGACAAGGACGATCTGTCATTCAAGCTTAGCGACGATGAATTGATCGTCAATGGCGAGAAACAATCCGCGGATTTGCACCAGAAGCTGAAAGCCAAATACCTGAACGACGGCGGCGACAAAAAGTCGACGATGTACTACAACTATAACGGCAGATCGGGCTATTCGACAAGGGCGCGGTAGACTCGTTACCATGCGTTACCAGTAAAACCGCTGGCGGGATGTGTTTAATAGAAAGTTACCACGAATAACTTTCGAACGGCATGCATCGCAGGACATTCATCAAAAATACATCGATAGCAGCCGGGGTGGCACTGACTCCCGGCTTTGCTGTTTCCAGTCCGGATTTGGTCCGGAATGCCCAGGTTGCACAGAACAAACTGCCCAAATGGAAAGGCTTCAACCTGCTCGATTTCTTTGCGCCCGATCCGACCAAAGGCCGTAAGGCAACTTCCGAAGAGCATTTCAAATGGATGGCCGACTGGGGTTTCGATTTCGTGCGGATCCCGATGGCTTATCCCGCCTACCTGAAATTTGACCGCAGCCGCAATATCACACCAGAGGAGGTCTACCAGATAGACGAGCAGGCCGTTGACCACATCGACAAGCTGGTGGCTGCCGCGCACAAGCACCATATACACGTAAGCCTCAACCTGCACCGTGCGCCGGGATATTGTGTTAATGCGGGTTTTAATGAGCCCTACAACCTTTGGACCGACCAGAAGGCACTCGACGCATTCTGTTTTCACTGGAATATGTGGGCCAAAAGATATAAGAATACGTCGCCCAGACGCATCAGTTTCGATTTGCTCAATGAGCCCAGCATGCGTGCCGATATGAACGACCAGCATTCCAAACGGTCGTCGGTGCCGGGCGATGTTTACCGGAAAGTAGCCATCGCGGCATCGGAGGCGATCAGAAAGGAGAATCCGGGGCATCTAATCATCGCCGACGGCAACGATGTAGGCACGTCGGTAATCCCCGAGCTGGCCGACCTCGACATCGCCCAAAGCTGCCGTGGTTACCATCCGGGCATTATCTCGCATTACAAAGCGCCCTGGGCCATGAAAGACCCCGACAATGCGCCGGAACCCAAGTGGCCGGGGCAGGTAGGTGATCAGTATCTGAGCCGTGCCATGCTTGAAAAGTTCTACAAACCCTGGATTGAGCTCGTCAGCAAGGGTGTAGGCGTGCACTGCGGCGAATGCGGTTGCTGGAACAAAACACCGCACGACGTTTTCCTGGCCTGGTTCAACGATGTACTCGACATACTTTCATCCAATGGTATCGGCTTCTCGCTATGGGAATTCGCCGGGGATTTCGGGGTGCTGGATTCACGGCGCGAAGATGTCGCTTACGAAGACTGGCACGGCCATAAACTGGACCGTAAGTTGCTCACTTTGTTGATGAAGTACTAAAAAGAGGAGCGTGGAAGTTTGTTGGATCGGGTAGCTAAAAATCTTATATTTGGAAAAAAACACACCTGAAAACGATAAAAATAGAACTTTCCGACTCCGACGTCAACTTCATCCATTCACTTCATCAGGAAGAGAAAGGATTTACCAGAGAGGCAATCGAAGAGAAAATTGCCCGTGAGCGCCGTCATTCCCTTAGTGAAATATTGAAAGAGGGTTACCAAGCCACACGGGAAGAGGATCTTTCCATTACAAATGATTTTCAGCACGCGGATTTTGAAAATTTGTAATGCAGAAGGGAGATTCTTCTGGGCTAAACTCGATCCCGTGGTAGGTAGCGAAACAGCCGAAACACGCCCCGTCCTAACTGTTTCGAATGACGTCAACAATCAATATGGTGCTACGGTTACAGTGTTACCGGTGACTTCAAGTACGGCTAAAATTTATCCTTTCGAAGTTCCGCTGGATGCAAATGAAAGCGGCCTACGTAACGAGTCGAAGGCGAAAGCGAACCAGATCCGAACCATTGATAAGTCCAGGTTAGGGAATAAGATAGGCCAGCTGGACAGCGCGAAAATGAAGGCTGTTGAGCTGGCCATACTAATACACCTGGATATCTTTTGACTGTTATTTATTCAATTCGGCCAGCAATCCCGGGATATTTAGACTCTTTGTATACATCTCAATGGAGCCGTCCGGCAGGTATTCCCATTGGTCTTGAGGGCGGTCCCAGTAGAGTTCGACGCCATTGCCGTCGGGGTCGTTCAGGTATAACGCTTCCGAAACGCCGTGATCGCTGGCGCCAGTGAGGGGATAATTGGCTTTTAAAAGACGGTTTAATGCAATGGCCAGATCTTTCCGGGTGGGGTAAAGTATTGCCGTGTGGAACAAGCCGACGCCGTGTGGCGACGCGGGAGGCGCGCCTTTGCTGTACCAGGTGTTCAGGCCAATGTGGTGGTGATAACCACCGGCCGAAATGAACACGGCCTGCGTACCGTAGCGGGTAGTGATTTCGAAGCCGAGCAGGCCGCAATAGAAATCGATGGCACGGTCAAGATCAGCTACTTTGAGGTGGACGTGGCCAATCTTCGTCTGGGCGGGTATGACATAGTTGTCTGGTTCCATGGGGAGGTTATATGCAGGTTCTAAACAATCAATTTACATTCATTTGCGGTAAAAAATTCCGGAAGGCAGCTTTACAGTTAAATCAGTTAACCATTCAGGACATATTAATGAACCGCCGAGAAGCATTATCCTCGATCGCTGCCGTGAGTGCAGCAGGCATAGTTCCCGCCGAAGCTGCCAAAGCCAAAGTCCAGCCATTTATCTATTCCCTCAATATGAGCACGCTGCGCGGCCAGAAACTGGGGTTCCGCAAGGAGCTGGAAGTAGCAGCGAAGGCGGGCTATGGTTCGGTCGAGATCTGGATCAGTACCTTGCAGGATTATCTCAAAGGCGGCGGCACATTGCAGGAGGCCAAACGCATGATCGGTGACCTTGGACTGAAAGTGGAGGATGCGATCGGCTTTGCGACCTGGATCGTGGACGACGAAACAGCACGAGCCAAAGCATTGGACCAGCTGAAAGGCGAAATGGAACAACTGGCGGCCATCGGCTGCCCGCGCGTAGCGGCCCCGCCCATGGGTGCGACCACTGGCGCCTCGCTGGACCTTGCCCGCGTTGCGGAGCGCTACCGCGCGATCCTCGAACTGGGTGACAAAACAGGTGTTGTGCCGCATCTGGAACTGTGGGGCTTTTCTAAAAACCTCAGCCGGGTAGGAGAGATATTGTATGTGGCCGTCGAATCGGGACACCCTTCGGCCCGCGTGCTGATGGATGTCTACCATTTGCACAAAGGTGGTTCGGGAATGGATGCTATCAGGGATGTGGGCAAGCCATTGATCGAGATATTCCATGTGAACGATTACCCCAAAAGCCCTCCGCGTGAGCAGATCACCGATGCGGATCGCGTATACGTCGGCGACGGTATCGCACCGTGGAAAAATGTGGTTCAAAGCCTGAAAAACCCTGATAAGCCTGTTATTCTGTCGTTCGAGGTATTCAATAAAGATTATTGGGCACAGGACGCACTGGAGGTGGCCAAAACGAGCCTTACGAAAATGAAGAAGATCGTCGAGGCAGCCGTTTAGAAGATCTCGGGCCGGCGCTATGCCGGCCTTTTCTATGAAGTCATTTTTTGCCCAAGCTGGTGGTAGTCGAAGTATTTTTTGAGTAAAAGATTGATAAACCTTTTCAGGTATATTTCATTCAAAAACACATTCGACCAGTTGTCATACCGCTGTGACTGAATGCCCAGGTAGAAGAAATACAGGCAAATTCCCAGCATGGGGATCAGTCGTTTTTCTTCGTCGCTTACGGGCGTAACCGACTCATAACCTTTCAGGAATTGCTCCGTTTTTAGCTCGCGTTCGGCATCGTCTTTTTCCGTGGAATGGATTTGCAGCATGTAGTAGGCCATATCGAGGCAGAGCCAGCCATTTCCACAAAAATCGAAATCGAAGAAAGTAATGGCGCCGTCGGTTGTGACATTCATATTATCGAACCAAAGATCGAGATGGACTGCACCTTTTCGTAACTGAGCCGGATCGGCGTTCTGCAATTCATCGATCAGGTATTGCTGCACCGTTTTCATGTACTGCATTTCCTCGGTGCCGGCAGGCAGAAACTTTGCTAGTTGCCCGAGCGAGTCGATCAGCAGCTCTTTTTCGGTGTAGGTCACGCGCTGCAATGGGAAGTCTTTGGTCAGCAAATGCATTTCGGCCATGAGCTTTCCCACATGATAATGTGTTTCCGCGTCGAAATTGAGCACTTTTGCGCCTTCGGCGAAGGAGAATAGCACCCCAAAACGTTCGCCTTCCGGTGCCTGAAAAGCATGTATGAAGGTATGGCCAAGATCGGCGACAGGATAGGAAACGGACAACCCGTTTCTGCGCAAATGCTCCAATAGCCGTAGTTCCTCCGAAATCTCCTTCCGGGTCCTCCATTGGAAACTGTAAACGCGAAAAATAAAACGTTTCTCTGGCATGGTAACCAGATAAGTGTCACTGATCCCGGTTTTCAGGATCCGGCATTCGACCTGCTGCTCAGGGAAATAATGCTTTTGGACAAAAATACCCAGGTGAAAAGGCGAAAGGTTGGAATTGGAGACGGGGAAGACGTTCATGGCGTAAGGCGATTGGGGCGGCAAAATTATGGATATATTTGCCCCGAACGTAACGCACTTTAAATAAAAATTTATGGCAGAGATCAAATTCAAGCTCGATAACCGTCGCCGTGGGGCCTTTTATGTCGAGGAAGATGGCAAGCAGGTCGGCGAAATGGTGATCGGGTTGAGCGAAACCACTTTGACAGTGTACCATACCGAGGTGGATCCGGCGATGGAAGGTCGCGGGCTGGCGCGCAAAATGCTCGACGCGATGGTCGCCTACGCGCGTGAGCACGGGTTGCAGGTGCTGCCGCTGTGCGAATACGTGCACGGACAGTTCCGCCGTCATCCCGAAGAATTTGCAGATATCTGGCAAAAAAGATAAGCCAGGTCGTCTCAGCGCGGTTGCGGAAGGTACACGATAAATGTGGCGCCCTTTCCCGGTTGACTCTGTGCAGTAATATAGCCGTGGTGGTTTTGAACTACCTTTTTGCATAACGCAAGGCCAATGCCCGAGCCGGAAAATTCGCTACGTCCGTGCAGCCGTTGAAACATCTGGAAAATGCGGTCGAGGTAAATCTCGTCGAAGCCAATGCCATTGTCACTCACTTCCAGACGGATGTACCGGTGGTCGGGCAAAAGTTTGGGTAGCGTTACCTTCTCGGCCTCGTCCACAACCCGGGACGATAGCCGGATAATTGATTGCTGGTCGGGTAACCGGTATTTAACCGCATTGCTGATCAGATTTTGCATAAGCTGCGCGAGTTGCGAGCCATTACCCCAGACGACAGGCAGGTTTTCGACGATGATATCGGTCTTTTGTTCCTGGATTGATATTTCCAGGTCTGCCAGCACCGAATGCACGATTTCATCCAGCCGCACTTCCCCAAATTCGCCTTCGCGCGTTGTCAGCCGGGAATAGGCGAGCAAATCGTCGATCATGGCCGACATCCTTTTCGAGGCATCCTGAATGCGGTTCAGCATGTATTTGCCATTGTCATCGAGCTTTTCGGAATAGGTCGAAAGCAAGCGTGAGCCGAACGACTGGATCTTCCGGAGCGGTTCCTGCATGTCGTGGCTGGCCGCGTAGGCGAATTGTTGCAGGTTGTTGTTTGAATTGACCAACTCAATGTTGGCCTGATGCAGCTCATCCGTGCGCTGGCCCACACGCCTTTCCAGCTCGCTGGCCAGTTGCCTGTACCGTTCTTCGCTTTGTTCGAGCTCCTGCCGGGACATTACCTGCTCGGTCACGTCCACGGCCATATCCAGGATAGCATATACTTCGCCCCTCGAATTTTTCAGGGGTTTGTAGGTGTAATCATAATAAAATGTTTGCAGCCGGCCATCAACTACCAGGTCGGCTCTCGCTCCCTGCTCCGAATGCGCTTCGCCGGTTTTGTAAATGCGGTCCAGGATGTCGAGAAACGGCTGGCCTTCGAGTTCGGGCAATGCTTCCCGAAGCGGCTTGCCTATTACCCAGCGTCCTTTTCCCCATACTTTGAGCATCGCTTCGTTCGGAATATCGATGACCATGTCTTTTCCTACAAACAATGCGGTAGCCACTGGTGCTTGCTCGATCAGCGTCCGCAAATGCTCTTCATTCACTTTTAGTCGCTGCTCTGATTCAATGCGGTCGGTGATGTCCATCACAATGCCGGACAACGAAATCGCTTTGCCCATGCTGTCGTACAGATATCGCCCCAATACCCGCACCCAATGCACGGTAGCGTCGTTCCAGATAAACCTCGCCTCATAGCGTAGCTCTCCATTGCCTTCCGCTTCGGCATAGGCCTGATTGCGGATGCCGACATCGTCGGGGTGAAGACTTGCAAGGAGAATATCACGCGTCATATTAGCCGATTCACTACCGGTGATAATCCGTGCCATGGTCGGGGAATAGATAATCTCGTTAGTGGCAAGCGCCACCATAAACGATCCCGCTCCCGAGCCTTCGATGGTCATGGCAGCCTGCTGATCGGCCCAGGCAATTTTTTCCTGGCCGGTAACCTCCGACGTGATTTCGCGGGAGATGCCCGAGAAGCGGTAGGGGGTTCCGGACTGATCGAAATATGCCTGGCCCGTGCAATGCAGCCAGCGGAGTTTCCGGTCGCTGGCACCGATAACCCGGTACCGGACATCATAAATGGCTCTCACCGCCGGGTCGAGCGCACGTTCGACGGCCTCTACTACCCTGGCACGGTCGTCGGGATGGATAAATTGGATCAGGCCCTCGTAATGCATTTCCGCATCGGTCGGGTGGCCATAAAGCTCTTTACAACGATCGTTGAGCAATGCTGTTCGATCGGTAAGATTAAGGTTCCAGGTTCCCAACTGGGCCGCTTGCATCGCGAATCGGAGACTTTCCTCGCTTTCTTCCCTGGCTTTGTCTGACCGTAGCTGCTGAGAAATGTCCATCATCGAGCCCACCATCCGCACGGGTTTTCCCTCACCCTGAATCGTGTATCCGCGGTCGTGCACATGGGCATAGGAGCCGTCGGCCCGGCGGAACCGGTAGAAATCCGACCAATTACTTTCACCCTTTTCGATGATCCGGTAAATTTTTTTCACTACCCGCTCCTGATCGTCGGGGTGGATGCGGTCGAACCAGGAGTTGGGGCCGCTTTCGATTTCCTCGGGGCGGTACCCGAAAATTTCCTGCATACCCTCATTCCACCAAACCGTACCCCTGGCCAGATCCCAGTCCCAGATCACGTCATGGGTAGCTTTTGCCACAAGTTTAAACCGTTCGATCGCCAGGAGCAGATCGTTCTTAGGTTCGTTCAGGGTAGTGTCAGTCATTGGTAAAAACTTGCTCAGGGTTACGTATGCGGCATTTAGAGGCAGGCACACGGTGTAAAAATACGGATATTAGACTAAAAGCAATGGCGGGTTACTTGTCGCGGCCCATTCAAGTAAAAACCTCCCCGAAATCGCTTTTTACATCATTAGAAAAAAGCATACTAGCACCAAACCGACCGTGCCATGAGGAAACTACCATTCTATTTCGCTTGCGCTGCTGCCTTGGCATTTACCGGATGTATCATGATCCAGCCTTCGAAAAAGCCGGTTTCGCTTTTCGATGGAAAATCTTTCCGGGGATGGGAGGGGGATACTATCAAAACCTGGAAAATTGAAAACGGCAGCATCGCAGGTGGCTCGCTGGAAGAGAATGTGCCGCATAACGAATTCCTATGTACGCGCAAGGAGTATTCGAATTTTATATTGAAGGTTAAATTTAAACTGACCGGCCATGAAGGCTTTATCAATACCGGTGTTCAGTTCCATAGCGTGCGGCTACAAAATCCGCCCTACGAAATGACGGGTTATCAGGCCGATTTGGGTGATAAATACTGGGCGAGCCTGTATGATGAATCGCGGCGCAACAAAACATTGATTGCGCCCGACTCCGCATTGGTTGAGAAAATCGTCAAACGAAACGATTGGAACAACTACGAAGTACATAGCCGGAACGGCCACATCCAGCTTTTCCTGAACGGCACAAAAACGGTCGATTACACCGAACCCGATAAATCCATACCGCAAAAAGGATTGATAGGCCTGCAAATCCACGGCGGCGGAAAGGCGAAGGTGTTTTACAAGGATATTATCATCGAAGAGCTTTAATGCAAAACCGGCAGCATTGGGTGCCGCCGGTTTGGTTTTGTCATTACTTCCAGATTCCCAGTAAGCGCCGGGCTACGATGATCTCGGCCAGGTGGTACGAGTTATGGTCGGCAATCAGCATGGCTTCGCGGACGATATTCTGCCCGCTACCCCACGGTAACGGACTGAAAAGGTCTCTCCTGTCATTCTGCAGCAGCTTGAAAAAGCGTTGTTGGTCATCGTTAATTTCCTTCAGGCTTTCCTCCCATTGTTCGTCGCTCACATTGTCCGTTGGCTCGGGCCAGTACTCGTCGGGCCAGATGAGTGTTTTGTAATCCTTTGAAATCGAAAAGTCGACAATGTCTTTTTGGGCGATCCGGATGTGCTCCATAAGCTGCCAGATACTGTACGGCAGGTTGTCGGGGATCACGGCGCGCATGTTGGCCGGGATACCGGCAAGCGCTTCATCGAGGGTCACGTGTGCGTTTCCGCCCCTGATGAGGTCAGTCAGTTCATTAATCAGTTTTTTTCGCTGGTCGGCGTGCATGGAACATTAGTTATTAGTAGGGTGGGGAATTCATCGGCAAAATGTACATATTTTTAATTTACCTGCGCAACAAATCGTGAATTGATTAAATTGGGTGGTCATCTTCTTAAACCTTTGAAATTCTTCAAATGAAGCCTAATCGACGTAGTTTTCTCAAAAATGTAACAGCCGCTTCCGCTCTGTTAGCCACGGAAAGCATTGCCAAGCCTTTTCACATTATTAAGGACCTCAAAAAAATCAGTCCCAATGACAAGATCCGTTTCGCCACGATCGGAATGGGTATCCAGGGACACAGTGACACCAAGGCTGCGTTGCGCAGCTCGCAGGATGTAGAATTCGTTGCTGCTGCCGATTTGTACGACGGGCGACTGACCCGCGTGAAGGAACTATATGGAAAGGATATTTTCACCACGCGCGACTACCGCCAGATCCTCGAAAGAAAGGATATCGACGCGGTTCTCGTCGTAACTCCCGACCACTGGCACGACCATATTACCAAGGCCGCATTGCAGGCCGGTAAGAATGTGTATTGTGAAAAGCCGATGGTACACCATATCAATGAAGGCCTGTCGGTGATCGATGCCTGGAAGAAGTCCGGCAAAACAATGCAGGTCGGCAGTCAGCGGATCAGCTCTGCTTCTTTTAAGGAAGCGAAACGCCTGTTCCAGGCGGGCGAGATCGGTGAGATCAACTATGTAGAATCCAATAACGACCGTTTTAATGCCATCGGCGCATGGAACTATTCCATTCCGACCGACGCTTCGCCAAGCACCGTCGACTGGGATACTTACCTCGGCGACGCGCCCAAGCGTGCATTCGATGCGAAACGCTTTTTCCGGTGGAGAAACTACCAGGATTATGGTACCGGCGTGGGGGGCGACCTGTTTGTACACCTTATAACAGGGGTGCATTTTGTGACCAACTCGCTTGGTCCCGAGCGCGTGATGTCTTCCGGCGAGCTTAGCTACTGGAAAGATGGTCGTGATGTGCCTGATGTCCTTGTGTCGATCCTGGATTATCCCAAAACCGATATTCATGCCAATTTCCAGATGGTACTTCGCGTGAACTTTGCGAATGCGGGCGCCATTGCGAACAACACCCGTATCATCGGTACCGAAGGGCAGATCGAATTTACCGAAAACAACCTGGTGCTTACGAAAAAGAAGTTGCCGAAAGCGCCCGGCATGGGAGGGTACGACAGCTTCAATACCTTCTCGGAGGCGCAGCAGAAGGAGTTTAAGAAACAATATGATGCCCAGTACCCGGAAGACACCCGGAGGGCTGAGCCGGTAAAAGAGGTGCGGTTCGAAGCGCCGAAAGAGGATGATGCGCATGCCAACCATTTCAGGGATTTCTTTGAAAACGTGAAGAAAGGCAGTGTCGGCACGGTCGAAGACCCGGTATTCGGCTTCCGTGCGGCGGCTCCGGTGCTGGCGTGTAATGAAAGTTATTTCAGCAAAAAGATCGTCCATTGGGACCCTGTGGCAATGAAAATGAAGAAGAAATAAAAACCTTCATACCGGGCGGGAGATGCACAACATCTCCCGCTTTTGTTATTTCAACCCAAATCCAACTGTTTCTGGTATGAAGATCATTGCTACGATTGCGTTGGCCGCAATGCTGGCCGTCCCGGCGCTTGCCCAGACGGGGAAGGTGCTCGATAATCTTTCGTTACCCTCCAAGGTGCTCAAATCCGAAAGGAAGTTTGCTGTTTACCTGCCGCCCGACTACGCGACCTCCGAGCGGAGCTACCCGGTGATGTACCTGCTGCACGGCGCCGGCGACGATCATACCGGTTGGGTGCAGTTCGGCGAGGTGCTGCACATTGCCGATAAGGCCATTAGCGAGGGCAAAGCCACACCGATGATCATCGTCATGCCGGATGCGAATACCGGAAGGAGAGGGTATTTCAATGATGTAAAGGGCGACTGGAACTACGAAGACTTTTTCTTCACCGAACTGATGCCTTATGTCGAAAAGAAATTCCGCATTAAAGGTGAAAAACGGTATCGTGCCATTGCCGGGCTTTCGATGGGCGGCGGCGGGAGCTTCATGTACGCATTGCACCATCCTGAATTGTTTTCATCGGCCTGTCCGCTCAGCGCGTCTATGGGCCCTATTACTCTGGAAGACGCCAAAAAGAATCTCATCAGAAACAACCCGAATATCGCCGACTCAACGGTAGAAAGATATTACAACCGGCATAGCGCGCTCGCATTGATCAATAACATTGCCGACGATCAGAAAAAGGCTGTGCGTTGGTACATTGATTGCGGCGACGATGATTTCCTCTATGAAGGGAACAGTCTGGTCCATATTGCATTGCGTAAGAAAGAAGTTCCGCACGAGTTCCGTGTACGCGAGGGCGGGCACACATGGACCTACTGGCGCGAATCGTTGCCGGAAGTACTGGCATTCGTTTCCCAAGCATTTCATCAGTACTGATCGCCATGGTACAGGACGTTTTACCGGGCATCAAACAGTTTGACCTTACAGGAAAGGTCGCCATTGTCACGGGCGGCTCCAAGGGGCTCGGGCTGGCCATGGCGGCCGGCCTGGCCTCTGCGGGCTGCGATATTTTGCTGGTCAACCGGAGTGCTGTCGATGGTGAGCGGAGTGCTGCGGAGCTATGCATTTCGTTCGGGACGCGCGTGCTTTCCTATGCGGCTGATATTACCAGCGAAGCGCAGGTGCATGCGATGGTGGCTTTTGCCCTGGAAAGTTTCGGGAAAATCGATATACTCATCAACAGCGCGGGAATCAATATCCGCGGGCCGATCGACGAGCTGTCGACGACGGATTTCAAGCATGTCATGGATGTGAACGTGACCGGTACCTGGCTGGCATGCCGGGCCGTGACACCGCATATGAAGGCGCAGCACAGCGGCCGCATTATCAACCTCGCAAGTACGCTGGGGCTGGTAGGGCTCGCCAATCGTACGCCTTACACCGCCAGCAAAGGGGCCATCGTGCAAATGACCCGTGCATTGGCATTAGAACTTGCACCGTTCGACATTATGGTGAACGCCATATGTCCGGGCCCGTTCCTCACCGAGATGAATATTCCGATCGCCGAGAGCGACGATGCCCGTGATATTATCCTCGGCGCTACTGCCCTCCGCCGCTGGGGCCATTTGCATGAAATACAGGGCGCTGCCATATTTTTGGCCAGTGATGCGGCCAGTTATATGGTAGGTTCTGTCCTCACAGTCGATGGCGGGTGGACGGCCCGTTAATCACTTTTTAATCTCATAAAATGTAATTTTTAAAAGATTGAATCGTTTAAAAGGGCCCGTTTATGAGTAGGTCTGCAAAAATCAGATAAGTTTCTGCAAAATTGCTATTAATATCTTCATAAATGCCGTTTCCATGCAATGGGAGCGGTTTTTTAATGTCCGTCCAACTAGTTGCTGCGTATAGAGACCGGTTAAGCGTATACGTTAAGTAACTAGTGGTTATTTTTCAAGAAAACATATTCAGAAAGCATGAATGCTTGTTTATGTAAATAATTTCATATCTTTTTGTACATCCGGTTACCCATACAGTCCACCTCGGTATTGCCGGATTACAAAATATAACATTTTCGAGTTTATCTCCCCTGTCAAGTATAAATAAATCGCTCTCCGGTTACGAGCGATAATTTGAAAATAGGACTTTTAAAATTATTAGTAAGATAAATTGTGTATGGTAGACACTTCTCTGACTTGTTGAAAAACAAGGGCTTATGTATGAAACCCAGTTGTAATATCTTTTCATTTTTTTATAATTTTTTTAACTATCTACTATCTATCTATACTTAATCTATGATGATTTCTGAACGGGAAAAGTACCGGAGCCTAACACGGTATTTTTACTCCCTTCTGTTGACCCTGTTGGTCATGACCGGTGCGTACGCTCAGGATGTAACGGTGAAGGGAAAAGTGAATGATGAGCAAGGGCAGGGGCTGCCCGGCGTGAGCGTCCTGGTGAAAGGGACGTCGACGGGCACAGTGACGGACGTTGAAGGGAACTACACAGTGAATGCGCCGGGTACGGCAACGCTCGTGTTTTCTTTCATCGGGTACATTACGCAGGAGATTCCATTGGGCAACAAAACGAGCCTGGATGTGAAAATGGCAACGGACACCAAAGCACTTGACGAGGTCGTGGTCGTGGGTTATGGTACTGCCAAGAAAGCAACCCTGACCGGTTCGGTAACAGCCGTGAAAGGTGCTGAACTGCAAAAGGCTCCTTCTACCAACCTTTCCAATACGCTGGGCGGTCGTTTGCCGGGTGTTTCGGCGGTGCAGTCGAGCGGTGAGCCAGGTTATGACGGTTCGGCGATCCGTATCCGCGGTACCAACTCACTGGGGAACAGCAATGCGCTGATCGTCGTGGACGGTGTTCCTAACCGTTCCGGTGGTCTCGACCGTTTGAACCCTGCCGACATTGAGAGTATTTCGGTACTGAAAGATGCGGCTGCGGCGATCTACGGTTCACGTGCGGGTAACGGGGTTATCCTGATTACCACCAAACGTGGAAAGAGCGGTAAGCCACAGCTTTCATACGACCTGAACCTCGGTATGGGCCAGCCTACGCGCACACCGAAAATGTCGAATGCTGCTGAGTATGCCACTATCCGTAACGAGTTGCAGATCTATGACAACCTGCCGGTTAATCAATGGACAGGTGCATTGCAGGGTTTCAATACCAACGGCGCTTACACCCGTACCGACAACGGAAACGTGCTGAGCGCGGTGTTCACCCCGACCGACCTTCAGAAGTTCCGCGACGGCTCCGACCCGCTGATCCACCCGAATACCGACTGGTATGGCTCGGTGATCCGCAAATGGTCTCCGCAGCAGCGCCACAACCTGCAATTGACAGGAGGTAGCGAAAACATCAAGTACCTTGCTTCGTTGGGCTACATCAACCAGGAAGGTAACTATGTGAATTCGGCCACAGGTTACAAGCAATACGACATGCGTGTGAACCTCGATACGAAGATCAACAAATACGTGACCGCGAAGCTGGGCGTAGTGCTGCGCGAGGAATTCCGCCGCTTCCCGAACGGTGGTGGCGCGGGAGATATCTTCCGTATGCTGATGCGCGGTAAACCGACCGAAATCGCGATCTGGCCGGACGGCCGGCCGGGTCCGGATATCGAGAACGGACAAAACCCTGCGGTAATCACGACCAACACGACTGGTTATAACAACGACAAACGTGATTACATCCAGACCAACGGTCAACTGGATATCGATGTGCCTGGCGTACCGGGGCTGAAGGTAACGGCAATGGCAGCGGTGGATAAGCAAATGCGTCGTCAGAAGTCATTCCAGAAACCCTGGACACTTTACTATTGGGATAAGAAGACCTACGAAGAGGACGGCGTAACGCCATTCCTGACCGGAACCGTTCGTTCGACCTTCAACGATCCTCGTTTGACAGAAACTTCTTCTCAGGAGCTTTCGATCCAGCTGACTGGACAGGCTTCTTACGAGAAGACAATCGGCGCGCATAATTTCAATGCCATGGTAGGTATCCAGCGTGAGACTGTGGATGCCGATGGCTTCTTCGCATACCGTCGTTACTTTATCTCTCCGGTAGTTGACCAGCTTTTTGCAGGTGGTACGCCTGAGCAGAACATCGGTAACTCAGGTACCAACAACGGAGACCTTTACAAGCGTGCACGTTTGAGCTACTTCGGTCGTGTGGGTTACAACTACAAGGAAAAATACCTTGCCGAATTCCTGTGGCGTGCGGATGGTTCATATGTATTCCCGAAAGACGGCCGTTTCGGTTTCTTCCCGGGGGTTTCGGCGGGATGGCGTATTTCTGAAGAAGGTTTCTGGAAAAACAATATCCACTTCGTGAACAACGTGAAATTGCGTGCATCGTGGGGACAAATGGGTGCAGAGCCTTATTTGCTCGGTACAGAAACATTGGCTGAATACCAATACCTGAACACCATGGGCTTCGGTACCTACATCATCAATGACCAGGTGGCCAAAACTTTGCTCGAAAGCCGTGTAGCAAACAATACCTTCACGTGGGAGGTTGCTAACAACTCCAACTTCGGTATCGAAGGTACTTTGTGGAAGGACCGTATCGCATTTGAAATCGACTACTTTATCAATAACCGTTCGAAGATCCTGATCCCTAAAACCGGTTCAACTCCTTCCAGCGCGGGTATCGATGGCAAGCTTCCACCTCAAAACCTTGGAAAGCTGCAAAACAAAGGGTTTGAATTCAAAGTTAGCTACGACGGAAGCGTTGACAACTTTACCTACTCAGTGGGTGTGAATGGTGGTTATGCCAAAAATACGATCAAGTACTGGGATGAAACGCCCGGTGCTCCTTCCTACCAGCGCACAACCGGAAAGCCTTACCAGGCATTCCTCGCTTACCAGTATGATGGCGTTTTCGCGGACCAGGCTGCGATCGATGCAAATACCCTGGATTACAGCGGTATTACGGGAACACTTCGCCCGGGTGATATGAAGTTCAAGGATATTAACGGCGATGGTAAAATTACCGCTGACGACAAAGTTCGCTCGGATAAAACAAACCGTCCGCAGTTCACCGGTGGTGTGAATATCAACCTTGGCTACAAGGCGTTCGATTTGGCGATCCTCTTCCAGGGAACACTGGGTGGGTTGCAGTACATCGGACAAACAGAGTCGGGTGACATTGGTAACTACCTGCAATATGCGTACGACCACCGCTGGACGATCGACAACCCAAGCTCGACCGACCCACGCCTGGCTAACCGTAACAACACGTATTATACCAACTTCGACAACGCAGGTGCAAACACTTACTACCTGAAGAGCAATAACTATCTGCGTCTGAAAAATATCGAATTGGGCTATAACCTGCCTTCGGAAATTGGTTCGAAAATCGGTGTAGGCAACCTGCGCGTGTATGTGAACGGTTTGAACCTGATCACCTTCGACAAGATCAAGATCTGGGACCCGGAAGCGACTTCTACCAACGGACAATACTATCCGCAGTCGCGAGTTCTTAATGCAGGTGTACGTGTAACTTTCTAAGATTTAAAAAATGAAACTGAGTTATAAAAATTGGATTTTTCTGGCGGCGCTGGCCACATCCGGGCTCGTGTCGTGCGACACTGACTTTCTGGATGTAACGCCGCCCACCGAAATCCCTACCGACGAGGTGTGGAAGGATGGTGCTTTGGCCGAAGGTTTTGTGACAGGTATTTATCAAGGGCTTCAACAAGGCGGTTTCAGCGAGCAAATGCTGGCGTCGCTGACAGACGAAGCGGTATTTACCCACACAGGTCGTAACATTAATACGATAAATGAAGGTAGTTTGAGTCCTTCCAACCTGGGTTGGGTGGATGATACCTATGGATGGGGACCCATGTATACCCGTATCCGTGCGACCAACCAGGCGATTCAGAATTTGCCGACTGCTACTTTCGCGGATCAGACTTTGAAGGACCGCTTGAAAGGCGAGGCACACTTCATGCGTGCTTATTACTATCAGCAGTTGGTGCGTTACTACGGTTCGGTACCTCTTATTACGAAAGTGTATGCGTTGAATGAGGATTACTCTGTGGAACGGAATACTTTCGAAGAATGCGTGAAGTTCATCGTAGCCGATTGCGACAGCGCTGCCACATTGTTGAAAGGAAAGACTGAGCAGAAAGGCCGTGCTACGGAAGCGTCAGCATTGGCATTGAAGTCCCGGATTTTGTTGTACGCTGCGAGCGATCTGCACGACATTCCTACCGCAAAGGCGAAGTCGGCGTTGTTTGCTGCTTATCCGAAACCTGAGTTCCTGGGTTATGTCAGCGGCGACCGCAAAGCACGCTGGACGGCCGCACAGGCTGCTGCGAAAGCTGCGCTGGACGCGAAACCAGGTTATAAACTTAACCTGACGGCTCCCGTTACCGCAGAGCAAGGCAAGATTAACTATATCTCGATCGCCATGGGCGGATACAGTGCCGACAAATCCCTGGATGCTACCGGTGGCGACGATATTATCTTTGGCCGCTATTTTACAGCCAGCCAGACTTCGGATGGTGCACGCCAGACTGGTTTGAACAACGGACCTAACGGCTATCACAACTGGGCTGGTAACACGCCGATCGGTTTGCTGGTAGATGATTATGAAATGATGGACGGGACGCCATTCGCATGGACGAACCCTAAGCACAAAGCGAATCCTTACGTGAACCGCGACCCGCGTTTCTACGCAACCGTGATGTATGATGGTGCCAACTGGAAACCGCGTCCTTCCGATGCGAAAGACCCTGCCAACCAGATTCAGACCGGTGCTTACGACTTGCTCGACGAGAAGGGCACGTTGTTTAACCGCAAAGGACTGGATACCCGTAGCAGCTCGATCGAAGACTGGAATGGAAGCCGTACCGGTTACTACATGCGTAAGTTCATCGACCCGAACCCGTCGCTGTACGATAACACCGACCGCCAGAATATTCCATGGCCGTTCTTCCGTGTAACCGAAGCAGCATTCAACTACATCGAGGCGAGCATTGAATTGGGCCAGGATGCCGTTGCTTTGGAATGGCTGAACAAGATTCGTTTCCGCGCGGGGATGCCTGCATTGAAGGTTTCAGGTGCGGCTTTGAAAGAGGCTTACCGTCATGAAAAACGCATTGAAATGGCTTACGAGGAGCAGCGCTACCACGATGCACGTCGCTGGATGATCGCTCCGACTACTTTGGGCCGTTCGCTGCAGTTCATTACCGTGATCGGTAAGTTCAAGCCAGGCAAGTCGATGAAGGAGCCGTATCACTACGATCCGACCGTTTACGACTACACCTACACACCGACCGAGGATAAATCGCACGAAAACCGTACTTGGGTGGATAAGATGTATTTCCGTCCTTTCAGCCGCGACGAAATCAACCGTAATGCGAAGCTGATTCAAAATCCGGGTTACGACAAGTAACAGATTTTGAACAAACTACCTGATAAACTGCCCGTGCTGTCACAGTACGGGCAGTTTTCTTTTTTGAGGTTTTTTGAAGACAAATTCCCACAAAACGTGGATTTAGGTAAACACTATTAAACTAGTGGGATATTTGCAATTTACTTAAAATCAGTTAATTGTAAACTTTGGCATAATCCTGTTGAAACAAACGGGCACAGTGCGAATGCACGAGGTCAAAAACATTAATAGTTGTCTAAAAAACAAGGATTATGAAAAAGCTAGTAGTATCGGCATTTGCCCTGGCGCTCATCTCGTTTACTTCCGTTCAGGCCCAGACGGCCAGTCAGGCGACAGCTGATCATTCAGCGCATCAGGAAGCGGTGGCACAGAAAACAACGAAGGCAGACCAAAAAGAGAAGGTGGCCGTGAAACCGGAAGATCTGCCGGAAGGAATTCAGAAAACAATCAAAAGCGACGACTTTAAGGGCTGGACGGTGAAGAAGGCATTTCTGGTAACCGAGCCCGACAAAGCCCAATATTATGAACTGCAAGTAGCGAACGGCAAGGAAAATGCCCTCGTGAAACTCGATAAAGACGGAAGAAATGTAGGATAACCATAGTATTCCTTCATTATTCAGTGACTGAGCCGGAGCGATCCGGCTTTTTTTGTTTCCGGGCCGGTTGCTAACTTTGACATCATATCTGAAATACCTAACCCATCATTGAATGACCTTAGCTTTACGTTCTTTTGGTTGCATTGCCGCAGCTTCACTTCTCCTGTTTAGCTGCGCGGGCAGAAAACAATCCACACCTTCCGGCAGCCAGCTTGCGGGCACCGATTCGCAGGGCAAAGAGCTTTTTACTACGCATTGTGTTTCCTGCCATGCCATGGAGCAGGAGGAAATCGGTCCGCGCCTTGGCGGGGTTACCCAGGTGCTTTCGGAGAAGGAGCTGATCGCGTTTATTAAAAATCCGAACCATGCGATCGAGTCCGGTAATGCGCGGGCGGTGAGCCTCTCGAAGCGGTACAAGATGATTATGCCGCCATTCGATTTTTTGAAGGACGAAGAAATCCGTTCGATCCTACGCTACATTACTTCGGAGACGAAAGCGCACAATATAGCCCCGCTCGAAGTGAAACTCGATACGGCTTCGAATGCCCGCCTGGCGCAGCCCGTGATCAAGACCGGGTTGAGAATAGAACTGGAAGACTTTGTGACGATCCCGCCATCCAGCGATAAAATGCCACGCACGCGTATCGCGAACATGCGCCCGCACCCGTCGCAGGACGGCACGCTGTACGTCAGTGACCAGCGCGGCCTGATTTACAGGATCAGCGGAAAGGATGTGACGGCTTTCGTGGACCTACGGAACGAAGTTGAAAATTTCGTCAACGAGCCTGGGCTGGGTACCGGCCTCGGTAGCTTCGCATTTCATCCCGATTATCTGCAGAATGGGTTGATCTACATTACCCACACGGAGGCTCCCAAGGGAAAACCTGCTGACTATTCTTACGATGACTCCATCAAAGTGGCATTACAGTGGGTGGTTTCGGAATGGAAGATCGACGATGTCAAAAGCCCGGTCTTTAAAGGTAAGCGACGGGAGTTGCTTCGAATCAATGTACCCAACGTGGTGCATGGTACGCAGGACATTGGCTTCAATCCCGAGGCGGCCAAAGGAGACAGGGACTACGGCTTATTGTATATAGGTACCGGCGACGGCGGTTCGACGATCAGCAAATATCCTCAGCTGTGCCACAACCTGCATTCATTGCTTGGTACGATCATCCGCATCGATCCGCTAGGGAATAACAGCAGAAACGGGCGTTACGGTATTCCTGCCGACAATCCGTTCGTGAACGAGAAGGGCGATGTTTATAAAGAAATATTTGCCTATGGTTTCCGTAACCCGCACCGCTTGGCATGGCATAATGGAAGGTTGTTCAGTGCCGAAGTGGGCGAGTCGAATTTTGAAGAAGTGAACGTGATTGTGAAAGGGGGCGACTATGGCTGGAATGTGCGCGAAGGGAATTTTGGTATTTCTTCCAAAGACCTCAAAAATGTGTATCCCGTGCCTGCGACTGAAACCGGGAAATTCGAAATGCCGTTTTTGCAATACGATCATATCGACGGGAATGCCATCAGCGGCGGGTACGTTTATGAAGGCCCGATAGCGGCTTTGACCAATAAATATATCTTCGGGGACATCGTCAATGGCCGTATTTTTTATGCCAATATCGATCCGCAATTGAGTGACCACTCGGTGTACGAGCTGATGATTGCCCGGGACGGAAAAGACACAAACCTCATCGAAATGTCGGGTTCTAAGCGGGTTGATATCCGCATTGAATACAACCGCTTTACCAGGGAGTTGTACATCATGACCAAAAGTGACGGTAAGATCCGGCGGGTGAGCAAAGCATATACGTTAAATCAGCCCTAAGGGCGCTAAATAGTTTGTAATGGCCGATAAATAATTGAATTGTCCTGATTTTCAGTGGGCGTTGTTTCTTTGCGGCCCTCATTAAAACGAAAATCAGGACATCTATTATGGCCAATGTTAAAACAGTACTCGACCAGTGGTCGGTAAAAGATCTCGAAGACAATTCCAGTATTAATGTACTCGTAGAAGGCTGCACGGAGCTCGGTAATAACGCACAACCGGGCGTGCAGATCATTTGCATGGGGCAATACGTCACCTACGAACCCAACATTGTAGAGCAATGGGCTTACAAAGCCGGCAAGAAAGGCATTTCCGAATACTTGCTGGAAGACAAATCCTGGACTTATCATGAGGACCAGTATGTGAAGTACTTCCTGGTGCTGGGCAGCCCGCTCAAAGCACGCATTATCGTAAAAACGCGCAGCTCGAAGCCCAATACAAGGGAATATGACCTGCCTTTCGAAGTCTGATTCGGAATAATCACTCACACACACATCTTACAGAAATGATCAAGTTCACCTACCTCGCATTGCTGGGTATTTTCTCCATCATTTTTCTGATTGCGGTAGTCTACTACCTCCTGAAACCTACCCCGGCCGGCGACAGTTCGGTGGGGTGGGCGCTTGGGATCTTCTACCTGGCCGGGTTGCTTGGCGTAGTGCTTCTGGCCGTCCTGTTTTGGAAAAACAAGGCCATTGGCCTGGCGATTCTCTGCATTCCGATGCTGTTTCTTCTGTTGCCGGCTATCCAGCGAGGAGCGAGAGATTTGTATGCCTGGTTTCCTGCTCAAAAGCGTAGCCCGCTGACATTACACATTACCAACAACACGCCGGCGCTCGTCAACGTCAAGTTGGAATGTTGGTTCGGTAAAAAGAACGGTGCACAGCAGTCTCTTTACAAAACACTGGAATTTACTTCAAAGCCGCTGGCGGTCGACCGGCACGTGCTTTCGGACTATGACGCGCAGTTGCTTTCATCGAAGTCCGCATTTGTACGGCTGGTATTCTTCGAATGCTTGCAACAAAGTGGTAACGGCTACTCATTTGTCCGCGAGGTGCAGCCCTGCATGCAGTACCACGATGTGCCGGTCGAGGATTTTCGGGTGAAAGATTACCTGATCGCCATTGATGGCGAGAAGAACTCGGAGGCATTTCAGGCGGAGGTCAGAAGGTTGAAAACGGATAGTCTTTACACGAACGGAGTGTTTTGAAAATCGGAATTTT
Source organism: Dyadobacter sp. (assembly GCF_017744695.1). Classification (GTDB taxonomy): domain Bacteria; phylum Bacteroidota; class Bacteroidia; order Cytophagales; family Spirosomataceae; genus Dyadobacter. The sequence goes on from NZ_JAGIAS010000005.1 coordinate 231,585, forward strand.
ATGAAATTGAACTTATCGAAAATAATACCTTCGCCGCTCGATGTGCATTTACAGCTGGCATACGCGCTGGAAAGCACCGGCGCTTTTTTAATGGCCGACCGATGGAAAATACTGCTTTTATGGCCCAATGGCTCCACGGAACTGATCTGGCAAACTACCGACGAGGATGTCGCATACAAATGTAGAGGCTTTTTCGACGACAGGCTCACCGACTCGCTTTACGACGAAATCAGGAAGTTGAGAAATGGCTTTCGGTTGCTTTCAAAAGAAGATTATCAGCGTATCGAGGCATCTGAACTTTACAAAACAACCAACACGCTGCCGATACTTCTGGAGGCGCATGATGGAACGTGGATTGCTCTTGGGGGAAAGAAATTCTCGATTTTGAAATTGAACGAAGGACATGTCGACGAACTTGCCACAACGAAAACCAAAGGCAAGGACCCGATTTGCCAGGCTTTGCACCCCAGTCAGAACCTGATCGCTTACGGAACCAACTACGGTGAACTATTTGCCCAGCCATTTGACAGGACCCAGTTTGGAAAAACGATTAAAATCGGGCAGCTTCCCAACACTTGTTACCAGATAACTTTTACGGAGGACGGCAAAAGAATGTTTGTAGGAGGCCTGGGTTACGTGAAAGTGTTTGACTACGACGGCAAAGGTTTTACGGAAATTGCATCGATTTCCTCGGCACTGAGGTCCTTCGAATTGGTGAAAGACTACCTGGTACTCAACAAGGGAATGCATGGCATCGATGTCATAAATGTAGCAGATAAGCCGCAGCGGGTGAGTTCAATGGATTTGCCATTTTCAATCGATAAAATGTTCTGCCTCGCCCGGCAAAAAACCTTTTTGCTGACTTCCGGATCCACGAACGAATGGGCATTACTTGACTGGACGGCGTAACTACAAGTAAATCTTCACCATTTCGCGCCAGTACCTCGGCCGGTGCGCCTCATCGTCCCAAATGTAAAATTGGTGCGGCACGCTGAGCTGATGCAGCGAATCGCTTAAATGTCGGTTATTGTCCAGAAAGGTGTCCTCGCGCCCGATCACGAGCGTGATTTCCATTTCCCTCAGTTGTTGAAGCAACTTGGGGTCTGAAATGCCCGGTACAAAGTGGTTAGGCATGTTGTAATAGATGTTTTCATCAAAATACCCGTCAAACAAGTCGGCGAAATAGGGTAGCGGCTGCGTGAGATCGTAGCGCGCGCTCATGCCAACGACTTTGGTAAAAATGTCGGGATGCTTGAATGCGATATTCACCGCATGATACCCGCCGAGGCTGCAACCGGCCGCTATCAGTTCACGTTTTTTGTTCTGTGTACGGATAAACGGGATTACTTCTTCCAGAATGTATTTTTCGTAAAGTATATGGCGGGCAATGCGCTGCGGCGGTGGTGAATCGGAATAAAAACTTTCGCTATCGATGCTGTCGACGCAATAGACCTGTATGTAACCGGCGTCGATCTTCTCTTTCATGGCGTCGATCACCCTCCAGTTTTCAAAATCGTAAAAATGGGCTGAGCGTGTCGGGAAAAATATGACGGGTGTTCCCGAGTGACCGAATACAAGCATTTCCATTGACCTGCCCAAAATCGGACTACACCACTTGTGGTACGCTCTTTCCATAGCAAAGAGGTTTGTTTAAGAAGTTTTTTGAAGTGCCCCGTTAACGGCGTATAAGTTTTCACTGATCACTTTCTTCCAAATTGCGTACCCATCCGCGCTCAGATGCAGTCCATCCGCCTCAAAAAGCGACTTGCGCGGATAGCCCTGATAGTTTACCATCAGCGGGAAAATATCGATATAATGCTGCTGCGGGTCCTTTTCGATTTCCTCGCGGATCAACTCATTGGTTGCTCTGATGGAAGCGATAATGTCCCATCGCTGCAAGCTGGGTTTGATCGACACAAAAAAGCAGGGAATATCTCCGAAACGCGCCCGGATCAGGGTAATGAGCTGGCGGTAAAACAGCAATACTTCGGTCGGATGACGACCATCGCCCAGGTCGTTGTCACCCGCGTAAATGACTATGCGCGCCGGGGCCGTTACGGTGGTCATAATACGTTCGAAAAACCAAACGCAAGCCGCCAGCGTCGAGCCGCCGAAGCCCAGGTTAATGGGTTTCAGTTCAGCAAAATCCTGGTACAAACCCGTCCACAATGTAAAGCTCGAACTTCCGTAGAAGATCGTATCTGGTTCATAGTTTAATGTGGATCGTTCTTTTTCGACTCTTTGTACTTCCTCTTCGTACCAGACCATATTTTCCTGATTTTCGGTATCTCGCTGATTTTGGGCGTTCAACTGTAAAAATAAGTACGGGAAATTAACATATGGTTAAATAATGGTCACCGGAATGAGAATTATCACAAAATCAGGCAGATCGTCGTCGGAGTACTACAAGAAATATAATTTTTTATAAATCGGTTACAACCATCGGCCTATGTTCGGTTTCTCTGCATTATAATTCAAAAACTACTATTGGCATGAAAAGAACGATTTTACTCGCATTGATCTGTATTGCAGCTATTTCCTGTGATAAAAAGGATGAGGCCGCACCTCAGGCTGACCTGAATCCGACCAGCCTGACCTACCAGAAGGCAGCAACGGTTCGTACTTCCGGCAGCGATCTGAAAGTGGAGCTCAAAGAAGTGGCCGACAGCCGCTGCCCGATGAACGCTAACTGCGTTTCGATGGGAAGCGCAAAATTGGTGCTCGCGATCTCCGATGCTTCGAATCAGGTGAATGTGAATTTCGAATTCAAGGGTGATTCCAAAAACCAGCAAGGTTTCAAGCTGGGCGGAACAGAGTACGTACTGACTATCTCGGAGGTACTTCCTTACCCCGAACTTCCCAAATCACCCAAGCTGGAAGATTACAAGATTGGAGTATCCATCGAAAAAAAGTAATAGATTCAGATTTGGTGTGAAGTGCAGTAAAAGGAGTCAGGGCTATCCTGGCTCCTTTTCTCATTTTTGGCCTTTCAGATGCTCCTAATGCGATTTGTTCGTAACTTGAACGTTTCAAAAACCCATTAACCAGCCAATGAAGCATATTTTTTCAAGACGGGAGGCGTTGGCCGGACTGGCTGCCGCCGGTGCCGGACTGGCATTGACCCCGTTTTCTTCCTCAGCCCATAACGATCTCAAAATGATACTGGAAAGAAAAATCCCGTCGACCGGAGAAGCACTGCCGGTCGTAGGCCTGGGTTCCTGGCAACAATTCGACGTTGGATCCGGCGCTTCCGAGCGTGCGCCATTAAGGGAAGTTTTGAAAAAAATGCAGGAAATGGGTGGAAAGCTGATCGATGCTTCACCGATGTACGGGCGGGCCGAGCAGGTAATCGGCGACCTGACTACGGATTTGAAGCTGAACGAACAATTTTTCTTTGCGACAAAAGTATGGACAACCGGCAAACAGGAGGGGATCGACCAGATGAACGCTTCGTTGCGGAAAATGGGACGGAAAAAGATCGACCTGATGCAGGTGCATAATTTGCAGGACTGGGAAACGCATCTTAAAACGCTCCGGGATTGGAAAATGGCCGGAAAGGTTCGCTACATCGGGATTACCCATTATACCGATGCCTCCCACGCACGCCTGGAACAGATTGTGAAATCGGAAAACATTGATTTTGTACAATTCAACTATTCCATACGTTCACGAAACGCGGAAAAGAGCCTGCTGAAAGCTGCCAGGGATAAAGGCGTGGCGGTGATTATTAACGAGCCGTTCGAGCAGGGTGCATTGTTCCGCGCAGTAAAAGGGAAGGAGTTGCCTGCTTGGGCGGGCGATTACGATGTTAAAAGCTGGGCGCAGTTTTTTCTGAAATATATTGTCAGTAATGAGGCGGTCACCTGCGTAATACCAGGCACTTCTGATGTGAAGCACCTGGTAGACAATCTGGGCGCCGGCGAAGGTCGCTTACCCGATGAAGCGGGCCGGAAGAAAATGCGCGAGTGGATGGCAGGAATTTGACTATTCCAATGCGAAAGCCACATACTGATTACCCTTTCTGGTACCCAGCTTGGTACCGCCGCAGGCAATCACCACATATTGCTTTCCATTCACTTCATACGTGGCCGGCGTAGCAAACCCGGCAGCCGGCAATTGCGTTTCCCACAGCAATTTGCCGGTTTTTTTATCAAATGCCCTGAACTTCCCGTCCTTGGTGGCTGCAATGAAAAGCAGCCCACTGGCTGTAACCACTGGCCCGCCGTAGTTTTCGGTGCCGGTCGTGGGTACGCCCTTTGCTTTGAGGGATTCCACTTCTCCGAATGGTATTTTCCAAAGGAACTTGCCGGTGTTCAGATCGATCGCGTTGAGTGTACCCCACGGCGGTGAAATCGCGGGCAGGCCATTGGCATCCAGGAATTTATTATAACCAGTGCTCTGATAAGGCAGATATACCTTCCGGGAAGCAGGCGTTTCCGAAACGGCCTCCACTTTTTCATCACCAAACAAGAATGAAACCAAGGCCTGCTTTTCGTCGGCCGTCAGCATCGTGAAGCCAGGCATCATACCTTTGCCGGAGCTGACCAGCTGGTTCACGAATGCCTTGTCGCGACGAGTGCCGATGTCCACAAGCGATGGATAGCCGCTTTTTGCATTACCTTTCCTTTGGGGGCCGTGGCAGGTTACGCAGTACGTGGTGTAAACCTTTTCGCCCGGAGTGAGGTTGGACAACTCACTCTCTTTCGGCGTGTCTTTCATCGTCAGAATCCACGCCATTTCGTTGCTGTTCACATACAAAATTCCTTCGTTCGGGTCGGCTGCTGCGCCACCCCATTCCGCGCCGCCATCGAAGCCGGGCAGGATCACTGTGCCTTCTTTGCTTGGTGCGGCAAAAAGGGCTTTTTTGTAGCCTTTGAATTTGATTTTCAATGAGTCGCGGTCGGGCGCGTGGACGCTGATGTCGTTCTCGGTAAGGGTGTAAGCTTGCCGTGCATAAGGGGCTGGCTTGGTGGGCACGGGCTGGGTCGGCCAGGGATATTCGCCCGGTAATGTACTCTTAGGCGCGGGAACCTCCTTGATTGGGAACAATGGATTGCCCGTTACCCGGTCGAACAGGAACACATAGCCTTGTTTGCTGACTTGCGCTACGGCGTCGATCTTGCGTGGTTTGCCGTTGGCACCGGTTTGCGTGACGGTAATCAGGTTGGGCGGCGCGGGAAGATCCCGATCCCAGAGATCGTGGTGCATGGTCTGGTAATGCCACAGGCGCTTGCCGGTGCGCGCGTCGAGTGCTAGCAGGCAGTTGGCAAACAGGTTGGTTCCTCTGCGTTTACCACCGTAAAAATCGTAACCCGCTGAGCCCGTAGGTACATACAAAATGCCGCGCTTGCGGTCGATGGCCGTGCCTGCCCAGTTATTGGCTGCACCGGTGAAAGTGTTTTTGTATGCGTCGGGCGGGAATGTTTCATAGCCGAACTCGCCAGGATAGGGGATGGTATGGAACGTCCATACGAGCTTTCCGGTGCGTACATTGAATGCCCGCAGGTCACCCGGTGCAGCGTCGGAATCTTCCGAAAGCCTCAACGGCATAATGATCAGATCCTCGAAAATCGTTCCGGGCGTATTGGAAACCATATATTTGTTTTTAGCGGTTTCAGGCAGTCCCGTATGGAGGTCAATGCGTCCGTTGTCACCAAAGCTCTCAATCACTTTCCCCGTGCGTGCGTCGAGGGCGTACAGGTATGAGCCCATGGCGTGCATGATGCGCTTGTCGTTTCCGTCTTCCCAATAGGTGAGACCGCGGCTGGTATTGGAGCCGTTTTTGGATTTATCACCAAATATCCATAGCTGCTTGCCGGTGGCCGCGTCGAGCGCAAAAGCCTGCACAGTAGCGGTAACCCCGTAAAGCACGCCATTCACGATGATCGGGTTCACCTGGGTTTGCCCCGAGTCGGGCATCGACCAGGTCCAGGCTACTTTCAGGTTTTTAACATTATCCTTATTGATTTGCGTCAACGGGGAGAAGTGGTTGCGGTCGGGGCCGCCGAGGTACTCGCGCCATTCGCGCTGGTCGTCATTTAAGTTGGAAATAGATTGTGCGCCAGCCAGTATCAAAGCGAGGCCGCCGATACACCACGATAAGGGTTTTAACATACAAACTTCAAGAATCAGGTAGAAAGAAGGTTATTCAAAACGGGTATTCACGGTAAGGCCAGGCCAGGAGTCGGTACGGAATGCGCTGGCAGGGAAGCCGTCGGCATTGTACAGGTTGGCGTCTTCCGGAGCATCCGACCAGGCGTAGCGAACAGCGACCGGTTTGCTCACCTTCGGGCTGGAAACGATTACCTTGTTTCCCTGGATTTCCGCTTGGGCGTAATGGAAAACCTTGTCGTCGCCCGCAATCTCGAACCCTTTCAAATATCCGTAGCGATCCTTTATCGTAAGGCCGTTCTCTGCATTTTTAAATGAAACAATGGCTTTGCCACCGTCCACCTGCATTTGGTCATAAAGTGGAGAGGCGTAAGGGATGTCCTGGCCATAGTCGTTTTTTAACGCATTGGTTGCGAGGCGATGGGCCACGTCCTGTTTGTTGGTTGGGTGAATGTCGGCAGGGTTACCCACGTCGGTGGTGACGGCCATGCCCGTTTCGGGCAGACTTAATGTCATATTCTGGGCTTCGCGGAGCTCGGCCCAGTTGCTTCCCTTGTTGCTGTCTCGGTCGGTACCGAAGCTGGATAATTGCACCCAATAAAACGAGAACTCGTCATTCCACAGCTTACGCCAGTCGTTGATCATCAGCGGGAATGATTGGCGGTATTGGTAAGCGCGGCCCGCATTGCTTTCGCCCTGGTACCAAAGCGTGCCACGAATGGTGAAAGGAAGCAATGGCGCTATCATCGCATTGTAGATCGTAGTCCCGACATTGTTCATCAGGTGCGCGTACTCGTGCTTTTCCGAGAATGCGGGCATCAGGTACCAGTCTTTGGCAAGGCTGGTTTTGCGCCCTCCCTCTTCCACGTACAGGTCGTTGGCAGAGCCCATGAGTCCCGGACCAAACCATGAGGCACTCACCATATTACCGGTTTTGAGGGTCAGGATGTTCTTACCTTCCTTCCAGGTACCGGCAGGGAGCTGAATTTTCCGTACACCTTTTGCAGTTCCTTCATGGACAGGTTTGCCATTGATATAAACCTCGACGGGCCCATCGTTTTCAGCCAGCGATAGAGTAGTTTGTTTTCCAACCCAATCAGATGGGATCGATACCTCCTTGGCCATATAGCCCTTGCCGCGAAAGCCCATTAATCCTTTCCAATCCCATTGGCCTACACCGTCTGCGGTTTTTTGCCAGCTGGCGAAATCCACTTCCGGCGAAATGTATTTCTTTTCATCTTCCCAGGTCGGGTCGTAGGAGGCATTCTTGAAAAGCTGCTTTTTAAGCTTCTTATCCATGATCGCATCAGCTTCTTCCCAGGTTTTAGGCAGATTCTGCGCATAGGAGCGCAATTCATCATTGCCCAGCATGGCTTCTTTGCTGATCCATCCTTCGATTTGCGAACCTCCCCACGATGAATGCAGGAGGCCGATGGGGACATTCAATTTTTGGTAAAGCTCGCGGGCGAAAAAGAAACCCACGGCTGTGAAACCGCCCACAGTCTCGGCGCTGGCCACTTTCCATTCGCCGGCTTTCAAATCCTGCTCGGGTTGGAGTGTCACCACGTGGTCGACGCGGAAGTGGCGAATCTGCGGGAACTCGGCATTTTTGCGTTCTTCCTCATAATTCTTGGCCGCGGAAACAGGCCATTCCATATTCGATTGCCCCGAGCAAAGCCAAACTTCACCGATCAGCACGTCGTTAGCCGTTGCATTGCCCGATTTGGCGGATGCCTGCAAGGAATGTGGCCCACCAGCTTCCAGTGGTTTAAAGCTGACTTTCCATTTCCCTGATGCATTCGCTTTCACCTCCATCGACTGTCCGGCCAAAGTCACTTTCACTTTTTCACCGGGCTTGGCCCAGCCCCACACGGGAATCGGCTTTTGGCGTTGGAGCACAACGTGGTCGGAAAACAGCCGAGCGAATTTGACTTGTGCAAACGAGGAGGTCGCGCAGGCGAGGAGCAGCAATATAAGTATGCGTTTCATGAAAGCAGAAAATGTTTATGGATACCTATAAATGCCGGAAACCGTGATATTCTACTGGAATAGCGTCCAGGAACGTCCTCATTAGTGAATTTGGCGTTACTTTTGGCATAGGTTAAACAGGACTGATGATCTCAATTATTATTTGCTCGGCCAGCGAGGCAGATCTGGCCAAGGTCTCGGAAAACATCCGGAAAACGGTTGGCGTGGCGCACGAAATTATCGCCATCGATAACCGGAAAGCCAGCCGGGGAATTTGTGCAGTTTATAATGAAGGTGCAAAGCGTGCCCGGTTCGATATCCTGTGTTTTATGCACGAGGATATTGAAATGCAGACTCTTGGGTGGGGGGAGAAGCTGGCGGAGTTATTTGATAAGCACCCCAGGCTGGGTTTACTGGGTGTTGCTGGTGGGGGATATAAATCGCTCGTCCCTTCTGGCTGGTACAATGCCGATCTCGAATTAAATGGAGAGTTTTATTGCTGCCTGATCCAGGGGTTTAAGCATTCGGGTATCGAAGAATACCTGGATTACCGCAACCCGAGAAAAGAGCAATTGTCCAAAGTCGCGGCTATCGATGGATGTTGGATGTGTACAAAAAAGAAGATTGCTTTGAAATATATATTCGATGAAACCATGTTGAAGGGGTTTCACGGTTATGACATCGATTTTTCAATGGCGGTCGGGCAGCAGTACGATGTGGCTGTTAACTATGAAATCTTGTTGAAACACTTTTCGGAAGGCTCATTTTCAGGTGAATGGGAAAATGAAACGTTAAAAATCCATGAGAAATGGAGCGCCCGATTACCGGTTAATACGGATGGTTTGCCTGAAAAATCCTTGCTGCGATACGAACGAAGAGCATTTAAAGCGTATCACCACAAACAGATCGATCAGGGAAGTTCCTATCAACGATTAATAAGTATCATTTGGAACAGCCGGAAATCCTGGATTTTCGGCGGCTGGAAATGGTACAAGCTATATGTCGATCTCTGGCGTGTATGGAAAAATCGAAAGAAAGAAGGGGGGCGTCAGTCTAGATCGTAACCGAACGCCTCGATATGCGGGCGCCAGAAATCCAGGTTGTGGTCCCACGAGTGGCAGCCGAATGGCAGTTTGCCTTTGTTGAACCGTACTCCCCGCTCGGGATTATTCTCAATGGAAAAGTGATAGGCCTTTTTGTACCCCGGGATTTTTAGTCGCTTGAATTTACGGTTGGTTTCAATGCTCCAAAATACATCTTCATGGAACTGGTGTTCGTCCCGCTGGTGGTACTCTTCAATCTTGTCTCGCATTTCGCCTGCAATGCGGTGAAATTTGGCAACCCTCCGCAATGAGAAGCCGCCATTACCCACCTGGTTATCGAACTGTCGGGGGTGTGGTAAGTTGCCTTCCATAATGTTATGCCACTGATGGTAGCGGGTGATGGTTTTGGTTTTGAATGCCTTTACAAAATCAGGCTCTTCCAACCGTTTGGGCCACGGAGCGCCGATATAATCATAGCCACTTTTGCACCAGGCGAGCAGTTCGTCTCGGAAAACGAAGGCGTCCAGCTGGTAGATCAATATAAATTCGAATTCCAGAAATTGTTGGTAAAACTGCTGGCTGAGCATCAGGTGGTTATAGCCCTGAATGCCAGAGAAATAGGTGGGGTCAAAACCGACGGTGCGGTCGAAAATATGATCGTCTTTTAGTTCGCTCAGGTCGAGGTTATCCGGTTTGACAGCGATAATGGGGTATCTGCCAAGCAGTTTGGCGCATTGCTGCGCCGAAATATGTTCATACGGGGTCAGCGCAGTCTTGTATACAGGGACTACCACTGCCACGTTACCGGGGCGGACCATAAATAATAGAGCGAACGTTGAAATATCCAGGCGAGTCCGTTGGGGATATCGCCTGTTTATTGAGTAATTATTTTTTTCTGCTGTTGAGTGTACTTACAAGCGATTCCAGGTGTTCCTGAAAGAAAAAGTCAAAACCGTCGTTTCCTTCTGGTACGACATTGATCACTTCAAAAGAGGTTTCCAGAATGCGCGGCACTTTCAAGCCTTCGGCAATCGAGTATGGAAACGATTGATTTCCCATGAAAAACTTGGCACCTGCAATAATGCGGGCCATTTGCATGAAGTCTTCCACCTGTACCCAGCGGATGTGAGGAATGGTTTTTCGGATATCATTGTACTCCGACTCCACGCCAATGAATGCAATATCGGAATATTGATTCATGAACTTGTAGTTGATAGTATAATTCCGGTAGCGCTCGCTGCGGGCCATTACGATGGTATTCGCGAAGGTGGTATCTGGTTCTACGGTCAGCCAAGGCTTCCACAAAGTTGGGTTTACTCCTGTAAGGTAGCTGCACCATCTGGCTATGTTCCCTTTATCCAGCGGAATACCACCGGCACGGAAATAATCCAGGTCGATATCGATTGTCTGGTCGGAATGAATGCCGACGAAGTCGATATAGGACTGTGGGCGAAGCAATTCTATCAGCATATCCGCCATTTTCTGGTTAAGCATCACATTACCCAGCGGGTGAGAATTGTAACCCGAAAGTATAAGAGGTTGTCCTAGCCGGAGGTAAAGTTCAATGCGGGCGTTGGTAAACCGGCGAATCGCTTCGATGGTTGGCAATGCATAAATAATATCACCTGCATTTCCGCTGTGACTCAGGCGGATCTTTCCGTTCTCCTCCGCGTATTTTTTGATTTTGGCCGGGCTGGTGAGTTTTTCAGCTTCGGTGATGAAGTTGGCAAATTGAAGCTGTTTCTGGTTTTTTAGCTCCCATTTGTATTGTTTATACAGTGTCCTGTCGGTGTGTTTTAGCCAAAGCCTCGAAACGAGATTTCTCTTTTTAAACATAATTCAAATTTGTTAAACTACTCATTAAACGTCTGCATGTCGATCAGCCGCTTATATAATCCGTCGCGCGCGATAAGCTCTGTATGATTCCCCTGTTCGATAATCCTGCCCTCTTCCAGTACCAGGATCGTGTCCGCATTCTGGATCGTGCTGAGGCGGTGCGCGATCACGAGCGATGTCCTGTTTTTCATCAGGTTGTTCAATGCTTCCTGCACCAGTTTTTCGGATTCGGTGTCCAGCGCTGAGGTCGCCTCGTCGAGGAGCATGATCGGCGGATTTTTCAGGACAGCCCGGGCAATGCAGATACGCTGTTTCTGTCCGCCTGAAAGCTTCATACCACGGTCACCGATGTTGCTGTAATAGCCGTCTTCGGTTTCCATAATAAACTCATGCGCATTGGCGATGCGTGCCGCAGCTTCCACTTGTTCTATCGTCGCATCGGGACTCCCGAATGCGATATTATGGAAAATAGTGTCGTTGAAAAGCATCGACTCCTGGTTCACCAGCCCGAACATCGACCACAATGACTCCTGCCTGATCTGCCGCACATCGACGCCGTCGATCAGCACTTGTCCTTCGTCGGTATCGATAAACCGCGGCAGCAAGTCCATCAGCGTGGACTTTCCTCCGCCGGACGGTCCCACCAGCGCAACCGTTTTTCCTTTCGGGATCGTCACATTGATGGATTTAAGGACAGGCCGGGAAGGATAAGAAAACGACACATTTTCGAGGCGGATAGATTCCTTGAAATCCCTCATATCCATCGCATTCGGTGCATCTTCGATCTCGGGTTTCTCGTCGATCAGTTCGAGTACCCGTTCACCGGCGGCGATACCTGCATGAATGGTGCTGAACGAGTCGGTCAGCGCCTTGGCCGGCCGCATTACCTGGGAGAAAATACCGATGTAGGCTACAAATTTGGCCACCGTCAGCTCGGTGCCCGACGGGTTGTTCAGGATTAGCGAGCCGCCGTACAAAACGATGATCGCTACCATGGTAACCCCCAGGAATTCCGAAACCGGAGAGCCCAGCTGCTGCCGTTTGGCCATTTTGCGGCCCAGGTCGGAATAGCGGATATTCTCTTTATGGAATTTCTCCTTAATGTCTTCGGTCGCATTAAAAGCTTTGATAATCTTGATACCGGTCAGCGCTTCGTCGAGGTAGCTGATCATCAGACCGAAATAATGCTGGGCAAGAGTAGCCTGCTCTTTCAGCCTTTTTACAATTTTTGAAATAAGGAATGCGGAAACCGGGATGACCAGAATGGCGAAGAATGTGAGCCGGGCCGAAGTGGCGAAAAGCATGAACACGTATGCGATCAGTTGCAACGGTTCTTTGAATACCACCTGCAAAGTGCTTGTGACAGAGAACTGTACGACTTGCACGTCCGACGCGATCTTTGAAATAATATCTCCTTTGCGCTGGTTACTGAAATAGCCAACATGCAGGTTCATTACGCTGTCGAAAACCTTTTTACGAAGGTTCAGCAGGGTATGGATCCGGAGATTCTCCATGATCCGTTGAGAGAGGTATTTGAAGATATTCGAAAGAAGGACCGAAATCACGATTACCGCACACACGACCTGTAATGCGCCAAGCGGTCCGAAAGCGATGTTGGCCTGCTGCGCATAGTAATTGAGCATTCCGGTAGGGTCGAGCCAGCCTTCCGTTGGCCGGGGAATAACGGTGGTACCCTGATTACTGAACAACGTACTGAGGAGCGGCGCCAGAAGGGCCAGGTTCAATGTATTAAATACAACCCCCAGTATGATGCAAACAAGGTAAGGGATGGCAAATTTGGCAATCGGTTGAGCAAAAGATAATAATCTGAGGTACGTTTTCATTCTTGGATATATGGCATACTCGCCGTACGCCGGAAGTAAAAAAAACCGAAACCGGGTTTTTCGGATTAACGCGCAAATTAACGCTTATCTGGCGAAACAACTGTCCGTGACTTCAATTAATTCCCGGCGGGCCGCTGGTTAGTACGATGCCGCCGTTACCGGAAAGGTTGGAAGCCGCAGGAAAAATGCGGACAATGGACGCCGAACCCAACTTTTTAAAACAAGTCGTTGTTCAAAAGTAAACCGCCAGACAATGATTACGAATTCCGATATATTTTCGATTGAAACAGGTGACTCCGTGCCTGTAACCACCTATAAGGCAGCCCGGTCGGTAGCCGGGCTTGTTGCGAGCCATTTCGAGCGGCACCACGAGGCGGTATCCAAGTATTACGAACAGGAACTCGCGCCCCGCCCCGATGCCCGCATTATCGAAACGATTATCGATACGACGTTCTGGGCGAGTTTGCGCCGGGAGGAAGGACGTTCGCCGAAAGTGTCCATCGCCTACCTGCCGCCGGAAGCCGCCGAACACCCGCTGGTTTTTGCTGAAAAACTCGCGCTCACGGCCAACGTGCTCACCAAGCTCGCGCCCGCGGTGGAACGCTCGGGCATACACCTGGGCGTGTGGCTCGAAGATGGTGAGCTGCGCATTTGGGGTACAACCCGTGTGATACCCGGGTTATGCTTCGTGCTGGAAGTGATTGAGCCGGGCATGCTGGTGGTGAAACACCGCAGGGTGGAGGGCTTCGGTAAATTCGTGAATGTAGCGGTATTGAAAGGGGACCAGGTGAAGATTGTCAACGAGGAGAGCCGTAAAGTGAAAGATTGCCCGTCGCTGATTAACTCGCTGATGGGTTTTTCGTCGACGACATTATGGAGCGATTATCCGAACCTGCTTGTGCAACTGGCCGCCTCGATGCGCAGCCATGAGCGGGGCGGTATATTGCTGGTGGTTCCCAAAGGCAACGAACGCTGGCGCGAATCGATCATCCACCCGATTACCTACGACGTGCAGCCGCCATTCTCGGAGCTGGCCGACCTGCATCGCAAATACGTAGAGGATCCTAATCCCATTACCTGGCAGAACCAGTTCAGTTCTGCGGTACATAACATGGCCGGGCTGACGGCCGTAGACGGCGCGACGATCATCAACGACCGTTACGAATTGCTCGCATTCGGGGCAAAAATCGGCCGGGCGCAGGATGCAAAGCCGGTGGAGGAAATCCTGATTACCGAGCCGATAATAGGTAATACGGCTATGGTGGTGCATCCGGTACAGAATGGAGGCACCAGGCACTTGTCGGCGGCGCAGTTTGTGTACGACCAGCGCGACTCCATTGCATTGGTAGCTTCTCAGGATGGCCGCTTTACGATATTCTCCTGGTCGAAATGCGAGAATATGGTGCAGGCACACCGGGTAGATGCGTTGCTGCTATGATCCGAACGGAAAGAGTTCGAGTTGCTCCGGGTCTTTGTACCTGCGCGATTTGACCTCAGGCTCATGAAAATTGGATAGCGAAATGCCGAGCAGCCGTACGGCTTTTTCTTCCAGGTCGAGCTTTTCGAGTAGCTGTTTGGCGGTGTCGGTAATGGTATCCAGGTCGCCGACGGGATGGGCGAAGGAGTGGTTGCGGGTGATCTGGGTGAAATCACTGAACTTGACTTTCAATGTCACCGTACGACCCTTCAACTGGTTCTTTTCAAGCCGGTTGGCGACGGTGACACCGATGCGGTCGAGTTCCTTGTTCATTTCATCCAGCGTCGTGAGGTCGTAGGTAAAGGTATCTTCGGCGCCGAGCGACTTGGTTTCGCGGTGCGTTTGTACCTCACGGTCATCGATCCCACGCACGATTTTGTAAAAGAAATGCCCTGTTTTTCCAAAATGGCCGACCAGCTCATCCTCAGACAGCTTTTTAAGATCCGAGCCGGTAAAGAGCTGCATTCCCTTCATTTTGTCGGCAGTAACTTTTCCAACGCCGTGAAACTTCTCCACCGGCAGCTGGTCCATAAAGCTTTCAATTTTAGATGGCCCAATGAATTTTAAGCCGTCGGGCTTATTGATATCGGAGGCGATTTTGGCTACAAATTTATTCACCGACACACCTGCCGAGGCGGTGAGATTCAGTTCTTCTTTAATGGATTTCTTGATCTGTTTTGCGATTTCCAGGGCCGAGCCGATGCCCATTTTGTCCTCGGTCACGTCCAGATAGGCCTCGTCCAGTGAAAGCGGCTCGATCAGGTCGGTGTAGCGGGAGAAAATCTCGCGGATACTTCTCGAAACGGATTTATATACCTCAAATCTCGGGTGCACGAAAATGATCTGCGGACAGAGCTGGATGGCCTGCCGCGACGGCATCGCCGACCGTACCCCGAACTTGCGGGCTTCGTAACTTGCCGTCGCCACCACGCCCCGGCCGGTGGGAGAGCCACCTACCGCCAGCGGCTTGCCACGGTATTCAGGAAAATCGCGCTGCTCCACCGACGCGTAGAATGCATCCATATCGATATGGATAATCTTGCGGACGGGCTTGGCATCGGGCGTTTCCTGCATGGGAAATGGCAATTTTTCAGGTTATAGGTGTATCCTCCAATTAAAAACAAATTAAATAATATTGTATTCGCATCAGGAGGCACTTTTTTTTCGTAGTAGGTGATAAATCCGCAGTCAGTCTGTAACTAGCGGGCCGATTCATTACTCAGTTCCCCAGGAAATTCGATGCGACATACTATACCTCTGCTCAAATCCCTTTTTGTCATGCTCCTTCTTCTCCGCTTAGGCGTCGGCTCCGCGCAGGCGCAGGACCGTTGCGCATCGATGGAGCTCCTTCAAAAACGGTTTACCGACAAACCCGCGCTCAAACTGATGTTCGACCAGCGGGAGCTGCGTCTGAAACAGCTCATCCGTGAAAGGGTAGCTTCCGGAAATTCGATGCGGACGACGGGCCTGGTCACGATTCCGGTTGTATTCCACGTCGTGCTTAACCGGCAATCGATGGTAACCGACGCCCAACTCATGGCCCAACTTGATACAATCAACAAGGATTACGCAGGGACCAATGCGGGAGCAGATAAAGTTCCGGCGCATTTCAAATCACTTTTCGGGCAGTCGGGCATCCAGTTTTGCCTCGCCCAACGCACGCCCAACGACGCCCCCTCGACCGGGATCGTGCGCTACACTACCACACGCAACGCATTTGATTATACCACCAACCAGGTGAAGCACGCCGAATCGGGCGGGGCGGATGCCTGGGATACCGATAAATACCTCAATATCTGGATTTGCGACCTGTCGGGCACTACGCTGGGCTATGCTACTTTTCCGGATGACGGCGTGAAAGACGAGCAGGGCGTGGCGATCGACTACGCGTCGTTGCCGGGCGGAAGTGCTACGGGTTTCAATCAGGGAAAGACATTGACCCACGAAATAGGCCATTATTTTAATCTTTATCACATTTGGGGTGATGATAATGGCGCTTGCTCCGGTACCGACGAGGTAGATGATACTCCCAATCAAAGTAATAGCACCACCACTTGTCAGACAGGTATTGTTACCGACCGCTGCACCACCACTTCGCCGGGCATTATGTATCAGAATTACATGGATTACACGCCCGATGCCTGTCTTTTTATGTTTACCAAAATGCAGGTGGCGAGAATGGAAACGGCGTTCAACACCTATCGTTCGCTGCTCGCCCTTTCCAACGGTTGCACGCCCGTAGATGTGAAGAAAAAAGACGCCTCCCTGAAAGCGATCCGACAGCCTGCACAGCGCATTTGTGCTAACTCACTCACTCCGCAGATCACATTGGTGAACCGGGGAAGTGAGACGCTGACGTCGGTGAAGATCAACGTGGCCATCGATAACGGAGCCGCGCAGAATTACAACTGGACCGGTTCGCTGGCTACTTACGCGGAAACAACCGTGACTTTACCGACCCTCACTACGGTGGAGGGGAACCATGTACTGAGCATTACCACTTCGAATCCGAACGGTGCGGCGGACGAGGATACATCTAACGATGCTTTAAGTCTGGATTTCATTTACTACGAGCCGTTTGCCGCTCCGGTGAAAGAAGGGTTCGAAGGACTGTTTTCGCCACAGGGCTGGGACATTGTGAATGAGGACGGTGGTTCGACGTGGGAAAAAACAACTTCCGCGTCCAAAACCGGCAGCGCTTCGGTGAAAATCGGAAACTTCGACAACCAGGTAGTGGGACAACGGGATTACCTGCGCTCGCCGACGGTGCGTATCGCCGGGGTTGACTCCGCATTTGTGTCGTTTCAAGTGGCTGCGGCGACGTATACCAATACTTCCACCCAGGGTAACGTGTGGGATACGTTGCAGGTGCTTATTAGTACAGATTGCGGACAGACTTACACAAGTGTCTACAAAAAATGGGGATCCAGCCTCATTACCCGCAGTGCAGCCACGCGTACCGCATTTACGCCGGGCGTGAACGAATGGCGGCGCGAAGAGATCAATATTGGCAGCTTCATCGGGCAGGGTGAAATCCTCGTGGCATTCCTGAACACGAATGGCAACGAAAACGATATTTACCTCGACGACATCAACATCCGGACTGTCACCGTGAACCCGAACCTGAAAGAAGCGGGCTTCCTGGTGACGCCCAATCCAACGAGCGGGCAGGTGTCCGTCCAGTTCTACCCGCATCCTGAAAAACTGAAATCGGTCTCGATTTACAATGTAGCCGGGCAGAAAATAAGGGAAACGGTCATTACCGGCGAAGTAGCTTCCAATGTCTATAATTTTGATTTAACCACTTACCCGTCAGGATTGTATGTTGTGAAGGCGGAATTCGAAGACCGCGTGCTGACGAAGAAGATTGTGAAGAATTGAATTTTGAATGAGTGAATTTTGAATGATTGAATGAGTGAATGAGTGAATGAGTGAATATTTTTCATTCTGAATATGAGAGCTATTGACTTAGACCAATTCACTCATTCACTCATTTAATCATTAATATATCCGCTTAACCACTACCTTGCTATTCGTCTGTGAAATGGCGAACTCCTTGGCGTTTTCGTTGGGTGGTGCGATAAAAATCTGCTTTTTCTTTTTGCCGTCGGTATTTACCCAGTTGGCTGAATAAATCTCCGGGAGCTGGCCAGTGTAGATCGGGTGATGGTCGGAGTACATGAACACTTCCTCCTGTTCGTAAGCCAGTTCGAGATCGCTTCCTTCGATCACATCACAGATAATCTTCAACCCGCCTGCTTCGTCGTCTACCAGACCTTTGATCCGGGCTTTCCCGTAAAAAGGATCTTCTTCAAATTCCCAACGGATATAGTATTCGATTACGTTTCCGATCTGAGACTCAATGTAGTCGGCAGTTAGCAGTTGTTCCTGGCGCATGGTCGAAGTTGGTTTTTTACACTCCTTAAAACTAGGCAAAATTCAAATCCGCCCCGTGTGGGCGTTTTGACAAATGTAATCGTAAGCAGGATGTTTCCAAAAATAATAGGACGCGTTTGATAGATATTTGAAAAATTACGATCAAGTAGACATTTGCAATGCAGCAGGCTGTCACCGACGCTTCGTTCATATAGTTGCAAAGGTTAGTGATGTAAATGTATTTTTAGGTCTATTTGTAGAAGTCATGTAGTCGCCGGGAGTGACTGTTTTATCACTTCGGGGAACATAACGGTATGGTTTTTGTCTGGCACTGGCTAATCAACATAATTTTCCGGGCATTGGCCCGTCACTTAGCCAAGATTGATATGAGAAAAACTCAACGAGTCAATGGGCCTGTACCATGTTCGGTCCCGCTCATTTTCCTGAGGATCGGTTTCTTTCTGTTACTGTTCTCCGGCCCGATATCCCGAAGTCACGCGCAGCAGGCCGGGCCGGATTCAACCCGAAAGACCAAGCCCGATACGCTCACACCGGTCCCGAAACCTGATCCTGCATCACGCCGACCGGCCTCCGATACCCTCCCCAAGCCTCAAAATACCACCGATTCTGCTTCCAAATCCTCCTCCTCACCATTGGTGAAACCCACGCAGAACTTCGACCCGCTGAACAAGCCAACTCCTCAAAAAGATTCACTAAGCAAACCTGACAGTACTGCCAAACCGGCCCAGACCGGCAATGCAAACACCACGCAGCCGGCGCAGAATGCCACGCCGGATTCAGCCACGGCACAGAAACCGGCAGGAACCACGGACGCCGGCCCCGACGCGCGTGACATCAAAGGCGTGGTGAAAGACGAAAAGGGCGCAGGAATGCCCGGCGTGGCGGTTTTGGTAAAGGGCACCCAGATTCAGGCCATTACCGAGCCTGACGGTTCCTTTCAGATGAAGGTTCCTGCAAAGGGCGGCATACTGGTGTACAGCTTTGTCGGCTTTACGACGAAGGAAGTACCCATCACCGGCCTTAGTACCTACAATGCGCAGCTCATTCCCGAAGCCAAGGCACTCAAAGAAGTCGTGGTGGTCGGATATGGCGCGCAGAGCAAGCGTGACCTGGCCAGCTCGACCTCACGGGTAGCTTCCCAGGAATACAAGTCGGCGGTGATTAACACGATCGACCAGGCGATTCAGGGGCGCGCAACGGGTGTTCAGGTCGTGGAAAGTTCGGGCGAGCCGGGTGCTTCGGCGGTAGTGAGGATACGCGGTAACAACTCACTGAGCGGGAATAACGAGCCGCTCTACGTGATCGATGGTTTCCCGATGCCTCCTTACCGCGAGGCAGGAACTAACTTCTATGGATCCTATACGCAAAATGGATTATACGGTATTAATCCGAATGATATCGAGAGTATGGAAATCCTCAAAGATGCTTCTGCGACAGCGATTTACGGCTCTCGCGGTGCGAATGGGGTGATCCTGATCACGACGAAATCGGGCAGGCGGGGCGAGGGCCGCGTGGAGCTCGTTAACAAGACATCCTTTGGCCAGGTCGCCAATCCGATCCGGATGATGAATTCGCGGCAGTATGCGGAGGTGATCAACGAAAGCTTCCGTGTTACGAACCGCAATCCGCCCTTCGAAAACCTGGACAGCACTTTGACAAATACGGACTGGGTGGATGCCATTACACAACCAAGTTTCCGGCAGGATATTACGCTGAGTCTCTCGGGGGGCAGCCCTAAGTCGTCGTATTACATTTCAGGGAACTACCTGAAAGACAAGGGAACGATCATCAATTCGAACAACGACCGGGCGAGCTTACGCGTTAATGTGAATAATGAAATCAATAACTGGTACACCGTCAAAGGGCAGCTTTCCTTTTCCCGCCAGAAAACCAATCGCGCAGTGACCGCTTCACGTGCGTGGCCGAGCTCGGGCGGGCTTATGGACGGTCTGCGTGCAGCGCCTACTCTGGAGCTCGATTACCTGGGTAACAATAGTTTGGGTATACCTAACTATCAGGGTTATTATTTTTCCAATCCCTATAATGAGCTGATGGCGAAAACCGATGTGACGCAGAGCGATTATTCCATCCTCAACATCGAGAACTACTTCAAAATCGCTAATGGCCTGCAACTGGTCGTGAGCCTTGCGGGTAACCAGAACCTCACGCGCCGCAAGGTATTCCTGCCGCCGTCGACGGCTGAGGGTAATCAGGTGAAAGGGAAAGGCAGCAACAATACGGCCAATACGTATAGCTATAACTTCAACTCGTATCTCCAATACGAAAAGACTTTCCGAAAGAACCATTACCTCAATACTACCCTGGGTGTGGAATATAACGACCAGACTGTTGAATTCCTCAACACCAACTCATCAGGCTTCGATGTGCCGTTTTTCGGTGTGGACAACATTGGCAGCGCGTCATCGCAGGTGATCGGATCGTTCAAAGAGAAGCGCATTCTGCAATCGGGCTTCCTGCGCGCGAACTACTCTTTTAAAGGAAGGTATGTGTTGAATGCCTCAGTACGTGCCGACGGTGCCTCTGCATTTGCGGCCAATAAAAAGTACGGTATTTTCCCGGCGGTCGCATTGGCCTGGAACCTCGACCAGGAGGAGTTTATGAAGGGGGTGACGTTCATCACGAATACCAAATTCAGGGCTTCCTATGGTGAAACAGGCAGCCAGGCCATTGCGCCTTACTCGTCGCTTTCGCTGTATAGCTCGGGTTTCTATGAAATGGGGCCGGGTGGCGACGGGGCCGTAATCAATACCGGCGTGTTTCCGAATACTATCGCCAACCCGAACCTTTCGTGGGAGCGGACGAAGCAGTTCAACGTCGGGGTGGATTTCAATGCGGCCAAGGACCGGATCGTGCTGAGTTTTGACTATTATAATAAGGTCACCTCCGACCTGTTGCAACCGCGCAAGGTGCCTACTCAGGCGGGTGTGGGAACGATCATCGACAACTACGGAACTATGCGGAACCGTGGGGTCGAGTTGAGTATCCAGGGGAATATCATTCAGAAAAAGAATGTGAGCTATTCGACGCGTGTCAATATTTCGAGAAACGTGAATACGCTGGTCAACCTGGGCGACCGTACCCAGCCGGATTACGTGAGCATCAATGGTAACTTGCTGGGAGGGGTTTCGGGGATTCTGATTCCCGGGCAGGAAGTAGGGCAGTTTTTTGGGTACCGGGTCGATGGGCTGAGCCAGAAGGATGATTTCGACGCCAACGGCAACCCGAAATTCGCTACGTTCGAAGGACCGGCGCCGGCGGGATCGAAAGGGAGCCCGCTTTACGGCGCCTGGAAATATTCGGATATCAATGGCGACGGTATCATTACAGCTGATGACCGGGTAGTGCTCGGCAAATCCACGCCGGACTTTACGTTCGGATGGAGCCATGACTTCACCTGGAAGAATTTCGCGGTGAATGCATTGTTTACCGGTTCGGTCGGGAATGACGTGCTGAACCTCACGCGGTTTTACATCAGCAATGGTGTCGTCGATTACGGTGGGGTAGGGTTCAACCAGTCGGAAGAGTGGTTCCAGCATCGCTACACCGAAGCCAAGCCGCATAATAACCCCAAATATCCGGGTGTGCAGCGCGGGATCGCCTCGGGGGATATCAACTCGGTGATGCTGGAAGACGGTAGTTTTGCCCGCCTGAAAATGCTGACCGTTTCCTATACGTTCCCCAAACTCGGCCCGATCCAGAACCCTCGCCTTTTTGTGACGGGTACCAACCTCTGGACCCTGACCAAATACTCGGGCTTCGACCCTGAGGTGAGTTCCTATGCACAATCGCTGTTGCAACAGGGCATCGACTACGGTGCATATCCTGCGCAGCGGTCGTACACCATCGGATTCTCCTGCAATTTCTAGTGTTGACCAATGTCTCTGAAAACATGAAAATACATATCAAGATAACCGTAATGCTGCTGGCCTTGCTGGGCATTATGTCCTGCAAGGATAACCTCGACGAATCGCCCTATTCCTCGCTGGGCAAGGATGTGGCATTCAAGGATGAGGACGGCCTGAACCAGGCGACGATCGGCGTGTACCAGGCCTGGACCACCACCGACCATTCCGATATTTACAACCGTTTTGTCCTTGCTGAATCCGGGCACCGGTATGCGACGGCCGGAATTCTCGGGTCCGGGGCGGATCCGTACTACCGTTTCGCGCACACACCGGTTTCGGGTGCATTCGAATCGGTATGGGCCCGGTTTTACAAGATCATTTACCGCGCTAACACTGTGATCGATAATGCGAAACTGGCAGTTCCCGGTGAGGAGGAGGAAGCGGACCCTTACATAGCGGAGGCGCGCGTGCTGCGGGCTTATGCCTACTTCAACCTGGTGAGACTTTTCGGCGGCGTACCGTTGATATTGAAGGAAGTCGGGTCATTTGAAGACAAGGATCTCATTTTCGCACCCCGCGCGACGGACGCGGAGGTGTACGAAGCGATTCTGGCCGATCTGGCATTTGCCGAAACGATCCTCCCGGATTCACGCGGCGGGGCAGAGCTGGGACGTGTTTCAGCCGGTACGGTAAAAGCGCTGATGGGGAAGGTGTATCTCACTATGGCCGGCAAGCCTTTGAACAGAACGGAAAACTATCAAAAGGCAGTCGAAAAGCTGAGCGAACTCGTGGGGGCGGTGAATGAGGAAAAGTATGATATGGAACTGCTGCCCAACTTCGCCGATGTATTCGCATTGGCCAATGAGCGCAACCGGGAGATCGTGCTATCGTTCGGGTATTTTGTTAATCCTTCAAACCAGAATGGGAACATATTGCCGTTCCACTTGTTCCCGTCGGGCCTGGTGAATGGCGATGAGCAGACCAACTACGGGTTGACATATGATTATTACAAACTGTTTGACAAAACGGATACGAGGCGTGATTACACCCTGGTTTCCAGGTATGCATTCACCGGCGGGGCCCGTGCCGGGGCGGAGCCGGGTGACAGCATTATTTATGATCCGGCTACCTCGCATTACCTGAATCAGCGGACCAAAGAGCCGTTTTCGCATGATGATTTCAAATATGGTATCGCCTTCGGGAAGCTGGCGCGTGAGGCGCGCCCAGCGGGAGCGCCTGTGCAGGGGTATAGCGCGGATCTGATCGAAATGCGGTTTTCGGATGTGCTCTTAATGCTCGCGGAAGCGCTGGTCGAAACAGGAAAACCAGCAGAGGCATTGCCATTGCTCAACCGCGTCCGCGCCCGTGCGAAGGC
Source organism: Dyadobacter sp. (assembly GCF_017744695.1). GTDB lineage: Bacteria > Bacteroidota > Bacteroidia > Cytophagales > Spirosomataceae > Dyadobacter. The sequence continues at coordinate 255,002 of NZ_JAGIAS010000005.1, forward strand.
GGCGCCGTCCAAGGCGGCAGGCGTACCCGCGTTGCGTGCAGCCATCCGTACCGAACGCAGGCTGGAACTGAGCGGGGAGTTTAATACCGTGTTCGATATCCGTCGCTGGGGTACTTTGCAAGAAGAGCGGGCCGCAATGACCGACGACCAGATTGTCGACAATGTGCTGGTGCCCTATTCGCCGCGCCTCGAACTTTATCCCATACCGCAGTCGCAGATCGACGCAAACCCGAATCTGCGTCAGAATGACGGCTGGTAGCAGGAAATACGGAGTTTCAGATGTAATTTCAGGTTTTTAAATTACACTATGAAAACTCCTTTCAGATCGGGTGCAATATTGCTTGCGGGCCTCTGCCTGATGGCCTCCTGCCAGAAGCATCTCACCGTTTCCAAAAGCGAATACAAACAGTACGGCATCGACCAGCAGGTCGGTGCCGATTCTGCTATAATTCGGTACTATCAGCCGTATAAGGATAAAATGCAGGCCGAAATGAACCGGATCGTGGGGCAGACCGAACAGGCGCTTACCAAGCCCTCGGACCCGGAAACGCTCATGGGTAATTTCTTTGCCGATGCGATGCTCAAAGAAGGTTTGAAGAAAGATCCTTCCATCCAGTTCACATTGGCAACCAAGGGCGGGTTGCGCACTACTTTCCCGAAAGGGAACATTACGGTTTCCCACGTTTTTGAACTGATGCCGTTTGAAAATGAAATGGTGGTGCTGAAACTGTCGGGGCCGAATGTACAGCAGGTGATCGATTTCATTGCCCGGAAAGACGGCGAACCGGTGGCGGGCATTCGCATGAAAATCAAGGATAATAAAGCCTACGACGTCACGATCGGCGGCGAGCCGTTTGACATTAACAAAACCTATAACCTGCTTACCTATGACTACCTGGCCGATGGAGGCGACGAGCTCGAATGCCTTCGTAACCCGCTCGAACGCCGGGAGATCAATCAGAAAGTAAGGGAAGCATTGTTCGAAAATATCAGTGATCTGACGCGCCAGGGTAAAAAAATAACCGCTCAACTCGATGGAAGAATTGTTTCAGATAAATAGGAGGGATTTCCTCAGAAAAGGCGGCCTGGCTGCGGCTGCATTGGGTTTGGGCTCGGTGCCGGCATTTGCCAAACGGGATTCGGTGGTACACCTGACCATTCTCCACACCAACGACGTGCACAGCCGCATCGATCCGTTCCCGATGGACGGCTCCCGCAACCAGGGGCTTGGCGGCGTGGCGCGGCGGGCGGCATTGGTGAAGCAAATCCGTGCCGAGCAGTCCAACGTGCTTTTGCTGGATGCGGGAGACGTGTTTCAGGGAACGCCGTATTTCAATTTGTATGGCGGAGAGCTCGAATTGACGATTATGAGCCAGATGGGGTACGATGCTGCGACAATGGGCAACCATGATTTTGACAATAGCATTGCCGGTTTCGCGAAGCAGCTTCCGCACGCGAATTTCCCTTTTCTGGTCAGTAATTATGATTTTAGCAACACCGAACTGAAAGGCAGGACGCTGCCCTATAAAATATTCAAAAAGCAAGGGCTTAAAATCGGCGTTTTCGGGGTTTGTATCGAGCTGGAAGGGTTGGTCAACAAGAAGAACTACCTCGAAACCGTTTACCTTGACCCGATTACCAAGGCTAACGAAATGGCTTCGTTACTAAGAAATGAGCAGCATTGCGACTTCGTGATCTGCCTTTCGCATTTGGGATATAAATACAAGGAAAACAAAGTGTCGGACCAGATCCTGGCCAAATCCACACGTAACATCGACCTTATCATCGGTGGCCATACGCACACCTTCATGAAAGAGCCGGAAAATATCATCAACCTCGACGGCAAGGTAACGACCATCAATCAGGTCGGTTTCGCGGGGATTAACTTAGGTCGCCTCGACTATTTCTTCGACCGCGACAGCGGTAAGCAGAAAATGGTAGCAGCGGTGTTGCCGGTAGGGGAGCGCGTGTTAGGGTAATTTGTGGTCAGGAGTGGTCATTGGTTGTCAGGTATTGTCCGGAAAGGTCATTAATGGTCATTGGTTGTCAGGTATTGTCCGGAAAGGTCATTAATAGTCATCGGTTGTCAGGTATTGTCCGGAAAGGTCATTAATAGTCATTGGTTGTCAGGTGTGGTTAGGAAAGGTCATTAATAGTTGCATTAGGTAAAACAACATCTGACTATTCCTGACCACACCTGACCACACCTGACAATATATGACAGTATCCGACCAGTTTCCCCTTTCCAACGCGATTTACTCAATATGCAAAAACTGCTGCCGTACCTTCTCCTCCTCCAAATCTAGCTGGGCGAGGTGCTGGCGGATGATTTCTTCTTCGTAAGTTTCTTTTTTGTTGAACTGGTGCAGAATGTGCCGTTTGTGATCAAGAAGCTCCTTGTTGATTTCCTGGAAGCGGCTGATATATGCGTGCCCTGCATGACCGACCTCCGGATTGCGCACGTGTTCGAGAAAACCAATGTCGCTTTCCAACTTGGATTTCAAGCTCTGTAAGAGCTCGTTGTCACCAACTTCCCTGGCATATTTTGTATTGAGCAAATCCAGCGAAGCCGCAGAGAGCTTCCTGCGGATGATCACATCCTGTTCGTGGGCGGGTATTTCGTAGTCGCGGTCTTCGGCCTGCATCCATTTGGCGACCAATGGTAATGTAAGGCCCTGGAAAACAAGGGTTACCAGTATTACGACAAACGTAATGAACAGGATCATATTCCGTTGGGGGAACGGCTGTCCATTGTCGAGCAGTAACGGGATTGACAATGCAGAAGCGAGCGATACCACGCCCCGCATACCGGCCCAGCCGAAAATAATGGGCATCCGGTACCCTGGGCTACTGTCGGCGGTTTTGATGAAACGGCTGATGAACACCGTGAAAACGGATGCGCCTATCGTGCTCGCAATGCGGGTAACAATGACGACCGCCGAAATGATCAGCCCATACCTAATAGCCTGGCCGAGCGAAGCCTCACCAAAGCCCTGGATGATCACCGGCAGTTCGAGCCCGATAAGCATGAAGACGATGCCATTCAGCACAAAACCGACTGTCGACCAGACGTTAATGCCCTGAATGCGGCTCAAATGGCTCAGAATGCTGTGCTGGTTACGAGAAAGGAACAGCCCGCCGGTGACGACGGCAATTACGCCCGAAAAGTGAAATTCCTCTGCCGCGATATACATCGCATAGGGCGCTACGAAGGTCATGATCGTGTCGATGCTCGGCGTGGTCGGGAGCCAGCGGAGGATGGCGTAAAAGATGAGCGCTATGCCCAGGCCAATCGCAAAGCCCATACCGATTACCAGGAAAAAGCTGCCGATGGCCTCGGTAAGGACGAAACTCCCGGAAGCCACCGCTACCAATGCGAAACGGAAGACGATCAGGGACGATGCGTCGTTCAGCAGGCTTTCGCCTTCGGCTATGGTAATCAGGCGCTTGGGTACTTTTACATTTTGCAAAATGGAAGTGGTAGCTACCGCGTCGGGTGGCGAGATGATACCGCCCAGCAGGAAGCCCAGCGCGAGCGTGAACCCGGGTATGAGTGTCTGCGATACGTACGCGATCACGCACGAGGTGAATATCACGATAATGAAGGCAAACGAACCGATCACCCGCCGCCATTTCCAGAAATCTTTCCAGGACGTCTGCCACGCTGCTTCATAGAGCAGCGGCGGCAGGAAAATCAGGAATATCAGCTGGGGATCAATCTCTACCGACGGCAGGCCGGGAATAAGGCTCAGTACGAGACCGCCGAGAACGAGTACGATCGGGTAAGCGATTTTGATCCTCTGTGCCAGCATGACCAGGAACATGATCACTACCACCAGTGACAGGTAGAGAATAATGGATTCGTGCATAAAATTCGTTCAGTGTCGGCTTATCGGGTGTACAATTTAATACCGTTGGTCGATTTTAAAACAATTTGCGGGTGCATTCCCACGCTGGAACCGGGCTCACGCACGAAGTCGAAGCGCTTGACCAGCGCGGCCAGTACCAGCTGCATTTCCATCAGGGCAAATTGCTGCCCGATGCAGATCCGTGGCCCCGCGCCAAATGGCAGGTAGTTGAATTTCGCCCGGTTTTTGACGGTTTCGGCCTGGAAATTTTCGGGGTCGAATGCAGTAGGATTTTCCCAGAGATTCGGGTTCCGGTGCAACTCGAAGATCGACATGAATACCGAACTTCCTTTTGGAATACCATAACCTTCTATTTCCTGATCGACGGTACTTTCCCGTGTCATCGTCCACGCGGGCGGGTACAGGCGAAGGCCTTCTTCGACTACCTGCCGGGTGTAAGGCATTTGAATAAGCTGCTCGAAACCGGGTACAGTGTCAAAAATTTCACTTTCCTTCCGTATCCTTGCCACAATCTCCGGCTGGGCTGACAACTCCCAAAGCAACCAGCTGAGCCCGGTCGCCGAGGTCTCGTGCCCGGCCGCGAACATGGTGATCGCCTCGTCGCGGATCTGTTCATCGTTCATCTGCTCACCGGTTTCTTCGTCTATGCTGTCGAGCAATAGTTGGAGCAGATCGTTGGGCGTCTCGCCGGACAAGCGACGTTTTCGTATAAAGTCGTAAACCAGGCTGTTGAAATACGCCAGGTCGGATTTGAAGCGGCGGTCCTCGCCGTTAACGGCCATCAGCGGCAGGCGGTATGGTTTGCGTACACGCGTGACCAGGTAGGTTTGTGTGCGGCTTACCTGCCTGTAAATCTGCTCCTTGTCTTCGGTATTCATATTTCCAAACAACGTTTTGAGCGCGATGTCGGAAGTAATGCCCATCATTTTGGCATCCACATCGATGGCTGCTTTCCCCCGGAATTGTTCGAGTTCTTCGATGAATGCGGCCGTAAGTTCACCCATCGTGATAAACAGTTCCAGCAGGCGCTCGCGGTGGAATGCAGGTTGTACGAGCCTTCTTTGTCTCAACCAGAAATCGCCGTCGCTGATCACGAGCCCGTTACCGAGCACGGGTCTGAGCATTTTGACCGAGTTTCCCTTCTTGAAATTCTTATGGTGCTGTTGCAGCACATGCCGGAAAAAGGCGGGATCACGCGTCACAATAAATTCCCTGAACAGCCGGATCCTGAACGTATCGCCGCATTTGTCGAAGCCTAGTCGTAAAAAGCGCAGCGGGTCTCGTGCGAAGCGGATCGCCGAGAGCAAGGGAATCGGACCGATTTTGAATTCGGGGATGGAGCGCATGTCGTAAGAAGCATTGAGAATTACCGCAAATAAACCAATCCCGGGCAAAATGCAATGCGCAAAAAAGCCGCGCTCTATTCCAGAACGCGGCCCAGGGTGTGCATAGGTTTCATTTATTTCTTCCCGGCAAAGGAGCGCAGCATCCAGGTATTCTTTTCTTTGAACTGCATGAAGCGGTTCACCATATCGTTGGTACCGTCGTCGCCGGCTTCTTCGGTGGCGGTGAGCAGCTCGCGCTCGAGGGCGATGAGCTTGCTGAAATCGTCAAGCACGGCGTCCACCATGTCGAGGTCTTTCATACCGATCGTATTGATTTCTTTGATCTCCGATTCGTTGATGTAATCCGCAAAACGGCTGTGCGGCGGCTTGCCGAGCGTCAGTACGCGTTCCGCGATTTCGTCGATCGTTTCCTGCGCGTTGGTGTACAATTCTTCGAATTTCACATGCAGGGTAAAAAAGTTTTGCCCTTTGATGTTCCAGTGGCAACCTCTTAGTTTCTGGTAATGGATATGGTAGTTGGCGAGGTAGTCATTCAACAGGTCTACAACGGGTTTTACGTCGGTTTCGCTCAGACTGATTGCTTTGGCATCCATAGTAAATGTGATTGGGATTGACATTGTTTCCGGTAATTCTGTCATCAAAATCATACCAACGAATCAGAAATGGCGCAGTGTTGCGTTAAAAGTTGCGGATGACGGCTTGTTGATGTCCGGACGCAGGTTTCTATCGTATGAATACCGGTTGCTGGCGCTGACGGGCACGATCCTTGAAGTACTTTTTTATACCCATTAATTCCATCCATTTATGTTTCTCAACAATTTAAAATCCATGAAAACGCAGGCTATTCTTATGCTGGGACTCGCGTTTTCGGCCCCTTCTTTCGCACAGAATAAAGAAGAAGATAAGATCAATGCCGCCACGGCGGTACTGAGTGATTTCAACGGCATACAAATCCCCGCGCAGCTGATCGAAGCCTCCAAAGGTATCATCATCATTCCCAGGATGATCAACGGCGGACTCATCGTCGGCGGCAAGCACGGCAAAGGCCTCGCCATGGTGAAACGTGAAGACGGCGAGTGGAGCGATCCGGTGTTTGTGACTATTACCGGCGGGAGCGTAGGTGCGCAGATTGGCGTGCAGGCAGTGGACCTGGTATTGGTGTTTAAAAGTGATAAAACGCTGATGAACATCGAAAAAGGTGACTATACCCTCGGTGGCGATGTGTCGGTGGCGGCCGGTCCGGTGAGTAAAAATGCTTCTGCTACAACGGATTACAAGTTGGAAGCGGAAGTGTATTCGTATTCACGCGCCAAGGGCCTTTTTGCCGGTGTGACGGTGAACGGCGCCATGCTCGACGTCGACGTGCGGGCGAATACCGGCCTTTATGGCAGCAAAGCCACCGTCAAATCTATTTTTACGGAATCGAACATTTCATCCAAAGCGATCGACGACCTCCGCGAGAAGCTGGATGATTTCAACTAAATGCTACCATGCCATCCACAGTCGTTGCACAGATGATCTACAACGAGGAGAAGCAGACATTACGCATCGTATATGTTTCAGGGATGGTGTATGATTACAAAAACGTCCCCTGGGAAGTGTACCAGGCCATGAAGGCCTCGGGCTCGAAGGGGACGTTTTTGAACAGACATATTAAGGGTAGTTTTGAGTTTGAGAAGGTTAGTGGGTGAATGAGTGAATGAGTGAATGAGTGAATGAGTGAATGGGTGAATGGGTGAATGGGTGAATGATCCGCAGTGGAACGGGGAATGAGTGAATGATTGAATGAGTGATTGAATGATGATTGATCGATTGATGATGGGATGATTTGGCGTGGAATGGGAATGACTCAATAGCGGGTATCCGAATCGTAGGCCGCAGAGCGGCTACCTGTTTATAGCCACCGTATTGCCCCCGCGTCATGTGGCTCCGTAGGAGCCTCCTTCCTTCGGGCCAGCGCCGCCGGCCAGAGGTGTTTGATTGGGTGCGCTGGTAACCAGTTAATGAATTCGAATACAATGGTATAGCGATGTAATCTTGGTAGCATAATATTTCTGCATTGCGATTAGCTCGCATGCCAGGAATTGCCATTTTGGTACTTGTACCAATTTCTCACTACACTTTACAAAAAATGAGCGAATGCTCACATTGAGCTAAAAGGAGATTTTCCTTTACTTTGCGATATTTCCATTCGGATATAACGCAACGTCGCTTCATGAACAAAGCTTTTACTGTACTTATTTCCTTCCTTCCACTTGCCGCAAAGGCCCAAAGCCAGCCTGATACATTAAAGGCGCGCTCGCTGGACGAGGTCGTTGTGACAGCTTCGCGGGTGAGCGAAAGCATTCTCGTGTCGCCGGTGAGTGTGCAAAAAGTGAGCGCCAAAGCGACATCGCTTTCACCTGCGTTGTCGTTTTTCGACGCATTGGAAAATGTACAGGGCGTGCATATGATTACCCCTTCGATGGGGTTCAAGGTACTGAATGCGAGAGGATTTTCGAATACGACCAACGTACGCTTCGCGCAGCTGACCGACGGGATGGACGTGCAATCGCCGCACATCGGCGGGGCGATCGGCAACTCCCTGGGACCTACGGACCTGGATATCGCCAGCATCGAACTATTGCCCGGTACCGCGTCGGCCTTGTATGGGATGAATACCGTAAATGGCCTTGCCAATTTTTTTACAAAAAATCCATTCAATTCCGAGGGGCTATCGATTCAGCAGAAAACGGCTGCCAATCACCTCCATGATAGCCATAGCAAGGCAAAGCCGTTTACCGAAACAACGGTCCGTTTTGCCAAAGTCATCACGCCCAAATTTGCTTTCAAGATCAACGGTGCCTTCACAAAAGGCTACGACTGGATCGCCTCCGACCAGACCGAACTGAATGGCAATGCCAATAGCAGCACCCAGCTGTTCGGCGCGGATAATCCGGCGAGCGACCCTGTCAACAAATATGGCAACGAAAGCTCCAACAGGAAGACGATCACGCTCGGCGGTAAACGCTACGTGGTGAGCCGGACGGGTTACCAGGAAGCCGAGGTGGTCGATTATAATTTGGAGAATATCAAAGGTGATGTAGGCCTTTATTACAAAATAGCGCCCGGCGCGACGTTGACCTATACCTACCATTTTGGCCTTCTTGACAATGTATACCAGCGTGCCAACCGGTTCCGGCTCGAAAACTACCTGGTGCAGCAGCACGGCATTCAATACCAGTCGGCGTCGGTGCAGGCCAAATTGTATGTCAATTCCGAAAATACCGGCCGCTCCTACAATCTGCGCTCGATGGCCGAGAATATGGACCGCAGCTATAAATCCGACAACGACTGGTATGCTGATTTTACTAAGAGCTTCAATAATGCCATCACCGGCGGGGCCGCGGTAGCTGATGCCATGCGGCAAGCACGCGCTGCTGCGGATGTAGGCCGCTACCTGCCCGGGACGGACGCTTTCAATGTGCAGCTGCGAAAATTGCAGGACATCAATAATTGGGACGCAGGTGCCGCATTGCGCGTGAAGGCGGATTTTGTACACGCCGAAGCGCAGGTAAGCCTCACTGAAAAGTACCTCAAATCCTGGAAAGACAAATACGAGCTCGACATGCTCGTTGGTGCCGACCACCGGACCTATATCATCGTGCCCGACGGCAATTATTTCGTGAATCCCGAGCCCGGAAAAGATGGTAAAAACATTACCTATGGCAAAACAGGTGGGTTTGTTTCTTTGAATAAGGATCTGTTTCAGAAAAAATTACGTTTCGGTGTGATCCTCAGGGCGGATAAGAACGATTATTTCAAGACCACTTTCAATCCGAGATTGTCGGCGGTTTACAGCCCGGCACATGAGCACAATATCCGCGTTTCGTTCCAGACGGGCTACCGCTTTCCGAGTATTTTCGAGGCGTACAGCAATGTCAACAGCGGCGGCGTGAAACGGGTGGGAGGGTTGCCGGTGATGTCGCAGGGTATTTTCGAGAACGCGTGGCTCGCCAACTCCATCACTGCCTTCCAGCAGGCGGTTTTGAATGATATTAACCAGAACAGCCTCACGCAGGATGCCGCGATCGAAAAGAATAAGAATTTGCTGAAAAAGAACCCGTACACCTATGTGAAACCCGAACATACCCAAACCTGGGAGGCCGGTTACAAAGGCCTTTTCTTCGATAGGGCACTGTTTGTGAATGCGGATTTGTATTTAAACCGGTATAGCAATTTTATAGCACAGACTAACATGAATGTACCGGTATCGACCGATGCAGTCACTATCCCGCACGACCTGTACGACAAGGCCCGCCAGGCGCAGTACCGCATGTATACCAACTCACGCTCGATCATCAACAACTACGGTTTCAGCGCAGGATTGAATTACCAATTGGAGAAGAAATGGGTTTTCGGAGTTAATACCACCTTTGCGAAACTGAAAAACGCCGAAAACCAGGACGGCCTTGAAGACGGTTTCAATACACCCAAGTGGATGTGGAATGGCTCTGTTTCCCGAACGAATTTGTTCGATCATCTGGACGCCACAGTTTCTTACAAATGGCAGTCCGGCTACTATTCGCAGACATTCCTCGTAACCGGCAACGTGCCGTCATACAGCAGCCTCGACGCACAAGTGACCTACCGCGTTCCGGCGCTGAAAAGCCTGATCAAAGTAGGCGCGAGCAATTTGTTGAACAAATACTATGTCTCCTTCCTCGGCGGGCCGTCGGTTGGAGGGATGTATTATGTGACGGTGGCGGTTAATGTGCAGTAGATAATGAATAGATGGTCAGGTGTTGTCAGGGATGGTCAGGTGTAGTTTGTCCTATTGCAGCTATGAATGACTATTCCTGACCATACCTGACTACATCCGACGATTCATTCCTCAAATATTCCCCTTCCGCATTTCTTTCACCGCATAATCCGCTGCCCGCGCTGTGAGCGCCATGTAGGTGAGCGACGGGTTTTGTGTTGCGGTCGAGGTCATGCACGCGCCGTCGGTCACGAATACGTTCGGGACGTGGTGCATCTGGTTCCATTTATTGAGCAGTGAGGTTTTGGCATCCTTGCCCATTCTGGCGCCGCCCATTTCGTGGTTTTCGCTGCCGGGGTTGCGGTGGGTGTCGGAAGTTTTAATGTTTTTGAAACCGGCCTTATCGAGCATTTCGCTGAGCTCGGTATAAAAATCCTTCACCATTTTCATATCGTTGTCGTCGAACGACACATTCATGCGTAGTTGCGGAATGCCCCAGTCGTCTTTCAGGCTTTCATGCAGCGTCACGAAGTTAGACTCTTTGGTAACTACCTCACCCATCATTTGTGCGCCGAGCGACCAACCGCTTTCGTCCGGTGCGAAGAGGCTCGCTTTCAGCGATTCCCCCAGGCCGTCGTTTGCATTCCCGACTTTGGTGGCCGAAAACGAGGCGGCATACCCACGGAGAAAATCGGTTTCCTGCTTGAAAACGTTTCGGAACCGTGGGATATAAGCGCCATTCGGGCGGCGTCCGTCGGTGGTGCGGTCGTGGTACCCATCGAAGTCGGCCGTTACTCGTCCGCGGTAGTTGTGAAAACCAATGAACTTTCCAAGCACGCCACTGTCGTTACCCAGCCCGTTCGGGAAGCGGCTCGATTTGGAGTTGAGTAAAATCAGGTTTGAATTAATGGCTGAGGCGTTGATGAATATGATCTTCGCATAAAACTCGGTCATTTCCTTCGTCTGCGCGTCCACCACGCGCACACCCGTAGCGCGCTTTTTCTTTTCATCATAAATCACCGAATGCACCACCGAATGCGGTCTCAATGTGAGGTTTCCCGTTTTCTCCGCCCATGGTAACGTAGCTGCATTCGTACTGAAATACCCACCAAACGGGCAGCCGCGCTGGCACATATTGCGGTGCTGACATTTGGCGCGGCCTTGCTGAGTATGGATCGGCTGCGGATCGGTAATATGCGCGGCGCGTCCGATGATCACCGGCCGTGTGCCTTTATAGTTTTTCGCGGTCTGGTCGCTGAAATGCTTTTCGACGCAACTCATTTCGTGCGGCGGCAGGAACTCGCCGTCGGGAAGCTGTGGCAGGCCATCCTTATTCCCCGAAATACCCGCAAACTTCTCCACATAGCTGTACCAGGGCGCAATATCTTTGTAACGGATCGGCCAGTCGGTTGCGAAGCCGTCGCGTGCGGGGCCTTCGAAATCGTAATCCGACCACCGTTGCGTCTGCCGCGCCCACAGCAGCGAACGGCCGCCTACCTGGTAACCGCGCATCCAGTTGAACGGCTGGTCTTGTACATACGGATGTTCGTAATCCTTCACCACGAAATGCATGGCGTCCTCCCTGAAAATGTAGTGCTTACTGGCCATAGGACTAGCCTCCCGAACGGCAAGCGGCGGCAACCCGCGGTGCTCGAACTCCCAGGGCATCATATTCGTGGTGGGATAATCTACAATATGCTTCACATCTCGCCCGCGTTCGAGCACGAGGGTTTTCAGTCCTTTTTCAGTTAATTCTTTCGCCGCCCAGCCCCCGCTGATCCCGGTCCCCACAACAATAGCGTCGAAAGTTTGCGTCTTGGCGGCGTCGATATTGAAATAGCTCATGGTGTTAATGAGTGAATGAGTGAATTTTGAATGATTGAATGATTGAATGATTGAATAACTTCATATTCAGTCATTCAATCATTCGGTCATTCAATCATTTGAATAAATTTGGCAGCAGTTTATCATGCAGCAGCAACCGCCAGGTGCCCCAGTCGTGCGCGCCTTCGCCGCCGATGAAGTAGTCGTGTTTAATACCGGCCTTATCCAATGCGGCGTGCGTCGCGGCGGACCTTTTTCCTACAAAATCCAGCTCTCCGCTACCCAGGCCCACAAGCAGGTAGTCCACTTTGTCCTTGATTTTAGGATCATTGAAAAAAGCCGGGTTCAATTGCGCCGGTTCTAGGTCACCGGCGCTCAATATCCCAAACGAACTGAACAGGTCTATTGCATTGAAACCCACGGTTTGAGTATGCCTGCCGCCCATTGAAAGTCCGGAAATAGCACGTCCTTTCCGGTCTTTTACAGTACTGTAATGTGTGTCCACGAATGGCACAATCTGTTTACGCAGCTCTTCCTCAAACAACTTGTACGTCTTTTCGAGGTGCTTGGGATCGTTGCGGTGAATGACCTGGTTGTTAGGCATAGCGATGATCATCGGTACGATTTTCCCCTCCGCCAGCAGGTTATCCGCGATCAGATTGGCCCGCCCGTCGAGCATCCAGCCCGAGGCCAGCTCTCCGCTGCCGCCCAGGAGGTACAGCACCGGGTATTTTTTCTTCGGGTCGTAGCCCGGCGGCGTGTAAACAAACATTTCACGTTCGCCGTTCAGGACATTGGAATGATAAATATGCCTTGTAATGCTCCCGTGCGGCACATTACGCGCGTCGTAATAGGCGGGCCCGCTCCCGTGCACGACGAGATTGCTATACCCGGGCTGGTTCGAAGTCCCTGTGAGCGTATTGTTCGGGTCAGCCACCGCTACTCCGTCGATGAGCAAGCGGTACACGTAAATATTCGGCGCAACCGGTCCCACCGTCAGCGTCCACAGGCCCTCGCCGTCTTTTGTGAAAGGGATATTGGCTTTGCTTTTCAAGGCCAGCAGAATCGGCCCGCCCGTCAGTTCGACCTTCTGCGCATCGGGCGCTTTCAGCCGGAATGTGACGGTATGGTCATCCTTCACTTCCGGCGAGATGACATTGCCTCCGTAGGGTACCAGCTGTTCGGTATTTTTCTGTGGTGCCCAGTCGAGATTCACATTCGCTTGCTGAGCCATTGAAAGCATCGGAGCGGCCAGTAGGGAATAAATGAGAAGGTAGTTTTTCAAGGGGTTCATCGGGATATGCATTTCGAGAAGAAAGACGACGAAAGAGGCGGGATACTCTACTGCGGAGGAAGTGATTTTGCCGATTGCATATTTAAAGGTGCCAGTTGAGAATCGTATAGAGTGGAACGGTTGAGTTGGGTTTAATATGCCTTAGAAATAGGTTTATTCATCATCCAAGCTTAGTACTAGTGAAAAAGTTTTTATCCCTCTGCCTGTTAGTGAGTTGGTTCAATGTATTGGCGCAAGACGAGCGTCGGGTTCAGAATGGTCAGGAGTACCCGATCTGGTACAGCAGGACCAAGGTGTTGGTCAAATTCAAAGACCCTGCGCGCGCATTGTCGATTACACCTGAAAGTCTTCCGGACCAGATAACGAATGCGGTGCCCATCCCAAGCATTAGCGGAATGGCGTTTTTGGAGCTGGCTTCCAGTCTCTCTAAGGAAGCAGTGGGTCGAACCGTCGCACAACTCAGGCAGCATCCCGACGTGCTGCTGGCGCATCCATTACTGCTCAATCAGGAAGGGGAGGAGTCCGCCGGTTTTACAGATTTGATTATTGCAAAACCTAAGGATGGCGTTTCCGAAGCCAGTTTGGCAGCTGTTTTCCATGCCAATAATCTGGAAGTACGCCCGAACCGGGTAGCACCGGATGTGAACATTTATCTGGCCGGTCCATCGGTATTGAGCGACCCGTTGACAATTTGTGAAATTCTTAATCGAACTGGCCTTTTTGATTACACGCCCAACGATCCGTTGTACGCTGCGAACTGGGGACTGGCTAAAATGAATTTGCCGGCTGCGTGGGACATGACTACTGGTTGTGCGAGTATTAAAATTGCCATTATTGACGATGGTGTGCAGCTCAACCACCCGGATTTGGTTGGGAATATGTTACCGGGCTTTGATGCGACAAATAGCGGGACGAATGGGGGGCATGTGGCTGGCGAAGATATGCACGGAACCAGATGTGCTGGGTTGGCCGCTGCCTCAGGTAATAATGGAATTGGGGTCACTGGTGTGGCTTATACGGGCAAGATCATTCCCATAAGAGCACTTAGTACAGCGCCAGGGGGCAGCATAACTGTCGACCAGTTTGTCGCTTCGGCCATCAACCATGCAGTTTCCGTTGAGGGAGCGGATATTTTGAATATGTCATGGTCATTGTACCCAAGTTCAATTCCAATTAATAATGCGATTGTCAATGCTCTGACGACTGCGTCAACAAGTGGAAGGAACGGAAAAGGTGCTGTCCTTATCGGCTCTATCGGGAACGATAGCCAACCATTTTTTGCCCCGTTGCCTGGAAATGTTACATCCGTGCTAATGGTGGGGGCGTCGTTATCTAACGACACTAGGTGGATCGGATCAAATTATCCAGTCAAGCGGGTGGATGTGGTGGCGCCTAGTGTACTGGTTTCGACGGTTGCCGGCAGTGGATATACAAATCAGCAAGCGGAATACCGAACCTCATGGTCCGCCTCCCCCGGGACTTTCAATGAATGGTAATTTAGCAACCCGCCAGAATGGATATAGCGGCCCTTCCACCATCAAAGCCACGCTTACCGTTCCAAATGCGTGTGCTACGATTCCTGTTAAAAGAAATATCTGGGTAGGTAGTCCAAACTTAATCAAAACAGTTAACGGAGTTGTAACAGGCACGACACCTGTAAGCGCGGGAGGAAGCTATAATCTCGCATCATCTTCAACCAGCCCGGGCACTAATTTCAACTATAACAACTATGCTGGCTCGGGAAATATGACAATTGACTTATATACGCCTAACAATCCTACGACGCAAATGTACGTGTACTCGAATTCGACGGATGGCTTACGTCAGGTAAAAGTAACCGCTACTAATACATGTGGTAACTATGCGGAGGATTTTGTCTTTTATCTGGAATTCGGAAACTATAAAGCTTATCCTAACCCAGCAAAGGAAAAAATTACGATTGAATTTGCCAACCCCGCATCGCTGGCATCCGTGCAGGCCAAATTAGAACTGTATGCCGAGAACTCGTTGAAACCGGTGCGTTCGATTGCGGTTAAGGAAGTTTTCGATGACATGGCTTTGAAGGGAGGAAACAGGATTGAGCTGGACGTATGCACGTTACCTCGTGGAAAATACTTTTTACATTTTTCGCGCATGGAGAACGAGGGGTGGATTACTGACAAATTACAATTCATACTAGAATGACCTAAATGGATTCCAATATGAAATCGCTTTTAAGAATTCTGGCAATTATCTCGCTAGTGCATATCGCTGAGGCCCAGAGTATTAACAAATGGGAGCTGGGAGTTTCTGGTTTTACAGGTAGAGACTTTTATGACAGAAAATATTATGATCAACCGGAGCGCCCGCCTGGAAGGCAATCTAAACTGAAATCGAATTATTTGTGGGCAAGCGGTTTGTGGGTTGAAAAGCGCCTAAACCCCCGCTTGGTCGGTCTCGCGGAACTTCGATATACTGAGGTTGATGTTCCGAACAACACGTTTTGTGAATGCAGTCACACTGGATCAGCGTGGTTACAGGACGAGAAACATTACTGGAGTTCGCTGGGAATAGGATTGAGACATTATTTAAATCCGAAATCGCAAATAGCTCTTTTTTTCGATGGGAAAGCCGATGCCGATTGGCTAATCGCGTCCAAGGAAAAAATTAGCGATAGAAATTATATTCACTGGGATGCCATGGGCTATTCGCGTTTCGCTCTTAAGCTGTCGCTAAGCGTCGGTGCAAAATGGAAACGCTTAGCTATAAGTTTTGGTGGAAATACCCATGCGGCGCGTACGATAGTCAGGGACGTAGGAATTCATAACAAGGTGCATTACGCGATCAAAACCGGAATATTGTCGCGTGGCTTTTTTGTGAAAGCGGCATTTACGGCAGTAAAATTCCGTTAACAAACTGACAGATGAAACAAGTAGTATCGCTCTCAATTGCCATTCCCATTCTAATTTACTTCAATCAGTCAGTGAATGCCCAAGGCCTGAAAGGTTTAGATTTGGGCGTATCCTTTGTCACCGGCAGGAATTTTTACGATAAGAAATACTATGATCAACCCAGGTTGGCACCAGGATGGGAGACAAATTTCAAAACAAACTATTTGTGGTCGGCAGGCTTGTGGATGGAAAAACATATAAATCCTCATCTCGCTACAATGACAGAAATTAGATATGTGACAGAGGATGTTCCCGAAAATATGCTTTGTCAATGTAGTACCATGAATGAGGTATTACAAACAGACGAAAAGCATTATTGGAGTATGTTTGGATTGGGGTTGCGATATTACATTAATCCGACATCCAAAATCGCATTGTTCGCCGATGCCGGAGGCGAGTTAGATTGGCTGATTGCAGCCCGTGAAAAGAGGTATTTTATGAACGAACATCTCACAAAGAAATTCCTGAACTGGAATGCGTTGGGCTACAAACGGTTTATGCCGAGCGCTTCGCTTTCTTTGGGCGTCAAATGGAAACGGCTGACATTGAGCGCCGGAGGAATGACTAACCTCTGCCGCGCGATGACACGCAGCCCTGGTACTTACGATCAGATTGTTTACCCGATTAAAACCGGTTTTTTCGGCAAAGGCTTCTTTGTAAAAACTACATTTACCTTAATTAAACTTCGGTAGAGCTCTGCCTGGCTTAGCAGAATATGAACCTAGACCAGAATATCCTTCACCAGCTTCCCGTGCACATCGGTCAACCGGAATCGCCGGCCCTGGAATTTGTAGGTCAGCCGTTCGTGATCGACACCCATCAAATGCAGCAAGGTGGCGTGGAAATCGTGGACATGCACCGGATCTTTGATGATATTGTAGCTGAAATCGTCGGTTTCACCATAGCTGATCCCTGATTTTACACCGGCGCCGGCCATCCACATCGTGAAGCAACGCGGGTGATGATCACGGCCGTAGTCGGTTGCGCTGAGCTTTCCTTGCGAATAGACAGTCCTGCCGAATTCTCCGCCCCAGATCACGAGTGTGTCATCGAGCAGGCCGCGCCGTTTCAGGTCCATGATTAATGCACCGGTGGCCTGGTCGGTGGCTTTACATTGCTGGGCAATAGCCTTTGGCAGGCCGCCATGCTGGTCCCATCCCTGGTGGTAGAGTTGTACAAATTTCACGTCCTTTTCCAGCAATTTCCGGGCGAGTAGGCAGTTGGCTGCATAGGTGCCCGGGTCGCGGCTATCGGGACCGTAAAGTTCAAAAGCATCGTCGGGCTCCGCGGAGGTATCCATCACATCGGGTACGGAGGTTTGCATTCGGAAAGCCATCTCGTACTGCGCAATGCGGTTATTGATTTCCGGATCGCCGTACGCGTCGTTTTGGAGCTGGTTCAGTTTGGAAAGATAGTCAAGCATTTCCTTCCGGTCGCGGCCGTCGTAACCTTCCGGATTATTCAGGAAAAGCACAGGGTCCTTACCAGACCGGAACTGTACACCTTGGTGGCGTGATTCCAGAAAGCCGTTTCCCCATAAGCGTGCGTAAAGCGGCTGGTCTTTCGGGGCATTTTTGGAAACCAACACGATGAATGTAGGTAAATTGTTATTGTCGGTGCCTAGCCCGTAGCTCACCCACGAGCCGATCGACGGCCTACCCGGGAGCTGATTGCCCGTCTGGAAAAAGGTAATGGCCGGGTCGTGGTTGATGGCCTCGGAATAAATGGATTTGACGATGCAGAGATCGTCTACTACCTTGGCCGTATAAGGCAGGAGCTCGCTGACCCAGGTTTGGGTTTTTCCATGCTGGTTGAACCCGTAGATTGACGGAGCCATGGGGAGCACGCTTTGGCTGGCGCTCATTCCTGTGAGCCGCTGACCTTTCCGTACCGAATCGGGCAGGTTTTGGCCTGCCATTTGGATTAGCTTGGGTTTATAATCAAATGTTTCGAACTGGGAGGGGCCGCCGGCCATGAACAGATACACCACCCGCTTTGCTTTGGGTGCGATATGCGGCAACGCTTTCAATATATCTGATTCCAAATCTCCGGTTGTGGCGGCTGCCTGGCGGGTTGCAGGACCATACAGCCTGTCGAGGCCGAAAAGCGATCCTACGGCCATGGCACCCAGGCCGAGGGAGGTCTGGGTAAGGAAGCGGCGGCGGTCCAGTTTCCGGTGCAGTTCATCGAACTCGGGCGTATGCAGGCGGAACTCTTCTTCGTGATGGTGCTGCATGATTATCGTTTGGTTAAGGCGGCGTCTGAATTGAGAATGGTGCTTGCTACTACGCTGTTGGCGGCAAGTAATGCGGGATCCAGCGTTTTGTCGGCCACACGTTGGCCGGTATGGAGCCATCCCGCTGTTTTTTGGGGGTCTTTCCGAAACTTGTCTTCCTCCACTTTTCGCAATGCGAGCAACAAGTTTACTTCCTTCACGGGCGGTTTGCGGCCGGTGAGCTTGCGGTAAGCAGTCGTAATGGATTGGCGCGCGTCGGGAATAAGGGTCATTTGCTCGCCCATTACCCGCATCGCCTCCACGAATGTCGGGTCGTTGAGTGTGACGAGCGCTTGCAACGGTGTGTTGGTTTTTTGCCTCCGTACCACACAGAAGCTTCTCGAAGTAGCGTCGAATGTGGCCAGCGTCGGGTTCGGTACCGAGCGCTTCACGATCACGTACAGGCTCCGGCGATACACTGCATCGCCCGAATCGGGGGTGTAGGTGGTGTTGTTGATCGACCATAGCCCTTCCGGTTGGTAGGGTTTTACGCTCGCACCACCGATTTGGGGGTTCATCAATCCGCTTGCCATCAATGCGTTATCGCGGATCATTTCGGCCGACATCCTGTTCGCAGGTCCGTGTGCGTACAATCGGTTTTCGGGGTCGCGCTCGCGTACTTCTCTGCTTGTGCGGGAGTCCTGGCGGTAGGTGGCCGACATGACAATCAGTTTGTTCAGCTTTTTTACGTCCCAGCCCGATTCGCGGAATGTTACGGCCAGCCAGTCGAGCAGCTCGGGATGGGTAGGCAGCTCGCCCTGGTTACCGAAGTCCTCCGTGGTTTTGACGAGCCCGGTGCCGAAGAAATTTTGCCAGTAGCGGTTCACAGCCACCCGTGCGGTCAGGGGGTTATCCGCGTGCGTGAGCCATTGTGCAAGTCCGTAGCGGTTTTTGGGTAGGTTTTTGGGGTATTCCAAAATCGAAGCGGGTGTCGACGGGAACACCTTTTCGCCTAATGCGTCATAATTCCCGCGAAGCAGGATGTGTGCTTGCTTGGGTTTGGGCATTTCCTGCATCACCATCAGTTCGCGGATATGTTCGGTAGAATCCGATAGCTGCGTGCGTGCATCACGCAGGGCCATACGTGCCTTCGCGGTCGCCGGGTCGATGGCGGAAATGTAGTAATTTTTTAATGCTGCGGTTTCTGCGGAAGTCAGTTGCGTGGCATTCTTCGGGCCTATGGCCGACCACGACGATTTGCGAGCCAGGATACCCGTTTCAAATGGCGTAAGCTCCCGATTGTATACGGTAATGTCATCCACCTGGGCATTTTTTAACCCAAAACCGCGCCACCACGCACCAACCTGCAAGCCGGGCTGAACGGCGGATTTAAAGAGAATATCTTTGGTCAGCTGATCCATGGTCGTTTCCATCGCAGCTTCCTGCCCATTGACATACAACTTGAACCCGGCAGCTTTGGAAGAACCGTCATAGGTAACAGTCAATTGCACCCATTGGTCCTTCGGAACAGGCTGCTTACTCACTCTTGTGAGCGCGTCCGATGGTGCGGTATGCGCCATATTCAGTTCGAGACGGTCGTTTTTGAGGTAGAGATGATAGCCCCGGAAATTGTAAAGGCGCTCGGCCTGACTTTTGTGCAGGATCACGCCTTCATGCAGTTCCTTAGGGATATTTACCCAAATCCCCACACTGAACGGTTCCGATTTTCGGAACACGCCATTCTGTCCGAGGTCGAGGTAAACGTCGCCATCGAGCCGGAGGGATTTTCCATCGGACTTTGCCGCGAATACGGGGTCGCCGCCGGGAGAGCCCGCTTCCCGCTTCATCACGCCGGTTTCCTTCGCATTTGCCGCATTGCGCAGCGAGCCGTTTTCAAAGGTATAATGGGCCTGCAAACCGGCCTTAGGCAATTGTTCTTTGGTCAGATTTCGGTAGCTGCCCTCATTCATCCATTGCTTGAAACCGGCTTCCGCATTGCGCTGGGCAGCTGCAAGCTGCTGTTCCTGGGTTTTGATCCTGGTTTGGATAAACCGGAGCGTCTGTTCCTGTGCTGCGGTGGGCAGGAGCATTGTCGGCGTTGGTAATGCATCGTCCCATGATATTTGCCCGGCTTCTTTCACATTATTGAAGAAGCTGAACAGCTCGTAATAGTTTTTCTGTGAAATGGGGTCGTACTTGTGATCGTGGCACTTGGCGCAGCCTACCGAAAGACCCAGGAATGCGTCGCCGAAGGTGTTGGTGCGGTCGACAACGTATTCGGTTTGAAATTCTTCTTCAATGATGCCGCCTTCCATGTTCTGCTGATGGTTGCGGTTGAATGCGGTAGCGATGCGCATTTCCTTCGTCGGGTTGGGCATGAGGTCGCCGGCGAGTTGCCAATGGACGAACTGGTCGTAATGCATGTTTTTGTTGAATGCGTTGATCACCCAGTCGCGGTAAGGCGACATATCCCTCAGCCTGTCGACCGTATAGCCATGTGAATCGGCAAAACGGGCCAGATCGAGCCAGTCGACGGCCATTTTTTCGCCATAATGCGGAGATGCGAGCAACCGGTCGACCTGCTTTTCGTAGGCGTTCGCCGAATTGTCTTTTAAAAACGCATCCGTTTCTGCCAGCGTCGGCGGAAGGCCGGTAAGGTCCAGCGAAACGCGGCGGAGCAGTATTTCTTTCTCTGCCTGCGCGGAAGGTTGCAATTGTTCTTCTTTCAGTTTTTTGAATACAAAATGATCTATCGGATTGATCGCCAGGTTATCGTGCTGCGTATCCGGAACGTCGGGTATTTCAGGTTTTACGAATGCCCAATGCGGCTTGTATTCGGCGCCTTCATCGATCCAGCGGATCAAAATCGCTTTCTCGCGCGCGGAGAGGCTCAGGTGCGACTCAGGCGTGGGCATCATGTATTCCGGATCGGAGGAGATGATACGATGAAAAAATTCACTGTCGGCCAGATCGCCGGGGTCAATAGCGGTCAGTCCCGAATTTTTGGACACTTTATGAAACGCAGATTCGGCCATGTCCAGGCGGAGGCCGCCTCTTTGCTTCGCTTTATCCGGTCCGTGGCAGGCAAAGCATTTGTCGGAGAGCACGGGTTTAACGTGTTGGTTATAATCCAGCTTATCGGGCAGCGCTTTCATGGCAACCTCCACGTCCTCGGGTAGTTTGGGGGAGCACGCAAAGAAATGTCCGGCCAGCAAAACCCACAAAAAGAAAAATTGAATATGCTTCATACCAAATGATACCCGATTGATCTCCACCGATTTCCAGGTCGGAAAAATAGCAAAAGCCGCGAGCCGTGCCGTTATACGCTCTTTGTCGGGGTTTTGTTTGGCGATGGAGCTGGCGAGGTATGCGGAACGGGCAATGGACTCTGGACGTGTGTAGTTTTATTGATTTTATGCAAAAATACGGAGAATAAGTTCAAAAAGTTGATCGCGGGTTGATCGAACCTGATACTCCGTTTGCGTAGCCATCAGGCAGGCTGGGATGATTTGGCGGGAGGACCGGAGAGAAAAGAGTATAAAGCAGAGAGGAGAGTAAAGAGGAACGTCAGGAGTTGAGTGCTTGCAACAGCAGGGCTGCTACTGCGGCGTAACGGCCGCCGGGTCGTTGTTTCGGATGGACACGCGAATGTCCTCGATCTGGTGGTGGTTAAGCCAGCGTTGAAAATCCAGTGCGTGTTCAGGCTGGTGGTGAACGATCGCCCCGTTGGTCAGCATCAGTGTAAATGTGCTGTACGCCTGCAGAAACTTACAGACTTCAGTGGATTGATACTCGAATCCTGCAAAGTAAGGTTTAGTGTAAGACATAGGCCGATTTAATTAACTTCTGGTTGCCTAAAATTAAATACATCGGCTATCGGTCGAAGAATTTATTGAGCAATGTTTCGGAATTACTTATTTAACGGCTTTACAAGTTATTGTATGGAGAAAAGCCTTTACGGAATATGCATATTGTAGACTTTCACGACAATTCTTGTAGGGCGGAGGGGCCATTGTAAAATTATCGCGGCACACCTCTTTTCATGGTTGGCATTATTTCTATATTTGAGTGCCGCGGGTTCGGATACCGGACCCGCATTAAGTTCTAGTTTTAACCTAAAATACATCAACAACATGCGTTGGCAGGATTTACGCAGAAGCAGCAACGTTGAAGACCGCCGCGGAATGTCGGGCGGGGGCAAAGTTGCATTGGGAGGCATCGGGGTGATCATCGTGGTCGCTATCGGGCTGCTTACCGGTCAGGACCCGCAGGAGATAATTTCCAACATACAAGGCGCTCAAACCGAACAGGCCGAAACCCGGCAGGCTGGGCCGCGCCCGGACGACAAAACGGCGGATTTCGTGTCGGCGGTGTTGGGAAGTACCGAGGATGTATGGACGCAGATTTACGCGCAGAATAACGCCGAGTACGAGAAGCCGGTGTTACAGATGTTTTCGAATGCTACGGAAAGCGCTTGCGGCGGGGCGTCGTCGGCTATGGGGCCATTCTATTGCCCGGCCGATCATAAGGTTTACATTGATCTTACCTTTTGCGACGAGCTGCGCGACCGGTTCAATGCGCCCGGCGAATTCGCGGTCGCGTATGTAGTGGCGCATGAGGTGGGCCACCATGTACAGAACCTGATGGGGATCTCGCAGCAGGTGCAGGAGCAGCGGAGAAGGCTGAGCGAGGCCGATTACAACAAGCTGTCGGTAAAACTGGAATTACAGGCCGATTTTCTCGCGGGCGTGTGGGCCAACCACGCCAACCAGATGAGTAAAATCCTGGAACCCGGCGATTTGGAAGCGGCATTGACCGCCGCCAATGCCATCGGTGACGACAAGCTCCAGAAGGAATCTCAGGGTTACGTGGTACCGGACGCATTCACGCACGGCACCTCGCAGCAACGGATGTACTGGTTCAAAAAGGGTTATGAAACCGGCGACCTCGCTCAGGGGCGTTTTCAGGATATCCGGTAAGCGGTGTAGAGGTCAATCGCTGTTTTCGTCCTTGATGCCTTTCAGCAATGCGTAAATGGCCATGGCGTGCCCCTGGCCAAGCTCATAATCCGTTTTAAGCCATTGAACAATATCGCCAGCCTTCGTGCTGGCTTTTAATTGTCCGTTGGCCGTGAAGCCTTTTTCTTCTGCAAGCTTCCGGAAATCGTCGGGGCCCTTGCCGGTTTTGGCGAGGATGGTTTTGAGGTATCCCTGGAATGACATATGGTTTTCGGTTGGTTTAAGGAATTGAAAGCGCAAAATATAGGGTATATTAATTCGCTGCAAAGGTTTACTTGGTTTAAGTACCGTTGTAATATAATTTGCAAGGATTTTTACGCTCCCTATTGAATGCTTTATCAGAATATTCTTCTCATCGATGATGACGAAGACGATCAGGAAATCTTCCTGACAGCCCTTGAATGTACCCGAAAACCGGTTCGCTGCACTGTTCTGGACAGTGCCAGGACGGCTTTAAGCCAGATTCACCGCGGGGAACTCGAAACCGATCTTATTTTTCTTGATCTCAATATGCCCCTTATGAACGGGCAGCAATTTTTAATGGAGATCAAAAAGGATGAAAAACTCCGCAAAATCCCGGTGGTGATTTTGTCCACATCTTCCAATGCAGCGACAGCAATGCAGGTAAAAGAACTGGGTGCGTGCCATTTTTTTACAAAACCGGGTCGTTTCGAAGATCTGGTGGCGATTCTCGATGAAGTATTGGTCTAGCCGCCCAGTTCTGGCGCGATTATAGTAGTTGCATCTGCGTATTCATTCATTCATATGGATTTACGTAGGCCCAAAGACGACCAGTTTTTTCATTTTATTCAGGGAGGCGGCGAAATGGGTGCTCTGACGCGCTCGTTCGACTGGTCTCAAACGCCGATCGGTCCGCCGGAGCAATGGCAGCAAAGTTTGCGGACGACCCTGGGGATCGTGCTGCATTCGGCATTCCCGATGTTCCTGTTCTGGGGCGACGACCTGATCTGCTTTTATAATGATGCTTTCCGCCCGAGCCTGGGCGCGGAGGGCAAACATCCGGCGCTCGGAAGGAAAGGGGAGGAGGTATGGCCGGAAATCTGGGACTTCATCGGCCCGTTGCTAACCAAAGTGATGACGACCGGTGAGCCCGTGTGGTTTGAAGATCAGCTTGTGCCGTTTTTCAGGAACGGCAAGATCGAGGATATTTACTGGACGTTCAGTTACAGCCCTGTTTACGACGACAGCGGTCGGGTTAATGGCGTATTTGTGACCTGTACCGAGACCACCCAGAAGGTGATGATATTCAACCGGCTGCACGATTCCGAGCGGCGCTTTCAGAACCTGGTGAGCGATGCTACGGTGGGGATAATCGTACTCATCGGAAAGGATATGGTCGTGGAGATTGTCAACGATGCTTATGGGCAACTAATTGGCCGTTCGCGCGAAGAGCTGCTTGGCAAACCGCTTTTTTCCGTGATCCCGGAAACGGAGCCGCATTTCAGGAATGTGTTGGAAGGGGTCAGAACGACCGGTGAACCGATTTTTCTCAGTGAGCATCCCTATTTCGTGTTTGTGGATAACGAACGAAAGGAAGGGTTCCTGAACCTGGTGTACCAGCCCTACCGGGGCGATGACGGCAAAGTGCATGGCGTAATGATCCTCTGCCAGGATGTGACAGCACAAGTGGCTGCGAAATTGCAAATGGAGGAGGTCGTAGCCGAACGCACACGGGAGCTGGCGACGGCAAACCGGCATTTGCAACGTTCCAATGCAGAGCTGGCGCAATTTGCCTACATTGCTTCTCACGACTTGCAGGAGCCGGTTCGGAAGGTAGCTACATTTACCCAAATGCTGGAAGCCGAACTGAATGGCACCACTGATCGCCAGCGCAATTATCTGGATAAAATCAAGAATGCGTCGTCGCGAATGCTGCTGCTGATCCGTGACGTTCTAACCTTTTCCCAATTGTCGAGGGACACGGACCTGGTTGCGGAAACCGACCTTAACCTCGTGCTCGATAATATTGTGGACGACCTCGAACTGCTGATTGGCCAAAAACGCGCGTCGATCACTTATCACGAGCTTCCGGTGGTGGAGGCCGTTCCGTTACAGATGGCGCAGCTCTTCGGAAACCTTATTTCCAATGCATTGAAATTCACAAAGAGTGGTGTGGACCCCGTCATTTCCGTTTCAGCGGAAATGTTGAATAAAGCGGATTTGAAATCATACCCGATGTTGGATCCCCGGTGTGCTTATCATCATTTGCAAATCAGCGACAATGGTATCGGCTTTGAGCAGGTTTATGCCGAACAGATTTTCGAAATTTTCCAGCGCTTGCATGGTAAGAAGGATTTTGAAGGGACAGGTATCGGACTGGCGATGTGTAAGAAGATCCTTCAAAACCACCACGGGCATATTTACGCCACTTCCAGAGAAGGCCAGGGGGCCACTTTTCACATTCTAATACCTGAAAGCCAGTCCTGTTTTACCGATTCGTCGACACTTTAACCTCAGTCGTCGATTTCCTTTACGTTCGTCAAGTACCCCTCAGTATACGTATTCCGATTTCGCCTTTAAAGAATATTTAATCTTTAAATTTTACCAATATGGCGCAATCGATACGAAGTTGTTTATCGGTCTTACTGGCCATGCTGTTTTGTGTATACGAAGCAGCCGGGCAGGACAGGCGTGTGAAAGGCAGGGTTACAGATGAATCCAATGCGGGCATACCGGGCGTGAGCGTGCTCGTGAAGGGTACTAACAACGGCACCAATACCGACGCGGACGGAAAATTCAGTATCGCTTTGTCCGCCGGCAGCCACGTGCTTACCGTGTCGTCAATCGGTCATGTGACCCAGGACGTTAACGTACCCGCCGGAATGACCGAGGTGACCGTCAAGCTGAAAGCCGACATAAAGAGCCTCGGAGAAGTGGTGGTAACCGCACTGGGGGTGCAGCGCAGCACGCGGAATGTCGGTTATGCGGTGCAGCAGATCGACGGCGGGGGCATCCAGGAGGCCCGGGAGGTGAATTACATCAATTCCTTGCAGGGGAAACTGGCCGGGGTGCAAATCGGCGGGAACAGTGGCTCGATGGGCGGCTCGTCGCGGGTAACGATCCGGGGTTTGAAATCCATTTCGGGCAATAACAATGCATTGTTTATCGTCGATGGTGTGCCCATGGCGAATATGAACCTGAATTCGTACGGTGTTACCGGTGGGCAGGGGACCGGCGGTGGCGGCTACGACTATGGTAACCCGGCGCAGCTCATCAACCCTAACGACGTCGAGAATATTTCGGTACTCAAAGGCGCCGCGGCGACGGCACTTTATGGTAGTCGCGGACAGAACGGGGTCATTTACATTACCACCAAAACCGGCAAGGGCTCCGGCAAACTTTCGTTGAATTATGACCTGAATATCCAGGCCGACCAGGTGTCGCTTTTACCTAAGTTCCAAAACCTTTACGGAGGCGGCGGAAGTTCGAGTTTTACGAAGTTGTATGTCAATCAGAACCCGTCCGGCTTCCTGCCTGGCGGTGGTACTTACGACGACGGCGATGGCAAGGGTCGTTACGATCTCATTCCCGACTACGGTACCGACGAATCGTGGGGCCCGAAAATGGAAGGTCAGCTGGTGCGGCATTACTGGTCGTGGGACCAGGACCGGAATAACCCGAATTTTGGTAAAACAGCCCCGTGGAGCGCGCATCCTGACAACGCGAAGGATTTTTTCAAAACCGGCGTCACATTCTCGAATAACCTCTCCGTGGCCAGCAGCGGTGATAACGGCTCGATCCGTTTTTCGGCAGGGCAGACCAAGCAGAACTTTATTTACCCGGGCAGTAACCTGAACCGCTTTTTTATCAGCCTGAATACGGTTTATAAATTTACCGACAAGTTTACATTTAGCGGCGGGATCAATTATGTGAATGACCATTCCAAAGGCCGGCCGGGAACGGGTTTCTTCGGCAATAACCCGATGCTGTTTTATGTGATGTTCGGGCAGCGGCAAATCGCCGACGCTTACCTGCGCAATTACAAGTACGCGGATGGTACCGAGCAGTCGTGGAACCGCACTGCGTGGAATATCCAGAAACCCGCATTTACCCAGAATCCGTACTGGAACCAGTACGAAAACTACAATACCGATCAGAATAACCGCTATTTCGGCAATGCAGGCCTTACTTACAAGCTGACAGACTGGCTCTCTGCCGACGTCCGCGTTTTCTCGGATTATCTCAATCACCTCGACGAGGTCAGGAGCGCGAAAGGCTTTTTTGTAGGTTCTTATGCCAAACGGGCGGTGATTAATAATGAGAACAACTACCAGGGAACGCTGAATGTCAATAAGAGCTTCGCCGATTCCAAATTCACCCTGGAAGCAGTGGCAGGGGGCAACATATTGAGGATCAAGTCGAGTATCGATGCCGGAAATACGAATGGCGGATTGCAAAACCCGATGGTGTATGTGCTGCAAAACTCGGTGACGCCTGCGACCGTTTCCAATTCTTATGGAAACAAGCAGATCAATTCCGTTTTCGGCTCAGTCACATTAGGTTATAACAAATACCTGTACCTCACTGCCACCGGCCGCAACGACTGGGCATCCACACTCAAGCAGACCGGCAATTATTCCTATTTCTATCCGTCGGTATCGGGCTCGTTCATTTTCTCCGACCTGATCACCGATTTGAAATGGCTTACGCTCGGGAAGGCGCGCCTCTCATATGCACGCGTGGGTAACGATGCCGATCCGTACTCGGTGTCAAGGTATTACGATTATGTGGCGCCATTTGATACTTATCCTTTGCAAAGTACTTCGGACAAGCTTTTCAATAGCCGTCTGAAACCGGAATTATCATCGGAAACGGAAGCGGGGGTGGATTTCAAATTCTTCAACGACCGCCTCGGAGCTAATTTTACCTACTACAACCGTAAGACGAAAAACCAGATCTGGAATGTGCAGATTCCTTCGGAAAGCGGCTTTACCACGAAAGTCGTGAATGGCGGCACGGTGCAGAACAAAGGGATCGAGCTTACACTTTCGGCTACACCGGTAATGACAACCCATTTCAGCTGGCGGGTAGGACTTAATTTTTCCAAAAACAAAAACATTGTCCTCGACCTGAACAGTACCGGCGATAATATCGCGGGCATCGAACGGTTCATTATCGGTACCGAGCGCCGGACCAACAAGGTATCGATGGTAGCGCAGAAAGGAATGTCGCTCGGCACGATGCTGGGGACGGATTATGTGTATGATTCCAAAGGTAACCGGACGGTGGCCGACAACGGGACTTATAATGTGACTGCCACGCCTGTGATCATCGGCGACGCCAACCCGGATTTCATCGGCGGACTTTCGAATATGCTGAGCTACAAGAATTTTTACCTGTCGGCGCTGGTTGATTTTCAAAAGGGTGGTGA
Organism: Dyadobacter sp.; assembly: GCF_017744695.1. Classification (GTDB taxonomy): domain Bacteria; phylum Bacteroidota; class Bacteroidia; order Cytophagales; family Spirosomataceae; genus Dyadobacter. The sequence continues at coordinate 283,631 of NZ_JAGIAS010000005.1, forward strand.
TTTCTTTTCATATACCAATTTGTACGGCAACAAGTCGGGTATGCTGAAAGAGACGGCAGAGAATGGTATCCGCGAAAATGGCGTGATCAACCCGGGTGTGAAAGCCGACGGATCGCCTAATGACATCGCAGTAGCTGCCCGGACGCACTTTAATGCCGATGGCGGTAACCGGATCAGCAGGGCTAACCTCTACGATGGCAGCTACATTTACCTGCGTGAGGTGCGGCTGGGCTGGTACCTACCCGATAGCTGGGCGCAGAAGATCCGGATGCAGGCATTGCGCGTGACGCTTACCGGACGGAATCTTTGGTTGATCAAAAGCAATGCGCCGAATGTTGACCCTGCCAACATTACCAATTCCATCAGCAATCAGATCGGCTTTGAAGGTGGGGCATTGCCAGCCGTGCGAAGCTATGGTGTGAACCTGAATGTTACTTTCTGATCCGGCTTTAAATCGAATGATATGAAAAACAAGATATTACTTCTACTCGCGATCCTGCTGGGCTTTACGGGTTGCGACAATTTCGAATCGCTGAATACCGACCCGGCGCGGTCGAGTGAAACGCAGCCGGAATTTCTTCTTTCCAATGCAGAAAAGCGTGCTTGCGACTTGATGTATGACACCTATTTCAACGGGCGGATCGGCATGGAGCTTTCGCAATACTGGATGGGTACCGACAAAACTTCCGACGGGCGCTTCCTGTTTACCAACGACGGCCTCTGGGCAGGGCTTTATGCCGGCCCCTTGATGGATTTGAAGGAGATTAGCAACTACTATGACCGGCATCCCGCAGAAAAAAGCGCCCATACCCTGGCCGTTGCCGAGATCCTGAAAGCCTGGATTTTTCACGTGCTTACCGACGTGTATATCGATATTCCTTACACGCAGGCATTGCAGGGCGAAAGCATTCCCCAACCGGTATTTGATCAGGGAAGGGATGTTTACACAGCGTTGCTTAGCTCCCTGAAAACGCAGATCGATGTGCTTTCCGGTGCGTCTTCCGGAGTGATCCGCGGGGACATTATTGCCAAAGGTGATGCGCAGCAATGGATCAGGATCGCGAACGCGTTACGCATGCGCATCGCGATGCGTATGGCCGACGCCGCGCCGGCGGAAGCGAAGACCGTTATCGAAGATGCCGTCAAAAATACGTTGACCGGAACCGCACAAGACGTGTATTTCCCATATAATGTGGCTACCACGAGCAACCGCTTTCCATATAATGATGTCGAACGTCCATTGGTGGAGTTTGCCGTTACTTCTACGCTGGTGGAATATCTGCAGTCGGTCGACGACCCGCGCCTGCCGATTTTTGCACGGCCGGATGAAACCAATGGCAAATACATTGGCAAAGTTTACGGTACAGAGGCCAATATGCCAACGATGATAGGCCTTTCTAAGCCGGGTGTGATTGCTTACAGCGGCTCGGCCAAGGGTTACGTGATCACTTTTGCGGAGGTGGCATTTATCAAAGCGGAAGCTGCGGCGCGTGGGATGAATGTGGGAAATGATACGCCGGAGGCACTTTACAATGAAGCCGTGAAGGCCTCGATGGCGCAATGGGGCATTACGGACGCGAAAGCGGTCGAAACTTATCTGAAAGCGGTGCCCTACAAGGCAGGGGCCTGGAAGAATGTGATTGGTTCGCAGAAATGGATAGCAATGTACATGCAGGGACTGCAATCCTGGCTGGAACGCCTGCGGCTCGATCCGAAGAAGCCGGACGGCAGCGTACTATTTATCCCCCCGGCGTCGGGTAGCCTCGATCCGGACGTGACCGATGTGCCCAAACGGTTGAAATATCCCAGTAACACACGCGCCAGCAATGCACAAAACAGTGAAAGTGCTGCCAAGCGTATAGGCGGTGATACTCAGGCGGTGAAGAACTGGTGGGACGTCCAATGAAAATTAAGATTTTGTTAAAGCATCCTCTATCTTGATTCGGCTCCTTACCTTTGGCGCCGAATTAAGTTTGGATGTGAGATGACGCACGAAAAAATATTTGTTTTAGAAACCGGAAGAGCCGTGAAAGTAAAAGTGGAGGGCGTACTGGCCGACGACCTCTCGAAAGTAAGTCTCCAGGTCGATGTTTTGATCAAAGACCCGAAGGAAGAAGAGTTTCGTCCGCCTATCGGGCTGACGCACCCGAAGTACTGGAAATTGAAAAACCTCGAACCCGAGAAAGCCAGTGCGCTGCAAATCCAGTACAGCGGCGTGCACCGGAAGCAGATTCGGAAAACTATCCGGGAGTTTGATAAATTGCATGCTTTGGAGGTACAGGACTAATCCTTTTCAGTAAGCTAAAATGAGATACACCACTATTGTAAAAACAGGCCTGGCCATTCTTTGGCTGGGCTTTTATGCGCCTATTACTTCTGCGCAAACTGTTGGCCGGCCATTGCCGGCCTGGCAGGAGGGTGAAATGGATATTCATCATATCAACACCGGCATGGGAAATGCGACGTTCATGATCCTGCCGGACGGTACCACGTTTCTTGTAGACGCAGGCGCGCTCGATCCCACGGAGGCCCGCACGCAAAGCCCGCGCAACACAAAGGCGAAACCCAGCGCCGAACGCCAGCCCGGCGAATGGATCGCGCGGTATATCCGCAAGGTTTCTAAAGTGCAGGTTGTCGATTATGCGTTGATGACGCACTTTCATGACGACCATATGGGAACGCCGACGTCCATTTCCAAACGCTCCGAGCAGGGCAAGTATGCATTGGCGGGTATTACGGAGGTCGCGGAGTTTGTGCCGGTGAAAAAAATCATCGACCGCGGCTGGCCTGATTACGCCTACCCACGACCATTAACGGATACGATGGTACGCAACTACCGGACGTTTCTTGACTGGCAGGTGAAAAACAAGGGGCTGCGTGTAGAGGTAAGCGTTCCGGGTAGGAACGATCAGATCGTGTTGCTGCATGATCCTCAGAAGTACAAAAATCTGTTCGAAGTGCGGAATATTTCGGTGAACGGCGAAATCTGGACAGGCGTTGGCACCACGACCCGCAAGCACTTCCCGGAGTTGAAAGACCTGAAACCCGAGCAATATCCCAGCGAAAACATGTGCAGTATTGCCACCAGGATCAGCTACGGTAAGTTCGATTACTTTACCGGCGGCGATACGCCAGGTGTTTTGCAACCGGGTGTGCCTGCCTGGCATGATGTGGAAACGCCGGTGGCGAAGGCCGTAGGTCCCGTGGATGTTCATATTCTGGATCACCACGGCAACCGTGACTCGCAGAACGACGTGCTGCTTGGGGCATTGCGGCCACGTGTGCTGGTAATTCCGGTCTGGTCATCGGATCACCCCGGGCATGATGTGCTCGACCGCATTTATTCGCAGCGTATTTACCAGGGCGAGCGCGACGTGTTCGCTACGGATATGCTGGAAGCCAACAAGCTGGTGGTTGGCGAATTGCTCAACCGTTTGAAAAGCGATAGCGGCCACGTGGTTGTGCGGGTGGCCAATGGGGGAGATAGCTACCGGGTCTTTGTGCTTGACGACCGCGACGAGCAGCTGAAAGTCAAATCAATTCACGGTCCTTATACTTCCCGTTAAAACAGCAAGTCGGAGAGCGCACCCGGCGTTTGGCATTTGAGCTACCACGCTGTCCATTTCAAGGGCTGTTTCGCCGATTTGGGTGTTATCCTGATTTCCCGTGCTGGTATGTGAATCTACTTTTGACCCGTCAATCATTCACATACCAAACAATTAAAGTAATGAAAATCAACACGGGTGTTTCTTTTAAATCTGTACTCTTCTCGGCCTTACTGGCATTCGGACTTGTTTCCTGCAATAACGACGAGGCTTCCGGCAATCAACCTGCACCGGTTGCGGTGGACTACCACCAAACGGCTAAAACACAATTTGTAGAAGCAGGGGGCGTAAAATATGCTTACCGTATTCTGGGCGACCAGGCGGGGATTCCGTTGGTGTTGCTGGCATCGCTCGGAAGCTCGATGGACGACTGGGACCCTGCAATTACCAACGGGCTGGCTCAGAAACATAAAGTGATTTTGTTTGATAACAGGGGTGTGGGTAGCTCCACCGGTCAGGTACCTGCTACAATCGCGGACATGGCTGCCGATGCTGTGGTATTTATGAAAGCAATGGGCTTTACCAAAGTGGATCTGATGGGTTTCTCGATGGGTGGTTTTATCACCCAACAAATCCTGCTCACCGAGCCGGGCATGGTCCGTAAAGCCATTCTGACCGGAACCGGGCCGAAGGGGAGCGAAGGGCTTGCCAATTTGCCGAACATCATCGCGTCGACGGCCAACCTTACTCCTGAGGAAACGTTCCTGACATTCGGTTTCACCAAATCCGAAGCCAGCCTGAAAGCGGGGAAAGCGTCGTATGAGCGCGTTCAACAACGTAAAACGGACCGTGACCAGGCTTTGAGCCAACAGGCGGGCGGCGCGCAACTGGGCGCGGTACTTGCCTGGGCCAAGCCTTACCCGAATGCATTGAATGAACTGAAAGCGATTCAGCAGCCGGTACTGTATGTGCAGGGGAAAAATGATGTGCCTGTTCCGGTGATCAATGCTATCAATGCCTCACAAAGTATTCCCAATGCTAATCTGGTGGTTTATCCCGATGCTGGCCACGCGGCATTCTATCAATATGCAGACCGGTTTGTGCAAGAAGCAAATGATTTTCTGGGAGAATAAACCTGTTTCATAACCTGAAAACCAGCGTGCCGTTCGGACATTTCCCGGGCGGCACTTTTGCTTATACACAGATGGTTAGGTCTCCGCACGATAAACGGTATTTTATTTGCTTTGAAACCGGGAAACGGTGCAATATATTTGGTTGAAACAAAGGCGATTAATCAACTAAACGACATTTTTATGGGCCCGATAAATTATGAAGAGTTGACCAATTATTTTTCCTGGGCTGTGCTGATCGGCACGGGGAGTTGGGGGGTGTATTCTGTTGTTAAAGCTCTTTCTATTTTTTTCAAGGATGAAGTTACATTCTATAACCCTGAGAATGGCAAGACGATCACATTCAGAAAACATCCCCCGAAAGATTTTGACAAAGAAATGTTAGATTTTTGGAAATAAATGTACTTACAGAAGAGCAGGAAAAGGAGCCCGGTTAATAAAGCTAACAGTACTGTTACTGCGGTTGCCTCGTTCTATTCCACACTATTTCTTCAACTTCCAGAATTTGGGTTCAAAGGAGTTATCTCCGTTTGTGCGCCCGTTTTCGGGTATCTTACATTTATTGCCTGGAAATTATTGAGTGCACATGGGCGTCTGGCTTATTATGAATATGAAGCCAAAAAGCACATTGCTGAGCTGGAAATCGAGAAAGTGAAACCGGGATTATGTTGCGAGGACGTTCGGGAAATCGAATTGAGAATCAAGAATTACAGGAATGCAATTCATGAGCGGAGAATGATTGTACTGGAAGGAATATGATGCGTTTTTTCAAACCCCGGCACCGTTTCGGTACCGGGGTTAATCTTATAAAGTGGCCAAATCAATCACAAACCGGTACCGTACGTCGCCTTTGAGCATGCGTGCGTAGGAAGCGGTGATGTCCTTGATATCAATCAGCTCGATGTCGGACACGATATTGTGCTCGGCACAGAAATCAAGCATTTCCTGTGTTTCGGCAATGCCTCCGATGCCGGAGCCTGCCATGCTGCGGCGACCGGTCAGCAGCGAAAACGGTTGAACGGAATAGGGCTCAGTGGGCACACCTACATTGATGAGCGTTCCGTTCGTACGGAGCAGCGACAGGTACAAATCCATGTCGTGTACGGCAGAAACGGTGTCGAGAATGAAGTCGAAGCTGCCTTTTACGGCATTGACCTGCTCGGGATCTGAAGTAACCACAAAATGATGTGCGCCTAAGTCTTTCGCTGCCTGCTCTTTGGAAGCGGAGGTGCTGAGCACGGTTACTTCGGCACCGAATGCCACACCGAATTTCACGCCCATGTGGCCAAGGCCGCCAAGGCCTAGTACAGCCAGCTTATGACCTTTGCCTACTTTCCAATGGCGAAGCGGGGAGTAGGTGGTGATCCCAGCGCACAACAATGGGGCTGTGGCTGCCAACGGCAATTTGTCCGAAACAGAAAGAACGAATTCTTCCCTTACGACAATGGTGTTCGAATAACCGCCATAAGTAGGTACGCCGCTGCGGTCGAGGTTGTTGTAGGTCTGGGTGTTTCCTTCGAGGCAGTACTGTTCCAGGCCGTCCTTGCAGTTTTCGCAAACCTGGCACGAATCGACCATACAGCCTACACCGGCAAGGTCGCCTGCTTTGAATTTTTTCACGTGTGCGCCTACCTGGACGACTTTTCCGACAATTTCATGTCCGGGTACCATCGGGAAAACGCCTGGAAACCATTCGTCCTTGATCTGGTGAAGATCGGAGTGGCAGACGCCGCAATACTGGATTTCAATCTGAACGTCATGTGCGCCGACATCTCTTCTTTCAAATTCCCACGGTGCCAAATCCGTCTCGGGTGTTTGGGCTGCGTATGCTTTTGCTTGTATCATTTCAGAAAAAGGGGTTTAATACGATCGCAAAATTAGCAGCCTGTTTTCTATCGATATTAATACTTTCAAATCATTGCTTATAGTTTTCAAACAATGCCTTTTCCTGTCCCGTTTTCGCCTACTTTGTTTTTCGTGAGTTGTATTTGTTCGGATTTAAAAAACAAGGCCCATATATCTGAAATGCCTCCTGAGTCGTTTATTAAATCATGTTGACCAGACGTATATATGTAATGCGTTCCTGCGACTATTTGGGCGCGGAACTTAATTCGTACATAGCTGCGTTACCGGCTCATAGCGAGTAATTTAGTGCGACTTAGAACTATTACAACCATTTACAGGCCTAGTATGCAATTTCGGAAGCCGGAGGCATTTGCGTTTTTCTTATCCTTATGGGGCATAAGCATGGTTTGTTGTGCCCAAAAACCCGGTTTACCCGGCATGGCCCCGTCCAAATGGATTACTTTCCGCACGACGCACGCGCCGGGGAAAGTTTACCGTTTTGCGAACGGAGGGACCAAAACCTTTACAAACGAGGAAATGTATGTCCGTGCATGGCTACCTGTTCTCAATAAAAAGAATTTCGCTGTTGTTGTCGGCCCCAACTACCGGGCCGAGCAGCTTGAATTCAAGAGTAGTGGCGAGAATCCGGTCAAAAAGTTTGAAGGTTGGAACCTCCGTACATTTGCATTGGATGTTAACTCGTTTGTCAGGCTGGATAGCACGTCCTGGCTTCTTCTGACCTCTCATATTAATAAGACGGGCAATTTTGCGATGCTTTCCGCTAAGGAAATTCCGCTGAATTACACCGTCTCGGCTTCCTATTTGAAAAGGACATCCCCCAACAAGGAAATCGGTGCCGGGATCATTTTCAACAAAAGTTATAAATTGACCTTCCTGCCTGTTTTTGTCTTCAACTACAATCTCTCGGAGAAAGGAGGCGTCGAAATTATGCTGCCTAAGAAAATGTCCTGGCGGCATAACCTCTCGCCCAACGATCGGCTCTATTTTAAAGCCGAGGCGGTTACGCGAACGTATTATCTTAACCGTGTGGCGGAGGGAACGCCTGACGTATGCCGCAGGATAGACGTCGATATGGGCATTTCTTATAACCGCAAGTTTGGAAATTTTGCGGGAGTGGAGGTTTTTGGCGGTTACCGCAAGAATATCTCCAATAAAATGGTGCAGGATGCCGTGCCCGTGCGTACTTCCGGCCTTGCTGCTACGGTCGAATTCTACATTCAGCCGCCCAGTTTCAGGGGTAAGGGAGGGAAATAGGTCTTAACAATATGTTGATTTGAAGTGTTGTAAATTAACTTTCGGGTAAAGTCGGCCGGTGTAGTTTTACGCAAACTAACCCGGATACGAATGAAACCTTTTTTGCTTTCCCTTATTTCGACAGCCGCCGCCGTAGCGGTGCTCAATAGCTGCACCGACCACGGTCTTCCCGGTGAAAACTACCCCGACAGGGCCGAGGCACAAAACCCGGCGGTCGTTACCCAGGTCGGGAATGTGAAAGTATACAATGGTGGTTTCGGATCGGCAGTGGTGCAGGATCCGAACGACCACATGGCATTTTACCTGCTCACCGATCGCGGTTCCAATATCGATGGTACGGTGCCCGATTCCAAAGTGTTTGCTGATCCGGGCTTTGCGCCGCAAATCGGCAAATTCAGACTGATCGGCGATCAACTGGTCCTGGAAAAGACCATTGAGCTGAAAAACGAGAACGGAGCGAAATTGAATGGTCTTCCTAACCCTCCCGGATTCGGGTATAGCGGGGAGCTGGCGCTGGATGTGAACAATAATACGCTCTCTAACAGTATCGACGGGCTCGATTCGGAAGGCCTGGCGCTCGCGAAAGATGGCACGTTTTGGGTAAGCGACGAATATGGCCCGCATATCGTACATTTCGATGCGAACGGTAAAACACTCGAGCGGATCAACCCATTCGGCAATGGCGCAGGCGGCCGAAAAATCCCATTGGTTTTTGCTAAAAGACGCCCGAACCGAGGCATGGAGGGGCTCACGATCACACCTGACGGCAAAACGCTCGTTGGTATCATGCAATTCCCGCTTTATAATCCGTCGGCAGCAGCGGTCTCAGGCTCGCTGGTGACGCGCATCCTGAGTTTCGACATCGCTACCGGTGTGAGCAAGGAATATGTGTATCTCATCGACCGCGCCAATTTGCAGGCAAACAGCGAGATTGTAGCGATCGACAATACTACTTTCCTTGTGCTCGAACGTGATGGTGAGTATGCCACCAATGCCAACCGTGCGACGGTGATCAAAAAAGTGTATAAAATCGATCTGGGTAATGCTACCGACATTTCCGATCCGGCGAATGGGGTGAACGGGAAGTTGTACGGCGGACTTACCGTGGAACAGCTGAAAAATGCTTCCAACCTGGCTGCGAATGGTATTAAACCTGTGACCAAGACACTCGTGGCGGATTTGATGACCGATATTCCGACCCTTTATCCGCACGATAAAGCCGAAGGGATCGCGATCATCAATTCGACGACCATTGCCATTTCGAACGACGACGATTTCGGTGTAGTGGGAGCAGGAGGTGCATATGCGCAGAAACTCTTGCCCGCTACCGGCGCCGTCGACCGCAATACAATCTATTTCGTAAAGCTGAAACAGCCACTTTGGTAATAACCTGAAATTTTTAAGCGGGTGCGGGGCTTTGCTTCGCACCCGCAATTTTTTAATACCTATCTCAAATGAAACTACTGAAATTATCGGGTGTCGCAATCGTTGCTGCTGCGGTTTTTGCCGCATTTACTATTCCTGCCGTGCCGGATGTGTCGCTTGTATCCTCTCACACCGTAGACTCTCTCGGTGCTTGTCAGGGAGCGGCTTATCTGGATGGGAAAGTGTATTTGTACGGGGACCGTGAAGTCGGCATGGTGCGGGAATACCGCCAGACTGGCGATTCTCTGCGTTATACGGGAAAGGAAATCCGGCTGACTGTTGACGGCAAGGATGTGATCAACCATCCGACGGGCATTGCGAGGCACGGTAAATTGCCTGTGTTTATGGGCAACAGCATTCGGCTGAACACGGAAGGGACCTCGTGGCGGGCCGTAATTTACCAGGTCGACTGGAATGGCCTGTTAAAAACCGGCACCCTGGATGGCAACCTGATCCGTACGATTGAGGACGATGCCTGCATTCAGGGGACGAGGCCGGAGTATGTCGAGTACAATGGCAAATGGCTTGTCGCGACCGCCGATTACGGCGACAAACGAAACGAAGTGCGTCTCTATGACCCGGCTGTTTTGCAAAAGGTAGATAAGACGAGTGCACCGGGCGTGCTCGTGAAGAAGTTTACCTGCGGGCCCTGGGTTCAAAACTTGCATTGGGTGCCGGAGAAGGGAGTTTTAGTATTAATTCAAAACCAGATAGAAGGCCGGCGCTGGCGGTTCACATTTGTAGATCTAAAAAAGTCACTTGAAAAAGGGGAGCAGGTCGTACTCAACTCGGTGGATATTGATAAGGCCGATGAGCTGGAAGGTTTTACATTCACCGGCACTACTTCGAAGGGGGTAGCGGTGACGTCATCCCGCAAAAGCAACATGCATCAGGTACGTGTAACCTGGTGATCGGTTACTTCTGGTTCTTGAAAATTTTACATTTTCATAATAAACACGTTCGATTCGATTAATAGTCCAAAAATACTTTTGCGCTCGATTTTTCAGCACGGAGTACGGGGCTTTTAAAGTGGGTTGTGACGTGTTTTCTTGTTTTTGTTAAATTTTTTAAAACTATTATGAAGAAACTGATACTGCCAATTGTTCCGTTGGTAATGACAGGTATCCTGGTTTTCGGTCCGGGCAGGCATGCAGTGGCTTCCGGTAAAGGCCGGATGATGTTTGAAAGGCCGACCCGCGCTATGACGGTGACGGGAAAGGTGGTGGATGAGACCGGTCAGCCATTGCTCGGTGTGACGGTTTTGGAAAAAGGTACCAACAAAGGTACGGTAACCGATGCCGCGGGTACGTTCTCGCTTGAAACCGGCTCGGGTGCGACGCTGGTGTTTTCTTTTGTGGGCTTTATCGCGCAGGAAGCGGTGGTTTCCGGCAATACGCCGCTGGTCATTACCCTGAAAGAGAATGCGATGATGCTGAACGAATTCGTAGCGGTAGGTTATTCGACGATGCGTAAAAGCGACCTTACCGGTGCTATTTCCAGCGTAAAGGCCAAAGAATTGAACCTCAGCACGCCAACCGTGGGGCAAGCATTGGTTGGTAAGGTGGCAGGTGTGCAGATCTCGCAGGTGAGCGGCGCGCCTTACGTAGGCACGAAGATCCGCGTACGCGGCGTGGGCTCGGTGAATGCGAGCTCGGATCCGCTGTATGTGATCGATGGCTATCCGGCCGGTAACGACGTTTTCATAAACCCTAATGATATCGAATCGATCGACATCCTTAAAGATGCAGCGTCGGCGGCCATTTATGGTTCGCGTGCAGCGGGTGGGGTAGTGCTGATCACGACCAAAAGAGGTAAGGAAGGTAAAGGCCGGCTGGAATATGAATACCAGTTCGGTGTGAACCAGCTGAGCAAGAAGGTCAAGTTGCTCAATGCCTCCGAATTCGGCCAACTGATGATCGACGGCCGCAATGCGAGCTATCGTGATCTGATGGTGAATGCCGGCAAGACCTGGAACGATGGCATGTACTCGGACGACAATGCAACCCGGATCAAAAATGTGGGTAATGCGGGTTCCGTGAGTATTCCGACCGATTTGTACGATTTCGCGAACCAGAAGCTGATTACTCCGAAATACAACACCGACTGGCAGAACGAACTTTACCGCAATGCACCGGTGCACCGTCATAATATCTCGTTTTCGGGCGGAAAGAACGGTTTGCGGTATGCGATCAGCGGCGGGCAGCTCAACCAGCAGGGTATTATCCTGAGCACCGGCCAGCATAGGACCAACTTCCGGACGAACCTGGATGCGGATGTTACCAAGAAGCTGAAAGTGGGTGCGAACCTCGCATTTACCTACAACAGCAACCGCGAGGTGCAGGAAGGCCGTTTTGATAAAGGCCCTATCCTTGGGGCATTGATTTATATGCCGATTTTCAAGGCGTATAATGAAGATGGCAGCCTGGCGAAAAATGAAGCGGCTTCATTGAGCTCGGCATATGGCTACCAGTCGATCGAAAACCCGGTGGCTTTGGCGACAGAAACGCATATCAACCGCAGAGGCCAGCGTGGGACTTTCAGTGGCTTTGCAACGTATGAGATCATTCCCGATCTGAATTTCAAGGTTAACCTTGGTTTGCAGACCTATAACGAGAAATACGAATTCTATTCTCCTACCAGTCTGAGTAGCGGTGCCAACCCTCCGGGATCACCACAAGCGATCGCTGCGGCGAATGCGGTATCGCAGATGACGACACAAATGGACAAGCTGGCGGAGTTTACTTTGAACTACAAAAAACAACTCGGCAAGCACAGCATTGATGGTTTGGTGGGGTATACAGCGCAGGAAAACAATCGTGACATCGTGTCGGTAACCGCTCGTGGGTTCTCCAACGACCGCATCGAGGAAATTACCGGGAAAGGCGCGGATGCAACTCTTTTTGCACTGAATACCGGAACCGACCAAACCGGCAAAGTGAACTGGACATTGCTTTCATACCTGGCCCGTGCTGCGTACAACTACGATGGTAAGTATTATCTGACGGCCACTTTCCGTACCGATGGTTCGTCGCGTTTCGGCCCGAACAACCGCTGGGGTAACTTCCCGTCGGTGTCTGCCGGCTGGAACATTTCCAACGAGGATTTCTACAAAAATGCATTAGGCAATACTTCTACACTTAAACTGCGTGCAAGCTGGGGATTGAGTGGTAACAACAACATCGGTAACTACAACTTCCTCCAGACCATGGCCGCTCCCGGTGGCGTGGTGTACGGCAACGGGTCCGTCAATACCGCATTGTGGGCAACGGGTATCAAAGACCTGAACCTGGGCTGGGAGTCGACGTCGCAGTACAACTTCGGTGCCGACCTGGGCTTGTTTGACGACCGTTTGTCGGTTATGGCGAACTACTACATCAGCCGCTCGTACAACTTGTTGTTCAACCAGCCGCTGTCGGCGATTTCGGGTGCTTCTACCATTCTGACCAATCTCCGGAACTCGAAAGTACAGAATAAGGGTATCGACCTTCAGGTAGACGCCCGCGTGATCTCGACCAGGGATTTTGACCTGAACATAGCCGGTAACATTTCCGTGAACCGCAACAAAGTACTCGACATGGGTGGTGCGAGCACGATCATTACCAATGGTGCCGAGCGTTCGTACCTGACGCACATCACGCAGGAAGGCCAGCCGATCGGTATGTTCTATGGTTTTAAGGTAAAAGGAATGGTGCGCGAGAAGGACATGGAGAATATCGCGGCTGATAATGCGGCGTACAACGCTTCGACGCAGTCCTTCCCGGCAGGTTATCAGCTCAAAGGGCCGGCCCGTTCAACGGCTTCTACCAATCCGCTTCGTCCGGGTGACCTGTATTTCGAAGACGTGAATAATGATGGTGTTGTGAATGATGCCGACAAGCGGGTGATCGGTTCGCCGCATGCGAAATTTACCTATGGTTTCGCGGTCACGGCCAGCTACAAAAGCTTCGATTTCAGCTCGTCTTTTAATGGAAGTTACGGCAACAAGGTGCTCGACGGGCAGGATTATTACCTCTACAACATGGAAGGCTCGGGTAACCAGTATGCCAAAGTGGCGAACCGCTACCGTTCGGAGTCGCAGCCGGGCGACGGGCACGTGTACCGTGCCTCACGCGGGGGGACGCAAAGCAACAGCACGCGTTTGTCGACCTTCTACTTGCAGGACGGCTCATTCCTGAGATGTACCAACCTGACATTGGGCTACAACATGAACAACATCGGCAGCCTGACCAACAATGCGATCAGCGCGTTGCGGGTGTATGTAGGCGTGGACAATGCCTTCACTTTGACCAAATACCTGGGCTATAACCCGGAGGTGGATTACAACAACGGGGCTAACCTGACACCGGGTGTCGACTACGGAAAATATCCGCTCGTGCGTGCCTACAACATTGGTGCCCGTATTACATTTTAAGCAGCAGAAGAGATGATCAAGCGTAAATACATTTTCAATACATTATTCTCCGCATTCGGACTGGTGGCCCTGGCGGGGTGCTCCAACGACTTTCTGGATCAGGAAAACCCGAATGCGGTATCGGCGCCTACATTTTACCGGACGCCCGACGACGTGGCCCTGGCCGTGAATGGTATCTACAACTCACTTCGCGATGGCAATGGTATCGGGGAAAACAGCGGGTTGTTCAGCGAGGAACGTTCGGACAATACCGGCCGTAACGACAACCAGTCGAACGCCGGTGAGCCGTTTCAGTTCAACGATTTTTCGCTGTTGCCGAGCAATACCTATTTGAAAAGTCACTGGCTGACGCTGTTCCAGATGGTGACGCGTTGCAACCAGGTGCTGGCGGGTATCGAGCGTGTGACTTTCGCCGATGCCAGCTTGAAAGAGCAGTACAAGGCCGAGGCGAAATTTATTCGCGCATTGACCTACTTCCATCTCGTCCGCAAATGGGGTGATGTGCCTTTGGTTACCAAAGAATTGCTCAGCACCGATGAGGTAACTGCCGCGACATTCCGCGAGAAACAGGATGTGGTGTACAACCAGATCGCGCAGGACCTCAAAGACGCAGTAGCGTCGACTTTGCCAGACAAGCAGACTGCCAATACCAAAGGCAGGGTGACCAAAGCCGCTGCCAATGCATTACTAGGCCAGGTGTACCTCACCATGGCCGCTACATTGGATGCTGCCAACCGCGTTGCAAACCTGAATGAGGCCAAAAAATACCTGATGGCTTCGTACAATCTGCGCTCGTTCGGTGAGTTGAAGGAAGTTCCCTATGTTGATGTATTCGATGTGGCCAAGAAGTCGACGAATGCGGAGATTATCTTCCAGGTGGTGAACAAGCAAGGTGATATCAACTTCTCGTCTTCGATCGCCCGCAACAACCAGGCCAAGGGAGAGACGATCAACTCATTGTTCGCGTCGTCGGGTTCGGGAGGCAATGTTACGCCTGACCTCGTGCAGGATTATGAGGAAGGTGATGTGAGAAAAGACTTTTCGATCAAATTCGCCAACGATCCGATCGTGAAGGATTATTTTATCACTAAATACCGCGACGCGAGCTCGGCAGCGACGACCAACGGCTACGGAGGCAACGACTGGATCCTGATCCGCTATGCCGACGTGATCCTGATGCTAGCCGAAGTGAATATGCAACTCGGCGACGAGCCGGCCGCGATCAGTTTCCTCGACCAGGTCCGCGAGCGTGCCGGCCTGCCGAAATATGCTGCTTCAAAAGCCAATGCGGATTACGCTGCGAAATATCCGACATTAAAACTGGCCATTCTGCATGAGCGCCGCGTGGAACTCGCATTCGAAAACCACCGCTGGTTCGATTTGCTGCGCTTTTTTACGACCGACGAGCTTGTGGCTTATTTCAAAAGTAAAAAGCAGGAGAATTTCGGTATTGCCAAGCTCAGTAACTTCGGAAAGAAGGATCGCTACTATCCGATCCCGTTTGACGAAACCAAGTTGAACCCGGAGAAAATGTACCAGAACGAAGGCTACTAAAACCTGAACCGGACTATTACCTAGCCCTGTGCCTTCCAAGCGCAGGGCTTTTTGTTTTGCAGGGTATTATATTTGGATAAATCATTAAAGAGAATCTATGCCGCAGCGCCTGATCTCCATTCTGCAACTCACCAAAGTAATCCCACCCGCCGATCAGGAAACGATCCTGAATGCATTCACCATGCGGCAGTTCCGGGAAGGTGATGTGCTATTCAAAGGCGGGAAAATTTGTCAGGAAATGTTCTTTGTGCTGAATGGCGTGCTGCGCATTATGGTCACCAACGAAAAAGGCAACGAGGTAACGCATTACTTTTTGAAGGAAAACCAGTTTTGCACCATTCTGAATAGTTTCAACAACCACGTAACCGCACACGAAAGTATTTGCGCGGCCTGCGATGTGCAGGTGCTGAGTATCACAAAAGCGGACCTGTGGACGCTTTACACCCGCATTCCTTACCTGAAAGCGATGATTGACACAATTACCAATCAGACCTTGCTGGAAAAGATACAGATTCGCAATGCGTACCTCGGCCAGGATTCGGCCACGCGGTACCAGCAGTTTCTGTCGCGACAGGCCGATATCGCCACGCGTGTGCCGCTTTCCGACGTTGCCTCTTACCTTGGCATTACGCCGCAGTCGCTCAGCCGCATTCGGAGAAACCTGCGCTGAAATCCGTTTTTACCATTTGTTAAGTGCTTTGGTTGGCCTGTAAGGGAGATTTGTATTGTCAAAACATTCAATACAAATGGAAACTTCAAATTCAGAATGCTCTCTCAATGGTAAAAAAGTAGTGATCCTGGGCGGCAGCTCCGGCCTGGGACTGGCTACGTCCAAAGCGGCAGCGGCCGAAGGCGCGCATGTGATCATCGTATCCAGTAATGCGGCGCGGGTACAGAATGCCGTGGCCGAATTGCCAGGTACCGGTTTCGGAATGCAGGCCGATCTCTCGGATGAAACATCTATCAAGCACCTTTTTGAAGAAATAGGCATGCTCGATCACCTGGTTTTTACGGCCGGTGAAAGCCTGTTGCTTAGTAAGATCGCTGAAACGGAAGTTTCTACGGCCCGCGAGTTTTTCAATCTGCGTTACTGGGGTGCATTCATGGCAGTCAAATATGCGGCTCCGCGAGTCAATGCGGGTGGTTCGATCGTCCTCACGGGCGGGATCGTGAGCGCGCGGCCGAATGCGGGCTGGTCCATAGGCGCAAGCATTTGCGCGGCAATGGATGGTTTTACACGCGCAATGGCCGTGGAACTGGCTCCAATACGCGTAAACCTCGTATCGCCGGGTATAATTCGTACCAATTTATGGTCGTCGATGGCGGAAACCGAGCGGGATGCATTCTACGAACAGGTCGCGGGCACGTTGCCCGTACGCCGTGTGGGCGAGGCGGAGCAAATTGCGCAAACCTACATTTACCTCATGAGACAGCCGTTTGTGACCGGCCAGATCCTCGTTACCGACGGCGGCGCCGTACTCGTGTAATCACCCCGCTATCTCGACATTCAGCCCGTTTTGCCGCAATGCGGCTGTCCTGGCAGCATCGGCATCCGTGATGAGCGTATGAATCGCCGAAAGCTCGGCGAATTTTACATAGCTGTCCTTCCCGATTTTGGAAGCATCACAGAGGAGCATTACCTGCCCGGCATTGCGAATGAATGCGGTGGTAATGGTGGACTCGTGCTCGCTGTGCGCGGTGAGGCCGTTTTCTGCTGATAAACCATCCACGCCGATGAACGCCTTGTGCGCATGGTACCCATTAATGTGCTGTACAGCCTTGTCGCCATGGATGGCTTTTCGCGCCTTGTTCAGTTCCCCGCCGATCAGGTTGATCTGGATGGAAGGTACGTCAATGAGCTCTGCCAGAATAGGTAATGAGTTGGTAATCACCCGTATGCTTTTCTTTTTCAGAAACCGGCACATCTGAAATACCGTGCTGCCACAATCGAGGAAGATAATGTCGCCATCCTGCACGTAGGCAGCTGCTTTTTCTGCGATCTGTTCCTTCGTCGGGTTATTCACTCCCGATTTTTCCGAGAACCCGGTCAGTACCGGGTTTTCCATTTTCATGGCGCCCCCGTGCGTGCGTATGAGCAAACCTTCCTCCGCGATATCGCCGAGGTCGCGGCGGATCGTGGCCGGCGATGCTTCGAGTATTTCAGCCAGTTCGAAGACACTCAGGCTCTCGGTGTCATCCAGTGCGGCGAGAATTTTTTTCTTGCGTTCTTGAAAGTTCATTGTAAATGCTTACTTTTGATCAAAAATAATCAAAATTGATTAAAATAAATCAAATCTATTGGCTTTGAATGGTGTTAATGCGCACCAAAAGTAGCATATCTGATCATTTTTAATAAAATCATTTCACTTAAATCACATTTAGGCATGAGCGGATTAATGATCCTGGTCGCCGGACCCTACCGGTCGGGTACGAACGATGACCCTGTTTTAATGCGGAAAAACCTCGACAAGCTCGAATCGGTGACGTTGCAGCTGTTCCGTGCCGGACATTTGCCGGTGATCGGAGAGTGGGTGGCGCTGCCGCTGCTTAAACTGGCAGGTTCCAAAGTGCCGGGCGATGCGCCTTATGAGGAGATTTTGTATCCCGTAGCCGGACGGCTTTTGCAGAAATGCGATGCAATCCTCAGGTTGCAAGGGGAATCAAAAGGGGCCGATGAAGACATCAGGATCGGGCGTGAGCGCGGGTTACAGATTTACTATAACCTCGCCGATGTGCCCGGTTGCGGATGATCAGAGCAAATTCGGTTGGCGCGCCTTATTTTTGTCGAACATTGGCACCGAGATGTAGAAACAAGTTCCAGCCCCGGGCATGCTTTCCAGCCAGATTTTTCCTTTCTGGGCCTTGATGAACTCCATGCAGAGCATCAGGCCCAGACCAACCCCTTTCTCATTATTGGTGCCAAAGGTCGACTCGACATTGAGCGAGAAAACGGATTGCTGTTTTTCCCATGACATACCAATGCCGTCGTCCTGTACCGAAATCAGGCAATTGTTGCCCTGTGCTTCCGCTTTAACCATAATATGCCCGCCTACGCCGGTGAATTTGATCGCATTTCCCACGATGTTTCGCAGGATGAGCTGCATCATGTCGCTATCCGCATAAATACCGGCCGATGGGTCGAAATAGTAGTCGAGGCTGATGTTTTTCCGGGCCGCAATATTGCGTTCCAGGTTCAGCGTGGGTTCAAAAAGCGTTTGCACATTCAGGTATTCCATGTGTGCGGAAACGCCGTGTAGCTGCGATTTCGACCAATCAAGCAGCTTTGAAAGCATTGCCAGCGTGTTTTTGGTCGAATTGAGAAGCTCGTTTTCGATGTCCAGCTTTTGTTCTTCATCGAGCTCATGTTGGGTAAGCAGTTCAAGGAAATTCTGAATGCTGGCCAGCGGCGAGCGCAGGTCGTGCGCGACAATGGACATGAGCTTGTTTTTTTCCGCATTCAGCTTTTCGAGCTCTTCATTCTGCTTGACAATCTGAAAGTTCTGCAATTCGATCGCCTTCGATTTTTCGAGGGTGGACAGTTTTTCGCTTTCATAACTTCCCCTGATGTAGTGAATGCAGAAATAGGTAATCGCGGCAACCACCGCATAGGCCGACATATGGTCGACAAAGCGGTTGGAACGAGTGGTGTAGGTGTCCGGCACCAGGTGGGGGTAATAGAATTCAACCAGGTTGAGAATGATCAGGACTGTAACGTTGATCGGTATCCACACCTTATACTGATCGGCCGGGCTGATGGCAATGCTCAGCAGCAGGAAAAGCAGGAAGAACAGGTCGGTAGGCCCGCGCAGGCCGGAATTGAGGAAATAGTTGACAAGAAACAGCGATAGTCCGACAATGTTGGCCAGCAATGTGCTGATACTGACCTGGTTTTTGAAGCGGGATGCGTAGTATAGCCCTACCGTGATCAGTAAAACGATAAGACTGGCCAATGCGATCTTGGGCAATCCTATCGCATAGTTGAATGGTACGTTATAAAGTAATGCGAAGGTCGATATCAGGCACACCGAATGGAATATCCGTGCATTCAGCGGAAACACTGACGGGTCGCCGGATAAATTGATCCATGTTCGATAGATTGAATCTTTGAGAGGCAAGACGTGTAGGGTTTCGTTCCTGCAAATATAACGTACGCATTTTCATTAAACGCAAGTAGAATTAATATTAATTGGCGTGTGGAGATCTATTTAACCCTTGATGCGATTCAGCTCGTCTTCAGACCCGGACCTTCTGCTGCGTGCCGCCTTGATCTCCTTGCTGCCAAAGCGATAATTGAAGTTAATACGCAGCATCTGGCCCTCAAAACGGAACCGAAGGCGCGTTTCGATACCTGCATATGCCGACGTGTATCCGCCGCGCGCAGTATGGAAAATGTCGCTGAATGTTGCTTTCAAGCTGGCGTTATCCTTCCAGAATTTCTTTTGAACGCCAACATCCACCATGCCCATTTGCCAGTTGTAATCGATGCGGCGGTAAGGCGAGTTGTACCACCCGGATAGTTCGATAGTCCAGCTGTTTTTAAGTTTGAAAGTGTTCTGGCCGTTGAGGTTAAACGCAGTTGTCCGGTTGTTGACCACCACGCCGTTGTCCAGCGCGGCTTTCCAGAGATTGTGATACCCGCTGACATTGAAATTCAACTCCCACCATTTTGTGATCGGCGTAGTAATGCTCATGTCCAGGCTGAAACCTTGTGAGTAGTCTAGATTTTCGGTAATGAAATACGTGCGGCTGCTGTCATAGGGAATGCGCAACCCTACTACCGGGAACCGGGTGCGGCGGTAGCCGAACGAGGTCGTGAGTATGCCCTTGTATACGTGCGAGAGTTTGAAACTATTGGCGTATTCGGGTTTCAGGAACGGATTGCCTTTGGAATAGACCAGCTCATCAACGCGGTACTCGAAAGGATTGAGGTTCTGATAACTCGGCCGGTTGATGCGTCGGCTGTAATTGAGGTTCCAGGTGTGGTTTTTGGACGCCCGGAACGAGATAGCGCCACTTGGGAAGAAGCTCAGGTAGGTCGTATCGACTTTGTCGAGATCGTTATGTTTGTAGCTCGTCAGGTCGCCCAGCGATTTGGTGTGCTCGGCGCGGAGCCCGGCTTGCAAGTCCCATTTTTTACCAAGCGAAATATTGTAATTAACATAAGCCGCATACACGCGTTCGAGGTATTTGAAGCGGTTGCTGCGGTTGGTGTCGATCACTTCAACATTTTGCAAAACATTGAAAAAATTGAATGTGTTGTCAGATTTTACGTCCGATAGCTTTACGCCATACCCTAATTTCCCTTTTTTGAAAGGTTGCTCGTAGTCGATTTTGAAGGATTTAATGGTAATGTCCACGGGCGTTTTCGAAACGTAATTCCGCTCGATCGGTTCGTCACCGGTTGTCTGGAAATGGTATTTGTTGGGCTGGTAACTGATCCCGCGCGAAGAGAACCGCCCGTAATCGGCATCGATATTCAGTTCATGGCCGGTGGTATCGGCGTAGCGGTAATTGACGTTCAGGTTCAGGTTTTTGTTTTTCTCGGGATTGGAGGTCCGCGACGACAGGATGAGCGAGTCGGCAGTCAGATTGTTGCGTTTGCTGATGAAAGTCTCGCTCTCTCCGCCGCCGTTGTGGTTGCTGATGCGGCCATTGGCACTGAAACCGAGGGTATTTTTGGAATTGATAAAATAATCGGCCCCGATTTTGGCGCTGTGCGTGGTATCGCGCCAGATGCCGTGCCATAATTTGTTGTAGGCTACATTGTTGAGGATCTGATCGTCGTAAGTCGTATTGTGCCATGCGCCCTGGTTGAAACCGTAATTACCGAAAACGTTGAGCTTCTTGTCGCGGTGGTTCAGGTTCAGTGACGCGTTGTATTTGGGAGTTATGCCAAACATGCCTCCAATGCTGACATTGCCATTGGTGCCTAGCCTGGCATTTTTCTTCAGGCGGATATTGATAATGCCAAGGTCGCCCGCGGCATCGAATTTGGCGGAAGGATTGGTGATGATTTCAATGGCCTCAATGTCGGCCGAATTCATGCTCTTTAATGTGGAGGCAAGGTCTTTTCCCGCCAAAGGGGAGGGGCGGCCATCGATATAAATGCGAACGCCCGTTTTACCGCGCACCAGAATATTCTCATCCCTGTCGACCTGTACGCCGGGGGAGCGCTGCAACAGGTCGAGCGCATTGGACCCGGTGGCATTGATGCTCGCTTCCACATTGAAAACCATCCGGTCGTTTTTGACCTCGATGAGCGGTTTGGTGCCGGTTACCTTCACCTCGTTGAGCTGTTTGGCTTCGGGCGACATGGCGATCACAGGTAGTTTTACATCCTGGCCTGCCACGTCGAACACGGCCGAATGGTACATTTGCTGGCCTACCGCCGAAACGCGTACAAAATACCGGCCATCGGGGATGCCGTTGATTTTGAAGGTGCCCTGTTCATCGGCGACATCGGCTTTTACCAAAGTGGAATCTTTGGATTGATTGATAGAAACTGCGGCGAAGGCGACGGTCTCATTTTGTTGGTTTTTGACAAGACCGCTTACCGTAAATGTCTGGGCAAAGCCGGCAAAGGAAAGTCCAAGAATTAGCAGGCTGAGTAGTATTTTCTTCATAAATGGCTAATATTCGTATAGCCCAAAGAGTAAGAATCGGTGTAGACGTTGCATTGGGTCATAATTTTTCTACATTTAAACCGATAATCGACGTTTCTAATTCAGAATGGATGAAAGTGCCATGAAGGCAATATTTCGCAGGGTTGTGCTGCTATACCTCCTATGCTTTCAGCAAGTTTTTGCACAGGAATTGGCACCCAGGTTCAGGCGGCTTACCACCGACCAGGGGCTATCCCAGAGCCATGTGAGTGCGATCCTGAAAGGGCCCAGAGGCTTCATGTGGTTTGCGACGGAAGATGGCCTCAATCGGTTTGACGGATATAAATACACGCATTACAAACATGATCCCGCCAATCCTGCCTCTATTCACGATAGCTTCGTGTTGTCGCTACTCCAAGATGAACAGGGGAAATTGTGGGTCGGTACGTCCACGGGTCTGGACCGGTACGATCGGAAATCGGACAGTTTTGAGCATTATCCGCATCCGCGGCGCAGCCTGGCGATCAACACGATTTTTCGGGATAGCCGCAGCCGCTTATGGCTGGGCACCGACCAGGGGCTTTACCTGTTCGATCGGAGTCGCGGCACCTACCAGCTTTTCAGGTACCCGGGGAGGGATGCCGGCCCGGGAAGTGAATTTGTGACCAGCATTGCCGAAGGGGATGGATATGTACTTTGGGTCGGCACAGAAAAGGGGCTGTTTAAACTGGATGTGAAATCGGGCGTCCTCGCGGCTTATGAGCATGGCGCGCGCCCACACGCGGAACTTACCGACGTTCAAAGTAGCGCGACACTGAAATCCGACTGGATCAAAGTGCTACGCTACGACCGGAAGGGGAATCTGTGGGTCG
Source organism: Dyadobacter sp. (assembly GCF_017744695.1). GTDB lineage: Bacteria > Bacteroidota > Bacteroidia > Cytophagales > Spirosomataceae > Dyadobacter. The sequence continues at coordinate 306,290 of NZ_JAGIAS010000005.1, forward strand.
GGACGCATGGCGGAGGCGTTTCGGTGATTGATCGCTCAGGAAATGTCGTGAAGCATTTTGAGCACAATTCGGCCGATCCGTGGAGCCTGGCGCACAACGATATTCTTTCGATGGCCGAAGATGGCGCTGGTAAACTATGGATTGGTACGGAGAATGGGGGCATTAGCATTTATGATCCCTCGACAGACCGGTTCTTCTCCATACGCAACAATCCCGATGACCGTTTTTCGCTCAGCAACAATTCGGTTTATGCGATTTACCACGACAATGCGGAGAATATGTGGATCGGCACCTATTCAGGCGGCGTGTCGTTTTTGCCGAAGTTTGGTCCTAAATTTGATTCGTATCGCCGGAAGGTCAATAATCCCAATAGTCTGAGTAACAATGCGGTGCTCGCCATTTGCGGCGATAGCACCAGCGATGACATATGGATCGGGACCGACGGGGGAGGGCTCAACAGGTTCAATCGAAAAACCAAAAACTTTACATTTTACCGGCACCGCGAGGGCGATCCCCGGTCGATTTCAAACGACTATGTCATTTCCGTGATCTGGATAGCCAGGGATGTACTTGCCCTGGGTTTTCATAACGGCGGGTTCGATTTCCTGAACGTTAAAACCGGCGCGATCGAGCACCACCTGCCAGAAGAAGATAATCCCAACAGCCTTTCGATTTCTGACGTCAACAATATGATGCGCGATCGTGACGGTAATCTCTGGATCGGTACGTGGAAGGGCGGGCTTGACTTTTATAATGTTAAAACAAAAGAGTACACGCACTACCGGCACGATACCGCCGATCCGGCTAGTATCAGCGGGGACATTATCACCACAATTTTTCAGGATAAAAAAGGGAACATCTGGGTAGGAACGTTTCATGGCCTCGACCTGCTTTTGCCGGATCGCAGCGGTTTCAAACATTACCGCAGCAGGCCCGGCGACCCTTCGAGTATTTCCCACAACAAAGTACAATCAATCCTGGAAGCCGACAACGGCGATCTCTGGATAGGCACGGTCGGCGGCGGATTTTGCTATTTCAATCGGAAAAAGCAGGTATTCAAGTCGTTCAGCGAAAAAGACGGCCTTGCGAGTAACGTGGTATTTGGCATTCAGAAAGACAATAAGAACAATCTCTGGCTCAGTACCAATAAAGGCATTTCCAAATTCAACCTGCTGACCAGCGGGTTTCGCAACTATGGCATTGCCGACGGTCTGCCGGGGAACGAGTTTCGGGACAACTCCCGTTTTCAGACCGCCGACGGTCAGATGTACTTTGGAGGTATCAATGGTTTTATCAGTTTTTATCCGGACAGCCTGCGGTACAATGACTTCGTGCCGCCCGTGTACATTACCGATTTTCAAATATTTAACCGTCAGGTCGTCACAGGAGGCAGTGACCATATCCTCCAACAGCAGATCAGCGAGACGAAAACCATCACCATTCGCCACGATCAGTCGGTGATAACCTTCGAATTTGCGGCATTGAGTTACACGGTTGCGGAAAAGAACCAGTACGCCTATATGCTGGAAGGTTTCGACAAGAATTGGAACTATGCGGGTAACAAACGCACGGCTACCTATACAAACCTCGATCCGGGGACTTACATATTCAGGGTAAAGGGTTCCAACAACGATGGGTTGTGGAATGAGAAAGGTGTTGCGGTGGAATTGATCATCACGCCCCCCTTTTGGCTCACCTGGTGGTTCCGACTACTCACTGTTCTGTTGATTGTTGCGCTGATTGTAACCCTGTACCAGATCCGGACGTACACGATCCGTAAGCAAAAGCGGGTTCTCGAACAGCAGATACAGGAGCGGACAAAACAATTGGAGCGCGCAATCGGCGAGCAGCAAGTGGCGGTGGAAAAGGCGGAACTGGCCAATAGGGCCAAAAGTGCATTTCTAGCAACAATGAGCCACGAGATCAGGACGCCCATGAACGGGGTAATCGGCCTGGCGTCATTGTTGGCGGAAACCGAATTGACCGAAGAACAGCGCAATTTTACCAAATCCATACAGACGTCCGGAAGAGATTTGCTGAATGTGATCAACGACATCCTCGATGTTTCCAAAATCGAGTCGGGAAACATGGAGCTCGAAGAAAAAGAATTTGGTTTGAGAGCTTGCATCGGAGAGGTCATGGATCTTTTCAGGGCTAAAACCGCCACCCAGCCGCTGAACCTGAGCTTGGAAATGGAGGAAAATGTGCCGTCACGCATTGTAGGGGACCGTTTGCGGCTTGGGCAGATCGTGACAAATCTGGTAGGCAATGCGATTAAATTCACACCCAATGGCGAGGTACGTGTACATGTGTACGTGATCGGGTGCGAGGGAGATGAGGCGAGGCTCGGCTTCGAAGTCAGCGATACCGGGATCGGAATTGCGGAGGATAAGCTGGACAAATTATTCAAGCCTTTTTCACAAGTGGATTCATCCACGACGCGGCAATATGGAGGCACGGGCCTTGGTCTGGTGATCTGCGAAAAGCTGACCGCATTGATGGGAGGCGGTATTGAAGTCAAAAGCGAGCTGCACAAGGGCAGTACCTTTCGGTTCTGGATCGTCGCCAAAGTTGCCCCCGACGTGCAGGAGGCCCAAGAGACTGCGCCAAAATCCGACGACGCCGGGAAGAAACTTCATTCTGATTTCGCTCACCGGCACCCTATGGTTATTCTGGTAGCTGAGGATAATAAAGTCAACCAGATTGTGATCATGAATACCCTCAGTAAGTTGGGTTACCGTGCTGATCTGGCGCAAAATGGCCTGGAAGTGCTCGAACGGGTGCAGAAAACCGATTACGACGTTATCCTGATGGATATGCAAATGCCGCAAATGGACGGGCTGGAAGCTACCCGGCAAATCAGGGCGAAGCATACCGCGCATCCGTTTATCATCGCCATGACTGCCAATGCATTACAGCAGGACAAAGAGAAGTGTTTTGAGGCAGGGATGGACGATTACCTGAGCAAGCCGGTTATCCTCGACGATCTGGTGGTACTGCTCCAAAAATGGGCAACCCGTCTTGAACCACGCGCCTCCGGCGACATATAGTGCCAGGGATCCGACATAGGCAAAACAAGAAGAGCAGCTTTGGGGCTGCTCTTTTGCGTCTGTTTGTGATGAAGTGTTAATAAGCTTTGACGGTGATCTGTGTAGGCCGTCTTAGTTCCGTTTGTTGATGAAACAAATATAATGGAATATATCCTAAGCAATGGATATATTCCATAAAAATATTTTCAACACCACTTCAATCCATGGTTTTGGCCAGGTATCCTTGGGGCTTAGTTCAAAGAAGCCAGTGAATCACGCAGGGAGACGTCTTCGTGCGATGCATCGTAAATGCATTGCCCGCCCTTCACGACCAGAATCTGTGGAGATTCGTGCACAACACCAAAGTTGCTGGCAATAGCCTGGGATTCCTTGCGGTTCTGGATCACGTCTACAATGTAAATGGGGATCTGGATGTCGGAAGCAGCATTTACTTCTGATTTAAGCTGGCGGTAAGCCATCAGGCTGGTCGCGCAACGGGGGCTGTGTTTATAGATGATGGAGTAATCGGCCGATTGATAAATATGATCTACTTCTGCTTCACTGCTAATGGTAATCCAGTTCATAACCTGTCAAAAATTTCGTCAAACTATTTTGCAACAGGTTACACAACACACAAAGCGTAGCTTTTCATTCCATTGAAATTGAAAAAGCTTTCTGAGCGCATCTCAAAGCGTAAATATCGCATTCCCCCGACTTCAAAAACCAAAAAAATGGTTCTTGAAGCCGTTTGATTTTTGTGCTTGTCGAAGTCCGTTACCAAAGTTGAACCTTGTCGTATCAAGAATAAATGAATGGGTGGAATGTAAACCTATAAGTTTATTATTATGAAAATAACAGGTATATTTGAGATAGTGCCGAACAGCTTGTATTCTGTGCAATTTGGTGGTGGGCCCGACCATGAATTTTCAAAGACATTCCGGCTATGGCGGGATATGACATACCTCGAATGGTTCTTTGAGTCGAATTATGAGGATTTATTGAGATTTTGGGGGTATATGTCGATTGAGGAGGCTGTAAAAGTTACCAAGGCCGAGGCGTACAAACTTAATGGTACATTGCTAACCGCGGCGTCGGCTGGCACGCGAGGTGATTCTGCGAATTTATCTGCGATATTCAGGCCGTTACATCCTGCAACATGGCGCCTGGACGACTTTGAAAAAAGCAAGGCCAGGGGACTTCGCAAGCACAGTTGGTTACGTATTTATGCGATTAGGTTGGGTGTTAATCGGTTTGTAATAACAGGTGGCGCAATTAAATTGACGCGAACTATGAATGAACGCGAGCATTTGAACGAGGAATTAAAGAAACTGGAAGAAGTTTGTAGTTTTTTGAAAGGAGATCAAAAAGATGAATTTGGATTGTTTGAATTATTCTAAAACTTGAAATGAGATGGACGCAATAACTAAATTAAAGCTAATGGCCGTGCCCGACACCGAATGGATAAAGGAGGCGACATTTCGACAGGAGAATGAATATTGGCTGGATGTGTCGTCTGACATCGCCTTGGCAGTATTAAGGACCCTGCGCAAAAAGGAATTGACGCAACGAGATCTTGCCGAACTCATGGGTTGTTCCCCTCAATACATTAGCAAAATCCTGAAAGGCTCGGAGAACCTCACACTGGAAACGATCTGTAAAATGGAAAAGGTGCTTCAAATCAAGCTGATTGAAACACCTTATAGCCATTTGCGTGACACTAGGCCTTCTTCTCAACCGGAACAACAATAAAGTTGAGCAGTTCCGTGTGCCGGATCACCGAAATGTCCGTCATGCGCAGAATGTCGCGTGTTGTGAGCGCTTTGAAAAGCTCATTGGAATTGCGTACCGGCTTGCCGTTGAACGAAACGATAATGTCGCCTTCCATTAGCTGAGAGCGCGATGCGGGCGTGTTAGGCTCAATATGCGTGATGAAAATTCCCTCGTGGTTGGGTAGTTTGTGGTGCTGACGAACGCGCTCATTCAAGGGGACATCCTGTAATTGCAGCCCCAGGTAGGCCTTGAATACTTTACCGTCGCGGATCAGTTGGCGGGCGATTTCCTTGGCCGTATTAATATCGACAGAGAAGCTCAGTCCCTGAGCACCTTGAATGACTGCCGTATTTACCCCAATCACTTCACCGTCGGTATTGATCATCGGGCCGCCCGAGTTGCCCGGGTTTAGCGCCGCGTCCGACTGGATTACATTATCAACAAACCGCCCCGATTGCGTTTGCAGTGTCCGGCCGAGTGCGCTAACCACGCCCGTTGTCACGGTGTGCTGGTAACCGTACGGGTTCCCGATAGCGATCACGAACTGTCCGATCTGCAATGCACCAGAATCGCCGAGTTTGGCTACCGAATAGCCCTGGGTGTATATTTTCAGGATAGCGAGGTCGGTATCCGGGTCTTTGCCTATGAGCGTTGCTTCGATCTCATTCTCGTTCAGAAGGCTTACCATTATCTTCTCCGCACCGTCGACTACGTGGCTATTGGTGAAGACGAGCCCGTCGGAAGAGAATATGAATCCCGAGCCGGAGCCGGCCGGTCGTATTTTTCCATTGACTGTTTTGAATATATCGATTTTTACAACGGCATTTTTGATCTGATCAACCGCGCCGATGATCATGCTTGAAAAGGTGTCCATAGCTGCTGGGTATCGTTTTGGTAAAGCCTGTTCAAAAAGCTATCCAGCCGATTGTAAATGCCAAAGTGGCGCGCCGCGGAAGTACAGCACGCCAAAAGGGCATGGTTCGCATTAAGGTAGGGTCACTACAATTTTCCCAAGGGTCTTTCCGGTTTCTATTTCGTCATGCGCTTTCGCGATGTCGTCAAATGCGTAGCTGGCAGAAACGTGGGACCGCACTTCCCCTGATTGGAGCAGCGCGGCCAGTTGCTGCATATCCTCACCGTTCGAAGTGACTTTAAGCGTGTGGGCGTATACATTCTTTTCCTGCACTTTCTGCATCAGCTTTTCGTCCGTGAAGGGTGCCAGTAGTGCGATTACCCGCCCGCCTTTCTTCACGGCTTCCAGCGATCGGAATATGTGATCACCAAAAAGTGAATCGATGACAATGTCGGCGTCTTGCACGACGTCTTCAAATTTGACGGCTGTGTAGTCGATGAATGCGTCGGCGCCGAGGCCCAGAATGAAATCCTTTTTGGCGGCGGACCCGGTGCCGACTACATAGGCGCCAAAATGTTTCGCGATTTGCACCGCGTAGTGCCCGACACCACCGCCGGCGCCATGGATCAACACTTTTTCTCCGGCCTTCACTTTTCCGTAGGTGACCAATGATTGCCAGGCCGTCAGCGCAGCGAGTGTGGCGGCAGCGGCCTCCTCGTGCGAAATATTATCGGGCTTTAACGTAAGCTGGTCTGCCGGCGCAGCCACGTACTCCGCGTAGGCTTTGCCGTGTCCGGGGAAATTGACCATCCCGAAAACCTCGTCGCCTGGTTTCCACTGAGTGACTTGCCGGCCGACCGCTTCGATCACTCCCGAAATATCCCAGCCGATGATGACCGTTTCGCCAGCTTGCGGGTTAACGAACATTTCGAGGGCGAATGGATGGGTTCTTACAAATGCGTCGACCGGATTGATGCCGATGGCTCTGACGCGCACCAGTACTTCATTCTCCTTGATTTCCGGTGTTGGTACTTCATTGAATATCAGGTTTTCAGTTCCTCCGTTGTTTGCTAATGTGATGGCTCTCATAATTTGCAATGGTTTTGATTTGATGTCTGCAAATTTCGAAGGCCGGCCGTATTTCGGAGTTGTAAAAATTTGGGTTAAATCGGTACCTTTGCCGGTATGCGTATCCATCATATCCATCAGCCTTTCGACGTCTTGCTAGTGACTGTCGACGAATGCCCGATCAAGGAGCATAAGAACACATTTATTGAACTGGTGTATATGTTCGACGGCACCGGGACATACCATATCAACCAGAATGAGTTTCGGTATCAGAAGGAAAACCTGTTTTTAGCGATGCCAATGGATTTGCATTATACCAAGGTGAAGGATACGACGACATTTATGTTTGTTCGCTTCAATAACATCTATTTGAATGCGCAGAAGGCACGTGATGAGCATAGTAACCTGGGAGACTGGATCCATAAATTGGAATATATCTTCCATAATAATAATCACCTGCAAGGCTGTATTCTCCGGAACGAGCACGATAAGCCATTGGTGAGGGCATTGATGGAAGCAATCAGACAGGAATATGCCAACCGGCAAACACTGCACAAGGAGCTCGTACAGCAACTACTCAATACCTTGCTCACAGTCGTGGCGAGGAATATTACCACCCATATTCCGGAGAAAACACAGCTCGCACAAAACACGTCCCTGGACATTATTCATTATATCCACCAAAATATTTACAACCCGGAGTTGCTGCGCGCCGAGCGCATCGCTTCCCATTTCAATATTTCGCTCAATTACCTCAGCGAGTATTTCAAAAAGCACACGCACGAGACCTTGCAGCAATACATCATCAACTATAAAATTGCATTAGTGGAAATTCGCTTGAAACACAGCGATATGCGCATTAATGAAATAGCTGCCGAACTGGGTTTTACAGACGACAGCCATCTCATCAAGACATTCAGGAAGCATCGCGGCGTGAGCCCGCTCGAATACCGGCGTGAGGCTTTGACGGTGGTGTAGGCTGGTTTATTTTACTATTTTCAACTCACGGCCATCCACCGATATCACGTACAGACCTTTCGGCAGATCAGCGATGTTCAAACGAATCGCTTTCTCTCCGGTTTGGGCACTTTGCACCAGCTTGCCCGCGCTGTTAAAAATATCGACGCGGTTCAGCGGCTGGGCGGATTCCACTGTGATTAAATCGGTGGCTGGATTGGGAAATACGCGCACCGTTTCATTTCCATTCACGCGAACGCTCACAATGCGCGTCAGGTCAGTCCGGCCATCTGCATCCACTTGCTTCAAGCGGTAGTAATACATTCCCTTTGGAAGAAATTCATCTTCATATTGATAGAAAGAGCTGCTTCGGGTGTTACCCATGGCATTCACACTTTTAACGGTCGTAAATGTTCGGGAATCGTTACTCCGCTGCACTTCGAAGTGTGAGGCATTTACCTCGGAGGCCGTAGCCCAGTCGAGCGTTACGCGCCCGGTGCTGCCCACGCGCGCGCTGAACGATTGCCAGGTTACAGGAAGCGGTGTTGACAGCACATTCAATGCAGGCGAGAAAACAGTGTTGCGGTTGGAATCTATGATTTTCAGCTTATACAAGCCAGCCCCCACAGTCCATTGCTGCCCGGTATTTTGTACCAGATTGCAATCACCGTAGTTAAGCCAGTTATATTGGGAGCCGCCCGGCACTGAAGGGCCTGTAAAGGTAACCTGCGAACTGCCAGGTACGCTTGTCGCGTCGACGGCCGGCGGCGGCGTCGCGGCATATGGGTTCGATTGACTGAGGAAATCGGGTGTGATCTTGTCGGCCCAGAAACCGGCCAGGGAAATCAGCCCTGAATAGATTTGTCCGTCGGGCGAGGGAGTAACGCCGTCGCCGCGAAAGTGGATCTCGTCGTGGCGGTATTCAATGCTGTAATAGGGATCTGTTTCGGGGCCCTGAAAAACGTGCGGGTAGAGTCCGTCGTTGTTGATCAGCTCGTTTTGGGCATTAACAACATTGGCCGAAACACGGGTGGCGCCGTTGACGGTAAATCGCGACGCGCGTGCGACCACCCAGCCCAGATTTGGTTTGCCGGTCACGTTACGGCTGGCATTGACAACGTCCCAAAGTGCCGATAAATACCGGTTGTAAGTATTGTCGCCCGGCTGTTCGAGGTAGTTGTCTGTTTCTCCCTGGTGCCACAAAACGGCCCGTACGCCCAATTGAGCAATGTAGTAGTTCAATGCCAGCCGTAAATGCCCGAACGGCAGGCCTGTCGGGAATGTGTAGCCGAATGCGCTGGTAGTTACGCCGTTGGGATCGATGGTTTGTTTCCAGTTATCGATCCCGGTGCTCGACCAGCCGCCGTTGAATATCATCACCGGCACGCGCAGTTTCTCATAAATCTTGTCTCCAAAAGAACCCCAGCACCAAGCATAGTTGCCAAACGGCGCCGTTTTGACGTTGGCATCCAGGTGTACAAACTCAGGGCAGGGAAGCTGCACATTGGAATAGGGGGCAATGGTCGATGTTACCGGGTCTACATTCTGGAAATTGACACTGTTGACCTGGTCATGGGCCGCTCCGGGGCCATTTGGATTGGAGTCGCCGCCAGTTGAGTTGGATTGACCCGCCACAACAAACACCTCGCCCACGCCCACACGGGAAAGCGTCGTGACGGCTGAAGTGCCGCCGCCGGTTGCCACACCCCGTGCTTCCAGCTGATACCAGCCACCTTTTAAATGTACAGATCCCAAAAACTGGCCGGCCGAAATCTGGTCGTCGAGCGTTGCCCAGCCGCCGCCTGCCGGAAATGGCTCGCCTTCGCCGGGCACACGGGGGATAAGCCGTACCTCGATTTTCTGATACGGCTGCGTAATATACCCACCTATATATACGTCGGCTTCATTGGCGTTGTTCCGCTGAAAAACAGCCCTTTCGGTTGGAAAGGTTACGACAACCTGGGATAAAATTTTGTGTGAAGTGATTAGAAAGAATAATAGCGTAAGTAGTGATAGATTTTTTTTCATACGTTACTTTTTAGGATGGATAGGTCGGTTGAGGTTATTTGAAATAGGTTTTGGAAATGCCAAAAGTAATCTCTGCATTCCAACAAGGAGCGCTTACTCAGGTTCCGATAAATTGTGAAGGACTATTCTCTTCTAAATTTAGGCAAATAAGTGATCCGAAAAACAGCGGCAGTTGGTTCCACTTATTTTATGGTGCTCCGGCGCATCGGCACCCGGACAAAACTTCTAAATTTGCCGCATGTCAAAAATGATCCCGCAAAACCTGATTGAAATAATGGTCCACAATGCGCAAGAGGTACAAAACCAGCTTGCGAAGGACCATGCGCCCGTTGTGAAGTTGCACTCCAAATATGGTAAGGCCATTTGGCTGCTGTCCGAGCTTGATCCGGTTAACAATATAGCTTTCGGACTTTGCGATCTGGGGCAGGGTAATCCGGAGCTCAGTTACGTGTCGTTGTCAGACCTTGCAAGCCTCAAACATGCGCGGCTGAAAGTGCCGATGGTGGAAACGGATCCCGCATTCGACGGAAAATACCCGATGAGCGTGTACTTGAAAGCGGCAAAAGCGGCCGGCAGGGTGGTGGAGGAAGATGCCGTGCTGAGTTTGTTGAGCCCGCTCGAATAAATTCTCTCTTTCCGTTTTTCTTGTCCTAGTTCAATGACTTGCCCCTGCCCGGGGATATACCTTTGTATCATCAAAAACAAAGAAACATCTTAACTGAACAAGACAATGGAAAATACAATTAACGGCATCCACCACATTACAGCCATCGCTGGTGACGCTAAAACCAACTACGATTTTTATACAAGGGTATTAGGCCTTAGAATGGTGAAAAAAACCGTCAATTTTGACGACCCTAATACCTATCACTTTTATTACGGAGACGAAAACGGCACACCCGGTTCGATCCTGACTTTCTTCCCCTGGGGTAACCAGATCCCTGCCGGCCGCCGCGGAACCCGCCAGGCTACCGAGATAGGATATTCGGTGCCCGAAGGCAGCCTGGATTTCTGGCTGAAACGTTTGGACGCGAACAAAATCACTTATAACAAACCTGCCGAAAAATTCGGGGAGCAGTACTTAACCTTCCTGGATCCCGACGGTTTGAAATTTGAACTGACGGTTCCCAAAGTTACAGATAATCGTATTCCCTGGACAACTTCGGAAGTAACGGCAGAGTATGCGACCCGCGGTTTTCACAATGTGACGATCACCACGAATAATATCGAAGAAACTGCCAAAGTATTGACCGATATTTTCGGTTACCGTCTGGCTGAGCAGCATGTGAACCGCTTCCGGTTTGTGACCGATGCGGTAGAGAATGCGAATATCGTCGACCTGGTGGAGGCTCCCGGTGAAAGAGCCGGTCATGTGGCCAAAGGTTCGGTTCACCACATCGCGTTCCGCGTTGCAAACGATGATATTCTGATGGAGTTCCGCAAAAAAGTACTCGATGCAGGTTTGCAGATTACCGATAAAATCGACAGAAACTACTTCTATTCGCTCTATTTCCGCGAACCAGGAGGCGTGTTGTTCGAGATTGCCAGTGACAACCCAGGCTTTGCAACCGACGAAACAGTGGAGCAATTGGGCTCAGGCTTGATGCTGCCTCCTCAGTACGAACCTCGCAGAGAGCAGATTGTGAAAGTATTGCCGGTACTTAATTAATGACTGAATGACCGAATGATTGAATGATTGAATAGGCATTATTCAGTCATTCAATCATTCAGTCATTCAAAATTCAAAACTCATCATGTACACCCATAGCAAACAATTCATCACAAGCGGAGTACCCATTCAGCAGGCTAAAAAGGCGATCGTTATGTTGCATGGCCGGGGTGGGACTGCCGCAGATATTATTTCCCTTCAAAAGGTTTTGAAGCTGGACGATTTCGCGATCTATGCGCCCCAGGCTACGAACAACAGCTGGTATCCAACCAGTTTCATGGCGCCGGTCGCGCAAAACCAGCCTGCGCTCGATTCCGCATTGGCGTTGGTAGGGGACGTGGTAGCTGAAATAGAAGCCGGCGGCATTCCTGCCGACAAGATCTATTTCGCCGGTTTTTCACAGGGGGCTTGTCTTACGCTGGAGTATACCTCGCGCAATGCCCGCAAGTATGGGGGAATCATCGCTTTTACAGGCGGGCTGGTAGGTAGGGAGTTGGAGATCGACAATTATAACGGCGATTTCAAACAGACGCCGGTGTTTATTTCGACCGGTAACCCGGACCCTCACGTGCCTGTATCGCGTGTGCAGGAGAGCGTGACGATCCTGGAAGATATGAATGCGAAGGTTAACCAGGTGATTTATCCCGGCCGGCCTCACACGATTTCAGGAGAAGAAATCCAATTGGTGAACAACACGATTTTGAAACAATCATGAAAAACTCCGTACTGCATCCCGCAGCGTCGCGCTTTTACGCCGACCATGGATGGCTCGAAAGCGCACAGACTTTCAGTTTTCACGGAAATTATGATCCTCAACGCATCCAGTTCGGTGCGTTGAGGGTTTTGAACGACGATACCGTTAACGGCGGCAAAGGTTTCGGGCGGCACCCTCACGATAATATGGAGATCATCTCGATCCCGCTGGAAGGTACGCTGGAACATCAGGACAGCCTGGGGAATGTGGCGGTGATCCGTCGGGGAGAAATTCAGGCGATGAGCGCCGGTACCGGTGTTTACCATACCGAATTTAACAAAGACCCCGACGAGCCTGTTACGTTTCTTCAAATATGGTTGTATCCCAACAAGCTGAACGTGGCGCCGCGTTACGACCAGATGGAGTATGCCTCCGGCGACCGGCACAACCGTTTCCAGCAAATCTTGTCACCCAATCCTGATGACGACGGCGTGTGGGTCAACCAGGATGCCTGGTTTCACCTGGCGGAGCTGGATGAAGGTTTTGAAACCGTATACCAATTGAAAAAGGAGGGAAACGGTGTGTACGTGTTTTTAATCGATGGGAAAATCGAAGTGAACGGGCAGTTACTTTCGAGACGTGACGGTTATGGGTTCTGGCCGGACGCTCCGGTCGCGGTGAAGGCGGTCGGGAAAAGCTCTTTGCTCGTGATCGAGGTTCCTGAGAAGTGGTAGAATATGAACTTGAATTGATCGGTAATATGTCGAAAATCAATATTCTGGCAGTGGCCAACCATCCCGAGATCCTGGAAACGATTATCCGGTTGATCAACCAGAACGAGCTCTGGCACGGGATACCTGCCGGTTCTTTGGAGGAAGCGGAGGAAGTACTTCGTTTAAATTCGGTCGATTTAGTACTTTTGGGAGTCGGCGTAGATGAGGAGACTGGCGAGCAGATTACATCGCTTTGCCAAACCATCGATCCGCGAATCGTCTGCTTGCGCCATTTCGGAGGCGGCAGCGGTCTATTATATTCTGAGATCCGGCATGCATTGGCTGGTGGTTAACCGTTTGCGGCTGGCCGCCGGTAGCCAACCGCCGGTAGCCAACCCATTAACCTGATTATGTTTGAAAAGATTAACAGCTATGCACTGAGGTGCTTGCCATTCACCCCACAAGACCTCGAATATTTCGATTCATTACTCCAGTTTAAAACCTATTCCAAAAAAACTTTCCTCTTGCAACAGGGGGAAGTTTGTCAGTTTGAGGCCTATATTCTCAAAGGCTGTATCCGTACCTATTTTATCGACAGTGCCGGAGCGGAGGTTACGCTGCAATTTGCAGTGGAGGACTGGTGGGTAAGCGACATTACCAGCTTCCACAACCAAACCCCGAGCCACGTTTACATCGAAACACTGGAAGACTGCGAAGTGCTCATCCTTACTCCCGAAACCAAGGAGAAACTGTTAGCGAATGTCCCCGGTTTTGAACGGATGTTCCGGCTGATGGTGCAGCGCAACCTCGCACAAACGCAAGAGCGGCTGTTCAGGACTATTTCTACCAGTGCGGTTGAGAAGTACCTCGATTTTCTGGCCAGGTATCCCGCTATTCCCCAGCGCGTTCCGCAGCATTACATCGCGTCATACCTCGGCTTTTCTCCTGAATTTCTCAGTAAGGTAAGGAGGAAACTGAGCGAAAAATAGCTTACCGGGCCAGGTAAGCGGCTGATTGCCTGCATATACGGCGCAAAAACATCCACAAATCACAGCATTGATGCCGCCTGGCTGCGCGAGAGTGGTTTGGAACAATAGTTTTTGTAAATGCCGCATCACTAATCATGCATAATCATGGCAAATGCAGCAATTATAGAAACACTCAATGACCTGATCCTGATCAACAACGACCGCATCGTAGGCTACGAAAAGGCCTATGACGAAACGGACACCAGCGATACCGACCTTCGTTCGGTTTACAACAGCCTTGCAAACCATAGCCGCGACAATGTGGTTGAATTAAGCAGCGAGGTTACCGCATTGGGTGGTGAACCCGCTACGGGTACTATGGTATCTGGCAAGTTGTACCGGGTTTGGATGGATGTCCGCTCCGCATTCAGCAGCGATAGCCGCAAAACTTCACTGGAAAATTCGGAATTCGGGGAGGATGCGGCGCAGAAAGCGTATAACTCGGCCCTTGAATCGGATGAGCTGACACCTGAGCTCCGGGCACTGATCACACGTCAGAAAGCCACGCTGAAAAGCGGTCACGACACGATCAAGCGGCTCCGCGATGCGGAAAACGCTTATCATTAACATCAGATTACAGTTCATCAGCAAACAAAAGGGGCCGGTTATTCCGGCCTCTTTTTTAGTTTTTACGCTATGGCTTCCCGACTTTATCGTCATGCTTCTTCTGCGTCGAATCGGCATTCAGATTGGATTGGTTACTGGGATAGCCAAGTGAATCGTCCTGGCTATCAGCGCCAACACCGATGTCTTTCCGGCTTTCCGCGCCGCTGCTGTCGTTTGGCGTCGTTTCCGACCGGCTCCCGGAGCCTTCTACGGTCGTTTCGCGGTTATTGGTCGAATCGCACGATGACAGCAGCATGGCGGCACCGAAGCTGAGCATTAAAAATCTGGCTTTGAATCGGTTCATAAGGATCTTCATTTGTTGATTGGTGCTGCCCTTCACAAAAATGATACCCGTTATGCGCGGCCTTTTGCATCCCAATGATCTTTGAGCAATGTGCCCGATGGATCGCGGACCATTACTCGCGCGAATCGTTCGCCGACGATACGGCCTTGCGCATTACGGCTGCCGATGAAAAGCATGGTGGGATTCCCATCGGCGTCAGTGCGGAAAGTCAGGTCGTATCTCCCGAATTTTTTGTCGATCGTGCTTTCCGGCTCGTAGCGTCTGGAAAGCTCTTTCAATAGTTTGTCGCCAATCTTCATGATTGCTCGCTGGTTACGGGTATCTCCGACAGAGTAAGCTCGGCGATCGGAAAAGGTCTGCCAGGCGCCCCCGTATTATTCCTTATAGGTTGTGATGAGTATTTCCGAATCCGCCAACGCCGTGATCGAATGTGCCAGATGGGCATGGAACGACATCATTTGGCCGGTTGTGGTGTAAAATACCCGGCCTTCCGTTTCCACTTTCAGTTCCCCTGCCAGCACCTGGAATGTGAGGCATTCGTCAATCGAATGGTCGTTGACCATCGCGCCCGATTTCAGAATGGCGACGACAATCGTGATTTTGTCTGATTTGTAGACAGTAATTGCATTCCGGTCATTCTTTGCCCATGATTTTTCCGATCTGAGCTGTTCAAGGTAGGTAGGAATATCGCTGAACACATATGGCGCATCCAGGATACGGTCTCCCTCAGGGCGGTTTCCGGTCGAGTGATTGGATTTGATTTCCATTGATATGCTGAATAAGGTGTTGATCAATAGGTTTTAGGACGCAGGAAAATCATGCCATTATGATATTAATAATTATTTTAATAAATTTTATAAAAAAATCCTGTTAAAGCAACCCTTCGTCCTACTTCGCCCGGGAGCGGAATCGCCTCACCTGAATTGCTTTTTACCGTGAAATATTTGGCTCAAACGAATGACTTTTGCCTTTTGATCACAAGATCGACCGTTGAATAAATGAAATGGTACTTTTTTTAGAGTTATTCCATTATTTTTGGGCATCACACTCTTAACTAAAATTTAGCTGTGGAATTTAATAACAGGGAAATCGGCGCTACACTTATTCTGGTCTGCATGGTAGCTTTTTGGACTTTATCGTCTATTCGCAGGCGGATCGCGGAAGAGAGAAAGAAGAAGATTCTCAAACAAGGCGTTCAGGCGAACGCTACCGTTCTAGCCATCCGGCCGACGGGCGAATACCTCAACAACCTGCCCGAGTTTCAGGTGCAGGTGCAGGTACAATCAAAGGCCGGTAATGATTTTGTAACGGAGATGAGGGAGGTCCTTCCTTTTGCCAAATATGACTCCCTCCGCAAAGGCACGCAAGTACTCGTTAAATATGATCCCGAATATTACAAAAGAGCGATTTTCCTGCAAATGGCAGAGACGCTGATTTAATTTCTGGTCTACACCGACTTTTCATAAGGGCCCGCGGGCCCTTTTTCTTTGCCTCCTTATCAGTTGGACATTTCTACAAGCATGGTTAAGGCCTTTGGCATAGTCTGTTAGATTTTCATCCAGGATTTGATCGCCTACTTTCAGTTGTCAGAAATCCAACAAAAAGAGGGTGTCTCAATTCAAAGATGAGACACCCTCTTTTTGTTGGATTTCGAAAATTATTTGGCCTTCAACCTTATCCGACTTACTCAGTTGTTTTTGGTTTGAATCGCCTTATCGTTGACGATAGTAGATATCTACGGTATCATTTGCAGGATTGTAATCTCCGTTCATTAACTGACTGGTTATGAGTGGAGTCTCGGCAGACCCTGTAAGAATAAATCTAATAGACTTGATTCCTCCATCCGAAACAGATCGGAAGTAGTACTTGCGCTCTTTCGTGTCCGCTGAATACTGCTCTAAATTTGCCAAAGACGCTATAATGTTGCCATTACGCCTTATCACTAATGAATCCGAAACATTTCTTAACGTTTGCGTGGTGTCGGTGATGACTGATCCAGTTTTCTTATTAACTATCTTGACAGTTGTACAGACATCGCAAGGAGGAAAAACGCGATCAAATAATTCAAATTCATCTTTCCGACAACCATCACAACTGATTAACGAAGTAAATTCGGCGACAAATGCCAATGTTAAAGATACACGTATAACTTTCATAGTAGTCGAGTCTATGGTCTAAAACCGTAGGTTGCATGCAGGTACGATCGGTAATTTAGCGCACTACCAAAGAAATTTCCCAACGCATAGTAGTTGTTATCGCTACCGTACCAGCCCCAATTTATATGATACAACTTTACCCATGTTTCGATGCACTGAGCGTAAGGGTCTTCTGGCTCGACGTAATGTTTCCAAGTATCAATACCATCGACAACCCAAATATGAAATTTCCCAATATCATCGGTTCCCTTCGTACCATCTATAATAGCTGGATACCCATACGTTAACTCGGAAAGTGCATGATTTTCATATGTGTCCCAGGTTACTCTTGTCCCCGGATTTGAGTAGCCAGTATAGAAAAAAGCGTTTTTGATCTCAGTCCTATATGTTAACGTGGCACAATCTAAAAAAGTGTAGTCAGAGTTTGCCCAGTAACCCGCCTCTTTAATCAAAGCAGAAATTTGCATGTCTTGTGTATTACTGCTGGCACAACTATAACTTGTGAGATTGTAAAATGGATAATTTAGTGTTTGAGCTCCAAGTGGGTTGAACATAGACAAACTGGTTGGTTTTCTAAGATTGGTTGCGTTCCATACTTGTGCAATCGCCACAGGGCCACATCCTGCCGCTGCCTTGTTACAATCGACTGCTTTTGCGCAGCCCCGGCTGGGACAGTATCTATTGTAGCCTGAGCCTTGTCCCCATTGTGTTTGCAAAATCGGCTGTACAAAAGCATCCCAATCGTCAGCGCAATTTCTTCCAGGAGGAAGTTGTGGGTCAGGTTCCCCGCTTATCCGGCCCGCTTTGATGTCGGCTCTTTTTTCGAAATCTTTCCATAGAGCTTCTATGTCTTTTTCGGGTTTATTCAGTTGCTGTTTTCCTTGCCTGGCCTGATCTTTGACATGACTTAACCAAATTTGGATGCCAGGATTATCCAGATGAAATGAGCCAGTGTCTCCCCTAGCGAATATAGGAGTCATTCGTCTATCCGCGGAAATAATCATAAAACCCCTGTCCTCTTTGTTTTCTCCCTCGTATTCGATTAAGTGCATCAAATCAGTTCCATCGTCATCCTTAAATGTTTGCTTTCTTTTAATTTTTTTGGGTTTGTTGTTGGATGGCCGTTGATCGTCGCTTGGGCCAGTTGTGCGCAGACTTCTTTCTTTGATAGCGCTGTTGTTCAAATCCATGTAGCTATCAGCAACTTCCAGCGCTCTGGATATGTCTACCGTCAATGATCGATCAGGTTCTGAATTTGCTGGATAAAGTTCTTTATATTCCTGTTGACACTGAAAAATACAAATACTTAGAAGGGCGAGAAAGACTGGTCGTATTAATTGTTTTTTCATGGTTATTAAATAAAAAGATGAAAAATAGTTAAAAGCTTAGGGGATTATTTTACGGGATATTCTCATTTCAAAATATTTTCAACCGCACAACGGACTTTTGTGCACTAGAAAATAATGCACTTGATTTCATTAAACAGCAAAAATATTTTATTGAATTGGGCTACTTTGTGAGTTGACCGTCATGCGGTGAAGAAAGAAATGGAGGAATGTTCAATCAGGATAGTCAAAAATTTACATCTTCGAGTGCACTCAAAGATTCCATGAGTATAAAATGGGAGGAGGGGGGGGCTTTAATGAAACGATTAATTTGCAAGCCTCCCTACCCATATGAATTAAATGCCAGCCAGTAGCTTGGCTCAGAACAAAAAATAAAGTGTGTGTACAGCGCTTTACGAATTGGTGTGTGTAATTGACCTTGGGGTGTGTAGTTGATTCAGGCTGACAGGTACAAATCAAACACCTAAAATTCTTCCTCCCAAAGTTGTTGAATGACAGGCCGGGCTGAATGATCAATCGGTAAATCGCAACCTGATTAGCCCGTTTTTGACGACTTTATGTTATTGTTAAGGGTATTTTCGGAAGCTCGTCCGGTGGTACCTTTACAATCTCAAAAAGATCTTCCATGAAGCAACTTTTTTCGCTGATACTTGCCTTTGTTCCGATAATGTACGCTGCCGACGTATACGGCCAGGGTAAGACGATTCGTCTGATAGCCCACCGGGGTGGGGTAGTGGACAGCACTTTTACGGAAAATGGGCTGCCGGCTTTGAAGGAGGCAGTCAGGCAGGACTACAAAATGGTCGAAACCGATATGCGCGTAACGGCCGACGGTGTTTTAATCGCCAACCACGATGCTGATTTCAAACGGTTTTATGGCGATCCGCGTAAAGTGACGGAGACGAAATGGACGGAGGCCCGCGCATTAACCAGTAAGCTGGATGGCAACCATCCAATGCTCCTCGACGACGTGTTCAGATTTTGTGCTGAAAATAAAATGGCCGTCATGCTGGATAACAAGATCGCCGGAATGGATTCCTTGCTCTTCTCCGGGCTGATCGGGATGCTGGATCGGTACCACCTGCGGGAGACGGCTATCATGATCGGCACCGACGAGTCCACCGGATTTTTTACTGGCAAAGTGCGGCTAAGCTGTTCCAGAAAGCAGTTGGAAGAAAATATGAAAAAGCCCGGCTACTCGCCAGATCACTATTACCTGTTCGAAAGGCCGGCCAGTCTCACGCACGAGGACGTATCGTGGGCGCGCCAGCATGATATCCGCGTGGTGGCAGCGATCAATAAATACCATTACCGACAATCGGCGAACATGATGGCCGATGCCAAAAAGGATTGCGAGCGCATGCTCGAATACGGCGTAACCGAGTTTCAGATCGATTCGGAGTTCAGGCAATTCCTGCTGAAAAAATAATTTTTCTAAAAAAGTGACCCACCGTTTTAGGGGTTGGCGGAAGTTGTTTGACTATACATACAGATCCGAGTAAAGGAGCACCCTCATGACTAAATTTCTAACCGACGAACAGCTGGTGAAGCAGCTCCGCGAAGGCAACAAGCGTGCTTTCGGGGAGATCTACGACCGTTACTGGTATAAGCTGTTCTGCATTTCCTATCATCAGGTAGGGTCGCGGGAGGAATCGGAGGAGCTGGTGCATGATATATTCGAGAGCCTGTGGAACAAGCGGTCGGATACCGAAATCCGGAACCTGGCGACGTACCTGGTGATCGCGATGAAATACCGGGTGACGAATTTTATCAAATCACAGATCACCTGGCGACGGTATCAGGAATATCTGATCCTGAACAAAATCCAGGAAACCTATTCGACAGACGAGATCGTGCAGTTTTCGGATCTTTCACGCGCGGTGGATGAGGTCATGCGTAAGCTGCCGGAAAAGACCAGCCGGGTGTTCCAGCTGAGCCGGTTTGAAAACCGGCCGGTGAAAGACATCGCCGAGGAGTTGAATATCTCCGAGAAAGCCGTGGAGTACCATATTACTAAATCATTGAAAGCATTGAGAGAAAATCTCTGGATGTATTATTCCAGCAACTAAACCTATACACGCCTCCGCAAATGACACCTGAAAGTTACGACCAACTGATTCAAAAATATATCGCCGGGCAAACCACGGCGGAAGAAGACTTGCGGGTGGAGCAATATCTGCAGGAGAACCCGGTGGAAGACTCCGACGTGCTCCTATCCGAAAAAGACGAGATTGGTCAGCGTATCCGGCAGAAGCTTCTGGCCAATACGACAAGAAAGCCGGTTAAAATAGGCTGGTGGACTGCTGCTGCTGCTTCGGTGGCTTTGCTGGCAGGAGTATTTTGGTATAACGCTCCCGGGCAGACTAGCTATTTCCCTGCATTAAGCTCCATTTGGACGTGGAATGATGATCATGAAGGGTTTGCCGTAAGTAATACTTCGCACAAGCCTCAGCGGCTCACTTTGGAGGATGGTAGCGTGGTGATCCTGCAACCCAACAGCCGGATCAGTTATCCCGAGCATTTCGGAGAGCGTAAAAGAATTGTTTATCTGCATGGCGAGGCCTTTTTCCAGGTGAAGAGGGATGTGACCAAACCATTTATCGTTTCGACGGAAAATCTGGCTACGCAGGTTTTGGGCACGAGCTTCAATGTAAAATCGTATGATGGCGCCGGCTCGATCGAGGTGCAGGTGGCTACCGGGCGTGTTTCAGTTTATGAAACCTCCGACAGCAAGACCGCGAGCAAAAACGGTTTTATCCTGACGCCCAATCAGAAGGTTGTCTTCGATAAGGATTCGCGGAAGATGGAACTGGGAATCGTGAAGAACCCAGTGGCCGTCAAAAAGGCCGAGGCGGGTGCCCGGTTTGAGTTTGCCGAAACGCCCGCTGCGGATGTGCTGGCATTGCTGGAAAAGACCTACGGTATTGATATTGTCGTAGAAGGCGATGTGCTGCGGAATTGTCTTTTCACAGGCGACCTCAATGAACTGCCGATGTTCGATCAGCTTGATCTGATCTGTAAGGCCGTAAATGTAGAATACGAACGCCGCGGCGCTTCCCTGTTTATTTCGGGCGAAGGCTGTGGTAACTGATGGAGAAAGAAAAGCAAGCCGGCCATGCGCTAACATGTCCGGCCATTTTGAATACCCTTCCTGGCAGAAGGATACTGTTTGTTTTTGAGTTGTTCAGTTCACAAAAACCTTTAAAATTATGCATAAAAAAATACCCTACAAAAGGGTTGTTTACAAAGTCATGAGTACTACCGCTAAACAACTTTTGCTTGCTTTGATATGCTGCGGGATCTCCATGGCACACGGCGTTTACAGCCAGGAATTGCTGAACAAAGAGATTTCGCTGAAAGTCGAATCGTTGGAAATCAGGCAGGTATTGCGCCAGATTGAGAAACAGGCCGACGTCAAGTTTGTATACAGCTCGGGCAGCATCCAGGGCCGGAGTACCGTGGCGGCCAAGCAGCTTCAGGGTTCGCTGAATCGTGTACTCGACCAACTGCTTACACCCCTCAATGTTTCTTACGAGGTGGTGGGCAATTCGAGGATATTGCTGAGAAAAAAGAACGACCCGCAAAGCGCAGCGCCCTTTAGCGCCAGGATCGCGGGCACAACGGCCGATCGGACGATTACCGGAAAGGTAGTGGACGAGAAAGGCGACGGCTTGCCGGGCGTAAATATCCTCATTGTAGGCAGCCAGAAAGGCACGACATCCGATCAAAATGGTCAGTTCCAGCTTGATGTGCCGGATAACGGCGCCACGCTTCGCTTTTCCTTTATTGGCTATGTGAGCCAGGATGCGGTAGTCGCCAACGGCTCCGTCATGAACATTACGATGGTTCCCGATGTGAGCGCATTGAAAGAGGTGGTAGTAGTAGGTTACGGAACGCAGGAGAAAAAAGATGTAACGGGTGCTGTATCGTCAGTGAAAGGTTCTGATTTTCAAAACCTTCCTTCGGGTGGTGCGCAGCAGGCGTTACAGGGCCGTGCGGCGGGCGTGAACGTGATCCGCAACGGCGGTGCGCCGGGTGATGCGGGTACCATCCAGATCCGTGGTTTCGGAACGGTAAACAATGCCGATCCGCTGGTGGTGATCGATGGTGTACCCGCCGGTTCGATGAACGACGTGAACCCGAACGATATCGAATCGATTGAAATCCTGAAAGACGCTTCGGCATCCGCTATTTACGGAACACGTGCGGCAAACGGCGTGGTGATCATCACTACCAAGCGCGGTACTTTCGACAACCCGATCAGCGTGACCGTCAATGGATACGCCGGTATCAGCAACCGTATCAAAACCCTCGATATGCTTGAAGCGCCAGATCTGGCCGCATTGAAGCGGGAGGCATATAAAAATGACGGCTTGCCCGTACCGCCGATTTGGGAGGATACACAATACCAAACCCAGAAGACCAACTGGCAGGACGCATTGCTCAAACAGGGCGTCACCCAGAACTACGATGCGGCGATCCGCGGCGGCGGCAAGTATTCGTCCTTCTCGATTTCGGGAGGTTACTATAATGAAAAGGGTATTATCGGCAAGTCCTATTATAAAAGATATACATTCCGCGTCAATTCGGACCATAAGATCGGATCGAGGCTGAAAATAGGGCAGAACCTGCAATTCACGAATACGCATAATACCTCGCCCAACACGACATCTTCGCAAACCGGTTTGCTCTGGAGCGCGATCCGTTTCCATCCGGGCCTTCCGATCCGCAATGCCGACGGCTCTTACAGTTCAACCAAAGGTATCGGGGCGTTCGGGGATATCAACAACCCCATTTTTACGGTCGATACACAGGATCAGAACAATATCCGTAACCGCATTTTGGGTAGCCTTACCGGCGAGCTTGAACTGCTCAAAGGCCTGAAACTGCGTGCTAACCTGGCCATGGACGCGACTTTTTCGGAAAGCACGAATTTTGATGTCAAAATCAATGATCAGTTCCGTACCAATTCCTACAACCAGCTGGATCTGACACATGGCAAGTACTGGTCGTTTTTGCAGGAGTATTTTCTTTCCTATGACAAGAAATTCGGTGCGCACAGCCTGAATCTTGTCGGCGGTTATACTTCTCAGACATTCAACAGTATTTCTTCCAAACAACGTGGCCGTGATTTTGCCAGCGAGGATCCCACGCTGCGCTATCTGCAATATGCGGGAACGATCGTATCGGTGGCCGGCGAAGACGGTAACCGCAGCTACGACGCGCTGGCTTCGTGGTTTGGTCGTGCCAACTATTCGCTCATGGACCGCTACCTGCTGACGGCCACATTCCGTGCGGATGGTTCTTCCAAATTCGCGCCGGGCAACCGCTGGGGCTATTTCCCGGCTTTCTCATTGGGATGGCGACTGTCGGAAGAAGATTTCTTCAAGAATGCATTGCCGGTGTTCAGCAACTTCAAGCTGACGGGCGGCTGGGGACAGCTGGGTAACCAGAACGTAAACTCGTTACAATACCTGGCGCTGATCAACTCGTCGTATCGCTACGCATTGGGTGCAGGCGGCACGCAAAACCCGATCTCGGGTGCTGCGCAGAGCCGTCTGGCTAACCTGCAAATAGGCTGGGAAACTGCGGAAATGAGCAATTTCGGTGTGGAAGCAGGGCTTTGGAAAAATGCATTATACCTCTCGGTTAACTACTTTATCAAGGATACCAAGAAAATGCTGCTCGCGCCGCCGTCTGTCGGAACGATTGGTACTTCTATTATTCCTGATCAGAATATCGGTCAGCTGCGCAACAAAGGCGTGGAAATCGAAGCGTCTTATCGTCATTCCTTCGGCGATCTTACGCTGAACCTGAGTGGTAATGCGACGTTGATTAAAAACCGCATTACGCAACTCGCCACGCCGGGCGGCTTCCTCGCGTCGCAGCTATACGGCCGCGGGCAGCAGGAGATCGTGCGTACGTACGAGAACAATCCTTACGGCACATTCTATGGCTATAAAACGAATGGTTTGTATCAAAGCCAGGCTGAAATCGACGGCGATCCTAACATTGCCAACGATTCCCGGAAAACCAACGGACAGATCCATCCCGGCGACGTCCGCTTCCTGGATTTGAATGGCGATGGTATTGTCGACGACAAAGACCGGACCATCATCGGAAGCCCTCAGCCGAAAATCAACTATGGCTTGAATGCGGGGTTAAACTACAAAGGGTTTGATTTTAACCTGTTCTTCGTGGGTGTAGGCGGCGTTTCGATTTTTAATGCCGACCGCATGCAGGGACTCGACGCGAGCTATTCTTTCAATTTGTATAAAGAGGCGAGCGAGCGCTGGAATGGTGCCGGCACCAGCAACACTGTGCCGCGCCTGAGTATCGACAACCCGAACCGTAACTTCCGTCCTTCGGACCTGTTTATTGAGAAAGGGGATTTCTTCCGCCTGAAAAACTTCACGCTAGGTTATACTATCCCAAAAACGGTGATCGAGAAAGTGAAATTGACGCAGGCGAGGATTTACATTACCGGACAGAACGTATTCACATTGACCAAATACACAGGTCTGAACCCCGAGCTGGGTTATGTAGGCGGAGACAAGGCAGCGGGATTGTACAACCAGCTGAATGTCGATTACGCGCAATATCCGCAGGCACGTACCTGGACGATCGGCGCAACTTTGTCCTTTTAACCAAAATTCAGATCGAAAGCAGATACCAAAGACGACCCGATATGAAAAAGATATATGTAATGGCCGGATGGCTTTTCCTGATGGCCGCAACCAGTTGCAACGACGACCTGCTCGACAGCACGCCTTACGGACAGGTCACCTCCCAACAGTTCTGGCGCAACGGCGACGACGTAGTGGCCGCCACCAATGCCATTTATGCCCCCTTGCTGAACGAAGACGGCTTTGCTCACACCGAATACACCTTCGATAACTGCTCCGACGACATGAACCGCGCAGGTGACCACTCCGACGAGACTTCACTTGAAATGTTCACGTTCGATGCGGCTAATTCACACATTCTTGCGACCTGGTCGACCAAATATGAGGTGATATCACGTGCGAATGCAGTGCTGATCAACGCCCCGAAGGTGACCATGGACGAGGCATTGCGCAACCGCAGCATGGGCGAGGCGTATTTTCTTCGTGGATTTGTATACTGGCGCTTGTCGCTGATTTACGGCGAAGTACCTATTATTCTCGAAGATGACGCTTTAAATAATAACTATAACAAACCGAAAGCAACCCTTGCGGAGGTGCGTGCGCAGGCTGAATCGGATTTCCAGAAGGCAGCTGCGCTGCTGCCCGTGAGCTATGACGATGCACAGTCGGGCAGGGTTACGCAAGGTTCCGCGAACGGCTTTCTTACCAAATTGTATGTTTACCAGGAAAACTGGGCCAAGGCGATCGAATCGGGACAGAAAGTGATTGGTAATGCAGCTTACAAGCTGGCGGCCAACTACGACGAAAACTTCCAGCTCGTGACCGAAAACAACCCCGAAATCCTGTTTTCACTGCAATACGAAACCGGCTGGACGACCGACAACTCCCCAACCTTCTACCACACGCCGCAGGCATTCGGCGGCTGGGGCTTCCATGAGCCGATCGAAGACCTGGTGCAGGAGTTCGAAAAAGGTGATCCGCGCCGCTCTTATTCCATTTATAGTCCGGGTGACAAGGTGCCTCGCGGTTCGGCGGGAACGACAACTTTCGCAGCGAATATGACCCGTGTAACAGGGTATTCATTCCGCAAATACACCAGCTTTACCGACGCCGGCGATATGAGCCAGAGCCTGAATGCCCCTTTCCTGCGTTCGGCGGATGTGTATCTGCTCGTGGCCGAAGCGAAGATCCGTTCAGGGCAAAGTGGGGATACCGAGCTGAACGCCGTGCGGAAGCGCGCCGGGCTGGCGGCTAAAACAGGTGCGAAAATGGCCGACATCATGCACGAGCGCCGCGTGGAGCTGGCTGGCGAAAATGAACGTCACCAGGATCTGATGCGCTGGGACAAAGCCGGGTTGATCGACATTGCCGCGCATTACAAGATCGCCCGTGGACCATTCAAGCCAAGCCGCAATTTTATCAAACCTAAACATTATTACTTCCCGCTTCCGCAGCGTGAGGTGGATTTGAGTAATGGGGTTTTGAAGCAGAATGCTAATTATTAATGATTGAATGATTGAATGAGTGAATGAGTGAATGAAGTCGGGTGGGGTCAGGTATTGTCAGATGTTGTTCTTTAATAATGACAATTCATGACTACCTCTGACTACCCTGACTACCCCTGACCTGCTGGCTGTCAAACAACTATTCACTCGTTCACTCATTCATTCAAAATTAAACCCTTATGCATCCAACCCGCACCTTGCTAACCATTATCTTGCCGGCCCTGCTTCTTGCATCCTGCAAAACCCGTTCGCGTGCGCTCGAAGGCGTGTGGCGTACGGATTCGATCAGCAACTTTGTCAACGGGTTCAGTTTTACCAATAATACATTCGATGAACATTGGTCGACGTTCGAGTATGGTGCTGATGGGATGATGACCGAACGGAAAAAGGAGCGGTTCAGGACCTATCGTTACCAGCTTCCAACTGCCGATTCGCTCGTGTATACTGATTCGACAGGCCACCGGCTGAGCGG
This sequence comes from Dyadobacter sp., assembly GCF_017744695.1. GTDB lineage: Bacteria > Bacteroidota > Bacteroidia > Cytophagales > Spirosomataceae > Dyadobacter. The sequence continues at coordinate 333,114 of NZ_JAGIAS010000005.1, forward strand.
GTTTCAGATTGTGAAGCTATCGGACGAGCATTTGATATTGAAAAAGGCGCAGAAGCCTTACCTTCCCGGAAAAAACCAGGAACTGTATGAAGTCCGGTTTTTCACCAAAATCCATGACGCGCCTGCCGCAGCCGCAGAACCGCAATAACTGCTTTTGCCCATGACCCGTCCGCTACTGCTGTTTCTTTGTTTCATCGGGTTGATCGCAGCCTGTACTTCGAAAAAAGACGATCAAAAGCTGTTTGAACTGCTTTCTCCCGGCGAAACCGGCGTGCATTTCAACAACCGGCTCCATGAGGACGACCAGCTCAACATTCTCACCTACGAGTACTTTTACAACGGCGGCGGGGTAGGCGCAGGGGATATCAACAACGACGGCCTGACCGACTTGTTTTTCACAGGAAATATGTCGGAGAGCAAGTTGTATGTCAATAAAAGCAAGGATCAGCGAATTGAATTTGAGGATATTACTGCAAAGTCAGGTATTGAGATACCCGAGGGCTGGGCCAGGGGCGTGGCGATGGTGGATATCAATGCGGACGGTTTTCTGGACATTTATGTTTGTCGGGCCGGACCTGCACAGGCGGGCAAACTATCGAATCTGCTCTTCATCAACCAGAAAAACAACACATTTAAAGAGGAAGCCAGTGCCTATGGGCTGGATTACAGCGGCAATACAACGCAGGCTGCATTCTTCGATTACGACAACGACGGCGATCTGGATGCCTATCTCGTGACAAACGTGATGAATATGCGCGGGCCGAATAACATCCGCGCAAAAGTCAGTGATGGCTCGTCAGCCAATGCCGACCGCCTTTTCCGCAACAATGGGAATGGTACATTCTCCGACGTTTCGAAGGAATCGGGTATTCTGGAAGAAGGTTACGGACTGGGCATTGCGGTTACCGACGTGAACAACGATGGCTGGCCGGATGTCTACATTTCAAATGATTATGTTTCCAATGACTTGCTGTACATCAACCAGCAGAATGGCACATTTAAAAATGAAATAGCCACTTATTTCAAACACCAGAGCTACTCGGCCATGGGGAATGACGCGGCGGATATCGACAACGACGGGCTGGTCGACTTCATTACCGTGGATATGCTGCCCGAAGACCCCGTTCGCCGTAAGAATATGTTCGGGCTGATGAATTATGACCGGCATTTGTCGGAGTTGAGAATGGGTTACGAGCCGCAATTCATGCGTAACACATTGCAGCATAACGAGGGCAGCGTTCCGGGGCAAAACCGGCCTGCGTTCAGTGAAATAGGACGGTATGCGGGTGTGGAAGCCACCGATTGGAGTTGGGGTGCATTGTTTGCCGACTACGACAACGACGGTTTCCGCGACCTGATGATCACCAACGGCTATCCCAAGGACATTACCAACCGGGATTTCGTGATCTACCGTATGGCTGAGTACGAAATGCAGATGCGGTCGGGCAGCGGCGACAGCCGCAAGCTTGCCGAAGCATTGAAAAAAGTGGAAGGTGCCCATGTGCCGAATTATCTTTTCTCCAACAACCACGACCTTACATTCACCAATAAATCAGCCGAGTGGGGCTTTGATATTCCCTCATTCTCCAACGGAGCTGTGTATGCCGACTTCGACAACGACGGCGATCTGGACGTGGCGATGAATAACATCGATCGCGAAGCATTTCTATACGAAAACCATTCAGAGCGGAAGCCTGACCAACATTCACTGACGGTCAAACTGAAAGGCCCGACGTTGAACCGTGACGGTTTGGGAGCTAAAATCTGGCTTTGGACGGCCAAAGGCCAGCAATACGCCGAGCATTCACCTTACCGCGGTTATCAATCGACGACGGAACCGAACCGCGAGCATTTTGGCTTGGGTAATGCGGCGCAGATTGATAGCCTCACGATCATCTGGCCCGATTCGAAGGTTCAGGTAATGAAGAATGTGAAGGCTGATCAGCTTATTGAACTGGATCATGCCAAAGCAACAGACAATATACCCGTAAATGCTCCGGCAGGCCCTCCGCCGTTTGCCGCTTTGAAAAGCAGCGGGATCGATTTTCAGCATAAGGACGATCTCTATATCGATTTTAAAATACAGCCGCTGTTACCGCATTTGTTATCCCAAAACGGCCCCGGTATTGCCGTGGCCGATGTGAATGGTGACGGGCTGGACGATTTTTATGTCGGCGGGGCATTCAACCAGTCGGGTCGCGTGTATGTGCAGGACAAGCGCCAGCATTTCACGTCGCGGATGCTGGTGGCCGGGCAGAAATATGAAGAGGATATGGGCTCGCTTTTCTTCGACGCGGACGGGGACGGCGACCAGGATTTGTATGTAGTGAGTGGAAGCAACGAATTTGAAGCCGGTTCCCGCTATTACCAGGATAGGCTTTATATGAATGATGGGAAAGGCAATTTTAAGCTAAATACAGCGGCATTACCGCCGCTTTCTGCCAGTGGTTCTACGGTGAATGCGGCCGATTTTGACCGTGATGGAGACCTTGATCTCTTCGTCGGCGGCAGGCTTTCTCCCGGTGCTTACCCGATGCCCGGCGAAAGTTATCTGCTCCGGAACGACGGCGGTAAGTTTGTGGAAGTAACACAGCAGATTTGCCCTGAAATTCAAAATATCGGCATGGTAACCACCGCGTTATGGACCGATTTCGATCGGGATGGTTGGGTTGACCTGATCGTAACGGGAGAGTGGATGCCCATTGTTTTTTATAAAAATAATCAGGGGAAACTGGTCAATGTGGCCGCACAGACAGGCTTGAAAAATACGACCGGCTGGTGGAATAGCATCGCTTCCGGTGATTTCGACGAGGATGGCGACACCGACTATGTGCTGGGCAACGTTGGCCTGAACAGCGAAGGAAAGCCATCCGTCGACAAACCCCTGACGTTACTGGCCAAGGATTTTGACAAAAGCGGTACCATGGACCCTGTAATGGCCCGCTACATCGGCAACGACTTGTATCCCACACATCCGCGCGACGAAATGACGAGCCAGATGAACTTCCTCAAAAAGCGGTTCGTCTATTACGCCGATTATTCCAAGGCGAAAATCACCGACATTTTCAAGCCCGAAGAACTGAAAGATGCGCGCAAACTAATCTGCGAAACCATGCAGTCGGTCATGCTCGAAAACAAGGGCAGCGGAAAGTTTGCATTGAAATACCTGCCACCCGCAGCCCAGATGGGCCCGGTTTATGGCTTGCTAGCCGAAGACTTTAATGGCGACGGGCATCTGGATCTGCTGCTGTCGGGCAACACTCATGCCACCGAGTCAATCAGCGGAAGGCTCGATGGGTTGAATGGATTGTTCATGCAAGGCGATGGAAAGGGTGGTTTTCGCCCGCTGAACGCCTCTGCAAGCGGCATTTCCGTGCCTGGCGATGCGAAGGGAATGGCGCATTTGCGGCTGGGTAATGGGGGATCGCTGGTCCTGGCAGCGCAAAACAATGGACCTTTGCTGGCGTTTGCATCCGGTGCGGGGGAGAAAATGGTTTACATCAAGCCTACGTCGCAGGATGTGTCCTTGCAAGCTGTCTATCAGGACGGACGAAAACGTTATGTCGAATTGACGTATGGTTCCGGATACCTTTCGCAGTCGGGCAGGAGCGTAGCGCTCCCACACGAGGGGTTAAAAAAAGTAATGCTTACCGACTCGCGTGGACGCGCCCGTGAGGTTAAGTTCTAATGCACTTGGGAGCATTCGAATTGCTGTTGCATGCCTGACGGCATTTCTGATAACCGCGTTGGCGTTTTTTTGCTACCAATGTTACATGCCTGACGGCATTTAATCGCACTCGAAATGATTCTCCACCACATCGAATATAATGCGAAATCGCGTAGCGATGTAACATTGGTAGAAACCACACCGTATGACTGAATTCCAAATGCCGTGAGGCATGCAACAACAAATACGGTGTGGAACGACGTTGCCAAACTGTCGTCGCTAGCTAATCGAAACAAACTATTACCAAACAAACGTCCCGACCGAACCCGCTTTCAAACTGGTTACCGCGACATTCGCCCCATCCTGAATCGTGAATTTCTTTTCTGCCTCCGAATCGTTCATGACGATCAGCACCTTCTTCCCGTCGGGCCGTAAAAATGCTACATTCAACAATTTCTCGTCGGGGTTTTTGCCAATCGTCGCATTCGTTTCGGAATCGATCCGGACGGAGCCGGGTAGCACGAATTTGGATGCGTGCGCTACCACATAGTATGCGGCATTGCGCGTGACGTTGTCGCCGTCGATCGTTACGCCGCCCAGGCAACGGTCGCAGCCGCCACGATCGGTGAAGGGGCGGTTTTGCGGGTTGCTGGTCAGGTTCCATTCCAGCACGGTGCGGGCCCAGTTTCGCGTGGCACCGATGGTGAGGTTCTTAATATGGTTAGGGAAATCCTTTTCAAAATTACCCGGGGCACCCATCCACTGCTCGGTGAAATAGAGGTGCCTGTCGGGATGTGCGTCGTGGACTTTCGACAATGCGTCGATAGTGCCGCCGTAAAGGTGGAACGCGGAGCCATTCACATATTTTTTAGCCTCGGGGTCGTCCAGGATCGAAATCGGGTACTCGGGCTTGTCGGCATTGTGGTCGTAAACGATAATTTTCGTGTCGATTTTAGCCTTTTCAAAGACGGGCCCCAAATGGTTTTTGACAAAAATAGCCTGGTCTTTGGCCAGCATCAGCAAGCTCGGATTGTTACCGGGGTGCAATGGCTCGTTTTGTACCGTAATGGCATCGATACGAATCCCTTCCTTTCGCATATCCCGAATGTATCGTACAAAATATTCGGCATAGGCATCATACCATTCGGGTTTCAGGCTTCCGCCACGCGTGTCGCCGTTGTCTTTCATCCATACCGGCGGTGACCATGGTGAGCCCAGGATTTTCAGTTTCGGGTTAATAGCTAATATTTCTTTCAAAACCGGTATGACGTCGTTGTGGTCGGGGCCGAGGTCGAAATGCTTCATTTCCGGGTCGGTCTGGCCTTGTGGGAGGTCATCGTAGGAGAATACCTTTTCGTTCAGGTCGGAGGCGCCAATGCTCACACGCAGGTAGGCCATTGCTATTCCATTGCCAGCGCCCGAAAACAGTTCTCTCAGCAATGCGGTACGGGCTGTTTTGCTCATGCCCATCAGGTGCTGCGCGCTGCCGCCGGTGAGCGTGAAGCCGAAGCCATCGATTTCCTGAAATTTCTTCCTCACATTTATGCTGATAACCGGTGTTTCGATGACGGTGTTCGTACCCGACTTTTGGAACGGCAGGCCGGGCTGGTGCTGGAATAGGGCCGATTTATCCAGATTAGTCAACCAGAAGTCAGCTTTCTTCGACTGGGCGGAAGCCGTCAGGCAGGTCAGCAGACAAATGCCAAGTAACAATGCAGGTTTAGGATTGAAGAACTTCATGGATTTAAGTTTAAAGTTTATGAGTCCAAAGTTTATGAGTCAGAAGTTCAGAAGTTTATCAAAATAGTCGTCATACACCTCGATTCATAAGCACTAAACTCTTGAACCCTCAACTCATAAACTCATATGGAAATACACTGAAAATAATGTAATATATTGCGAGTTCAAATGTAAAGCAACCTGCACAAGAATGGGCATGGTGGGCTACTACATTACTACAACAACCTGACAAAAATTGCGAAATAATAGCCCCGACGCAGTTGTTCACTACGTCAATCCTCTCATCAGTGTACTGCAATGCCGGAATATGATACGAGTTGCCATTCTCCTTTTTCTTTTCCTGCTTACCCGACAGCTGCATGGCCAGAATACCATCGGCTTACCCGAAGTAGTTAACTATTCCAAGCAAACCTACCACGCCGGAACCCAGAACTGGGCTATTCGCCAGGGCCGGAATGGCATGATGTATTTTGCCAACAACGAGGGCCTGCTCACTTTCGATGGCATTTACTGGCGAACCTATCCATTACCGAATAAAACCAAGGTGAGGTCGCTGGAAATCGGTGCGGATAACCGCATTTACATTGGCGGCGAGAACGAATTCGGCTACTTCACGCCCGATCAGCACGGGGTTTTGCATTATGTTTCCCTGCGCAGCCTCGTACACGAGCGCGACCGCGGTTTTGCCGACATCTGGAATGTAGCCGTGCTCAACGGTAGCGTGTTTTTCAGGGCCAGTAACCGCATTTTTGTTTATGAGGATCATGTGGTAAGTGTTTTCAATGGTGGTTCACACTGGCGGTTCCTGAGCGTTTGCAATGGCATTACCGTGGCGCAGGATGCCGCCAGCGGTTTGCTGCGATATGACAACGGCCGCTGGATTCCCTGGATTACGGCGGGAGAGCTGCCCTCGGAATACCTTACCACCGGATTGCTGCCTGTCGATAAGGCAACCTCGTTGCTGGTAACCATGGATAATGGCCTTTTCCGGCTTTCGGGCGATCGTGCGACCCGCTTGCAATCCGCGTTTATCGATCAGGTAAAAAGCGAGCGGATATATGCAGCAACGCGGGTGAATGAGAAGCTGATAGCTCTTGCGACGAGTCTGGGGGGATGTTACATCGTTACCAATGAAGGTGAATTTGTACACCGTTTCGCCCGGGCCGATGGCTTGCAGAATAATAATGTGCTGAGCGTTTTCCGCGACCAGGACAAAAACCTGTGGCTGGGGCTGGATAACGGCATTGACTTCATTGCCTATGACAATGCCATTAAAACCATGTACCCCGCCGCAACCAAAGACGAAGCGGGGTATGCGTCGTTGGTTTACAAGGGTAAATTGTACGTAGGCACTTCAAATGGTCTGTACTCGGTCGCTGTCGGGCAGTTCGCCGACCTGAGTTATGTCAAAGGCACATTTACCTACGTAGAGCATTCGCGAGGACAGGTATGGGGGCTTTCCGAGATCAACGGAAGGTTGCTGATGGCGCACCACGAGGGTATTTTCGAAGTGGAAGGTAACCAGGCCCGGCCGATCGAAAAGCGGAACGGCTTCTGGGGCTTTTTGCCGCTCTCGCGGATCTACCCGGTCAAAAAGGTAGCAGTCGGGAATTATAACGGGATCAATTTCCTGGAATATGGTGGCAGTACATTCAGGCCTGCCGGAGCCGTGGCGGGTTTTGATGTAGCCTCCCGCTTCCTGTGCACGGATGCGCGTGAGGAGAATGTGATCTGGACATCGCACCCTTACCGTGGGGTGTACAGGGTAACGCTGTCGGACGACGAAAAATCGCGGGCGCGCCTGTACACGCACAAGGACGGATTGCCACTTTCGCTGAATCACAATTATGTATACAAGGTCAAAAACAAGATCCTCGTCGCTACGGAAAAAGGTATCTACGAATACAACGCGGCTATCGACAAGTTCGCTGCCTCTGCCTATTACGACGGCATATTCCAAAACCCGGGCGTGCGCTATCTGAAAGAGGATCAGACGGGTAATGTATGGTTTGTACGCGGGAAGGAACTGGGGGTAGTGGATATGAGCGGTGGTAATCCCAAGATCATTTTCCTGCCGGAGATCAACCATAAAATGGTATCAGGTTTCGAATACATTCATCCTTTAAATGAAGAAAATATCCTTATAGGTGGCGAGAAGGGCATTTATCATATCAATTACAAAAAATACAAACAGAATAAGAGCCATATCAATGTGCAGATCAGCGGGATGCGCTCATTCGGAACGGATTCGCTGCTCTTTGGCGGGTATTTCGGGGAGGTGAACGAGGTTAAACGACAATCCGACGACCAGGTGCCTCGTGTAGCAAACCGTCTGAATTCGGTGGGATTTGAATTTTCATCCACGCTGTTCAGTCAGCAATCCAGCATTGAGTATGCCTATTTTCTGGAAGGGTTCGATAGCAACTGGTCGACCTGGTCGGCGCGGAGTGCCAAGGAATACACACATTTGCCGCCGGGGAACTACACGTTCAAGGTGAAAGCACGCAATAACTTCGGTAGCGAATCCGAAATAGCCGGTTACTCGTTCGTGATCCTGCCGCCATGGTACCAGTCGATCTGGGCGTATTTCTGCTATGGATTACTGATTCTGGGTTTGGCGTGGCTATTTTACAAATGGCAGGAAAAACGTTTCCTCCAACAGCAGCACAAGCACCTGGAAGAACAAAAGCGGTTGCAATACCTGCACCAGCTGGAACTCGAAAAAAACGAAAAGGAGATTATCAAGCTTAAAAACGAGAAACTGGAAGCCGAAATCCTGCACAAGAACACCGACCTGGCGACATCGGCCATGCATTTGGTACAAAAGGCCGAACTGCTTTCCAAATTGAAAACGGATCTGGTCAAAATCACCAAAAGCGCAGAGGACGACAAGATTAACGACGACCTGAAAAAGATGATCAAGGTAGTGGCCGATGAAAACAAGGTCGATAAGGACTGGGGGCAATTCTCCAAGCATTTCGATAGCGTGCACAGCAACTTCCTCATTGCCTTGAAGGAGAAATATCCTAATCTCACGGCCAATGAATTGAAAATGAGCGCTTACCTGCGCATGAACCTGTCCAGCAAGGAAATCGCACAGCTTATGAATATTTCGCTGAGAGGGGTGGAAGTGAGCCGCTACCGGTTGCGTAAGAAATTACAGCTGCCTACCGAGGTGAACATGTTCAACTTCTTTCTCGGTTTTCATATCGACGAGTCAAAAGAAAAGGCTTAGAGCAATGCTCCAAGCCTTTCTGATCTGGGTAAGGGACACGCTACCTGGTCCCTCCCCATTCTTTACTCTGCTCGATTTTCGTGTTTTCCAGTTCCAGTAAAGGAATCGGAAGAATTTCATGTTTGCCGGCTACGAAGCCTTTGGGGCCGAGCACGGCAGGAGCATCTCCCCAGCGTACAAGGTCCATCCAGCGATGGCCTTCGCCCGCGAGTTCGAGGCGGCGTTCTTTTTTGATGTTTTCAAATGTTGCTGCCACGGGTTTCAGGCCCACACGTGCGCGCACCGCATTCAGGAGCGCGGCTGCGCGGGTGAGGTCGCCCGACCCGCGTACGAGGGCTTCGGCTTCCAGCAGATAGGTGTCGGCCAGGCGGGTATCGTACATGTTTTGCGGGAAGTTGAGCTCAGGGGCACCGGCGCCTGTCCAGCGGTCGGACTGGCGTCCTGCGAATTTTTCGAGGAAGTAGCCGGTATTCATATAACCTTTCTCATAGCTCACAGCGCCCGCTTTTTCGAGGCTGTCGAGGTTGGCCACGGTCGCTTTGTAACGCGGGTCGAAATGGATTGCTTCGAACAGCGAGGGCGTAACAGGCAGGAAGCTCCATCCGGAAACATAATCCGGCGCAGTGTCCGACTTGCGGTTGTAGCCACGCGGGCCAGTAATGATGTTCATCACGTTACCCTCGGTACACGATACGCAGCTCCATCCGCCGGCGGAAGTATTGGTGTACGAAAGTTCAAAAATAGACTCGCTATTGAATTTGTTCCTGGTTTTGAACAAGTCGCCGAAGTTGCCCAGCAGCTTATAGCCATAGGTATTGTTGCCTCCCGGGGTGCCATTCACCTTCGCCAGTTCCTGCGCTGCCTGTGCGAATTTGTTTTGGTACAAATACACTTTACCCAAAATCGCATGCGCAGCGCCTTGTCCAACGCGTCCGCCTTCGGTAGCCACATTAATGGTAACGGGCAAGTCAGTAACTGATTCCGACAAATCCTTCTCGATCTGGGCGTAGACCTCCGCCGGGGATGCTTGCAGCACGTCGTACATTTCCTGCGTGGAAATAGTGCGGGTGAAAAGCGGCACATTCTTGAACAGCCTCACCAGCTCGAAGTAGAAATACCCGCGCAGGAATTTGGCCTCCGCCGTGTAGCGCTTTTTCAGGGTCTCATCCATCGGCACCCCAGGAAGTTTTTCGAGAATGGCATTCGTACGGAACACGCCCGAAAAGCCTTTTCTCCATAGTTCTCCCTGTGGTCCGGTGGTCGGGTTTAGGGTATAGTTGGAAATGACCTGAAAATCCATGATGTCGCTCGGACCGCCGCCGCCTGCGTAATGGTCGTCAGAAGCGGCGTTCATGGTCGCAATCGTAGAAACGTAGCCATTACCCTGCCAACCTACCACGTCGTAGGCCGCCACAAGGCCGTTGAACGCCTCTTCCTGATTGCGGTAATAGTTCGCTTCGAGGTTCAGCCCTTTGGGTTTTACTTCCAGGAAGCTGTCGGAGCAGGACATGAGCTGCAAACCGGCGGTAAATGCCAGGGCAGTCACGAATTTGTTATATCTCAATTTCATCTTATTCGTATTAATCAATTAAAAACCAATGTTCAAGCCTACCATGAAGGAGCGCGCCTGCGGGTAAATGCCCTTGTCGATGCTCAGCACACTTCCGCCGATTTCAGGATCGTAGCCGGTGTACTTGGTGAGGGTAAACAGGTTCTGGCTCATTACATACACACGTGCCTTCTTCATGGCCACCTTGCTGATGATCGAAGTCGGCAGCGAGTAGCCGATTTGCAGCGTTTTCAAGCGGAAGAAGTCTCCTTTTTCCAGGTAGAAGCTTGATGGGTTCTGGAAGTTCTTGTTCGGGTCGCCGTTCACGATGCGTGGGAAAGTGGTGGAAGTACCCGGACCAGTCCAGCGGTCGAGCGCGTCGGTTTGCCAGTTGGCATTGGCGATATCGAGGCGGCGGAGGCCCTGGAAAATCTGGTTGCCAGCCACACCCTGCCCGAATACCACGATGTCGAACCCTTTGTAGGCTGCATTCAAAGTCAAGCCATAGTTCCATTTCGGTGTAGGGTTACCGATGAACGTCCGGTCGGTTTCGGTGATCACGCCGTCGCCGTTCAGGTCAGCCCATTTGAAATCGCCCGGTTTGGCATTGGGCTGGATTTTCTTGCCTTCGGCAGAAATGTGTGCATCCACTTCTTCCTGCGTCTGGAAAATGCCCTGGTTCACATAGCCGAAGAACGAGCTGATCGGCTGGCCTACCTGGGTGCGCGTAATCGGGGGCGCTCCCTGGAAGCTCGCGCCACCCGACAGATACTGCACACCATTACCTAGGTTTGTTACTTCATTTTTAATGTACGATACGTTTCCGTTGACAGAGAAATCAACTTCTCCGAGGCGCTTGCGGAAGCCCAGTTCCAATTCTACCCCCGTATTTTTCATATCGGCAATGTTGGCTGCCGGATTCGAAATGGCACCCACGTAGCCCGGAATGCGCGGGTTTTGAAGAATGTCCTTGGTGGCTTTTTTGAACCATTCGAAAGTCACATTCACATTATTGAAAATCGTCGCGTCGAAACCGATGTTGGTCTGGCTGGTCTGTTCCCATTTCAGGTCCGGGTTTGCCGGTGCATTGGGGCTGTACCCGATGATATAGCTGCCTGAGGTACCGATGGTGTAGTTACGGCCGCTACCGATGGTTGAGAGGTAAGCGAAATCGCCGATACCGTCGTTACCCACCACGCCGTAGCCTCCGCGGAATTTCAGGAAGTTAACCGCATTGTTGGTCGGGAAGAAGGCCTCACGCGAGAGTACCCAGCCCAATGAGAATGAAGGGAAAATACCGTATTTGTGGTTGGAACCGAAGCGGGAAGAGCCATCGCGGCGAACCAATGCCTGTACCAGGTATTTTTCATCAAAATCGTAATTCAAACGGGCGAAAAGCGAGCTTACGGTATGTTTTGCCCCTTCGGAACCGTCGGAGTTACGCTGGTCGGCCGGTACTTTGAAGTTCAGAGAAGCATCGTCGAAGTTGTCGGCCGGGACGTTGAAGAACGTCACGCTCGTCATGCGGGTGTTGTTGTCGAGGTACGCGCCCTGTCCGAGCAGCACATTCACGTTATGCAAGCCGAACCCGCGGGTATAGGAGATGGTGTTCTCGAGGTTGTAGTCGAAACGGCGGTTGTTGGTGCGGTTGAAGCTCGTCTGCGAGTTGACCGAAGCCGCATTCAACCAAGAAATAGGCGTGAAGCTCTCGTTGCCCCAAAATGCCAGCTTGCTACCGATGGTCGATTTCAATTGCAGTCCTTTGATCGGCTCGGCCATCAGGTAAGCATTGCCCACGACGTTGTCCGACCAGCTGTAATTGCCTAAACGGGTCTGGATATACGCAAGCGGGTTGCTCATTTCCTGGCCTACTGCCTGCGAGATTCCGTATGGGTTACCATTGGCATCGCGGCGGATACCTTTGTTGGTGTAAGGAGCTGCACCAGCTACCGTAGGGTCGGTAATCACCGCCGGTGTAATTGGGTCGAGGTTGATCGCAGAGCTCAAAGGGCCGCCGAACTCGCTGTTGGTATTACCCAATCCAACGGATTTGTCGTGCGCATAACCCAGGTTCTGGCCGAATGTGAGCCATTTTGCCAGTTTGTGCTCCGAGTTCAGGCGGATGCTCGTCCTTTTGTATTTCGAAATGTCGGTGGCGACAATACCCTCCTGGTTGAGATAACCCAATGAAAGATAGAATGTTGACTTGTCAGAGCCGCCGCTAATGCTCAGCTCATGGTTTTGGCGCTTGGCGCTGTTGTTGAAGATCAGAGATTGCCAGTCGGTACCCTTGCCGAATGCCGCAGGATTGGCATAAGGAGCCGCCTGGCCAGCATTCACAGCCGCTTCGTTGCGGATCGTTGCATATTGGGTCGCATCCAGCAGATCGAGCTTCCGTGCAGGTGCCTGCACGCCGATGTAGCCGTTGTAATTCACACGGATACCGCCTGCTTTTCCTTTTTTAGTGGTTACCAAAATAACCCCCGCAGCGGCGCGTGCACCGTAAATAGCCTGGGATGCCGCATCTTTCAATACTTCAATCGATTCAATATCAGACTGGTTGAGGTATCCGATGCCACCGTTATCCACCACGACACCGTCCACCACATACAATGGATCGTTGTTATTCAGCGTCGTGACCCCGCGTACACGCACGGTCGCGGCTGAGCCCGGCTGACCGGAGTTTGAAGCGATTGTAAGGCCGGAAGTCCGGCCTTGCAACGCTTCTTCCAAACGGTTAATCGGCATTGACTGTAAGTCGGAGGCCTTGACGCTCGAAATAGCGCCCGTAACGACGCTTTTCTTTTGCGCACCATAGCCTACCACTACTACTTCGTTGAGGTTATCGACGGATTCTTCGAGTTCGAAATTGATTTCGGATTGGTTACCGACAGGGATCTTCTGGGTGATCATCCCGATGAAACTAGCTACCAGGACGGAGTTGGGTTGCACCTCGATCGAATAATTACCGGTTGCGTCGGTGATTGTCGCATAATTGGTGCCTTCTACTACCACGGTAGCGCCTACCAGCTCTTCGCCTTTTGTCTTGACAGACACTTTGCCTTTTATCACCCGGCTTTGGGCTAAGGCGGTCTGTACCAGGCCATATAGCATCAGCACGCTACATAATAGTACAATTCTTTTGCTCATAAATGTTAGTATTAAAAATTAGTAGAAGTGGCAAATAATCTTTGCCCAATTAATTATTGAAAAAGTAATACTTCCGTATCGCCGACAAAGGTAGAGGCACAAAGAGGCAGCAGGGTAGCAAAGCATTACTACATTACTACCTCATATTGCACAAGTGAAATGTATTCACGGAAAAATCACCCCTACATTACTACTACAATGAGGGGTATGGTGGTTATTTATTGATAAAAACTAGGAGTATTTTGACTTTTAGCCGCCGGTCACATCCATTTTTCCGATCACTTCTTCCAGGTCGATCCCTTGCCCTAAAACCGGCTTGAAAAGGTCGCCTTCGCGCCGGATGCGGTCGATCGCATTGTAAATGGTAAAGTCTTTCAGTTGAAGCCCTTTTTTAACTTCGTCCCAATGTAGGGGCATGGAAACGGTAGCGCCTGGCTTCGGGCGCACGGAATAGGGCGCGGCCAGGGTCGCTTTCGGACGGTTTTGGAGGTAATCGATGTAAAGTTTGCTTTTGCGGTTTTTAGTGAGGCGTTCCACACTGGTAAAATCGGGGAGTTGCTGCTGCACCTGGCCGGCCACCCATTCGGCGAAGAGCTGGCATTGGTCGTAGCTGTATCTGGCGCCGAGCGGGACGTAAATGTGCAGGCCGGTTGAGCCCGAGGTTTTGCAGTACGAGGGGACTGCCAGCGAGTCCAGCAAGCCCTTGATGGCCTGCGCGGTTTCAATCACTTGTTCGAAGGTGTTGCCGGCGTCGGGGTCGAGATCGAGCAGGCACCAGTCGGGGTTATCGGGCGTTTCGACGCGGCTGTTCCAGGGATTCACGTCAATGGCGCCGAGATTGGCCATATACAGCAATGTGGCCTCGTCGTTGCAGAGCATGAAGTTCTTGTGCTCGCCCTCGGATACATAAGGTGTTGTTTCGATCCAGTCAGGCACTTTGCCGGTGACGTCTTTCTGGTAAAAACTCTTGCCTTTGATGCCGTTTGGAAAGCGGTTGAGCGACAACGGGCGGTTTTCGAGGTAAGGTAAAATGAATGGCGCGACCTGATAGTAATAGTTGATCAATTCACGTTTCTGGATCTTGTCGTCGGGCCAGTAGAGTTTGCCCAGGTTTGAAAACTTGACTTCGTGTCCGTTGATCTTACGGACCTGCGTATCGTCTTTGGGATTCAAAAGCGTCTTTCTTTGTGCGCCGGCCGGCTTCTTAATAATGGTTTCCCGGTCGTCGTCTGCATCCTCTACCACCTTCTCGGCCGGTTTTTCCACCTCGCGCACCACTTCCTTCGCCGACTTGTCCTCACGCATTCCCTCGAAGGACGGATGCCTGAACACGCCATCCTGCGTGATTTCCGTAAAACTGATTTCGCATACCAGTTCCGGTTTCAGCCAGGTTGCGTTCGCATGCGGCGGGTTCGGGCGGAAGCGTGAGGGCTTGTTGTAATCAGGCGTTTCTTTGAACGGACTTTTTGGAATAACCAGCGGCTTGAAAAGTGCCATCATCTCCCGCTGCTGTTTTTCTTTGAACCCGGTACCCACTTTGCCCACGTAATGCAATTCACCGTTGTCATAAGCCGCCAGCAGCAATGCGCTGAACAGCTTCGATGAACCTTCATTCAGCGTGTAACCCGCTATAATGACTTCCTGCCGTTTGTTGATCTTGATTTTCAACCAGTCGCGCGTGCGGATGCCCGGGTAATATTCGCTGTCTGATTTTTTGGCCATAATACCTTCCAGGCCCATTTTTTGGGCCGCCTCGAAGAATGCCTTGCCATCGGCTGCGATACTGTACCCGAGTTGTACCGGGCTGTTTTGGTCGACAATGCTCTGCAGAATCGCTTTCCTGTCGGCCAGTGGCAAGTGTATGAGGCTTTTACCTTCCATCCAGAGAATGTCGAATGCATAATACACCAGTTTGCCGTCGGCCTCGCTCCGCCAGTTTTGCAGCGCGTTGAAATCGGAAAGGCCTTTTTCGTTAATGACCACAATTTCGCCGTCGATCACCGCATTGATTTTCCATTCCTGCAACTGCTGGTAAACGGGATAAAACTTGTCGTTGAACGATTTCTTGTTCCGTGATTGCAGGCTTACCTCGCCGTTGTTCAGGTAGGCCACTGCCCGGTACCCATCCCATTTGACCTCGTATTCCCAACCGGGATCGTCGAAGGGGCCATCTACCAGCGTAGCCAGCATTGGCTGTACATTTTCCGGGAATTTTTGCTTTTTACCCTTTCTGAGAATCGCGGCTACGTCGGCGTCCGGACTTTTTTTTTCCGTGGCTGCGTCTTCTGCGGGGTCTTTGGCCTCCGTTTTGGACGCTTTGGTTTTAGCCTTGCTTTTTGTTGTTGAGGACTTTTTCTCTTCGTGGTTGCTTTCCCAAACGGCGTCGCCAGCCTTTTCGATGCCGCTCAAAGTCCTGCGGGAAACGGCGGAGCGGTCTTTTTCCGTAATATCATCTTCGGAGGCATATTTGTCGCGGTGCTTGATCAGCAGCCAGGCATTTTCCTCCATGCCTTTCGTTTTCACTAAAGCATATTCCCCGTTCAATTTTCTACCATGCAGCCGCACTTTCAAAGAGCCCGAATGCAGTTCTTTGAGCGCAAGTTTTTCCTGCGCCTTTTTGCCCCTAACACCTTTCAACTGACCGTTCTTTTCTTCCAGTGGTTCGTAAGTTCCAAAATCCCAGACCATTACCGTTCCGGCGCCGTAGTTTCCTTCTGGAATAATGCCTTCAAAATCCTTGTAATCGTAGGGATGATCCTCCACCATCATGGCCAACCGCTTCACCGACGGATCGGTCGACGGACCTTTCGGTACCGCCCAGCTTTTGAGTACACCATCCATTTCCAGCCTGAAATCGTAATGCAGGCGTGTCGCGTCGTGTTTTTGTATCACGAAAATGAGCTCCTCACTGGCTGCTTTGCCACCTTTGGGCTCCGGAGTTTTGTCGAAAGAACGTTTTTCGTTGTATTTGGAAAGGCTCATGGCGGTAATGGTTAATGTGTGGGAGTGAGGTTTGAATGATTGAATGACTGAATGACTGAATGACTGAATGATTGAATGATTGAATGATTGAATGATTGAATTTCGAATGAGTGAATGAGTGAATGAGTGAATGATTGACTGATCGTATATTATTTTGTTGTTGACTTTCAGTGTCTTACAGAATTTTGGCCGGGCAAAATTTTAAAAGATTGGTTTAAACACAACACCTGACAACACTTGACCAGACCTGACTTCCCATTCACTCATTCAAAATTCATTCACTCATTCAGTTATTCAATCATTCAGTCATTCAGTCATTCAATCATTAACACCTCACCCCACCGGTTCGGCGATTTTGATGTCGACTAGTTCCTGCAATCTTTTGGCGTTATCGAGGGCGTAGCCGCCGACGTCGTTGTTGAAAAAGGCCCAGACGTGGTGTCCGTCGTCGGCCCAGGCTGCGAATTTTTCGGCATAGTCTTCCAGTACGTCGTCGGAATAGGATGAACTGTACAGCGATGATGGGCCGTGGAAACGGAGGTAAATATCTTTGGACGTAATTTCCTCGTGGTAGGGGAACCGGTCGGCTTGCGAGAAGACCAGCGTGATGTGGTGCTTTTTCATTAGCCTCACACTTTCCTCCGAAAACCAGGAAGGATGCCGTACTTCGAGCGCGAAGCGGAAGCCTTGATACTGTTCGGTTTCTGCATAAAACGTCCCTGCTACCTCCGCGTTGAACCGGGAGTTGGCCGGTAATTGAACCAATATCGGCCCCAGGCGCTTTTTAAATGGACCGAAAACATGGAAAAATCGCTCCAAGGGTTCGCGGGGATCGTGGAGTTTCTTTAAATGGGTCAGGTACCTGCTCATTTTGGGGCAAAAAAGGAAATTTTCCGGTACGGTATCGATCCATTTTGCCACCGTTTCCATCGTCGGCAGCTTGTAGAAACTGTTATTGATCTCCGAAACGGGGAAATGCCGGGCATAGAATGCAAGGTATTCCGCTGGTTTTACATTTTTTGGATAGAAAATGTCCTTCCAATGTTTGTAGCTCCAACCCGAGGTCCCGATGTGTATCTTTCGCTCCACTTTCATTATCAGTTTGTTGTGAGGGTAGGGAAAGCAATAATCGTACCGAAGGATAGTCAGTGGTATCTCCATGATAATCGGAATGGTTTTTGGAAAAGCCCGTTTTAATGCCGATTTATTTCGAAATTGGCCGCATTGATCACAGCCATCGTTTGTCATATGAAGGATATTGGCGTAAAGGATTTGCAGGCCATTGAGGTTTTTCGTGAGGTACCTGAAGACCAGCTGCAATGGATGATCGATCGCAGCCGGCATTATGAACTGCCCGAAGGAGAAGTAATGACCCGGCCGGGCGAGCCGCTGACGGGCACGCACATTTTATTTTCGGGCCGCATCGAGTTCTACCGGATTCAGAACAATAGCAAACACGTCATTTCCCAGATTTTGCCCGGCACGGTTACGGGTATGCTGCCGTTTTCGAGGGGGAAAATCGGGATTGCCTACGGCGTATGCCTCGAAACGACCCAGCTCATGACCTTTCCGAAGGAGCTCATGAAGGAGCTGATCATTTCGCATTACGAACTCACACAGGCGCTCGTGATCGTGATGACGTCGCGCGTGCGGGAATTCACCGAGCTCGAACAGCAGAACGAGAAAATGATGGCGCTCGGCAAGCTTTCGGCCGGTCTGGCGCATGAATTGAACAACCCCGCCGCAGCGATTGTGCGCAGCTCCGCTTCACTGAAAGAGCATTTGCTGATGCAGCCCGATTCGTTCAAATCACTGCTTTCGATCCATTTGTCGCACGAGGAAATCGACCTTTTAAATGATAAAATGGTGAGTTTGCTTAATAATGCGAACCGTCCGGTGCTATCGATGATGAAACGCTCGGAAAAGGAAGACGAAATACTGGACTGGCTCGATTCGAACAACATCGAAGGGTGCGAGGACATTGCCGATAATCTGGTGGAATTTGGTGTGGGGGAGGAGGACCTTGAAAAGCTCAAAAGCAAGATCAACCACGACGACCTTTCGCCTGTACTGACCTGGATCAACAACAGCCTGACCACCGAACGAATGGTGGCCGACATTCAGGAGGCATCCAAGCGCATTGCCGAGCTCGTGGGATCGGTGAAGACTTTCACGCATATGGACCGCGGGGGCGAGCGCGAGTATGTGGATATTCACGTGGGCATCCGCAACACGCTGATTATGCTGAATTACAAGCTGAAAAAGGGTAATATCAAAGTAACGGAGGATTTTGACCTGACCTTACCGCCGGTAAAGGCGATGGTGGGCGAGCTGAACCAGGTATGGACAAACCTGATCGACAACGCGATCGACGCGCTTGAAAACCAGCCGGAAGCAGAACTGACGCTTATTACGCGGCGCGATAAGGAATTTGTGAAGGTGACCGTGTGCGACAATGGTCCGGGCGTTCCGGCCGAGATCCGTTCCAAAATCTTTGACCCGTTTTTTACTACCAAATCGGTAGGAAAGGGGACAGGGCTGGGACTCGACGTCGTGAACCGCATCGTGCGCCAGCACAGGGGCACCGTAACGCTGCATTCACAGCCCGGGCGTACCGAGTTTGTGGTATGTTTCCCGTTTAATGGATAATTTTAATTCTCAACTAACTCATAACAGAAGCTCACATGGCTTTGCCCATTATATTTTCGATTGACGACGATCCGCAGGTGCTCCGGGCGATCAGCCGCGACCTGAAATCCCACTACCGTGAAAAGTACCGGATACTGAGCACTACGTCCGTCGCCGAGGCGATGGAAAGCCTGCTCGAATTGCAGAACCGCGGCGACGAGGTAGCCATGTTCATTTCCGACCAGCGGATGCCCGAAATGCAGGGTGTCGATTTCCTGCAAAAGGCGATGAAGATGTTCCCTTTTGCGAAAAGGGTGCTGCTCACGGCCTATTCGGATACGGAGGCGGCCATCAAGGCGATCAACGACGTCCAGCTCGACTATTACCTGATGAAGCCCTGGGACCCGCCGGAGGAAAAACTCTATCCTGCGATCGACGAGCTGCTCCGTGACTGGCAGGGCAACTACCGTCCGGACTTCAAGGGTATTAAAGTGATAGGTTATCAGTTTTCGCCCAAAGCGCATGAAATCAAGGACTTCCTGGCGGGGAATCTGGTGCCTTACCTGTGGCTGGATGCGGAGTCGAATGAAACCGGCAGACAGATTTCAGAGAGTAACAACCTCTGCCCTGTCGATTTTCCGGTGGTGATATTTGAAGATGGTTCTTTGCTGAAAACACCTTCCCTGATCGATATTGCCGAGCGTATCGGGCTGAATCCCAAGACAAAACAGCAGATTTACGACGTGGTGATCATTGGTGCGGGACCTGCCGGGCTGGCGGCGTCGGTGTATGGCGCATCAGAAGGTTTAAGTACTTTATTGATCGAACGGAAAGCGCCTGGTGGCCAGGCTGGTACGAGCTCCCGGATCGAGAACTACCTTGGTTTCCCGACAGGTTTGAGCGGTGCCGAACTCACGCGCCGCGCGATCACGCAGGCCACGCGGTTCGGGACCGAATTCCTTTCTCCGCAGTTTGTGAAGGAAATCAAGTTGAAGGATAAGTATAAAACCGTGGTGCTGGGCGATGGCAGTGAGGTGAATGCGAAGGCCGTAGTGATCACCACGGGCGTCGATTACCGCAAGCTGGATACCCGCGGTGTGGAGGATTTTACAGGAAAGGGTATTTACTACGGCGCGGCCAGTACCGAAGCAAGTTCATGCGGGAACAAGGATGTGTACGTGCTGGGTGGCGGTAATTCGGCCGGGCAGGCGGCAATGTACCTGTCGAAATTCGCGCGCAATGTGTATGTGCTGATCAGGAGAAATGACCTGACCTCATCCATGTCGTCGTATCTGATCGACCAGATCGCCGGTACGGAGAATATCAGCGTCCTGGGCTGTACGGAGATCGTGGAGGCGCAAGGCGATGGGCACCTCGAAAGCTTGAAACTCGTGGATTTGAATACCAGCGAGGAGCGTACCGTTCCGGCCGATGCCCTGTTCATTTTTATTGGTGCTAAACCCTATACCGAATGGGTGGGACTTGAAATCATCAAAAACAAGAAGGGTTTCATCGAGACGGGCCGTGAAATGAAGAATTACGAAAACTTTAAGGAAATTTGGAAAGCCGACCGCGACCCGTACCTGCTTGAAACGAGTTCGCCGGGGATTTTTGCGGCAGGCGACGTGCGTGCGGGTGCGATGAACCGCGTGACCTCCGCGGTAGGCGAGGGGTCGATGTCCATCAGTTTTGTTCACCAATATTTAAGCGAAGTGTAATGACGCAGGTTTGTAAGCATATAGAAGATATTCAGGAGATTAAAGTCGCCGACGAGCTGGTTTGCGAGGAATGCAAGAAGGTCGACGGCTGGTGGGTGCATTTGCGGACCTGCCAGACCTGCGGAGCTACATTATGCTGCGACAGCTCGCCTGCCAAGCATATGACCAAGCATTTCCATCGCACCGGCCATCCCGTAGCCTCCTCGGCCGAGCCCGGCGAGAAGTGGTTGTGGTGTTATAAGGATGAGGCGTTTGTGGAGTATGAATGAATTTTGAATGAGTGAATGATTGAATGAGTCAATGAGTCAATGAGTGAATGAGTGAATGAATTTTAGGTGATTGACAAACTGTATGTTCATCGAGTGATTAAAGGTATGCCGGGCAATGCCGGGCAAAATTTTAAAAGATTGGTTTAAACACAATACCTGACAACACTTGACCAGACCTGACTTCCCATTCACTCATTCACTCATTGACTCATTCACTCATTGACTCATTCACTCATTGACTCATTGACTCATTGACTCATTCACTCATTCACTCATTCACTCATTCACTCATTGACTCATTCACTCATTTGAATTTCGTAACTTCACGCCATGACGAAATCCGCGACAATCGAGCAGTTCTACAAGGACACCTCCATGCTGATACCCGAGCAGGTTCAGAAGGAAGTCGGGCATTTTAATATTTTCAGGACGGACGAATTGTATCGGGTGGCTGCGAAAAACAGGGTAATGCCCTACAACCGTCGGGCCTACTATAAAATCAGCCTGATTATTGGACGGAACAGGGCGGAATATGCGGATAAAGTGATTGATATTGAGCACAATGCTTTGCTTTTTGCTACGCCGCTCATTCCTTATAATTATGTGCCCCAGGACGAGAACCAGGCGGGTTTCTTCTGTATTTTTTCCGAGGATTTTCTCACACAGGACAACAGCGGCGTACGCTTGCGCGAGCTACCGGTTTTCAAGCCGGGCGGCAACCCGATCTTTTTTCTCAACGACGAGCAGATCGAGGATATCAAATACATTTTCAGGAAGATGTTCCGGGAAATCGAATCGGATTATGCTTACAAGTATGATCTGCTGCGCAATTACGTGATCGAGCTGATCCATTTCGGGCAGAAGTTGCAGCCTGCCTCCTCGCTTTTTACCGAAACCAATGCCTATAAACGTGTTTCGTCGCTGTTTATCGAATTGCTGGAACGTCAGTTTCCGGTGGAGCCGCCGCATCAGAAGCTGCATTTGCGCTCAGCCAAGGATTATGCCGATCAGCTTTCGATCCATGTCAATTACCTCAACAAGGTTTTGAAGGAAATTACCGGCAAAACTACGACGGAGCTCATTACCGAACGCATTATCAAGGAATCCAAGGTCCTTTTGAAGCACACCGACTGGAATGTGTCGGAGATCGCATACAGTCTGGGCTTCGAAGAGGCCTCCCATTTTAATAACCTTTTCAAAAAGCATACTGCGCTCAGCCCGCGGGCATTCCGGGCCTAGATTTGAATTTCGTAAGTTTTGATTTGAAAGCCGCAAATCCGGCAGAATAGCGCCCGGTACCTTTGTTCCATCAATTTTAAACAACAGAAAAGATGGAATCAGCAAGTAAAATAGCATTGGTAACCGGCGGCAGCCGTGGTTTGGGAAAAAATATGGCGCTGCGCCTGGCAGAGAAAGGAAACGACGTGATTATCGTTTACCGCAGCAAAGAACAGGAGGCTGGCGAGGTGGTAGCGGCCATTGAGGCAATGGGGCAAAAAGCAGCGGCGATTCAGCTGGATACCGCAGATGTGAAGTCTTTCGACGGTTTCTTTTCCAAAGTTTCAGCCATTTTGCAAACCAAATGGGACCGCAACTCTTTCGATTTTCTGGTCAATAACGCAGGTATAAGCCGCCCTTCGGTATTTCCCGAAACCAGCGAGCAGGACTTTGATGACCTGATGAATGTGCATTTCAAAGGCGTTTACTTCCTCTCGCAGAAAGCATTGCCATTCCTCGCAGACGGTGGACGGATCGTGAACCTTTCCACAGGCCTCGCGCGCTTTTCCACGCCCGGGTACGCCGCGTATGCATCCATGAAGGGTGCGATCGATACGCTCACGCGCTACATGGCCAAAGAGCTGGGTGGCAGGGGCATCACCGTCAACGCACTGGCGCCGGGGGCGATCTATACCGATTTCAACAGCGAATCGTTCGATAACCACCCCGGCTTGACGGACTTTATCAGCAGCATTACCGCGCTGGGACGCCTGGGTGAGCCGAACGACATTGGTGGTGTGGTGGCGTTCCTCTGCTCGGAAGACGCGCGCTGGATCACCGGTCAGCGGATCGAAGTTTCGGGTGGAATGTTCCTTTGATCCGGAAGTTTGCCAAAATGCCAGGCCGCCGCAGGTCCATACCTGCGGCGGCCTCGTGTTTGCAGACCTTTGAGACTACATTTTGTTACCCGAAAGTTTCAGGTGTACCTCGATACCCGGTTTGATAGAGGCTTCGTCCGGCAGGCCGGGTTCGGTCGCATAGTTCATGCCCCATAGCGTGCGATCGAATGTCGTGATCGCCTCCAATTTAAAGGAATCACCGTTCAAATCGATGCGGGCCGGGAATGTGACCGGGTTGCTCTTGCCTAACAGTGTTAAATGCCCTGTCACCTCAAAATTCGCGCCTGAAACTACTCCTGGTCCGCTTCCTGTGAACGGCGCTACGCTCATGATTTCAAAGGTTACGTTCGGATGGAGCGCCATATTGAAGAAATCGGCGCTTTGCAGGTGATGTACCAGCTGATGTTTCAACTCGTCGGTGGGCAGGTTCAGATTGACGATCGATGCAAGCGGGAGCGTGAATGCCCCGCTTTTCACTTTTCCTCCTTCGATGACCAGACTGTTGCTTTCCACTTCGAGTCTGCCTTCATTGAAGTAACCCGTTTTGAGATAACCTTTCCATTCGGCCACGGAAGTTTCGTCCAGGTGATAGTTAGTGGCATTGACAGGCGCATCGTGGTCGGTGCAGCTGGTGAACAGCGCTGCAACTGTTAACAGTGTTAGAAGTTGTTTTTTCATGGTTTGCTTTGTTTTCATGGCTGATTTTGATTCTGATGCAAAACTAAGCGCCGGATGGTAGCCGCAGCCTACGCGGGACGGATGAAAAACTACGCAAGGCGGATTTTGCGTGAATCGGAGGCATTGGTATTCGGAGCATTTATTGCGTTATTTGCAGGCAGGATTTAGTCATTAAGCTACGGGCAATGTCAATCAGAGGACCCATTATTTCGATCGAAGACGACGCCGATGATCAGTTTCTAATCAAGAGTGCGGTGGAGGAGCTCGACATACCTAACGAGCTTTTGTTTTTCGGCAACGGGGTGGAAGCTTTGCTTTACCTGGAGACCACCCGTGACCAGCCATTCCTGATCATTTGCGACATCAATATGCCTGTCATGAACGGTCTGGAACTCCGCGAACGGATCGATAAGAATGAATACCTGCGGAAGAAATCGATCCCTTTCGTGTTTTTGAGCACGGCCGACAATCCCCTGGTCATCGAAAATGCATACGAATCGACCATTCAAGGCTTTTTCAAAAAGGAAAACAGCTTCGAGGAATTGAAAGCGAGGATCCGGGTGATGTACAATTATTGGGCATATTGCCTGCATCCCAACCAATATCATTGATTTTTAACCTTTAACCAGTAACCAGGGATTTAAACCCCTGGCTTGGGCTTGGGCCTGGCTCAGCTGTGCTATGAAAAAAATACTGATCGTCGACGACGAGGAAAAACTGCGTGGCCTGATGGGCCGGGTAATTAAGCTGGAAGGCTTTGAGGTGATGGAAGCGGGCGACATTAAAACGGCCTGGAAAAAGCTCGACCAATCGGATATCGACGTGGTGCTTTGCGACGTGAAGCTGCCTGACGGCAATGGCGTCGAGTTTTCGAAGATCTTGAAGGAAAAATACCCGTTGCTGGAAGTGATCCTGCTCACCGCGTACGGCAACATTCCCGATGGCGTCCAGGCGATTAAGAACGGCGCATTCGACTACATTACCAAGGGCGACGACAACAACAAGATCATCCCGCTGTTGTACAAAGCCATTGAGAAAACAGAACTGAACCGTCGGGTCGTCAGCCTGGAAAAACAACTGGGCGAAAGACGGTCGTTTGACGCGATTATCGGCAAGTCGAGAAACCTGCAAGCTTGCATTGACCTGGCGCGCCGCGTGGCACCTACGGACACGACGGTGCTGTTGCTGGGCGAAACCGGTACAGGTAAGGAGGTATTCGCGCAATCCATCCACCACGCGAGCCATCGCGCCAAAAAGTCGTTTGTGGCCATCAATTGCTCCGCATTTGGCAAAGATTTGCTGGAAAGCGAGATGTTCGGGCACAAGGCGGGCGCATTCACGGGTGCGGTGCGCGACAAAAAAGGGCTGTTCGAAGAAGCGAATAACGGGACTATCTTCCTCGACGAAATAGGGGAACTCGCGCCGGAGTTACAGGCCAAGCTGCTGCGGGTGCTCGAATCGGGGGAATTCATCAAAATAGGGGAAACCCATCCTACCAAAGTAAATGTGCGGGTGATCGCCGCGACGCACCGGGATTTGCCCAAGCAAATTGAGGCAGGTGAGTTCCGGAGCGATTTGTTTTACCGGCTTTCGGTTTTCCAGATCACTTTGCCCGCATTGCGTGAGCGTACGGCGGATATAGGCGCGCTGGCGAACAGTTTTGCAACTCAATTTGCATTAAAAACCAATAAGAAGATCACTTCGCTTTCGCCCGATTTTATCCATGCATTGGAAAAAAATCCCTGGAACGGCAATATCCGGGAGCTCAAAAACGTGATCGAACGCAGCGTGATCCTCACCGACGGCCCCGTGCTCGACGTCGAAAGTCTGCCTTTCGAAATGCAGCATCCGAGGCAGGAGGGTGGTAAAAATATGTCGGCATTCTCACTGGCGAGCTCCGAAAAGCTGCATTTGCAAAAAGTCCTGAACTACACCAACGGCAATAAAGCCGAGGCCGCGCGGCTGCTCGAAATAGGTATCGCGACGCTCTACCGCAAGATCGACGAGTACAAACTCTGATTGCACACAATAGCGCCAATATTTCCATTCTGATAAAGAAGCTTATCATTTTGATAGGCTTTTTTTATGCCCTAAAAAATCATTTTAAATGCATCTGATTGTAAATCAGCCCCCTGCCGTCGACTTAAGTCGACGGAACAAGAGTTGCTATATGCTACAATGAATTTAAAAAATTTAGACAATGACAACACTCCTTCTTCTGGCAGCCGGCGCTCTGAGTTTCGCGCTGTTTTACAAAATCGTTCACTATTTCGAAAAGATCTGAAATCATGCTCGCGCTATTCATCGTCTCGATCCTGGTCTTCGTGTACATGTGCTATGTGCTCGTGAAGCCTGAAAAATTCTAAAAACACCCAATCCAATGAACACTGAATTATTTGGCATAGTCGCATTGTTTGTCGTTACGGTCGCATTGGCGGTACCCTTCGGCAAGTACATCGCGAAAGTATATGGAGGAGAAAGAACGCTTCTGGATCCTGTTTTTGGCCCTTTGGAGAAAGGGTTTTACCGTTTGAGCGGTATCCGCCCGAATGTGGAAATGAACTGGAAGCAGCATTTGTTCGCATTGCTGACGATCAACATGGTCTGGTTCTTCCTGGGCATGCTCGTGTTGATGAACCAGGGCTGGCTCGCGCTCAACCCGGACGGAAACCCGTCGCAATCGCCCGATCTGGCATTTAATACCACCATTTCATTTGTCGTCAACTGTAACCTCCAACACTACTCCGGCGAAACCGGCATGAGCTACCTCGGACAGCTGTTCCTGATGTTCCTGCAATTCGTCACCGCGGGCACGGGTATGGCTGCCGCGGCAGTCGTCATCATTGCCCTCAAAGAGCGTACAACCGACAAGCTGGGCAACTTCTACGACCTGTTGGTGAAATCCTGCACGCGCATTCTGCTGCCCGTTTCATTCGCGATCGCATTGATCCTGCTTGCCAACGGCACGCCGATGACATTCGACGGTAAAGATACCATGTACACGATGCAAGGCGACACCGTTCAGGTTTCGACCGGCCCGGTGGCTGCTTTCGTACCGATCAAACACGTGGGTACCAATGGCGGCGGTTTTTTCGGGGCCAACTCGGCGCACCCGCTCGAAAACCCCAACTATGCCACCAATATGACCGAAATGTTCGGTCAGATGATCATTCCGCTGGCTATGATCTTTGCATTGGGGTACTATGTCAAAAGGAGAAGGCTGTCCTGGATGATCTTCGGGGTGATGACGCTCGGCTTTTTGCTGCTGACCGTTCCTACGATCGTCACCGAGCTCCACGGCAATCCGAAAATCGCGCAAATGGGTGTCGATATGGGCTCCGGCGCGATGGAAGGGAAGGAGACCCGTTTCGGAACAACCGCCTCCGCATTTTGGAGTATAGCCACTACCGTTATCTCCACCGGCTCGATCAACTCGATGCATGACAGCTTTATGCCGGTGTCGGGATTGACGCAGATGCTGTCGATGATGACCAATGCATTTTACGGTGGCGCGGGCGCGGGGATTCTCAATTTCTATATATTCATTATCCTGGCGGTGTTCATCAGTGGTTTAATGGTGGGCCGCACGCCGGAGTTGATGGGTAAAAAAATTGAAGCCAGGGAGATGAAGATCGCCATGATCGTTGCCTTGCTGCATCCGTTGCTGATCCTGGCCGCGACCGCATTGGGCGTTTCGATGCCCGAACTGACCGCCGGCACATTGAATAACCCCGGTTTCCACGGTTTCAGTGAAATGTTATACGAATACACTTCCTCGGCCGCCAACAATGGTAGCGGTTTCGAGGGGCTAGGCGATAATACGCCCTGGTGGAACATCAGCTGCGGTATCGTACTGATCCTTTCGCGGTTTATCCCGATCATCGGTCCGGTGGCGATCGCAGGCATTCTCGCGGCCAAAAAACACGTTCCTGAAAGCGCAGGTACCCTTAAAACAGACACCGGTACGTTCGGTATCATGGTATTCGCCGTGATCGTGATCATCACCGCACTATCCTTTTTCCCCGCATTGACCCTCGGGCCGATCGCCGAATATTTTTCAATGCAATAATTAACTGACTAGCAGAAATGAAAGCTCAAAATACATCCCTTTTTCAGGGAGACCTCGTACGGGAGGCGCTGGCGCAATCTTTTGTGAAGCTCAACCCCCGGATTATGTTCCGTAACCCGGTGATGTTCACCGTCTGGATCGGTACGTTTGTCATGGCGATCGTGAATATCTGGGTTATTTCCGGTGAGAAATCGCAGGGCAGTATGGTTTACAACCTGGTGATCTTCCTGATCCTTCTGCTTACCCTGTTGTTTGCCAATTTCGCTGAGGCCATTGCCGAGGCGCGCGGTAAGGCACAGGCCAACAGCTTACGTAAAACCCGTGAAGAAACGCCTGCGAAGTGGATGCAGGTGGTGGGTGATATGTATGTCAATGAAATTAAAGTCGTTCCTTCCTCGCAGCTGCGCAAGGGGCACATATTCTTGTGCGAAGCCGGCGACATTATCCCGACCGACGGTGAGATCATCGAAGGACTCGCGACGATCGACGAAAGCGCTATCACCGGCGAATCCGCGCCCGTGATCCGCGAAGCAGGCGGCGACAAAAGTAGCGTTACCGGCGGTACCAAGGTGCTTTCCGACCGCATCAAGGTTAAAGTGACCACCGAGCCGGGTGAGAGTTTTCTGGACAAAATGATTGCATTGGTAGAAGGCGCCAGCCGTCAGAAAACGCCGAACGAGATCGCTTTGACGATCCTGCTGGCCGGTTTTACATTGGTATTTATCATTGTGTGTATCACCCTGAAACCATTCGGTGATTTCGCCAACACGCCCATTACTATTGCCGCATTTATCTCCCTGTTCGTCTGCCTGATCCCTACCACGATCGGCGGATTACTCTCGGCCATCGGTATTGCCGGTATGGACCGGGCATTGCGCGCCAATGTGATCACCAAAAGCGGTAAAGCCGTGGAAACAGCCGGAGATATCGACACCTTGTTGCTCGACAAAACCGGGACGATCACCATCGGGAATCGTAAAGCCACCAATTTCTGGCCTGCCAAAGGCATCGATAAAAGCTTTTTTATCAAAGCGGCCGCATTGAGCTCCATTGCGGACGAAACGCCAGAGGGTAAGTCCATTATCGAGCTCGCGGATCTGCATGCCGATCAGCTCCGTGTCGAAAATCCTACGTTCATCGAATTCACCGCTGAAACGAGGAGCTCGGGCGTGAACTTTCTGGACACGCGTATCCGCAAGGGCGCATCCGACGCCATCCGTAAATTAAGCGAAAAGGCGGGCAATGCATTTCCGGCAGATATTGCGGAGAAAGTAAGGGACATATCCAGCAATGGTGGTACGCCGTTGGTAGTGGCTGAAAATGAGGTGGTCATCGGGGTGATCGAGTTGCAGGATATTATTAAACCCGGCATTCAGGAACGTTTCGAAAGGCTGCGTAAAATGGGGGTCAAAACCGTGATGGTAACCGGCGACAACCCGCTGACTGCGAAGTTTATTGCTGAAAAGGCTGGCGTCGACGACTACATTGCAGAAGCCAAGCCGGAGGATAAAATGAATTACATCAAAGCCGAGCAGCAAAAAGGAAAACTGGTAGCCATGATGGGCGACGGTACCAACGACGCGCCCGCTCTCGCGCAAGCCGACGTGGGTGTGGCTATGAACAGCGGTACGCAAGCGGCCAAGGAAGCCGGTAATATGGTAGATCTTGATAACGACCCGACCAAACTGATCGAAATTGTGGAAATAGGCAAACAACTGCTGATGACCCGCGGTACGCTCACGACGTTCAGCATCGCCAATGACGTGGCTAAGTACTTCGCCATCGTACCTGCATTGTTCATCGCGTCGATTCCTGCCCTGCAAGGATTGAACGTCATGCGCCTCCACAGCCCGGAAAGTGCGATTCTCTCGGCGATCATCTTCAACGCTGTCATCATCCCGCTGCTCATACCGCTCGCATTGAAAGGCGTTGCCTACAAACCGATCGGCGCCAGCGCATTGCTGAGACGGAATTTGCTGATTTACGGATTGGGAGGAGTACTGATACCTTTTGTAGGGATTAAGGCGATTGATTTGCTGGTAAGTGTTTGGTTTTGAGTAATCAAATGAAAGGGTTGATGATTCTCAATCGATTCTCAATTATAAGCCCATTTTGCATGTCTTCCGAATATAAAATATTGCAACCTGCTTCGAGCGCTGATGCGACGATCTTCGCGTCAAATGGTTGTAGCAGATATCGGTCCATGATAAAAAGGGCTGTATTGACAACCGAGGTGTTTTCCGGTTGGATCAATGAGGCGGATGTCAACCATTTGACGA
Organism: Dyadobacter sp.; assembly: GCF_017744695.1. GTDB lineage: Bacteria > Bacteroidota > Bacteroidia > Cytophagales > Spirosomataceae > Dyadobacter. The sequence continues at coordinate 363,195 of NZ_JAGIAS010000005.1, forward strand.
ACATGCGAGCAGACTCCCGATCCATCTTATGTTTCCGCAAGCATACATTGATGCACTCAAAAACTACCTGTGAGCTGATAAATGGGACGTCTCGCATGAGATCCATTGCTACCAGCCTCTTGTCAGTTTCATTTAAATCAATCAGATACAGTGCGATGTTGGAGTCAATGAAAAAGTTATCGCTCATTGGCTTCATCGCGATCGAATTTAAAACCGGAACGATCTATCTGAATGGTTTTGAAGAATTCAACGGCCTTTTCCGCGGCCTCTCTCTTGCTTGCTCTAAGCCCTTCGACGGATTCGCCAAGATCGAAGGCTATCACCTCGATATCCTTGTGAAGATATTCGTCTGGAAGCCTGACATTCAGGTCCTCAGCATTTTCGGCAACGAAAATTTTCCTGTACATAGTGCGATTTCTTTTTTCTCAAAAATAAAAATTTCAAAACCATGAAACAACACATTCTCCCAGCGATCCGGTTGACGATCGTGACGCTGATATTCTTTTCGGGCGTGTATACGCTGGCGGTGCTGGGCGCGGCCCAGGTTTTTCCTAACCATGGCAAAGGTGAGGTGATCGAACAAAATGGTAAACGGTATTATGCCAATATCGGGCAGTCGTTTACGGACGACAAGTACTTCAATTCGCGGCCTTCAGCGGTAGGATACAATGCGGCAGGTAGCGGTGGCAGTAACAAAGGGCCTTCCAATGAAGAGTACCTGGGTGCTGTACGGGCCCGTATCGATACATTTTTGGTACATAATCCGGGGGTGAAAAAGGCAGATGTCCCTGTGGAACTGGTGACAGCGAGCGGTAGCGGCCTTGATCCTGATATTTCCGAAAAAGCAGCTCTCGTGCAGGTAGAGCGGATCGCGAAAGTTCGCAGCCTGCCTGTCGAAAAGTTGCAAACGCTTGTGAAAACGCATATTCAGGGTCCGTTGCTCGGGATGTTCGGTCCTGCGAAGGTGAATGTGCTGAAACTCAACCTCGCACTCGATCAATTGAAATAATCTCAAAAAACGCCGCCCGTTTCCAGTGCCGTCGCAGCGGGCTGCGCTTCTTTTACCGCGCGGCTAAGATTGAACAGCTTACCATTTTTATGAAAACCTTGATTTTAAGTGCGCTTGCCATTGCCTCCGTGTCACACGCTATTGCCCAGGATTCCACGCAGGCTGTTGCGGCTTCACCATTTGCGGTAAGCGCTTACGTGGAGTCCTACTACCTGCATGATTTTCGCAAAAACGACAACCATACCATGCCCGGATTTATTTATAACCATAACCGCACCGGCGAGGTGAACCTGAACCTGGCATTCCTCAAAGGCAGCTACACGGGCGACCGCGTACGTGCGAACCTCGCATTGGCAGCCGGTACTTATATGAATGCAAACTATTCGGCGGAACCGGGTGTGCTAAAAAATGTCTTCGAAGCCAATGCAGGCGTGAAGATTTCCAAAAACCACAACCTCTGGCTCGATGCAGGCATTATGCCGTCGCACATTGGCTTCGAGAGCGCAATCGGGAAGGACAACTGGGCTCTGACACGTAGCTTGATGGCGGAAAACACGCCCTATTTCGAAACCGGTCTGAAATTGGGATACACCACACAGGACTCAAAATGGTACCTCTCGGCGATGTACCTCAATGGCTGGCAGCGCATTCAGCGGGTGGATGGTAACGCGACACCTGCATTCGGGACACAAGTTACTTTTAAACCCAATGCGGCTGTAACGCTGAATTACAGCACATTCATCGGCAGCGATAAGCCCGATAGCACGCGGCAAATGCGCTATTACCACAATATTTACGGTGTATTTCAATTGTCGGACAAATGGGGCCTCACAACCGGCTTTGACATCGGCAGCGAGCAGAAAACCAAAGGCAGCAGCGCCTACAACACGGTTTACGTGCCGGTGATGATTCTGCGCTTTTCGCCTTCTTCCAAAATCAATATCGCGGCCAGAGGCGAATACTACCATGACAAAAACGGTGTGATCATCGCTACCGGAACCGAAAACGGTTTCCAGACCTTCGGTACGTCGCTGAATTTCGATTATCAGATTACCCCGCAGGTCGTCTGGCGCATCGAGGCGCGTAACCTAAGCAGTCGCGACGCGATATTCAATGGCAAGGGCAACGATTTGTCCCAAAACAAAACTTACGTGACTACCGCATTGACTTTTGCTCTGAACTAAACAATAGCCGGGTAGCCAGCCCGGCCCGTTTTAACCCATTCAGCCATGTTTACCCAGTTACAAATCATCAACCTGCTCAGAAATGAACTTCCTGTCGTGGCCGGTGCGGATTGCGCGGCAGTATCAGCGCATACTTTCAATTCTATCCATTCATCAATCCATTACCTGTCGGCTTGCACGAAGAACACCATGGAGCACCGGCACTTCCGCGCGGCGAGAAGCTGTTTCGGCCTTGCGGAGAAAGTCTACCGGGAGGGCGACGCGATGGTGAAATTGCTGATCGAGAATGTATTTGTGTATGCCAATGTATGGACCAAAGCCAGAAATGCACCGTCGTCGCTCCCTGCGGACATTGTTCCCGACGTTTTATACAAAATCCATTTGAAACAACTGAATGGCAGCGGCTGTTAGGGGCTATAAGCTATAAGCTATAAGCTATAAGCTATAAGCTATAAGCTTTAAGCTTATAGCATTGAACTCCGGTGGTCGACCAACTTAAACCCCATACCTTGAACTTTAAACTCATAAACCCTCAACTCCATGGAAACCAGCGCCGAACATTTTCTCGAACTGATCAAAAAGTCGAGGAGGGGCAAATTCAAGATATACATTGGTATGAGCGCCGGGGTGGGTAAAACCTACCGGATGTTGCAGGAGGCGCACGCCCTCCTGCGTACGGGCATCGACGTGAAGATTGGCTATATCGAAACCCATAACCGGAAGGAAACGCACGAGCTGCTTGAAGGACTGCCGGTTATCCCGCGGCGGCAGTTGTTCTACAAAGGGAAAGAGCTGGAAGAGTTCGATGTGCAGGCGGTGATTACCTTGCGGCCGGAAGTGGTGGTCGTGGATGAGCTGGCGCATTCCAATATTGAAGGTAGTAAAAATGCGAAACGCTGGCAGGACGTGCTCGATATCCTCGAAGCGGGAATCAATGTGATTTCGGCGGTGAATATCCAGCATATCGAGAGCCTCAACCAGGAGGTGCGTGAGATTACCGGCGTGGAGGTGGCCGAGCGCATTCCCGACAAGGTGCTGGGCCTGGCCGACGAGGTGGTGAATATCGACCTCACCGCCGACGAGCTGATTACCCGTTTGAAAGAAGGCAAAATTTACAGGGAGGAAAAGATACAGGCTGCATTGCAAAATTTCTTCAAGCCGCAGCATATTCTGCAACTGCGCGAGCTGGCGTTGAAAGAGGTGGCTTCGCAGGTGGAACGGAAGGTCGAGAGCGAAATACAGCCGGGTATGGCACTCAAACACGAGCGTTTTCTGGCGTGCATCAGCAGCAATGAAAAGACCGCCCGGAATGTGATCCGGAAAACGGCGAGGCTGGCCAACTACTACCACAGCAGCTGGTTTTTACTGTACGTGCAGACACCCGGCGAGTCGGCGAGCCGGATCGGACTGGCCAAGCAGCGGCATTTGATCAATAATTTCAAGCTGGCTACCGAGCTGGGCGGGAACGTGATCAAAATGGAGAGCGGCAGCATTGCCAAAACGATCGTGGAGGTGGCCGAAAAGAACAAGATCACCACCATATGCATTGGGAAGCCACATTTGAACCTTTTCAAGGTCATTCTGGCTACGAATGTGTTCAACGGGCTTTTAAATAAAATGTCTTCTTCCGACATTGACCTCGTAATACTTTCCTGAAATGAAGATCAAAACCAAACTGAGGCTGGGTATCGGCCTGCTTTTTGCCATGATCACGGTGCTCGCCGTGGTGGGGATCAGGCAGGTGAGCCTGCTTTCGGCCGATTCGCGCAATATCCTCATTGCCAATCATAACTCACTGGAATACACCCGCCAGATGCTTCACTCGCTCGACGAGCTGGAAGTGCATGCGGGGGCATTGGATATATTTAAAAAGAACCTTGAAGCGCAGCAGAAGAACATTACCGAAATCGGGGAAAAGGAGCTTACCGCGCAGCTGACAGGCCATTTTGAAAAACTAAAAACCAATGTGCGCGACAAGGAAACCATAGCGCTGATCCGCAACGATGCGTTGGAAATCATGAGCATTAACCTCGATGCGATCAACCGGAAAAGCCAGGTTGCCAGCCAAACCGCGAAAAGTTCGATGGTGTGGATCGGGATCACAGGCACATTGTGCTTCATTATTGCATTCACGTTGTTTGTAAACCTGCCCGGCAACATCGCGAATCCGATCCGCGAGCTCACAGAAAGTATCCGCCAGATAGCCAACGAGAACTACACCGAACGCGTGCATTTCGGCAGCCGCGACGAGTACGGACAGCTTGCGCAGTCGTTCAACACAATGGCTGAGAAGCTGGAAGAATACAACAGTAGTAACCTCGCCAGGCTTATGATCGAGAAAAAGCGCGTGGAGACACTGATTGACAATATGCACGACCCGGTAATAGGCCTGGATGAAAACCGGAAGGTGATATTCGCCAACGAGGTGGCCAGGAAGGTAACCGGCTTGCAGGCATCGGAGCTGGTCGGTCGTGATGCGACGGAGGTTGCACTGCACAACGATCTTGTCCGGTCGCTGGTTAAAGATATTTTCGAACCACAGGCGAAGGGTAATGGCCAAAGTACGGCCATGAAAATCTACGCCGACGACAAGGAAAGCTATTTTGAAAAGGAATACGTCGATATTACCATCGTGCCGACCGGCGAACAGCAGCCCCGGTCGATAGGCCATGTGATCATCCTGCGTAATGTGACGCCTTATAAAGAGCTGGATTTTGCCAAAACGAATTTCATAGCCAACGTCTCGCACGAGCTCAAAACGCCTATTTCATCCATTAAAATAACCCTCGACCTGCTTCGTAACGAAAGGGTAGGCGATACCAACGAGGAACAACGCAGCCTGCTCGACAGCATCCGCGAGGACGCCGACCGGCTTTTGAAGATCACCGGCGAACTGCTGAATATTACCCAGGTGGAAAGTGGTAAAATACAGCTCAATATAGCAGGTACATCGCCCCGGGAGATTGTACAGTACGCCATTGCGGCCAACGAAACGCAGGCCGAAAGCCGGGATATCAACCTTCAAATCGAGGATAATGGTGTAAAATCCAGCATACTGGCCGATTCGGAGAAGACGGCCTGGGTGCTTACGAACCTGGTCTCCAATGCAATCCGCTATTCCTACGACCATTCCAGCATCCGCATTATCCTGGAAGAAGACGCACAAGCAGTGCGGATTGCGGTCGCCGACAGTGGCCAAGGCATTTCGCAGGAATACAAAGACAAGATATTCGATCGCTATTTCCGCGTGCCGGGCTCCACCAAGGAGGGTACCGGCCTGGGCCTCGCGATCAGTCGCGAATTTATGGAGGCCCAGGACGGCACGCTCACGGTTGAAAGCGAGCTGGGAGCAGGAAGCACTTTCACCATTGCATTGAAAAAGCTCGCCTGACGCGCTACTCGACTACGCGCACACCTACGTACGAGGACGCCTGGCCCGAGAGGTAAACACGGTGCGTCGCTTTCTGGAAATCGGATGCGCTGGCTTTGTAAATGTTTACGAATTTCTGCGGGTTGCGGTCCACGAGCGGAAACCATGAGCTCTGTACCTGCACCATGATTTTATGGCCTTTTTTGAAACGGTGCGCCGCATCCTGCATATCGAATTTCACGTTTTCGATCTTGCCGGGTGTCATGGGCTCAGGTTTGGAGAAGCTCTTTCGGAATTTGGAACGCATTACTTCGCCGCGGACAAGGAGCTGGAAGCCCCCCATTTTCATATTCGGATTAACAGGGCTGTCGTTCGGCGCGTCGCCGGGGTAAACGTCGATGAGTTTCACGACAAAATCGGCATCGGTGCCGGTGGTGGACACAAAAAGATTGGCAAACACATTCCCCGAAATCGTCACGTCTTCTTTCAGGACCTCGGACTCGTACACGAGTACATCCGGGCGCGAGGCAGCAAAGCGTTGATCCTCGTACATAAAATCGCTGCCTCGTATAATGCGGATTTCGGAGGTGTAAGGCACCGGCTTGTCCGGGTCGCTGAGGTATTGGTGAAATGCCGGTTTGGCGCCCACCTGCATGGTGGTCATCGTCGGCGAGAAGGATAATGTGCCGTCCGGATGCAGGTACAGCTTTTTCTCTACCGTATTTTTCGGCGGCCACTGGTCGTATTTACGCCATTCGTTCGCCCCGGTTTCGAAAATGTAGGCTTTCGGCAGGTTGGGATCGGGTTGGTCTTTCAGGTAATGATTGAAAACCGGGAGTTCGATTTCCTTTTGGTAAAATGTACTCGTTTTGGCGCCGAACCGGATATTTCCGAGCGATTCACCCGTGCCGCGCGCCCAGCCGCCGTGAATCCACGGCCCCATGATGAGCCAATTGGGTGTCTGCGGATTTTGGGAGGAAACGGCCTGGTAGGTTTTAAGGGGACCATACAAATCTTCCTGGTCGAACCAGCCGCCCACGACCATTACCGCGGGTTTGACGTTTTTCAAATGCGGCACCGGCGTGCGGGCTTTCCAGAAATCGTTGTAAGTTTCATTCTCCATCATCTGGTTCCAGATACGGTTTTGACCTTTGAAAATCTGCTCGTTGAAGTTTTTCAGCGGGCCCATTTTCTTGTAAAATTCATAGGAGTCCGGTGTTCCCCAGGCTGAAAACTGGGGCGCCGGCTTGGGGGTAGGAACCGGCCGCGGTGCGCCGTATGACGACAGGAACGCAAATGTGCCCATCAGAAAGAAGGCACCGTTATGGTGCCGGTCGTCGCCCATGAACCAGTCGGTAACCGGTGCCTGCGGCGAAGCGATTTTCAATGCCGGGTGTGTATCCACGGCTGTCATGGTAGCATAGTAGCCCGGTGCCGAAATGCCCCAGGTACCCACTTTCCCATTGTTTCCCTCGAGGTTTTGAACAAGCCATTCAATGGTATCGTAAGTGTCGGAACTTTCGTCGATATCCGTTTGGACCTTTTTGTTAGGAATAAACGGCCGGTAGGCTTCGAAATCGCCTTCCGACATGAGTTTGCCTCTTACGTCCTGATATACAATAATATACCCCTCTCTGGCAAAGAGCATGCTCGGGCCGAGAGAAGTTTTGTACAAATTTTCTCCGTAAGGTGCCACGCTGTACGGCGTGCGGTTGAGCAGAATGGGGTAGGTCTTGCTTTTTGAAATATCCTTCGGCAAATAAATGGAAGTGAACAGCTTCGCGCCGTCACGCATAGGGATTTGCCGCTCGATTTTGGTGTAATGCTCGCGGATGTAGAGCGAGTCTTCTTTTGGGGTGGTTTGCGCGTGCAAGCATACGCCCGTGAGGATCGCCCAAACCAGGAGTAAGGTCGTGCGCACATGTTTTGGGAACCGGCGAATCAAGGAGTGAAGTAAGGTTGTTTTCAAGGCGGTTGCAGGATTAGTTTTAGCCAATTTAATATAAAACACCTTACCATCGCAGTTGGAAGCCTTTTTCGAAGCTTGTGCCCGTTAAAAACATCGCCGTTTATCACATCGCGCTTGCAGATTTGCAATCAGTACTGTACATTGCATAGTACCTTGCAAAACAATTTTTTAGCTATGAAAATTAAATCCCTGTTGATTTCCCAAATTGTGATGATCGCCATGCTTGTTTCCTGCCATAATGGTGGCGTAAGCATTGCCGTGAAGGACAAGGATGACTCCTACCGTTTCAAGGCCCGTTTCGATGAAGATCTCTCGCCATATGTGAGCGAGTTTCTGAATGAGCACATTTCAACCATGCGGATCGATCCGGAGAAGGATTCCAAAATCATAACCGTTTTACCGGACCAGACCAGGCTGACCGTCGAGTCGTCGCCAGGTGAGCTGATGGTTTACCTCGACAAAGAGGAGAATAGCCGTGATTCCTACCACCGGATCAAAAACCTTTGTGAGGGGGTTAAGGATGTCATCCTGAAACATGATAAGAAGAAAAATAGCCGTCCGGAAAACTCCCGCGCAAACTAGACCGCTGACCGAAAATTTTTATTTTTGGTCAACCAACGGACTGGTTACAAATGACTTCCAAAACGATCAGCGGTTTTTACCACAAACACAGGCAGGAGCTACTCTACGGGGTATCGCTTGCCTTGTTGCTTTTTGTGCTCAAATGGCTCGAATTGCGGTTCCTGATCATCGACCATATCATTGAAATTTACGTAGGGGCCATCGCGCTGCTGTTTACGGGGCTGGGTATCTGGCTCGCACACAAACTCACCACGCCCAAGGTGGAGACGCACATCGTGGAGCGGGAGGTGTATGTCACCGCGAGCGATGAGTTTACCGTGAATGAGCCGGAACGATTGCGGCTGGGCGTCAGTCAACGTGAGCTGGAGGTGTTGCAACTGGTGGCCGAAGGGCTGAGCAACCAGGAAATCGCCGAACGGTTGTTCGTATCTGTGAACACGGTGAAAACGCATTCGTCGCGGATCTTCGAAAAACTGGAAGTCCGCAGCCGAACGCAAGCCGTGGAGCGCGCGAGGCGCCTCGGGCTGATCGGCTGACGCCGGGTATGGTGGGCGTTGTGGTCAGGTGTGGTCAGGTATTGTCAGGTGTGGTCAGGTGTGGTCAGGTGTAGTCAGGTGTGGTCAGGTGTAGTCTGGTGTAGTCAGGTGTGGTCAGGTGTGGTCAAGTGTAGTCAGGTATTGTCAATGTCTCATTAGCTTAGAATACCCGACCATTCTTACTACAAATGACAATACATGACTATCTCTGACTATTCCTGACAAAACCTGACAAAACCTGACAAAACCTGACAAAACCTGACTATTCCTGACCACACCCGACAATACCTGACCAAAGAACTCCCGATATTTTCACCTCCCGGGCGTAAAATCACCCGAAAGTATGACCTGAAAATGGCCGCTATGAGCCAATTTCGCCGTATTGCCGGACATTTAAATCAAAATGATATGAACAGGATCATCGTTATCTGCGGGCTGATTTCAGGCGCGGCAGTGTCAACTTTCATGGTTTGCTCCATGGCGCTTTGCTATCAGAAGGAGAGTTTCGACGGGAATATGGTGCTTGGCTACGCGGCCATGCTGCTGTCATTTTCCATGGTATTTGTAGGTATCAAAAACTACCGCGATAAGTACAATAACGGCTCGGTGTCTTTTGGAAAGGCATTCAAAATCGGGCTCTACATAACGCTGGTAGCCTCTACGGTCTACGTGGTCGTCTGGCTGATCGACTATTACCTTTTCATTCCCGATTTCATGGACAAATACACGGCGCATTTGCTGAAACAATTTCAGGCCGAAGGCCCAACGGCGGCCGAACTTGACGCAAAGGTTGTGGAACTGGCCGGATACAAGGAAATGTACCGGAGTCCTCTGATGGTAATCTTATGGACTTACGCGGAGATTCTGCCGGTAGGGTTGGTCGTTACGCTCATTTCTGCATTGATACTTAAAAAGCCCGGTGCTGAGGTGCGGCCGGTTTAGGTATGGCTGGCTTGGGTACAGCCGATACCTAAATTTTAAAACTAATACTACGAGCAAGGGTTTGTGTTTCAAAGGTTTTTAGCTATAATCGCCTGAAAATCTTTCAGTAAACACCAAACCCTTCTTTTTTGTGAAAAAACTCTACCTCCTGTTGGTGGCGCTGCTGCCGTTTGCTGCACTGGCACAATGTCCCACCGACCTGGTTATCAGTGACCAGGCCACGCTGGATAATTTCGTAACAAATAACCCGGGTTGTGTAAACCTGCCGGGGGATCTCATGATTGAAGGCGCCGATATCGTGAATTTGAGCACGCTGAGTACGCTTGCCAGCGTGGGAGGTAATATCACGGTGCGGAATAACCCTTTGCTGACAAACCTGACGGGGCTCGGCAGTATCGCTTCGGTAGGGTCCTCAGTGAAAATATATGGTAATCCGTTGCTGGAAAGCCTTTCAGGGCTGGAAGGACTCACCACGGTGCCGGGCAGCGTGCTGATTGATTCCAATATTGTTTTGAAAGACCTGTCAGGAATTAAAAACATCGGCTCTGTGGGCGATTCATTGCTGATAGCGCAGGGCGATTCATTGAAGTCGATCGCTGATCTTACGATTACGTCGGTAGGTTCGGTGGTGGAAATATATGATAATGCGGTATTGGAGAGTCTTGCCGGGCTTGAAGGCCTTACCATAGTACCCGGTGACCTGATTATCGACGGCAATCTTGTGCTCAAAAACCTCGCGGGGATCGGGAACATTGGCGCAGTGGGCGGTTCGCTGATCATCGGTACGACCGATTCACTGACGTCGATCAACGACCTCACCATCGCTTCGGTCGACAGTTCGGTCCGCATTGGTTTCAATACCAATCTCGCCTCGCTCGCCGGCCTGGAAAGCATTACGCAGATTAACGGTGACCTCGAAATCACGAATAACTATTCGATCAAGGACCTGACGGGCCTGAACGGCCTCACTTCGGTGGGAGGTAACACTTATATCGATTTCAATGACAGTCTGCTGAATCTGCAAGGCATTAATCAGCTGACTTCGATCGGCGGTGAGCTTTTTCTGGAATATAACTTGTTTCTCCAAAACCTGGGCGGACTCAATCAGCTGGCTTCCATTGGCAGCCACCTCACGATTGGCGACAGCGATAGCCTGACTACCATTTCGGCATTGAGCAGCCTTTCTTCCATCGGAGGTGGGTTGTATTTGTATGCCAATGCATCGCTTACCACCCTGGATGGCTTGCAGAACGTGCCGTCGCTCGGCAACGAACTGGTAATCACGCTCAATCCGGTGCTGGAAAACCTCGACGGGCTGAACGGACTTACCTCCGTCGGAAATCTGGGCGTGCAGATCGCCCTCAACTTTGTATTGCAAAATGTGGACGGCCTATCCTCGCTGGCATCCATCGATGGCGACCTGGCGCTGATTTACAACTTTTCGTTGACGAGCCTTGCAGGCCTGAGCAACCTCCAGGCGCTCGGCCAGGAGGGAACCCTTGTAGTAGCTATGAACCTTTTACTGCCGGATTTGCAGGGTTTAACCGGTCTCACGACGGTCGATCGCCTCTTTGTTGAAGCAAATCCGAGCCTCAAATCGCTAGCCGGTTTGGATAATCTTACTTCGATAACAGATTCTTTGTCAATAACTCACAATGATAGTTTGGCCACCCTCAATGGCCTTGCCGCGCTGCAAAGCATCGGCGGGGGCTTGTTGCTGGCAGAGGACTCGCTTTTGACCAGCCTCGATGGTTTGACTAACCTCAACAGCATTGGCGGGACCATTACCATTGCCGATAATGCATTGCTGGAAACCTGCGCTACCGCCAAATTCTGCGCGATACTCAAAACCAAAACGGCAGACCAGGTGCTGATCGAGAATAACCTAGGCGATTGCGAGACGCGGGAGGCCGTGGATGCGGCCTGTGTGGCGCTACCGGTGACGCTGATAGCCTTTACGGCCAAAAAGGAAGGCCGAATGGCAGTACTCGAGTGGTCGACCAGCGTGGAAACCAACAGCGACTACTTTGAGATACAACAAAGTACCGGCAAAACGTGGGTAGTGGTAGGCAAAACGGTGGCAGCCGGAGAGAGTGCCGTGGTAAAACCTTATTCTTTTACCCACTCCAATCCGCTGAATGGTAGTAACCTGTACCGCCTGAAAATGGTCGATAAGGATCAAACTTTCGCGTTCAGCAGCATTCAGGCGGTGAGATTCGACGATTTGCCGGTTTTTGAAATCTATCCTAATCCGGTCGTTGCAAGTCTGGTCGTGCGACCGGGCAACGGCTCAATCCGGGAGATTGCATTGTATAATGCCTCCGGCCAATGCGTGGCGGTCAAATCGGTCCACGCGATGGCCTTACCTGAGCCCGCGACCATCGATACAAGCCATTTGCCGGGTGGAATGTATGTTGCCAAAGTCGCTTATGCGGATGGGGCCGTGCATACAGGCAGGTTTATCAAGAAATAGAATCCCTACTGAATCGCCAGTTTTTTGACCGTGCTCCTGCCGTTAATGCTCACTTTCAGGAAGTAAATGCCTGCGGTGAGCTGGCTGGGCAGGAATGCGGCGGGTGTGTGGCTGATCGTCATTTTACGGCTATTCAAGGTCCTTCCGGAGACGTCTGTCAACGTCAGTTCCGCTATTTGCGTCGTTTGTCCGGTGGTACGAATCTGCATTTGGCTTGCCGATGATGGGTTTGGGATGATCTCTATTTCGAGCGAGAGGTTTGGTTCGGCTGCTAGTACAATTTCAAAAAGGGACACCTGTATGATGGGGGTGTACAGCAATCGCCCATCAATAGCTGTTGCAACGACCCGGTAATAGTAGCGTGCGTTTACGGGCAACGTTGGGCTTTCGGCATCCCCGAACGTGTAATTCTTATTCTCTTGGGAATTCGGGCCGCCGGGCACTTTCGTTATTTGTGTAAAGTTTTTCGCATCGGTTGATCGCTGGACGGCAAAATACGCAAGCTCGTTTTCAGTACTCGTGGTCCAGCTCAGCGTTACCAGGTTCTTCTCGTCCTTTTTTGCATTGAACCCTATGAATGTCGCAGGATCAGGTTTGGGAGCCGGTACTTTTACGTGAAAAACATCCTGAATGCAGTTTTGCCCGTCCCTTACCGTGTAGTCGGTACTTTCCGTTGGTTTGACGGTGATAGCCCTTGTTTTTGAACCATTACTCCACACATAATCACCCACAAATGAGGCTTTCAGTTCAATGGACTGATCACGGGCGATTTCCTGGGTCGTTTCCTTATTCACACCCTTTTCCATAGTGAACTTGTCGCGGATTACGCCGTCGGCTGCGATCCATTTCAAATCCAGCCGGTTGCCTTCCACTTCCAGCATAAGCCCGCCGCCATGCTCGGCGTCGGAATGGTACATCGCTTTGTGCGGAAAATCGGGTTTGGGGCTGCCGAGTTGCCCGCCGGAACCGGCTACGACATACACCGTTCCCCGGCTCTGCGGGGAGTTTTTGATATAGGGGCACGAGTTGTCCGAACCATCATACCGGGCGGAGGAGGCGTCAATGAGGTGTTTTGCGGGGTCGAACGTGTTCGCATATCCGTAATGCCCGCCCATGAGGCGCGAACGCTCGTACACATGGCTGTGTCCGCAGATGATCAGGTCCACGCCCAGGCGTTCGAGAATGCGGATGAAATTCTGGCGGATGGCCGTCATTTCGGGGTCGCCGTCCGACTCGCGTGAGCCTTTTGAGTAGGGTGGGTGGTGCCAATAGGCCACTACCCAATCCTTGTTTTTGTTGGCTGCGAGATCTTTCTTGATCCATTGCACCTGCCTGCCGAGGGTGTCATACAGTCGCGTCGCGTTATCCTCCCGGCCATACGAGTCGAGTGAGAGGAAATGTACATTACCGTAGTCGAAAGCGTAGAATGCCTCTGTACCGGAAGGTTCCCCGCCCGCTTCGCCCTTGGTAGGTATCGTGAAAACATCGTAGTAGGGTATCTGATGGTCGTTCTGCCTGGCCGGATTGTCGTTATCGTAGTCGTGGTTGCCCGGAGAGGGGAAAAGCGGATATGTTTTAAGCAGGTTATCCTTATACCGGCTGAAAAAGTTGGATTGGTACTCGGCATCGCGGCCAAAAGAATAGGCATTGTCGCCGAGCAACAGCCATGCGTTCATATAATTGGGGCCAAGGTAGTCCATCATCCTCGCCCGCACTTCATCCTGTATAATGGAATTTGTTCCGCAATCGCCCAGCAATCCGAAACGGTATTTTCCTGGCTTGCCCGCAACGGCGGAAGTCTGGAAATAGTTGTGGTCGCCTGTCTGCAAAACCGAGCCTTGCGAACCAATGGAGTAATAATAGCGCGTTTCCGCCTGCAATCCTGTGATCTTCACCTCGTGCTCCGTCACAGGCGTATCGTCTGCAAAAGTCTGGCCGAGTGACTGCGCGCTACCGCCGATTTTGACGACAGATTCAGAGGGCTTATCGGTGCGCCAGCGGATGACGATGCTGGTCGGCGTCGCTACCTGAAGGTAAGGCCCGCGAAGGAGCGTACCCTGGGCGTAGGCGGCGAGGCATGTGAACGATAGCAGGAAACCAAGTAAATATGTTTTCATAGACGGTCGGTAAGCGAATGTAAAAAGGCTATGATGTCGGATTTTTCCTCGTCCGACAGATTAAGCGGTACGGCCGGTAACGTTTGGCAGGGAATATCGAGGCCGAGGCCCGCGCCACCGCCTTTGTCATAAAATTCCATGAGCTTTTCGAGGCTTCCGAAAGCGCCGTTGTGCATGTATGGAGCCGTCACAGCGGCATTTCGGACGGTGGGTGTTTTAAATGCACCGCGAAAATAGGGGGTAGGGCGGGCTTCGAAGCGTCCCTGGTCGGGGTCGGCTTTGGGGTGGAGCAAATCATCGGATGCGATGGTGCCCAGTATTTCAAACTCGGTGAGCGAGTACGTGGGCGGGATCAGCCCGTTGAACAGGGGCGCGAAATGGCAGGTACCGCACTGCGCCTTGCCCATAAAGAGGTTAAAGCCGTTCACTTGATGGTCCGTGAGCGCCGCTTTGTCGCCGGTCATGTATCTGTCAAAATCCGAGTTGAATGGCGCTAATGTACGCACATAGGCTGCAATGGCATTGTAGATAATGGTATCGTTCAACGATCGGGGTTTCGGGGATAGTTTCCGGATAAGACGGCGATAGGGGCGTTCTTTGGCCAGTTTTCGTATCAGTTCAGTCGGTTTGCCATTCATTTCGAGGCTGTCGTGGATCACGGTGCGGATTTGCTCTTCCAGTGTTCTTGCGCGTCCGTCCCAGAATTGCGCATGTTGAAAGGAGCTGTACAGTAATGAAGGCGCATTGCGCCGCACCGTCTCGCCGGGACGAATGCCGATGCTTTTGGACAGGCCATCGGTAAAATGCAGGGCCGGGTTATGGCAAGACGCACAGCTTCGGGTGCCGTTGGAGGATAAACGCGTTTCGAAGAAGAGTTTTTCGCCCAGTTCGTTTAGTGCAGGACCGGGCTTTTCATTTCCATAAAAAGCAGCTTTGGTGAATGCATCAGGGCTGAAAATGTTTTTTGCATTATAATTTAATATGCCCTTCTCATGGACCTCCAAACCCATTTCGCTGATCATTCGGCCGACGCTTTCCTGCAATGGCAATGCATAACTGGTCAGAAACAGCAACCGGTCGAAGTGGTCGAAATCTGTTTCCCGGGCAAGATGCATTTCACAGGAAACCAGCAATTTTTCGATAGTACCTTCGTCGGAATGCTTTAAATAGGGATTCAAAGCGCTGTGAAGAGTTTGGAGGGAAACCAATGCCTCCGTGAGGCCACTTTTAAGTAATGGAGCGTCAAAGCCTGTAATGCTGAGCGTCATCACCCTCACCAGCTCAATGCGGACACTTTCGAGCACCTGCGCATCGGTCGCTTTGAAGTTGTAAAGCAATGCGGGCAAATCTTGCGCAGAGATTTCGAGAAACTTGCATTGTTGCAGCATTTCCGTCTTATGCCCGCCCGGATTATCAAAAAGCAGTGCTTCCAGGTATTGGAGCCCCATCGGCTCGGCATATTCGAGGTGCGGTTCTTCGATTTCTGTCTTGGGCGGCCGGTTGAAAACGCGGGAAGAAGTGAAAAAGAAGTAGTCCAGGAAAAAGGCAATACGTTTGTAGGTGAGGCGGGCGTGTTTCAGCTTTTCCTTAGCATTCGCAATGCTCTCTGCATTGGTAGAATCGATTTGCTCCATGGCAATTCGCATTTCCTTTACGCTCGTGGCAAACGCCCGGGCATCTTCGCGGAAGAGGTCGGTACAATGCGCTACGCCAATCTCCTGCTGCCCGGATGCGGCAACCAGCAGTACCAGCGCAAAACACAATGCAAAGGCCTTCCACATAGCGGAGAAAAGGGTTCGGGAAACATCCGCAAGATACGGAACAGGTGGCAAATCATGAATAAGCATTAAATTGCCGGCCCTGACCCAATTTCCGAATTGCCATGCACGGTTCATTTCCACGGCTCGACATCGGCCCGCTTTCCGAATACCGCGAAGACCATATCATGGTTGCACGGTTTTCGGATTACGTCCACGAACACCAGAGCCTTATTTTTCCCCATCGTCACAGCTTCTATCACCTGGTACTTTTCACCGAAGGCAGCGGCCGGCACACCATTGATTTCCACCATTTTCAGGCTACGCCGTATCAAATCTATTTCATGATCCCCGGGCAGGTACATACGTGGGATTTCGAGGGGAATATGGAAGGGTACGTGGTCAATTTTTCGGACTCATTTTTCAAATCCTTCCTGCTGCAACCCGAATACCTCGATTCGTTTTCTTTCCTTGACCAGGATAGCAGCAACAATGTGCTGATGCTATCGGAAGTGATTCGCGCGCAGGTTTGCAGGTTGTTTGAAGAATTGCTGAGCCAAAATGCCCGCGCCACGGCCTGGCGCGACGATATGGTGCGGGTTTTACTCCTCCAAATCTTCCTGATTATCGAGCAGAGCGATTCGGTAGACCGGAAAAAGAATGCTGAAAAAGGGAAGAATGCGACAGTCAGGAATTTCATCCGGCTCATCGACAAGCATTACGACCGCGTGAGGCTGCCCGGACAATATGCCGAAATGCTGAATGTGACGCCTAATCACCTGAATGCGCTATGTAAGGAGCATGTGGGAATGCAGGCGGGAGAGCTGATCCGCAACCGGATCGTTTTGGAAGCCAAAAGGTTGTTGATCAACCTCGATCTCACGGTCTCGGAAATTGCTTACAAGCTAAATTTCAACGATAACTCCTACTTTACCAAGTTCTTCCGGAAAGAAACCGGCATGACGCCGGAAGATTTCCGGAAGAGCCCGGCATTATAAATGCATTATACCCGTTC
Organism: Dyadobacter sp.; assembly: GCF_017744695.1. GTDB lineage: Bacteria > Bacteroidota > Bacteroidia > Cytophagales > Spirosomataceae > Dyadobacter. The sequence continues at coordinate 380,149 of NZ_JAGIAS010000005.1, forward strand.
TTCGGTCGAAACCGGTTTGATGAACAATGCCAGCCATGTCCGGCGCGCCAAACGGTAGAAGAGCGGCGTCAGCACGACGAGGATCGGGATGATACTGACCAGGAAATAATCGAGGTACTGTTTGAAAAAGTTGACGAAAATCAGGAAGTAAATCACCATGAATGCCACGTAAAAGGCATAGCTGATGTACAACGCCCCCTGATAGAAGCCGGGCTCAGGTACAAAATCGGCGCCGCAGTTCGGACAGTGGCGGTTCATTTTGTCGAAATTCCGGAGGTTATAGGCGCTTTTGGTAATGAAAAAGTCACCCACGCCGCATTGGGGGCATTTGTTGAATAAAACGCTGTATATTTTATTGGGCTTTGCCATGATCTTACTGTTTTAAACTCAATACAAATTTCCTCAATAGCCTGTTCAAAAAGAAAGACTGAATCTCGCTTTTATGGTAGAAATCAACGATCGGTCGCGAATACTAGGTCAGAGAGTTGATGAAAGAGGCCATTTCCATGGTGTCGAATACATGGTCGATGGGCAGGTGAGTAAGCGCGTAATGCGGCATGAAAGGCATTTGCGCGGTGTCGGGATTCTGCACCACGGCTGTTCCCCCGGCTTGCTTTACGGCCGTAAGTCCGCCGGTACCGTCCTCATTAGCGCCCGAGAGTAATATCGCCACAAGCCCAGGCCCGTAAACCTCCGCGGCGGATTCGAACGTCACGTCGATGCTCGGCCGGCTGAAATTGATTTTCTCGGAATAATCCAGCGAAAAGGTCCGGTCGCGCTCGATGAGCAAATGGTAATCGGCGGGGGCCAGGTAAATCGTTCCGGGGGTAACGGGTTCTTTGTCTTCCACTTCCTGGGTCGGGTTGGAAGTCTTGGAAGCTAGTAGCCCAGATAAGGTCGAATCCCCCGAATTGCGCCGGTGCAGGACCAATGCGACGGGGAACGGTAAGTCGGCACGCAGCAGCGGAAGCAGCCTGAACAGTACTTCCAGGCTCCCCGCAGAGCCCCCGATCAGCAGGAATTCACAAGTATGGCTCAAATGATTTTCTTCCATATTTTTTCCCGGTTCAGTTGCTTGAACTTGTGTTGTACAGCCGAGAATTTCAAGGTCTCTTTCGTGCCCAATGCAAGGTAACCCAATGTCCCGAGACTTGCATCGAAGAGTTTCAGCACCCTGTCCTGCAATTCCTTGTCAAAGTAAATCAGCACGTTGCGGCAGAGGATCAGGTCGAATTCATTGAAAGAGCTGTCGGAGACCAGGTTATGGGTCGAAATGATGATCTTCTCCGAAAGCTCGTTATCGAACTTGGCCTGGCCATATTGCGCGGTATAGTAGCTCGAAAAATCCCGTGTACCGCCCGACGTAATATAGCTTTCGGAGTATTGCTTCATCAGCCCCAGCGGAAATATGCCTTTCCTCACTTTTTCGAGTACACTCGGATTGAGATCGGTCGCGTACAGCAGCGAGCGCCGCAGCAGATTGGCCTCTTTGAGCAGGATCGCCATGGAATAGACTTCTTCGCCGGTCGAGCAGCCCGCGTGCCAGATACGGATAAACGGCTTTGTACCCAATACCGGAAGCACTTCCTCGCGCAGGGACTTGTAAAATGCCGGGTCGCGGAACATCTCAGTGACATTCACCGTCACTTCTTCTACAAGCCGTTTGAGGTACGACGGGTCGTTGCGGACGCGATAGCGCAGTTCGGCGAAACTCGGGAATTTGTCGAGCGAACACAGCCGGATAATCCTGCGTTTCAGCGAAGCGCGCGAGTACCGCGTGAAATCGTATCCGTAAAGATCGAACAGGTCATTCAGCAAAAGGTCGATGTCATCCTCTTCAATCATGGCATCAGATGTTACCAAGTATCTTCAAAAGCTTGTCGACGTCGATCGGTTTGGAAATGTAATCGTTGGCACCGGCATCGAGGCATTTCTCGCGGTCGCCCACCATGGCCTGCGCCGTAACGGCGATTACCGGTACCGACTGCCTGTTTTCAAGGTCTTTGATGAGCGGAATGGCCTCATAGCCATCCATTTCGGGCATCATCATGTCGATCAGCACCGCGTCTACCGGCTCGCCGGTCCGCAGGATATCTAGTGCTTCCGTTGCCGCGGAGCAGGAAATGCAGTCGAAGCCCTTCGATTTGAGGGTGGCTCTGAGCGCAAAGATGTTCCGGGCGTCGTCGTCGACGATCATGATCTTTTTCTTCTCCATGGTGAGGGGTCAGGATTTTTCATAAAGCCACACGCGCAGCAGCGACATGAGCTGGTCGATATCCACCGGTTTCGTAATATAGTCAGAAGCGCCGGCATTAATGCATTTTTCGCGGTCGCCCGTCATGGCTTTGGCCGTAACGGCGATCACCGGCAGGTTGCGCCAATGAGGATTCTCGCGAATGCGCTTCGCGGTTTCGTAGCCGTCCATCTGGGGCATCATCATATCGAGCAACACCACGTCTACTTCCGGGTTTTCGTGGAGTTTCTGCAAGGCTTCCTTGCCGTCCAGCGCTGTCAGGACATTCATTTTGTAGTTTTCCAATGATTTGGAAAGCGAGAAAATATTCCGGACGTCGTCATCGGCTATGAGCACGGTTTTGTTGTTCAGGATTTCGCCGAGTCCGCCGAGCTTGCGTACGTCCGTGCCCTGGCGGGCATTTTTCTTGTTCTCTTCCACCACGTGCAGGAACAGCGATACTTCGTCGAGCATGCGCTGGTAAGAATGCGCGGTTTTGACGATGATCGAATCTGCATACTGCCTGATCCGCAGCTCTTCCGTCATGGAAAGGCTCTTGCCGGTGAAAATAATGATCGGTACATGCTCAAATCCGGGGTTCTTTTTCGCTTCTTCGAGCATGTCGTAGGCCTTTTTATCGGGAATGCCCATGTCCAGGATCACGCAGTCGACCTCGTTATTCGAAAGCGCACTGACCCCTTCGTTGATATCGCTTTTGAGCTCTGAATGGATGTCGAATGTGCCCAGGTAGTAGGCTAATGCTTTGGCATGCATCGAATTGTCCTCGACGATGAGCACCTTTTTCGATTTCTTGCTGATCACATATTCGATCTTCCGGAAAACTTCGTCCATCTTTTCGATCGCCACGGGCTTGTCGATAAAGTCGATCGCACCTTTTTGCAAGCTCTCGTTTTTCATCCGGTGCGACGACATGATGTGGACCGGAATATGCCGTGTTTCGGGATCGTTTTTGAGCTGATCCATCACTTCCCATCCGCTGACAACAGGTAGCTGAATGTCGAGCAGGATACCCATCGGTCTGAATGTCCGTGCTAATTCAAGTCCCTCATCGCCGCGTACGGCCACAATGCCTTTATAGCCCTGCTTGCGGGTGTAATCCAGGAGGGATTTGGCAAAAAACGTATCGTCCTCGATGATCAGGATCGCCTTAGCGGCATCGCCGACGGTCGAGCGGTCGTCGGGGATACTTTCGGGAATGACAGTGCTGACAAACTGGTTTTGTATGGCCGGCAATGCTTTGGCCACGTTTTCTTCCTGGTAGCTTCCGAAGAAATTGGCTGTTTCCGGTTCGGAACGGCTGTATGCCGGCCCGATGGGCACAAAAAGTGTGAACTCGCTGCCCTGACCAACCACGCTCGTAAGCGATATTTCCCCGCCGAGCAGCTTGGCCAGTTCACGGCTGATGGACAGTCCCAGCCCCGTGCCGCCGTATTTGCGTTTGGTCGAACCGTCGGCCTGCTGGAATGCTTCAAAAATATGATGCTGTTTTTCCGGCGGAACACCTATGCCCGTGTCGCGAACGGTGAAACAGAGCATTTTGTCATTTCCGTCATTCAGCTTGACGCTAATGTCCACCGATCCCTGTGCAGTGAATTTCAATGCGTTGGAAATCAGGTTTTTGAGGATCTGTTCCATCCGCATTTTGTCCGTCTCGATTACCGGTGGAACGCCGCTCGCAATGGTAACCGAGAAATTAAGCCCCTTGTCCCGGGCGATCGGCGTGAAAAGGCTCTTCATATCGTCACTGATCTCCTTTACCGACACCGTTACATATTCCAGTTCCATTTTCCCGGCCTCGATTTTCGACAGGTCGAGGATTTCGTCGATCAGGCCCAGCAAGCCATTACCGGAAGATTGAATGACCGTCGCATATTCGATCTGGTCGGGGGTAAGGTTCTTGTCGTCATTTTCGGCAAGCAGGCGGCTTAACAGCAGGATCGAGTTCAGCGGCGTCCGCAGCTCGTGCGACATATTGGCGAGGAACTCGGATTTGTACCGGGTCGTCAGTTCCAGTTCTTCCGCTTTTTTCTGTATTTCAAGGTTCTTTTCTTCCAGCAGGCTGCTGCGTTCTTCCAGTTCCTCGTTGGTTTGCTGCAATTCCTCCTGCTGCACGCGCAGCTCTTCTTCCGACGCCTGCAACTTCTGCGATTGCGCTTCGAGTTCCGCATTCAGATTTTCCAGCTCGTTGTGCTGCGTTTGAAGTTCCTCGGCCTGGGCCTGCGTTTCTTCCAGGAAGTTTTGAAGCTTTACATAATCCAGCGCGGAATTGATGCCGCTGGCGATTGTTTCCAGGTTTTCTTCCAGGAAACGCATGGTCAGATCTTCCGGGGCTTTCAGGAACCCTAGCTCGATCACGCCAATGCACTCATAGGAGTACACGAGCGGGAGAATTGCGAGCGCCGAAGGACTTGTTTCGCCCAGGCTGGATGTCACTTTAAGGTAGTTTTCTGGCACGTCGTGCACCAGCAGGGGCTTCTTCGTATCGATTACCTGCCCGCATAGTCCTTGTCCGGGCGCGACGGCTTCCGGTGCATTCTGCACGGCGAAGCTGCCGCTAAGCCGGAAATTCCAGTCGGTGTCGAGAATATAGATGGTCCCCAGGTTCGCGCCCGAATACGCGGCCAGGGTGTTGATCAGGTTTGCGGACAGCTTTTTGAGTACACGCTCTCCCCGGATCGCGTCGTTGATCTGCACTTCGCCCGCCTGCAACCAGTTTTGAATGTGCAGATCATTGAAAGTTTGTTCCAGTGATCCCGTCATATTATTCAACGCAACCGAAATGCGGCCGAGCTCATCGTCGGTTTCATCCATGCTGCGGGCAGCATAATCGCCTTCTGAAACCCTCTGCGCCACCTTTTCGATGTGGCCTATCCGACGATTTGTTTCCGTATATTTTTGTTCATCCAGCTGCTGTTGCGCGATTCGCTTGCCTATATCCTTTCGAATACGCAGGTATGACGAGATGGTGATCAGGATCGAGATCAGCGCGGCTACAACGACCAGAATGGGGGTATATTTGATGTAGATCTGCTGCTGTTCGAGGTGTTCGGCCAGCCTGGCGCTTTCTTCTTCCTTGATGCGTTCCGTGGTGATCCTGAGATCGTCCATGATCTTCTTCCCTCTCACCATTTCCCGCAAACGGGAGTCGGTGTCATGCAGGAAATTCCGGTCTTTTTTGGCCATGTCGATGATGTTTTGCATCTGGCCGAACTTGGCTTCATAAAGGGCCTTCACCTCCCGAAGGTTCTTTTGCTGCATCGGATTGTCGGAAGTAAGCTCCACCAGGTTGTTGTAGCTGTCGGTGGTCTTTTCATAGGCACCCTCGTAGGGTTCGAGGAATTGCAGGTCCGAGGTCACCAGGTAACCGCGCTGGCCGGTTTCCGCATCTTTCATATGCGACATGATGGCCTCCGCCTCGATAAGCACTTCATTGGTGTGGTTGACGAGCTCCGAATTGTTGATCAGCTTCTGTGTGCTGTAATAGGATGCCAGAAGGCTGAAAAACAGAAGGAGAATGGAGAAGGAAAAGACGATCTGTAATTGCTGGATGATCGAATTGGAAACTTTCTTCATAAACGGGTGTCAGCTAAATGTCGGTTTTAAAGGTCGTTGGTAAATATTCCTGCACGAACGGAAGTATCAAAATGAATTCTGAACCCTCGTTTTCGGCGCTCCGGGCGGAAATGAGGCCGTTGTGTTTGTCCATGATCTTCTTTGCAATGGCCAGCCCGATCCCCGTTCCTTCGTAGGCATTGATGTTGTTGAGTCGCTGGAAAATGACAAATATCCGGTCGAGGAACTTCTCGTCGAACCCAATGCCATTGTCGGCGATGATAATCCTGCAATAAGGGCCTTCGGTCGATGCAGGACTGGAAAGGTCCTTTTCTTCGACGATCTCGTAGCGGATATCGATTACGGGCGCCACATCGGGCCTCGAAAATTTCAGCGCGTTGCTGATCAGGTTCTGGAATACCTGGCGGATCTGGCTGGGAATTGTCTCTACCACCGGGAGTTTATCTTTCCGGATGCTGGCTTTTTTTTCCCGGATCGTCTCGTCGAAATCGGCAAGCAGTTCCTCCACCAACGCATTCAGGTCGGTCGGCTGGAAATAGGCGGTTACCGATAGGCGGGAGTAGTCAAGCAAATCGCTGATCAGCCGCGACATCCTGGCCGAAGAGCTGATCGACCGGTTGAGATAGGAAATTGCTTCGTCGTTGCCGGATAGGTATTTGTCTTTAATCAAATGGCTGAAAGTCTGGATCTTACGAAGTGGTTCTTTCAGGTCGTGAGATACCACCCAGGCAAATTGCTGCAATTCGTGGTTGGTCGTTTCGAGCTCCGAGTTTTTATCGACAAGCTCTTTGGTACGCAGCTCCACCTTATGTTCCAGCAATTCATTGGCCATTTTCTGCTGGTGAATATCAGTAAACGTCCCCACCCAGCGCACAATGGCACCATTTTGCAATACGGGGATGATTTTAAGCAGAAAATACCTGTAATCCTCCGAATCCAGCTGCCGTAACCGGGCCTCGCCGGAAAATTCCAGGCCATTCAGAAAATGCTCGTTCCAGCGCGCATAGGCGTGGTCGTCGGCGTGCGTTTCCGGGAATGTCCGGGCGTCAGCGGCATATTGGAACCAATGTCTGTTGACATATTCGATCTTCCCGTCGTTACGGATCGTGAATGCAATCTGCGGCAGCGATTCAAGGATGAAACGGAGCTCATCCATGCGGGCGGCCAGCTCTTCCTGCGCGTGCTTGCGCACGTCGATCTCATGCCGGAGGGATTCCTGAATCGCTTTCAATTCCTGCTGCTGTTCGAAAAGCCGGTAAAATGTTTTGACTTTCAGCAACAGGATATCAGGGTCGACAGGCTTGGTGAGGTAATCGATACCGCCGGAGGTATAGCCTTTCGTAATGAATTTTTTTTCTGTATTGACTGCCGAGAGAAAAATAATGGGCGTGTCCTTCGCTTTCCCGAAACCGGCAATGGCCTCGGCTACCTCGAACCCGTCCATACCCGGCATTTGCACATCAAGGATGATAACCGAGTAAGTTGTTTTAAGCACCTTTTTCAATGCTTCCTCACCCGACTCTGCGGTGTCGGTGTTGAAATTGTGGAGTTCCAGGATTTTTTTAAGCGGTAAGATGTTCTCCGGCCTGTCGTCGACAATAAGAATCATGTTTTTGGGAAAAGTAGGCACTAATCTGGTATTTGCCGGACGTCGAAACACGGAGTGTCGCGCATCGGTGTCGTGACACCTGATCTATATACGGTTGGCTCGCTGAGACACAAAATTTTCAAGTGTGTGTACAAGTGTTGCCGTGTGTGTGGTTCGAATTGTGTATAAAAATTATACCAGTTACAGCTCTTCCTGGCCGTTTTTCATAATAACCTGACGTAAAGCGGGAAGCGCGTGGGAGTGGGGCTGTGTAAATCAATTCGAAGCGGGAGGTAGCTGGGGAATTTCCGCCCGGATATGAGAGTCCGGGTTGATGTCAATCTTATAAACTCCTGATTTTGATCCGGATATCGTGCGGTGCCACTTCGTCGCCACCAAAATAGGGAAGGAGTTTGTAAGCTACTCCCACACCACCCGAGCAATGGCGCGGCATTACGGTTTCGATTCCGTGGTAAGTGAACACGTATGTATTCTCGCGAATGTCGATCCGGAAGCTGGTAACCTCGTTCAGCTCCGCTGTGCCCAGCTCGCGTTCCTGGCGCACGCCATTCACATATATGTACGCGTAGATGCGCAATGCGCCTTCGCGCCAGTTCCACCCGAAACGCGCGCTATTGTTCTGATGCTGCGAGCTGCAATCCGAGAAACCGTAGAGCTTATTGATATCGTGCTGGTTTTCAGGGATATTTGTTTTGTAAATACAGCTGCTGTCGAACAAAGCCTGAAAACGCATGGATGAGGCGGTGAACAATGTATTCAGGTTCCGCTCGACTTCATGATTGCCTGCCTTGATATCGTAAGTAATAAAATCGTCCCCAAAACTCGGCGTATTGCCGATCCAATCGCAGGAAACAGCGCCGATCAGGAGGGTGAGCGCCATCAGGTATCGTTTCATCGGTTCTGGTTTTAATGTAAATGCCGGCCGAAATTTAGGATAGGAACGTATAATTCGCTTAAAAATTGGATGCGGGGCGGCAAGACACAGATGCTATCGTGGGATGGGGCTTGTTCAGCATCGGTTGAGTGGCTTGATGAGGCCGGTGGCGGGCATAAAAAAAACGAAGTCCGGATGTTCGTTTCATGCGGACTTCGTCTCAACTTAGGAACCATTTAAGGTGCATCGAATGCTACCTTTGCTGTTTTCCCAGACTGTGATTCTCTTTTTGGTTGCTGGTAATATGATTACCTTTTACCATTTCTTCCTCACGATGTCTGCTATCCAGATTGTCTTTGTTTTCAGGCCTGTTCCGGACCTGGCCTTGCGGCATGGTTCCTGAACTTTGTGACTGTTTCATGACAATTTTTCTAAATGGTTATGTCTTATATGATCTAAATATTATGCCAAAGTTGTTGAGGCGCCGTGCCCGGTTTTCACTGTACTTGCCAAATCCGGGACTATCCTCTTCTTGACCCTTCGTAAAGTTCGTATTCCAGCAGCCTGCAATCGATTTTTCCCGAATAAAACTCTATTCTGCGCTTGGCTTTGAGACCTATTTTTTTGGCCAGATCGAGGTTCCCGGTAAAGACATATCCGTAATATCCTCCACACTTCTGTTTCATAAAATCACCAATCCGTCCATAAGTTTCTTCAAGTTCGCTGATCTCGCCGAGTCGTTCGCCGTATTCCGGGTTCACGAAGAACACACCTTTGTTATCCTGCGGCACTTCGGTATCGGCAAAATCGCAAAGACCGAACTCGATCATATCGGCCACGCCGGCCGCGATTGCGTTCTTTTTGGCATTGATTACGGCATTCTGATCGTAATCGGTAGCGATAATGCGCACTTTCGGAGCTTCGATGATCTGCGCTTCCAGCTTGTTCTGCCCTTTGAAATAGACTTCCTCGTCATACCCAAGCAAATGCATGAACGAATAATTGTCCCTGAAAAGCCCGGGACGGCTGTTGGTGGCAATCAATGCGGCTTCGATCGCGAGCGTACCCGAGCCGCACATCGGATTGATAAATGCCGAGTTACGGTTCCATTGGCTGGCCAGGATCGTTGCCGAAGCGAGGGCTTCCAGCATCGGAGCCTTGCCGGGGATTTTGCGGTAGCCATGCCGTGCCACCGTCTCGCCGGAAGTGTCGATGAAAATCTCGGCGCGGTCGTCCTTCCAGAACAAATGCACCACCGCTCCCTTCAACTCCGAGCCGGTGGACGGTCTCGCGCCTTTTTTATCGCGTAGCCTGTCCACAATGGCATCTTTCACACGCAGGTTCGCAAACATGGTGTTGTTCACCGTGGCAGTCATTACATTACTGGTAACCGAGAAATACGCGTCGTCGGCCAGGATATTCTCCCATGGCATTTTTGTCAGAAACCGGTAAACATCGTCGGGATGCTGCGCACTGAATGTACCCAGGCTGTAAAGTACCTGGCTCGCGCAATAGAGGTTGAGGTTTAGTTTGATACAGTCGTTGACGGTACCCCGCAGCCGCACCCCGGTGGCAAAGGTTTCTTCGACCCGGTAACCCAGTTCCGCCACTTCTTTTTCAAGAAACGGCGCAAGGCGCTTGTAACAGGTAATGATAATGGGGGCGGTTGTTTTGAATGGGGACATTTTTTTAAGCTTTAAGCAATAGGCGATAAGCTTTAAGCCCTATACTACAAGTTAATAAGCATTTGGCCCAAGGCTTTTTGCTTACTGCTTACAGCTTATAGCCTATTGCTTACAGCATTTTTTCGCAAAGCTACCATATTGCAAGACTCCAATCAGTACTCCTCATTGATTAATTCGTGATTGAGCCTTGCTCCGGCGGTTGTTCCTGTGGCCATGGCGGCTGCTAACGCTCTGAATGCGCCGGTGTTATCGCCTGCGGCGTAAATGCCGGCTACCGTTGTTTTCTGGGACTCGTCTACCTTGATAAACCCTTGCGGATTGAGCTCGCAGCCTAATTTTTCAGGTATCAAAGAGTGCTGGACGAACGCCGGGCGATGGTAAAGGGCGGTAATACCATGCGTGGAGCCGTCGGTTAACCGGAGGGTTTTGAGGTAGCCGTTTTCATGATCCAGCGATGCGATGGGTTGTTCAACGATTTTTGCTCCGAATGAGCGCATTTTTTCACGCGCTGTTTCGTCGAACGTGGCAGGGCCATTGGTGTAAAGCGTCAGGTCCGTGGTCCAGTTACGGATCATTTTAACGTATTCCAGCGCCATTTCGCCATTCATCATAACGCCGGTGCGGGCGTCGCTGTACTCGTAGCCATGGCAGTAGGGGCAATGAATGACGCTGATACCCCAGCTTTCGGCAAAGCCCGGAATATCCGGCATGATATCGCGAATACCGGTGGTAAAAATCAGTTTTTTGGCTTGCAATGTATGGTCTTCATCCACGGTGACGGAGAATGCTCCATCGACTCCCGACACACTTGTGACCAGTCCCGTGCGCATTTGCACGGTCGGGTAGGCGAGTACCTGCTCGCGTGCGAGCGCGGAGATTTCGGCGGGCGTTTGGCCGTCGTGGGTAATGAGGTTGTGCGAATGTGGCGTTTGAAGGTTGCAGGGTTTGCCGCTATCAATAATCATAACCTTACGGCGGGCACGGCCCAATGTCATGGCGGCCGAAAGCCCCGCGTAGCTGCCGCCGATAATCACGACGTCGAATAGTTGTTGATCTGTCATTATTGAAGTATATAAATGTCTCAAAACTGAGACACGGTTGAACAAAAATTTTTAAATACCTATCCCTTTACTGAAAGAAAACCACGCAAGCTGCCGTGCCTCCGCGCGACTGAGCGGGCCTCTTTGCTGCGAGTTAATGAATACCACTACCACGCTCTGGAAGAAGTTATGTATCCAGTCGACCGTCATTCCCTGGTTAATAACCCCTTTTGTGAGTAGCACTTGCAGGTTACCCTTCCAGAGTTCGAAGGTATCGTCATATTCGGAGCACTCTTCATTGGCGGCCTGGTGTTTGTGGTCGTGCAGAGTGTGTAGTTTATGTAAAAATGTGTTTTTGGAACCGCAGTCGAGTCCGGCGTAGAACATCGCTTCCAGTCTTTCCCTGGGATTTTCGCTGGTGTTGTAGGCATTGGACATCGCTATGGCGCAAGCCTTCCGGATTTCCTTCTGGCATTTGTCCATCAGTTCCTTCCGGTCTTTGAAATACCGGTGTAAAGTCCTGCGCGTCACCTGCGCCTGGTCCGCCACTTTTTCCAGCGGTGCGGACAGGTCCTCATTGAAAATCAGGATCGCAGCTTCGATAATACTTTGTTCGGTGTCTTTCATGATTTGACAAAGGTAGTAAAATGTCTCAAATGTGTGACATTTTGGATTGCATATTTTCTTTTGTAGCAACAAAAAGGCGCCCTTTGCAAGGCGCCTTTGAATTAACAATCAACAACATACCATCAAATGCCGTTCAACTCGGCTTCGGTGAATGCTTTTTCGCGGCCGGTGAGTTTCGTGCGGACTTTGGTGACTTCTTCGGTCGTAACCTTGTCGGCATTGTTGCGCCAGGAGCGGCGGATAAAACTTAACAGCTGCGCGATGTCTTCGTTTGGCATGTCCTTGTCGTAGCCGATACCAGGCATATCGCCGCTTACTTCGGGCGTTTGGTACACGTGGCCGTTTACTTTCACCGGACCGGTGAGGCCGAAAAGGACGATCGAAATGAGCTTGTCTTTGTTCCCCGTCACCCATTCCGATTGGTTCAATGGCGGGGCGAGCGATTTTACGCCGCCACCGTCGGCACCATGGCAGGTCTGGCATACGGAAGTAAATAATGCTTCACCTTTGGGGAATTCCTTTTTGAGCATTTCAGGATTGCGGTTCCCTTGCGCATTGCGGATTGCGGTCACTACGCGGGTCAGTTGCTTGTTAATCAATGCATTCTGATCGGATACAGACGCCGAGATCGCGCTCTGGAAGACCTCTTCCTGATCCTGCAAGTTGCTGATGATGGCGTCGGACACGTAGCGATTGTTGGGATATTTGGCTGCCAGCTTGTTGAGCAGCCCGCGGGACGCATTCTGGTCGAATTTTTCGATGCTTTTGGCCAGAAACGCAATGTAAGGCGCCGCAAGCGTATCGCCGGAATCGACGATGCCATCGAATGCGGTGGCAAACTGCTGGTATGAGCCCGGTGTGATTACCGCCGTCGAGGCATATAACCCTTGCGCGCGGAACGTCCATGCCGATTGTCTGATCCAGCTCAGCGCTTCTTCCGGTTTCAGGGAATTCAGGCCTTCCAGCGTCCACAATGCGTGGATGGCCAGCAATGGATCGGCGGTTTGTTTGATCGCCTCCCGAAGCGCGGGTACTGTCTGGTTGTATTTGCCGTCGATTAGTTTTTGCTGCGCGCGGTCGCGTACCCAGCCGTTGGGATGCCCAAGCAGTTTCACCAATTCCTGTGCGCCGTCCGGGATGGTTACCGGTTTAGGGTTCGTGCCTTTGGGAACGATCTTGTAAATGCGGCCGGCCGAAAGCGGCTGTGTAAGGTCGCGTTTGCCGATCTGGTCCTTGAGGTATGGTGTCAGGTAGGTTTTGTGCTGGATAATGCCGCGGTACATGTCGAGCACGAACATGCTGCCGTCGGGTGCATTGTAAAGGCTTACCGGACGGAAACGCTCGTCGGTGCTGGCGAGGAATTCTTTACCCTTGTAGGCAATGTCGCCTTTCACGACGTAACCTTTTTCATTCAGGAAATCACGTTTGATCAGGTTCGCCGAAGGTTCCGGTACAAATGCATTGAAATCGTAATTCTTGCCAAACAGGTCACCGCGGTAAATGACGGGCGCAGCGGCAGCTGTAAACTCATTCAGGCGCAGGCTGTCGTCGAGGACGTTTTTCATGTAGCCGCGGTTCACGCCCGGTGTCGGGTGAAGTGGGTACACTTTATTGTTCGCCACCGATTTCTCGTTATAACCGGCAACGCCTCTCTGGTTCTTGTTCCAGGCACCGAGGCCGGCAGGGAAATAGTCGCCCAGAAGGTTCTGGGAATTATTGTTGTAATAAAGACGACCGTAGTTGTCCTGGCAAATGCCCCATTGACCACGGAAGTGGGTATGTTCGATCACCCATTTGCCACCTACACGGCGGTAGCGCTTGTCGGATTTGGCGTTATAAATCCAGTTGTCCATCGCGCGGAGGAGGCCGTTGGGCTGGTGCTCCACGTTACCGCCTTCGGTGTATTTCGGGTCAACCAGTGTTTTTTTGACGACCTGGTCGTTTTTCAGTTCGTAAAACCAAAGATTGGTAGGCTCGGCTACGAGGATGCCGTTGTCGATCAGACAGATCGCGCGTGGGAGTACCAGCGAGTCGATCACCACTTTGCGGTCGTCGTAAACGCCGTCCTTATTCTTGTCGTCGAGGATCACGACGTTGCCATTCGGGATGTCTTCGCCGGTACCGATGGTGTCGGGCATGTAGCCTACCATCTCCACGACCCACATTCTGGCTTTATCGTCGAACTGCATGGCCACAGGCGCGCTCACGAGCGGTTCGGCGGCAACTAGTTTGACCTCAAAGCCATCCTCGATCACCATTTTGCCGATGGTTTCGGAGGCTGGGATGAAAGGAGATTTTCCGGCATTCGGGGCGGGTTTTTCTTCTTTCGCAACAGTTGTAGCAGCGGAAGAGGCGGTTTGCTGGCTGGTTTGCTTGTTGGTTTTACAATACACCAACATGGACGAAACAGCCAGGATCAAAATGGGATAACGGTACTTCTTCATTGGAATGCTATGCTAGCAATATTAACAGCTTGGTGATTTTAGGTAAGATCAGTTGTTTAACGATTCTTCAACCGGTTTCATATTGGCGGTGAGGAAATGGATCGCGAGCCAGGCGATAATATACGCGAGCCCGCAAACAACGAACAGAATGTTATAACCGGCGCCGATATTTCCCGTTCCTTTATAATGGTCGAGCAACGCGCCCACCAGCAGCGGGAAGAACGTCGAGCCGAGGGAGCCGGCCATACCCCCGATACCGACCACCGAACTGACCGCACGTTTCGGGAAAATATCGGAAACGATCGTGAAGATGTTCGCGCTCCACGCCTGGTGCGCTGCGGTTGCTATGGCGATGATACCAACCACCGTCCAAATATCCGTAGCAAATTGCGCCAGGATAATCGGCATGACTGCGAATGCCATCACGAGTAATGTGGTTTTGCGCGCACGGAGCGGCGTCCAGCCTATTTTAATCAGGTATGACGAAAGGTAACCGCCACCGATGCTACCGAATGTGGTCGCCGTGTAAACGATCGCCAAATGCAGGCTTGGCTTTTTAAGATCCAGTGCAAATGTGGTAGCGAAGTAGGATGGCAGCCAGAACAGGAAGAACCACCATACGGGGTCGGTCAGGAACTTTCCGATAATGAATACCCAGGTTTGCGGGAGCCTAACCAGTTTGGTCCAGTGTATGGTTTTCTGGTTCTCACCGTCACCGGCTTCATTATCGCTATGGATGAATGCATATTCTTCGGGACCTACTTTCTTGTGGCGCGAAGGGATTTCGTACATCAGCCACCAGAATATCAACCAGATAAACCCGAGCGCACCGGTGATCAGGAATGCACCCTGCCAGCCGTAGGTGCTCAGCAGCCAGGGTACCAGAATAGGCGCAGCTACCGCGCCGATACTTGTTCCGGAGTTGAAAATACCGGTAGCGAGTGCGCGTTCGCGTTTAGGGAACCATTCGGCTGTCGCTTTGACGGCCGCCGGGAAGTTACCCGCCTCGCCAAGGCCCAAAATAGCCCTGACCGTACCGAATCCGAACGTACTTTTAACAAATGCATGTGCCACCGCAGCGACACTCCAGATGATAATGGAAACGGCGTAACCAAGTTTCGAGCCGATTTTGTCGATGATGTTACCGAACACAATATAACCGGCGGCATAGCAGCCCGCGAAAACCATCACGATGTTCGCATAGTCGGATTCGGTCCAGTTGAATTCTGTTTCTAGGGTCGGTTTTAGTAATCCAAGAATCTGTCTGTCGATGTAGTTGATGGTGGTTGCAAAGAAGAGTAATGCGCAAATAACCCAGCGATAGTTGCCAATATTGGTTTGTTTCATGATGGGGGAAAACTGATTTCTTGGATTCAGGAATTTGTAAAAATACGTCTGTCTTGGGGATAAGACTACATTTTTCCCATTCTACCCCTTAATGATTTTGCAAAAGACTTCAACAAAAAAAGATCCCGCACCGGGTTGGGCAGGATCTTGGGTAATAGAAGGAACGTATCGTAAATAATTTACTAACCACACTTTCTCATTAAAGAGGCGGTGTGGCCGGATTTACTCATGTAATAGGATAGGCCAGCTGAGCCTTCACGAGTTCGGCTTCATTGGTCAGGTCTAGGCGGAGGGGCGTGATGGATACAAATTGATTTTCAATGGCCCAGCGGTCGGTCCCTTCCTCGGCAGGTTCGAGCGGCACCACGGTAAACCAGTAATGCTTGCGGCCCATCGGGTCGAGGGCCGGGACAATTTTATTGTCATAAAGCCGCACCGACTGCCGCGTCCAGCGTACGCCCCTGGGGTTATGCGGGAAATTTACGTTCACCAGGTTTAAATGGGGGTTTTTAAAAAGCAGGTCCAATGCTTTTTCCACAAACGGATCGAGCTTCTCAAAATCGGGTTCCACGTCGGTGGGGGTGCTCAATGCGATGCCCTTGATCCCGAACAGCACCGCCTGCTTGGCGGCGGCGAGCGTGCCCGAATGCCACATCGCATTCCCCAGGTTAGGCCCCAGGTTGATACCCGAAAGCACCACATCGGGCTTGTCCCACAGGTGTTGCCCCAGTGCCACGCAGTCGGCGGGCGTACCATTCACGCGGTAGGCGTCGATCCCCTCGAATTCGATCGGGGATTTTTTATAGGAGAGAGGCCTGGACGCCGTAATAGCATGGCCCATAGAGGATTGTTCCACATCCGGGGCCACGATTTTCACCTCCCCGAACCGCGAGGCAATTTTGGCGAGCGCCGCAATGCCCGGGCTGTATATTCCGTCGTCGTTCGTTACCAGGATTTTCATAACGTATAGCGTTTTCAGGTGGTTATTAATAAAATTATGCCTGGTATGTTTTTTATAAAACCGGGATATGCTATACATCCTGATATGAAAAAAACGACCCTTTTACACAACCCAACAGCTGGGGATAATGACTTTTCTAAAAAAGAACTGGTCAAACTGATAAAGAAAGAAGGTTTCGAATGTACCTATTCGTCGGTGAAGGAGGAAGGTTGGGATACTTTCGAAAATGATACCGATTTTCTGATTGTGGCCGGTGGCGATGGTACCGTCAGGCGCGCGGCGAAAGCGCTCATGAAACGCAAGCGGCTCGACAAGCAATATCCGCTGGCCCTGTTGCCGCACGGGACCGCCAACAATATCGCCACCGCATTGCAGATAGAAGGACATCCGAAGGAGATTATTCCGCATTGGCATCATTTCCGGCTCAAATCGTTCGACATCGGCCGTATCCATGGGGTGGGTGATGACCTGTTTTTCCTGGAAGCATTTGGCTATGGTATTTTCCCGCGCCTGATGAAGGTGATGAGTAAAATAGAGGGCGATATCGGTGATACGGCCGAAGAAAAGCTGAAAGCCGCCCGTGCCGTACTGCTCGAAATCGTACAAAACTACGAGGCCCGGCCCTGCACGATCGTGGCCGACGGTGTAGAGCATTCGGGTAATTATATTATGGTTGAAATCATGAATATCCGCTCTATCGGCCCCAACCTGGTGCTCGCCGGCGAGGCCGATCCGGGCGATGGTATGCTCGATGTGGTGATGGTTTCGGAAGAAAGCCGCAGCAAGTTCGAGTCGTTTTTGCTCAGCCGCATTAATGACGAGGACAAGGAATTCAGTTTTTCAACGCTCCGTGCGCGGAAAGTGAAGGTTTTCTGGGATGGAAAAGACGGCCACGCGGACGACGAACGGTTGAAAATCGAAACGCCGGTCGAAGTGGACATCGAAATACTGCCTGACATGCTGCAATTTATGATTACCGAAGGCTAAGTCCATAACTTTTGGTTATAGCGGATAACCAATTGTGATTGGCGTACGATGTGAATGTGCTCTACTTTTGGAACATCAAAGTTTTCCAAAATTCTCATTCACATTGAATTATGATTCACACAGATATTTGCATTATCGGAGCGGGGCCAGTGGGGCTCTTCGCGGTTTTCGAAGCCGGACTGCTCAAAATGCGTTGCCACCTGATCGATGCCCTGCCCGTGGTGGGTGGCCAGCTTGCTGAAATTTATCCCCAAAAACCAATTTACGACATTCCCGGTGCACCGGCCATCATTGCCGAAGACCTTGTGAACAACCTCATGAAGCAGATCGAGGAGTTCAAACCGGGGTTCACGTTGGGCGAAAGGGTGGAAGCACTCGAAAAGCAGGACGACGGAAGCTATATCGTGCGTACCAACGAGGGAACCGATGTGCATTGCCAGGTGGTGGTTATCGCGGCAGGCCTTGGCAGCTTTGAGCCGCGGAAGCCGGCCGTCGAACAGCTGGAATATTTCGAAGGCAAAGGTGTGCATTATATGGTGAAAAAGCCGGAACAGTTCCGGGGAAGGAATGTGGTACTGGCAGGTGGAGGTGATTCCGCGCTGGATTGGACGATTTTCCTGGCCGATATCGCTTCCCGCGTCACGCTCGTACACCGGGGCGACACCTTCCGCGGCGCGCCGGATTCGGCTGAAAAAGTGCACGATTTGGCAGGTAAGGGAAAAATAGACCTCATTCTGCAAGCACAGGTGAACAAGCTGGGAGGGAACGGCGTGCTCAAAGAAGTTTCGATTTTAGGAAATGATAAATCGGTCACCACCATTCCCACCGACGATTTTATCCCGCTTTTTGGCCTCAGCCCGAAACTCGGCCCTATCGCCGACTGGAACCTGGGCGTGGAGAAATCCGCGGTCATCGTCGATACATTCGATTATTCGACCAATGTCGAACGCATTTACGCCATTGGCGATATCAACACGTATCCGGGTAAGCTGAAACTCATTTTGTGCGGTTTCCACGAAGCGGCCATCATGATGCAGAGCGCATTCAAGTACGTTTACCCTGATCAGAAATTAAGTTTTAAATACACCACAGTGAACGGTGTTAATCCATTTTAGCCATGATCAATATATTCATTGAGAACGATTTAGGAGAACGCCAGGCGCTGGAAGTACCCACCGATATGGGTTTCAACCTGATGGAAATCCTCAAAGCATACGAATACGACATACAGGCAACCTGCGGTGGAATGGCGCTCTGCGCTACCTGTCACATCGAAGTGCTGGAAGGCAAGGAAAAGTTGCCGGACTCCAACGACCAGGAGCTCGATACGCTCGACACATTGCCGAATGCCGACAATAACAGCAGACTTTCGTGCCAGCTCCGGCCGTCCGACGAAATGGACGGGTTGGTAATCCGCCTGAAAGCCTTGCAGGAAGCTTGAAATAAGGTTATTAGAATTTTGGAATAATAGTACATAAACCTCCGCTGGCATACAGCGGAGGTTTTTAGTTTTCAGAAAAGTCGCCTTACCTGGGGTAGTACTTCGTTCACCCATAATTTGTACATTTTGCCGGAGAAATGCAGCTGGTCGGACGCTAGCATGGTAGGATCGCCGAGCGCTGTTCTCGAAATGCCTGTAATGTCGATAAAGAGGATTTTCTGTTTGTCGCATTCCTCCTTTGCAACAGCATTGAACCGGTCTATTTCCGCTGCAATGTGGTCGCGGTTACCTTCGCCGAAGGCAGTTACGCCCCAATCGGGGATGGAAAGTACAAACACTTTTTCGGCCTCCCCGCCAGCGTAACCGATCGATTTTGTCAGTAATTGACGGAATTCGACTCGGTATTCTTCCAGGTTACGTCCCTGGTACTGGTTGTTGACGCCGATGAGCAACGATACCACATCAAATGTGCCGGATGGCGTTCCCGTAGGAGGGGCCTGTTCCAGCGCGTCCAGCAGGTTGCGTGTGGTCCAGCCCGTTCTGGCGATAATCTGCGGCGCCGCAACCGATTTTCCGTTCGATTTCAGTTCGGCAGTCAGTATAGCAGGCCAACGCTCGTCCACAGATACGCTTTGCCCGATGGTGTACGAATCGCCCAGAGCGAGGTATTGCGTCTTGCCGCTTTCATTGACGGGGTCGGGTACGGAAGGGGCAGGTACCTGCGTGCCGCCACAGGACAACATGAAAAGTGTGATAGCGATTTGAAACAGTCTCATAACAGATATACCGTTTCGCCGGGTGTTTTGGATCGATATGCCATTGAATTATACTAAGCCATTACCGCGATCAGGTTTAATGTAACGCCTGCAAGTTCTTTATTTCCAGTTAAATGCACTTTCGCCAATGCGTCGTCCGGTTTAATGGCTTTGGTGAAAAGCTTCCAGGCAGTGTCGGCATCGAGGGTTATCGACGCCTCCGCAGTGTTTTCGGAAGTTTCCCCGATTATCCAGCCGTTTTCAGTTTTAATCAAAAACCATTCAAACGTCTCATCGAGCGCGACCACAATGCGTACGGCCGTTCCCTCAGGCGCCTGCGTGTGCCTGTATGTATGCGGGAGACCGCGCAGGAAGGTTTCGATGAGCGGGCGGAAAAGCCGGGGTGTCATAATGCCATGCACAATGTCCGGCCGGCCGACGGCATCGCGGATCTGTTGCTGGTGGTGCCACTTTTCGGTGTATTCACGGGCGATGTGGAACCAGTTTTTGGAAACTGCTTCGCCGGCCCAGGACACTGAAAATATAGCGTCGGCTTCGAGATCTTGTTGGGCCATGATTTCTGAATATTGCTTACCTGTGCTTTCCAGGAGCTCGGTCAGGAGGGCAGGGCTCATTCGTTGAGAGGCTTTTACCCAATCCGCGTTCAACTGGTTCAGGTAAGCTACCAGATCGTCATAGCTGTTGATTTGCCGATCAGGGGCTGTGAAATGGCCGTCGCGGTACATGGATATCACCCGAATATTGCCATCCAGCAAATGCGCGGCTACGTCGCGTACCTTCCACAAGCGCGCGACAGTTGGCTTCTCCCATTCTTCGGGTGTGAGGGATTTGAGTAGTGAAATGAGGTGTTCGTCGAGCTCGGCGAACAGGTGAATGGTGTGGATCATGGCGTTGGCGTGGACTTGGTTTCTCCCTAAATATCGATGAAAAAGGGATTTGTTGTGATGTTCAGGATGCGATTTGGTATTTTTGGGCTGGTTCAAAGTGCAGAAAAATGACTTATTGCTTAGGAATAAAAGTGAAAGAGGGCCTTGTGGCCCTGGCCGATACCCGGATTACCGCGGGTACCAACACGACGACTAAAAAGAAGATGTACGTAACCCAGCAGGACAATTATTCGATGTTTATCATGACCAGCGGATTGAGGTCTGTACGCGACAAGGCGGTACATTATTTCGAAGAGCTGATCAGCGAAGGCGTCGTTTATA
This sequence comes from Dyadobacter sp., assembly GCF_017744695.1. Lineage (GTDB taxonomy): Bacteria > Bacteroidota > Bacteroidia > Cytophagales > Spirosomataceae > Dyadobacter. Next base: position 400,975 of record NZ_JAGIAS010000005.1, read on the forward strand.
ACAAGCTCTACAAAGCTGTAAATGCGTTTGGCGAGCAGATCAAACGGGTAGCGGAGGAGGACAAGGCGAGCCTGGAAAGGTCGGGCCTCAAATTCAATCTTAATACCATTGTGGGCGGTCAATTAAAAGACGACAAGGACCACAAGTTGTTTCTTCTTTATTCGGAAGGCAACTGGGTAGAGCTCGACGAAGGCTCGCCGTACGTGATTATCGGCAATTCCGGCCAGGGGAAAGCCATATTGAATCGTGTACTCAATGAAAATTCAACGATGAAGCAGGCGTTGAAAGCCGGGTTTTTGTCATTCGACTCCACGCGCGTCAGCAACAACGATGTCGATTTCCCGATCGACGTGGTGTTGTACAAAAAGGACAGTTTTGCGATCGCCGAACATCGCTACGAGCAGAAAGATATGGAAGAAATATCAAGGATCTGGGCCGAAAAGCTCAAACAAGCGCTGGACGACATCCCCGAAGATTGGATGGATCAAACCTTCGACAAAATGGAATAGCACAAAGGGGACCAAAAGTCCCCTTTGTTATGTCATTGAGGGCCAGCGGCCCGACACATTTCCTATCCAGGGACTTCAGTCCCTGGGACAAGGGACAGCCTTAGAGGCCATACTTGTCTATAAGATACAGCATGGAGGCCATCGCTGCTGCCCCGAGTTCCAGTTCGCGTTTGCTGACGGTCTCAAACTTGTCGTTCGCCGCGTGGTGATAATCGAAATACCGCTGCGTATCCGGCATAAGCCCCAATAGCACGGTACCTTGCTGCGCCAACGGGCCAATATCCGCGCCGCCGCCGCCGGGGCCCAGCTCATGAACGCCATAGGCTGCAAACAACCTCGACCATTGTTGGATTTTAGCCTTTTGCGCAGGCGTACCTACGACCCCGAAGCCGCGCGGTGAAAATCCTCCGTGATCCGATTCAATAGCCGCAATATGCGTCTCCTGTCTGGACTTGGCGGAATCGGCATAAGTAACGCCTCCTTTCATACCATTCTCCTCGTTCATGAACATGACCGCACGTAGCGTGTTGTTGGGCTGGTAACCCAATGCTTTCAGGATGCGGACTGCCTCAATGGACTGCACACAGCCGGACCCGTCGTCGTGTGCGCCCTGGGCGAAATCCCACGAATCGAGGTGACCACCTACGGCAATGTATTTGTCGGGGCTGGTTTTCCCTTTCAATTCCCCGATCACATTATGCGAAGGAGCATCCGGAAGTGTTTCGCAGTTTTGTTCGAAATAGAATTCTGTCTCGGGATTTTCCTTTAATGTTTTGCTCAGCAGCTCGGCGCCGTTCGTGCTGATTGCCGCCGCCGGGATCATGGGCGCGCCGCTCGCGTAGCGCATGCTGCCCGTATGCGGGAAGTCGTCGAGGCGGGTCGTCATGGAACGGGTAATAGACCCTATTGCGCCCAGTTTGGCAGCTTCGCTCGCGCCAGCGGCCCGTTGCTCGACCGCACCTGCATAAGCTTCGAATGTGTTGATTTTGGTCGGGTCCATCGGGCGGTTGAAGAATACGATTTTACCCTTCACCCGATCCGCACCCAGGTCGCGAAGTTCCTGGAAGCTTTTTACCTCGATTACTTTGCCCCTGACACCACCTTTGGGTGTGGCAACCGAGCCGCCCAATGCCGCAATGGGAACGTCTGTTTTCTGTTTACCGACGATAATCTGTGCTTTCTCCTTCGCCCCGCGTACCCAATGCGGAACGATCACATTTTGCAGTAATACATGATCGAAACGCTCATTTTCCATCACCGACTTGGTATAAGTAACAGCCTTAGCCGCACCTTCCGAGCCGCTCAGTCTCGGCCCCACCTGCTGGGTAAGATGCCGAAGCCATTCGTAGGATTTGCCCTCGCCGAGTGCTGTGTCGTAAATTTTGCGTATGAAGGCAGAGTCAGCCTGAAAGTCGGTTTGAGCCGAAACAGGAAGCGCTATCCCCGTAATGGAAAGGGATAGCGCCGTAATGAATGTTTTCATGTATGGAAGGAGTTATTGAGTTTATGAGTTATTGAGTTTAAAGTTTATGAGTTTAGAGTTTATGAGTTTAAAGTTTATTAATTCCTGCTCTGAACTCTGAACTCATGAACTCATAGACTCTGAACTCAATAACTCATAGACTCATAAACTCTAAACTCCATTCAGCTCGGTTTCACGTCTTTTCCCTGCCGCTTGGCAATTGATAGCAATAAGGCAGGCAAAAGAATCAGATTGGTACACATTGCCACCAGCAAAGTGATTGACACCATCACACCCATCGCTGCCGTTCCGCCGAAGCTGGACGCTGCAAAAATAGAAAACCCGCAGAAGAGGATCACGGCCGTGTAGATCATACTTAGGCCTGTTCCAAAAATAGCTGCGGTTACCGCTTTCGATGGTGTCAGGCCCTTTTTGTAGAGCTCCTCACGGTAGCGTGTCAGGAAATATACTGTTCCATCGGAGGCAATACCAAACGTGATGCTGAAAATGAGGATTGTCGTCGGTTTGAAATAAATATCAAAATATCCCATGATACCGGCCGTCAATGCGAGCGGGATCAGGCAGGGGAGCTTTGAAAGCAGGATGATAGGGATGGAGCGGAAGAGCGCCATGCCCACGATCGCGATGAGGACAATGGCGATCAGGAGGCTTTCGTACAAATTGCTGAGCAGGTAGTCGTTGCTTTTCAGGAACACAAGACTGTGACCGGTGAGGCCCACTTTGTATTTCTCCGGACTGAAAATCGAATCGACTTTCGGGCGGATCCGGCCCATGAGCTCTTTAATGCGCTCCGAACCGACATCGGCCATCTGGAAACTGACCCTGGTGACACTCTTGTCCTCGTTGAGGAATGAGGTCAGCTGTTTGGCCGCGCCCTGCTGATTTTGTAGGTAGGGGGACATTTTATTCAATTCCAATACACCCGGCAACGCGTAATATTTTGCATCGCCGCCGCGGTAGCCCTGGTAAAGGAATTTGGATGCTTCCACGATGGAAACCGGTTTTGAAAACTCGGGGAACTTGGCCATTTCGTTCTGCAAAGCCTTGATCTTGTACAATGTCCTGGCCTGATCCGCAAAAACGCCGTTCGGCTGCCCGGTGTTGATCATTACTTCGAAAGGCAGTACGCCATTGAAGTTCTTCTCGAAAAAGCGGAGGTCGGTGTAGACGACATCTTTTTTAGGCAAATCATCCACCACGTAGCCGATCGTCTGGATTTTGGTCATCCCGAATGCGGAAACGACGATCAATACGACCATCGCAATGTAAATCTCTTTGCGGCGGTTGTGGACCAGGTTATTAACCATCCTGAGGAACCCGAACGCCCATTTTCCTTCGAGGTGCTTCAAATGGCGCGGCTTGGGCGTGCTCATATAATGCAGGGTAATGGGCAATAGCACCAGGCACAGCACATAGGTAACCATGACGCTGATAGCAGCCACCACCCCGAACTCTACCAGGAGAATACTGTTGGTGAAATAAAATACCCCGAAACCGATCGCCGTGGTCATGTTCGCAAGGAACGTCGACAACCCGATTTGTCGGATCATTTCCCGCAATGCCTCGTCCTTGTTACTATGCGATACGAGTTCTGCCTGGTATTTGTTGATCAGGAACACGCAGTTGGGAACCCCGATGACAATGAGCAGCGGCGGGATAAGGCCGGTCAGTGCGGTGATTTTATAATTGAATAAATGCAATATCCCCACGGAGAATATCACACCGATAAGCACCACTATAATGGAGAGCAAAGTAAGCCGGAAGGAGCGGAAGAATGCCCACAGGATAAGCAACGTTACGAATACGGCCAGGCCCATGAAGAGCTCCATTTCCCCGGATATCTTCTTCATATTCACCGTCCGGATGTAAGGCATCCCGGAATAATGCAGATCGGTGTTGTATTTGGTCGCGAATGTTTCGGACATTTTCTCGATGTCATCGACGATCGTCAGCCGGCGTTTGGAGTTGAGTTCCTTATCGTTGAAGGTGATGACGATCAGCGTCGCGTTGGTTTTGCTGTTCAGTACCAATCCCTCGTAAATGGGCAGATTGGCGATTTCTTTTTTAATGCTGTCGGCTTCGGCCTGGGTATTGGGAATATCGCGGATAACCGGGGAGAAATCGAAACGGGTGAGGCTGTCGTTGCGGGTGATTTTATAGACGTTGGCAAGCGAAAGCACATTTTTGATCCCCTCGGTTTCTTTAATCTGCTGCGAGAGTTTGCACCAGTCGCGGAATTTGTTGATTTCGAAAAGCTGCGGGTCCTGCCAGCCGATCACCATCACACTGCCGTCCTCGCCGAAAAGCTTGCGGAAGTCCTGGTATTCTTTCTCTACGGGGTCATTGGAGGGCAGGATGCGTGCGAAATTGTAGGAGAGTTCAATTTTGCTGGCTTCATAGGCCATGAAGACCGTCGATACTAACACTAATGCAACCCACAAAAGCCGGTAGCGGATGATGTAAGCTGCTATTTTATTCCACATAATCAATAATTGAGTTCACAAAAAGTTGCAAATATAGCTACTACGAAGGGAAAAGGGGCATTTTTGAGGCTTCAAATGCCCGCCAATCTTTCAAGGTGATGGTATTCAATGCCAAAGAAACGCTTGGCTTCCCGGATCTTTTCGAGCGCTGCTGCCTGCGATTTTTCACTCCTGTTGCCCTTTGTTCCTACAATCAGCACGTTTTTAGGCGTGTGGGCGTCGGAAATAAATTCAAACACTTTGGTTTTATAACCGAAATATTCCAGCACCAGCGCGCGGATACCGTCGGTTACCATTTCCGCCTGTCTTTCCAGGAAAATACCATGCCGGGTGAGGAAGCTGACGTCATTTTCGGCCTTATGTTTCTCGATTTGCCTGCGGATTTGCTTGTGACAGCAGGGGGCAACCACGATCAGATCGGATTCCGCCTGAACGCCTTTGAATATGGCGTCGTCGGTAGCGGTGTCGCAGGCGTGAAGGGCGATGAGGATATTCGTGCCGGTTGCATCGAACTGGTCGATCGTGCCTTCGCGGAACGACAGTCCCCCGAATCCGGCCTTTTGAGCGATCTGATTACATAATGTCACCAGATCCTCCCGAAACTCGATGCCGGTGACTTCCGGGGCGAGTTTCAGTACATTCTGGAGATAATCGTACAGGGCGAAGGTGAGGTAACCTTTGCCCGAGCCCATATCCGCCACCTTGACCGCATTTTCCGGGTTGATTTCCCTGATCAGGCTGCTGAGAATGTCGATGTAATGGTTGATCTGCCGGAATTTATCCTGCGCATTGTGGAACACGTTACCCTGCTGATCGGTGATTTTCAGATCGAACAGGTAGCCTTTGCCGTGGGATGAAATGAGCCGGTTTTTGTTCTTATCGTGGCTCAGGGAAGGTGTGTCCCGGTTGGCGACGGCCTTTTTCTTCAGAGTGGCCTTACCGCTGGGATGCATTTCAAAAAGTAAATCCGAATCGGTCATTTGCAGGGTCGCGACGCGGAAGTCGTTTCCGAGCCATTGCGTCAACATGCCGGTCACCTCTTCGAACGTGTGGTTTTTGGTAATATCGCGCGTTTTGTGGCGATAGGTAAGGCTTAGCCGCGGCTCTTTCTTGATAAGGATTTTCTTGATGTAGACATTTTTCAGGCTTTCATCGGCGCCGTGGTAGTTGCCGAGCGAGAGTTTGATAAACGAGCCATTATGCAGACTATTTTCGCTCTCGGTAATGAACTCCTGAGCCTTTTCGGTAACATTCATGAGGGTGCTTCAATCTTTTCTATAAGAGGTAACGACCAAATGGGGCGTTACAGTTTCGTTGCGCGGGGAAAATCACCTGATGATCACTTTCGGGATCTCGATTTCGACACGGATGCCGTTTTGATTCTCGCTGTGGATCTGTATTTTGCCATGCAGGCTTTCCACACGGCTTTTGATATTTCTCAATCCAACTCCCTGCCGGCTCGGCTCGATCATGCCGGTACCGTTGTCGCTCACCACCAGGACAATCGTTTTGAGGTTTTCGGTCAGGTCGACCGAAGCCTCGGTGGCGCCGGAGTGTTTGATAATGTTGTTGGTTAATTCCAATACAATGCTGTACAGCTCAAACTCGATCTTATTGTTGAGCCGGTTGTTCATTCCCTTCTGGTTGAATGCGAATGCGATATTCTTGTTTTCGTTCAGTTTGCTGATGAGTCGTTGCACGGCCATGATCAGTCCATGCTCTTCGAGTTCAGCCGGCATGAGGTTGTGCGATAGGCTCCGCACTTCTTTATAAGCGGCTCCCACCATCTGGTGTACGCTTTCGTAGATCTTCTGTTCTTCTTCGGAAAGTACTTTTTTATCAATTCCATATAAATACCAGTTCAGCGACGCCAGTGTGCCGCCCAGGTGGTCGTGCAGTTCGGCGGCAACGCGCTTTCTTTCGATAGTCTGTCCTTCGATCAATGCTGCCTGAATCTCGGCGTTTTTCCTGCGAAGCTTTTTGTTATTGAACCAAAGAAAGACTGCGGAAAGGATAACGAGGCAGGAGAAGCCGATCAGGAACCGCTGAACGGTGCGCTGCTCGCTGATAATTTTCTGCTGGATTTCAGAGTCCATCAGCTTGTTGTCGTACATCAGCTGGTACATCGTGTATTGGCGTTTGATCGTCTCGTCATGGATCATGCGCCGCGTGTAGTTGACCGCCTGGCTGTAATTCAGGGCTACATCGTACATCTCTTTGGCTTTGTAAGAGCGGGAGAGCGTTACCAGGGCCCAGTTGGTTTGCTGGGTCGAATGATAAATTTTGGAATAGGTCAATGCCCTGAGGCCTGCCTCGATGGACTGGTCGTATTTTTTTTGGTAATAGTAGATATTGCTAAGGTCGTTCAGGCAGTTTAATTCTCCATACCTGTTCTGGATTTTCCGGAATAGCGCGATGCTTTGCAAAAAGTACTTTTCAGCTTCGGCGTAGTTGCCCGTGCGCACGCGCATGTAGCCTATGCTTTGCAGGACAGTAGCGCGGCCCCAATCGGAGTTCATTTTATCGAACATCTTGTACGACTGGTCGTACAGCCTCAGCGCCGCGTCATACATACTTTTTTCGCGGTAGCAGTTGCCCAGATTCTCGATGCTTAATGCGAGCGAGCTGTCGGCTTTCAGTTGCGTGAAAATCTGTATGGCATGCTCGTAGTTGATCCGGGAAGAATCCCACTGACGATACTCGGAGTAGCTTTCTCCCAGGAAGCGTTTGCCGTGTGCGGTGAACATCGGCATGTTCAGCTGCTTTGACAGGGTGATCGTTTCATTGGAAAGCTCGCGCAAAACATCGTAGCTGCCATCCAGCAAATAATAGGTGCTCAGCAGGTTGTACGCAAGGAGTTTTCCTTTCGCCCATTGATGCTTTTGGGAAAGCCGCAGTACGTGTTTGGAATAGAACATCGACTTTTCGGCATCCTGAAACAGGTACTCGGAGGCAAGTTTATGGTACTTGTGGATCAGGACGGTGTCTTCGGCAAAGCCTTCCTGCGGCTTGGATTCCACTACTTCTGTACTCCTTGTTGCGCCATTGCCCTGCCCGGTGGAGGTGCATTGGCTGAAAGAAAGAACACATCCTAACGCGAAGAGGAGAATTAGTTTGTAGAATTCATTCATATAACACTGTTCTCTTGTGAGTTAGGTGCGTAGCGGGTTGTCGAAGGCTGGTTTAATAAGGCAGGCGCGACTAGCCTTTACTTACAAAAATATTGTCTTTTATGTAATATCTGTAAGGAAGTTCGCGGCCGACGTTAATGCCGATACGTGGGCCGGATATAATCGCCTGAGGAGCAGCGACTGGCGCGCGGAGGTATAATGCATCACCGATGAGCAGGGTAGCATTGTGCTTCTCGCGATCAATGCCCATGGCTTGTACCAGTTTGCCGGGCCCGCGGCAAAGTTCTTTGTGTGTAACCCTACCGGTAATGGGCATACCGGGTGTTTTTCCGGGCCGGATAAGCCTGCGCATTTCCATCAGTTCGACACCGGCGGTGGGCTGCAATGCGCGTATCAGCACCGCTTCCCCGGTGCCTTCCGCATTGCTGACAATATTGAAGCATTGGTACATGCCGTAAATCAGGTACACATACACCGTACCTGCGATGCCATACATCGGCTCGGTGCGCGCTGTCCGCCGGTTGAAGGCGTGACAGGCGGGATCATCCTGCAAATAGGCCTCCGTTTCGACGATTATGCCGCTTGTGAGGCCATCCGGACTTTCATGCACCAGTTCACAGCCCAGCAGCTTTTGCGCGAGCGTGCGGGTATCGTAATCGGAAAAGAAGGAAAGCGGAAGCTTCTCTCCTGGCATCAGATAATATTCATCGTTTGCTCCTTGATTTTTTCGAGCTCGTCCTTCATTTGTACCACCAGATGCTGGATTGTGGCGTCGTTGGCTTTCGAGCCGATGGTATTGATTTCCCGGCCGATTTCCTGCGCGATGAAGTTGAGCTTTTTACCGTTGCTTTCGGAAGCATTCATCGTCTCGGTGAAATAGGTAAGATGGTTGGCCAAACGGATCTTCTCTTCGGAGATATCGAATTTCTCGACATAATAGATCAGCTCCTGTTCGAAACGGTTCGGGTCGAAATTGTCGTCGGTCAGCAGATCCCTTACCTGCTTTTCGAGGCGTTCCCGAACGGCTGGAATCCGGGTTTTGTCTTGCTCTGCTACCTGGTCGAGCAGGTTCTGGATGGTCGAGATGTATTCGGAGAACTTCTCGGCAGTCATGCGACCTTCCTGCTCGCGGAAAACAGAACATTTGCGGAGGGCTTCCATCACGGCAACTTTGATCTGAGCCCAGTCATTTTCCTTGCTCGATTCGTCTACCGTTTCATTGTTGTAGGCATTGGGCATTTGCAATGCGATACGAAGCAATTCGGTGGTATCCGGTGTGAAACCAAGCGAACCTGCCGTTTCCGACAAGTCGTGATAATAGGCACTCACCAGCGGCCGGTTTACGGATGTGGAAGCGACAGTTTTACCAACAGGCTGTACTGTCAAAGTAAACTCAACCTTACCGCGTTCCAGCGACTGGGTAATGAGGTTACGGATTTCGATCTCCCTTTCAGAGTAGTTACGCGGTACGCGACAGTAAATATCCAGGAATTTGGAGTTCAATGTCTTGATTTCCACCGTGACATTGATCGATTCGGATTCGATGTTGGATACACCGTATCCGGTCATTGATTTTAACATAAGAATGTGCGTTGGTTCCGGTGAAGGAACGGGTTAATTAAATCGCTGCTTTCCTCCCGACTTAGCCGGATGCTGGCTTTCGGATGGCTGTGGCTTCGAGATCAATGCATTTTTATCCATTTCGGCGTTGAAAATGCGGAATCTCGATACGTCGCAGGCCAGGTACAGCGCTTGCAGCAATGAGCCGGGTTCTGCGAGGTTTTTTCCCGCAATATTATAGGCAGTGCCATGGTCGGGCGAGGTGCGTACAGCGGAAAGCCCAGCCGTGAAATTCACGCCTTCGTTGAATGCGAGTGTTTTGAATGGGATCAGGCCCTGGTCGTGGTACATCGCAAGCACTGCGTCATACTGGCGGTACGTGCTGGCGGCGAAGAAACCATCGGCAGGGAACGGGCCTACGACGAGGTTCCCTTTTTCCTTGAACTGCTTGATGACCGGCTGGATGATTTCGATCTCCTCCGATCCGAGCAAACCATTCTCGCCCGCGTGCGGGTTGAGGCCCAGCACAGCCAGTTTAGGTTTTTTTATACCAAAATCTCCTTTCAACGATTGCAAAATCTGCTCGATCTTGGCTGTGAGTTTTTCAGCCGTGATGTGTTCGCGGACATTTTGCAATGGTATATGGCCCGTAAGCACGCCTACGCGCAGGTCGCCTGCCACCATGAACATCAGCGCATCATCCTTGCCGAATGCCTGCGCGAGGAATTCAGTATGGCCGGGGAATTTGAAATCTTCGTTCTGGATATTATCCTTATTAATCGGGCCGGTTACGAGGGCTTGTATTTTACCTTCTTTGAGGTCTTCCACGGCGCGCTTCAGGGATGCAAAAGAACCCTGACCGGCTTCGACGGTGATCTTTCCGGGCTGTATCTCCGTCTGATGGTCGTGCCAGCAAGTGATGACGTTCGTGAGTTTATGGTTGGCCTGCTCGGCTTTCTGGATGCCATGCAGGTTCCAGTCTTTCATTTCAAGCAGGTTGCGGTACTGGTTCAATACTCTCAGGGAGCCGTAAATGATTGGTGTGCACAATTTGGATAACTGGTTCCCCTCTAATGCTTTAAGGATTACTTCCGGGCCAATGCCGTTATAATCGCCGATTGTGATCCCGATGACCGGTTTATCACTGTGTTGTTCGCTCATGTAGGTAAATGCTGTTCTATGTGTTCTCCTGCGTAATTCTGTATTACTTTTGCCGAACGGTTCAACCGGCAAGTTACAAAAAATCCTGTGCTACTATGAAAATCCTGATCGCAGACTCCATGCATAACTCATTATTCGAGATGCTGGACGAGCAAAAGTGGGAATACGATTACCATCCTGAATACAAAAGAGAAGACATAAAAAATGCATTGCCCGGCTATGATGGGCTGATGATCCGCAGTAAGACGTTCCTGGATCGTGAAATGCTTGAAAACGCGAAAAAATTGCGGTTCATCGCACGCGCAGGCGCAGGGCTCGACCTGATCGACCTGGATGTGGCCAAAGCGTTGAATATCGAGGTGTTTCACGCCGGTACCGGCAATCGTGACGCCGTTGCGGAGCAGGCCTTAGGCATGCTGCTGGCGCTTTTTAACAACATTCTGCGTGCCGACCGGCAGGTAAGGAATGGCATCTGGGACCGCGAAGGCAATAGGGGAGTGGAGTTGATGGGCAAAACCGTTGGTCTGATCGGCTATGGTAACAATGGCTCTGCTACTGCGAAGAGGCTCAGCGGTTTTGGCTGTAAAGTGCTTGCGTATGACAAGTACCGTGATAATTACGGCGACGCTTTTGCGACGGAATCGTCTATTTCGGAAATTCAGCGCGAGGCCGACATTCTCAGCCTGCACATTCCATTGACGGACATTACCCGTTACCTGGTTAATGACGAATTTATTAGCGGTTTCGCCAAGCCGTTTTATTTGTTGAACTTATCCAGAGGCGAGGTAGTGCAATTAAAGGCGGTAACCAAAGCTTTGGAGTCGGGGAAAATCCGGGGAGCTTGCCTGGATGTACTCGAAAATGAAAAGATCGGAAAACTGACCGCTGAACAGCAGGAGGTGTTCGATTATTTATGCACGTCGGACCGTGTGGTGCTTACGCCGCATATCGGAGGCTGGACCCATGAGAGCTATGTACGGATCAATGAGGTGTTGGTGGATCAGATTCGAAACTGGCTATAAACAAATATGCCGACCAATGGTCGGCACGTTTGCATCTATTAGCCATGAAAAATAAAATACTTACTTGCCAAGTGTACCGCGAAGCGCACGTGGGATTTCAACTGATGCGATCGGGTTGCTTGCCGCTGTCAATATAACAAAATTTTCAGCTTTGAGTGCACCAACCTTCACAGATTTTCCTAAATCTAGTTCAGTCACATCAACATTTACATAGTCAGGGATGTTCTCCGCAAGACCTTGTACGCGCAATTTACGCAATTTTTGGTTCATTTTACCACCTTTCATAACGCCGGCGGATGTACCTGTCAATTTGATAGGCACTTCAACTTTAATTTCTTTTCCGGGTACGATTTGAAGAAAATCCGCGTGGATCAACGCATCGTTTACCGGGTGGTATTGTGTTTCCTGAAGAATCGCATTGTACTCGGTACCTTCGATATTCAGTGTAACGTTAAAAATATCCGGTGTGAAAAGCAATTCACGGAACAACATAGCAGGTGCATAGAAATGCACTTGTTCGCTTCCTCCGTACAGCACAGATGGAACATAACCCTGAGCGCGCAAGTTTTGTGATTCCACCTTGCCGAGATTCGCTCTTTTAAACCCTACAATCTCAAGACTTTTCATAAGAAATTTTATAAGAAAGTTAAATAAAAGAAAATTTACTGAGAATTTATAAACAATGAACTAATAGATTCGTGATCGCGGATCCGACCTATTGCCTTTGCAAAAATTTCTGCAACAGACAGTACGCGGATTTTTTCATTCTGTTGCTTAAGAGGAATAGTATCTGTTACAATTAACTCTTCAAGCACTGAATTGGCAATATTTTCATGCGCCTTGCCCGACATGATCGCGTGGGTACTGATCGCCCGCACGGACGTCGCACCCTTTTCCATGATAATCTCGGCTGCCTTGCAAAGCGTACCACCCGTGTCGATCAGGTCGTCTACCAGCACTACGTCCATCCCTTCCACATCTCCGATCACCTGCATGCTCGCGATTTCGTTGGCGCGTTTTCGGTGCTTGTCGCACAGGATCATGTCCGCGTTCAGGAACTTGGCAAAATTCCGTGCACGTGCGGCGCCGCCTACGTCGGGCGATGCGATCAGCAGATTTTTGAGGTTCAGGGATTTAATATAAGGAACAAAAATAGATGTTCCTTCGAGGTGGTCGACAGGCAGGTCTAGAAAGCCCTGGATCTGTCCGGCGTGTAAGTCTATGGTCATCACGCGGTCAACTCCTACTGCCGTAAGGAGGTTGGCAACGACTTTCGCTGCGATCGCCACGCGTGGCTTGTCTTTTCTGTCTTGTCTGGCGTAGCCGAAATAGGGGATTACCACCGTCACATAATGCGCCGAAGCACGACGGGCCGCATCCACCATCAGCAGCAACTCCATCAGGTTATCGGCAGGAGGGAACGTAGATTGAATGAGAAATACATCACAACCCCTGATCGACTCCTCGAAACTTGGCGACAGTTCACCATCGCTGAATTTCCGCAACGTGTAGCCTCCCAGTTCCTTACCATAATACCTGGCAATGTCTTTGGCCAAATATTCGGACTGACTCCCCGAAAATATTTTTACTGTATTGAATGAACCCATGGCCAAACTAAAATTTGCGCAAAATTAAATAAAACCAGTTAATTAAGATAATATCTTTTTAAAAAAATATAATAAAGCTGAACAAAGCAGTATCCGACCAGCAGCCCGACCAGCGCTCCGACAAGAATATCGAGCGGGTAATGCACCCCTACATATACGCGGCTATATGCGTAAACGACCGCCCAGAGGAACAAAAAAGCCATTTGCGGGACCTTCCGACGCAGCAGGCTAAACCACGTGATAGCCAATGCAAAGCTGGTGGATGCGTGCGAAGACGCGAAGCCGTACAGGCCGCCGCAGTCGGTTACGTGGTGCATGACGGTCGTGATCGTGGGGTCGTGGCAGGGCCTTAACCTTAGAAAGTACGGTTTCATGAGCCCGGAGGTGATTTTGTCTGCCGCGGCTACGGCCAATACTACGGCGATGACGATGAACCCGCCTCTTTTCCAGCCTTCTGTGCGAATCGTCAATGCGATGAGCAAAATGTACAACGGAACCCACGTAAACTTATAGGTAACCCAGTACATCACCGTGTCGAGCCAGGGTGTGTGCAGGCCGTTGAGCCATATAAACAGCTCCTGATCGGCGCGGACTATGCTATGTACCGCATCCGTCATGAACTGAAACCGAGCACTTTTCTGACCTTGCCGATTGTTTCCTGCGCGATTTCGCGGGCCTTGGCTTCGCCTTCCACCAAAATGCCTTCCAGCTCATCCGTGTTTTCCATATAATAATTGAAAATGCGGCGTGGCTCAGCGAACACTTCCATAAAGCATTCGAAAAGTGCCTGTTTGGCGTGGCCGTAGCCATAGCCGCCGTTCAGGTAATTCTGGCGCATGGTTTCGATATCGGCCTCGTTCGCTACCAGGCTGTAAAGCTGGAACGTGATGTCGTTGTCGGGGTCCTTGGGTTCTTCGAGCTGTTTCGAATCGGAGAGGATCTTTTTCGTTACCTTTTTCAACTCGTTCTCCGGCAGGAAGATATCGATGTAGTTATGGTACGATTTACTCATTTTCTGCCCGTCGAGCCCGGGGATCGTCATAATGCGTTCGTCGATCTTCGGCTCGGGAAGTACCAGAATATCTTCACCCGCCAGGATATTGAAGCGGTTGGCAATGTCCTTGCTCATTTCCAAATGCTGCTTCTGATCTTTGCCTACCGGGATGATATTGGCATTATAAAGCAGAATATCGGCCGCTTGTAGTACCGGATAGGTGAAAAGCCCTGCATTTACATCCGCCAGTTTCTCCGACTTGTCTTTGAAAGAAGTGGCATTGGCCAGCATCGGGAACGGCGTGAAGCAGTTCAGGTACCAATTGAGCTCGGTGTGCTCCTGCACCCGCGACTGGCGCCAGAATACATTTTTTTTGTAATCGAATCCGAATGCGAGCCAGGTCGCTGCAATCGCACGGACATATTCGCCACGTTCAACACCGTTTTTGAGTGTCGTAAGCGAATGGAGGTCTGCAATGAAGAAAAAGGATTCGTTCTGGGGATTTTTAGAGAGTTCGATCGCAGGTTTGATGGCTCCCAGGATGTTACCCAGGTGAGGTCGCCCGCTGCTTTGAATGCCTGTTAGGATTCTGGCCATTTATTACTATTGATACTTAGTTACGTGATGTTGGTTTGCGGCGATTGTCCCAGAAATAAAGTAAAAGAATATGATCCTCTTTTACTTCATAAAACAATGAGCATTGTTTTGTGAGAAATCCTCTGCGTATTTCCCGCCTTGATTTGGAAGCTTTGTACATCAAGGGAAACGACGATATCTGTTTCAGAACATCCCTGGTTGTCCGAAAGAATTTACGGACCTCTTTTTCAGACCAATTCAGTTCTAAGTGTGTGATGATGTCAGCAAAGGTATCTTCTGCTTCGGCCGACCAATGAATGGGTAAGATCATAAATACTTACTGTACTTAGCCATAACTTCGTCGTGAGGCTTCGTCTGACCTGCCATTGCCTGTTTCTGCGCTCGATCTATTCCATCCTTCACATGGTCAGGTAGTTCATCCCAAAAGTCTGTTTCCCCCAGTCTCTTTTGGATGTCCTCCCAATCTTTCAAAGAGATATAAACGCCCGTTCTCTCTCCATTTTCATTTGACAAATACTGCACATTCATAGCTTTCAACAGGTTAGCGATTCTAGATGAACTTTGCCCTTAACTACTTCCCAAAATTCGTTAAATTGAACCAGAAAACGTAGTAAATTTGAATTTTATACCTTCACCAACACGACATGGATTCTAAAACACTGCACTTTCTCAGTCAATTAGCCGAAAACAATAACAGGGAGTGGTTTCAGGAAAACAAGAAACTTTACGAAGCCGCGAAAGCGGATATGGAAAAGCTCGTAGGGTACTTGCTCACGGAGGTAGGAAAGTTCGAAGACCTCGGAAATGTGCAAGTAAAAGATTGTATGCTGCGCATTTACCGGGATGTCCGGTTTTCGAAAAATAAGGATCCGTACAAAAAAAATCTGGCCGCGGGCATTGGTCCGGGTGGGAAGAGTTCTGGGAAAATCGACTACTACCTGCAAGTCCAGCCGGGCGATCAGACGTTCCTGGGCGGCGGGATGTGGGAGGTGACGACCGAACAGTTGGCGCGCTTCCGCCAGGAGATCGATTACAATGCGCATGAGCTGAAAGCGATCATCGGGGAAGAAGAGTTTCATAGCTATTTCCCAGAAATTCATGGAGAAAGTCTGAAAACGGTGCCCAAGGGTTATTCCAAAGACCATCCGGAAATAGAGCTGCTGAAACGTAAACAGCTGTTCTTCATGCATCGCTACACCGATAAAGAGGTGGCTTCCAAAGACTTCGGTGACCGGGTTTTAAAAGGCATTCAATTGCTGAAACCCTTTACCGATTATATGAATTATGTATTGTACGAAGAAGCGGAAGAACACTGATTCGTCATCCCCATTACAACCCGTTAAATATGCAATTTTCACATTTGCACTGTCACACGCAGTTCTCACTGCTCGATGGTGCTGCCGATATTAAAAAGCTGTTCAAAAAGGCCAAGGAGGACAATATGCCGGCGGTAGCCATTACCGACCATGGTAATATGTTCGGCGTGTTCGAGTTTGTGGCCGAGGGAAACAAGCAGGGTATCAAGCCGATCGTCGGTTGCGAGTTTTATGTGGTGGAAGACCGGCACGTGCGGCAGTTTACCAAAGACAAAAAAGACGTTCGTTTTCACCAGCTGCTTCTTGCCAAAGACGAGATCGGCTATAAAAATCTGGTGAAAATGTGCTCGCTGGGTTTTATCGAGGGGATGTATGGTAAATATCCGCGGATCGACAAGGAACTCATCGTGCAATACCATCAGGGCCTGATCGCCACCACGTGTTGTATTGGTGCGATGATCCCCAAGACAATTATCCGTCAGGGCGAAGAGGCGGCGGAAAAGGAGTTCCGGTGGTGGCTGGATTTGTTCGGCGATGATTTTTATGTGGAATTGCAGCGGCATGATATTCGGGACCAGTACATTGTGAATGAGGTGCTGGTGAAATTTGCGCGGAAGTACAATGTGAAGATCATCTGCTCCAACGACTCGCATTATGTAGACCGCGACGACTGGAATGCACACGACATCTTGCTCTGTATCAACACAGGAGACAAGCAAAGCACCCCTTCCGCCAAAGATTTCGACGACGAAAAAGGTATCCCGAAAGGCTCCCGCTTTGCATTTTATAACGACCAGTTTTATTTCAAAAATACCAGCGAAATGCTGCAACTGTTCAACGACCTGCCCGAGTCGCTGGACAATACCAACGAGATTGTAGACAAAATCAAAACCCTCGATCTCCGGAAAGACATTCTGCTCCCCAACTTCCCGATCCCAGACGAATTCAAGACGCACACGTTGTCGGAAATGGTAGGGAAAAAGGAGCTTACGGCCGACGTTCTGAACCAATGGGAATACCTGAGGCACCTTACGTTCGAGGGGGCAAGGAAGAAATATGAAGTGGTAACGCCGGAAATCGAGGAGCGGCTCAACTTCGAGTTGCAAACGATCCGGAACATGGGTTTTCCGGGTTACTTCCTTATTGTAGCTGACTTTATCGATGCAGGCCGCAAAATGGGCGTGTTCATTGGGCCGGGACGGGGTTCGGCGGCGGGTTCCGCCGTGGCCTATGCGATCGGGATCACAAATATCGACCCCGTTAAGTACGACCTCCTTTTTGAGCGTTTCCTCAACCCCGACCGTATCTCCATGCCCGATATCGATACCGACTTCGACGACGACGGCCGTCAGAAGGTGATCGATTACGTGGTGAAAAAATATGGCTATAACCAGGTTGCGCAGATTGTAACGTATGGCACGATGGCTGCCAAATCGGCGATCAAGGACGTGGCGCGGGTAATGGACCTTCCATTGCCTGACGCGAACATGCTCGCGAAGCTCGTGCCTGACAAGCCAACTTACAACATGACGCTGAACCGCATTTTTACGGCGCCGTTGGAAGGAGAGGGCAGCCTCATGAAAAAGGAAGGCATTTCACCCGACGAATTAGAGAATGTGAAGCGAATGCGTGCTATTGCACTGGGCAACGATTTGCAGGCCAGTGTTTTGCAAGAGGCGCGCAGGCTCGAAGGTACCGTGCGGAACACTGGTATCCATGCGGCCGGTATCATCATTGCTCCGAGTGATTTGACCGAAATTATCCCGGTAAGTACGTCCAAAGACTCCGACTTTCTGATCACCCAGTACCAGGGCAAGATCATTGAGGACGCCGGCGTGATCAAGATGGACTTTTTGGGGCTTCGAAACCTTTCGATTATCAAGGAAGCCCTGCGGATGATCAAGAACAACCATGGGGTAGATATTGTAATAGATGACGTGCCGCTGGACGATCCCAAGGTTTTCGAACTATTCCAACGGGGAGAAACCAACGCGATATTCCAGTTCGAATCCGACGGGATGAAGAAGTACATGCGCGACCTCATCCCTGACCGTTTCGAGCACTTGATCGCGATGAACGCATTGTACCGCCCGGGGCCGATTGCCTACATCCCGAACTTTATCCGCCGGAAAAACGGGCACGAAGAAGTAACGTACGATTTGCCTGAATTGGAAGAGTATCTGGCTGATACTTATGGTATTACGGTGTATCAGGAGCAGGTAATGCTTTTGTCGCAGAAGCTGGCCGGCTTTACGAAAGGTCAGGCGGATACGTTGCGGAAAGCGATGGGTAAAAAGCAGATCGAAACGCTGAACAAGCTCAAAGGCGATTTCATGAAAGGCGGTACCGAAAAGGGCCTGGACGCGAAGAAGCTGGAAAAGATCTGGACCGACTGGGAAGCATTTGCGTCGTACGCATTTAACAAGTCCCACTCGACGTGTTATGCATTCGTGGCTTATCAAACGGCTTATCTGAAAGCGCATTATCAGTCGGAATACATGGCGGCGGTATTGACCAGTTCGCTGGGCAGTATCGACAAGATTACCTTCTTTTTGGAAGAATGTAAAAACCTGGGTATTACCGTTTTAGGACCCGATATCAATGAATCGGAGCGCCAGTTTGGTGTGAACAAGAAAAGAGAAATCCGTTTTGGACTGGCAGGGGTGAAAGGAAGTGGCGACGCGGCGGTGGAATCGATCATCGAAGAACGTACCAACAATGGCCCGTTCAAAGACGTGTTCGATTTCATTACCAGGGTAAACCTTCGGACTGTCAATAAAAAGACATTGGAAAGTCTTGCATATGCAGGCGCATTCGACTGCTTCCCGGAATATCATCGGGCCCAGTATTTTGCTGTGGAAGCTGGCGAAACGGGTACTTTTATTGAAAAACTGATCCGCTACGCCAACAACTACCATGCCGAGAAATCATCGGCACAGGCTTCGCTGTTCGGTATGCTGGGCGATAGCGGTTCTACACTCGCCAAACCCAAAGCGGCAGAGGTGGGCGAATGGGACGACCTTGCGAAGCTGCGTTACGAGCAGGAAGTGGTAGGCTTCTACATTTCAGGACACCCGCTGGATACTTTCCGCACCGAACTGGACAATTTTTGTACCTGTACGGTCGATAAGGTGCTCGAAATTCACGATGGAGAAAGAGCGCCACGATATTACGGCAAGGATATCAATGTGGCGGGGATCGTCACGAGCGCGCAGGAAAGGATGTCGAAAAACGGCAGCCTTTTTATGATCTTCAAAATTGAAGATTACCAGGGCGCAATGGAAATGCTGATCGGTGGGGAGGATTATATCCGGTTCAAAAACTACCTGCAAACAGGCCAATTCCTGTATATCAAAGGCAAAGTTCAGAACCGCTGGAAGCAGGAAGATCAATTCGAATTCAAAATCTCGCAGATACAACTCCTGCCGGAGATCATGGAAAAAATGTGCCGGAAAATCAGGATCAACCTCACGCTGGACCAGATCGACGCGCAGTTCATTCATGTGCTCAATGAAACCTTCGGAAGCTATCCCGGCGGCTGCCAGGTAAGTATGACTGTAAAGGACCCGGAGACGCACCTGGAGGTCGAAATGTTGTCGCGCGGTTACCGCGTAGCACCTAGTAATGAGCTGTTTAAGGTGCTACGGGGCTCCCTGGGTGTGAAATTCTTTTTAAACTGATTTGTATTGAATTAAATAAGGAACTTTTAAATACTAATATTCCTTATTAACCCAGATTGATAAATAACATTTAGACACTTAAAACATGGGAAAAGCACTTGAAATTACCGATAGCACCTTCGACGAACTAATCCAGGGCGATAAGCCAGTACTGGTTGACTTCTGGGCTGAGTGGTGTGGGCCTTGTAAAATGATCGGTCCGGTTGTAGAGCAACTCGCCGGTGAATACGATGGCAAAGCAGTTATCGGTAAAATGGATGTGGATATGAACTCTTCGGTACCTGCAAAATTCGGTATCCGTAGTATCCCTACGCTGATGATCTTCAAAGGCGGCCAGTTGGTAGATAAAGTAGTAGGCGTTGTTCCAAAAACAACCCTTGAAGATAAATTGAATGCACAGATCGAAGCGACCGTTTGATAATTGCTGATTTGTGAAAGAGTTAAAAGCCCCGGTGACGGGGCTTTCTTGTTTGTACACCTTTGTGAAAGGTATATAATTATCTACCTTTAATCACTATATTCACACTATGAAATACTCGGAATTTCATCGCATTATCCGGCGTAACGGATGGATTCTTTCTCGGACGCGAGGCAGTCACTATATGTACACGAAAGGCCGCGTAACCTATTGCGTGCCCTACCATTCTTCTAAGGAAATGAATGAAGGTTTGAGAAAGAGAATTATTAAGGAAATGAACTTGATCATCTAATAGAGCTATGAAAAGAATCAGGATATTGATCGAAAGGGGGAAAGACGGGTATAGTGCTTATGCCGAGAACGTCAAAAAAATTTATGGGATCGGAGATACTGTGCAGGATGTCAAAAAGAATGTCTTTGAATGCATTGAAATCGTCAAGTCATTTGATGATAAGAACGTGCCGGCAGCATTGAAAGGGGAGTATGAGATCGTCTGGAAATTTGATGTGGAGAGTCTTTTGGAATATTACAAAGGCATTTTCAGCCAAACAGGTATTGCCCGGTTAACTGGCATAAATGAAAAGCAACTGAACCATTATGCTTCGGGGTTGAAAAAGCCACGTCCCGCGCAGGCGAAGAAGATCGAGAATGCATTGCACAAATTAGGCAGCGATCTTCTGGCGATAGAATTGTGATTGCAGAAATCCTGCAATCACAATTCACCAGCTATTCATTAATCTCGATCGCAAAACCAGCCTCGAAAATCTCACCCGCTGCCAGTTTCAAAATCCCTTCTTTCGTTTCGAAATTCTGGTCAGAATCGGCGCTGTCGGCGATGCCCAGCCAGGGCTCGATGCAAACGAAATGACCGCCAGGCTTGGCCCAGATGCCCAGGTAGGGGAAATCTTTGTAGTAAACCGTGACCACCTGCCCGGATTTGGTACTTCTCAGACTTACCTGTTTGGAAATCAGATGTTTGAATATCAATGCATCGTTGTCAAACAGATGGCTGTTCAGATGTAACACATTGGTGTGTTCGAGTACGGGTTTGGTCGTGTTGCCTACGAGCCCGTTCTTTTCGAGTAGCCAGGTCGAATCGTTTTCAATGGCTTCAAATTCGAGATAGTAATCCTCATATACCTCATTCTCGTGCAAGGGACATTTGAATGCAGGGTGACCACCGAGCGAGAACAGCATTTCGGAACTTCCGTGGTTGATGACCTTGTGATCGATAACCACCTTTTTACCGTCCAGCCGGTAAGTGACCTGGAATTCAAATTGGAATGGATAAATAGCAAGCGTCTCCTTGCTGTATTTGAGCGTAAATGTAAGACTGTCGGTTGTTTGGTTTGTCAGCTTTACATTTGCGTTGTTGCGAACCATCCCGTGCCTCGGCACCGCATATTCGCCGCCATTATATTTCACAAAGCCATTCTTGATCGCGCCGATTACCGGAAAGAGCACCGGAGCATAGCTGCCCCACAGGGCCGGGTCGGCGTTCCAGAGAAAATCTTTACCCGTAACGGTCGACTGGATCTGGCATAGCTCGGCACCCGTTTCCTGTACCGAGATCTTTAAATGGTCATTTTGAATGGAATAGTTCATATCGTTCAAGAATTCAGGACTTTGAGAATAACGGCACAGGCCTCGCGGATCTGCTCTTCGGTAATGGTCAGCGGCGGCGCAATGCGCATGGAATTGTCGCAAAACAGGAACCAGTCGGTCACGACACCAAGCTCAATGCATCGATCGATCGTCACTTTCAGCTTATCGAACGATTCCATTTCCGCCGCAAGCATAAGGCCCTTTCCGCGGATTTCCTTGATTTCTGGATGAATTAACAGTGATTTAAACAATTCACCTTTCGTAATGGCTGCCTCGGAAAGACGTTCATCGATCGTCACCCGCAATGCCGCCAGAGAGGCTGCGCAACTCACGGGATGCCCGCCAAATGTCGTAATGTGGCCTAGTATTGGATTCGTTTTGAGCACCTTCATGATCTGCTGCGAAGCCATGAAAGCGCCGATCGGCATACCGCCCCCCATTCCTTTGGCACTCAATAAAATATCCGGATAAATACCGTACTGCTCGAATGCCCAGAAGCTCCCGGTGCGGCCGAAGCCTGTTTGAATTTCATCCAAAATGAGCAATGTGCCGGTTTTGGTGCATTTTTCACGCAATGCAGCCAGATAGCCTGCCTCGGGCACACGCACACCTGACTCACCACCGATCACCTCGATGATCACCGCCGCTGTTTGCTCTGTAATTTTTTCAAGATCAGGTGAATAACCGTGCTGAATATGCCTCACGCCCGGCAGCAGCGGACGAAAATTCCGTTTGAAAAATTCCGCACCCGCAAGGCTCAATGCGCCCTGCGTGGCACCGTGGTAGGCATTATAGCAGGAAATGAACTCGCGCCGTTTCGTGAAACGCTTGGCCAGTTTCATTGCACCTTCCACGGCCTCTGTACCTGAGTTGGTGAAATAGACGTTGTCGATCAAGCCGAAAGGCGAGGGGGAGGAAGCTTTAAGATCCAGCGTACCGGCCAATGCCTTCGCCAGTTGCACCTGCGCGCTCTGTACGTACTCGCCATACACGAGCAGGTGCATGTGCTTATCGAGTTGCGCGTGAATGGCTTCGAGTACCTTCGGATGCCGGTGGCCGACGTTGCTGACGCCTATGCCGGAAATCAGGTCCATATACGACTTGCCGTCCGGACCGTACATATAAACACCCCCGGCCTTCTCTATTTCAAGGGCAAGCGGGAAATCGGAAGTTTGCGCCAGATGATCGAAAAAGTGCTGGCGATGTGAAATATGCATTCTAATGTTCAAAAAAACTGGCACTGCCGCCTACCCACGTGAAATCCTTGTTGTACCGGACGCCGATCATTTCCCCCCGGCTTAACCGACTGAGACTGATCAGCAGTTCGGGCTTTTCCGCACTATCTGGCCAGCCGTACATCATGCGGATTTCGCATTTCACAAGACCATCGGGCGCCTGGATCACGGGTTCGTAGGCAACTTTTCGCTGCAATATATAATTTTCCGGGTCGGCGATGGCTCCCAGATCCGCATTTGTGAGATGTAATTGTACCCCCGAGCCCGCGAACGAGAACAGCGGTTTTAATACATAATTTTGGAGATCCGATGGGAAACTACCCTGGTATTCGCTTAGAAAACGTGTTTCGGGCACAAATTCGCCGTTCAAAAAGGGCATCGCAAACTTGCTGATCCTGAAAAACCAGTTAGGATGTCCTACCCATTGCACGTCGACGTCGTCGGTGAAATGGTAGCTGGTTTGTAGGTCGGGATAGTTGAACAGGTCGTCGAAAATCAGGCGGTTGTAAATGCGTCTGACCCGTATTTTCCTGCCGTCGCTTTCGTAGTACAATCGCCTGCCTTCGCGGATCAGCTTGGTATAACAAATGGCTTTGATACCCAGCATTTGCTCTGTTACCGCAAAATCGATCCGCGTCTTCTGTTTTTCGGGGAAGATTTCAAGCAGAATCACATGCTCCGGTTGCTCATCGCCGAGGATCAATGCTTTTAATTTGGCTACATATTCATCCAGAGAATTTGCCCCAAACAGATACCCCAGATTGGGCCGCACATCAAAAAACTTCCTGAAACTTTCGGACAGGAAAGCCTGGTAGCCAAAAATGGACGGGAAGCCCTGTAACTCGATGAGCTGCGGTACGAGCTCGCCGGCGGCATTCCGACAAATGGCGTAATCGATAGCCAGGAAGGACGTATGCGCGTTTTCGCCGGGGACGAACTGGTTCGACGGCACAGCGCGGTCGGTTTTTGCCCGAAAATCGGGTGATTGCAGCGTGCCGATAATCTCATCCGAAGCCCGCAGGATTTTCTCCGTTAGATCTTTGGGTACAAAAACGGGTGTTTCAGCCACCCTGAAATCCAGTTGACCGGGAAACGCAGAACTGATGGATTCAACGAATTCCTCGTATTTTTTCTCCGTGAAGGAGCTGTTGAACGCTTCCCGGGCTTGCTTATGCATAGGCTGGCTGGAACGTTTTATTGAATGCGTTTTTGAGAAATGTAGGGATGATGACAGCCTCGGTCATCGAAATTTTGTCGGGATCGTTCAAATGCTCGATCATGTCGTTGTACTTCTGCTCGCCGTGGGCTTTGATAATTGCCTCTTTTTTATCTTCCTTCAAAAAGTAACGGAGCATTCCTTCGGCATCGGCCTCCGGGTGAAATTGCGTCCCAACGATCTCGTTGGAAAAGCGGATCGCCATTACCGCACGTTCGAGTGGCACGTGCGGGCGGATTTTTTCAAGACAAAGCAGCCTGGCGCCCAATGCATCGAATGCAAACTGATTCGGCTGGGTAACCTGAAAATCGCGCGAATCGACGATCCAGAAAGGGTCGGTCAGCGCATTCAGGAGCGGATCTTTCCGGCCGGAGGAAGTTTTATGTACCGGAAATGTGCCAAACGAAGTCTTGCGTCGCTTGCTCACAGCGGCCAGTTCCCAATGGATGCAGGCCATTTGAAACGAATGGCAGATCAGGAACAGGTGCTTTTTAATACGGTTTTGTCGCTTCGCATTGTAGGCCAGTATTTTATTCAAAAAACCAAAGAATTTCTTTTCCCAAGGCTCGCCAACCGGCGCAGGATTGCCCGGCCCGCCGGTAGAAACATACGCATCGAAGTCCATTCCCGGTACTTCGAGCTTTTGTCTTACATCAAAAACAGTGAATTCAACGGGCACGCTTTCCTGTTCTCCGAACGCGGCGATAATCTTTTTGATGCACCGCATTCCTTCGTTGGGGTGTCCGTTGTACATGTCCAGGATCGCGATCCGGAAATGCTTTTCATGAGTGGTCATTTTAGTCGGTAGCCGGCTCGTGTCAGTGAAACCGGCCTTTAAGTTATAGAATCGGGTAACCTACTTTAAACAAATGTGTTCCTGATTAGTTCGGGTTTTGGGTCAAAAGTATGTTTTAATTCTTAACAAATCCCGATTTTGGTTTCTGAAACAATATAATCTACAACCGCATTCAGGCTGCCGGTTTCCTCGAAAACGGCCAACTGGCGGTCGGCGCCGGTACCCATTTCGAGGATCTGGTGAATGTACTCGATCTCTTTCCGACTGCCGAGCTCGTCGACCACGTCGTCGATGAATTCCAGGAGCTCGTGGATCAGGATTTTATACTCTATTTCCTCCTGCTTCCCGAAATCGATGAGCTTGCTGTGAATGCCGTACCGCGCCGCACGCCATTTGTTTTCATTGATAAGCATCCGGCGATAGGGGCGGAAGCTCAGGTTCTGGCTGTGCAGTTTATGGATTTTGGCGACCAGCGCCTGCATGATCGCGGCCAGGCAAATCGTCTCGTCCGTACGCATAGGTACGTCGCACATGCGGAATTCGATGGTATTGAAAAACGGATGGACGCGGATATCCCACCAGATTTTCTTGCCATTATCGATACAGTTGGTCTTGATCAGCAAGGCGACGTATTCATCATATTCCGCGGCGCTCGAAAAGAAATCGGGAATGCCTGTCCTGGGGAATTTGTCGAAAACTTTGGAGCGGTACGATTTGAAACCGGTGTTACGCCCGCACCAGAACGGCGAGTTGGTCGACAATGCATAAATATGCGGCAGGAAATACCTTACAGCATTCATGATCTGGATTCCTTCGTTTCGGCTCTCGATGCCCACGTGCACGTGCAACCCGAAAATCAGGTTGCCTCGCGCCACATCGCGCATTTCGTCGATGATCTGATCGTAGCGCGGATCGTCGGTAATGAGCTGGTCCACCCAGTCGGCGAAGGGATGCGTACCGGCGGCGGCCACGCGAAGGTCCTGTTTTTCAGCCAGGTCGAGGATCATCTTGCGCAGGTAGGTCACTTCCTCCCGCGCTTCCTGGATGTTATGGCAGATATTCGTCCCCACTTCCACGACTGCCTGGTGCATTTCAGCCTTCACACGCTCCTTCAAGGTAATTTTGCCATCTTCAACCAGCTTTGACATATGCGACCGCAGGTTTCGGGTAACCGGGTCGATGGTTTGAAATTCTTCTTCAATTCCCAGGGTGAATGTTGCCATAATGTAAAAGCGGCTGAATTTTAGTTCGTCAGGATTTCTTCAATTTGGAATTTTTAGCCGGTGCTTTGGTTGCTGCCGCTTTGGTAGTCGGGATTTTGGGCTCCGCTTCGGCGATGGGCTCGGTAGCAATGGCACCCAGCGATTTGGCGGGCTTCTTCGGTGTTACCGCTTTCACCTTTACTTCCGTAGCCGAAGGAGCAGCTTCTTTCACCGGCTTGGCCGGTGCAGCTTTCGCTGTTTTGGCAGGCGCTGCTGTTTTGGACGGGGACTTTGTCGCTGCCGGTGCTTTTTCGGCTGTTTTAGCTGGCTTGGCAGGCTCTTTTGCCTTTGCCGGTTCGGCAAGCTTGGCTGGTGCGGGAGTTTCGGCTGCCGGCGGTGCTGTCGGAATGCCATTCACCGCCTGATTGATAAAGGTGCCCCAGGTAAGGTTAATCTGCCCCGGAACCTGCGCTTTTGCTCTTGCAATGGCCATATTCGCTGCGGCTTCCACTACCCATTCGAAATTATCAGGACCGACCGAGTAGATGTCGGCATCCGGCGCCGGGTTGCAGAAGTCGATCGCGTAAGGAATACCGCCGCGCACGGCGAATTCAACCGTATTGAAATCGTAGCCCAATGCGACATTGAGTTTTAATGTATAATCCTTAATGGTTTCGAGCAGCTTTTCGCGCTCTTCGCCCTGGGCTTTCAAATCGGCGGCATAGCGTAAGTGGTGCGGGTTGCGCGGCTCATAAGGCATTACCAGCACGTCCTTCTGGCCAATGCAATAGCAGCGTACATAATCGTCGAACACGATTTCTTCCTGCAACATCATCACCAGCTGGCCCGTTTCTTCATGCTTGATCCACATATCTTGAGGGTTCACGACGCGGTACACGCTCTTCCAGCCGCCGCCGTCGTGCGGTTTCATGTACGCGGGGAAGCCTACATATTGAAATATCTCTTCCCAGGCCATCGGAAATGCCAGGTTCCGGAAGGAAGTTTCGGAGGTGTTGTCGGGACGTTGCTTGGAAGGGAGCAGCACGGTCTTCGGCACGGGTATGCCCAATTTTTCGGCCAATGCATTGTTAAAGAACTTCTCGTCGGCACTCCACCAGAATGGGTTGTTGATCACCGCCGTGCCCGTAAGCGCGGCATTCTTCAAAAAAGACCTGTAAAACGGTACGTCCTGCGAAATGCGGTCGATGATCACGGCGTACTCATTGGGGGCGGCTTGTATGACTTTATCGATGGTAACGGCCTCTGCGATAATGCCGTTTTCACCCTTACTGTTCACTCTTTCGATAAATGCGTTCGGGAAGGTATTTTCCATTCCAAACAGGATTCCAATCTTTTTCATATTCAGGTTCTGAGTTGTGTTTTTGACTATTGCAATACAATGCGCGACAGGTAATCCGGAAACATCTTGTTCCAGAGCGGCCAGTCATGCTTTTCCCAGCCGCGGATATCGAGCCAGTGTTCGATGCCGTTGCCGTTGAGGATGTTGGACATTCGCAGGTTACTGTCCAGACAGATGTCCCAGTCGGAGGTCCCCAGCACGATTTTCATGTGCCCGAAACGCCAGCCTTGCTCATTGGGCATAAAATCGACGGGATTATTGAAATACACGGTGTCATTGTAAAAGCCGTTCAGAAAACCGCGGATATCGAATGCGCCGCTCATGCTCACCAGATAAGCTACCTGGTCGGGATGGCGGAAGGCAAAATTGGCGGCGTGGAAGCCACCGAAACTGCAACCCGCAACGCCGATCTTGCCAACATTGCATTCATTCCTTATATAAGGTACGAGCTCGTTGGCCAGGAACTTGTCGTATTGAATATGGTTTTTGACGCGGTACTCCGGGGTCAGGTGCTTCCCGTACCACGAGTCGGCATCGATGGTGTCGACGCAGTAAATTTTGTACTTGCCGGACTCCACCAGCCATCGTACGGATTCGATCAGCCCCATATCCTTCGCCTGGTAGTACCGGCCAAGTGTCGTCGGGAAAAGCAAAATAGGGTAGCCCCAGTTGCCGAAAACAAGCATCTCCACGTCCTTGTCGAGATGATGAGAGTAGTATTTAATGTGCTTCTCTTCCAAACAAAGACGGTTTATAGTTGATAAATGAAATATACAAAACAAATCATAGGAAGCAAATTATTAACTTTCGGGTTTTATTTTCACCCGTAGTCAAGCATTTGCAGTGAATCCAGCCGTTCCATCCATTCGAATAGTGCCCGTAGAAATCGCCTTGCATTCAGCCTTCCTGGGCCGGAATGTGATTGTAACGGCGTTGCTCCCGCCGGGGTTTTCAGCATCGGAAACTTATCCGCTGGTGCTTTTCAACGATGGACAGGATTTTAGTGCACTCAAAATGGCCGAAACGGTGGCTTCATTACAATCTGCCGGGAAGATGGCCCCGTGCGTAGTGGCGGGCATACACGCGAACGACGCACGCATATACGAGTACGGGACCGCGCACCAGCCCGATTACGCGGGGCGGGGGGACAAAGCGGGCCTCACTACGTCATTTGTACTGGATGAGTTAATACCTCATTTGGCGCAACATTATAATACTGTTACAATGGGCATTACCTATGCAGGTTGTTCGCTGGGCGGGCTCATGGCGCTGGATGCGGTCTGGAATCACCCGGAGGTGTTTTCAAATGCAGGTGTTTTCTCGGGCTCGCTGTGGTGGCGTGAGAAAGCGCTGAATGAAGGCTATGCCGAAAGTGACCGCATTATGCATAGGCAAATACGGAATACCGAAAGTACCCCACCACTGAACTTCTGGTTTCAATGTGGTACGTGGGACGAGCACGACGATCGTGACGGTGATGGCGTGATCGATTCCATCCAGGATACGCTTGAATGCATTGCCGAACTGGAACGGAAAGGGTATGGCTGGGGGCGCGAGATTCGCTATGTGGAAGTGAAAGAAGGGATGCACAATCCCGAAACATGGGCAAAAGCCCTCCCTGATTTCCTCGTGTGGGCATCAGGAAGGGTGGGGAACAACTAGGCTATTTCCGCGAGGAAAGCCATCGTGTCAATGCCATCCGCATAATCGGAAAGGCCAGGTGCCTGCGCGGCGCCGAAGGGCAGGGCGTCCGGCAGATGCAGCTGCGGGCTGGCTACCACGCACTGAATCTTCTCTTCCGATTCCCGCAATAATGCTTTCAGCTCTTCAACGGAATCATAAGGCTGGTAATGCAGCACGCTGATAGGCGAAACCAATGCTTCACTCTCAGTCGCGAGCAAAAAGCCGTTATCCGAATGCGCGATGCGGTTTACGAGGTAAATGGACTTGTTGTACTCGTAGTTGTTGAAGTACTTGTGGTGATGCACGTAGTCGTCGGTCATTTCCTCGATCGCCTGGTAAAACCCGGTAAAGTCATATCCCGAGGGGACAAACACTTTGGAAACATTGCGGCAACCGAGCCCGAAATATTGCAGGATATCAGTGGCTAATGCCCTGAGTTCGCCGCGTGTTTCATTGCCTGTCAGCGCTGCCACGGAAGTCCGGTTCTTACGTATAATGTTCGGCTTTTTGGCAAAATAATAGTGGAAATAGCGGGCGGTATTGTCGCTTCCCGTCGCGATGTACGCATCAGAATCATTCAACCTTTCTACGAAATGAATGTATTCCCTGAATTCCGGTTCGATTTCGATCAGCTGAGCGAGCAAGGCACGGATCAGCAGCGGGTCGTCGGAACTGGGTTTGGCGAGCAATGTATGTCCGCTTATGAGCACGCAAAGGGCGTCATGGAAGCCCACTGCCGGGATGTTCCCCGCCATTACCACACCTATTTTGCGCGATTGAGCGGGTTCGGGGTAACTTTCGGCCCAGCTTTTCAGCTTTTCCTCATTCAAATAGTGTTCGGCAATCGCATTCAGTGATAACCTCACGTTGGCAGGCGTAAACCAGTTGTTCCTGCTCTTCGCGCCGGCTATCCATTCCCCGATCGTCTCCTCGTTGGCTGCGTCTCCGATGAACTGGCCCAGCCGGATGAATGCATTTATTCTCCGAATTCTTGATATCATTCTACTCTGACTCTAAAAAGTTAAATGGCAGGTGCCGTTTTTATTTTTCTGATTGTTGGGAAACTATAAATAGTTATATTTGTTACCCAATACAGAAGAATAGCAACAAATATAAACAATCCGGCGACTATGGCTATAATGATAACCGATGAATGCATAAATTGTGGGGCGTGTGAGCCAGAATGCCCGAATACTGCAATTTATGAGGGAGGTGTAGAATGGACTTGGGGAGATGGAACGAATTTAGACGAAGTGGACTTCGGCGACGGCACTATCGTGAGCGGCAAAGAAAAGCAGTCCCCAGTTTCTGACGAATTTTACTATATAGTTACAGATAAATGTACCGAGTGCGTAGGTTTTCATGAAGAACCTCAATGCGCCGCGGTTTGTCCGGTCGATTGCTGCGTGCCCGATCCCGATAACGAAGAAGAAGAAGAAACGCTGCTTGCCAAAAAAGCATGGATGCACGGTGAATAGACCCTGCTGAATATAAAAAATGCGAAGCCTGCTACACTGCAGGCTTTTTTTGTGCCCTTTCGGTTCTGGAAATGGCATTATAATAATAAAATTTCTTAATAATTGCAATGGATTCTTTTTAAGAAAATTCTGTTTTGTTATTCATATGCAAAATTTTCCATTTTTGACAAAAAGTGTGTTTTTGATGATTTTGTGTTTCAAAAACGATAAAAAACATGAAAAAAATCAGAAAATTGGATTTTTTGATATAAATTTCACCTATATTATTTGATAAATATAATTTAAGTACAATATTTGATCCAGTAATGCAGCCGGAGAGTAATATTAACTTAAACAGAATATAATTATGAAAAAAGTCTATTGCACAGTATTATCTTTGATGGTTCCTTTTTTGGGTTTTGCGAAGTCGGAAGAAGATAAAAAGGCGGTGAAGGCCGATACTGCGGTGGTAACGGAAGCCAAAGATGAGGAGGAGGCAAAAGGAGCATTCGCTTTCTCGGGCTACCTGGATTCCTATTACATGGCTAATTTCAACAAACCTGCATCCCGCTCCAACATGGGTGCTACCAACGCGCGGGTATTCGACCAGAAATCGGGCCAGTTCTCGCTCGGTCTCGTACAGGCGAAAGTGGCTTACACCAATGCCAAGTCGGAAGCAGTCGTTGATCTTACTTTCGGTCCAAACGCCAACCTCGGTAACTATGGCAACTCGCTGTTCAGTACCGCCCTGGCGATCAAGCAAGCATACTTTACATACAAATTCACCGACAAGTTCTCGATGACAGCAGGACAATTCGGTACACATATCGGGTACGAAGTGATCGACGCACCGGCCAACTTCAACTACTCGCTCTCCAACTTGTTTAACAACGGTCCTTTCTACCACGCCGGTTTGAAGGCCACCTACGCATTCTCCGACAAAGCGTCGTTGATGGTGGGTGTTGTGAACAACGTAGATGGTCTGGGCGACAACAACCGCGCAAAAGGGATTATCAGCCAATTGTACTTCAAGCCGGTTAACAACTGGAACGTTTATCTGAACTATATCGGAAGCAACGAGGCCAATACGGATTCACTCGGCAAGCAGCCGGATGGTTTCTACCAGGTTTTCGACCTTACCACGAGCTTCCAGGTAACTGAAAAATTCCTCTTAGGTCTGAATGCCGCATACGGATCGCAAAAAGGTGATTATCAAGGTGCTGGTGGTCCGGTTGATACCGAATCGTGGGGCGGTTTCGCGGTGTATGCCAACACGGCGATTACCGACAACTTCGGAATCGGTGCACGTTATGAATATTTCAACAACGACAACGGTGTGCGCGGTTTGCTGACTCCTGCCGGTACAGGTACCAAAGTAAACTCGGTTACATTGACAGGGAACATCAACCTTGCGGATGGACACATTCTGGTTAAACCTGAATTCCGCCTGGATGCATATCCCAAGCAAAAAGGAACAGGTGAGGCACAGCAGTTCCAGGATTCAGACGGCAACTGGACCAAAAACAGCCAGACAACATTCGGATTAGCATTCATTTACAAATTCTGATACAACAGCATTTCACACGAATACCTTCTTAATCTACAATAACAATAATTTACTACAATGGAAAAACGTAACTTTATCCCACTGATTATCCTCCTGGTAATCAGCATCCTCGGTGCCTTCATTCCTAATGTTCCGACGCAGATCGTGACCGAGGGCATCAATTCCGGCGATACCGCATGGATGCTGGTATCATCCGCGTTGGTATTGCTTATGACCCCTGGTCTTGCGTACTTCTACGGAGGAATGGTCAACACCAAAAACGTCATTTCCACGATGCTCCAGAGCTTCATCGCGATGGGTGTAATCAGTGTGGTGTGGGTAGTTTTCGGTTTCAGCCTTGCATTTGGTGAGGACATCGGCGGTTTCTTTGGAAACCCGACAACCCACTTCATGTTCAAAGGTGTATTGGACGGTCCTATCTGGGGTACCATTCCTTTCGCTTTGTTCGCAATGTTTCAGTTGAAGTTTGCGGTAATCACTCCTGCGCTTGTAACTGGCTCGATGGCTGAGCGTATCAACTTCCGCTCTTACGTTCTTTTCATTATCCTGTTCTGTATTTTCATCTACTCGCCATTGGCTCACATGACATGGCATGCAGAGGGTATCCTGTTCAAAATGGGTGTGCTTGACTTCGCTGGTGGTACTGTTGTTCACATGTCTGCCGGTTGGGCTGCATTCGCTGGTGCATTGTACCTGAAACGCCGCAAGTCGCTCCTCGAAGACCACGTACTTCCTCCTGCAAACATTCCATTCGTATTGTTGGGAACAGGTTTGCTTTGGTTCGGATGGTTCGGTTTCAATGCCGGTTCTGCCCTGACAGCTTCTCCGTTGGCGGTTTCAGCTTTCGCTACTACTAACACCGCTGCCGGTGCTGCTGGTTTGGCCTGGGTACTTTTCGATGCTGCAAGAGGCAAGAAAGTTTCTGCACTTGGTTTCTGTATCGGTGCTGTCGTAGGTCTGGTTGCGATCACGCCTGCTGCCGGTTTCGTAACTGTTCCAGCATCTCTTTTCATCGGTACTATCGCTGCGATCACTTCCAACTACATCGCTCACCTGCGTACACGTTCTACTTTGGACGATACACTCGACGTATTCCCTTGCCACGGTGTAGGTGGTATGGTAGGTATGCTGATGACCGGTATCTTCGCAACCAGCGGTGTTAATTCACTGGTTGTTGATCAAGGTCTGGCATTCGGCGAAACCAAACTGTTCATCAACCACGTGATTGCGCTGGTAGGTGTATCGGTATTCGCATTTGGTGGTTCATTCCTACTGTTGAAAATCACTGACCTGATCCTGCCGCTTCGCGTATCTGAGCAAGATGAGAAAGTAGGTCTGGATGTGAGCCAACACGACGAATTTCTTGTAGAGGCTTAATCTAAACTATAAGAATAAATGAAGAAGCCCGGCCAAATGGTCGGGCTTTCTTTATTTAAAGGATTTCCAGATTTGAGACTTCCAGATTTCAGACTTTCCTTCCTTTTGAAATCCCCAGGTTAAAACCCAGGGCAAAGGATTTCTTTTTTAGTCTCTTGCCGTCGACTTAAGTCGACGGTACTAGATTAAAATTGATTCTCAAGAGCTAGATTGATCTTGATTCTCAAGAGCTAGATTGATCTTAATTCTCAAAAGCTCAGCTTCTATTTCTAATGCACTAAAATCTCTTCCCGCACCTCAGTCACTTCCATCAGTCCCTCCGCATTAATATGATCATACCGCACCTCCTTCGTTTCATTAATCAGCAGCGGATCATACTTCACAGCCACGCGTACATAGTTACCCGTAAATCCAAGCATCTGCCCATTCTGCACCTCATCTTCAAAAAGGACTTTACCCTCCTTGCCGATCTGGCTTTCGTAGAAGAAGCGTTTTTTCTTATCCGAAAGAATGTGCAGCATTTTGGAACGTTCCGCCCGTTCGGCTTTGGGAACAATGGGACGGATCGCCAACGCGGTCGTATTTTCTCTTTCTGAATAGGTAAATACGTGCAGATAAGAAACTTCCAGTTCATTCAGGAAGTGGTAAGTTTCTTCAAAAAGCTCCTTCGTTTCACCCGCGTGGCCTACGATCACATCCACGCCAATGCAGCAGTCCGGCATGAGCGACTTGATTTTCGCCACGCGCTCCGCATACAGTTCACGCTTGTACCGGCGCTTCATCAGGCCAAGGACTTTGTTGGAGCCTGACTGCAATGGAATATGGAAATGGGGCGCAAAACGTTTGGACTGTGCCACAAATTCGATGATCTCGTCGGTTAGCAAGTTGGGCTCGATGGAAGAAATGCGGAAACGCTCGATACCTTCCACCTCGTCCAGTGCTTTGATCAGATCCAGGAAAGTTTCTTCGCGAACGCCATTACGCAAGCCGAAGTCACCGATGTTCACGCCCGTGAGCACGATTTCCTTCACGTCGCGCGCGGCGATGTCACGGGCTGCCTTTACGATATTTTCGATACTGTCCGACCGGCTTTTCCCGCGTGCCAGCGGGATCGTGCAATACGCGCACGGGTAGTCGCAGCCGTCCTGCACTTTCAGGAACGTACGCGTGCGGTCGTTGAGCGAATAGGACGTATGGTATTCGATGGCATTGTCGATCGTAGAGGCGATTACCTGTGCCGGCTGCCCGGACGGCGCTTTTTCGAATGTATCGATCAATTCCACGAGCCGGAATTTCTCGGCAGCGCCCAAAACCGCGTCGACGCCGGGAATCTCGGAGATCTCTTTCGGTTTCAGCTGCGCGTAGCAGCCGATGATCGCCACGTAGCCGTCGGCGTTGATCTTTTGGGCCTCGCGCACGATCTTGCGGCATTTCTTGTCCGCATTCTCGGTCACCGAGCAGGTGTTGATGATAAAAATATCCGGGTTTTCGTTGAACTCCACTTTGGTATAGCCCTTATCCTCGAACATCCGTCCGATCGAAGAGCTTTCAGAGTAATTCAGCTTGCACCCTAGTGTATAAAAAGCGACTTTCTTCATTGTTTTTAAATATCCAGCAAAATTACACCTTTATTATCAACGCTTTAAATAATCTCCAAAAGAAGATTGCAGGTAAGCTTTGCCGAGCTCTTCTTCCTTTGGTGGTAAAGCGCCGTTTTTCTCGGTGATGTTCCCTCCGATGTTGTCCCGCACGAGAAAGCCGTCGGGACGCATCCAGCCGAGGCCGTTGTTGAATGCGAAGTAGGCAAAATCCTGCCGACCCTTTTTGAAAATGTCGTTACTCCATGCAAAAGTTCCGGAGGGAAGATGCATTTGGTTCAAAATCGTGGCGGCAAGGTCGGTTTGCGACGCGAGCGTGTCTACGCGCGAAGGCGCGGCCGTGAGCGCGCCGCCGAGCCAAAGCATCGGAATATGGAACTCCGAAGGCTTATCTTTCTGTGTCTCGGGCAACGGGTGGCCGTGGTCGGCGATGATGACCACGAGCGTGTTTTTCCACCACGGCTTGGTTTGGGCCTCGCGGAGGAATGCGCCGAGGGATTCGTCGGTATAATGCAATGCGTTCAGAAACAAATGCTCGGGATCGTTGCCTGCAATCACGGTTTTGGTGGGTACTTCAAACGGCTCGTGACTGCTTAACGTGAACATCGTGGTGAAAAAAGGCTGCTTTTCCTGGTCGAGGTCGTGCATTAGCCGATTGAAAACCACATGATCGTGCGCACCCCATTTCGAGTTCATGTCTTTGGAATCGAAATCGTTGATATCGACGATGCGGTCGAAGCCCTGTTGGAGGAAATAGGATTTCATATTGGCGAATTCCGTTTCGCCTCCGTAATAAAAGGATGTCTGCCAGCCATGGGTTTTGAAAATCGTAGGCAGCGACGGTAATGACGCAGTTTTTTTGGGTATTTTAATGATGGAGGTGGTAGGTTGGGCAGGATACCCGCTCAAAATCGCTACCATTCCCTTGTCGCTGCGGTTACCGCTTGCATATATATGGGTGAATAAGAGTCCTTCCTTTGAGATCTGGTCGAACTGCGGGGTAACGTCTTTCAAACCGCCGAGCGACCCGACGGCTTTGGCTGTAAAGCTTTCCCAGATGATCACCAGTACATTCTTTTTGCCGATCGTATCGATAACCTGTTGCGTCGCGCCGATGCGGCTGTAAAGGCTTGTTATCTTCTCGCTTGCCTCGGTGTCATCCGCATATTTGAAAGGGTTTTCATTAGAATAGGCCGCATTTAATACCGAGCGCATGTAGTTCCAGGGCACATTAACGGCCGCATAGTTCGCGAAACTCTTGTCGCTGAAAAACACCGCGCTCTCATTCATCGGCGCGAGCTGGAAGCCGCCACGAATGGGAATAACGAGGCTACCGGCGATGACGAGGAATACTGGTATTGTATATAATAAGGATGACCGCTTGAACGATCCGGTGATGCGGCGGATGACGGTTTGTAATACCCGATTGACGAGGAAAGTCAATGCGATCAGTAACACAACGAGTTGCCACACCGGCGCCGCGCCCATCGAGGCGAATGCTTCGGCGGGTGTTGCCAGATAATGCAGCGAAGTAGCGTCGATTCGGAAGCCCCAGGCGCGGAACAGTTCGAGGTCTACGACCGTGAGCAGCGTAATGAGGAATACGATAATGGCGGTGTAAACCCGCAACGTCTTCCGGTACCATTCCGAACCTTGGCCGGTAAACATCATTAATAATGTCGGGATCGCCAGAATATAGGCGGCGAAGGAAATATCCATCGGAAGGCCGTGGCAGGCGCTCGCCACCCACAGCGAAGAGGGGAGTTCGAGTGCTTTTTTATAATGGTATGCCAGGAAAATGACCCGGAAAAACTGGAAGATGAGGACCCAGGCCAGCCCGTACAAGGCAATAAATTCAAGTCTTTTACGCATTGGTGTCTCTGAACAATTTGCAAAGTTCTTAAAAATGCGCTAACCTGTGGTAACCGTTGGACAGCTAATGTGAAAATCTGGAAAGGATTTGTGGTTCGTATCGGTAAATAAATAATTTTGGGGAGAATTAATATAAATCAATAAATACATGACGTTTCGTTCCAAAGCTTTTGAGATCGCGCAAGGCCGCGTCTCGCCTGTTTTGACCCCTCCCACAGAAAAAGTAGCCGACCTTTATGGCAGCAATACATTCAGTGATGATGTGATGAAGACCCTGCTTTCGGCAGAGGCATATACCAAGATTTCCAATTCGATCCGCTCCGGTTCGACGATCGACCGGGAAGTGGCGGAGGAAGTGGCAGCAGCCATGAAATCATGGGCCATTTCCAAAGGCGCGACGCATTATACCCACTGGTTCCAGCCATTGACAGGAACCACCGCCGAGAAACACGACTCGTTTTTTGACCTCACCATGGACGGAAAAGCGGTAGAGAAATTCAAAGGAAGTGCATTGGTGCAGCAGGAACCAGACGCTTCCTCGTTCCCGAGCGGAGGCTTGCGCGCGACCTTCGAGGCGCGGGGCTACACCGGCTGGGACCCGAGTTCGCCGGCGTTCCTGATGGACAATGGCGCGGGTGGTAAGACCTTGTGTATCCCGTCCGTATTCATTTCCTACAATGGTGAGGCGCTGGATTACAAAGCGCCGCTTTTGCGCTCGCTCATGACGCTCGACAAAGCCGCGACCGGCGTTTGCCAGTTTTTCAACCGCGATGTTTCCAAGGTTACGCCTACCCTCGGGATCGAGCAGGAGTACTTTTTGGTAGATAAAGCATTGTACTACGCCCGCCCTGATTTGCTCATGGCTGGCCGGACGGTTTTCGGGCATAACCCGGCCCGCGGTCAGCAGCTCGACGACCACTATTTCGGGTCCATTTCACCGCGGGTGAATGCATTCATGGTGGATTTTGAGTTCGAAGCATTGAAATTGGGCATTCCGGTTCGTACCCGCCACAACGAGGTAGCGCCCGGCCAGTTCGAATGCGCGCCAACTTTTGAAGAGGTGAACCTGGCCATCGACCACAATGCATTGCTGATGGATTTAATGCAGAAGATCGGCGACAAGCATAACTTCCAGGTACTTTTCCACGAAAAGCCGTTTGCGGGCATTAACGGTAGCGGAAAGCACAACAACTGGTCGCTTTCGACGGATACGGGCATTAACCTACTTGCTCCGACCTCAAAGCCGAAAGAAAACCTGCGCTTCCTGACATTCCTCATGAATGTGGTGAAGGCCGTTCATGACCATGCTGATCTGCTGCGTGCATCGATATCGTCCGCAGGTAACGAGCATCGCCTGGGCGCGAATGAGGCGCCGCCGTCGATCGTGTCGGTATTCCTGGGCGGAGATCTTACCAATATGCTTGAAGAGTTGGTAAGCAAAGGCGAGATTACGCTGGAAAAAGGGGAAAACTTCTATTATAAGCTCGGTATTTCCCGCATTCCGAACCTCCAACGCGATAATACCGATCGTAACCGTACATCGCCATTTTGTTTTACCGGAAACAAATTCGAATACCGTGCGGTAGGAAGTTCACAGAACAGCGCTTCGCCGATGATCATCCTGAATACGATCGTGGCGAACCAGCTGCTCGAATTCAAACGGGAAATGGACGAGCGCCTCGCGGCTGGCGAGGAGAAGAAAGTCGCGACCGTGGAAATTCTGAAACGGTATTACCTCGAATCCAAAAACATCCTTTTCGAAGGAAACGGCTATTCCGAAGAGTGGATCGAGGAGGCGGCAAAGCGCGGATTGAGTAACATCCGCGAGACTTTCGATGCATTGTATGCTTACAAGACCGACAAGACGATTTCCGTTTTCGAAAGAACCGGTGTGTTGAGCTCACGCGAGCTGCATGCACGCTATGAAATCGAGTTGGAAAACTATGTGAAAAAATTGCAGATCGAATCGCGCGTGATCGGCGACCTGGCATTGAACCACATCGTGTCTACGGTGGTGAAATACCAGTTCAAACTCGCACAGACCGCCCGCTCGCTCACCGACCTCGAAATGCTCGAAGAAGCCGAGCCGATCAAGGAAATCATCCGCGACATTTCTTCGCACGTGGTGGTGATCAAGAAGCTGGTGCATGAAATGACCGAAAGCCGCAAGAAAGCCAACAACATAGAGGAGCTTTTCGAACGTGCGAAGTGCTATGGTTCGGAGGTGAAGGGGTATTTTGATGAGATCCGTTACCACGTCGATAAACTGGAATTGTTGATCGATGATGAAGACTGGCCATTGGCTAAATACCGCGAAATGCTATTTTTGGAGTAGTTTTACAATTGAATCAAACAACAAAAGAATATGAATCCCGGATTTGATCCAGAAGAAATCGCGCAGCTCAAAGCCGAATGCAAGGCCGAGAATTCGAACTTTATATATGTAGAGGATGAATTCGAGGATGAGGATGATAACAACGAGCATGCCCACGTGCAGTTTGTAGGTACTTATAAAAATCAGGAAGTCATTTACGACGCGCTGGTTTACACCTTGCGCCTGCATCATTCTACGCTCGTGTACGACGAGGCGCTGGAACGGTTGAAAAAGGAGATGCCGGGCTATTTGTCGCCGGATGAGCGTCCGGCTAACTATAAGATTTCCGACGAGCAGGAAGACGAAGCAGAGTTGCTGCTGACCGAATTTATCGAGGAAATTGAAGAAGGGGAGGAGATCACCGTCCGCGAGCATATCGAAGTGGACGATCAGTTTGAATACGGCGTGGGGCTGGAAGTGGGGTTGAATAAAACGGAGATCGACGACAACGTGATCAGTGACTTTATCAAGGCCTATACCTCGGGTAATGTACAGCTTGATCCTACCTTGTACTCGTTCACAGGTAGTGAAGACGAAGATTGATCCGCTGAACAATAAGAAGGCTGTGCTAAAAAGGTTGAACTTGCACTAACTGTCACGCTGAGCGTAGTCGAAGCGGTACAATACCGCGCTTCGACTACGCTCAGCGTGACAACAAAAAACGACCACCCAAAGGTGGTCGTTTTGCATTAAATATGTTTCGTTCTGCGAATTAGATAGCAGATTTAACAGTCTTGATGATACGAGCTGCCACTTTGTAAGGATCAGCAGCAGAGTTCGGACGACGGTCTTCCAGGTATCCGCTCCATCCTTTTTGAGGAACAAGAACAGGGATACGGATAGAAGCACCACGGTCAGAAACACCGTAGCTGAAATCGTGGATAGAAGCAGTTTCGTGCTTTCCAGTCAGACGCAGGTGGTTGTCGGCACCGTAAACTTCGATGTGCTCTTTCACTACCGGACGGAATGCTTCGCAAATTTTGTCGAAAGTAGCTTTGCTGCCAGCAGTTCTCAAAACACCGTTTGAGAAGTTGGCGTGCATACCTGAACCGTTCCAGTCAAGATCGCCAAGCGGCTTGCAGTGCCAGTTGATGGATACACCGTATTTCTCACCGATTCTTTCAAGGAGGTAACGGCCCAACCAGATTTGGTCACCAGCTTCTTTTGCACCCTTCGCGAAGATCTGGAATTCCCACTGTCCTGCTGCTACTTCTGCATTGATACCTTCTACGTTCAAACCTGCGTCAAGGCAAACGTCAAGGTGCTCTTCGATGATCTCACGACCGTACGCATTTTTCGCGCCTACTGAGCAGTAGTATGGTCCTTGTGGAGCTGGGTAGCCACCAGCCGGGAAGCCAAGTGGTTTGTTGGTTTCGTTGTCCCAAAGGAAATATTCTTGTTCAAATCCGAACCAGAAGTCGTTATCGTCGTCTTCGATAGTTGCACGACCGTTTGATTCATGGGGAGTTCCGTCAGCGTTCAATACCTCGCACATTACCAGGTAGCCATTTTTGCGCTGTGGATCGGGGATAATGTAAACCGGTTTCAGCAAACAGTCGGAAGAACCGCCGGGAGCCTGCTCAGTTGACGAGCCATCAAACGACCACATTGCGCAATCTTCCAGTTTTCCACTAAAATCGTTTTCAATTTTGGTTTTGCTGCGTAAACTTTGGGTCGGCTTGTAGCCATCCAACCAAATATATTCCAGCTTGGACTTTGACATAATAGTACTAGATAAAGTGGTGACGAATAATTATAACGGCACAATATTAATGCAAAAATGTATTTACAAAAAATAAATGTTAGGAAAAATTAACCATCCACAGAATATTATTGCGTTCGTGGTAGTATTGTCAGTAAAAAATGTACTATTCTAATAAAATGAGCAGGTTTCGAAAACTGGCGTTTCGCGGGAATTTTTTGTTAAAAAGTCTGAAACAGGTTAAAAATATACCTTTGAAAACATAAAATACCGAGAATATCCAATAAGATGTCATTTTTGAATCCGTAGTGGGATAGAATTCTGCGGGGATTGTAAATTTTGTGCTGTTGCCGATATTTTGTATATTTTTGAAGGCTTCAGCGGTATTTGCTCACATTATCACAATATTGGAAAAATGCATTTGTTTTACCAGCCTGACCCTCACGTTTTTGAACTCGACGAGGAGGAAGCAAGGCATAGTTCGAAGGTTTTGAGGCTGGGTTCCGGCGATATGATTTATGTCACAAACGGCAAGGGGCTGCTTCAAAAATGCCGGCTCAACATTCAGGGGCGAAAAGTAGGTTACGAAGTGATAGAATCCAAAATGACGGAGCGGAGAAATTTCGCTGTTCATATGGCTATCGCGCCCACTCGCAAGGCCGAACGGAACGAGTGGATGGTGGAGAAGATGACGGAGATCGGCGTAGAACGTATTGATTTCGTCGTAACCGAGCATACCAACCCGGAGACTCTGAACC
Source organism: Dyadobacter sp. (assembly GCF_017744695.1). Taxonomy (GTDB): domain Bacteria; phylum Bacteroidota; class Bacteroidia; order Cytophagales; family Spirosomataceae; genus Dyadobacter. The sequence continues at coordinate 442,738 of NZ_JAGIAS010000005.1, forward strand.
GCGTAGTGAACCTGACGAGGCTGAACCGCATCGCCGCCGCTGCTATGAAGCAGTCACAGCAATATTATATGCCGGTCATTACAGTAAATAACAAGTATGAGCCGTTTATTAAAAACGTGGACGACGTTGTCCGTCTGATCGCTTATGTTCCGGAACAAAATACGGTGGAGCACGTTTTCAGTAAAATACAGAAGGGCAGCGGCACGACGCTACTGATCGGCCCGGAAGGTGATTTCAGTCCGAAAGAAGTACAACTGGCGCTCGAAAACGGCTTCGAAACTGTATCGCTGGGTCCGACGAGGCTCCGAACCGAGACCGCCGCCGTAGCGGGGTGCCACGCGATTAATCTGGCGCAGGTTTTGTAATGAGTGAATGAGTCAATGAGTGAATGAGTGAATGAGTGAATGATTGAATATAAAAGTCTGAAAGTCATTGGCTGCTTCATGAATCCTATTCTCTCATTGGCTGATAACCCATTTATCCATTCGGTCATTCACTCATTCAATCATTCCCCGTTCCACGGCGGCTCATTCACTCATTCATTCAATCACTCATTCACTCATTCATTCATGAAACGCCACTTCGCCCTTCTCGCCTTACTCCTCTGCGCGTCCCTGGCATCGTTTGGGCAGTCGTCCCTGAAAATCGCCAAGTTGAAATATGGCGGGGGCGGGGATTGGTATGCCAATAAAACGTCGTTACCGAACCTGATCAAGTTCTGCAATGCGGAGCTGAAAATGAATATCAATCCGGTGGAAGATGTGGTGGAAGTCGGCAGCCCGGATATTTTCTCCTACCCGTTTGTGCATATGACCGGGCACGGGAATGTTGTTTTCAGCGATACAGAGGCGCAAAATCTGCGGAATTACCTGCTCTCCGGCGGTTTCTTGCATGTGGATGATAACTACGGGCTCGATCAGTTTATCCGCCGAGAAATGAAGAAAGTATTTCCTGAATTGTCATTCGTAGAACTTCCTTATGACCATCAGGTTTATCATATGAAATACAATTTCCCCGACGGCCTGCCGAAAGTACACGAGCACGACGGCAAGCAGCCGCAAGGTTTCGGGTTGATCTGGCAGGGAAGGCTCATTTGCTATTACAGCTACGAAACCGACCTCGGCAATGGTTGGGAGGACCAGAGTGTGTACAACGACCCTGAAGAAATGCGCCGTAAGGCGTTACAAATGGGGGCGAACCTGCTTAGTTACGCTTTCATGATCGAGTAGTCGGGTCGTGGGTTCGGGCGACGCAAGTGCTATGGCTATATTCCAAATTTAGTTTGGGAAATTTCGGTTTTCTAACCTTTGGCACTTACTTTTGTGCAAAGTTTAGCTTATCAAAATTTTCCGCCATTCCATGTATATAGTTCTGATTGTATTTGTTGTACATTGGTATTTGTCACTATTCTGTCAAACCTTTTTCCTGCACCGCTATTCCGCTCATAAGATGTTTATCATGAGCAAGCCGTGGGAACGGTTCTTCTATTTGCTTACCTATCTTTCACAAGGTTCTTCCTACCTGAGCCCACGTGCATATGCGATCCTGCACCGCATGCACCACGCGTTCAGCGACACCGATAAAGACCCGCATTCACCGCACCACACTAAAAACGTGTTCACGATGATGTGGGAGACCAAAAACATTTACAATGCCGTATTGAACCGCAAACGCGCGGTCGAAAACCGTTTCGAGCGTAACTATCCCGAATGGAAGTTTGTGGAAAAGTTGGGTGATTCCTGGATTTCGAGGGCAGGTTGGGGCGTGTTGTACATCGTGTTCTACGTGCTGGCCTACATTTACCTGGATATGCACTGGGCGTTCTTCTTCCTGCTGCCGATCCACTTCCTGATGGGCCCGATCCACGGCGCGATCGTCAATTGGAGCGGACACAAATACGGCTACCAAAACTTCGATAACGACGATAAATCGAAAAACTCCCTGATCTTCGACTTCCTGATGATGGGCGAGCTTTTCCAGAACAACCACCACAAACGTCCGAACTCGATCAACTTTGGTTCCAAGTGGTTCGAAGTCGATCCGACGTACCCGGTGATCAAGCTGCTGAACAAGTTGAAGATTATTGAGATTCGAAAGAAGCACTAATGCATGATGTTCTGATCGCATTGTAGTCAGAAGTGGTCAGGTGCGGTTAAGGGTTGTCATTTGTAGTCAGGGATTGTCATTGATAGTCATCGATAGAATGGGAGGAGAAATTGGTCAATCGGCCGGTTTCTCCTCTCTTTTTGTATCAATCACCACACCTGACTACAACTGACTACACTTGACAACTCCTGACTACAAATGACAATCCTGACCACATTTGACAATACCTGACCACACTTGACAAAAAAAATTGGCAGACGTGAGAGACGCCTGCCAATCTGCTTATTAACACCACAAAAAATGAAATCCTTTGAGTTTGTCGTCTTGCGCGAGTTTTCGCCCTGTCGACATTACAAATAAGATCAACAATACTTAGAAAGGCGTTAATAATAAGTTAGAATTTCCTTAGAGGCGTAAAAAAGTTAAGCGGAACGTCGTGCCTTTCGGGACGTTGGATTGAATGCTGATGCTGCCATTGTGGAGCTTTACAATGCGCTCCACGAGCGAAAGCCCGATGCCGTAGCCTTTGATGTTCGCCGTGTTGTCGCTGCGGTAGAATGGCTGGAAAACGAGGCTCTTGTCCTTGTCGGGAATTCCCTTTCCATTGTCGGAAAACGTAAGGCCAAGCTGCCCGCGCGAGGGAAGCAGGCAAACGTTTACGGCATTGTCGTCCGAGAACTTGCAGGCATTATCCATCAGGTTCAGGAAGGCTGTTTTGAGAAGCGTCGAGTTGCCGGTGATTTCGAGCCATGTGTCGTCCTCGGGAAGTTCGTCGAAGTTCAGCTGAATATTATAGGTAGGGTTGGCCTGGGCGAGGTTCATGCGGCAGTCGAGCAGGAGGTCGTCTACGCGGATGAGTTCGGTAAGCAGGTCGCGTTGGTCTTCGCTGACTTTGGCAAGTTCCAGCAGGGTATTCGAAAGCTGGCCCAGCTCCTGTATATCTTCCAGTACGGAGCGGATCGTCATCTGGTACTCAAACGGGTTCCGCTCTTTGAGCATGCTTACTTCCAACTGCGATTTAATCTTCGTCAGCGGGTTTTTCAGTTCGTGCGAGACATTGGCGACGAATATTTTCTGCATTTGAAATGCGGTTTCAATGCGGTCGAGCAGTTTATTGAAAGTGATCGTCAGTCGCCCGATCTCGTCCTTCTGGTTGGGAACGTTGAGGCGTGTATCCAATTTTTGGGGTAAAATACCTTCCACGGCATTCATAACCTTCGAAATAGGCCTCAATGCGCGTTTGGAGAATATCCAGCCCACGATCGCCACTACGAACGTCACGACGAGGTACAATACCGTAAGCAGCGTTTTGAGGTTGGAAAGGTTTGCCTGCCCGTACAAGTCCTTTGCGCCGAGCATTACGACGGCTTTGTTGAAAGGGTATTTGTAATAAAGGCCCACTACTTTATAATCGCCGTCGTCATACCGGATCTGGCCGGCCTTGCGTATCTCGTCGAGCCAGTAGTTGGAAACGTGCAACGCTTTGAGCTGCGGGGTAGTGGAGTTGCTGTAAATGAGCCGGTTTTTTTCGTCGAAAATAAAAATATTCTCGTCGTAAATGAGGTCACGGTTGGTTTCGTCCAAGGCTTTCAGTACCTCGGCATTGATAAGCGGCACCTGTACTTTCAGCAAAAGTTCTGCCTGGGATTTAGCCTTAGACCGGAGACGATCGTAAAAGTCCTCAGTAACATTATAATAGGTAAAAAAATATACCGCCAGAAAGGTGACCAGCAAAATACCGCTTACCAGCAAGGAAAACTGAACCGTAAGTCGGGTACGAATTTGCATAGCTTATTCTACTTTGAGCACATAACCCATCCCAAACTGGGTGTGAATGAGCTTCACGGGATAGTCTTTGTCGATCTTTTTGCGAAGGTAATTTACATATACTTCAATGACATTGGTACCGGTGTCAAAACCGATATCCCAGACCTGCTCGGCAATCTCGACCTTTGAGATTACCCTTCCCTGATTGCGGATCAGGTATACCAGCAGATTGAATTCCCGTGCCGTCAGGTTAATCTTATTTCCCGAACGATAAACAGTTTTAGCATCCAGTGAAACTTCCAGGTCTGCAAAACGCAATACCTGCGCCGTGTGAGAAACTGTGGATCCGCGCTTCGTGAGCGCACGTACGCGAGCGAGCAATTCTTTAAATTCGAACGGCTTCACAAGATAATCGTCCGCACCGGCATCGAGGCCTGTTACCTTATCATCGGTGGTTCCCAACGCGGTGAGCATGAGGATGGGCGTTTCGTCACCCCAACTGCGGATTTCGCGGCAAAGCTCGATACCGTTGATACCCGGAATAATAATGTCGCTGATAATGAGCTGGTAAACATTGCTGCGGGCGAGCTGCTTGCCGATCAGCCCGTCATAAGCAATATCGACTTCATATCCATTCTCTTCCAGCCCCTGCCGTATAGACTGCAATGTTTTTGGCTCGTCCTCTATCAGTAACAGTTTCATACGCTATGCAAGAATAGTTCCGACACTTCCTGCCAGCTTGAAACGCGCTTGTAGGCGGTTTCCCGGAGGTTGTGTGGGGATGAAAAAAGAATGCCTTTGCCTTTGAACGCCGCCAGGTTACGTACGTGATCGTCGATCAGGTAATCGGACTGGATAATGCTTTTATACCCGCAGAAAACCACATTCGTCCACGGGATAAATGGAAAGTGTTTTTTGAGCCAATCGAACTTATCACGGAATGAATTCGGGAATTCCATGCAGGCCGTCGCCACGAACAGCTCGTAGTATTTCGAAAGTTGGTGAACCGTTTCGATTGCTCCTTCTTTTACCTGGATGTCCGCGAAGAAACCCGGCGTATCCATTATCTTATGTAACTTCGATAGCTGCTTCGGATGCAGCAATTCCCTCAAACCTTTGGTCTGGAAATCCTCACGGTGTAAAGTGGTCGAAAAATCGGCAAGGACAATGTCGACCAGCTTTTCGTGGGTATTCGCCAGTACATCGTCCATGTCGAGGGTCAATCTCAGCATCAGAGTATGGTTCGGCTAATGTCGAAGTTTTCGAGGTAATCGTTCACACGTTTCAGGAACAAGCCGCCCAACGAACCGTCCACGACGCGGTGGTCGTAGGAATGCGAGACGAACATCATGCTTCGGATACCTATCAGGTCACCCTGCGGGGTTTCGATCACGGCAGGTTTTTTCTTGATCGCACCAAATGCCATGATCGCGACCTGAGGCTGCACGATGATTGGCGTGCCCATCAGGTTGGAGAATGCACCGATGTTGGAAACGGTGTAAGTGCCTCCCGCCAGGTCGTCGGCTTTCAGGCGATTCTCCCGTGCGCGCTTCGCGAGGTCGTTCACTTTGCGTGCCAGCCCCGGTAAGTCGTAGCGGTCGGCATTATGAATGACCGGTACGATCAGGTTACCATCCGGCAATGCCACGGCCATTCCAATATTAATATCTTTCTTCTTGATGATCTTGTCACCCTCCACTGAAATGTTGATCAGCGGGTAATCCTTGATGGCTTTCACGACCGCCTCGATCAGGATTGGCGTAAATGTAATGCTGTCGCCGGTTTTCTTGCGGTAGTCCGCTTTCACATGCTCACGCCAGCCGACCACAGGCGTCATATCCGTTTCGATAAACGAGGTAACGTGCGCCGAAATCCTTTTCGATTCGACCATCCGTTGCGAAATCATCTTCCGCATGCGGTCCATTTCGATGATCTCATTGCTGCCGTTCAGCGACGTCGCTGGAACAGGGGCAATCACAGGCCCTTTTTTGCGACGGTGTTCGACATAGGAGAGGATATCGTCCTTGGTAACCCTGTTTTCGAGACCTGTTCCTTTGATTACCTTCAATTCAGCCACCGGAATCTGTTCCTCCCGTGCAATGCTCAGCACGAGTGGCGAATAGAAGGAATTAACCGAGGAATTGGCAGGGGCATATTCATAAACCGGCTCAGGCGTTCTGCTTACAGCCGTTTGGAAATCTTTTTCAAGCGCCGCTGCTGTTGCCGCTACGGCCGTCGCATCAGCCTCTTCTTCCATGCCTACGAGCGCGGGTGTCCCCGCATCCTGGGCAACCACGTCATCGGCCACTTCAATTTGTGCCACAGCGCTGCCGATCGGCACCACGTCGTCCACTTTGACGAGCCATTTGGTGAGTGTTCCCTCGTAAGGGCAGGGTACTTCGGTATCTACTTTATCGGTAGCCACTTCCAGGATGGAGTCATCGATACGCACCTTCGCGCCTTCTTCCACCAGCAGGTGTAGCACGGTGCATTCCATGATGCTTTCCCCCATCGGAGGCATTACCATTTCAACTATTTTCATACTGGGTGTTTTTTCGAAGGTAAGGAAAACATGCTTTCGTTACCTCCATGGTCCTGATCTTCGTTTAGCCTTTTACCGCGAGAGAAGTTTTTAAAATGGTTTTTCTCAGCAGGTTGAGCGCGTAGGAGCAGGTTAGTTCTATATTGATTTTTCTGTTGTTCCTTAATGTCAGCAGTTGGGTAAATGTCTCCTCCGGCGTCGCGCAGGCGATCCACACGGTACCTACCGGTTTTTCAGGCGTGCCACCGTCGGGGCCTGCGATACCGGTTGTAGATATCGCGAATGTGGTGTTCAGCACACGCCTTGCACCTTCCGCCATTTCGCGCGCAGTTTGCTCGCTCACCGCGCCATAGGCATCCAGGGTTTCGCGCGATACGCCCAGCACACTCATTTTTACATCATTACTATAACTCACTACCGAACCTTCGTAGTACCGCGAAGCGCCCGGAATGCTCGTGATCTGATTTGCTACATACCCGCCTGTGCAACTTTCCGCTGTACCAACAGTGGCGTTATGGTTCATTAATAATGTCCCGATCACAGCTTCCAGTTCATCCAAATCATAACCGAAAACATATTCTTCGATCAGGGGAAGTACTAATGCTACCTGTTCGTCCAGTTGCTTTTCCAAAACTGCCTGATCCGTTCCCGTTCCCGTGAGCCTGAGCTTCACCTGGCCGAAATGCGGCAGATAGGCCAGTTTGATATGGGCCGGCAATGCATCCTCCCAGGCCGAAATTTTTTCCGCGAGAAAGGACTCGCCGATACCGATGGTCCGGATTTGCTTGTGCTGGATAATGTGGGTCGAAAACCGGGCTTTCAATCTTGGCAGGATTTCGAACTCCATTAAATTCTTCATTTCGTACGGCACACCTGGCAGCGAAACGTAAATGACCCCGTCCTTTTCGAACCACATACCCGGGGCGGTTCCCCAGAGGTTCGGGATGTAGGTAGCATTTTTGGGGAGTGCCGCCTGCTGGGTGTTCATTTCGGTCATGGCGCGGCCGCGTTTGGCGAAAAACTCGGTCACCAATGCGAGGGCATCCTGGTTGATTTCCAGTTCGGTGCCGAAGTATTCGCAGAAGGTGTGCTTGGTAATATCGTCGCGCGTGGGTCCGAGCCCGCCCGTAACGATCACTATGTTCACGCGCTGGCTCGCTTGCGTGAGCGCGTCCAGAATGTCCTGCCTGTTGTCGCCAACAGATGTTTTCCTTGCCGGACGGACACCGATGTCAGTCAGTTGGGTGCCAATCCATTGCGTATTCGTGTCGACGATCTGGCCGAAAAGAATCTCGTCACCGATCGTGATTATTTCAGCCCTGGCAGAGGAAATCATAGGTTGAGAACAGGTTAAATGGGACCGTTATTTTCCCAAAAATAAGTAAAATTAATCGTTATTGAGTACGTTTGAACCGTAGTGAAATATTAACAAACTCTATTGTAATGAAATACAAAATCCTTTCGATAACGCTGTTTTGGCTCATTTTAGGACACACTTCGCATGCACAGTTCAACCTCGGAAAGCTGCTTGGTAAAGGAGGTAACAAAAGTGGAGGACTCGCTGAAAACGAGATCGTTCAGGGCTTGAAGGAGGCATTGAATATCGGCATCAGCAATGGTTCTGAATCGGCGTCCAAGGTGGATGGCTTCTTCAAAAACGAACTGATTAAAATTGCCGTGCCGCCGGAAGCGCAAAAGGTGGCGCAGACATTGCGCAAAATGGGGCTGGGCGCTGAGGTGGATAAATTTACATTGTCGCTCAACCGCGCTGCGGAAGACGCCGCCAAAAAATCCAAGCCGATTTTCGTGAAAGCGATTACTTCGATGACGGTACCCGATGCGCTGGGCATTTTGAAGGGCCAGGACGATGCCGCGACCCAGTATTTGAAGAAATCGACCAATGACGAGCTGTTCAAAACGTTTTTCCCGGTGGTCGACAGTACCTTGAACCTCAATAAAGCCACTGAATATTACGCGGACATCGTCAAAACCTACAACCAGATCCCGCTGGTCAAAAAGGTGAACCCCGATTTGAAACAGTATGCGACCCAAAAGACAATCGATGGCCTTTACGTGCTGATTGCACAGGAGGAAAAGAAAATTCGCGAGAATCCCGGTGCGCGGGTGACTGATTTGCTTAAAAAAGTGTTCAGTCAGGCAGGCAAGTGAGTTTTGCTTACTTTTGTAAAAATTAACACCTCAATATGAAAAAGTCAGAAATACATTTCACCGTTGAACTGGACGAAAAAAATATACCGGAGAAGATCTTTTGGGATGCGACGGACAACCCGAACGAAGGGATTAACGATACCCGTGCGATTGCGATCGGCGTTTGGGACCATTACCACCGGGGAACGCTGAAAATCGACCTCTGGACAAAGGATATGGAGGTTTTTGAAATGAAGCGGTTCTACATCGAACTCATGAGCGGCATCGCGGACACCTTGCTGACCGCTACCAACGACCGCAGCATGGCCGATATGATCGAAGGCGTGTGCGATACATTGAGCAAGCGCCTGGATGAAGAAATGAAAGCAGCCAAGTAACAGGAAAGAGCGGTGAGAGCCGCTCTTTCTTGTTAATCCATATTCTTTAATTCCTCCTTCGCCTTCTTGGGCAAACTGGCCACGACCAGATCGTAGGAATCTTTCACCCAGCTGAACAGCTCGTCATTGGGAATGCTGCCCGTCACGTACACGGTATTCCAGTGCTTTTTGTTCATATGATATCCCGGTTTCACGTCGGGATATTTTTCTCTTAGTTCTTCGGCCTTTTCAGGGTCGCATTTTGCATTGAACTGGTGTTGAAGAGCATCCAGCGGTGTAAGCAGGAATATCTTTCCCATGACTTTAAAAACCAGCGTATCGGGGCCGAACGGTAGTTCTTCCGTTACACCGGGTAATTTCAGGCAGTATTCCCGCAGTGTTTCGAGGTTCATCGTGTTAAAGCTCTGACAATCATAATAATGATACAAATCAGGAACATGACAATCGAGATGCGGTTGATCCCGTGCATCATACGCAGGTTGAACGAATCGGGGTTATTCGGGTCGCGCTTTTTGAAGACGCGGATGAAGTAGGAAAACACTTCACCGAGTTGAAAGTATTTTTTCATTGTATTTTTAAACCAAAATTTCTCGTTCCTCCGGCTCAATCCACCGGCCATCTTCCCGGATCAGCTCGATCAGCTCTTCCACCGCTTTGGACGAATGCACCGACCGTTTGATCACTTCCTGCCCGCGGTACAACGCAATTTTGTCTTTGCCCATACCCACGTAACCATAATCGGCATCGGCCATTTCGCCCGGGCCGTTTACGATACACCCCATAATGCCGATCTTGACGCCTTTCAAATGCTCTGTGTGCTTGCGGATCATCGCTGTGGTCTCCTGTAAATCGAACAACGTACGACCGCAGGAAGGGCAGGAGATGTATTCCGTTTTCGACATCCGCGTGCGCGCAGCTTGCAGAATGCCGAATGCAATGCTGTTATAGGAAGCTGCTGCTTTCAATTTTTCGGAGTGTCCGGTGCCTTCTGCAAATTCAGGCGAAAGCAATGTCCCGTCACCGAATCCGTCCACCAGCAAACCGCCAATGTCTGTCGCGGAATATAATGTGAGTTTATCGCCGAGATCCGTTTCGTAGCTTCGATGGACGATTACCGGGACTTTGATATGCAAGTCCGTCAGTTTGTAAAAGAACCGCCGCATTTCCGGCATTGCGTGCGCATTATGCGTATGCAGGACGAGTACGACATTCTTTTGGCCGGAAATCGCATTCAGAAATGGCTCATCGAATGTGTGGATATCCCCTTTGATAAAATTCAGTTCGGAAGAAATATCCGTTTCCGCCTCATGCCAGTCCGAGACTTCAAAAAGCGGGAATTTAGTATGCTTTTCAGCATGTACCTGCCATTGCGGATAGTCGAGAATCTCGCGCAGGCCGTTTGGCAACATAAAAGGTACCGGTTTCTTGCCTGTGTAAATGAAATCGGTACCCTGGTCATTCATAGCCCATTTGTCGGGAACCGGGAGGAAAAAATGCCCGATACTTTTCAAATCTTCGAGCTGTTCTACCGCGATATTCGAATAGTCGGCCATCACGCGCGGCACATTCAGATGGCCGATATTGTAAACTTCCCGCGTATCGCGACGCGTATACTGGAAAGGGTTGATCGGGCAATGGTCAATCGGCTCGATGGGCGCATGCGTAGCCCGCGATGTGTATCGCTCGATCAGCGCGCGGGCCACAGGTGCTTCTTTTTCCGGCGCTTCGGTAAGTGAAACACGCACGGTATCGCCCAGGCCGTCTTCAAGCAAAGTACCGATACCCACCGCCGATTTAATGCGGCCGTCCTCGGCCTCGCCGGCCTCGGTAACCCCCAAATGCAACGGGTAGGGCTTCAAACCTTCCTCATCCAGCCGTTGCACCAGCAAGCGATAGGCTTCCACCATCACCTGCGTATTGCTGGACTTCATCGACAACGCGATGTTGAAATAATTGAATTCTTCACAAATGCGCAGAAATTCCAGTGCGGACTCCACCATACCCAGCGGTGTGTCGCCGTATCGGCTCAGAATGCGGTCCGAAAGCGAACCATGGTTGGTGCCGATTCGCATGGCAGTACCATATTCCTTACAAATCTTGACCAAAGGAATAAACTTTTCCCGGATCCGTTCCAGCTCGGCGGCATACGAAGCATCGGTATAATCGATTACTTCAAAACGTTTGCGATCGGCGTAGTTACCAGGGTTAATGCGCACCTTTTCGACAATGCGTGCCGCCAGTTCTGCTGCATTGGGTGTGAAATGTATATCTGCGATCAACGGCACGTGAATGCCCATTTTACGCAGGCCGTTGCGGATATTTTCAAGATTTTGCGCCTCCTTCACGCTCGGTGCGGTAATGCGTACATACTCGCATCCCGACTCCACCATCCGGATCACCTCGTCGATCGAGCCCTGCGTATCCATCGTATCGACGGTCGTCATCGATTGCACGCGGATCGGGTAATCGGAGCCCATCGGGAGATCGCCGATATGGATCGAGATCGTCTTCCGCCGTTCATAGGCAGTCAGCGACGGGCAGTAAATATTGGTTTTTTGTTCAGAAGGTGTGATCACGGTCATTGAATAGTAATATCGACAAAGGTCTTAAAACTAAAACACAATTGGAATGCCAATGGTGCATTTTTCAATTTTCGTTGGCGGCTTTGTAACCCTAGCTTAACGGATCGTAAATCTTCTACGCCATTACCGTTCCCATATTAATTCCAGCCGGATATTCATTGCTTATTGAAATGGTTATGTTTTGTATTTGAAAAGTCAAATATTTGCTCTCGCCAGGCACCGCCAGTCCACGGCAAATCAATAGCTCAACTTTCCGGTTTTTCTGCCCAAATGAGGGCGACATCTGTATGTTTCAATCATCATGTAAACCAGAGCTATATGGGAAAAATCAGTTTATGCCTGATCGTTACTTTGCTTTCATCCGGCCTGTTCGCGCAAACATCGTTGCGATGGAATTACCCCTGCAAGCCGGGAACCGAATGCTGGAACGCACTTACGTCTGTCGCGGAGCGGCAGAATGCCTGTCAGATCACAGGAATAGACCTGAAAACGCTAAGTACGGAGGAATTGCTGCTGATTACGATGGAGCATCCGTTTTTTCGGAGTTATGTGGCACATGACAGTCCGGTGGAAGGGCTGGGTTTTGCATTGGAGGGTTTCAATGGGTTTGAGGAATTCAAGAAGCGGCCTGATGCGATGAAGGCTGCTTGCGATATCTATTTCACGGAGGATTTTAGCAAGATTCAAACAATGCCGGACAGTGCGGCGATGGGTGCATATTCTCTGAAATGGATTGGATTAGAGCTAGTGATGAGCAATGAGCAGTTTTTGAGCCAAATGTATCCACAGGAAAAGACCGACTTTTTGAAGCGATTACACGCGCAGCTGCTCATTAAACAGCGCTACCGGGATGTCTTTGGTGGGATTTCGGATGCGGTTAGCGCTTACATCTTTGACAAGGTGACATATTCGATGGGGGGTGGGGAACTGGAAAGCCAATATGAGGCGGAGCGTATGAAGGAGTTTCGGGAGCGATTGATTATGCGGGATTCGGGCCAAATCGAATTGTTGCTGAACAAGTTTACGGAGTATATTAAAAATCATTGAGTTGTACTAAAAATCAAGAGTTATGAAAGCATTTACATCATTTGGTGCGTGGCATAATGTGCTTGTAACGAGGCTTGTTTCCTTAATTGTAATCGGCTTTCTACTGATTGGCGGATCTTGTACGGAAGCTGAAATTAAGGAATACGAAATTGGAGAACCGTGCTTTACAAAAGAATCGCTTGAAACAGTGCCTTGGATAAAAGATCAGCTGGCGTTTTTCCAGGTTCCCAACCAGGGGCCCTTAAGGGTCGCGGTGTATCAGTATCTAGATCAGTATTATCTCGCTTTTGAGAATCCCGCACTTTCCTCGCCTATGTCTTACATATTTAATTGTGATGGGAAAACGATTGGTGAAGTGAGCATTCACTATAACGAGTTCTATGGGCAGAATAAATTAATGACAGTATTATTGGAAGCTAAATATTGATCAAATGAAATACTTTACAGCATATGTTTTGCTTCTCGGGGTCATCTCGGCAGAAACCCGGGGACAAGTCAATACTCCCAATGGTGTACAAGTGCCACCCAGTGCATTATTCGCATACCTCGATGCCTGGCCAAACACCAACGCTCAGCTCCAATCGTTTCAAAATGACATTAAAAACGGATTCTATGGGCCGAGTTGTGTTGTGTTGAATGACTATACTCGGCAGTACAATTGTCATGGTTACGCGTGGAACGTTTCGACCGGTGGAAACAAAATTGGTATCGATCAGGTAACACATGGAGGAGTTACTCCCTATGTATCTGGTGTGAACCCGAGCTATACTCAAACCATCTATAATGGGACTCAGGGCAAACTTCGCGTTCGATATTCCGGAGATCACTCCGCTGTAACCACTTATGATGTAGGTAAATATATTTCAAAATGGGGTGCAGGACCGTTAGTTAAGCATAATGCAAACGATGTTATGCCCGGATATGGCGTACCGTCAACCTACTGGACGTGCAGATACGCTCCGCCATTAACAAGCGTCTACCTCGACGGTAACCTCATTTCAGGAAGTTTCCAAAACACCACCTGGGGTTCACACAACATGCAAATCTTTTGGGGACTCGACCCGGATACCGGACCGACATTCGCCTCAACAGCCGGAAGTACGATTATCAATAACCAGAGCTCGGGAACGGTGAATTTTACATTCAATGGTCCTTCTAACAATGGCGGTCTTTCCATCGCATTCTGCGGCGCTCCCAGGTATTCGTTTACCTTCTTCAAGCCAAGTGGTGCTAAAATGCAGGTTTATCCTAACCCGGCGCAAGAGGATGAAATCATCACAATTTCGTCGGAATCTCCCGAGGATATTCAAGCTGTAAATCTGGACAGCAAGGTTAGGATAACGAAAATTACGCTCCTGGATGAAAGACAGCGGATTCTGCAAGACCACTTGTCAAATACAGAAGGAAATGTCATGACCGTCAAATTGAATGCAGGATTGAAAGGGACATACTTCTTAAAGGTAACTTTCGAAGACGGAACGGTGCATACGAAACGGGTTCTGGTTGGGAAATGAGGGTATTTGCAATGCATAAAGTTGAATTTGTTACTTAAAATCCAACCAGCCATGAACAAAATAACAGCCAGGATAAAGATTGCCGTTGTGCTAATGTGTATGTTACTCGCAGCAGTTGCGTGCGTAGAAAATGACGGTTTTGAGCATATCGATCAACCCTGTTTTACCAAAGAATCATTAGAAACGGTTCCGTGGATAGTTGACCACTTGAAGAAATACACTTTGCTCAATGGAGGAGGTTACCATGCCGCAGTATACATTTATCATGACCAGCAGTTTTTGGCAATAACGACGCCATTTGGCTGTACACCGCTTGGGCACGTGTTCAACTGCGCGGGAGTACCGTTGGATTCACTGGAAATTGATTATGTCGATTTCCAGCATAACATGAAGCTTGCAGCAGTTTTGACTGGGCCGAAATGATAGAGAACTGGATGATGCGACAAAGTCGCCCGGGTCGGTTATCCTTCAACCCGGGTGCCTTCGTCCACTGTAATGATATAACTCTTCCCGCCTTCACGTTCGATGGCTTCGGCCACTTCTTTCGCATGCGTGGGCGCGTAGGCGAACATGCAGCCGCCTCCGCCCGAGCCGTTGATCTTGCCACCTAATGCGCCTGCATTCAATGCTGCGTTCATCATACGTTCGATTTTCGGGGTAGAGGTACGCTTGTGGTCGCGGAGGTTCTGGTAATGCTTGTAGAGCAGACTTCCGAAATCCCTATCGAAATTCTGGCTTGCATGGTCTTCGGCGCTGTCGATCAGCAGGGCTTTCCCCTCGACCAGAATGTCCCGGTCCTCGATGTTCGCTTTGAGCAGGCTGAGCTGATCGTCGGAAAGTACTGATTTGTAGTCCCCGATTTTTTCAATAGGTGTTGTAAAAATAGAGAATGCGGGGTCGTAAGCGGCGACGATCTTGATCACCTCTTCCATACCAAAACGGCAGCGGGCAAGGATCCCGAGTGTATCCTTGGGTTCCAGCGAATCACCTAGTACAAATGTCCCGAGTTTGGGCGTTAATGCCTCTACCTTGATGACGGGCGTCGATTCGAGGTAAATGACGTTCCCAATGGCGGTGGAATAATTGTCCATCATCCCGCCGGGCTCACCGAATTCCAGCACTTCTGCCGCATTGGCAATTTCTCCCAGTTCCTTCTTTGAAAAGTTGAGCGGATTGTCGCTCAATTGATCCAGAAACTTTGCCCATGAAACGATCAGTGCCGATGAGCTGGACGTTCCCGAATTGATGGGGATATTGCCATGAATGGTTGCTTCGAAGCCCTTTGAGAACGTAAGCCCCTTCCTTTTTACAACGTTGATCGTGCTGCGGAAGTAATCGCGCGGCTTTACGTAAGGGAAAGTTGTGTCGAGTGAAAACGTTTCCTGGGTGCCTAGGTCGGGCAAATGCAATATTATTTTTTGATCATCGCGATAACCGCCGTCAACGCTAATCCTACGCGATATGGCCGCTGCGATCACGGGGAGCCCCAGGTAATCCTGGTGTTCCCCGAAAAGGCAAATGCGGCCGGGAGTTGAAATCCTCATTGTGAACTACCAGCTTTTCTTTTTGTGGCCTATGTAGCCGAAATACAGCATATAAATATAAAGTGGAACCAAAATCCAGTAAGCTTTCTGCGTACTGCCGATCGAGTCGGCGATGCTTCCGTACACCAAAGGTAATACCGCGCCGCCGGAAATACCCATTACGAGCAATGCAGAAGCGATTTTTGTGAATTTACCCAGTCCGCTCAACGCCAGTGGCCATAACGCAGGCCAGATCACAGCATTGGCAAAACCCAGGATCGCGATGCAAAGTACGGAAGTGAAGCCGGTAGAATTAACAGCAATGACGGTTACCACCAAACCAAGAATAGCTGAGAATTTAAGATATGCCTGTTGAGATACATATTTAGGAATCAGTACGATACCCAGCAGATAGCCGGTCATCATACCATATAATGTGTAAGTTCCGAACAAACGGGCTTCTTCCTCGGGAAAGCCGAGTGAAACGCCATAGCTGATGATCGTGTCACCCGCGATTACCTCCGCACCTACGTAGCAGAACAATGCGAGCACTCCCAACACAAGGTTAGGGAATTGCAAAACGCTGGTTTTCTGAGCTGTGGCCTGTTGAGCAGCAGCTGGTGCATCATCCTCTTCTTCACTCACCTCCACAAGTCCTTTCGACATTCTGATAATGAGTGCCAGTGCGATCAGTACGGCGGTCAGTACCAGATAGGGCATCGCGACTTTGTCGAGTTCCGCCTTGGGATCGCCTGTGGATGCGCCCGCGAGAAGCAGTTTACCAAAGATGATCTGACTGAAAATACCGGCCGATTTGTTAGCGATACCCATAATACTGATCCGCTGCGCAGCACTTTCGCGTGGCCCAAGGATCGTTGCATATGGGTTAGAAGCAGTTTGAAGGACCGTTAGACCGATACCGATCGTGAAAAGCCCCACCAGGAACAATGGATAGGAAGCCATTTCCGCGGCAGGGATGAAGATCAGCGTACCCACAGCCATGACGCCGAGTGCCAGCGACATGCCGTTTTTGAAACCGGTCTTTTTCAAAACCATCGAACACGGGATCGCCATGACGGTGTAGGAAATGAAAAATGCGAACGTTACCAGGTAGGAACTGGTGTTGTCGAGAGAGAATGCTTTTTTGAAGAAGGTGATCAGTGTTCCGTTAACCCATGTGACGAAACCCATCACAAAGAATAGAATGCCGATAATGAAGAGGGGACCCAGGTAACTGTTCTTTTTGCTCATTTAAGTCGTATTGGATAAGGTTGTTCAGGTTATTATCTATTTTGGTTTGTTATAATACTCAATATTCATCATTCAGGCCAAAAATCCGCTTGTTTGTTCGCCATTTTCCCCGTGTAAAGTCCGGGATCTCAACGGGCGAGCTTCCACGGGCAATGGAAAGTTCGGAAAGCGGACTGATAGCGCTCCACACAGCCGCGTCGTAAACGTCGATCGGCGGCGCGGTTTTACGTTTGATGGCTTCCACAAACCCGCGTAGCACAAAGTAGTCGATGCCCCCGTGGCCTGCATTCTCAGCTTCTTTGGCATACTTTGTCCAAAGCGGGTGGTCGTTTTTATCGAGATAGGGTTTGTCGGGTTCGCCAACGTGCTCTTTAGGTGATACGCCTTCGAGGTAAATCGTGTGGCCGTCGTTCATCCAGATGCCTTCCGTCCCCTGCGCGCGGAATGCGAGCGAGTAGGGGCGTGGCGAATTGGTGTCGTGGATCAGCACGATATTCTCCCCATTGTAGCATTGGATCATCGTGGTTACAATATCGCCCAGTTTGAAATTGACTTTCGCATTGGGATGATCTTTGCCGCCGTGGTCTACAATATATTTATGTAAACCGCGTGATTTGGTAGACATGGAGGTCAGATGTGTAAAACAGTTGCCCCGGTTAATGTCGAGCCAGTGCGCCACCGGGCCGAGGCCGTGGGTAGGGTAGAGGTCGCCGTTACGATCGACTGAATGCTGGGTGCGCCATTTAGCTTCGGAAAAGCCTTTTGCACCAAATTCGACACCGTGCCCTTCATTGCTTTTGCCGGTATTGAACTTGATTCCCCGCAAATCGTGCTGGTACCCGCAGTGCGCGTAGGTCATTTCGCCGAACATACCTTCGCGGATCATTTTGAGAATGGCCATGACATCGCGGCGGTAACACACGTTTTCAAGGATCATGCAATGCGAGCCGGTCTTTTCAAAAGTATTGACCAAATCCCACGATTCTTGCAGCGTCACAGTCGCCGAAACTTCCACTGCGGTATATTTTCCCGCATTCATCGAGGCCAGCGCCATCGGCACGTGCCATTGCCAGGGTGTGGCGATGAGCACACCGTCGAGGTCGTCGCGTTTGACGAGGTTCATGAAATCCTCTTCGCCTTTGGAATACACTGCGGGAGCTTTCCTTCCTGCCTTTTTGATCTTATCGAGTGTGATATTGACGGCCTCGGGATCGATGTCGCATATCGCATTGATTTCCACATCCGGGCGGAAAAGCGCCTGCTCCACATGATTCCGGCCACGCAGCCCGACGCCGATAAATCCTAAACGTACATTTCCTGCCGGTTTTTCTTTTTTCAAATGAAGCGATGGCATAAGCCCTGCGACGGGCGCAGCCAGCGCTGTTTTTTGCAGAAAATCACGTCTATCCATATCAGAATCTGTTGAAAGTTAGCGACTAGGTTGGTAGAAGATTATTTGGTCTTACCCTGTCCGGGGCTGCAATTTACACGCAAATGCCAGATTTTTAAATTTTTTTATTAATTAAAAATTGACATTGCGAACGCTTTCGGGTAATACTAAATAGGAATGCCGTGAACAATTTGCTAGCTTACAGCGTTTACCCAAAGCAAGAGACTTCTGAGAGCGACTCACAGCATGCTCGAACCCTTAAATGTGTTGGACACAAACTTTGTAACGACATTTAAGGCAAATTAAAATTTTAAGTGGTTTAAAATATGGTGCAAAAGGTGGCGGTGTTCCGGAAGGAGCATTTCAATGCAGCCCATCGTCTTCATAATCCGGACTGGCCGGAGGAAAAGAACAGGGACGTTTTCGGCAAATGCAACAATCCCAACTTTCATGGACACAACTATGAGTTGATCGTGCAAGTAACGGGGCCCGTTGATCCCGAAACCGGTTACGTGATCGACATGAAAGTGTTGAGCGCCATATTGAAGGAATCCGTTATCGACCGGTTTGACCACCGGAACCTGAATCTCGACGTGGTAGAATTCAAAACCCTTAATCCGACCGCAGAAAATATCGCGATCGTTATTTATTCAATTATAAGACCCAAAATTGAAGCAGGTCTCGACCTGAAAATCAGACTATATGAAACAGAACGGAATTTTGTCGAGTATCCAGTCCAGTGAAGCTTTGGACATTGAAGAGGTTGGTGACGATCATTTGTTTTCAGGAATAGAGACACCCCTCCGCGCCGACGCGTTCGCGATGGAGGACGAGCTTAAAATGGAGCTTATTGAAAAGCATTTCCGCCATATCATGGAGATTATGGGGCTCGATATGACGGACGATAGTTTGAAAGGCACGCCGAAACGGGTTGCGAAAATGTACATCAAGGAGGTTTTCAGCGGTCTGGATCCCAAGAACAAGCCCGCTATCGCCCTTTTTGATAACAAGTATAAATATAACCAAATGCTTGTGGAGAAGGATATTTCGGTATTCTCGAACTGCGAGCACCACTTTGTGCCCATTTACGGCAAGGCTCACGTGGCTTATATTTCGAGCGGAAAGGTGATTGGTTTGTCGAAACTGAATCGCATTGTAGAATACTACTCCAAACGCCCGCAGGTACAGGAGCGGCTTACCGTGCAAATCGCTAACGAATTAAAAGAGGCATTACAAACGGAAGATGTTGCCGTGGTAATCGACGCGCAGCACATGTGCGTACAGTCACGCGGGATCCGCGACTCAGGCAGCTCGACAGTTACGGCCTATTACGGCGGTAAATTCGAGGAGGAAACGACCAAGAAGGAGTTTTTGGCCTATCTCGGAATGTAGGGCGATCATGTCATGCTGAGCGCAGTCGAAACATATTGGCGCGATGCAAATACCCTTCGACTCCGCTCAGGGTGACATAGGCGGTCTTGCGTGAATTTAGGAGCTATAAATGACAACACCTGGCAAGCTATTTGTCAGGTGTTGTCATTTATAGTCAAGTGTTGTCACTTGTTGTTACGGATGCGATTACACGGTTGGCCCTACGCGTTCGAGGAGCGCTTTGGTCGCCTTGATACCATCATATTCGGAAAGCTTGCTTCCTTCGTACTCAATACCTGCAATGCCTTTGAAGCCGCTGGCTTTTACTACTTTCAGGATTTTAGCGTAGTCGGTTTCGATACAGTTGCCTTTTTCATCGAAATCGTATGTTTTCGCGCTCACGCCTTTGGCGAAAGGCATCAGCTCCTGAGTTCCCAGGTAACGGTCGTAAGATTCTTCGCAGCCGTTGGCCGAACGTTTGATACAGAAGTTACCGAAATCAGGCAGGGTACCTACGTTTTTCATATTCACCTGCTTCATCACACCCGACAACCATTTGCCGTTTGATGAAGAACCACCGTGGTTTTCAACGATCACATTGATGCCGGTTTTGGCAGCGAATTCGCCCAGTTTACCCAGACCGTCCACCGCAGCTTTCGCGATTTCTTCGTCGGAACCTTTACCGTGTGCATTCACGCGGATGGTTTTGCAGCCCAGGTATTTCGCAGCTTCCACCCATTTATAGTGGTTTTCAACCGCTTTGTTACGCACCGCAGCGTCGAGTTCGCCCAGGCCGCCTTCACCGTCGATCATGATCAGGTTGTTGGTCACGCCATTGTCTTTGGCTCTTTTCAGCAGCTCGGCGAGGTAAGTTTTATCTTCTGCTTTGTCTTTGAAGAACTGGTTTACATATTCTACGATCGAGATACCGAACTCTTTTTTAGCCAGTTCAGGGAAATCGAGGTTAGTCAGTTTTTTCGCGAAAAGAGCCTTATGCAATGACCATTCGGCCAGTGAAATGTCAAACCAGAGTTTTTTAGCCGCCGGTTCGGCGAACAAATCAGTGAATGCAGAGGCCGCAAGCGCAGTGGCTCCGGCCTTTTTAAGGAAATCGCGACGAGAAAAGTCCATGATTGGTTAGAATTTAGATTTGATTATTATTCCTGAATATTGATTCTGGCTTCGCGGTACAGCTTCTCATTTTTGGTGAGCTTTGCTGCGTCCCATTCAATGTCCTGCACGAACGCGTGCTGGCGGACGGGACAATTGTCGATCCTGCAAAAGTAGCAACATTGGTATACGCATGGATCGGCGTGAACAAAAATTTCCGTTTCACCCACTTGCGGTGCTTTCAGAATGTTCTCGAAATCGTGGATCGTCTCGTGTACTTTTTGCAATTCCCAGTAATAGGGTAAAGTCAGGTGGCAGTCGATATGCAGGTCGGAGCCGTATTGCTGGGCGCGGAGATTATGGACGTCGATCCACTCGTTCTTTTTGTTCTCATTTAAAGTACGGATCACTTTATCGAGCAGTAACTCATCGCTGGCATCCATCAGGCCGGCCACAGATTTGCTTACCAGCTGCGAACCGCTGTAAGCCAGGAAAAGCCCGAACAGAAGGGAAGCGACGCTATCGATCCACATATAGCCCGTCAGCATGATCAAACCTACACTTAAAATGAGGACCACGCTGCTGATGCTGTCGGACATTAAATGCTTCCCGTCTGCGACCAATGCCAGCGAGTTCGCCCGGCGGCCTTCGGTGAGCAGTTTGTAGCCAATGGCCGTATTGACAAAAATCGTGAAAACAATAAACAGCGAGCCTTGCGCCAGGTTTTCGATTGGCGCTGGGTCCATTAGTCTTTTCACGGCCTCTACCACAATGAATATCGATGCGATGATGATCAATGCGCCCTCAAAACCTGCTGAAAAAAACTCTACTTTGCCGTGGCCGTAAGGATGGTTCCGGTCTTTGGGTTGAGAAGATAGGTAAACGCTGTAAAACGCAAAACCACTTGCGATTACATTGATAATCGATTCCAGAGCATCGCTCAGAATGGCGTTGGAAGAGGTAAGATAGAATGCAAAAAACTTTAATGCTGTCAACAGAATGCTGGCTACAAAAGACAGCATGATGAGACGTTGTTTAAGCTTATTTTGGTTTATTTGCATTTGAGATTTGTCAATGAAAAGCCAAAAATACTAAGAAAATGCGGGTTATATCCACTGAAAATAACTGGAAAACACTATCGTCGGAAACCGTTTATGAGAATGCCTGGCTGGAACTCAGTCACCGTGACGTGATTAACCCCTCGGGCAACAAAGGCATTTACGGTTTGGTTAAATTTAAAAATCAGGCGATAGGGGTGATCCCGGTGGACAGCGACAACAACATTTACCTCGTAGGCCAGTACCGTTACGCAATCGACGAATATTCCTGGGAAATTCCCGAGGGCGGCGGTGCACTGGGTGCGGATCCGCTCGACGCCGCCAAGCGCGAGTTGAAAGAGGAAACCGGCCTTTTGGCTAACAAGTGGACGAAACTCTCCCGCATTCACACATCCAACTCGGCAACTAACGAAGAGGGCTTCCTGTTCATTGCCGAGGAGCTCACGCAAGATCAGGCCGAGCCGGAAGATACCGAAGATCTGCAAGTCTGGAAATTACCTTTGAAAGAAGCGGTAGAAATGGTTATGCGCTCCGAAATCACCGATTCGCTTTCGGTTGCAGCCATATTAATGACCGCGAGACTGAAAGGTATCTGATATGCTGCAAGCACTACTTTACGGGACGCTGACGGGCGTCGCATTATGTCTTACTTTTGGGACCGTATTTTTTTCACTGGTCCAAAACAGCGTCGATAACGGGTATCGTACGGGGATTAAAATCGCTTTCGGCGTATTTATCTGTGATATTATCTTCGTCTTCTTTGCCATTTTCGGCACTGCATTGCTGCCCGATATTCCCAATTTTCAGCAATGGATGGCCGGCGCGGGTGTGATATTTCTGACTGCATTAGGGTTAAGCAATATCATCAAAGGCCAGCCCCAGATCGCAGAACCGCAAACGCGTTTCGGGAATTTCCTTTACTATTTCACGACGGGCTTCCTGCTGAATGGCCTGAATCCGGTGAACTTCATCAGCTGGGTTACGATTGCCTCGTACATCCGCACGAATCTGCATTTTAACCTCAACCAGGTGATATTGTTCTTTACCGCGAGCGTGATTGCCGTGTTTTTGGTAGAAAGCGCCATCGCTGTTTTCGCGCACCGGCTCAAAAAGCTGTTTACGCCGAAAGTGGTGACCCTGTTTAACAAAGTGACAGGCGTGGTTTTTATTCTCATCGCCTGTCAGATTGCTTATACCAATTTTTTGAAGTAGGGGTTATTGTTTAATGTAACCTTCGGATCTCAGGAAGTTTTTCCAATCGTCGATCAGGTCTTTCTTGAAGACGCGGGGGAATTTGTTCTGCCCGCCGAGCTTGCCCTTGGACTCCATCCAGTCGTAGAATGCCTGGTTGGGCAGGACCGTTACGAACACTTCTTTCAATGCGTGACGGCGTTCTACGGCGTAGTCGTCGTTGAGTTCCGCGAGCTTTGCGTCGATTTTTTGTTTCAAAACCTCTGCATCTACATTGGATTCTTCTACGCCCACGTACCAGTCGTGCGCGAACAGGCTGCCGTGCTCAATGCCGCAAACGGTAAATTCTTTCACCGAAATACCCATTTCACGGGAAACGAGGTCGATCGCCTTGTTCATATTATCCACTGAAAGGTGCTCACCGCAGAGGCTAAGGTAGTGCTTCGTGCGACCCGTAATGACGATTTCGCCACGCGATTTGTCCACGAATTTCAGCGTGTCGCCGATCAGGTAGCGCCACGCGCCCGAGCAAGTCGACAGCAGTAATGCATATTCTTTTCCTTCTTCCACCTGGTCGATCATCAGCGTTTCGGGGTTATCGAGCATTACACCGTCCGAATCGAAGTTTTGAGGGGTGAAAGGGATAAATTCAAAGAACAGGCCATTATCGCACACCAATTCCATCCCCACCGCACCCGGTCGGGACTGGTAAGCGATAAAACCTTCCGAAGCAAGGTAAGTATTGATGTAGGTCATCGGCTTGCCCAGCAACTTCTCGAAACCTTTGCGATACGGCTCAAACGAAACGCCTCCATGGGCGAACACTTGCAGGTTCGGCCAGATTTCGTGGATGTTTTTCACATTGTAATGCGCGATGATCTTTTCGAAAAGCAACTGGATCCACGCAGGCACGCCTACGACGAATCCGATGTCCCATTCGCTCGCTACGCGCGTAATCTCTTCCAGTTTCAGGCCCCAGTCGCGTTGTGCCGCGATTTTCTGGCCTGGTTTATAGTAAGGTCTGAACCAGCGCGGGATCTGCTGGATTTGAATACCACTCAAATCGCCTGCCAGACTGCCCGTGTCGTGCGGGTTCAGATTGGTACTGCCGCTGAGCATCAGGAATCCCTTTTCGTACAAATCAGGCGGCAGGTCTTTGTAGTGACCTAATGAAAGAATCTGCCGGATGCTGGTCTTTTGAATAGCCTTTGTCATGGCCTTCGTCACCGGAATCTGCTTGGAGGCGGCCTCCGAGGTCCCCGAACTCAATGCGTAATATTTAATCGTTCCCGGCCAGCACACGTCCTTTTCACCCTCCAGCGATTTGTGCCACCACTCGTTGAATATCTTGTTGTAATCGTACACGGGAACGGTACGCTTGTAGAGCTCGTAAAATGCCCCTTTTTCACCGAAAAGAATGGTGGAAAGCAGTTCGTCGAAATTGTACTTCTCGCCAAACTCGGTATATCTGGCCTTGGCCAGCAATTTGGCCAGGGTCTTTTTCTGCTGCTGGTGTAAACTTGCCTTGCGGCGGTTGGCAACGATGTTGCTGAAATGGATGCCTTTTTTTAATAAACTGCCTACTAATGCCATAGCTGTTGGTTAAATTACAAATCCCAGGTCGATAGCTTTTTCAACGCTTCATACTCTGTCAGATCATATTGACATGGCACCACTGAAATATAGTTGTTATCCAGCGCCCAGACATCGGTGTCTTCTTTTTCCGTATCAAAATTCACAAACTCGCCGGCCATCCAAAGGTAGCCGCGACCATTAGGGTCGACGCGATAATCAAATTTCTCCTGCCATTTAGCACGGGCCTGGCGGCACACTTTTACGCCTTTCAGCGCCAGGTCTGTTTTAGCAGGAATGTTCACATTCAATGCAATACCGTTTGGAATACCATTTTTCAAAGCCTCTTCCGTAATCGACTTGATGTAGGGAACAGCGTGGCTGAAATCCGCATCCTCCCTGAAATCGCAAAGTGAAAAACCGATTGCGGGAATGCCTTCGATGGCCGCCTCAATAGCCGCCGACATGGTGCCGGAGTACAGCACGCTGATCGAGCTGTTGCTCCCATGGTTGATGCCGCTTACCACGAGGTCGGGCTTGCGGTCCTGCAACACGTAGTTTTTAGCCAGTTTAACGCAATCGGCCGGCGTTCCCGAGCATTCATATTCCGTCACATCATCAAAAATATGGGTGGAATAAAGCCTGAGCGGTTCACCGATGGTAATGGCATGGCCCATTCCCGACTGCGGGCTGTTGGGAGCGACCACGATCACCTCGCCCAGCGTCTGCATGATTTCAACCAGTGTTCGGATTCCTTTTGACGTTATTCCGTCGTCATTTGTAACTAAAATGAGGGGTTTCATATATTTCTACTGATCGGGTGCTTAGCTGCTTCGTGCGATCTGGTCTGCCGGCTCAGTAACATGGTTTTTAAGTGAATAAATATTTAATTGCGCTTTTCAAGCTGCCAAATTTAAGCAATATGCCTTCATTCGCAACACTACAAGCCTCGGTCGCGGACATTCCGACCATCATCGAAATCCAGGAAAAAACATGGGAACCCACTTACCGTGACATCCTTAGCAAGGACCAGATCGATTTTATGTTCGAAAAAATATATTCTCCCGAATCCCTCGCGGACCAGATGCAGTCCGGGCAGCAATTCATGATCCTGCTAAGCGACGAAACGTCCGTCGGCTTTTCGTCAGTGTCGGAGGAGAAGCCGGGAAAGTTCAAATTACACAAAATATATGTGCTTCCCGCCACGCAGGGAACCGGTGCTGGTAAATACCTTTTGCATGCAACTGAAAACTACGTGAAGTCGCTGGGGGGAACAGTGCTGTCGCTGAACGTGAACCGCTATAACAAGGCTAAAACGTTCTACGAAAAAATGGGTTTTCGGGTCGTCGACGAGCAGGACATTCCCATCGGCCCTTACTGGATGAACGATTACGTGCTCGAAAAACCGTTAAACTGAACCGGCTAAGCCGATTCAGTTTTCAATGCGAGTTTCATCTTTTTGATATTCTTCTGCTGGCTTTTCAGTCCTTGCATCGGATGGTAGTGGTTGCTATTGACCACGTAGTAGCCGGTGCCGTCGTAAGCGCGTTTGGCAGGGTGCGTTTTGCATTCTGCCGAACAGGCGCCCTCCATTTCCCAGCCGCATTTTTCGCAGATCGGCACGTGGTTGTTGCACTCCGGGTTTGCGCAGTTCACCATGCGGTCGCAGGCTTCTTCGCAGATGTAGCATTTAGAAATCACCGTCGGGTTCACGCTGTTCACGTCCACGGTAATGCGGTTGTCGAACACGTAGCATTTGCCGTCGAAGTTTTCACCGCCTTCTTCCAGACCGTAACGTATAATGCCTCCGTGAAGCTGGTAAACGTCTGTGAAGCCCTCGTCGAGCAGGTATGCACTGGCTTTTTCGCATTTGATACCGCCTGTGCAATAGGTAATTACTTTTTTGTCTTTCAAATGTTCGATCTCGTGCATATGCTCCGGCAGTTCGCGGAGGTTGTGCATATCGAACGTGATCGCGCCTTTGAACTTGCCTACTTCATGCTCGTAATCAGAGCGCATATCCACGAGTACCACATCCGGGTCGTTCAGCATGGCTTTGAAATCGGCCGGTTCGAGGTGCTTTCCTGTGCGTACCAGCGGATTCACGGGCAGGTCGGAGTTGACGATCTCGTCCTTCACGCGCACGTGCAGCTTCTGAAATGCAACATGGTCCGACTCTTCCACTTTGAACTGTACGCCTGCAAAACGCGCGTCGGAGCGGACATAATTCATATAAGCCTCGCATTGCTCCGGCGTGCCCGAAACCGTGCCGTTCAACCCCTCAGGAGCTACGATAATGCGGCCCAGCAAGTTATTTGCCACGCAAAAGAGGTGATGCTCATCGCGGTAAGTATCGGGATCGGCGATGGGCGTGTAGTAATAATATAGGATAACCCTGTAAGGTTTCATCGTTTAATTCTTTTCTCCAAATCAGCCGCAAATATACGAATAATGCAAGTTTTAAGAAAATGCCGAAAATCAGTTTTGTAGCTGACCGGTTATCCGTTGAAATACATATTTTTGTGAGCACTCGTTCAATTATTACTCAACTCATCCTACTTCCTTATGCACATCGCTATCATTGGTAACATCGGCGCAGGTAAAACTACATTGACCCAGATGCTGGGGGATTATTTCAAATGGGAGGTGATGTATGAGGCGGTGGAAGGAAATCCCTATCTGGCTGATTTTTATACAGATATGGAGCGCTGGGCGTTCAACCTGCAAATTTATTTTTTGAACAACCGATTTGCGCAGGTCCAGAAAATCCGGGAAACAACCTATTCGACGATTGTTCAGGACCGGACTATTTTTGAAGATGCCTACATTTTTGCCCGCAACCTGTATGAATCGGGCGTGCTGACAGACCGCGATTACCAGACTTATCTGCTGCTGTTTGAATCCATTATCCGCACTGTGTCCCAGCCCGATTTGCTGATTTACCTCAAAGCGGATATTCCCAAGCTGGTGTCACAGATCAAAAAGCGCGGCCGCGAGTTTGAAGCCGACATTTCGACGGATTATCTTGCCAATCTCAATCGCTATTACGAGGATTTTGTACAGAACTATGAAGACGGGAAAATCATCGAAATTGATGTGAACAATATGGACTTTGCCTCCAATCCCGAGGACTTCAACAAAATCGTGGCACTACTCAACAAGGAGCTATTTTACGTATGACGTGCGCCTAGTACATGCACGCGATCGCCTCGTGAAGCAATTGGTTCTTTTTAGCATTCACTTTAAATATCCGCTTGTCATCGGGCAGTAGTATTTCAATTTGCACCGTCCCTTTCATTTTTTCGAGCTCCTTGGGCTCGATGGGGGTAGAG
Organism: Dyadobacter sp.; assembly: GCF_017744695.1. GTDB lineage: Bacteria > Bacteroidota > Bacteroidia > Cytophagales > Spirosomataceae > Dyadobacter. Next base: position 470,640 of record NZ_JAGIAS010000005.1, read on the forward strand.
AGGACAAACTCGCTCTGCCAGTTGCTGCGGTCGGTGGAGCTGATAGTGGTGTAGAGCGAGAAATTACCTTTTACCGACGAAAACCTGATTTCGGTGAACATCTGAACGTGGTAGACCTGGCCGAACTCGTCATTGTGGTAATTGAGGATCCTTTCCTCACCCGTTTTGGCTAGGGTAAGGTATTCTTTCGGGCCGGAGAGCGGGACTATATGGTAGTGAACTTTCTTGTGGTTCGATGGGCTGATGGTTTCCTTGCATTGCGCCAAAGATTTACTCTCGTAAGCCATCACCAAGCCTACCACACCAAGCAGGAAAGTAAACTTCATGCAGAGGGCGTAATTCAACACTTTTCTAGATTTCAGGGTTATTCAAACGTTTGTAAAGATAATTGCCTGATAAGTAGAATGCAACTGGATAACGGGAAAGTTGTATTTCTGGAAAAACTTTCTAGCTTTGTTAGATTACAAACTAAAACGATTTTGCACATGCTATTGAACGACATTATCTTCTACATTTCCTGTGTCGGCGTCGCTTTCATCGTGGGGCGCGGCATTTTTATTCTTATCAAAAAAATCTTTTTCGGGGGCGACATCGTCCTTACTAACCCCCGAACGGGCAAATCGATTGTCTTGGGCAAGCACCACGTGGATGGTCAGGCTAAGAGACTTTTAGAGGTGCTTGAAGGATGGAAATAAAAGCCAGAAAACGGCGTAAGAAAAGATCATTCAAGTACAAGACCGAAACAGTAACCTTTTTATCGACATTCATTATTGGCATCTCCCAGCAGTTGCCAGGGTCTTTTCCTCGTGAGACGATTGTGTATCTCGCGGCGCCAGTCTCGTATTTTATTCAGTTTATTAGTTTGAAAGTTATCGCAGTGGCCGATCTGGCGGTCGTGACGTATCGGGTCAGGCGTTATGTGAGTGAATTGGAAATGGAGCGGGCATTGCCTGGGAAAACTAGGGGACGGCAGCTTGAAATCGATGTTGAAATTTGTGAATACCGCACCGCATTGCGTGAGCGGCGCATCCGGGAATTGAATCCCAAAAAGTGATTACTTTACTCTCCGTTCCTCTGCCAGTTGCTTATATACCTCTCCGAGTTCGTCTTTGAGCTCCCTGATTTTTGCTTCCAGTTTTTCAACTTCGCTTTTGTGGACGAGGTCTTTTAGGTACATCACAGCATTCGGTTCGCCTTCGTAGCCAAATAACCAATTGGGGTGGATTTCCAGCTCTTTGATCAATATGCCTACCGCGTCAGAAGTGAATTTTTGATCTCCCGCAAGGACCTTCGAGATTTTAGACGGAGATAATTGCACAATTTGAGCCAGTTCACCCGTGTTCAAGTGGTGTGCTTTCATGATTGCCGCTATTCTCGCAACTTCTATCATCAGGTTCAATCTTTCGTTATATAAAACTCCAATTGGTATTTCAATTTTCCAAATGGAATATTATATTTACAATGTTATTTAGGTTAAGCGCGTCTATGTAAATATAGTAAAACTGGAAGCATTCCGATGTTCGCTGTGCCAATCCTGGGTGACAAACTTTCACCACTTTCAAGCCAAAACACCACTATGAACTTCAAAATCATTCAAATTCCTGAAACAGCCATTCAGGTTTGCCTGCATCGCGATCGTAGCGAGGAGGGTGAGGAAATTGTCCGTATTACCTCGTTTGTTTTAAATGCGCAACATGCCGAGCTTATGTTTGAACAGGTAGTGACCTTTACCAAACCGGGAAGTTCGGTTCGTTTTGTCGCAGATTACTCGTTGGTTTCAGCTAAAAGTTTCCTGGAAGAGTCGATGAAGGAGGTGGGAATGCTGGCATTTGCGTGAGCCGATCTAATTGTCCCAAGACTGTCCTAGTGGCTCATTTTGAATTTTTGGGCATAAAAAAAGTGCGTTGGTTAATCCCAAACGCACTTTTAGTTGTGACCAGAAGGAGAGTCGAACTCCTATGCCCGAACGGGCACTACCCCCTCAAAGTAGCGTGTCTACCAATTCCACCACCTGGCCGTCAATCGTGATGCAAAAGTAGTATTTTAATGATTCGGCGCAACAGTTGTGCTCCGATTTTTTTGAGAAAATATCGCGTCTTGCGCAAAAAACCCTTCGTATTTGCGCATTTTGGTCGTAGTTTCGTGCCCCGAAAATCGGTTAGTGCCCGCAGGATCAGACTGTTCAGCCTTGCAAATGAGAAAGGCCCGGAAATATTAAAAATTTTAGATTTAGTAATTAGCATAAAAGCCCTGGCATCGATCCAAGGCTTTTTATGTTAATTACCGTTATGTGAAACAATGTCCTAGGTCGATAACGGGCGTCCGGCAGGAATATTGATCCGCTGGCGGTTGCCCGGGAAGGTCGCTTTCTTGGCAACAAACTTCGCATTCACGTATTCCACCATATCGATTTCACCGGTAATGGTGTCGCCCGAAAGCTTTCCGTAGAACGTCATCGTCAGGTTGTCTCCCGGTACGCTGAACCGGCTCTGGAAGCGGACCTCGTCGCCATCGATGTTACCAAAAAGTTCGCGGGTAGCGAATTCGCCCTTGTGCGTTCCGTACAGATAGTTGCCGTCCTGTCTTTCGATAATGAATGTATGCTTGCTGGCACTGGTGTAGAATTCGATACTTACGTCCCAACGGCCTGCAATCTCCGCAGCGGGCGCTTTCATGGTGGCTTCGGCTTTCGGGGCGCTGCGCTTGCGGGTGAGTATCTCGTGCACGCGCTCGGCCACGATCTTGTCATTGCCCGGACCCATCATGTAAGCGGCAATCGTGATCGAAGTGGTAGGAGGGCCCGATTGCGTCGAAGCGGGGCCTCTGCGATAGCCGGTTCCTACGGCCACACGAGGTTTAGTAGTTTGCAGTTCGTCTGCCACCTCCTGGCCAGTGATATTAAGCTTGGTAGGGTCCCAGGTAACGGTCAATGTCGGTGTAGCATTGTCCAACGCACCTTCTTTCGGCTCGCGAACTTCCAGTTGAACACTTGGGATGCCGTTCAATTTCTTGGTAATATTATCCAGCCACGAAACCCACATTTTCATTTCCGCTTTGTGGTCGCGGGTAGCCCATGCCTCGACGGCCGCCAGCATACCTATTACCTCCTCGCGGCCCACCTTATTGTTACGGCAGGGACCGTGATGCGGTGCGCTGGCCTGCCATGCCGACATCAGGACGTCCTTGCTGCCCAGCATGAGGCCAGCACATTGCGGCCCGCGGATTACTTTGCCACCACTGTAAGCCACTACGGATGCACCGGCTTGCAGGTGGATATTAGGGATTGTCAAACGCTCCGCAGCAGCGTCCACCAGTAATGGCACACCGGCAGGCTTGGCGATATCCGCTACGGCTTTTACAGTCCACGGCTCATCACCGGGCATCATGTAAATCATCGCTGTGCGCGGGGTAATAGCCTTTTTGAGTTCCTCGATGGTTTCGACCGTAATGATTTTCACACCTACGTTACGGATCGCGTGGTCATACACGTTGCGCGAGGACCTGGGAATGATCACCTCTGTTTTTTCAAAACCTTCCAGGTTAGGAATGCGGATCAGTTTTTCGGGGTTACCGCCGGCGATAATACCCGCTGTGACTTCATTCATGCCCGCCGCACAGCCCGAGGATACCATACCCCATTCGGCGCCGGTGATCTCGGCGAGGCGCTGGCCCACACCAAATGCCAGCTCGTCGATCTGTACATTATATTGGCATGCATACTCCATAGCCTGACGAACTTCGGGCAGCTCGATGGAAGCCCCGATAATGGTAAATGTCCCCCGGCAATTAATGATCGGCTCTACACCGATCGACTGATAGATTTGCGGTCCGGCCTTCAATGGTCCGGGTGCTGAAACCGCTGAGGCGGCTTTCTGAAACCATTTCGGTTTGCTGCTTTCGGCAAATGCCGCCGGGCCGGCCGCCGGAGCGCCGGCCGCCGCGCTCAGAACGCCTCCCGCGAGGGGGATCATGGAAAGATCTTTCAAAAGTTCTCTGCGTTTCATTGGTGTTAAGGTATTGGGGGTTTGAATGGTTAAAGGGCGTTGCAGGAATAATTTGTCGGACGTTGTCAAGGTGTGGTCACGTTTTGTCAAGCGTGGTCAAGGGTTGTCAGACATTGTCCGGTATTGTTTTAAAGATGTATTAAATGCTTTGGAATACCCTTTTTCCGAAATAAATATCTTTCAGAGCTATCGCGGGGTTCCACCCTGGCCTTGTTGACCCTGCGCCCCGGCGGGACGTTCCGGACGGGGAAGGTTCACAGGCTCCACACGGGCATTGAGCGTATACACAATGTTGCCGCCGCGGATCGTCGCTTCTGTTTCAATGCGTTTCTTGCCGGTGATCTTGCCGTCGCGGGCGTAGTAGCCGAAGTTTCCGTCGCGCAGGTTCAGTATAGCGATGTCGGCGGGTGCGCCAACAGAGAGGTTACCCAATTCCTCGCGATGGATTTCCTGCGCGGGGTTCCAGGTGCTTGCTTTGATCACACTTTTGAAATCCATACCCATCGCCATGAACATCGACATGATGTTGTTCATGTCCTTCATGGCCGAGTTCATGCTGCTCGTGTGCAGGTCGGTGCTGATGGAGTTGGGATAAAAACCTTGCTTGATCGCCGGTTGTCCCTGGGAGAACAGGAAACTCGCACCCCCGAAGCCAACATCGAAGATTACACCTCTTTTTTGCGCTTCGATGGCGTAGGGTTTCACTTTGTTGGTAGAAACATCCACAATGGACTCGCGACCGCGGCCGCTGTTGTTGCTGTTTCCGCCAAAGCAGTGGGTGTAAATGTCGCCTTTCCGGAATTTTTTCAAATACAACTCTTCCAGGGGCAACACAGGGTTAGCGCTGCCGAAGTCTACCATGATGGGAATGCTGGCAAGCTTACCGGCCTCCAATGCGCGGTCGGTGGGTGTCCAGTCGTGCCCTACGAAATGCGCCAGTTTTACGCCTACGACGTCATTGGGATACTTTTTAGCCATTTCAGCCGTTGCTTTCGCGTCCATTTCTTCGAGGCTGTTTTCGAATTTCCCGCCAGCCATTCCCTCACCCACAATATTCAGGAATGCGAGTACACGTGTTTTGGAAAGATCGATGGTTTGTTTTTTAAATGTCTCAAAAGTTTTCCAGCCGGAACTTCCAGCATCCACGACGGTAGTAACGCCCGATCGGAACGTGAAGCCGTCGGCGGGCAGTCCATTCGGGCCGTTGCGGTAAGTACCTTTGAGGTCCGTCCCCCAGAAAAAATGTACGTGAATGTCGATCAGTCCGGGTGTCACGTAGAGCCCTTTGGCATCCACCACCTGCACGGCCTGGCTGGCGTCGATGTTTTTGGCTACCAGGGCGATCTTGCCGTCCTCGCCGCCCGGCGTACCTTCAATGGCCACGTCCACAACAGCGTCGATGTTGTTTTTCGGGTCGATCACATGCCCGCCTTTGATTACGATGCTGTATTTCTTGTCCTGCGACCAGGCTGGCTGGCACAGCATAAAGAGCACCAACAGGGTGGAAAGAGAGAAAGATCTCATAATATTAAGGGTTTAGGATAGATAAATGCTTCTGTACAATGCCATTGCAAGCAGGCCGCATTCATGATGAGGACATATATTTTATATCAAAACCCCCATCACTGGCCTGTAAATATTTTCAGCACGCCCCGCACGCCGATAAAAGAAGTGAAGACACCGCTTTTACGCTGGTATCCAGCCTCAATGCCGGATTTTTTTGCCGATGTTGTTTGCGTTCAAAAAGATTCCCTGTTTCACGCAACGGCCATGTTTAATAACGCGTAAAATGTTGCAACGAACCTCGGACCCTTATGAAGCACATTTTACGTCTAACCGCCATTTTCAACCTTTTGCTGTGTGCTGCGCAGGCCCAGGTCGATTGCAGTAATGTGGGCTTTGAGCAGGGGAATTCCAATGGCTGGGTGCTTACCTACGGTGCGGTTACCGATGCCAACCAGCAAACCGTTTTCCAAAGCGAGCAAAATGGGACGCGTAACAACGAACATTACGTGACCAGCCTTTCCGACGGTAACGACCCTAAAATTCCATCCATTCCGATGGTGGCGCCGGGGAGCACGCATTCCATCCGGATAGGCAATGTGAACGAAGGCGGACATTTCAGCCGCATTCATACCGAGTATACCGTCACGGCCGATAATACCCTTTTTCAGTACAAATTCGCGGTCATTTTGCAAAATACCGGCATCGACGGCCGCGCCAACCACGAACCTTATCAGAAACCCGGCTTCAATATCCTGATATTCGACAGCAACGGAGAGGAGTTGCCTTGCAGCAACTATGATATTCAATTGGAAGGTACCAACACGGTGGAGGGGTTCCAAGCCTCGGGCGATATTCAGTATCGCAACTGGACGGTGGGTGCGATAGATCTCCGGAATTTTGTAGGCAAGAAGCTCACGATCGTCGTGACCGCTCATGGGTGTACGCGTATGAGGCATTTCGGTTATGCCTATTTCGATGCAGAATGTCTTAAATCGGAGATCAAGCAGGTGGCCGATTGCCCCGATACAGATGGCTATATTACGCTGGCGGCGCCCGAGGGTTTCGGCAAGTATAGCTGGAATAACGGCCAAACCTCCCAGCAGATTCGTGTGAAAGCGAACCTGGGTGACCGGTTTCACGTAGAAATGGTGCCGCGCGGCAGTCTCGACGAATCATGTGCGCTTGGGCTGGATTTTACAGTCGCTTTTAAAAGGAAAACCGCAACGCTGGCACAGACTATTTGCGATGGTGATGTTTTTGCGCTGGGCGACACTTTGTTGAAAACCAGCGGTGTTTTTGTTCGAAATGTGAGTAAAAGCAGTGTGTGTGACAGCACTGTAACCCTGACGCTTACCGTGAACCCGGTCGGGAAGTTTACCCAAAACCTCCGCATTTGCGAAGGGGAAAGTGTGAAGGTAGGGGATAGCACCTATTCCGAGCCCGGCACTTACGTTCAGAATATTCCGCAGGCGACCGGCTGCGATAGCCTGGTGACGACGGTCCTCGAAGTTGTAAAGCTTGATGTGTTCGTCACGCCCACGCTTTCCATTACGCAGGGTGATAGCGTCCATGTAGAACCCATTGTCGCGCCTGCCGGTAGTTACACATACCATTGGGACCAGTCGGGCCTGTCTTGTACGGACTGTCCCGATCCCTGGGCATCGCCGCCAAAGTCGACATTGTATCATCTGGAAGTATCGGACGCCGACAAAACTTGCACGCGGGAGGCGCGGGTACAGGTGTACGTGAAGCCCTGCGGCATCGATATTCCCGACGCATTCTCGCCTAATAACGATCAGCTGAACGAAGTTTTTTATGTGTTTGGCAATGCCTGTGTGAAGCAGGTCGCGGAGATGTTTATTTACAACCGCTGGGGCGAAGTGATTTACCAGAAATCCAATTTCGCCGCCTCCGATCCCTCGGCTGGCTGGGATGGTTCCTATCACGGCCAAAAGACTTCGCCGGGCGTTTATCCCTATAAAATCAGGGTAGAATTGACGAATGGATCGTTTTTGAACTACAAGGGCGTTGTGAATGTGCTTCGTTGAAAAAAATGCAACGCGTCTGTCCTGTTTCCGGCATCCCGTTTGTAATGGGGTTAGTTGAAACAATATTCACCTCAAAAACAGACCATCATGGGAAAGCTCATTGCCTACAATTTCACGACGCTCAATGGATATTTTAAAGGCCCTGATAACGACATCAGCTGGCACCGGCACGGAGAGGAAGAAAACGGGTTCGCCGCCGATAACCTTGAAGCGAAAGCCACACTGCTGTTCGGCAGGGTTACCTATGAAATGATGGCGGGTTTCTGGCCGACGCCTATGGCGATCGAAAGTATGCCGGAGGTTGCCCAGGGTATGAATGAATCCGAAAAGATCGTATTCTCAACCACCCTGGAAAGCGCGGATTGGGAAAATACCACGCTCATTAAAGGCGATCTTATTGAAGCCGTTCGAAAACTCAAAGCTATCCCCGGCAAAGTCATGACCATTCTCGGCAGCGGCAGCATTATCGCCCAGCTTGCCGAGGCGCGCCTGATTGATGAATATCAGTTCATGATCGACCCCGTAGCCATCGGAGAAGGTACGCCCTCATTTCAGGGTTTAACCAGGAAACTGGATTTGAAGCTGATCAACCACCGTGTGTTTAGCAGCGGGGTGGTTTTGTTGAGCTATGAGGCGGTTTGAAATGTTTGCTTTTCAGGATCGCTGATTGTCGTGATAGGGAATAGCTTTAATGAGCCGGATATTGTTGTATTCGGGGATGGTTACGACGTTCTCCCTGGGTATAATCCCCCTCTGAATCCAGTTTGTCACGGTCTGGGTGTTGGGGATTTTGAACCGTTTGCAATACTCAGAAATAGTCACCCATTGATCCATCGGATATTGAACCCCCTTGTATTCGCAATAGTCTTTCAAGGCCTGTTTGCTATCCGCAAGTAGCTTTTCCAGCTCCGATTGGTTGGTTTCTGTCGTCATAATTTCTGGTCTGAATTAATCAGTAGTATTGTTATTCTCTTCATTTAACGCTTTTTGAATAAGTGCTATCATGTCCAGCACCTGATCCAATTCCTTCCGGGGCATAGAGTCCTGACGATCGCGAAGGTATTGCCGAAGCGCAGCCAAATGCATGCGGAGGTGAAATTCTTGCATTTTGATAGTGTGTCGCGGGTTTAAAGTTACGTCTTGTTTCGTTACGAATCAAGTGGCTTAATAACGGTAATATCTTAAAATTTATCAGAATATTTACATTAAAATCAACACCATGGAAGAATATCTGATCCTCATGCGCCTTGATCTCCTGACAAAGGGAGCCCAGCCTTCTCCCGAGCAAATGCAGGAATACATGAAGCAGTACCATCGCTGGATCAGCGGTATTGTGGAAGAGGGAAAATTCGCGGGAGGGAAGGGGCTTTCCACAGAAGGGAAAGTGCTCAAACCTAACGGCATGGTAACGGACGGGCCGTATGCCGAAACGAAGGAATCGCTTGCTGGGTTTATCGTGGTTCGCGCGGAGAGTTTCGATGATGCAATGCGGCTGGCAGCGCAATGCCCGATCCTGAACGGCGAGGGAAACAGCGTCGAGGTACGGAAAATCGTTTCCGTTCATGAGCAGTGAACCGCTGATCCCGCATTTGTTCAGGACAGAATACCGGAAGATCGTTTCGGTACTTTGCCGGCATTTCGGGTTCAGGGAGATAGAGGTGGCGGAAGATATTGCGAGCGATACATTCCTGGTGGCAGCGCAGGCATGGGGTATCGAGGGGCCGCCGCCGAACCCTGCGGGCTGGCTGTATAACACAGCCAAAAACAAGGCGAAGAATTACCTGCATCGGCATTCAATCTACGAGGAAAGGGTTTTGCCGGAGATCCGGTCCGGCATGGATGGCGACGCGACATTTGAGATAGACCTTACCCCGGAGAATATTACAGACAGCCAGTTGCAAATGCTTTTTGCGGTATGTCATCCGGCTATATCGGAAGAGTCGCAGGTCGGGCTGGCGCTGCGGGTACTTTGCGGATTTGGCATCCAGGAGATTGCCGACGCGTTTCTGACGACGACAGAAGTCATTAACAAGCGGCTAACCAGGGCCCGGGAACGGCTCCGGGAGATTGATATTCGCATTGAAATGCCGGCTCCGGCAGAAATGGATGTGCGGCTCGGCTCTGTGCTGACCACCATCTACTTGCTCTTCAATGAAGGATATTATTCGATGAGCCAGGACCGTACGCTTCGAAAGGATATTTGCCTGGAAGCAATGCGGCTATGTGCCATGCTGATCGAAAACAATGCTACAAACAAGCCGCAAGTCAATGCGCTGATGGCGATGATGTGCTTTCACGCCTCGCGCTTCGACGCACGTACGGACGCTTCGGGCGAGCGGGTGCTCTACGAGGAACAGGATCCCGGCCTGTGGAATGCCGATCTGATCAGAAATGGATGCGCTTTTCTGCAATCGGCAGCAAAGGGCGATGAGGTTTCACGGTACCATCTCGAGGCCGGAATTGCTTACTGGCATACGCAAAAAGAGGATAGCCCGGAGAAATGGAGCAGCATTGTTTTCTATTACGATCAGCTATTAAAACGCAATTACTCCCCCGTTGCAGCGCTTAATCGGGCGTTTGCAATATCCAAATGGAAAGGAAAGGCCGAAGGAATCCATGAAACGGAAGTCCTGGGGCTGGAAGGCAATCACTTCTATTTCGCATTACTGGGTGAACTCTATGACGGGATCGACCGGCAGAAGGCTTTGGAAAACCTGGAAAGTGCCTTGCAGCTGGCCAGAACTGCCGCCGAACGGCGGGCGATCCGGAAGCGGATCACGAGGCTGTCCTGAAATGGTAAGCCTTACTTTTTGCTGGTCACTTTCGCCAGGCGTTTTTTCAACACGCGCTGGTAAAGCAAATTGTTCAGCCAAATGAAAATGATGACGCCGAGGATGATAAATACCGCATTCAGTTTATAGGAGAAACCCACGAATTTCTCCTTGCCGTCGAGTGAAAGTTCAAAACGGAGCCATGAGCGCTCAACGGTGGTGGTAATGTGATCGAAAGGAAGGGCTTCGTCGTAGATGATTTTGGTGATGAAACGGCCGGTCGTATCTATGTAACCGTATTGATCATCGATGCGGATCATCGATATGCCGTGATTGTAATACGAAGCAAAGTCATATTTCAATGGCGTCCGTATTTTGCCCGATTTATCGATGTGCCCGAATTTACCATTAATAGCGACCGCGGAGCGGTTTTCAGCAGTAAAGCCGGTGGCTTCGTCGTACAAATGCTGAATGCGTAACTTCCCGGTTTTATCGATGCAGCCCCATTTCCCATCCTTTTTTACCCAAAACAAACCATTGGTAGGTTTGCGGGTATCGGTGTATTCAAACGGAACAATGAGATCGCCGGTGAAGGGACTAATATAACCGTACTTATCGCCGTACCGCACGCGCTCCATTCCCTGGCCGGAGTATTTGTAATCAGGATCGATGTCGTCGAGTGCCACCGGGACTTTCAGCATCATATTTTTATCGATGATCCCGTATTTGCCTTTGTAAAGGAAATGGTAAATGAACTTGGAGGCTTTTATTTCTTTTTCGATGAAGCGGCTGAAATTGAAGTTCAGTATATGGAAATCCATCGGCCTTTGTATCCACCATAAAACATCCTCTTTCGTATCATGATTGCAAAGGAAATCGATATCCGAATCCTTGATCAGATAGTTTCTGGTATAATGGTGAATAGGGATTTTGTAGATTTCATTCCCTTTAAGATCGATGTATGAAAGTCCGTAGTGTTTGCCGGATGGGTATATAACCCAGGTTTTACCGTCTCGGAACCGGTCGGTGGAGGTGTATTTGGGTTCGATGACAATTTTACCGCGCTTGTCGATAAAGCCGTGCAAGCCGTGTCCTTCGGGCCCGAGCTCCATCGGTACAAACTCGGCCAGCCCCTCGGCAAAGTCGCCGATATCGCGGTAGGCGGGCGAGAGTTTCCGGCCGTTTTTGTCGGTGACGAAGGTTTCGTACGATCGGCATGGAATACTCACCTTCTTGACGACATACACATCGTCATACTCGCGGTATTCATTGTATTCTTTCAGCCAGGCTTTGCTACCGGCGGGTGTTGTTTGAGCCGTGGCCCAGGCCGATTGCAACAGGAGAAACAGGAGTGTAAAATAATAAAAAGTCGGTCGAAGCATTCAGCAAACGCGGGTTTCAGGTTAGTCGCGGCCATTGTCTGGTATTATCGGGATGGCCCGGAACGCGGCAGGCATTCAATTTTAACCTGCAAAAAACAAAAACTTGACAGGATTATCGATTTTCAGCGGCTTAATTATTTGAGAAATTAGGTTTAAATTAACCCTGAACTTATACAACGATCATGTCGCTGGCCCGGAACGAACAGTTTTATTCGCGTTTGCCTGCTAACCATATTTCGCTCGGCGAACTGCTTACGGAGGAGCATCTGTTTTACAATGTGCCCGAGTCGTGGCACGTGGTGGTGACCGATATCCGGAATTCGACGGCGGCTGTTGCGAGCGGATTGCACGAGACGGTGAATCTGATCGCCACGGGCAGTATTGTGAGCGTGCTCAATATCGCATTCAAGGCGGGTATTACCGTTCCGTTCTTTTTTGGCGGCGACGGGGCCACATTCATCGTGCCGCCTGCCATTGCCGATGCGGCCATGCGTGCGCTGGCGGTTTTCAGAAAGAATACGAGGGAGAATTTTGCATTGGACCTCCGCATTGGAATCGTGGCGGTGAGCGAGATTTATGCCAAAGGATATGAACTGAAAGTTAGCAAATTGCGCGTGGCGGGCGCATTTTCAATTCCAGTCATATTAGGCGACGGCTTGTATTATGCCGAGAAACGCATCAAAAGCGAGCATTACCGGTTCGATTATGAACCGGAACCCGACGACGAACTGGACTTGAGCGGTATGCAATGCCGGTGGGACAAAATCGGCCCGCCCGAACTGGACCAGGAGGTAGTGACCCTGCTCGTGACCGCGCCGGCCGGGCAAAATCAGGCCGCGTTGTTTGCGAAGGTGATGGAGTATGTCGACGGTATTTATGGCCCTTTTCCGCGGAGGCAGCCTATTTCTGTTGCCAGGCTGATCTGGCGGACCACTTTCAAAAAGATGGAAATGGAGATGCGGGTCAGGGAGGGCAGCACGAGCATTCTGGGACTGGCGGCATCCTGGATTGCCTGGCTCTTCGGTTACGTATACTTCCGGACGTCATATGGAAGGGACTACCTCAATAGCCTGGTCGAAATGTCGGACACGCTGGTGATGGATGGGAAGATCAACACCGTGATTACCGGTACGCCCGGGCAGCGTGAGCAGCTTCAAGCCGCCCTCGACGCCATGGAAGCGGCAGGGGAGATTCGCTACGGATTGCATGTGAGCGGCGAATCCGTGATGTCGTGCTACGTCCATGACCTCAAGGACGGCCATATCCACTTCATCGACGGTGCCGAGGGTGGTTATACCAAAGCGGCGGGCGTCCTGAAACAGAAATTGCGGAATGCGGGAGCTTAGCGGCTATTGCGGAGGACCAACCGGCAACATATTCTGCACGTCTACCGGGAAGCTGTCATATTTCTGGTACAATTTCAGGTATTTCGCGGGGTCGATCACCGGCTCGGTCAATATCGATTTCAGTCCGCGGAAAAAGCCTTCCCGTTGCTGACCAGGGTTGAATATGAGGTTGATTACCACCTCTTCGGCGGATTGGTTGGAAAACCCGTGCGCGGTCATACGCGGCACATACACCACCGCGCCCTCATGTGCGTGGACGGGACCGCTGGCCAGTTCGATCGTCAACGTGCCTTTGCGTACGATAAATGTTTCGTCCATGAAACGGTGATAATGCAATCGCGCACCGATCGTGGCAGGCGCCAGTTTGATTTCATAAACACCCAGCTGGTCGTTCGAAATGTCGCTGGTTACCTTTAATGTGATGCTGTTGCCGCCCATAGCCAGCACTTCACCTTCGCCCGCAGCGAAGATAGCAGCCTTATTTTCGAGGGAGTCCGTCAGGAAATCGGTTTCATTTTTCATAGCATTTGTCGTTGTTTTGGTTTGAACGGGACAAATGTCGGGAGCCCGTCAAGCCAAAACATTTACAAATGTTGAGACTTTGAAAAATTACATTTCCGCACGGATACGGCTGAGCTGCGTTGGGGTAATGCCGAGGTACGACGCGATTTCGTGCTGTTTGAGACGCGGTTCGAGATTGGGGTAGTCTTTCAGAAAATTGGCGTAGCGTGTTCTGGCATTGTCGTATCGAAAGGAAATTTCCAGTGGTTCCTTTTCAATGACCCAATGGAGCTCCATATACCGGATATAGAATGCGGCCAGGTCGGCATGCTTCTCGGTAAGCGATTTGAAATCGTAGAAATTGTATTCCAATGTTTCCGTTGGTTCCAGCGCCCTGATTGCGAAAATGCTGGGCGAATGCGTGAGCATGGCGGGTAGGGAGCCCGCAAAATGGTTTTCGGGAAAAAACTTCTTGATCACCAAATCCCCGTCCGGCGATGCGTAATACTGCGAAAGAAGCCCCTTTACGACATAACCGACGTTTTTAGGTGTTTGTCCTTCCTTCAAAAAATAGTCTCCTTTCGCATAGGAATGCGGCCGGATCAGCTTCGCCAGATCTTCCGCCGTTTCTTCCGAAAGCGGGCCGTAAGTATCGAACTTGGCGCGAAGCTGCTCCATTTGCGGTTGAAATTTTAGCAGAAATATAATGCATTATGGTTGCCACACAATATCATTGACGGCATGCTCAATCTCGGGATAACTGAATTCGAAACGATTGTCCGATAGTATTTTGGGCAACACCCATCGACTTTTGAGTAAAAGCTCCGTCTCGGTGCCGACTATTCCCGCGCCCAGTTCCAGCAACCAGGCCGGAGACGGAACGCCAAATGCCATACCGCAAGCCTTGCGGATTGCCGCCATTAATACTTCATTTTTTACCGGCCTTGGAGAAGTGCAATTCAGTACCCCGGAAACCCCCTCGTGCCGGAACAGCCATTCGGTACATTTTGCAGCATCCTGTTCATGGATCCACGATACATACTGCTGCCCGTTTCCAAGTTTCCCTCCTGCTCCAAGGCGCGCGAGGGTGTAAAACCCGGCCCAGGTAGCCGTTTCCTCCTGCAAGCACTATTTTATCGTATTTCATAGTATGCTAGTAAGATGATGAAAACAAGAACCCGATACAAAATCCACGTAACGGTGGGCCAGTAACCTATTTCAAGGAACCTGGATCGCCGCACGTGCTCCCGGATCATCAGAATAGGGATGAGGAAGACGCCCGTCCATCCAATGTACCAGCTAATATTGAACCTCATACAGATAATGGTGATCAAAAAAAGAGCCAGTGAACCTGCCAGCGAGAGGGTTGCCAGATTACCGAGATAGTCCCACATTTTACTCTTTTGACAGCGTGTCAGGACAAAACTCTGGACCATAATATGCCCGGCACAGATCGCAAACTCTCGCACAAACATCTCGCCAGTAATATTTCCACCAATTAGCGAGGGGTAGGTGGCCAGCACGAGCGAAGTAACAACCCAGCTCAATATTATCCACGCAATGCGATACTTCAAATTGAAAGACGGCTGATACCCGAACCGGTTTTCGGAGGCCGCCGCCGGGATGATTACGCGGCGGTTGTATGAAATGAAGGCGTAAGCTTTGCCGGCTATCCACAAAAATGGTTTCCACCGGAATAGGGGCGCGAGGCGAGGCATGGCGTTTCCGCAAACTTTCAGCAGACTTTCTATGCCGTAGGTAACTTCCCCGGTCGCCTGGTTTACGAGCGCAATTTCGTTGACGGCACGTTGCCAGTCGAGATTGGGGCAGGCCGCACCGGAATATTGCTGATAGGCCTCACGGCCATTGGCGTCCAGCAGCCCGTTCCGCACGAACGCGCCTGTGTAGAGGTTGCACATCGGGCACTCGGCGTCGAAAAGAATGATGTGGTTATGTAGTGTTTTCATTTGTATAGTATATTTTGAATTTTCAGTAAAAATTGAAAGTTTAGGTCAAAAAAATATTACTTGAATAATTTGAAAATACCACCCCAAAACCAGTTTTCTTCCGCGCCGAGCATGGTTTCCAGGGTTTTGTCGACGTTCTTGGCCAGCTTATTAATGTCCGTAACCGACTTGTTGAACGTGCTGAATTCGGGGTCATTCGCATCTCCGGTGACCTTCGACAGCTCATCGAGCACCTTGATAACGGGCTCCAATTCGCGTTTGCGGCGTTCTTTGGCCACTTGCTTGGCGATATTCCAGACGTCCTTGTCGGCAAAGAAGTACTCTTTCCGCTCGCCCGGCTTGTGTTGCTTTTCGATCAGGCCCCAACCGATCAAATCGCGGAGGGTCATATTGGCATTGCCACGTGAAATGCTGAGCGTCTCCATGATTTCCTCGGTCGTAAGCGGGTCGGGGGAGATCAGCAGTAGTGCATGAACCTGCGCCATGGTGCGGTTAATGCCCCATTCAGAGCCCAGCTTACCCCATGATTCGATGAATTTCCGTTTAGCGTCTTCGAGTTCCATATTCCAAAGGTATTAATGTATTTAAACTTTCAAAACTTTTTGAAAGTTTAAATACTAAAATAGGAAGGGGTAATGCCTTTAAAAGACAGGGAGTAAATCTGAAAGGCATTTGACTTGTAAAGCGGGCAGGAAATTGGCTGCTGATTTTAATCCCAAACCCGATTTGCCATGAAACGTTTTGTCATAAGAGGCCTTGCCGGCCTTGCGCTTCTAACCGTCTGCAATGCCGCGAAGCCGAAAGGGCCCGGTGCTGCCGCGGTAGTGAAGGTGGTGGAGGCTTTTCCAAAGCTGCATTTCGATTATCCTGTCGATCTTACGCACTCGAATGACGGCACCAACCGGATTTTTGTGCTGGAACAGGAAGGTACGATCCGTGTTTTTGAAAACGCCGCGTCAACTCCATCCGCAAAAGTATTCCTGGATATTAAAAAGCTGGTAAGCTATGGCGGTGAGGCCGGGCTATTGGGGCTGGCTTTTCATCCGGATTATAAAAACAACGGCTATTTTTTCCTGAATTACACGACGAAAGTGTCCGGCAAACTCGAAACGGCTATTGTACGCTACAAAGTGAGCGCTAGCGATCCAAATCAGGCCGACCCAGCGAGTGCGACGGTGCTTTTTACGTTTGATCAGCCTTTTGACAATCACAATGGCGGAGCGGTGAAATTCGGCAAGGATGGTTACCTGTATGTTTCCACCGGCGACGGCGGCAGCTGGGGCGACCCGAGCAACAACGGGCAGAACAAAGGTGCCTGGCTGGGCAAGATCCTGCGCGTGGATGTGGATAGCAAAACCAGGGGGAATTACGGTATCCCGCCGGACAATCCGTTTGCGGGCAACAAGGAGGGGTTCAGGGAGGAAATATACGCCTATGGCCTGCGGAACCCGTGGCGGATCAGCTTCGATGATGCGACCAACACGCTTTGGGCGGGGGATGTAGGGCAGAACAAGCGGGAGGAGATCAATATCATCGTCAAAGGCGGTAATTATGGCTGGCGGTTAAAGGAGAGTATCGATTGCTATAATCCTAAACGTGATTGTGGCACCGAAGGGCTGATCGATCCCGTGCTGGACCTTCCCCAGGCCAATGGTGAGCATTCGGTAACGGGCGGGTTTGTGTACCGGGGCAAATCGGTGCCGTCGCTCACGGGCAAATATGTGTTCGGCGACTATGTGAGCGGGCGGCTTTTCGCACTCGAAACCCAAAATGGCAAAGTGGTAAAAAACAGCATCATTGCCGAAGGGGTAGGGCAAATTTCCGCTTTCGGCACCGACCAGTTCCATGAACTTTACATCTGTAACCATGGCACAGGAAAGATCATGAAGCTGGCACAGCCTTAATCTGTTTTGCTTACTTGCGAATAGGGAGTCCACCGTCTGGTAAAACCTTTTTCAAAAAAGTGGATATGGTAGCGAGCGTCGGTTCGAACCACGGGTCGAAAAACATGAAAGTATGCGGGGCCTCGGGAAACGTCCTGACTTCGCTGTACGTGCCAAATACATTCAGTTTTTGGATAAAATCCGTTCTTCCGGCGTGCATACGGTCCACCGAGCTGTTGATGAACAGGAACGGCGGCGTCTTTGCACTGACGTGTGTTAGCGGGGCAGCCTCATTCCAGAGGTCGGGCCGCTCGGTTTTGGGATAACCCAACCAGTAGGTAGCCGCGGAAATGGATTTGGAATCGTCGCCCTCGCCAGACTCCGGGTGAATGAAGGCCAGCGTCCCATCCATGTTTACCACAGCCTGCACCGCGCTGGACCCTTCGTTTTGACCGGTTATGCCCTCAAATTTAGCTACCCCATTGGTCGCTCCCACAAATGCGGCAAGTTCGCCGCCGGCCGAGAAACCCAGGATCGCAATGCGTGCGGTATCGATGCCGTATTCGCCGGCATGTGACCGCATCCAGCGCACCGCGGCTTTCAGGTCGTGCACGGCAGCGGGGTAGAGAGCGTGGGTGGATAGGCTGTAATCGGCCGTGATGCAGACGTATCCCTTGCCCGCGAGCTTGCGTGCGAGGGTGTTGTTATGCGTGCGGTCGCCCGAACGCCAGCCGCCGCCGTGCACCATCAGCACGGCCGGTAGCGGCATCTTGCCCCGCTTTTTAGGTTTGTAGATATCCAGCAACAGCTTTTTCCCGGCAGGGGTGGTGCGGTATGCAATATTCCGCACGAGCTGGATCGTGGCCGGCATGGTGGAATCCGCAATGCGGATGTTCGGATGTCGTGTGATTTCGTGTTGGTAGGAGCCTTTCACCGAAAAACTGGTATCGGGTATGCCCGAGGGCTGCAAGCGTAGCTTTTTGCCCGGAATCCAGCCCGAAAGAATGTTTTCGATCGTGTATTTCTCCCTCTCCTCTGGCGTGAGCTGTCTGGACCAGGCAACCCGGGCACTTGCATCCGCGCCGGGGCCCGAGCTGTTGTATTCGGCGTAGAATGCGGTTTTTTCTTTTTCAGGGAACATATTGTCACCCTTCCACGCGTCCCAGCCTTCCGGGGTGATGTGCCCGCCCATTTCGGTATCGATCAAAACGGTTTTCGCAAATGGCCGCCACGGACGACCCAGGTATACCCGGGTGGCCTCCTCGTTCGCGGTTAGTTTACAATTCAAGAAGACATAGCCGAACGCTTGTTCGCGGGTGGTGGAAGCGGCGGTAATGTAGGAGTTGGTAAGGCTCCGGATAGTGCAATGCTCGAAAACGGCGGTTGCTTCCCCGAAAATAAAGTCGGTAGTGCCGGTAATGAGGCAATCTTTGTAAAAATTCCGGCCGTCTTTGGCGGTGTAGAGCGTGTCCTGGTTGCCCAGGATGCGGCAGTTGTAAACGTCGATACGGTCGCCCTCGGTAGCCAGCGCTACGGCCTGCCCCACGCGTCCGGCCGTATTTTCGATGGTGAGGTTTTGCAGGGTGCAGTCGCTGGCTTGCACGAGTACCGTATAGGAGGTATAGGTACTGAATTGGGCATTGCCGGTCAAATCGCGTTGCGGGAAGTCCTTCCCGGAAAAGTCGTTGTTGGTAATGATGGTTTGCCAGGCATTTTCGCCGGTCAGCGTAATGTTCTTTTTCCAGGCCGGGATCACGAGTTTTTCACGGTAAATGCCATTTTTGACATGGATGGTGGCCCTGATCTGCGAATGGTCGCGCACGGCATTGACGGCTTCCTGGATGGTCCTGAAATCGCCGCTTCCGTCGGCGGCGACGGTAAATTGTTGCTCGATGGCCTGCACCTGCGCATGAACGCGTAGGCAAAGCAACAGCGAGAGGAGCAGCAGGCCGATTTTTGTCAGCATATTCTGGAAAATGGTTTTTAATAGTGCAGTCAGTGAAGACAATACTGCACCGCAAAGTTTTTTAGAAATTATTTTATTATTATTTTTCATACATATTGTTCTAAATGATTGAATTCATTTTGCAATGCCATGGAAACCCTTATTGTTTTTGCCCTCTATTTGTATTCGCATTTAGGTTTCGACTTGCATAGAAATCAATATTATGCGTTGGACGAGAGCCGTTTTTTTGCATTACCCAAATGCAATGAGTTGATCCCGTTGCAGAATCCGGATACCTTGTTTCTGGATGCGGCCGTTTTTCAGGCGAGCAATGAAGTGAGAAGAAAGTACGGTTTGCCGCCATTTGAATATGACCCTGGTTTATACCTGGCATCGTCGGGACATGCCACTTCGATGGTTTATCGTATGTTTTTCAATCATACCAATCCATATAGCCCCTACGAACGTACGGCTCAGCGGCGGGTGGAATTGTATACCAAAAGATTTAAAAGGATTGCTGAAAATATCGGTAGATACCAGACCCTGATAAGCGGTGATTTTATGATCGCGCGATGGGACCGCCGTTTGAATCAATATGAATTCCTGAATGAAAGCGATCACCAGCTCTGTATTCCGTTCACTTATGCCGCCTACGCGCGGTTTGTGGTGGAACAGTGGATGGCGTCGACGCCGCACCGTAAGAATTTAATGAATCCCGCATATACTTATTTGGGTTGCGCCGCGCGGCTATCTCCCGAACCTTATTTGCATAAAAAAGCACCCTACGCGAGTCTGGTGCAAAACTTCGGCGGCGAGCACTGAAGTTTTAATGCATTAATTCGTAGAATTGCCAGGATTGACGTTTTACGGATGGATCTGCAAGTAATGTTTGACGAACTCAAAACCCATTTTGGCAAGCTGATATCGCTTACTCCCGAGGAGTTTGCGTACGTCAGTTCGCATTTTACCAGTCGTAAATTCCGGAAACATCAGTTCCTCGTTCAACAGGGCGCACCGGTAATGCACGACTTTTTTGTGATAAAAGGTCTGCTGAAATCGTCGTTCGTCAACGAGCAGGGGAAAGAGCATATTCTTCAACTGGCCATGGAGGACTGGTGGATATCCGATTACCAGGCATACTTCAACCAAACCGACGCCACACTCGATATTACCTGTTTCGAAGATGTGGAAGTGCTTTGCCTGTCGCTGGCGAACCGCGAAAAGCTTTGCAGTGAAATGCACCAGATCGAATATTTTTTCAGGAAAAAGTCGAATGCGGGCTATATCGCCCTGCAAAGGCGCATTCTGTCATTTATGAACCATAGCGCCGCCGAGCGCTATCACGAATTGTTGCAAATATACCCCTCACTGGCGCAGCGGGTGCCTAAAACGTTGCTGGCTTCGTATCTGGGCGTGTCGCGCGAAACGCTCAGCCGCCTGTCTGCCTAGTGTGATCTACATCACACCAAACTAGTGACCTTCTTCCTGTCGCATCCCGGCTGCGGGTAGCAATTTTGCATTGTCAAAACAATTCAGGAAAACATGGCAAATGCTTTGGTAAAACTCGCTCTCGCGGCTTCTGTGATCAGTTCGAACAGTGACGCGATGGCCCAGACAGGACAAAAAATGGAAAAGAAAATTCTCTTCGTGGTAACGAGCCACGCTACAAAAGGCAGTACCGGCGAACCTACCGGATATTATCTCGGTGAAGTATCCCATCCGTGGGAAGTGCTCAGTGATGCTGGTTATGAAATTGATTTCGTGAGCCCCAAAGGCGGTAAGGCGCCCGTAGATGGTTTCGATCTGACCGACCCGGTTAACAAGAAGTTCTGGGATGACGAACAGGCCCGCCAAAAGGTGGAGAACACCCTGACCCCTGACGCGGTAAAGCCGGAGGATTACGAGGCGATTTTCTATGCAGGGGGACACGGGGCAATGTGGGACTTTGCCGACGACGCGAAGATCGCGGCTATCGCAGCCAGGATTTACGCGAAAAATGGCGTGGTAGCGGCTGTCTGCCATGGCCCGGCCGGTTTGGTGAATATCAAACTCGCCGATGGGAGCTACCTGGTTAATGGTAAGAAAGTCAATGCATTCACCAATGAGGAAGAGGCTGCCGTAGGGATGGATAAAGTCGTGCCTTTCGCGCTCGAATCCCGGCTGATTGAACGCGGGGCGAAATTCGAGAAATCGGGGAACTGGCAAACGCACGTGGTGACCGATCAGCGGCTGATCACCGGGCAAAACCCACAGTCGGCTAAGGCTGTTGGTCAGGCGATTGTGGCTGCACTGGGCAAATAAGAAAGGAAAAGAACAGCATGCATGTAAGCCGGTACCCCAACCCACTATGGGCACGAGGACCGGCTTTTTGTCATGCACAGCGCATTGGTGGTAAGTTGTCCTAAACTTCTGTTTGCGGGATGGTAAAGCCAAGTAAAATGGTGGGATAAGTATGTAAATTAGGGCCTAACCTTTTTGTTTGTATTTAAACCATAACTAAACCCGTTTTGAAAAGCTTTGCAAGTCTACGCTGGTTGTGGGCCGTTTTGCTGGCCGCGCCATTATTCCTTCAATATCTGCCTGAGAAGCAGCCGGCTTTGAAACCAGCCGTAAAACCTAATATCCTGTTCATTTTTGCCGACGACCAGCGGGCCGACGCGCTGGGAATAGCCGGTAACCCCGTCGTGAAAACGCCGAATATCGATCAATTGGCGAAATCGGGTACGCGGTTTGCGAATTGTTACGTCATGGGCGGGCATCACGGGGCTATCTGCGCTCCCAGCCGCGCGATGCTCATGAGTGGGAAGAGCCTGTTTCACGTGTATGATGTGCTCGACGGCGTTCATACGATGCCCCAGCATTTCGCGGAAAACGGGTATGAAACATTCGGTACCGGTAAGTGGCATAATGGCGGCCAAACTTTCGAGGCCTCCTTTCAGAAAGGTAAAGCAGTCATGCTGGGCGGCATGAGCGATCATTTTCAGGTACCGGTACGGGATTTGAACAATGGTAAACTCGGCGAGCCGGTGGTAAAAGGGTTCTCGACCGACATCTTCACCGAAGCAGCGCTTTCTTATATTGATGAATATGCAAAAGGCAAAAAAACCAATCCGTTCTTCTGCTACATTGCCTACACAGCGCCGCACGATCCGCGTTCGCCGCGAGAGGATTACGTCGGCAAATACCCCGAAAAAGACATTCCATTGCCCGGCAATTTCAAGCCGGTGCACCCGTTCGACTATGGTGAGGCCCAGGTGCGTGACGAAAACCTGGCGCCCTGGCCACGCACGCCGGAAGTTGTTAAGGCTACATTGTCGGACTACTATGGGCTGATCAGTCATCTCGATGCCCGCGTGGGCGACATTATCCGGTCGTTGAAGGAAAAGGGGCTTTACGAAAACACGATCATCGTTTATGCTGCCGATAACGGTCTGGCGGTGGGTAGCCACGGGCTGCTGGGCAAGCAGAGCTTGTACGAGCACAGCATGAAGGTGCCTTTCATCATAACCGGACCGGGCATTCCGAAGAGTCAGGTATCCAATGCATTGGTGTATCTCTATGATATTTTCCCCACGCTGGCCTCGGTAACCGGCCTTCCCAAGCCGGAGGCAGTTGATGGCAAAAGCCTTGCGGATGTGATCGCCGGGAAGTCCAAAGGCGTCCGGGAAAGTAGTTTTACAGCATACCGAAACCTGATCAGGGCGGTGCGGGACGAGGAATGGAAGCTGATCCGTTACCCAAACCGCGATTACACCCAGCTTTTCAACCTCCAAAAAGATCCGCTGGAAACGGAAAACCTGTCGGGCAAAGCCGAATACCGCCAGAAAGAGGAAAGTTTGAAAAAACTGCTGATCCAATGGCAGCAACAAACGGGTGACACTGTGGCTTACACGGCTAAAACGATTCTTCCGCTACAATACGAGCCTGAAAAGTTCGAGCGGACAATGGACAAGTTTCAGCCGAAGTATACACAGGACAGGTATTTCAAGAAATAGGTTTTGAAAATGAAAAACACACGCTTCCTCCGCACGATCCTTTTGGTACTGTGCACGATATGGTTCCGGAATGAAAAGGCCGACGCGCAAGTGCGGCCAAACGTTGTTCTCATCCTGGCCGACGATCAGGGTTGGGGCGATTTGAGTATCAATGGCAATGCCAACGTCCGCACGCCAAATATCGATCGGATTGGGAAGGAGGGGGCACAGTTTGCAAGGTTTTATGTCTCGCCGCTATGTGCCCCCACGCGCGCGGGCCTGCTCACCGGGCGTTACCACTACCGCACGGGCGTGTGGGGTGTGTCCAACTCGCGGGAATTTATGAACCTGGATGAGGTTACGCTGGCCGATCTGCTCAAAAAGGACGGCTACGCCACGGGCTGCTTCGGTAAATGGCATAATGGCAGCCAGTATCCCTACCATCCCAACGGCCGCGGATTCGACGAGTTTTACGGAATGCTCAGCGGGCACTACGCCAATTATTTCAATACAACCGTTGATCATAATGGCGAGCCGGCAAAAAGCACCGGCTACATTGCGGATGATCTGACAACGAAGGCCATTGATTTTATTGAAAAGAGTAAGAAGGCCAATAAGGCTTTTTTGTGCTATATCCCTTACAATACGCCGCATTCGCCTTTTCAGGTGCCGGATGAATATTATAACAGGGTGAAGGCGCGGGGTATCCGGCAGTTCAGTCGGAACAAAGGCGAGGAGGACGAAGAAACGACGATTGCGGCATTGGCGATGACCGAAAACATTGACGATAATGTGGGACGGGTCCTTCAAAAACTCGAAGACCTGAACCTTACGAACAATACCATCGTCATCTACCTCAGCGACAACGGGCCTAATTCCTGGCGATGGAACGGAGATATGAAGGGCAGGAAAGGCACTGACGGAGAGGGTAGCGTGCGTGTCCCGTTCCTTATTCGCTGGCCGGGCGTTATTCCCGCAGGAAAGGTGGTGAATGGTAATGCGGCATACATCGATCTGCTTCCTACCTTGATTGATCTGACAGGCATACCTATGAAAAAGACCGGCAAACCGCACGACGGTATCAGCCTCCAACCCGCGTTGACAGAAGCCGCGGAACTGCCGGACCGCCTGCTTTTTTTATCCATCAATAAAAATAATAGCGTTAGAAAAGGGCATTACGTCTATCAGAACAACGCGCTGTACGATCTCGCAGCGGACCCGGCGCAGCAACGCGATATCGCTTCCTGGCACCCTGCGTTAGCCGACAGTCTCCGCATGGCATTCGATGCCTGGTATGGGGATATTTATAAAAATATAAATTCGTCGCGCGGGTTGCCGGTTGGTTATAGCCAATTTCCAAAGACGGTATTACCTTCCCAGGATGCCGTTTTGCACAAATCGCCCAAGGGTACTCTTTCGTACAGTGCTTCCGCTCCCAATTCTTCGTGGATCGCAAATTGGTCGGATACCGCCTCCTATGTGAGCTGGAATGTGGATGTCCATACCAGCGGGAAGTACCAGGTAAATGTGCGTTACACAAGCGCCGACGCGGGTGATACATTCAAACTGGTCTTGAATACGAGCCAAATCTCCGGCAGTATCCCCGAAGCATTTGACCCTCCACTAATCCCAAGCCCTGATCGCGTGAAAAGGACCGCAGAATCTTATGAAAAGGAGTTCCGTACACTGAAAGTCGGTGAAATCAGGCTGGAAAAGGGCAGCGGCGAGTTGAAATTACTGGCTACGGACGTCAAAGGAGGTCAATTCGCCGATATTCGCGCAGTGGAACTGGTGCTTTTGAAATAATTTCGACCGTCATTAAAACGGCCCCTTCGCATTAATCCTGTCCGCATGCTTTGCTGCTCCGGGCATTTCACCGCGTTTGTCCTTGGCGGGTAGCGGTTCGCCGGTTTCGCGGTCGTACCAGTCGGGGGTGAGGTGTTCGGGGGCGGTGTCGCCGGTGTCGTTCTGCCATTGCGCAAGTATCTTTTTTAATGCCTGGATTTGTTGGGAATAGGTATTGTTTCCAAGCAGGTTCTCCACTTGCGCAGGATCTTTAAAATTATCGAAGAACTCTTCCGATGGTCGTGGCGCCTTAAATGCATCCTCCTGCAATGGACTTAGCTTGCCCGTTTTCCGTGCGGCTTTCAGGGCTTTGGCCGACTGGCTCTGGTTTGCGTCGATCGGGCCGCCATTGTCGAGTTTCGGCCTTTTGTTGATGATGTATAAAAAATCCTTCGTGCGAACAGCGCGCTCGTAAGCCTCGTAATCGTGCCAGTTATGCTCGGCGAAAACGTAGTTTCTGAACTCCTGGTCTGGTTTTTTAAATAATTGCGCGAAGCTTTTGCCCTGGAACGTAGGCCCGGCGTCGACACCTGCCAGAGCCAGTAGTGTGGGAGCAATATCCACCGCGCTGATCAAGCTCTGGCAGGTTTGTCCAGCCCCGATTCCCGCCGGCCATTTCACGAGGAACGGCGCTTTAATGCCCGCATCCGTCAGCCGGGTTTTGCTGCCGGGAAACGGGCGGCCGTTGTCTGCTGTGAAAATAATCAGGGTATTCTCAGCAAGTCCCTGAGCGGCAAGTTCGTTTTCGAGCTCCCCTACATAATGGTCCAAACGGGCTATTTCATTGTAATAGGCCACGAGGTCTTCCCGGGTCGCGCGCGTATCCACGAGCGTGGGTGGTACATCTACATCGCGCTCGGGATCGTGCTGCGGGCCATTCGTCGAAGCCGACCAGGGCCGGTGCGCGTCGTAGGGCGATAGCCAGAAGAAAAACGGCTTGTTCTGCGGCCTGGATTTCAAAAGATTGACCCATTGCGCTTCACCTCCTTCTCCATTTTGCGCCTGGTTGACCAGCAGCGTGTCGTAAGCACGACGCGTGTTGGGGCCTTCGTGCCATTTGCCTGCCAATGCAGTGTAGTATCCTTTCTGTTTCAGGATTTCGGGGAAGTATTTCAAATGCGCCGGGAGCGGAGAATGCAGTTCGGCTGCACCGGTATTATGCGGGTAGCGGCCGGTGAGAATGCTCGTGCGGCTGGGGCTGCAAGAGCTGGCTGTGAGGAACATGTTCGTAAACTTGATGCCTTCACGTGCCAGCTTGTTAAGGTTGGGCGTCTTCACCTTGCCATTGCCGTAGGGGCCGATATCGTCCCAACTGATGTCGTCACCGATGATGAATATGATATTGACCGGTTGTGCTGCCCGCGCGACGATGCCGGTCAAAAGCAATGCAATCAAAAGAAAATAACCGCGTGCCATGTTTTTCAGAATGAGTGTAAAAGCCCTAATACGCTTACAAAAAGTGATTTAACTAATAATTTTTCAAAAAAATTCACAAAAAATTTGCGTAGTTAAGTGGCTACATATAAATTCGTAGCCAAATAACTACACAATGAACCTGAGACGAGATGTTTTTCAAGCCATAGCAGACCCGACCAGAAGGGCGATCCTGCTATTACTGGCATCGCAATCCCTGACGGCGGGGGCGATTGCCTCGAACTTCGACACGGCCAGGCCAACGGTTTCCAAGCATTTGCAGATTCTGACCGAATGCGAATTGCTGAATCAGGAGCAGACCGGCCGGGAAATTTACTATCACTTAAATCCCAACAAAATGAAAGAGATCGCCGACTTCATCGAGCCTTTCCGGCAAATGTGGGATGACCGGTTCAACAAACTGGAATCCATTATGAAAAACTATCAATCCAAAAAGTAGCGCAGATGGAAATGAAAACGAAAATCAACGCCGAAGACGGGAGGCAGGACCTGGTGATCACCCGGGAGTTTGACCTGCCGCTGGACCTGCTCTTCAGGGCGTACGTGGAGCCGGAGATCGTGGAGCAGTGGATGAGCACCAAGGTGGTGAAACTCGAAAGCAGGCCCCACGGTAGCTGGCAGTACGAAACGTCGGACCAGCAGGGTAATGTGGTATTGAGGACGAACGGCGTCATCCATGAGTTTGTGCCGGAGCAAAAGATCACGCGGACGTTCCAGATGGAAAATACGCCTTTCCCCGTACAGCTCGAATTTCTCGTGTTCGAAAAGCTCACCGAGGGCACCAGCAAGCTCACCATGCAGATTGTATATAAATCTCCCGCCGACCGCGAGGCCATGCTGAAACTACCTTTTGCGAAGGGTATCAATATGGCACACAACCGGTTGGAACAAGTTGTCAAACAATTAATATAAATGGTTATGGAAAAGAGAAACAGAATTATTTACTGGATTTTTACTGCCTGGCTCGCCCTGGGCATGATGTCGACCGGCATTGTGCAGCTGATGAAAATGAAGGAGGAGGTGACTATGTTTGCGCACCTGGGCTATCCCGAATACCTGCTGACCATCATCGGCGTTTGGAAAATTTTGGGTGTAGTGGCAGTACTTATTCCTAAATTCCCGCTTCTGAAAGAATGGACATACGCAGGGTTCTTCTTTTGCATGTCGGGGGCGATCGTCTCGCACATGGCGCTCGGCGATCCGATCGGTGAAGTGGCGCCGCCGCTTTTGCTGCTCGTGCTGACGGTGATATCATGGTATTTCCGGCCCGCAAGCAGAAGGTTGGTCCCTGTTCAAATTTAAAAGCACTTTATCATGAATACCAAAGTCGATGCATACGTAGTCCAGGCCGCGCAATGGCGGGAAGTGATTGAAGAATTGCGAACCATTTTGCTGGATTGCGGACTGACGGAGGAGTTTAAATGGGGCAAGCCCTGCTATTCGTTCGAAGGCACCAATATCGCGGTCATTCAGGGCTTCAAGGCTTATTGCGCGTTGCTATTCATGAAAGGTTACTTGCTGAGCGATCCCGAAAACGTACTGATCAAAACGGGTGAAAATACGAAGGTAGGACGGCAGATACGCTTTGCCACAGCGGAGGACGTCTTGGTTTTGGAGCCGGTCCTCAAAGCCTATATCCGGGAAGCCGTGCAGGCGGAGCAGTCGGGTATGAAGGTAACGATCGACAAATCATTGCCGGCGCCACCCGAATTGCAGGACACTTTCGACGAAATACCCGCATTGAAGAAAGCTTTCGATGCATTGACGCCCGGGCGGCAGCGGGCATACAATATCTATTTTTCTGCTCCCAAACAATCCCAGACCCGCCAGCTCCGCATCGAGAAAAATATCGAGCGCATCCTGAATGGCAAAGGTTTGAACGACTAGCGTTTTTTAGTGAGTTAAATTAAAAGAAGAAGTATTATGGCCATTGATAAAAAAGAACTGTCAGCAGAAGGTCGCGACGAACTGATTAAGACTTTAAAAGCACGTTTTGAAAAACATAAAAATCGCCACGAAGGCATTCAGTGGGCGGATGTGGAGGCGAGGCTGAATGCCCAAAGCGAAAAGCTGTGGTCGCTCGACCAGATGGAGCTTACCGGCGGCGAACCGGACGTGATCGGTTTCGACAAAAAGACCGGCGAATATATTTTCTACGATTGTGTGGCGGAAAGTCCCAAAGGCCGCCGGAGCCTCTGTTACGATCGCGACGCGTGGAATTTCAGAAAAGAGCACAAGCCGGAAAACACGGCATTGGATATTGCGGCCGAAATCGGGATCGAAATTTTGGACGAGGCAGAATACCGTCATTTGCAGACACTCGGAAAGTTCGACCTTAAAACATCCAGCTGGGTCAAAACGCCGGCCGATATCCGCAAGCTCGGTGGCGGGGTATTCTGCGATCGCCGTTACGACACGGTTTTCTACTACCATAACGGGGCCGAATCGTATTATGCGGCAAGAGGCTTCCGCGGCAAGCTGCGTGTGTGAATGGGTTAAGCTATAAGCTATAAGCGTGCGTACAGCTTACAGCTTATAGCCTACGGCTTACAGCCCAAAATCGCCCAAATGCCCGTCAATAGCCCGCAGTTCGTCTGCTGAAAGCACGACACTCATTGCCTGGGCATTGGAAATGGCCTGACTTGCATTGCGTGCACCCGCCAGCACGACGGTAATGCCCTTTTGGAGTGTGGTCCACCGCAACACAAGCTGGGCGAGCGTCGCTTTCTTTTCCTCGGCAATCGGCGAAAGCTTTTCCAGCAGCGCCTTCACTTTGTCCAGGTCGAATTGGCCGAAGTAACCGTTCCGATGATCGTCGCTCTTCAGGGTTTCATCCCGGAAATACTTGCCGGATAGCAGCCCTCTTTCCATGGGACTGTAAGCGATGATGCCGATGTTGTTTTCAACCGTGTAGGGCACCAGCTCCGCCTCGATAGCGCGGTTCAGCATGCTGTAAGCTACCTGGTTGGATGCCGGGACGAATGTTTTGGACGCCTCTTTCAGTAATGGCAAGCCGTGGTTGGAAACACCTGCCGCACGGATTTTTCCTTGCTGAATGAGTGTTTCCATCGCTTCCATCGTCTCATCGATGGGCGTCGTAATATCCGGCCAGTGCTGTTGTAACAGGTCGATGTAATCGGTGTTCAGCCTTTTGAGGCTCTCCTCCACTTCCTTGATGATATTCGCTTTCGAGGAGTATTTGTAAACGGCAAGGTTTTGACCATTGTCCTCCATATCAAAAAAATGCATTCCTTTTCCGTGGTTGCTGCCATCCCAAACGAGCCCGAACTTGGTGAGGATCTGCACTTTGGTCCGGTCTTTGCCTTTGAGCGCTTCGGCAATCAGTTCTTCACTCAGCCCGAAGCCGTAGAACGGAGCGGTGTCCAGCGAAGTAACCCCATGATCGATAGAAGCATGAATCGCTTCGATTGAATCTTTTTTCTCGTTCCCACCCCACATCGTACCGCCGATCGCAAATGCGCCATACGTGATGGCTGATAGTTCGAGGCCGGTATTTCCTAATGTTCTGTATCCCATTTTGATAAACATGATATTTCCGGCCACAAAATTCATTCGCCTTCATGTATTCTCAAAATAACATAGATCATAGGTTTCTATAATTTATGTAATAGAAATAACCTCAGGGTTTCCTCGCTATAAAGTGTTTGATTTAACCCTTTCGAATCGCAGGCCCAGCGTTCGCGGCGTGGTGAGGTCGATAGCGATTATTTCATTTTTTTTGTTCCTTTTGATGAGAAGATCGGTTTTCAAATCGGGTACCAGGTACCGGTCGCGGGAACAAGGTATCAGCGCGTAGCGCACCCCACTTACAAGTTGCAGTGCTGGTCCCGTCGTTGATTTTACGATCTCGATCGTGGTTTCGGCCTCGCTTGACAAATACTTGCCGATGTGATCTTGCAACGGTGTTTTGATCGCTATGCTGTCAATGAGATAATAGGCCATCGGCTCGGAAGAAGGCGGGGTTACCGTGAGTCCGCCTGCATTGTTGAACCTGAGGTGAATATTGAAAAAGTAGAACTGATGATCGTCAATGGGTTCTAACAGTATGTCCGACAATTGCAGCCCATCCTTGCCCAATGTAATCCCGACGTCCCGCATGGATTGGGCGCTTTTGTAAAAGCCGGTAAACCGTTGCAGTCGTTTTAGATCTATGGGTAAACCCTCTGACTTTTTCCGCGGCAAAGCGGCTATATCCTCCGGCTTTGCGAGGATTTCCAGGACTGCCGTCGCGGGATTAAAACCGACGGTATCCAGCATGGAAGTGTTGCTGAGCCATGCAACAGACAGGCCGAGTGCGGGTGAGCAAATGAGTCTGGCACGGTAAGCGGCGGTTGCGCCGCCGTGATGAAACATCGGTTTGACCATGTTGTGTTCTATAAAAAGCCCGGCGGCATAGTTGTTAATCGTGCCGTCGTTGAGGGTGTCCAAAGCGGTTTGCTTATTCAATAGTGCGTGACCTCCTAATTTCCCGGATGAATAAAATGCCGTCCATTTCAGTAAATCCTCAGCGGTTGTCAATAAGCTGCCAGGACCATGTATTTCGTCGTCCGGCATGAGCGTCCGGAACGTTCCTTTGACGATCTCATAAGCCTGGCTGCGCCCCGGAATCACTTTGCCGAAATCACTTCGCCATTGGGTGTGCGTCATGCCGGCTGGTCCGAAAATGTGTTGCTGCGTAAAATCAGCGAATGACGTCCCGGAAGCTTTTTCGACGATCAGTGCCAGCAGAATGTAATTGGAATTGCTGTACCGGAATGCTTCCCCTGGCTGGTTATTAATGCTTTTCTGGCGGGAAATGATGCGTAGCGCTGCAAGGTTGTCCATCACGCGTAACACGCGCGGAGAGCCCGCCAACTCGGCGATGTCGCTCCATTCGCGAAGCCCGCTTGTGTGATGAATGAGGTGTCGGATGAGGATCGGCTTGCCGTAGGAGGGGAGGCCGGAAATATATTGGCTTACCGGGTCGTCGAGTTTCAATTTCCCCTGTTTTTCCAGTAGTAAAATGGCCGCCGCCGTGAATTGCTTGGACACTGAACCCGCTTCGATGAGGGATTCGGTGGTGAGCGCGGTGCCGGTTTCCAGATTAGCCAATCCCCAGGCTTTGGAATACACCACTTGCCCATTCAGGCTCACGGCCAGTTGGCCGCCTGGTTTATCTTGCGAATAGCACTGGAAGAGGCTGTCGATTTTGCGTTCGGCGCTATTCAGGTCACCCTGGGCGATCGAATTTGAACAGGTCAATGACAACAATACCAGTATGGATGGGAGGTTAAATGTTTGCATGTCAAGTGGTTTACGAGATGTTGGTAATGCCGTTCCCATAACCGATCCGTGTAGGGCATGTGTAGGGTATTTGGGTTTATTAATGTATAAATAAATTTAATATACTCCGCTTTCGTGCTGCTAACCATGTAACCTTTTGTTTCTTTTTTTTTCAGTACTGCGCAATTTTTTGCAGCCATTTCCGCGTTTGGGTTTATATTTGTGAAATTTATTTAAACTAATTATAAATAATTTACTCTCAACTTCTCATAGCCAATAGCCTAAGCCGCATTTCTTCGCGGGTGCGTCTTTTGAACCAGTCTTATGTTCAGTACCATTTGTCTACTATTCTTTCTGGGGTTCCTTTTCTGGATGAACACCTCCACACGAATCTCCTGGCCCGATAAAAACGCGGTGATGGCCTCTTTGGCCGCCAAACCGTTGTACAGCCGTCTTGCGGCAGGCGCGTTGTTTTTGATCGCGACCGTGCTATGCGTCAGTTTGCTGGGAACAGGAAGCGGCCTGTTTGCGGCGGTAGTGATCCTGATGATGGCGGGATCGGTATCCGTGCTCTTTTTTCCATTCCGCTACTTCGGCCCGGCGGGAGTTGCGATACTTTACCTGTGTGGGGTCACACTCGAACTTGTTATCAACTGATTTTATGCCTGCCAATAAGAAATACCTGACCCGATCGCCCTGGTTGCGCCTGAGCAAAATCCTCGCCGGAAGTGTTGGCGGATATGTCGTTATGATGAGCCTGCATTTGTTTTTCACGGCTTTCCTGCCCAAAGAATATGTGATCATCACTGCCTGTTTTACGGGCTACCTGCTTTGGGCTTTCCTGCTGCTTTATGCGTTCATCGCCACGAATGTCTGGCGCGTGTGGGGGCTCTACATCCTGCTGACAATCGTGTTTGCATTGCCTTATCTACTGAAATTCAATCTTAACCATGGATCATAGGAAGTATAATATCTATTTTCACACCCATACGATCAGCGGGATCATCATTGCCGCGTTGTTGTATGTCATATTTTTCGCGGGGTCTTTTTCCTTTTTTAAAGACGATATTTCTGCCTGGCAAAAGGGTAAATCGGAAGTAGGGCACCAGTTTGATCCACCGTACAATCACCTGCTCGATTCGCTTTCGCAGCATTATAACCTCAGGGGCCGCAACTTCAATTTTTACCTGCTGCGCCAGGGACAGGGAACGTACGTGGACATGACGGCCTCGCAGGATACGACGATCAGCAAGCCTAAGCCGAAATCGGCGAAGGAGGAAAGAAAAAGGGGAAGAGGGAGGAAGCAGGACGATGATGCGGCTTATTTCCGCTATCACTTTGCGGACAAAAAGGCCGGCGATTATTCCGATAGCTACGACATGGCCGAGTTCCTGTACCGCCTGCATTTCCTGGCGCAACTGAATCAGGTGGGAATTAATATCGGTACGCCGTTCGGTTACCTGGTCGCGGGTATCGTCGCTTTTCTCTTCCTGTTTGCATTGATTACCGGTTTGCTGCTGCATTGGGAAAAGATCAAATCCAATTTCTTCCTGTTCAGGCCCATGAGCAAATGGAAGACCGTCTGGACGGATATGCACACGGTCCTGGGCGTGATCGGTTTCCCGTTCCAGCTGGTATTTGCGGTGACGGGCGTCGTGCTGATCGTGAACTTTGTGTTACTGGCCCCTTTTGCGAATCTGCTGTACAATGGCGATACCGATAAACTATACGAAAGCCTGCAATACAACAAGACCATCGAAGTAGCATATACCTACAAGCCCATGAACGGTAAGTTCGACATGGATGCATTCGTGGAGAAATGGCAAAATGAATGGAAAGGCAGCAAAATCTCGCGCATTTATATCCGTAACTATATGGACGAGAGCATGCAGGTAAGCCTGGAAGCGAAACCAAACGCCGAGACCAACTTCGCCGGATCGGGATTCGCGACAGTGAACATTGCCAACGGAAAAGTGCTGGAACAAAAATCGCCCAATACCGATGGCAACTATATCGACGGGGTCAAAAGCCTCGTATACCACCTGCATTTCGGGGACTTTGGTGGCAAGCCGCTTCGGATCGTGTTCTTTCTGCTGGGACTGATGGGTTGCGCAGTGATCATTTCGGGCATTATGATCTGGCTGGTGGCGCGCGACAAGGTCGCTACCGAGCTCCGCAAACGCCGGTTCAATTTCTGGGCGAGCAATTTTTTCCTGGCTGCTTGCCTGAGCATGTTACCTGTGACGGCATTCACCTTTATCATGGTTAAAATGCTCGATCACGTCGATCAGGCGGTGATTTACCGAACCTATTTTTACAGTTGGCTCGTACTCGGCACTTACCTGATGGTCCTGCGCAGCCTTCCGCTAATGAACCGTCACACCTTGTTATTTTCGGCTGTTCTTTGCACGGGTGTACCCATTGCCAACGGCATTTCTACCGATCTCTGGATCTGGAATACCTGGCAGCAAGGGGCTTTCGACATCTTTTTCATCGACGCGTTGTTCATCGTCCTTGCGGGCTCGTGCGCGTATGCATTCACCCGCGTGAATGCGGAGGCGAAGACTTTTAAGGTACTTAGCTTACGCAAAGCGCCGGAAAAGGTGTTAAAGGCAAGCTCCGTTAGGGAATAATCGTATCGCCCTGTTACAGGGTTCGCCGCTGGTAATTCTCTCCCCACGCGCAGAGCGAATCCATAATGGGGATCAGGCTTTTGCCGATCTCCGTCAGTTTGTACTCCACCCGTGGCGGCGATTCTGCATAGGCTTCGCGCAGCAGAATGCCGTCCCGTTCCAATTGTTTCAGCTGCGCCGTAAGCGTCGCCTGCGTAATGTGGGGAAGTTTGCGGCGCAGCACACCGAAACGCATCGGGCACTCTTCCCGGATCCTGTTCAGGAGCATCAGCTTCCATTTTCCGCCAATGATGTCGAGCGCGATATTCATCGGATTATTTTTTTCTGAAAAAGATTCAGAACCTTCATTTGTAATTGCCTGATCTACATCAATAGTATCGTTCGCCATACCTGGTATCGTGTTATAAACTACTTGATTACGAGCGCCGGTAGCCTGACTTTTGACCGCAATTGAATGCGGACCGGCCATTTCGGGACGCTCTGATCATCCAACAAAGCAATGAACGTACAAATTTCAAAATGGCTGTTGCTGGCCATTATTTCGTCGTCAGTATTCCTGTCGGTAATGGACATTTTCATCGTCAATGTAGCCATTCCGCATATCAAAACGGGCATTCGCGGCACCGATGGCGATATCCAGCTTGTGATTGCGCTCTACCTGCTGGGTTATGCGGCCTTTCTGGTAACGGGCGGTCGGGCAGGGGATTATTGGGGTAAAAAGAAGGTCTTTATAGCGGCTATGCTGCTGTTTGTAGCAACCTCGGCGGTATGCGGGTTTGCGCAAACACCCTGGGAGCTGAATATCGCCCGTTTCTTCCAGGGCGTCAGCGCCGCTTGGATGATCCCGCAAGGCATCACTTATATCCAGGAGCTGTTTCCAGGTGGCCGGGAGCGGGTCAGAGCCCTGGGAATTTACGGAAGCGTGGCGGGAAGCGCCTCGGTGATCGGCCAGTTTTTGGGAGGTATTTTGCCTGAAATGGATGGGATGCTGGATGGCTGGCGGCTTATTTTCCTCATTAACTTACCCATTGGCTTGCTCGTGATGCCCCTCGCGCTGTTCTTTTTACCTCCCGATCGGCGCCGGCAGAACGCTGGATTCGATCAATCCGGCGTGTTCCTGCTCACAGGGGCGCTCGTTTGCCTGATATACCCGCTCATACGCGGGCGTGAACTGAACTGGCCGTTGTGGTGTATTGGAATGCTCGTCGCGGGAGTTGTTTTGCTCGTTGTTTTTATAAGCGATCAGAAGCAAAAGCGGTTGAAAGGGCATTTGCCATTGCTGGATGTGCGGCTATTCGGTTTCCGTGATTTCAATATCGGGATGGCCATTGTCCTGTTCTACTTCATGGTACAGGATTCCTATTTCCTGATCAACGTCCTGTTGTTGGAAACTGGCCTTGGATTCAGTTCCGCGGAAACAGGGATGCTATTTGTATTTCAGGGAGTGGGTTATGTGATTGCTTCGCTGGTTTCGCTGCGTCTGGTCCCGCTGTTTGGCAAGAAAGTATTACAGGCCGGCGTGCTGATCATGGTCGTCACATTGGCTTTGCATATTGTAGTGCTCAACGGCCCGGAGGTCAATCGGCAGCTGCTTTATCCGATGCTGTTTGCCTATGGCACGGGGTGCGGCTCCGTGTTACCTTCGTTGCTGGCCGTCGGATTGAAAAACATTCCAATTGAACTGGCCAGCGCGGCTTCCGGTACCTTTTCGACTTTTCAGCAAACTGCCATTGCGCTGGGAATAGGGGTCATAGGCGGGATTTTCTTTTCCGGTCTGGGCACGCTGCCGGATGTGGCGGCATACATTTCCGCATACCGTATTGCCACGGTTACGAATATAATATTGCTGGGATTGGTCGGGTTCTTTTTGTGGTTGCTGCCGGGTGACGAGGCAGTATGCAGCGAGATGGCATCGCATTGATATTCGGTATTAAAATGCCATCTTGTACCAGTTCGGTGCAATTTTTCGGGATTTGTAAGTGCTCCGATGGTTACGGCAGACCGTGAACGTCCGTGGATGGAGCAACCGCCATTCACCAGGAATATCCTTTCAGGAAGAACCCAAGCACTGCCGCGATCGCGATAATATACGGCTCCTGTAATTTTTTTATGTAAATCAATGCCAATACGGTGGCGATAGCGATAACCGCGGAGGTCACATCGACAATGGACCGCGTACCGATCACGAACACCGATCCGACCAACGCGCCTACCACGCTCGCGGTGATGCCGTCAACGAAGGCTTTGATGCTCTCGTTTTTGGATATTTTTTTGAAATAGGGTGCAGGAAGGACTGTGAATACAAAACATGGCAGAAAGACACCCAGCGCGGCCACAGCGGCACCGGCAAAGCCGGAAACGAGAAACCCGATGAACCCGACGGTGATTACTACGGGACCCGGGGTAATCATGGCCACCGCGACAGAATCCAGGAATTGTTGTTCGTTGAGCCATGCCATTTCATTTACCACGCCCGCGTGCAGAAACGGAATGATCGCCAGGCCGCTTCCGAACACAAATGCACCGGCTTCGGTGAAAAACAGGGCCAGTTGCAGGAGTTTGGCAGGGTTGGCGGTCCAGAAGCCTGTACCGGCCAGTATTACTGCCGAAAGGGGAGTACCGCTTCGTTGAAGCCATTTCGGCGGCGCCTTGATTACCATGTAGGCCAGGCCCAACACGATGAAGAGCCAAACCTCCTCGCGCTCGGTGATGGCTGTCACCACCGCCATTACCGCAAAGAAAAGCCATAAGATCCACTTGTTTTTGATCGCGGCGACTTCGAGCTTACTGACTGATTTGATGGTAAGTTTATAGCAACTCAACCCGATAATACCGATCACAGCCGAGCCGACCCCATAGAATACCGATTGCATCCACGGTAGGCCACCAAACTGCTGATAAGCCATTCCTAGCAAGACGACCATGATGAAAGACGGCAAAACGAATGCGAGGCCGGTAAGCGTAGCCCCCCAAACACCGTAATGCACATATCCGAGGTAAATACCCAGCTGCGCAGCCAGCGGGCCGGGAGCAAGTTGGGCAAGTGCGAGTCCTTCGCGGTATTCTTCTTCGCTGATCCATTGCCGTTGCTCGACGAGGTCGCGGTGCATGTAGCCGATCAGGGCAACGGGGCCGCCAAAGCCAAAGGTGCCCAGTTTGAGAAAATACCTGGTGAGCGCTGCGAGGCTATATGCATGTACGCGGGTGTCGTTGGAAATGTCCATCATTGCAAGATTCGTTGTCCGGATTTATGGGACAATGTTAGGCAGCGGCCATTTCAAAATATAGAACGGAGATGACGGTTTTGTACACACTTTACTTTTTTAATACTTTGTGTCCGATTGTATATTATTGGTTATGAAAATACACATCATGGGCGCCTCTTGCGCGGGGTCGACCACGCTGGGGAATGCATTATCGGTGGAATTAAAGATACCGTATTTCGATACCGACGACTTTTTCTGGGAACGATCGGAGGTGCCTTACACCGTACGCAGGGATGCGCCTACGCGGAGCAGGATGTTGCAAGAGGCCATTTCGAAGAACAACAGCTACATTGTGGGTGGCTCGCTGATCAGCTGGGGAGATGAATGGCTGTCCCTGTTTGACCTGGTGGTTTTCCTTTACGTTCCGAAGGAGATCAGAATGCAGCGCCTCGTAAACCGCGAAATTGAACGGTACGGCAACATTATCTACACCGATCCTGAAAGAAGCCGTCTTTTCAGGGAGTTTTACGATTGGGCGTCAAAATATGACGACCGGGATTTTTCGGGGCGGAATATTGAGGTCCATGAAGAATGGCTGATGAAAGTTAAATCGCGTGTCGTGGAGATTCGGGGGGATACGACGGTGGCTGAGCGGGTTGGGAAAATGAAAAGGTTGATCAGAGCGGAAGCCTAATCCCGGCGAGCTCGTCCAGTCAGATTATGTGAGGGAGTTAGAGCGCTACTTATAGTGATAGCTATTTTTTACCAACGGAGTGTTATCCTTGAAATCTGCCACTTTTTCAATCACCCGCCCCGCCTGATCAAATGTGTTTTTATAGTCAACATTAGATTCGCTCGCTTCTATGTTGGCCGAAAAAAAATTGCTGACAGTCTTAATCGAAACCAAGTTGTTTGCCCCAAAAACCTGATCAAGAAAAGCAGATCCCGGTTGAAACAACTTGGGTATTTCCGGAAGGCCTTTCAAACCATTGGCTATGTCATCATATCTGTACTCAGATCGGTGTTCCGCTATTACTTTTTCAGATTCGTTGTAGGTAAGGGTCGAAGACATTAAATTTTTACCGGAATAAGTGTAAATCGTCCGCAGGTTGGTGATACCGGCAGTTCTTATCTCCGTAAGGCGGCCTTCCTGGTCATACTGTAATGTGTAAGTGTTATCTTCATCCATGCGGGCGAGACCATTACCATCCACATAATACGAGTAAGTCTTAGTAACCCGATTATGCCTGTCGTACACAAATTCCCGCATGCTCAGCCCTGGATCCAAATCGCCCCAGTAGCCCTCTCCCCTGACCGTGTAATACAGCCGGAAGATCCTATCATCTTTATACTCGTAAATCACGTCACATAATCCTGGCGGGCTGTTTTCAGGCAACAACTGATCTGCAAAACCTACAAGCCTGCCAAGGGTGTCGTAAAGGTATTGCCGAACCCCGGGGGAGCTATGAGCATACTGCTCGCCGTCGACTTCTGTAACAATCTTATCTAATGCCCCGGCAGGGGTTACACTTTTTCGCTTGATAGCCCCAATGTCGGGCCTTTTTACGTTCTGGATCAATAATACCCATTCTTCTTCAACGGGGTCAATGGAATTGGTACAGCCTATGAAACCCACGGCGATTGTAAATAGTGTCAGAAATGAGAATTTGGGAATCTGCATAATTGGGAAGTTAATAAGTCAGACCTTAAGACTATGGAATCGATGTACAGCGTTGCCTGAAATTCTTAACCTATTTTGTTTTGGCATGGAACCAGTCAATGATGTGCTTATCTTCGAAAACAGTGAAAAAATGACGTTTTTAAACGAAAAAAGCGCCCTTTGAGGCGCTTTAAGTGATCCCGCTGGGAACATACTTTATCATGTAACAAATTGCATATCAACTATTTGCCCCCTGTCAAATCTCTTACTCACCTTGTCGCTCACCAGATTGTGGTGGCTGGCTTGCAATTGTCACAAAGGTAAGTTTTTTCTTGTAGTTGGTGGCTGTCCATTTACGGATTGACTCGATCGCAAGAACCAAAATTTACTCGTGGTGTGTGCGATACCAATTTTTGTCGATTTTCCAATTGTTATCCGGGTCGTTTTCCATTAACTCATTGATTGTCTTGATTTCGTTAGGATCATTTGTGTAGACAAAATAGGTAGATGGTGCACTGAAAAAGTTTCTAAAAACAAAAAATGATACTGTTATTTTTCCGGTGCTTTTGTTTCTACGGATACCAATGTCATTTCCGCCATTTGAGACGATGGGAAATTCGTATGGTAGTTGACATATCCATTCATTCCAACTGACATTTGAATTCAATTTGCCGATTTTTGCCAGCTCGACAATCTTAGTTCTCCTTGAGTAGTAAATATGCCAATCAACTTTCTCTATCAGCCGGTTAGGTATACGGTATAGAGTACACAAAAAGAGAGTGATAGCCGCTAATGTAGATAATATCCTTTGTCTTGACAAGGCCCTTATCTCTTGGATAGTTTTAATAATTTGATAAAAAGCCCAAGCGAAAAACCCAATTAGCATTATAAAAAATTGGAGAACAACTAGGAAGTAGGGGACGAAATAATAGTAGATAACACTCAATGTAATCCAGAAAATTACAAAATATTGAAGTGTTCTTGTTTTCATGTTACCCCTAATGTTAGAGACTATATAAGCTTGATTGCGAGCCATGAGGTCTGAAATGCGTAGAACCTAATCATACATTTCAAGCGTCGTCACAAGCCGACGCCTCAGACCATTCAGGCTTCCTTATCGTCGTTTGCCGCCATAAGCTACCAAATATTTGACTATTTCGAACATTCTGAAATAGTAATTATCCCAAGCGTATATCTACGAATATTTATAAAACTCTCCGCCCGCGACTTCGGAGCGACTGGGCGGCCAGATTCAATTGTCCGACAATTGTACATCTGGCCGATTGCAGGTAAGAGGCAATCATTAAATTTTAGAGAATTAGATTGGCTTATGAAGA
Source organism: Dyadobacter sp. (assembly GCF_017744695.1). Classification (GTDB taxonomy): domain Bacteria; phylum Bacteroidota; class Bacteroidia; order Cytophagales; family Spirosomataceae; genus Dyadobacter. The sequence goes on from NZ_JAGIAS010000005.1 coordinate 511,365, forward strand.
GAAAGAGGAAAAATCCTATGTACACCCGAATGTTAGACGTGCCACTAAAATTCCTTAATATTGTTAGTAACACCAACGGGATTTTTAGAAACATATTCATTGTATGGGACATAAGCTAGTTTGCCTGACCTGTCAAAAGGCTGCTAATTTAAATGCTGACTATACCCTAGCGGAAAAGCAATCACGAAAGTGCCCGGAATGTGCAGGAGCAATGGCCCTGTATCCCCACCGGTTTAGACCGCCAAGGAAAAACGCTAATAAGAAATGGGCTGTAGTGCGATATCTATATCAGAACGGTCTTACCTTTCACTATATCGCTGAACCTGGCGGAAACGGATATTTTAAGTATCCAGAAACGATGAAAGAAGCAATTGAGTTTGTGAAGAGATTACGGTCTGGTCAATACAGTATTTAAGTAGAACTTTTCCTTCCTATTCAATGGATTCCAAGAACCTTTTCATAAAAAGTAGTACTTATTTTCGGCTTATCACCTGGCAAAGGCAAAATGGTGAAGAGTGGATCTATATTGGCACTGAAACCGATTTTGATTCTGCTAGGGCTGCTGACTTGGTATCTGTGTTAGAAGGAGATGAAATCTATTTTGTCACTGATCGGCATGAATCCAAGCGTGTTGTAAAAGAAGATCTGATAGGCTCTTTAAGAGAAAGAATTGCGGTTGGTAACTTTATTTTATGGGATCTTTCATTCGATGCTGTCGTCGAATTCAATCGAATTGGAGTGGCGAGACAAGGCCTGCGGTTTTAAGTGCAAATTAATTTCCGCCTTTTTGTTTTTCACCTTCTCTCTCGCGATCCCCTCTCTCAAATAGGAGGGGTCGTGAGAGAGAAGGTGCAGCGCTAACCTTCCGTGCCAGATCTTTTCGAAAGCCGCCCTTTCAAAGCCTGCATATCCTCGCTAACCTTGGTGTCAAGGATCTTTGCATAAATCTGCGTTGTTCGAATGTTCGTATGCCCAAGCATCTTGGAAACACTCTCAATCGGGACACCATTCTGCAACGTTATAGTCGTGGCGAACGTATGCCTGGCTACGTGTGAGGTGAGAACCTTCTCAATCCCGCAGAGCACGGCAATCTCTTTCAGGTAGTCATTCATCTTTTGATTGCTCGGCACTGGCAACACGAGGCCGCGAGATTCACGAAGCGGATGGTCTTTATATCTGTCGATGATTTGAAGCGCTTCTGGCTGCAGCGGAATATGCGATTTGACGTTCGTTTTCTTCCGCTGGCTGAATATCCACTGCTCGCCGTCAATCCCTCGCGCTATCTGGCTTTTTTCGAGTTGGACATCGGAGTAAGCCAGGCCGGTGAAACAACAAAAAAGAAAGGTATCCCGGACCTGGGCGAGCCGGTCGCTGGCGAACTCTTTATTCGCCATCAAATCAAGTTCGGCGCGGGTAAGGATCGCTTTATCGACCTTCTTAAACTTGCCCTTAAAGTTCAGATAAGGATCAAGATTCATCCAGCCATTCCCCAGGCAAATGTTGATGATCTTACGAAACATTTTCATATGTTTCACCACTGCATTATTGCCCATCTTACGAACTGAGCGCAGATAGAACTCATAATCGGCGATGAAAGCGAAATCGATACGGCTGATGTCGGTATCCGCAACGTTGTAGTCATGCTTCAAAAATGCCATTGTATGGCGTTCGAGCACCTTGTAGCGGTTGAATGTGCCGATAGCATATTCTTGGCCGATCAATGCCTTCATCCGCTCGTTATGGTCAGCGATCACTTCCATCAGTAGCCGCTGCTTGGGGCCGACCCCTAAAAACTTGTTTTTGATTGTTTCCGCTGTTATCAAAGCATTGTCACGAACCAACGCGGCATGAGCGTCCAGTAATTGTTGTTCCAAGTTATTGAGATAAGAATTAAGCGACTTTACAGCCTCCCTGATACCTGTAACTCTTCCCGCAACCGCATTCCATCGACCCGGCTCGCATTCCCGTCCGGTCGAAAACTCTACTCTTTTACTGGATCAAGACCAAATGTTGTGGAGCGACTTGGATTAAGCATATAGTTGAGTAAGCCGGTAAAGGAAAAACTCAATGTTCCGAACGCCTCGGAACTGTGCCCTGAATGCCTTGATCTTGGCATTGAAAGATTCTGCCGAGGCGTTGGTGCTTCGGTTATCAAAATAATTTACGATAGACTTATAATGGTTCTGGATCGAGCGGGCAACGGTATTGAATGATTTAAAGCCGGACTGCCGTACCTTTTCATGCCATTTGGCCAGTCTGGTCAATCCGTATATTTTCTGGGTCGTAGTCGTGAAGATGTTACTGAGCTCTATTGTCAGTTCGTACGCTTTTTTCAAATCAGGGAAGCGTTCAAAGAGAAGCAGGGCGCGTTCTTTTTGGCTATCTATCCAGGCATTGGGCTTTTTGTATAGCGCATACCTGCTTCGAGCCAATAGTTGTTTAATGGTGTGGCCATTAGATAATATCTCCGGATGATATTCATTCTGAGATATTTTAGCCTGCTCAATAGCATCGTTTTCTTGATCCAGGGCTTCCCAGCGATGTTTGATCCGGATATCTTGGAGGGCATCAATGGCTAGTCTTTGAACATGGAAACGGTCGGTCACCCGCACCGCCCGTGGGAAGCATCGCTTGGCGATCATGGACATACTGCCTGCCATGTCAAGGGTGATTTCTGACACTTTCTTCCGCAGCGGTTCCGGGATTTTGCGAAGTACCTCAATCACTGCTTCTGCCTTAGTTCCAGCCACTATTGCTACAATGCAGCCGCGGCCACCTTTGGCAGATTTATTGGTAAGAATAGTGTACAGTTCACCGTGAGAAAGGCTAGTCTCATCGATTGATAAATGAGAACCGATGTTTTCAGGAAACAACAGCCACTTTTTGGCATGGGCTCGCTGGTTCCAATCTTTAAACCCACTTTGAAAATCGCGGTCGCTTCGGCGATCCGAATTGACGCAATAATGCTCTACCACCAACTCCGTAGAACCCTCCAATAGACCCGATATTATTCGGGTTGGTATCTACCGATTTCTTTTAAAAAAGCGGAAAACTCACTCGTCATCCGCGTTCCATTAGCCACCTCAGTCCAGTCTCTGTAAACAACTTTACCAGTCTTGGCATTCAGCCATCTGCGGCGTTTGATGTGAAGGAACACCTTATGACCACGGATTGGAAAATCTTGAACTGTTATCGCCGGGAAAAAGCCTTTGGAGAGCAGGTTCTTTCTTTCTGGATCATTCTCGTCTGTATTTTTCTCATCGATATGCACATGAAAGACACTGTCCTGCCGGTCGATAGAAGTTAACTCAAAATTTTCGAGGATAAACTCGGGTAGTAGGAACTGAATGATAGGCAAGAAACTCTCCAAAACAGACCAGGTTGATTAAAAACACAAACCTAGAAAAATCCTATGCGCTCCACAAGTTTTGGCATTGAGCCGAGAACATTGCAAGTTTCATTGCAAGTTGGAGGCAAATATAAGAAAAAAGCACTTAACATGATTGTTAAGTGCTTGATTTTCAAGAGCCCCCAGTCGGGATCGAACCAACGACCTACTGATTACAAGTCAGTTGCTCTACCAGCTGAGCTATGGAGGCCTTTTTTCTTTGTGATACCGTTTGTTACTCCGTTATCATGGTGCAAAAGTAGTCGAGCGGGATATACAATGCAACCTTTTCAAAGTAAATTTTTCAACTTTTTTTTCAGGTTTTAGATAGCCTCCTGAATAATAGTGAGTTGATGTTTCAGCTCGTCCAACTGGCTTAATGCATTATTGATCTTTCTTTCAAATTCTGCTTTCAAACGATCCGAAGTTTTCGATTTCGCGAAGAATTCGATGTTATTCTGCCAAAGTGCAATGTCGTTTTCAAGTTGCGTGATCTTGCGGCGGATGTCGTTTTCTTTGCGGTAAAGGTTGCGGTTGCTTTCACCGTCGCGTACCAGTTCCACTTCACTTTCGAGCACGGCTTGCTCTTTCTCTTTGGTCGAAAGCTGGCCGATGGCGCTTACATAGGTGTTGATAGCCGCGATATAACGCTTCTGAATAGCCTGCATGTCTTTCTTGGGTACAAACCCTATCGACGACCATTCCGACTTGAATGCGCTTAGCAAATTGAGCGAAGACTCGTCTTTGTCCTTCGCTGCGGCCTCGATCCGGTCGATGAGGTCGGTTTTCAGTTTCAGATTGTTTTCGAATTCTTCTTCCACTTCCCGGTTTTTGGCGCGTTTCTGGTCGAAATAAGCGTCGCAAGCCTTTTTGAAGCGGTCGTAAATGGTGTCTTTGAATTTCTCGGGAACCTGGCCGATGCCTTTCCATTTCTTTTGCAGCTCGATTACCTTCTGCGTGGTGGCCGGGTTGTCCTCACCGGTCGACAGTACGGCTTCGGCTTCCTCGCAAAGCTGGTTTTTCAGGTCGAGGTTTTGTTCGCGTTTAGCTTCCAGCTGACGGAAGAATTCGCCTTTGTTATTGAAAAACGTTTTCAGCGCAGCCCAGAACTTCTTGCTCAGCTCTTTGCCTTCCTCACGCGGCATAATGCCTTTCAGGGCCACCCATTGATCCTGGAACGCCATAATGTCTTTCGTTTTGGCATTCCATTCTTTGATGCTTCCCGAGTTGTAGGTAGTGAACGGAACGATCGCTTCGTAAATTTTCAGCTTCTGTTCGTAGTTCTCCTGCATGGATTTCTTCTGCTCGGCAAACTGGCCGCGCTGCGCATCATAAAGCACGTCAAGTGCCTCTTTGAAGCGCTGCCACAGTTTTTCCTGATCTTCTTTCGGAGCAGGGCCCAAGTGTTTGTATTCTTCAAAAATGTGGTTGGCTTCGTTCAGGATCTCGCGCGTCATCGGACGGCTTTCCAGCGATTTTCCAAGCTCTTCCACTTTCTCGCACAACTCCGCCTTCAGTTCCGCATTGCGGCGGCGGTCGAGTTCTTTGAGTTCGAAGTAGATGTTGCGGTTGCTGAAATAGCGGTCGATCAGCGCATTATACGTCGCCCAAAGCGTACCGTTATGCGGCGACGCCACGTTGCCTGCGGCTTTCCATTCTTCCTGGATTTTTTTGAATTCTTCCCAACTCGATTTCAGGCCGGTTGCATCCGTTTCGCGCGTACCCTCCTCGTCCACGAGCGCACGCAGGCGGCCGAGCAACGCGGTTTTTACATTGAAATTCTTCTCTTTTTCCTTCTCCTGGCTTTGATAGAAGGCATTTTTAAGACCACGGATCTCACGGCTCAGCGAGTCGATTTTCTGCGTATCGCCGTCGTATTTGTATTCGAACCCGTCTTCACCGCCTGTTTCTTCGACAAACGTTTTCAGCGCAGCTTCGCGGTCTTTATGTTTGATCTGGTCGAGCACCGTACGAACCCCTCTGGCCACAGCCTCCGCCTTTTTCAGTTGAGCAGCAGTTGCTGCCTCGCCGCGAATGCCTGCCAGTTCGTTTTCCAACAGGTTAACCAGTTGCTCCTTAGATAATTGGCTGTAATCCACATCAGGCGTTTCCTCCTCGTGCTCCTCCGTCAACTCATTGTTAAGATCAATTTCAAGGGTATCAATCGTTTTGGGTGCCAGGTCGTCCTGCTCTTCGCTTTTGACCCCTTCTTGTTGTTCTTGTGCCATCGTGATGCTTGTTTCGTACGTACGGTCTCTTAAAGATTACAAATCTAATAATCTTTCCTCTGAAATGGCTACTTTTGGCATCCCAACATTGAACATATTAGTATCCAATGGATCATAACATAGCAAATATCCGTTACGACTATCAGCTCAAAGGGCTACTGGAGGCCGATCTCGATCCAGATCCACTGAAACAGTTCAGGTTATGGTTTAACGACGTGCGCGAAGCGGACATCAGCGAAGCCAATGCGATGCTACTCAGTACGGTATACGAAGGCCGTCCGACGGGCAGGATCGTGCTCCTGAAAGACCTCGATGACAGGGGCTTTTCCTTCTTCACAAATTACGACAGTAAAAAGGGCCGGGAAATCGAGGCAAATCCGCAGGTGGCGCTCACATTTTTCTGGAAAGAGCTTGAAAGACAGGTTCGTATCGAAGGAAGGATCGAGAAGACTTCCGAAGCGGAATCCAGTGAATACTTCGCTGTGAGGCCCCGGGGAAGTCAGATCGGCGCCTGGGCATCTCACCAGAGCGAAGTGATCCCCAATCGCGAATTTCTGGAAGAAAAAACAGCGGAACTGAAAGCCCGTTTTGAAGGTCAGCCGGTGCCCCGTCCACCGCACTGGGGCGGCTACCGAGTGGTGCCGGATTACGTAGAATTCTGGCAAGGGAGGCCCAGCCGTTTGCACGACCGGTTAGCTTATACGAAGGTTGGAGGGGAGTGGAAGATTGAGCGGCTTTCGCCGTGATAATTTTGACCGGGTCGCCGGAGCGATGGTTGAATGAGTGAATGAGTGAATAGGCGGTTCACAGAATAGCACCATTCAATCATTCAATCATTCAATCATTCAATCATTCAATCATTCGGTCATTCAATCATTCTTATTTCCTTTCGCTCATCGGAACGAAATCCCGTTTCGGAGCTCCGGTGTAAATCTGACGCGGGCGGCCTATCGGCTCTTTGTTCACGCGCATTTCTTTCCATTGCGCGATCCATCCCGGCAGACGGCCGATCGCGAACATTACCGTGAACATGTTAGTAGGTATGCCCAACGCACGGTAGATGATACCTGAATAGAAATCGACGTTCGGGTAAAGCTTGCGTTGTACGAAGTAATCGTCTTCCAAAGCTGCTTTTTCAAGTTTCTGGGCGATTTCGAGAACCGGATCGTTGATGCCGAGTTTGTTGAGCACATCGTCCGCAGCCTTTTTGATGATGCGCGCGCGCGGGTCGAAGTTTTTGTAAACGCGGTGACCGAAACCGAACAAACGGAAGCCGCTGCTCTTGTCTTTGGCCATATTAATGTATTTCTGCGTATCACCACCGTCGGCCTTAATCGCTTCGAGCATTTCGATCACTTCCTGGTTGGCGCCGCCGTGGAGCGGGCCCCACAATGCGCTGATACCTGAGGAAATAGATGAGAAAATGTTGGCGTGTGACGATCCTACCAGTCTTACAGTCGAGGTGGAGCAGTTTTGCTCATGGTCGGCGTGGAGGATCAGCAGTTTATTCAATGCTGCGGAAACAACCGGATCCACATTGTATTTCGCTACGGGAAGCGAGAACATCATGTTCAGGAAGTTCGAGCAGTAATCGAGTTCGTTTTGCGGGTAATTCACCGGGTGGCCCTGCGATTTTTTGTACGACCAGGTGGCGATCGTAGGGAGTTTCGCGAGCAGGCGGATAATATGCAGTTGTGTCTCCGCTTCTGAATTCTGAGCGTTGGCATCCGGGTAGAAGGCGCTCATCGCGCTCACCAGCGACGAAAGCACGCCCATCGGGTGTGCATTCACCGGGAAGCCTTCGAAAATCTTGCGCATGTCCTCGTTCACGAGCGTATGCGTACGGATTTCATGTTCAAATTCAGCGAATTGTTTTTCAGTAGGAAGCTCTCCGTAAATGAGCAGATAAGCAACTTCGAGGAAAGAAGATTTTTCGGCCAGGTCCTCGATCGAGTAACCTCTGTAATTCAGAACGCCTTCTTCTCCGTCCAGAAATGTAATGGCACTTTTGGTCGCACCGGTATTCTTGTAACCTGGATCAATCGTAATATACCCTGTCTGGTCGCGTAATTTGGAGATATCTATCGCCTTTTCCTGCTCACTACCTTCAATTATCGGAAACTCGTACTTTTTACCATCAAGGGTCAATTCAGCTATTTGGGACATAGAAATAAGAATAAAATTAAAAAGGTTAATGAACAGGCAGGCCAATCGGTCAATTCAAGCCAAAGTTTTTCGTTAACAGCGATTTACTTACCCAACAAGTTAATTTTGTGTTAAATGGCTGCGGGTTTAACCATTTCCCGGTCCGACACAAGCCGCAATATCCTAAAAAACCGCGTACTTTCTATTATTATCCGTGGTTTATTTGTGAAAATTCAAGACGGGAACAATAATATTTCACAATTTGAAGGATTTATGAGAATATTCTACTGTCTTGCGCCATTTGGACAACAATTTATAGTTTCATAACCCCGCTACGCTGCTCCTGGGCCACTTTTTCCTTCTGTTAAGGCATCATTAAGCGGTTCTTTGGCGAGCACTCGCTTGATGAGATACCTCAGGTTCAGCCCCGTTAGGATAACCGGCAACAAATGCGCCCCGTAAATGAACGACTTGCCCGTAATCCGGTAGGAAAATGACGAAAAAGTCACGAACACATACATAAACCAGAACAACGCGACGCCCGTCAGGAGCAGATAGCTGAAAATAGCCGTCCTTTTTTGTGTGAACCTGTAAACCAGCTCACAAACAGCCAGCGACACGCCCACCACGATCATGACCGTCAGCAGCGCTCTCGGGAAATTGCGGATATAATGGTGCTTGTATACCAATACACCGATCTTCCCGATCAGATTCGGATGCGCGAGGAGGTATGCATCCGTTACACTCAGTACCAGCAGCAATAACAGGCTGCTCCATTTGCGATTCATTCTTAACGACGTTTTTTTGGTTGGTTTACACTTACATATTACCGGCATTACCACTTTTAAATTCCCGGTAACGCGCAATTATAAATCGGATTTTCTCGCTTTCGGACCATTGGTCGGGTATCCAGTTGATTTTCAGTCCATCCTTTTCCATTTTCCTGAAAAACGTCATCTGTCGTTTGGCGAATCGGTGGATCTCGGTTTCGAGTTTGGAATGCATTTCTTCAAAAGTCATCGCGCCGGTAACGTACAGGGTTACATATTTGTATTCCAAACCGTAATAGATTAACGAATCGGGTGTAATGTCTTGATTTAAAAGACTTTGAACCTCTTCTATTAATCCCTGCTTTAACCTGGTCGAGAGTCTTTTGCTGATGCGTTCCCGCCGGGTTTCGACGGGTGGGTTCAGACCGAAAATCAGTGCAGGATACGCGTTTGCCTCATCGCCAAAGGCGATGTCGGTTTCGGGGTGATCATGCAGGAATGCAGCTATTTCCAACGCGCGGATCAGCCTCTTGCGGGTTGAAATATCGGCCAGCGCATGGTAGGCGGAGTCGGAAGCCTGAAACCGGGCAGTGAGCTGATCATTGGAGAGTGCTTCCAGCTCAGCCCGCAGGGCGTCATTCACGGGCACCGTATCATTGGCGTGGCCTTTCAGTAATGCATATATATAGAACCCGGTTCCACCACAAACAATCGGAACGCGCCCGTTGGCCAGAATCTGTTGGTAAGCATCGGCAAAATCGTGCTGGAAATCGTTCACATTATACTTATCACCTGCGTCGCGGATATTGATCAGGTGGGTGGGAATATACTCCCCGTTCACAATGTATTCGTCGAGGTCTTTGCCCGTACCGATGTCCATTTGCCGGTAAACCTGCCTCGAATCGGCACTGATGATTTCGCCGCTGATTTCGTGCGCGACGCGGGTGGCCAGGTGCGTCTTACCGGAGGCCGTCGGGCCGAGAATAATTAATAGCGGAGTTTCAGTACTCATGGGTTTCCGAAGAGTTAATGGTCCTGACGTATTTGATGCTGCCCAAGTTATATATTGTCAGATATGCAACAGGCGGTTGACAGGCAGACTGACCGGCTTCCTCACGCGTACGCACGCGGCGCATGTTCGCGAGCTCGACGTAGGCTTTGCGCGGAGGCGTACTTCCTCTTTCTTCGAACCCGAGGCGCTGGTAGCTCCGGCCGTCAGACCATTCTAGGTCGGCATAAGTCATAATGTCGTCTGGTAACTTTTCGCGGATGAATGCATTCAGTAGCTTATCCAACGCACCAACCACATTGGTACCCAGCAAGCTGGCAAAGCGGATCAGCTCATGTGAGCGGAATGGTCCTCCGTTTTGCTCGAAAATGCGGGCGTTGCTGAAAGTGGCTGCGGCAACCAGCAATTCGTCTGCCGATGCATCGAAAACAAAATCTTCCGGCAACACGCGGTAATATCGCTTTGGTAAAAACAGCCCGTATCGGAATTTCGACATGGTGCTGCCATTTAAATGATTGACTTCCAGGAACTGTGCTGTGGTGGCATTATCGATCCTTCGTGCGAGCGTCAGGCGCGCGGGGATTTTGGCCGATTTGCCCAGCATAGCAGCCAACCGCGATTGCACAATCTTCTTTCTGGCCAGCCAGTAGTCTTCCGAAATCACCACAGCGGGAATGCCTTCGTTGCGGGTGGCTTCCAGAAGCTGTTTTAAAGGGTTCAACAAGCTTTCATGATGGATTTTTTCCCAGGTAGCCAGGCCTGCCGGGATTATTTTCATCGTCACTTGACCTCCATTGGCTATTTCCAGCACGGGTAGTGCAAAACCCGGTTCATGCACGATATGACATTGAAACGGAATGGTTGTCAGCCAGTTGCAAAGTTGTTCTGAAAATGATGTTGGTTCGGCCAATGGGATGCTTGTAAATGAGCGGGCAAGTTAATGCGGGATTCCTACACAACAAAAAAACGCGCCGATGTGGCGCGTTTGCGTTTTGAATGGCCAGCGGAAACTACTTGCCGCCTAATCCGAATATGATACCTACGTTCACACCGCCGAATTTGGAAGTGGATTCAAAATCAATGTTGTTAGGCGAGCCGGTTTCAGATTCGTGGTTTTTATTACCAAATACAAAATGGTAAATACCTTCTACCTGGATACCCAGGTTTCCGAATGCGAATACCAGACCTGCCCTGGGTGCTGCACCGAAATTGCTGTGCTTCGACGATTCCAGTACGGTTTCACCATTCCATTTCGCTTTGTACTTCGAGAAATATACCCCGGCATCACCCCCGATGTAGGGGCGGATGGCACCGTTGGTAAAGAAGTAGTCCAGCGTACCGGTTACGGGCGTGAGTGTTCCGGTGGTACTAAGCTTTTGTCCGGCCACATTGTAGTCGCTGCCATCGGCGTAGACTTTACCCGCAACCCCGATTGCAAATTGCGGCGAAGCAAACACCCGGAGGTTTACACCACCACCTGCTACTGTTTTGGAATCTTCCACGTTGGATTTGGCAATCCCACCCTGTAATCCGAGAGAGAACTGCGCAAAGCTGGCCGAGGTCGCGGTGACGATCAGAGCGAAAACTGCCAGTGATAGGATCAGTTGCTTTTTCATGTTGATGTACTAATTATGGTTGATAGTTTGGAAACCATGCATCCATAATCAGTCCAACACGGAAAAATTGCATTGTGCAGCTGCTATTAAATTATCATACAATCCATTACAGTGACAATTTATTTTTAATGTACTATTTCAAAACTATCTGTTTCTGTGCAAAATATTCCTCATCCTGACGGGCTGCCTCCCAGCCGATCAGTGCTTTTTTGCGCAAGCTGCCCCAACGGTATTCGCCCAATACGCCCTCTTTGCGGATCACCCTATGGCAGGGGATAATGTAGGCAACAGGGTTGTCGCCCACCGCCGAACCTACTGCGCGGACGGCTTTCGGATGCCCGATACGCTCGGCGATTTGCTGGTAGGTCGTCACCGCGCCTTGGGGGATGCTGAGCAATGCTTCCCAAACTTTGAGCTGAAAATTGGTGCCTTGTACAAGCAATGGAAGTTTTTCCAATGATTGTTGTGCGGGGCTGAAAATACGCTGTACGTAGCTTGCTGTCGACGCCTGGTCCGGACGGATGGTGGCGTAGTGCCATTTGCGGGCGAGCTCGATGAGCTGGAAGTCGCGGGTAGCGTCGTCCACAAATGCCATGGCGCAAATGCCTCGGTCGGTGGCGGCGATGAAACAATCACCAAAGGGTGTTTCATGAAATCCGTAGCTGATGACCAGTCCTTTGCCCGCGCTTTTGAACTCCTGAGGCGTAACACCCTCGATGGATACGAAGTGGTCATACACCCGGCTCTGGCTCGAAAGTCCGGCCGATTCGGCGAGTTCGGAAAGGTTGTTCGAATCCCTGATCCGGTCCTTCAAATATCCTGCCGTGATGTATTGCAGGAACCGTTTCGGGCTCACGCCGGCCCATTCCGAAAACATGCGCTGGAAATGGAACTGGCTGATGCTCACCTCGTCGGCTACTTCGTTGAGCGTTGGCTGCTCCTTGGCGTTGGCCACGATATATTCGATGGCTTTCGCGATTTTGTCGTAATGATAAGTTTGCTGGTCCATTGGATTTTTTAATTTGTTGATACAAATTTGGTTTGTATGCCCCGGGTAGCCAACCCGAAACTTGCGCACTATCTGCACCAGTCACTAAACCGCGTTGGCGCTGTTTATGTACGCGGGTTTATATTCGCATCAGTTTAAAACAGCCATATTAGTACGTTCCTCATAGCCATGAAATTACTTTTTGCGAGCCTTATTACCATACTGGTCACCCACGGTGCCCATTCACAAAATTTCAAAGCGGAGCTCCGGAAGCTCAACGGTCAGATAGAAGCTGCTTACAAAAGCCGCAAACTGACCGCCAACGAATACGCCAAGTTAAAAGAAGAACGCAATGCGATCGAACTGACGATCGATAAGGCGCTTGCCGACGATATCCTTACACCGGATGAAAAAAACAGAATTCATTCAAAGATAGTCCGTTCGCGGAAGCGGCTGTCGAAATACAAGACCAACCGGGAGATCTATTAAAAGCGAAATGGCTCCTGCATTGCATTGCGGGAGCCATTTCGGGAAGGACGTGTGACGGAGGATCAATAATCCTTTTTGCCATCCTTTTTTGCCTTTTTATCAGCTCTTTTTTCTTTCAGCGTTTTAGTAGCCTCTTTTTTGTCGCTCCCTTTGTCCAGGTTTTTTCCTTTGGCCATGACTATTGAATTTTAGAGTTGTGTAATCTTTCAAATAACAGCAATAACCCGCGCATTTGTATCCTGCACCCTAAATTTATTGCTTTTGCGTAATCCTGTCCATGATCAGGTTCGCCCGCGCTCCGGTGTCGCCGCTGCTGGGGCATTTGCCTTCACCCCGTAATTCCCGCACGATCGATTCGATGAGTGGCTGCTGCACATGTTGCGGATAAGGGATGTGAAATACCTCAATACCCTCAGAAGTTTCGACGTGGATATCGAATTTCTCAAAAAATGAAAACGTGATGCGGCCTTTCGAGCCAATGATCTGCGCCTCGTCCTCGCGCTGGTCTTTGTCGATGGTATAGCACCAGCTTCCTTTACCCAATATGCCCGATTCAAATTCAAAATTGGCCACGACAATATCGTCTGCCTCGTACAGGCCCGCCTGGTTGCGCGCGATCCCCGACGCGTGACGGATAGGCCCGAAAATGAATTCAAGGAGGTCGAACTGGTGCGATGCAAGATCGTGGAAATGCCCGCCACCCGAAATTTCCGGTTTTACGCGCCAGCGCGGCTTTGCATTCGGCCCGACTTCTTCATCGTAAGGCTGCCATTGGAGGCAAATATCGATGAAGCGAACATCTCCGATCACCTTTTTGTCGATCAATTCTTTTACTTTCAGGAAGTAATCCAAGGCGCGTCGGTAATAGGCTACGAAAACCGGTACGCCGGTTCGCTTGCTTTCCGCATTGATGCGGTCGCATTCGGCGGCGGTTCGGGCCATGGGTTTTTCGATGTACACCGGCTTACCGGCGCGCATCGCTTTGAAGGCCAGGCTTTCGTGGGCGTCGGGCGGCGTGGCGATGTAAATCGCATTGATATCGGGGTCGTTGATGAGCGCTTCGGCGTCGTCATACCATTTGGGCACGCCATGGCGCTCGGCATAGTCTTTGGCCAATGCGCCATCGCGTCGCATGACCGCCACGAGCGAAGAGTTGGGTACCTTATTGAATGCGGGTCCGCTTTTGACTTCGGTCACGTTGCCGCAACCGATAATGCCCCATTTTATCTGATCCATCGGACAGGTTTTAGGTTTTGAACTAATCAACCTGCATAATAATTATTTAAGAACAGAAATCTACTTTAAAAGACACTGCAACATTTTTGAACGGTACACATGGAATCACAACCGAATAACCCGCTTCATGGTAAAACCCTGGAAGCTATTTTGAATGAGCTCGTGGATTATTATGGCTGGGAGCAAATGGGTTATTATGTCAATATCAATAGCTTTCAGCACGATCCCAGTGTGAAATCGAGCCTCAAATTTCTGCGGAAGACGCCGTGGGCACGCCAGAAAGTGGAAGAATTGTACCTGAAAATGCTGGCACGGAAGTAGAGGGCTGTTTTGTTAACCATTATTCACTTCAACAGATTGGATATTTATGGCTTTTGTAGATTATTATCAGATACTCGGACTTGACAAAAATGCTGACGATAAGGCCATTAAGAATGCTTACAGAAAACTGGCGAGGAAATACCACCCCGATCTGAACCCGAACGACAAGGAAGCGCAGAAGAAGTTTCAGGAGCTCAACGAAGCGAACGAGGTGCTGAGCGACCCTGAAAAGCGGAAGAAGTACGACAAGTACGGCAAAGACTGGCAACATAGCGCGGAATTCGAACAGGCGCGGCAGGCACGCAGCCAGGCAGGAGGACAGGAGGGCCAATGGTATGGCGGCAGCAACGAAGGTTTCTCCGATTTCTTCGAATCGATGTTTGGCTCGGGCTTCGGTGGCGGTCGGCAGGCGCGGTTCCGCGGGCAGGATTACCAGGCTGAAATCCATCTGGGCCTTCGCGACGCCTACGAAACGCACAAACAAACCCTGACGGTGAATGGCAAAAACATTCGCATTACTGTGCCGGCAGGTGTTGAAAACGGGCAAACTATTAAAATTGCAGGCCATGGCGGCCCTGGAAGCAATGGCGGGCCGAACGGGGATTTATATATTACTTTCTCGGTAGGAGTTGACGAAAAATTCAGACGGTCCGGTAATGACCTGCATGTGAAAGCAGAGCTGGATCTTTATACGGCCGTGCTGGGTGGCGAGCTGGTGGTGGAGACATTGAGCGGGAAAGTGAAACTACCTGTGAAGCCCGAAACGCAGAACGGCAGTGTGGTACGTTTGAAAGGCAAGGGCTTTCCGGTTTACAAACAGGAGGGCCAGTTCGGAGATCTTTACGTGACTTTCGACGTCAAAATCCCGACCAACCTGACCGACCGTCAAAAGGAATTGTTTACAGAATTGTCTAAATCCTGAAAACGATATGGAAAATGATCAGTTGATTGCCATCGAAGTGTTCTGCACGAATTACGATGTGGAATACGCGTTTGTAGAATCATTGCAGGAACACGACCTAATCGAGACCGTGATCGTTGGCGAAGCGCGTTTTTTACAGGTCCCGCAACTGAACCGCATCGAGCGCATTATCCGCCTTCACCGCGAGCTGGACATTAACCTGGAAGGTATAGAGGCTATTCAGGGACTGCTTGGCCGGATTGAACAACTGGACAGGGAAATTGCTTCGCTTCGGAACCGTTTGCGGTTTTACGAGCCGGGCTTATAATAACTCATGCATTGCCGGATAACCGGTTATCTTTGCACTCCCATTAAAACGAAGGGCAGGCCGGAGCCGGTCTGCCCCATTATTTGCCTATGAAATTTGAAGATTACCCCATTGCCGCCGAGATCAAGCGGAGCCTGGAAGCGGCCGGGTTCAAAAAGCCTACGGATATCCAGTTTAAAGCCATTCCGGCGGTTATGAAGGGGGAAGATGTGTTGGCTATCGCGCAGACTGGCACCGGTAAGACGGCCGCATTTGCGATTCCGGTGGTGGATAAATTGCATAAGCAAAAGTCGTCGAGCCGTTCCGAAGGGATCAAATGCGTGGTCATGGTGCCAACGCGGGAGCTGGCTATCCAGATCGCCGAGGTGTTTACGAGTATTTCGCGTCACACTAAAGTGAAAACATTCAGCGTGTTCGGTGGTGTAGAGCAGGGGCCACAGATCGCGAAGCTCGAAAAAGGTATTGACGTCCTCGTTTCGACGCCCGGCCGGATGTTCGATCTTGTGAGTCAAGGCTATATCAAGCTGGATCGCGTCGATACGCTCATTCTCGATGAAGCGGATCATATGCTCGACCTGGGGTTCATCAAAGATATTCAGGACCTGATCCGGCATTTGCCTAAAAGAAGGCAGACACTTTTTTTCTCGGCTACCATCGACGAAAAGATCAAGAAACTGGCGTATTCGCTGGTTAGGAATGCCATCCGTATTCAGATTTCGCCTAAAAATCCTGTTGCCAAAAACATCGACCATTCTGTTGCCTTTGTGGCAATGGACGACAAACGTTTTTTCCTGGAACGCGTCATTCGCCAGAATGCCGATAAAAAGATCCTCGTGTTCGTGCGCACGAAGGTGCGCGCCGAGCGCGTGTACAAGGCGCTCGAACGCATGGAAATCAAGAGCCTGACCATTCACGGAGATAAGGAGCAAGCCGACCGCCTCACCGCGATGAACGAGTTCAAGAAAGGCAATGTAAAGGTGCTGATTGCAACGGATGTGAGCGCGCGTGGGATCGATATCCCGAATGTGGATTACGTAATCAACTACGATTTACCCGAACAGCCCGAAAATTACGTCCACCGTGTAGGCCGTACCGGCCGCGGAATGCAGAAGGGCATTGCAGTGTCGTTTTGCAGTGACGAGGAAAAGCCGGTACTCGACCAGATACAGCAATATCTCGATAAACCCATTGCCGTGGTAAAGCTGACCGCCGAAGATTACGCCGAGACGCTTGAATTCACCACGGATACGCCCAACGATCTCAGCGCCCTGATGCGTGAAATCGAAGAGTTCGAGTCGAGGCAAAAGAAGAAAAGCAAAAAATAGCCCATTAAAAAAGGCTTTCAGAATCACTCCTGAAAGCCTTTTTTATATGATATAATGTTGATTACTTTTCGAATTTGTCAACCAGAATCTGTCCGCGGATTTCACCGTAGTAATACAGTTCGGTTGGGATATTAACATACATCATACCAGTGATAAGCTGAGTTTGCTGCTCTAAATTCAATTTCACCGAGCCTTGCACCTGGTTGCTGGCTGGTTTGTCAGCAAGCGGGAAAACAATTCCACCGACTTGCCACGCGGGATTAGCGGCGTGAATGTTTACCGACGTTGGTGTAATGTTCTGGTAAGTGATGTTGTATTTCAGCTCCATGGTAGCTTTGTTGTATTCAAAAACACCGGTTCCCTGCGCGGAAGATGTAGCTTTTGGCATCGTGGCGCTACTATTGATGACGGCGGACAGCTTCACAATGTCATCTTTATGAGGTCCTTCTTCTTTACAAGAAGTGACAAAACCTAACATCAAAACTCCTGCGATCAATAGTAAAAAACGTTTCATTGGCTTTTTCATACAGCGTTAATTAAAAAATTTGACTCCTAAATATACATACAAACTTAAATCCTGCAAAAACGATACCAGTTTGCTGTCATATGTTCCAAAGGTCACTTTTCCGGATATAAACGATCCGGTTGTTCCAGATTACCCTGTCCCAGTGGTCGACAGAACCGATTATCGTCAGCTTATGTCCTTTTCCCACCCGTTCGACGACTCCTGCTGCCGACGAAGGTTCATCGCGCAGGAAGGTGTTATCGTTCACAATAATACACGTTTGATAAAGGGAAGGCACATTTAATATGCCCAGCAGCGCGAGCAGATAAACGATGATGGAAACCTTGTGAATCTGCAAAATCGGCTCCTTCCTACGTGTCTTTGTAACCATTATGACAACTATATAGGTGCCCAAAGTTAGGAGCAATATCGGAATGTAATCACCATATTTTCGATAAAATATTATGAAATAGTTGTAATCGTCGAATTCATAGCCACTTAGATTCTGCTCTTTGGCGAGCTTGTCCATTTTCTCAAAAAGGTGCCTTGAAGGTTTCACCAGGGCCAATTTGCTGAGAAAAAAAAGGCAATCGGTATAGTTGTTGGTTTTTTCCGCCAGAAAAGCGAGCTTCAAAAGCAGCGCCTGACTATTTTTTTCGGTCAGACTGAAATTTTTTTTGTAGAGTGTTTGGGCCTCTGCATACCTGGCGATAGCGAACAGAGAATCAGCCGTTTTGAGCTCTTTCTGATTGGCACAAAAAGCCAGGTCCGGCATGAAAAATGCCAGGAATAAAAACGAAAAAATCAGGTTTTTCTTGTAGGGTACTTGCATTATACTTTAAAGAATTCTACTTTTGCATCGCAATTACGGAAAACGCCACGGCTAATCCAACACTGCAAAACCTCGAAAGCGACAAAGCAAGTAGAAAAAACGATTCCGTAGCTCAGCTGGTAGAGCAATACACTTTTAATGTATGGGTCCTGGGT
>NZ_JAGIAS010000006.1:0-399408 GCF_017744695.1 Dyadobacter sp.
GTGGTCTCGTAGGGATTCGAACCGCCCGGCGGCCCGGCCCAAACCTCCTGATCCGTACCGCGGTGGCGGGCCACTCAGGTGCGATGCAAACAAAAAGCGCCATTCTGACGAATGGCGCTTAATTCTGTGGTCTCGTAGGGATTCGAACCCCAAACCTTCTGATCCGTAGTCAGATGCTCTATCCAATTGAGCTACGAAACCATTTCCGAATCGGACTGCAAATGTAGGGGATGAATTTTGTAGTCGCAAATTCTGGGAGATAAAATTAACAAATTTTTTCTCAGAAAATGTTATCTACCCTGAAAATCAGGCTTTCTTTTTCCTAAAAAAGCAGCAATACCTTCCCGCACATCCTGCGTACCGAACAGCATTTCCTGACTTTCGCGCTCGTTTTCCAGCATTTGCGGCAGGTTCGAATGCATCGATTGGTTAAATGCGTGCTTCATGGCACCGATGGCGCGGGTCGGGGCGTGGCGGTAGTAGGTTACGAGCTTTTCAGTTTCTTCATCGAGGGCCTCGCGGGCGACAACGTGGGTGAGCAGGCCTATTTGCCGGGCTTCCGCGGCGGAAATGCGACGGCCGGTAGAGGCCAAATCGAAGCTGCGGGCCAGACCGATCTGCCTGGGCAGGAAAAAGGTCGCTCCGGCGTCGGGCATCAGACCTATTTGCACGAACAGCAGGCTCAGGTATGTATCCTCGGCGGCTACGATTACGTCGCAGGCCAATGCGAGTGAGCAACCGGCCCCGACGGCCAGGCCGTTCATGCGGCATACCACCGGTTTGGGGAGGTCACGGATGGCGGTGATCATCGGCTCGTAATATTCTTTCAGTATCTCACCCGCGCCTTTGCCCGACGCGGCCGCTTCTTTCAGGTCGGCGCCGGAACAGAATGCCTTTTCCCCAGAGGCAGTGAGGAGTACCACACGGACGGAATCGTCATCGGCGGCGGTCTGGATGGCGCTGGTGATTTCGGTAATGAGCGCGGGGCTCAATGCATGGAATACGTCCGGGCGATTGAGCGTAATGCGGACTACGCCGTCGCGGTTTTCGAAAATGAGGTTTTGATACATGCCATGAAGTGTTTTGTATCAAAAGAAGAAATAAACGGTAGCGCTACTGACCAAAAGTCCGCAAAATACGCCGGCGGCGATCTGCGAGGGGGTATGGGCATTGAGTTGCAGACGGGCGCTCATAAGCCAGCCGCCGATCAGTATAGTCAGCAGCAGTGGGATAAGCAATGCGCTTTCATCGAACCGGATCATCAGGCCGGAAAGCATCCCGATAGTGCCCCCAATGCCGGTAGCGTGCGCACTGATTTTCCAGAAATAACTGACCATCGCGATCAGCATCAGCGACAATGTCACGCTGGCCAGAATGACGGAAATCTGTGGTGCGAGTTCGCCGATCGGTTGAAGCTGCCAGCCGAAAAGATATGTGGCCAGCCCGTAAATGATCACACAGGCGATGTACGGAATGCGGCGTTCGGCGGCATCTTCCACATACAGCGAGGTGATCATGCCCATCTTTTTAAAATAGAACATCATGATCGCCGGCGCGATAAACGTATTCAGCCAAAGCAATAGCAGCAGGCTCCCCAGCGCAGGCAGTTCGAATGCGCTCACACCCACGAGGTCGGGCGCAAGAAAAAAGAGCAATCCAAACAGGTATGTTGTGAGTATCAGCGGATGGAAAACCACCGACAATATGATGGCAAGTCTGTTATTCAAGGTAATGGGGTCTTTAATCAGGATGATGCGGGTAAAATTACGTTGAAAACCAGACTGTACAATCATTGGGTTCCACAGAAAAGTAAGTTACAGCGCTAGAATAGGTTTTCGAGGCTGAATTTGTAATTTTGCGCCTCATTCGTAAAAAACCGGGCATCTCCCGGCTGACATTTTAAAGATTGAATTGAACAAAATGGGACCGTTGCAAATCAAAGACATTTTACAGACTGCGCCTGAAAACCAATCGGTTGTCGTAAAGGGCTGGGTAAGAACAAAAAGAGAAAGCAAAAACGCGATTTTTATCGCGTTGAATGACGGGTCGACCATCAATAATATCCAGGTAGTGGCTGAACCCGGTCAGTTTTCTGCCGAACTGCTCTTGACAGTAACCACCGGGTCGTGCCTTAAAGTAACCGGTGAGCTGATCGCTTCGCAAGGTGCCGGGCAAACGGTGGAGGTAAAAATTTCCGATATCGAGGTTTACGGAACGGCAGATCCAGAGGAATATCCTTTACAACCCAAAAAACACTCGCTGGAATTCCTGCGCGAGATCGCTCACCTGCGCCCGCGTACGAACACGTTCAGCGCGATACTGCGCATCCGGCATGCATTGGCGTTCGCGGTGCACCAGTATTTCAATGATAAGGGCTTTTTCTACCTGCATACACCGGTGATCACGGCTTCGGACGCCGAAGGTGCGGGTGAAATGTTCCGTGTGACCACGCTCGACCTGAACAACCTGCCGCGTACGGAAGAAGGCGCAATCAATTTCAAGGAAGACTTTTTCGGTCGTGAAGCTAACCTCACCGTTTCCGGCCAGCTGGAAGGCGAGCTGGGCGCAATGGCCCTTTCGAAGATCTATACTTTCGGCCCTACATTCCGTGCCGAAAACTCCAACACAACCCGCCACCTCGCGGAGTTCTGGATGATCGAGCCGGAAATGGCGTTCTTCGAGCTGGAAGACAATATGGACCTGGCGGAAGATTTCGTCAAAAAAGTGATCACTTATGCATTGATCAACTGTAAGGATGATTTGAATTTCCTGCAAAATCGCCTGACGGAAGAAGAAAAGAACAAGCCGCAAAACGAGCGTTCACTGCCATTGCTGGAAAAACTGGCGTTTGTAGTGGATAACCCTTTCGAGCGATTGACATACACCGAAGCGATCGACATTCTTTTGAAATCGAAGCCGCATAAGGAAGGTAAATTCCAGTTCCCCGTCGGCTGGGGTATCGATTTATCGAGCGAACACGAGCGTTACCTGGTGGAAAAGCATTTCAAAAAGCCGGTAATCCTAACCAACTATCCGCGCGAGATCAAGTCGTTCTACATGAAGCTCGATGAAGATGGCAAAACCGTACGCGCCATGGACGTATTGTTCCCGGGCATCGGCGAGATCATCGGCGGCAGCCAGCGTGAAGAAAGCTACGAGAAACTCCTCGGTCGCGTGAAGGAGATCGGCATCGACCCTGAAAACCTGTGGTGGTACCTCGAAACCCGCAAATTCGGTACCGCACCGCATTCGGGCTTCGGTCTGGGCTTCGAACGCCTCGTGCAGTTCGTGACCGGCATGGGTAACATCCGCGACGTGATCCCATTCCCGCGTTATCCGAAAAGCGCAGAATTTTAATTCTACAAGCTGTTACCTTTTTCATGGCTTTACGTAAAAAGTAAAGCAGTTAGTGTAAGTTTTACTTTAAACAACACGCATATGAAAAGGAACATACCATTCTTTGAAAGCAGTATTGTGGCTACGGCCGCGATACTGCTTTTTGTTTTTAATGCAAATGCGCAGGAGCCGTTCCACGTCAAATGGACGATGGATTACACCCAGGCAGGCGTTTCGGACCACGCTAATTTCACCCCGACGGACGCCGTCCTTTCCGGCGGCCCGAACACATTTACATTGCCTACCGTTTACAGCGGGGGCGATGCCATCGTGGTTGGGTATATTGTCAGGCCCTGGCCGGTAGCTTTTTCAACCTCGCGGTACATGGAGTTCACTTTTACGGCTAATTCATTTAAATACAACATTACCTCGATCGGCTTCCGCCTGCGCCGCTCGAACAATGGGCCCAACAGCATTAAAGTCCGGACGAGTATGGATGGTTTTGCAGCCGATCTGAATGCGTTCGTGATCAGCAACAATGGGACATTCAATACCTACAACATCCCTGTGGTTTACAATACCCTTTCGAACAACACCTTCACACTCCGCATTTATGCGTATAATTCGATCGACATTCATGGGACATTGTGGTTTGACGAAATCTCCGTAAACGGGGACGTTCTGGCCATTATCCTGCCGGTTGACATTACCTATTTCAAAGGTCATTCGGAAAGCGGACAAACTGCATTGGAATGGGAAACGTCCTGGGAAAAGAATAGTAGGGAATTTGTGGTCGAGCGTAGCGGCGATATGAAAAACTTCACGGCGATTGGAACGGTAGTCGCCTCCGGTGAAACCACCGGAAGAATCTCCTACGCATTCATGGACAATAACCCACCGGCGGGAATCAGCTACTATCGGCTAAAACTGATAGACCGGGACGGACGCTTCACCACCTGCCAACCGATTTCAGTTTCAGACCCCAGGAAATGGGCCGACATTCGAATCGCGCCCAACCCGGCTTCTTCCAAAACTATCAGCCTCATCGCACCCAATGGCTGTGACGCAATATTGACCCTCCACACGGCATCAGGCGCATCGGTCCCGTTCCGGCGCGAAGACGACGCACTCGGGCATATTCATCTTATCCCTATACGTGCGCTCGTTTCTGGCATTTATTTTGTTACATACCAAAAGAGTGGTCGAAAAGAACATTTGAAAGTGTTGGTTCCGTAAGGCATTCTGCGCTTAATTTGTAAGAGTAAAGTATAGAAAATGCTTCCGACCCGTCGTTAGCATAACAACGTTCCTATTATTAAAGGCCAAAAGCCTATGTTGAAAAAAGTGCAGCCGAAAGTGTGGTGGATGGCCATTGCCGTCCTGGTTATTTTGTTGATATCCTGGGGATTAGTCCGAAAAAGCAAAACCGATTCCCCGGACGTGGCCGTGTCTGGCAAGTCTGTCAAAAACCTCGATCCCGTACCGGTAACGAATCCTGATGCCGAAACTGCGGAGAAAATCGAGAAGATTCAGGACATTTTCAAGCGCAAAAGGAACGCCGGCTTCAACGGCAACGTGCTGATCGTTCAAAAAGGCAAAATACTTTACCAGAATTCGTTCGGCTTCGCGCACATGAAGGCGAAAGATACCCTTACGGCCGACTCGCGTTTCCAGCTCGCGTCGCTTTCAAAGCCCTTTACAGCGGTCGCGGTTTTGAAACTGATCCAGGAAGGCCGTGTGGCGCTCGACGATTCGGTGCAGCGCTTTTTCCCCGATTTCCCTTACCACGGCGTGAAGGTGGATATGCTGCTAAGCCACCGCAGCGGGCTGCCGAATTACATTTATTCGTTCAACGACAGTGTACGCCACGGGCGGAAATATCCGGATAACCTTGATATCATGGATTGGTATGCCAAAGTGGTGCCTACCCCCACGCCTTACAATCGCCCGGGCCGGTCGTTCAACTATTGCAATACCAACTACTGCGTCCTCGCCGCGATTGTCGAAAAGGTGACGGGCGATTCATTCGGCAAATACCTGAACAGCCAGATTTTCACCCCATTGGGCATGCAGAATACCTACCTGGTAACCGACACGACCATTGCCGCAACGAAAAACCGGACCGACGGCCACCAATACGGGCGCCGGTTGGAAAAGGATTATTACGATGAGGTCGTCGGTGACAAGGGCCTCTATTCAACCACATTGGATATTTACCGGTTCTACAACGGTCTCACCAAAGGCCTGATCATCGAAAAGAAACTGCTCGACGAGGCATTCAAGCCCCGCAGCTTCGAGCGTGACGGTATCCGCAATTATGGTTACGGCTTCCGTATGCACATCAAGGAGGATCATACGCCCCGGTTCATTTACCACGGCGGCTGGTGGAAGGGTTACAACACCATGCTATGGGTATGCCCCGAAGACGACGCGGTGATCATTGTCCTCGGCAATACGTATAACCGCTCCACGTACGACCTGCGCGAACTCCTGGAAGTTGTCCACGGTTCGGTGACGATCGACGATATTGAGAAAGACATCTAGCACTGTTTGAATTCGGCCGCGAATTCAGGATATTTGCCGAAATTAAACGCATTCCCGCACTTATGCCCGACACCGCATTCCACTTACCTGCTTTTTTGCTGTTGGGCTTGCCGTTTTCGTGCTTTTTGTTGCTGTGGATTGGTGGAAAAAGTCTAAATAAATTCGCAGGCTGGATCGGGGTATTGGTTACCGCGGCCGGGTTGTTCATAAGTCTCACTTCCACAGATCCCGGGGCAGATCATTTCCTCCGTTTTCAATGGCTTACCATCGGTAGCCACTCGATAGAACTCTCTTTTCGCTTCGATACGCTTTCGACGATGATGCTCGTCATCGTGCATTTCGTGGCTTTGCTCGTGCAGCTGTTTTCGACCGCCTACATGCACGACGACCGAAATGTGAACCGCTATTTTGCATTCATTCAGCTCTTCCTTTTTTCTATGCTCGGCATTGTCCTTTCGGGGAGCTTGCTGGTGATGTACATTTTCTGGGAGCTGGTGGGCCTGTCGTCTTACCTGCTGATTGGTTTTTGGTATACTAAAAAAAGACCTGTATGGGCTGCGCAGAAGGCATTTGTACTCAACCGCATCGGTGACGCCGCCTTTCTGACGGGCATTCTCATGCTCTTCTACTATATCGGTTCTACGGACTTTGAAGTGCTTTCCCTTGAAATCGGCACGATACCTCCGGGCATTTTAACTGCGATAGGCATTTGTCTTTTCGGAGGATGCGTCGGGAAATCGGCCCAGTTCCCGCTTTCAGGCTGGCTACCAGATGCAATGGAAGGTCCGACTCCTGTCTCAGCATTGATCCACGCGGCTACGATGGTGGCGGCGGGTATTTTTCTTTTGGCAAGAATATCCTTTTTACTCACTGTCGATGCCCGACTGGTAATCCTCATTATTGGAGCCATTACCATGGTTACCGGCGCTGTGAAGGCATTAAAAGGGTGGGATATTAAAAAAGTGCTGGCCTATTCGACGATGTCGCAGTTGGGGCTCATGGTCATGGCTGTCGGTTTTGGAAGCTGGCAAACGGCCTTGTTCCATTTGGCGACGCACGCATTCTTTAAAGCCGGCTTGTTCCTTTCTGCCGGCTCGGTGATTCACGCGGTAACTCCGGGTAATGAGTTACCCGGTTATGACCCGCAGGATATGCGAACAATGGGCGGTTTGCGCAAAGCGTTGCCTATTACATTCATTTGCTACATGATTTGTGCAGCTGCTTTGGCAGGATTACCATTCTTTTCAGGCTTCCTTTCCAAAGATGCCATTATCACGGAAGGTTTCCTCTGGGCTTCGGAATTTGGCGCGTTGGGCTACTTGTTTCCTGTGCTGGTCATTGCGTCGGCCGGGTTAACCGCATTTTATATGACGCGTCAGGTTTGGGTGGTGTTCTTTGGAGCAAAACGCTTCCCCGCGAGCGTACACCCGCATGAGTCGCCCGTGGCGATGTGGCTACCCATGGCGCTGCTTTCGGCATTGTCGTTGTTCTTCTGGTTTTCGGTTAATCCGTTCAATGCGGAGGGCTGGTTCCTGCAATGGATCGGCAAAGCGCATGGCGAGCATTTGGTTTGGGTACCGTTCGTGGCGAGTGCCGTTACATTTGTTTCAATTTTCCTGGCCTATCGTGAAACGAGTACGGATAATCCGTTCAGCGTGAATGATCCGATACCGGCCGGAGAGCCCGCTCAGCGTCCATGGAACTGGTTGCGCGGCTATTCCCATGAGCAATATTTCCTCATTCCTTTTGACCTGACCGCGAAGTACCTCAAAGCCTTCGAAAAAAATATTGTCGACGCCCTCGTCGATCTGATTGCAAAAGGCAGCCTGGTGTTCGGGCACTTCATTGCCTGGTTCGACAGGATATTTGTCGACGGTGCGGTACACCTGGCCGTCTTCTCTATCCGCTCCGCGGGGCAGGCTGCGCGGAATATGCAGAGCGGCCGGATACAGTCGTATTACATCGTGACGGTAATGGGCGTCTTTTTGTTGATATTGTGGCTGGTTGCGATGTAATGCAGCCCGGCCGGTTAAATTAATGCTTGATGATTGATCATATACTCACCTTCTTAATTGCCATACCATTACTCGGCGCCGCTGCCGTCGCATTCTGGCCGGTCGACAGCCAGCATAATTTCCGGCTCATCGCGCTGGTCGCATTGCTGTTGGAGGTCGTGGTTGTTGCGGTATCCTATTTGTCATTTAGTAGTCAGGAGGCTGCGCTGCAACTTTCGGAAGTCCGCGATTGGATCACGCTCCCGATCGGTTCATTAGGAGTTGTTTCCATTGATTATGCGCTGGCTGTGGACGGAATCAGCTTTCCGCTGGTGCTGCTGGCGGTGGTGGTATTGCTGGTGGGCGTTATCAGTTCGTGGAATGTCAATCACAAATCGAGGGCGTATTTTGGCCTGTACCTGCTCCTCAGCGGGAGCGTCATGGGTTGTTTCCTTGCGCAGGATTTCTTCCTGTTTTACCTGTTCTTCGAATTCATGCTCTTGCCGATGTACTTCCTCATCGGCCTTTGGGGTGGTCCGCGGCGGGAATATGCCGCATTGAAATTCTTTATTTACACATTCCTGGGCTCCCTGCT
Source organism: Dyadobacter sp. (assembly GCF_017744695.1). GTDB lineage: Bacteria > Bacteroidota > Bacteroidia > Cytophagales > Spirosomataceae > Dyadobacter. Next base: position 8,470 of record NZ_JAGIAS010000006.1, read on the forward strand.
GATCCTGATCGTCATGATCGGCCTCTACCTGTCCGTGATCGATCCTGTGGAAACCGCCAGAATGGTAGGCCTCATCGGCCCCGAAGACGCGGTGCATCCCGACATGATCCCGCAGATCCAGCAATGGCTTTTTGATGGGAAGATCGCGCCGGAGCAACTGATTCACACATTTCGTTTCACCTACCTCGCCGACCCCGGTAACTACATCCCGGGCTCGATCCTGAATGTCGCGTCCGAGTTTTTCATCGCCGACATTCCGGTGCGCCTGCTCGCATTCTGGTTCCTATTCATAGGTTTCGCGGTGAAACTGCCCGTCGTGCCCGTGCATACGTGGCTGCCCGACGCGCACGTGGAAGCGCCTACGCCCATCTCAGTCGTACTCGCGGGGATTTTGCTGAAAATCGGTGGTTACGGCTTCATCCGCATCGTCGACGGCTTCTTCCCGGCCGAAGCACTGTACAGCGCCATTCCGCTCGCCATTCTGGGGATGATCTCCATTGTTTACGGCGGGTTCAATGCGTTGGGGCAAAGCGATCTCAAAAAAATGATCGCTTACTCGTCTGTATCGCACATGGGGTTCGTTCTCCTCGGGATCGCCGCATTCACACCCGAAGGTTTCAATGGCGCCATTTACCAAATGGTTAGCCATGGTATATTGTCGGCAATGCTCTTCTTGCTCACCGGCGTACTCTACGACCGTACCCACGACCGCCGCATCGATCATTACCGCGGCCTGATCACCGTGATGCCGCAATACACCGTCGTGACCGGCATCGCGTTCTTCGCGTCGCTCGGCTTGCCAGGCTTCTCCGGCTTCGTCGGCGAACTATTCACACTCATGGGCGCATTCCAGTCCGACGTGCTGCCTGTCTGGATCCCGGCGATATCCACATTAGGAATCGTCCTTGCCGCCGGCTACTTCCTGTGGACCTACCAGCGCATGTTTTTCAGCTCGTTCTGGTACAAAAACGCTACCACACAAGTGCTCACCGACCTCACGCGGAGGGAAACACTCATGCTCGTACCGCTGGTGATCCTGACAATCCTTGTTGGTATTCTGCCGGGATTGTTATTCGATTTATCGGGACCTACGGTTGAGGCCTGGTTGGAAGGCTTGAAATGACGGGTCAGGTGTTGTTAAAGATTATCACGGGTGGTCAGGGATTGTCATTAAGTAACCGGCATTCCTAATATTTAAGGATTCAAATCCAAAAATATCATGATTATTTTGGATTTGAACCAAATTATGATGCTTGATAGTGCCTAAGAGTTACCTCCCAAACAACTGATCAAAACTAAATCTCCCTTTCTTGGACAATGCTTCCAGCGTTTGCTGCTGATCAGGTGTTAGTATCTCAATGATTTCAATGCGCTTTTCTTCGGCAAGGCGTTTGCGGTCGCTTCGCTTGTTGTCACCGCGGCGTTTCATTTTCCTTTCCATCCTTGCATAACGGCGGTCGATTTTCCTGAGTTGTTTCTGCTGACGCTTCGTGAGTTGAAGCTGGTCGGCGTACTTGTCCATGTTTTTTTCGAGCCGGCGGTTGTTGAGCTTGCTGTTGGTAACCGCTTCGTCGTTCTGGAAGGTATCGTCGCTACGGCGAACGTCGCCGTTACGACGGTCTCCACCGCGGCGGCTTTGGGCGAATGAGCTGGAAGTTGCAAGGCTGCTCAGAAACAGGCCGAGGGCGAAGATGAGCGTCAGGATTCTTTTCATGGGGGTGGCAATGGGTTAAAATTCGATGCTTATAACGGTGGCTCTGCCGGCCATTATATATCGTCCCGGTTTTTCATTATCCGCGAGACTTATAGACTTATTCAAATAAATATAGTTTTAGCTGGAAGCACGGATGGTATTTTTTACAATCTTTACAGTAGTTGCTATTGGTTTTATTTCAAACTCCATTCTATTTTCCAAATTTTATTTCCCTACACCCTGTTTTGTCAGATGAAAGATAGTGCTCCTTCACAAAGGTTATTGTCCCTGGATACGTTGCGTGGTTTTGATATGTTCTGGATTTCGGGTGGCGAAGAGATTTTCCATGTGCTCGCCAAGGCGACCGGCTGGTCCTGGGCGATATTCCTGGCCCACCAATTTACCCACCCCGAGTGGAACGGTTTCCGTGCTTACGACCTCATTTTCCCGACATTCCTCTTCATGGCCGGTGTTTCGACACCCTTCTCGCTCGGGAGCCGCCTCGAAAAAGGAGTACCGCCTTCGCAGCTGATCCGCAAGGTGATCCAGCGCGGCATTATCCTCGTCATTTTAGGGATCATTTATAACAATGGCCTTTTCGAAACGGAATGGTCGCAGATGCGCTACCCGAGCGTACTAGCACGCATCGGGCTCGCGGGGATGTTTGCACAGATCATTTACCTTTATTTCGGTTACCGCGCACGCTGGATATGGTTCGGCGGGTTGCTGATCGGCTACTACCTGTTCATGATGTTCTATCCCGTACCGGGCTGCGGCGCCGGCCTGCTGACCATCGATTGCAACCCGGCCAGCTACATCGACAAAATGCTGATCCCCGGTCGTCTGCACCTGACTATTCACGATCCGGAAGGGCTCGTTTCGACGATCCCGGCCATTGCAACCGGACTGATGGGCATCTTCGCGGGTGAGTTACTGCGTACGAGCGGCGAAGTCATTTCTCAGAAAAGCAAAGTCACCTACCTGGTATTTGCAGGAATAATCAGTCTGCTGGTATGCCTCGTTTGGGATTACTTCTTCCCTATTAACAAAAACCTTTGGACCAGCTCGTTCGTGCTCTGCGCCGGCGGGTTCAGCACATTGCTGCTGGCATTATTCTACTGGATCGTCGACGTGCTCAATTACCGCAAATGGACGCTGTTTTTCGTAGTAATAGGCATGAATTCGATCGTGATTTACATGGTAGGTCGGCTCATCGACTTCGGTTATACTGCCCGAGCATTGTTCGGCGGCCTGCTCAGCTATTTCCCGCATTCGGTGGAGATGGTAGGTGAAGTAATAGCATTTATCGCGGTACAATGGGCGTTTATGTATTTACTTTACAAAAATAAGTTATTCCTGAAAGTGTAATGGATGCTCAGGAATAGTCACGAATGGTCAAGAATAGTCAGGAGTTGTCATTGAGTCAGGAATAGTCCAACATTCAATCATTCACACATTCACTCATTCACTCATTCACACATTCAAAATTAGCATGATCGAAGTCACCAATCTGACGAAGGTTTACGGAACGCAGCGTGCGGTCGACGGGATTTCATTTACCCTCAAAAAAGGTGAAATCGTGGGTTTCCTGGGCCCGAACGGAGCAGGGAAATCGACTACGATGAAAATCCTGACAGGTTACCTCAAACCTACCGAAGGCGCGGCCAAAGTTTCGGATTTCGATGTAATGCAGCAACCTATGCCCGCACGCAGAGCTATTGGCTACCTGCCCGAGCATAACCCGCTCTACCTGGATATGTATGTGACGGAATTCCTGCTTTTTTCGGGAAAACTGTACGGAATGCATGGCTCGGCATTGAATGCGCGGGTCGACGAAGTGATTGCGATGTGCGGGCTGGTACCGGAGCGCAAGAAGAAGATCGGGCAGCTTTCGAAAGGGTACCGCCAACGTGTCGGACTGGCGCAATCATTTTTGCACAATCCGGATGTGCTCATCCTCGACGAGCCGACCACCGGCCTCGATCCTAACCAGATCCAGGAAATCCGCGAGGTGATACGCACGGCCGGGAAAGACAAAACGGTGCTTTTCTCGACGCACATCATGCAGGAAGTAGAAGCATTGTGCGACCGGGTAATCATCATTAATAAGGGAAAAGTAGTAAGCGACTCCTCATTGCAGGCGTTGCGCGATAAGGGCGATTCACTGGAAGATATTTTCAAAAAGCTTACGCAGCAAGTTTGATGTTCCGACAGTAATTACCAAGACGATATTCGGCCAGGCAAATATTAGAATTGCATTAAAACGATATTTTGCAGGACTCAAAGTGCCGGAAAATTGTTATTATTGTAACTTTTGATATTCACTTATTGAAGTTGTAAAACCTAACATTCCCTCGTTAAGTCAGTGTTTTCAGGTATGAAAAATTGGTGGTTCGGCCGGTTTCGTGTTGTAATGATTGTAGTGGCGCTGGTGGTGCTTACCTCCATGGCATCTGTGGCGTGGAAAATGATGGCAGTCCAAACGGTGGCTGTCAAACCTGTACCTGTTGCTGTTACCGAACCGAAGCACAAAGCCCCTAAAAAACACCTGGATCCGGTTATTGTCCTGCCCGAAAACCAATGGGTGGACAGTACCCTCAAATCCCTGAGCATCGAGCAGAAGATCGGCCAGCTTTTCATGGTGGCGACTTTCTCGAACCGCGACGAATCCCATTACAGATACATTGACAAGCTGATCAACGATTACCAGATCGGCGGCCTGATATTCTTTCAGGGCGGTCCGGTGGGCCAGGCGCAGCTTACCAACCGCTACCAATCGCACTCGAATATCCCGCTTTTCATCGGTATCGATGGCGAATGGGGCCTCGGTATGCGCCTCGACAGCACGATTTCCTTTCCAAAACAAATGGTCCTCGGCTCGATCCAGGACGATCAGCTGATTTACCGCATGGGCGATGATATCGCACGTCAATGCAAACGACTCGGCATTCAGATCAACTTCGCGCCGGTTTCGGACGTAAACAGCAATGCGGCCAATCCGGTGATCGGTATACGTTCATTCGGAGAAGACAAGGAAAATGTCGCCCGGAAGTCGATCGCATACATGAAAGGATTGCAGCACAACCGCATTATCGCCACCGCGAAGCATTTTCCCGGCCATGGTGATACCGATGCGGATTCGCATTTCACCTTGCCCGTGCTGACGCATTCACTGGAGCAACTCAATAACACGGACCTATACCCGTACCGCGAGATGATCGCGGATAGCCTCATGGGTGTTTTGAATGCCCATTTATACATTCCCGCACTGGACAACACACCCAACCAGGCCAGCTCACTTTCCGACAAGGTCGTTTACGGCCTGCTGCGCAAGGACCTCGGCTTCCGCGGGCTGGTGTTTACCGACGCCATGAACATGCGCGGTGTGCTCAAAAACGGCAAAGCAGCAGACGTGAACCTCAAAGCGCTCGTAGCAGGCAATGACGTGCTGCTTTACCCCGAAAGCATTGCGGAAACGGTATCGCGCATTAAAGACGCCATTAACACGAAACAGATCAGCGAGAAAATCATCGACGACAAGGTTAAACGCATTTTGCAGGCTAAATACTGGGCCGGACTGAGCAAATACCAGCCTGTCGACATCAACAACCTGTATGCCGACCTGAATAGCGAAAAAAGCAAAGAGTTGTACCGCGAACTGTGCGAGGCTTCGGTGACAGTCGTGAAAAACGATAATAATCTGCTCCCGATCGGCTCGGTGATAGACAACAATATGGCGTCGGTAAGCATTGGGGAGGGCAGCAGCGTGGCATTCCAGAAAATGCTTTCGACCTACAAACCCATGCGGAACTACTCGTTTTATGACGGACCGTCGTCGCAGGAGCAAATCACCGAAATGCTGGGGTATCTGGAACCCTACAATACCGTTATTGTTGACGTTCATGGTATCAGTTCCAAACCCGGCAGGAATTATGGCGTTACCACCGGTATGGTCGATTTTGTGAACCGGCTCAAACAGCAAAACAAGAAAGTCATTCTTTGCCTCTTCGGTTCTCCTTACAGCATTCAGTTCTTCCCTGCAACCGATGCGCTGATTTGCGCCAACCAGGACGGGAAGGATCAGCAGGAGATCGTACCGCAGATTATTTTCGGCGCATTGAGTTCGAAAGGCCGTCTTCCGGTTTCGGTGCTGGCCTATAAAACAGGCGCCGGTGTGAATACTACTTCCATCAACCGCATTGCGTTCGGCACACCGGAGAGCGTGGGTATGGATGGTATTTCACTTAAAAAAATCGATGAAATCGCCACAGCGGCGGTGAATGACCATGTTTTCCCCGGCTGCGAAGTATTGGTGGCCAGACAGGGCAAGATTATCTATGAAAAACAATTCGGGGGGCTCAGTTACCGCACCAACGACCGCGTCACGCCCGAGACGATTTACGATCTGGCTTCGCTCACGAAGGTTTCGGCCACATTGCAGGCTGTCATGCTGCTTTACGACCGGAAACAGATCAGTCTGGACGAAAAAGCATCCAAATACCTCCCGGAATTGGCGGGTACCTCTAAACAGAACTTCACGGTCCGTGACCTGCTCCTGCACCGCTCCGGCCTGATCTCCTTCTATCCGTCGCTTTGGGACAGAACTAAAACCAGCGCGGGAGGCCTATTGCCTGAATATTACAGTTCGAAACAAGATACCGCTTATTATTTGCAGGTGGCACCCAAACTGTTTGCCAAAGGTGCATTACGTGATTCTGTATGGAATTGGGTGGTGGAATCGCCTATGAACAACCGCCGCGACCGGGCAGGAAATTACGGTTATTTGTACAGCGACCTCGGCTTTTTGACGCTGCAAAAAATTGTTGAAAGGATAACCGGGCAATCGCTGGATATTTTTGTGGCTGCCAATATTTACGAGCCGCTGGGATTGCCCTACCTCGGCTTTAACCCGCTGCGCCGCTTCCCTGAAAAACAGATCGCCCCTACCGAACAGGATTACCGCTTCCGCGGGCAATTGCTGCAAGGAACCGTGCACGATCAGATGGCTGCTATTGTAGGCGGGGTTTCAGGCCATGCCGGCCTTTTCGGTACAGCCCGTGACCTGGCGGTTTTGCTTCAAATGAATCTCTGGAAGGGCAATTACGCCGGAAAGCGCTATTACGAGCAGGCAACCGTGCCATTCTTCTCGCGCATGTACGACGAGTCGCACCATCGCGGGCTGGGCTGGGACAAGGCACCGGCCGACGGCAACAGCTCCTATGTTTCGCCTCAAGCGTCGGTTAACTCATTCGGCCACACCGGCTTTACCGGCACAATGGTGTGGGTGGACCCGGAAGAGGATCTCGTGTTTGTGTTTCTTTCCAACCGCGTCAATCCCGATGCCGAGAACACGGCGATCACTACCCAGCGTACACGTCGGAAAATCCAGGACGTAGTGTACAGTTCATTGATTCAACGGAAAAGCCAGCTTCCTTAAATCACCTTCAGCGTATTTGAAAAATATCTCTAACTTTACCAGTCAAAAGGTTAGCGGAAAGATATTTAGACAGATACATGAAAAAAACATTTATTAAAGAAAGTTTCCTTACCATTTTCGCCACGCTATTCTGCCTGGCAGCTTCATTCGGACAAACGACTATTACTACCGGGACCATTACCCCTTCACCCGCTTGCGCCGGGGGAGACATTTCTGTCCCTTACACCACCACAGGTACAGTAGCTCCGTCTGTTGTGTTTGTTGCTCAACTATCCGATGCAGCGGGAGCCTTCGGCGCGACTCCGATAGAAATAGGTACTTCCACCACATCGCCGATTACAGCAACTATCCCTCCCGCAACCGCTGCGGGTGCCGGATATAAAGTCCGCGTAGTCTCCAAACTGGCGGCAGTCATTCAGATTACAGGTTCGGAAAGTGTTGCGCTGCCTATCAATGCTACTCCGGCTGCTCCTGCGGTCGTTTCTCCTGTAAATTATACACAAGGCAATACTGCAACGGCTTTGTCGGCTACCCCTGCCACTAACTTGCTTTGGTACGATGGTCCAACTGGCGGAACCGGCTCGGCTACGGCACCGACCCCGTCAACTGCAGCCGCAGGAACCACTAGCTATTATGTATCCCAAAAGCCTGCCGGATGCGAAAGCGCACGAGCTAAGATAGATGTGATCGTTGCTGCTTGTACACCACCGGCAAAACCTACTGTTACTACGCCTGTAACATACACTGTCAATGATGCGGCAGCTCCATTAACCGCGACTGCAATAACAGGTGCTACACTCAACTGGTACGGAACCAATGCGAGTGGCGGGGCCGCTTCGCCCACAGCGCCAACACCATCCACCACAGCGGCGGGAAACACTAGCTACTACGTATCCCAAACTGTTGCAGGCTGCGAAAGTGCCAGGGCGGAAATTGTGGTCACCGTCAATGCCTGTACGCCTCCGGCCGCTCCGACTGTTTCAAACAAATCATATACAGTAGGTGATGCTGCTACTCCGTTAACTGCAACCGGATCTAATCTGAAATGGTATGGAACCGATGCAACAGGAGGAACCGCTTCTACCACGGCTCCAACCCCTCCAACCACCACTGCCGGAAGCACATCCTACTACGTGTCTCAAACTGTGGGCGGATGCGAAAGTGCGAGAGCACAAATCGTGGTCACGGTCAATGCCTGTACACCACCGGCAGCACCAGCTGTTACCAATAAGTCTTACACAGTAGGCGATGCCGCCGCTCCATTAACTGCAACTGGAACAAATCTGAAATGGTACGGAACCAATGCAACTGGCGGAAGCGCTTCCACAACCGCGCCAACCCCTTCAACAGCAAGCCCCGGAAGTACATCCTATTATGTTTCTCAAACGGTTGGTGGATGTGAAAGTGCAAGAGCGCAAATCGTGGTTACGGTTAATGCATGCACACCGCCAGCAGCACCTGGCGTAAGCGACATTTCGTATTGCCTTGGTGCACCAACTGCCAGTCTTACTGCCACAGGCTCCAATCTGAAATGGTATGCTCAGGCATCAGGGGGTGCAAGCTCACCAACAGCGCCTAAGCCTTCAAGTGCAGTAGCAGGCGTAACTAGTTACTTTGTATCTCAAACGGTAGGCGCTTGCGAGAGTGCACGCGCTGAAATCAAAGTAACAATCAACGAGACTCCAGCTCCGACAGCCTCCTCGCCAGTTGAATACTGTTTAAATGAAACTGCTTCACCGCTAACCGCAACCGGTAGCAACCTTAAATGGTATATGTCGTCATCTGGCGGCACCGCATTGACCGGCACACCAACGCCTGTCACTACCGCAGCAGGCACAACCCGCTACTACGTCTCACAAACCGTAAATGGCTGCGAGAGCCCGCAGAGAAAAGAAGTAGCAGTGATAGTTAAAAATCCGTCGACCGCGCCTACTGTAACTGCAACGGTTAACCTTTGCCAGAACTCGTCGGCAACAGCTTTGACGGCCAACGGTACCGGCCTGAAATGGTACACCAGCGCAAATGGAGGCACTGCATTGAGTGGCGCTCCTGTACCCGTTACCACCGCTGTTGGTACGACAAGCTATTACGTGAGCCAAACCTCTACGGGCTTGTGTGAAGGTCCGAGAGCAAAAATCGATGTGGTAATTAAAGATACACCTGCGGCACCTGCCGTTACCCCCGTTGACTATTGCGTTGGTGCGAAGCCCGTTGCATTGACCCCTTCGGGCGCTGCTTATAAATGGTATACAGGACCATCCGGCGGTACCGGAACCACCACCGCTCCTACGCCTACCGCGACGACTGTTGGCACAACTTCCTACTATGTTACCCAATCCAACATATATGGAAGCCTTACCTGCGAGAGCCCACGCGCGAAGCTGGATGTGACTGTCAACGCAACCCCGGCCGCCGTGACCCCACTATCGGAAGCCTTCTGTCAGGAGCGTGCAGATAAAAATTATACATTCCCTACGCAAGCATCGGCAGGTAATACATTGAACTGGTATACAGCAGCTACCGGCGGAACTGCCAGCACGACAACACCTTCAATTAACCTGAAAGAAGCGAAAGAAACGACGTACTATGTGACTCAGTTGAGTAACAAGGGTTGCGAAAGCACCAACCGGGTTGCGCAAAAAATCCTCGTCAAACCTCTCCCGGGCCTGCCGGGTATTTCACAGTCCCTGATCGAATATTGCCAGTTTGTCGCTGCGAAACCGCTTGAAGCGACGGCTGCTGCCAATGCAACATTGAACTGGTTCGGTACTGACGCAACAGGAGGTACTTCGAGCCCCAGCGCACCGACCCCGTCCACTGCCGAAGGCGGAACGACATCTTACTATGTAGCTCAAACGCTGGCGGGCTGTCTCGGCGACCGTGCCAAAATCGATGTCAAAGTAAACACGACGCCGAAACCTACCACACAGACATACCTCGAATACTGCCAGAACGCGAAAGCGCCGGTATTGGACGCAACCGGAAGCATACTGAAATGGTACCGCGAAGCCAACAGCAACGATTGGCAGGGCGTTCCTTTCACGCCGTTTACGGAAAAGGTTCAGGACTACTCGTTCTACGTGACGCAAACCGGCTCCAATGGCTGCGAGAGCCCGAAAGAAGAGATCAAAATCCATATCAAATCATTGCCTTCTGCGACGATTTCGGGTAACCCGACCATCGACCTCGGGCAGTCAGCGACGATCAATATCAAGTTCACCGGCGACGGACCGTGGATTTACATCCTGTCGAACGGCTTGACCGATACTACCGATCAGGCCAACCACCAGGTGGAGGTTAAACCGAGTACCACCACGAGTTACCTGCTCACCGAGGTTTCCAATGCTTGTGGTAAAGGTCCTATCAACGGTCTGGCGGTTGTTACGGTAAAAGTACCGACCATCAACTCGGGAAGCCCTTCCGTTTCCGAAATTTGTGCAGGCAAGGCATTCACTGTTCCTTTCCAGCAGTCGGGTGATTTCCCTGCCGGCAATACCTTCAAATTGCAGGTGTCCAAGGAAAATACAGATGCCAAATTCTATACCATTGCCTCGACGGCCACCGCCAATTCCGTATCGGCGACATTCCCGGATTCAACCAAGGGAGGAACCTACTTCCTGCGCGTGATCAGCTCAGGTGCTAATCCGGATTTCACCGTAAAAGGAAGCGTAAGCGCGATCACGATCAATGCAAGCCCGCTGCCGGTCGCCACACTGACAGGAACGCAAACGATCCTGGTGGGTGAAACTGCCGACCTGAAAGCCGACATCACCGGAAAAGCGCCGTGGACTATCACATTGAACAATGGAACAAAAGATACGCTGATCACCGCGAACGCAACACCTTTCACTTTCAAACTGGCCCCTAAAACAACAACTACCTACGCGATTACCAAGGTGACCAACGGTTGCGGTATCGGTACGGGTGTGGGTACGGCGAGAGTGCAGGTTGACCCGATCCTGGGTGTAGAACCACCGGCCCCGGCCGATTGGGCAAAGGTGTACCCGACCGTGATCAACGGCAAATGTACCGTTGAAGTAACCGGTACCATTTCGCCGAAGCAAGCAAAAATCGAAGTGGTGGACCTCAACGGCCGCCCGCGTTCGACCACGGCTATCAAACAACAAAAAACGGAGGTGGACTTTGCTAACTATCCCGCCGGACTTTATTTGTTGCGCATCCAGAATGGCAATCTGAGCACCGTTCAACGAGTGATGAAACCCTGATCATTGATTCAATAAAATACCACGGGACATTTGTTGCATTGCAATGGATGTCCCGTTTTCTTTACCGGCCATATGGACATACAGGCAGACATTACCGATCACTACTTTATGGAAGAAGCCCTCGCGCTCGCCCATAAGGCATACGAAGAAGGCGAAATCCCCGTGGGCGCAATAGTAGTCGCCAAAGACAGGATCATTGGAAGGGGGTATAACCAAACCGAGCGGCTCAACGACGTCACCGCCCATGCCGAGATGATCGCCATTACCGCCGCCGCCGACCACCTGGGCTCCAAATACCTCACCGACTGCACACTGTACGTGACCCTCGAACCTTGCGTCATGTGCGCGGGCGCGCTCTACTGGACGCAGGTGAAACGCGTGGTCGTGGGCGCGATGGACGACAAGCGCGGATTTTCGAGGATCGGGCAACCGCTTCTGCACCCGAAAACCAGACTCGTAACGGGCATTATGGCGACGGAATCGCAGCAGTTATTACTCAAATTTTTCAGGGAGTTAAGAACATAAAGCGGCATTCTGCTGTTAGCCTATCTGTCAAAACAATTTTTTCAATCATTAAACTACACTGAAAATGGCATTTACACTTGATCCCTTACCTTACGCAAACAATGCTTTGGAGCCGCACTTCGATGCATTGACCATGGAGATACATCACGACCGTCACCACCAGGCATATGTTACCAACCTGAATGCAGCAGTAACAGGCACCGAACTGGAAGGCAAAACCATAGAAGAGCTTCTGGCTGGCATCAGCAAAGCACCGGCACCTGTACGCAATAATGGCGGCGGTCACTGGAACCACACTTTTTTCTGGAAATCACTTTCATCGAATGGCGGCGGCGAACCAACCGGCGAGCTGGGCAAAGCCATTACCGCGAAATTCGGTTCATTCCAGGCATTCAAAGATGAATTCAAAAAGGCATCCATCGGCCGTTTCGGATCGGGCTGGGCATGGCTTATCGTAAAAGAAGGCGGAGAAATCGCCATCACTTCAACTCCCAACCAGGACAACCCATTGATGGACATCGCGGAAGTAAAAGGTACTCCGGTGATCGGCCTTGACGTGTGGGAGCACGCATATTACCTGAAATATCAAAACAAGCGCCCCGACTACATCGACGCCTACTGGAACGTTGTAGACTGGAAAGCTGCTGACGCACTGTACACTGCGGCTAAATAATCAAGCTCCGGCTTGCGAAAGGGTTTGTGGTTCGCAAAAATTTTCCAAAATTTTCTTGCAAGCTGCAAACCTTTTCCTACTTTTGTAATCCGAAAACGGGGCAGTCCAGCGGGATTGTCAAAAAAATGGAGGTTGTAGCTCAGTTGGTTAGAGCGCCAGATTGTGGTTCTGGAGGTCGCGGGTTCGAGACCCGTCTCCCTCCCTTGAAAAAAGTTCAAAGTCAAACAAAATGCCTGTAAATCAATGATTTGCGGGCATTTTTGTTTTTCAGACTATGTCAAAAAATGCAAAAATTCTCATGTTTTCAGTGAGTCTTTCGTGTAGTTCACTCACTTTGAGAAAAAGACTCACTGGAAGCGGCATAACAAATTGATAGACAACATGTTCACCGCATTGGCATCTTGACTGGCAAGCGTGGTAGCTCAATATTTAACCACTTTTAAACGCTTGTGTTATGTTGGAGAAAACATTCGGCCTGCTTTTCTATTTAAAGCTCGCCAGAAATCAGAAGGGAACAGTTCGCTACGTTTACCTGAGAATCACCGTCGACGGCAAGGTTGCTGAGCTATCCACCAAGAAGTTATGGAACACCGAAAGGTGGAATTCCTCAGTCGGACGACCAGCCGGAAACAAGGAAGACGCCAAAACGCTGAATGCGTACCTGGATATGCTCACCGCCAAAGTTTACCAGGCTAAAAAATTCTTACTGAGGATGACAAAGAAATTTCCGCCGAAGGCTTGAAAAACATTCTCCTTGGCAAAAGCAATGAAACCCGCACAATCCTTGAAGTCTTCGAGCGCCATAACGAGTAGATGGAAGCGCTGGTCGGCCAGGAGTTCGCGCCACTCACTTTGAAGCGCTACAAGACCGCTAAGGAGCATACTGCCTCCTTTATCAAGTGGAAGTACAAGAAGGACGATATGGAGATCAAAGACTTGAATTTCGAATTCATTACTGAATTCAATTTCTGGCTCCGCAGCGCACGAGGTTGCAACCACAACTCGGCGATTAAGTACATGAGCAATTTGAAGAAGGTTGTTTTGATCTGCGTTAATAACAAATGGTTAAAGAAAGATCCTTTTCAGGGCTTCAAGCTGACCAAGAAGGACGTTGTTAAGAATCCGCTGTCTCGGGATGAACTGAAACGGCTTACTGAGAAAGTATTTGAAGTAGAGTGGATAAGTCAGGTGCGGGATATCTTTCTATTCTGCTGCTACACCGGATTAGCTTACGTCGATGTGAAGCAATTGAAGACGACAGACATTGTTGTCGGTGTGGATGGCGAGCCGTGAATTGACACCACGCGCCAGAAAACGGATGCGCCTACACGTATTCCGTTATTGCCTATTGCGTCGCCCGTCAGGAAAACTCCCCATCCGGCGTACAGCTCCAACCCAATGCTAATGCATGGTCGGTGATATCCGATTCGACAAGGAAAGAAAACTTTCGTACAACTAATGGGACCCTGTTTCTGGAAAAGATCAGCAGAATGCGGCTTGGAAGCTGGAACTACAAGGGTCAGGACGTGAAGCAATACCGCCATTACGGCCCCATGGCACAGGACTTTTTTGCAGCCTTCGGGCACGACGAACTGGGGACAATCGGGGAAGATAAGTCCATTAACCAGGCCGATTTTGATGGCGTAAACCTGATTGCAATCCAGGCTTTAATCAAAGAAGTAGAAGCTTTAAAAGCAGAGAACAAAAGCCTGAAACTGGCAGAGGCGTCCATGAAAGCCGAAACTCAGTCACTGAAAGTGAAAATGGAGCAATTTGAAAAGCAACTTTCCACATTAATGGGCTCGGGAAACATTTCGACCGTATCGAGATAAGGGGATCCTATGCAGATCCCTATAAGACCACAGAATAAGCGCCATTCGCAAGACTGGCGCTTATTTGTTTCTAAACCTGGGAGATCGCTTTCCCCCAGTCACTCGCAAAGTCAGTTTATAATCTGATTTTTTCGAAAATTTCATTAACATTTTGGCGCAGTTACGGTAAAATACCCTCAACACGTCCTACTCCCATTAGGCACATTGCCCTGAACGGTCGTCAGCACAATATCCTCCTCGGCATCGGCAAAGCCCGTCACCAAAAATTCCGACATAAACTTACCGATCTGTTTTTTCGGGAAGTTGATCACGCCGACAATCTGTCGGCCGGGTAGCTCGTCCAATTTGTAATGTTTCGTGATCTGCGCGCTGCTCATTCGAATGCCGAATTCGCCGAAATCGACTTTCAGCTTGTAGGCGGGCTTACGCGCTTCCGGAAACTTGGAAGCTTCCAGAATTGTACCTACTCTCAATTCCACTTCCTCAAAGTCTGCCCAGGTAATTTCTTGCATTTTAGTAGTTCAATGGTTTTATTTCAAAAAGCAACAGCATGAAACGTCTTCCTGTTCCGGTCAGCCTGTTGTGAACTGCGCAATTCGTTCAGCGCAAATGCGTTCCGTCAGATCTTTCAAAAGCTTCGCCCGGTAGCCAAGATATTCCAGTTCTGCTTTTTCAATTTTATAATGCATTTCATATCGGGCGTCGATATAGGCTTTTTTCAGAAGCTGAAACAAGCGCTCTTCCTCACCGGAAGTTCTTGGAAACACAATTGCGAAATCGGAGCGGAGTTTTATGGTCTGATTTATAAGTTCTTCAATATCATGAAGTTTTGGTTTGTAATCCGTGAAAACGAGTAGCGTTGTCGTGCATAGCCGTTCAGTAGTTTGGTGCAGCAAAAAGGCAGCTTCTTTGTAATAAGCCGGATTATCTTCTCCCTTTTGAAAGTACATTTCGAAGCCTTCCAGGAAATGGCTCGCGGAGGTAAACCAATGTCCAAACTGTTCCTTTGCTTTAATCTGCCTTTCTTCCGGCTGCATATTTTTTGGCTCCGACAGTTTGAAATTCCCGGAATCAAATAGCAGTATTCCTTCCTTCAAAACATCCACAAAAAAATAGGAGTTGCCTTCAATCTTGTCATTCACAAAGCCAATGCTGTGCTGGATAATACTGGTTTTCGTAATTTCTTTATTGGCCGCCAGCTCCTTATCCAGTTCACGCCATTTCTTATCTCTTTTGGCGGAAAGCCTGTCCTTCGTTATTACCAAAATGTCAAAATCGCTCACATACTCATATTTCTCCTGATAATCCTCCACCCATTCGCCCCGCGCGTAGCTGCCGAAAAGGATGATCATTTCGGCTGGAACTCTTGCCAGGACGATTTCGACGAGGTTTTGTAGTTCTGTTTGTTTGTGTAATGGCAGGTGGGACAGGGAGGATTTCATGGTGTGTGCAATTGGGATAAGTCTTGGTATGTCGGCTTATTCGAATGTTTTTTCGATTTGTTCCCTATCATATTCCAGTATCCAGGCATTATGTGACGTAAAGATTGGTCTGATTGTCTCCAAATCATTAGCGATTATGTCAATCCCTCTATCGTCATACATATTAAAAATCAGGTTCTTTGTAATATTGATAAAATAAATCTCCTTACATGACAGGGCTCCGACATCGTCAAGCCTGGGTTGTCGCGGCCAAAAGTCGGTATGTCCAATCGCCATCAAAAGGTTCGAATAATTTATTTCGCCGGCAGTTGTTTTTACAATAGCTAGGTTTGTTAAATCTAAATAATCATTTGGATTATAAACTCTACTTTCTTTTGAATAGCCGATATCTGCCTTTTTTAGATTTTTAAGCTGCTTGAAGGCGTAGTTGGAAAACCGTATCTTCCTCCGTCTGAATTTGTAGTCCCTTAAAATCAAAAATACGTCGTCTGAGGTGTTGAACGCAGATTCGAAGATTGTAGTGGCGCGTCGGGTCATTTCTTCGAAATAGTCATCGCTGGTGGTGCTGCCAACTTGTAAATCAAAGCGAATTCCATAAGCCCAGTTATAAAACAAAGGGACTCTGAGCTTTAAACCCTTGAAATTCTTCTTCAAAAAATTCAGATATTCTTGCGTTACGGTCACAACTTTACAGCCATTTACTTCACCACCTCACTCACCAAAATCACCGGCGCCACATCCGTATAATTAGCGAAATCCGCCCGGATGGCGTCCCGGTTTGGCGCGATGGCTTTTTGGTATTCGCTGAGGCTTTTTACGTAGAATGTACCGATGGCCATATAGGGTAGCGGTTGGTTGGGAATGCCGCTGGAAATACCCTTTTCAATGGTGTATTTGACCAGATTAGAGCCCAGAAACCCGGCTACCATGGGCATGTGCTTCGTTTCGTAATACTCCATATTGAAAGTCTTGCCCTCGGAGAAAGGGTACATGACGGATATCTTAACCAAACCTTTCTCGTCCATGGTAACGGTGTGCTTTTCAAATTTTCCAGGCGGCTTTTCGCGGTTGAATGAAACAAGGCAAATAGCTAACAGCAGGACCGGAACAATGAGTTTAAACTTCATGACTAATTGGTTTTAAGTTACAGAATGATTGAATTGTGTTGAAATATAGTTAATAAATCACATTTTCAGGCAGTTCCGGGGACTGTCGAAGCGTAGATTTTGAGATGTCAATTATGGGTAAACGCAAAGACTGCAAAGCTTTTAAGATCGCTCGCTTTGCCATATTATACAGTCAATCGTCCTACCAAAAGCCCAACCCATGAACAGAAGAACCGCCATTACCCACGTCGCAACCATGCTGGGAGGAGCATTTTCTGCTCCGACGTTGCTGGCCATGAAGCGGTGGGAAGACCGCCTGCCCTCCGAAAGCTTTCCCACCGGGTTCAGTTTGACCGAAAACCAAAAACTGATCGTTGCGGAAGTCGCGGAAGCGATTATTCCGAAGACGGCGACGCCCGGGGCTAAGGATGTGGGCGTGCCGGCGTTCATCGTGATGATGTTGCAGGATTGTTACAAAACCCCGGAGCACAAGAGTTTTGCGGAAGGGCTGATTAAGCTGGAAAAGCAGCAATTTCTAAGCATGAATGCTGATCAGAGAAATGCATTGCTGGTGCAGGTCGAAGCCGATTCCGTGGAGGAAATGAAAGCCTATCAGGTGCAGCAGACCAAAATGGGCGATAATGAAGACCGGGAACAAATGGCGGCGCAGGCAAAAGGGTTACCATTTTGGCGTCTGATAAAAGAGCTCACGATGTTGGGATATTTTACTTCCGAACAAGGAATTAAATCTTCTTTTGAATATGTGCCCATCCCGGGAAAGTTGGAAATGATCAAGATGAAACCCAACCAGAAGTCTTTCGCCTACTAATCGCCCGTCTCACCATGAACTTAAATTTGAAATCAGACAAAACACATACGTTCGACGCGATCGTAGTCGGTTCGGGAATGACGGGCGGTATGGCGGCAAAAGAATTGACCGAAAGGGGTTTGCAGGTGCTCATGATCGAGCGCGGACGGGAAGTAAAGCATATTGAAGACTACGACACGGCGATGAAAGGCCCGTGGGAGTTCGAACACAGAGGAAGGGTTTCGATCCATTCGGCCGAAGAATACTGGGCAAACAATCGTTTCGGGACGCTGGCTAATGAGGAAACCGGCCCGTTTTTTACGGATGATAAAAAGAACCCATACATAGAAAAGCGACCTTTCGACTGGATCAGGGCATATCACACAGGCGGGAAGTCCATGCACTGGGGCCGGCAGTCGTACCGGATGAATAAGAAGGATTTTGAGGCGAATGCGAAAGAAGGCATCGCGATAGATTGGCCGATCCGCTACGAAGATCTTGAACCCTGGTACACGCATGTCGAAAAATTTGTAGGCATCAGCGGTCAGGCGGAAGGCTGGGAGGTATTGCCCGACGGTCATTATCTGCCAGCGATGCCGATGAGCGCCCCCGAACGCTATTTCAGGGAAACGATGATGAAAAAACTGAACCGCCCTGTTACGATCGGACGCGTCGCCAACCTTACCAAGCCGCAACCCTGGCATACGGACCTGGGCCGTGCGTCGTGCCAGTATCGCAGCAAATGTGCCCGTGGATGTCCATATGGAGCCTATTACAGCTCATTATCGGGCTCGATACCGGCTGCGAGGAAGACAAACAAGCTGACGGTCCTTCACGACACCATAGCCAGCGAGATCATTTATGACGAAAAAACGCAGCGGGCCAAAGGTGTTCGGGTGATTAACCAGAACACGATGGCGGTGGAAGAGTTTTTTGCCAAGATCGTATTCCTGAATGCCGGTTCGATGAATTCGGCGGCGCTTTTACTGAACTCGAAATCCAACCGCTTTCCCACCGGGCTCGGCAACGATAGCGATCAGGTGGGCAGGAATATCATGGATCATCATCTGGGTGTGGGTGCAAATGCGACGGTCGAGGGGTTTGAAAACGACTATATTTTCGGGCAAAGACCTAATGCATTGTACATCCCGCGTTTCCGAAACTGGGGTGCCGATAAAAAGGACTTCCTGCGCGGGTACGGGTACCAGGGCGGCGCGAGTAAATCGGATTGGAAGCGGGGCATTACGATGAATGGCTTCGGCGCTAGCTTTAAAGAAGATATGTCGCACCCCGGCACGTGGACGATGGGCTTTGGAGGCTTCGGAGAAATCCTGCCCGATCCATCGAACCGGATGTTTCTCGACAAAGACAAGAAAGACAAATGGGGCATTCCGATGATCGTTTTCGATGCGGCTTTTGGAGAAAATGAACTGGCAATGCGAAAAGATATGATGGCGTCGGCAGTGGAAATGCTGGAAGTGGCAGGGTTCAAAAACGTTACGGGATTCAACAGGCAGGACACACATCCGGGCCTGGGCATCCACGACATGGGAACGGCGCGCATGGGTAAGGACCCGAAAAATTCTGCTCTGAATAAATTCAATCAGGTGCACGCCTGTAAAAATGTATTCGTCACCGACGGGGCGGCTATGGTATCGTCCTCCTGCGTAAACCCGTCCATTACCTATATGGCTATGACGGCAAGAGCTGCTGATTACGCTGTGAAAGAATTAAAGCGGCAGAACCTTTGATCAGTTCCGGTTCCTGCCCAGAATTACCAATGCAATCCCTCCCAGGATAGCAGCGGACGCGATCACCAGGCCGAAAGTCACGTGTTCGCCCAAAATAAAAACGGCGGCGGTCGAGGCGATGACAGGTACGGTCAATTGTACGGATGCGGCTTGCGTCGCTTTGAGCGAAGGCAGGATGCTATACCAGATCGCGTAGCCCACACCGGAGGAAATGCTGCCGGATATGATGGCCAGGATTGTCCCCTGGGAATCCATGGAGCTGGTTAATGGAAGGAAAAGCAATGAAAGTGGCGCTGCTTTGAGGAAATTGCCGGCGGTTGCAGTCAGCGGGTCGCCTTGTTTACGTCCCAGGAGTGAATATGCGCCCCAGGCTATTCCGGCAACGGCCATGAGTAATGCGCTGTACGGGTTGGGGGCGTGTATTCCGGGTGCCACGAGGATAATCAAGCCTCCGAAGGCAGTTAGCAATCCGATCCATTGTGTAATGCGTAAATGCTCGCCCTGATAGAGCCCGGTGATAATCATGGTTGCCTGCACCGAGCCGAACAGAAGCAGGGCGCCGGTTCCGGCGGGTAGATTTACATATGCAAAAGAAAACGCAATGGCATAAGTCAAGAGGCTGAGAGCTCCCTGCCAGCTACCTGCGTTACGAAGCGTGCGCTTGCGCAACACGACTATCATACTGAGCGTCAATGCTCCGGCCAGTAAGCGGATCATCGTGAAAGTGGCCGGATCCGTGGAGGTTTGGCTAAGCGCGATCCGGCATAGGAGTGAATTGGCTGCAAACGCCGCCATGGCCAACGCTACCTGGAGAATAATCCGTATGGTTATCGATCGAGTAGCTCGGGTCATTTCATTTAAAAAGGATATTTCTCACAACTGGTCTTTTTCAGCTCCACCAAATGCAGCAACTCGCTGGAATAGATGCGCGCAATATTGCCTTTGGGAATGAACGAGTCGATCAGCGTCGGGTCGTCGGAGAGAATGTATTCGTAACAGAATTTTTTCTTCGCGTTTTTCAATGGGGCCAGCTCCTTCATGTAACGGATATAGTCCATCTGGCCTGGGCGCTGCACGTCGTTATCGGTGGCACTCCAAAAATGGTAGTAACCGACATTTCTGCGGAACATTACACCTACATTGCGATCGGCCGGGATATGCGGGCGGAGTTCTTTAAAGCTGAGGTAATTGTCGGGGTTGCTCAGAAAATAGGCCCTGTCACGGTTCATGGACAGGATATTGGAAGTACGGTCCTGATCGTAATAGCCCGCTTTTTCCAATAATGCGAACACCTTGGTCCTTTCAGCATAGTCGGGCCATCTTTTCAATGGATGGCAGTTGTCCTTGCCCGGAAATTCGTAGTATTCGCTCAGGTATTTTTCATAAACCTTTCCTACCTCGGCACTGCTTTCGCAAATCGCGATGGGAATATGGCCCAATGCTTTTCGTGTGACAAAATTGATGGAAACGAGTTCTTTACTCGGGTTACCGTATACGAATGGCAGGGAAGAAATCAATAGCGGAATGATCAGGTAGATCGCCTTCCACCGGAATTTCAGCGAGTACACGCACGCGATCATGATCGCGCCCATTGCGAACAGGGGCATCTGTGTACGCGTGCTCCACAGCTGGAATTTCATTAATGTACAAAACAACAGGAAACCTAGTGCCGAGCAGGCCCAGAACCATTTAATGTCCCGGTTCAGGGGCAGAAACAGCAGAAGTCCCCCCATGACGACGATCAACCAGAAATGGACCGTGTTCGGGATCATATCCTCATGCACGGAGTATTTGACCGAAAACGGGTCGACGCTCAGATCGGGATCGTTGATGTCCACACCAATGGTTTCGTGAAATGCCCTGATCTTGCTATCCAGTGCCTGGTTGAAGCTCGTAATAGGCAAACCGATGTTCAGCCCCGCGTTTTTGATCACATTGGATAGGGTATACACAACAGAATGCTTCTTGGCAGGCAGTTCCTCGGAAGCGAATGGCGTATTCTGCAACGGGCTCATCACATGCCCGAAAAGCGAATAGTTGCGGTAGAAGAAAGGGGAATACGTTATGGCCATCAAAGCGAGGGCCACAGCCAATACTTTCATCGCGTACGCGAAGCGGTATTGCAGCAGGATACGGACACCGAAATAGACCGCAAACGGAATAGCAAAAATCAGGATCGTGTATTTTGAAAACCCTCCGAATGCCAGCGATTGCATCATGGCTACCAGCGCCAACGGTGATTTCTTTTCCAGTAATTCAAAACCGAAATACACGAAAGCAATGAAGAAAAAGCACCCGCAAAGGTCAACCTGGGTGCTGGTGCTCTCAAAAATCCCGATAGGCAAGGTGAGAAAGCAGATCGACGCCAATAGTTGCCCGTCTTTGCCGAGGCCGAATTTTTTCGCGATCAGGCCGATCCCGCAGATCGAGCCGATGAACGCACCGAATTGGATCAGTCCGGAGAACTGATCGGAACCCGACAGGAGCACGGTGTCCAGCACAATATATTCTGCAAATACATTGAGATACAGCTGCTGCAAATGCATGGTCGGGAAGTGATCGAGGTTGCCATTGTAGATCCAGATCAGTATCCGGTTCAAATGGTACATGTGGGAGTCAAAGTTGTTCGGAGCGGCATATATTGCCAGGAACAGTAGTGGCAGCATATAAAGCAGCGCCACCGCCGTGATGACTATTTTATGGGTGGTTCCCAATCCTGCCAGTCGGAGCGCACCCTTCAATGCGCCTAACTTTTTCAGATCAATTTTTTCGGACTTATGCAGGTAGTAAACCAGCGCGGACGCTCCTAATGCCTCCGCGATCCAGAAAACCAGCGCCGATGTGGTGTTAATGGCGTTGAGGAACGAGGCTGTTTCGTTGTAAATGAATACAATGCCCGCGTTGGTGATCAGCGACAGGATAAATGACCGGCGAAGGTTGGTATAAACGCCCGTTTCGGTGGAGCGCAAAAAAAAGATTGCAAAAATACAGGCAAACGAAATCGGGAGTAAACAAATACCCATATGCGAAGTGTAAACGAACTGGAAAATGTCAGATTCCGGACCCTGCGCGGCTTATGCGCCCCGGAGTGTGATTTAACGGTGCTAAGGTACGCGATTATTCGGGCCCGGAACAGGATTTGTTAGTGTACGCGCATCACACACGTATTTTGTGCCTGTTTCAGGAAACCACATTACGCGGGTTTCCTGACTGAAAACCTTCCAGATTGTCGGCGACCATTTGAAGCAATCGCTGGCGCGCCTCGAATGTCGCCCAGGCTACATGCGGTGTGATCACACAATTCGGCGCCGATAACAGTGGATTGTCAGCCTTTGGTGGTTCTATCGAAAGGACATCCAGCCCTGCTGCCGCGATAACGCCATTTTTGAGTGCATCCGAAAGGTCCTGTTCGTGAATGAGCGGCCCGCGACCGGTGTTGAGGATAATCGCAGCGGGCTTCATTTTAGAAAGGCTTTCCCGGTTGATAATCTCTTTCGTTTCGTCGGTAAGCGGGCAATGCAGGCTGATAACGTCGCTTTGCTGGAATATTTCGTCCAGTGAAACCATTTCCACGCCTTCCGTCGGCACGGGGTGCTTCCGGTATGCGATTACTTTCATGCCGAAGGCCGCTGCGATTTTCGCGACCTGTGAGCCGATATCCCCGAGACCGATCAACCCCATGGTTTTGCCGGCCAGCTCGTTAAGCGGTGTTTTCCAGTAACAAAAATCGACAGAAGCTGCCCAGTCACCGGCAAATACGCTCTGGCTGTGCGTCTCCACGCGGTTCACGATCGCCAGCAGCAATGCGAACGTCTGCTGCGCCACTGAGGCTGGGCCGTAGGCTTTCACATTGGTGACGGTAATGCCCTGTTTTCTGGCGGCCTCGATGTCGATATTGTTAAAGCCCGTCGCCATCACGCCGATATACCTGGCCTTGGGCAGCTGCGCAAGCGTGTCGCCGGAAAGCACTACCTTATTGACAAGCAGTATTTCGGCATCCTTGGCCCGTTCCACAATCTCGTCCTTCGCCGAACGGTCGTAAATAGTCACATTACCCAGCTTTTCAATAGGCGCCCAGTCCTGGTCACCGGGGTTCAAAGTATATCCGTCGAGAATTACAATATTCATGAATTTGTGTTTAGATGTTTTTCCAACTTGTAACTGTGTACTGCGTCCGGGACTGATTGGTACTACCGCCGTATATTAAAGTCTTTCTTCCGGCATTGTTTTCGGAGATTTCGTTGAAGTAATTAAGCCCCGAGAAATGCTCGGTCATAATGGTCTGTGTTGATTTGATTTCGAAAATATCGTACAGATTGCCGTTTTGGGTAAGTAAATCGACCTCGTGGCCGTTGGAGTCGCGCCAGAACCAGTAGTCTTTATGCAAATAGAGGTGCTCGTTTTGTTTGTAGATTTCGGCGATGACCAAATTTTCAAAGATGTTTCCACGTAACGTGCTCTCGGCAAACGTGGCTGTGTCCCGAATTCCCAGAAGATGACACAATAGACCGGTATCATAAAAATAGATTTTCGGTGTTTTGACAACCCGTTTACTGAAATTCCGGTAAAACGGCTGCAATGGAAACGTAATGTAGCTGCTTTCAAGAATAGACAACCAGGCTTTTGCCGTGGGTTGTGATATGCCGCATTCATTGGCAATCGACGACAGGTTCATCAATTGCCCGATCCGAGCTGCACAAAGGCTCAGAAATGTACGGAACTGTCGGAGATCGCGAATATTTGCAAGCTCGGTCACATCGCGTTCCACATATGTCTGAATGTAGTTGGCATAAAATATCGTCGGATCAATACTCCGGTCGTAAATAGCCGGGTAAAAGCCATTAAGGCATACTTCCGGGAATGTGTCAGCCAGCAGGTCTGCGGATTTCATTTCGGCGAAGTCGAACGGAAGTAATTTAAAAAGCACCACACGGCCGGCCAGGCTTTGGGTGATGTTATTAAGCAGCTGAAAATTTTGCGAGCCCGACAATATAAATTGCCCCATTTGCCGTGACTCATCTACTATTGTTTGAATGTATGAAAAGAGGCCGGGTACTTGTTGTACTTCGTCAAATATCACGTGTTCAGAATATTCGCGCAGAAAGCCAACCGGGTCGTCGGCCGCGAATGCCCGATTGTCCGGATTTTCCAGGGATATATACCGATAGTCCTCGAAAATGGTTTTAAGCATCGTAGTCTTACCCGACTGCCTGGGGCCTGTGATAGCAAGTACCGGATATTTCCCGGTATGCTGCCTGATAACCGCTTCAATATGGCGTGTTACGAATGTCATAAGTGATTTATTATCAATGCAAATATATGCCTATTTTGAAATTACATGAATTCTATTTTGAAATTGCATAGACTTTATTTTGAAATTGCATAAAAAAGCCCTTCCAAATCACACTTGGAAGGGCTTTGAATATGGTCGGTATAACGCTAATTCTTGGGATCGGTACTAATCTTTGCGCCGCCTGCACCTTGCATTTGCATCGGGTTAGGCGTTTTTTTCTGCTGTTGCTGCTTGAAGATCTGGAATCGGGTCGGTTGTGCGATGCGCGGGAACGAATTGTTCTCGGTGTCGATATCGGCGATCTGCTGGTACGGGTCGAGCGTCCATTGAACCACTTTCTTTTTGGTTGAGATCACCTTATTGATCTGCACATCGTTGAAACGCCAGATTTCCGCAGGGAACACGGCCACGGAGTCGGTGCCGTCTTCGAAGCCCATTTTTACGATCACCGGCATCGGTACACCGCCCTTGTTTTTGATAGACAATGTGTAAAAGTTGGTGTTCTCCTGGATCAGCTGGCGCTCGCCGTCGGTCAATGTCGCCAGGTATTGCTCGTACTTCTGCTTGTCGGCGTCGGTTACCTTAAACGGATCGTAACGGTTATAGAAATCGGCCATGGTCGAATCCTGGGCAACCACGGTTTCGCCTTTTGTTTTGGCGTCCTGGATTTTGCTCATCGTCATTTTCTTGCGTGCATCTTCCTTGCGGGCGATCTCCTTCTCGATAGCCGGGTTCTGTGTGTCGATGCTGAACCAATCGACAGTTACCAGGTCCTGGTCAACAGGCTCGGTGCCATAGAACCAACCCTTCCAGAACCAGTCGAGGTCCACACCCGAGGCATCTTCCATTGTACGGAAGAAATCGGCCGGGGTGGGGCTTTTGAAACGCCAGCGGGTGGCATATTCTTTAAATGCGTGGTCGAACAGCTCGCGGCCCATAACGGTTTCGCGGAGGATGTTCAGCGCGGTAGCTGGTTTCCCGTACGCATTAGGTCCCAGGCCGATTACATTCTCAGCCGAAGCCATGATCGGGCTCAGTACCGATTTGTCGGACGACATGTATTCGGTGATCTGGTTTGGCTCACCGCGGCGTGTCGGGAAATTGTAATCCCATTCTTTTTCGGCCAGGTATTGGCAGAATGTGTTCAAGCCTTCGTCCATCCAGGCCCACTGGCGCTCGTCGGAGTTGACGATCATCGGGAAGAAGTTGTGGCCCACCTCGTGGATAATCACGCCAATCATGCCATATTTCACAGCTTCGGTGTAAGTACCATCTTCTTCCGGACGTCCGCCGTTGAAGCTGATCATCGGATATTCCATCCCGCCGCCTGCTACCGAATGGCAGGAAATAGCCACAGGATAAGGATATTCAAATGTGCGTGCACCGTAGGATTTCAAAGTGTGGGCTACTGCGCGGGTCGAGTATTGCTCCCATAGCGGATTACCTTCTTTGGGGTACACCGACATACACCAGATCTTGCGGCCGCTTTTGTAAACATCGCTCTGCATCGCGTCCCAAATGAATTTCCGGCTGCTCGCGAAAGCGAAGTCACGTACATTATCGGCTTTGTAGATCCAGGTTTTCTTGCCGGGGTTCTTGTTTTCACGCTTTTCTGCCTTTTCCGCTTCCGCCTGCGTCACGATCATGACCGGGGTTTTGGACGTTTCTGCTTGCTTAAGGCGTTGTTTTTGCGTCGCGGTAAGTACCTGTGCGTAGTTCTGGCATTCGCCGCTGGCTGCTACCACGTGGTCGGCAGGGACAGTGATGGCCACTTTATAATTACCAAAAATCAATGCGAACTCACCCTGGCCGAGGAATTGCTTGTGGTTCCAGCCATTCACGTCGTCGTAAGGCGCCAGGCGCGGGAACCAGTGTGCGATAAAATAATTGGCATTCCCATCTTTTGGAAAAAACTCATAACCGCTGCGGCCGTAGTATTCGGTGATATTGTAATTCCAATCCACGCTGAAAACAAACGGGGTGCCGGGTTTCATGACGATCGGCAGGTCGATGCGCATCATCGTTCCGTTGATCGTGAATGGTAAAGCCTTGCCGGCTTTATCCTTCACGGCGGTGATATTGTAGCCATATTCCACCTTGGGATCCAGTGAAGAGCCGCGGCCGGTGTTCAATGCTGCCAGCTGAGCGGTACTCATCCCTTTTTCATTGACGGTACCCGTACGCGAAAGTGCCGCGATGCCGTCTTTTTTGAATAGGTTCTGGTCAAGCTGCATCCAGATGTATTTCAGGTCATCCGGGGATTGGTTGTAAAAGGTAATGGTTTCCGTACCCGTAATGCGGCGGTTGTCGTCGTCGAGCTCGGCTCTGATGTCGTAGTCGGCGCGTTGTTGCCAGTATTCCCGTCCGGGTGCACCGGAAGCAGTCCGGTAGGTGTTCGGAGTGGGCAAGGTGGTCCCGAGCTGTTCAAAACGGTCGTTGGCCTGGTAATTGGGGGAGGTAGGGAGCTGCTGTGCCATGGTGCATAGCGACACGAGCAGCATTAGTAACGGGAGCAGCGTTTTTTTCATAGATCGTTGGTCATAGATAGTTTGGTTGTTATGAGTTTACAGGCATGCCTGCGAGTGTGCGGAAAAGTTCGTTGTTCAGGATCAGCGAAAGCGCCATTCCGAAAATAATACCGGATAATATCTGTATCCAGCTCAATTTCTGGACCCTCAGGAGCTCGATCATCGCAAACGCGATGACTAATATAATAAACACGATAATGAGTTGCCCCAATTCGAGCCCGACATTAAAGCCGAGCAGGGGGTTAAAGATGTCCGCTTCATTGCCCAGCAATGCCTTCAGGTAGTTTGAAAAACCCAATCCATGGATCAGACCAAAGCCTAATGCAAGCGGATACCTGAATGCGGGCGCTTTCTCTTTGGGGGCATAGGAGTTTTTGGGAACCCTGTAAAAAAAATTGAGAAAGGCGGTGATCAGTATGGTAATCGGAATCAGCAGCTCGATCACGTCAGGATTGACATGGACATACCCCAATGTGGATAACGCGAGAGTGATAGAGTGCCCTGCCGTGAACGCGGTTACCAGCACAATGACTTTTTTCCAGTCTACCAGCGTGTAAACCGAACATATGGCCATGATGAAGAGAATGTGATCATAGCCGTTGGAATCAGTGATATGGTTGAATCCTAATTGAAGGTAAGCCTGAAACTCGGACATTAAACTAGGGTTAGGAATATGTGACGCCAGACAATTTAATTGTCAAGACAAAAATAGATAAACCCGAAGATATTTCTTTCGGGAGTGGAAACCAACAATGTGGTGAAAATGCTACAAGGCGCAGCCACGCCGTTTATTCCACAATTCCTTGTCCTTTTTCGGCGTCGAAGTCGTCCAGGTCGTGTACGAACCCGTTAATGACTGCATATTTCACTTTTCCGGCCTTTTTCAAGATGAATGTGGCGGTGGCACCCAGGCCTGGGGTTCCCGTCGGTACCGCTTGTCCGCTTCTGAGAATGTGTAATGGAGCGGTGGTGAAGTAAAGGCCTAACGCACGGGTGTTCGCGTCGGGTGCGAGGCGCACGTACGTGTAACCCTCTCTGAGCAGGTTCAATACATTCAGTTTGCTGATCTCACTCACATTTTTGAATGCGGTGGGATAAAGTTTACCCTTTTCGATGGTAAGACCTATGGCATCGAGTTCCTGGCTGCCGTATTGGGGGTGCAGGTCGCCAAAATCCTCGATCTTGCTGTAATAGAAGAACTTGGTGGCATTGGCATAGTTGACTTCGGTTCGGTTAATGCCCAGGTCGGCCGTAAACGATTTGCCCGATTGCCGGACGGTCGCATTGCGTACCACAAGATCATACACCCAACGGCCATTTTCGGGGATATTGTAATATTCCTCGCGATTTTCTTTAGTCAGTGAATTGTCGGAAATCTTGTCGAGCGCCGACAAAATAGCCATGAAGTTGAGCTGGCGGATATATTGTTTTTCAGGGTCGCCTACATAGCCCCCTGATTCGATCAATACCAATGTGGTACCCCATTTTTGCACATTATCTCCGAATCCCCGCGGTTCGTGGTCGTCGGAGTAGCGCGCCACCTGGCCGGGAATGAACTTTTGCAGGATCTTGTTCATGCCGACAATCAACTGCATCGAGCGCTCGCGCACGTCATTGATCGACAGTTCGTAGTCATAGGAAGTCGCCAGGAAGGAGATCGTTGCTACTTTCGGGCTGCGTCCAGCCGAATAACGCGGGCTCTGATCGTGGAGATTGAAGCCGTAGTCCGGTTTCAGGCGGTCCACAAGGCCTTTCAGGATTTGTGCTTCCGGTGTCTGGCGCGCAGCCGCGTCGCGGTTCATGTCGATACCCTGCATGGTCCGGCGCTGGTAACGTTCGGCGCCATCCGGATTGAGCATGGGGACAAAATAGAGGGTGGTATTGTCGAGGAGTTTTTTGCGTAGGTCGTCGAAACCATCGTTTCTGCCTTCGAGAAAGTTGAAAATGTCGAAGCTCGCCATGGTAGCGGTCGGCTCGTCGCCGTGCATTTGCGTCCAGAGCAGGACTTTCTTCTTCCCGTTCCCGATTTTGATCATCTGAATAGCCCTGCCTTCAAAGGATTCTCCGACTTTCTCGATCTCGTACATCGCATTGCCCTGCCGCTTTGAAATCAGCGGAAGAATGTCCTTTTGTTTGAAACGACGCTGGGTAAGGGAAGTTTCGCGGTAGGTTTCGTGGATTTTGAAAAGACGGTCGGCAAGTTCTTTGGATTGCGCCTGGGAATCAACGGTAATCAAGGTAATGAGCAGGAAAAATAGTGGCAGAATGATTGGTTTAGTCATGGTTCGGGGCCATTTGTTAACCGCAAGGTACGAAGTTTTCTCTAAGCAAATTTTAATGTAATATTTACGCGCTTTGTTGCCCGCTTATTGTAATTTTTGCTTACATTTGTGCCATGTTAACAGCTGAAACATATCATTTGCATCATAGCCTCTTGGCTTTCGGACGTCTAGGGTGATGTGTTTTTGCAAGTAGTGTTGTAATAAGGTTGAATACATAGTATCCCAGAAGCCCGATTGTTAAGATCGGGCTTTTTTGTTGTCGATTTCAAGCACTGAATGGTATGAAAACCGTCATTATCAAATACAATGCAGGCAATGTGCAGTCGGTTATGTACGCGCTCGACCGCATTGGCGCAAGCTACCTCTACACCGACGACGAAGCCGAGATCCGCTCAGCCGACAAGGTGATTTTTCCGGGTGTAGGTGAAGCCAGCACCACCATGAGCTACCTGCGCAATGTAGGCCTGGACAAGGTGATTCCTTCCCTCAAACAACCGGTATTCGGAACTTGCGTGGGCATGCAGCTCATGTGCCGTTTTTCGGAAGAGAACAATACCGAATGCATGGGTATTTTCGATGTGGACGTGAAGCGCTTCCCCGCCGATGCGGGCCTGAAAGTGCCGCATATGGGCTGGAACAATATCTCCGGCTACCAATCGCCGCTGACCGCAGGGCTTCCCGACAATGCGTACGTCTATTTCGTACACAGCTATGCGGCACCGATCTGCGATTATACCGTTGCCAGCTGCGATTATGCGCTGCCATTCAGCGCGATGCTACATAAGGACAACTTTTACGCGGCCCAGTTCCACTGCGAGATCAGTGGCAATGCAGGGCAGCAAATCCTCGAAAACTTTCTCAAACTCTGATAAAACAGCCTGCCCTAATCCATGATCCAGATTATCCCCGCTATCGACCTGATTGAAGGCAAATGCGTCCGCCTCACCCAGGGCGATTATGGTCAGAAGAAGATTTACAATGAAAACCCGCTGGAAGTAGCGCTGCAATTCGAAGATGCGGGCCTGAAAAGACTGCATTTGGTGGACCTCGACGGTGCCAAGGCCAAAAAGGTCATCAATTGGAAAGTGTTAGAGAAAATTGCTTCCAAGACTTCGCTGCACGTGGATTTCGGCGGAGGCGTGCAATCGGAGGACGACATTAAGATCGTGTTCGAAAGTGGTGCGAAGCAGGTTACCGGCGGGAGCATTGCCGTGAAACAACCGGATTTGTTCGAGCATTGGCTTAAAATTTACGGCGGCGACAAGATTATTCTCGGTGCGGATGCCAAAAATGAGAAGATCGCCGTGAGCGGCTGGGAGGAAGGTACCGCTATATGGGTGTACGATTTTGTGGAAGAATATGTCGAAAAGGGGGTGAAATATACGATCAGTACCGATGTGGCCAAAGACGGCCTGTTGCAGGGACCTTCTTTTGATTTATATAAAAACCTGCAAGACAAATGTCCCGACCTGAATATCATCGCCAGCGGTGGCATTGCAGGTATCGAGGATGTGGAGAAACTGGCGGAAATGAATATCTACGGCGTGATCATCGGGAAGGCTATTTACGAAAACCGGATCAGCCTGGCCGATTTACAGCGTTTTTCAGTTTAAAATATGCTTACGAAACGAATCATTCCCTGTCTGGATGTAAAAGATGGCCGGACGGTCAAAGGGGTCAATTTTGTGAACCTGCGCGATGCGGGCGACGCCGTGGAACTGGGTGCGATGTATGCGGCCCAGGGAGCCGACGAGCTGGTGTACCTCGACATTACGGCCACTGTCGACGGGCGTTCGACATTTATCGACCTTGTCCGCAGAGTAGCGCAGACCATTAATATCCCTTTTACCGTCGGTGGGGGCATTTCCTCGATCGCGGACGTGTCGGCGCTCCTGCATGCGGGCGCGGACAAGGTATCGATCAACTCGGCGGCGGTGCGTAATCCGGACCTGATCAATGAGCTGTCGCTCGAATTCGGCAGCCAATGTATCGTTGTCGCAATTGATACGCGCTATGTCGAAACGGAAAATGGTTTCGAGCACATCGTGCACACGCACGGGGGCAGGAAAGCGACCGAAATCCGGTCCATACCTTGGGCGAAAGAGGTGGAAGAACGCGGAGCAGGCGAAATCCTGCTTACCTCGATGGATACCGACGGCACGAAGAACGGATTTGCATTGGAACTGACTGCAACCATTTCAGGTAATGCAAATATTCCGGTAATCGCTTCCGGCGGTGCGGGTAATATGGCGCATTTTTACGATGTATTTACAGAAGGGAAGGCCGACGCCGGGCTGGCAGCAAGCATTTTCCACTTCCGTGAAATCGATATCCCGGATTTGAAAGAATACCTTAAAAACAAAGACCTGCCGATCCGGATGACCCGGTAGTGGCGCAGAGTTTTATCAAAATATACAGAACCGGCTGACCGGCAAGCCTTGGCGCTGCCGATAATCCGGGATGTTTTAATTCACAACCAAAAATGAGCGAGACGTTTTCATCCATTGATTTTAATAAATCGGCCGACGGACTGGTGCCGGCTGTTATCCAGGACGTAAATACCGGCAAGGTGCTGATGCTCGGCTATATGAACGCCGAAGCACTGGAAGTTACCAGAAAGCAGGGAACTGTTACCTTTTTCAGCCGCAGCAAGCAGCGCTTATGGACGAAAGGGGAAACGTCGGGCAATTTTCTGTTTGTAAATGACATCGCTGCAGATTGCGACGGCGACACATTACTCATTAAGGCTACGCCTGCGGGGCCGGTTTGCCACACCGGCGCGGATACCTGCTTTGGGGAAAAAAATAGCCAGCCTGAAATCTCGGACACACGTACAGGTGAAGCCGCATTCCTGAATTACCTGCAAAAAAACGTGATCCGCGAAAGAAAACTCAACCCGTCGGACTCGTCTTATACAACGAGCCTTTTTAAAAAAGGGATCAATAAAATCGCACAGAAAGTAGGGGAAGAGGCAGTCGAAGTT
Organism: Dyadobacter sp.; assembly: GCF_017744695.1. Classification (GTDB taxonomy): domain Bacteria; phylum Bacteroidota; class Bacteroidia; order Cytophagales; family Spirosomataceae; genus Dyadobacter. Next base: position 41,049 of record NZ_JAGIAS010000006.1, read on the forward strand.
GTCATTGAATCGAAGGATAATGACGACAATCTTTTCAAGAACGAAGTGTCGGATTTGCTGTTCCACCTGCTCGTTTTACTGGAACAAAAAAACATTGACTTAGATGAGGTAATTGACGTACTTCGTAGCCGTCACCAATAAAAACCAGATCTATATGAAGCTACTCCTGCGTCTTATTATCAGTACTTTGGCGGTAATGGTTGCCGCAAATTTGGTGCCCGGGGTTGTTGTGGCCAGCACAGGCACAGCCATTATCGTGGCGATTGTACTGGGTATTCTCAATACATTCCTCAAACCGATCCTGCAAATCCTCGCATTACCCATTACGATCCTGACGCTGGGGTTGTTCTATTTTGTCGTCAACGTTTTCATTATTTACCTGGCTGCGTCGCTGGTCGATGGCTTCCGGGTCGACGGTTTTATCTCCGCATTGCTTTTCGGTTTGGTGATGTCCATTGTCTCCGCAATTCTTGGTATGTTTTTGGATTAATGTGAAAAAAGTCTGTTGTTCAGGCCTAAAAATGTTTCACATGATTTGAAATATACTGCTATGCTGAGTCAACTGGAAGAAATCAAGGACACCCTTTTTAAATATTTCGAAACCAGGATCGATCTATTTAAAATCGAGACCCGCGACAAGATCGAGCGGGCCGTAGTGATAGGGGTATATGCTGCCTTATTGCTGTGCATCGGCCTGACGATCCTGATTTTACTGGTCATATTGCTCGGCACATTCCTGAACAAGTGGCTACACAGCGACTATCTCGGGTTTGTGATATTGCTGGGCGTTTTCATGATCAAGCTGGCGATAACGATCATCTGGAAAGAAACCTGGATGAGACTGATCCGGAAAATAATCGTTCGTTTTGTCAGCATGAAGGAGGAATAATGCTTTTTGGCAGCTTTATTTGGCAATAAGTTTCCCTGAATTGCTATTTTTGGATTCCTTTTGAAAAATTCTCTGGCGCTATTTAAACAGATATGAAATGAGTTCTTCAATAGATTCTTCAGTAAAAATCACGAAGCCGTTTTCATCCGATACGGACAAGGAGAAAGAAGGTTTGTTGCAGGACGCCGATCTGTACCGCGACAAGCTGGAAACACAATGGAGCGGGCTTAAAAAAGAGGCTACGGAATATGGCAAGCAGGCACTGATCATCGGAGGGGTTATGGCAACGACATTCGTGGTCATGAATGCATTGCTGCCAAAAGGGAAAAAGAAAAAGGAAATTTTGGTCGAGCCGGTTGAGCCTGTTGAAAAGAAAGTCACCAAAATCAAAACCCAGTCTGCGGTCGGACAAGCCGTTCAAAGTTTAGCCTGGACATTGGCTGTGGGTTGGGCGCGCCAGAAGCTGAAACATTTTATTGAAGACGAACGAAAAACCGAATGAAAGCAGCGAAACATCAAATCGCAGACCTCCTTTCCGAACGTAAAACAGAAAAAAGGAAATCGTTTGCTGTTCTCCTTGATCCGGATAAAATTAACCTTTCCACATTCCCGAAATTCCTCGAATACGCGGCTGGGCACGGCGTTGACTTCTTTTTTGTAGGCGGAAGCCTCATTACCAACTACGCCATTGACAAGCTAATTGCCGCTATTCATGAATATACCAACATTCCCGCGATACTTTTCCCTGGCAGCAGCTTGCACATCGAGCCATCGGCTGATGCAATTTTGCTGCTTTCGCTGATTTCCGGCCGCAATCCCGAATTGCTGATCGGTCAGCACGTTATCGCAGCGCCATTATTGAAACGGAGCAACCTGGAAGTGTTGCCGACGGGCTATATGCTCATTGAAAGCGGTAAGCTGACGACCGTATCGTATATCAGCAATACCACACCGCTCCCTCGCGACAAGCCGGGCATTGCAGCCTGTACTGCGCTTGCGGGGGAATATCTCGGCCTTCGGAACATTTTCCTCGATGCCGGCAGCGGCGCTTTATTCCCTGTCCCGGCCGAGACCATCGCCGCGGTACGCGCCGCGGTGGACACACCGATCATTGTAGGCGGCGGTATCGATTCCTACGAAAAAGCCGACGCGGCACTGCACGCAGGTGCCGACGTGATCGTGGTGGGCAACGGTATTGAAGCCAACCAGGAGTTGTTGCCGGAAGTAGCTGCCTGTGTGAGGGCTTACAACGAAAAGTTGCAGAGCGTTTAGGGGTAATGGCAGAATTAATAGGACAAATTAAAGCGAATTAAGAATTTTCTAAGGAAATTTTAAGTTCTTGGAAAAATACAAACTCAAAATTTAGGAATATTCAATTCGATCATATTACCTTTGCATCGAACCTTAATTACACCCAAGAAATGAAAAAATTCTTTGCATTTGCGTTTGTTGCCGGGATGGTAGCTTTCGCTGCTTGTACTAGCAAACCTGCTGACGAATCAGCTGATACTACTGCTGTAACTGTTGAAACTCCTGCAGTTGATACTGCTGCTGTTGCTGACACTGCTGCTGCTGCTGACACTGCTGCTGCTGATACTACTAAGAAGTAATCAGACGTACAAGTCGAAAATCTTGAAAAGCCCTATGAAAGTAGGGCTTTTCTTTTTTTATTCGGGTATGAAAAACGTGTCTTTGGGTTCGTATGTGCCGGATGGAACGGCGGAATATTGCCAGGAGTTGTACCGCACCCACCGCTTTGATTTTTTCCTCTCACGCCCGCGCCGTACCCGCCTGGGCGATTTTACTGTAAAGCCCGGCATGGTTCCCCGAATCACGGTCAATGTCAACCTTAATCCTTACAGCTTTCTCATTACCTATCTGCACGAGGTCGCACATTGCGTGGTACATGAGAAATACAAGGGCCGCGGCCGCAGGAGGGTAGCACCACATGGTGCCGAATGGAAGCACGAGTTCAGGGAATTGCTGATACCTGTCATGCATGAAAGTATTTTCCCGAAAGACATTCTCGTTCACTTGCTTCGTTATGCTCAAAACCCCGCCGCGTCTACCGGTGGCGACCAAAAACTTTTTAATGCGCTTAGAAAATACGATGAGCAGGAATTGAATACCGGCAAAGTGTGCCTGTTTCAACTGGATGAAGGAACGAACTTCGTCTTCCAGAACAGGACTTTCACACGCGGAACGCTCCGGCGCACGCGCGTACTCTGCACGGACAAAGCCTCTCAGCGTCTCTACACGATCCCTGCTCATGCATTGGTTGAAGCATGCTGATTTCCGGAAAATGGCCTGCCAAACAGTTTTAAGCTGTCTCGCAGTCCTGATTTCTTTTATTGCTAATGCACAAAAATCGGTATTGTCGGAAGGGCAGTGGTTCAAACTGGCCGTGACGGAATCGGGTATTTACCGGGTGGACGCAGAGTTGCTTTCCAAAATGGGTGTGGACATAGCATCGGTGAAGCCTGCGGGCATTCGCATTTATGGAAATGGCGGCGGCATGCTGCCGCAATCCAATAAATCGGGCTATGTGAATGCGTTGACAGAGAATGCGATCTGGGTCAGCGGTGAGGAGGACGGGCATTTTGATAAAAGTGACGCCGTTTATTTCTATGCCGAAGGTCCGCATGTAATTCAATACGATGCTGCAAAAGAGGAACTTCGGCACCAGCTCAACTACTATTCCGATTCGAGTTTCTATTTCATCACTTTTACGGAAAGCAATGGACTGAGGATAAAACCCGCGGCGGGACTTTCAGTTTCTTCTTCCAAAACAATCAGCCAGTTTGATGATTACTGGTACCACGAAACGGAATCGTCCAATACGCTCAAATCCGGCCGCGAATGGTGGGGGGAGTATTTAGGCGGTTCTTCGGGTTTCAGTACCAATATAGCGATGCCGGGTGTGATACCTTCGTCGGATTTTAAACTCAGGACATCGGCAATCGGTGCGGCACAGGTTCCGACACGCTTCATTTGGCAGGTAAACGGTGGCGAGGTGGGCCAGGAGGCGATCGGTACAGTGAGCCCCGGCACGTATGATGTGAAGGCGCTGCGAACCGCGAATACATATATTGTGAAGAATGCACCCGCTTCGGGCAATTTTACTATTGGCGTAACCTACAATAGGAACGGGCAAAGCTCCGCAGAGGCTTACCTCGATTATGTGGGTTTGCAGGTTAAGCGGGAACTGAGGAATTATGAAGGTCAGCAAATTTATCATTTCCTGCCGCAGTCGGCAGATACCGTTACCTATCAGTTTGCCGGCTCTTCGGAGGGGTTCAGTGTTTGGGATATTACCAACCCGCTTACGCCAATTTCTATATCTCAGAAAGATGCGACGGGCGCTTTTCGATGGACAGCGCTGGGAGCGAAAACCCTTCAAAAATACATTGGTTTTGAACCGGGAGCGGCATTGCAACCGGTAAGCTGGCAAAGTGTCGCCAATCAGAATATCGCTGCATTGCCGACCCCCGACCTGCTCATCATCACGCCTGCTGCCTGGGCGGCCGAAGCCAACCGCCTTGCCGGGTTCAGAAATACGCGCGACGGCCTGGATGTACTCGTTGTTACCACCGACCAGATTTACAATGAATATGCTTCGGGGCGCCCGGATATCACGGCTATCCGCGATTTTGCCAGACAACTTTACCAGAAAACGCCCGGGAAGCTGAAATACCTTTTGTTGTTTGGCGATGCAACGTACGACTACCGAAATCTGGTCAATAACCAATTGCAGGCGCAGCGTGCCGCGTGGGTACCCGTGTATGAGAGCAGGGAGTCGCTGAACCCGGTTTATACGTACTCTTCCGACGACTATTTTGGCTTTATGGATGCAAATGAAGGCGATTGGAATGAGACGACAGCCGGTGACCATACGGTGGATATTGGCATTGGGCGGTTACCTGTGAAATCACTGGCAGAGGCGAAAATTGTTGTTGATAAGCTGATGCGTTACGAATCGTCGTTCGGGATATGGAAGAATAGCGTACGGTTTGTGGCCGACGACGGGGATGGAAATATCCACCAGCGCCACGCCGATCAGCTTGCGAACCTTATTCAAGGCAGGCTGTTTTCGACCAGATCGTTCATTGATGAGGTGCCGCAAACAACCACCGACGCCGGACAAAAGGCGCCAGCCATTAACCAGGCCATTCGAAATGCAATTGATAGCGGCACGCTGATATTGAATTACACCGGGCACGGCGGCACCAGCGGCTGGGCAGAAGAGCAGGTGTTGACATTAGCGGATATGCTTTCGAGTCGGGGAATGGACAATCTGCCCCTACTGATTACTGCTACCTGTGATTTTGGCCGTTACGACGACCCGGGCGTGGTTTCAGGCGCAGAGTTAATGGTTTTGAGCCCGAAAGGAGCGGCGGTAGGGGCGATCAGCACCACCCGGCCGGTTTATTCAAGTACCAATTTTGCCTTGAACAAAGCATTTTACGAAGCATTACTCAATGCAAAACCAGGCCAGCGATTAGGGGATTTTTTCAAATACACTAAAAACAATGCACTGGCCGGCAGCCTGAACCGGAATTTCACGTTGCTGGCCGATCCGTCGATGATACTATCGCCGGGAAGAAAGGGCGTCCGGTGGAGTTCGGCACCCGATACCCTGCGCGCTCTACAGAAAGTTACGTTGAATGCAGAAGTTTTCGATCCTGAAACGGGAAAGGTTGACGCGGAATTTAGCGGGACGGCCAGGGTGGTGATCTACGATAAGCCGATCGAGTTCCGCACACTGGGGAATGAGGGGAGTGCGGAAACCTATACCGAGTTCCGTAGCAAGCTTTTCGATGGAAAGGTGACCGTGACAAGCGGCCGTTTGCAATGCAATCTGCAAATGCCGAAGGATATCGATTATCGTGTCGGCCTCGGGCGCGCGAGTGTGTATGTAGTGAGCGGGGATAGCGCGGAGGATGCCTCGGCGCAGCTGGCTCTGATCGTCGGAGGAAGTGCTGTGCAACAAAAGGATACCATTTCGCCCAAGCTGGCGGGTTACCTCAATACCCCTGCTTTCCGGGATGGTGATACCGTTGAGCCCTCATCGATACTGGTATTGCACATGAGCGATGCGAGCGGGATCAGCATTTCGAGCGCCGGTATCGGGCACAACATTACGATGACTTTGAATGATACGCTGACCGTCGTTTTAAACGATTATTATGTAGCGGATCTGGATAATTATCAATCGGGTAGTATCAATTATCCGTTAAATAATCTGCCTACCGGAAAATATATTGTCCGTGTAAAAGTCTGGGATACGTATACTAACTTTTCTGAAATAGCGTTCGGGTTTCTAGTAGGTCCCGCCAAGGGAATAGCGCTCAACACCTTTAATATTTACCCTAACCCATTTCAAAAAGACCTTGTGTTCGAGCTCGGGCACAACCGGGTAAATGAGGACGTCGAATTAATTTTTAATATATTGCTGGTTAATGGGCAACGTTTGGGCACTTACAAAAAGCTTTACTATAACAGCGAACCGGTTATCAGGGAAATGCTGGACGTGACGCAGTGGCTGGGAGCAGTGCCGGTGGATCAATCCCTGGTTTATCATTTAGTGATCAGATCGTTAAAAGACAATTCTACCGATCTGAAAGCCGGTAAGTTAATCAGGTCTCCTTAAGATAATAAAACTTATCAAATTTTTAGTAATAACTATCTTTCATTGTATTTTTGACCCTTTAAAGAAGCTGATACAGGCACTTCCTATCGCAAATCCAATTTCTATGAAACTTTTTTTTGTTACATTATCCTCACTATTCATTTTAACATCAGGTACGCTTTTCGCTCAGGATTCCACAAGGAGGATACCGGCATCACCACTTTCCTTTTTGACATTTGCCCCTGATGCTAGAAGTGCAGCAATGGGAGAAGCTGGTGTAGCACTCAGCCCGGACGCGAATTCAACTTACTGGAATGCAGCGAAGCTACCTTACAATACCAAAGATTTTGGCGCTTCCGTTTCTTACACACCATGGCTCCGTTACCTGGTTGACGATATGTGGCTTGGCTATCTTTCTGTCTACAAGAAACTGGGCGACCGTCAGGCGGTTGCGTTTTCTGCCAACTACTTTAATAACGGTGAGCTGGATTTGCGGGATGCGGTAGGTAATAATATCGGTTATTTCAATTCACGTGAAGTGGCCATCAACGGAACCTATTCACGTCAGCTCGGCAGAAACTTCTCAATGGGTCTGACATTGAAATATATCTCTTCCAACCTTGCCGGAAATGCGGTAATCAACAATGTTTCATTGAGTCCTGCACGCGTAGCAGCCGGTGATATCAGCGCTTATTATAAGAAAGAGTTCAAGAATGAAGATACCGGAAGCGAGCTTATTTGGTCGTTGGGGGCGGTACTTTCCAACCTCGGTGGTAAAATCAACTACGGCTCGGGCACGGATACTGAAAACTTCATTCCTACCAACCTGAAAATCGGTACCGGGTTGTCCTACACCGGCGACGGAAGAAACCGTTTCAATTTCATCATCGATTTCAGCAAACTGATGGTGCCAACGCCGAATGGTAAAACGAACGTGAATACGAAACCGTTGCTGAACGGCGTGTTCGGTTCATTCTCGGACGCTCCGGACGGGTTTAAAGAGGAAATCCAGGAAGTGGCGATAGCGACTGGTCTGGAATACTGGTACAATAATATCTTCGCTCTGAGAGCCGGGTATTTTGGAGAAAACAAAAACAAAGGCGACCGTCGCTTCTTCACTGCCGGTGCAGGTCTTCGTTTCGCGGACAAATGGGGCGCCGACTTCGCTTACATGTTCCCGACAACACAAGGAAGCCCGCTCGCGCAAACATTGCGTATCACTTTGTCGCTCCAATTGAACAAAGCTGAGAAGCTGGACGTAGGGGACAGCGAAAACTAAGCCTTAACAGAAATTTAATTATTCGGAACGAATGGCGTTATTGCAACGTCATTCGTTTTTTTATACTCACCACAGCCCATGTCACTGGACCGTACTATTGCCCCTGATTTCAAAATCATTCAAACTGTAAGCCTGCCGGAACCTCAAACCTATACCCTCGATAATGGGATCGCACTGCATGTGATCAATATCGGGGAACAACCGGTGGTGCGCCTGGAATGCATTTTCGAAGCAGGTAACTGGTATGAAAGCGAAACAGCGGCGTCCTATTTTGCGGTCAAAATGCTGACCGAAGGTGTGGAGGGAATGACATCGCAGGAGATCAACGAGGCATTCGATCAACTGGGGGCATTCACTGAACTCACCCACACATCCGACCGGGTGGGAATTGTGGTGTATTGCCTGTCTCGTTTTCTGCCCGAAGTGCTGCCGCTGGTTCAAAAGCTGATCCGCAATGCGACCTTCCCGGAAAAAGAGTTTCAGGAGCTGAAAAATATTACGGTGCAGAACCTGAAAGTGAATAAGGAGAAAACGGCTTATCTGGCTACGACGGAGTTCAGGGCACGGCTGTTTGGTGCGAGCCATCCGTACGGGCAAAGCCAGAGCACGGAGGAAATCGACGCACTGGGCATGGATGCCGTGCGGACTCATTACGAGCGGTTCATTCGTGATGGTAAGTTCACTACGGTGTTGGCCGGGCAAGTTACTGAAGCCGATGTGCAGCACGTGAATGCGACTTTGGGCCAAAATTCCTTCGATGCCGATTCCGGTAAGATTTCCTTCACTGCTTCCGAATCCTATCAGGGCGGAGAGGCAATCGTCGAGCGCCCGGAAAGCGTACAATCGTCGATCAGGATGGGCCGGGTGCTTTTTAACCGCCATCATCCCGATTATTTCAAAATGCTGGTCACAAACGAGATTCTTGGAGGCTATTTCGGGTCGAGGCTGATGAAGAATATCCGGGAGGAAAAAGGCCTTACCTACGGCATTTCCTCACACCTGGTGACCTTGCGTAACGAGGGTTACCTGATGATCGGGACGGATGTGAAAAAGGAATTTACCCAGCAAACCATCGACGAGATCAAAAAGGAAATATACCGGCTGCAAACCGAGCCCGTGGGTGCGGAGGAATTGCAGACTGTCAAAAGCTTTATGGCCGGGGAGTTTGCCGGGTCGTTGAATACCGCATTCGAGGTCGCCGACCGGCGTAAAATATTGCTGCTGGATAGCCTGCCCGCCAATTTCTTCAATCAATACATCGACCGCATTCACGCCACTACCGCGGAAGATGTGATGGCGATGGCAAATAGCTATCTCCGCCCGGAGGATATGGTAACGGTGATAGCAGGAGGTAAATAGTTATTGATTAGCCTTGTCCAGGGCATCCTTGTAGGTTTTCAGGCAGCGTTCCCGTGCCTCCTTGTGGTCGACCATCGGAGCAGGGTAGGCGTCGGTACCAAATTCCGGGACCCACTTTTTGATATACTCCATTTTAGGATCGAATTTCTCTGCTTGCGATACCGGGTTGAATATCCGGAAATACGGTGCGGCATCGGTCCCTGATCCCACTGCCCATTGCCAGCCGCCATTGTTTGCTGCTAGGTCGTAATCGAGCAGTTTTTCTGCGAAATAGGCCTCGCCCCAACGCCAGTCGATGAGCAGATGCTTGGCCAGGAAGCTGGCTGTAACCATCCGTGCCCGGTTATGCATGAAACCTGTTGCATTGAGCTGTCGCATGCCGGCATCTACCAGCGGGTACCCGGTCTTGCCTTCACACCATTTCCTGAAATCGTCTTTGTCGTAACGCCATTTAATGAAATCGTATGCTTTGCGAAATGCCTCACCCTTGCCTACATGCGGGAAGTTGAAGAGGATTTGCTGGTAGAAATCCCGCCAGATCAACTCGTTCAGAAAGGTCTCACTATGCCTGCGCGCCTGACTTGTGAGCTCCCGAATGCTCACGGTACCAAAGCGCAGGTGAATGCCCATGCGGCTGGTACCTGCCAGTGCGGGGAAGTCGCGGTCTTTGTTGTAATCTTTCAGCAAAGCATGGTCGATATGATCCGAAGGGAATTTAAACTCGACCTTTTCAAATCCCATGTCTTTCAATGCAGGGAATGCGGAGCCGCTCCATTTTAGAAAGTGCCTGAAATATTTTTGAGTAGGGTATGATTGGAGGTAAAAATCAGTCAGCTTTTCTTTCCATGCCCGGCTGTAAGGCGTAAAAACGGTGTACGGCGTTTTCTGGCCCGTCAGTATTTCCTGTTTTTCAAAAATGACCTGGTCTTTGCAGGTTTTGAAAACAATGCCTTTTTTCTTCAAAATCCTGTAAACTTCCTTGTCGCGGTCGGTGGCGTAGGGTTCGTAATCGGTGTTGGTATACACTTCGGCGATGTCGTATTCATCCGCGAGCCTTTCCCATATTTTTGCAGGGAAACCGTATTCGACCAGTATATCCGCCCCCTTTTGTTGCAACTCCCGTTGGATATTGGAAACTGCTTCGTGTATGAACGTCAGCCTTGCATCTTTCTTTTCTTCCAGGTCATCGAGGATATTCCGGTCGAAAATGAAGAGCGGCACAACCGGATATCCCGAGCGCAGTGCATAGTAAAGCCCTGCGTTGTCGTGCAGCCGAAGGTCGCGGCGAAACCAGAATAGCACGATTTTGTCTTTAGTTTTTAGGGACATGCAGCAGTTTTTGGTCGTGGACGAAGGAGATAGTGATATAACTTAACTACGAAGTAAGTCCATTTTTGGATGATGGGGATTTTCAAATCTTTTATATTTACTGCCGGAGTGTCGGAACGCCGGACGCCTTTAAAAGATCACCCATACCGACGCAACACAATCTTAACTTAACCTGTATTCATGAAATTACAACTCACGATCCTGTTCAGCCTCTTGTGCCTTACGGTTTTCGGTCAAAAGAATAATGCCGACAAGCAGGAATGGAAACAGCTCTTTAATGGAAAAAACCTGGATGGCTGGGATATCAAAATCCGCGGCTACGAACTGAACGACAACTTTAACAACACCTTCCGGGTGGAGGATGGCAAAATGGTAGTTCGTTACGACAAATACGACGATTTCGCACAGAAATACGGGCACATCTTCTACAAGGGCGATTATTCCTATTACCGCATTGCGGTTGAATATCGTTTCGTAGGCGAGCAGGCACCTAAGGGCGAAGGCTGGGCATGGCGGAACTCCGGTATCATGGTGCACGGGCAACCTGCTGCGACAATGGGTAAAGACCAGGATTTTCCGGCGTCGATCGAAGTGCAGCTGTTGGGAGGAAACGACAAAACCCGCACGACCTGTAACCTTTGTACGCCCGGTACCAATGTCGTGATCGACGGTAAGCTGGTTACCCAGCATTGTGTCAATTCCAAATCGAAAACCTACAATGGCGACCAGTGGGTGCGCGCCGAAGTGCTCGTACTCGGTGATTCACTGATCCAGCATTTTGCAAATGGGGAAATGGTACTCGAATACAACAAGCCGCAACTCGGCGGAGGTAATGTAAGCGGCGATATCGATCCGGCGATCAAGATCGCAGGCAAGCTGCTGGATCACGGTTCGATTTCATTGCAAAGCGAAAGCCACCCTGTGGAGTTCAGAAAAGTGGAAATCCTGGATTTGAAAGGCTGCATGGACCCGAAAGCGACCAATTACAAGTCTTACTATGTAAAAGCGGACAATAGCAAGTGCAGCTACGGGAAGAAGAAATAAGCTAAAACGAAGAATGTCACCCTGAGCGAAGTCGAAGGGCCATGCACGATGTTTGCGGTATGGACTGTCTTCGACTTCGCTCAGACTGACATTGGCACATTCAGTCTAAAGAAATTCACAGTATTTATAACCTCACAATCTCCGCGCCAATCGCGTTTAAACGCGTGTCGATGTTCTGGTAACCGCGGTCGATTTGCTCGATATTGTCGATAATACTCACGCCTTTGGCCGACATTGCTGCGATCAGCAATGCAACCCCGGCGCGAATGTCAGGCGAAGTCATGCGAATGCCGCGGAGCTGCGTCTCGCGGTTGTGGCCGATTACGGTGGCACGGTGCGGGTCGCAAAGGATAATTTGCGCACCCATTTCGATCAGTTTATCCACAAAGAACAAGCGGCTTTCGAACATTTTCTGGTGAATCAGAACGGTTCCCTGTGCCTGCGTGGCCGTCACGAGCACGATACTCAGCAAGTCGGGTGTGAAGCCGGGCCAGGGGGCATCTGCTACGGATAGCGTCGAACCGTCGAGGTAGTTTTCAATGCGGTAGCGTTCCTGTGCGGGGATGAAAATGTCATCACCCCGGAATTCCATTTGAATACCCAATCTTTTGAAAACATCGGGAATAATGCCCAGCTCCGGAATGCGGCAGTCTTTGATGGTAATCTCCGATTGCGTCATGGCTGCGAGGCCGATGAAGCTACCGATTTCGATCATATCCGGGAGCATAGTATGCTCGGTACCTTTTAGTTCGCTTACGCCTTCGACTACCAGCAAATTGGAAGCGATACCCGAGATTTTAGCACCCATGCGGTTCAGCATTTTACAAAGCTGCTGCAAATAAGGCTCGCAGGCTGCATTGTAAATGGTGGTTGTGCCTTCGGCCATCACGGCAGCCATCAGAACGTTGGCCGTACCGGTTACCGAAGCCTCGTCCAGGAGCATATAAGTGCCTTTCAGGTTGGCAGCATCCACGCGGTAGAACCCGCCGTCTTCTTCATCATAACTGAATTCCGCACCCAGTTTCTCGAAACCCAAAAAATGGGTGTCCAGTCTTCGCCGGCCGATCTTGTCGCCACCGGGGCGAGGGATGCGTCCTTTGCGGAAGCGCGCCAGCATAGGGCCGAGCAGCATCACCGAGCCGCGCAATGCAGCCGCTTTCTGACGGAACGAGTCCGATTCGAGGTAATCGAGGTTGATATCGTCGGCTTCGAAGCGGATGGAAGTTTCGCTCAGCCTTGTGCGGCGTACACCCAGATCACCCAGGAGGTTGATCAGCTGGTTTACGTCACGGATATTCGGGATGTTGTGGATCGTAACGGGCTCTTTGGTCAGGAGCACTGCACAGATGATCTGCAATGCTTCGTTTTTGGCGCCTTGCGGCACGATTTCACCCTTGAGACGACGATCCCCGGTAATTTTGAATGATGCCATAGAAGATTTTGGGCAATTGAGACGGTATAAAATGAAACCTGGATGTTACATTCCAGGTTTTTTGCGGTTGTTATTCCGGTTGTTGTTATTGTTGTTGTTCCGGTTCTGGAACTTGTTGTTCCGGTTGCGGTTCTGATTGCCCTGGTTGCCGCCGCCCTGCCTATCGGAATTGTGGGACTGGGCTTTGAAGTTATTCCCGCCAGTCTGGTTCACACGGTTGCGCTCCTGGTTGTTGTTGCGGTCTTTCGGTGCGGCATCGATCGGCCCCGATTTGCGGATGTAATCGATTTCCTCCTTCAAACGGCCTTTGCTAAGTTGTTCCAGCTGGGCGAGCAAGACGTTGTCTTCGGGATTATCCTTGTTCCACGCATTGAAAAACGAGCGCATCAGGCGGAAAATGTAGGAAACGAATGCAAGGCGGTCTTCCGGATTTTCAGTCTGTGACGCTTTTTCCAGAAGCAGATCGATATTGCGGCCGTAGTGGCGGAATTGCAGGTTTTGCTGGTTGTAGTCGACGCGGAGCGGCTTTTTACCCAACGCTTCTTTGGATGGCGGGGGGAAAGGGCTGTCGACATCCAGTTCGAAACCGGAAATAATGTACAGGTCGTCCCACAACTTGTTGGTATAGTCCTGGTTATCCCGCATGTTGGGATGTATCTGACGCATGAGCTCAACCAGGATGTGCGCATAAAGTGTGCGCTTCGCCTTATCCTCTATCTTGACGATGTGGTCGGCCAATTTTTGTACGTTACTGCCGTATTCTTTCAATGGGATATCTTTTATATAATGGACAAAAATAATAAGTTTTTGTGGAAACAAAATGAGGTACAACGGTAAAACAGGCATTCTGCGACGCTGGCTCAGGGAGCGTAAAGCAAATGGCCCCGCATACTTTCGAGGGGGAATGTAGCATGCAGCCCGGCTTCGGGGCGATGGACGGTGTAGTGGTAAACTCCGGCCGGAATTCCGGGGGAATGTGTGGCCGGACGCCAGAACCATTCACAGCGGCCAACATTACAATACAACAGTTTCCGGAAAACCGTTGTTCCCAGCGGGTTATAGATATTTATTTCAAAGCCGGCGGGAAGCAGTCCCCGGTTTTGGATTGTAAACCTGAACCACTGGCCCGACGGATTAGGAGAAACGGTTGCCTCTATGGACCCGGGCTGGTCAGCCACTTCGAAATGAATCTGATACGGCGGCGGCGACTGCCCCGTTTTGTCACGGCATTGGATGGTCAGCAGATATTTGCCAGGGTGTAGCGTAGGTTGAAAAGTGATTTCATAGAAATCCCCTGCCCAGTTCTTCCCAATGGCGGAACTTAATGGCATTCTGATGTCGGTACATCCGGCGCAAAGCCTCTTAAGCCACACGGCCAACATGGTTGTGTCATTGTCGGCGTCCGGAAGGTTTTCGTCGAAGATTTGAACCCGGATGACCGGTTTTCCGGAAATGGTGTCTCCATTGCGGATTTGTCTTCCGTCGATGGAAACCTGCATAAGCGGAGGCTGGTCGGTCGCGACCGATTGGCTGTCGAGGTCGGTGAGCAGCGAGGGAAAAATGCGGATGGCCGGATCGCCATGTAATGTCATTTGTTGCACGGTAATGCTATCCAGCATGTTGGGGTCACGCGCCAGGTTCCGCCGGATTGCTTCCTGTTGGATAATGCCAAACGGCTTACTCGTGAATGCTGCGTCTGCCAGGACTTCATAAAGTATTTCAGTATAACGCTTCAAGGCGGTGGACGGACCATTGAAAGTATGAGCCAGAAAGAGTACAGCCCCGCTTTCGGGCGCAAAGATCCAGTCGGAGCTCAATGTATGGGTTGAATAAAAGATGCTCCCTGCCGCGCAGCCATTCACGATCACCGCCGGATAGCGCGGATGGTTCTGGTAATTCCGTGACGGATCGCTCGCATGGCCGATGTCGATGTCCGTGACGTCGATAGCGGAGTGGCCAAACAAGGTTATCAGCCCAACCCCTGCATTGACTTGTTTATCAACATGGACCTGTTCGACTGCGTTGTCCGTGAGCTTTGAAATCGTGGTGACGTTATCGGCGAGAAACGTATTTTCAAGTTTCTTTTCAAATGACCGCAGGTACGTTCGGAACACATTCAACTCATCCCTCGACCTGCCGCCGCTTAAATGCAGTATCCGTTTCCGCCATGCCGCCGATGCAGGCTCGGCTTCCATTGCCTGTACTTTGCGGAGGTAGTTGAGCAGTTGCCCGGAGTTTAGTGCATTAATGCGCCCGATCGGGACGAGCGGATTCCAGTCGCCGTCGGCATTGACGAGCGCGATGTCGGAGCCTGGCCAACCCGCATTGGGTACCATGTCTACTTGCCACGAATCCTCCATTTTTCGGGCTTTCTGAGGATCGATGGATCTCCCAGCGAGCAATACGAATTGTAAATTTCCCTTATCGTGTAGCCACCGGACTGTGTTGCGGATGCCTTGCGGGCCGGGCTGTCCGGCATTGAACTGGTCGTAAAGTTCATGGCTGTAAACGACCGAGGTTTTATAACCGCCACCGGCCTTCGAAATTCGATAACGCGCATATTCAGCTACTGCGTCGAGCCCGCGTGCCGGTACACGCATGAGTGGGTGTGTAATGATGAGGTAATCAGTTTCCGGATCAATATAAGTGAACTTTACGATGCGCGGAGGCAAGGTTTTCATGTGCCCGGGCGCGATGCGCGGGCCTGCCTGCGGGTAGTGTATGCGTACATACGAGAGCGATACGTGCCCGCCCATCGGTATGAGTGTAAGGGTCAATACACCGGCGCTATCAAAATCGGTGGTTTGAAGTTGTATCTGAAAGCGTCGCGTTTGACGATTATTTACACTCAAATCTGCCAATTTTCTTTTTGAATGATTGCTCCACAATGCAACCGAATGCCCGCCCGGTGCCCAGCCTGCGAGCATGATTTCAAGGTCAGTATCCGCTGCTCGTTCTCTTACCAGCTTTTTAGTTTTAAAAACCATTTCAAAAGAGTTGCGAGGCGCTATTTCGGGGCCGGTCCAGCCTTCTCCTTCATCATATTCAGTCAACAATGACCCGGTTTCGTAGCTGCTTTCCGGCGGGAAGAATCGGCCGGGCAGGTAATGGGACATAAAAAGTTGCGTTGACTCTTCCCAATGGAATGCGGCGCTGTCGATAATAGTGCCAGGTATGGGGAAGTTCGTCCTTAATCCGCGCTTGCCATTTTGCCAGGTCAGAAAATAGGCGGTGGTATCGGAATAGAGGTTATAGTAATGATGCGGCATTGCACGGGGTTTTGCGTAAAGCGCAGTATCCGCATAACCATCATTCTTTTTACCTGAAAACAGCAAATACCCCTCGTGCCCTAATCTGCCCGACGAATCACCCACTACTTGCAATGGTACTTCGCCACCGTGCTCGAATAGCTGAATGCCGGAGGTCAGGATTGAATCAAGGGGGAGGCCTTCCCGCGCGAGGTCAGCGGCAGTGATTTTGTAAATGCCGGTTTCGGTAACCGGGATGCGCAGGTAAGTCTGCCTGTAGTCGATCCACTCATTGCCGTAGTGTTGCTGGGCATTGCATGGGGCATGGCCGAAAACGAAGCATAAGACCAGTAGTGTGTGTGCGGATGTCCTTGTCATCATGATTGAGTTTTTGACGCACAAGGAGGAGCCGGCTTATTCCGGCTGCTTTCGGATGTACAGGTTCATGGAAAACGAATACGCATGATCGTCATCGGTACCATGAAATTCTGAACTCGCCAGCTGCCAGTCGTTCGGGTCGAATGCCGGGAAATACGCGTCGCCTTCGACTTGTGCGTGTACAATGGTTAAATACATTCTTTGGGCGAGCGGTAGCATTTGCCTGAAAATACTCGCGCCGCCTAATATAAATACGTCCGTTTCATCGGAAAGTAACGCCAACGCTTCGGAAATATCTTTGGCGTACTCGGTGCGCGGTTCTGCATTACCCGGCGGGTTGGAGGTAATGATCACATTCCGGTATTCCGAATGCAGCGCGTCGGGGGCTTCGAAGCTTTTTCTGCCCATGATGAATGCCTTGCCTGCGGTAGTTTTCCGGAAATGCGCCCATTCGTCGGGCAGATGCCAGGGCAGGCTGTTGTTCAGTCCGATGACATGGTTTTCAGCCATAGCGGCGATGATGTATAATTGTAGTTTCATAGTTAATGATGATTTTTTTCTTTTTCTTCTCTCTTTCTTTCTGCTCTCTCTCTTTCTTCTTTTTTCTCTTTCTCTCTCTCTCTTTCTTCTCTCTTTCTCCGTCGGTTAAAACCGACGGCAAAAGATAGCTATTACTGTTGGTTTTGACCTAGGGGGTATAGTCGGGAGTATTAAATCGGTTGCGGTTTTTAGCGCTAAATTCATTTTAAGCCGATCGCCCTCTTAATTTAACCATTCATCCCAACCGGAGCATCTTTTTAACATGGTACCTTGCATCGCAAAGTACCTGTGTATACCTTTGTATTGTTAGAAGTTTAAATTCTATCTATTAGCCATGAACATATTCATTTAAAATTAACTCATGAAACCACATGAATATTGAAAATGCCCAAGTGCAGATGCGGAAGGGAATTTTGGAATTCTGCATCCTGCACATCATATCCCGGGGCGAAGTTTATGCCTCGGATATGTTGGATGAACTGACGTCCGCTCACATCATGGTGGTGGAAGGAACATTATACCCTCTTCTTACCAGGTTAAAAAACTCGGGCTGGCTGGATTATAAATGGGTGGAGTCGTCTTCGGGCCCTCCAAGGAAATACTATGTTTTGACGGATGAGGGGAAGGTCTTCCTGGACGCGATGCAGGCTACGTGGTTTGAGCTCGCCGACTCGGTGCAAACCGTGATTAAACGCACGGAGGAGTTGAACAAAACGGCTTCAAGCAATCTTCCTGACCCTAACTGATCACACTCAAAGACATTCGATTATTTCAATCATGAAAAAGACAATCAGCATAAATATAGGCGGCATCATCTTCCACATCGAGGAAGATGGCTACGAGAAACTGAAAGGGTATCTCGCCTCTATCCAGAAGTATTTTTCTTCGTTCGCGGATAGCAAAGAGATCCTTTCGGACATTGAGGGCAGGATTGCGGAAAGGTTTCTGAACAAACAAAAAGTGGAAAATAAGCAGGTGATCTCGTTGTCGGATGTCGATGAACTGATTGCCGCAATGGGCACCGTGGCCGATTTCGAGGCGATCGAACAAGCTGAGGATATCCTGGCCGACCCGCTGGAAACGGCTTCGGCACAATCGTCTGCACCTAAACAGGGAGCCTATACTTCGGCGCCTAATCCACCCAAAACAGAACCTGCAAAGCCCGGCGCACCGCGGAAACTTTACCGCGACCTTCGCAGGAAATTACTCGGCGGTGTGGCGGCGGGTCTGGCGCATTACTTTACGATCGACGCGATTTGGGTAAGATTAGCTTTCCTTTTCGCGGTAGTAGGCCTACCGGCAGGCTCGGGTATGCTGGATATGAACGCAGAGGAAATCTTCGGGCCTATTTCAGGATTTAGCGTGCTGGTCTACATAGCGATGTGGGTGGCATTCCCGGGTTCTGTGACGCTCGAAGAGGATGCGCACATTAAGAAGTTTTACCGCGATCCGGACCGTAAGGTCGTAGGTGGTGTAGCGGCCGGTGTGGCTTCCTATTTCGGAGTCGACCTGGGCGTGGTGCGCTTCCTGTGGGTACTGTCGATCCTGCTGTTCGGAACGGGCTTTCTGATCTACATCGTGCTGTGGGTGATTGCGCCAAATGCGAATACGCTGACCGAAAAAATGGAAATGCAGGGGGAGCCTATTACCCTCTCCAATATTGAGTCGAACATCAAGCAGAGCCTCAATTTGGAAGAAAGAGGGGGAGAAGAGCATATCGTTACCAAGATATTGTTATTGCCTTTCCGTGCTATCGGCCTGGTTTTCTCGGCGCTGGGGAAGTTGCTTAGAGGTCTAGGGCCTGTCGTGAGAGTGCTGATCGGCGCATTCCTGATCGGGATGTCGGCGTTAGGATTGCTGGGCATTGTGATAGCGGCGGGCGTAGCGCTGGGCCTTACCAGCGCCGGTGTATTCGACGATTTGCCGGTCCCGATCTTGATATTCCAGGAATTGCCCGAAATACTGATCCTTTCCGGGATTCTGGTAGCCGCTATTCCTTTGGTGACCTTCCTTTTGCTGGGACTTACATTGATTTCCAATAAAAGAATTGTAGGTGGCAGCGTGTGGCTGACCATGCTGGGCCTTTGGATCGTGGGCGTCGTCGGTGCGACAATAGGCGGCGTTAACTATCAGCGCAATTTTGCCAAAAGAGGTGAAGTGACAGAAACCACGTATTATGCGGTGCCGCGCGGAACGCTGACTTTGGATTACAATTATTTATATGATGAAGAGAATATAGATGTAGATGTACGATTGATTGGGTCTAACTCGGGCGACAGTATCAGGCTTGAAAAAACGCTTCGTGCGAGAGGCCGGTCTCGCGAGGATGCTCAGAAAAATGCACTGGAGATCAAATACAGCCCACAGTTCCGCGATTCGGTTTTCGTCCTTACGGAAGGCCCGGCGCTTTCAAGCCGCTCGCGGTTCCGCGATCAAGAGATCGATTTGACGGTGGGTATCCCTTATAATAAGCCTTTCGCCATGAAAAGGGATTTTTATCACCAATTGAACGATTGGGAAAGCAACCAGCAACATCTGAAAAGATACGACCTGCATGATGCCGACGAAGCTACCTGGAATCAGTTGATTTGGGTCATGAAACGCGATTCGGGATTGATTTGTACCAATATCCCGCTGAAATACATCCGTAGCGAGAACAGTGAAGGCGATCACGACGGTTATTCTTTCGAATACAACGATAACAGTGACCTCGAACTGGGAGAGCGTGGCAATTACAGCAAACAATTCCCGGTTTCAGACTTCAGGAAAGTGGATATCGGCGGCGCTTATTCGATCATTATCCGCCAGGGTACGGAGTACGGTGTGACTGCCGACTCGGATAACCAGGAGAATATCGATGATATCCGGGTAGTGGTGGAAGACGGTGTGCTGCGTGTGAAGCGTACCCGGGAGCTTAACCTCTTCGACCACGAAAAATGGGAACGCGTTGGCATCGTGATCACCATGCCGACCATCGAAAATCTGTCGCTTTCAGGTGCAAACAAGACATTGCTGACCGAGTTCAAGGATGTGCCGAAATTGAATGTGGATATTTCGGGAGCTTCCAAAACGGAACTGAACGTATTTACCGATCAGCTGTCGGTGAATGTATCGGGCGCTTCGAAGGCTACGCTGAGAGGTTCGGCCAGGGCGGCCAAGCTGGATGCCCATGGTGCCTGCAAGCTGACGGCCACTGAAATGAATATCCAGAATGCGGATGTAAATGCGTCGGGAGCTTCGAAAGTGGAACTGAGCCATGTGCCTAACCTGAACAAACATGCCAGCGGCGCGAGCAAAATCAATGTGCAGTAATATTTTGAATGCCGGTGCAACGTCGCCGGCATTCTTTTCATCTTTTCGGAAAATCTAACTTATTAAACCATGAAAAGAACGCAACTATTCCTCATTGCAGCCCTTTTGATCACCGCATTGTCGTGCCAGGTGTCCGCGCAGGAGACCCGCAAATTCTCTGTTTCGGGCTTCAACAAGTTATCAATCGGCAGCGCATTCAAAATAGATGTTAAGCAGGGAGGCAGTTTCAGTGTAACGGCAACCGGCCGTTCCGAGGACCTCGAGGATATGGAATCTGCGGTGAAGAGCGGTACGCTGCATTTGGGATATAAAAACAAAGACTGGAACAAGAATCGCAAGACCGTCGAGATCAGCATCACCATGCCGGCCCTGGAAGGCGTTGACTTTTCAGGCGCTTCAAAAGCCAATGTGGCTCGCTTCACGGGGGTGAAAAATATGGAAATTGAAGTTTCCGGCGCATCGCAGGTTACGATGAGCGTCGCCGCTCCCAAAGTGGCCGTTGACCTTTCCGGCGCATCGTCGCTCACGCTCACCGGCGAAGGCGATGTCCTGACCGGCGACGTTTCGGGCGCATCGTCGCTTAAAGGCCGCGATTTTTCTGCCAAGACCGTCAACATCGACGCCTCCGGTGCCAGTAGTGCCGCCGTGTTGGCCAGCAATACCGTCAATGCCGAAGCCAGCGGTGCCAGCAGCATCCGTTACTCGGGCGGAGCGAAGGACATCCATTCCAGCACCTCCGGAGCCAGCTCGGTTAAAAGAGATTAAAGAGAACCATTTAATATTCACCACGAACTACAAAAAAGGCCTGCGATTGCGGGCCTTTTTTGTCTACGGGCATTTGTAGCGGAATGTGGTGATCTCGGTCTGATCCATTCCCTCACCTGTTCGCACACCGGTTGACGACTCCGGCAGGCCGTCAGCATTATAGAGATATGTGGATTTGCTCTCGTAGTTGCTACTGGCTTGGAGGCCATTGTATTTCTCTCGTGTCAGGTTGTTGACGCCAGCTGACGACTGGACGGTTGACATAAGCTCCGGGATACCTTTGAATTTTCTTGGAATGGTACTTTCGGGGTTCAGGCGTTCGTCGAAAGTGAAATCCTGGGTATAAACCGGCTTGTTATTTACGGTATATTCAGTGCGGATCAGGTTCCCTTTGGCATCGCGGGTGTAGTTGAACCGGTAATTGCTCCCGAAAAGAGCTGTTTTATTACCTTTATCATCATATTCTTCTGTGAATTGCCACAGATCGCCGGTACTTGTCAGTGCGGAGACGAGCACTCCGTTTTTATAGTTAGAGACAGTCTTTCCCGAAAAATTGGTTTCTATTGCGGAAACGGCATTGCCCTGGCTGTCATAGGTATAGGTTTTGGTATAATTAATTAGGGTGTCGAGAAGGATTTCGCTATTACCCCGCACACGTCTGGCGATCTGGATGTTCACCAAAGTAACCCGTCCCGATTCGTACTTATAGTCGGATGTTTCGTTCGTTTCATCCACGAAATTTTCAAATTTCCTGCCCTCGTAGGTAGTCGCCCGCACACCTTCCCCCCAGTGGGCAGTGGATTGCTTCCTCACTTTTTGTGTCAGGAACCCGTCGGAATCATATGCGAACGTGAAATTGGTTTGATTGTCGTTCGTCCACAGGACAGTATTTGTAATATTGCTAAATCCTTGGCTCTTGTCAAATCTACTGGCTGTCACCATCTGCTTCTGATCGTTCCAACTTATTTCGTTTCCATGGCTGGCTTTTTGGTCAATGGACGGCATTTCTTGTAAAATGGTTTTACCTAAATAAAGGCATTGGTTAGGATCGATGGTATCCGGATCTTTTTTAGAACAGGAAGCGGCAAGCGCAAGAAACAGGGTGAAAGCGATACGGGTAATGTAAACACGCATAAGAGGATGAATAGGGATTAGGAACTTATTTGCGGCAGCTAACTTAGGTAAAGTTGCAAGTAACCCATATTAACTTTAACAATTTGGGATAAATCAGTTTCTTTTACAACTTGCATCACTCAACACGCATTACTGACATCACACATGAGCCGGAAATATCTACTATTCGTTGCATTGTTCCTGACGATCCTCCACCAGTTTGCTTGGGGACAAGGCCGCTCGAAATTCGGCGGGCGCTATACCGATCCGTTCGGAGTGCTGAGCGTGCAGGCGGGGGTAGGTGTGGCCTATTACATGGGCGATCTCAACGACGGTATCCATATGAAGCACCTCGGACTCGGACCGTCGTTATCGTTGCGTGCATCGTACAGGCTTACCGAGCACGTGAGCGCGCGCGGGGAGTTGCGTTTCTATCAGGTTTCCGGCGATCAGAAGTATTCCAAAAACTATCAGAATAACCTTTCATTCAAGACATTCAACCCGGATATTAACCTGGGTTTGCAGGCAGATTTGTTTGCCTATAACAGGCAGGCGCCGATCAATCCGTACCTATTTGGGGGCGTCGGGGCTACTTACCTGAGTCCGAAGGCAAAGCTCGACGGGACCTGGTACAGTTTGCCGGAGCTCACAACCGAGGGCGTGAAGTACAAGCGAATGCCGCTGGTGTTTACCGCCGGCATTGGAGTTTCCGTTAAAACCACACAAAGGCTGAGCCTCGGGCTGGAACTCTGCAACAACTTCGTGAGGTCTGATTACCTCGACGATGTGAGTACAGTGTACCCCAATCCCGACCAGTTGCCCAGCGACATTGCCCGCGCGCTTTCCGACCGCGCGCCTGAAATCGGGGAGCCGCAGCGCCAGCCGGGATGGAACCGCGGAAGCGCCAAAAGCAAGGACAGCTATTTGTTTTTGCAGGTGAGGGCGACATACCTGATCGGCAATCGCGCCCAGAACCAGGAGCGGAAAAAGACACGCTGCCCCAAATTTTAAATACATCACCATACCAAGATGCTGAAACCCAAAAAGCCCCATCAATCCGAAGTAACCATGACCGAAATGGTGCTTCCCAACGATACGAATACACTCAATAACCTGATGGGAGGAAGGTTGCTGCACTGGATGGACATTTGTGCAGCTATTTCGGCGCAAAAGCATTCCAACCGTATTGTGGTGACAGCTTCTGTGGATAATGTATCCTTTACGGAGCCGATCCGGCTCGGCAACATCGTGACCATGCACGCCAAGGTTACCCGTGCATTCAATTCCTCGATGGAGGTTTTTCTCGAAGTGTGGGCAGAGGATATTCCGGCAGGCCAGCGGGTGAGTACTAACCGTGCATTCTACACTTTTGTGGCGGTGGATCAGAATGGCCGGCCTATCGAAGTGCCGCCGCTTGAACCGGAAACGGCCGAGGAAAACGAACTATATCTGAGTGCTCTCCGCCGTCGCCAGTTACGCCTTGTGCTCGCCGGTCGGCTGAATGCAGCCGAAGCTACCGAGCTGAAAGCGCTTTTTAAGGTGGAATAAGGCGGTATGCACGGCATAATTTGGTAATTTTGCGGCATTAACTCTATGTCACTTATGCCCAAACAAATCATATTTTCGGACAAAGCACCGGCCCCCATTGGTCCTTACAGCCAGGCTGTTAAAGTAAATGGTACTGTTTATGTTTCAGGGCAAATTGCTGCCGAACTGGCGAAGTCCGGGGACATCAAAGCGGAGACCGGGGTGGTTATGCAGAACATCGGGCATATCCTGGGAGCGGCCGGTCTTGGTTTTCAGCATGTGGTGAAAGCCAGCATTTTCCTCCGGGATATGAACGACTTCACGGCTGTCAACGAAATCTACGGCAGTTTTTTTACCAAGGAGCCTCCCGCCCGCGAGACCGTACAGGTAGCACGCCTTCCGAAGGATGTTAACGTCGAAATTTCCGTCATAGCGGTTGAATAACGAATGTCAGGTATGGTCAGGAAATAGTCATTTATAGTGAGGTGTGGTCAGGTATGGTCAAGTGTAGTCAGTAAGTCAAGTGTTGAATGGAGGAGTATCAATGACAATACATGACTACACCTGACAACCAAAGACAACACCTGACCGCGCGGCGGACCGCAATCAATGACCGTTCATGACAACACTTGACGACCAATGACAACACCATTGAACTTAATTTTTGAATAAATGAATAACAAACCTGTCAGGGTGCGTTTTGCGCCTAGTCCAACCGGTCCGTTGCATGCGGGCGGTGTGCGTACTGCCCTGTATAACTACCTGTTTGCGCGCCAGCAAGGCGGCCAGATGCTGCTTCGCATCGAAGATACCGACCAAAACCGTTATGTTCCGGGAGCAGAGGCATATATTCTGGAAGCGTTGGAATGGCTGGGTATTGGTATCGATGAAGGCCCGCAGCAAGGCGGCCCGCACGCGCCTTACCGGCAATCGGAAAGAAAAGAAATGTACCGCGAATATGCGGAAAGGCTTGTTCAGGAAGGGAAGGCTTACTATGCTTTCGATACGCCGGAGCAGCTGGACGATATGCGTAAGCGCCTGGAAGCTGCAAAAGTGGCGGCGGTACAATACAATGCGATTACCCGCACCGAAATGACCAACTCGCTGACGCTTTCAGCCGAAGAAACGAAGGCACGCCTCGAAAGCGGCGATCCTTATGTGATCCGGATGAAAATCAGCCCGAAAGAAGATATCCGTTTCAACGACCTGATCCGTGGCTGGGTGGTAGTGCATTCGTCGCAGATCGATGATAAAGTGCTTTTGAAATCGGACGGAATGCCGACTTACCATTTGGCTAACATCGTCGACGACCATTTGATGGGCATTACCCACGTGATCCGCGGGGAGGAATGGCTGCCTTCGGCTCCTTTGCACGTATTATTGTACCGCTATCTGGGTTGGGAAAGCACGATGCCTCAGTTTGCGCATTTGCCATTGTTGCTCAAACCGGACGGTAACGGCAAGCTCTCGAAGCGCGACGCGGATCTGGGCGGTTTCCCGATTTTCCCGTTGGAATGGACAGATCCTAACACCGGCGAAAAAGCCCGCGGTTTCCGTGAAGAAGGTTATTTGCCCGGTGCGACCGCCAACTTCCTGGCATTGCTGGGCTGGAATGCCGGTACCGAGCAAGAGATTTTCAGTATGGACGAGCTCATCGCTTCATTCAGCTTCGACCGCGTGCATAAGGCGGGTGCGAGGTTCGACATACAAAAAGCAAACTGGTTCAACCAGCAGTATTTGAAACAGCTGGATGATGCGGCTATTATCGAAGAACTGAAACCGTTGTACGCAGCGAAAGGTATTCAGGTAAATCACGACCAGCTCGCACAGATCGTGCATTTGCTGAAAGACCGCGTACATTTTACCAAGGAGATCGTTTCGGAGTCGCTGTTTTTGTTTTCGGCACCGGAAGAGTATGATCAGGATGTGGTGATCAAGAAATGGAACGAAGAAGCTGTGAATGCGATCGGTGTATTTAAGGATGCATTGGCGGGCTTTGATGGCCCGTTCGTAGCGCACGATATTAAAGAGGTCCTCTCGGCGACTATGGAATCGGTCGGAATCAAAATGGGCAAAATCATGCAGGCATTGCGCCTGGCCGTAACCGGCGCGGGTGCCGGCCCGGATCTGATGGTCATCATGGAGATACTCGGAAAAGATGAGGTCGTGAGAAGGCTGGAAACAGCGCTCAGCCGCTTGTCAGCTCAAATCAGGCTGGCATAAGCGTTCTGAAACCGCAGGATCAAATTGGATTGGTACCGCGGAGATCATTGCATATTTTCGTAACAAGTGAATAACGGACCGCACGGCGGCCCATTGGCATCAAACACATGGCTAAGAAAAAACAGTCGGAAACATCCAAGCCTGCACCTGAAAAACCACGCGTGCATAAGGACCTGGAAGGTTTTGATATCCAGATCAATTCGTTCGGTGAGATCACCACGAGCTTTGACATGGACCGTATCAATGAATTTTTGAATAAAAATGTGGATGATAAAAAACTCCGTGACCGGGAGGATATCCCCGGCCGAAAAACCCGGAAATCGAAGAAAAAGAGTTCTGAGGAAGACGAAGAGGAGGAGGAATAGCTGGCCGTCCACGCCATTCATTTTGACCAACCTATAAAACCTTTTACGAAAAATGATCTCACACGAAATCGATTACAAAATTATCGGCGACGACATCCAGGTCGTTGAAATCGAACTGGACCCTAATGAGACCGTGATCGCGGAAGCCGGTGCCATGCTTTTTATGGAAGACGGCATTCAGTTCGAAACCAAAATGGGCGATGGCTCGGAAGCGAACCAGAGCATTATGGGCAAGATTTTCCAGGCAGGAACCCGTTTGCTCACCGGTGAATCGCTGTTTATGACGCATTTTACCAACCGTGGTGTCGGTAAAAAGAAAGTCGCATTTTCTGCACCTTATCCGGGAACAGTTATGCCGATCGACCTGTCGAAAATTTACGGTAATGAGCTGATCGTTCAGAAAGACGGTTTCTTGTGCGCGGCTATGGGCACGAGCATGAAAATCCATTTCAACCAACGTTTCGGCTCCGGTTTGTTCGGGGGAGAAGGTTTTATACTCCAAAAGCTGAAAGGCGACGGGATGGCATTCGTGCACGCCGGCGGTGTGGTAATGGAGAAGCAGCTGAATAACGAAACCTTGCGCATCGATACCGGCTGCGTGGTGGCATTCGAACAGTCGCTGAGCTTCGATATCCAGCGTTCGGGTGGTTTGAAATCGATGGTATTCGGTGGAGAAGGGATGTTCCTGGCTACATTGCGTGGTACGGGCCGTTGCTGGATCCAGTCAATGCCGATTTCCAAGCTGATCCAGCGACTTTCGGTTTATGGTCCTAACAGCCGGAAAGAAAGCGGTTCGGTGATCGGAGGCTTGGGAAGTTTGTTCGAGGATTAAAATGTTCATGTCACGCTGAGCGGAGTCGAAGCGCCATATAGTACCGCGCTTCGACTCCGCTCAGCGTGACATTCGTTTTTATTTCAAAATATAAACTCCGCGGCCGGCTCCCAGCCATATTTCCCCTGTCGGGCTCTGGCCAAATGCAAATATGCCTCCGCTTTCGTCGAGGTCTTTCAGCTCCCATTTGCCGTTCCGGAAAACCCCATATTCCTTATCATCCCAAAATGCGGCCCATATCCGGTTGTCGCGATCGACGAACACTTGTTGGGTCATGTATACTTTTTTGTCGTCTTCCGGAAGCTTGATAATCTGGGTCGACTGCCCGTTGAACCGGAATATCTGCGGGCGGCTCGGCGCAATGCTGCTCGAAAGTCCGTAGTTGATGGACGCCAGCAAATCGTTGTTTTTGTCGGTCACGATGTTGCCGTAGTAATATGGGTTGAAGCCGAGTTCTTTTTCACCGAACATTTCCCATTTGTCATCTTTAATGCGAACGATCGAAGTAGCGGTGACCCCGTCGTTGATTGCAACCCAGACGGTATTCTGCCGATCGATCGCTATACCTGCAATCAGGTTACCCGGAAGTTGGGAGTTCTCGGGTGTGAAGGTTGAAAAGCGGTTTCCGTCATATTTTACCAGGCCTCCCTGGCGGAATGCACCCGCGGAAAACCATATATTATCGAAGCCGTCAATGGCCACCGACTGCACGGCGTTGCGAGGCAGGTTATACTCCCCCGATCCGTACCGGGTGAATTTCGAACCGTCGTATTTGACCAGATCGTCGGTACCCAGCCAAACATTCCCTTTTTTATCGATTTCAATGTCCCAGATGGCCGCTTTGTTCAGCGCGGAGTTCGTGGAATCAAAAACTGCAATGCTTGTGCCGTTGTGCCGGATGAGCCCCTGGCTGAGCGTACCAAGCCAGGCCGTGCCCGATTTGTCGAATGCGATGGAAATAATGTGATAGTCTTGCAGTCGGGCATCCGAAATTTCCAGCGGGACAGGATTTTCGCTTCCTTTTTTACAAGCATTCAGCCAAACCAGAGAGAGTATGATCAGTACTATTTTTTTCATGGGGCAAGGGACTGGCGGTTTTGGGGAACGGTGAATCGACCTTAGGGACACGCCGGGTAAGGTGATAGTTGGAAAGTGCTCATTATTAGTAAGGTAGGTGTTGTTTTAATTAAAAACAACGTTCCGCGAGCTGGTTTGTCCGTCCGAGTTTATTTGAAGGATATACTTGCCCGCAGGTAATGGATAATGCGGGCGAACGGAGAGCAGCCCGATAGCCTCACGCGCAGAGGTTTGGACTGGATGTTCACGGCCGGAGGCGTCGAAAAGACGACAGGTAATGTTGTTTGCGGAGGCCGGCATGATGTAAAACTGCTGTTGCGTTACCGGGTTCGGGAAAACGGTCCAGGGAGCGGGGGCTCCATCGCGGAACAATGTGACAATCGTGGAATAGGTGGTTGTACTATTGGCATACCCCATTTTTATCCTGTAAAAGATCGTCCCGCTACCCGGGTTATTATCGGTAAAACCGAATACCCCTGATGAGCCGGCGGATGGGGCTGGGAAGGTATCAAGATCGCTGTAATGCAGGCCGTCTGTCGTTTTCTGAACCGTCATGGAAGTCAGGCCGGGGACCGGCGCAAGTGCCCACGCGACCTGGATACTGCTCCCGACGTTTCGGACGCCGATGGAATTCACATATTCGATATTCCGCGTTGAACGCTCCACATATACCGGTTGGGAAATGCTGCCGGGCAAGACCGGCGCCAAACCTGTGAGCCGGACGAGGTATGGTCCGTCCGGAACTTCGGCGGGCATCCGGATTTGGAGCGGAGTGGTACTGCCGGTACCTATTCGGGCGATAAACTGCCCTTGCGCATCCAGCAGTTCGGCAGCGATTTGGAGCGTAATCGGGGCATTTCCGGTGAGAGTGAATGGCAGATCAAAAGTTGCGCCCGGGTATACGCGCGCGGGCGTTACGCCTGTATGTAATGCGTACGCAGGCTGCAAAGGCAAGGTCCGGGCAATCGCTGTGTCGGCTAAACTCCGGTTCCATGCCGCAGCTGCGAGCGTGAGCCCCTGTACGCCACCCGGCACATTTTCGAAATGTGCGGAAGCAGGGCGCGGGATCTGGATGGTGTCGAGGTAAGGGCCCTGAAATGCATTGAAAGCAGGCAGCGCTATCAACCGGTTTTGGGCATTCAGAACGGGCAGGTAAGGATCTTTTAACTGATTGCTGGCGGAGTTGCGGGCAATGTACCAGGGAATATTGTAACCCGTATCCTTGCGGCTGTTCTGAACAAGCGTTCGGATGCCATCGAAATATTGTGCCTCGTTGAAACCCAGCTGTGCGTCGTTTTCCCCGTGGGCCCAGAGTACGGCCCTGACGCCGGTTAGGGATGTCATGTAACGCATCGTGTTGACGATATTGCTGTAAGGCTGCCTGTTGGGCCAGTATTTTCCTACATATAAATTATAGGCATCCTTACCGGAAGCCGCGTCGCGGTAATTCTCGGCATTGGCCGCTGCCCAGGCGGTATTGAAAAACAGCACGGGCGTTTTCCATCTTTGAAACAGCAGGTCTCCCAACTCGCCCCAGTACCACGAGGTCTCGCCATTTGGAAAAATATTACTGTTGCTTTTGAGTGGCTCGAAAGCGGGGGCAGGCATGGGGCCATTGGGGGCTATGGTAATGTTTTCGTTGCTGAGGGTTTTGTTAATGGCATTAAAGGAAACCACGTTGGAAGAAGCATCTTTCGCACCCAGGCCGGGCAAGCCCATTGCATTGGAATTGCCGGCGATGAGGAAAACCTCGCCTACGCCTACGCGGGCGACCACCGCGGAATCGGTGATGCCGTTGGGTGCGGTACCGGTCAGTTTGAGGCGATACCAGCCGGTAGGGGCGGAGAATGCAGTGTACAAAAATCCCTGTGCTAACTGGCTTGTTTCCAATTGTAGTTGCTGCGCGGCATTTGCATTGCCTTCGATGGGAACCAACGCGGCACTGATGCGGGTATAGGGGTAATGCGCGTACGCCGTGAGCGATATGGTAGCCATACCCGACGCATTGCGCTGCATTACCTGGTTGGGCACCGGACTGGTGACGACCAGTTGCGCACTCGCCTGCCTGTTGCCTGCGATCAGGCATAGCAGGGCTATTGCGCGGTATACGCGGCGTCCCGCAGCAAGGTAAATCCTCTCCAGCATCTTGGAAATCGTTTTTGGTAGACTCTGGCTGTGAATATAAGGGAAAATGGCTTTCGGGGCGGGCGCTGGTAAAAGAACGAAAAAAGCCGGCCCTCAGATGAAGGCCGGCTCTTATAAAACAGATAAGAAAATATTAGTTGTAACCAGGGTTCTGAGGCGTCAGGCCAGGGTTGTTTTTCATTTCCTGGATACCCAGCGGGAACAGCAAGTGTTTCTCTTGCAGTGCTACGCCAGAGCCTACGTTCAGGTTAAGGTGACCAACGAAATTGTCGAAACCTTTGGTTTTTTCGTTGAATACCTTGCGCAGACGTACCATATCGAACCAGGTGATACCTTCGTAAGCGAATTCATACCAACGCTCTTTCCATACCGCTTCGCGGAACGTAGCCTGCGAGTAGGTAGCCATTGCAGGAGTAGTGAGCTGTGCACGGTCGCGGATGCGTTTGAATGCTTCGTAAGCTTCCGCGGTAGGCCCGCCTACTTCATTTTGCGCTTCTGCATAAATCAACAATACTTCTGCATAACGGATCAGGTTTACGTTCAGGTTGTTGTTGCGGGTAGGGGTAATGCCCGGCGCGCCCAATGCAGTCTGGTTGAAGTGTTTGAACACGTATGGAGCGCCCAAATCGAACTTGGCACCGGTTCCGTTGGTATAGTAGGTTGTGTAGAACCAGCCTTCCTGATCTTTCTTACGCAGGTCTTTGTCATCGAACGAATCGTAGAAGGAACGCGTAGGTACTGTACTTCCTGTACCACCTGGGCCGGAGTATGTTACGGCCTTGAAGTTAGGGAAGTAATCGTTCAGCGGGAATCCGGCAACGGCTACGTTATACTGGATCTGCAACAGGTGCTCCATTTTGTTTTTCAAAGCCTCGGTATGAATCTCCTTGTAGGTTGAGAAGAGGTTAACCGTGTTCGGGTTCGCTTTTGAGTAAGTAATTACTTCAAATGCTTTGTCGGCAGCGAGCTTATAGTGAGATGCACCTTTGCCCAGCGGGAAACCCGCCATTGTCAGGTATACTTTTGACAAAAGGGCTTTCACCGACATTTGTGTAGCACGCCCGCTCGTTTCGAACACAGGCAGGCCGGCAGTTTCCGCCGCTTGAAGGTCCTCCACGATCAGTTTATACACTTCTTCCTGAGGCGCTCTTTTTGCGAAGAAATCTTCCGAAGTAGCCGTTTGAGGCTTGGTTACCAAAGGAACATCGCCCCAAAGACGTACCGCATTGAAGTACGCCCATGCACGGAGAAATCTTGCCTCACCGAGCAATTTCGTTTTCTGGGCTTCCGTTGCAGGAGGCAGGAATTGAATAGCCGGGATTTTCTCGATAGCCAGGTTCGCATTCGCGATCATGCGGTATAAGCCGTTCCACCAGTTATTGATGTGGGCGGTGTTACCATCATAAGTCAGCGAGTAAAGGTTGTTCAAGTCGGAGTTCTGACCCGTTTCAGTCGTTGCAGTACCCGTTACAGCTTCCAGCAATTGCCAGTTTGCCGAGAAAATACCTGCACCGTCGCCGTAAAAACGCATTCCCGCATAGGTTGCCGCTACTGCTGCTTCCGCGTGGTCAGGAATGGTATAATAGCTGTCCGGCGTCAGGTTGGAAGGATCTTTCTCGTCCAGGAAGTCGGAGCAGCTGGTAGGCCCAAGCAAAATAGCTCCGCAAAGGGCCGCCATGCCGATTTTTCTTAAATTATATAACTTCATGATAATCTTCTTGTTTCAGTAGTTTAATAGCCCTGTTCTTAGAATGCAATCTGCAAACCACCCATTAACACGGTTGGTTTCGGATAACCATGCCAAATCATACCTTGTGAGAATACGTTGTCGGCATCGCCACCGCGGATCGGAGTCGCCTCAGGATCGCCCAGTTTGTAAGGAGACAGCAGGAAGAAGTTTTGTGCTGAAACATACAATCTCAGTTTGCTCAGCTTGATTTTGCTGATCAGGTCTGAATCGAAGTTGTAGCCAAGCAACAGGTTTCTTCCGCGCAGGAACGAACCATCGAAGATCCAGTGTGTATCCACATTGGTCACATAACCGGCACGTGTTTCGCGGATTTCAGCGATTGGCGTGTTCTGGTTTTGTGGAGTCCATGCATTCAACACGGTGCGATAGCTGTTCGCGATAGAAACGCGGTCTTCGCTGGCGTGCAGGTTCATATCCATTACGTCGTTACCATACGAGAATTGCAGGTCGAGGGTCAGGTCGAAGTTGCCGTAACGAATCGTGTTGGCCAACGTTCCCCAGCCTTTCGGGCTACCGTTACCGATAATGGTACGGTCGGCATCGGTGATAGCACCGTCACCATTGAAATCCTTGTACTTGATATCACCTGGCAGCATGGTAAGGTTGTTACGGTAGCTGGTGAATTTCGCAGCCTGGTCTCTTTCAGCTTCGCTCCAGGTTCCCAGACGGGTCAATCCCCAGAATGCACCTGCCGGCTCACCGATACGGATTACGCTGGTTTGGTTGGTGATACCAGGACCACCCACACCGAAGATGTCAGACGGCGTAGCGAGAGACAATACTTTGCTTCTGTTAAATGAGATGTTGAAGCTGGTATTCCATGAGAAGTTCTCGCGTTCGATGTTAGTCGTATTCAAGCCCAATTCAACCCCTTTGTTCTCCATAGAACCGATGTTCTTCCGGATAACCGCGTAACCGCTGGTGCGTGGAACGGGAGCATCCAAAAGCATGTCGGTAGTCTTTCTGTAATAGTAGTCGGCTTCGAGTGAAATGCGTCCTTTCAGGACGCTGATTTCGAGGCCAGCGTCATACTGTGCTGTTTTTTCCCATTTCAAATCAGGGTTCGCGAGCCTGTTGATACCCGTTCCGTTAAAGCGTGTATCGTTGTAGATCGTCGCGTAGTTGGCGCTCAACAGAGAGAGTGACGAGTACGGCGGGATTTCAGAGTTACCTGTCAAACCGTAGCTGGTACGCACTTTCAGGTTTGAAATGACGTTCTGCGATTTCATGAACGCCTCATCCGATACTTTCCAGGCCAATGCAGCCGACGGGAAGAATGCGAATTTGTGGTTTTCCCCGAATTTCGAAGAACCATCGGCACGACCTGTGAATGTCAGGAGATACTTGTCCATCAAGGTATAGTTCACACGGCCGAAGTACGAGTTGAACGCGAAGCGGGAAGCTCCGGAACCAACACTTGGAAGCGTAGCACCAGCACCGAGGTTATTGAACGAGAAGTAGTCGGTAGAGAAGTTGCGAACACTTGCACCGGTTGTTGCAATGTTCGTTTCCTGCCACGAAATACCTGCCAATGCAGTCAATGCATGAACACCGAACGACTTGTTGTAAGTCAGGTAGTTTTCGAACGACCAGAAAGTCTCCTTACGGTTGGCTTTCCCGGCAGTACCGAATTCGCTGATCGCCAGTGTACGGGTTTGCGATTCGTTGATCTCTTGGGTCAGTACGTTCACACCCAAAACAGAGCGGAATTCAAGGCCTTTTGCGAGCGTGAGGTTTGCATAAAGGCTACCCAGCGTAGTTTGCGTGTTCTGGTTGTATTTACGTCCCATCAGACGGTGTACCGAGCTGAATGAACCTTCTGCCTGCGGATAATCGCGGTTGTTGGCATAAGTCCCGTCAGGATATTTCACCGGAAGGAATGGGAAGTCTTCCACCATCTGGCGAGGTACCGCGTCGTTGATATCCACCAGGTTCTCAGCCTGGTTGTTATAGCTGAGGGTACCACCGATGCGCATCCATTTTTTCACCTGATCGTCGATCGTCAAACGCGTTGCATAGCGTTTCATGTACGAAGTTTTGATCAAGCCCTGATCGTCACGGTAGTTGAGCGACAGCGAGTAGGTAGTTCTGTTGTTACCACCGCTGAAACCAAGCTGATGGTTTTGGCCCACTTTGTGCTGCGTTGCCTCCTCCCACCAGTCGGTGTCGTAATTAGGGATGAAATTTCCCTGAGCGTCAACGGAAAACACGTCCGGGTGAGCGGCGTTCAATGCGGCACGACGAACTTTCGGATCTTGTGGCGCATATTTGCCTGATGCCCAGCCAGCAGGGTCATATTTCTTGATGTTGGCGTAAGCGAGGTCTTCTACTGCAAGATATTCTTTTGCATTCAACGTTTTAGCGCGTTGCGGACCGGTGAAAGGAACGCTCAGGTCGAGACCATAAGTAATGGTGCTTTCGCCCGCTTTTCCTTTTTTCGTAGTCACGAGGATTACCCCGTTCGCACCGCGCGCACCATAGATCGCCGTTGAAGAAGCGTCCTTCAACACCTCTACCGATACGATATCGTTCGGGTTGATGTAGTCGATCGCCTGGCTTTGCTGGTTTTGGTTACCCTGGGGCAACATCACACCATCCACCACGTACAACGGGTTGTTGGATGAGTTGATCGAGCTGAAACCACGGATACGAACGTTGGCACGACCACCTGGGCGGCCTGAGTTTACGTTCACCTGTACACCCGGCATTTTACCCTGAAGCGCCTGGTTCAGGGAAGGAGAAGGACGCTCTTTCAGCTGATCTTCCTTCACAGAACCTACCGAGCCGGTAAGGTCAGATTTCTTTGCGGTACCGTACCCGATCACGACCACTTCGCTAAGTGCTTTGGTGTCTGATTCAAGTTGAACATCGAGTGTAGTGCGGTTACCTGCGGGAAGTTCCTGGCCCACATAGCCTACAAAGCTGAAAACCAACGTAGCGTTGTCGGGAATTTCGAGTGAAAAGTTTCCGGAGCCGTCGGTCGTAGTACCGGTACTCGTACCTTTCACCACTACGTTCACGCCGGGCAGGCCGTCGCCGGTTTCTTTGTCGGTTACTTTTCCCTTGAGGGTTCTATCAATACGTACGTTAGTGGTAATGCCGGAGTTGGCTAGGGCTGCGTTCACCAGCAATGGGCTTGCGAGCGCGGGCAGGAGCAATAGAGAGTTACGGATGCTCCGCATTTGGAGCAACCATGGTTTGGTATCGGTAATTTTCATGTAGTAAGGCTTGTTAAACGTTTTTCATGCAGTCTTGGAAAACACGTAGAATTTTAGTCTCAGATCTCTGTTCGTTAGGCTTTTGCGTTTTTTGTTTAATCATAGTTTACGGTTTACAGTTAAATTGTTTCGGTGAGTAGTTAAATAATTCTAGTTGATATTTGATAAATCACATTCCAGTACGGCCGTAACTATCCTTGCCAAGGTTTTTGAATCAAATCATGATCACGAGTCCTGACAGCACTATGTCAAAAAGGGCAAAAGATACGTTACGTTTTCTCTGACGGAGGATGGAATGGACGGCGGGTGTTCGGGACTGCAACCGGTCACCTACCTGGTAAATACTTTAAAAAGTCAGTGGCGTCAGTTTGGTATTATTAAAAGTCTTTAAGAAAACGCGTTGCAATATTATCATATTTAACAATAGATTTCGAATATAGTGAGTGGAAAAATGCAGAATTATTTATGCAAACGTTTGCATTGTGATTGTAGAAAATTACCCGATTGTTGCGGTGAATCAGCTAGTTATAGGTCAATTTTGGACAAAGAGCACCCCTTTTTGAACGTTCCCTCTGAGCAGCTATTGGAGCGAAAATCCTATAACTATTAGTCATAATCCAGCCTGTTTTAGGTTAAAATACTATAAAAAAAGCCCTGCTCCGGGTCGTCGAAGCAGGGCTTTGAAAGTGCGTATGGAATCAGGCCAGATCCACAGTGCGACCGGTCTTCACCGATTCATCGCACGCGAAGGCGATTTGCAAGCTGGTTACAGCGTCCTGCAAATGATCGGTCAGATCGAGGTCTTCGCTGATTGCACGCAGGAAATAGCGCTGCTCGCGGTTACAAAGTTCCTGGTGATCCGGCTCGTCTTCGAGGTTGATCCACGTATCCTCTTTCACGAACTCGTCGGAACCGTTCAGGTCGGCATGGTGTACACGTATCGATTCGGTTTTCGTATGTGCTTCTACGGACGACGATTTCCCGGTGCCGCCTGCATCTTTGGCTACAATTGAAGCCGAACCTTTCGGCCCGATCACGTCTTTCACGAAGAATGCCGTTTCGCTGATCATCGGGCCCCAGCCGGCTTCGTACCAGCCTACCGAGCCATCTTCAAACCAGATTTGCAGCTGGCCGTAGTTGTAGTTTCCTGCCGGAATATCTTCGGTAAGGCGGGCTCCGATCGCATTCACGCGGAGCGGCTTCGAGCGGGTCATCTGGCACATCACGTCGATGTAATGCACGCCGCAATCCACGATCGGGCTAAGGCTTTTCATCAGGTTGCGGTGAACGCCCCACATGTAGCCGTGGCTTTGCTGGTTGAGGTTCATACGCATCACCAGCGGTTTGCCGAGGCCCTGTGCTTCGGTCACGAAACGTTCCCACGACGGGTGTACACGAAGGATGTAACCCACCACTACTTTCTTATTCGCTTTTTTAGCAGCTTCTACCACGCGCTTCGCGCCTTCAACGGTGTCGGCAAGCGGTTTTTCGATAAATACGTGGGCACCGGCTTCGAGCGCCTTGATCGCGAAATCTTCATGGGTATCAGGGTAAGTCGAAATACAAACAGCGTCGGGTTTCGTCTCTTTCAATGCTGTTTCGTAGTCATTGAAAAGGGCATAGCCGCCGCCTAGTTTTTCATTGAGGACTTCCTTGCTTTTTCCGGTCGAAACGATCCCGCAGATCTCGAAACCATCCAGAAGCTGGTAGGCAAAGGCATGGGAAGCACCCATGTTCCCGCAACCGACTACCAGTACGCGGATGGGGCTTTCGTTTTGAAAAGATGACATAGATTAAAGATAAATGTTAAGATTATGGGTTAGCAGGAACAAGGGCATGCAACATTGCCGCCTGGTTTGGGTGTCAAAATTAGGCATTAAAATCCGTATTAGGCCAGTTTCGGTCCAAGTGAAAAAAAATCCCGATTCGGTGATAAAAATCTCTTTGAAAATCGAAATAACTGTACGATAATGCATGAATTTTGTTACTCCTCATCTACTTGTTCATGACTCACTTTTTACTTCCTATCAGACTGTCCGGTCTGTGCCGCAGGAATGTTTTGTCCATCCCATTCCTGCTGTTTTCTCTCACCTTTCATGCTTTCGCGCAAGATGATTTCAAGCCCAAACTGGGCCTGATTGACCGCGCTTCGCTTGAAATGACGGCCTATCCGGGCGACAGTACCGCCGACGCCGTTTACCTTTACGACTACGGTAAGGTCACATTCTCCTACGACAACCTCAAAGGCCTGCTAATGACGACCAACATCTGGGTCCGCGTCAAGCTCCTGAAGGAGTCGGCGCTCGACAGGGCTTCGGTGGCCATTCCGCATTATATGGGTTCCAGCTATAAGGAACAGGAATGGATCGAAGACCTGAAGGGCTACACGTACAACCTTGATAATAACCAGATCGTCCGCACCGAGCTGGAAAAGAAGGCCATCCGTCGCGAGAAAACGTCCGACACCCAGACTACTGTTAAGTTTAACCTTCCCAATGCCAAAAAAGGTTCGATTATCGAATACTCGTACTCGCTCGTTTCGCCGATGAACGTAAGGCATGAGCCAGATATGTGGGCTTTCCAGGGATCGGTGCCACGGAAATGGAGTGAATACAACATTACTATACCGGGTTTCCTGGATTACAAAATGACAATGGGTGGTTATCTGACGCTCGATATCCACAAGCAAGAACCGGAAAATGTTTCCGTGGGGCACTCGACCTATGACGGCCCCGGAATAGCTTACCGGTTTGTGATCAAGGACGTTCCTGCATTTGTGAATGAACCTTACATTACGACCGCATCCGACTACGTGTCCAAAATCAATTTCGAGCTGGCGAGCATCACCATACCCGGTGAGATGAAAAAAAACTTTTCGCAAACATGGGACAATGTGGAACGGACGCTCGACGAGGCTACCTGGTTCGGGGGCGAGCTGCGAAAAAGTGGTTTCCTGAAAGACATCCGGGATGAAATCGCTGCGAAGACTACCGATCCGACCGAACGAATGAATCTGGCTTACAAACATATCCAGGATCGCATGAAATGGGACGGCTACTCAGGCTTGTTTTCCGGCAGCGGCATTAAAAAGGCCTATGATAACCGGAAAGGCAATGCATGCGACATCAATCTGATGCTCACTGTACTCCTTCGCGAGCTGGACCTGGAATGTAATCCTTTCCTGCTGAGCACACGTTCGCACGGGTATCTGCACCAGGAAATCCCGATGATCGAAAGCTTCAACTACGTGGTAGCACATGTCAAGGTAGGGGAAAAAACGTATTTTCTGGACGCATCCGAATCCTATGCCAAGCCAGGTATGCTCCCGGAAAGGGCATTGAATGGTTTTGGGCGGCTGATTCCGAAAAAGGGAGCGGGTAAGTTTCTGGAAATTATTCCTGCCGATTCACAAAGCAAACTGGAAATGATCACCGCCACTATTTCTCCCGAAGATGGGACAATGAAGGGGAGTTACAGCATTTCCTACGGTGGTTACGAGGCACTCGACTGGCGCTCCGAATTTGCGGCAGGTGCCGAAAATGCAGTTCAGGACGCATTGAAAAAAGAAGTGCCGGAGTGGAAAATCCAGAATGTAAGCATTAAAAATAAAACGGAGGATCTTAAAGGGACCGTCAATGTCAGCTGCAATTTTGAAGCGGAGGATGAAAACGCGTCACCCGGCGTGTTGTATTTTAATCCTATCATGGCCGGTCGGTGGACAAAGAACCCATTTAAGTCCAAGGAACGTATTTATCCCGTTGATCTGGGAACAGGCATCTCGGCGTCATTTATCGGGAATTTTACGCTGCCTGAGGGTTATGCTTTGGAAGAAATGCCGAAGGCGGAGATCGTGGTCTTGCCCGACAAAGGAGGTAAATTCTCTTACCAGGTCCGGCAGGTAGGCAACGTGATTCAGGTTAATACGATGATCCAGGTCAGTCGCACCCGTTTCCTTCCCGAAGAATATCCGGACCTCAAAGAGTTTTTCGAACGCGTTGTACAGAAGCACGCGCAGCAATTGGTGATCAAGAAAAAGAACATTTAATATCCTCCTGTTTTCATGCAAAAATTAAAAATATCGGTCAGGCACGTGATTGCCGTGTGTCTGCTATTTCCACTAGGTGTTTCGGGGCAGTCGGATTTTAATGTGGATAAAATCAATCCTGTATTAATAAAGGATGCGAATGCTGTGGTGCGGGTGGACGAACTGGTTTGGGAAATCAAATCCCAGAGCGAAGCTATTCAGAAAACCAGGACGGTAGTCACCATTTTGAACGAAAGCGGGGAGGAAAAACACGGAGCGTTGTACGTGCGGTATGACAAATTCACGAAGATTTCCGATATCAGCGGAATCCTGTACGATGCGGCCGGCAAGCAGGTTAAGAAGCTGCGCAACTCCGACATAGAGGATTACGGTTACGGCTCGGGGGGGGACGATATCAGCGACGCGCGTGTGAAGCACGCGAGTTTCGGAAAGAAGAGCTATGCGTATCCCTATACGATCGAGTACGTGTACGAGACGCGTAAGCGTAACATGATGATGTACCCATGGTGGACGCCCGTGTCGGACGAGAAATCGGCGGTGGAGCTCTCGACTTACAAAATCAAGGCGCCCGCGGGATTTAAATTCAGGTTTAAAGAATATAACAACGCTCCCGCGATGGTGAAATCGACGGACGCTGATGGCAGCGATCTGTATCAGTGGACGCTCAAAGACTATGCGGTCAGAAAGTCGGATGATTTTTACCCTCTGCCCCAAGAAGACCGTGTGCCGCACATGATTGTGGCGCCTTCGGAGTTTGAGGTGCAGGATTATAAGGGCAACTTCAATACCTGGGCAGATTTCGGGAAGTTTTACCATACGCTGAATGCCGGAAGAGATGTGCTGCCGGCCAGTATACTTGCGGAAATCAAGAATGTGGTGAAAACGGCTAAATCGGATCGGGAGAAGGCAGAGTTGATATACAAATGGATGCAGTCCCGCTCCCGGTATGTGAGCATCCAGTTGGGGATCGGCGGCTGGCAGACGATCGACGCCACCACGGTGGCCAATACCGGCTACGGAGATTGTAAAGCATTGACCAATTTCACGCTTGCTGCATTGCGGTCGGTTGGTATCCAGGGCTACACGGCATTGATTGCCGCCGGAAAAGATGAGCAGATCAAGCCCGATTTTCCAAGCAACCAGTTCAATCATGCCATTGCCTGTGCATTGGTGGATAAGGATACGTTATGGCTCGAATGCACGAGCCAGACGACAAAGCCCGATTTTATGGGTTCCTTCACGGGCGGGCGCTACGCATTGCTCGTGACGTCCGATGGCGGTAGGCTTGTGCGTACGCAAGACTATAAATCAGGACAGAACGTGCGGAACAGCCATGCGATAGTGAAACTCGGTGAGACGGGTGACGGAGTGGTGGACGTACAAGTGCTATATACCGGCTTGCAGCACGAGAGCCGCGCGAGTGTGATCAACAGCGGGTCCAAGGAGGAGCAGAAGAAATGGCTTTTGAACCATATTAATCTGCCCAGTCTCGATTTGCAGCGATTTGAACTGACCCAGGGCCAAGATCCCTCCGTTACCGAAAAGCTGACGCTGAACGTACGCAACTGCGCTACCAAAACGGGTACCCGATTGTTTGTTAAACCGAGTCTGCTAAGCCGGCCGTTCGAGCTTCCTTCGGTGAGCGAGCGCTCATCGGATTTCTACCTCCCTGTTTCGGATTACAACTTTACCGATCTTGATACGGTTTCGTACGAAGTTCCGGCCAGCTATAAATTGGAAACCACATTGCCTGCATTCCAGATCGCCTCCGCATTTGGCAGTTATGAACTGAAAACGACCTATGAGAACAACAAGCTCATTTGTGCGAGGAAAGTGGTAATGAACGGCGGACGCTACGGATCAAAGGATTTTGCAGCTTGGGTCGATTTCCTGAAAAAGATCAGGAAGGCCGACAGGGCGCAAGTGGTGTTCGTAGAAAACAAGCTTTGAGGCGATTTTCGGGACTATGTTAAAATATGTAAGGAATTGATTAAAACATGTGAATATCCGCATGGAAGCATGGCTTAATTTTGGACTAAAATTTTAACATAAGCAGGATATGAACAAAGAAGCATGGTCTGGCATTTTCCCAGCGTTGGTGACGCCATTCAAATCAGATGATACAGTTGATTTTGAGCTGTTCGGCAAGAACCTCGAAGCGCAGGTTGAAGCAGGTATTACCGGGGTAATCGTAGGCGGTTCGCTCGGGGAAGCCAGTACGCTCACCCGCGCCGAGAAAATGGAGCTGGTGAAATATGCTAAACAGGCGCTTCCTGCCGGTCTGCCGGTCGTACTTGGCATCGCCGAACAATCCACTGCCGAAGCGGTAAGCATCGCGAAAGAAGCGGAAAGTGTTGGGGCCGACGGCTTGATGATCCTGCCTCCCATGCGCTACAAGGCCGATGATGATGAAACTGTGAACTGGTTCAAGACGATCGCCGGAAGTGTATCGCTTTCGATTATGATCTACAATAACCCTTATGACTACAAAATCGAGGTAACGCTGCCGATGTTTGAAGAACTTGCCAAAGTTCCGAACATCCACGCCATCAAGGAATCCACCCGCGATGTGAGCAATGTAACACGCCTGTTCAACAAGTTCGGCGACCGCTTCCGCGTATTCTGCGGTGTGGATACATTGATTATGGAAGAGGTAATGCTGGGTGCCGACGGTGTGATTGGCGGTCTGGTGGATGCATTCCCGAAAGAAACCGTAGCGATCTTTAACCTTGTGAAAGCGGGGCAATACAAAGAGGCATTGGCGATTTACCGCTGGTACCTGCCATTGCTTGAACTGGATATTCATCCCAAACTCGTACAAAATATCAAACTCGCCGCCGCCAAAATGGGCATCGGTTCGGAACATGTGCGCGCGCCGCGCCTGCCGCTACACGGTGCTGAGCGCGAAAAGGTGCTCGCCATTATCGATCAGGCCATCGCTACGCAGCCTGAATTGCCCGATTATTTGAATTTGACGGTCGACGCGGCATAAGAAGGCTCCTACGGAGCCGAGGCGTATATGCTGTCATGGTTTGCGGGGTTCTACAATAAGTATCGCGGCGCTCTGTGCCTTGCCGGTACGCGAAAGGTGCAGTGCACCGTAATACTTGTAGAACGTGGCAATTCGATATCCGACGTAAGGTGCAGTGCACCGTAATAATTGGGTTTCGTGTCGCATGTTTCGAACCCAAATGGCCCCAACGCGACCAGCAATCGTAATATTGACAAAAAAGCGTCCGAAAGTCGTTAGATTTCGAAGGCGGGATTGTTACCATTTTGTCAAAACATCAAATTATGAAATTGTCTGATTTAGATCTTATTCTTGAAAAAGCCCAGGAGGCATTTGTGGCGATGAACGCGTACGCATTGCGCCGCCGGGTTGCATTGATGAACACCATTGCCGACGAGATCGAAGCGCTCGGTCCCGAGCTGATCCAGACGGCCATGGCGGAGTCCAACCTGCCGGAAGCGCGTCTTAATGGCGAGAAAGCACGGACGGTATTCCAATGGAGAAGCTATGCCGATGCGGTTGAAAAGGGATATTCGCTCGACGCGAGCATCGACACCGCCAACCCGCAGCGTGCCGTGCCAAAGCCTGATATCCGCAAGACAAATGTGGGATTAGGCCCTGTGGCGGTTTTTGGGGCGAGTAACTTTCCGTTTGCATTCTCCACAGCCGGTGGGGATACGGCCAGCGCTATCGCGGCGGGTTGTCCGGTGGTGGTGAAAGCACACCCAGGCCATCCGAATACGTCGCAGATCATGGCGGATGCCATTAGCCGCGGAGTGGCTAAAAGCGGATTCCCGGAAGGTACGTTCGCCCATATTTTTACCGAAACCATCGAGGAAGCGCAGGCGTTGGTAGCCCATCCGGTTATCAAGGCGGTCGGTTTTACCGGATCCAACCGTGCCGGTCTGGCATTGGTGGAGGTAGCCAACAAACGTAAGGAGCCTATTCCGGTGTTTGCGGAAATGGGAAGCATTAACCCTGTATTCCTGCTGCCCGGCAAGCTGGGTACTGCGGGCGCCGAGTTGGCGAAGCAATATGCAGGCTCGCTCACATTGGGTGTGGGACAGTTTTGTACTAACCCGGGGCTACTCATCACAGAAGACAGCGCTGCTGCGGATGGCTTCATCGAAGCATTGAACCAGGAGATCGTAAACATTCTTCCTGCACCGATGCTCAATGCAGGTATTGCCATCGCTTATCGCGGAAACCGTGAGAAGGTGATCGGGCAATCGGGTGTGGAGCTGGTGGCGGTAGCCGCTGCGGAGGCGGCGGAAGGACAGGGCGCAGCGACGGTAGCTACCGTTTCCGGCGTCGACTTCCTGATCAATGATGAACTGCAGACCGAAGTTTTCGGTCCGTTTGCATTGATCGTGAAATGCCGGAATGCGGATGAAATGTTGGCGGTAACCGAAAAACTGCATGGTCAGCTAACAGCTACATTGCTGGCAACCAGCGACGACCTGGCTTCCCACCGCGAACTGGTAGCGGCCATTCAGAACAAATGCGGACGCATTATCTTCAATAACTTCCCTACGGGCGTTGAGGTGTGCAAATCGATGCACCATGGAGGGCCATTCCCGTCGTCGAGCAACAGTCAGTTTACGTCGGTAGGCCCGGATGCGATCAAGCGGTTTACCCGGCCATTGAGCTTCCAGAACTGGCCCGACGAATTTTTACCAGACGAATTGAAAAACGCCAACCCGCTCGGAATCTGGCGGACGGTGGATAATGAAATAACGAGGGAAAAGCTATAAGCTTTAGGCTATAAGCCTTCTTGTGGTTTGATAGACATGAATAAATCTGGCCTAAAGCATACAGCTTAAAGCCTAAAGCTCTTTTATGCGCAAAACTTTTTTCTGTATCGACGCCCACACCTGCGGGAATCCTGTACGCGTAGTCGCAGGTGGCGGGCCGCTCCTTGAAGGCAATAGCATGATGGAGCGCAGGCTCCATTTTTTGAGGGAATTCGACTGGATCCGTAAGGGCCTGATGTTCGAGCCGCGTGGTCATGATATGATGAGCGGCAGTATTCTTTACCCGCCCATTGACCCTGCCAACGACATTGGCGTACTCTACATCGAAACCAGTGGCTGCCTTCCGATGTGCGGTCACGGGACGATCGGTACGGTCACGATTGCGATCGAAGAAGGACTGGTAACGCCGAAAGTGCCGGGTAAACTG
Organism: Dyadobacter sp.; assembly: GCF_017744695.1. GTDB lineage: Bacteria > Bacteroidota > Bacteroidia > Cytophagales > Spirosomataceae > Dyadobacter. The sequence continues at coordinate 85,739 of NZ_JAGIAS010000006.1, forward strand.
CGCCTCGAAACACCTGCCGGATTGGTGCTGGTGGAATATGTGCAGGAAGGTCGTAAGGTGAAGTCGGTGAAACTGATTAATATCAAATCGTTTCTTGCAGCTGAAAAGCTGACCGTCGAATGCCCTGACCTGGGTACATTGACTGTCGACGTTTCCTACGGCGGCAACTTTTACGCGATCGTCGATCCGCAGGAGAATTTCAAAGGCATTGAAAACCACACCGCCGACCAGCTCATCAGTTGGAGCCGCGTGTGCCGCCAGCGGATGAACGAGCAGTACACATTCGTCCATCCCGAAAACGAGCATATCAAAGGCCTGAGCCATTTCCTCTGGACCGGCAAGCCATTAGACCCTACTTCCACCGCACGTAATGCGGTTTTCTACGGCGACAAGGCCATCGACCGCTCCCCGTGCGGCACAGGTACGTCCGCACGCATGGCGCAATGGCATGCGAAGGGCAAGCTCAAAAAAGGCGACCGTTTCGTGCACGAAAGCATTATCGGTTCCAAATTCATCGGTACCGTGGAAGAAGAAACGACCATCGGCGACAAACCAGCCATGATCCCCGGCATCGAAGGCTGGGCCGTCATCACCGGCCATAATACCATCTTCATCGACGACGAGGAGGATCCCTATGCGTTTGGTTTTCAGGTGATTTGAGGGCAGTAAGCGGTAGGCTATAAGCTTTAAGCTGGGTATTGATTTAAGCATTAATTTTTAGAATAAACGAAAATAAAATAGCTGCAAACTTCGGCCTAAGGCTTATGGCTTACAGCTTATAGCTTCCTATGAACACCAAAAAAGGCAGCGCCCTCATCATCGGTGGCGGAATTTCGGGTCTGGCTTCGGCCTATTATTTGCTCAAAAGCGGGTGGAAAGTGACGTTGCTCGATAAGGGCGACTTGTTCGACAACTGCTCCATCGGCAATGCGGGTATGATCGTGCCGAGCCATTTCATCCCGCTCGCTGCCCCGGGCATGGTTTCGAAGGGTATCAAATGGATGTTCAACAGCCGCAGCCCTTTTTATGTAAAACCATCCCTCGATTTTTCGCTGATTTCATGGGGTTTGAAATTCATGAAAGCAGCTACCGAAGCCAATGTCGAGCGCGCGGCGCCGCATTTGCGGGATTACCATTTATTAAGTAAAAAACTCTACGAAGACCTCGTCCGTGACGAAAACCTGGATTTTGGATTGGAAGAAAAGGGCATATTAATGCTTTACAAATCCGACAAGACGGGAGAGGAGGAAATCCACGTTGGTAAGCAGGGACAGCAACTCGGTCTGGACATCGATATGCTCAGCCGTGAGCAGGTACAGGCATTGGAACCGGGTATTAAACTCGATGTCGCCGGTGCCGTGCATTACCGCTGCGACGCGCATTTGTATCCGACCGCATTGGTAAATGGTTTGATCAAAAGGATTACCACATTGGGCGCTGAAATCGTCAAAAATACCGAGGTAACGGGTTTTGATATTCAAAGCGGCGAAATCAAAAGGGTTAAAACTGCTGCTAAAACCTACGAAGGCGACCTGGTGGTGATGACTGGTGGCTCCTGGCTGCCGCAGTTGGCAAAGCAAGCCGGCCTTTCTATTCCGGTTATGCCGGGCAAAGGTTACTCTTTCATGGAACCCAACACCGAGCACCCCATTGTCCATCCTGCATTGCTTCTCGAAGCCCGCGTGGCCGTAACACCAATGAATGGGCAGGTTCGTTTCGGCGGCACCATGGAGCTCGCGCCGCTGAACAACCAGATCAATATGAACAGGGTAGAGGGCATTGTGAACTCGATCCCGCAATATTATCCCGAACTGCATGTAGCTGTGCCGCAAAAGGACCGCATTTGGTACGGCTTCCGTCCGTGTTCGCCCGACGGCCTGCCTTATTTAGGTTATTCCAAAAAACTGAGCAATCTGATCGTCGCCGGAGGCCATGGGATGATGGGCATCAGCCTCGGGCCGGGCACCGGCAAAATCGTGGCCGAGCTGGCCGAGCGTGTGAAGCCTTCCGTGGACGTGGCGCTGTACGATCCGGAACGGTATCAGTAATGTAACCGCAGCGGCATTTGGGGTCATTTTAGCGAGTGGCGGGGCTGGGATATTGTGAGTAGTCCAAATACTTCGTAGTTTTCACAGATTAACACCTGACTTCATAAAACCTATTACCCTTTATGCCACAAGAAAACACCTCTTTCAAGCCCTCATTAGGTCTTGTTGACGCCACGATGCTCGTTGCCGGCAGTATGATCGGATCGGGCATTTTTATTGTCAGCGCCGACATCATGCGCAATACCGGCAGTGTGGGCTGGCTGATGTTCGTGTGGCTCATCACCGGTTTTATGACGCTTACGGCCGCATTGAGCTACGGCGAGCTCAGCGCGATGTTTCCCAAGGCCGGTGGCCAGTATATTTATCTGAAAGAAGCATACAATCCGTTGATCGGCTTCCTGTACGGTTGGAGCTTTTTCACGGTTATTCAAACAGCCACTATCGCTGCCGTGGCTGTGGCATTCGCCAAATTTACGGCTTATCTCATTCCGCAATTCAGCGAAGATCTCGTCGCATTAGACCTTGGTTTTCTCAAAATAAGTCCGGCCCAACTACTGTCCATTGTGGTCATCGTATTGCTGACGTTTACGAATACACGTGGCGTCAATAGCGGGAAAATCATTCAGACCACATTTACATTAACCAAACTGCTTAGCCTTCTGGGCCTCATTGTTTTCGGACTGATTTACATGAAACCCGACGTGTGGGCCGCCAATTGGGGCGAAGGTATGTGGGATTTGCATAAACTTGCTCCGGATGGCAGCATTGAATCCTATACTACCATTGCCGCATTCGGTGCCATTGCCGCATCCATGGTAGGTTCCATTTTCAGCAGCGATTCATGGAATAACGTGACGTTTATCGCCGGGGAGATCAAAAATCCGCAGCGTAATATCGGCCTTAGCCTTGCACTGGGTACCATCATTGTAACAGTCATTTATGTGCTCACAAACGTGATGTATACGGGCGTGCTGTCGTTGCAGGAAATTGCTTCGTCCGATAAGGACCGCGTAGCCGTAACCGCCTCGCACGTCATTTTCGGCAATTCGGGCACGATCGTAATCGCGGTGATGATCATGATTTCAACATTCGGCTGCGACAATGGCCTCATTATGTCCGGCGCACGCGTGTATTACTCGATGGCGAAGGATGGTCTGTTTTTCAAGAAGGTGGGGCAGTTGAACAAGAATGCCGTTCCGGAAATCGGACTTTGGCTGCAATGCGTAATCGCTTCATTGTGGGCGCTTAGCGGGAAGTACGGCAATTTGCTGGATATGATTTCCTTCGTGGTGGTAGTGTTTTATATGCTTACTATCATCGGGATATTCATTCTGCGCAAAAAACGTCCCGATGCGCCAAGGCCTTACAAGGCATTCGGCTACCCGTTTTTGCCAATTATTTACATTATCATGGGTATTGCATTCTGCGTGCTCCTCATTATTTACAAGCCTGAATACACCTGGCCGGGGTTGATCATCGTATTGTTGGGGATACCGGTTTATTATATGGTGGCGAGGAAGGATGTAGCGGCTTAAACTCTGCGATCGCATTAACAACATTTCTTTCGGTGCGCTGCACCTGTTGAGTTGTGTTGGTTTTTGCCTTGTTTTTACAAATATTTCGGTGCCCTGCACGCCAATTCCGCCAAGGCGCAGAGCGCCGAAATATTTGTTGAATTGATCGGATATTATCGGTTTAGGTGCAGCGCACCGAAATAATTTTCCGATTGGAGGGTATTTTCAATTTGTTGATGAAATGCACTGATTATTTTTCCAACAGCTCGTCCAGGTTACCCAGCGCCATTGTGAAGCCCTCTTTAAAGCCCATCTGCATGATCTGCTCGATGTCTTCATATTTATCATACTGAATCGATACGGAAACGGTGGTGGTGCCATCGGCTTCGGTGAAAGTATTCGTCCATGTCGACCGTGCGAAATCCGGACTCAGGTTTCCTTCCGAATCGCAGAATGCATCGATTGCCGAGAAGCTTTTTTTCGCATCGATCGTCAGGTAGTCCGCTTTTGACCAATGCTCTTCGCCCTCGGGGCCTACCATGGCGTATAGCCACGTTCCGCCTTCGCGGAAATCCATCGATTTCGTGCGGGCTTTCCACGGGCGTGGAGCCCACCATTGGTCGAGCAGTTCGCGCTGTGTCCAGGCGGCCCAAACTTTCCCCACCGGGGCGGCAAATTCCCGTTCCACATTGATACGGTTATTCTCCTTGTCTACCGAAAAATTCATTACTAAGCTAGTTTTCATCTGAATTGGAATTTAGGTTGATTAAAAGTTGATCTAATTGATTAAAACGGTCTTCCCAGTGTTTTTTGAACTGTGTCAACCAGTGGTCGAACTCTTTCATTTTGACCGGATTGAAATAATAATGGATCTCCCTCCCGACTTTGTCCTGCGTTAACAACTCACAATCGGCGAGTACCTTAATATGCTTCGAAACCGCCTGCCTGGAAGTATCAAAATGTTCTGCCAGGGCATTAGGCGTCATAGACTGTGCCGCAATCAGCACGAGAATGGCCCTTCTCGTCGGATCCGCAATGGCTTGAAAAATATCTCCTTTCATACACGATCGAAATATGCAACTTAATGGTTGCAAATATATATGCAACTTTTGGGTTGCGCAAATTTTTTTGCAATTTATTTTGAATCGTTTGTACAGAAGGCTTTACCGGACGATAATTTTTGTGCACATTGAATGCTCATCGCACCTTAAAAATTTGAACTATGAAAAGAATGTACAACTTGCTGTCAGCCAGATTGTTGGTTGCTGCCTCGGTAGCTGCTTTCACATTGGCTGGCTGTCAGGAAACCACCGTTGAAAATCAGCTGTCTTCGCCTTCCGAAACTTCCGACAACCCGCTGAGAACAAGTGCTGAAAGTGAATTTGTGGAAGGGGAACTGTTGATCCAGTTCAAAGAAGGCGCTTCGGCAGCCGCTAAACAAAAGGCTTTTGATAAAGTTAAGGGCCAACCCATAGAAAAAATCCTGACAAAAGCGATGGAGCGCGCCGGCAGGAAAGAGGGACTGGCCCTGGTGAAGGTTAATAAAAATGTTCTGGAAGCCATTGCGGAGCTGAATGGTGCCGAGGGAGTGGAATTCGCCGAACCTAATTACGTGTATTACCACACGGCAGTTTCGACTGATCCCTATTTCACCAATGGATCACTTTGGGGCATGTACGGGCCGACGACGAGCCCGGCCAGCACATTCGGTAGCAATGCGGCGGCGGCCTGGGCGGCCGGAAATACCGGTCTTGCTTCGGTATATGTCGGTGTAATCGACGAGGGCATTCAACTCACGCACCCGGACCTTGCAGGGCAGGTTTGGGTGAACCCAGCCGATCCCACGGACGGTGTCGATAACGACGGCAACGGCCTTGTAGACGATACCAACGGATGGGATTTTGCCAATAACGATGCCTCCATTTACGACGGTGGAACCAAAGGCACACTCGACGACCACGGTACGCACGTGTCGGGCACCATTGGCGGCAAGGCAAATGGGCAAGGCGTCGTTGGCGTAAATTGGAACGTGAGGCTTATTTCGGCGAAATTTCTAGGTCGTCGCGGCGGCACCACCGCCAATGCAGTGAAGGCCGTGGACTATCTTACCAACCTGAAAAACCGGGGTATCAATATCGTTGCCAGCAACAATTCATGGGGCGGCGGAGGCTATTCACAGGCCTTGTACGACGCCATTGCGCGTGCCAACAACGCGGGAATCATGTTCATTGCCGCGGCCGGCAACTCCGGGACCAACAACGACGTTACCGCGAGCTATCCATCCAACTACAATCTTCCAAACGTGATTGCAGTAGCCGCCATCGATAAAAACGGCGCTTTGGCCAGCTTCTCGCAATACGGAGCCACCACCGTCGACATCGGCGCACCCGGCGTTGCCATTAACTCCACCACCGCCTATAACACCTATTCATCCTATAATGGCACCTCCATGGCCACCCCGCACGTGACGGGCGCCGTGGCCTTGTACGCATCCACGCACCCGGGTGCATCCGTCGCGCAGATCCGCAACGCGATCCTTTCCAGCGCCGTGCCTACGCCTTCGCTGGCGGGTAAGACGGTTACCGGAGGAAGGCTGGATGTGAATGCGGCTTTGAGTAAGTAGGTTTCTAATGTTTTGAAGAAGGAGAATGGCGTTGGGCCGTTCTCCTTCTTTATTATTGGTGGTGCAACTAACAGCTGCTGTGGCCGTGATCGAGAGAAGCTAAGCTGTCCAATTTTCGAGCATAATCTCATTGATTTTTTGAAGATGCCGGGTATTATTGGTGACCATAGTTAGTTGATGTTTAACGGCGGTAACGCCAATAAAAAGATCGAAGTCGTCGAGCGGTGTGCCGATTCTCTGTAACCGGGCCTTCTCTTTGGCAAATAAATCTATGGAATCAAAAATGGGCAATATTTGCACACCTTTCAGAAAATCATTCAAGGCTCTAAGATTCTGTTCCGGGCGTTCGCTCTTCTCGACGCCAAATTTCAGTTCCGCCAGCGTGATCTCGGAAATATAGCATTGCTCGGGAGTAACTTTATCGAAACGTCGTTGGAGATCAAACTTGCCTTTCATGAAATAAATGGCAATGTCGGTGTCGATCAGGTACTCTTTCAAAACGGTTCTATCTGGCGGGTTGAAACTCGGCTGTTACGAATATCCTCTATAATTTCATCGGCGGATTTATCGGATACAAACGCCCCGAAAGCTTTGCGGAAGAACGATCTTCTTTTGTGAGAAGTCACTTCATCTGTCTCGCCCAGCCTGGCTATCAGCGCGAGTCTGTCATCAGCGCTCAGGTTGCTCAGAAGCGAGGCATATGCGTCCACGATGGTTGTGTTTCTTTTTGCTGGTTTCATCTTACTTTAAATTTACAAAAAAATGCCCATATGTACACTAAGAGGGATATCCCTCGACGACCTGAGGTCGACCTTCATGCACCGCAGGCATTTTCAAAGTTTGGAATGCAAAGATAATTCCTCCGAAAGCGTCATATTACCTTGCTTGATAAGCGAAACCAGCCGGTTATTCATTTCTCCATTTCCACGCGTGATTTGGCTTTGTAATTAAGGGCAGGGAGCGTAAGTTTATCCCGTCCAATCCTTAGTAAAGTTTAGTGCTATCGCATCCAGTCGCGGCCATATTTGGCCATGTAGAGATGTGGACAGCAAAGAACGGTGTCGCAACTACCGAACCGGAGTAGGCACCGTTGACTTTACTTGGGTTGGACAACGGCAAGTGCGGCACCGTTTTTTGCTGCATTCCATCATCAACCCGATCGATATGCACACTGATTTTCATCAACAGCGCCGTGACAAAGCGGCATTCAAATTATTGAAAGACTTTTTGAACGACGACGTGGACCTCGTGGAGTTGGAGCATGTTCTCAACGACATGCTTCTTCACTATTTGAGACCCGCCCACGAATGGAACATCTCACGCGAACACGTGGTGTACGCGATTGACAACAGCGAGATTTTGATGCGGTTACTGCGGAAGATGCGGGAGTTTGGGAGGAAGGAGGAGATGATTTGAATATACTACCAACCCTTTGGAACACCTACCGCCTTTAACGTGGCATTAGCTTTCTCAGCCTTTTTTACAAAAAGGGGATCGTTGGCATACCTATCCGCGAGATTTGGGTCGCTTTTAAAGCCTCTGGGAGGTTTTTTGCTTTGTGCTGTGGTTGTCATAACTACTAATTTATCAAATTTTTGTCTTCGCACAAGCTTGACAAGACGGATGCGCAACGAGGAGGCTCCTTTGGAGCCGCGACCTTTCGATAAATATGACACTACAAACAGGTAACCACCCTGTGGTTTTGAGCAAATAGTTTTGCAAGAATATTTTCAAATGCCGCAGAGCGGCAAACTGTTTATAGGACGCAATGGCTCTAACACGTCGCCCAGCTCCGGAGGAGCTTCCTATTTGATACGGGCTATTTCTTTAGCACGACGGTCACCATCCCCCGCGCAGGCACATTCACCCCACCTTTCAAGCTCCCAACCTTCCCCTGCCGCATATCAACCCCCTTCTCCCCGGTAGTCAAATAAACCTCCCCACTCTTCACCTTAAACCCACTAATCTCCGGCTTCAAATCCCGTTCTTCATTCGAATAGTTAATCGCGACCAATACGATTTCTTTCTCGCTTGCATAGGCCGAAACCATCAAATCCTGCGCTATTTGCGTCGGAGTCAGGCCGTCATTGCGCATAATGTTCAGGCGGTGCATGCCGGGGCGGATGAAGCGGCTGTAATGGCCCAACGCCCAGAGGTTTTTCGTGGCGGTGATGGTGCCGTTGGTGTATTCTTTATTGGCGGGGTTGAGGGCGATGAGGTAGTAGCGTGTGTCGAAATCGGGGTTGCCGGGTTCCCAGCTGTTCCAGAGCTGCCAGGCGGCGGCGTGGCCGTAAACGAGGTCGTCGTGGATGACTTTGGAGAGGAACAGGGCGCAGTCGATAGCGGGGATGCGGCCGGCTTTGCCTTCGCGGTAACCGTCGGCGAGCATGGAGTATTCGGTTTGCCAGAAGGTGGTACCGTATTTGGCGGCGGTGTCGGCTACGTGGCGACGGATGGCAATGCGGGCGCTGTCACCCTTGTCGGTGAAGTAGCTGTGCCCGCCGATAAGGGCCGGAAGGTGTTTCAGGTTGGTTAAGGAAAGCTTGCTTTTCGGGTTGAAAAAAGCCTGCGTTTGTTGGTTAGCGTTACCGGTTTTGGTGTACAGGTAATCGAGCTGGGCGGCTTCGGTCAGGAGGATTTTGGAGGTGGAGCCGGTAGCTGTCAATGCGCTGTCGAGGGATTTGGCTACGTGCGCGATCTCGTCGTTGCGCCAGCGGCTGCCTTCCTGTTTGGCGCCCTGGCCGGGAGCATGGTACCAGTCCCATTGTGGTTCGTTCACCGGACTGATGTAATTGAAATGCAAACCCTCCCTATCGAAATGCTTCAAAACGGTTGCCAGAAAGCCCGCATAGTCGCTATAATGTTCTGGTTTGAGGTTAGAGACGTAATCTTTCGTTGTTTTATAGCCCCGGCCGTTCTTCGTGAACTGTACCGGTGGGGTGTTCGAGAATGCGATCAGGTTTTCGACGCCGTACTCCTTAGCTTTTTTGGTAAACCATATATAACCCGCCTGTTTCGACCAGTCATAAGTACCGTCGGGCCGTAGGAAGCATTCCACGCGTTTGCGGGAGTCGGTAATGCCGCTGCTGTCGCCCTGCTCGGCGGTGCCACCGCCAATGTTGAAACGCCAGGCGGAAAGTCCGATGCCTTTCGGGTTACCATTTGCATCAAATTCCTTGCTGAAAAGCCATTCGGCCATTTGCTCCCGGTTTTGAGTGGGCCAGTTTTTAGCGATTCCTTCGGTAAACCAGGCACCCGCAGCACCGAAGTTGTCGATCTTTTGCGCTTTGTTTTGGGTATTGATTTTAATGACCAGCTCCCGCGGTTTCTGGGCGTAAGCGACGAGTACTGTAAGTGATAAGAGTGCCAGGTAAAGTATTTTCTTCATTGTTAAGGGATTAGCATCTTTAAGTTTAGAATATATTAAAACCCATGGCCAGCAGGATCAGCACGACGGCCCATCCGGCGGCTTGGAGCAATACGGAATGTTTGTAACTGCCCATTAACCGCTGTTTCCGGCTCGCAACAAGCAAAATGGCGAGCGCAATCGGCAGTACGAATCCATTTAATGTTCCCACAAAAACCAGCACTTTCACAGGCCGGCCGACCAGCAAGAAAATGACAGTTGAAATGAGGATAAAAACAATGGTTATATAGGATTGGCAGCGCTCGATCAAAGGATGGAATGACCGCAAAAACGAAATGGAAGTATAAGCCGCGCCAACGACCGAAGTAATGGCCGCAGCCCAGATCATGAGCCCGAAAAGCTGCTTGCCGAATGTGCCAGCGGCATTTTCGAACACCGAGGCGGCCGGGTTTTCCGGATTAATGCTTGCTCCGGCAAGGATAATGCCCAACGTGGCCAGAAAGAGAAGATAGCGGATCAATGCCGTGATGAGAATGCCAGTGGAGGCACCCCGGTTCACTTCTTTCAATGCATTTTCTCCCCGCACGCCCGAGTCGAGCAGGCGGTGCGCGCCTGCGAAGGATATGTACCCGCCCACAGTCCCGCCTACGAGCGTGAGGGTAGCGACGGCGTCGAATTTTTCGGGGAAAAAGGTGTGCTGAATAGCGCTGCCTAATGGCGGGTGCGAAGTAAAAGCGACGTAGAGAATGAGGGCTATCATGACAAATCCCAGGAGCTTAGCAAAACTGTCCATGGCTTTACCGGCTTCTTTGAAGAGAAAGATGCCGATGGCGATGGCCGCGCTGAGGATGGCGCCGGTTTGCACGCTGACGCCCGTCATGGCTTCGATGCCGAGCCCCGCGCCAGCTACATTGCCGATGTTGAAGGCCAGTCCGCCGGCTACGATGAGGAATGCGAGCAGGTAGCCAAGGCCGGGGAAAAGGTCGTTGGCGAGATCCTGGGCGCGTTTGCCTGAGACCGTGATGATCTGCCAGATGTTGAACTGGACGGCGAGGTCGATCAATATCGATAGCAGGATGATAAAGCCAAAGCTGGTGGCCAGCTTTTCGGTGAAAACCGTTGTTTGGGTCAGGAAGCCGGGGCCTACCGCGGAGGTAGCCATCAGGAACGCGGCGCCTAGCAGGGCGTTTTTGTTTTTTGACATGTTTATTTAAATCTCATATCCACCACCACCAGGAGTCTCAATAGTCAAAACATCCCCCGCATCCACTTTCAGACTACAAATCCCAGGCAATTCATTCGAAATACCATTTGAAAAAAGCATATGCCGTCCGCAAAGCCCGTCGCTACCGCCAGCCATTCCATACGGCGCATACCGCCGGTGCTGCCCGAGCAAGGTTACCTGCAACGGCGCCAGGAATTCCAGCTTTCGCACGATACCATCCCCGCCGTGCCAGCGCCCGGCGCCACCCGAGCCGCGACGAACGCCAAATTCCAGCAGCCGTACCGGATACTTCCTTTCCAGTTGCTCGGGATCGGTAATGCGCGTGTTGGTCATGTGCTGATGCACCGCCGAGCGGCCATGAAAGCCGTTACCCGCGCCCACGCCGCCGCCGATCGTTTCGTAATAGCCAAATTGTTCATTGCCAAAAAGGAAGTTGTTCATCGTCCCCTGGCTGCAAGCCGCGAGGCCCAATGCTTTCAGCAAAGTATCGACGAGCCGCTGGCTCACCTCCGTATTTCCTCCAACGACCGCGGGGCATTGCCACGGATCGTCCGAGAACCTGGGATGCAGGAAACTGTTTTCAGGCAGTTTGATCTCCACATCCTGCATTAAGCCGTCGTTTAAAGGAATCTCCTTGTCCACCAAAAGCCTCAGTACATACAAAACAGCACTGTACAGAATGGAGATATTGGCATTCAGGTTATTCGGATGTACGTCCGACGTTCCGGTAAAGTCAAATAGCTGCTTATTATCGGATATGCTGATTTTTACAGCTATCCGATAATTGTCGTCCATAGATTCCGAAGCTTCAAAAACCTGCCCTTGTAGCGGTAGCAATGCATTCCGGAGCTGGGATACGGCGGTTTGTTTGAGCATTGTCATATACTTCCGCACCGTCTCCAGTCCGTGGTTTTCCACCAGTTTCAATAGCTGCGCGCTGCCTTTTTTCAATGCGGATAATGCTGCGATAATATCCGCCTCGTTGGAGAGGAATGACCGGGTAGGATAGGGCCCGCTCGTAAACAATTCCCGCAGCGCGTCCCATTGAAATTCCCCCGCCTTTACCAGGTATTGCGGCACGATCACCACGCCTTCTTCGGCCAGGCAGGTAGCATCAGGCGGCATGGAGCCGGGGGTTTTACCGCCGATTTCCGCGTGATGCGCGCGGTTGATCACATAGCCTACACAAGTTTTATCCTCGGTAAACACCGCGGCGATCAACGTAATGTCCGGCAAATGCGAGCCGCCGTATTGCGGATGGTTGGTAATCACCACGTCACCCGGGCCGATCGCGATGGCTTCGCGCACGAGGCGCCCGCATATGCCCATGCTACCCAGGTGAACGGGTATGTGCTGCGCGTTCACGAGGAGTTCGCCGTCGGCGTCGAGCAATGCGCAGGAGAAATCGAGGCGCTCTTTGACATTCACCGAAAATGCTGTGCGCTGTAACTGTACCCCCATTTCATCGGCAATAGCTTTGAAACGGTTGGTGAAAAGCTGCAATGCAACCTCCTCGCTTTGTTGAGCGGCATTGATTTCGGCAGTTCGCGTACGCCACGCCACGGCATCCAATCCGGGCTGGATCACCAGTTTCCAGCCTTTGGGTAAATACATGGTGGAAGTATTGTTGAGGAGAATGGCTGGCCCATCCAGCTGATCGCCGGGTTGGAGATTGTCCCATTCGAAAACAGCCATTCCGGAATGGTTTAAATCTGTTAGAAATGGCTTGCTATATGTTGATGGCAGTGCTTTTCGGCCATTTTCGAAAACAGACAGGGATTCAGCGTTCCGGCTTTGCTCCTGCATTTTGAGCTTAATGCTTTCCAGTTCTACCTTCGTATTGACCGGAAAATAACCGAACTGAGCCCGATAGGCTTCTTCAAATGCATGGAGCGTCTTTTCGCCCTGGTAAGGCATTTCAATTGTATTTTCCTGACCCGCAAATCGCAGGTAAACATTACAGAAAACGGTTTCAAAAGCATTAATGCCCTGTTCACGCAAAATCTCAGCCGCTTGATTAGCCAAAATATCCTGCCATTCAACGAGCTTGTCCGCTGCATCGGCCCAGGACAGTAAAAGCTGTTTGGAGACAATGGTGCTGATGAGCGCCTCGCCAATGCCCGCTGCGCTGAAAAGTCCGCCGTCGTAAGGCAGCAGCACGGTGTCCATATCGAGCAATTCCGCAAGCTGGCAGGCATGCAAGCCGCCCGCGCCACCAAAGGTTACCAGCGCAAATGCATTGGGATTAATGCCTTTTTCGACGGAAATCTTGCGGATCGCGTCGGCCATTTTTTCATTGGCGATGCTTTCGAGGCCGGTGAGGATTTCGTGGTGGCTCAGCAAGTTGCCGGTTTGGGACTGAATGCCGGCGCGGAGTTCTTCGAGCCGGGCGATGGCCGCTCCGGGGTCGATCGGAATGCTGAATTTCGACGTTTCCAACTTGCCAAGCAGCAGATTCACGTCCGTTACCGTCAATGGACCATCCGCTCCGTAGCAGGCCGGGCCAGGTGACGCGCCAGCACTTTCCGGACCGACTTGCAGTGAAAAACCATCAAACCAGCAAACAGAACCCCCGCCCGCAGCCACGGTTTCGATGGCCAGGGTGGGATTATGGAATTCGATGCCGTCGATTTGGGTAATGTATTTCAGTTCCGGTTGCCCATCAATTAATGCGGTATCGGTGCTGGTGCCGCCCATGTCAAAGGTAATGGCCTTTGAAAAGCCCAGCTTTTGGGCAAAATTGGTGGCTGCGACCATCCCTCCCGCCGGGCCGCTGAGCAAGCTGTCTTTCGCACGGAACCCGCTTACCTCGGAAAGGCTGCCGGTGCTGGTCATTACTTGCAGGCTGCCGCCTGTTAATGCCTGGCGGATATTAGTCAGGTATTGGTCGAGAATAGGGTCGAGGTAGGCATTCACTACCGCTGTTTGTGTCCTGCGTAAATAGTGCGAAAATGGAAACAGATCGGATGATGCGGATACGTATTTTGCGCCTTGTTCGCGGAACCACGAAGCCAGCCGTAACTCATGTTCCGGATTTTGGTAAGAATGCAGCAGCGAAAGAGCAACTGACTTATAATCAGTAGGCCGTTCTTTTGATTTAAAATCAGTTAGATCTAATGCCTCAATCACATTCCCGCCAGCGTCCAGCCGTTCATCGATTTCAATAACGGCGCTGTAAAGTGATTTGGGTTCAGGGATATTGAGTTGAAAAAGCGATGGCCGCTGCTGGTTACCAATGTAGAGTAAATCTTTAAAACCTTTTGTCACGACGAGCAGGGTTTTGGCCCCTTTCCGTTCCAGCAATGCATTGGTGCCCCTGGTGGTACCCAGCCGCATGGCAATAGGTGGAAGCGGTTGATCGAGCGGTGTCCGGGTCAGTAGCCGGGCGGCCAGGATGGGCGCTTCTTCGCCGGTGGTTATTTCAAAATCGACGGGCCGTTCAAAAGGAAGATCGTCGGCTAATGTGATGGTGTGCTGCTGCCAATCAATGCTTGTAATGCGGGTGGGTGCATCGTTACCGTGCAGCCTGAATGTATAGTCTTTGAAAAGATCACCGTCGCGAGGCCAGGATGCTTCGAACCGGTAAATATGAGCTGCGATTTTCGTGGTGATGCGGCCGCGGAGGCAGCTGGAACTGAGTACTTTGATGCGTGTTTTGTTCCCGTCCGGATCAATGGCCAGGCAATCGGTAAAAGTCCCGCCGGTATCGATCCAGATCTGCCAGGTTTGGGTGATCGTATTTTCCAAGTTAAGGGATTTGTGGCAAACGTATAATTGATCCCCAATTTACCCAATTCAATGCATTTCGAGAGATTTGAGGTGTGGTTTTTGGATAATGTGATGCTCGAAAGAGGAGGCTCCGATGGAGCCCGTGGAAATATATGGGTCCCATTCTACTATAAAGCAAGCGGCCGTTCCATGGCCGTTCGGTTTGCAGATAGGCGAACAAGTGTATGATGGCTATTGAATTTGCAGAGGCGTGATCGCAGCGCAGCCTTCTGTCTGTTGGAATCAATGGCATTGCACTACGCCCGGCCCCGGCGGGGCCTCCTGACGCATGCGAACGGTATTTAAATATCCCTGAAACCCTTCTGGTACTCGCCGGGCGACATGCCGGTCGTCTTTTTAAATACCCTGTTGAAATTCGTCACATGGTCGAAGCCGGTTTGGTAGCAGATATCGGAAAAGCTGTCGAACTTACCCGAGAGGATAATTTTGCAGGCTTCGTTAATGCGCACCTCGTTGAGAAAGCTGACGAAGGTTTTGTCGGTGTGCTTTTTGAAATACCGGCAGAATGCCTGGGGCGTGAGGTTGGCGATTTCGGAGATTTCGGCGAGGGAAATGTGGCGTTTGTAGTTGGTGACCAGATACTGGAAAATGCGGTCCATGCGGATACCTTCTACTTCGGAAATGACCTGCTCGCTGTTGCTCGTGGCGAGCGGTTTAAGGTCGCGGGTGGTGGAGAATTGATAAAGTAGTTTGATGAATGCTGCAACCCGCTGGCTTTCTTTATGTTGGATGATCTCCGAGATGATCTTCTGTACTGCTTCCCGCGCTTCTTCCGGGATTTGAAACCCGTTATGAACCCCGTGGACGAATTTCCGGATATTGGCCATTTCCGGCAGGCTCAGGATATTTTGAGATAGATAATTGGGGTCAAAAAAGATAGAAACGGAGTGGATCTGCCTGGGTTCGTCAGGGTTGAAGTAGGACTCGTCGTTCTTGAAAATATGCGACTGGTTGGCCCCGATAATGTAGATGTCGCCCGATTCGAACCGTTGCATGTAGTTCCCCGCGACCAGGATTCCCGAACCTTCGACCACCCATTCGATCTGCACCTCGCGGTGGCGGTGCAAATGCGGGTAGTAATGCGGTAACTTTTCCTCCTGAACGACAATTGTACTTTCGCGGGAAACGGGTATGGTGAATTGTACGACTTTCATAATATTAAATATACACAGGAAGGTTGACTAATGCTTCATGTCGGGGATTGATTTCGGCAGCCCTTTGCACTTATCATAGGAAGCAAATGGGTAGAAATAACCAAACTTTTTGAATTCGTTTGCAAAGAATCCTGGGCGCGACCGATTTGCGCGCCCAGGATGAGTAGTAAGAAAATGAATGGCCTCATTACTTCAACATAATCTTCTGCGGCACCCCGAAAATCATCTCACCGACACCGGAAGTTTTCACGCCTACGCGTGCATAAATGTATTCGCGTGACGCGAGATTGGCTGGAATACTGGCAGCCAGTGTAATCGGTTTCGACAAGTCGGTGATGTTTGCTGCCACTTCCTGCGCATTACCGACGTTATTGCCGGGGTCGACGATCGTGGTGGTGCCGATGTACAGGTTTACCCTTTCGAGTGTACGCCCGGTCGCGACCTGCTGCACATTAAAAGTGGCTGAAACCTTGCCTTCGCCTTTGGAATACGCATCATTTTTAATGATAAAGTAAGGGTTAACCGGCACGTCAATCTCTTTCGAACCGCGCAATTCCACATCGATGGAATCGGTATTGTCCGTCCACGGGCCATTGCCGCGCAGTCTTACGAGCTTGTAGTTACCATCGAAAAGCGAGGCTGAAAATGTGCCGTCCTGGGCGATCATCACCGGTATTTTCGTGAAAAGCTGGTATCCGTGCTGCCACAGTTCGAGCTGGACGCCGTTGGAACGCAGGCCTATCGGTTGACCTTCAAAAACTACTTTTCCCTTCAAAACCGATTTCGGCTCGGTACGGTTATCTTTTTCACACCCCGAAAGGCCGGTCATCAATGCCAGCAGCAGCGTGGGAATGCTTTGTATGATTCTTGATTTCATTGCTTTTCGGATTAATGGAATGGATTGCGGACGATTTTCGGGTTGTTGTCGATCGCGTTTTGCGGGATGAATGAATAGTAATTTGCCATCTGGAAGAATCGCGGGGCACGGAACCGCGGGGCCACGAGCTTGTCGAAGACATATTTGCCGTGGGTAGCATGGCCCGGGCGCACAACGCGATAGGGGTAGAGCGCATAAATCATCGCATCGGGGTTGGCGGAGTTGCCGTTCCAAACCTCGTGCGCGGTGCGCCAGCGCATAAGGTCCCACACGCGGTGATCCTCAAACGCCAGTTCCACACGACGTTCGTTTTGCAGTTTTTCCAGGTTGATCGTTTTGAGGCTGTTCGCGGGGAAGCCGGCACGCTCGCGCAGGGTGTTGGTATATTTCAATGCGTCGGCGGTCTGTCCGAGTTCGAGGGCGGCTTCGGCCGCATTCAGGTAAATTTCCCCGAGGCGGAATCGTACCCACCACATATCACTGCGGATACCGCGCGTGCTGGACATTGCGGTTTGATCCACAAACTTGCGCAGGTAAAATCCGGTATTCGAAACTTCCGTTTGCGAGCGTTGGGGCCCGGAAGCGCCGGTCAGCAGGCCTCCATCCTCGTAGGTAGAGCCCAGCACATTGGATTCGATGGTTTTGAATGCGTTCGTCGCATTGTCCCAAACCTTCACACCTGCCTGGATTTGTACCTCGGTCCCGCGGAATGACGTACCGGGGTAAATAATGGTACCATAGAGCCGCGCGTCCTTGTTCGCGAAAATATCCTGCAACTTGTCGTAGTACACATAATCCGTATTGCCGGCGTTTCGGTTTTTCAGCTCGCCGGAAGTGCCGTCGAGGTATTCATAGTCTTCCACAAGGTTCAGCGACGGGGTAATGGATGACGATGAGAGGTTATCTTCGCGTACATTGCGGGCGATGTTGTCATAGGTGAAACCATGCCGTTTGTCTTTGCTTACCAGGAAGTCCTGCGCCCAGATAACCTCCCGGTTAGCGCTTTTCTTGGTGATGGCTTCATAAAAGTTCACGCCTTTGTCCGGGTTGGCTTTGTAAAGCTCAAAACTGCCGCTGTTAATAATCTCTGCCGATGCCGCCAGCGATTTGGCATAGTAATCCCTGGCACGTGCCGCCGGAATACCCACTTCGCCGCCCGGTGTCGAAATCGGTGAGGCCATCTGATTATTATACTTCGCGATGGAGGCGGCATAGAGCATTGCACGGCTTTTTACAGCCAATGCGGTAAACTTTGTCGCGCGGGTGTTGCTGGTGCCATTGCCGAGCAGATCCTTTACGGCGTCTAGTTCCGAGGCGATGAAGTCGTACACTTCTTCTTCCTTGGCACGGGCATTCTGGAGCGGGGACGGATCACCGCTGAAATCGTAAATGAGCTGCTTGGTGATCAGCGGCACACCACCCATTCGTTTCACGTGCTCGAAATACACATAGGCCCGCAGGAAACGGAGCTCGGCATTGAACTGGGCCTTCTGGCCATCGGAAAGTTTCACGGCGTGGGTTTCGATGCTTTCCAATGCGAGGTTGATATCCCGTATCAGCCCATAATCCCAAAGTGTCCAGCGGGTGGTCGGGTAGTTGATGATGTTGTTACGGCCGTCGTCATTGTTGGACCACATGGCTTCATCATAGGCTGAAAACTCGGCCCAGCCGGTGGTAAGCGACGTATGCGCAGGCAGGCGGTCGTAATAGTTGGCCAGAAGCCCGGTGATCATCTTCGGATCGTTCCAGACCTGTTCTTCGAGAATGATGTTCTGCGGTTTACGTTCGAGCCAGTCGTTGCAGCCGGCGAAAACGAGCATGGAGGCAGAGACAAATATTTTAAGTGATAGTTTTTTCATAACCAGTTTTTAGAAAGTGAGGTTGAAACCTGCATTGAACAAGCGCTGCTGCGGATATACCAATGCATTACCCGATGAGATTTCCGGATCGATCTCGTACTTCTTCACATTGTCGATCGAGAACAGGTTGGAGGCATTTACATAAATGCGCAGTGCGGAAAGGCCCAGTTTTTTCGAGATTTTCTGGTCGAAAGAATAGCCTAGCTCGATGTTGCGCAGGCGGATGTAGCGCACATTGGTGATCCAGAAATCGCTTCCCCTGAAATTCACATGGCTGGTATTGTCCTTACGAATAGCAGGATAGGTGCCCGGGATCCATTTGCTGTTGGGATCGAACGGGTCTTCGCGGTGCCAGCGGTCTTCGAGCATGAAGTGCGGAGAGGTACCGTTGTTCTGGTAAGGGATTTTCAACTCCCAGTTGCGCTGGAAGCTTTGCAGCGAGGCACCTGCGAAGTCGAAAAGCAAGGAGAAGCCTTTGTAGGCCACGCTTCCATTAAAGGCAAAGCTTAGGTACGGGTTGGCTCCTTCCGCATAACCGATTGGACGTTGGTCGAGACCATTGATGATACCGTCCCCATTCACGTCCTTATAAATGAAGTCGCCGGGGAGGTGCGAGCGGTTGCCCTGGCCGTCGTTGTCGATTTTGTAGTTTTCAATCTCTTCCATCGACTGGAACTGGCCGATTACCTGGTAGCCCCAGTTGATATTACCCCAGCGGTCCACGTACGAATCGCGGTATTCATTGTAAGAGTTACCGAAGCGTGGTTTGTAGAAATCCAGGTCGCGGCGGCGTGACAGCGTCGCATTGGCACTCAAAGTATAATCCACTTGTCCCACCGAACTTTTGTAGGTCAAAACCCCTTCCAGGCCGCGATGCGTATCGGAATTCAGGTTTTCGTTGGGCAGGGAATAACCCACTTCCGAAGGCAGCAGTACGTCGTAACGGGCGGCGGGCAGGCCTTTGCGCTTTCTTTCGAAAATATCGAACTGACCCGTCAGTTTCCCGCCCACTAATCCGAAATCGAGACCGATGTTGGTGGAAATGTTGGTGATCCAGGAAAGCGTGGTGATCGGCAAACCTCTCGGGCGAACGCCAATGGTGTAGTTGCCGTCGAAAACAGCGCTGCCTTGTAAAAAGTCGTAACCAGGCAAGTAGCTGAAAGGTGCCACGAGGAACGCGTCGTTGCTGAGGCGGTCGGCGCCGGTGCGGCCATAGGAAGCGCGGAGTTTGAGGCTGCTGAATACATTTTCAAGTTTGCCTTTGAAGAAATTCTCCTCCGAAATACGCCATCCCGCCGAAACCCCGGGGAAGAAACCGTATCGTTTTCCAGGCGCATACAGGAACGACCCGTCATAGCGGCCCACGAGTTCGAGCAGGTATTTTTGTTTGAAATCATAGTTGATGCGGCCCACGTAACCAGCACGCGCTTCGGTGCTCCATTCGTCGATGAGCAAGTCCTGGTTGGCGAATGACATCAGCGGAATGTAGTTATTGGGCGGAACGGTGTGGACAACGAGATAAGTATTCACATTGTCGGAGCGCTCATAGGCGGCTACGGCCGAAATATCGTGGTTGCCGAATGCCTTGGCGTAGCTCAGCTGAAACTGGGCAAACCGGTCGACGATATTGCGTTTCCGGCGTTCGCGCCAGGGGTTCTGGTTACCTCCGCCGGGCACTACATTATAGGTGTCGTTTTTGGCGTCGTAAGTGTAGGCATCATAAGTATATTCGAAGCCGTCAAAGTCGAAGTTGGTGAATGCATAGGAATAGGTCCCTTTCGCTTTCAGGCCGAATTTGAAATCGTACTCCGCGTAAAAGTTACCCTTCACATTCCGCCAGGTTTCGTCAATGTACCCGGTAATGTCCTTTTTATAGGTAGCCGGGTTAACGTTCACATTGTGGGTCTGGTTAATGTATTTCGGATTATCGTTCGCATAAGGACGTTCCGTAGGCCACATCGTGAAAATACTGAGGAACGGGTTGAAGTAGTCATCCAGACCCGGTACGCCCACCTGGAACCGGTTTTCGATCCGGCCGCTGATCTGCGTTCCTACTTTCAGGCCTTTGGTAAGGCTGGCTTCCACGTTGGCCTGAATATTGGTCCGGTTGAAGTTATAGTCGCGGATCAATGCATCCTGGTTGAGGTGGCTGATCGACAGAAAGTAGTTCATCTTCTCGCTGCCGCCCTGCACGCTCGCATTACCGAAGTACTGCGGCACATTCGGACGCATGACCATGTCGTAGTAATCGAAGCTCTGATAGCCTTTTTCGGTACCGACGCGCCATTTTTCCAGCTCTGCCGGGGTAATGGAAGGCGTGCGGCCCTGGTTCACATCCGATTCCACGAGCCCGCGCATATGCTGGTATGCGTTGGCCGGGCGCGGGTAGCGCGTGAAGTTTTGCAAACCATAGTAACCCGACAGGCTGATCTTCGTTCCGTCACCTGCCTTACCTCTTTTGGTAGTTACCAGCACCACCCCGTTCGCGGCACGCAAACCGTACACTGCCGCAGAAGCGTCTTTCAGGATCGATATGCTTTCAATATCGTTCTGGCCGAGGTTGTTGAAACTGCCCGCATCCGACGGCACGCCATCGATGACGAAAAGCGGGGTGCCCATGTTCCG
The DNA here is from genome assembly GCF_017744695.1 of Dyadobacter sp. Lineage (GTDB taxonomy): Bacteria > Bacteroidota > Bacteroidia > Cytophagales > Spirosomataceae > Dyadobacter. Next base: position 106,820 of record NZ_JAGIAS010000006.1, read on the forward strand.
GATTTGAATGGTAGTGGCGGCACCTGGACGGGCATCCGCTTTACGGGCAGTGATACCCTGCACCCGGCCGACCAACGCATCGGAAGTTCCGATCGACGGGGTGCGGATCAGGTCCTTGGCCTGGATGTTGCTCACCGCACCGGTTACCGCTGCCGAAGATTGTGTGCCGTAACCCACCACGACTACTTCCGTGAGTTCTTCACTGTTGGGCAGCAATGTTACCTGGATGTTCGACTGGTTGCCAATTGCGACTTCCTGTGACGAGTAGCCGATGAATGAGAATGAGAGCGTAGTGGCCGTTTCCGCCACATTTAGTGAGAAGGTACCGTCTGCGCCAGTAATGCTGCCGGTGGTGGTGCCTTTCACGACGACGCTTACACCCGGAAGCGGGCTGTTCTTTTCGTCGACGACCTTTCCGGTGATCGTTTTGTCGATCGGTTTCCGGTAGATCACGGCTGGTTCAAAGCGTAATTTCTCTGCCCAAACCTCCTGGGGCGACAGACATCCTGCTGCCAAAAGGGCAAAAAGAGGCCTGCGAAGCCCCAGGAAGGGGTTCCGTCTGTTTTGATTGTTCATTGTTAACCTGGATTAGATGTGAGTAGTTACGATAGCAGTGTGTTTTCTTTGGTATTTATTGTTGTTTATTAATAAAAAATATTAAATAAATACTATTTAAAAAATGATAAAAAAATAACCCTCCGGCGGGTTTCGACAACCCGTCGCACATTTTGTGTTTTAAAATCAACCTTCCAGATTCGCAAAGGCATTTTAAATGCCCCGCGAATCTGAACGTTGATAACTATACGCTAAACTTGGATTGTTTTTGAAACCATAGGCCAAGCGCAGTTTGGAATTATAACCCTTTGTCCTTTACAACTTTCATGACCCCGGTCATCAGGCGCCAGTGGCCAGGGAACGTACATACATACGGATAGTCTCCAACCTGATCCGGTACTACAAATTTCAAGCGGTAAGTCTGGCCGGGGTTTACGAGCGGTGTCGCGGCCAAAACCTGAGGGATATTAGGTACATAATTCTTCTCTGCGCCGTCTTTGGCGGTGATCATCTTGTCGGCAGCAGCGCCGATGATCTCGGTAGACTTGGGACGTCCTACCACGATGTTATGCTGCATCGCATCCGGGTTTTCGAACACGATTTCAACAGTTTTACCAGCCACCGCAGTGAATTCGGTGACAGTGAACTTCATTTCTTCACGAATCGCTTTGATTGTCACAACCTGTACATTCGGATCCGCAGCAACTTCTTCCGAAATGCCGTAAGATTCGAGCAGGGTCGTGTAGCGGCTGCTCAGATCGTCTGGAATGGTGCTTTTTACGCTTGTCAGCAGTTTGCGGCCCTCGTCGTTAGCCGTTTCCTTGCGTTTCGGGTTCCACGCGCCAAGGATACCTTTAATGATGGCATTACGGCCTTGGGGATCGAGTGATTGCGAGGTCTGGATGAGTTTCAGTACATCGTCACCGCTGGCGTATGATGAATACCCACGCACGGTACGTTCCAGCGCGAAGTCGGAGAGGCGGTCGAGACGACGCACTTCGAATGACTTGCTCATGATGTTGTTCTTATTCTCATCTTTTTCAGGAACCACATTATCCACGTCCACAGTAGCCGTTACATTCACTTTGCCAGCTTCATCGGAAGAGAAACCGAAAGCGGTTTTCCATGGGCCGTTGTTACCTTCCACGAGCTTCACCGTTTCACCCGGAGCAATGCCGTTGGTTAGCTGGCGGCTGATATAGTTGGTATTCAAAGAACGGCTGCGGATACCCACGTTCACGGTCGGCACCTGCTCTTTGGTCACAGGCACTGAACCAATGTTGGTAATTTCGATCACTACGCGGGCATACTCACGTACGTAAGGCGTTTTCGGCTCGATGGTAATGTTGGTTACCGCAAGGTCGGCCGAGCCCTGAACAGTCACTTTGCTCGCGCCGTGACCTTCGTGGTTCATAGCTGAGTGGTCTGCGTGGCTGGCAGCGGCAGTTTGCTGGGGAACCCCCGCTGAGCCAGCTTTCGCAACACGTTGAGCAATGTATTTCTGGCGCAATGCCCCGTCATGGGAGTTCAGGATGGCGGCAAATGCGTCCGGCATCCAGCGGTCTTCCGCATTGGAATAGGTATCCAGCAATGCGAGTACGGCCGTTTCGATCTGCGGGGTCAACGGGATTTCGGAGAATGCCAGGAGGGTGTTCAACACCACCAATGGCTCTTTGTCGTGCAATGCATCGGCGCTCAGCAATACTTCGCCCGTTGCGGCAGTGCGCGGAAGCACTTTTACAGCTGTTTTACGTACGTCGTTGGATGGGTGCTTCAATGCTTCCACCACTACCGGCAGTACTTGCGGATCGGAGATGGCATTCAGTCCTTCCAGCGTCCACAATGCATGGATCGCAGCGGTGTTCAAGCCGATTTCATCCACCGATTTGTCCTTAACGAGATCCACAAGCTTAGCAACCACGTCTTTGTTTCCACGTTCTACCAAAAGGCGCTGCGCGTGCTGACGCCAGAACATGTTGTTGTTTTTCAAAGTCGCTACGAGCTCTTCCGGACGCGATTTACTCAATGCGATCGGCGTGTACTTCGGTGCATTTTTCCAGCCGATACGGTAGAGGCGGCCGTGGGTGAAATCGCGCAATGGCGTTTCGTAAGCATTCCCTTTTCCGTTTTCGGAGCCCTTTGGTGTAGGGTTGTGCTGGATGATGTAGCTGTACCAGTCGGCTACCCAAACAGCGCCATCCGGGCCAACTTCGGCGAACACCGGAGCAACCCATTCGTCGGCACCTGCGAGCAGGTTAAAGCCCAGCTGATCCTCATAGTCCGTGCCTTTTTTCACCATCACGTTCTGGTGCAGAATGTGGCCGGTAGGCTCGGAAACGAAAGCGACTTTGTTCCAATACTGTTTCGGATAAGCGCGGGCGGTGTAGAAATTATGACCTGCCGCGGCAGTAAACCCACCGAAAACGTCAACCTGACGCACTTTCGGGGTGATCGGCTGCATATCCTTGTGGGTATCGGTGCTGCGGCTGCCGTTATCGACTTTGCTCTGACCAAAATAACGGTTAGGAATGGCGCTGTACCAGCCGTGCGAGTTGTTGGCCGTTGAGCCGAACAGATCGCCCGCCTCGTTGAAGCCCAATCCCCAGGTATTGTTGGAGGTTTTAGCCACGATTTCCATATCCGAGCCGTCCGGTTTGAAGCGGAACAATGCCTGGCCGAAATCGAGCTGGTCGCTCTTGCCTACCTTGCCTTTGAAGCCGGAGTAACCGACAGAGCCATAAACCCAGTTATCAAATCCGTAATGCAGGTTGGAAGGACCCGCGTGGGTGTCTCCTGTACCAAAGCCTGAGAAGAGAATTTTCTTCACATCAGCTTTATCATCACCATTGGTATCTTGCAAAAACAGCATATGCGGAGCCTGTGAAACCACCAGACCGCCGTTTGCGAATGCCATACCGGTCGGGATGCTCAGGTCGTCGGCAAACTTGGTGAATTTGTCCGCTTTGCCGTCGTTGTTAGTGTCCTCGCAGATGAGGATGTAGTCGCTACCGCCTGTGTCTTTGCGTTCGTTGGGATAATCTTTGGTGATCAGCACGTACAATCTGCCGCGTTCATCCCAGGTCATCGCGATCGGGTGCATCACATCCGGCTCGTGCGCGAAAACGCTTAATGTAAAGTCTACCGGGATTTGAATGTGTTTTACAGACTCTTCCGGTGAAAGCGGCAACTGCTGCAATTGCGGGCCGGGGCGCTGCTCATAGTTAGGAAGCTTCGCCTCGCGGTATTCAAATGGCTTCGGAGCCAATGCGGCCAATGCTTTGCGCGCGTCGTCGTTTACAGCCCACAGGATACCTTTTTCGAGCAGGTCCGCAAAGCCTTGCGTGCCCCAGGTCCGCTCGTCGTGGCCGTACGCGGTGTAGAAAATGCGGCCTTTGCCGTGGGTTCTTACCCAGGTATAAGGCTCTTTCTGCTGTCCGGGACGGTCTTTTTCCTGGTCTTTCTGGATCACGCGCTCGGTGAGCACGATGTTGTCCGGTTGCAGCAACGTGTGCAGGTAGGTTTCATCTACGGTTTTGAATGGCTTCACACCTGCGATGGCTGGATGGTCGGGCTTCGTCCATACCGGCTGAATGGTATCCCAGGTATGGCGCCAGAACTGCCCGCCGATCAGTTTTACCACTTCTGCATTGTTGCGGAAGCAGTAAGACGCACAGTGAACAGGGATAAAACCTTTTCCGCTGGCCACGTAGTCGAGCAACGATTTTGCCTGTTGCGGCGCGATCGAATCCCAGTTGGCATACAGCATCAATGCGTCGTATTTGGCGAGCGTTTCGGGGTTCAGGTCATTGAGGTTATCCGTGTAGGTAAAGTTAAAGCCTTTGGGACCCAATGCAGCCATGATCTGCGGAACGCGTTCGGCGGGCTTGTGATGGCCCTTGTCGCCCAGAAACAGGATTTCCAACCGGCGCGCTTTCGCTTCGCCCTTGGAGGAAGCAGTTTTAACCGACGCGTTCTGGGAGGTTTGCTGAGAGGCACATCCCAGCAGGACAATACCTAGGATAAAGGATAACGCTTTGGTTTTCATTGAGATTAATTGTTTCTTGTTGTATTTGGGACTAGGTAAAAATCTATGAGTTCCACGCGAAAATTTCCTGGAAATCAAACAGATATTCGTTCTTATATTCAACTTCAAAGTCTTGCAACATTTGAAGGTATTCTTCGCGGAACGTCTTTTTTCTGTGATGCTCTTCCTGGTTGGCAATGTACCGGATCACGTTGTCGATACTGCTCCGGCTGTATGAAAATGCGCCGTAGCCTTTTTGCCAATTGAAATTCACCACATTAAAATGCTCCTTGATCCATTTGTTGGAAGAAATCTTAATTTCCTCAACCAGTACCGGCAGCGGCGTTGATGGATTGTAGCCGATCAAAATATGAATATGATCGGGCATTCCATTAATCGCCAAAGGCTTACAGCGATGGTTGAGGATTATTCCTCCGATGTATGCATACAAATCGCTTTTCCATGCTTTGCTGATCAGACTTTCACGCCCTTTTACAGAAAAAACAATATGTATGTATAGCTGTGTATAGGTATTTGCCATTTTTCATAATGTGTGTTGTTGTAAAAAATGCGGTGCTCGACGAATTTTTGCGTTCACCAATTAAAATCTACAAATATTTCGGTGCTCTGCACCTATAAATCTTGCGGTGCGTTGCACCTTGGCATTTGTGATGATTTGCGCGTTGCTCCGCAAATCATTTTGTTCTACAAGTCTTGCGGTGCGCTGCACCTTGGCGTCCGTAATGATTCGCAACATGTTGTTACAAATCTGGCATTACCTTGCACCCTCGTTATCTTCTTATCGCTCTGCGTATGGTGCAGAGCACCACAAGATTTATAGGTGCAGCGCACCGTGATATTTGTTTGTGGGACATTAATTCCACCAAAACCTTCTTACCTACACATTCTTAAAATCCGGCAGCTTGATGATCGCGCCGCCCTGCATTGCCGACTCGTGCGCGAGGATACCTACGCTGGTCCAGTTGGCCGACTGCCATGCATTCGGGAACGGTTCGCGGTCTTCGATCAATGCGCTGATGAACTCGTGCGCCAGGTGCGGGTGCGAGCCGCCGTGGCCGCCACCTTGTACGAACGACAAATGGGCATTATCGTCGAGGTTATAAACGCCGTGACCGGTGAAATGACGGATCTCCTCCGGCAGGTAGTGCGCGTAATCAGGCGTGGTCACTTTTTCAGGGATTTCATGCTCAGGCTTTTTCGCAGTGTGGATCACCGGATCTTCGCCTTCGATCAGCGGCCATTCGAACGATTTTTTGCTGCCGTAAACCTCGAAACTCTCGCGGTACTGACGCGCCACATCGAACAACGAACGGTACACATAGGCCGACAGGTCACTGTCTTTGAACTTGATATGTGCCGATTCCACCGCGAATGGCGAGTTGTGGATCTTGATCAGATCTTCGGCGATCGTTCCTGAACCGAAGCATGATACATATTCCGCTTCGAGTTTCAGCAAACCGGCTACCGGGCCTACGCAGTGCGTTGCGTAGTGCATTGGAGGCAATCCGGGCCAGTAGTCGGGCCAGCCTTCCATATCCTGCTGGTGACTCGCTTTGAGGAATTGAACTTTACCCAGCTCGCCTTTTTCGTATAATTCTTTCACAAACAGGAATTCCCGTGCATATACCACGGTTTCCATCATCATATATTTCTTGCCCGTTTCGCGGGTCGCTTTCACGATCTCGATGCAGTCCTCCACGCTCGTCGCCATCGGTACCGTACATGCTACGTGCTTGCCTGCGCGAAGCGCTTTCAATGTTTGCTCTGCGTGGTTGGGAATAGGAGAGTTGATATGGACTGCGTCGATGTTGGGGTCTTTCAGCAATTCGTCATAGTCGGTATAGCGTACTTCAATGCCGTACTGGTCGCCCACTGCATTCAGTTTCGATTCGGTACGCTGGCAAATTGCGTACATATTGGCATTGGGATGTTGCTGGTAAATAGGGATAAACTCGGCGCCGAAGCCTAATCCGATAATGGCAACATTAATTTTCTTGGACATATTGATTAACAGGTTAATGATTCAGTAGATCAGCGGCTTAGCGGGAAAAATGATTGATTTCAGCGCCCGCCGCCCGCCTGACGGGCCGGTGTTTAAAGATGTGTTGGTGTGGATAGTAATCGACAATACAATTTTAAAGCAAAATAGTGCTAAAAACTTTTCAGGTTTTGATTAGTACTGTGCGTATTTTGATCTATTTTTAAGCTAATATCTGTTTTAGTGCAAAAAATAGCTAGAAAAAGCGCTTTAAAACGTCGATTTTGCGATAATTGGGGCGATTTTCTTTACCAAAATTCCCACTTCATGATCCGACCCGCCCGCCCCGAAGATGCCGATGCCGTAGCACCGCTGCTGATCCTCGGCATGGGACATATTGCAGGTATTTTCGCTCGCTCGGATAACCACGCCGATGCGATCCCATTTTTCCGAGCGTTTTTCCTGCACCCGGCCAATCAGTACAGCTATGTGAATACCCTGGTTTTCGAGACCAGCGCAGGCATCGTCGGTTCCATCAACGGCTACGATGGCGCATTGTTGCATGCGTTACGACAGCCTGTTCTGGATAAGTTGAGAGAAGCAGACCCGACTTTCGACCCGAACGATGAAACCGGTCCGGGTGAATTTTACCTCGATTGTATCAATGTACATCAGGAACACCAGGGAAAGGGTATCGGTAGCCAGTTGATCCGTGCCATATGCGCTCACGCGGGCACCCTTGGGCACGAGCGTGCGGGACTGATTGTGGATATGGTGAACCCGGCAGCCCGGAGACTTTACGAGCGACTGGATTTTGAAGTCATCGGTGAGAAGGATTTTATGGGGCACCGGTACTTTCATATGGTGCGCAACCTTTAAAAAGCATTTATCCTAAACCTTATATCAATGAAAGAACGGCTGATCTCCCTGGATGTCCTGCGCGGGCTGACCATGATCCTGATGACCATCGTGAATAATCCGGGCGACTGGGGACATGTATACCCACCGTTGCTTCACGCCGAATGGCACGGTTGCACGCCTACCGACCTTGTATTCCCCACGTTTCTATTGATTGTCGGCGTATCGATTGTACTGGCCACGCCGGTAAAAGCCTTGAATGGGCCGGTCTTGCAGCGAATCGTCACCCGGACGCTGCGCATATTTTGCCTCGGAATGTTTTCCGGCTTCTTCGTGCGGATTCATTTGTTCGGGCTGGAAGGAAATGCACTGCTCGCGGCCAGGCTGGCTGTGACGGCGGCGGTGGTGATCGCCTTGTTTTCGGACTATGACCGGAAATGGCAATTCGTGACTGCTGCGGGTATTTTTGCATTGATGATCGGGTTGGCGTTCAGCGGCATCGAGCCTTTCAATACCGTACGTATTCCGGGCGTGCTGCAACGCATTGCGGTCGTGTACCTGATCGCTTCCTTGTTGTATGTGAAAACAGGATGGCGTACGCAGGCTACGGTGGGAGCAGTATTATTGCTGGCTTATTGGGGGATTATGACGCTCATTCCTGTGCCCGGCCTAGGGGAAGCCAACCTGGAAAAAGGAACAAACCTGGCCGCCTGGCTCGACAACCTTTTATTGCCTGGACATCTGTGGGCGTCGTCGAAGACCTGGGACCCGGAGGGCATTCTGAGCACATTGCCTGCGATCGGTACCGGTATTGCCGGTTTGCTGATCGGGACTTTGTTGACATCGCGGGGATTGACCAAAGCAGAAAAGGTGAAATACATGCTGATCGGCGGCCTGGCAGGGGTAGTTACCGGGTGGTTGTGGAGCCTTACGTTTCCTCTGAATAAGGCATTGTGGACGAGTTCATTTGTATTGTATGCCGGCGGCTGGGCGTTGCTTTCTCTGGCGGTGCTGTATTATGTCATTGATTTGAAAGGGCATTCGAAATGGATGACGTTCTTCGTGATTTTCGGAGTGAACCCGATGGTTGTCTTCTTTTTTACAGGAATGATTTTCAGGGTTCTGAATGCGGTGAAAGTAGCGAGGCCGGGCGGAGGATTTGAAAAAATGGATTTTGTGCCCTATTTCTATCAGTATCAATTGGTGCCGTTCTTCCATGATCCGAGAAATGCTTCGCTGGCGCAGGCATTACTTCTGGTAGCGCTTTGGTATCTGATCCTGCTGTTCCTGTACCGTAAAAAGCTCATATTTAAGGTTTGAGTAAACGGCTCTTGTTAGTTATCAAACGGTTAGGCTAAGGTTTCAAAATTTGTGGACGGGCATCTGCGATTTTTGTCTAAATTGCTTTTTTATATTGAAGAAGCACCCGTATAACCCATTAATAAACCTACCTCATGTTCTTAAGAAGAGACTTCATCAAAGCGGGCGCATTGGCGGTCGCTGGTATGGCTGTACCCCAATGGTCGTTCGCAAAAAGTGCTGATTTTCCCGTAGTTCGTATCCCTGCCGATAAACGCAATTTTACAAGTCCGGCCGTAGAAGCGACCATTGCCCGAATGAAAAAGGTGATCAAAGATCCCGAGCTGGCGTGGCTTTTTGAAAACTGCTTCCCGAATACGATCGATACCACCGTACATTATAATCCGTCAGAGGGCAAGCCCGATACCTTCGTCATCACCGGCGACATTGATGCCATGTGGCTCCGCGACAGTACGGCACAGGTTTGGCCTTACCTGCCATTGTTGAAAGAGGATCCGAAATTGAAAGATATGGTTGCGGGGCTTGTCAACCGGCAGACCAAATGCATTCTGATCGATCCTTATGCAAATGCATTTTACGATCGCCCGAAAGAGAGCGAATGGACCAAGGACCAGACCGAGATGAAGCCTATGCTCCACGAGCGCAAATGGGAGCTCGATTCGCTTTGTTACACCATTCGTTTGGCTTATAACTATTGGAAAACTACCGGTGATGCCAAGCCATTCGACGCCGACTGGCTGAAAGCGATGGAACTGGTGCTCAAAACCTGCAAGGAACAGCAGCGCAAGGATGGGCCGGGGCCTTACAAGTTCGGCCGCGTCACCTCCTGGTCTACGGACACCGTGCCGGGCAATGGCTACGGCAACCCGATCAAGCCGGTTGGCCTGATAGCGAGTACGTTCCGGCCATCGGATGATGCGACTATCTTCTCGTTCTTCATCCCCTCGAATTTCTTCGCCGTCGTGTCGTTCCGCGAAGTGGCCGAATTGCTGGAAAAGGCATCCGCTACGAAAAACGCGAAACTGGCGGCCGATTTCCGGGCGTTGGCCAATGAAGTCGAAGCAGCGCTCAAAAAGCACGCCGTGATTAACCATACCCAATTCGGAAAGATTTACGCGTTCGAGGCCGATGGTTTTGGAAACCATGTGATGATGGATGATGCAGGTATTCCAGGGCTTATCAGCCTGCCTTACCTGAATGCCGTTTCGGTGAAAGACCCGATTTATATCAACACGCGCAAATATGTGTTAAGCAATTCCAATCCGTATTTCTTTAAAGGAAAGGCGGGAGAGGGGCTGGGTAGCCCGCATACGTTGGTTAACCAGGTATGGCCGATGGGAATCATCGCGCGCGCCATTACTTCTACCGATGACAAGGAGATCGAGGCGCAGCTCAAACTGCTCAAAACAACCCATAACCACACCGGTTTCATGCACGAATCGTTCGATAAGGACGACGATTCGAAATTCACGCGCAAATGGTTTGCGTGGGTGAATACATTGTTCGGGGAGTTAATCCTGAAACTCGAAAAAGAACGTCCACACCTGCTGGCGAAAGTATATTAAGCTGCGGCAGGAATGCCACACTCAAATGCCTCCCGGACTACAAACCGGGAGGCATTTTTGTTGCGCCGGACTACGATGTTTATTGTAAACCGGACGCAATACTGCGCCGGTCAGCCGGCTACATTTGGCTCGAAAACAATGCCACCATGCAAACTGCAACCATCCGTAACGACTGGACGCTCGATGAAATCGAAGCCATTTACAATCGCCCTTTACTGCAACTGATCTACGATGCCGCTACCGTCCACCGGCAATGGCATGACCCGGAGCGCATTCAGGTGTGTACGTTGTTGTCCATCAAAACGGGCGGCTGTCCCGAAGACTGTGCTTACTGCGGTCAGGCGGCCCGGTACCAGACGGGCATTAATGTGAAAGCATTGATGAAAAAGGATGACGTGGTGGCCATCGCCCGCCGCGCCCGCGAAAGTGGTTCGAGCCGGTTTTGCATGGCGGCTGCCTGGCGTGAGGTCAAAGACAACCGCGATTTCGACCGCGTACTCGACATGGTGACCGAAGTAGCGGCATTGGGCCTTGAAGTGTGCTGTACCCTTGGCATGCTCACAGATACTCAGGCGGAAAAGCTCAAAGCTGCCGGCCTTTACGCTTACAACCATAACCTGGATTCCTCCGCCGAGTATTACGACCAAATCATCACGACGCGTACCTACGACGACCGCCTGAATACCGTCGATCATGTGCGTAAAGCGGGCATATCCGTATGTTGCGGTGGCATTATCGGCCTCGGCGAAACCCGCCAAAACCGCATTCAAATGCTCCACACACTCGCCACCATGCCCGAGCACCCTGAATCCGTACCCGTAAACGCCCTCGCCCGCGTGCAAGGGACACCGTTAGGGGAAATGCAGAAAACCGATACCTGGGAAATGGTACGTATGATTGCCACTGCGCGCATTCTGATGCCGCAAGCGATGGTTCGCCTCAGCGCCGGACGGATGGAAATGAGTGAATACGAGCAGGCATTCTGTTTTATGGCAGGAGCGAATTCGATTTTTACCAATGAAAACGGGGAACTCCTTGTGACGCCCAACCCGGGAATGAGCCAGGACCGGGAGATGATGGAGGTTTTGGGGTTGAAGGCTTTGGTTAAAGCGGAGGTGGGTTGATTTGATAAACGGGTAAAGAATATTTTACATAGGGTATATTTGATGATTTCGGTCGAGCCAGCAGAGGAAAAAAGCGTTGGCCGACCGGAAGCCATGAACTCGTGCTTTAATACTCACCCTTAGCTCAAAAAATGTAATATCCGGACTAACATTTTCTACCTTCTTACTTTTGGGTAGAGCGTTTTTGTCTTTGTGCTTGGTGCAGGATTTTTGAATATCAAACCAGTTGCTGTTGGAGACTTTTTGAATAAAATCAGACAACAATTTCAGTTCATCTTTTTCCCAGGCCGAGAGGCATTCATAGTTGCTATCGAAATATTTGAGGTTTACGTAGGGATGGTCGTGCATATTCGTTTGAATGCCGAATATTTTACATTCATCAATGGTCATCAAAATACCTCCCTTTTCATCCTTCTTACTGATTGCTGAGTTTGGTATGTGACGCCCAGGCTTCCTATCCTTCATTCTCTTGCAACATTTCAGAATAAAAGCGGAGCATATTTTCCTTGGATATGATATTGGAGCATCTTACTTCGAGTGGCAGACCGTTTCTTGCTTCTATCCAGGGTGCTTCATGATGGGTTAGTTCTTCCAGATATTTGGCACTCTTTTCACCATACACTCTCTGAACTTCGCCCAAGATATCGTCAATCTCTTGGGCGATATTATTTACGCAATCACAGCTAGGCAATGCTTCAAATCCGAAACGTTTGTATTCATTATAAATGCCTGGCAAGACTGGTCCGTGCGACCATGCTTCGAAATCATCCTCGAAAAGAGATTTGCCTGAAAGTACCATACACCATGCTTGCGCATAATACAGCAGTTTTTGCAGCTTCAAATGCGTGACGGAATCACCGGCGTCCCTGTCTATGTGGCAAAGAAACCAGTTGGCGATATCGCTTGCTTTGTATTTGTGGCTGTCGATGTTTTCCATTGGCGTAGCGCTGTTGATAAAATAGAAGGGTGACTTTAACTGGCACAAATAAAACTAATTACGCCAAATTTTCCATTGTGTAATTCTCCCTCCCGGACGACCCGGCAGTAGAAATGATCAGGCGGTTGATTCAGCTATGCAAACAATGAATTTGGATTTTCAGAGCTAAACTGATTGTGGAGCAGCTTTCACGCTCCTGTAATTACACAATTGCATGCATTGAGCTTCGCAATCAAAGTCGCAACCCGTAGTTGATTGACTATATGCTCCCGCATTTCAGGTGTGACGGATGCGAGGTTATCCGTAAAAAGGTATGCTTCGATTAATGTGTTAAGGGATTCAATCATTTCGGAGCTGCTGTCTTTTTGGAAGAAGGCTTTGATTATTTCTCGTTGGTAACTTGCCTTGTCGTTGAGTGTGTTGGCACTAGCGGTTGAAGTTTCAAGTGTGTCCACAGTTTTGAAAGTTTAGGTGGTGGCTTTGTGCAGTTTTCCAACAAGCGCATTCCAAAAAAATTACTTAGGAGAATACTTGATCAAAGTTTGCACTTCTATTTCTCCGTACTCGGAAAGGATTTCTTTCATTCTCGCTTGTGAAATGCCTCTTTTATAAGTGAAGTCTCTCCAAGCGTAGGTCAATTTTCCTTTCTTTACTTCGGCTGGAAGTGATGGGTAGATATTCGTCAGCCACCACTGAAAAGCCTCCTCCATGGAAGCGAATGTCGTCATTGAGACAAAGATAGAAATTTGTGCAGGTTTCCAACAAATAACTTGCTCCAAATTAAAAGTGACGGTGACCTTCTCAGAAATATTCCCAAAGTCAGAAAGTACCGCTCTCATACGCTTCTGCGAAATACCTTTCTTGAAGGTATAGTCGCGCCAGGCATTGCGGTATTTACCTTTTTTCAAACTTGGTGGTATTGTTGGGTATATGGTTTTTAGCCACCATTCAAATGCCTGTTCCAGCGAAGTAAAAGTTTTCACAACCGTTGGGTATAATTCAAGATGATTTCCGAAGAAATTTTGAGTTTCTCTTGAATAACACTAAGCAATAAAATGTCTGGCTTCTGATCTTCCCAGAGGATATTTTCAAGCTCTTCCTGCGAAATTCCAAGCGTTTGAGCAAGGTCTATTCCTTCATGCCTCATCTCATACATTCTTCACTCCAAAATACCTTCGAGTGTAGAAGGTTCAGGGATTTCATAAATGCTTTGCTCGTAAGCCATCAGAGCTTCGCCCATGGCCCGGATATGCTGTCGTTCTTCCCGTGTGGTATCTGCTGAATTTATTCTCATCAATGCATCCACCTTTTCAAGTAGAGCGGCATGCTCCTCGTCGTTTGTGACCTTGTAGGTTATTTTAGCTCTTTTCATAATTAAGTGCCTAATTGATGATTGTTAACAAAAATCCCTGATAAAATTAAGACAGCCTTAATCTCACCAGGGATTCCTGTTACCAAGTAACCGCTTTGACTTATTCGCCGGAAGATCAGTTAGCTAACGGTAGCCTTAGCGTGTCTCCGAACTGCATGCGATGCAGCATTTTTATTTACCACTTTCTCCTTCTTAAACTTCCTCCCCACCCAAATAATCACCCCAGTAACCGGCAATGTCGCGGTAATGAGCGCCACAATCAGCGCCAGCACCTTCGTAGGCCAGCCCCAAAGGCTTCCGGTATGGATCGGAAAAACAAGTCTTCGTACTTTCATTCCGGTCGTTTCATCGTCGTAAAGCCGCTTGCTGATCAAATGGCCATTGTTCTGGTCGAAGTAAAGGAAATCGACGACGTTGGCGATGGAGGCCTCGTCGTTGGATTTGGAAACAGTGATGGAAAGGCTGTCGGATTCAGGTAATGTGAATTGAATGCGACCTGGGTGCGGAAGCAGGCGGTCTGTTTCAGTAGTGATTCTAGCTAATATGCCGGTGGAGGGGGTATTTGCCATGCTGATGTTCGCAGGCGCTTCACGCTTTTGCTGAGGTTTGCCGTCGAAGGTCAGATAGATCATATTATTGACCCATTTGTAACTCCACACGAGGCCGGTCAATGCGATCAGGAAAGTAAAAGGAAGCACATAGAAGCCAAAAACGGCGTGTAAGTCCCAGTTAAGGCGTTTGAATTTCGCATTCCACTTGACGGTGAAGCGTTGTTTGATTTGCTTGCGGTTAGGCCACCACAGGACGAGGCCGGTGATCATGATCACGATGAATAGCACGCACGAGACGCCGGTAATGGCTTTGCCGGTGTCTTTCATGCATAAATAGCGGTGCAATTGAAGCACAACATGGAAGAAAGATTGGTTTTCACGCCGGGTATCGGTGATCTCTGCGGTGTAGGGATTCACAGCCACCGAAAAGACATCCTTTTCCTTCTTGCCTTTCACCAAACTGAATATCACCGTCCGTCCGGCGTGGGGCTCAATTTCGATGCGGGCAATGCGGTGTTTGGGGTAAGTGCTGGCGACAGTGGCCCGAAGATTATCCAGCGGAAGTCGTGACTGACCTTGCGGAACTTCTACGAGGTGGAATTTGGGGTAAATGACTGGTTCCAGCTCTTCTTCGAAAACCAGAACGCTGCCCGTGAGCGCTACTATAAAAACCACAAGGCCGGAGGAAACCCCCAGCCATAAATGTAGTTGCGATGCAATTTTCTTGAATGTCTTTTTCACAGCATTATGGAATAGCACGCATTTAGAAAGTGTAGGAAATCGTAGCCATAAAGTTGCGCGGCGCACCCGGGAACAAGCGGAGGTAGTCATATCCGCCTACCCAATAAGTTTTGTTTCCGAGGTTGTTCAGGTTCACCTGGAACTGGAACTTGTCGATTTTGTAATAAACAGCCCCATTCAGCAATGCGTAGCCCGGCAATGTCTGGTTGTTGTTCAGCGACAGGTTGCGCTCGGTCACGAAGTTGCCACCAAGCCCCACGCCGAAGCCGTTCAGGAAGTTATCCACGAAGGTATATTTCGTCCATACACTCCCCTGGTTTTTCGGTGCATTGGGTTTTTGCATATTCACGAGCACCTGGTCGGTAGCTTTTGAGCCGGCGTCGGTGATCTTGGCGTCGTTGTAGCTGTAAGTCATGATCACGTTCCAGTTCGGCAGGATGTTTCCAGTCACATCGAATTCGACGCCTTTTGCGGTTTCTTTCCCTACCTGGATCATCAGGTCGGGACGATCGGCTGCATTGGCAGAATACAATGTGTTGGTCTGTGTGATTTTGTAAACCGAAACATTTGCTGTCAGGCGACCGTCCAGCCATTCTGTTTTCAAACCGGCTTCCGACAAGCTGCTGCGGATCGGGTCAAACGGCCCGCCGGACAAGGGGTTACTTTGAACAACGGGATCCTGCGGGTTGTAGCCCTGTGTATAGGTACCGTACACATTAATATGGCTGGTCAAAGAATACACGGCACCGATGCGCGGCAGCAATGCGTGTTGGGTTACATTCTGCTCGTTGTTGGTCGTATAGCCTTTCTTGTCGATGTAAGTGTCATAGCGCAGGCCAAGCAGGATCTGCAACTTTCTGATCTTTAATTGTTCCTGCAAATACAAACCGTGCAGTTTGTAAAGTACCGGTGTGGTGGCTGCGTTGGCCGTCACGTTGTAAATGTACTTGGAAGGGTCTTCCATATTGTTGTTCTGCAACGTCAGGTCGTAGTGCGAGATATTCGGCTTGGGAATGCTGTAAGTAACGCCGTTCTCGGTATAGTTGTAGAACACATATTTTTCAGGCGTTTTGGGGTTGTAGGCCGCCGCGCCGCCCGCTTTGAGCAGGTAACCGTTCGCGGTCTGCTGGCCGGAACCTTTCGGGGTCGACGACTGGATGAAATCATAGCCTGCTACCAGTTTGTGCTCTGCGATGCCTGTATTAAAGTTATGGTTGAAGAATAGCGACACATTATCCATGAACGACTTCGTTTTGCGGATAAACACTTGCCGGGCCACCAGGTTTTCGATCGCTTTACCGGCCGAATCCACGGCATTTACATTGCTGCTGCGATGTTCGAGCAGGTCTTCGGAATAGCCGGTACGCAGGTAAGCTACGTTGAACGACGTATTTTGGGTAAACTGGTGGTTCAATGAAGTCGTAATCAGGTAAGTTTCTTCATTGAGATAGTCATTCACCGCATTCAGCGACGTACGTATCGAGCTCGAATACAAGTCGTTCCCTTTTACGGACTGACCGCGGTCGAGGCGGCTGTTGGAGCGGTTGAAAACAAGGTCAAAGTTGATACGCGTTTTCTCTGTAGGGAGGAACGATACGGATGGCGCTACAATGATATTTTTATCAAACTGCATATTCCGGAAGCCCTGTGCATTCACATAACCCAGGTTGAGTCGGTAAAGCAGCGTCTTGCTTTCGTTCATCGGGCCGGTAAAGTCGGCCAGCGTGCGGAGGGTATTGAAACTCCCGGTGGTAAAGCTGAGGGATTTTTGGGGTGTGGCAAGCGGCTTTTTAGTCACGCGGTTGATTGTTCCGCCTGGCGAAGTATTGCCGTACAATGCCGAAGCGGCACCCTTGATTACTTCCACGCGTTCGAGATAGTTTACCGGCGGCTGTTTCCAGAACCCGGAGAACGTGCGAAGGCCGTTCACGAGCTGCGTTGTGCTGCCGCCGTTCATGCGAAAGCCGCGGATCGTCAAATCATCGTAGAATGTAAACTGGTTCACCCCGCTCATGTTTTTGACAGCATCGCCCATGAGGAATGTCCCCTGGTCGCGCATTACTTCTTTGGTAATGTAAGCGATCGCCTGCGGCACCTCTTTAATGGGGGTGGCGGTTTTGCTGGAGATGAAGGAAAGGTCGTTCTTATAAGTGGTTTCGCGGCGACCGGTGATTTCCACCGTCTGGAGTTCCTGGGTGTTTTCTTCGGTGGTAATTTCCAGCGAATACATTTCGTCCGCTTTGACGTGCACATTCCGGTTGATACGCTTGATACCCACGCCCGTACCCACCAACACGTAGTGGCCGGGAGCCAATGCTTTGAACTCAAAATCGCCATCGGCGTCCGTAAGCGTTCCCTGGCCTGTTCCTTTCAGGATCAGGTTGATGGATTCGGCCGGTTGACCCGCGGCGTTTCTAATATTGCCTTTGATCTGGCCTGTTTGTGCAAAGGTGTTGAAGCAACAAAGGGAAAGGATGAGTAAACAAAATATCCTCATGATATTGGGTTAAATAAACTAGCTGTTGGCAAAACGCTGTCAAAAGTAGACTTATTTAGACCAATCCCAAATAATGATTTCTGTTATTCTGCACTCATTTTTTAATTCGTTCTAATTGTTCAATTTTTTCTGCCAATACTTTTATTGCCAATCAAATGTGGCTAAAAGTTACATTTGATTGGCAATAAAGTGCGTGAGGGTATTCGATGGACGGCTTATTGACTATCCGAGGTTGGACTTAATGAAGGCAAGCCCGTCGCGCATCAGCTGTTCTTCCGAATCGAACATTTTGCGCCAGATGTTGGCCACCGGCAGTTTCGGACTGAATGCCTCGATGCTGATCCAGCCATCGTAGTTAATATCGCGGATCGATTGGAACACGCCCTCCCAATCCACGTTGCCCTTACCGGGCGTCGAGCGATCATTTTCGGAAAGCTGGATGAATGAAATGCGGTCGCCGGCCTTGCGGATGGTGTCGCCGATATTTTTCTCTTCGATATTTGCGTGGAACGTATCGAACATGATCTTGCAGTTCGGGTGGTTCACCTCGTCCACGAAGCGGATGATCTCGTCGCCGCAGCTGGTCAGGTACAACTCGAAGCGGTTCAGGTATTCCAACCCAAGGGTAATGTCCAGCGATTCGGCATAGTCTGCCACTTCGCGGATTCCCTCGATTCCCCATTGCCATTCTTCCTCAGTGGCCGGTTTGCCTGTAAAAACGCCCAGAGCGGAGTGATATGGGCCCATCAGACGGCTGGCACCCAGTACGAGTGAGCAATCCAGCGCACTTTTCAAATGATCGATCGTGTGGCGGCGCATGGCCGGGTCGGTGCTGATGAGGTGTTCCGATGGTCCGCAGATCGTGTCGGTCTCACACACGAGGCCCAGGCTGTCGAGCTTTTGGCGGAATTTGAACCAATGCTCCGGATTTGTATTGAAAATAGGTACCTCGACACCGTCAAAACCGATCTCTTTAATGAGTTCGAGGGTAGGAAATAGTTTTTCGTCAATCTGGTTTCCCCACAAAAGGAGGTTCATACTGTACTTCATCAAAATCGAATTTATCTCGCTGGCGAATGGATTAGGCGGGATGCAAATGCCCGTGTCTTTTCAGTATACAATCTTAAAGTAAAAAAGTACTGTTCAATATACACGATTTGACGAGTAGTTAGCTGATATTGATAAGTTGACGTCTATTTACGTGAATATCTGGGTAAAATCGACTCATTGGACCAAAACAAAAGTGGCGGCCTTTTGAAAAAGACCGCCACTTTATGAGCTTATGTTCAATGCATGTTACTGCACCCGGCTGAAAATGAGCTGGTTGTTATTTTCGTAATACAGGATTAACCGATTGGTCTTCAAATCATACAGGTTTACACTCGGTAGCGCATTGACGAACAGGTTGCCCCAGCTCGTTTCCGCTCTTTCGGTACCACCCCCGCCGATCTGGATCGTATTTTGCTGGGCGGTTTCGTAAAAGCCTGTAAGAATATTGGTGGAAGTAGTGCCTTCCAGCTCGCCTTTGTCTTTAAAATTGAGACCTATATCCATCACTCCCTTTGTAGTAGCGGGTTTGCTGATGGTATCATCCTCCTGCACGATGCTCTCCAATTGCCATTTGCCGGTCAACTCCAGATTGCTGCTGATTGTGGTAGTTTTTCCACAACCCGTTAGCAGCGAAAAAAACAGCACGGATGCTGTCGGAATTATAAGGGCTTTCATATGCGTAAATAAATTTCAGAACTACCTATGATTGACATCGTACTCGCAAAAAAGGTTGCAAAAAAGTTGAGCGGCTCTATAAATCTACAAAAAATATGCCAGTCATCCGAGCATGGACGGCATAATTTATAACGGTTCCAAGGCTGCTTTCTTTTACCGAAGGCTCAATCTATTTTTTGTGAATAAATGCGTCAAATGATCATATTTTGATAGTAATAATGTAATATTGCTGATCTTTTGGGTAAAATACTGACAGAATATGAAAGCGCCGATCCATAAAAATATCGAGAGCCAGGTCCGTACAGTGACGGTTCACGAGCTCAAAGAGCCTCATTTCGATCCCAACTGGCATTTTCATCCACACTACCAATTATTTACCGTTCTGGAGGGAACTGGCAAACGGTTGATAGGGGATTCCATTCAAACTTTCGGTCCGGGCGATACGGTGTTTCTCGGTCCGGACGTACCACACCTTTGGCGCAGCGACCCGGCCTATTTCGAAACCGGTTCGCCGTTGATGACCCACGGTATTGTGCTTTATTTTCAGGAGGATTTTTTAGGGAAGGACTTTCTCGACAAGCCCGAAATGCTGGGGCTGCGCCAGTTACTGGCCGACTCCAAGCGAGGAATTGCCTACAAAGGCGCGCTCTCGGAACATATTCGCGAGGAGCTGGTGTCGCTCACGACCGTGGAAGGGTTTAAAGGCATCCTGCAACTGCTGACACTGCTCGACAAACTTGCGCATGACAACTCCGGGGAGTTCATTTCGAGCTATGGTTATGTGAACAACTTCAAAGTATCGGAAACCGAGCGAATGCAAAAAGTGCATAACTATGTGTTGCAGCATTTTTTCCAGGAAATCCGTCTCAGCGACGTCGCTTCCCTGGCCGGTATGACAGAAGCCGCATTTTGTCGCTATTTCAAAGCACGTTCGAATAAGACCTTCATCGATTTCGTAAACGAAATCCGCATCGGCCACGCCTGCAAACTACTCCTCGAAGACAAGTGGACCATCGCACAGATCGCCTACGACAGCGGTTTCGATTCGCTATCGAATTTCAACAGGAATTTCAAGAAGTATATCGGGCACACGCCCCGGGAGTATAAGGGGAATTATTAAGAGAGATTCGACTCTTCGCTGGTCTCTCTTGTTGGAATACTGAATGTTTGCTGGTCGAAGGTAATATTGAATTGAATCTCAGCTCTTAATGCGCTGAACACTTTCAGGATAGTATCAATGGTTGCACTGTTTGCACCGTTTTCCAATTTAGAGATTTGCGCTTTTTGCACGCCGACCATTTCCCCAAGTTGTTCTTGGGTTAGATTGCGCTCTTTTCTCACCGCGCGTATCGTTCGTCCTAGTAAATCCATGCTCAAACGATGCTCAAAGGCATCTCGTCGCGGGGTACCTCTTACTCCTACATGCTTATCGATCATCTCGTCCAAAGTGTAGGTCTTCATCGCTGCCTTTTTCATATGTCTAATGGCTTTTATCAAAGTATGAATTTCTGATTCTTAAAGCACGCTGAATTTCGATAGGCGGAATCTTCCAGGATTTTTTAATAAAGCCGTGAGTTGCTACCACCAGCGTATTTTCAGCTTGCGTTTTATCCCAAAATGCCAAAAGCCGGATTTCCTTACCACCGCATTTGGTACGAAACTCCCAAACATATTGATGCACTTTTTTGAGGAGCCTGGGATCATTGGTTTGTGCGGCCAGCTTAATATTATAGAGCACTTTTTCCATCGTATGTGTATCAAGTGTTAATAGAAACCGATTGGCCTCTTCCAATATCAGTGTGTTGAAATAGCGCATTGCTTCTTAAGATAAAGATAATGTGTGTTTCTAAATTTGGAAACTTTTAAATTATAAAAAAATCCTGACCAGCCAATGCTGCACCAGGATTTTTTAAAGGATTAACCTTTCACATTATTAGTCCCATACTTCCCACGCTGCGGCCGTGAGAGCATTGCGGTAGCTTCCTTGTCATTAATGAATTGCTCCTTCTTTGGATCCCATTTCACTTTACGACCGAGTTTCATAGCCGTGTGCGCGAGGAGGCACGCGGTACATGAGCGGTGCGCGATTTCGGCGTGGCTGATCGTCTGCTTGCCGCTTTGAATGCTTTCGATCCAGTTTTGGTGCTGCTCGGGGCTTTCGTACAAATGGATTTCATTGTCTCCGATTACCGAGCCAAGAATTTTGGGATCGCTGGCATAGAATGCTTTGTTTTCTTTTGCATTCTGAGCAGCCACGGGGTCGGAGGCAGTGACGCCCACATTGCCACGCGAGACAAATATCCAGCCATCTGTTCCTTCGAATTTTACGCCATTAGGATTGGTACCGCCGATTTCCATCACTACACCGTTTTCATATAATGCATTCACCAGAAAGTCGCCATGTACATCCCAGAGTCCAGAGCCTTTTGCAGGGAATGTCGCTTTGCCTTCTATCTCGATCGGGCCGGTGAGCTCGGTATCCATTCCCCAATGCGCGATATCAATGTGGTGCGAACCCCAGCCGGTGATCATACCCGCTCCGAATTGTTCGAGACGCAGCCAGCCCGGTCGATCGTTAATATCCGTTTGCGAATGCACGCGGTCCAATGTGTAATAAACCTCCGGTGTTGAGCCGAGCCACATGTCGTAGTTCAGGTTAGACGGAACAGGCATTTGCGCCGTATTCCCGCCCGCAGGATCACCCGGAAGACCCACGTATACTTTTTTGAGCTTTCCAATGCGGCCGTTGCGTACCAGCTCGCAGGTTCGCTTGAATTGCGGCCACGGGTTCATCGATCGCTGCTGGCTGCCCAATTGGAAAATAACCCCCTTCTTCTTGATCATATCGGCCATCTGGCGGCCTTCGCGGATCGTGAGTGAGGTAGGTTTTTGCATATAAATATGCTTGCCTGCAACAGCTGCCTCCATGGCTGGCTGCGCATGCCAGTGGTCGGGCGTACTGATGATAACAGCGTCGATATCTTTACGACCCAGAATTTCGTGGTAATCGTCGTATGTTTTTACTTCAAGGTATTTCTCTTTTCCTGTGCGCTCGACATATTTCCGCTCAATCCATTCCTTACCTTTCGCGAGGCGGTTTTTATCCAGATCAGCTACGGCGATCACGTGTGCTGCTTCATTTTTAATTACTTCCGGCAAGTCGTGCGTGGAACCGATGCGGCCAAAGCCGATCTGCCCGATATTGATTTTGTTGCTCGGCGCATTCTTACCGAAAACAGTCGATGGTACGATGGTAGGGAACATCGATGCTGCGATAATGCCGGCTGTACCTTTTGCGGTGGCTTTCAGGAATGACCTTCTGTCCTGATTTTGCTCCTTCTGATCTTTCATGTTGTATGCAGATTTAGGATTGATGACTGATATGTTCGTGGTTATTTGGAGAGGGCGGGAATGGCGTTTCGCACCGGATCCTGCGGGCTGGTCGCGTAGGCCTTGCTGTAATTTCTGGGCTTCTGTGGCCCGATCGCCCACTCAATGGCGCCGAGAATGTGCTTGCGCAAGTCTTCTTTCTCATAATCTTCCTTCTGATGCCCGAGTGAGGTGTAGAAGGAGCGGCCGCCATCGTATTCATGCCACCAGACTGACGGAAATACATTTCCAAAGGTATCCAGCGCTTTTCCGGCAGGTTTTTGAATGGTTGAATGATCATTTACAGCCAGTACAGTCAGATTTACGCCGAGTTCTTTGATAAAATAAAATTCGTCGATTTGCCGGGGCCATTCCTTGCCAAGATGGGCGAGCGATGGGTTCTTAGGATCCAGGATCTTAACTGAAAAACTCTGGCCCGGCTCATGCCAGAAGAACGTTCCACCCAGGAGGTCCTTGAACCACCGCCATTTACGCTCCGTACCGGACGCCGAATGCAGTCCTACGAAGTTGCCGCCTGCCTGAATATAACGCATGAGCGCAACCCGCTGCGCATCGGTGTCGAAAACGTCGTTGTTGGTATTCGAGAAAACCAGGCAATCGTACTGTTTAAGATTTTCATCGGTAAACTTCGACGGATCGGAAGTGGTGTCTACGGCAAATCCATTCTGTTTTCCCAGAGCGAGTATCGCTACTTTGGAATTGGCGATGTTGTCATGCACATAGCCCTTTCCGTTTTTGGTGTAAACCAGGATCTTGACCTTGTTCCATTTGATTTTCTGCGCGTGTGTGCTTATGGGCCCGCCCAGCCCGAAGAATAGCAGCCAGAGCAGGCATGTTGTCAGGATGTTTTGTTTTTTCATTGATTACGATAAGAAAAGGTTTGACTAAAATCCGATAGAATTACCACCGTCCACAGGCAATGAAACGCCGGTAATGAATTTTGCGGCTTCCGAGCTAAGGAATACGGCTGTCCAGCCGATGTCGTCGGGTTTGCCCCAGGTGCCCATCGGCGTGCGGTCCATGGCTTTGTCACGCCGTGAAGGGTCGCCGTTCATGGCGGTAAGCATCATAGGCGTTTCAATGAAACCAGGTGCGATCGCGTTGACACGGACATTATAGGGCGAAAATTCGGTGGTTAACGCCTTCACCATCCCGCCAACGGCCGATTTTGACGCTGTATAAGCGACCACGCGGTCGATACCATACAATGCGGCCATGGAGGTGATCATCAGGATAGACCCGCGCTTGCGCTCCACCATTCGCTTTCCGCATTCGCGCGTAATCGAGAAAACAGCGTGAAGGTTGGTCTGGATCACGCGGTCGAAATCCTCGTCGGAGACTTCTACCGCATGTTTTTTCATGTTAATACCGGCATTGTTGACCAGGATATCGATTTCGCCTACCTGGGTTTCTATGGCTTCGATTAGTCCCGGCAGCGATTTAAGGTCCGTAATATCGTTGACAAAATAGCGGGCATCCGTGCCGAGCTTAGGTAATGCTTCTTTTAAAACATCCTCGCGCCTGCCCGTTATCACCAGCTGTGCGCCCGCCTGTGCGAGGCATTGGGCAATGTAAAATCCAATGCCGCTTCCACCGCCTGTTACGAGGGCAATTTTGCCTCTCAGCGAGAAGACATTCAGTGATGGTATTGTTTCGATTTGACTATGAGTAGACATTATTTTTAAATCTATAAACCTTGATTAATATTCCCGGACTGACTGTGCGATGCTCATTTCCAGTCCTCTCAGCTCGGCCAGTGCTTTGAGCCGGCCGATCATGGAATAGCCGGGATAAGTCTTTTTGTGCAAATCGTCCAGCATTTGGAATCCGTGATCGGGACGCATCGGCAGCAGATTGTCGGCATAATGTGCTGCACCGCGGCGCAGCTCTTCCTGGTGTAGTGCTTTAACAACCTCGTACATATCCACATCGCCATCCAGATGCGGTGCCTCGTGGAAATTGCGGTTGTCGTCTGCTTCTCGTTTGGTTGTTCTGAGATGGACGAAATGGATGCGGTCGCCTAGTCGCTGGATGATGCCCGACAGATCATTATCTGCCCGAACGCCCAGTGAGCCGGTGCAGAAGGTGATGCCATTGGCGCGTACATTACACGCATTCATGAGTTGCGTGAGATCGGCCTCTGTGCTCACCACCCGCGGCAAGCCTAGTAGCGGTCGCGGCGGATCGTCGGGGTGAATGCAGAGGTTGATGCCCAGCTCCTGTGCCAAAGGTGCTACCTGGCGGATAAAGTAGTAGAGGTTTTCGCGTAGCTCCTGGTCCCCGATTGCTGCATATGCATTGAGCAACTCCTGGAAATTCGCGAGTTCAAACGCCTCTTCCGAACCCGGCAGGCCCAATAAAACTGTGTTTGTCAATCCCTGGATATCTGCGGGCGACATGCTTTGCAATTTCAGCCTGGCCGATTCGCGTACCTGCTCGTCGTAATCCGCTTCTGCACCCGGACGTTGGAGAATGTAGAGGTCGAACAATGCAAAATCCTCCCAGACAAACCGCAGCGTCTTATGCCCCTCGGCGAATGTGTAGGAGAGGTCGGTACGTGACCAGTCGAGTACCGGCATGAAATTGTAGCACACCGTCCGGATTCCCTCCTCAGCCAGATTGCGCAACGACTGCTTATAGTTTTCGATGTATTGCTCGCGAGAAGGCAGGCCCTTCTTGATATGCTCGTGTACCGGGAGGCTCTCCACGACCAACCATTTCAGGGAAGTATACCGTTCATTACCTGCTTCAACCTGCGAGATCCTTTCCCGGATCGCATCTTTCGTCCAGACATCGCCAACCGGTACCTGGTGCAGCGCGGTAACGACGCCACAGCATCCCGCCTGACGGATGTCCATCAGCGAAACCGGGTCATTCGGGCCGAACCAGCGCATTGTTTGAATCATAACCGAATAGAATTTTTATAAAAATATAAATATTATCTTGCATTGTAACCGATTGCATTAACTTGCCGTAAATTTTGGCGACAGGGATTTCTGTTCAAAAAAGCCGCCAAGTTTAAAGCATACACAACAGACGGCGAATGCCCCTGTGATCCCTTACAAGAAAAGAATAATGGAAAAGGAAATTACCATTTACGATCTCGCAAAAATACTCGCATTGTCGCCTGCAACCGTGAGTAGGGCGCTAAACGACCATCCCGCAATTAACGCGAAAACCAAGGTACTCATTGCGGAGAAGGCGGCCGAACTGGGGTACCGTTCCAATACCTTTGCGAGTCATTTGAGAACCCGTAAGACTAACACGCTGGGGGTCATTGTACCCAGGCTGAACAGTAATTTTATGTCGACGGTATTGGCCGGAATGGAGGAAGTAGCTAACAATTTCGGGTATAACTTGTTGATCAGCCAATCGCTGGAATCTGAATTGAAGGAGCAAGCCAACGCCAAAACGATGTTTAACAGCCGTGTGGACGGTCTGCTGGTTTCGGTTGCCTACGACACCGATTCTTTTGAACATTTCTCCACTTTCATTAACCGCAATGTTCCGGTCTTGTTCTTTGACCGCGTCATGGATCATCCGCAATGCGGCGCGGTGATCATCGATAACGAGCAGGCAGGCTACGACGCAACACGCCACTTGCTGGACCAAGGCTGCCGCAGGATCATGCACGTGACCGGAGACCTGCGAAGAAATGTGTATGCCGACCGTATGGAAGGTTTCAAGCGTGCAGTTGCCGGGCAGAATCTGCCGCTGGATAATCGTCTTGTGATATCGACCGATCTGAGTCAGGAAGCGGGCAGGGCCATAGCAGAGCAAATTGATCAAACGGAAGAAAAGCCGGATGGCCTTTTTATCACCAACGACCTTTGTGCGGCGATCTGCATGCAGGTTTTGAAGGAAAAAGGATATGCAATCCCGGAGGACATCGCCATCGTAGGTTTCAACAACGATCCCGTTTCGCAGGTAGTATCCCCGCAACTTACCACTGTTTTTTATCCCGGCTATCAGATGGGCAAGACGGCTATGACTACCATCATCGGCCAATTAAATGGTACCAAGCCGATGGATCATTCGGAACCACTTATCCTGCGCTCGGAACTGATTATCAGAAGGTCATCGATTCGGTTGGAGAAGTCGTAAATTGCGTTACGTTCAACGTTTGCCAATCGCATTCTCCTGTAATTCATTATTTTTGAAAACAAAGCAGAAACATGGAAGCTGTGGCTGAAAGACTCTATTCACTGGAAGAATACTTCGCCTTTTGTGAAACTCATGAAGGTAGGTTTGAATTCGTCAACGGAGAAATCATAGAGATGGCAGGAGAAACAACTACTTCCAATCGCATTGCTGGCAATATACATTTCCAACTGCGAAGCATTTTGCAGAATGGGGCGTATGAATTCTATCAAAATGATGTAAAATTAAAGCTAGAAGACGGAAAGGTTGTG
This sequence comes from Dyadobacter sp., assembly GCF_017744695.1. GTDB lineage: Bacteria > Bacteroidota > Bacteroidia > Cytophagales > Spirosomataceae > Dyadobacter. The sequence continues at coordinate 133,890 of NZ_JAGIAS010000006.1, forward strand.
CGTCTTCCCGATTTCATGATTTGCGAAGAAAAGGGTGATGCCGTTCGTTACACCACTTTTCCACTTCTGATCGTCGAAGTGCTGTCCGAAAGTACAGCCAAGACCGATCGCGTTGAAAAGCTCCGTGAGTACTCTTCTGATCCGTCGCTGCAATATTATCTCATAATCGAGCAGACGAAATGCCAAATCGAGATGTATGTCCGTGATGGCGAACGTTGGAATATTGAGTTTTACGACAAAATGGAAGATGTGGTTAAGCTACCGTATTTCAATGCAGAACTTTCACTAAGTGTAGTTTACCGAAAGGTCAAATTCTAGTTTAGGTTTAGCACAAACACCTGCTGCACGCCCTTCCCTGAATCGTTCTTAACCAACCGGTTAAACGCCAAAACCTTTCCATCCGCCGACCAGACCAGATTACTTGGAGCAGCCTCCGATGGCTCGGTTAGTATCTGAATCCTTTCTTTAAACGGAGAGTCGCCAACTTCACAAAGCACAATACTCCCCTCATAAACGTAAGTCACGTGCTTCCCATCGGGATGCCAGCGGAGGTTGCCCGTAATGTCGGAAGTGTATTCTGTGACCTGGCGCGGTTTGCCGCCGTTTGGCGAAATGGTGAAAATCTGATTGATACCCTTCGCATCTTTCGCCAGAAATGCCAGCTGGCTGCCGTCAGGTGACGAGCGAACAATGCCTGTGCAGCCCGGATGTGGAGTGTTTGCAGTAAATGTAAGGCGACGCTGAACTGCACCTTTCGGCGGCATCGGGAAGTCGGTGTTTGTCCCTTCCAGCGGCCCAAGGGGGCCGGGCTGGGTAATGTCTTCGGGAATATCGACGACGAAGACTTCCGGCGTATCATGGCCATTTTTGTCCTTTACAATGCCGAGAAAAGCCCTGGCTATCTGGCGGGTGCCATTTTGTGTAATATAGCCATTCGTTCCTACCCAGCTGTCGCTTGCAGCATGACTGATTTCATCGCTTCCCGGAGCAGGGTTAGGTACGACGCGTACGACCAATGCGCTGAACCATTCTCCCGATACATTTTCGGTATTTTCATCCACTTTAACGGCCCTGATTTTTTTAGAAACACCGATCGTCCGCAGGTTACGTTTCTGGCCGGTCGAGTCTTCCAGCGCTTTCAGGATAGCGTCATTGTAAGTGTATCCGATCCATTGTCCGTCGCCACTCCACTCGTGCCGGTGGGTACCCCCGCGTAACGCACCGGGCGTGAATGGGGGCGTCACATCACGCGCATCCATGTACACGGGTACATTCGGACGGGCGTCGTGGATAATCACACCCGTCCGGCGCCATTGCTGGTAGGGGTTCTCCTTGGTGCTGGTAGAAAGGCCGTGAATGAAAACAACGGCGCTTTCCTTAGGGCCGTAACTCACTGCCCCGGCACCCGGGCCCCAAACGGCATTGTCTTTAATATCAAAAAGAACTTGTTTCTCTCCCGTTTCAATGTTCACACGCTCGATCCGCGCTGATTCTGCGATGCCGCCATCGTCGGTCCTGGTGTCGTACACGAGCCATTGCCCGTTGGGCGAAAAATTGTCGTTATTGTCCAGGTCGTGGTGGTAGGTCAGGTCGTGCGTGATCTGTTTTTCTGCTGTGTCTGTCTGGCAGGATTGCATGCTCAAAAATGTTAGGAACGTTAAAACCGGGATAGAAACAAGTCTCATGGGGAAATCTACTTTTGAGGGCCGGTAATAATGCCGAGATAGCGGCCCATCCAGTAGGGGAGAAGCCAGATATCGCCGGCACTATGCTCACCGGAGCCATTGCCGCCGCTCCGGTCGAGGCTGAACATATTACCATTATGTCGTTGAATAGGACGTTCATCCGGCGGTAGCACCTCTTTGGTGGTTTGCTTGCGGAAATTAGGTTCAAGCTTTTCAATGTCCTTGCGGTGACTATTTTTGATTACCCAGTCGATCAGGTCCATCGGATGCTCCTGCAAATACCACACCGATTCGTTCAAGTCAAAATCTTTGGTGCCGGTTAAGGCCGTGAAGATATTCCAGGCACCTTCCTTTTCGGGACGTTCCGCTTGCCAGTGGTCGATAATCTGCTTTTTGTAGCTGGTTTTAAGCGTATCGTTGAAAGCATAGCGGTAAAGTCCCCAGTAGCCGAGGAAGTACATTTCGTCGTCGGAGTGGTTCCAGCCGTCGGACATATGTTTCGCATGTTCGTCGGCATCCTCCGGTGCGCGGCCGATAATGCTCATAGGTCGCATCATGTTCTCGAAATAACCGTGTTTGGTCATCAGCTCGAATGCTTTCGCCTTGTACTTCTCCTTTTTGGTAAAATGGTAAGCGGTTTGCAGCATAGCCACGATGTTGGACGAATTCAGCTTGCGGTCGCCGACATTGGTAGGGAATGCATTCACATAGTCGGGATGCCATTTACCCCACATGGTAGGTTTGCCATCGTAGTCGATCAGGTACATGTCGTTTTTCACAATGTGCGACATGAGGGTATCAATGAGCATAACGGCCTGCTTCTTGATTTTCGGGTCGTCGATCAGTTCCGCAGCTGCACCGAATGCGAAAATATGACCGATCACTTCATCGCTGCTGGTGGTTGACTTCCAGTCCCATTCCTTTTCGGGCGAATGTTGCCAGCGCTCGACATCGTGGAGTTCATTGATATGCCCCGCACGCTCATAGGAACGGGCCGGAAATCCTGCCACAGGGTTCACCGTGTACAAGCGCTCCATAGCGTCCATCGACTCGCGGCAATTTTGCAGCGCATCGGGATCTTTGGTGACCGCATACCGGAAAATCTGGCCACCGAGGTACATGGATGTCCAAAGGCCGTCGTTGTCCGAGTCTTCAGTGTAGCCCGTCGACAAATCACCGTGATTCAGCCCGGTAAGTTGCGAGTTGAACCCGTTCCGGATGTGGCGCAACCTTACCTGCTGGTCAAATAGCTTAGCCTTCTCTTCCAAAGTCATCGATTTGAACTGGATTTGTCCCAAACCTTTGGTGGTTAAAACCAATACCGAGTTCTTCGGCCCTTTTTCTATATCCAAAACTGCATTGCCGGGCAGCCAGCGCTCACCGAAATAATAGTCGAATTTGCCGTCGGCGCGCAATGCGAATGCACCCATATCGGAGCCAAACCATACTTTACCGTTCACCTCTTTCACAGCCGTAATCCTTGTTGCAGGCAATTTTCGGTTGATGTTGCCGGTTTGCTTTCCGGTTGGAATATCCAAAGAAAGGTAACCATCCAATGTTCCAATGATGATTTTGGTCTCTTTCGAGGCAATGTCAAATGCTGTGAAATCGGTGCCTGTGAGCACTTTGGTCAGCTTTTTGTCCTGAGCGCCCAGTTTATAAAGCGATTTGCTCCCCAAAACCCAGAACTGGTTTGCATTACCCTGAAATGCCAATCCGATCACAGAATCGTCCGGTAATTTGCCATTCCAGAGGCTTTTCGAGTCTTTAATCAATTCGAGCGAAGCGCCATCGGAAACGAGGAACGTAAAATCCTTGCCGCCTGCGAGCAAGCTGGCTTTGGGAAGGTTATGTTTTGAAAACAGCGTTCCGGCCCACGCATTGCTGAATACAACCTGGTCGGTGAGGTAAACAAGTTGATTTTCGTAAGAAACAAGGTTGCTGATGTTCTTGTCCTTCATGTAGCGGTAGTTCTGGTCGGGAACGACCTTGCCCGGGTACAGAAATTGCCCGGCGGAAGTGTGCCTGAGCCCTTCTTTCGCAAGCATTTGAATAATGCCATTGCGATCGGCGGCAACCTGTTGGAGTGAGCTCTGGGTGGTATCAGCATAATATTTGATGCTGAAATCCTGCAAATAGGGCTTGTCTTTATGCACAGGCTGTACCTGCGCACGTGTGAACGTCGTGCCCATCAGTAAGAGGAGGGATAACGAAATGTGCTTTTGCATTGTATTGAGTTGGTTATTTAACTTTTTTCCTTCTTTCCATCACCTCTTTCCAGGTAGTCAGGATAATGCCTTCCGATCGGATGAATGCTTTCAAATCGGGATCTAGCATCGAAAGCATATCGGCATAGCGCGAGCCGCCGGAAGCGCTGATGTATTTGAAATCGTCCGTTATGTCGCTGCTGTGGACGATCATCATCGCCACGCCGGGTTGCATTTTGCGGATCGTTTCGATGAATTTCTGGGCTTTGTATTTGCCCCATTGCTCGGGCGTGACGTCGCCGCCCTCCGGCTTCCAGTCGCCGCTGATCGTGTGGAGGTCGTCGAGTACGGGCAGGCCGGCTGCCCATATTTTTTGCCCGAATTCCGCCGAGCGTTTGGTGATTTCAGGTTCGGGGAGCTCCATTCCGTCCTTCCATTTCCCTTCGGCTTTCAGCTTTTTGATCAATGGATTGTTCAGGCATTCTTTCAAAAGCCGATTATTACCGCCCGGGAACATCACCGGAATGCCAAATTCAGCCCCCACTTTGATATATCTTTCCAGATAAGGAATATGCGCGAATAGTGTGCCCATGTGGGAATCCATATGGGTAGGTTTCAAACCGAGCTTCAATGCCCGGCTTAGTTGAGCGCGTATTTCCTGTTCCACCACATCCGGGCTGGCATGCTTGATCACCTCTTCTACTTCGTGCCACATACAGCCCTCGTCGTCTACCAACCCTTCTGAATGCGCAATGCCGTTCAGCGGTGGCCAGCGGTAATCTTGCCATTCCGAAGTGAGTGTCAAATGCAGGCCGGCATCCATCCCCGGGTTTGCTATGGCAAATTTGGCAAAGCTGGCTGCCCAGGGGCATGGCATCATTATGCTGCACGAGGTGGCAACGCCGTTCTGGATCGATTTTTTGGCCCCTTCATTCGAGTAACGGGACATTCCGGCGTCGTCTACGTGGAAAATAATGACCTTCGTGCCCTTTGGCCAGCCGAGTTTTTCGGCATAGGTCTGTTGTGCTGATGTTTCTTGCATAACCAGTAAAAGCAGGTTGATGAACAGAAGATAGGTCTTCATATCGAATGTAGTTTCTATTTTGAAATCATTCCCAAATACCGGCCCATCCAATAAGGCAGGAGCCAGAAAACCGGCTCACGTTCTACCTGCGGATTACCCCCCGATACTGTCCAGGGGTTCTTGTCCCAACGGACGGTGAGCCTTATGCTGGCGGGCTGCAGTTCATTTATTTGTTCGTCTTCGAGAACCGGTGTACGCACTATCTGAATATCCTCCCTCTTCCGGTGATCGATCGGCCAGTCCACCAGATCCAGCGGCGTATCGATCAGAAAATCCACGGAGTTTTTTAGCTCAACTTTCTTATCCAGGCATTCGCTATAAATAAAGTTAATCAGCGGGTTATGGTCACCCTTGCGTTTCGCGAACCATTCTTCCAGGTGGTTTTTGTAAAATTTCAACCGCTCGGGATCCTGCTCGCAACGGATCAGGATCGGGTAGAGATATGCTTGCAGTACCACATCGAAATAGATGAACCAGGCGGGATTTTGTTTCGTCACCTCTTTCATATTGTCGAGATAATGCTCGTTTTCGATCAACCGCAGGTATTCGTTTTGATACCTGGCATTGCCCGTCATGAAATGCGCCAGTTTCAGGAATGCGAGCATTTCCATCGAATTCTGGTTGCGGTCGGGCAGCCATTCCGGATCGCGGTTCAGTTGGTCCGGCGACCACACCGACCAACGCGTGGGCTTGCCGTCCACATCCGCGAAATTCAGGTTATGCTGCATCAGGTAATCGACAATCCTGCCTACGTGCGCGGCGATGACTTTCTTTTCTGCGGCGTCTGCCACGAGCGTATAGTAATGGTAATAGCCAAACATATGCCCGCACATTTCATCGCTGCTTGTATCGCCTTTCCACAGCCACTTTTTGTCGGCCGACAAATGCCAACGCGTTTCTAGGGGTTTGAACCGCGGTTCTTTCACGAGCTCGTCCGCTCGCTCGCGTTCCGTGTACGTGCGGTTGCCGTCGTGCATGTGCGTCCAGGTAGCGGGTATGATCGTACGTGCGAAGAAGCCGTTGGTGCCCGTCACTTCCTGCAACGATTTCAGAAAGCCGAATGCTTTTTTAGCATTCTCCTTTGCAATAGGGTCCTTTGTAGCGGCATAGCGGAAGCTTTCCATCGCCAGGTAGTTGCCGGTAAATTCGCCGTCGTTGTCGTCATCTTCCGGTTCCCAGGTTGTCGTATCGCCGGGAACGCGCAAATGTGCCTGCCCCGCGATCCACGGCGCTCGTATATGTCGCTTCATTAGCACATCATAAAAGAATGTGTTCTTGGACGCCAGCGTCATATCCCGCTTTTTAATGGCACTCACACCCCGCGGCGTAGCTATCCATGCATTGCCTTCTTTGTCAAATGCAATATCATTGACCTGATCATCCAGCAGCCATCTTCTCGAAAACAGCAACGAACGCCCACCATCTTTCCGGAAACGTACCACGCCTGTTTGCGTGCCGACCCACATCGAACTGTCGGGCGCAAGACGCACCGCCGTGATGTACGTGGAAGGAATGCCGTCGGTTGTCCGCAGCTCCGATTCCTTTTTGCCATTGTCCTGAACGGTAATCCCACCGAGGCCTCCGATCCAAAGCTTTCCGTCGTAATGGTATGCCAAACCTTTGGTATAGGCAGCTATCAGCCCGTCGGTTTTGTAGGTATGTGTTAATTCCGAGGGTGTCCAGTGATAAAGTCCTACGTCGGAGGCTATCCATAATCCGTCGTTCCGGTCGCTGATCACATCGCGGACAGATTTTGCTATGGCTGCTTTTTGTAAAGTAAAACCACTCGCATTACCCGTCCAAAAACCATTGGGGCCGATAGCGTGGATCTTGCCCGCTGCCGTGCAAATCGCAGAAATAGGACCAATCGGCCCATTCGCCTTTGTAATTGTGCCGTCCTGGCATTGGTATAGACCGTTCCAGGTGCCCAGCCATATAATGCCGGCAGAATCCTGCGCGAGGGCGTACGACGGCCCACTTTCGTGCCCGTCGAGCATGGGTACCCAATTACGGTCATTCTTCATTTTTCGAAAAACGCCTTTTGCCGTGGCCGCCCAAATATCGCCGTTGCGATCGGGTAAAACGGCCCGCACATCGTTGCCTTCCATGGGAAAAGCCTCATGATATTCCTGAATGAACGTCTCGTCCTGGTAAAAGGACGGATCGTTATCAACCGTTCTATCGTTCCGGCAAGACCAGAGCAAGGGCATGAGGCCGCAAAGCAGCCGGGCAATCAGTCGTTTTTCCGGATGTCGCATCAGGCTTCAGCGTAATTTTCGCTTTCCTGAAACAGCAGGCTGATCAGTTTTTTATGTTGCGAGAAATCGGGGATCAGGAACTGGGCACCTGCGCGTACGAGTCGCGGGCGCTTGGCCGGGTTATGTCCGAAGCGCTGCACTTCGTTGCTGGTAATACCCACTGAAATACCTCCGGCACGACGCCCCTCGCGGATTTCGTCAGGACCGTCACCGAATACCGCCAGTTCCTTCCCTTGCAGATTGTTGTCGCGGATGATCTTCTCGATCACCATTTTCTTCGAAAACTTGGTGTAATCGCGCAATGCACCATAAATACCCCCATCGAATAAGTCGGCATAACCGAGCATCCGGGCTTCGTTTTTTACATCTTCGGCATCGGTACCACTCGCGAGGTACATCGTTACGCCGCGCTCTTTGAGCTGTTTCAGGAATTCAACGGCGCCTTTCAGGGTGTAATCTTCCTGGCCGAGCTCCCCGTTGGCGAGTTTTTCCATGCGTTTGTTCACCATTTCCATCAGGCCATCGTTGTAAATTTCCTTGTACTGGAATTTGTCCAGGATCTGCTCTTCGGGAACAAAGCCGAATTCGCGCACAAGATTCACCAAGCCTTCCATTTGGTAAATGGTCTGGATACCCGTCGTTTTGTGTATGAATGCTTTACATTCTTCCTGCACTTTATGGAATGTACCCGCGTCGATGGTATCATATTGCTTGCCGAGAATGGATTTCATCATCACCGGCTCCATAATTTCTTCCCATCCCTGCCGGAGCGAGCTAATCGTACCGTCGTGATCGAAAACGGCATAGCGTATATGTCCGAGTTTGTCGAGGATCTCGGGTACACATATTTCGAACTCCGTTTCGGGATAGTAAACCGCGGCACGCTCGTTTTCGGCCAGGTCAGCATTGTAAATGTAGTCGGGGTCTTTGGCTACCACGGCGATCTCTTCGCCGGTCGCCGTACCGGTTGTAAACAGCTTTTGTACCGTTACTGCCGCGGCAAAATTGCCGAAGAGCGCCGCTTCCGCCGGAGATAACCCTGCTGCCAGACAAAGCGTAATGGCGCTGATCGCCGTATCTCCCGCACCCACGGTATCGAGCTTGCCTTTCAGCTGAATGCCGGGTACCTCGTGGTAGCCGGCTTCGTCGAATGCGATAATGCCGCGTTCTCCGCAAGTCACGAATACCGGCTTTCGGTACCGGGCAAATATTTCCGCACCGTAACCTTTTACATCGCTCACCGGTACGTTTTCACCCGGCGCCACGTCCAACCCGTTCAAAGAAGCAATTTCGCGGTCGTTGCATTTCAGGCAGGTGTTTTTGAAGCTGTCGTTGAAATGCCGCGAATCCAGCATCACGATTTTGTCGGGATATTGATTGAAAAGGGCATTCACATCGTCGATGAACGAAGTGTTGGTAATGCTTCCGGTTACCTGTTGATTAAAAATCAATGCATCACATTCCTGCAATGCTTTTTCAAGCGCAGCCACGAGTTGCCGGTCGGTCTCGATACTCCTTATATTATATACACCGAAATCGATGCGCGGCTCTTCCTGGCCCTCTACCAGCCGTTTGAGGTAACTATATGTATTGAAATTTTCTTTCTGGACAATGAATGCGCTCGTGTCTGCACCAAGCTGTTGGAGCTGTGCCATGAGTTCCCGCCCCTGCATATCGTCGCCTACGGCACCAATGACCCTGATCCCCGCAGGCTTCAGGGCGGCAAGGTTGGCCACGACATTCCCGGCGCCTCCCGGCGTATAGTAATGGCGGGCAACGGCCTGGGCCTGCAAACCGGTTTCAATGGAAACTTCAGAAGTGCGGTCGTCCATGACCCAGTAGGAGTCGAGACAGAAGTCGCCATATACAGCGACCTGGGCGGCGGAGATTTTCTCCAGTATCTGGTTGATGCGGCTTTGATCCATGAGCAAAGGTTGGTCTGGATTTAGGATAAAATGGATATGGATATTGAGCTGTTTTTGGGTAATACGGCCGATGCAGGAAGGAGGGCTATCGCGTCGCCGGCGATTTGCGGCAAATGTTACAAAATTGTTAAATACGGCAGTGGGAAAACGATGCCCGAACTACCCGTTGTTTCTAAGTATTTTTCACTAAGAACTAACTGTAAATGAGGAAATATGTAATAAATGATAAGTTACTATTATGTTATGATTAAATCGTACAATGGTGCGCAAAATGACGATATTTTTACGCAGTTTGCGATTCAAATTTTAGATTCAGCGGTGTAGATTTATCAAACAATTACAAATACGCCGCGCAATACAAAACATCACCGAATGTTTCGAAGGCAGAATTTTCCGCTGCCGGGGTGATGTTGGAAACAACTTTATTTTAATACCTGACTGATTACCTATTAATGTTAAAAAGAATTTGATGCCGAATAATAAATAGGATCAAACCAAGAATAAAAGTTTTTTAATTGATAAAATAATCTCTTTACCTAGTCCCCTTTTCTATAAAGCTAAACTGTACGACTGTGGCCTATCCCGACGAAAATACCCTGATCAGAGTGACGCAAGGCGACGAAGCAGCCTTTGCAGAGTTGTATAATCACTACAAAACACCTGCACTGCGGTTTACGGTTTCACTGCTCAAAGACGAGGAAGAAGCTGAGAACATGGTTCAGGACGTGTTTATCAAGATTTGGGTGAGGCGCACCCAGATCAAGCCGGACTATAATTTCAACTCATACCTGTTCACCTGCCTGCGCAATATGGCGTTCGACCATTTTAAAAAGCTTGAAAAGAGCGAGCAGTTGCGTAAGCATTATATGGAAGCGATCCGCGCTGCCGGGGAGGACGAGAGGGAAGAAGCCGAAAGAAGGCTGTCTGTCGTGCAGGCGGCTGTCGAATCGTTGTCGATCAAGCGCCGGCAGATTTTAAAACTGAATATTGAAGAAGGGAAATCCTATCAGGAAATAGCGGAGTTTTTGAGAATATCCAAAAATACAGTGAAGAACCAATTGGTGAAAGCAAAACAGATCCTGCGCGAAAAAGTAGATCTGGCAACGATATAGCACCCGGGTTAGTCCAGCATTACATATTCCTAAAACCTTGAAAAGCAGAAGCACCCACGCTTCTGCTTTCCTTTTTTGGGCCTATTTCATACCATTCAACTTGCCGAGGTCGATGGCCTTTAAAGCCCCTTTCAGCTGATCGACGCTCAGGTTGTTTCCTTCCACATTCACAACGTAGCGGTCGGCAACCAGCACATTGATTTCGCCGGATTTGCTTTCGTTGTTATATTTCTCAAAAGCCTTGTAGCCTTCGATTGTCGTAGTTTTTTCGTAGCCGGTGGTGGTTTCTTTATCAATTTCGGCGATAGACCAGGCCGCGAGCGCCATCGTGGATACGCCGGCGATGCCTCCTGTGTCCACGATTTCTACGTCGAGCGATTCATCGGAGCTTCCTTTATATTTGGCCTGGGCGGTTGAAACCGTGAAACCCATTGCGCCGGTTTTCTCGCCGGTCGATTCGGTGCGGCTCATACCGGCCAGGGTTTCGGGCAAAAGGTCTTTCAGCTTGCGGAAATCCACCGGGTCCACGGCCTTGCGGTCGCCCATTTCCTTGGCTTTATCGGCAATAGCCTGAAGAGCATCGGCCGGGCTGTCGGCGGCGGCTTTTTCTTCGGCTTCTTTTTCTTCCTGTTTGCTTCCGCAACTGGTCAAGAGAAGGGCGCATGAAAGAAATGCGGCTATAAAGGATGTTTTCATCTGACAATTGTTAGAGTTGTTTCAAACTAATTACAATGTAATGAAAACACCGCACTGATGCACGCCTACTTGCGTGCGAGGATCAGCTGGCGACTTCCGTAGGGTTCTGCCGGGAACGGATAATGAAGAACAAGCCGAGGAGTACAGCCGGAATGCTCAATAGCTGCCCCATATTCAGTGAATAATTGGCTTCGAAGGCTTCCTGGTTTTCTTTCAGGAATTCGTACAGGAAGCGTAATGTAAACACCCATACGAGGAACACTCCGACCATTAGCCCGCGCGGCGTGGCTGCCTTGTATTTGTTCCAGATCGCGATCAGGATGAACGTGAGGATGAAGCAGCTAATGGATTCGTAGAGCTGCGCCGGATGACGCGGGATTTGCAGAAACTCGGTATTTTGCTTGAAAATAAATGCCCAGGGCACATCAGAAGGTTTTCCGACGATCTCGGAGTTCATCAGGTTACCGAAGCGAATGAACGAGCCGCCTAATGCAAAGGTGATGGTCAGGCGGTCGGTTACCCAGAAGAACGTTTGACCGGTACCTGCCCGCGAGCGTGAGTAAAGCAAGAGCCCGATCACCGTTCCGATCACCGCCCCATGGCTCGCAAGCCCGGCGTAGGGAGGTAATATCACTTCCAGGGGATTTTTAAACAGCACTTCCGGTTCATAGAAAAGGAAATGGCCTACACGGGCGCCGATGACGATCGAAAGCACCATATAAAGCGTGAGCGAGTCGATATCTTCCAGCGTCTTTCCTTCTTTCTTGAAAATATAGATCATAATTTGCTGGCCGATCAGAAAGCCGGCAGCGAAGAGGAGACCATACCAACGGACAGGGAAGGGACCAAAGCCGGCGATTTCCGGAATGGTGAAGATTTCGGGACTGACGTCCCACATGATATATGAAAGCATGCGTTTGTGGTGTTAATGGTCAAATATACTAATATGAGACAAGACGCGAAATGAAATTTTTACTCATAGCCCTGGTACGGTTTTATCAGGCGGTACTTTCGCCATATTTACCGAATTCGTGCCGCTATACACCCACCTGTTCACAATACATGATCGAGGCCGTGCAGAAACATGGCCCGTTCAAAGGCGGCTGGATGGGACTGAAACGCATTGCACGATGCCATCCCTGGGGTGGTCACGGCCACGACCCGGTACCCTAAATTACCCGATGGCAACCTTTCGGAGAATGGAATCGATGATGGTCATGGTGCGTACGCCATCGGCTTCGGCTTCATAGTTGAGCAGAATACGATGGTTCATAATGTCGGGGGCGAGTTCTTTGATGTCCTCGGGCAGCACATAATCGCGGCCTTCGAGGTAAGCCAGTGCTTTTGCCGCGCGATTGAGGTAAATCGTAGCCCGCGGCGACGCTCCGAACTGGATGTAGCGCGCCTCGTCACGAAGTCCGTAGTCGAGCGGGCGGCGGGTGGCAAATACCAGTTCGATAATGTAGCGTTCGAGGGTATCGGAGATATTGACCTTGTTGACTTCGTCGCGAATTGCGAAAATTTCTTCTTTATTTAAAATCGGCCGGATTTTGTATTCATAATTAATATCCGACATCCGGCGCATGACTTCCAGCTCCTTCATCTTGTCGAGGTAATCGACGTAGACTTTCATCATGAACCGGTCGATCTGGGCTTCCGGTAGCGGATAAGTACCTTCTTGTTCCACCGGGTTTTGGGTGGCGAGTACTACAAAGGGGCGGTCGAGGAGAAACGTTTCGTCGCCGATCGTGACTTGCCTTTCCTGCATCGCTTCGAGCAATGCGGATTGCACCTTGGCCGGGGAGCGGTTCACCTCGTCGGCCAGGATGAGGTTGGAGAAAATAGGCCCTTTTTTGACCTCGTAATCGCCTATTTTGGGTTTATAGATCATCGTCCCGATCAAATCCGCGGGAAGCAGGTCGGGTGTGAACTGAATGCGCTTGAATTCCAGGTGGAGCACTTTGGCCATGACGTTGATGGTCAAAGTTTTGGCCAGTCCCGGGACGCCTTCGAGGAGGATGTGACCACCGGTAAAAAGGCCTATCAGCAGTCGGTTCAGGAGCTTGTCCTGGCCCACAACTACCTTGCCCATTTCATCCAGCACCTCCCTGATTTTTTCTATGTACATGAAAATTGGGTCAAAATTTTAAATGGATCAGGCCCAGATAGCTCTTACAAAGCGGTCCTTACCATTGATATCACGAAGGATTTCCACGTTTTTGTAATTCCTTTCTTCAAAAACTTTTTTGGTTTCCGCACCGAAATGCTCATTGATCTCGACATAGCATTTGCCGTGCTGTTTCAAATGGTGTACGCCAAAATCCGCGATGGCTTTGTAGAAAAGCAGCGGGTCGCTGTCCTCCACAAACAGCGCCTCGTGCGGCTCGAAACGGAGCACATTCGGACGCATGCTTTCAGCCTCGGAATAGGTCACATAGGGCGGGTTGCTGACCAGGCAGTCGAACTGTACGATGTTGCCGGGTAGCGGGAATGTCACGTTGAGCATATCCTGCTTCGCGAATGTCACATCGGCGATGAGCTGGCGGGCGTTTTCCTTCGCTACTTCCAGCGCTTCGTCCGACACGTCCCACGCATGTACGCTCACGTGCGGGAGAAAGCGCGCGAGTACGATGGCAATACAGCCGCTGCCGGTTCCGATGTCGAGAATAGAGATGTTCTTGTCGGGCTCCGCATAGTCGCGTGTCACCATTTGCACCAGCTCTTCGGTTTCGGGGCGCGGGATGAGCACTGCCGAAGAAACGCGGAATTCGAGGCCGCAAAATTCGGTGGAGCCGATGATATGCTGAACGGGCTCGTTGTTGTTCAGTCGTTTGATAATGTTATCCCAGTCGGGCTGAGCCGTGGTGTCGGCGATCGGGCGGTCCACCAGCACGTCGATATTGCGGAGGCGCATATAATGCTCCAACAGCATAAACGAGATTGCCTGAGCCTCTTTTTCCGGATAAACTGTGATGTTTTTTACTATATATAAATAAAGCTGGCGTGCGGAAGTCATTTTCACTGATTTTGATCCAATGTCGGAAAGTTAGCAAATTATGGGAACTCCCGAAAGTTGAGTTTAAAAGGGCATTTGTATTTTTGCCACATGGAGACGCACAATCAATGGATGGAACGAGCCCTGCTGCTCGCTGAATATGGCCGTGGCGCAGTGAGCCCGAACCCGATGGTGGGCTGTGTGATCGTTCATGAAGGCCGGATTATAGGTGAAGGCTGGCATCGTGCGTACGGCGGTCCACACGCGGAAGTACGGGCGATCGAGGATGCGGACGCTAAGGGTAATTCGCATTTGCTGCCACAAGCAACGGCGTATGTTACACTGGAACCTTGCTCGCATACCGGCAAAACCCCTCCGTGTGCTGATCTGCTTGTGAGCCGCCAACTGAAAAAAGTGGTCATTTGCAATGATGATCCTAACCCATTAGTTTCCGGCAGGGGCATTCACAGAATGCGCGAAGCCGGCATTGAAGTGGAACGCCATGTGCTGGAATCGCGCGGGTTGGAGCTGAACAAGCGTTTTTTTACAGCGATGACCCTCAAAAGACCTTACATTATCCTTAAATGGGCCGAAACGGCAGATGGATTTCTGGGCTATGAGGCGGGCGATCCTGTGCAGATCAGCGGGGCGTTGTCAGGTATGCGCGTTCACCAATGGCGTACCGAAGAGGATGCCATTATGGTAGGTTATAAAACCGCATTGATGGATAATCCACGGCTTAATGTGCGGCATTGGGCAGGAACGAACCCGGTTAGGATCGTTACCGACCGGCGGCTGCAACTGCCTCCGCAACTTCATTTGCTCGATAATTCGCAAAGTACAATCGTCGTCAACTACGATCGCGAAACCGAAATCCCGGCAGAGCCCGAACGCTTTGCATTACCTTCGACGGCTTATTTGAAAGTTAGTCGGGAAAGTGACGAAATAGCGCAACTGTTGGAAGGCCTGCACCGGCGTAAGATACAATCGGTATTGGTTGAAGGAGGTGCCGCGGTGATCAACGCATTCCTGGAAAGCGGTTTGTGGGATGAAATCAGGCGCTGCCAGGGTACACTGGCCATCGGCAACGGCGTCGCAGCTCCTGCTCCCCGGGGCTTGTTCAAAGGTTCGGAGCAAATCGGCGATGATTTGTGGACTTACTACAACCGGACTTAAATACTCCAGAGATTTTCCTCGGTCGTCCAGATCTCCCAGGCTTTTTCAGCCTGCAATTCCAGCATTTTCAGCCCGTTCATCGTAGCGGCACCCTGTTCGCTGCCTTTTTTCAGAAACAGTGTTTCGGCAGGGTTGTACACGAGGTCGTACAGGTAGTGGCTTCTTGTAACCCACTGATAAGGGATCAGGGGGCATTCTTCCGTTTTGGGGAAAGTTCCCAATGGGGTCGTATTGATAATCAGCCGGTGGTTTTCGATGATTTCCTGGGTAAGTCCTTCATACGCTACGCAGTCGTCGCTTTTTTGGCGGGAAACCAGCGTATACTCCATTTCCAGGTCTTTTAACGCAACCTGCACCGCCTTGGCTGCACCGCCGTTACCGAGCACCAACGCCTTGATGTTTTTGCAGGATTCGCCCCGCTTATCAAACCATTCCACAAGCGATTGCTGAAAACCGTAGTAATCCGTATTGAAACCTTTCGTGCTGCCGTCGGCGTAAATTTTGATCGTATTCACAGCTCCTATGCGCTCGGCTGAGGCGTCGTCGAGGTCGTCGAGATAAGCGATCACATCCTTTTTATAAGGGATTGTCACGTTCAATCCGCGTAGGTCGTGCTTCTTTTTCAGCAATTCGGGCAATTCTTCCAGGGATTTCATCTCAAAAAGTTCATAGCTGCTCTCTTTGATTTTCTCTCTGACGAATTTGTCCGTGAAATATCGCTTTGAAAAAGAGTGCGTAAGCGGGTATCCGATCAGGCCGTATAAGTTCATAAGGATGCGTGCAACAACGGTAAAAATTAGGGCTGCTAAGTTATACCAGCCACCTGCTAATTACAAACGCGTACCGAATTAGGACGGGGTAAATTCGCGTATACGATCTAGGGTTTGCATGCTGGTACTGCCTCATCGGGCTGTGTCTCAGCTGGTTTTATGGGCAGGTTAATTTATATTAAACAATGGCCGAATTAATTTGCATAATTAGGTGGAATGAAGTAGAATTACCTATCCTTTATCTGTACCAAAAATTATGAAGTGGAAAAATCTTTACTACACACTATTGCTAGCGAGCTTGTTGACTGGCCATGTTAAAGGTCAAAAGCGTCAGGACTACCAAATTCTCCTCAAAAGTGGTTCAATTCTACCCGAGCGAAATATTTCATCGGCATCCGGTCGCTCCAATGCGGCATTCAGGCTTTCGACCGCCGGGCAGAAGTCCTTCGTAGTAATCCAATTCGACGACATTCCCAGCGAAGAAGAGCGACAGGAATTGAGGCGTGAGGGTATCGAACTTCTTGAATATCTGCCAAATTATGCCTACACGGCGACGATAGCGGCAGGTAGTAATCCCGGGGCGTTGGCAAGAACCAAAGGAAGGGCCATCGTGGAGCTAAGCGCTGAGCAAAAAATGCAGCCCGGGCTTGCCAGCGGTAATATTCCGTCCCATGCATTTTCGGGGCCTGCAACCATCGACTTGTGGATCAGCTATCCTAAATCTTTCAGTTATGAGGAGGTACAGGCTGCATTGCGAAGCCGGCAATACGAACTGGTTTCGGACCAGTACAAAAACTACCAGATCCTAACCGTCAGAGTGCCGGTGAAGGAGTTGAAAACACTTGCCGGGCAACCATTTGTGCAATACGTACAGGCAGTGCCGCAGCCAGATCGTCAGTTGAATAATAAAAGTACTATCAATGGCCGGGCGAATGTTTTGAAATCGGCCCTTCCCGGGAACAGGAATCTGTCAGGAGCGGGGGTAGTTGTCGGGATCGGTGACGAATCCAATCCCTTACGGCATGTGGATTTCAATAGCCGGATCATCAACAGGGCACCTATTGACGCCGGTTCGCACGGTCTTCACGTAATGGGTACCATGGCGGGGGCAGGCATTATGGATGAGCGTTACGCGGGCTACGCGCCCAAAGCGACGGTTGTAGCTCAAAGCTATTCGTCGATTCTGGCGTATGCGCCCCAGTATGTGCAGGATTTTGGCATGGTTATCACCAATAATTCGTACGGATCGGACGTGATTACTTGCGAAACAAACGGGGCCTATGACCTCTACTCGTACATTCTGGACCAGCAGGCTTTCGAAATGCCTTACCTGCAACATGTTTTTGCCGCTGGAAACAGCGGTTCCACCACCTGCGCACCGTTTGCTGTGGGTTTTGGAACTGTTTTGGGAGGGTACCAGACGGCGAAAAATGTCATCACCGTCGGCGCTACCGGCGAAACTGGCGGACTTGTGGCGAACTCAAGTCGTGGGCCGGTAAAAGATGGCAGATTGAAGCCGGAAATTACCGCCCAGGGAAGTGGTATTATGTCCACGATTCCTGTTAACCTGTATGGCAGCGGAAGCGGGACAAGTATGGCTACCCCGGCTGTGTCGGGAGGGTTAGCAATGCTGTATGAGCGGTACCGGCAGCTGAACGGAAACCAGAATCCCAAGAATGGTTTGATGAAAGCGCTGCTGGTGAACGGCGCCGTCGACAAAGGGAACGAAGGGCCCGACTATCGATTCGGGTACGGGTGGCTGAACTTGCTCCGTTCAGTCAAGATGCTCGAGTCGCAGAGTTATACGACAGGCCAGGTTGCGCATCAGGCAACCAATACTTTTTCCATCAACGTCCCGGCCAATACGGCTCGGGTTAAAGTAATGCTGTATTGGAACGATCCGGCAGGTAGTACGCTGGCTTCTCAAAACCTGGTTCACAATCTTGATCTTCAGGTAACAACCCCTTCCTCTAATACAATCCTTCCCCAACTACTCAATCCGGCTGCCGGCAGTGTCGATAATGCGGCGACTACCGGTGTTGATAACCGCAATAATATGGAACAGGTGGTGATCAACAGTCCGGCAGCGGGCAACTACGCTGTCTCCGTTAAGGGAACCACCGTAGGGCAATCGCCGTCTCAGGAGTATTTTGTGGTTTATGATATCATCCCCAATTCACTGGCCATTACCAATCCGATGGGTGGAGAGCGGCTGAAAGACGGCGACCCGATGTACATTTCATGGGATGCTTTCGGGAACAGTGCCAGTACCTTCACCGTGCAATACAGCGGCAATAATGGCATAGTATGGACAAATATTTCGACCACGGTGGCGGCGGGTACCAGCCAGCTTGCATGGTCCGTACCGGTGGGTATGCGCTCGGATAAGGTGCGTGTGCGGGTGATCCAGAACAGCACGGGCGCGCAGAGTATTTCCGAACCTTTCACGGTGATCGGAGTACCGAGTGTCACGCTATCGGCGCTGCAATGCGAAGGCTACATTTCGTTGGACTGGACAGCCGTAACAGGTGCGACGGACTACGAGGTAATGATGCTGAAAGGAAAAGAAATGGTGCCCGTGGCCATTACCTCCGGAATTACGTATGCTTTGGGCGGATTAGTGAAAGATTCAACTTACTACGTTTCCGTAAGGGCACGCGTGAATGGGCAACCCGGGCGCCGGGCACTGGCCATTTCGCGGAAGCCGGATACCGGTACATGCGCCGGCAGCATTTCAGACAATGACCTCAAAATAGAATCCATCGTGACGCCGGCGTCGTCGGGCCGGAAAAATACCTCGACAGAACTGAGCGGAACTGTTTTTGCCAAAATCAGAATCAAGAACCTCGATGATGTGGATTTCAATGGCTCGCTGGACGTAGGGTACGAACTCAATGGTGTGGGCGTACCGGTCGAAACGATCACGCCTTTTATTGAAAAAGGAAAGACTTACGATCACACCTTCGCAGTGGGCGCCAATTTGTCCAATCCCGGGGACTATAATTTCAAAGTATTTATCCATAGCAATTCGGATAATGTTTCCGCGAACGATACGCTGGTGAAGCTTTTCAGGCAGCTACCCAACGACCAGCTGGCATTGCCATTTAATGATGACATGGAGAACCTGCCTGTACAGAATGTCACCGTTGCACAAATGGGGCTTACAGGGGATGGGCGATACGATTTCAACGCCGACACCGACGCCGGAAGGATCAGGACGTTTATCAACACCGGTTTGGCGGCGTCCGGTCAGAAAGCGTTGACGCTCGATGCGAACCGGGCGTATTCGGCGGGTAACACGAGTTATCTGACAGGCACTTTCAACCTGGCGGGATACAATATCAATACCGATGATTTGCGGCTGGTATTTTCGTATAAAAACCACGGGCAGAAAACGAACAGTAACAATAAAGTATGGATAAGGGGCAAGGACACCGACGCCTGGATCGAGGCTTATGATCTTTTTGCAAACCAGAACCTCACGACCCAGGGATATAAGACCACCCCTCCGCTCGAAGTAAGTGCGCTGCTTTCGGCAAATGCGAAAAATTTCTCGTCGAGCTTCCAGGTCCGTTGGGGGCAATGGGGGAAAATGATCACTTCCGATTACAGCAACGGGGCCGGCTATTCCTTTGACGACATCCGCATTGTTTCGGTGATCGACGATATTCAGATGCTGGCATTGCTTGCACCGCCTACGGAAAGTTGTGGGTTGAGTAATGCGGAAACGATCGCTATCCGCATCCGGAACAGCTCCGCGCGGGATATTTCCAACTTGCCAATCGCATTGTCGCTGCCAAATGGCACGATACTCCGTGACACGATCGCATCAATTGCCAAGCGTACGACCATCGATTTTACTTTCGGTCCCAAGGCCGATCTTTCGGCGGTGGGTGCATTAAACCTCAAAGCCTGGTCGGAATTGACGACAGACAGCTTCCGGGATAATGACACGCTGGCCGTTAAAGTCTTCAATGCGCCGGTGCTGAGCTCATTCCCTTATCTTGAAAATTTTGAAAATGGTGACGGCTTCTGGAGTGCCAAGGGTACGAATAGCTCGTGGAAATGGGGTACCCCGACTTCGAGTGCATTGAACCAGGCGGCGAGCGGAACGAAAGTCTGGAAGACTAACCTTGCGGGGGGATATAATGATAAGGAGGAATCGTATCTGTACTCGCCCTGCTTCAATGTAAGTAGTCTGGCTTCGCCCATGTTGAGTTTCAGCGCAGCCATTGACCTGGAAGTGTGCGAGCCTACGCCTTGCGATTACGTGTACATCGAATATTCCGGAAATGGTGGTCCGTGGACGCGCCTGGGTGCGGTGGGGCAGGGGACCAACTGGTATAACAAAACCTATTCAGGGAACGGGGCCTGGGCTATGCAGGACTACCTTCGCTGGCACGTGGCGAGTATGGCGCTGCCTACCGGGTTTGTTAACCTCAAACTGCGTTTTGTGCTGATTTCCGACGGTTTTACCCACCGCGAAGGAATCGCCCTGGACGACATTCACATTTTTGACGGGATTGCACCGATCCTCGACAATGCCGGCGGAGTGGCTACTCAGCAGGTTTCCGGTTCGGGTTGGGTGAACTTTACGAGCAGCGGGAAACTGATAGCGTCCATTAACCCGAATGGGCAGAATATGGGTAATACCGAAATACAGTCGTATCTGAACACGGTAGGGGTCAGAAATGGCAATGGACAGTATTATCTCGACAGAAATTTCACGGTAAAACCGGCTAACAGCGAGCTCGCGAACCTGGCGACCGTCCGGTTCTACTTCCTCGAAACCGAAAGTGAGGCGTTGATCAATGCTGTGGGCTGCGGGACTTGCGGCAAACCTGTGAATCCGTTTGAGCTTGGTATTTCCAAATACCGGAATGCTCCCAACCCGTCGAAAGAGGATGGCTCACTAGCCAATAGTACCGAAGGCGGGTGGTCGTTTCACCCGGCGGGGGAAGTGACGATCGTTCCGTACGACAAAGGATATTATGCCGAAATGAAGTTGAAATCTTTTTCGGAATTCTGGCTTTCGAAAGGATTTGTGGGAAACCCGGGTGCTTTGCCTGTTGAACTGGTGAGTTTCAATGCCCGGAAAAAGCAGAACGACGGACAATCGAAAGACGTGCTGCTGGAATGGGAAACTGCTTCCGAAGAAAATTTCGATCATTTCGATATTGAAGTGGCTACCGGTGACGAGGCTTACCGGCAAGGAAAATTCGTCCGGCTGGCGCAGGTTTCCGGGGAGGGTAATTTGAAAAGCGGCCGGAAATACGAATACACAGACCAGTTGCCAGGCAAATGGGGAACTTTGTATTACAGGCTAAAAATGATGGATATCGACAGTACTTACCAATATTCCCGCGTACGATCGGTCACTTTCGAAGCGCAATCCGAATGGTCGGTTTATCCTAACCCGTCCAAAGGCGTTTTCTACCTGGGCGACGAGGTTCCTGCAAGCCGCTCGGTGTCCGTGAATGTGTATGACCTGCAAGGAAGAATTTTAAAGCAACTCGGCGGTGAGACATTGAATGCAGCTCCGAAACGCCACGTTGATCTGTCAGGCCGCGAGTTTGAAGAGGGAATATATGTGCTGGAAGTAGTGAATGGAGAAACAAAACAGGCATTCCAGGTGTTGAAAAACTGATGTAACCCTTGCTATCCTCCAAAAAATCCTGCTGATGCAGCATATTGGCAGGCAAAAGCGAATAGCTTTACAACAGACCGCTTTTTCTAATGAATGTCATGAACAAAGTTTTACTGATCCTTTGCCTCTTTACACTCGCCGATTCTTATGCTCAAACCGGAAGACCGGTCAATTCGCTGATCCTCGATACCGATATTGGTCCGGATTACGATGACGTAGGGGCGATGGCCGTTATGCACGCATTAGCCGACAAAGGGGAGGTAAAACCGCTGGCGGTGATTTCTTCCAATAAAAATGAATTGGTAGTACCTACTATTGAAATCCTCAATACCTACTTCGGCCGCCCCGAATTGCCTACCGGTGCCCCCAAGGGAAAAGGAGCCAGTTTCGGCGCCACTCAAAAATGGCCGGAAATGCTGGTGGAAAAGTACCCGCACAAAATTGCCAAAACATCGGATGCGCCGGATGCTGTGGAAACTTATCGGAAGATCCTCGCCAGGCAGCCTGATCAGAGTGTCACCATTGTTACCGTTGGCTTCCTGACCAATCTAGCAGATTTGCTGGACTCCGCGCCGGATGCCAATTCACAGCTGTCGGGGGTTAACCTTGTCCGCAAGAAGGTAAAGCAACTCGTGTCGATGGCGGGCAGCTTTCCGAAAGGACGTGAATATAATGTGCTGGTCGACTCAGTCGCGTCGGGCAAAGTCTTTGCCGAATGGCCTACTGAAATCCTTTTCAGCGGTCTTGAAATTGGGAGAGAAATAAAAACGGGCAAGCGCGTCATCGCTAATGAAAGCCTGAAAAGTCCGGTGAAAGATGTTTTCGCGATGGCCATGCCATTGTCCAAAGGCGATGCAGATGGCCGGATGAGCTGGGACCAAACGGCGGTGTTGGTGGCTGTCCGGGGAATTCAGCCTTATTTTGGTGTAAAGCGCGGGAGAATCATCGTTGACGGAGGTAATAACAGCTGGCAGGACGACCCCATGGGCCCGCACGCGTACCTGACGCCCAACATGCCCTTCGAACAGCTGACTGCGCTGATCGAAGGACTGATGATGTGGCAGGGGAAATAGGTTTTAAACCACCATGGAACTATCGCTTTTGGCGGCTGGTGTATCTCCCGCCGCCATTTTTATTTTATCAAAATCCGCATTCAGTTTCTGGACAAAAAGCGCTACATCGAAGCTGTGTACGACGATGTTCGCCCCTTCTTTCATCCATTGGATCTGCCTTTCGGGTTCGAGCGAGAAGTGGATGCCGATGGCTAACCCTTTGGCACGTGTGGTGCGGATAATGTAGGAAACGGCTTTCTCAAACTCCGGATGGTCGTATTGCTCGGGTAATCCAAGGCTTACCGACAAATCGTGCGGGCCGATGAAAACAGCATCCAGCCCCGGTACCGACAGTAATGCATCCAGGTTATCCATCGCCGGAACGCTTTCGATATTAGCAATGCAGATATTTCCCGCATTGTATTTTGCCACGTAGTCCCGCATATTTTCGGGCACTGGCACGGCCCCGCTCAGGTAATCCTGTAAAACCTCGCCTTTCAGTGGCCGGTATTTGGTAGCACCGACCAGTTCCGTTACCTGCGCCGTTGATTCGAGATAGGGAGCTACGATGCCTTTTGCACCCGCATCGATGGCCTGGCAGGCAAGATATGGATCGGGGCACGGAATGCGGACGATGGGTGTAATGCCCAAATGCCGGAATTGCTGGCATAATGTGGCCATTTCCGTTCTGCCCAGGGGGATGTGCTCGGTATCGATGAATACAAAGTCGACGCCGGTTTTCTTCACAGCTGCGGGCCACATCGGGCCGGTGGAGGTAATGCAGGTGCCGTACACATTGCCCCCGCTTTTCAGTTTTTCAAGTAATGTGGATTCCATCGTGAGATCTTCAATTATTGTTTCATCAACCATATTTCCGTCACCTGCGAGCCGCGCTCGCCCTCGCCGCAGGTCCATTCAAAAACGACTTTGCCGTCGGCAGTGGCTGCTTTGGGTACATTGAATTCGAATGTGGGCTGTTCGCCGGTTTGGATAAAATCGTGGATTGTCTGGCCGTCGTCGGTGGTCATGCGCATACGCGAGCGGAAGCGGCCTGTGTAGGAAATGCGGATTCGGTAAGTAGCATCGGGGTCGAGGTTGTCGTAACGGATTTGCAATGGCTGGTCGTAGAGGGTTTTGGCCTGCTTCATCCAGGCGCGCGGGGTTATCTGTCCTTTGAAACCGGTGGCCTGAATTTCATCCACCCATTCTTCTCCCACCAAGCCGACGCCGAAACCGATCCGGGGCGATTGCAAACTACCCGGATCTTGCTCCCAGGACAGGGCCGGAACCACCCGATACCAGCTTTCCGGATCGCCGAAATGGTCGTAAAACCCACCCGGGCCCGGGTCTGTGCGATGCAACAGCTGATCGATTTCCCGCAGCATTTCGGCCTCGCTGGTCAGCTTTTCAATCCTTTTGAATTGATCCAGCAAGTAGGGTGCATCGTTCAGCGGCATGTTGATCAGATCCACAAAATTACCGCGGCCGGACATGGCGCCGTGTTTTTTCATAGTCAGCTGTGCACCGATGCTTTTGAATAGTGAATCGGCCAGGTCGTAGCATTTTTGCTGATGATCCGGAAGGATACGTTCTTTCCAGGCCTTTTCCAACAGACCCTCTGCATTGCGTATCGCTTTCACGGCCCCGGACGTGCCGGCAGATGCCAGTGCGCGTCGGGCTTGTTGTTCCAGTTCAAGTTCGTAAATCAGCCGCTGGCGGGTGTAATCGTCAAAATAAGCCCGGATCAGCCCCATCTGGAACCTTGGATTTTGCATTAATTTCAAAGGCGCATTCTTTTCTATTGACTGCCATTGGCGGAGCGTAATGCCGATCCCGTCATTGTCGACTACCTCGCCGCGCCAGTTCTTTTCAAGGTCGACGATCGCCTGTGCGCCTGTTTCCTTATATCCAGGGCCGAAAAAGAGCCTGGAATAGTCGCGCAAGGTCTCGATGACCGGCATTTCCGGGTCCCAATCCTGATCGCTCCACACAAACTTATTGACATCGTCGTTGGTACCTTCAGAGTAGCTTACACTGCCGATCCCGTATTGATCCAGTGCATTGTGGATGGCTTTTTCATCAAATGGACGCGGGTTGATGCTCTCGCGCCCGAGCGTCATCGCCCACGCGAGGTCCCAATGCGGTACCGGATATTGCGCCGAGTAGTTATGCGTGATGTCGGGATAATGCCGGATCGGGATCGAAGGTTTAAGCATCTCCCTGATCTTCTGTACCGGAATTTTTACCCATGGCCCGAATACTACGCCACCAAACCAGGGATATTCCTTATTCGCATGACTGAAAAACGCGTCGAACCATTTTTGGGTTGGACGAAATACCTGGGGCGAAACCCAGATTTTGGCTTTTGGATGGTATTTCTGTAATAAGGCCGCTTCTTTTTCCAGCCATGCGAAAAGTACGTCGGGTTCCAATTCGCCCGGATCACCCGCGGGTACGAACAGACCGTCGAGTTTGGGCAAACTTGCAAATACCTGGTCGCGCTCGGCGAGTTCCTTTGCGATGGAATCCGGGTGGGTGTAGTTTTTACCCATATTCGGGTACCACATCGATACCTCGAGACCATATGATTTGCAAATGCGCGATTGCTCGACGATCATTTGTGCGGCAGATATTTTCATATGCGGGCTGGTAGCGTCGTCGTCCGTGCGAGGCGGAAGGATTTCAATCGTGTTAGCACCAAACAGCGCCAGTTCGCGGATGTACTGGTCGAAACCGGCAACGGTGAATGCATCATAGGCATTGGTTTTGGGGCGGTAACCGAGCTGGTGGCCGCGCATCGGGTACCGTGGACTGGTGCTGATCGCCAGCCGGCCATCAATCTGCAATTTGCCGCTGGTCATTTCCGCTTTCCTTAGGAACCGACCGACGCCGTATAATATCCCCCGGGCATCTTTTCCGGCAATAATTATGGTGTTCGAGGGACCCACGACCAGTTTGAAACCCTCACTTTTTGATTCGGGTAATGTGGAAACGGCATTTCTGTATGGCTCCGGCAATTTGCCTAGCTCGCTCTCGGATACGACCAGGATCACATTTCCGTTTTTCAGCAGTTTTTTGGCTACGGGTAGTTTGATACCCGTCCGCTTTTCGACCTCATTTTGCAAAACTTCGATGCTTCGGAACAATGTAGTTTTGTCGTTCGGACTGAAAATCTGGCTTTTGGATAAATCAATGGATTGCGAAAAGGCGAAGCCGGTCCGCAGGGTTACAATCAGAAGGATCAGGAATCGAAAAGATGTTCTGTAAGGCATGGGTTAGAGCTTAATGAAAATCCGTTTTTTATAGAGCAGATAAGCCGGAATGAAATTGATACACACAAAAAAGAGCGCGTAAAGCATGCTGGCCAAGCGCGGGTCCATTCCCGTTTGCGACAATGCGGCAACAGCATGATGGTTCAAAGTATCGCCGCCGGCAGGCATAATGTAAAATAACAATGCAAGAATATCGGCCAGAACGTACGCGGCAATCGCATTGGCCCCGAAAATGACACCTGGCATAGTGCCGCGCTTGCGCCCTCGAATGTCGATCAGGAAATACAATGCACCAAGCAGCATGGAAGCGAAACCGGAAGTTACCAGTACAAAAGAGCTGGTCCAGAGGTTTTCATTGGTAGGGAAAATCAGGTTCCAGAAATAGCCCAAAGCGGCGCTGGCAAAGCCTGCGGTTAGCAGGTAGTTGCTCTTTTCGTTGGGAGATAGCGGCAGGAGCATCAATTGGCCTGCGAGTATGCCGGTAATGGTGGTTGCGATGGACGGAAATGTGCTCAAAATCCCTTCGGGGTCCCAGTTACCCTGCCACATTTTGCCTGGCAAGTATTGCTGGTCGATCCACGCAGCGAGGTTCACACCCGGTTCGAGCATGACCTTACCAATGCCGGGCGTCGGGATGGTGGTCAAGCCGAGCCAGTAGAGCAGGAGAATGGTAATGGCCAGGCCGAGTTGTTGCTTCCAGTTGGTATTTAAGAAAAGGATCGCGCACACGAGAAACACGATCGCGATGCGGTGGAGTGTGCCGGTGTAGCGCAGATTGGCGAAGTTGAAATCGGGCAGCATATTGAGTAACATGCCAACTGCAAATATTTTCAGCGAGCGGATGATGATCTTGCGGTACAATTCACCCTTCGGCGCACGCCGTTTCTTGGAATAGGCCAATGCAATGGAAACGCCGACGATAAAAAGGAAAGTAGGCGCGATGAGGTCCGTAAATGTCAGTCCGTTCCACCGGGTATGGCGGAGCGTGGGAAACACAAAATCCTCGTGTCCCGGGAAATTAACCATGATCATTGCCGCAATGGTAAACCCACGCATTGCGTCCAGCGAGAGTAATCGAGACGAAGGGACAGAGGGGTTTTCCATATCAGCTGTTTATAGGGTTATGTACGGCGAGGGGGTGCAAAAGGGCTACTCCCGACGCTTTTTGCACCCTTCACTAGTATATTTTACGCAATTGTCAGTAATTAGGAAGTTGTATTCCTAACACCGGAAAAATCATCCCCCAGCCTTTTTGACCTTATGAAGAAACTACTCCCGCTTTCGCTTCTCCTGTGTGGTATGCTGCTGATCGCAGGCTGCAAAAGATCAGGCGATGTAACCAAGGAACAAGCCGAGAAAATCGCGGTTTCCTGGAAGCTTGTCAGCAATTTTACGGAACCTGATGGTACGTTTAAAGCACAGTTTACGATCCGCAACGGGAGTGATTTTACGCTGGACGGTTCAAACTGGAAACTGTTTTGGAATATGTCGCCGCGGCCGATCCAGTCCAACAAAACGCCGGAGCCGGCGGTAGTGAAGCATATCAACGGCGACTGGTACCAGATGGTACCGGCAAAGGATTTTATCATGCGCCCGAAGGATTCGATGACCATTACCTACACGGGCACGGAAGGGGTGATCAAGGAAACGGATGCGCCGCTGGGCTTGTATTTTGTGTTTTATGATGATGAGGGCAAGGAAAAGAGCATCGTTGAGGTAGCAGACTATGCCATCGAGCCATTCACTACCAAGGAGCAGATCCTTCGCGGCAAAATGGATTTGAAAGAGGTGCCGACGGCCGAAACGCGTTATAAGGCAAACACCGCCTTTACAAAACTGGGCGAAGAGCAGCTTTTGAAAATCATCCCAAGCCCGGTAAAACTCGTTCCTGCTGCTGGTACATTCACATTAACCGGTAAAACGAATGTATTCTACCAGGAAGGGCTCGAAAGCGAGGCCAGATACCTGATCAGCAAATTGAAAACGCTCACCGGTACCGACCTGCCGATCCGGGCCGGCTTGCCTAATAAAGGTTCTTCGGAAGAGGCGGCCATTGTTTTGAAAACAGGTAAAGTAGCGGTGAATGGCATTTCCAGCGAAGCATACAATCTCAATATTGGTCAAACAGGCATTACGATCGAGGGGAGCGATGCCGCAGGCGTATTTTACGGCGTTCAAAGTCTTTTGCAACTCGCTCCGACAGACGCTTATCAGAAGCCTGTCGCTTCGGTGGGCTTTGCATACGTGCAGGTGCAGGACGCGCCACGATTTCAGTTCAGGAGTTTGCACCTGGATGTAGCACGTAACTTCCAGACGAAGGAATCGGTGAAACGCATAATCGACCTGCTTTCATCTTATAAGGTCAACCATTTATTGCTTTATACTACCGAGGACGAAGGTTGGCGGATCGAGATCGACGGCCTGCCGGAACTTACACAGGTAGGCGCGCAACGCCAGCACACGTCGGGTATGAATGCGAACGCATTGCACCCGGGCTATGGGTCGGGACCGGTCGCCAACGAGAAAGGCAAGCATGGAAGCGGCTATTACACCAAGGCTGATTTCATTGAAATACTTAAATATGCCCATGAGCGGCACATCAAAATCATCCCTGAACTGAACTTCCCGGGCCACGCATTGGCGGCTATCAAATCGATGGAGGCGAGGTATGAGCGGTTGATGAAGGAAGGCAAAGAAAAGGAGGCGAATGAGTACCGTCTGATCGATCCGGATGATAAGTCGGTTTACATTTCGGCACAAGGGTACAAGAACAATGTCGTGAGCGTCGCGCGTGAATCGACCTACAATTTCTTTGTGAAAGTGGTGGATGAAATCGCGAAACTGTACGAGCAGGCGGGTTTGAAAATGGATACTTTCCACACCGGCGGCGACGAGGTGGCGGATGGTGTGTGGACGAAATCGCCGATGGCAGCCAAGCTGTTGCAGGAACATCCCGAGGTGAAAGGGCCGCGCTATTTGCAATCTTACTTTTTCAGGAAACTTCTGCCTATGCTCGAAAAACGTAACCTGAAAGTGCATGGCTGGGAAGAGGTGGCATTGAATAAAACGGAAACGGGCGCTTATCTCGCCAATCCGGAGTTCGTCGGGCACGAGGTGTATCCGTACGTTTGGAACAATGTGTATGATGTGGATCTGGGTAATCGACTGGCGAACGCCGGCTATCCGGTGGTGCTATGTAATGTGACCAACTTCTATTTCGACATGTCGTACAACAACGATCCCAAGGAACCGGGCCTGTATTGGGGCGGGTTTGTAGATACCCGCGACAACTGGGCATTTGCGCCATTCAATATGTTCCGTACCACCGAGGAAACCGCTATGGGCAAGCCGATGAAGGAGGAGTTTGTGGGGAAACAGCAGATGAAACCCGAGGCGCGTAAGAACGTTTATGGTATCGAGGCACAGCTCTGGAGCGAGACAATCAAGGGACGTGATATGATGGAGTATTCGATCCTGCCTAAGCTTTTGGGCTTTTCCGAGAGCGCCTGGGCAGCCGAAAGGAAGTGGGAAAACGTAGCCGACGATGCGGCCAGAAAGGCAATGATGGCCGAAGGGTGGAATATTTTTGCAAACTCGATAGCCCAAAAGCATCTCCCGAGACTAAAGTATATCAACGGGGGCTATCATTACCGCTTGCCTCAACCGGGCGCGATCATAGAAAACGGAATGTTGAAAGCGAATGTGGAACTGCCAGGCCTGGCAATCCGCTACACGACCGACGGCTCCGAGCCTACCGAGACTTCGCAACTTTACGAAAGCCCTGTGAAAGTCTCGGGTACTGTTACGCTGAAAAGCTTCGATCTGGCCGGACGATCGAGCCGCAGCAGTGTAGTGACAGCCCGTTGACCGAACTGATCGTTTAACGCAGCTTACAGCTCAACTCCTCACCGTCGATGAACATTGGTGTAGATCTCGGCGGCACGAACATTCGTGCCGGCATCGAGTCGGGTGGCCATATTACCCGGCAAAATCAGACATTACTGGCCAATAAACATTCACTGTCGGCAACACTTGACCAACTGATGGATGTGATCCGTCCGCTGACGGCCTACCCCGTAAAGGGCATAGGCATTGGGGTGCCTTCGGTCGTGGATGTGAGCAAGGGCATTGTTTATAATGTCATGAATATCCCCTCCTGGGAAGAGGTCGCATTGCGTGATATTGTGGAAAAGGAATTCAATCTGCCGGTTTCTGTAAATAATGACGTGAATTGCTTCATACTCGGCGAGCACCGGTTCGGACTGGCGAGGAAATTCCGGTCGGTGATCGGGATGGCGATTGGCACAGGGCTGGGCTCGGGCATTATCATCGATAACCATTTGTATGCGGGAAAGAATTGCGGGGCAGGGGAGATCGGGATGCTGCCTTACAAGGATTCAATACTGGAAAACTATGTATGCAGCCGGTTTTTCGAAGATTCCCTGGGTATCGATGCATTTGCAGCGCACGAGGCGGCATTGAAAGGTAGCAGGGAGGCCATTGAAGTCTGGGAAGAATTCGGGGTACACCTGGGTGCGGTGATCAAGGCGATCATGTACACCTACGACCCCGAGGCGATCGTCATGGGCGGTTCCATTGCGAAGGCCAACCGGTTTTTTCAGGATAGCATGCTGGACAGCATTCAGGATTTCGCATATCCCGAATCTTTGAAAAGGCTGACACTACTGCTATCCGAAAACGAGAATATTGCATTGCTGGGTGCTGCGGCACTGCTCGACGATTGATGTAATGCAGTTTTAAATTAAATTAGGCTACCAAACCACGCGCAGCCCTCATGCAAAGGAATATTTTCATCGTAGTACTGATCTTCCTGATCTTTTTCGTCATTTCGTTTCTGACCAACATTCTCGGTCCGATTATCCCCGACATTGTCAAAAGCTTCGATCTGAGCATCGGATTGGCGGGTTTCCTGCCTTTTGCATTCTTCGTCGCTTATGGAGTGATGTCGATTCCGGCGGGGTTGATGGTGGAGAAATTCGGCGAAAAGGTAATGTTAATTGGCGCGTTCCTGCTGGCATTCGGGGGCGCATTACTCTTTGCATTGATACCAGGTTTTGCTATCGCACTATTTTCCTTGTTCCTGATCGGCATTGGAATGGCCATTTTGCAGGTAGTCATTAATCCGCTTTTGCGAGTTTCGGGCGGGGAGGAGAAGTTTGCATTCTATTCAGTACTGGCGCAGCTGTTTTTTGGCGCGGCATCGTTCCTGAGCCCGTTGCTTTACAGTTATCTTGTGCTAAATGTGCATTCAGACAACTCCGGTTTTTTGATTGATATATTAAATGGATTGGTCCCCGAAAACCTGAAATGGGTTTCGCTGTACTGGGTTTTCGCGGCGATTGCCCTGGCGATGGTGGTGGTGATAGCAGTTGTAAAATTCCCGAAAGTAGAACTGCTGGAAGATGAGCGGATTGACGTGGGCAAGTCGTTTGGCGAACTGGCGGCGAACAAGCTGGTATGGTTGTTCTTCCTCGGCATATTTGCGTATGTGGGTACGGAGCAGGGCATTGCCAACTGGATTTCCCAATTCTTACAAACTTACCACGAGGTGGATCCGGCCACGACCGGCGCTTCGGTTATTTCTTATTTCTGGGGCCTGCTTACCATCGGTTGTTTCCTTGGATTGATATTATTGAAAATCTTCGATAGCCGGAAAGTGCTTATTTTCTTCACTTGCGGCGGCATTGCATCGCTTCTGATGGCCCTTTTTGGTTCGAAAGGAATGGCGCTGATAGGCTTTCCAATGGCTGGTTTTTTTGCCTCAGTCATGTATTCGGTGATATTCTCACTGGCATTGAACTCGGTACCAAGGCATCACGGGACGTTTTCCGGTATTCTTTGTGCGGGTATCGCAGGTGGCGCGGTAGTTCCGCTGATCGTCGGCGGCCTGGGAGAATTGGTAGGGCTGCGTTTCGCCATGCTTTTCCTGTTAATTCCACTGGGCTATATTTTGAGTATCGGCATGTGGGCCAAACCGCTGGTCAATAATGAAACGGTATCGAGCGTGAAGGAGCTGTTCAAGCTTGGTTGAAAGGGTATTTATATGTACAAAATCATTCTCCTGCTCGACTTTGCCGAAGAATACAGTAAGAGCCTGATGAAGGGGATCAATGCGTATTCCAGGGAGTTTGGGCCGTGGATCTTCTGCCGGATGCCACTTTTCCACCGTGAGACGATCGGGATCGACGGTATCCTGAAATGGGCGCTGGAATGGGGGGCGGACGGTATCGTCGGGCAACTATATAATAAGGAGATCGACAAGATCGTACGAGCCGGGATCCCGGTCATTGCGCAGGATTTCAAGGAACGTTTTACCGAAATTCCCAACATTACGGGTGCCTACCATGAAGCCGGGCAAATGGGCGCCGATTACTTTCTCAAAAAAGGTTTTACGAATTTCGCCTTTTACGGTTTCAACGACATCGTATGGTCACGCGAGCGTGCGGAAGGGTTTGAAGAGCATTTGCGCAGGAAAGGGCACAAAGTGCATTACTTCGAGCACAAAAAGTCGCGGTCGACGGAGCTTTGGTATTATAAACCCAGCTCGCTGAGCCGCTGGCTGAAATCACTGCCCAAGCCGATCGGCCTGATGACTTGCGACGATAACCAGGGCCAGCATATCACCGAGGCTTGCAGGCACGTGGGCATACGCATACCCGAGGAGGTAGCCGTGCTCGGGGTGGATAACGATGAGATGATCTGCGATCTCTCCGATCCGCCGCTTTCGAGCATCGCGCTGGATGTGGAAAAGGGGGGCTATGACGCAGCAAAACTGCTCGATTACATGATCAAGCATGGCATGAAAGACTATTACGATGTGATAGTACGCCCCACCCAGGTCATAACCCGCCATTCAACGGACATTTATGCGACTGCCGATGACCACATCGCTTCATCATTGAAATACATCCACCAGAACATCGACAAAAACCTGCATGTGGATGAGGTTGTGAAGCAGGTACCGCTGTCGCGCCGGGCACTGGAAAAGCGTTTTCTGGAAATTACGGGTTACCCGATTTATAAATATATTTTCAATCTGCGTATCGAGAAATTCACGCAAAAATTGCTCGATACCGACATGTCGGTGTTTGAAATTGCGCTGGATATGGGGCTGGGGGATAGCAAAAATATAGCCCGCCAATTCAGGCAGGCTAAGGGGTGTAGTCCGAGTGCTTATCGGAACAAGTATCTTGCGGGGAAATGAGGTTTGTGAAGTTTCGAGTTTATGAGTTTAGAGTTTATGAGTTTAGAGTTTAGAGTTTAGAGTTTTGAACTTTCAACTCTGAACTCATAAACTCTCAACTCTTAACTCAAAAGCTCCACTACCAGATCACAATCCGCGACGAATCCGGCAGTACCATCTTGCTCCCGGCGCCGCAGCTCCATGCCGCCTGAAACTCCTTCAAATGCGGCAACGGACCATTGATGCGGTCGCGGGCAGGAGAATGCGGGTCGGTTTGTACCTGGTTGCGCAATGCCTCGTCGGTGGTGTTCATATGCCAAACCTGCGCCCAGCCGAGGAAGAAACGTTGTTTCCAGGTAAACCCGTCGATCGGAGCCGGCTCCTTGCCGTTGAATGATTTCTCCAAAGCATAATAGGCCAATGTCAAACCACCAAGGTCGGCTACGTTCTCGCCGATGGTCAATGCACCGTTGATTTTAAAGCCTGGTAGCGCTTCAATGCCGCTGAAATAGTCGATGTAACGTTTGGTCAGCTTGTCGAAATTAGCCCGGTCGGCGGCGGTCCACCAGTTTTTCAGGTTACCCTCATCGTCGAATTGCGAGCCCTGGTCGTCGAAACCGTGGGTGAACTCATGCCCGATTACGGCAATGATACCGCCATAGTTGATCGCATCATCGGCATTACGGTTATAGAACGGCGGTTGCAGAATACCGGCCGGGAACACCACCTCGTTGTTCAGCGGGTTGTAATAGGCATTCACGGTTTGCGGTGTCATAAGCCATTCCTTCTTGTCGACTTCCTTGCCGATTTTCTCGATATTTTCTTTATGCTGGAACAGCGATGCCTCGATTACGTTCTCAAAAAGCTTATCCGGTGCGATTTTGATCGATGAATAATCCTTCCATTTGTCGGGATAGCCAATTTTGTAGGTAAATGCTTTGAGCTTCTTGTGCGCTTTGGCCTTGGTGGAGTCGCTCATCCAGGTCAGCTTGTCGATGCGCTCGCCGTACACAGTGCGCACGTTTTCGATCATTTCGGAAACCTTCTTCTTGTCCTCTTCAGGGAAGTATTTCTTGACAAACAACTTACCTAGCGGCATACCGAGCAGGCCATCGGTAGAACGTATCGCGCGCTCCACGCGGCCTTTTTGCTGCTTGGTACCACGCATTACGGTCGCAAAGAAGCGGAAATCCTCCTGATCGAACTTCCTGGGCAGGTAACCTGCGAAGTTTGAGAGCAACTGCCATTTGGTATACAGTTTCAAAGTCGCGATCGGCGTTGCTTTCAGAAGTTTGTTCAGATTCTGGAGGTAAGGCTTATTCTGGACTACAAGTGTGTCGGTCTTGATATCCTGTTTATCCGCAAATGTCTTCTGGTCGAAATCCGGGATCAGCTTCTCAAAATCGGCGAAAGCCATTTTGTTGTAAGTCTTCACCGGGTCGCGCAGCTCCACATTAGTCAGTTGCAGTTTCGCGACTTTAGTTTCGAAATCAAGGATCGTCTGGCCCGGGTTAGCGTCGGGGAAGCCGGCCATTGAGAACATTTTATCGATATGCTTCACAAACTCACCGCGCACTTTCACCGTGCTGGAATCGGTGCGATCGTAATAGCTGCGCTCACCGAGGCTAAGGCCGTCCTGTCCCTGGTAGAGGATATTGACTTTACTGTTTCTCAAATCTCCTTCCACACCGAAACCGGTCACCGTTTCCACACCCACCTTCTGCATTTCGCCGGCTACGGCTGCGAGGTCTTTCAGCGAAGCCACCGCATTGATTTTGTCGAGATAGGGTTTCAAAGGATCCAGCGCACGTTTCTCGACCGTTGCGGTATCGAGGAACGACTGATAATAGTCGGCGATCTGCTGCTCTTCGGTGCCATTCTTGCGGTCCTGAACTTTGGTAATCTCTTCGATGATGCCTTTCAGGCGAACTTCCTTATTCTCTTTGTCCAGTATCCCGAAAGCGCCCCAACGGCTTTCGGTGCCGGGGATCGGGTTTTTCTTTTTCCAGCCGCCGTTGGCGTAGGCATCGAAGTCGTCGCAGGCTTTGGCTGTCGAGTCGAGCGAGCTCACATCGAAGCCGGGTACTTTGGTGGTGTCGGTTTCCTCCTTTTCTTTTTTACATCCTGCCAGGCTCACTACAAGGGCCAAAGCGGCAGCACGGAATGCGGCTGATTTCATTTTTGTGATGTATTTGTTTTTGAAGTATATAAAAAGACTTAGTGAATACCGCCCATCCAGCCTTTGATCGGTTTCCAGAACACGAGCAGGATCAGACCGAAAATGGTCGTAATAATAGCCACCTGGTTAAACAATGCCGGCATTTGCAGGATATTCGATTCGTCGAAGCCACCTGCGAAGAGGCCGGCGATGAGGTTCCCAAGAGCCGCTCCAACAAACCAGATACCCATTAATTGGCTGAGGTAACGCTTAGGGGCTAATTTAGTATAGGAGCTCAACCCAACGGGGCTTACACAGAGTTCACCGATGGTATGCAGGAAATATGTGAATGTCAGAAAGAACGGAGACGCCAGTTCGCCTTTAACTGCAATATTGGAAGCAGCGACCATGACAAAAAAGCTAAGGCCTAGTAAAATCAGACCCGTGGCAAACTTTACAGGAGTTGAAGGATTCTTGCCTTGCGAAGATAGTCTAATCCACAAGCTTGCTAACATTGGCGCAAAAATCAATACAAATGCTGGTTGGAAATTTTGGAACCAGCTCGACGGAACTTCCCAGCCGCCGATCATGCGTTGGGTGTGTCGTTCTGCGAAGATTTGCAATGAAGTTCCCGCTTGCTCATAGCCTGCCCAGAATAATGCAATTGCCAGAAACAGGATAATCAGAACGACGATGCGAAATTGCTCAACACGGGTAAGTCCGCCAGCGACGAGAATGTAGAGAAAGTATGCCGTGGCAATAGAAACGATGATAACACCTGCACCCTGAGCAAGACCTTGCGCTGTTGTCATATCTATTACATTAAAGTATTGAAGCGCAACAAGGAAAATGACCAGCAATGCGATCAGTCCATAGCCCAGCATACTATTTGTGCCTGACTGTGTGTTTTCCAAAGCCGATGTGTCTGTTTTGGCAGAAGGAACTTCGCCCAGTCCTCTCAAATACTTTGCTCCACCGATTTTGAAAACAATCAAACCGAATAACATTCCAACGGCGGCAGCTCCGAAGCCAGCATGCCAGTCGACTCTCTCTCCCAGATAGCCAACCAGAAGAATCCCGAAAAATGATCCGAGATTGATTCCAATGTAAAAAATGGAAAATGCGGCATCACGACGTGCACCACCTTCGGGATAGAGTTCACTCACAATGGAGCTGATATTCGGTTTAAGAAGCCCGGTTCCAATAGCGACAGTGGCCAGTCCAAGGAAAAATATCGCGCTTCCTGCGGGAACAGCCAGAATAATGTGGCCCAACATGATGATAATGCCGCCATACCATATAGCCTTTTTTTGTCCCAAAACATTATCGGCGAGCCAGCCACCAGGCAATGTGAGCAAATAAACTGAGCTTGTATAAAGCCCGTAGACGGCTGTGCCTTCCGCTGCGCTCATTCCCATTCCGCCGTTGATATTATCGAGGAGGAAAAGTAGTAGAATCGCTCGCATGCCATAGTAGCTGAAGCGTTCCCACATTTCGGCAAATGATAAGACAAACAGTCCCGTAGGGTGTTTTTGGGAAATCTGTGAAGACATAGAAAGAGAAGTGTTTTATTTGGTTTTTGGGGTTGTAAACAGTTGTTTTTATCGTGCAAGATAGGAATTATGGGTAAATATCAATCAATCATCAAAATAAAAGCGGTAGCAGTTTGTAATGACTGCTACCGCTATGAACAAACGGTTTAACGACTGGATTATTTAACGGAGAATGACCCTTCACCGATTGAAAATCCTTCGGAATAAAGCTCGATGGTGTACCTGCCCGACGTGAACGGCGCGTCGCGGTCGTACATAATACTTACGTCCTGATTGTTGTTGGAATACAACACATCCTTGCTGATGGTATAGCCCTGTTCCTGCCCGTTGTACTGGAAAACGCCGGACCCGGTTTTGGTATCCGAAATAGTAGCCCCGCTTGGATCGATGATGCGGAGATAGATGGTTTTATTGTCTGTCGCGGTGAGCGGGTTCTTTTCGAGAATGAAGTCCACACGCACCTTATCCACTCTTTTCGATTTCACATTTTCGCCCTCGCGCACCTTGCCCTTCGACGATACCGCGTACACCTTCACGTTACGTGCGCGCAGGGCTGCGGCCATGGTTACCTTCGATTCGAGTTCGGTATTTTGGGCTTGTACCCCGCTTAGCGAATCGCGTACTGCCTGGCGGCTGGTCTGTAACTCGTTTCGTTCTTGCGTAAGGCCTTCGTTTTGACTGATCAGCTGCTGGTTTTCTTCCCGGAGCTGCGCGATCTCAGTGTCCTTTTTGGTGAGAAATTCCTCATATTCCTTGATTTTTCGACCCATGTTCGTATTGCCTTTGCGTAATGCGGCGCGGTCGCTTTCGAGGGAAGCCTTTACTTTTTGTAGTTCGGCGATATCGCCACCGAGGTTCTGTACTTCGAGAATGCGAGCGTCGAGCTGTTTGGAGATCGAATCCAGCTTGATTTCGGAGGCCGCCAGTTCCTGAACCCGGGCTGTCAGGTCAGTTTCCTGCTTTTGGGTAATGTTGTGTTCTTTATAATAAAGGTATCCGAACACTGCTGCCAGGATGGTCATCAGGATCAATCCGACTACCAGACCGGTATTGCTTTTCCTTTCCATAAAACTTCGTTTAGGTTTTGGTGATATAGTTTATGGAATATGTACAAAAAAGCATGCCACTAGTATACGTCGCCCCGGGGTCACAAAAGAAAAGCGGATAGAAGACCAAATGCTTCTGCCCGCTTTCATATATGGATCGTTTGGAATGCTAATAATCACCGCCAGCGCCGCCACCTCCAAAGCTACCGCCTCCGAATCCACCAAAGCCTCCACCGTCACCACCTCCGAAACCACCACCCCAATTGCCCGAGCTGCTGCCGCGGCCCGAATGCGTGGTGTACGGAAAGAATATCGGTGGAATGCCGATATCGCGATAGCCACGGTTACCGCCTCCGCCGCCCCGGTTGCGAAAAATGATGATCATGATAATAATGAATATGATCACCACAATCAACAATGGCGAGAAATCACCGCCGTCACCGCTGTCCTGCCTCGGATCGGCTTTGTATTCGCCCGAAGCGTATTTGAATATCATATCGACGCCGTCACTCAGGCCCTGGTAAAACTGCCCGGCCTTGAACTGCGGCGTGATCACCTGCGATACAATGCGTTTGGCAATGGCGTCGGGGATTGCGCCTTCGAGGCCGTAGCCGGTAGCGATAAACACTTTCCGCTCCTTCGGTGCCCAGAGCAGTACGATACCATTGTTTTTACCTTTCTGGCCGACGCCCCATTCGGTACCGAGTTTGAATGCGTAATCGGCAATAGGGTAGTCGCCCAATGTCGGTACGGTCACGATCACGATCTGGGAGGAAGTGGAGTCGTTGTAAGCCACGAGTTTCTGTTCCAGCATTTGCCGCTCATTGGGGCTAAGCTGATTGGCAAGGTCATTGACGAGCCTTGGCGGATCGGGCTTGGGTGGAATATCCTGCGCCTGCACGCCGGCAAACGCCGCGATCACAAGCAATAGGTAAATGATGAATTGCTTCATAGTTTATTGGCCGAACGAAATATCATCCGGAAGTTCGTTGATGTCGCCGGACTGGTAGGGGAAGTGTTTTTTTAGTTGCAATCCCGCTTCCAGGATGCCGTGGCGAAGCCCTTCCTTGAATTCACCTGCCTTGAAGTGGTTCCGAAGAAGCTCTTTGGTGCTGTCCCAAAACGTGGCCGAGACTTTTTCGTCGATCCCCTTATCCCCCAATACCGCGAATTTGCGGTCTTCGTATGCGAGGTAAAACAATACCCCGTTACGTTCGGCGGTTTCGTGCAATTGGAGGAACAGGAACACTTCCTTGGCCCGTTCCATGACGTCAGGAAGAGGGCATTTCTTCTCGATATGCACTTTCACTTCCCCGGAAGTCTGTTTTTCTGCTTCCTGAATTGCCTCAATAATGTATTGCTGCTCCTCGTCGGTGAAAAATAGGGATTCGGTTGCCATGGGGCGGGTTGATACGGATGGAAGAAAAACATTGCGCCGGACTTGAAATGGCCCGGCGCTAAAAATTAGAATTGTACGGTAGGCGCTTTTTCTGAACCCGGTGCGGCTGTGAAGTAGCCTTTCTGGGAGAAACCGAACACCCCGGCGAAGAGGTTGGTCGGGAAGGTGCGCACTTCCTGGTTATAGTCCTTCACCACCGTGTTGAACTTGCCACGTTCCACGGTAATGCGGTTTTCGGTGCCTTCGAGCTGGGCTTGCAGTTCGAGGAAGTTCTGGTTGGCTTTCAGTTGCGGATATTGTTCAACCGAAACAAGCAGGCGGGACAACGAACCGCTCAACTGATCCTGTGCCGCCTGGAACTTGGCGATGTTTTCAGGGGTAAGCTGATCGGCATTGATCGTGGTTTGCGTCG
Organism: Dyadobacter sp.; assembly: GCF_017744695.1. GTDB lineage: Bacteria > Bacteroidota > Bacteroidia > Cytophagales > Spirosomataceae > Dyadobacter. The sequence goes on from NZ_JAGIAS010000006.1 coordinate 173,541, forward strand.
CTTTGCTACGCGCTTCGATCACGGCTGTCAATGTGCTTTTTTCGAAATCGGCAGCACCTTTAACGGTGTTCACCAGGTTAGGAATAAGGTCGGCGCGGCGCTGGTACTGGCTTTCCACTCCGGCCCACGATTCCTTCACGACCTCATCTTTCTGTACGAGGCCATTATATTTACCGCAGCCAACAAATCCTAGAATCAGAACAACGACGATAACTGCAATGAGTCCTTTTGACATTTTAATATTCAGTTTAGAGTTATTGAATGTGGTTCAAAGTTGACCAAAGCTAGCAAAATCTTTAAGAAAAACTACATAACCGGTTCCCTGAGCCAATATTGCCCTCATAGAGCGGGATGGCGGGTTTTTAAGTAAAAATCAAGTAAATTAACCTTCTCCGACACCTGCTATGTTATTCCAGCGGCCCCAGTTGACGGACGCTTCGTAGTCCAGCAGCAGGCTTTCAAAGAACATCGCACCCCACGTCCAGTTAATGTCCAGACCATCGACGAGGTATCTCGCGGCCGACTCGCGTTCCGAGGCCGTAATGAAACCGGTAGTATTTAGCTTCCGGATAATATCATTTATTGTCTGGTCTTCGGTTTCTCCTTTCGTCCATTTTTCAAATGCAGCATTGTCATTCTTCCAGCGGCGATTGAAATGATGTTTTACACCACTCGGTTTGAACATCCGCGGGCCGAACCGGAGCAATGTCCAATGCAGGAACTCTCTTCTGAGCAAGTTAGTGATAATGGCATCTTCCGTTACGGCGTGCGACTGGGCTGTTTTTACGCTACGATAAATATAGGATGCCGATATGCAGCCCAGCGATAACCAGTCGGAAAGCCGGGTGTCGGTAAGGGGCTCTGCGGATGTGTAGGTAATGTCCTTTTTAACATATTGCTCCACATATTCTTTCAAAACAGCCAATGCATGCGTTTCTCCGCCAGTTGACACACCGGAGGCTTTCGAGGGTATTTCATTTGGGTCGATCCCGAGTTCCGGCAAGCCGGGAATGGCGCCTGCTTCGAAATCGGCCGGCAATGTGATCGTTTCCGGCGTCGGAAACTGGTCTTTTATTTTCAGATCGTTGCTTAGCAGCCGTTCAAATTCGGGAAAGCCGGACGGTAGCTTGGATACGGGAAATGGCAAGTCGGTTGCACTGATTATCGTATCCATCCAAAAGAGCTTAATGTCTACGTTCGCCGTTTTGAGATTTTTACTTAATGAAGATTCAATGCGGGTTTCCTGGGGTGCTATTTCCTTACTTGTGTAGACGTAATCGGCATTGTAATCTTCGGCCAGTTTGGCAACGATCTCTTCGGGCTTACCTGTGCGGATGAGCAGGTCGCCGCCTTTTTGCCGGATATTTTCGCGAAGTTCGGCAACGGATTCAATCAGAAACCTAGCTCGTAATGCGCCCGTTCTGCGGAAGCCGAGTTTTGTTTTTTCGAATTGACGGGGATCAAAAACATATACGGGGATAATTTCGTCGGCGGAACCGGCGGCAGCGGAAAGTGCCTGGTTGTCCTTTAACCTCAAATCATTCCTGAACCAATAGATGATGCGACGGGCCATTAATACAAACTGATAAGTACTCTTTGGGAAATATTAAGATATGCAAGTATACGAAAAATGAATCGGGCAAATAATAGGAAAAAGCCCGCTGCGAAATCGATCGGTTCGCAGCGGGCTTTCCTATGGCTGGTTAAATCAATAGCTCAGGATTGTGAATTCAGTACGACGGTTGCGTTGGTGTTCTTCCTCTGTTTTGGCATTAGGGATAATAAGCTCCCGTTCGCCGTATCCCTTGGCTTCCATTCGCTCCGCTGCGATGCCTTTGGAGTTCAGATACGCCACGGCCGACTCCGCGCGGTTTTGCGAGAGGGTCATGTTATAGGCGTCGGTTGCGCGCGCATCCGTATGTGAGCTCAGTTCGATTGTCATCGTCGGGTTGTCTTTCAGGATTTGAACAAGCTTGTCGAGCTCCACTGCGGCATCCGGGCGGATATTGTATTTGTTCAAATCATAGTAGATGTTTTCGAGAACGAAGGTTTTGTTCAGTTCCAGCTTGTCGAGCTTGATGGTCACATTGAATGTCGTATCCGTTAATTCTTTGGTCAGGAATATCGGTGGAATGTTGCGGCCCGACATCGAGAATGGCTCGCGTTTGCTGATATAGCCTTTACGCTGAACGAGTAGTTGATAGGATTGACCTTCTTCCACCGGCTGTCTGCCAAACTTGCCATCTTTGGCAGTCGGGAATTCGGCGATTTGGGTATCCGAAGTATCAGGTAGAATGTGCACCACCGCCGAATCGATCGGGGTAGGGGTTTCGCCATTTGCCAGAACAGTTCCGCCAAGGAAGTAGCGTACTACTTTTCGCTTACCGTTAATGAAGTTGGGGTTATTCGGATTAAGCGGGTCGTTCGGGTCGGTATGTTTCGCAATTTTTGTTGTGTCCTCTTCTTCCGGTCCGGCGAAGTAATAAATGTCGTCGTCACCCTTGCCGCCGTCGCGGTTCGATGCGAAAAAGCCCTTGTTCAGATTTTGATAAAATACTAATCCAAAATCGTCCTGCGGGCTATTGAAAGGCAGCCCCATGTTTTCGATGGTGATAACTCCCTGTGTTCTGGTCGCTGAAAACAGGTCGAGCTTCCCGAGGCCGGGGTGGCCGTCCGATGCAAAATAGAGCTTTCCGCCTTCTGCCACATAAGGGAACATGTCGTCACCGGGGGTATTAATATCTCTCCCCATATTCACCGGGCGGCTGAACCGGCCCGACGCATCCATGTTAGTGCGGTAAATGTCGATGCCGCCTACGCCGCCGGCTCGGTTAGATGCGAAGTAAAGCGTTTTGCCGTCACGCGAGAAGGCGGGCGAGCCATCCCAGGCGAGGGAGTCGTTGATAGGCAGGATTGCGGGAGGCGTCCATTGGCCATTGATATTGCGGCTCATATACAAGTCCACATCCACACCGCCGTTCTTTTTGCCGGTGTTACCTCTTGCGAAAACCAGCGTTTTGCCGTCGGGCGAGAATGCAGGTGAGCCTTCGTTGGCGTCGGGCGAGAAAATGTCCTGGCTAAAAACAACCGGGTTGCCCTGTGTATTGCCTGCGTCGGACGCGATATTGATTTTATAAAGACCCAGCATTGGCTGGCCGTTGTTCTTGTAGATTTTTTCTTTTTTGGAAGAAGAGAAAACCAGTTCGTTACCGACCACAGTGGGTGAAAACTCGGAGCCGGCTGTGTTCAGCGGAAGGTCTTTCAACTCTACTTCCATTTTGGTGGTTTTCAACCGGTCGGCGATTTTAAGGATCTCCACCTCGCGCAATGCACGTTCCTGTAAGTTCTGCGGGACGCCCTGGCTTTTCGCGAATTCAGAAAACTGGGCGGAAGCGCCGGCATAGTCCCCAGTTGTTTTCAATGCATAAGCATATTGAAAACGGGCGTCGGCATTGGTAATACCTCCGTCTAGCGCTTTTTTATAGTAGGGGACTGCCTCCTTGAAGCGGTTGGAGAGGCGGTACGACTCGGCGATCATATAGCTGGTCTGTACCGGTTCTATATCGGCTTCGGCAGCCTTCTGGAAACCTTTGATGGCGAGGTCATATTCTCCGTTTGCAAATTTCTTTTGGCCGTCTTTATATGCCTGCATCGCCGAGTTGCAGCCGGACAAGTATACACAAATGGCAAAACAAACTATGAGAGTAAAGTAACTCCGGATAAGTTTCATAATGTAAAGTATAAAATCAAACGATTCGACGCGCACTGGGTTTCTGAAAACAATACTAATAAACAACGATTGGAAATAAAATTCAGGATACTATATAGGAAGAATTTTATTCGAAAAATGAGCATTTCACGATTTTCTGCTGCATTTACCGCCCGAACCCGCCATTTCTCCAAAACCCAACGGTTACATAACCAACTATTCTCCGACCATTTCCCGACAACAACCTGACTATTTTCGACTACTTCTTGACAACTCCTGACTATTTCCTGACCACTTCCTGACAACCTCTGACGCGGAATGGTAGAAAATGGATAAAAAAAGTTGTTAACGGTTTGTAAATCAAGGATGGTTTATTACTTTTGCAGTCCGATTTTTCGGGAAAAGTGTTTATATAACAAACGACCGGTTTGCTAACCGGATCAAAATCAAATTGTTAAATGCCTACTATTTCACAATTAGTCCGTAAAGGTAGAGAGACCATTACATGGAAATCCAAGTCTCCGGCTTTGGATTCATGCCCTCAGCGCAGGGGCGTGTGCACCCGGGTGTACACTACTACGCCTAAGAAGCCAAACTCGGCGCTTCGTAAAGTAGCCCGTGTTCGTCTGTCGAACAACAAGGAGGTGAATGCCTACATCCCAGGTGAAGGCCACAACCTGCAAGAGCACTCGATCGTATTGATCCGCGGTGGTCGTGTGAAGGATTTGCCAGGTGTTCGTTACCACATCATCCGTGGTGCATTGGATACCGCAGGTGTTAACGGACGTAAACAACGTCGTTCTAAATACGGTGCTAAGCGCCCGAAACCAGGACAAGCTCCGGCAGCACCAGTAAAAGGTAAGAAAAAATAAAAAGTAACTCTCTCTGCTTTTATTAAGTAATTCAATTCTTATAAAAGGGAAGTAATCCTGATCATTACCTCAGGGTGAATAAGTTGCAAAACGAAACCTCGTTAAAAACATTAAGACAAAATGAGAAAGTCGAAACCTAAAAAGAGATATATCCTTCCTGATCCGAAGTTCCGGGACGTACAGGTTACCAAATTCGTTAACAACCTGATGTACGAAGGAAAGAAGAGTATCGCATTCACTATTTTCTACGACGCATTGGAGTTGGTTGAGAAAAAAACCAGCGAAAGCGGCCTGGAAACTTGGAGAAAAGCATTGAACAATGTGACTCCTTCTGTTGAGGTTAAAAGCCGCCGTGTAGGTGGTGCTACCTTCCAGGTTCCTACCGAAGTTCGTCCTGAGCGTAAGCAGTCACTGGGCATGAAATGGTTGATCAACTACGCACGTAAGCGTGGTGAGAAAACCATGGTTGACCGTCTGGCTGGCGAAATCATCGCTGCTGCGAAAGGTGAAGGTGCCGCTGTGAAGAAGAAAGACGATACGCACCGTATGGCAGATGCCAACAAGGCGTTCTCGCACTTCCGTTTCTAAGCAGAAGCGCAGACATAAATTATGGTCGGGAGCCCGGTTTATCCGGGTTCCCGATTTTTATTTTAGTGGTTTTGAGAAAAATAACTTTTCCTTAATTGTTTTTATAATCAACAATTTATACTTTTGCGCTCTGAATTTTCAAAACCAGCACTTTACGCTAAGAGGAAAGTTCGAACAGCTTCGCATTGAATTGCACTTTGAATATAAAAAAACACATCACCATCTGTCATGGCACGTGATTTAAGATTAACAAGAAACATAGGTATTGCTGCGCACATTGATGCCGGTAAAACAACGACAACGGAGCGTATCCTTTACTACGCAGGGGTTAGCCACAAAATCGGAGAGGTGCACGATGGTGCTGCTACGATGGACTGGATGGAGCAGGAGCAGGAGCGTGGTATCACTATTACATCCGCTGCTACGACTGTTAACTGGAACTACCGCAACGAAAAATACCACATCAACATCATCGATACTCCGGGACACGTTGACTTCACCGTTGAAGTAAACCGTTCTCTTCGTGTATTGGATGGTCTTGTGTTCCTTTTCAGTGCAGTAGATGGTGTTGAGCCTCAGTCTGAAACAAACTGGCGCCTTGCTAACAACTATAATGTAGCACGTATCGGTTTCGTGAACAAAATGGACCGTTCAGGTGCTGACTTCCTGAAAGTTTGCAACCAGGTGAAAGAAATGTTGGGCAGCTACGCTGTACCTCTTCAATTGCCTATCGGTGCAGAAGATACTTTCCGCGGCGTGGTCGACCTGGTTAACTTCCGCGGTATCGAGTGGAACGAAGCTGATAAAGGTATGACTTTCACCGAGGTGCCTATTCCTGACGATATGTTGGAAGAAGCTACCGAATGGAGAGAGAAATTGCTCGAAGCGGTTGCTGAGTTCGACGAGACTTTGATGGAGAAATATTTCGAAGATCCTAACTCGATCACAGAAGACGAAATCCTTGCTGCATTGCGCGCTGCGACGATCAGCATGAAGATCGTTCCGATGGTTTGCGGTTCTTCTTTCAAAAACAAAGGCGTTCAAACGATGCTGGATTACGTGATGGCTATCCTGCCTTCACCTTTGGATCGCGAAAACATCGTTGGTACAGATCCACGCACAGGTAACGAAATCAGCCGTAAGCCATCCGAAACAGATCCATTCTGTGCATTGGCATTCAAAATTGCAACTGACCCTTACGTAGGTCGCCTTTGCTTCATCCGTTCTTACTCGGGTGTACTTGAGTCAGGTTCTTATGTATTGAACAACCGTTCAGGTAACAAAGAGCGTATCTCCCGTATTTTCCAAATGCACGCTAACAAGCAAAATCAAATCGACAAGCTGGAAGCAGGTGACATTGGTGCGGTAGTAGGTTTCAAAGATATCAAGACAGGAGATACCCTTTCAGAAGAAAAATCACCGATCATCCTCGAATCAATGGTGTTCCCAGAGCCGGTAATCGGTTATGCGATCGAGCCTAAGAAAGCGGCTGACAGCGATAACTTCTCGAAAGCAATCACCAAGCTGATTGAAGAAGATCCAACCCTCCAGGTTGAATCTAACGAAGAGACTGGTCAGACGATCATCAAAGGGATGGGTGAGCTTCACCTTGAAATCATCATCGACCGTATGCGTCGTGAGTTCAAAGTGGAAGTAAACCAGGGTGCTCCTCAGGTTGCTTACAAAGAGATCCTTACCAAGAACTACGAACACCGCGAGGTTTACAAGAAACAAACGGGTGGTCGCGGTAAATTCGCCGATATCGTATTCGAAATCGGACCACGTGACGACAACGAAGAAGGCAAAGAGCCGAAACAAGGTTTGCAGTTTGTGAACGAAGTGGTAGGTGGTGCTATCCCTCGCGAATTCATCGCTCCTGTACAGAAAGGTTTCGAAGCTGCGATGATCAACGGCGCGCTTGCAGGATATCCATTGGATTCGATGAAAGTGCGTTTGTTCCACGGTTCATTCCACGATGTCGATTCAGATTCACTCTCTTTCGAATTGGCTGCTAAGCTTGGTTTTAAAGAAGCTGCTCGTCACGCCGGATCGAAATTGATGGAGCCTATCATGCACGTGGAAGTTCTGACTCCGGACGAATACACAGGTCCTATCACAGGTGACTTGAACCGTCGCCGTGGTATCATGCGCGGTATGGACACCCGTAACGGTGCGCAGGTGATCAAGGCTGATGTGCCTTTGTCAGAATTGTTCGGTTATGTAACTGATCTTCGTACAATGTCATCAGGCCGTGCTACTGCTTCTTTGACATTCGCTTACTACGAAATCGTTCCGAATAACATCGCTGAGGGTGTTATCGAGAAGGCGAAAGGTCTCGTTAAAGCTTAATAAAACGAATGCGTTGCAGGAGCCATTCTGCAACGCATTTCTGATGATATAGCCTGTGAAGTAAATGGTTCTTTTGCAGGTGTAATTGCCGGGGTCACCGGCGAGATTTTCTGAACCGGAAACAAACCAATACAATGAATCAAAAGATCCGTATCAAACTTCGGTCATTCGACCACAACTTGGTTGACAAGTCAGCTGAGAAAATTGTTAAGGCAGTAAAGGCAACAGGCGCGGTAGTAAGCGGTCCTATTCCTTTGCCTACAAAGACAGAGAAATTCACTGTTCTTCGTTCGCCGCACGTTAACAAGAAATCAAGAGAGCAGTTCCAGCTTTGTACTTACAAGCGTTTGGTGGACATCTTCTCTACAAGTGCAAAAACGGTAGACGCCCTGATGAAGCTCGAATTGCCAAGCGGCGTTGACGTAGAGATCAAAGTTTAGCAATACCGGCTTATTCATTTAAGTCATCACATAAATTGGATGAAGGTCCGGGTTCCTCTGGAAACCACATCTGAACTCAGAAAAGCCTGACAGGCACGTAGTTAGATGCGGTATCAGTCAGCTTCTCGAAAAATGAGGTCAGATGTTCGTTCATCTGACCTTTTTTGCTGATTATCAGCGAGAAATATTTTTAGGCTGCTAGGATATAAAAATCGTTTTTTCTACCTTTGCAGTCCGTTTTAAAGATTAAGGGGTTTTACCTGCTAAATTTAAATTTCAAACATGTCTGGTTTAATTGGTAAAAAAATCGGAATGACTAGTTTGTACAATGCTGACGGGCAGGCTCTGGCATGTACTGTGATCCAAGCTGGTCCTTGTGTTGTAACACAAGTTAGGTCCGAAGAAAAGGATGGCTATAAGGCTATCCAGTTAGGTTTTGGTGAGAAGAAAGAAAAGAACACCTCCCAGCCTCTGATTGGCCACTTCAAGAAAGCCAACACGACTCCCAAACAAAAATTGGTTGAGTTCAAGGAATTCGAAGTGGAACATGAACTTGGAACTTCATTGTCCGTACAGGACATCTTTGAAGAAGGCGAGTTTGTTGACGTAGTAGGATCTGCCAAAGGTCGTGGTTTCCAAGGTGTTGTAAAACGTCACGGATTCGGCGGGGTAGGTGGTCAGACGCACGGTCAGCACAACAGGGCCCGTCACCCAGGTTCGATTGGTGCTTGTTCATTCCCATCACGCGTATTCAAAGGTATCCGTATGGGTGGACGCATGGGTAACAATCGTGTAAAGATTCAGAATTTGCGTATTCTGAAAGTGATACCTGAGCAGAACATTCTTGTTGTGAGTGGCTCGGTACCTGGTTCAAAGAATTCATTTCTAATCATTGAGAAGTAGTACCAATGGAACTGTCCGTATTAAATATAAAAGGAGAAGATACCGGCAAGAAGGTAAACGTGTCCGAGGAAGTATTCGGCATCGAGCCTAACACGCACGCTATCTATCTCGATGTAAAGCTTTACCTGGCCAACCAGCGTCAGGGAACGCACAAATCAAAGGAGCGTGCAGAGGTTAGCCTCTCAACACGCAAGCTGAAACGCCAGAAGGGAACCGGCGGTGCTCGTGCGGGTAGCATGAAGTCACCAGTGTTCGTAGGTGGTGGTCGTATTTTCGGTCCACGCCCACGTACTTATGGTTTCAAGCTGAACAAGAAAGTAAAAGCGCTGGCGCGCAAATCTGCGCTTTCAGTGAAAGCTGCTTCTTCCGCTATCTCTGTTTTGGAAGCCTTCACTTTCGATGCTCCTAAAACAAAGTCTTACTTGAATGTTTTGAATTCCCTTTCTCTGGTGAACACCAAAACATTATTGATCCTTCCTGAGATCGATAACAATGTATACCTGTCAAGCCGTAACATTCCAAAAGCGAAAGTTACTACTGTTGACTCGGTAAATACATATGACCTGATGAATGCAGACCGTCTTCTGATTAGTGAATCTGCTATTTCTATTTTGGAAACCCAATTGAACAAATAACAATGAGTGTACTGAAACGTCCGATTATAACCGAAAAGGTAACGGCTCAGGGTGGTCAAGGTAAATACGCTTTCGAAGTCTCCCTTACTGCAAACAAGGTAGAGATCAAGAAAGCTGTTGAGAAACTGTTCGGGGTTACCGTAGAAAGCGTTCACACCATGCGTAGCATTGGTAAAAGCAAATCCCGCACATCGGGAGGTAAGTTTGTCACTGGAAAAACGTCAACGATCAAAAAGGCGATCATCACAGTAGCCGAAGGCGAAGCCATCGATATCTACGGTGAAGCCTAGTTGAACGATTTCAAATCATTAGACGAGTTAATAGCAAATGGCAGTTAAAAAATTAAAACCTACAAGTGCTGGTCAGCGTTTCCGCTCGGCTCCTACATTCGAGGAGATCACCGCGTCGAAACCTGAGAAGAGTCTTCTGGAACCCATCAAGAGAACAGGTGGTCGTAACAGCCAGGGACATCGTACCATGCGATATATTGGTGGCGGTCACAAGAAAAAATACCGCGTTATCGACTTCAAAAGAAATCGTTTTGATGCTCCCGCTACTGTCCTTACGATCGAATACGATCCAAACCGTTCAGCGCGTATCGCCCTGATCCAGTTTGAGGACCAAGAAAAACGTTACATCATCGCTCCGAACGGCCTGAAAGTTGGACAAGTTATCGTGTCAGGCAATTCAGTAGCTCCTGAGGTTGGAAATGCCCTACCATTGGGATCTATGCCTGTCGGTACGATTGTACACAACATTGAATTGACTCCCGGTAAAGGTGGTCAGTTTGCAAGAAGCGCCGGTGCTTACGCGCAGCTGGTAGCGAGAGAAGGTGGTAAATATGCCGTATTGAAAATGCCTTCTGGCGAAATGCGTATGGTATTGGCTACTTGTATCGCAACAGTTGGAGTTGTTTCAAACGCCAGCCACATGAACGTTTCGCTTGGAAAAGCGGGCCGCAGAAGATGGTTGGGACGTCGTCCACGCGTACGTGGTGTTGCTATGAACCCTGTTGATCACCCGATGGGTGGTGGTGAAGGCCGTTCGTCAGGAGGTCAGCCTCGTTCTAGAAATGGTCAGTTCGCGAAAGGTCTCAAGACACGTAACCGCAACAAGCATTCTGAGAAATTGATTATCAGCCGTCGTAAAAAATAAGTAGAACATGGCACGCTCATTAAAAAAAGGACCATATATCGACTTTCGTCTCGAAGCCAAAGTTGAAACGATGAACAACTCGTCGCGTAAATCTGTCATCAAGACCTGGTCGCGGCGCTCAATGATTTCGCCTGATTTTATCGGGCACACATTTGCAGTTCACAACGGAAACAAGTTTATCCCGGTTTACGTGACTGAAAACATGGTAGGACACAAACTGGGCGAGTTCTCTCCAACCCGTAACTTCCGTGGCCACACCGCAAAAAAAGATAAAGGAAGAAAATAATTTGTCGACGTAGCTGGTCCTAACGGACGAGCCGATATCTGAAAAGAAACATGGAAGCAAGAGCTATATTAAAAGACGTGCCTACCTCTCCTCGCAAGATGAGATTGGTGGCCGACATGATTCGCGGACAGAAGGTCAGCAAAGCGTTGGCACTTTTGAAATTCCAACCGAGAGCTTCATCGCCGGTTTTGCACAAAGTTCTTCTTTCTGCCGTTGCCAACTGGCAGCAACAGAATGAGGGATCGAAACTGGAAGACGCTGACCTGATCGTTAAAACCGTTTTCATCGACGGTGGACGTATGTTGAAGCGTTTGCGCCCTGCACCCCAGGGACGGGCACACAGAATCCGTAAGCGTTCCAACCACATCACAATCGTGGTAGACGACGCATCGGTGTCAGTAAATGAAGCATCAATCGAATCATAAGTAAAACGATCTATTTCGAATGGGACAAAAGGTTAATCCGATAGGTCTAAGACTAGGAATTGTTAGAGGATGGGAATCTAGCTGGTACGGAGGAAAAGACTTCTCTGACAAACTGGTTGAAGACGAGAAAATCCGTAACTACATCAAAGCACGTATCCCGAAAGGATCGATTTCAAAAGTAGTTATCGAACGTACATTGAAGCGCATCACATTGACGATCCACACTGCCCGTCCGGGTATCGTGATCGGAAAAGGTGGTAGCGAAGTTGATAAAATCAAAGAAGAGCTTAAAAAGATTACAGGAAAAGATGTTCAGATCAACATCTACGAAATCAAACGTCCTGAAATCGATGCGAAACTGGTAGGCGAGGCAATCGCTCAGCAATTGCAGGCTCGTATCTCTTACCGTCGTGCAATGAAGCAATCGATCGCTTCTGCAATGCGTGTAGGAACACAAGGAATCAAAATTCGTTTGGCAGGTCGTCTGGGTGGTGCTGAAATGGCCCGTACAGAAGAATACAAAGAAGGGCGTATTCCTTTGCATACATTGAGAGCGGACATCGATTACGCTATCTCCGAAGCACAAACTATCTACGGTAAGATCGGTATTAAAGTATGGATCTTCAAAGGTGAATTGTACGGAAAGCGTGACTTGACTCCAAGCGCAGCTACTGCGGCATCCGACAGAGCTGAAAGAAGCGCACAAGGCGGCGAGCGTGGCAACGATCGCGGCGGACGTGGCGACAGAAGAGGCGGTCGTGACAGAAACGACGGCGCTCCACGTGGCGAAGGAGGAGGCGGTGATGCAGATCGTCGCAAACGCAACAAGAACAAGAAGAAGTAATCAGATACTTTCCGGTATCAAACCGGTTCAAATAGATTAGAATCATGTTACAGCCGAAAAGGACAAAATTTCGCAAACAACAAAAGAACAAAGGTTCGCACAACGGTCTCGCGACCCGCGGACATGAGATCGCTTTTGGATCGTTTGCAATAAAGGCACTGGAACCAGGTTGGTTGACTGCTCGTCAGATCGAAGCAGCTCGTATCTCGGTAACACGTGCGATGAAACGCGAAGGTCAGGTTTGGATCCGTGTATTCCCTGACAAACCGATTACCAAGAAACCTGCAGAGGTTCGTATGGGTAAAGGTAAAGGTGCACCTGAGTATTGGGTAGCTCCTGTTAAGCCTGGAACTATCATTTTCGAAGCGACTGGTGTAGCGCTGGATACTGCAAACGAAGCATTGCGTTTGGCTGCACAAAAGTTGCCAATTAAGACAAGGTTCGTCGTACGCCGGGATTATCAGGAATCATAGTAGTCCGAACGTATTTAGAACCGCTAATTATCAAAAGCAATGACTAGTAAAGAAATAAAGAATCTGTCGCAGGATCAGCTTAAAGAGCAGATCGCCCAAGAGAGAGAGCGCTTACTCCGGTTGAAATTTGCGCATGCTATTTCTCCAATTGAGAACCCTCTGCGTATTCGCGCCTCACGTAAGGAAATTGCAAGACTCTTAACCGAGCTGTCGGCTAAATCTAACCAACAGTAAACAGTTTAGAAATTATGGAGGCAACAGTAAGAAATTTACGTAAAGAGAGAATTGGCAAAGTGGTGAGCAACAAAATGGACAAGTCCTGTGTGATCACCGTAGTGCGTAAAGTGAAGCACGAGAAGTATGGTAAGTTTATGACTAAAACTACCAAACTGATGGTTCACGACGAAACAAACCAGGTTGGTATCGGCGATACTATCCGTGTAATGGAAACTCGTCCGCTTAGCAAAAACAAGCGTTGGAGATTAGTAGAAATCCTTGAAAGAGCGAAGTAATCATGGTACAACAAGAATCAAGACTGTCAGTAGCCGATAACAGTGGCGCGAAAGAAGTACTCGTAATCCGGGTATTGGGCGGAACTGGAAAGCGTTACGCTTCGGTGGGCGATAAGATCGTCGTGACAGTGAAATCCGCTCTGTCTTCGAGCAACATGAAAAAAGGAACGGTTTCCAAAGCCGTGGTTGTACGTACTAAAAAAGAGGTACGTCGCAAAGATGGAACTTACATCCGGTTTGAAGATAATGCGGCAGTTTTATTGAACAACAATGACGAACCACGTGGTTCACGTATTTTCGGACCAGTTGCCCGCGAGTTGCGCGAGAAGCAGTTCATGAAAATCGTATCACTGGCACCAGAAGTGTTGTAAGAAACATCAGTATTTCTTTAAACTGTTAAGAAGAATACCTCAATGGAAAGTACAAATAAAAAAGCACCGGCAAAATTGCACGTTCGCAAAGGTGATACCGTGAAAGTGATTTCAGGTAACGCAAAAGGCGAAACAGGCGTAATCACCAAGGTGCTTGTAGAAAAACAGAGAGCTACTGTGGAAGGTGTGAACATGATCACCAAGCACGTTAAGCCAAACGCGCAGAACCCACAAGGAAGCATCGAAAAACGCGAAGGCGCAATTCACATCAGTAACCTGATGGTAGTGGATCCTAAGACAGGTGAAGCTTCAAGAACCGGCCGTAAAGCGAACGACAAAGGAAAACTCCAACGCTATTCGAAAAAATCCGGAAACTTATTGTAATCCGGATTTGCCGAAAGCAGTTGATTTTTATAACCAAGCGCGTGGGTCGGCAATCCACATAATCACTTTCAAACATGGCGACGCCTAGATTAAAAGAGAAATACGTTAGCGAAATCGTTTCGCAATTGAAGGGGAAATTCCAGTACAAATCAAGCATGCAGGTTCCCCGCTTGACAAAGATTGTTATCAACAAAGGTATCGGAGCTGCTGTGGCAGATAAGAAACTTGTTGACACCGGTGTGGAAGAGTTGAGCCTGATCACAGGACAGAAAGCGATAGCTACTATCTCCAAAAAGGCTGTTTCTAACTTCAAGTTGCGTGAAAACATGCCTATCGGAGCGAAAGTAACGCTTCGTGGTGACAAGATGTACGAATTCCTTGACCGCCTTACTACCATTGCAATGCCACGTGTACGTGACTTCAAAGGTATCAGCGACAAAGGGTTCGATGGACGTGGAAATTATACGTTCGGTGTGAAGGAGCAAATTATTTTCCCTGAAATCAGCATCGAAAAAGTGGCGAAAATCACTGGTATGGATATCACATTCGTGACCTCTACCAACTCTGACGAAGAGAGCTACGAATTGCTGAAAGCATTGGGAATGCCTTTCACCAACGCGAATAAATAAGAAAATACTACTAAGATTATTTACCGACAATGGCAAAAGAATCAGTAAAAGCACGGGAGAGAAAAAGACAAGCGCTAGTAGAGCGCTACGCTGAAAAACGTAGCAAGTTGAAAGCTGCCGGTGACTGGGTTGGTCTTGACAAGTTACCACGTAACTCTTCTCCTGTACGCCTGCACAACCGGTGCAAAATCACCGGAAGACCTCGCGGTTATATGCGTAAATTCGGAATTTCCCGGGTACTCTTCCGCGATATGGCGTCAGATGGAAAAATTCCAGGAGTTACAAAATCAAGTTGGTAAGAATACTTTCAATTCTGATTTCAATTACTTAACTTTGCACTCCCGTTCAAAAGGGGGTGTTTAAACTTGGCATAAACATGTTAACGGATCCCATAGCAGACTATCTGACGAGACTCAGAAACGCTATCAAAGCGAAGCACCGGGTTGTTGAGATACCTGCATCCAACATAAAAAAAGAGATTACAAAGGTACTTTTTGACAAGGGGTACATTCAAAGCTATAAATTCGACGAGGTTGGTCCTCAGGGAGTTATCAAGATAGCTTTGAAATACAATCCTGTGACAAAGCAATCTGCAATTGTGAAATTGGAGAGGGTTAGTAAGCCTGGACTACGTAAATATTCAGGTTCATCAACACTGCCACGTGTATTGGGCGGCTTAGGAACAGTGATCATCTCTACATCGAAAGGTGTAATGACAGATAAAGAAGCTAAGACACTGAATGTGGGTGGTGAAGTGTTATGTTTCGTGTATTAATATTTAAAAGTTATTCAGGAAATGTCACGAATAGGAAATAAAGTTATCACGTTGCCTGCGGGAGTATCCGTATCGGTTGCAGACGATAACGTAGTATCTGTAAAAGGCCCTAAAGGCACACTTACCCAGGCTGTTGACAGCGACATCACTGTTGAGGTTGAAGGTAGCGAGCTGAAAGTGAAGCGCCCTACAGAGCAGAAGCGTCACAAAGCATTGCACGGCCTTTACCGTTCCCTGTTGAACAACATGGTAATTGGTGTGGGCGAAGGTTACAAGCGCGAGCTTGAAATTATCGGGGTAGGTTACAAAGCGAGCTCGGCGAACAATGTTCTCGAACTTCAATTGGGTTACTCGCACAACATTTTCATGGCGATCCCTGAGGAGATCAAAGTGGTTACGACTTCGGAAAAAGGTCAGAACCCTAAGGTTATCCTGGAAGGTATCGACAAAGAACTGATTGGTGCAGTAGCAGCGAAAATCAAATCCCTTCGCAAAGTTGAGCCTTACAAAGGAAAAGGTATCCGTTTTGTTGGTGAAGTGGTCCGTCGTAAGGCAGGTAAGTCTGCTTCTAAGAAATAGTGCGTAGCCACCGATCAATGTTATAAACAAGTAAGATAAGATTAAAGATGGCTAACGTAAAAGCAGATAGAAGACAACGCCTGAAACTTCACATCCGTAAGCGGGTGAAGGGAAGCGCGGAGCGCCCAAGACTTTCGGTCTTCCGTTCCAACACAAGCATATACGCTCAGATTATCGATGATATCAAAGGGGTTACCCTTGCGAGTGCATCATCGGTAGAACTGGGAGGCAGAAAAGAAAACGCAAACGTTGAAGTTGCTGCCCAGGTAGGTAAAAAGATCGCTGAGAAAGCGCAGGAAGCAGGTATCCAGGCAGTGGTTTTCGACCGTAACGGATATTTGTACCACGGTAAGGTAAAAGCATTGGCCGACGGAGCTCGTGAGGGTGGCCTGAAATTCTAAGTATAACAAAGACTATGTCTACAAATACAAGACCTTCAAAGGTTAACGAATCAGACCTGAAAGAGCGCGTTGTAGCGATCAACCGGGTAGCAAAAGTAGTAAAAGGTGGTCGTCGTTTCTCCTTCTCTGCCATCGTGGTAGTTGGAGACGGAAACGGAGTTGTAGGTTACGGATTGGGCAAAGCCAATGAAGTAACTGACGCGATCGCCAAAGGAATTGACGATGCTAAGAAAAACCTGATCCAAATTCCTATGCTTAAACATACCGTTCCTCACGAAATGGAAGGTAAGTTCAGCGGCGGTTTCGTTCTGATCAAGCCGGCTGCTCCTGGTACAGGGGTACTGGCAGGTGGCCCGATGCGTGCAGTGCTGGAAAGTGCAGGTATTAAAGACGTACTTGCGAAATCCAAAGGTTCATCGAACCCGCACAACGTAATCAAGGCTACAATTGACGCTCTTTTGAAAATGAGAGCTCCGCATCAGGTTGCTTTCCAACGCAGCGTTAAATTGGAAAAAGTATTCAACGGATAATCCTTCGGGGTTATCCTCAATCTGAGAGTAATCATGTCAAAAGTACGTATTACACAAGTTAAGAGCACAATTGACCGCCCTGAGAAGCAAAAGCTGACGATCAAAGCGTTGGGTCTTGGTAAACTGAACCGGTCTGTTGAGAAAGAAAACAGCGATGCCATCGCGGGAATGATCCGCAAGGTAAGCCACTTGGTTAAAGTTGAAGAAATTTAATATACGAATAGTATGAATTTAAGTTCATTAAAACCGGCTGCTGGTTCCGTTAAGGTAGGAAAGCGGGTTGGACGTGGTCAGGGTTCCGGTAAAGGAGGCACTGCTGCACGTGGACACAAAGGAGCGCAGTCGCGTTCAGGTTACAGCCGCAAGCTGGGCTTCGAAGGTGGTCAGATGCCTCTTCAAAGACGTTTGCCGAAATTCGGTTTCAACAACATCAACCGCGTTGAGTACAAGGCGTTGAACCTGGATGCAATCCAGGCATTGGTTGAAAAAACCGGAGCCTCGGTGGTAACTTTGGATCTGATTCGTGAAAATGGTCTCAGCGCAAAGAATGACCTGGTTAAGATCCTTAGCCGTGGTGAAATTACTTCTGCGGTTGAAGTTCAGGCTCATGGGTTTTCTGCATCGGCTATCGAGGCAATCGAGAAGGCGGGAGGTAAAGCAGTTAAATTGTAATTTAGCTGCGATACCCGACAGAATTTGTTTACTTTGAACAGAGCGTTGTAAGCCCAGAAGATGAAACGATTTTTAGAGACTATAAAACACATATTTGCGATTGAGGAGTTGAGAACACGTATTCTCAACACTCTTTTGTTTATAACGATCTTCCGGTTGGGGTCTTACGTTGCGTTGCCAGGTGTTGAACCTGATCAAATGAATGTATCCTCTCAGGGATTGTTGGGGTTGCTGGATACTTTCTTAGGTGGCGCTTTTAGCAAAGCGTCCATTTTTGCGTTGGGTATCATGCCTTACATCTCCGCTTCCATTGCAATCCAGCTTTTGACTATGGCGTTGCCATATTTCCAGAAGATGCAGAAGGAGGGAGAATCAGGTCGTAAAAAGCTGAACCAAATTACCCGGGTTCTGACTATCGTTGTTACACTTGTTCAAGGTACTGCTTATTTGAATACCACTGTACCTGACGAGGCTCTTCTGGTTTCCAGAAGTATGTTCACCGTTTCGTCGGTATTCGTACTGACAGCGGGTACAATGTTCTGTATGTGGCTCGGTGAAAGGATCACAGACAAGGGTATCGGTAATGGTATTTCGATGCTGATCATGATCGGTATCGTTTCGCGTTTCCCAGGTGCGATCTACAAAGAGTTCGTATCAAGAGGTAGCGGCCAGGTCCTTGTTTTTGTATTGGAAATCGTTGCCCTGTATTTTGTAATTATGGGGGCGGTAATGTTGACCCAGGCTGTTCGTCGTATTCCTATCCAATATGCTAAGCAGGTTGTAGGAAATCGCGTAATGGGTGGCCAGCGCCAATATCTTCCATTGAAATTGAATGCAGCAGGTGTAATGCCTATCATTTTCGCTCAGGCTTTGATGTTCATTCCTTCACTGGGTGCATCATATTTCGCTGAGAAAAGTGATTTCGCCAGCAATGTAGCTACGATCTTCGCTAACTATACAACCTGGCAGTACAACCTCCTGTTCGCAGTATTGATTATTGTTTTTACGTTCTTCTATACCGCGATTTCGGTAAACCCTCAGCAGATTGCTGATGATATGAAGCGTGGAGGCGGGTTTATCCCGGGTGTTAAACCAGGTCAGCAGACATCTGAGTACATCAGCTCTGTCCTTGACCGTATCACTTTCCCTGGTGCATTGATGCTGGCGGTCGTTGCTACCTTGCCTGCATTCGCAAGTCTTCTGGGAATCTCAACGGACTTTGCTCACTTCTTCGGAGGAACTTCATTGTTGATCATGGTAGGTGTGGTTCTGGATACCTTGCAACAGGTGGAAAGCTACTTGCTAATGCGTCGCTACGAAGGTTTGATGAAGTCGGGACGTGTAAAAGGGCGCACCGAGAGCGTAGCAATCTGAAATGATTTATCTTAAAACAGAAGAGGAAATCAACCTGATAAAGGTTAGTGCTCAGATCCTCGGCAAAGCACATGCGGAAGTAGCTACCTGGGTAAAACCGGGCGTTACAACCGGAAAGTTGGATGCGGTAGCCGAGGAATATATCAGAGACAACGGTGGGATCCCGTCATTCAAGGGGTTCAACAAATTTCCGGCTTCTCTTTGTATATCGGTCAATGAAGTAGTAGTCCACGGGATTCCCGGGGGCTACGTGCTAAAAGAAGGTGACATCGTTTCGATCGATTGCGGTGTTAAACTGAACGGATACCACAGCGATAGTGCCTACACTTATCCGGTTGGAGAAGTTTCCAAGGAGGTGATGAACCTTCTGACCGCAACCAAGAAGTCCTTGTACAAAGGAATCGAGCAAGCGGTGGATGGCCTTCGGATTGGTGATATCGGCCACGCGGTTCAAAGTTATGTAGAAGACCGTGGCTATACAGTGGTGAGGGAGTTGGTAGGACATGGAGTTGGCAGGGATCTGCATGAAGCTCCGGAAGTACCAAACTACGGTAAGCGAGGCAAAGGAATACGGTTGAGAGAAGGTATGGTTTTGGCTATCGAGCCGATGATCAACCTGGGAGCGAAAGCAGTTGTGCAGGAGCGCGACGGCTGGACAATCCGGACCAACGACAGAAAGTACTCCGCGCATTTCGAACATACCGTGGTAGTGAGAAAGGGAAAGGCAGAAATTCTGACAACATTCGATTACATTGAAAAAGTGACGGCCAACACCAGCCTTATGGTTGAAGTACAGTAACAAACGCTACGAATGGCAAAACAAGCATCAATCGAACAAGACGGAGTAATTCTCGAAGCATTGTCAAACGCAATGTTTCGTGTTGTATTAGAGAATAAGCATGAAGTGATAGCGCATATCTCAGGTAAAATGAGAATGCACTATATCAAAATATTGCCGGGTGACAGAGTAAAGCTGGAAATGTCTCCTTACGACCTATCGAAAGCCCGGATTACATATCGGTACAAGTAAGGGGATCGATTACCTTAAATTAACACTTAGTTTAATCAGATGAAAGTCAAAGCATCAGTAAAGAAACGCAGCGAGGACTGCAAGGTTATCCGCCGGAAGGGTAAAGTGTACGTTATTAACAAGAAGAACCCACGGTATAAACAAAGACAAGGATAATAATTATGGCACGTATTGCAGGAGTAGACATTCCAGATCGCAAAAGAGGCGAAATCTCATTGACTTATATTTTCGGGATCGGCCGTAGCTCGGCTAAGAAAATCCTCGAAAAGGCAGGTGTTGATTTGAACAAAAAAGTGATCGACTGGACCGACGAAGAGTCTGGTGCGATCCGTGGGGTTATTGCTGGGGAATTTAAAGTTGAAGGCGCTCTTAAGTCTGAAGTTCAGTTGAGCATTAAGCGTCTTATGGATATCGCTTGTTATCGTGGTCTCCGTCACCGTAAAGGATTGCCTTTGCGTGGTCAGAGAACGAAAAACAACTCACGTACTCGTAAGGGTAAACGCAAAACTATCGCGAACAAGAAAAAGGCTACTAAATAATAAAGTGAGCGGTGGAGCGATCCACAACTTATTCCAAGAGCAATGGCACAGAATAAAAGAAAAGATAAAGCAAAAAAGAGAGTGGTTGTTGTGGAGCCTGTTGGTCAGGTTCACATCAAAGCTTCTTTCAATAATATCATCATCTCAATTACCAACAGCAACGGACAAGTTATCTCTTGGGGTTCTGCCGGTAAGATGGGATTCCGTGGTTCTAAGAAGAACACTCCATACGCAGCACAAACTGCTGCACAGAGCGCTGCACAAGTTGCGTTCGACCTCGGAATGCGTAAAGCTGAGGTTTTCGTAAAAGGACCAGGATCAGGCCGTGAGTCGGCTATCCGTACGATCCAGAATGCAGGTATCGAAGTGACCACTATCCGTGACATCACTCCGCTTCCGCACAACGGATGCCGTCCTCCAAAACGTCGTAGAGTATAGTAATTAGTTAGTACCGCGAGGTACCCATTCGTAATTTGGACACTGGGGTTACAGAATGGTTTTTATCAATTTAGTAAACAAATAGTTTTAATGGCACGTTATACAGGTCCCAAAACCAAAGTCGCAAGACGTTACGGAGAGCCCATCATGGGCCCAAGCAAAGCGCTTGCGAAGAAAAATTACCCTCCCGGAATGCACGGAAAGGGTCGTCGGTCAAAGAAGTCGGAGTACGCTCTGCAATTGGCTGAGAAACAAAAAGTGAAATTCATCTACGGTATCCTCGAAAGACAATTCCGTAGCTTGTTTGAAAAAGCTTCTGTTAAAGCAGGTCTTACAGGTGAGAACCTTTTGAGATATTGTGAAGCTCGTTTGGATAATACAGTTTACCGTTTGGGTATTGCTCCTACTCGTCGCGCTGCTCGTCAGCTCGTTTCGCACAAGCACATCCTTGTTGACGGTGAGATCGTAAACATTCCTTCTTATTCATTGCGTCCAGGACAGGTTGTTACCGTTCGCGAGAAATCAAAATCTCTTGAAGCAGTAACTGATAGCCTTGCAGGACATAGCGCAAAAGGTTTCAACTGGTTGGAATGGGACGCTCAGCAACTGTCTGGCAAGTTCGTTACATTCCCCGACCGTGAGTCAATTCCGGAAAACATCAACGAACAGCTGATCGTTGAGTTGTATTCTAAATAATAATCTTCATATTACATGCACTCCCCGGATATCCGGGGTAGTGCTTTTTTTGCTGGCAACAGCACAATTTTGCGATCGCAAAGGTAAGGTAGCGTGATCAACTATCATTTACTACTATAAAAGGAGCAAGGACTATGTCAATATTAGCTTTCCAAATGCCTGATAAGGTCGTCATGGAGAAAGCAGACGACTTTCACGGGTTGTTTGAGTTTAAGCCTTTAGAGAAAGGATACGGCGTAACCATTGGTAATGCGTTGCGTAGGATTCTCCTTTCGTCTTTGGAAGGTTACGCCATCACGAGTGTGAAGTTCCCAGGCGTGCTTCACGAATTTTCTTCTATCGAAGGTATAGTTGAGGATGTTACGGAAATCATCCTGAACCTGAAAATGGTTCGTTTTAAAAAAGTTTCTGACCTGAGTGAGAGCAGGATCGTTGTAAACCTCAAAAATGTATCGGTAATCACTGCCGGCGACATTGGCAAGTTTACAAGCGCATTTGAGGTCCTCAATCCGGATCTGGTCATTTGCCATATAGATGATCAAAAGGAGTTCGAAATGGAACTTCTCTTGGATAAAGGTAGAGGTTACGTACCGGCAGACGAGCCACGGGCCAATGAGCTTCCGTTCGGCTACATCGCGGTAGACTCCATTTATACGCCTATCAAAAATGTGAAATACAGCGTTGAAAACACGCGTGTTGAACAGCGTACCGACTACGAACGTCTTTTGATCGACATTCAGACCGATGGTTCAATCCACCCGGAAGATGCATTGAAAGGCGCTGCCAATATTCTGATCCAACACTTCATGCTGTTCTCTGATCAAACTATGACGTTTGAGAAGCAGAAAGCTGAGGAAGACAATCAGGTTGATGAGGAAATGCTGCGTATGAGAAAACTGTTGAAGACTTCATTGTCTGAACTGGATCTTTCAGTACGCGCTTACAACTGTTTGAAATCTGCGGATGTGAAAACTTTGGGTGACCTGGTAAGACTCGAAATTTCTGATATGATGAAATTCCGGAACTTCGGTAAGAAATCACTCACTGAGTTGGAGCAACTTGTAGCAGACAAACAGCTCACATTTGGAATGGACGTGTCGAAGTACCGTCTGGACGAGGATTAATTAAATTCCATCATAAGTATGTATTCTGTAGCGCGCTAACCGCGCCGCTCGAAGCAACTAAACAACAAAACAATGAGACACGGTAAAAAGGACAATCACTTAGGAAGAACCGCATCACACCGCAAGGCGATGCTTTCAAACATGGCTTCCTCTTTGATCCTTCACAAAAGAATTGAAACAACCCTGGCTAAGGCAAAAGAACTTCGCAAGTTCGTTGAGCCTTTGCTGACTCGTGCGAAAGAAGATACTACCCATAACAGAAGGGTAGCATTCTCTTACCTGAACGACAAAGAATCTACGAAAGAACTTTTCGGTGTCGTTTCGGACAAAATCGCGTCTCGTCCGGGTGGTTACACTCGTATCATCAAACTGGGTAACCGTTTGGGTGACGCGGCTGAAACTGCATTGATCGAGCTGGTTGATTTCAACGATGCACTGTTGCTTGCCAATGCCGACAAACCTGCTAAGACTCGTCGTAGCAGAAGAGGTGGCAAGAAAGAAGGAGCTGTTGAAGCTGCTCCTGTTAAGAAGGAAGATCATCCGATCGTAGCGGAAATTGAGGCTCCTGCCGAAGAAGAAGCTCCGAAAACAGAAGAAACACCAGGCGAAACTGAAAAAGAATAGTTTGGAAATCGGATATTGAAATATAGGAAAAGGGTTGAACGGTTCTCGTTTAACCCTTTTTTTTGAGTGAAAAATTGTATTTTTGCACCAAAATTGATCCGGTAGTCTCAAAAACATATAAAATAGCCGGGAAATAGATTTAAACCATAATATGAATCAGAAAAAGGAAGCTCTGTTGTTGCTAGAAGACGGAACAGCATACAAAGGACTCGCTTTGGGTAAAAGTGGAACCACCGGTGGCGAAATTTGCTTTAATACGGGCATGACCGGCTACCAGGAGATTTACACGGACCCTTCCTATTACGGTCAGATCATCGTGAATACCAACTCGCATATCGGTAACTACGGCGTGCAGCTGGAAGACGAGGAGGAATCTGGCTCGGTTAAGATCCGCGGGATGGTTTGTAACACATTCTCACAGATCTACTCGCGCGACACTGCTGATTTCTCTCTGCAAGAGTATTTCGAAAGAGCAAACATCGTTGGTATCAGCAATGTGGACACACGTCACCTCGTGCGCCACGTACGCGAGAAGGGTGTAATGAACGCGATTATCTCTTCCGAGATCCTTGACGAAGTGGAGCTGATGAAGGAATTGAAGAAAATCCCTTCGATGGACGGATTGGAGCTTTCTTCGGAAGTAACAACTGAGGAGCCCTACTTCATGGGCGACGGGGCTACCGCGAAATTCCGCGTGGCCGTCATGGATTATGGTATCAAGAAAAGCATTTTGCTGAACATGACTTCAAGAGGTTGCTACTGCAAGGTTTTCCCCGCGGAAACGCCTTATGAAGAGGTAATGAAATGGAATCCCGACGGCTTCTTCATCTCGAACGGCCCCGGCGATCCGTCTGCAATGCCATATGCGGTGGAAAACGTTGGACAAATGGTGGAAACTGCCAAGCCGCTTTTCGGAATTTGCCTTGGCCACCAGTTGCTGGCGCTTTCTAGTGGTATTACTACCTATAAAATGCACCACGGCCACCGCGGTTTGAACCACCCGGTGAAAAACCTGATCACCGGCCTTTGCGAGATTACTTCACAAAACCATGGTTTCGCGGTGAAGCCGGATGAAATCGAAAGCCACCCGGATATCGAGGTTACGCACATTAACCTGAACGATAAGACGATCGAAGGTATCCGCAGAAAGGATTACCCGGCATTCTCGGTGCAGTACCACCCGGAAGCTTCGCCAGGCCCGCACGACTCACGTTACTTGTTCGATGAATTCATCAAATTGCTCGAAGCAAGCAAAGCATAAAGCAAAAAAATCCCTCCACGATATGCGGAGGGATTTTTTGTGGAGTTGCGCCGTTTATAGCTGGGCATCCAGCAAAGCGCGGAATTCCTTTTCTTCCATAAAGCCATTCTTGCGGGCAATGAGCTTCCCGTTTTTGTATAACAGAAATGCGGGAATTTCTTCAACGCCAAGTTCTTTCACCAGTGTCTTGTTGGGATCGTAAGCGATGGTTTCGATCCGGGCCTTCCCAGCATATTCCTTTTGCAATTTCGTCACGGTTGGAAGCATTTTCACGCAAGGCGGGCACCATTTGGCATGAATATCGACCAGAACGACTTTTTCGGAGTTTATGATTTTGTTAAATTCCGTGGAACTCATGCCCTTTACGCCGGCTTTATTGGCGCCCTCGACGGCCTTGCCCGAAGTATTCCACTTCAGGTAACCGCCTTTCATATCATATACCTCCTTGAAGCCGTGCTCATGCAATGCAGCAGCGGCTGCGGCGCTCCTTCCGCCGGAAAGGCAGTACACATATACAGGCTTGTTCTTGTCCAGTTTCGCGATTTTCGTGTTGAAATCGGGGCTTTTGTAATCGACATTCGCTGCTTTTGCCAAATGGCCTTCGCCGTACTCGTCGGGTGTGCGCACGTCCAGGAGCTGTGCGTCGCCGGATTTGGCAAGCTGTTTTTCAAATTCGTCCGTAGTAAGCTGTTTCTGAGCTTGTAATGCAAGGGGGAGGCTAAGTAATGCGGTGGTCAGAATGTGGGTTAATCTCATAGTAAATGCTGTGGTTGACTAGCCTGTAAATTTAGCCTAAAATGAATTCGAGTTTATGGATAACGATTTTTTTGCGTTATTTTGTACCGTTAACCATATTCCAAATTTAATTAAACCACAAGCTGCAAATGAGTACGATTCAGTCAGTACATGCAAGACAAATTCTGGATTCAAGAGGAAACCCCACAATAGAAGTTGATATTCGTACCGAGAATGGTTATCTGGGCCGCGCTGCTGTTCCTTCCGGAGCTTCTACCGGTAAGCACGAGGCAGTTGAGCTTCGCGACGACGACAAGAGCGTTTACGTTGGAAAAGGAGTTTTGAAAGCGGTTGAGAATGTAAACGACATCATTTTCCCTGAACTGATCGGTTGCTCTGTATTCGAGCAGAACCTTATTGATAAAATTATGCTGGAACTGGATGGCACGCCTAACAAAGCGAAGTTGGGCGCGAATGCTATCCTGGGTGTTTCCCTCGCTGCTGCGAAAGCTGCTGCGCAGGAAGCTAACCTTCCATTGTACCGTTACGTAGGTGGTACCAACGCCAATACCTTGCCGGTACCTATGATGAACATCCTGAACGGCGGTAGCCACGCGGATAACTCTATCGATTTCCAGGAGTTCATGATCATGCCGGCAAAAGCTGATACATTCTCGCAAGCATTGCGCATGGGTGTTGAGGTCTTCCATACTCTGAAAACCGTTTTGAAGAGCAAAGGATATTCAACCAACGTAGGTGACGAAGGTGGTTTTGCTCCAAACATCAAATCCAACGAAGAGGCTATTGAAGTTGTACTTCAGGCCATCGAAAAAGCAGGTTACAAGCCAGGCGAAGAAATCTTCATCGCTATGGATGCTGCTGTTTCCGAATTCTACGAGAACGGTCTTTACCACTTCAAAAAATCAGACGGCCGCAAGCTGACTTCTGATGAAATGGCTGACTACTGGACCCAGTGGGTTGCTAAATACCCTATCATCTCAATCGAAGATGGTATGGACGAGGATGACTGGGCTGGCTGGAAAACGCTTACAGACTCTATCGGCAAGAAAACTCAGCTGGTGGGTGACGATTTGTTCGTAACCAACGTAACCCGTCTGCAACAGGGTATCGAATCACAAATCGCTAATGCGGTATTGGTGAAAGTAAACCAGATCGGTTCTTTGACTGAAACCATCGATACTGTAAACCTCGCAAAACGCAACAGCTATAAGAGCATTATGTCGCACCGTTCAGGTGAGACAGAAGATGCAACTATCGCTGACCTTGCGGTTGCATTGAACACAGGCCAGATCAAAACCGGTTCGGCTTCGCGTTCTGACCGTATGGCGAAATACAACCAGCTTCTCCGTATCGAAGAAGAACTGGGCGAAAGCGCATACTTCCCAGGATTGAAATTCTAATTCAAACCATATAAGAGCCGGAGCCCAGTGCTCCGGTTCTTGTTTAAGGGTATTTCAAATATGAAAAACCACTCATTCTGGTCTCTGCACACATTAAAGAACTTCTATATTGCCACATTCGTCGTGTGGCTGATATGGATATTGTTCCTCGACAATAACAATATCCGGGTCGTGATGTCGAACCGGATGAAAATGAAAGATCTCGAAAAGGAAAAAGCGATTCTCGAAACGAAGATCAAAGAGGTCAAAAAGGAGCGGAATGAGGTTTTCGGAAATCCCAGGATGCTTGAAAAATGGGCGCGCGAAAAATTTATGATGCGCAAACCCAACGAAGAAGTATATGTGATTGTGGACGAAAACAATCAGCCTGTCGAAAGCAAAAAGGAAGAGTAAGCTGTTACTCTTTTAAATATCATCTTAATTTCAGAATACATTGAGCAAGAAAGTCATCCTCATTATCATGGACGGCTGGGGGATCGCCAAAGTCGGCGAGGAAAACCGTTCCGCTATTCTGGCGGCAAATACCCCATTCTACGATTCCATTCTTCAAAAATACCCGCATAGCAAACTCGAAGCGAGTGGTCTGGCAGTAGGCTTACCCGACGGACAAATGGGTAACTCCGAAGTAGGCCACACCAACCTTGGGGCCGGTCGCGTGGTTTACCAGGATCTGGTGAAAATCAACCTCGCGGTATCCGAAGGCACCCTCGCACACGAGCCCGCGCTCGCACAAGCGCTCGACTACGCGAAGGAGCATGGCAAAAAGCTGCATTTCATTGGGCTAGTCTCGGACGGCGGTGTACACTCGCATATCGACCATTTGAAAGGCCTTTGCCAAATCGCTGCGGACCGTGGTCTAAGCGATGTGTTCGTTCATGCTTTCACCGATGGTCGCGATACGGATCCGAAGAGCGGGCTCGGCTTCCTGACCGAGCTGACCGAATCAATGGCGCAAAGCACAGGACGTATCGCCAGCATTACCGGCCGTTACTACGCAATGGACCGCGATAAGCGCTGGGAGCGCGTGAAATTGGCGTACGACGCCATGGTTCACGGCGAAGGCAAGCACGTACCTGCGGCCGAGGTTTTGAAAGCGGTACAGGCTTCGTATGAAGAAGGTGTTACCGACGAGTTCATTACGCCGATCATCGCTACCAACGCTGATGGTTCGCCGCTCGCATTGATCCAGGACGGCGACGTGGTACTATGCTTCAACTTCCGCACCGACCGCGGTCGTGAAATCACCCAGGTGCTTACCCAGCAGGATTTTCACGAGCAGAATATGCACAAGCTCAATTTGAAATACATCACCATGACTAACTATGATGATACTTTCAAAGGTGTGGATGTGATTTTTGATAAGGACAATCTGAACAATACCCTTGGCGAAGTGCTCGAATCGGCTGGTAAGAAGCAGATCCGCATTGCTGAAACCGAGAAATACCCGCACGTGACATTCTTCTTCTCGGGAGGTCGCGAAAAGCCTTTCGAAGGTGAAAGCCGCCTGCTTTGTCCTTCCCCGAAAGTAGCGACTTACGATTTGCAGCCTGAAATGTCGGCATTCGATATTCGTGATGCGATCGTTCCTGAGTTGGTGAAAGAAGAAGTTGATTTTGTGTGTCTCAATTTCGCTAACCCTGATATGGTA
The DNA here is from genome assembly GCF_017744695.1 of Dyadobacter sp. GTDB lineage: Bacteria > Bacteroidota > Bacteroidia > Cytophagales > Spirosomataceae > Dyadobacter. The sequence goes on from NZ_JAGIAS010000006.1 coordinate 201,963, forward strand.
GGGCATACCGGTGTTTTTGAAGCAGCGGTGAAGGCGTGCGAGACGGTTGACCAATGCGTACAAGCTGTGGTAACGACCGGTTTGGAGCACGGTTATTCATCGATCATCATCGCCGACCACGGTAACTCGGATTACATGTCGAATGACGATGGCTCGCCAAACACTGCCCATTCATTGAACCTTGTGCCATGCATTCTCGTCGATAACGAGTATCAAAAGCCAATTCATAATGGAAAGCTGGCCGATATCGCGCCGACCATTCTGGCATTGATGGGCATTCCGCAACCGGCAGAAATGACGGGGACCAGCATTCTCTAAAACTTTCAGGCATCGATTGATGTTAACCAGCAGAGAGTCCGTCGGGCTCTCTGTTTTTTTAGCCACATCTTCAACCCATGCATTACCGCTTCCCTACCATCGTTGCAACAGTTCTGTTCTTTTCATTGGTTTCCTGTCGACAAGAAGAGACCCGCGACGACGCCCCCAAGGCCTATTACGATTTAAAAGGTTTCATTGAAAATCAGATCGTGTATTTGAATGAAAAGAAGCCGGAAGTGAGCAAGACGGCGATTTTGGGAAGCAAACGCGAAACTTCAAAAACGCGTGAAGTAGATTGGAAAAAGGAGCTCGAACTGTTTGTACAGGCCGATATTAACAAACCATCTTATCGCCAGAGTTACGAAATGGTCCAAAATGGCCCGTCGCATTATGAATACCGCATTAAGCCGGGCAATGACCTGCCCGTGGCATATCTGAAAATTGATACGGATTCTGTGTTAAAGCAGCCATTGCGTATTGAGGCGTTGATCCGCGCGTCAAATAAGGTCTACAACTCCGAAAAGAAAGTAGTGCTGAATGCCATGAAACGGAATAACCTCCTGGAAATAAACACCTACGATGTAACCGGTTACCAGAAGCTTATCTTCGTCGAGAGGAAAGTATTCAGCATTCACGGCGAAATAGGACTTTAACAGGGCAATTGCATTATTTTCTATGTACCTCTACACCATATTTTGTGGTAACATTACCCAATTTTCCAACTGTAAATTTGAGATAGCCAGCGGTTTGTAGGAATTTTCTTAATTGAAAAATATCATTTTAAAAGAGCCAAATTCATGATAATGAGGCTCTTTTTTGCATTTCAGGAGGATTTATGGATTTCGATCATATGGACTGTGTGAGTAGCCGGCATTGAGCGGCACAGAATTGTTTGATGTGAAGGCAGAACAACATGTAGACCCGGATTTAATTTTTAACCTGTCTCCATGAGAAACTAAATCACACAAGTAAACTTAATATCAATGCAACAAGAACAGAAAAATAAGCAGAGCATCGCCTGGGCAATGGTAGTTGTCCTTGGGCTTGCAACAGCCATGTTCGGCTACTTGTTCACAACTCAAAAACAAGAGTTGACCCAGCAAGAGTCAATGGTGGTCGAAAAGGCAAGAGAGTTGGCTGTAACCAAAACTAAACTGGATTCTATTTCGACTGTATTGGATGCGAAAATTGCGGAAGTTGAGAAATTGGGCGGGGACGTTACTGAACTGACCAAAATGAAGGAGAAACTCGAAGCTGACAAGGTAGCATTCAGCCGCAGCAGAAGGGTTGAAACCAACAAATATCTCGGCAAAATTAAGGAATACGAAAAATTCCTGGCTGAGAAAGACGAGATGATCGCACAGCTGAAAGCTGAAAACGAGCAACTGGTAGCAAGCAATGATTCCCTGCACACACACGTGGGAACGCTTACAAGCGAGCGCGAGCGACTGGTACAACGGCAGGCTGAGCTAACCGACTCTGTGACTACTTTCACCGCGCAGAACAAAGAGTTGAGCGCGAAAGTGAGCAAAGCCGCTGCACTGAAAGCACAAAACCTGAAAGTATTGGCTGTGAACTCACGCGGTAAAACCAAAGACAAAGACGAGTACAAAGCCAGCCGTGTTGACAAGCTGAAACTGGTTTTCAACCTTCCGGAAAACGAGTTGACTGCTCAGGAGCCAAAAGATATTTATGTGCGTGTGTTGGATCCCGACGGAGCGGTTGTAGCTGACGATGCTACCGGCTCAGGTGAGTTTGAAATTGATGGCGCACCATCCAAATTTACAACCCGCGAGTCGATCGCTTATCAGAACAACAACCAGAAAGTGGAGATGTTGTACGATAATGCCAACAAGTTCCGCCCAGGAAAATATAATGTGGAGCTGTATGCGGAAGGATACAAAATTGGTGGCGGTAATTTCACCATCAAGAAATAAGATATAACTTCACACCATGCATAGCTATAAGGCCGTTGATCATCGATCAACGGCCTTCCTTTTTTACGGTTGTTTCGTCTGTTGGTTTATGATTTCGATGAAATGGCGCAGCTCCTCAGTTCGTTTCGGCCCTGATTCGGGATAGGTCATTTTCATCTTCTTCAATTCTTCGGCGACGATTTTAGCGACAGTAAGGCGCAAATTCTTTTTATCGTCAGCCGGGATTACGTACCAGGGGGCCTTTTTGGAGGCGGTGGCGTTAATCGCATCTTCGTAAGCCTGCATGTATTCCGCCCATTGGTCTCGCACTTTTACGTCCTGCTCCTCAAATTTCCAGTTTTTGGAAGGGTCTTCAATGCGTTCGATCAGTCGTTCGGCCTGTTCTTCTTTTGAAACATTCAGAAAAAACTTGATGACGCGGATACCGTTGCGGTAAAGGTACTTTTCGAGATTACGGATGTCGGAATAGCGATGTTTCCAGACTTTATCCAAATCCGCCGTCAATTCCTCGGGAAGGCGCTGTGATTGCGTCAGGATTTCGGGTTGTACTTTCACGACCAGCACTTCTTCATAATAACTACGGTTAAAGATCGTGATTGTGCCGCGCTGAGGCAGCACCAGGTTGGTCCGCCAGAGAAAATCGTGGCCCAGTTCCGTTTCGGTAGGCCGTTTGAAAGAATGGATCTTAACACCCACCGGGTTTACGCCCGACAGAACGTGCTTGATGGTACCGTCTTTCCCAGCCGCATCCATAGCCTGAAAAATCACCAGAAGGCCATACCGGTTGTGCGCGTACATCATGCTTTGCAGTTCATCCAGCTCCTTCGCCGATTCCTCCTGCATCGCTTCATATTCGGCCTTGTCGGCATAAATATCCTTGAAACGTGTTTTGGCCTTACTGATGTCAAATTTTTTGCTACCGTCGTAGCGATAATCATCCGAATTGAAGTCCGACATGTCCGTACGATTTAATGTGAATTTAAAAAGCTCAGTGGTGATCGAGGAAATCGACCAGGGCTGCAAATGCAATGGAGCGATGGCTTATCTGTGATTTCTCGGCCAGGGTCATTTCTGCAAAGGTCCGGTTTTGTCCTTCCGGCACAAATACCGGGTCATAACCAAAGCCGCCGGTACCGCGTTTCTCATCGATAATCGTCCCGTGGGCACGGCCTTCGAATGCATAATAGTCATTTCCTAAACTCAGTGAAATCACGGTGAGAAAGTAGGCGTTACGATCCGTTTCACCTGAAAGGTTCTTTAATAGCAGACTGATATTATCATCATGGCTGCGTTGCGGACCCGCATAATAGGCTGAATGCACCCCTGGCTCTCCATTCAGCGAAGGAACTACCAGACCGCTGTCGTCCGCGAAACAGTCGATGCCGTATTTTTCACGTATGTAGCTGGATTTGGCCTTTGCATTCTCCTGGATTGTTTCAAAAGGTTCCGGTATTTCTTCGAAACAGCCGATGTCCGCCAACGTCACGAGTTCGAACCTGTCGCCTAGCAAGGCCTGTATTTCTCTTAGCTTGTTTTGATTGTTTGTTGCAAAGCAAAGTCTCATAGGTAAGTTGTGTTAATGGGATGCATTTTACGAAAAAATGGGAAGGGTTTAAATGCCACGAAGGCACGAATATTCACGAAAACCATTCGTGTCAATTCGTGCCTTCGCGGTCCGCTAGCGGTGGCAAAAATAAAATCTGAGTTCTTACTTAGCCGGAGCAGGAGTAGGAAGCGCAGGGGCAGCCGCAGGTTTTGCACCTTTGGTAAAATCGATGAGTTCCATTTCGAACTGCAATACCGAGTTGCCTGGGATGGGTCCGTAAGTCTCAGGTCCGTAGGCAAGGCCCGATGGAATCAGCAACAAGCCTTTTTCGCCTTTTTTCATCAGGGTAAGGCCTTCGTCCCAGCCCTGGATCACCATTCCGGCGCCTACTTGCAGGTCAAGTGGTTTGCCCTGGTTTTTAGAGCTGTCGAATTCTTTACCATCGAGGAATTTACCGGTGTAATGTACTTTCACATTGTCGCCGGCAGCAGGGCTTGCGCCTGTTCCTTCTGTTTGCGGTACATAAACAAGGCCGGAAGCGGTTTTTCTCGCTTTCGCTTTCAGGTTGTTTTTAACCAGATATTCGTCGATGATTTTCGCATCGATATCTTTTTGCTTTTTACCAGCCTCGGCTTGTTGCTTCTGGAATTCTTCGGAGCTGAGAACGCTTACTACTTTCACGGTAAAGCTCAGTTCGGAACCTTTTTTGATCATCGGAGGCATAGGCTGACCGATTTTCGCGAACAATGTATCCGCATTGACCAGAAATTTCGCACTGTCGCCGGTAGCAAGCATGGTGAGGCCTTCTTCAAAGCTGCCTTTGTAAGGAGGTGCCTGCAATACCATTTTCACGGGATTTTTCTCTTTATATGTATCGCGGAGTGTAGAGTCGGTACCATTCTTCAACACCAGGTGGAATGTCATGATATCCCCTAGTTTAGACTTTCTTGCATCGTCGTCGTGATCGAAAAGCGTGTATTTGAGGCCGCTTTCGGTAACCTGCTGGCGATGTTGATTGCAAGCGGCTGCGAGAATAGTTATGCCCATCGCATAACCGATTGTTTTTAAATTCATTGGGACGTGTTAATTAGAAGATATTTTGGTGAATGTGGAATTTAAGTTTAGTCAACGCTTAAAAGTTCTTCCTGGTATGACGGAAGGATACTTAAAAATCTTGCAACTGTTTCATTTACTGATTGTTCGGATCTTCCTCCCGACGCATTCTTATGCCCGCCACCGCTGAAATGCGTACTGGCAAGGTCGCGTACCGAGAATGAGCCCACCGAGCGGAACGAGATCTTGACCTCACCTTTGCGTTCGATGAACATAGCCGACATTACGACATTTTCGACCTGCAAACCATAGTTTACGATCCCTTCCGTTTCGCCCGACGCCGAATTGAATTTTTGCAATTCCGCTTCGGTGAGGACCATATATGCCGTGCGGAATTCAGGAAGCACGGTGAGTTTGTTGCAAAGCACATAACCCAGGAATTGCAGGCGCGAAAGCGGCGCATTATCGTAGATCAGCCGGTGCACACGGCTCGAATCGAAACCTGTGCGCATCAGATCGGCTACTGCGAGGTGCACGGCAGGCGTTACATTCCCGTGCCGGAACGAGCCGGTATCGGTCATTATGCCCGCATAAAGGCATTCGGCCATTGGAATGTCGAAGATTTGGTCAGCGGGAAGGCCGCCTTCCATTTCTTTTACCAGCTCATATACGAGCTGCGCCGTAGCGGCTGCGGTGGTATCCCAAACCATCCATTTCGCAAAATGTTCCGGTTCGAGGTGATGGTCGATCATCATTTTGGGCGCTGCTGCGTCTTGCACCACCTTACCGAGATCTTTCAACCGCGATAAGGCCGAAAAGTCGAGGCAGCAGATCAGCGTCGCCTGCTCGATTTTTTTCTTGCATTTACCCTGCTCCGAAGCCTTTTCGTACACGAGCACATGCTCCATACCCGAAAGCCAGCGCAGGTTCGCGGCATAGTCCGTAGGGCTTATAACCGTCACTTCATGTCCTTTTTTGAGCAAATAACTGGCCCAGCCCAGAGATGAACCCAATGCATCCGCATCCGGGTCGCGGTGCGTTGTGATAACAATTTTTTGGGGTTGGGATAAAAAAGAGCGAAGCTCTTCAATGATTTGATTCACAGTGCCTTAGTTCAAAAGAGGTATTTCCTGTTTGCTTAGAGCCCACAAAATTAACAAAACTGTTGGGATTTGCTTCATGATAGGCGGTAAAGGCTGGCAATCAGGCAGTGATTTAATATTAGGAGGGCGTTTACGGACGAAAGGTTCGGTATTTTAAAACGAAATATAGTAGCTTGCAGTCAGTATCAATAATAGCCAAGTACGTATGCCAACGAATAAGACATTTACCATGATCAAGCCTGATGCTGTACGGGATGGTCATTCAGGTTCAATCATCAAAATGATCGAAGCAGCAGGATTCCGGATTGTGGCCCTGAAAAAAACACTCCTTACTCCCGAGCGTGCCGGAGAGTTTTACGCGGTGCACAAGGAACGTCCTTTCTATCATGATCTTTGCAAGTATATGTCATCCGGCGCGATTGTTCCGATGATCCTGGAAAAGGAGAATGCAGTGGCGGACTTCCGCACGCTGATCGGCGCTACCAACCCTGCCAATGCGGAAGAAGGCACGATCCGTAAATTGTATGCCAAATCAATCGAGGCGAATGCGATCCACGGATCGGATTCCGACGAAAACGCAGAAATCGAAGGGAACTTCTTCTTCTCACATGTAGAGCAGTTCTGAGAAGAGTATCATATTAAAATGGAAAACCCCGGAGTTTTTGAAGCTTCGGGGTTTTCCATTTTATAACACCTTCATTGCTATTTCACTCTCACGTATACGCTGTCGATTACCTGAATGAGACCATTAGCGGCTACGACATTCCTTTTGGTGATCTCGGAGTTGTTTACAGTCACCACCTTGTCTTGTTTGACAAATTTGATTTTTTTCCCGACGGCGGCAGTCTTTAAACTGTCTGCCGGAAGGTCGTTGTCCACATTGTATATGCCCTGGATAATGAGAGAATTTAAAAAAGGCAGTGCCGCGTTTTTAGAAATCGCTGCCGAACTAGCAATGTTTGCTTTCTGAAAAGCAGCATTGTCAGGCAGGAAAAAAGTCGCGTCTTGTGTTCTAAACGCATCTGGTGATCCACCATTATCCAGGATTTCTTTGAGTATACTGAACTCTGGATTTTCATGGATAATATCCGTCACGGTACGTTGCCCTACGAGATCGCCTTTGTCTTCCTTACACGAGATCAAAATCGTTGAAAATAGCCCTGCTGCCAAAAAAAATGTCGCCCAACGCCCTCCAAAACGGTTTTTTTTCATAGCTTTCCAAGTGGTTAATTTTCGTAAAACTAATGCAAAATCTAGTTTGGTAGAATTTGTAACCATAAATTTTTAATCCTAATCCTATAACCACCATGTTAAAATTGAGACGATTGATCGTCGCCGGAGCAGCTGTGCTGATGCTTAATTCGGCGTTTTTTGCGCTGAAAGGCCCTTCCACCGATCCATTGAAAAAGCCAATCAAATTATTCAACGGAAAAGACCTCAAAGGCTGGACCGTGCACGGTACCGAGAAATGGTACGTCGAAGGCGGTGAGCTGATTTGCGAAAGCGGCCCCGACAAGAAGTACGGCTACCTCACCACTGACAAGTTTTACAAGAACTTCGACCTTACCCTCAAATTCAAGCAGGAAGCGAATGGTAACAGCGGGGTATTCTTCCGCTCGACGGTAACCGGTACCAAAGTTTCGGGCTGGCAGGTCGAAGTGGCGCCGCCAAACCACGATACCGGCGGTATTTACGAGTCATACGGTCGCAACTGGCTCGTGCAGATTCCGGAAGAGAAAGAAGGCTTCCTGAAAATGGGTGAATGGAATACGCTGCGTATCCGCGCGGAAGGCGACCGCACGCAAACCTGGCTCAACGGTCACGAAATGGTAGACCTTACCGACGCTAAAATCGGTGCGGGTGAAGGTTCGATTGCATTGCAGATCCACGACGGCGGCGGCATTAAAGTGCGCTGGAAGGATATCCTGTTGGAAGAGCTCTAACCCGGCGGTTTTTCATTCGGTCAGCGGGCAAATTCATCCGCCCGAAACCGGCACTTCGTCGGAAATCACTTACTAAACGGCTTCATGGCCAATAGATTTGTGTCAGCAGTTACACATAATCTATTAGCCATGAAGCTTTTTTATTGTTTGTTGCTATTCGTTACGCCAGCTGTTTTTGCCCAAAAGAATATCCAGGGCAAGGTGACCGACCATAAGGGAAATGCATTGCCCGGCGCGAATGTATTTCTGAAAGGAACTTATGACGGCGGAACCACCGATGCGAACGGCATTTTCGCATTCCAGACCTCCGAGTCGGATACGGCGACGTTGGCCGCGAGTTATGTAGGATTTGAGGTTTTTGAAAAGAAGATTAATCTGAAAGAAGGCATTCCGGCAATGACGATCAAGCTTGAAGAACTCGCTAACGAACTGAATACGGTAGTGATTACCGCCGGGGCATTCGAGGCATCGGATGAAAAGCGGATGGCGATGCTGAAACCGCTGGATATCGTCACTACGGCGGGCGCGGCGGCGGATATTACCGGGGCCATGCAGTTCCTCCCTGGCGCGCAGCGCGTAGGGGAGCAGGAGGGACTATTCGTACGCGGAGGCTCCGGTCAGGAAACCAAGATTGTGATCGACGGGATGATCGTGCAGAACCCGTTTTTCAGTTCGCTACCCGATGTGCAATCACGCGGGCGGTTCAACCCATTTATGTTTAAAGGCACTTCATTCAGCACCGGCGGATATTCGGCGCAATACGGGCAGGCATTGTCGTCGGTATTGTTGCTGAATACGACGGATAAGATCAGTAACAATGGATTAGGCATTAGTCTGAACCTGGCGAACGCAGGTTTGAACTATGATTATGCCAGCAAAAACCAGTCGGTGTCGGCGGTAGTGTATTATGGTAATCTGCGACCATTGTTTAAGCTGGTGAAGCAGAATGTGGAATGGATTCACGCACCGGAATTCAAAGGATCCTCGCTGACCTATCGCTGGAAACCGACGAAAAACGGCGTGCTGAAAGTCTACGGTATGTATTCCGACAGCCATCTGAGCATGGACAGCAAGGACCCGTTCTCCGACTCGGGGAAAATGCGGCTGGTTTTGAAAAACAACAATGCATTTACTACCAGCACCTACACCGACTCATGGGCCGATGGCCGGTGGACGATCAATTCGGGCCTTTCTTACAGCCGGAATAAGGATAATATGACCTATGATGGCGCTAACTTCGACCGTTTCGACGAGCGCACACAGGCCCGCATTGTGCTCACACGCCTGCTCACGGGGAATAATACTGTCCTGTTTGGTGCCGAGGCACATGCCATTAATATCGGAAATGGTGTGAATGGTACTTTGTATAGATTGAAAGACCGCTATGCCGCCGCATTCGTAGAATCGGAGATTTACATTACCCGTGCACTCGCGGGGAGGGTTGGCATCCGGAGCGAATACTCATCTGTGATCAGTCGTGCTAATGTTGCCCCGAGACTTTCATTCGCCTATAAAACCGGCCGGTACAGTCAGATTTCCCTGGCCGCAGGACAGTTTTACCAAAACCCGGATTACAGGTATTTGTATTTGAATAAATCCCTGAAATACGAACGGGCCGATCATCTGATCCTCAATTACCAGATCATTAAAAACCAGCGCACATTCCGGGTTGAGACATTTTATAAAAACTACGCGCAGCTCGTCCGCGAATTCACCGGCCAGAAATACGATGCCGATCCCTACCGCTTTCCCTGGGGCACCACCACCAATGGCGGCGATGGCTATGCCCGCGGTTTCGACTTCTTCTGGCGCGACCAGAAATCCATCAAAAACCTGGATTACTGGGTTACGTACAGTTTTGTGGATTCCAAACGTCTTTTCCAGCAATTTGAACAATCGGCCACCCCTACATTTATTTCAAACCATAATATCAGCCTGATTACCAAAAAATGGTTTGAAAAGGCCAAAACCAACCTTAGTGCCACTTACGCATTCACCAGCGGCCGGCCTTACTACAACCCCAATAATGAAGAGTTTCTGAAAGACCGTACGCCAGCCGTTCATAATGTGAGCATTCAGGCCAGCAAACTGCAAAGCATTAAAGGAAACCTGGTGATATTCTACGCCACGGTCGATAATATCCTGAACACCCGTAATGTGTTCACCTACCGCTACACACCCGACGGCAAAACGCGCTACGCCGTGGGCCCGCAGAGTTACCGCAGCTTCTTTGTAGGCATGCAGATCATGCTTTCGAAGAAGGCCAAAGTAGAGAAAGACGATTTTTAAACCATTCCATATTCAGCATTTTAAAACAAACAAAACAATGAAAAAGCTATTCACAATCGCACTACTGTTCGTGTTCGCAACCGGAATGGCGTGGGCGCAGAATGAGAAGTACACCCAGGCTATGGGCGACGGTATCAAAGCATTGAACGGCATCGACCGGTCCCAGCCGGACCCCAAAAGCCTGGTGGATATCGCCAACCGCTTCGAGCGTATCGCCGCCGCGGAGCCAAAAGAATGGCTGCCGAAATACTATGCAGCTTATGCCAATGTATTGCTCGGCTTTGTAGCGCCAACACTGAACGAAAAAGATCAGTATCTGGATAAAGCAAATGCCTTATTGAAAGAGGCGGAAGGCATTGCCGGCAAACCGAACGATGAGCTGGAAGTTTTGAAAGCATATCAATCGCAAATTCACCTCGCGGCCGACCCGATGAACCGTTGGCAGGCGGATGGGGAAAAGTTTCAGGGCTTCCTGCAATCGGCGAAGTCGATCAATGCCGAGAACCCGCGGATTTATTACCTGGAAGGTTCGAGCCTGTTTTTCACGCCGGAGGAATATGGCGGCGGGAAAAAGGTAGCCAAGCCGATGCTCGAAAAAGCCCAGCAGAAATTCAGCGCCTTTAAACCGGAAACATCTATTCACCCGGATTGGGGTAAAATGGAGACCGAATGGATGCTTTCTCAGACAAACTGATATTAACGTTTAGGGTTTAAGTAGCATGAACGACAATAAGACGAAGCCGTTGCGCATGACAGCCTCATCGCTGGACGGAAGGGATTTCAGTAACATGGATCTGGAAAATGCAGATTTCAGCTTTTCGAGTTTGAAGGACATAAACTTCGACGGGGCTAATCTGCGCAATGCAAAACTTCGTTTCTCGGCGCTCGACCGAACGACTTTCCGTAACGCCGATCTGCGGAATGCGGATCTGAGTTTCAGCAGTCTTTCGGATGTAGACCTCAGCGGGGCAAAGGTAGAGGGGGCTAATTTCAGTTTTACTTCACAGGAAAGATCATTCAACTGGCAGGATTTCAGCCTGATCGCCATTATTCAGAACCAGGGCTGGGTGGGCACGCTGGTAGCGGCCATCCTCGGGGCGGTGATATTGTATGGCTTTAATGCGATCGCGTATTTCACCGCGGAGCTATCGTTCACCGAAGAGCCTATCCGCCTGGCATTCTACAAATATCTGGTCATACTCAACATCGCCACGGGCGTATGCACGATCCTGGTCACGCAGGGGCTGACTACCTGGTTGGACATGATCATCAAAAGTCTGCTCGCCAAGCACATCATACTCTCGATCATTATCTTTTTGTCCGACAGCCTGCTGGCGATAGCCGTACATTACTTCTTCGCGGCCGATATCGTGAACCAGTATGTCGCGCGTTACCCGTCCGAGCCTTCGCAGAATGCGCCCTGGTACTGGTATGCATGGGCACCTGTCGCGATTGCCAACGTATTTTACTTCCTGAGCCGGGAAGGGCGACAGATTTCCCGAAAGATATCGGATCAGGAGTACCAGCTGCTAAATCTGGAGAAATTGAAGACCCGGGCAGAGCTGGACGCATTGCAGGCCCGCATTAACCCTCATTTTTTGTATAACTCCCTGAACAGTATTGCCAGTCTCGTCCATGAAAATCCGGATAAGGCGGAGGAAATGACGCTTCTGCTTTCCAAGCTGTTCCGCTACACCACCGGCCGTAAGACGAGCGATTACTTCGATACCATCGAAAACGAGCTGGAAATGGTGGAAACCTATTTGCAGGTCGAGAAGGTGCGGTTTGGAGACCGCCTGCGCTTTACCGTAGAAGTTGAGGAGGAGTCATTGAAGAACCTGCAAGTGCCTAAATTCATTTTGCAGCCAATCGTCGAGAATGCCATCAAGCATGGTGTCTCGCGTATGGCCGATCTGGGGAATATCGTGGTGAAGATTTATGAAAAAGACCAATGGCTGCATTTGTGCGTGCACGACAATGGCCCGGCATTTTCCGACACATTGGGTGCGGGCTACGGCATGCGCAGTATTCAGGACAAACTGAAACTGCTTTACGGCGAAAACGCTCGTTTGGAACTGCACAACCAACCCCACAAATCGGTTAATATTGCCATCCAAAAATCTGCTATTGAACAACATCAACAATCCAATCATGCTTTTTCCGCTTAAAACGATCCTGATCGACGACGAACAGCTTGCATTGAGCCGCCTCAGAAGGCTGCTCGAAAAGCATCCCGACACTTTCGATATCGTGTCGGAAGCCAAAAACGGCGCCGAGGGGCTGGTTGAAATAGACAAGCATCATCCCGACGTAATTTTTCTCGATATCGAAATGCCGCTGCTGAACGGCTTCGAAATGCTTTCCAAACTCACCAAAATGCCTTTAGTCGTGTTTTCGACGGCTTATGATCAATATGCGATCCGCGCATTTGAGGAAAATTCGGTGGATTACCTGCTGAAACCGGTGGAGAATGACCGGCTGATGAAAACCATTGAGAAAATTAAGAATATTACCCAGGCGGCGAATGGCCATTCGGGCGGTTATAATCCCTATTCCGAAAATCTGCTGAGGCTGTTGGAAGAAATGAAGCCGAAAAAAGAGATATTCTCGCTGTCGGTGAAATCCGGCGACCGCATCCTGCTGATACCGATGACGGAGATCACGCATTTCGAAGCGGAAGAAAAATACGTTTTCCTGAATACGCTCGACGGGCAGAAATACCTGCTCAACTACACGCTTACTTCACTCGAAGAGAAGCTACCCAAGCATTACCTGCGCGTGAGCCGGGCGGGTATTGTCAACTCTCACCATATCAAGGAAATTCAGAAACACTTCAACGGCAAATACGTAATCGTGATGCGCGATCGCAAGGCTTCGCAAGTCACCAGCGGGAGTACCTACGGTGATGCGATCCGCCATCTTCTTGATAATTAATCGAATTACACCCTGATTGTACCGGAATATTCATTTTGTAGACCTGATTCTTATTCCTAAATTGCGCCCTCGTTTAAATTTCCATTACTATTTTGGAAGTTAATGCGTTGTCCATCAGGGCTTTCTGATAGGCTGGTGATGGGAGCAGGAATGAATTGTGCAGTTTTTCGGCACACATTGACAGGTTGCTGCGTATTGGTTTACTGGCAAAGTGATTCCTGAAATAACCCGGAGCGGCTGAAAATCATTCCCGATGGCCAGCTCTTCGTTCATGTTGTTTTTGTTTTGTTAAAAAAGGTTAAAAGGAGTCAGGAGTAATGAAGGAGCTCATTGATACGGGCAATCTGCCAAAACACATAGCCGTTATCATGGACGGTAACGGAAGATGGGCCCAAAACCAGGGAGCAGCGCGTGTGTTTGGGCATCGCAATGCGATCAAGGCGGTGAGGGAAGTGACGGAAGGATGTGCGGAGCTCGGGGTTTCTTGTCTGACGTTGTATGCTTTTTCAACCGAAAACTGGGCGCGCCCGGAGTTTGAAGTAAGAGCGCTGATGGAACTGCTCGTGCAATCGATCGGTAACGAGCTGCCCACGATGATGAAAAACAATGTGAAGCTCGATACGATCGGAAATACGGCAAGCCTTCCGAAGAGCTGCCAGAACCAATTGGAAAAAGCGATCTGGGAGACACGCAACAATACGGGCCTGAATCTCATCCTGGCATTGGGTTACAGTGGCAAGTGGGACATTACCCAGGCAGCGCGCAAAATCGCCGAGGACGTTCGTAACGGTGTTTTGCTACCCGAAGAAATCAATGAAGAAGTAGTAGCAGGAAATTTGTCGACGGGCAGTCGCCCCGAGGTGGACCTGATGCTGCGGACAGGCGGTGACCACAGGATCAGTAACTTCCTGCTTTGGCAACTGGCATATTCTGAACTATATTTTTATGAGGATCTTTTCTGGCCCGACTTCCGCCGGGAGCATTTGTACGAGGCGATACTTTCGTATCAGAACCGTGAAAGGCGCTTCGGCAAAACGGGAGAACAAATTAAAGCGAATGGTGCTAAGTAGAATTATATGAACCCAGTGAAAAATTTGAATAAATCATTAGCACATCTCAAAGGTCTCTCTGCATTAATCCTGCTGTGCTGCTGTGTTTCGGTACAGGCGCAACGTGTAGGCCTGGGAGGCGCAAAACCCGCCGCCGCTCCAACTAACCTGGGTATCGATCCCGCCAATCCAAAGGAATATACCATCGCAGAAGTGACCGTTTCGGGCACCCAGTTCCTCGACCCGAACTCGATGATCTCTATTTCCGGCTTGAAACCCGGTGATAAAATCCGCATTCCGGGACCGGCTGTGACTTCGTCTATCAAGAAAATGATGGATTTTGGTACGCTGGATGATGTAGAAATCATGGCGACCAAGATCGAAGGCGAAAAGGTTTGGCTGAATATCCACATTAAAGAACGCCCGAGGCTTTACAAAGTTTCCTTCTCGGGTATCCGCAAAGGTGAGCGCGAGACGCTGAACGACAAGGTGAAGCTGATCAAAGGCCGCGTCATCACGCCGACGATCATCAAAAACACCCAGCTGGTCATCAAGAAATACTATATGGATAAGGGTTTTTACTATACCAAAGTAAAGGTCCTCCAAATCCCCGATTCAACCCGCGGCCAGGCTACCCTGAACTTCTCGATCACGAAGGGCAAGAAGGTTAAGATCCAGAAAATCAATATTGAAGGTAATACTGCTATCAGCGATCAAACGCTGAAACGCAAAATGAAAGGCACCAAGCAGCGCCGCATTGGCCGCCTTTTCAACCCATCGAAATACATTCCAAAAAAATACGACGAGGATAAGGAGAAACTCATCGCTTACTACCGCAAAAACGGTTACCGCGATGCGACCATCCAGTTCGATACCATTATCAATGGCGACCAGACGATCAGCATCGACATGAAGATCGATGAAGGTCAGAAATACTATTACCGCAATATCAGCTGGTCGGGTAACTACCTGTACACCTCGCAATATCTGAGCGAGCGCCTGGGTGTGAAAAAGGGTGACGTGTACAATCCGGAAGAACTGGACAAGAAGATCAACGGTATCCCAGGCTCCGACGTTAGTTCGATTTACATGGACGACGGTTACCTCTATTTCCACATCGAACCTACCGAAAGAGCCGTTGAAGGCGACTCGATCGACGTGGAGCTCCGCATGTTCGAAGGTAAGCAGGCGACTATCAACCGCATTCTCCTGAACGGTAACACCAAGACCAGCGATCGCGTGGTATTACGGGAGCTATTTACATTGCCAGGTCAGAAATTCAGCAAAACGGAGATCATCAACACCCAGCGTCAGCTGTCGCAAATGGGTTATTTTGATCCTGAGAAAATCCAGATCAACCCGATCCCTAACCAGGCCGACGGTACTGTGGATATCGAGTACACCGTGGAGGAAAAGCCATCCGACCAGATTGAGCTTTCCGGTGGTTGGGGAGGTTATATCGGTTTCGTAGGGACATTGGGTTTGGTTTTCAATAACTTCTCCATTAAGAACATCCCAAATCGCGAAACGTGGCGCCCATTGCCTTCCGGTGACGGCCAAAAGCTTTCATTGCGCTTCCAGGCCAACGGAAAGCAGTATCAAACCTACTCGCTGTCGTTCAGTGAACCGTGGTTGGGTGGTAAGAAACCGATCAACTTCGGCGTGTCATTCCAGCGTACGGTTTACCGCATGACCGATTTGAGCTCTTACTATGGCTATAATACGGCTTCGAGGACAGGAAAGGTCAACTACCGGGGAGGTTACTATAACAATGGTATCACCTTGTCGCTCGGCCGCCGTCTGAAAGAGCCGGACCGTAACCTCGTGATGACGCACTCGCTGTCATACCAGCGCTACCGTCTCGACAGCCTCGACATTTTCCGCATTGGTTACAGCAAGGGTATCTCGAACAACATTTCATTCAATACCACCATCTCGCGGAACACATTGAGTGATTTCCAATTCCCGAGAAGTGGTAGCAATATCTCTTTGAGTGCTACTTTCACGCCGCCTTATTCGGTATTCCGCAAGAAAGCATTCTCCGACAAAACCGACACTTACCGCTGGGTTGAATACCACAAATGGATGTTCGATGCAAGCTATTATGCCACTATCGTAGGCAAACTCGTGATGAGCACCCGCGCGCACATGGGCTTCCTGGGGGCGTACGGAAACAAGGTTGGTTACAGCCCGTTCGGTCGCTTCATCCTGGGCGGTTCCGGTCTGGCGGGCCAGGGTACATTCTCGCTCGCGGATCAGGATATTATCGGTCTTCGTGGTTACCAGGATCAGAAAGTTGGACCACTGGCTGCTAACGGTTATCCTGCGTCAGGTGGAGGTATTGTTTATAACAAATATGTAATGGAACTTCGCTACCCTGTTTCGCTTAACCCGCAGGCCACGATTTTCGTGCTCGGTTTTGCGGAAGGTGGCAATAACTGGGGTAGTTACAGCGAGTTCAATCCTTTCGACTTGAAACGTTCCGCAGGTATTGGTGCGAGGATTTTCATGCCGGCGTTCGGTTTGCTCGGTATCGACTGGGGGTATGGATTTGACAAAATTCAGGGACAGACCACCCGGAGCGGGCCGCAGTTCCACTTTACAATCGGGCAGCAGATCAGATAATAATCTGACGGGGGGATTCGTTAAGAGGTTTGCAAATTATATTAGCAGCTTGGCATGAAGAAGATCTTTATTTTACTAGTTTTGTCAATTCTATGCAGTTCAGCACTATATGCTCAGAAGATCGGGTATACGGACATGGAATTCATAACCAGTAAAATGCCCGAATACCAGGCCGCACAGGCTGCGATGAAGAAATTCACCGACCAGTGGTCTAAGGAAATTCAGGACAAGTTTGCCGAGATCGACCGCATGCAGCGTGCGTATATGGCAGAAGAAATCCTGTTGACAGACGAGTTGAAGAGGAAGCGGCAGGGTGAAATTAAAGAGAAGGAGCTCGAAGCGGGCGAATACAATAGTAAGATATTCGGTGTGGAGGGGTTGATGTTCCAAAAGAAAAAGGAACTGATGAAGCCCGTACTTGAAAAGGTACAGCGCGCGGTGACCAAGGTATGCAGCCAGCGCAGGCTCGATTTTATGTTCGATAAATCCAGTGACATCGGCATGCTCTATACCAATCCGAAACATGATTATTCGGATTATGTAATGGAGGAACTGGGGATCGATCCGAAAGCCAACAAAGCAGGCGGTAATGACAAGACTGGCGCGAACGATAAGAATGCCAAACCGGAAGAGCCGGCCCAACAACAGCCAGCCACTCCTGCGAAGAACTCACCAAAACAAAAAAGTACAAACAGTAAACTTAAATAAGTAACAAAGCAATGAAACAAAAATTGATGGCAATTCTGGTCGTGATGACCATAATCACCACCCCTCTCTTAGCCCAGACTACCCCGGCAGGCGGGCCTACTAAAATAGGTTACACGAATGTCGACTATATAATCAGCAAATTGCCGGAAGCAAAAGTGATGCAGAACCAGCTGGAAGTAACCAAAGCACAGTTGGATAAAGCGATCGGCGAGACTTACAAAGAGGCTCAAGAGAAATACGAGGCATATCAGAAAAACGGTGCGAACATGACCGACGTTATTCGCGCTGATAAAGAGAAAGAGCTTCAAAACCTTTCTACCCGCATCGAGGAAATGCGTAACAACGCACAGACTTCACTGCAAACAAAACAGCAGCAGTTGCTCGAACCGATCCTGACAAAGGTGAACAACGCGATCCAGGAGGTTGGTAAAGAAAGCGGATTCCTTTATATCCTTAACATGGATGCGGGTGCCGGAACGACACCTATCATCCTTTTCGCAGCATCCGAAGAAAACAATGCGACTAACCTGATTCTTCGCAAACTGGGTGTTGACCCAGACAAGGTAGAAGCAGCTGCGCCAGCAGCAACAACCCCTGCGGCTAAGCCAGCATCAACGCCTGCTACCACTCCGGCAACAACCCCAAAGAAAAAATAATAAGGTAGATATTGAACTTTAAAAACCGGAGCGCAGTCTTAAAAAGGATTGCGCTCCGGTTTTTGTTTGGAGTGTCGGAGAGTGCGGGACTTGCTTTAATTATAAACCTGATCGGAAGGCCTTATTTGAAAAGTGCAAACAGACTTCTCGCGTGGGCGTGTGCTTTCGCGAGTTTCAATTTTACAACTAATCGCAGGGCATTCTATACAGGATTTACTAGTTTTGCGTTAAAATTTAAGTGCTCTCTCACCCATGGAATTAATTATATTTTTGATGTCATGCTAACAAGAAAAATTCATAAAATACTGATCCTTCTCATACCCGTTTTTGTAGTACTGAGGGCGCAGGGGCAGGATAATATGAAGAACAATACCTCAACGGGCCCGTTACAGCTCGTGTTCCCGACGGAAGCAGAGTGGAACGTACTTTATGAGGGAAAAGAGATTAATTTTCATTTGCAGGCCAAAGGGGGAAAGAGCGATTCGGTGAGGTATTCGGTGGCCAGCGGCCTGGTGAAGGATATGAAATTTGACTCTACCGGTCATTTCGTATGGACACCCGGGTTTGATATCGCCGACCGTATTAATACCACCAAATCGTTCCCGGTCGTGTTCGAAGCGCAGAACGCAGCTGGCGAAAATGTATCGCGTGAGATCGTATTCAAAGTAAACCATGTGAACCGCCCGCCTCAGGTCGACGAGTTGCAACCATTCTACGTACAGTACAAAACGCAGAACGTCTACAAGATTGATATGGGGGCCGTTCGCGATCCTGACGGTGACCCGATCGTGTTCGTACCCATACTGGAAGAAATGCCCGAGGCGATGAAACTGTCTGCCGCGGGTGAAATTACCTGGGAACCTTCGAGCGTCCAATTCGGTATTTTGAAAAAAGGGCCGAGGTATATGGAGTTTTGGGTAGAAGACCAGCCTTCAAAAGCACGTACCAAAGGTCGCCTGAAGCTCGATGTTACCCAGATGGACCTTGCGCCGGACTTCACGATTATTCCGCAACAAACAGTTATTCGTAGCGCCGAAAACAACCGCATAAACCTGCGTTTCACATTGTCGGACCCGAACGGAGAGGAAGATATTACGACATTCAATTTTATCTCCGAAAACAAGAAGGTTCCGCAAAGCGCATTGGTGAAGAACACTGCTACCAGCTACGAGTTTATCTGGGAGCCGGGATATGACTTCGTAAAGGATCCGTTCGATACGCTGGCGTTCAATATTATATTCTATGTGCTGGATAAGGCCCAGAATAAAAAAGAGCGTACGATTAAATTTGTCATTAAGAACACCATTGATGAGAGTCTGCGCGATACGTACGTGTATAACCTGTACAGGGGTGCACTCGTGAATGCATGGGGGCTTATCGAACAAATGACCGAAAAAGAGCAGGAGCTTAAAAAGGCTTATACCCGTGCCAAAAAAGGTAAGCGCAGTAGATCGTTGCTCAATGCATCGCTCGGGGCAACCACAGGTCTCGCGCCGGTGATTGCGACGGATAACCAGAAAACGCGCGGCTACATTACGACAATCGGTGGTACCACCGTGGCAACCGTAGGAACGCTGGAAGCCACGGAAGTGATCGGAAAGTCGGTGAATGGGTTGCTCGACAGATTCAACTATGTAATGCAGAAGAAGAACGAATTGCAGAACAAAGGGGATGTCTTTGCGCGCGAATGGGGTCAGAAATCAGCACGCCGCCAGCCGGACTTTATCAGAAAGCTCGACGAGTTTAAGGCGCTGATGAATCTCAGCGGCCTCGTGGCACTGGAACTCGACGCTAACTGGGAGAACAAGAAAGAAGCGACGGATGTAGCGATTAAGAAGACATTCAAGGACTTTGTCCCCTACACCAAAGACGAGAATTGATTCGAAGTTACAGATACAAAAAAAGAGAGCATTTAGCCAGTCATGGTCGGAAGATTTTTCTTCCGACCATGACTGGCTAAATGCTCTCTTTTTTATTTTCATCCTTTTCCTCTGTCGAGGTAGGCGTCGGAATATCCTCTCGTAATCCTGTTCCGGCTGTTGGCGTTTCCGGTGAAGAGGAATCGGGCAGATCACTGGTCGCTTCCTCCTCTTCTCCTTCCTCCCTTTCTTCCTTTAATCCCTCTTCCTCCGGCCCATGCGAGTGGAAACTTCCCTGGAATATCAAAATGCTGCAAACGCCGAGGAAAATGCAGGAGTCGGCGATGTTGAAGATCGGCGTGGAGTAATACTGGCCTCCCCAAACCGGAACCCAGTCGGGGATGAAACCTTCCCAGAAATCGACAAAGATCATGTCGATTACCTGTCCGTGAAACCACGGGGTAGGAGAGCCGTAAGGTGCATTGCCCAGGAGCACACCGTAGAAAGTACTGTCGATTACGTTACCAACTGCCCCGGCGAGGATCATCGCCAATGCCCAAAGCAAGCCCTTGGAAGCGCCCGCACGTGCAAGATGGATCATATATCCGCCGATGGCAACCATGGCGACGAGACGGAATAATGTCAGGAATAGTTTACCGTATTCATGCCCCAGCTGCATGCCGAAGGCCATCCCGGGATTAAGTACATAATGCAATTTCAACCAGTCCCCGATCAGCGCGATCTGTCCTGAAAAGCCGGGTTGCATGTATTGATGAACCAGCAATTTGGAAGCCTGATCAATCCCGATAAGGAGTACGCTGAAGAGTAGGTAAGGGGCTGGATTTCTCGATTGGTTCATTCGGTTTTTAATACAATTGACAAATTTGGGAATGCGAAAGTAATAACTTACTTATAAAGAACCGATTCCTCTTCTCTTCAATTCACTTTTAACTAGCAAAAACTCACGGCTGCTCTGGCCTGCAATGGAAGTGTTTTCTTCGGCTCGGCGGATCAGGTATGGCAATACCGCATCGATAGGGCCGTAAGGAACATATTTGGCCACGTTGTAGCCCGCTTTCGCCAGATTGAAGGAGATATTATCGCTCATGCCCAGAAGCTGCGCAAACCAGATACGGTCGTCTTTGCGTTCAATGCCGAGCTTCTGCATTTTGAGGGCGCAGTATTGGGAGCTGTATTCATTATGCGTTCCCAGGCAGATCGAAATATGTTCGAGGCGGTCAAGGCAGAAATCGATCGCCAGGTTGTAGTCCGTATCAGTTGCCTCCTTCGAAGTGTGGATAGGGTTGAAATATTCCTGCTCACGCGCACGCAACCTTTCTTTTTCCATATAGGCGCCGCGCACGAGTTTGCCGCCAATGTAATAGCCCTTCTGGCGCGCATCGAGAAAAGCCGTTTTGAGTGCTTCGAGCGTTTCGTGGCGGTAGAGCTGGTAAGTGTTATAAACGATGGCACGGTCACGGTTGAACTGCTGCATCATTTCATACGCCAGGTCGTCGATCACGCCCTGGATCCAGCTTTCTTCCGCATCGATGAATATCCTGACATTATGCTCGTACGCGTGTGCGCACAAGCGTTGCACGCGCTGGCGTGCGCGCTCAAAGGCTGCTTTTTCTTCTTCCGAGAGCGAATCTTTTTTCTGAACCTTTTCAAGCAAATCGGATGAGGCTACTCCGGTGACTTTAAAAACCGAAAAAGGAATGGTATCAGAGCCTGTCGCCTTGTCGATCGTTTTCAGGATTTCGGCCGCGGTAGTATCGAAACTGGCCTCTTCATCTTCTCCTTCAACGGAATAATCCAGAATGGTACCAATGCCCGACTGGCGCAGCGATGCGATCGTGGCATCGCAGTCGTTAATCGTCTCACCGCCACAGAATTGTTCAAAAATCGTGACCCGAATGAGATTTTTTATAGGTAAGTTAAGTTTTAGCGCGAGCTTTATAAAAAAAGTGCCTAAATTTACGACTCGAGCCTGATTCATAAGGCTGAATAACCAGTATGTCTTCCTTAGTTTGGCGTCTGATTTGGATGCAAAGGCAACGGAAGTATCTTCAAAAAATACAGGTATTTGGTCGTTTGGTGACGGATATGCCATTTTTGATGTACGTTTTTCCTGAGTAACTGTTTAACAATTCATTATCTGACCACAGGAAGAAAGTAATACGCATTAAGAAGTTGATTGACTTTTATGGGGTCAAATGTACGGGCATTCGAAGAAATACGCATAATACCGGATCAAAATATTACAATTATCAATTTTTTATTAAGGACAAGTTTTTGAGTATGAATGCTTCTTTAGATATCCTACCGCTAAGCAGTTGGATCAATACCGAAGGAAAGCCTTTGGTAATCGCCGGGCCTTGCAGCGCAGAGACCGAGGAACAAATGTTAGAAACCGCAACCCAGATCAAAGAGGAAGGATTTGCGCACGTGATCCGTGCAGGGGTGTGGAAACCGAGAACTCGTCCAGGCAGCTTTGAAGGCATGGGAGAGGCAGCTTTGCCATGGTTGCAAGCGGTGAAACAGCAGACAGGCCTGCCTGTGGCTGTTGAAGTTGCTACGCCTCAGCATATCGAACTGGCATTGAAATACGGCGTTGATATCCTTTGGGTTGGTGCACGTACTACCGTGAACCCGTTCAACGTACAGGAACTTGCTGATGCCCTGAAAGGAATTGATGTACCTGTATTGGTTAAAAACCCTGTAAACCCTGACCTCCAACTTTGGGTTGGAGCCCTGGAACGTCTGAACCAGGCTGGCGTGAAAAAACTCGGTGCCATCCACCGCGGTTTCTCGAACGCACAGGAGCACAAATACCGCAACTCCCCCATGTGGAACATCGCAATCGAACTGAAAACGATTTTCCCTCAATTGCCGGTAATCGGTGACCCTAGCCACATGGCCGGAAAACGTGCATACCTGTACGAAATCGCTCAGCGTGCGCTTGACCTGCATTATGATGGTCTGATCATCGAATCGCACCGTGACCCGGACAAAGCATGGTCCGACGCTGCACAACAGCTGACACCTGCTGCTTTGGGTCAAATGCTGCATGACCTGCATGTTCGTAAAGAATCTTACGGCAGCGACTACGCGTCACAACTGGAAATTATCCGTGGCAAAATCGATAACCTTGACCGCGAATTGCTCGAAACTTTGGCAAATCGCATGGCCCTGGTTGAGAAACTGGCCGAGTACAAACGCGATAACAACGTAGCAGCTTACCAGGTGGATCGTTTCCGCGAAGTATTGGAAACACGCGCTGGTTGGGGCCGCAGCCTGAATCTGTATCCAAACCTGGTGGATGAATTGTTCAAACTCGTTCACATGGAGTCGATCCGCAAGCAAACCGAGGTGATGAACCAGGTGAATGCCTAACCGGAACCGCACATAAACACGAAAGCCGCTCAGCAATGGGCGGCTTTCGTTGTTTTAAGCTAAATGTGTTTTTAAATGCCCTTCTCCTTTAAAACCCGGGTGATTTCTCTCGCCCAGATTTCATAGGCTTTGGTATTTAAATGGATTTTATCAACGGCGTATTCGGCGCGGAGACCCGAGGAATCGGAAATAAAGCGGTTCAAATTAATGTAGGTAATGCTATTTTGAGTGCAAAATGAAATGAGGAACGCATTCAAAGCATCGACTTCCTTTTTGCTCGGCGGGTCATTCTGCTTGTAAACTGTCAGTGTTACCACGGGCGTAATGCGGTTCTGTACCAGCATTTCGAGCATTGTTTTGAAATGACTTTGAATTGAATCCTGCTTCACGCCCAGGGTAATATCATTAATACCTCCTTTAATGAAACAAACCTTCGGGTGTAGATCGATAACGTGCGACTGGATGAGTTGGAGAAAATGAAACGTAGCCTGCCCGGGTAACCCATTATTCATGACATCGGTCCGCCCCAGCAATTCTACCCATTTGCCCTGTGCGGTAATGGAGTTACCGTACATGACGATCGCAGGGTTGCCTTTTATTCTCACAAACTTTTGCGCGATCTTATCACGGTAAATGTAGCCTAATACCAGAAATGTTGCGATCAGGACCGCATTTAACGCAAGCGAAGTGATCAGCAACCTCTGTTTCTTCATCTTGAAAACAATTCGTGCGCCTTTTCGCCCAGGTTGAAGCACCTGCGGCAACGAGCCTCGTACAAATCCGTTTCACCGAGGAGCACCCGCTCATTGGAGGGGGAAAGGCGGTAGGAATGTGAAGCAACCTCCCCGCATACCATGCAAACTGCGTGCACTTTGGTGACATATTCGGCAATGGCCATGAGCTGAGGCATGCAGCCGAAGGGTTTACCTTTATAATCCATATCCAGGCCCGCTACGATCACCCGTTTGCCGGAATTGGCCAATTGGTCGCATACCTCTACAATGCCTTCATCGAAAAATTGGGCCTCGTCGATGCCCACGACCTCGCAATTTTGAGCCAGGTCTGATATTTGTTGCGCCGATTGTACGGGTATTGAGGGAATCGAATTGTCATTATGAGAAACAATGTTCTCTTCGTGGTATCGTTTATCAAGCGCAGGTTTGAAAATCTGAATCTTTTGCCTGGCGATTTTGGCGCGGTTGAGCAGACGGATGAGTTCTTCGGTCTTTCCGGAAAACATGGATCCGCAAATCACTTCGATCCAGCCGGTACGGGGATTTTGAAATTCTCTTCTGTGGGATGGTTCTACAAACATATTTTGGTGCCCAACCGACCCATTGAAAGGTCGATTTTTATTTTATATTTACAAATCAAACATATTTTTCCCAACACTACGTTACCAAAAGCGCTTATTCGTTATGCCGGATAATCTGAATTCAATCGCACTCAACCAGTACTCAGCACGGTTCACAACAACAGTTTTGAACGAAGTGTACAGGTCGCAGGACGTCGTTACCGGTGCCGGATTATTAAAACTGACACCAGTAAGACAGGTCAACCTGGGTATTCTCAACCGCCTGTTCGAAGAATGGAAAAACAACGCCGAAGCCTTCCGCAGCCCTTATTTTGATTTTTCCAATGAAGAAGTAAAAAGTGCACTGGAAGAATTCATGAACACGGCTTCGCAACACATCGCCGTGAAACGCGCCGACCTCGAACCGCTATTGTCCGATTCGGTTAAAGAATCGTTGAAACTCCTCCTGACACCCGCTACGTACTTTGAAGACAAGATCAGGGCCGTTCCCGACGCGGAATTTACGCACGAGAAGGCCGAGCAGCTTGTAAAATATACGCACATCCACCGCGGCGTCGCCGAAGCACTGCTTGGCCGCCTCACCGATAGTGGTTCCGATTCGGTGTACCAGACGCAGGCTGTGAGCTGGTTGTACGAGTTCAAAGACAATGCCGATCTGATCGATGACACCGAACAGCACCTGATTCAATTCGCGGAAATCTTCCCGATCAATATCAGCGAGCTGCAAATCCAGGAAGCCGGTAAGCCGGCTGCTACCCCGCATGCGCAGCCTCACAAGCACGAATCGTTCTTCGATTCGGCGTTTAGTCAGTTGGAGCCTAGTACTGCCCGCCCCGTAGCGCCGCGTGCGGAGCCTGCTTCTGCGGTAATCGGCGAGATCGTCGCTAAATCGAATGCAGTATCGAGCCCGGAAAGGGACTCGCTGAATAACCGTTTTAAGGTAGAGATTCCCAAGCCTTCGGAGGATAAATCATATGGTACCGTACCGCTGAAAGTCGAAAATATTGCGGGCAGTATTCCCCTGGGCCAGCGTTTCATGTTTGTAAACCAGCTTTTTGACCGCAATAGCGAGCATTTCGATAAAGCGATTTATGAGCTCGACCGCGTGAAAAGCTTCGAAGAGGCTGAAAATCTGATCTGGCATCGCTATGCATCCAAATATGCGTGGGATGTGAATGGGGAGGCGGTTACCGCGCTACTCGCGATCGTAAAAAGGAAGTTTGCATAATAAAGCATTTCAATATTGACCTAATGCGCCGGAAGATTGAGCTTTCGGCGCATTTCTTTTATCCGACGATCTGCTGGAACATCGAGCGCGCTTTGATCAGCTCATTGGCATCGAGGCAAAGTAGTTCTTTTTGTTCTTTGGCGAAATCAACCAGCCGCTCGGTGGGCATGTTACCCACGAGATCGTCCTGGGCCATAGGGCAACCGCCATAGCCGAGCAACGCACCATCGAAACGGCGGCAGCCGGCATCGTAAGCAGCCTGTATCTTAATGCGCCAGTCATCTGGACGTGTGTGAAAATGAGCACCGAATTCCAGTTCGGGATAATGCGGAATTAATGCGGTAAAAAGCCATCCGATATCATGCACTTTCGCTACACCAACGGTATCCGCCAGCGAAAAGGTATTGGCACCCAGTTTAGAGAGTTTTTCTACCCATTCCATCACAATTTCGGGCGCCCAGGTATCCCCGTAGGGATTCCCAAAGCCCATTGAAATGTAAATCACCAACTCCTTTTTGTGTTTCGCGCACAAATCAGCAATGCGTTTCAGTCTTTCGAATGATTCCGCAATAGTGGCCTGCGTGTTCCGCATTTGGAATGTCTCCGAAACCGAGAAAGGATAACCCAGGTAACCGATCTGCTCGAATGCGCATGCATCCGCCGCGCCGCGCTCGTTGACGACGATCGCCAACAGACTGGTATTGCTGCCCGAAAGATCCAGTCTTTCGGCAATCCAGGCCGTGTCCTGCATTTGGGGGACCGCTTTGGGCGATACAAAGCTACCGAAATCAATGGTATCAAAACCGACCCGGATCAGCTGATTCAGGTATTCCAGCTTGATCTCCGATGGAATGAAGGGATGAAAGCCTTGCCAGGCGTCGCGGGGGCATTCGATGAACTTCATGTTTCAATGATTGAATGACTGAATGACTGAATGTAGCAATGAGTGAATGTGACCGGGGCGGATCTAAAAAACAAAGACTGCAATCAGGTAGTTCTTGGAAGCTACGCGATTGCAGTCAGTATTTTTCAAATGGCGCGAAATGGCGCGAAGCTCCTGCTTCGTGCCTACTATTCGCAGGCCTCCGGCCGGTCCGAAACGGTAATATCGTTTTGAGGTACAGCCCGGCCAGAGGCCTGCGGATAAGGAGCACGAAGCAAGAGCTTCGCGCCATGTTTATTTCAAAATCGGAGCGAGATCTGCTTCGTTTTCGGCGAGCCATGCTGTGATTTCTTCGACGATCTGGCGGATTCCGATCTTCGGCTCCCAGCCTGTCAGCGCAGTTACTTTTGTGTTATCTGTCACGTAAAGACGAATATCAGCGGTCCGGTTTTCCGGAACGACTTTGATCGGAATGGTTTTACCTGTCACTTCCTGGCAGATTTTTGTCAATTCCTGCAATGATGCGCTGCTTTGCAAGCCACCGCCGGCATTCAGGATTTCACCATTCACTTTATCTAGGTTATGCAGCTGCCAGTCGATCAGGTTGTATAAATCGGCCACGTGCAGCATGTCGCGGATTTGCTTTCCGGTGCCGCCGTAACCAAAGTATCCCAGCTGCTGCTCGAAATAGTGCTTCGCGATCCAGAGCACCATCACACCCTGATCGACTTTGCCCATTTGCCATGGACCGGTGATCACACCACAACGGTTGATGACGGTTTTCAGATTATAAAATTCATTGTATTCCTGGATGATCAGTTCGGAGGCCAACTTGGTGGTACCGTAGAGCGAGCGCGCGCCGTTCAGCGGGAAATCTTCACCGATACCTTTGGAGGAAACGCCCGGTACAGGCTGTTCGTCAGACAATGCGAAACGGGTCTCTTCTTCTACAAAATTCAATGTTTCGATCGTCTTGATCGGATACACGCGGCTGGTGGAAAGGAAAATGAAGCCCGCTTTGTGTTTCAATGCATAGTTGAGGCAGTTAACTGTCCCGACCAGATTGGTATTGATCAGGTAATCGGGCGTACCGTCCAGACCGGCCAGTACCGACGGCTCGGCGGATGCTTCGATTACGGTATCTACCGCCGGAATGGCGTCGAAATCTTCTTTGTTGCGGATGTCGCCATGAACGAATTCCACGCCTGCCTTTTTGAGACGGGTTATATTCAGTTCGGAACCTCTTCTTTTGAGATTGTCCAGCGCGTAAACCTGATAGTCAGGATAATTTGTTTTCAAGGCTATGGCCAGCGAAGAGCCAACAAAACCGGCCCCACCGGTGATCAGAATTTTCATAGAAGGTAAGTGGAATGTGTGGTACTTATGAAAGGCCAAAGTTAGGGGATTCAAAGCAACCGCCAGTTATGCATTAGATAAATAGCATTTGATTCTTTTGTGATTAGATTTAATTAATCGAATAAAATATTTAATTTACATTTGAAGTATGTAACTTATGTTCACTTCATAGAAGTGCAAGCCCCGGCACTGCAACATTTCGATAGCCTTTGAACGTACTGCTTTAAAATCGACTGCGTAGATGCGTATTTTTACCACTGCATTATTTCTTTGTGCCCTGGTTTCTGGGAGAACCTATGCCCAGGGGGCATTAGCCGAAGCTTCTTCTGCCCGGGAAGTTGCTGCCTATCCGGTATCCCTTTATAAGAACGCCACATCCGTTTCCCAGAATCTTTACAATGGCCGCCAGTACTACGTGTACGATTCGCGTATGGAAGAACACCAGTTTTACCAACAGCGCCGCTGGCTCAATGGAATGGTACTTTACGACGGCCAGCAGTTCGACAGCATCCCGATGCTCTACGACATTTTCCACGACGAACTGGTTATCCGGCATTTTAATGGCGACCATGTATTGTTGCAGACCGTGAAGGTGGATTCATTCATCGTAGATAACCACCATTTTGCCCGGCTCGAAGCAGGGAAGGATATTAACCCGCAAATGCGGACCGGTTTTTACGACGTCGTGTACGGCGGCAAGTCGCGCACGCTCGTGCGCAGGACCAAGTCGCGGCAGGAAAAAATCGTTGAGAAGAAAGTGATTGCCTACTATCCCGAAAAGAACTTTTTCTACGTGTTCAGGGACGGTCGTTACCATTCGGTGCATACGAAGAAATCGATGCTGGAACTGTTCCCGGAACAAAAGCGGGAGCTACGAAAGGTATTGCGGGAGAATAAGATCAAGTTCCGTAAGAACCGTGAATTGGCCATTGTGAAGATGGTAGAAACCTACGATAACCTAGCCAGATGAAAATATTTTTACCATTAGCCCTAATTCTTTGCTGCATTTTTACCACCCACTTTTCCTACGGTCAGAACGTGCCCGAGAAAAAGATCACTATGAAACTGGATTCGGCGCGGTTCGATCAGTTTGTGAAGCAGGTGGAGGCGCAGACAGGCTACTATTTCTACTACGACGCGACGCGGTTCGATAGCCTTACCCTCGATTTGAATGTGAACAACCTTTCGCTCCGCGAGGTGCTCGATCAGGTTTTTAAAGGTTCCGAATTCGAATACGCTATCGACGGGCAAAAGCGCATTTACATCACGCACGGACAGAAAATCATTACCCAGCTCACCCCCGGATTGTTTAACCCGGAACGCGCCGGCGAAAGCGATTCCATTGCCTATGCAGGCCCCGAGAGCGATATCAAGGAGAAGCTGCTATCGACAGCCGAAAGCAAGGTCCATGAAATAGGGATACGAAAGCACAGGATCACGCCCGGTAATTCCACTATAACGGGCTATGTAAGGAATGCGGTTACGGGTGAGCCGGTGATCGGTGCGGCCGTATTTATCACCTCCCCTTCAATTGGTGTCACTACGGACGCGCTTGGGCAATATGCGCTCACCATCCCGCGCGGGAAGCAGATTGTGCGTATCAAAAGCACGGGTATGCGCGAAACCCAGCGCCAGGTGGTTCTGTATTCCGATGGTAAACTCGACATTGAAATGCGTGAAAGCGTGATCGCATTGAAAGAAGTGTCGGTGAAGGCCGGCATGGACAAGAATGTAGTGGGTACACAAATGGGTACGGTGAAACTAACCATTAAAAACCTGAAACAGGTACCGACGGTATTCGGAGAAACAGACCTGCTGCGGACGGTACTTACCTTGCCGGGGATCAAGTCGGTAGGGGAGAACAGTACCGGTCTGAACGTCCGCGGCGGCTCGGTGGATCAGAACCTGATCCAGTACGACGATGCGGTGATCTACAATCCTTCTCACCTTTTCGGGTTCTTCTCGGCATTTAATCCGGATGTTTTGAAGGAAGTGGAGCTTTATAAAAGTACCATTCCTTCCAGATTCGGGGGAAGGTTGGCGTCGGTGCTCGATATCGCCAGCCGCGATGGTAACAAGAAGAAGTTCGTGGCGTCGGGCGGGATCGGGCTTGTTACCGGCCGGGTTACACTGGAAGGACCATTGGTAAAAGACAAAGCATCGTTCATTCTCGGCGGCCGCTCTACGTACTCCAACTGGGTGATCAGGGCGCTGGACAATGAAACCTATAACAGGAGCTCGGCGAATTTCTACGATGTCAACCTGCATTTCAATTATGAAATCAATGAAAAGAACAGCGTTTCGCTAACAGGCTACACCAGCAATGACAAGTTCCGGCTCTATGGCGATACTTTGTATTCCTACCAGAACCGGCTGGGCTCCATTAAATGGAAACATACTTTCAATTCGCGTTTATACGGGGTTCTTACCGCGTCGCACAGCAAGTACCAGTATGCGATGGAAGCGGAAGGCCTCCCGCTCAACTCTTTCGACCTGAAATTCGATATTAACCAGTCCAATTTCAAAGCGGATTTCAGCTATGCGTTAAATCCGAAACACACTTTGGAATTTGGAGGAAGTACTATTTATTACAAACTGCACCCTGGCTCGTTCAAGCCGCGCGGCAGCGAGTCGCTCATCGTGCCGGACGAGCTGGAAGCCGAGCAAGCGACGGAAAGTGCATTATATCTCGAAGACAAATGGGAAGTTAGCCCGCGGTTATCCATCTCCGGTGGTCTCCGGTGGTCATTCTTCCAATACCTGGGTCCCAAGTCGGTCAATACCTATTTACCCGGCTTTCCGATCGACTACATTTACCAGGAAGGAGTACAGGAATACAAATCGGGCAAGAAAATCAAATCGTACGGCGGACCCGAGTACCGGGCCTCGGTGCGGTATAGCATTCTGGATAACCTTTCGCTTAAAGCCAGCTACAATACCCTGCGCCAGTATATTCACTTGCTGACGAATACCATGACGGTTTCGCCGACAGACATCTGGAAACTGAGCGATCCGTATATCAAACCGCAGATCGGCGATCAGCTTTCCATAGGTTTATACCGGAATTTCAGGGGCAACAAAATCGAGGTTTCACTCGAAGGTTATTATAAAAACATCCGCAACTTCCTCGATTATAAAGGCGGCGATTCGCTTTTCATGAACCACAACATCGAAGCGGCGGTGATCAATACCAAAGCCAAAGCATATGGTGTTGAATTCATGATCAAGAAAATGACCGGTAAGCTGAACGGCTGGATCGGCTATACGTATGCGCGGACACTCCTGCGCGCGGTGGACCGCGACTCGCCCGATGCGCCCAACGGCGGTAACTTCTATCCAAGCAACTACGATAAGCCGCACGATTTCACGCTGATCTCAAATTACCGCTTCTCGCACCGTTTCAGCTTGTCGTTCAACTTTACTTACAGCACGGGCCGGCCCTACACGCCACCCATCGGCAAATACATCATCGACGGTTCACAACGGGTATATTATGCCGACCGCAACCAATTCCGCATTCCCGACTATTACCGGATGGATTTAGCAATGAACATCGAAGGCAATCACCGGATCAAAAAGCTGGCCCACAGTTCGTGGACACTTGCCGTGTACAATGTTCTGGGAAGGAAAAACCCGACTTCGGTTTATTTCCAGACCGTCGCCGGAAGGGTGAATGGTTACCAGCTTTCCATTTTCGGACAGCCGATCCCGACTGTTACTTACAATTTCAGATTCTAAAACGGGAAGCAGGCTATGAGACATTGGTTTTTAAAAGTAAGTGTTTTTGCATTGCTGCTGATCGTAGACAGCTGTATCGAGCCGTTTTCGCCGCCGGAGGTTAATTCGGACGAGAATTACCTGGTGATCGACGGCTTTCTGAACGTGAGCGGCACCGATTCAACGCGGATCGAGCTGCGTAGGACGCAAAATGTGAATGCAAGCGCGTCGCCGGCGATCGAGAAAGGCGCACAGCTAACGGTGGAGGAAGAAAACGGGGAAACGTTGTCGATGAAAGAAACAGGTTCAGGTGTTTACACCCTGCCGCCGAGGCAATACAACCGGACGAAAAAGTATCGATTGCGGATCAAGACGAAAGACAATCAGGAATATTTATCCGATTTCGTAGGTGTGAATATTACCCCTGTGATCGATAGCGTAACCTACAAAGTGGATCCGGTACTGAATGCGGCAGTATTTTATGTAAACACGCACGACTCGCAGAGCAAGACGCAGTTTTACCGCTGGAAATTCGAGGAGACGTGGGAATATGAAGCAGCCTATTATTCCGCATTGATAGTCAGGAATGATTCGGTCGTAACAAGGCCTGATAACATCAATAAGTGTTGGGGTAAACTGAAATCCGGGAGCATTTTGCTGGGCAGTACCATCAAACTGAGCAGCGATATAATCAAAGACCTGCCACTGAACCGGGTACCTATCCCTACCAACAAGCTGTTTATCAAATACAGCATTC
The DNA here is from genome assembly GCF_017744695.1 of Dyadobacter sp. Classification (GTDB taxonomy): domain Bacteria; phylum Bacteroidota; class Bacteroidia; order Cytophagales; family Spirosomataceae; genus Dyadobacter. The sequence goes on from NZ_JAGIAS010000006.1 coordinate 234,635, forward strand.
TGGTGAAACAGTATGGCCTCTCTCGCGACGCATTCGAATATTGGACTGCTTTGTCCAAAACAACCCAGGGAACCGGCAGCTTTTTCGACGTATTGCCGTCGCAGGTGACGGGCAATATCCGCAACACGGGTAATCCGCGTATGCTGGCATTCGGCTATTTCAGCGCGGCTACGGAAGAAACCCGCAGGCTCACCGTTACGCCGCGGCTTGGAATGTTCCCACGCTGTATCGAACCGGATACCATCCCCATCCGCTGCTCGTCGCGGGATGCCGACGAATGTGCATTCAATACGGCCAAGCTGCTGCTCAGTTATTGGGGGCAACGTTCAGACTCCGTTTTGGTAGCGGGCCATTCATGCGCCGATTGCCGCCTGCAAGGTGGTACCACCGAAAGACCCTCTTATTGGTAATGATTTTACAAGGAATGACTGTGAAAGGAATAAACTTCATCAAAAATCTGAAAGAGGCCAATAGGGTCGGAGAGCGGCGTTCGGAACGATGGGCGTTATGGGGAATGCTGGTGGCGGCCGGGCTGGTAATCAATAGCTGTATTGAGCCGTTTTCGCCGCCGGAAGTGACTAACCCCGGTACATACCTCGTGGTGGACGGCTTCCTGAATGTGAACGGCGACACCAGCAAGGTCGTTTTAAGCCACACACAGGGTGTGAATGACGACAAGCAGTTTGTAAGGGAATCTGGCGCTACGATCACGGCCGATGCTGAAAACGGGGAAAGTTATGCGTTTCAGGATATGGGTGACGGTTCTTACAAGCTGGCGCCGACGAATTTTAACAGTGGCGTCAAATACCGGCTCAGGATCAAACGGTTCAACGGGAGGGAATACGAGTCCGACTACGTGGTTGTAAGCAAGACCCCACCGATCGACAGCGTCACCTATCGCATGGACCCTGGAAGAAATAGGATGATGATCTACGTAAATACGCATGACCCGAGCAATCAGACGCGTTTCTACCGATGGAGTTTTGATGAAACTTACGAATACCGGATGGCTTACTATTCAAGCCTGACGCGCGATTATAAGACCAAGGAGATCGTTCCGCGCAGTGATAATATCAACGTTTGCTGGCGTACATTGTCATCGGGGGACATTAAACTCGGGTCGACGATCAAGCTTAGCCAGGATATTATCCGCGACTTGCCCGTCAATATCGTGGACATCGGCACCAACAAATTGTATTTCGGGTATTCGATCCTGGTAAAACAATACGGGCTTACGCGGGAGGCATTCGAATACTGGACCGACCTGGCGAAAACAACCCAGGGTACCGGTAGCCTTTTCGATCCGCAGCCGTCACAGGTAACGGGTAATATTCACGCCAAGGCCGATGCCAAAGAACTGGTGTTCGGTTATTTCAGCGCAGCGCAGGAGCAAACGAAGCGGATATTTATCCGCGAAGCATTAGGCGCATACCCGCGCTGCACGCCGCCGGATACGCTGACTTTCGATGAGGCATTCAATGGCTCCGCGGTGCTGCTTTACTTTTATATGGGTGACCCGACGACGAAGAGCGGTTACCTCGGGACGTCGGAATCATGTGCGGATTGCCGGTCACAGGGCGGCACTACCACGAAGCCTTCATTTTGGTATCAATGATTATTCTATTGTCTGAAAATATACAATGAAACTCAGGACATTTATTTGTGGTTTGCTGGCGCTGGCATTTTACAATACCTCGTACGCGCAGGACGACGCCATGCTCGCTTCCGTTCGGCAGAGGTTCGGCCTTTACACCGAGCGGGCCGTACAGGAAAAACTGTTTGTGCATATCGACAGGCCGTTTTACCTCGTGGGAGAGACGATCTGGTTCAAAGCCTACAACCTCAATGGCGCCACGCACCGGTTTCTGGATCTGAGCAAAGTAGGCTATCTGGAAGTGCTCGACAGTGAGAACAATGCGGTACTGCAAACCAAATTTGCCATGGTCGACGGCCGGGGAAATGGTTCGGCGCTCGTACCGTCCACACTCGTCAGCGGCAAGTACAAGTTGCGGTGCTATACCAACTGGATGAAGAACTTCTCCGCTGAAAGCTACTTTGAAACCTCGGTCTCCATCCTGAACCCATTTGTTCGCTTCGATCCTGACCGGGCATCGAAGGAGGAAACCCGCTATGACGTGCAATTTTTCCCGGAAGGGGGACATCTGGTAAGCGGTATCGAAAGCAAGGTCGCATTTCGCGCCGTGGGTGTAGATGGCAAGGGTATTAAGTTTAAAGGGGCGATCCTTAACCAGCAGAATGAAACCGTGCGCGAATTTGAGCCGGAGCTGAATGGTATCGGCTATTTCAAGCTGAAACCGGAGGAAAACGCAGTTTATAAAGCAGCCATTACCGATAGCAAGGGGCAGCGTTTCGAATACCAGTTTCCCAAAGTGGAGCCGCAGGGGTATATAATGGAGGTAAAAGACTCGACTTCGGCGCTGGTGAAAGTGACTGTGACCGGGAAGCTTGAAAACGAAGAGCCCGCGACCATATATCTGCTCGCACATACGCGTCAGGCGAATGCAGTGTTTGGCAAAAAAGGATTAGGCAAGGGCCCGGCGGTTTTTGTGCTCGAAAAGGCGAAACTCGGGGAAGGTATTTCGCAGATTACGATCTTCAATGAAAAACTGAAACCGGTTTGTGAACGATTGTATTTCAAACGTCCCGAAAAACAGTTGGCCATCGATGCGCAGGTGGGTAAAAGCTTTATCGGACGTGAAAAGGTGGCGATGAATATCTCGGCTGCAACAGGACAGGCATTACCGGCTTGGAGCAATTTGTCGGTAGCCGTGTATCTCGACGATTCGATCCAATACCAGCCGCAGCACGATATGCACAGCTACCTGTGGCTCACCGCCGATTTGAAGGGCGACATCGAAAACCCGGGCTATTATTTTCAAAATGTAAATCAGAACACGGATAGGCAGCTCGACAACCTGATGCTTACCCATGGCTGGCGCCGTTTGAAATGGGACAAGGTTTTCGGGGGGCAACTGGTCAGTTTCGAACATTTGCCTGAATACGACGGACATTTTATTCACGCCCGCGTACTGAACCGTGCCGATGGAAAACCGGCGGTGAATAAGGACGCATACCTGGCATCGCTCGACGTGCCTGCGCGCCTGTATGTGGACAGGAGCGACAATGAAGGCCGGGTGAAATTTGAAGTACGCCAGTTTACAGGGCCTAAGGAAATTACGCTGCAAACGGATCTCGCTAATGACTCGACTTATCGATTCGAGGTGGCGACGCCGTTTTCCAAACAGTTTTCGACGACTGCCGTTCCTTCCTTCTTTTTTGATAAAACGCTGGAAAATCAGTTGCTGACGCGATCCGTCAATATGCAAACGGGCAATGCGTTTTTGCCAAGGATCTATACGGAGAAAAAGGCCGTACTGACCGACTCGCTACCATTCTTCGGGGTACCCGACGAGAAATATTTTCTCGACGATTTCACCCGTTTCCCGACCATGGAGGAGGTTTTGAGGGAATATGTAAAAGGCATTTTGGTCCGCAGGCGCCAAAAGGAATTCCATTTACGAATGATCGACAAGCTGCTCCCCAACACCTATTATACGACCGATCCCCTCATGCTCCTGGACGGTATCCCGGTTTTCGACGCCGACAAGATCATCGAAATGGATCCTTTAAAAGTGAAGAAAATCGAGCTGATCAGCTCGCGCTACTTCCTGGGGCCGATGACTTTTACCGGTATTGTCAGCTTCTCGACTTACCGGGGCGACCTGGGCGGGTTTGAACTCGATCCGAAAGTACTAGTCATGCCATACGAGGGCGTTCAGGCGCAAAGGGAGTTCTATGCGCCGAAATACGATAGTAATAACGCCAACAGCCGTATCGCCGATTTTCGCAATCTCCTGCATTGGGCACCCAATGTCACGACGGGCAAGGACGGCAAAGCGACGGTCGAGTTTTACACTTCTGATCAGACCGGCCGTTACAAGGTCGTGATTCAGGGTATCACCCCGGATGGCACGGCAGGCAGCAAAACCGTCTCTTTCGACGTCAGGAAGCGAAGCCTTTAAATGTAAAACTCCGAGGTGTGCTTGATCTCCTTCAATACGAAGGTGCTGTTGAGCACACCTATGTTGTCGATCTTCGACAGCTTATATTTCACGAAGTCGTGGTATTCGTCGAGGCTGGCGACGTTGATTTTTAGCAAAAAATCAACCTGCCCGGCCATGTGGTAGCATTCCTGCACCTCGTGGAGATTCTGTATCTCCTGTTCAAACTTCTCGATAAATGCTTCATTGTGGTAGCGCATGGATACCTGGCAGATGGTTGTAACCTGTCTGTTAATGAGTTTTTTATCTAAAATTGCTACATATTGCTTGATGTAACCCAGGCTTTCCAGTCTTCGGATTCGTTCATACACGGGCGAGACCGTGAGGTTAAGCATCGTCGCGATTTCCTTGGTCGTTTTCTTGGCATCTTTTTGAAGAATGCGGAGGATTTTGGTATCGATTTTGTCCAACTGTTCCATGAGGCAATAATATTTACTGGTACGGGTTTCGAATTGAATCTCAAAAAGTAAATTTTACTTCAAAAATCAAATAGTGTGGTAATGTTTCCTGAGAAATAGGCTGTTTGTTGAAAATAATTTTCACAAATGGGAAATTGCAAGTGATTTATGCTTTACCCAAAAGTTGTTTTTTATGAAAACGGACTGCGTTTTAGTAATAGGGGCAAACGGACAGATCGGATCTGTTCTGGTGGAATATCTGAGGGAAATTTACGGATTGGGAAAAGTGGTGGCGACGGACATCCGCATGCCCGAATTCCCGGCCGGAATATTTGAGCAACTCGATGCGACCAATGCCGGTGAAATGGCCGCACTGGTGCGTAAATACGGTGTCACGCAAATTTATCACCTGGCCGCAATCCTCTCTGCAAAAGGCGAGCAGGACCCGCTCCGAACGTGGCATATCAATATGCAAACTTATTTCAACGTGCTGGAAGTGGCGCGCGAAAACGGGGTAAGCAAAGTTTTTTACCCAAGTTCCATTGCCGTTTTCGGTGACCGTGTGGATACGCTGGCTGAGCAATGGTCGTACCTCGACCCTGCAACGGTTTACGGGATCAGCAAGGCGGCGGGGGAGAACTGGTCGAACTACTATTTCAAACGTTACGGCGTCGATATCCGCTCGCTGCGTTACCCGGGCATTATCGGCTACCAGTCGATGCCGGGCGGCGGAACTACCGACTACGCAGTTGATATTTATCACAAAGCGGTAAAGGGAGAGGCATTTGAATGCTTTCTCAAACCGGAAACGACCCTGCCGATGATCTACATCAGCGACGCGATGGACGCCACTGTCCGCCTGATGGAAGCGCCTGCCGAAAAGATCTCGGTCCGGACATCCTACAATCTAGCGGGCATGAGTTTTTCACCGAAAGAAGTCGCGCAAAGCATTCAAAAGGTAATTCCAAACTTCAACATAACTTACAAGCCAGACTTCCGCCAGGCCATCGCCGATTCCTGGCCACAGGAAATCGACGATGCCCAGGCCCGGAAAGACTGGGGCTGGCGGCCAAGCTATTCGCTGGACAAGATGACGGAGGAGATGATTAGCGAGTTGCGGAAGAAGTATCAAGTTGTTAATGAGTGAATGTGTGAATGATTGAATGATTGAATATTCTCTCGGTAGGTATGGCTTCGGTGAAATTCTGAAACTCGTTCAAATTCACTCGTTCAGTCATTCCATTCACTCATTCAAAATTCAGTCATTCACACATTAATCATTCAATCATTCAAAATTCATTAGCATGTACGGTACCATCCAACAAGAACTCCAAACCGAGCTGGAAGCGATCCGGTCGGCTGGCTTATATAAAAAGGAGCGCGTGATCACCACGCCGCAGTCTGCGCATATTGCTACTACTGATGGCGGTGATGTGCTCAATTTTTGCGCCAACAATTACCTGGGCCTTTCTTCGCATCCCGATGTGATCCAGGCGGGTATCGACGCCATTCATTCCCACGGTTTTGGCATGTCGTCGGTGCGGTTTATTTGCGGCACGCAGGATATTCATAAGGAACTCGAACGCAAAACGGCCGAATTCCTGGGCACGGAAGACTGCATTCTCTATGCCGCGGCATTTGATGCCAATGGAGGTGTTTTCGAGCCGTTGCTGAATGAACAGGACGCTATTATCTCCGACGAGCTAAACCACGCTTCAATCATTGACGGCGTGAGATTGTGCAAGGCCAAGCGTTTCCGCTACAAGCATAACGACATGGCTGACCTCGAAAAGCAGCTCCAAGATGCACAGGGCAGCCGCCGCATTCTGGTTGTGACGGACGGTGTATTCTCCATGGATGGTACCATCGCCCGCCTCGATCAAATATGCGACCTGGCCGAGCAATATCAGGCCATGGTAATGATCGACGAATGCCACGCCAGCGGTTTTGTGGGTAAAACCGGCCGCGGCACGCACGAGTACCGCAATGTAATGGGCCGTATCGACATCATCACAGGTACTTATGGCAAGGCATTGGGCGGCGCTTCGGGAGGTTTTACGGCGGCGAAAAAAGAGATTGTGGAAATCCTCCGCCAGCGTTCACGTCCGTATTTATTTTCAAACACATTGGCGCCTTCCATTGTGGGGGCTTCCATCAAAGTACTCGATCTACTCACCTCATCCACTGCATTGCGCGACAAGCTGGAACGGAATACGCAGTATTTCCGTAAGGCTATGACCGAAGCCGGGTTTGACATTCTGCCCGGCGAGCACCCGATTGTTCCTATTATGCTCTACGAAGCCAAGCTGGCGCAAGAATTTGCCGCCAAGCTGCTCGATGAAGGCATTTACGTGATCGGCTTTTTCTATCCTGTGGTTCCACAAGGCAAGGCGCGTATCCGCGTGCAGATCTCAGCCGGGCACGAACAAGCGGACCTTGAAAAGGCTGTGGCGGCGTTTACGAAAGTCGGTCGCGAGTTGGGCGTTATTTAGTCAGGTATAGTGAAGTATTGTCAGATATAGTCAGGTGTTGTCAAGAGTTGTCAGATGTGGCAAGATTGGTAAGGAGCTGAATGCCGTTAGGCATGTAATATTGGTAGGAAACACGACTGGCCATATTTCGATAAAATGCCGTCAGGCATGTAACAACAATGCTCTGTTGTCGCATGCCTGACGGCATTTTTGGAACATAGCCCTGGGGACGATTGCTACCTATGTTACATCGCTACGCGATTTCAGACGACGTAACCTACATCAATGCGCTGTAATGTTCCGTCGCTTTCCACAATACATCGCGATTACTGACCACACTTCGCTCTACCTGACAATTCTTGACCACACCTCACTACACCTGACCGCACTTGCCCCTACTTACCCTTCGGCATCAAGCAGCTCCACTTCCACGTGCAGCGATTGCAGCGTGGCGTTTCCGTATTGGGTAACCATCGCCACATCTGCGGCATCGCGGCCGTGGGCGATCTCGATGCGGTAGCCTTCGGTTTTTTCCTGTACCGCATCGAACGTGTACCATTCGCCGCCGATGAAAACCTCAAACCAGGCGTGCAGGTCCATGTCTTTCAGTTTATCGAGGTAGCCTACTGTCATACGCGTCGGGATGCAGAGGTTACGGCATAGCGCAATGGCGAGGTGCGTAAAGTCACGGCACACGCCTACGTGGCTGCGGGCGGTGTCGAGCGCAGTGGTGGCGGCATTGGACATGCCATATTGATAGCGAATGTTGTTGTGTATCCACGTCCGGATCGCCTCCACCTGGTCGTAGCCTGGTGTAAGGTTGCCCGCTATTTCCAGGGCCAGCATGTTGATTTCGTGTAAGTCCGATTGGCAATAGCGGCTCGGCAGGATGTAATGCATCACCTCATCGGGAAGCTCTCCGACAAGCATATACGCAGGTGGTGGGTTTGGAATAGGCTTCGTTTCGCTTACCTGCGCCTGTACTTCCGTGGTGATCGTAACCCGGCCCACGGGCAGGATCGTGCGCTGGCAAGGGTTGCCGTAAAGGTCGGTATACTCCGAAAACGGCACTGGTGGCTCTATGTTAAAACCTTCCTGAATGATCGATTGGCCTTCCTGGCGGCGGGGGCGTAACATGGTCGTTACGGTGGTGGGGGCATACACGTCGTACGTGAATATGCTTCTGCCCTTCATTTTCATTTATGAGTCGGATTAGTATTTTGGTTCAATGTAATGATGCTTAGTTACTTAAAAATTACGTGCCATTTATTTTATTGTGAACACCCGCGTCGACCAGAATTAAATCGTTTTAATCGACGTTTGTACATCAGGAATGTTAATTTTAGAGCGAGTAGTATTTAGTGAAATTTAAATGAATACACCTATGGCAGTTACAAAATGGATCGTAGACCCGGCGCATTCCGAAGTGCAGTTCAAAATCAAACACCTGGTCATTTCGACGATCACGGGTTCCTTCAACAACTTTGAAGGCGGGGCGACTTCGGACCTCAATAACTTTGAAAACGCGGAAATTCACTTCTCACTCGATGTGAGCAGTATCGATACCAATGTGGAAATGCGCGATGCCCATTTGCGGTCGGCGGATTTCTTCGATGCCGATCAATTCCCGCATATTACTTTTCAATCCAACTATTTTCATAAAGTAAAAGGAGACAATTATAAGCTCTCCGGCCTCCTGACGCTGAAAGGTATTACCAAGCCCATCGAGCTCGATGCCGAGTACGGCGGTGCGGAAAAGGACGGCGAGGGGAATGTGCGTATTGGTTTCGAGGTAGAAGGGCGTTTGAGCCGCCAGGAATTCGGCCTGAATTACATGCAGCTCACCGACTCGGGCGGCTTAGTAATTGGTGAGGACGTGAAACTGATTGCTAATATTCAGCTTGTAAAGCAGGCATAATCAGTGATTTAATTATTTTCATAAACTTTTAATACCCGGCATGGACCTGAAAACTGGTTTGCCGGGTATTTTTGATTTCAATAGAAAATGCGGGTTGCCGTCTTTTCATCAAACCTAACTCGCAATCCATGAAAGTGCTGCGCATTATATTCAAAGTCATCGGGATATTCCTCCTGCTGCTCGTACTGGCTATTATCACCATGGTCACCACCATGGACGATACGCCGTATCAGGAAATGGCCTATTATAAGGAATGGAAAAGCCTGATCGGTGGCGTGAAGGCCGATACGATGGCTGCTGACACGTTACAGGCCGGTTGGGCGAAGGTCAATATTACACCGGCGTCGCCTACGCCTACCGCGGGCTATGGCAACCGTCGCGGCCGCCCGTATACGGCCGTGCATGACTCCGTTTATGTACGTGCGATGGTGATTGACAATGGTCATACCAAAGCTGCGATCATCGCCGCCGACCTGCTGATCGTCCCGCCGACGGTGATCGAGTCCCTTAAGGCAAAACTGAAACCGGGCGATATTGCATTCGACCAGATCTATTTTGGCGCTACGCATAGCCATAACAGTGTAGGCGGATGGGGGACAGGTATTTCTTCACTCTTCTTTTCGGGTAAATTCGATCCCGCTATTGTAGAGAATCTTGCCAATGCATTTCACAAAGCCATTACCGATGCCCAAAAGAAAGTCGAACCCGTGCAGCTGACGTACATGGAATCACTCGATTCAGTGGATATCCGTAACAGGCTCGTAGGTGAGGAGGGGCGGGTCGACCCGGAGATACGCTCGGTGGCATTTGTGAATAAAAGCGGAGAAAAGGCTATTCTCAGTTCTTTTGCCGCGCACTCCACGGTTTTGGATTCGAAAAACATCGTTCTCTCTCGAGACTACCCGGGTGCGCTTGTGGATTCGCTCGAAAAGGGCCGCTACAATTTTGCGATGTACATGGCTGGCGCCGTAGGCAGCATGGGACCGATCGAACAGGGTACTGATGACTTTGATGAACTGAAAAACCAGGCATTCGGTGTTCAGAATGCATTGTTATCCCCCAATACCTTGAAGGAGGATTCGAAGAGCGCATTGATCGAAACGCTTACATTGCCCCTGCCGCTGCGGGATCCCTCTCCGAGATTGACGATGAGTATTGTGCTTCGCTCCTGGGCATTCAAAAAAGCTTTTGGCGAATACCCTGTGTATGTAAAAGCATTGCGAATCGGGAACATCCTGATGGTGGGCGTGCCGTGCGATTTCTCAGGCGAACTGACCGCCCCGCTGGATGCCTATGCCAAATCCAAAGGCCTGAACCTGATGGTGACCAGTTTCAACGGTGGCTATATCGGCTACATTACCCATGACAAGTACTTCAACCGCGATTTGTACGAGACCAAAACCATGAGTTGGTACGGCCCGTACAATGGTGCCTATTTGCAGGAAGTGATCAAAGATATTATTGATAAATTATCCTAAACCGTAACGAATGATGAGAACACTTGTAATCCTCTTCCTGGCATTACTGAGCCTTTCTTCCATGGCGCAGAAACCTGTCCGCGTGGCAGTAGCGGGACTTAGCCACGGGCACGTCGGCTGGATCTTTAACCGGAAGGATAAGACGGATATTCAACTGGTAGGCATTTGGGAAACGAATCCGGATCTGGTGAAACAGTTTACCGAACGCTACAAACTTGATCCGAAGCTTTTCTATTCAGACCTGAACAAAATGCTCGACGAGGTCAAACCGGAGGCGGTTTCCGCATTCGGGGCGATCAACGAGCACGTGGTGGTGGTACGGGCCTGTGCGCCGCGGAAGATCAACGTAATGGTGGAAAAGCCGCTGGCCACCACATTCGCCGACGCGAAGGAAATCCAGAAGCTTGCGACGCAGCATAACGTCCACGTCCTGACCAACTATGAAACCTCCTGGTACGCGAGCAACCAGCATGTGAACCAATTGATTCAGGAGGGTAAACTGGGGGATATTCGCAAAGTAATGGTCAACGACGGGCACCAGGGGCCCAAGGAAATCGGGGTTAGCAAGGAGTTTTTTGCTATTTTGACAGACCCTGTTAAAAACGGCGCAGGTGCATTGGTCGATTTCGGCTGCTATGGTGCCAACCTGATGACATGGCTCATGAAAGGCGAACGGCCTGTTTCGGTAACTGCTGTGACGCATCAGAATAAGCCTGATATTTACAAGAATGTGGATGATGAAGCTTCCATTATCCTGCAATATCCTAAGGCGCAATGTATTATCCAGGGCTCGTGGAATTGGTCTTTTGCGAGAAAGGACATGGAAGTGTATGGCAACAAAGGCTACGCCGTGGCTGTGAATGCGACCACCGTACGCCAGCGTTTGCAGGAGAAAGCACCCGAGGAAACGCTCAAACTCGAGCCTCGCCCGGCGCCTTACACCGATCCGTTCTCGGTACTGGCCGATGTGGTACAAGGTCGCATCAAGCTCGATCAGAACGACTTGTACGGGTTGCCGGTGAATGTGACCGTCGTCGAGATACTGGAAACGGCCAAGGAGGCCGCCAAAACCGGTAAGACTATCTTTTTGAAAAAATAAACTATGCATATGGAGCCCCGGCCCGTCAGTTTTTCCCAAACCACCCTCACCGAATTAATGATCCCTTCCTATGCCAATTTCGGAGGGAAAATCCACGGGGGCATATTGCTCTCATTAATCGACAAGGTCGCATATGCATGTGCGTCGAGGCACGCCGGGACTTACTGCGTGACAGTTTCGGTAGATGCCGTGGATTTCCTCGAACCGGTGGAGGTGGGCGACCTGGTTTCGCTGCATGCGTCGGTGAATTATGTCGGGAGGACTTCGCTGGTAGTGGGGATCCGCGTGGTAGCGGAGAATGTGCGGAACCGCTCGGTAAGGCACACCAACACTTCATATGTAACGATGGTTGCCAAAGACGACAATAACAAGCCGACCGTTGTGCCCGAGCTGGTATTGGAAAATGAGGACGACGCCCGCCGTTTCCTGGAAGCGATCAAGCGCCGGGAGCTGAAAGAGAAGTATCGGGACGCATTCGATAATGCCAAAACACGCCTCGATGTGCAGGATAACCTGGATAAATTAGCCGATCAGCGTTGCGTGATCGCTTATGATACCGATGTTTGATGGGGGGAATTATTGCGGTGCGCTGCACCTTTTGGTTTTTATTAATGCAACTTATCTACAAGTATTACGGCGCTCTGCGCCTTTAACAGAGAGGCGCAGAGCGCCGTAATACTTGTAGATAAATGATTGATAATTAATAAAAGGTGCAGCGCACCGCAATAAAATTGAATTAGAATCCGAACAATCCTCCGCCGCTTTTCCGCGTAGTTGTTTTCTTACCAAACAGCATCCCAAAAACTCCGCGGACCACTTCGCGACCTATTTGCTTGGCAAGCGGCGAGTTTAATGCATCAGAGATCATGCTCGACTGCTCTTTCTCCTTTTTAGCCTCTACTTTCGCCTGAACCTCCGCTTCCTTCGCTTCTGATTCCTTGCGGGCCTGTTCTTCCATGCGCTTCGTCAGGATTTCGTAGGCGCTTTCCGGGTCGACGGGATCTTTGTATTTGGCATACACATCCGACTGCTGGACGTGCTTGTCGTAATCGGCCTGTACCATGGGGCCCATAACGGAAGCGGGTGGCATCAGGTGCGTCGCCGCGACTTCGGTAGGGATACCTTTTTCGTTCAAAACGGTGATCAATGCCTGACCGATACCGAGGGTGGTCAGGATCTGGTCGATCGAGTAATAATCTGATTTCGGGTAGGTTTTGACAGTCTGTTTCAACGCCTCGGCATCCTGGGGCGTAAATGCGCGGAGTACGTGCTGCACGCGGTTACCCAGCTGCCCGAGCACCGATACCGGCACGTCCTGCGCCATTTGGGTACAGAAGAAAATACCTACGCCTTTGGAACGGATCAGACGAACGACCTGCTCGATCTGTTCGAGGAATGCTTTGGGAGCGTCTTTGAACAGCAAATGCGCTTCATCCAGGAAGAATACCAGCTTAGGTTTATCCAAATCTCCCGCTTCGGGTAGTTTTTGGTATAATTCAGCCAAAAGGCTTAGCATGAATGTCGAGAACAATGCGGGCTTGTCCTGCACATCGGAGACATTCAACAGGCTGATCACGCCCTGCCCGTCGACCTTGTTGATCAGATCGTCGATATCGAATGATTTTTCCCCGAAAATGGTGCCTACGCCTTGCTGCTCCAGTGCGACGATCTTGCGCAGGATCGTTCCGGCTGTGGACGCTGAAATGGTACCGTAATCGGCTTTGATTTCATCGGCGCCCGGGCCTTCGGCGAGGTAATTAAGGACTTTTTTCAGGTCGTTCAGATCTACCATCGGCAAATCCTTGTCGTCGGCATATTTGAACAGGATAGCGAGTACGCCGGCCTGGGTTTCGTTCAGTTCGAAGATTTTGGAAAGCAATATCGGCCCGAATTCCAATACCGTGGCACGCATTTGCGCGCCCTTGTTGCCGCTCAGGGAATACAGTTCGACAGGGAATCCTTTCGGTTCGAAAACGGTGCCGAGTATTTGCGCGCGTTCTTCCAGAGCTGCATTGGTCTTGCCCGGCTGTGCGATCCCCGAAAGGTCGCCCTTGATGTCGGACATGAAAACGGGTACACCGGCCGCCGAAAGTTGTTCGGCGAATACCTGCAATGTGCGCGTTTTACCCGACCCCGTAGCCCCGGCCACGAGCCCGTGGCGGTTCATCATGCGCAAGGGAAGGTTCACGCGGGCCTCGCCGATGATCTCGCCGTCGAGAATGGCCGACCCCAAATGAATTACAGGTTTGTCAGTTTGATAAGATTTCTGAATTGCTGCAATAAATTGTTCTTTCTTTGACACAGAAAATACGGGTTATGGTTTGATGAAAGGTTAAGTTACAAATTTTAAAGGTTTCAGGAAGATTCCAAGCCAGGGATGCGAATTATTATAGAATAATAATTTGTGAGGAAATAATATAACTTTTTGCATATGCTTGTATTTGCAAAATATTATTAGGTATTTTGGTTTGATCGCATTAGAATTATTCTGAGTTGTATTTTTAGAGACATTACTTTCCACTTATGTTGAGCCGCGTTGCGAATTCTATTTACTGGATGAATCGTTACATGGAACGGGTCGAGAATTACGCCCGTTTCGTGGGAGTTAATTTTAACCTGGCCCTGGATCTGCCGCCCGATGTGGACGAGCAATGGGAACCGTTACTGATCGCGACGGCCGACCACTTTCTATTCTATAAGTATTACGATAAGCCTACGAAAGAGGACGTCATTCATTTCATGACGTTCGATAAACGTAACCCGAACTCGATCATTAGCTGCCTGTACGAAGCGCGGGAGAATGCGCGGACGATCCGCGAGACGATCTCGAAAGAAATGTGGGAGAGCATCAATACGTTCTACCTGGCCATTAAGGGCACCTCGCCCGACGATTTCCGGAATATGGACCATATGCAATCCTATTTCACGGACATCCGTAAAAACTGTCAGCTTTTCCACGGGGTAGTCGATTCGTCGATCACGCGCAACGAAGCCTGGCATTTCGGACGACTCGGACGGCATATCGAACGGGCCGACAAATGCTCACGCTTTCTGGATGTGAAGTATTTTACATTGTTACAAGATTCGGGTACGAACGGCTCGACGCTCGACCTGATGCTCTGGACAGCCGTACTGAAATCGGTGAGCGCCTATAATATGTACCGTCAAACGCACCGGGCGTTGACGCCGATGAATATCGTGGCGTTCCTGATCCTCGACAAGCTGTTTCCCCGCTCGATCGCCTATTGTGTACGCCAGGCGGAACTGTCGCTGTACGCGATCGCCGGCTCTATTCCCGAACGCGGCTACACCAACCCGGCGGAGCGTGCATTGAGCAAGATCAGAAGCGAACTGGAATTCACCGATGTGGAGGATGTTTTCAAAATGGGCTTGCACGACTATCTCGATAAGTTCCAGATTAAGAACAACGAAGTGGATAATAAAATCTTCGATATGTACTTCGGATTGGAGACCGGGCAGTCGCAAAGTCAGAGCCAGGGGCATTTCAAAAGTCAGTGGATGAACTGATCAAAACTTTTATATCTTAGCGACTCTATCATTATTGAGCTGCTAACACATGACATATTGCCTGGGGATCAAAGTCGCATCCGGCCTGGTGGCCATTGCCGACACGCGCCTTACTTCCGGAACCGAGGTTTCGACGAATAAGAAAGTATCTGTTTACCAATCCGATAAGCATTCGATTTTCGTGATGACCTCGGGTCTGAGGTCGGTGCGGGACAAGGCTATTACCTATTTCAAGGAAGTCCTGGAAGAGCGGGACACTTCATTCGACAAGCTTTACAAGGCTGTCAATGCATTGGGGCAGCAGGTGCGACGGGTGGCCGACGAGGACCGTTATGCGCTGAACAATGCGGGGCTGGTATTCAACCTGTTTGCAATTGTAGGCGGGCAGCTCGAACACGATTCCGAGCATAAGCTTTTTCTGTTGTATCCCGAAGGTAACTGGGTGGAGGTCGGCGATGGTTCGCCGTTTATCATCATCGGTAATTCGGGTTATGGGAAGCCGCTGCTGTACAGGAGCCTTAAATTCGATTCCTCGATGCAGGACGCTTTGAAGATCGGGTTCCTGTCGTTCGATTCTACAAGGGTGAGTTCCAATGACGTGGATTACCCGATAGATGTCGTCATGTATGAAAAGGACTCGTTCCAGTTGGTGGAGCATCGTTTCGAGAAGGACGACCTCGATTACGTCGGGAAGCAGTGGAGCGCGCTGCTGAGCAATTCCGTACAAAAATTGTCGTTGGAATGGATGGACCCGGTATTTGGCAAAATGGGAGAAGTTACAAAGGCATAACCGCTTGTTTTAACCTGGAAACGTATATAACGGCTGATTTGGCGGTGCACAATTAACACGGTGAATAAACGGAATATAAGAGTCCAGAAACTCAATTGTAGTTTTTTGTTTGTAGAAAAATCTAATTGCGGAGAGGGAATTTAGTATTTTTGCAACCAAACATAAAGAGGAATTCTAGATCGTGACGTTAATTAAATCTATCTCAGGAATCAGGGGAATAGTGGGAGGAAAATCGGGTGAGGCGCTGACTCCGATTGATGTTGTTAAGTTTGCTGCTGCATACGGGACATGGGTGAGGCGTACAAATCCACAGAATCTTAAGGTGGTGATCGGCAGAGATGCCAGGCTTTCCGGTGAAATGGTAAGTCGCCTGGTGGCCGGTACTTTACAAGGTGTTGGGCTGAATGTGCTCGACCTTGGCCTTTCCACTACTCCGACTGTCGAGATAGCCGTGAAAGCGGAAGGCGCGGCGGGAGGTATCATCCTTACAGCAAGCCACAACCCGATCCAGTGGAACGCCCTTAAGCTGCTCAACCACGAAGGAGAATTCATTTCGGAAGCCGAAGGCGCCGAAGTGCTGCGCATTGCCGACGAGGAAGATTTCCTTTTTCCCGATGTAAAAAAACTGGGGAGCTACGCATCGGACGATACTTACCTGCAAAAGCATATCGATCACGTTTTGTCGCTTGCGCTTGTAGATGTGGATGCGATCAAAAATGCGAATTTTAAGATCGTCGTAGATGCCGTCAACTCAACCGGAGGCATCGCGGTACCGCTTTTGCTCGAAGCATTGGGCGTTGATCCAAAGAATATCAAGAAACTGAACTGCGACCCGACGGGTAATTTTGCGCATAATCCCGAGCCGTTGCCGGAGCATTTGCATGATATCAGCAAAGAGCTCAACAATGGCTCTTACAACCTGGGTATCGTCGTGGATCCGGATGTAGACAGGCTCGCGCTCATGTGCGAGGATGGTACACCGTTTGGAGAAGAATACACGCTCGTCGCTGTTGCGGATTATGTTTTGAAAAATACACCGGGCAATACGGTTTCCAATCTTTCGTCTACGGCGGCATTGCGCGATGTTACGGTGAAAGCCGGTGGCCAGTATTTCGCATCGGCGGTAGGTGAGGTAAATGTGGTGAACGCCATGAAAGCCAATAATGCCGTGATCGGCGGAGAAGGCAATGGCGGGGTGATTTATCCTGAAAGCCACTATGGCCGTGATGCGTTGGTAGGTATCGCGTTATTTCTGACGCACCTGGCGAAATCGGGCAAGAAAGCGTCGGTTTTAAGAAGATCTTATCCGAACTATTATATTTCGAAAAACAAAATCGAGCTCACGCCGGAGATCAATGTCGATAATATCCTCGACCGTATCCAGACACGCTATTCCAAGCAGCCTGTGAACACGATCGACGGTGTCCGCATTGAATTCGACCGCGAATGGGTGCATTTGCGCCGGTCCAACACCGAACCGATTATTCGTATTTACTCGGAATCGGAGACGCTGACGACCGCTACCAGCCTTGCTAATAAGATCATTTCCGATATCAAGGAAATTATTTCGGAACCGAAGAAATAATAAAGCTGTTGCTAAGCTAATTTGGGTCACTTGTTGTCTGAACTGACAATGAGTGATCTTTCTAATTTATATCCCCATGAAAGTCTATCTGGACAATGCGGCTACGACGCAGCTGGACCCCGAGGTCCTGGAAGCCATGCTGCCGCTGATGACCGAGCAATTCGGAAATCCCTCTTCCATTCATTCCTACGGCCGCGCCGTGCGTTCGTCCATCGAGCGGGCCAGAAAGAATATCGCTGCGATTCTGAATGCGGCACCTGCCGAGATATTTTTCACCTCAGGTGGCACCGAAGCCGACAATACCGCGATCCGTTCGAGTATCGAGACATTCGGCTTGAAACACGCCATTACCTCGCGCATCGAGCACCACGCGGTGCTGCATACATTGGAACACCTCAAAAAGCTGGGTATCATTGAACTGAGTTTTGTGAATCTGAATGCGAAAGGGGAGGTTGACCTGGAACACCTCGAATCGCTTCTTGCGTCGAAACCACGCTCATTGGTTTCACTAATGCACGGAAACAATGAAATCGGGAACCTGCTCGACCTCGAAGCGGCCGGCGATATTTGCGAAAAATACGACGCTATTTTTCATTCCGATACCGTGCAGACCATGGGCCACTATCGTCACGACCTGCAAAAGCTGAAAACGAATTTTATCGTTGGAGCAGCGCATAAGTTTAATGGTCCGAAGGGGATCGGATTCTTGTATGTTCGTCCGGGTATTAAGATCAACCCATTCGTACACGGGGGTGCGCAGGAGCGTAACATGCGCGGGGGCACAGAGAATATTTATGGCATTGTAGGTTTGGCCAAAGCGCTGGAAATCGCTTACCGTGATATGGACGCACACAGATCGCACATCGAAAGCCTGAAAGGCCGAATGATCGGGAAGTTGAAGGAAGGTATTGAGGGAGTGGCTTTCAACGGGAATTCAGCCGATTTGGGTAAAAGCCTTTATACCGTTTTGAATGTCAGTCTGCCGCCATCTGATATATCGGATATGCTGCTTTTCAACCTCGACATTGCCGGAATTGCCGTTTCTGGCGGTAGCGCTTGTTCGAGCGGTACCGACATTGGTTCGCACGTTTTAAATGAGCTTAGAATCGATGAAAACCGTGCTAACGTGCGCTTCTCGTTTGGAAAATACAATACGGAGGCCGAAATCGATTACGCAGCAGATACGCTGATCGGCCTTTACAAGAAAGAAAGTGTTACTTTATAAAGAGGTATCCCTCTAAAAAGCCAAAACCCGGCCCCTGAATCAGGAGGCCGGGTTTTTAATGATATCTTCGAGGCATTCGACCCAGATGTCGGAGTCGTTGAGACTTTCGACGAGCTGCCAGTGAACACCGCCTTCTTTTTCAAACATTTCCTTATACTCTTCGCCTACCTCGATCGTCGTTTCCAGACAGTCGGCAACGAATGCCGGGGAAAATGCTAGTGCACTTTTGACGCCTTTTTTGGTCAGTTCAGGGATTACCTCGTCGGTGTAAGGCTTAATCCACGGATTTTTGCCCAGACGTGACTGGAAACAGGTAGTGTATTTGCCTTCCGGAATACCTAAGCCTTTCACCAGCAAACGCGTTGTCTCAAAGCATTGAGCGCGGTAGCAATGTTGGTTGCGGTGATCGAGCTTGTCGCAACAGCTGCCGAACTGGCAAAAGCTGCCTGTAACATCGCCTTTGGTAATCTGCCGCTCGGGCAGGCCGTGATAGCTGAATACGAAATGGTCGTAATCGTGCTGCGCCATGTATTTTTTACCCAAATCCACAAAACCCTGAATGAATTTCGGGTGTTCGAGGAAGCGGTTTACAAAACGGATTTCAGGCAGTACCTCCCAGTCCTTCACCACGCGCATCACCTCTTTATACACCGAGCCGGTGGAAGCGGAAGCATACTGCGGGAAGAAGGGCACAACGATGATTTCCGTCAGACATTCCTTACGCAAAGCAGTGAGCGCTTTTTCGATGCTCGGGTTCTGGTAACGCATGGCGAGTTCTACCACGTAATCGTTGCCCAAAACCTTCTGTAACTTGTCTTTTACCGAGTATCCGTAGGTTTTCAGCGGAGAGCCGTCGGGCCGCCAGAGTTGCTTGTAAACTTTTGCGGACTTGGGTGCACGAAATGGTGCGATAACCAGGTTGATCAGGAACCAGCGGTTCAGATACGGTATATCGATCACGCGCTCGTCCATCAGGAATTGGCGCAGGTATTTGCGGACGTCGGGCACCGACGGGCTGTCGGGCGTACCGAGGTTCACGATCAATACGCCGGTTTTACGGACTTCGTCCAGGGTGGTTGAATCAGAGGGTTGAGCCAATGTGGTTGTACTCATTTCAATATCAGTTTCATGATGCGGATGTATCAAAGTGCGGGTAAGCTGGCTCCCTGAGCGGACGGTGCCGCCCGGCGGTCGAAGGGTGACAACGAAATGTGATTTTACTCTTTTTGATACATCCTCTTTTTATATTCAGTCTTGCAAAAATAGCAATTACAATCCTAACAAGACTTCTTTCAATGCTGCCTGTGCCGACCATTCGCGGTTGGCGGCCTGCTCGATCACCAGCGAACGCGGACCGTCGAGGACTTCGTCGGCTACCTTCATATTGCGGCGTACCGGCAGGCAGTGCATAAACTTGCCGTTGTCCGTCAAGGCCATTTTTGCTTCCGTTATCATCCAGGATGGATCTGTATTCAGAACTTTTCCGTAGCTGTTATAGGAGGACCAGTTTTTGCCGTACACAAAATCCGCGCCTTCCAATGCCTTATCCTGGTCGTAAATCACCTGTCCTTTGCCAACAAACGCTGGCGAGAGGTCGTAGCCTTCCGGATGCGTGATCACGAGTTCCACGTCCATCGGGTTCATCCACTCGCAGAACGAGTTGGCCACCGCCTGAGGTAATGCCTTGAAATGCGGCAGCCAGGTCAATACTACTTTCGGGCGTTGTTTTAGTTTGAATTCTTCGATTGTAATGCAGTCGGCCAGCGATTGCAGCGGGTGCCGCGTCGCCGATTCGAGGTTTATGATCGGGACATTTGCATATTTTTTGAATTGCTGGAAAACGATTTCGGAGTAATCCTTATCGCGGTCCTGCAACCCGGCGAACGAGCGGATACCGATGATATCGCAATAGCTGCCGATCACCGCTGCCGCTTCTTTCACGTGTTCCGCCTTGTCGCCATTCATGATTACACCCTCTTCCATTTCCAGTCCCCAACCATCCTGGCCGACGTTCATCGTAATCACGTTCAAGCCGAGGTTCTGGGCAGCTTTCTGGGTGCTGATCCTCGTCCTTAAACTCGAATTGAAAAACAGGAGGCCGATGGTTTTGTTTTTCCCGAGCTCATTATCCGCAAAAGGGTTCTTTTTCGCCGCAATGCCGCTGCTGATGAGCTGGGGTAGGTCGGTGACGTCTTTAATGGAAAGAAAGTGTTTCATTCAGGTTAAAATTTCGGAGATAGGTGTTCCTATTCTCAACTAGGACAAGGATGGTATTAGTTCAAAAAAAATCAAACTGCGGCAACAGATACTTCTTTTTTCAATGCTTCGAGGAACAAGTCGGCCTCTGTTTTGCCCAAAGCCAGTGAAGGCAGCAAACGGATCGTGTTCGCACCCGCAACGCCCGTAAACATTTTGTGTTCAAACAAAAGCTTGTTGCGCAGGTCTTTTACCGGGAAGTCAAACTCGATCCCGATCATCAGCCCGCGGCCTCTGAGCTCCTTATAGCCGCCGATCGCCTTAATGCCTTCGAACAGGTATTCACCGATTTCGGCTGCATTCGCGATCAGGTTTTCTTCTTTCATAATATCCAAAACGGCCACGCCCGCCGCGCAAGCCAGGTGGTTGCCGCCGAAGGTCGTTCCGAGCAAGCCGTAGCTGGCTTTAAATTTCGGAGAAATCAATATCCCGCCGATCGGGAAGCCGTTACCCATTCCTTTCGCCATCGACATAATGTCCGGCGTGATGCCGCTGAACTGGTGCGAGAAGAATTTGCCCGTCCGTCCGTAACCGCATTGTACGCTATCGAGGATCAGGATAGCGCCGGTTTCGTCGCATTTGCGTCTCAATGTTTGAAGGAATTCATCGGTACACACATTGATACCACCTACACCCTGGATACCTTCCACGATTACCGCGCAAACTTCGTCGGTAATGCCCTCCTCGGCCGCTGCCACATCGTTGAATGGCAGGAATGTGACATGTTCCTTGTAGTTTACCGGCGCGACGATCGACGGGTTATCCGTAGCCGCCACTGCGCCGGCCGTCCGGCCGTGGAACGACTTGGTGAAGGAAATTACCTTCGTTCTGCCATTGTGGAAAGAAGCCAGTTTCAATGCATTCTCGTTCGCCTCGGCGCCCGAGTTGCAAAGGAACAGCTTGTAGTCAGGATAGCCCGAAAGCTCACCCAGCTTCTCCGCCAGTTCTTCCTGAATGGAAATTTTAACAGAATTGGAATAAAAACTGATTGCATTCAACTGCTTCGTCAGCTTATCCACATAATAAGGATGGCAATGGCCGACCGAAATCACCGCGTGGCCTCCGTAGAGGTCGAGGTACTTGGTACCATGCTGGTCCCAGAGGTAGCTGCCTTCGGCTTTCACCGGTTCTATATCGTAAATGGGGTAGACGTCAAAAAGGTGTGACATTTCTTTTTTGTGGTTTATCGGGCTAAATCCAAAGTTTCAATTCTTTGAAAATGATCCTTGTTCAATGTTTTGATGGGTAATTGAAAAATGATTGCTGTTGCAGCAATAAATATGTCGCGGAATTCAATCATCAGGTTTCGCCTTCGCAGATTGTGATAGATCTCCGCCGCTTTCAACGAAATCTGATGATTGAAATTCCGTCCAGAAGTGTTTCAACGTCCTTCTTCTTTTGGTCATTAGTTGCTCCCATCATCAATTCATAAACTGTTACAGCCGAAACAAATAGCGAAGCGTCGTTCGGTAATGACGCCAGAATGGTTTTCGATTTTTCAGGTTTCCGGAGATATTCGATGAATATCCCGGTATCTATTACCAATCCTGTGCTTTCCATTGGTTTAAATGTTTGGCATTGTCTTCCAATGCTTTAATATCCTCTTCGCTCCATGTAGAAACCTCCCCGATTTTCTGTTTCCAGGAAGAAAGGTTTCCCGTTGGCTGCTTAGCCTTCTGTTTGAGTAAGAGCAAATTAGCAAATGCAAGTAATTGCTTTTGCTGGGTGTCGCTCAACTGGTTATATGTTTGAATCAAATCGTTCATAGCAATCATCTCATTACGCTCAAAACTCAAACAATTCTTTGCTTCAATTAAAACGCCGGCGCTTTCAACCGCAGCCCTGCATCTTCCGGCAGGCCAAACAGCAGGTTCATATTCTGCACCGCCTGCCCCGACGCGCCTTTGGTGAGGTTATCAATAATACTTGTGACCAACAGCTGACCGTCGTGTACTTCAAGGTGAACGAAGCATTTGTTGGTATTCACAATTTGCTTCAAATCGATTGGCGAGTCACTCACGTGTGTGAACGGGTGCGAGGCATAGTACGCTTTGTAAAGTGCTTTCGCTTCCTCCAAAGTGCCCTCGTAACGCGTGTACACATTGGCAATGATGCCGCGCGTGTAATCGCCGCGGTACGGTACGAAGTTCACCGGCTTGTCGAAACCTGCCTGCAACTTGCCGAAGGTCATTTTGATTTCGGTCAAGTGCTGATGCGTGAATGCCTTGTAAATCGACATGTTG
This sequence comes from Dyadobacter sp., assembly GCF_017744695.1. Lineage (GTDB taxonomy): Bacteria > Bacteroidota > Bacteroidia > Cytophagales > Spirosomataceae > Dyadobacter. Next base: position 257,708 of record NZ_JAGIAS010000006.1, read on the forward strand.
TTGTTACGCCACGTGAAATGTGTGGTCGCGCTCAATGCCTGTCCGGCACCCGTACTGCCCGTAACCGCGCTCACATGAATGTCGTCCTGGATCAAACCTGCATTAGCCAAAGGCAGAACAGCCAATTCTATGCTCGTTGCGAAGCAGCCTGGGTTCGCAATTTTCGTCGCGCCCTTGATCGCTTCTCTCTGCAATTCCGGCAAGCCGTATACAAAGCCATTCGATTCATTCCGGAAATCGGTGCTCAGGTCGATCACCTTCACCGTTTCCGGTAATTGGTATTCATCCAGAAACTTTTTCGATTCGCCGTGGCCGGAGCAAAGGAAAATCGCATTCAAGCCCTGCAGATCCAACAATGGCTGAATATCATCCCCGGAAAATACCAGCTCGGTGTCACCCAGCAAATCCGTATGCGTTGCGTACACCGGCTTGCCCGCCTGGCTTTTGCTATGCGCGAATGCGATATTCGCATTCGGGTGGTTAACAAGGATTCTGATCAACTCGCCTCCCGTGTAACCGGCGGCGCCTATGATGCCTATATTGAGAGAGTTTATGAGTTTATGAGTTAATGAGTCCATGTTTTTCGTCTTTGTGAAGAGCGCACTGTTTTAATAAGGGATATCAGCATTGCTTTAATTTCCTTTATTTCCAGATCACGACTCTCAAATACTTCATTAGTAATGTAATGTAGGTCCCTTGAAAGCAAAAGATAATATTCTGTTTCATGAAGAGACCCTAGCGATATCTGAAAAAAGTTTGCGACATCAAGCATTCCTTTTTTACCACAACCTTCCGCGAGATTGGCGGCAACGGAAACCGACGAACGCCGCATTTGAGATATAAGGCCAAATGTTTCATTTTTCGGCAGGAGGTCAGTCATTTTGTAAATCTCCAACACCAAGGCGTGAGACTTTTGCCAAACTTTAAGCTCCTGATAGTTTTGCATCTGACCCTAAACTCATAAACTTTAAACTCACTTACTTTTCTACCGACTCACTTACTTTTTCATAAATCATCACCTGATTCGAAGCTACCTTCGAGAAGCCACGAACGTCATCACCGGTCCAGGCATTGTTCATCTCGCCGTAGCTACCGAATTTCGACGACATCAGATCAAATGGCGATTCGATACCTTCTACGTGGAAGCGGTGCGGAGCCAGATAAACATGAACCTTACCCGTTACGTGTGACTGCGTATCGCCCAGGAATGTTTCGATGTTACGCATGACCGGCTCTACAAACTGCCCCTTGTGCAGCAAGCTGCCGTACCAGTTCGAAAGCTGCTCTTTCCAATACAATTGCTGCTCTGTCAAAACATGTTTTTCAAGCTGATGGTGCGCTTTGATGATGATTAGCGGCGCCGCTGCTTCAAAACCTACACGGCCTTTGATACCGATAATCGTGTCGCCCACGTGGATATCACGGCCAATACCGAATGGCTGCGCAATCTCCGCCAGCTTTTGAATAGCGGTTACCGAGTTTTCAAAGGTTTCGCCTGCAACACCTTTCAACTCGCCATTGACAAATTCCAAAGTAATGCGCTCCGGTTCTGTTTTGGTGATTTGGGTAGGCCATGCAGATTCCGGAAGGTATTGGTCTGAGGTCAAGGTTTCTCTACCACCTACCGATGTACCCCAAAGACCCTTGTTGATGCTGTAAGCAGCCTTGGTCCAGTCGCGGGCAACGCCTTTGGCTGTCAGATATTCGATCTCTGCTTCGCGGGAAAGTTTCAAATCACGGATCGGGGTGATGATTTCGGCGTCCGGCACGATGATGCGGAATGCCATATCAAAACGCACCTGGTCGTTACCGGCACCTGTGCTTCCGTGCGCGATAGCGCTCGCTCCGATTTCTTTGGCATATTCAGCTACCGCAACGGCCTGGAAAATACGTTCTGCACTTACCGAAAGTGGGTAAGTGTTGTTTTTGAGAATGTTACCGAAGATCAGGTATTTGATACAGTTGTTGTAATACTCTTTGGTTTTGGAAATCGTAGCGTGTTGCTTCACGCCCAAAGCATAGGCATTCGCTTCGATTGTTTTCAGCTCTTCGTCCGAAAAACCACCGGTGTCAACCAAAACCGAATACACTTCGTAACCTCTGTCTTCGGCTAAATATTTTACACAAAAGGAGGTATCAAGTCCTCCTGAAAACGCTAATACTACTTTGGGCTGTGACATTATCTATGAATTCTGATTAAATGCTTGATTTGCGGTGCAAAAGTACAAAAAAATACCCCGCCGCAGTCCTTTTCGGTTGCCGGGCGGGGTATTAAAAATGAGATACTAAAATCTATCAAGTGTGTGGCACACTAGTGTACCAGCACGGCCCCGGCGTTTTTCTTTTTGGCACGTTCTTCCCTTCGCAGCAAAATGCGTTGCTTAATGCGCATCCAGCGCTCATAAAGGCTCGATTCCTTCAAGAAATCCCAGGTATGGCTTTCGGTTGCGGTCGCAGTACCGTTGTTGGGCGTCGAAGCAGGCTTTTTATCTTCCGGATCATACATCATACCTGTGCAAAGGCAGTGCTTTCTGTTGGTTCGGGTAAGGACGTCGTAATTCACGCAACTCGCGCAGCCTTTCCAGAATGCGTCGTCCGCGGGTAATTCACTGAACGTTACGGGCTCGTAGCCGAGGTCCGAGTTGATTTTCATCACCGGAAGGCTCGTAGTGATACCGATAATTTTGGCATCAGGATATTTTTGACGCGACAGTTCGAAAGCTTTCATTTTAATAGCTTTCGCCATGCCGCTGTTGCGGAAATCAGGATGTACGATCAACCCTGAATTCGCCACGAATTTTCCATGCTCCCAGGTTTCGATGTAACAAAACCCTACCCATTCACCTGTATCCGTGGTAGCAATGATGGCTTTTCCTTCCACCATTTTCTCCATAATGTACACAGGGGAACGTTTGGCTATACCGGTACCACGCTTTTTAGCGCTCTCCTCCATTTCCGCGCAGATTTGTTCGGCGTAATGGAGATGATTTTCATTGGCAGTCTGTACGATAAACTTACTGCCCACTACTTCGGTATTTTTCATTGATGACTATGCTGACAAAATGTTCAAGACAATAATTAACTAACCCAGAGAAAAACGATGGGACGTCTAGAAATTGTAAGAAAGTTGCGGGTATTAGATATTTACCACGTAGGTAAAAGGAGATTATGCGGTCCGTGGGGACCTGAATCGGAAAGGCGTAGTATGCAGAACAGTATGTATGCCGTTGTGATTCATTGACTTGCTTGTGCGTCTAAGAGGCTGCAAATTTTCAAAAAAAAAATCTTACAGCAAAGAAACAGAAGATATATTTTTATGGTTCGTTTTGAACGGTAAAGTTTCGAAAACACGAACTTGCGAGCGTACACGTTTTCGTGCAATTCACACTTCGATCAACAATATTTATTCCCTAAATTCAGTGGCTTTCATGTCTGCAATCAGTACCGACGACCTCCTCAACGGCTATATCAATGGCATATTCCCGATGGCCGAGGCGGACGGTACGATTTACTGGTACTCGCCCAATCCCCGGGCAGTTATCCCCATCGATACTTATAAACCTTCCAAATCGCTCCGGCCGGTGCTTAATAAAAGGCATTTCGATATCCGGATCGATACGGACTTCGAGGGCGTCATGCGTGGGTGCGCGCTCCCGCGTGCGAGCGAGCCCGGGACATGGATTTCGGAGGAAATTATCGCTTCCTATACCGCATTGCACGAGATCGGTTATGCACATAGCGTCGAGGCCTGGCGTGAAGACCGGTTGGTCGGAGGGTTGTATGGCGTTTCCATTAATGGGGTGTTTTTTGGAGAATCGATGTTTACGATCGAGAGCAATGCTTCGAAAGTGGCATTCCACTATTTGATACAGCTACTGAAATTGAACCGTTTCGCGTTACTGGATACACAGTTTATCAATGATAACGTGCTTCGCTATGGTGCTATCGAAATCCCGCGGGACGAATACCTCGATCAGCTTCACAAGGCACTAAAACTCAGGCGGCAGTTCAATGGAGCGGTTTTAAGCGAATTATAATGTGCCAAATAGGCCGTGGATGCTGGTAAGTCATCTGATTTCGTCTGAAAAGAAGTATTTTTGCGCCCAGATTGATTACCGGGCATCGGCAGCAAACTGTAACGGTGCCGTTTATTTGAATACCAAGTGTCAAAACCTATTCTCGTCATAAAGTTCGGGACAGCCTCTATCACGCTTCCTTCGGGTGAACCTGATGTCAGGATCATCTCGGAAATAGCCCGGCAGGTTTCGGAAATTCATGCACAATACCGTATTATCATCGTTTCTTCGGGCGCGGTGGGTGCAGGGAAGGCTTATATCAATGATTATAAGGGTACAATGACCCAGCGAAAGGCGGCTGCGTCCGTCGGTAACCCGCTGCTGGTGGGCCTTTATGCCTCTTATTTTGCTCCGAATAAAATTTACATTGCCCAAAGCCTTTGCGAGCGGCAGCATTTCGCGAACCGCAATAAATTCCTGCAACTCAAAGAGACTTTCGAAGAACTCTGGTCGAACGGCATTATTCCGATCGTGAATGAAAATGACGTGGTAAGCGATCGCGAGCTCAAATTTTCGGACAATGACGAGTTGGCGACTTTGCTGGCCGTTGGTTTCGGAGCCGAATCGCTGATGTTCTGCACATCGGTGGGCGGCTTGCTCGACGAGGAAGGCAAAATACTGCGGAACGTATCGAATGTGAACGAGGTTTTTAAGTTTGTCAGAACCGATAAATCGTTTCTCGGACTTGGAGGAATGGCTTCCAAGTTGACTTTCGCGAAACTGGCGTCCAGAATGGCCATTCGTGTGGTGATTTTTGGAATGAACCAGCCTAATGAATTGCTCAATGCATTGAAAGGCGAAGCGGGGACGTTAATCACGCCGGGAAAAAGCACATTATCGGCGCGTAACCGCTGGCTGGGAAGCGGCGGTCTGGTATCCGGCACCTTGAGAGTGGACGAAGGCGCGTCGAAAGCATTATTGAAGCGGAAAAGCTTGCTTGCAGTAGGAGTTACCGACGTGACGGGCGATTTTGAAGCAGGCGAGATCATTGAAATATATTCATCGGAAGATGAAATGATCGCGGTCGCACGTGCACGTGAGACGTCCTCCGCCATCCGCACGAACTTGAAAACAATGAATTTTGAAGTGGCGCATGCCAATGATATAGTTTTGTTATAATGGAATCGATAGTACCTCAATTAAAGGAAGCGCGGGAGGCATCAGCCGCCGTTCGCCGGCTGACAGACAGGCAAAGGACTGATCTGCTGATCAACCTTTCGGCCCGGGTTCTGGCCAATGCCGAAAACATCATCGCCGAAAACCGGAAAGATCTGGATTTGATGGATGATGCCGACCCGAAAAAGGACCGCTTGCTCCTGAACCAGAAACGGATCAACGAACTGGCGCAAAGCCTGATTGAGGTAGCCGAGCTCCCGGACCCAACGGGAGAAGTTTTTGTAGAGAAAACCATTCAGCAGGGACTTTCCCTAAAAAAAATCGCTGTGCCGCTGGGTGTGGTAGGCGTGATATATGAATCACGTCCGAATGTAACGATCGACGTTGCGTCGCTGTGTCTGCGCTCCGCAAATGCGTGCGTGCTCAAAGGCGGGAAGGAAGCGCAGCATTCCAATACTTACCTGGTGGGCCTTATCCATGAATCACTGGCAGAGTTCGGTGTACCTGCGGCGGCTGTCACCTTGCTGCCGACCGGTCGTGAATTTGTAGGCGAACTGCTGACAGCCATTCAATATGTGGATATTATCATTCCACGAGGTTCTGAGGGCTTGATCAAATTCGTGCGTCAGAATTCACTCGTTCCTACCATTGAAACCGGTGCGGGCGTTTGCCATACTTATATTGAAAAAACAGGTGACCTCGATAAAGGAGCGCAGATCGTGGTGAATGCGAAGGTTTCAAAACCTGCGGCTTGCAATGCACTGGATACCGTTTTGGTTGATCGTGCGGTTGCAGGCGAGTTTTTACCTAAGCTGAGAGAGGATTTTATCAAATGGAATGTGGAGGTTTTCGCAGATGAAGAGTCCTATGATATTCTTCAAAAAGCGGAGTACCCTTATTTGCAACATGCCAGCGAAGACGATTTCGGGAAGGAATTCCTGGATTTCAAATGCTCGGTGAAAGTGGTCGATGGGCTGGAAGACGCTTTGAAACAGATCGAAAACTACTCTTCTAGACATTCGGAAGCGATCATTTCGACTAACGAAGAAGCTATCGAGACGTTTTTGAAAGAAGTGGATGCGGCTTCGGTTTATGCCAATGCTTCCACCCGCTTTACCGACGGCGGCGTGTTCGCATTAGGTGCGGAAATTGGTATTTCGACCCAGAAACTGCACGCCAGGGGGCCATTTGCATTGGAAAAGCTGGTAACCGAGAAATGGATTGTTAAGGGAGACGGACAGGTAAGATGGTAAATACTTTGGATAACATACAAACGCTCTCCAGGGAGGCCGTCGAACTGTTAAGGAACCTCATCGAAACGCCCTCGTTCAGCAAGGAAGAGGAGAATACGGCTAGACTCATTGCGGATTTCTTTACGAAGAAGAACATCCCTTTTCATACCAAAAAGAACAATCTGTGGGCCTACAACAAGCATTTCGATGCGAGCAAGCCTACAATGTTGCTCAACTCACACCATGATACGGTAAAACCGAACAAATCCTGGACGCTCGATCCTTTCAAGGCGATTGAGCAGGATGGAAAGTTGTATGGTTTGGGTAGCAATGACGCTGGTGGTTGCCTGGTGTCGCTGATCGCTACTTTTTGTTATTTCTACCCAAGGGAAGATCTGACCTATAATGTCGCGATCGCTACAACTGCCGAGGAGGAAATTTCGGGTAAAGAGGGACTTGAAATTGTAGCTCCTGAGCTTCCTGAAATTGCATTCGCAATCGTGGGCGAGCCCACCGAAATGCATTTGGCCGTTGCTGAAAAGGGGCTGCTGGTACTCGACTGTACTGCGAAAGGCATTTCCGGCCACGCGGCGCGTGAGGAAGGTGATAATGCCATTTATAAAGCATTGAAGGATATCCAGTGGATTACTGAATACAAGTTCCCAAAGGTTTCCCCAACCCTAGGCCCGATCAAAATGTCGGTGACGATCATCAATGCAGGTACGCAGCATAATGTGGTTCCCGATGCCTGCACATTCACGATTGATGTGCGCGTGACCGAACAATATACTTTGGAAGAAGTAATCGCGGAAATCAAGGCGAATATTCAATCCGAAGTCGTTCCGCGTTCGATCCGTTTGCGGCCATCCAGCATTCCGATGGACCATCCGATCGTTCAGGAAGGTTTGAAACTGGGCCGTAATGCCTACGGTTCGCCAACCACTTCCGACCAGGCATTGCTCGATTGTCCGTCGTTGAAAATGGGCCCGGGGCATTCCGCACGGTCGCATAGCGCGGATGAATTCATTTATCTGCATGAGATCGAAGAGGGCATCGCGCAGTATATTAAAATGGTAGAAGGCGTGGTAACCCGATAATTTGCTATACTTGCCAAAGCGAACTAACCGTGTTTTGGCATGCGATTCTACACCGAAGAAGATATCAAGGCTTTCGATAACGTCCGGTTTTTGCACATCAAAACTGCAAAGGCCGGACATCTTTTTACCATCACATTAGCCCGGTCCGAAAAGCGGAATGCATTTACGCCGACGATGGCGGAGGAGATTATCTTCGCGCTCGCTTATGCGCATTACGAGGCAGAAATCCGTTGTGTAGTATTAAAGGCTGAGGGCCCGGTATTCTGCGCCGGCGCCGATTTGAATGCATTTCATGATCCTTCTGCAAACACTGTGAATGGGTTATTGCCACGAATACACGAAGAGGTGCGAATAGGGGATGCATTCAACGAGTTGTTGAAACCTTGCATTGCCCAGGTAGAAGGCCCGGTACTGGCCGGAGGATTTCTGATGATATGCGGTTGCACATTCGTATTCGCTGTGCCGGAGGCGACATTTAGTTTGCCTGAGGTAAAACGGGGCATCTGGCCGATGCAGGTAATGGCTTCACTAACACCGATTGTAAGCCAGCGTAAAATTTTGGAAATGTCAATCACTGGAAAGGCTTATTCAGCCGAAGAAGCGCTTGAAATGGGGTTAATCACACATTTAGTGGAAAGGGAAAAGATAGCGGAGGAAGTGAATGCGCTAGCGACTCAGATTTGCAACAGCGCCCCACTCGCTATACAATCCGGAATGCGGAGCTTACAGGAATTGAAGAATATCCCTCAAAACGAGCAACATACTTTTCTGAAAAGTGAATTGGACAAGCTCCTGAAAACGGAAGACGCCAAAGAAGGAGCATTAGCCTTCAAAGAAAAGCGGGAACCCATCTGGAAGGGTAGGTAGTTGACCGCCGAAAGCCGAAAGCCGAAAGCCGAAAGCCGAAAGCCGAAAGCCGAAAGCCGAAAGCCGCTAATTCACCGGCACAATCTCAATCTCCTCCCCATACCGGTTATGGAATTTGAAATCCACCACGCCTAACGACGAGTCTTTGATCAGCTTCACCCAGGTTTTGTAATGGAAGAACCATTTCACCTGCTCGGAAATTAATCCTTTTGTGAAATAGGAATGCAGGAAGGGGTGGAGCGAAATGGTAATGCCGCGCTCGTTCTGCTTGGTGAGAATGTAATCGAGGTTGTTGGCGATCACGTCGGAAACGAGAATGCTCGCCTGGATCGTCCCGGTACCGCCGCAGGTAGGGCAGGTTTCGCGGGTGACGATGTTCATTTCCGGCCTTACGCGCTGGCGTGTGATTTGCAGCAGACCGAATTTGGAAAGTGGCAAAACGGTGTATTTCGACCGGTCGCCCTTCATTTCATCGCGCATCACGTCGAACAGCGTGCGCTTGTTCTCCGCCTTCTTCATGTCGATGAAATCGACAACGATGATACCACCCATATCGCGCAGACGCAACTGTCGGGCAATTTCCTTCGCCGCTTCGAGGTTCACGCTCAATGCCGTCGCTTCCTGGTCTTCTTCCGAATTGGATTTATTACCGCTGTTGACATCGATTACGTGTAAAGCTTCGGTATGCTCGATGATCAGGTAACCGCCATTAGGAAGGCTTACCGAACGGCCGAATAACGATTTGATCTGTTTTTCGAGGCCGAATTGTTCGAACAGCTTGTTCTTGCCGTTGTGCAGGCGAAGAATGTTTTCTTTCTCCGGCGCGATGTTATGGATGTATGCTTTGATATCATCATAAACATCTTTGGAGTCCACGGTAATGCTGTCAAACGATTCGTTGAGCATGTCGCGGATAATTGAGGACGCGCGGTTCATTTCACCGATCACGCGGTCGCGTGGTTTGGCGTCACGCAATGCCTTGATACCGTTCTCCCATTTGTCGAGGCAGTCCTGCAAATCCTTGTTGAGCTCGTCCACATCCTTGCCGGTAGCCACCGTGCGGATGATCACCCCGAAATTCTGGGGCTTAATGGACGACATCAGCCGTTGCAAGCGGTTGCGCTCCTGCTTGTCGGTGATTTTCTTGGATAGGTTGACTGAATTCGAAAATGGTACTAATACGATATACCGTCCGGCAATCGAAATATCGCATGAAAGTCGTGGGCCTTTGGTAGAAATAGGCTCCTTGACAATTTGGACGAGGATAGGCTGGTTTTTGGAAAGGACTTTGTCGATTTTCCCAAGCTTCTCGATTTCCGGCTCCATCTTGAAGTTTTTCAAGTTGCCGGTGTGCGTGCGCTTGGCGATTACATCCTTGGTGAGCTTGTTCAGCGAGTTGATGTTAGGCCCCAAATCGAGGTAATGCAGGAATGCATCTTTTTCAAAACCAACGTCTACAAAGGCAGCATTGAGCCCTGCCACCAGCTTCCGCACTGTACCGAGGTAAATGTCGCCTACGGTAAAGCTCTGGTCTGGTGTTTCTACGTGATATTCTAAAAGACGTTTATCCTGCAAAAGGGCTATACGCTCTCCCTTTTGAGTAGAATTGATTAGTAATTCGTTACTCAATGTTCAACCAACTGAATGGCTCGATAATGTTGATACTTAACTCTCCGCATATCAGACTGTTAGCGGGATACAGACGTGGGGAATAACGATGACCGGATCTTAATACTAAAACCCGGTCATAGCCAATTATTTCTTCTTATGTCTGTTTTTTCTGAGTCTTTTCTTTCTCTTGTGAGTGGAGATCTTATGTCTTTTTCTCTTTTTTCCGCAAGGCATGATTATGTCGTTTTATAAAATAAGTAATGTATTTCCTTAGTGATCTGATGATCAATTGCCCAGACGGCCCTCCAATTCGCCAATGGCTTGCTGGATTACCGGGTCTTTCTCCTCTTTTTTAACCTCCGACAGAACTTTGCTTGCTTGTTCTTTGTCACCCAATTCCACTAATGAAAGACCAAGATAGAACTTAGCTTTCGTGTTCCTAGGATTGTTGGTTAAAATCTGTCTGAACCTGTCAGCAGCTTTTGAATATTGGTTAGATCTCATGGACAGGATCCCCAGATTGAACAATGCCAATTCGTTGGTAGGATCCGTGTCGATCACCTCGCGCAACATCAGGATACCCTGCATCGGGTTTTCGGTGTTGACGTAGGTCATCGCCATGTTGGCCTTAGCGGTCAACAGGCCAGGATTCTGGTCAATTGCTTTTTGGTAATATTCACGGGTTTTGATACCCAGGTTCTTTGCTTTCTGCTCGTCCACCGCGAACCCGTACGCCTCATAGTAACGATCGCCCGCACGCATGAGGTTTTCGATGGCAGGGGAGAGCAGGGCAACTTTTTCGGCGTAGAATGCGGCGCTGTCAAATTTTTGAAGCTTCGCAAACTCGTCTGAAAGCTTAATGCCCGCAGCAACCTTGTCTTTATTACCCGCTTGATTGAAGCCGCTTCTGAGCTGATCTACAATTTTCTGCTGATCAGGAGTTAAAGCGGCTCCATCATGCGATTTGGAAGAGGACTCAGCAGCATCGGCTGCCGCAGCGGGAGCCGTAGTAGTTGCAGTTGACTGGCCCTTCTCCTTGTCCATCTCTTTGCTCTTGTTGTTTACGACTACCTTGGGAAGGCTGAAAAGCGTTCCTACCAGCGCTACCGCAAGCACGCAAGAAAGTAAAATGGACTTTTTCATACTCTTATAACCCAACCTTTTTCAGGTAAATTACTTTTCAGCGACTGCTTTCAGTTTGTCACTTTCTTTTACCTGCTCAACAAAAACTTTTGCAGGCTTGAAGCTTGGTACAAAGTGCTCGTCAATAATCATGGAAGTTCCCTTTGAAATATTGCGGGCCACTTTGCGCGCACGTTTTTTGTTGATGAAACTACCGAAACCTCTAACATAAAGGTTCTCACCATCAGAAAGTGAGTCCTTTACCACGGTAAAAAACGATTCTAGCGTTTGCTGAACGTCGCCCTTGTCTACGCCTGTTTTCTCGGAAATCTGTGCGATTACGTCTGCCTTAGTCACTTTGATTGTTTACTTTAAGTGGATATTATTTCATTAATTTACTTACTCCTGTAAATTTTGGGAACACAAAGGTACGGTAATTTTAACAAAACTTAAAAGGATGAACTTCCCCTTTTTTATATAATTCATTAAAAAACAGTGCACATAAGTGAAAATAATATGATACCGGATGATTTGGAGGTGCTTGATTTTAACAGAAGACTGAAATCCTGGTATCTTGAAAACCACCGCCCTTTGCCTTGGCGTGAAACCAAAGATCCATATAAAATTTGGTTATCGGAGGTGATCCTTCAACAAACCCGCGTGGCCCAGGGAATGCCTTACTATGAAAGATTTACAGCCCAGTATCCTACGGTGTTCGACCTGGCTGCTGCCGACGAGCGCGATGTGCTGCGGCTATGGCAGGGACTCGGCTATTACTCCCGTGCGCGGAACATGCACTTCACGGCGCGGCAGGTTGTGAACGACTACCAAGGGAAATTTCCTGAAAGTGCTGAAAAGCTTTTGAAACTAAAAGGGCTGGGGCAATATACAGCCGCGGCCATTGCTTCCTTCGCATTCGACGAGGCTGTGCCGGCGATCGACGGCAATGTGTACCGGGTAATGTCCCGGATTTTCGGAATTCAATCCGATATGCTGAGTAATGAGGGGAAAAAGGAGTTTGCCGTGGTGGCGAAGCAACTCGTTTCTAAGGAAGACCCAGCGACGTATAACCAGGCGATGATCGAGTTTGGCGCATTGCAATGTGTGCCGGCCTCGCCGAATTGTATGGCTTGCATTTTTAAGGACAGTTGCTTCGCTTTTGAGCACCAAATGCAGGGACAGTTACCCGTCAAAATCAAGAAGCTGACCGTTAAACACCGGTTTTTAAGCTATTTTATCATAAAGCAGGGCGACAAGCTGGCGATGCACGAACGCCGCGGACGCGATATCTGGAAAGGCCTGTACGATTTTTACCTCGTGGAATCCAAGTTCCCCGCCACAACCCCTGACTCACTGACAATATCTGACGTAGTTTTCGAAAATCTCCTAAAAACCGGCCGCCTGACCGAAATCCCCAAAGTGTATTCCCACATCCTCACCCACCAGCGATTGCAGGTATGGTTCTGGTGGCTCGAAATTCCTGAAACCGAAAGGATAGATTTGCCTCATGGAATGGCTTTTTACAATCATGAGGAAGTGGAAGTGCTTCCAAAGCCGATTCTGATCGACACCGTTTTGCGGGAAGAAAATTACCTCTGACCGCCTGATCATTGCTGCCGGTAACGAACTTCTGGTCGCATTGCGTGGGAACAGAGTTATGGCTTAAGTAATATATTTTTGAACTAAACACTTAACCGAGCGTCAGTCATGGGAAGTTTCAGTTTGAATGCCAGCCAGATCGCCGACTATAACCGCGACGGCTATATCATTGTAAAAAGTCTGTTTTCCGCGGAGGAAGTGGAAAAACTGTATCACACGGCACTGGAAAATTCGGTGATGCAGAAGAATGCGATGGACCTGAACGACCAGTCGGGGAAAAAGACGAAGCTATCGCTATGGTTTACGCCGGGCGATGATGTATTCGGGTATCTGATCCGCAGTGAAAGAATGGTCAATTCGGTGTGGCAGCTTTTGCAGGAAGAGAGCCAGGTTTGCCATTTTCATACCAAACTCATGCAGAAAGAGCCCAAAGTGGGCGGCGCCTGGGAGTGGCATCAGGATTATGGGTATTGGTATAAAAATCAATTCATTTTCCCGGACCAGCTGATGAGCGTGATGATCGCGCTGACGCCGGCTAATAAGGAAAATGGCTGCTTGCAAGTGATCAAAGGCTCCCATAAGATGGGTCGTGTGAACCACGGCTTCGCGGGCGAGCAGGTAGGTGCGGACATGGAAATGGTGAATCACGCATTAAAAACGATGGATTTGATTTACTGTGAATTGGAGCCGGGCGATGCATTGTTTTTTCATAGCAACCTCATGCACCGCTCCGAAGCCAACCTGTCCGATCATCCGCGCTGGTCGCTGATTTCGTGCTACAATTCCCAATCCAACATCGCTTATGCCGAAACCTCCACCTCCTGGCGGGTGCCGGTTTCTATTGTGCCCGACCATGCGCTGCTGGAATGGAATGCTGAATCATTTGAAAATGCAGATTTCCTCAAAAAAGAAAATGATCCGGCGCTGAAATCGACGGGGTGGGAGAATGAAGTGAAGACGACTTAACTTAGGGTCAGGGAGAGTCAATAATTGTAGGTATAGTCATTAATAGTCATGTGTGGTCAAGTATTGTCAGGTGTAGTCATTAATAGCCAGGTATGGCCATTATTAGGTATGGTCACTAGCTGACCGGAAATGCTTTTCAGCAAGTAACAATGCATGACAACACTTGACTACACCTGACTATTCCTGACCTATTTTTAAACATTAAATCGATTGCAGATATGCAGAAAATCGCAATGCTGGGCTCCGGCTTTATCGGACGTTTTTATGCGGAATCCATTCACGGGCAGCGCAGCCGCGACCGCGTGGTGGCCATTTATGCGCGGCGGGAAGAAAGCGCCAAAAAGTTTGCAGATGATTATGGCTGCGATTTCTGGTCGTCGAATATGGAAGAGGTGATTGCGCATCCCGATGTAAACATGGTTTGCATTGCATTGCCCAACAATGTCCACGAGGAAGCGGTATTGCTTTGTGCCAAACATAAAAAGGCCGTCGTTTCGACCAAACCGCTGGGCCGTAATGGCGCAGAGGCATTGCGTATGCTGAAAGCGGTGGAGGAAGCGGGCATTTTTGCGGGTTATCTGGAAGACCTTTGCTACACGCCCAAGTTTTTGAAATCACTCGAAAGCGTTAAAAATGGCTCATTGGGGCGCATTATCTGGGCGAAATCACGCGAAGCACATCCCGGCCCGCATAGTGAGTGGTTCTGGGATATCGAGCAGGCTGGTGGTGGCTGTATTCTCGATTTGGGATGCCATTGCATCGAAATATCACGGAATTTTATTGGTAAGGATATTAAACCCGTAGAGGTAATGTGCTGGGCCGATACACAGGTGAAGCCGATCGATGCCGAGGATCATGCGATTGCATTGGTTAAATATGAAAACGGTGCTATCGGGCAATTTGAAGTGAGCTGGACGTTCCGGGGCGGAATGGATTTGCGCGACGAGGTAATGGGTACCGAGGGGACAATCTGGATTAACAACTTTTTGAGAACAGGTTTTGAAATGTTCACCACGGGCCAGAACCCCGATGGCGCAGGAGAGGAATATGTTGCTGAAAAAGCGGAAAGCAATACCGGTTGGTTGTTTCCCGTAGGCGACGAAGTGAATGATTTGGGGTATAACCACATGTTCACGGATATGTTCAATTCTGCGGAAAAGGGAAATGCACCCGCGGAGACTTTCTATGACGGCTACATTGTGAATGCGGTCATTGATGCGGCTTATAAATCAGCCAAATCGAAGCTTTGGGAAAAGGTGGAATTGCCGGTTTGGCGTGGGCGTGAAGGCGTGGAAAAACCTTCTAACTATGTTTCGTATAATGAAACGCATTACCTGATCAAGCAGGAAGTAACGCACGACGGTCGGAATAAACTGATCCTGAAAGACAAAGTTACCGGCAAGATTACTGAACAGGATATTTAACGGGTGTTTTTCATGGATTATGTCTATATTTAAGGTTGCAACAAACATTAACCACGTTAAAAAATCATGGCAGGAAGCGTTAATAAAGTAATTCTGATCGGTAATCTCGGCAGCGATCCGGAGGTCCGGTACCTGGAAAGCGGATCGGCGGTAGCGAAGTTCAATATCGCGACTACTGAGAGCTACACGAACAAAAACGGTGAGCGCGTCGACAATACCGAATGGCACCGTATAGAGCTTTGGGAAGGGCTGGCGAAAGTAGCTGAAAAATACCTTAAAAAGGGAAACCAGGTTTATATCGAGGGCCGCATCCGCACCGACACATGGACGGATAAGGAAGGCCAGCAGCGTACCGGCGTGACGATCCGCGCGAACAGCATGACATTGCTGGGCGGTCCGTCTGGCGGCGGTAACTCTGGCGGAGACTACAATCAGGGAGGGCAGCAAGGCGGTTACCAGCAGTCGGGTAATGCGCCGCGAGGCAACAATGCACCACGGCCGTCGGACCCGATACCGCCATCGATGGCCGCCGGCAATGGCGACGACGACGATCTGCCGTTTTGATGCATTCAATGAGATAAAGACGAATCCCGCTTAAAAATGTATTTATTCCGAAATAGATACAGTTATTAAGCGGGATTCGCTACATTTATCTGACTGAATATCTATTTTGAACATTCTCTGACATTTCGTGAAAGAAACCGAAGACAGTGACGACCCGCTTGCCCGAACGCGTACGGGGATTCATTTTCCCCGGAAAAGTACGCAAACCACTCTGGCAGGGGTGCTCATACCCGTTGATTTCCTGGCTCCCTACGACTTCATTCTTGTTATTTTTTTGCTGATCATTTCCCTGTTTTTATCGGGAATCCGGGCGGCTTATGCAGCTTCCGGCGCGATGGAAAACCCCTGGGAACGAAAGGCAGAGGGCGATAATCATTTGCCAACACGTATTCAGCAGCTGGCTCTTTCGTTGGTACAGCGCGGTATCACGCTGTTTGCGTTGTTGCTTGCAGCGCGCCTTGCATGGTTGCATATGCAGGCGGGAAGTGTGGAAATGGTTCGTTGGGCTGTCCTCGCATTCCTCGTAGTGTGGATTTGGCTCGATGCGATGGTGCGGTATAACAGTGCACGTAAGGCGCAGGAGTTTATTCCCAAAATATCAGGTCTCACCCAGTTTCTGATCAAAATATGCAAGCCGCTGACCCAGCCGATTATGAAATTGGGCTATTCATTCGGCGTGCTTACGCCGCAAGGTGCGGAGATTACCACTGAAATGCTGGAAGCGAAGGCCGAAAGCGAGGAGGAAACCGATTTGCTGCGAGGCCTGGCCAATTTCAGGCAGACCAATGCCCGGAAAGCCATGCAGGCAAGAGTACAAATCACGGCATTCGATATAGAGCTCGATTTTCACGAGTTGATGGACCGCATTAATAAATCGGGTTACTCGAGAGTGCCGGTTTATCGGGATGACCTGGATCATGTGGAAGGTATTTTAAATGTAAAAGATTTACTGCCACATATCCATCTCGACGAGCATTTCAACTGGCAGAAGCTGCTGCGCCCTGTGTATTTCATTCCGGAAAGCAAGCGCCTCGACGATCTGATGAAGGATTTTCAGAACCGCCGCGTGCATATGGCGATCGTTGTGGACGAGTACGGAGGCACGAGTGGATTGATTACGTTGGAAGATATTATTGAAGAGATTTTTGGGGATATTAATGATGAATATGACGAAGACGAAGAAGTGAATTACACCCAGGTCGACGAACATACCTATGTCTTTGAAGGAAAGGTGCTGATCAACGATCTTTGCCGTATCCTCGATCTCGAAACCGATTATTTTGACGAAGTTAGGGGGAATAGTGAGTCTTTGGCGGGGCTTTTGCTGGAACTGTTTTCGCGCCTCCCGCGGACCGGCGAAATCGCTACTCATCGGGAAGTCACCTTCAAAGTCCAATCAGCCGATAAGAAGCGGATTAAAAAAGTGCGGGTGTTGGTATCCTGATGACCGTCGGCTTTCGGCTGTCAGCAATCGGCCTTGGCGGATTGCGATCTTTAATTTTTCTCCGAATAAACGAAGTTGTTGATCGCCGAAAGCCGACGGCCGAAAGCTGGTTAAAGAAAAAATACAATTCGATTTTATTTAGTCAGAACTTATTCTTAATTTTGCCCGGCAAATAACAATAGTTTATTTGCTATGAACACAGACCCATCCAAAGTCCTCTTCGAGGCGCTCACCTACGACGACGTTCTGTTAATCCCCGGTTATTCAGAAGTCCTGCCTCGTAACACAACAACAAAAACCAAGCTTACCCGGAACATCGAGTTGAACATTCCTATTGTTTCAGCTGCTATGGACACGGTGACGGAATTTGAACTGGCCATCGCAATGGCTCAGGAAGGTGGTATTGGAATAATCCATAAAAATATGTCCCTGGAAGCGCAAGCTGAGCAGGTGAGAAAGGTAAAACGTTCTGAAAGCGGCATGATCCTCGATCCGATCACGCTGCTTGACACTTCGACCCTTGGCGACGCGCATCAGATCATGCGCGAGTTCAAAATCGGAGGTATTCCCGTAATCGATAAAGACCACAAGCTGGTGGGGATCCTTACCAACCGCGACCTTCGTTTCGAGCGTGAAATGAACAAGCCGGTGACCGAGATCATGACGAAAGACAATCTCGTGACAGCTTCGGAAGGACTTTCACTGGACGATGCGGAGAAAATCCTGCAAGAGTACAAAATCGAGAAACTTCCCATTGTAGACTCAGAGTATCGTCTGACGGGTTTAATCACCTACAAAGACATCCTGAAACGCAAATCACACCCGAATGCATGTAAGGACGAATACGGCCGCCTGCGTGTAGGTGCAGCCATAGGCGTTACACCCGATGTGCTGAAACGCGTAGAGGCGTTGGTGAAAGCAGGTGTTGACGTGGTAAGTCTCGATACCGCGCACGGACATTCCAGAGGTGTAATCGATGCATTGAAATCCATCAAAGCCGCATTCCCGAAACTCGACGTAATCGCTGGTAACGTAGCAACAGGCGAAGCTGCCAAAGCATTGGCAGAGGCTGGTGCGGATGCTGTGAAAGTGGGTGTGGGTCCGGGTAGTATCTGTACAACCCGTATTATTGCTGGTATTGGTGTTCCCCAGCTGACCGCGGTAATGTGGGCAGCGGAAGGTCTGAAAGGCACTGGCGTTCCGGTAATAGCCGATGGTGGTATCCGTTTCTCAGGCGATATGACGAAAGCATTGGCTGGCGGCGCAAGCACCATCATGATTGGTTCGATGCTCGCAGGCAGCGATGAAGCTCCCGGAGAAGTGGTGATTTACGAAGGACGTAAATTCAAAGCTTACCGCGGAATGGGCTCGGTAGAAGCCATGGAAGATGGTTCGAAAGACCGTTACTTCCAGGATGCGGAGGACGATGTGAAGAAGCTGGTTCCCGAAGGTATTGTGGGTCGCGTACCGTTCAAAGGCAAAGTTTCCGAGATCATTTACCAGATGGTAGGAGGTTTGAAAGCGGGTATGGGCTACTGCGGCGCTGGTGATATCGAATCGTTGCAGAATGCACAGTTCGTAAAAATCACTTCGGCAGGTGTGAAAGAAAGCCACCCGCACGATATCATGATCCAGAAAGAGGCTCCGAATTATTCGAGATCGTAATTTGTACTTCGGCTGTCGGCTATCGGCAGTCGAACCTTTTTATTATAGTAAAAGATAAGGCGTTGCAAGTGAATGCAACGCCTTATCTTTTTATACCTGATTCAAAATATCATAAACAAGAGAAAAAGCCGACTGCCGATAGCCGAAGTCTTCTAAGCCGCACTTGGCTTCGCAAACCGGCTTTTCAAATATGAGAAAATCATTGGCAGAATAGATATTCCGATGATACCGAAAATAACCAGCTCGAAATTCTTTTTAACAATCTCCATATTACCGAAGAAATAGCCCAGCAATGTAAGGGTAGGAACCCATAGCAATGCGCCGACGATGCAGAAAATAATGTAGCGTGAGTAATTCATACTACCGGCACCCGCCACGAAAGGTGCTACCGTGCGCACGATCGGAATGAAACGTGCCATGATTACGGTGCTACCACCGTGTTTTTCGTAGAAAGCTTCGGTTTTTTCAAGGTATTCTCTTTTCAGGAACAAGATCTTTTCTCGTTTCTTGATCTGTCCGCCGAAAGTTTTTCCAATGAAATAGTTCACATTATCACCCAGCAATGCGGCGATAATGAGGATAATGATGATCAGCCAGACGTTCAGGCCGGTGGTTTCGTTAGCGGCAATGGCGCCTGCTGCAAAAAGGAGCGAATCACCGGGGAGCAGCGGCATGATTACCAGGCCGGTTTCGGTGAAGACAATCAAAAACAGAATGACATAAGTGAGTGTACCGTATTCTTCCACGATGTTGAACAAATGCTTATCGAGGTGGAGGAAGAAATCAATGAACTGCGTTAAAAATTCCATAGCTATACTTTAAGTTGACAATCTGTTTTATGAGTCCTGACTTATTTGGAATCGATTTTCCACTTCTGCTTCGTCTTGGTGTTCAGGAAGTGGTTGAAAGTATCGCCGCGAAGGCCGAGGCGGATTGTTTCGAGTGGGATCAGTTCACTTGGGGCGATGTTGCCCAGGTTGACATTAGCGCCGAGCAGTTTCACAAACCATACCTGCTGTGACTTCTGCGGAGCTTCCCAGATCATATCTTCGAATGCAATTTCCGTAAGGATTTCTTCCACCAACCCCTGGCGCACTTCACCGCTTGCACGGAAAAGTCCCACATTTCCCGATTCACGCGCTTCGCCGATCACCTTCCAGGCACCTGCCTGCAACTCGGATTTGATCAGCTGGATCCATTTGTAGGGGGGGATGATTTTGTTTTCGTCCTTGGAACCTACCTCTGAAAGAACGGTAACCTGTTGGGAAAGCTTGTTAATGTATTCACATTTAACATCCTGTGGCATTTCGATGGAGCCGTCGGAAACCTCAGCATGTGTTAATTGATATTTATCGAGCAGTTTGCGGTAATCATCGAACTGGTTCCTGACCACAAAAGCTTCGAAGAGCGTTCCTCCGAAGTATACCGGAATATTGGCATTTTTATAAACGGCCAGCTTCTCGTTCAGGTTCGGACTTACGAACGAAGTGGCCCAACCTAGTTTTACGATATCAATGTAAGGCGATGCAATCGATAGCATATCTTCTGTTTCCCTGACACTCAGCCCTTTATCCATCACCATGGTAAGTCCTTTTGTTCTGGGTTTCTGGGAACGCTCGGGAACCTGCGATAACGTAAAATTCATATATGAGTAAGCATTTATCTCTGGCAAAAAACTCCGGCAAAGGTAGTAATAACCTTCGATACGTAACAATAAAATCCATAGCATTGACTCGTAACCATCAATTTTTCTACGATAATTACTATTTTTAAAAATCGCATTCATAACTATTCAAACCATTCTGATATCTATGAACACACACACGCAGATTGATCCGCAAACGGAAAACAAACGTCTTTCTTTTCTCCGGCAGTTTATTGGCAGGCCGATGGACCAGCATTTTTCACCCGTTGCCAAATGGCTCAACGGTGTTCTCATATTGATAGACGAGGGCGCGATGGAGGTCGAATATCGCGTACGGGAAGATATGTGCAACCCGATGGGCACATTGCATGGCGGCATTGCCGCTACCATTCTCGACGACATTGTGGGGACGATGGTATATGCCCTGGGGCGGGAGTTTGGCTTCACGTCCGTTAACCTGAACTGCGATTTCCTCAATCCAGCAGTGGTCGGAGATGTGCTAGTGGCAAAATCGGAGGTTATCCGGGCCGGGAAGAACATCGTGCATGTGGAAGGGCGGCTCGTGAATGCCCATGGTCGGATCGTCGCCAAATGCACGAGCAACCTCATTCAGACGGGCTTTAAATTACCATTGGTGCCCGGGCAGTAACAGGTTTCGCCATATATTTGTAATATGGAAAAACAATTCAGTGACCTGCCCGAAAGTCGTCAGCAACAGTTAATGGCTTTCGATCGTTTGTTGACGATCATGGATGAGCTCCGGGAACAATGCCCGTGGGACAGGAAGCAGACGATGGAGAGCCTGCGCCACCTGACGATCGAAGAAACCTACGAACTTTCTGATGCCATATTGAACAACGATCTCCCCGAAATCCGGAAGGAGTTGGGAGATGTGTTGTTGCATATTGTTTTTTATGCCAAAATCGGCTCGGAGCGAGCGGAGGGCAAGACCTACCATTTTGATATCAAGGATGTGCTACACGGCATTTGCGACAAGCTCGTTGCCCGTCATCCGCATATTTACGGCGATTTCGTAGCCGATACCGAAGACGCTGTGAAGCAGAATTGGGAAAAGCTGAAATTGAAGGAAGGCAATAAATCGGTACTCTCGGGCGTACCCGCGTCCCTGCCCGCGCTCGTGAAGGCAATGCGCATTCAGGAGAAGGCGAGAGGGGTCGGGTTTGACTGGGATGAAAAGCAGCAGGTATGGGCTAAAGTCGAAGAGGAGTTGCACGAATTCAAGGAGAACTTCAATATAGAATCGGCGGATATCATTGACCAAAAGGAAGCCGAAGGCGAATTTGGAGACCTGCTGTTTTCATTGGTAAATTATTCCAGATTTGTGGATATCAATCCGGAAACTGCTCTCGAAAGAACCAATAAAAAATTCATCAGCCGCTTTCAGTACCTGGAAGAAGCCTCCAAGGCCGACGGCAAATCGCTGTCGGATATGACGCTGGAAGAAATGGATATTTACTGGAACCGGGCGAAGGAAATGGGAGTTTAAAAATTTTGTCCCGAGTGATGTTACCAAATGTTGAATGTAGCGTATAAATAAATGGGCCGGGTTATGTCCGGTTTGAAAACATTTTTATACACT
The DNA here is from genome assembly GCF_017744695.1 of Dyadobacter sp. Lineage (GTDB taxonomy): Bacteria > Bacteroidota > Bacteroidia > Cytophagales > Spirosomataceae > Dyadobacter. The sequence continues at coordinate 279,736 of NZ_JAGIAS010000006.1, forward strand.
ATAAACACATTAGGTATGTATCTGGAACAACGCATCGAGCAACTTGAAAATGTTACTGTTGAACATGGAAAGCAAATTGAGATGATAGCAACTGGATTAGCCACATTGACAACCACCGTCAACAATGGATTCAACGAAATGCGAAACGAGTTCAAACTCGTTCACGAAAAATTTGCAGCGCAAGACCGGAGGTTTGAGAGACTTGAAGGTAGAATGGACAGACTTGAAGCCGATGTGACGGTTCTCAAAGCCGATGTGGCGGTTCTTAAAGCTGATGTGGCGGTTCTCAAAACAGATGTGGCCGAGATCAAGGGGCGCCTGGATGTCATGAGCGGGCAGTTCGGTAAGATGACTGAGGGCATCGAGACCCTCGTTGAGCTGATAAAAACTAAAATGAATTAATGTCATCACACCATATCGTTCGGGAGAAGCAGGAGCCTGCTTTGATTATTGCCAATGGGGAAGCCTGCTCTCCGGAGTTATTAGGACAGTTGCTGGAATGGAGCCCATTCATTGTTGTGCTCGATCATGCTATTTACAGGGTTCTGGATTTGGGGATTAAAATAGATGTCTGGATGGGAGATTTTGATCAGCCGCATGACGTGGAAATGATTCGCAACCACCAACACCCGCTTGAAATTATCAATACACCCGATCAGGAGAAGACGGATTTGAACAAAGCCATCGAGTTCCTGATTGAAAGGGGCTTCCCGGCCGCTAATATCGTCTGGGCGACGGGACGCCGGGCTGACCATGCCATTACCAACATTACCGATCTGGTTCGCTACAAGGACAAGATCAAACTGGTGCTGCTGGACGACTATTCCAAGATTTTTCCGCTTACGGGCATATTTGAAAAATGGTATGCCGCCGGAACTCCTATTTCGCTGATTCCGGTCGGTACTGTCGATGGTGTTGAAACGACGGGCTTGAAATACAACTTAAATAATGAAACCCTGACGATGGGATACAGGACCGGCAGCAGTAATGAAGCCGAGGCTGATGGCATGGTCAGGGTTTCCGCGCAGAAGGGCGATCTTCTGATTATGGAATGCTGGGATTTATAGCGAAGCCTGCTTGGATTCTTTGGCTTCCACATAGAAGTTCCGGTCGACCGCCAATGACTTGTCGCCTTTTACTTTCAATGTTTTCCAGTCGTTTGTCGGATACAGGAATTCTTCTTTCCCGCTAGCAAGTTTCACTTTGACAGGCATATCAAAATTTCCAACCGTGTTGATCCAGCGGTATTGCAGGCCCTTACCTGTAAATGCATATTCCAGAACCGGTATCCGCACATCCCGCAGATATTGATCAAAAACCTTCGAAAGATTTCTTCCCGCATGCTCACTGATGTAGTTTTCGATCTGTGAGCCGTCGACAGTTTGATGATAGAATGTCTTATTCAACCCGCGTAGGATCTGACGCCATTTTTCATCGTCGTTCACGATCTGACGAATCGTATGGAGCATGTTTCCTCCTTTGTAATACATATCCTTAGATCCTTCCTGATTGACCCCGTAAACACCGACGATGGGAACGTCATTCGCAATCAATTCGCGGGTTCCGATTACATAGTCTTCCCCGGCCTTTTTTCCAAAGTAATACTCGGTGTAAAGGTTTTCGGAATAGTTGGTGAAGCTTTCGTGCACCCACATATCCGCTACATCCTTGTAGGTAATGTTATTGGCAAACCATTCATGCCCGCTCTCGTGGATAATGATAAAGTCCCATTTCAATCCCCAGCCGGTATTCGACAGGTCGCGGCCGCGATAACCCATTTTGTAATCATTGCCATAGGTAACCGAGCTTTGGTGCTCCATGCCGAGGTAAGGCACTTCCACGAGCTTGTAGCCGTCCTCATAAAATGGATATGGACCAAACCAGTGTTCGAAAGCTTTCAGCATTTTCGGGGCTTGCTTGAACTGTTCTTTCGCCTTTTCCAGATTCTGGGGTAAAACGTAGTAACTGAGTTGTAAATCGCCTTTTTCGCCTTTGAATGTCTCCTTCCAGCTTACGTAATTGGCTACATTCATATTCACCCCGTAGTTGTTAATCGGGTTTTTAACCACCCAATTGAAAGTATGCGAATTATCGCTATTCTCGACTACCGACCGCAGGTTCCCGTTTGATACATCCATTACATTTTTGGGAACGGTCATGCTGATGAGCATGCTGTCGGGTTCGTCGTACATATGGTCCTTACAAGGCCACCATACGCTCGCGCCCAGTCCCTGGCAGGAAGTGGAAATGATGGTATTGCCTTTCCCGTCGGGTACCCATTGTACGCCGCCATCCCAGGGCGGACGTTTGGCAAGCCTGGGTTTTCCGGCGTAGAAAACCTCAATGGATTCATTCTTGCCCGTTTCCTGCTGTTTTTTTAGTGTGATAAAAAATGCATTGCCATCGCGGCGGTAGGTGAGTGCTTCACCATCCTGGACCACTTTGGTAATCTGCAATGGTTCCTGCAAATCCACCTGCATGGTCTGGTACGGTTTCAATACTTTGTACCTGATCACCGTGCTGCCGGTAAGCGAGCTATCTTTATCGTTGGGCCGTACGCTAAGGTGGTAGTAGTTCAGGTCCCACCACTCCCTTTCCGGTGTAATGGAGCCTCGTAGTGTGTCGGCGTGGGTAAATGTCTTCTGCTGCGCGAAAGAAGAGATGGAAACAAACAGTAAACAGATACCGGCGAATTTTTTGAACATTTGAGTTGGGGTTAGTATGAAGTGTATTATTTATCGAGTATTTCCATATCGTTCAGCTCCGGGCCGCCACCGCGATTAGCTGAACCGGCCGCAATGTATACCTTCTTATTAAGCGCCACCGCTTGCGTGCCGTGACGACCCTGGTGGAGGGAGGGCAAATGTTCCCATTTCTGGGTTTGGGGATTGAATGCCTCCACTTCGTTGTGCGCCTCCTGATGCGCGTCACTTTCGCCGCCTATCACGAGTATTTTATTGTTGTAAACGACCGTAGTATTGCCTGCTCGAAGGGTTGGAAGATTGTTGGATGCATCCAGCGTCGTCCATTGGCCGGTTTTGAAATCATAAACATCCACTTCCTTGATAACGGTATTCAAAACCTGATTGATACGTGCGGTCGAGAGGCGTCCGCCTGCTACGTAAAGTTTGTTATCCAGCACAGCCACTTGCACGTGATCGCGCGGGCGGGGAGCGTCTGCGAGGGTTTTCCAGGTGCCGGTAGCAGGGTCGAACTCGTCGAACCAGGTAACCTGGCCATCCCAGTGACCGTCCTGGATGCCACACACGAGGTAAATCTTGTCATTCAGCGTAAAGGCTCCTGCGGCGCCGCGCCTGCGGTTTTCAGGAATAGCCGCCCCTTTGCGCCACTCGTTTTTGACAGGATTGAAAATATAAATGTCCGGAATCGGAACCTCGTGTGGATAACCACCGGTGAATGCGCCGAGTACGTAAATTTCATTCTTATAGCTGACAGCCTGGAAATGACTCATTTCAAGTGGCGATGGTGCGAGGCTTTTCCAGGAATCCTTTTTGAAATCATATTCGTCAACCGGCTTGATTCCGCGTCCGCCCAGCAGGTATAACTTTCCATTAGCGGTGGCCATCGCGTTTTCGTGCCGTTTTTCAGGCAGGTTCTCAGGTTCGGAAACTGTCCATATCTGTGCCGACCCCTGTAACGCGAATGCATTCAGCGCGATCAGCAATGCAGCTTTGTGGTAGAGTGGTTTCATAGCGATTTACGTTTAGATTAGCCCTTCTTTTGCTTTTCAAAAACGGTATCAAGGTACAATTATATTCTATAAAACAGAAAGACCAGCTTGCGGCCGGTCTTCCTGTGAATATTAGCTAAAAAGCGGTTAATTTCTGCTGGATAAGCCCAATGCAGGACTTTCAAATCCGAGTTTTTTCAAGCCTGCCTGAACCTCCGGGTCTTTCATGAACAGCTTCCAGAGCAAGCCTGTCCGGTAGTTTTCGATCATCACGATAATGGGCCCCTGGTCGATGGCCAGGTGTGATTTGGCATACCAGTTTTGCGTTTCGTTGAATGCATCGGTAAACCCGTATTCCGACCAGATTTTATCGCCGAGATCATCGTAAAAATGGCGTAGCGCCTTCATCGACTGCTCCGGCGTGTATGGGAATGACGACAATGCCGCCGTAGGCGTAATGGTGCCAAAGTCGTTTGTGGGTGAATGCGCATTGTAGCCATTGTAAGTATCGCTCGCGGTCAGTCCCCAGCTGTTCTCGCCATATCCTTTAAACTTGCCCGGATTGGCAACGCAATGCTTGTAGTTGATCAGTGAATGGTTCACATTCTGTTCCCAGTAATTGGCATACTGATCTTTCAAATGGCGCGGATCAAGGCCGAGGAACGAGTAATGCGTAAAAAACAAGGGGCCGCCATACTCGAACCCTAGCGGAAGTTTTACGCCGTAATATTCCTTGCCGTTGCGGAAATGATCGCTCTGCGCCCAACATTTGTCGTAAACCTGGCGGGTAATCGGGTAACGCGGAGAGGCTGCGCCCATGATGTAGGTGATCAGTGTCTCATTGTACCCGCGAAGTTCGAAGTTCATGGCCCAGCCGTTGTTCGGGCTCCAGTGCCAGTAGAGCTGATTGGGGTTTCCGCGGGTATACCAGTCCCATTCGGCCTCGTTCCATATCCAGGTAATGCGGCTGCGCAGTTCTCTTTCCAGGTCGTTATCGCGGTCGAAGTATTGCCTTACCGCAAGCAATCCCTGAAACAGAAATGAAGATTCGACCAGGTCGCCGCCGTCGTCTTTGCGGCCGAAAGGAACGATCTTGCCAGTTGCCCCATTGAGCCAGTGCGGAAAGATTCCGTGGTAATGATCGGCCTTCGAGAGGAATTTGACCATTTTCAACAGTCGGGCTGCGACGGAATCGCGCGGCTGCCATTGTCTTTCAGCCGCCACTACCATAGCCATCACGCCAAAGCCGGTACCGCCGATGGTGCACACTTCGTCACCGTAGTCGAAGGCGACGTTGCTCCGCTCACGTGCCAGGCCACTTACCGGATGGCCAAATTCCCAGAAGTACCGGAATGTCTGTTTCTGAATCAGTTCGAGCAATGCGGTATCGGAAAGGTTTTTGGGCCGGTCGGCCGGGTTAAATGCGGCGGGTTTGGCAGGCGTTGATTTTTTCTTTTGTGCCCAGCCATCCACCTGCGAACCGGCAAGTAGTGTCAGGCATAATAGTAATTGGAAGTATAGTTTCATAGTCGAGTAATGTTTATTGGCGGGATAAGTTTTGTTAAAGCGCCGGACTGCTGAATCCGAGCTTTGTAAGGCCATTTTTAACCTCAGGGCCGCTCATGAAGAGTTTCCAGGGCAGCGCCGTGCGATGGTTTTCGATCATGACCACGATGGGCCCCTGGTCGATGGCGAGGTAGGAATCGGCGAACCAGCGCTGATCCAGCGAGAACGCGTCATGGAAACCATATTCTCCCCAGAGCTTGTCGCCCAATTTGTAGTAAAAGAATTTCAGGGCTTTCATCGACTCTACGGGCGTGTAGGGGAATGCGGACAACGCGGCCGTGGGCGTGATCACTCCTTTGTCGCTGCTAGGCGAGTTGGCATTGTACCCATTCGGAATATCGCTGGCGGTTAGCCCCCAGCATCGGTCGCTGTATCCGTAATATTGCTGCGGGTTTGTTTTGCAATAGTTATAGTTGATGAGGGTCTGGGCCTTGTTTTGGGTAAAATAATTGGCAAAACGGTCGGTAAGCCCCGTAGGGTTTAAACCTAAAAACGAATAATGAGAGAAGAATAACGGCCCTCCCAAAGGCTCACCGAGCGGTAATGTGATGCCATAGTATTCCTTTCCATTCGTAAATGTGCTGTTACCTGCCCAGCCATTGTCATAAACGGCTTTGCTGATGCTGTGCGTAGGCGAAGACGCTGCCAGGACATAGGCGATCAGGCATTCATTCCATCCGCGGATCTGATGATTCATATCCCAGCCATAATCGGGGCTCCAATGCCAGTACAACACATTTTCATTGCCTTTCCGAAACCAGTCCCATTCCACTGCTTCCCAGATTGCACTGATATCGGCACGCAACGCGGTTTCAGCAGCATTGCTTTCGTTGAAATACTGCCGGACCGTCAGCAACCCCTGAACTAGGAATGAGGTTTCTACCAGATCAGCCCCATTGTCTTTAGTACTGAATGGTACCGCCACGCCCGTAGCACCATTCAGCCAATGTGGAAAAGCACCGTGAAATGTCTGTGCCTTTTTCAGGAAGCCGACAATCTTCTGCATTCTTTCCAAACCCTGGGCCCGGTTAATGAATTTCCGCTCGATGGCGATAGGGATGATCATAATGCCGAAGCCGCTTCCTCCTGAGGTTACCACATCGCCGGAGGTGTTACGCTCACGGGCAAGCCCGCTCGCGGGATGCGCGAAGTCCCAAAAATACTTGAAGGTTTGCTGCTGCACGAGGGTCAGTAAAGCTTCGTCGCTGATGACGGGAAACTTGTCGGTGGAATCCAGCGCGGTAATCAACTCCACTTTTACCTCATTCAGCAGCATTCCGCCGGCTTTGGATTTCAAGGCCTTGGTGGCGGTAACCGAATAGCTCGTGAGGTATTTCAAATCGGCGGAGGGGGTGATCACTACCGAACTGTCGCCGCCTTCCAAAGCGGATGTAAACGGAATGGCTTCACCGGCAGCGGACCGGAAAGTAACCCCGCTCGCGACAGTCGCATCGCTGAGCGGGGCAGAAAATGTAAACCTGACTTTGGGTTTCAGGTTTACATCATTGTATTTGAATCCCGAATAGGCTCCATTTACTTTCAGGCTATTAAACCCGAATGAGGTTGGTATTCCCGGATTGGATGGCCCGGGGTCTTCCTTTTCCGATTTGCAGGAAACCCCGAGCCAGATGATTGCACAAACAAAAAGGAAGTGTTTGAAAGGCATTATTTTCCTCTTGATTCCAGTTTAACCAGTGCATCTACTTCGGCATCTTTCAAAGCAACGTTATAAATCCGCACTTCGTCGAGCAGGCCTGTCAGGTAGCTTGCCCAGTCCTGTGCGGAAGCGCCTGAGGTAAGGCTTGGCTTAGTCTGGAATTGCACCGTACCAAACACCATTTTGCCTGGTTTCGCCCATTTCAGGTCGCCAAAGTTCGCCACGGTGCTTGTAGCCGTTTTGGAACCATTCACATATATACTTAAAGTTGATGAAGTGGCGTCGTAAGACAATGCGATATGCGTCCACGAGTTGTAAAGGTTGACAATGCCTTCCTTTGCAATCCAGGTATCCTTCTTGTCATTCTGGATGTGGGCTTTGAAAATACCGTCGGTATCCGTGCCCCCGTTTTCAAAGAAAGTCTCAATGTTTCCCCAGAACCCGTCTGTTTGGGACAAGCCCACAAGCCCGATGATACCACCGGCGGATTTGGTCGAAGGGCTGTTTACCCAATAGGTCATAGTGAAACTTTTCAGCCCGAGAATGCTTGCGGTCGGGTCAAAAAGAACGTAACCATTCTTGGCACCTTTCATGGCCTGACCTTTCAGTCCATTCGCGAACGTGGTACCGGTATTGGTGCCGGCCGTGTTGGACACGACGTCCGAGTAGTTGCCGTCAAAAGGGAAATGCGCCACCAGATTGGCCTTCGCGATTTCGTCGGAGCTTGTAAAGCCCCCGATCGTCACGCTGGGCGCGTAACTTTCGGGATCGAACTTGTCGTAGCAAGAGGTCACCCCGAGCACCGTCAATGCACACAATGCCACGGTCAGTTTATTCTTTAAAGTTTTCATCGATAGATCGTGGTTTGGGATTAATAACCTGGGTTCTGGGTCAGCACGCCTGCGCTAAGGTCGATTTCGTTCTGAGGGATCGGCCATACTTCGTTTTTGCCGGATTTCCAGCCTTTGGGGCCGAATATCGCGGTGCCACGTCCCTGACGGATCACATCGAAATAGCGGTCGAATTCCATAGCGAGCTCCGAGTGGCGCTCATTCCAGATTGCGGTCCGCAATGCTGCCTTGTCGGTCGTTGTTACCTTGGGAAGGATCGTTTTGCTGGCGCCTCTTGCACGGGCACGCACCAATTCAAGCGAGGCGAGCGCCTGGGTACTGTTGCCGATTTCGTTGGCAGCTTCCGCATTCATCAGCAGAACCTCCGCATACCGGATCACACGTACATTTTGCTGTGAACCTTCATTGAACCCGGTTACGTAAAGCTTGAACGGCACATACGATTTCTGATTGTACATCGGGTTATCACCCGTTGCAGGGATTGCGTCGCCGGAAGGCGTTGTTTCACCGCGGAAGATGATGGTCGCATCCCGGCGCGGGTCGCCCGCTTCAAATGATTTCGAAAGCGCTTCGGTAGGGACATTGAAGCCCCAGCCGCCACCTGTTACGCCGCGTACACCTTGCACCTGCGAGTATTGCGAGTTGGATGCATCCTTATTAGACGGGATCAGCTCATTCTGGATCTCAAAAATCGATTCAGTCGAATTTTCGTTGGCCACGCGGAACAATGCTTCGTAATCGGCGAAAAGCGAATACTGGCCCGAGTTGATAACCTGGGTTGTCAGGTCGAAAACCTGCTGCCATTTGCCCTGATACATCGATACTTTGGCATGAAGCGATTGCGCTGCGCCTTTTGTTACGCGGCCGAGGTCTGCGGCGCCGTAGTTCTGCGGCAATACTGCTGCTGCTTCACTCAGGTCTTTTTCAATGGCTGCGTACACGTCCGCTTTGGGGGTACGCGGGAGGTTGTATTCGGTAGCATCTTTGGGGAGGCTCAAACGCAAAGGCACATCACCAAATGCCCTGACAAGTCTGAAATACGAGTAAGCACGTACGAATTTGGCTTCCGCCAGGTATCTCGCTTTCAGGTTTTCATCCATACTGATCGCCGGGATATTGGTGATCACCTGGTTGGCATAGTTGATGTTCTGGTATTGCCCCTCCCAGAAGCCTCCGAGCTGGCCATCCGTAGAGCCGACGGTGAAGGTATCATAAAGGTTGAAGAAAGTCGCATCCGACGGAGTGCTTCCTTTTTCAGCATCGTCGGAGCCCATGCTTTCCACCGCGATAGCCGCGAAAGCAGTATTGTTCCAGCTGCGCAAATTGGCATACATCGCGTTCACGGCCTTGGTAGCATCGGCTTCATTTACCCAGAACACGGCCCCAGCCTGTTTTCCCTGCGGATCCACATCGAGGAAGCTGTCGCTGCAAGAAGAAGGGACGATCAGGAGCGCTGCAAGCCCGAGATATAGCCCTTTCTGCTTCAAATTGGTTTTTAAATTTATATTTTTCATATCGCTTGTAATCTTAGAAAGTGACATTGATACCAAAGTTGTAGGTCGCTGAAAGCGGGTACACGTTGGCGTCGATACCGGCTTGGGTTGGTTTGTTTTCGTTAGCTCTTACCTCTGGGGACAAACCTTTGTATTTAAAGAAGTTCAGAGGGTTCTGCGCATTGGCGTACAGACGCAGCTTGCGGATTTTCAACCTTTCGTTGAATGCCTGCGGGAATGTGTAACCGATTTGCGCATTTCTAACCCGGAAATAGCTGCCGCTCTGTACGAAGAATGTGTTAGGCAGGTAGTTCTGGCCGCCGCCGATGTTGGCAGAAGGGTAGGTATTCGAAGTACCTTCACCGTGCCATCTGTTATCGTAGAAATCCTTGGTGAAGTTTTCATTACCATAACGCCAGCCCATGTTGGCATTGTAAATATCCACTTTCGCAACACCCTGGAAGTCGAGCATCAAGTCGATGTTTTTGTAATTCCAGCTGGTGTTGATACCATAGGTGAATTTCGGGTTCGGGTTCCCGATTACCTGACGGTCGAGGCCGGAGATGGTTCCGTCCGGTACGCCGTTGGTTCCGCTGATATCGCGGTATCGGAAATCACCCGGTTTTGCGCCTGGCTGTGCCGAATTCTTGATTTCTTCCTCATTCTGGAAAATACCGTCTACCACGTAGCCGTAGAAAGAACCGATCGGGTCGCCCACGCGGGTACGCGTAGCGAGCGCTCCGCTGGTAAGACCCACGCCACCATCATAAATAGGGTTGGCACCGGATGATACCGCCAGCACTTTGTTGTTGTTGACCGCGCCATTGAAACCGATGCTGTAAGAAAGGTCCTTACCGATTTCATCACGCCAGTTCAGCGCGAATTCAAACCCTTTATTCTGGAAATCGGCCTGGTTACCTACGATACGACCCGAGCTTGTGCCGATAGAAGTCAATACGGGAATGTCAAAGATCGCACGCTCGGTTTTCTTAATATAGTAGTCCAATTCCACGGTCAACCTCGATTTGAGGAAGGAAGCCTCGATACCTGCGTCGGTACCCACACCACGTTCCCAGTAAGTAGTAGGAGGGATGATGGAGTTGATACTCGCACCTGTATTCAGCTGGCCTCCGAAGATCGCCGCCAGGCCACCGCCGGTTGCCACTGTGAGCGTCGACAAGTTGGAAGGAACGGACGCATTACCAATTTTGCCCCAGCTACCACGGATTTTCAGGTTATCGAAAATCGTCTGGTCTTTCATGAAGTTTTCATTACTGATCACCCAGCCTGCACCCACCGACGGGAAATACCCCCAGGCATTGCCACCCTGGAAGAATTTGGATGAACCATCCGCACGGAGGGAAGCATTCAACATGTAGCGCTCGTCGAAAGAGTAGTTCACACGACCGAAGTAAGAAGCATATGTTCCGAGATCGCCTTCGTCTTTCACATTACGACCATCTGCACTACCCAAAGCCAGGTAAAGGTCGCCTTCGCTTGAATAAGGGACATTTAATGCGTTGGCAGTAAGCTTGTACGATTGGTCGCGTTGAGCGGACTGGCCGAGGAGGGCTGTAACGCTGTGTTTGCCGAAATCTTTGGTATATGTCAATGTATTTTCAAAGATCCAGTAGCGCGTCTGCGGGCGTACGAATTCGAGGAAGCTGGTCGTGTTACGTTGTTTGAATGTGGCAACATATTGCGGTATGTAAGTGCGGGTTTCATCCTGGCCGTAGCGTCCGCCGAGGCTGGTGCGGAATGTCAAGCCTTTCAATATGTTGAGTTCTGCATACGCGTTACCAGTAAGAAGCGTCTTCTTGGTATTCTGATTATAGAAATCAATCGTAACCTGCGGGTTGAAGTTGTTACCGTCACCGAGGTTGTAATCGGTAGGATCACCATAGGTTCCGTCGGCATAGTAAACCGGTACAACAGGGCCTGCGGCATAGAGCTGACGGAAAATGCCGCCCGCCTCATCTTTCGATTTGCTGAAAGAGCCGGTTGCCGAGTAACCTACTTTCAGGTTTTTAAGGACCTGGAAATCGTTTTGCAGACGGGCTGTGTAGCGTTTGAAATTGTTCTTTTCGACAATACCGTCCTGATCCAGATAACCGAGCGAGAAGTTGTAAGTCGATTTTTCACCCCCACCACTGATTGAAAGCTGGTGGTTAGTTACAAATGCATTGCGCAGGATCTGGTGGTACCAGTCGGTTCCTTCTCCAAACTGTGTAGGATCGAGGATATCTGATTTTCCGTTGATGCGGCTCAATTCGTTGATCATCGTCGCATATTCATTTGCATTCGCCATTTTGATCTGGTTGGTCACTTTCTGGTAACCCACAAAACCATTGTAGTCGATGATCGGCTGTCCTGATTTTCCTTTTTTCGTAGTGATCAAAACTACCCCATTTGCTGCGCGTACCCCATAGATAGACTGGCTGGATGCGTCTTTCAGGATGTTCATGCTTTCGATATCGCCCGAGTTGAGGAAGCTGATATCGTCGAACCAAACACCGTCGACCACGTACAATGGGTTGGCGCTACCATAGGCCGTTCCGACACCGCGGATACGGATCTGCGGCGCCTCACCCGGTTTACCCGAGTTATTGATCTGCACCCCGGCAACCTTACCCTGCAAACCACTTACGGCATTCATGGAAGGCTGCTTGGAGATTTCTGCTCCTTTGATCTGCGCGACAGCGCCGGTAACGTCGAGTTTTTTCTGCGAACCGTAACCCATAATGACCACTTCGTTCAGCGCCTTGGCGTCTTCCTGCATGGCAACATTAAGTGTTGTTTGGTTACCTACCGTGATTTCCTGGGTAGTCATCCCGATCATAGAGAAGACCAGGACGGATTGTGGGGACGGAACTTTTATGGCGTAGTTACCATCGGCATCGGTAGGAACACCGGTAGTAGTGCCTTTGATGAGCACGCTGGCGCCCGGCAGCGCCGAATTGTCGGCACTCGAAGTGACTTTCCCAGTCACATTTATTTCCTGCGCGTAAGAGAAACTTCCTAGCGCCAGGAAAACGAGCATGTACAGTAATCGTACAATAGTTTTCATCAGTTTCAAATTGGTGATTGAATTATTATAAGAATTTATTGACTTCAAAATTAAGTTCCAAGCGGGGGAGGAATCAAATAAAGCACTACATCACCACTACATCAATGAGAATAATGCAAGGTTTACTAGCACAATAAGGGGTAGGGTAGCGGATTAGTGCAATCGCGTCAAATGTCCATCATAAATTGGGCCAGATTGGCATCGTTGTCCAATCCAAGCTTTTTACGAAGCCGGTAGCGCTTGATTTCTACACCGCGGACAGAAATCCCCAGTACCGGGGCCATTTCTTTCGTGGAAAGATTCATGCGAAGGCACGCCGCGAGCCGGAGCTCGGAGGGAGAAATGGTAGGATATATCTGGCGCAGCCTTTTGAAGAACTGTTCGTGCACCTCGTCGAAATTTTGTTCAAATAAAACCCAGTCGTCCTTGCCGGCGACGTTCCGTTCGATGCTGTGCAGGAGTTTTTGATAATGTATATTGGGGAGCTGTTGTCCCATCTCGGCTTTTACCTGTTTCAGTTCATCGCGGATCTCTTCCAGGATCTCGTTTTTCTTCACCACGTTGATCGCCACGTTGCTCAACTGCTGACTTTTGCTCTGGATTTCACTTTGCAGTTTCTCGTTCTGGATCTGCATGATCTTCCGCTCGCTGGAAAGGCGTTGCTGGCGTAGCTTTTCTTCCTGTTCCTCGATCAGCTTCCGGCGGTGGCGCGCAAGCCGTTTTTCCTGGTACAGGATCAGCGCAGCCAAAGCCAATGCGACCAGTACAGCGAAAAGAATCTTGGCAAACAATGTTTCGCGCCAATAGGGCTTTACGCTGAAATGATAGGTGCCGATGGTATCGTTGAGGCTGCTCCTTACTTCAAAAATATAATCTGTCGATTCCAGGTTTGTAAACTCTACAAAGCTCTGGTCCGTCCATTCCGACCATTGATCGGTGAGGCCTTTGAGACGGTATTTGTATTGCACGTTCTGGCCATATACGGGTAATGCAAATGCAATGCGCAGCGAGCGCACTTCGGCCGGCAATGATGGGCTGCCCGAAATCGCGAAGGTTTCATTCAGGTTACGAAGGTTGGCTACTTTACGGACCATCGGCGGGCCGGCGGCCTCATTTTGCTCGTCGGGCGATTTGCGGTTATACAACGCGTAGCCATTGTCGAGGCAGAAGAAGTAGTAATCTTCGGAAAGCGGTACTACCGTTTCGCTATTGCGCACGAGCGTGAGCGGGAGGTTCCGCGTTTCTTTGCCAGGTTGATAGAATGCTACGCGGTTCATGAAAATCTTGAACCAGTCGCCATGCAGGCCCGTCCTGATTTTGTAATCTTCCTCTTCTTTGGTGAAGTCGCTGCTCTGGATGAACCTCCCGGATCGGTCGGGTTGGAAAAACTTGTTGCCCGAGCGCACACGTACCTGCCCGTTCAGCCACTGAACGACTTCGATGGAAAACTCGCTGGGCAGTTCCTGCGGGGCTTTAAACTCCTTCCAAGATAGGGCCGAATCCAGCGCGGGTGTCAGTTTGGCCTGAAACAAACCTTTGTAAGCATGCCCGAGCCAGAATGTGCCTGAATTGTCGTGTGCGATTTGCCGGATCGGTATGGGCGGCAACTTCTTGACGGGATAGGCGTAAGCCCAGGTACCCTTTGCGTCTTTTTTATACACATGCAGGCCCACATAGGCACCTTGAAGCAAAAGTGTGTCCTTCCCATTTCGCATCGGCACAAATACCCAGCCGCCATTGATCGGAGAAATTTTTGTAATGCCGCTTTCCGAAATGCGGTAGGTGGCGTCGTTGTGGCCGCATAGCAATTGATCGTCGATCACTTTGAGTGACCAGGTTTGCCCTTCAAGCCCCCACACAGGCCGGAATGGTTCAGGAGAAAGCCATTTCTTGACAAATACTCCCTTGTTAGACCCTACATAAAGGTTCCCGTGCCAAATCGCCGCGGCATAGGTAGAACCGAGCGGGTTATCATTGGTCTGGTAGGATATGATGGGCGACGACATTTTGACCATATCGATTCCCTGATCGAGCCCGATCCACAGCTGCTGCTGCGCATCCTCTTCCAATGCCAGTACGGTGTTGTTCTGCAAGCCGGTTTCCTTGTTAAACTGGTACTTTAATGTGCCGTTTTTGGAGATGACGTAAACGCCATTCTGTATCGTTCCGAAGACAACGCTGCTATCGCGGGCCATTACGATAGCTCGGTTGATGATGTTCCTTTTCAATTCACCCGAAATGGCGATGTTCCAGGGAGTGAGGATTCCGTTTTGCCAGATATACAGCCCGTGTTTGGTCGTGGTAATGAGGATGCCGCCGTTTGAGAAAGGTAAAATGGAGGAAATGGTAGTGGATAAAAGGCTTTCCGTTCCCGGTAATGGCTCGAATTGTTCTCCTTTTAACTCATAAATGCCCCGGCCGATCGTCGGCACCAGTACCCGGTTTTGCACAAGCCGCATAAACATGATGTTGCCCGATCCTTTGATCTCTTTCAGGTTTTTGCCGTCGTACCGGTATACATTGGAGAACGACTGGAAATAAATGTATTGGGGTGTTTTAAGAATATGCCATATTTCCTCGGTCCGCAGGCTCGCAAAGCCCGCTTTCTTGCTCAGTGAATAGTATTTCAGCTGACCATCCGCTTCTTTTTTCCAATATCCAAATTCCGAAAAGCCGCCCACGTAAATACGCTGTTCGGGTTGCGTTGTGCGTTTCAGGACTTTTCCACCGGTTGGTTCTGGTGATTGCTCGTCGTAAAGCACCGTCCGGACGATCTGGCCGTCGGGTAATGGGTATAGTTTCCAGGAGGCGCCGTCGTGTTCCAGCAAGCCATCGGAATTGGCGGAATAGATCAGCCCGTCGGTGCTCTGGCAAATGTCCCAGTTCTGGTTATGCGCCTTATAAAGAGCGGCCGGATAGTTGATCAACGGCGGCGTTTCCTGGGCCAGAGAAGGGAGGAAGATTGTCGCCCAGAAGAGTATGGCAGTAGCGCAACCCGCCTTATATTTGAAGGCCCGGCTTCGGAAAAGACTTTTTGCGAGTCGCTTTGCTGCCGTGTTTAATTTCTTTTTCAATTAACTATCAATGTCGTTTTTAGCTCTTTCAGAAGGGTTTGTGGCGATATTAGTGCATGTAACTCAATAGTACTCTTAATGAAAAAATTTCTTTCCCTGATGCTCCTCGGCACATCTGCCGTGACGGAGCCCGTTATGTCCCAGGACAACAACAAGCGAAATGATATTCGTTACAATCTTAACGAATCCGGTTCACATTATGTAAAATTCACATTCACGAATCAGGTGTGGCTGAGGCTGAATGATAACAATCCCGGAACCACTGTGCTGAGCGATCCGAAAACCAATACTTTCGATATCGGCTTGCGTCGCACCCGCATGCAGCTGTTCGGCCAGCTTACCGACAGGATATTCTTCTACACTCAGTTCGGAATGAACAATTTCAATAAGGTGAGCGCATTTCCTGCCTATAACACGGCCGGAACACCCAGCCAACGTAAGATCGCAGCATTTTTTCACGACGCTGTCGGTGAATATGAGGTGCAACGCAAAGGCAACAATTTTATCCGCTTCGGTGGTGGCCTCACTATCGTCAGCGGTTTTTCCCGCTTTTCGCAGCCTAGCATCGGCACCATTATGACCATGGACGTGCCGGTTTTTGCGCAGGCTACCGTTGATCAGACCGACCAGTTTTCCAGAAAGCTGACCGTTTACAGCCGCGGGCAGATCGGCAAGCTCAATTACCGCGTCGCTGTGGCCGATCCGTTTCCGGTTGAAACCAGTGGCTCCGTGCCTGCGGCGCTTAATCAGAACGCTGTTTTTGCGCTGCGCAAAAACAGTAAGCAATTCCAGGGGCTATTCATTTACAATGTTTTCGACACTGAAGATAATACCACGCCGGGCTACATGACAGGTACTTATCTCGGTAAACGCAAGGTTTTAAATGTGGAGGCCGGTATTACTTCCCAAAAAAATGCGACCTGGCGTAAGGAAGCGGTGGACACGCTTTACAGCAATATGACGCTCTGGTCGGTGGCCGCTTACCTGGATATGCCCTTGAATGCGGAGAAAGGAACTGCATTATCGGCTTATCTGGGCTATTTCGGGACTGACTATGGCAAGGGATATCTTCGCTATAACGGCATTATGAATCCTGCGACCGGTACCACGCAGCCCATTGCGGGCGTGAGCGGCGCGCACGGGAACGCGTACCCGATGTTTGGGACTGGGAATGTGATTTACGCACAGGCGGGTTATAAATTGAAAGATGGTTTGTTGGGTAGCCAAGGGACTTTGATGCCCTACGCTTCGTTGCAGCGCGGTGATTACGATCGTTTGCAGGATGCTGCAAATATTTACAATCTGGGCGTCAACTGGCTGATCAAAGGGCATAACGGCAAGCTGTCGCTCAATTACGAGAACCGTCCGGTATATAAATCGGCGTCGGTGGCTAATGAGTTGGAGAGAAATGGCCGCAAAGGCAGCTGGACATTGCAATATCAGATATCCATTTAAAAGTGGCTAATCCGGGTCGGAAATGGCCCGGATTAGCTTAATTAAGTATCCTAAAAACTAAAAGTAACCCTCGCGAACAGATACCTGCCGTTAAAGCCCATTTGCTGGACGCGGCGGGAATATACGAACCGGCCCGAGCTCACATTACCCGAATGGGTGTGCTTGTCCTGATACACATCCAGTACATTGTTCGCACCGATCGTCAGGCCGATGCCCTTCACTACATCATAGCTCAATGCAATATCGGTCACCACTTTGGCGCCGAAGGTCTGATCGAGCGTTTCTTTCTGCCCGGTCAATGTGTTAACCGGCCATGCATCAGGTTTGTCGGGATCGATGGTCGGATCCCAGTAAGTTACTTCTCCAAACCGCACACCACGGAGCATTGCCCCAAATTTTCCCGCCTTGTAATTGATCGTCAGGCTCTGCTTGTTACGGGGGCTTGCGATTTCAAACCTGCTTAAATCTTCCCGGTTGAAATAGGTGTTGACCTGCTTGGTCTGTACCAGAATATCCGATGCATGGATAATCGGCTTGCCATCCGCACCTTTTTTGACCTTGTTTTGAATAAATGTCCCGGCCAGTACCGCCCGCAACGATTGGTTACGGCCAAACTTGGTATTGTACGAAAGCACGCCTTCGATCCCGCGCGAACGCGTGTCGACGGCGTTGGAAAAGAAATTGGCTGTTGTAGCATTGGCTGCCGCCAGTTGGGCTTTCAGATTGGCATTACCACCGTCATTGAAATTGTTCGTTAGTACAATGCGGTCGTCGATGTCGATCTGGTAAGCGTCCACGGTCAGTTCAAACGCATTGCTGATCTGGATGGTGGTACCTACGGTAAAGCTTTGAGAGGTCTCCTGTTTCAGTTTGGGTATGCCAAGGATTTCAGCGGGTTTGCTATCGTTGGTAAAAGTACCGCTTTCCTGTGCTACCTGTTGGCCGTTTTGGGTTACGAAAAGTGTATTCGTTTTGGCATAATAACGCTGTTGCAGCGACGGCGCGCGGAACCCGCTGCTGGCCGAGGCCCGCAATGCAAAGCCTTCGGTGATTTTATAGCGGGTCGAAACTTTGTAATTAAGCGTGTTCCCGAAATCGGAATAATTTTCAAAGCGGAGGGCTGCGCTGAGGACCCACGATTTGGTAATATCCTGTTCCAAATCCAGGTAACCGGCTACGCTATGTCTTGAATGCGATCCGGCGTTCTGCGGAAAGAAGCCTGAGAACACCTGCGCACCCGCGGGTACGCCTGCCGGTACATCGTAATTTTTGTAGGAAGCCTCTTCGCCGGCAGTGATCGTATACTTCTCGCTCCGTTGCTCAGCGCCGAGCGCGACATTGAGTCCATGCAGCACGTCGAATTTCCGCCCGAAATCCAGGTTAATGGTATTTTGGGAAAATCCGTTGCCTCCCGCATTGAATTCCCGCTGAAAGTTGGCGACGGACACCGCCTGCGTGTAGTTCACGGAATTGGTAATGCGGTAATCGAAGTCATTTTTGCCGAATGTGTTGCTCAGGTCAAACCGCCATTCGCCCAGTTTGCCCCGGATGCCGGCCGCTGCTGAAACGTCGGTCACGTCGCTGTTGATTTCAGGCAAAAAGCCATTGGGATACACCGCGAACACGTTCGTACGCACGGCGGCCGGGACTCCGTTAGGGTACCTGTAAAACCCGGCTGCATTTCCCTTCTTGTTGTTGTACTGGCCGAATGCATATACATCCAGGTGCTCATTGAGCGGAATGTCCGCATTGACTACCACGCCACCGCCTTTTACTTCCGAGTTGCCGATGCGCATATCGAAATCGTTGCGTGTGAGGCCGCGTTGCGTCAGAATCTCATCGTCGACTACTTTACCGTCAACAGCGGGGAATAGCTGGCCGGTGTAGGTACCGGTACGGTTGGTCGCTCCGCGTTTTACATATTCGCCGGTGATATTCACGAAACCTTTCTGGCCTACTTTCAGCCCGTAGTTAAGGCCGACCTGAGCGGTTCCGCCATCGGAGACATTTACCGATGCATTCTTATTGTTGTTGATAATGTAGTTCTTGTCGTAGCTTGTTACGTTCTCACCATACGACACGTTCCCGCTTAACCCGGTTCGGCTTTTCAATATGATGTTGATCACCCCTGCAATGGCATCGGAACCATATTGTGCGGCGGCACCATCGCGGAGAATTTCAATTTTCTCTACCGAAGTAGCCGGTATTGCATTCAAATCGGTTCCAACCGTACCGCGGTTGACAGTCCCATTAACATTCACGAGCGATGATTGATGCCGGCGTTTTCCGTTCACCAGTACGAGCACCTGGTCGGGTCCCAGGCCGCGGAGCTGTGCGGGATCGATGTGGTCGGTGCCGTCGGAGATGGTTTGCCGCGACGACTGGAACGAAGGCGCGACGTACGTCAGGATCTGATTGATATCCACCTGTCCGACGCTATTTGTAATCTGTGAAACGGGAATGATGTCCACCGGAACGGGGGAGTCGATACGCGAACGCCCGCCGCTGCGCGAGCCTGTAACCACAATTTCCCCGAGGACTTCGGAAGATTCGGCCAAGGCAATATTCAATGGCGACGATTGCCCCGCCGTGACGACCGTGGGGACGATCTTGGGCGTGTAGCCTATAAAGGAAATCACGATGTTGTAATTTCCGTCGGCGATGCCGAGAGAAAAGTTTCCATCCGGGTCCGTCACGGTACCCGTATTGGTGCCTTGTACGAGGATCGACACGCCGGGGAGTGGCGCTCCGCTCTTTTCGTCTGTGATTTTCCCTTTCACCGATTGCGCCAGGGCCTGAAGTGAGGCGGAAATGAGAAGCAGAAGTAATAGCGTTTTTTTCATAGACTGTGTGTTTAAGGGATGAATGTTTGTTGATAAATAGTATTAAATTATCAAATTATTATACTATTTAATCATAAGTTAGAATAAGTGCCCGCGAAAACCAAATCCCGGGGCAAAGAAAAAGCCGGCCCGGAAATCCGGACCGGCCTGTATTTTAGCTATTTAAGTTTCGCTTACAAGTTCAAAGCTGCATTCATTGACCGAACGGCCTCTGCTGACTTTTCAAACGCCGCTTTTTCGGCATCGCTCAGGCGCAGGTTGATGATCTTTTCCCAGCCTCCGCGACCCAGCACAACCGGTACGCCCATGCAAATGTCCTTCTGGCCATATTCACCATTCAGGTAAACGCTGCAAGGCACAATGCGTTTCTGGTTGCGTACAATGCTTTCGACAAGCATCATTGTGGCTGCGCCCGGCGCATACCATGCAGAAGTACCGATCAGTTTAGTGAGCGTCGCTCCGCCTACCATGGTGTCGGCAGCGACTTTTTCGAGCTGGTCGGCCGAAAGGAAGCGGCTTACAGGGATACCGTTGTAGGTGGCCAGACGGGTCAATGGAATCATGGTTGTGTCACCGTGCCCTCCGATGACCATTCCGTGGATGTCGAGCGGCGAAACGTCCATCGCCAATGCGAGATAGGTTTTGAAACGCGCGCTGTCCAATGCGCCACCCATACCGATCAGCCGTTTTTTAGGAATACCTGATTCTTTCAAAGCCAGGTAGGTCATCGTATCCATCGGGTTGGACACTACGATCACGATCGCTTTCGGCGAATATTTCAGCAAATTCTCTGTCACTCCCTTCACGATTCCTGCATTGATGCCGATCAGTTCTTCGCGGGTCATGCCCGGTTTACGAGGCAGTCCCGAAGTAATCACCACTACATCCGAGCCTTTGGTCTTCTCGTAATCATTGGTAGAGCCGATGGGCTTGGTATTGAACCCCAGCAAGGCTGCTGTCTGGTACATATCCAGTGACTTACCTTCGCTGACACCCTCTTTGATATCGAGCAACACCACTTCTTCTGCCAGCTCACGACGAATGATATTATCGGCAGTGGTTGCACCTACCGCACCCGCACCTACAACAGTAATCTTCATAGGGAAATATGGTTAATTGTATAGAAATTGATGCTTTTTATATTTTTTCCTAAAAGTATGATACATAATTTGTTTAAACCAAGCGGAAATTGATTTTTTGCCGCAAACTCCCCGGCTGGAAGCCCGGCCGCCATCCCGAACGCAATTTTTTCCGTAAGTTGATAGTTATAATGGCTTTATAAACCACTTTTCCCTGCTTTGTACCATGAATGACGAGTCAATGATTTCGCGGATTTTACAGTCGATATTTTTTAAGAATGCCAAAGGGAAAGCAGGACGTTACGCCAGAAATTCTACCCGCTTGTTTGAGCTTGCCAAAGAAGTGCTGGGAAAGCTTCAGACAGTTGGCTTCAAGGGAAATTTCGCCGAATTCCAGTCGAGTGTCCAGCTGCTGCTCCGCATGGTGAAAGCCTATGCTTCCGGCGAATATAGGGAGCTTCCTTGGAAAAGTCTGGTGTCGATAGTCGCTGTGCTCATTTATTTCGTATCTCCTATTGACCTTATTCCTGACTTCCTGCCGGTTATCGGCATCACCGACGACGTGGCCCTGGTGGTATGGCTCATCAAGACGCTGGGCGAAGATATCCGGAAGTTCGCAGACTGGGAGAAGGCTGCCAAGACAATTAATATCGGATAAAAGTTGGTCGGAGGGCTGGTTGTTATTAAAAAGAATAGTTATTTTTGTAAACATTAATAAAAGAAACAGATATGGAATCAATAACCGTTTTAGGAATTATGGGGTTGGGCGGACAGGAGATCTTCCTGGTTGCTCTGTTCGTGTTGCTTTTCTTCGGAGCAAAGAAAATCCCAGAACTTATGCGCGGTTTGGGGCAAGGTATCAATGAGTTCAAGAACGCTACTAAAGACGTTAAGGAAAATATTGAAAAAAGCATGGAAGACCCCAAATAACGCTTCCATCTTATCGAAGGTTTGATCCAGAGCCATTAAGCTACCACTTAACGGCTCTGATTCTTTATTTACAACCCCACAAAAAAATTGCCTTGAAAGAGTATCTGACGCTGGCCGAAATTCAGAGAGATCTACGTGAAAAAGGTTTGACGTGCGTCAAGTTGGTTGATCACTATTTAGAAAAAATAGAGGCTAACAAGCATCTCAATGCTTTCGTTGAAGTTTATACCGAGGAAGCAAAAAAGGCCGCCCTGGCCGTGGATGCGAAGATCGCCAATGGTACTGCCGGAAAGCTGGCAGGCATGGTGATCGGTCTTAAAGATGTACTTTCGCTGACTGGCCACGGCTTGCAGGCCGGAAGCCAGATCCTTCAAAATTATACAGCACCCTATACCGCAACCGCCGTGCAGCGGCTCATCGATGAGGACGCGATCATCATCGGACGGCAAAACTGCGACGAGTTTGCGATGGGTTCTTCGAATGAAAATTCGTCGTTCGGACCGGTGCTGAATGCCGTTAACAATTCCAAAGTACCCGGCGGGTCGTCCGGAGGTTCGGCAGTAGCCGTTCAGGCGGGGCTTTGCCATGCCTCGTTGGGAAGCGATACCGGTGGTTCAGTACGCCAGCCGGCTGCATTCTGCGGTGTGATCGGCGTGAAGCCTTCCTACGGTCGCGTTTCGCGCTACGGGCTCATTGCCTATGCGTCGTCTTTCGACTGCATCGGCCCGATTACAAAAAGTGTTGCGGACGCCGCATTGCTCCTAGAAGTAATGTCCGGTGCCGATGATTTCGATAGCACCGTTTCGGAGCGTCCGGTTCCCGCTTACACTGCAAACCTGGAATGGAAAGGCAAAGCCAAAATCGGTTATATCCGAAGCGCGGTGGAGAACGAAGCCATAGCACCGGAAATCCGGCGACAAACATCCGAAGTACTCGACCGCCTGCGCGCGGAAGGGCACGAGGTGACAGGTATCGACATGCCTTTGCTGGATTCGCTTTTACCTACCTATTATATTCTGACCACCGCCGAGGCGAGTTCGAACCTGTCGCGTTTCGACGGCGTGCGGTACGGTTACCGCAGTCCCGAATCCGTGGATTTGGAAAGCATGTACAAAAAGACTCGTACGGAAGGTTTTGGCGATGAGGTAAGGAGAAGAATACTATTGGGTACTTTCGTATTAAGTGCAAATTATTACGATGCATACTATACCAAGGCGCAACGCGTTAGAAGATTGGTGCGGGAGGAAACGAGCCGGTTTTTCGAGCAGTTCGATTTCCTGATTTCACCTGTAACACCTACCACAGCTTTTACGATTGGTGAAAAGACGGAAGATCCGTTACAAATGTATCTGGCCGATATTTTCACCGTGCAGGCGAATGTCGTGGGCAACCCTGCGGTATCTATTCCAAACGGGCTGGACGACCAGGGGATGCCGATCGGGATTCAGATCATGGCCCCTTATTTCGGCGAGGAAAAAATGCTGGCATTTGCCAACTACCTTGCTGAACTGAATAAGGAAGAGGTCGTAGCGTAACAGGCATCTAAATGTGAACGCTGTGCTGATAACCAGTGTTTTAGTGAAAAATATAATGCCAGAATTACCGGCAAAATTGTTGCGTTATTCTGAATGAGGATATTGTGTGAGTATTTAAAAATGTATTAGAGATTATTCTGATTCATCTGGCCAATTCAAACTGAAAAGGACTCTTCTATCTGTAAATGGATCATCAACAGGTACAAGCCATTGAAAACCGTGAATTGATTAACCTTCAAAAAACATTTATTAATGAGGATTTCGAAAAGAGTATTGTGGCTCGGAGCCATGTGTGCAGGGTTTTGGAATGCGCCTGTGATGGCGATGGTTCCACAGGTGAGTTTGACGTCCGGGCAGGATACAGTTGAGACTATTGCTCAGGAAGAAGATGATTTGATGCCGTCACTCCCGGAAGTCGAGGAAATCGGAGCCAATCCGGCCGTACCTCAGGAACTTTTGAAAGAGCGGTTCGCGAAGCTTGAAAAGTCGATTCCGCTTACCTATCACAAATCTTCGCACGAATTTGTAGAGTACTTTATCTACAAAAAAGCAAAATTCACGCAGACGATGATGGAGCGTATGCCGCTCTATTTTCCGCTCTTCGAAAAAGCCCTGGCGAAACACGGGCTGCCTACCGAGCTGAAATACCTTTCGATGATCGAGTCGGGCCTTAACCCGACGGTTATTTCCCACGCACGGGCGGGAGGCCTCTGGCAGTTCATGCCGGCAACGGGTCGGGAATTCGGCCTTTATCAGGACAAGTACATTGATGAACGCTTCGAGCCGGCGAAGGCGACAGAAGCCGCTTGTCTTTATCTCAAACAGCTTTATAATATCTTTGGCGACTGGGAGCTTGCACTGGCTTCGTATAATACAGGTCCGGGCAACGTGAAGCGCGCCATGCGTCGCTCGCGCGGGACTACCTTCTGGACGATCTACAATGTCCTCCCCCGCGAAACCCGATCGTATGTTCCGCAGTATGTAGCGATGAACTACATGATGAACTACGGCTACGATCACGGCATTTTCCCTGAAAACACGGAGTTTCAGATTCCGAACGATACCATTCATATCAACGGCTATATTGATCTCGCTACGTTCTGTAGCAATGCCAGTATTGATTTCGAAGTGCTCAAAAAGCTGAATCCGCAGATCACCAAGACGATACTGCCGGATCAAACGCGTGACTTCGTTTTGAAAGTGCCGAGCGTACGGTTCACTTACCTGATGAGCAACCGGGCCGCGATCATGGATTCCTGCACCCGGAAATACCTTCCTTCGGGTGTGATGGTGGCCAAAGCCGACAGCACGAAAACGGATTCGCTGGGTGGCAACGGCTCATTCCCTTACGTACTCGCATCGAACGTGCAGAATGTATCGGGTGATGAAAATTATGAAGAAGACGGCGAAGAAGAAACGATCCAGCGCAGCCGTACCAAACGCGTATCGTATACCGTCCGCCGCGGCGACAATGTTGCCGGCATTGCACGAAAGTATGGCGTATCGGTAGCGGCAGTCCGCAAATGGAACCACATTCGCCGGAACAATATTCGCAAAGGGCAGCGCCTCGTGATCTACAAAGAGGTGAAGGAGGCTGTACCCGCAACCCGTATCGCCGCCAAAGCGAGGCCACAGCAAGATGAAGAGCAAGTGGCGAAGCAGCAGCGTCATACCCGGAAACGTTATCATACCGTACAAAAAGGAGATACATTATGGATTATTTCGCAGCGATACGGTCTGGAAATCGGTCAGTTGAAAAAACGGAACAAGATCAGGGGCAACTCGATCAAGCCTGGTCAAAAACTGATTATTTCTACCTAGAAATTAACGCTTCAACATACACATACTATTTTTATGATTGCCTACGTTAACGGGATTGTAACTTATAAAGACCCAGCGTACGCTATCATCGATGTCAACGGAGTAGGTTACGAGGTCAGGATCTCATTACAGACCTACACTTCGCTCCCCGACATTGGTGCCCGGTGCAAGCTGGTAACGTTTCTCAATATACGGGAAGATGCCCACGTCCTTTACGGTTTTTGGGGGAATGATGAGAAGAAGCTTTTCCTGGATCTGACAAGCATTTCAGGAATCGGGCCGTCGACAGCGCTCGTGATGCTTTCCTCCCTTTCTTCCTCGGAAATACGTCAGGGAATCATTGATGAAGACCTGCGCCTGATACAGTCTATCAAAGGCATAGGGTCCAAGACTGCTCAACGCGTAATCCTCGAACTAAGAGACAAAATTCGAAAGGAAGAACTCGTTTCAACAGGTACTAAGTCTGCTGAAACGTCGTCGAGCGCTCTTCGGAGCGAAGCGTTGGCTGCGCTCGTTACTTTGGGTATTCCCAAACCGACGGCGGAGAAAAGTCTGGATGCCATCATCAAGCGTGAAGGGCAATCCATTAGCGTTGAAAATCTGATCAAACTAGCGTTACGTTAACCGGAACTGCAATGATATTTGGTGAAAAATTTTACAACCGTAAAATCGTGTTGATGGATTTGTTTGTAAATATAACCTTCTCTAAATAAGTACATTACCTTGTCATCAACGATTTACTCATTTCTTTTTAAGGTATTAAGCATTTCGGCCGGAGCGGTGTTACTCGTGAACGTTTCCGGCGGCAAGGGGGAGCCATATTCGGACCAGGCACAGGAATGGGCCATACTTGCGGACACGCTTAAAGAAGATTCCACCAAAAAAAACATCGACAGATCGGGCTCTCAGCTCATCATGCGATGGAAGGATTACTATTCCAACCGGATTTCAGAGCCGCGGCCGCGTTCGCCATTCTACCTGCGCGAGCCTAATAATATCTCCACAAACATTACGCTCGACAGTGCAGGGAAAGTTGCAGTGACCGAGAAAATTCAGACGCCCGGCGTGGCGACGCCCGGCGCACCGACGCCTGGTTTGGCTATACCTGGCGGTACATTAAACTATCGCTACCCCGAACGCATGGATCTTGAAACGTACGACAAGATCCAGGAAGACCGTGCATTCAAAAGCCTCCTGCGTGAGTACGCGGGCAGGCAGGACGGCAACAGTGCCATGGGCGCGCGCGGGTTGCTGCCCAAGCTGGACCTGCCGCCTGGGTTGACCAAATTACTTGGGGATGATTTCGTGAATTTCAAACCCACAGGCTTCGTGTCGCTGGATCTCGGGCTTATGCATCAGTTCCTGGATAACCCGGCTATCCCGATCCGTCAGCGCAAGAATACCCAATTCATTTTCAACGAGCAGATCAATATCAACTTTGACGCCAAGCTCGGAGACCAGCTCGGGTTTCAGACCAACTTCGATACGAAGGCCAACTTCAACTTCGAGAATGCGATCAAACTGAACTACAAAAACCCGGAAGAAAGCTTCATCCGGAAAATCGAGGCGGGTAATATCAACTGGGCGATTAACAGCCAGTTGATCCCGGGTGTTCAGAATTTGTTTGGTTTGAAGACAGAGTTTCAATTCGGACGTCTGAATGCCACTTTCGTTGCTTCTCAGCAGAAATCCAGCAAGGAGCGGATCACATTGCGCGGTGGTGCGCAAAGCCGGGACTTTGAATTGCGGGCCGATACTTACGACGAAAACCGGAACTTCTTCCTTTCCCAATATTTCCGCAACATTTACGAAAGTTCGTTGCAAAACACGCCCACGATTACTTCCGGCGTGACCGTGACGCGTCTCGAAGTGTATGTGACAAACCGTACAACCACCACCGAGTCGCTGCGTAATATCGTGGGTTTTGCTGATTTGGGCGAGCCTGCGCCGTACCGCGCCGGCAATCCTAATTTGCAGCCTGTACGTTCTACGTCACCCGCGAGCAACGACGCCAACGGCCTTTACAAGAAACTATCGGATAACACCGCTTTCCGCCAGGTCGACAATACCAATACCGCCATCGCCGGCCTCGGTCTTGAAAAAACCATCGATTATGAACTGTTACGCGGGGCGAAACGATTGATCCTCGATCGTGACTACACATTTCATCCGCAGCTTGGCTACATCTCTCTGACCAACGCGCTCCGCAACGATGAAGTCCTCGCGGTTTCCTATGAATATACCCTGAATGGTCGTGCGTTCAAGGTAGGGGAGCTGACCGAGGACTACCAGGCCAGACAGGACAATGAGGTAATCGCGCTGAAATTGCTGAAATCTTCGACCATCCGGAACAACACCAAGTTGCCGATGTGGGATTTGATGATGAAAAACATCTATTCGCTCGGAACAAGTCAAATCGATAAGCAAGGGTTTCAGTTAAGGGTTATTTATAAAGATGACCAAACCGGTATCGATAACCCCAACTTGCAGGAAAGTAGCATTGCCAATATTCCGCTGATCCGCCTCTCCGGTCTCGACCGCCTGAACCCGGTTAATGACCTGCAACCCGATGGAAACTTCGACTTTGTGGATGGTATCACGATGGATAGTAAGACAGGGCGCATTATATTCCCTGTACTCGAACCGTTTGGTAGCAACCTTTCTAGAAAATTCGGTCCCGGTGAGGACGTGTACCGGAACAAATATGTGTTCAACGAACTGTATCGCACGACGATGATCGACGCGCAGCAGGTTTCGGAGCGCAACAAGTTTTTCATCAAGGGCGCTTACCAGTCGAGTGGGGGAGCTGAGGTGCAGCTTCCGTTCGGAGTGCTGGAAACCTCGGTAACCGTGACCTCGGGCGGCGTGCCGCTTTCCCCCGGTTCGGATTATATTGTTGAAGCACAGATTGGCCGCGTACGGATTTTGAATTCCAGCGTGTTGGCTTCCGGCCGCGAGATCGTGATCGAGTACGAGCGCCCGGATATGTTCCAGAACCAGATCAGAACTTTGGTGGGAACACGCCTGGATTATGTAGTCAACCGCAACCTGAGTGTCGGTCTGACAGCCATGAAATACAAGGAGCGTACCGCGGGCTTTCTTTCGAGGGTGTCTATCGGGAACGAACCAGTGAACAACACCATGCTCGGGTTTGATGTAAACTTCCGTAAGGATGCACCGTTCCTGACCAAATGGCTGGATGCATTGCCGTTGATCCAGACCAAGGAAATGTCGTCAATCCAGTTCAAAGGGGAATTTGCCAAATTACTTCCCGGCGTTTCCAAGGATGTGAACAACCGTTCGCTCGTGGACGACTTCGAGGCCGCGCGTACGGTTTATGACCTCGCCCGTCAGCCTCAGAAATGGCGCCTGGCGGCAGTGCCTGCCAAATTCAGGGATGGATTTACGGGTAAGGACCTGAGCTATGGCTACAAACGCGCCAAGATTTCGGCCTATACCGTCGACAACATCTTCGGCGGGGCGCAGGGGCTCGGCGGAGGGTATCAACCGCCTACCAACTTCACTGATGCCGATCGCAAGTTCTATTACGAACGGCTTTACCTGCCCAACCAGATTTTCCCGAACCGTGCTATTGCGGGGTTGGTGACCTACCCGCAGCAAGTATTGGATATTGCCTATTATCCAAGCGAGCGCGGAATGTACAATTACAACACTGATCTCAATTCCGACGGCCGCATGAAAAACCCGAGGAATAATTTCGGGGCACTGAGCCGCGCGATTACCTCGGATAACGACTTTGACAATGCCAACATCGAAAGCATCGAGTTCTGGATGCTCGACCCGTTTATCAATGACTCCAAAGGTGCGATAAGGGACGGTTTTTCTGACAAACCCAATACCACCGGTGGTAAGCTGGTATTCAACCTCGGGGATATTTCAGAAGATGTAATCCCTGATGAGCGCTACAACTTTGAAAACGGTTTGCCTCTTGTACCTAAACAGGTGGGTGTAAACGTCGATTCAACGGCCTGGGGTTATGCTACCAAATCACAATACCTGATCAATGCATTCAGCAACGAAAATGGGGCGCGTCAGAAGCAGGATGTAGGTTTGGATGGTTTGACCAACGAGGAGGAGCGTGCTTTCTTTAAAACCTTCATCGATCGTCTCCCCGCCAACCTGACTGCCGAAGCACGTGCGAAAATCCTTGCTGACCCTTCCGGTGACGATTTCCAGTTCTTCCTGGGCTCCGACCTTGACGCCGAAGATAAGAAAGTGCTGGAACGCTATAAGAACTACATAGGAATGGAGAACAACTCTCCGGAAAGTCAGGGGAGATCTGTGGACGTGACACCGGCGTCGACCAATATTCCCGATGGCGAGGATATGAACGTCGATAACACTATCAACGACAATGAATCCTATTATGAATATGAGATAGACCTGAAACCGGGGCAACTTGCTGTGGGTAACGGTTATATTGTTGACAAAACAGTGAATACCGACGATGGCCAGAGCTGGTATCTCTTCCGTGTTCCTATCAAGGAGTTTTCGGGAATGGTGGGGAGTATGAATGGTTTCAAGTCGATCCGCTTTATGCGCATGTACCTGACCGATTTCCAGCAGCCGGTGGTGCTTCGTTTTGCACAATTGCAAATGGTAGGACAGCAGTATCGTAAATACACCTACAATCTTGACGCACCGGGTTTGCAGGAAGTTCCTGAGCCGTATGACGCGAAATTTACGGTGGGAACGGTGAGTATTGAGGAGAATGGTCAGGCCAATGGCGCTACGAATAAATATGTATACAAAATTCCTCCTACCTGGAAACGGGATCAGGATAATACACAGCGTCCGCCGTTGTTGCTGAATGAGCAATCGATGAGCCTTTGCGTGACCGGCCTTCGCGACGGGGATTCGCGGGCGGTTTTCAAAAATGTAAACCTCGACTTGCTTTTCCGCAAACGCCTGCGCATGTATGTACACATGCAGAACGAGCAGGACGAGGACAACATGGTGGGTGCATTTATGAGGATTGGTACCGACCTTACCCAGAACTACTACGAGATCGACCTTTCTGCCCTGAAAGCTACCAGGCCGGGGGACCGACCCGATACGGAAGTCTGGCCGGAAGGTAATGAGGTCAATATTGCATTGGCCGACCTGGTGGATGCAAAAGCGCAGCGTAACCGGCAAATTGACAAAAATCTGAGTGTGCCTTTCACCGTGATGAGCTCCGACAGAAGGTACAAACTGACCGTGGTCGGAAACCCGGATTTGAGTGCCGTGAAAGTGATGATGATCGGTATGCGTAACCCGAAATCGGTGGATGAGCGTGCGAAGTCGTTTTGTATCTGGGTGGATGAAATGCACGTCGAAGGTTTCGACGATACCGGCGGTATGGCGGCCATCGCGCAGCTGAATGCGAAACTGGCTGACTTTGCGACGTTGACCGCATCGGGCCGGATCGAGACGTTTGGTTTCGGGACCGTGCAGCAGCGCATCGGTGAGCGCACGCGGAACTTTACCTCCGAATATGGTTTCTCTTCCAATATCGCATTGGATAAATTACTGCCTGCCAACTGGGGTTTCCAGATCCCGCTGTTTGTAAGTTATGACCGACGCAATGTAAAACCGCATTTCAATCCGCTCGATCCGGATACACCATTGAATACCTCGCTGGATAACCTTCGAACGGACGAGGAACGTGATGGGTACAGGCGAATGGTAGAGGAAAATGCCGTCAAGCGAGGGTTCAACTTCTCGAACGTCCGGAAGGTCAAGACCAAACCGGGCGCGAAAAATCACTTCTTTGATTTCGAGAACTTCGCGTTCAGTTATGCATTCAGTGACGATAAGCGGAGGAATATCCTGACCCAAGAGTACAATCAGCGTGCGTACCGGGCCGGCATTTCCTACATGTATGCCAGCCAGCCCAAAGCCATTGAACCATTCAAGAAATGGAAGGCGACAGGCCGTTGGGCGGAGTTCATCAAAGAGTTTAATGTGACGCTCCTGCCGAATATGGTTTCGTTGCGTACCGACGTGGACCGCCGCTTCCTGAAAACCCAGTTGCGTAATGCCGACCTGACCACCGACGGTATTCAGCCGTTGTATGAAAAGTACTTCTGGTTTAACCGTTATTACGATTTCGGCTGGAACCTGACGCGTAATATGACCTTGACCTACGCAGCCACCGCCAACTCGATCATCGACGAGCCGGAAGGGGATATCAACACCAGCGCGAAGAAGGATTCGCTTTGGAGCAATTTCAAGAAGCTGGGGCGTATCAAGAATTTTGACCAGAAAATCGATTTGACTTACCGCCTGCCGCTCGACAAAATCCCGGTACTCGACTGGATGTCGGCCGACTACAAGCATTCGGTCGGATACAACTACCAGGCCAATGCATTGAACCTGAAAGACACAACAGGGCTGCCGTTCGGGGACATTATCAGGAACAGCCGCGAGCGGGGCGTTACCGGGAAGGTGGATTTTGTATTACTTTACAACAAACTCCGCTACCTCAAATTCGCAAACACCCCATCGGCCGCGAGAAAGAATTTTGCACGCAGCCCAGGTGATATCGAGGACATCGATATGCGTACGACCGACATTGTGAAGACTCTTACGAGGGCCTTGATGACCGTCCGCGGTATCAATGTCAGCTACTCGGTCCTGGAAACAACGGCATTGCCGGGCTATTTGAGGGCGCCTAAGTACTTCGGGCTCGATAATGCCAATGCACCTGGGCTGGGCTTTGTGCTGGGCCAGCAGGACAGGAACTTCCAGATGAAAGCGGCAGACAAGGGCTGGATTACGAAAAGCAAGCAGCAGAATATGCCGTTCCAGCAAACCATTGCCAAGAATTTCTCGGCCAATACCACACTGGAACCCTTCAAGGATTTCAGGCTGATCATCGAGGCGCGGTTGACACGGCAGGATGCTTACCAGGAATTCTACCGGCCCGATTCTACCGGCAATTTTGCGTCGCAAAGCCCGCTGCGGAATGGCCAGTTCAGCATGTCGTTTATGTCGTTCCGGACTGCATTTGCCAAAATGCGGAGAGACAATTCCTCGCCGGTATTCGACAAGTTCCGTGCGTACCGGGCTATCCTGCGCGACCGCCTGAATGCGGAGAACAAGAGTGGTGGCGAATACAACGAAACGTCGCAGGATGTATTGATTTCGGCATTCTTCGCGGCTTATACCGGTAAGGACCCGAAAACGGTGCGCACCAACCCGTTCCTGAAATTCCCGATGCCGAACTGGGATCTGAGCTATACCGGCCTTTCGTCCATTCCGGCGTTCAAACGGTTGTTCAGTTCGTTTACATTGCGGCATAAGTATATGTCCAATTACAGCGTGGGTAACTTCACCTCGTCGCTCGACTACGAGGCGCTTTATGTGAACCTGGCCGTGACGGGCTACCCGCTGTCATCAAGGCTGAACGACCTTGGGCAGTACATTCCGGTATTCGCGATGAGCACCATTACCCTTTCGGAGAAATTCCAGCCGCTCGTGGGCGTGGAGATGCGCACGCAGAGCCGCGTGACCGCGCGCGTGGAGTACAACCGCGACCGTACCATTGCGCTGAACCTTTCGAATTCACAGGTGGCAGAGCTCTTCAACCAGGACATTACGGTTAACATTGGCTTTACCAAAAACAATGTGCCGCTGCCGTTCAAGATCAATGGTGTGAAGAAGAAACTGAAAAACGATATGACGATGCAGCTTGCAATGACGTTCCGCGATACCCGCTCGATCCAGCGGAAGTTCGACGGGGAGAATATCCCGATCGCCGGAAACATCAACTTCCAGCTGCGCCCGACAGTGAATTACATGGTCAACAACCGTTTGAGCGTTCAATTCTATTTCGATCGGACGTTCAACGATCCGCTGGTTTCCAACTCATTTTACCGCGCAAGTACGGCCGGTGGCGTGCAGCTGAAGTTCAATTTGGCTGAATAATATTTTGATTTGGAAAATACAGCTTACATCATGTAATTTGCGCTCCAAAGATGTTCACTACTTACCTGATTTTATCATGAATTTTCCATCAGAACTCAAATACACAGAAGATCACGAATGGATTCGTATTGAAGGAGATACGGCAATTATCGGAATCACCGACCATGCTCAGAATGAATTGGGTGACATTGTGTATGTGGACATTAACACAGTTGGCGAAGCACTAGGCAAAGGTGATGTTTTCGGTTCAGTGGAAGCTGTGAAAACAGTATCCGACCTTTTTATCCCTGTTGCAGGTACAGTGCTTGAAGTAAACCCCGACCTCGACGGCGAGCCCGAACTTGTGAATTCCGATCCTTACGGCAGCGGATGGATGGTGAAAATCAGTCTGGCCAACCCCGGCGATCAAGACGGACTGCTTTCCGCAGAGCAGTACAAGGAATTGATAGGTGCCTGATATTAGGTTGAAGCTCCATCCGGAGCTTTTTTTTTGAAACCGGTTCTATGTTGCATCCCGGTGTTTAGTTTGAAATAAATATGAAATTGTTAGTTAGCTCGGTTCGGGTAATTGATAAGAAATCACCCATCAATGGTCAGGTGAAAGACATCCTGATCGAGGGCGGGAAGATTAAACAAATCGGCGATAACCTCGACGCAGGCAATGCCCAGGTGATCGACGGTAATGGCCTTTGCGTATCCGCAGGCTGGGTCGATATGCGCGTGCAAGGGCGTGACCCGGGTTTCGAGCATAAAGAGGATTTACATTCGGTGCGCGAAGCTGCGGCGCATGGCGGGTTTACGGAGATCGTGCTGCTGCCCAACACACAGCCGGTGGTCGATACCAAGGACACCCTCAACTACATTCGTCACAGCGGCTTCGGCGGGCTTGTGACATTGCATCCCGCGGCGGCGGTAACTAAGAAAGCCGACGGCGTGGATTTTACCGAAATGATGGACCTGCATCAGGCCGGCGCCATTGCATTTACAGACGGTGAAAACCCGGTGCAGAATGCAGATTTGCTTTTGAAAACCATCCTGTACCTGCGCCCGCTGAATGCGTTGCTGATCAACCGTCCTGAGGACCGTCAACTGACGCTTTACGGGCAGATGCACGAGGGCGTAGCCAGCACGCTCGTGGGTATGAAAGGAATGCCGTCGCTGGCGGAAGAAATGATGCTCATCCGCGACTTGAAACTGCTCGAATACGCATTAGAGAAAAATACTTACGACACTACTGCGCCGGTACTGCACGTTTCGCTGCTGTCGACCGTGCGGGGTGTTGAGCTGATCCGCGAAGCGAAGGCCAAGGGATTGCCCGTTTCAGCGGATATCGCCGCGCACCAACTGGCGTTCGAGGACAACGACCTGATCAGCTTCGATACGAACCTGAAAGTAAACCCGCCGTTCCGTTCTGCGGAGGATAATGCAGCATTGCGCCAGGGTTTGGCAGACGGTACCATCGATACCATTGTGTCAGATCACAATCCACACGACGAGGAAAGCAAAAACCTGGAATTCGACCACGCCGATTTTGGTATTACCGCATTAGAAACGGCATTCGCCCTGTCGGTAATGCACAGTGGACTGGTGGTGGACGATATTGTGGAGAAACTGACCGTGCAGCCACGTCGTATTTTGCGCCTGCCCGAGGTAAGCGTAGCAGAAGGCGCTGCGGCCAATCTCACATTCTTCGATCCGAATAGCGAATGGATATTCGGCAGGAGCTATTCCAAATCCAAGAATACACCGTTCCTGGGACAGACGCTGAGAGGGAAGGTAAGAGGCGTGATCAATCATGGTAAACAGGAGTGGTTCAAATGAATTCGATTTTAGGCTATTTTAATAAACCTATTTTAAAACTGTCGCTGCTTTTCGGGCTGGCGCTGGGCATTTTGGTCTTTGCGTTTTTCCTCGGCTTGTATGCGATGGGCATTGTGCCGCTGGGGAATAACAAGGTGCTTGACATCGGTATTCACATTATCCTCATCGCGGGCGCTTGCTGGTACTACCGCAAGAAAGTCGGGAACGGCCTTTTGCATTTGTGGGAAGCATTAACCATCGGTTACGTTGTAAATACCGTTGGTGCATTGATCGCCGGCTGGCTGATCTATTTTTTTGTAACTTACGTCGATCCGTCTGTTTTTGCGGACTACATTGCCCAGATGAAGGACCTGATGCTGCAAGGCAAAGCCGAGCTCGTCAAGAATATCGGGGAGGCCGAGTTTCAGAAGATGTTTAATGGTGTGGGAGACATGAAGACCTCGGAAATCATCACGGACGAAGTAGGAAAGAAAACAGTCATGTTGATCATTCCGATCCTGGTCATCTCGCTGATTTTGAGAAAACAGGATTACAGCATCATTCAAAACAACAAATCTTAAACCTTCATGGAAGAAAAAACCTCTACCGCTCGTGTTGCCCTGAAATATGGCCTTTTGGCGGCCGTTGTAACGATGGTGTATTCGACGATCCTGTACGTAGCCGGACTAGGGTCAAACAGAATATTAGCCTCGGTGACGTATGTTTTTATGATCGTCGCGATCGTTCTGGCCATGAAGGATTTCCGCGAGAAGAATGGAGGGTTTATCAGCTATGGCGAAGGGCTGGGGCTTGGATCGCTTACGTCGGGCGTGCTGGGTTTGCTGAGCTCGGCATTTACGATTTTCTATATCCAGTTTATCGACTCGAATATGCTCACACAGAGCCTCGACCAGATGCGCGAAGAGCTGGAAGGAAAAGGGATGGATGATGCGCAAATCGAGCAAGCGCTGGAAATGTCCCAGAAATTTATGTCGCCCGGCATCATGTTCGTGACGGTGGTTTTCGGCTACCTGATCATGGGCTTCATTTTCTCGCTGATTATCGCCGCCATTATGCGGAAGGAAAAGCCGGTTTTCGAGTAACCGATTCCTGAAAAGACGTTATTAAAATCCCCGAATAGTGTTAGCAATCTTCCGAAAAGAGGTAGCCAGTTTTTTCAACTCATTGATCGCCTACATCGTGATGGCGGTCTTTCTGACGACCATAGGCCTGATCGTATGGGTTTTCCCGGATTCCAACATCCTGGACTATGGTTATGCCGACCTCGGCTCTTTTTTCGGCCTCGCACCTTATGTTCTGATCTTCCTCATCCCGGCCATTACGATGCGTTCGCTGGCCGAGGAATCGCGCAATGGGACGCTGGAATTGCTCCTTACCAAGCCTATCCGGAACATCGATCTCGTACTCGGCAAGTTTCTGGCCAACTGGGTACTCGTTGTGCTTACATTGCTACCGACGCTCATTTATTATTACAGTGTTTATAAACTCGGCAATCCGGTCGGCGACGTGGATTCTGCGGCCGTGGCCGGCTCGTACCTTGGCCTGCTGCTGCTCAGCGGTGTGCTCGTGGCGATGGGTGTTTGGGCATCTTCCTTGAATGATAACCAGATCGTCGCATTCATCCTCGGCGTGTTCCTCGCATTCATCTGGTATGTGGGTTTCGGTGCCGTTTCGGGCATGTTTGGCGATGGTTTTGCGGCTAATTTGCTCTCCGGTATAGCCCTGGACGTTCAATACCAGGCGTTGGGTAAAGGGCTCGTCGATTCCCGCAATGTGATCTATCTCCTTAGCCTGATCATCTTCTTTATCTTCCTCACACTCTGGCGTGTAGAGAGCCTCCGCAAGTAAGGCGCGCATCTGGTATAAGTATTAGGGTTGCCGATCTATGGAGGGCTGCTGTTCGTATATGACTAAAAGCACACTACGATGGCGAACTCAGACAGACAATCCGGAATGCAGCTCATTCCCCCCTCTTTAGTGATTTCCTTCCTGTATGGCGACGAGGCAATAATTTGGTATGGCCCGTCGAGGCGTGTAGGAAAATTTACTAGATTGCCACTAACTAATTTACAATTAAATGTTAAGCGACTCTTGGCGACCAGCAAGGTAAAATACTCGGAAGAGGAATTGGTGCCAGCTCTGAAAAGAAACGAGCGAAGCGCCTTCGAATTCCTGTACGACCATTACTCAGGAGCTTTGTTTAATATCATTTCAAAAACGTTGAAGGATGAGGAGAAAGCCGCAGATGTATTGCAGGAATGCTTTCTGAAGATTTGGAAGAATATCGCTTCCTATGACCCCGAGAAAGGACGATTGTTTACATGGATTATGAATATCGCGCGGAATGGTGCGATAGACGCAGTCAGGGCGGAGGGCCGGAAACCGGCAATGGATGATATTGAGAACACGGTGGTCCTTAATGAGAAGGATGCGTACGAAGATTCACAAGCAATCAGTTCGGACATGAAGGCGATCGTCGACATGCTCCGGCCCGAACGGAAGATACTCATCGACATGGCCTATTTCCAGGGCTACACGCATGAGGAAATTTCGGAAGAGCTGAGCATTCCGCTCGGTACCGTGAAATCGCGGATCCGGACCGCATTACAAGAGTTAAAACAATACTTTGCAGTATGAATATCCAAGCCTATATAGAGTCCGGTATATTGGAGGAATATGTATTGGGCACTGTTACTCCCCAGGAGAAGCAGGAGGTGGAGTGTATGTCGCATATTTACCCTGAAATCAAGGAAGAGCTGTTGCGTACCGAAAGTGCATTGGAAGAATATGCGCTGAAACACCAGGCAACACCCCCGCCGGCCTTGAAGGAGTCGATTTTTGCACAAATGAATTTCGAAGCCCCGGCCGAAGCACCGGAAGCGGA
The DNA here is from genome assembly GCF_017744695.1 of Dyadobacter sp. Classification (GTDB taxonomy): domain Bacteria; phylum Bacteroidota; class Bacteroidia; order Cytophagales; family Spirosomataceae; genus Dyadobacter. Next base: position 317,435 of record NZ_JAGIAS010000006.1, read on the forward strand.
GGATGTGACAGAACAGCAGACTGTAAGCCAACCTGACGCCGCTGCGCCCATCGAGCCCGCACAGCCCGAAGCGCGCGTGATCGACCATGCATTCGGGCGCGGGGAGGCGCAGGTAGTGACGCCCGCGTGGGCGAAGCTGGCCGTAGCTGCTGCTGTATTTCTGGCGATTTTTGCAGGATGGTCTTTCATGCAAATGACCGATATGAAGAATGCGAACAATGAAGCGGTGGCCAAAGTGGAAAGTATGGAAGCCGATATGGCGGCTATGAAAAGCCAGGCCGACTATAACCAGGCGCTTGCCGCATTGTTCCGGAGCCCGTCGTACAAGCACGTGCACATGGCCGGATTGCCGAAATCGCCTGAAAGCGCCGTTTCCGCGTTCTGGAACACGCAAACGAACGAGGTGCTGATCGACGTGCAGAACCTCCCCGCCGCGCCCCAGGGCAAGCAATACCAGCTTTGGAGCATCGTGGATGGCAAGCCTGTCGATATCGGGATGATCGACAATGCATTCACAGGCAAAGTCCTGAAAATGAAAAATACCAAAGCCGGTTCCGTCGCATTTGCTATTACACTGGAAAAAGAAGGCGGCAACCCGACCCCTACGATGGAGGAAATGTATGTGATGGGGAAAGTGGTGTAGAAAGAATAGTTGAGAAATGTCAGCTGTAAAATGTCAGCCTGAGCGAAGTCGAAGGCAGTCCGAACGGGCACATTGTGCATGCGCTTCGACTGCGCTCAGCGTGACATCGCACAAGAAACCCAGTATATATGAAGCGTAGTAGTTTTTTAAAAAGTATCGCACTCAGTGGTGCACTAGTTACTAATATCGATAAAGGTTCGGGCACGGAGTCCGGACCTTTGTCGCAAGAAAGTAAGTCCAAAGCCACGCTCAATGCCGACCTAGTCATCGCCGGCGGCGGCCTCGGCGGATGCGCCGCCGCATTGGCCGCATTGCGCAATGGCCTTTCGGTAATCCTTACCGAAGAAACCGATTGGATCGGCGGGCAGGTATCGCAGCAGGGCGTCCCGCCCGACGAGCATCCATGGATCGAAACGCACGGCGCCACGAAGGCCTACCGGCAGTTCCGCACCGCCGTGCGCGAGTATTACCAGAAAAACTACCCGCTCACCGATGATGCCAGGAGCCGCAAGAACCTCAACCCGGGTGACGGATCGGTATCGAAGCTGTGCCACGAGCCGCGCGTGGCCGTAGCCGTGCTCACGGACATGCTCAACCCGTACCTGAGCACCGGCAAGCTCACCTTGTTGCTGGAACACAAAATCGTGTCTGCCGACGTGAAAGGAGCCAAGGTGCAATCGCTCACCGCCCAGAACCGCCGCAACAAGGCATTGCTCACCCTTACAGCGCCCTATTTCGCGGACGCTACCGAGCTCGGCGACCTGCTGCCCATGACCGGCACCGAGTTCGTCACCGGCGCCGAATCCAAAGCCGAAACCGGCGAATTCCACGCCCCCGAAAAAGCCGATCCCAACAACGTGCAGGCATTCACCGTCTGCTACGCGATCGACTACCGCCCGGGCGAAAACCACGTGATCGAAAAGCCGCGGGAATATGATTTCTGGAAGAATTACGTCCCCAAAATGACCAAACCCTGGTCGGGCAGGCTGCTGGACCTTTCCTACTCCAACCCCAAAACCCTCGAACCGAAACAGCTGGGCTTCCACCCGGAAGGCATTCCGACCGGCAATAACCTCAATCTCTGGCTCTACCGCCGCATTATCAACAAAGCCAACTTCGCCCCTGGCACCTACGCCGGCGACATTACCATCGTCAACTGGCCGCAAAACGACTACACCCTCGGCAACCTCATCAGCCCCAGCGAAAAGGACTTCGACAAGCATTTCGAACGCGGCAAGCAGCTCAGCCTCTCGCTCCTGTACTGGCTCCAAACCGAGGCCCCACGCCCAGACGGCGGCAAAGGCTGGCCCGGCATCCGCCTCCGCAAAGACGTCATGGGCACCGAAGACGGCCTCGCCAAATACCCCTACGTCCGCGAATCGCGGCGCATCAAGGCGCTATTTACTATCAAGGAAGAGCACGTTGGTGCTGAGCAGCGGGCTTCCATCACCGGGCAATCTACCGGCGTGAAAGCCGCTGCATTTGAAGACAGCGTTGGGATTGGCTATTACCACATTGATTTGCACCCGAGCACCAGCGGGGATAATTACATTGATTTCGGGTCATTGCCGTTTCAGATTCCTTTGGGCGCGCTGCTGCCTGTGCGGATGGAGAATATTTTGCCTGCTAATAAGAATATTGGCACCACGCATATTACGAATGGGTGTTACCGGTTGCATCCGGTGGAGTGGAGCATTGGGGAGGCTGTGGGGTTGTTGGTGGGGTTTGCTTTGTCTCGGAAGGTGCTTCCGCGGGGTGTGAGGGAGGATAAGGGGTTGTTGGAGGGATTTCAGGGGATTGTGAAAGGGGAGGGGGGTGAGTTGGAGTGGAAGGGGTGAAATTAAATGTTTTTAAATTATACATCTCGAAATACATTCCTATATTTGGAGGGTACATATTTTAGTTTCGCATACGAAATGCAATTTGATTCCTTTCTCAGCGTCTACGAAGCGGCGGAGCAAATCCACTGCTCTCCTCAGCATATCAGGAAGTTACTTAGAGCTGGCGAGCTCGCCGGTTCGAAAATGGGGGACACTTGGTTAGTCTCAACGGAATCGGTGGATAACTATTCCTTAACCGGTAAAAAAGCGAATGGCCACATTAACGATCAAAAGTCTTTCATTAAGCCGAAAAAGGGCAAGATGAAAGCGCTAAGTTTTTTCTCAGGGGCAATGGGTTTGGATATTGGCTTGGAAAAGGCCGGCATCGAAACCTTACTAGCTTGCGAATTCGATAAAGCCAGTCGGGTTACGATACATACAAATAGGCCTAACTTGGCCTTAATAGGAGATATATTAGACTACTCGGCCGAAGACGTTTTGCATTTTGCTGGATTGAAAAATAAGCATGACGTCGACCTTATTGTGGGAGGGCCTCCATGCCAGGCTTTCAGTACGGCAGGAAAAAGGCTTGGTTTTCAAGACCATCGCGGAAACGTTTTTCTAAAATATCTTGAATTTATTGAGACAATTCGACCACGTTATGCAGTCATTGAGAATGTTAGAGGCCTACTCTCTTCTGCTATTAATATTGACGATCCATTTTTGGAAAGTATCGGTCTGCCAATCCAAGGGAAGCCAGGCTCATCCCTATTCTACGTGAAAAAGAGGCTAGAAAACGCAGGTTACTCAATTACATTCAACCTATATAATTCTGCAAACTTTGGAACACCGCAGATAAGGGAGCGCGTGGTGCTCATAGCTACATTAGACGACAGCCCAGTACCGTTTCTGACCCCGACACATGACGAATTTGGACGCTATGGCCTTGAACCTTGGAGAACGTTTGGCGAAGCAGTTAAAGGATTGCCTGAAAATGAGAAAGACTTTATTAAGTACTCAGAAAAGCGGCTTCGATTTTTAAGAATGCTCGGGCCTGGCCAAAATTGGAGAGATCTGCCAAAAGAGATTCAGCCCGAAGCAATGGGGAAATCCTATCTCCTTGGCGGCGGGAAAACTGGTTTCTATCGGCGACTGGATTGGGATCGGCCTTCCCCAACAGTTGTAACACATCCTACAATGCCAGCGACTGAATTAGCGCATCCGGAGGAAGATCGTCCTTTGAGTGTACAGGAATATAAGCGCATTCAGCAATTTCCAGACGAATGGAAGATTTGTGGGAAAATTACAGATCAATACCGGCAAATAGGGAATGCTGTACCTGTGGGTTTAGGTGAAGCAATTGGAAAAACTATATTAGCGCATAGCCAAGGGAAGAACAGTAAGAATTTGGATAAATTCTCCTATTCACGTTACAAGAATACTGGTGACAGTGAATTTATTAAGAGCTTTGTTGATCAGTTCAAACAATCTTCATCTGAACCATATCAGTTAGCATTTGAGTTTTGAAATGATTGACTTAATTGATTGTCTCTATCTTCTTTACGGAAACTTGTCGAATTCCTCAATATAATTTAGTATGGCCCTAAGGCAACTGGGTAATTCTTTTTTTACTTCATGGTCCCAAAATCTCATAACATGCCACCCACTCGCCGCTAGTAAACGATTATTCAACATGTCCCGCTGCATATTCTTTTCGATTTTCGGAATCCAAAAGTTAGCGTTAGATTTAATTTTTTTTCTTTTCGCTTCCCAATTGTGCCCATGCCAGAATTCACCATCGATAAATATTACTAGTTGGTACTTAGGAAGTACTATATCGGGCGCTCCTGGCAGCCGAGTGTCATTTTTCCTAAATCGTAGTCCGAGCCCCCATAAAATCTTCCTCAAACGAACTTCGGAAACAGTATTTTTTCCCCTGATGCGACTCATGAGTTTAGAGCTAGCATTAGTGGCATGGAAGCCGTTTTTCGCCTCGAACCTCAATATAGGTTTTTCATTCAGATGATTTTCCATGACTGTTAGGTTCGCGAAGTGTGACAACAGCAGATCCTTTCATAAATTGCATCAAAAACCTTACCATACCTCACCTCTTTTAATACTATATTGAAATATGGATCTCCAACAGTTTACTTTAATCGAAAATTTCATACATGAGGAAGTAGTGAAACTACATGAAAATAGGTACAAGAAGCTAAAAGCCTTGACGTTGGGAGATATTGTATATCGGAAGAACCTATACATGTTTAAAGCTAAGTATTTATTAACCGCTGATGAAGTGGTTAAGAGTATCATCAGCGCATACATATCATCTAGTGAAGAAAGTACATTCGGTAATTTGCTCGAACAGGTTGCAATAAAAGTGAGCGAAATTCTGGAAGGAGGAAAAAAGTCTTCATCTAAGGCGGCCGATTTGGAGTTAGATCGCAATGGCATCAGGTATTTAGTTAATATTAAAAGTGGCCCAAATTGGGGCAATAGTAGTCAGATTGCTAAGATGATTGACAATTTTAAGAATGCACAGCGCACACTGCGAACCAGCAACGCAAACATAAATGTTAGATTTATTAATGGCTGTTGCTACGGTGTTGATGACACACCAAACAAGCTAGAATACGAGAAATTGTGTGGACAGAGATTTTGGGAATTTTTAACAGAGGAGGCTGATTTTTATCTTCGACTAATTGAGCCACTTGGATTCCAAGCGAAGGAAAAATCGGAACTTTTCAATGAATTGTATACTCAAAAAGTTAATATTTTTACTGGCGAGTTTATTAAATCTTTTGTTGACGACGGATTAATAAATTGGGAGAAGCTGATTTCAGCTGGATCGGCTATCCGAAGAAGATAACCGTTTTAGTCGAATTTGAAGACGGTAATAATTGCTCATCATTACCGTCTTTCTATCAGCCTCTCCAACCGCTCCATCATCTCATCCTTCTCCTTCAACATCCGCTCGTACAAAGCAATCTTCTCCTCATGAAGCTGCATGAGTTTATCAATAGGATGGAAGGTTGGGTTATTATTAAAAACGGCTGCATTGTCGTTGAAGGTGCTTGAAATCACATTCACCGCCTTCTCCTCATCAAAATTCCGAATCGCTTCCACAGGGATTTTCAGTATCGCTGCTACTTGTTCCAAAATGTCGGAATCGATCTTTTCGCGTTGTTCGAGGGTGGAGATTCTTTGCTGGTTCCAATCGCTGCCGAGCTCGAAGGCGAGTACGTCCTGTTTGATGCCGAGCATTTCGCGGAAACGTTTTACGTTGCGGCCTTCGTGGATCTTCGGGTTGGAGGTAGTATGTGTCATACCGGCGCTATTTCGTTGAAAAGGCAATTTATATAAATCCATCGGGAAGTGTTCCGGTAATTTACAGGTATTTCGGCGTAAGTTACGGCGCTTGCGGGTTGGGTACGGGTTGCAGCAATGCGTGCTTTACGGAAAACGTAAATGGAGATGCACACAAAAACACACTCTATCGAATCCACGGATTCGACCTTGCTGGCATATGGCCGCGAGGTAGGCAAGCTCCTGAGCAGCAGCAGCGCCGAAAGCTGGCGCGACGAACTTTGGACGATGTTCACCGGCTACATCATCTCCCTCAAAGAACAAGGCCACGCGCCGGAGCTTTGCGATACTTACTTTTCGTTTAAGGAGTTGGTGGAGTTTTTTGCGAATGTGGGGCGGATTTAGGCGAGGGGAGGAGGTGGAAATTGATGGTGCATAATGTGCAATACCTGTCTGGCAGAATTACTCAAAGTGCTCTTCGACATTTGCAAGTACCTCGCAGTCGCAATATCCGCCGTGGCCTGCCAACCATCTTAATACCTGTTCCACATTTGAAATATTATGATTGTGGAGGAAGGTGGTGGTAATAGTTAATTTGTCGTCGCATTCTTTCGTCTGCAATTCATCGTCTAAGAAGTCAAGTAGCTGACGAAAATTTTCTCTGCTCATAGGAAGACTCTTTTCAAATTCGGCGGCGGCTTTTTGCCGTAAATCTGCTAAAAGTTGTTTGCGGCGCTCTTTCTCACTCTTAGACATGGATATATTGTCGTTTTATGAGTAGTAACTAATCGAGCGGGAGTATCGACTCGCAAACTGATCTTTCGGTTGAGGACAACATGTTAGCGGCATGGTCTGAATAATTTTCGCCAGCAAAAGGAGACGGGCAGCAAAAGCCGGAGTTGTCAATCAATACTTGGCAATCGCATTCGGTAAATGGGCATCTTGCATGCGCTTCGACTGCGCTCAGCGTGACAAAAACGTGATATTGCTGCCACTGCAACGCATTGCGATGACCTATTATTCCGGCTCGATATGCGTGATTTTGCCGTCTCTCATGACGACCAGCACGCTGTTCTTCTGCTTCTTGAACTCGATAAGCTTCTCATAGGCCTTGTCGAGGCCGGCAAGAAGTTTGTCTCTGAATTCCAATTGTTCTTTAACTGTTTTCATAGCAATTAAACATCAAAAATATCCCTAACCAAAAGTTGAAACGACCCCAGCGATTGGGAAGTCAGCGTCTCCGATTCTGTGAAGGGTTTCAAGCCAATGTATTTGCCCATTTCGTCAAGGAGATAAACCAGAACAATTCGGTCATTCGGTTCTACCAACCAGTATTCTTTGACGCCGTTTTCCTGATAGATTTCAAACTTCTCATTCATTTCCTTATCGGTATTTCCGGGCGAGAGTACTTCCACGATCAAGTCCGGCGCACCGATGCAGCCTTTGGCATCTATTTTGGCAGGATCGCATACTACACATATGTCGGGTTGGACGACGGTATAAATCTTATCGGAATCAGCTTTATGAATAGGGGTAAGCCGCACGTCGAAAGGGGCCACGAATACTTTGCGGGAGCTGCGATGCACGTGGTTGCTGATCTGACGGAATATCTCGCCCACGTATTGCTGGTGCTTAGTCGCAGGCGCGGGCGACATTCTGAAAATCTTGCCTTTGATCAACTCAATGCGTTCGTCGAACTGCCATTTCAGGTAGTCGGCGTAGGAGTAACTTGCATTCAAGTCTAGCTGATTCAGGTTTGTGATCGTCATCGCTGCGATTTGTAGTTTGAGGTAGTATTGTCAGGCCGGCTGCAATGCATTAGTCTGCAAAGGGCGGAAGTGTTGAATCGTTTTACGCTCAACGGCTCTTTCTGCATGCCATAGATCGTAATTCCGTTGAATGTCCAGCCAGAACTCAGCACTAGTACCGAACGCTTCTGACAGCCTTACACACATTTCTGAACTGATTCCTTGATGTTCATTCAAAATATTTGAGAGCGTTTTGCGAGTGATTCCGAGCCCCTTCGCAATTTCAGCCTGGGTGTAGTCATGTCCGGTTTCCTCTTTTAGCCCTTCGATGGTTTCTTTTATCAATGCGCCAGGGTGAGCTGGTCTCATACCTCTTTTCATAATTTCCCTATTGTTAATGATAATCCAGATAGTCGACGTCATAAACGTCCCCATCCTTAAATCTGAATAAAATCCGCCAGTTGCCCGACACATTTACAGCGTAAAAACCTTTCAGTTTCCCCGACAGCGGATGTAACCTCGATCCCGGAATGCCAATATCATCCAGTGATTTCGCAAATTCCAGGCGTGTGAGGATATTGCGGATTCTTATAATGTGTGTTGCGGGTAATTTTGGGTTGTCTTCATCTTCAAAAAACAACCGTAACCCTTTGTGTCGGAAGCTTTTTATCATTAACACAAATGTAACAGGGTGTGTTACATTTCACAACAGATTCGGATGAAACAAAAAAGACGAGCAGCAAAGCGCCACTCGTCCAGAAAAATCTATTCCAAAATCTATTTCCGTCGTCTTAAGACGACGGCTAAAGGGTTATTTCTTCTCCTTCGCCTGCTTCAAAGCCGAAGTCGTCAACCAATACTTGGCAATCATATTCGGCACCTCCCATTCGGGCAGCTTGCCTGCTTTGAGATACTCCATATACTTGTTTGCCACTTGCGCAAAATGTGATTCGTGGCCAGTGTCGTATTTTGCATCGATTACCACCTCCCAGCCCGCAGCGGTTTTTTTCAGCTCTACGCCGGGGAATTTGTCCTGTACGGATTTGAATGCGGCCGTTACAGCATCTTCGTAAGCTTTCGATTTGTCGGTGGTTTCAATGTAAAGAACCGGCTTGTATTTCTGGTCTTTGCCCTGGCGGACGATCAGGTTGGCTTTCGAGCCTTTCATGATCGAGTAATGCGTGTCGCCGGTGCCTTCCGGGGCCTGGAAGTTCCAGATCACGGACACTTTTGCGTGCACGCCTTTCAGGGTGTAGTTCATCTCGCCATTAGAATACACGTTCAGCAAAGTGTCCTTCACGTCCTTTTTGAGGAATTCTGGATAGGTTTCGCTTTTGGTCACAAGCTTGAACTGCGACGGCGTGAGCTGGGTAGCGCTACGCTTGGTCGAGAGGAGTTGAATGTCCTTCTGATAATCGAGGGATACATTGGGGAAGCAGCTCCATTGCACGAGGTCGACGAGGTGGGTCGTTACGTCCACCATGCCTTCGCCTTGCTGGTTCACATCAAAAAACCAAGTAGGGCGCACGAGCGGTTCGCCGGAAATGTATTTGAAGAAGTGGTGAACGCTTTCTTTGGATACCGCCGGGTTTTCGGGCGTTCCTTTTTGGAGTTCGCCGAAGATCTCGGGCAGCAATGCAAGCTCACGTTGCAAGGTGTTGGTGATCTCGTAACGTTCGGTCATGATGTCGTACAGGAGCACCTTGTTCTTGTCGGCGCTGGCGAATGCCTCTTTCAGCTTGTCGAAACCCGCCGCGTCGATCGCCATCGGTTTGTCGGCGAGGACGTTGAGGCCTGCGTCGACGGATTTTTTGATGAAATCGGTCTTTTTCTGGTTGTTACCCGCGAGCACGACCACGTTACCCTTTTTCTCAGAAATCATTTTCTCGAAGAAATCGGGGCCTGTGTACACCTCTTCTTTCCAATGCGTCGGGTCTTCGGGGCGGGTGTTGTATTTCTCCACCTTGTCGAGGTAAGCTTTCACGTCCGGGCCTTCGGATGCGTACACGTGCACGACCGAGTCGACATCGGCATACATCGATTTCTGGACTAGTGCCGCATGGAAGTGGCCGGGTTCGACCACGATCAGGCTCAGTGGTTTCTTCTCCTCATTCTTGGCCTCCTCTTTCTTCGAATTACATCCCTGATTGAATACCATTGCGCTCAATAAAGCGATTGTCAAGAGTTCTTTTCTCATTTGAATGGGTTGAGGTAATACATGCAAGATAGCTCCGGCGCGGAACTATGCCTGCGAGTATGACGAAATTTCTTTGAGCTTCCCTGAACTGGCCTGGTCGATGAACAGGACCGCGTGCGGGTGCTTGCGGAGGATGGTCGACGGGAATGCTTCCTGGATGTCCTCGGCCACAGTGTGGTAAATGGCCTGCGCCTTTTTCTCGCCCGGCACGATGCAGAAGGCATATTTGGCCTTCATGAGCGTGGGAATGGTGAGAGTCAATGCGGTTTGCGGCACCTCGTCGAAGGTATCGAAGCATTCGTCGTTCACCTGCTGCTGACGGCAGGCGTCGTCGAGTTCCACCACTTTCACTTCCAATGGATCATCGAAAAACGCCACATGCGGGTCGTTGAATGCCAGATGCCCATTCTCGCCGATACCGAGGCACACAATATCGATCGGGTTTTCACGAAGCAGTTTTGCATAGCGCTCACATTCGACAGCGGCGTCGGGTGCGTTACCGTCGAGATAGGAAACCGAATGCACAGGCACGTGGTCGAACAGCCGTACTTTCAGGAAATACCCGAAATTTTGTGGCGCGTCGGCGGCGATGCCGATGTACTCGTCCATGTGAAATGCATTGATTTTCTCCCAATGAATGCCCGGCTCGTCCTTTAATGTCGCCAGAAACTCGTTCTGCGAAGGTGCGGAGGCGAAGATGATATTCACAAATTCTTTGGTATCCTGAATCTCCCGGATCTTGTTCGCCACCGCTTTCGCCGCGGCTTCACCCATTTGCTGGCGGGTTTCGGAGATATTGATTTCCAGTTGGTCGACTTTCATTTTGTTGTGGTAGGTTAAGATTGGGGTATCGCGTTTAGGTATATCGTTTTTCCTTTGATAATGGTCCTTTGAATGCGGATATCGGCGTCGAAAATGACGATATCGGCGTCCTTACCCGCTACCAGCGTGCCCTTGCGCTCGTGTACGCCCATAATGCGTGCGGGCGTGGCTGTGGCCATGCGCACGGCGTCGAGCAGCGACACGTCGGCCATATTCACCATCGTGCGCACCAGGCGGTCGGCCGTGGACACGCTTCCGGCGAATGAGGTACGGTCGGGCAGCTTCGCTACGCCATCCTCGACGATCACTTTCAACCCGTTTTTCAGCGAGCCGAGCATACTTTCGCCCTCCGGCATTCCGGCCGCGCGCATCGCGTCGGTAATCAATGCAATGCGGTCGGGACCTTTGATTTTAACAATGAGTTTTAAAAGCGGCGCGGGCAAATGCACACCGTCGGCGATGATCTCCACATCCATATCGAGCAAAAAAGCGCTCTCGATCGTGCCCGCGTACCGGAACGCATTCCTGCGCGTTACGCCCGACATGGCCGAGTACAGGTGCGTCGCGAGCGTGTAGCCGTTTTCGTACGCTTCCAGCACATCCTCGTAAATCGCATCTGTATGCGCCACCGCCGCCAGAATGCCTTTTTGTTTTAATCTTTTTCCAAAATCAATCGCCCCCGGCAGCTCCGGCGCCGCGCTCCAACGGGCAATGGAATTGGAATATGCCAACACTTCTTCATACTCGGCCGGGTCGGGATTGCGGATATACCTCGGGTCTTGTGCGCCCCGCTGGCTCAATGCGAAATAGGGGCCTTCCAAATGCATTCCCAGAAATTGCGCGCCGTTTGTGTTGGCTGCATTCGCTTTTTCATAGAAATCCAGCGTTTCGAGTAAATCCGCTTTTTCGGCTGTCAATGTGGTAGGAACCATCGCCGTGGTACCATATTGCGCATGCGTTTCAGCAATCTTTAAAAATGCCTCCGCGCTGCCATCCATGAAATCATACCCGCCGCCGCCGTGGATATGCAGGTCGATGAAGCCGGGTGCTACATAATGGCCTTCGGCATCGATCATCTCCGCATCGGGAAAGTCTACGCCTCGCGTTTCAATTCCCACAATCACGCCATTCTCAATCAAAATCGTCCCGTTCCGGATGTACCGGTAGGGGGTGATGATGGTTCCGTTTATAATCTTTAATCGCATTCGTTTGATGATTGATATATTGGCAACATGCCATCCACAAATATTGCTGTTGACAAATATTACGGTCTACAAATATTACGGTGCTCTGCACCTTCACATCAAGGTGCAGAGCACCGTAATATTTGTAGATGGTTGATGATCGATAATTGGTAATTAGGTGCAGCGCACCGTAATAGATTAATGTTAAGGGATTTTTTGCCGTGTTTTTAAAACCCCCATTTGCGTAGTTTGTGCCCTTTTATGGCATAAAAAACCAGATACAGATAACAAGGCAACAACACCCAATACGCCTCCCGCACATTCACCACATCCGCGAAATGCCCATAAAAGAGCGGCATAATCGCATTTCCGCAAAGCCCCATGATCATCACGGAGGCGCCAAGTTTGGTAAACCGGCCCAAATCATCGAGCGCAAGCGGCCATATGCCTGCCCAAACGAGCGAGTTGGCGAGACCGAGCAATACGACAAACCAGATGGAAATGTCGGTATCGTGCCCCAGGAATGTGACTTGTCCATGCGTGAAAATGATGAGTAATGTGAAAACGGTTCCCAGCAAGGTGCAGATCCGCAGCGCGTTCACCTGACTGATGAATTTTGGAATCACCGTAATCCCGATCAGATACCCGCAAATGGTGCAGAAAAGTGTGTAGGAAGGGAAAACCTTTGCTTCCAGCAGGTCAATACCCATCGAATTGGCATAACCAATAATGGTATCGATCGCGATCACCTGCGTGCCTACGTGCAGGAAGATCGCCAATGCGCCCAAAATCAGGTGCGGAAAGTCGAAAATGCTTTTCTTCCCCGCATTCGCCGAGGCGATTTCCTGGCTTTCATGCTCGGTATCGATTTCCGGCAATGGGGATTTGAATACCAGATAACCTAATGTAAAAAGGAATATGCCGAGACCAATATAAGGATTGATTACTCTTCTAATGAGCTCGTCGAGTGCAGCACTCCGTTCGGCATCGCCCATCGTGCCGAGCTGTGCGAAAAGATCGGTGTCGGTGGGTTTCAAGATCACGGCTGCAAAGACAATCGGTGACAGGATACCGGCGGCTTTGTTGCAAATGCCCATGATACTGATCCGCTGGGCCGCGCGTTCCTTCGCGCCAAGGATGGTAATGTAAGGGTTCGCCGCGGTTTGGAGAATGGCGAGGCCGATTCCAATGGTGAAAAGGCCCATCAGGAAAATCTCGTATGTCCGCGACATGGCGGCCGGTACGAAAATGAATGCGCCCAAAGCCATCGCCCAGAAGCCGATCATCATGCCCTTTTTGAAACCCACGGCCTTTAATAAATAGGAAGACGGCACTGACATTACGAAGTAGGCAATGTAAAATGCAAATGCGACGAGGTAAGCCTGAAAGCTCGTCAGTTCGCAGGCGATTTTGAAGTAGGGGATCAATATGGAATTGACCCACGACACAAAACCGAAAATAAAGAACATCAGGCCGATCAGGAAAATCGAGATCGTCGTTTCCCGCTTCGTCAGGTTTTCTACTTTGATGGCAATGGCTTCGCTTTTCATTAAAAATTGTTTTTCAAATGAAATTTCTTGAAACTGGAATTTTCAATTTTTGAACTGGCTTGAAACAAATCTTTTTCTATCTCTGTCCGTCAGATGAATCTGACGGCAATTGGATTTTTGATTTTGGAACTGGGGATGGCTTTTTCTCTTTTGGAAAATCTATTTCCGTCGACTTTAGTCAGATGAATCTGACGGCAATTGGATTTTTGATTTTGGAACTGGGGATTGGCTTTTTCTCTTTTAGAAAATCTATTTCCGTCGACTTGAGTCGACGGAAGGTCGATAATTGCTCCATTTAAATCGTTGGTTCCCACCCCTTCTGATACTCTCGCTTCCAGAATTTTTCCGCGGCTTTGCTGCCTTTGATATGCCCGTTGCTCGGATCGATGTTCAGCGTTTCGCCGGAACGGATGGCGATATTGCCCAATTGCGCAAGCAATGTGCTTTGGTGACCTCCAACGATCTCGGCTGCGAGTGGTGTGCCCTTCTTGATACCATCGAAGAAATTCTGGATATGAAATGCATCGAGGCTCTGCGACGGGTTCATTTTGTTGCGCGGGTCGATGACGAGGTCGTTCTTTACCTCCTTGACCAGCTTATTGTCCAGGTCGTAAACCTTGTAGTTGTTCCCTTCGCCGATCTGAATCGAGCCTTTTTCGCCATAAAATACCACACCCACCGAGCTGCCTTCGATCGTGCGTCCATTGCAGCTGCGGCCTTCCCAGGTCATGGCGGTATTGTTTGCGAATTCCAGGTTAATTACCTGTGTATCGGGCGTTTCCCAGTCGTCCTTGTAACGGAAACGGCCGCCTGAGGATTGTACGCGTGTCGGGTAATCTACCTGCAAGCCCCAGCGCATGAGGTCGAGCATGTGAGTGCCGTTGTTGAGTGCCTCGCCGGTGCCCCAGTTCCAGAACCAGTGCCAGTTATAATGCACCAGGTTGTCTTTGAACGCCCGGCGTGGTGCGGGCCCTTGCCATAGTTCGTAATCGAGCCAGGAAGGAATGGCGGTTTCTTTGCCGATACCGATGGAAGCGCGGTTGTTGGTATACCAGCCTTTGGCAAAGTACGCCCGGCCGATCGTCCCGTCATGCACCTCTTTGATCCCCGCCGCGACATTTGGCCACGAGCGGCGCTGGTTGCCCATTTGGATTATATTCTTGTATTTTTTTGCAACTGCTACCAGCAGTTCGCCTTCGTGCGGGTTGTGGCTGCAAGGTTTTTCCAGGTACACGTGCTTGCCGGCTTTGGATGCCAGAATAGCCGCCGGTGCATGCCAGTGATCGGGTGCGGCTACCACCAATGCGTCCATATCCTTGTTTTCGAGTGCCCTGCGGAAGTCGGGGATGTTGGCGGGTTTGGACTTTTGGGTATCGTTTACCACGCCGATGCATTTCTCTGCGGCACGTGTATCAACGTCGGAAATGGATACGACTTCGCAGTTAGGTTGCAATGCATAGTTGGTCGCCAATGCGAGGCCGCGGCTGTTCACGCCCATCATGCCCACGCGCACCTTCTCATTTGCGCCGATGATTTTGGCATAGCTTTTCGGGCTGATACCGGGCAATACGCCACCGAATGTAAGCAATGCGCTTCCGGCCAGTGATTTTTTTAGAAAGTCTCGACGGTTGTTGTTATTTAAATTTTCCATTGAGAAAAAAGTTAATAGCTGGTTTAGTATTTCAAAACGGATTCGGTATCCTGACGAGGTCCTGGATAATACTGCCCTCATGTTCAAAGCGGGCCAATGTGTAAACGGTACCGTCGGCACCGACGGCAATCGAGTTTACATAGGTTGGCCGCTCGCCGTCTTCGTAAAAGATCCCCCCGTGGTCTTTATAAGTATTGGTCGGTAAATGATAGGTAATTAAATGCAAATTTTCCAATCCACGTGCGGCTCCTTTGGCAATCTGGTCTTCGCCTTTCAAGCGTTTGCCGTTTTCATAAATAGGCCCGCCGGTGAGGTAATAAATGGTTTCGCGATCGGGTCCAAGCTGAAAGCCAAGATAACCATAACTGAACTGGTCGAACATCCCGCTCTTGCGTGAGGGCTCGGAAGTAATGCGCTCCACGATTTCGATTTTCTCTTCGCGAGGGTCAAAACGGAACAAATAGCCAGAGTTTCCATGCACGCCGTAAGCAACTTGCTCTTGTGGGTGCCAGAAGATTTTCCGCCAGTTGTAGCACATGCTGCCGGGGCGCGTCGGGTCGTATTTGCCGAAATAGTCGAGACGCAGGTCTACGTTTTTGAGCTGACGTAAAAATTGGGTTTCGGGGTTGTAAGTAAAAATATCGCCGTCGGCTACGGAAAAATACACATCGCCTAGCTCCGCATCGACGAATAGCGAGCGGCAAAGGGAACGAAAGTCTGTACCGGGCGTGCCAGCTTCGCCTTTGTGAGAAATGGGGCCGAGGTTTTTTAACTCCCTTTTCTCGGTATCGTAATGGATAAAATGGCCGTAGGGCCAGGTAATGCCGTACAAATGTCCGCGGTCGCGATCCATGGTCATGGACACCATGCCTTCGCCGTTCGGTACCAGTGCCAGGTCTTCGAATGCGCCGGTTTGGAGGTCGTAAGAGAGAAAATGCCCGCCCGGGTACAATGCATAACCCTCGGGCGCCTGTTCGGGAAGGCGGTCCATGCCATCGATGAGCTGGTAGTAGCCGACATGCGTGGAGAAATAGAGCTTGCCGTTTCTTTCGTAAAACCGCACATGACTTTTGCCCTGCGGAATAGCTTTCAAATGCGTTTCGCCGCAAATGTCGGTCAGATCGCCGAGGTGGGTAATGCTGTCGCTGGCGGGGTCGTAGACAAACATCTGCCCGCCGATCTCATGGTTATCCGACGACAAGAGGTAGTAAATCCTCCCGTCGCTCGCGGTCGAGAGTGCGTTATACGTATCGTGTGCGCGTGAAAAGCCCGAATAGTAATGCTTTGCGATCAAAGTTTTCGGTTCGGCCAGCGGTTCAAAGTTCATGGAATAATCGATACTGTTCACGGAAAGAGGCAGACTTTGGATTAACACTAATTTTTAATCACGCGGGATTCGGGCTTCACCACGCCGGCCTGTTTGGCGAGCTGTACCATCCCGTTCAGTATTTCAATTTCCACATCCGAAGCCCAGGTCGCGGGCAGGCCGTACACAATGGCAGCGACTTCGCCCTCGTAGCCGCCCTCGCGCAGGATGGTCGTGCTCGGGATGTAGGTCATCACATCATTGGAATACCCCATAACAAATGTGTCCTGACCGAATATCTTCTTCAAATTGATCGCATAATCTACCACGAGCTCCCCGCCGAGCGTCATAATAGCCTGGTCGCCGAGCTTCCACACCTGCAATGGAAAGGGGTAGGAGGTTTGAAATGGCTTTTTTTCATCGATCTGCGCGATCATGCGTTTGGCCCATTTCTGCTGAAAACCGGTCGCCTTTTCGGCCATTGCGGAAAGTTGCTGGCGGGTAGGGGCGGTGGTTAATGAAAGGGTTACTTCATTGTAAGCCGTCGAAAGTTGCGGCGCTAACGGCTTCATTTCCTCACTCAAAACACGCTCCACGGCGGCAGCAAGCGTTTTTCCGTATTGAATGGCGAGCGGAACGGTGTGTCGGGGCAGCGGGTTCTGGTCCGCGCCGGCTCCCTGGAAAAACAATGCGGTGGCGCCCGGGTACAGCTTTTCGAGTTCAATCTGCGCCCAGCCAGGGTAGTCGCCCGACCAGTTGTAGCCGTCCAGAACCGTGGGATGGCAGGCGTAGCCGAACGCAATGGCGATGATTTTACCTTTCGCGTCCGAAACCTTTAATACAGGCACGGCCGGGTCGCCTGGGCCGGTAATTTCGGTGAGGCGTTCCAGTGTCGCGGCGTCGTTATTCCGACGATTCACCTGGAAGCGCGTCACGCCATTCTTCGCTTCGATCGTGGCAGGTTGCATTGCTTTCAATGCATCGCCGGTGAGCGTTACAATCTGCTCGATGAGTTTGGCTGAATATTGATCTATTTTTTGCTGGTCTCCTTCATTCAAAGGATAAATATCCGACAACGCAGCTCCGAGCACGGGGCCGGAGTGCGTGTGTGAACTGTTGAGTATAATCTGTGCTTTCGAAAGTTTGTAGCGATCATTGATTTTCGCGCGGATCTCGTCCGACAGCGCTTTGGGAAAACCCAGTAAATCCGTCGTAATGAGCACGCCCTGCTTGCCGCCTGCATCCTGAATGGCCAGTGCTTTGGCCCAAATATCATGCAACTTCCCGTCGGACGCGTGCGTACGCGCCGCGAAGCCTGCCATCCACATGGGCTCGGCAGGGGTAATCGCCACTTTGGCTACACCTGCTTTCCATCCTTGCGCATGCGCGGGGAAGAGGGTCAAAAGCAGCAATGTCAGTGCGAGCGCTATCCTCATTTTTGTCCTAATGTTTTGATCTTGTCGACGTTGTGATGGATCTTTTCAATGGCCGAGGCAATGGCTTTCATGTCGTCCTTCGTGCCGAGGAGCATATTTTGTGTAAACCAAACTGCTTCTTCGTTGCAGACTTTGTCGTTTACCGGACATTTGTTCTGCTCGTTGTAGCGGTTAATGTCCAGCATTTCTTTGGAATACATCCTTTTATAATTCTCCGAATCGAAGGTGTCTTTCAAATACGGCTGGGTATTCAGGGGCGCATACCCGCTGGAACAGGGGACGCCTTCCGCTTTCAGTGCTTTGAGAAATGCCTCGCGCGGCAGGCCTTTGAATCCTTCCTTCTGATAACGGAAAGGGAACAAATGAAAAGCGCCGCGGGTGACTTTGTCGTATAATTTATAAGGTACGATGCCCGGAATGTCCTTGATCTGCGATTTGAGGTATTCGGCATTTTCATTGCGGGTGGTAGTCTGCGCGTCGAGGCGTTTCATTTGGGCGAGGCCAACAGCCGCCTGATATTCGGAAAAGCGAAGTTTAGTGCCCTGCATGACGCTGCCGGTACTCACCGCGCCCACAGCGGTACCATACGGGTTGCCGAAATTGGTATAGGAAAAGCAAAGATCGATGAAATGGTCGTTGTTGCTCACAATCGCGCCGCCTTCGCCAATGGGCAGGTTTTTGGAGTTCTGAAAACTGAAACAGCCAGCATCTCCGATACTGCCGACTTTCTTTTTGTCATACTCGGCCAAATGCGCCTGGCAGGCATCTTCGATCACAAGCAGCTTGTGTTTTTTGGCGATGGCCATCACGCGGTCCATATCCACGGGCAGTCCAAGAATGTGCACGGCCATGATCGCCTTCGTGCGCGGCGTGATTTTGGCTTCGATTTTCGCCGGATCGATCTGAAAAGTTTCGGCGTCGATGTCCACGAAAACCGGCATGGCGCCATTGGAAAGGATCGAGGAAACCGATGCGATGAATGTATAAGGCGGCACCAGTACCTCGTCACCGGCTCCTATGCCGAGTTGGTGGATGGCCGTCACGAGTGCATTTGTGCCATTCACTACGGCAAGACATCTTTTTACACCCAAAGCCGCCGCCCATTCTTTTTCGAATTGCGTCACCACATTCGCCCGAGACCAGATGCCGCTCCGCACTACTTCCAGCAGCAGTTTTTCGTCCGTTTCGGGGTTCCATTGCGGCCAGATCGGCCATTTAACCTCCGCCCAGGCCGACGGCCCGCCCAATATCGCCGGCATCTGCGCCGACTTCGAGCCAATTACCGGCAGGGCGGTCACGGAGGAAGAAGCGAGGGCCACACCCAGCCCCGCCAGTGAATTCTGTTTGAGAAACGTTCTTCGCGACAATCGGGAGCTGAATGCTTTCATATGACAATGGATTAAGGGTTGATTTTGGGAGCTTATTTCTTAATGGCTTTGGTCAACACGCTTTCCAGCGTCACGCTCTTGCCGCCCTGGCGTTTGCTTTCGTCGGCCGCTTCCATGAAAGCGAAAATTTCAATGGTTTCCTCGGGCGTTACCGGTACTTCGCCGGTTTTGAAATATTTGATAATATCGACTAAAAGTGGTTCATAACCGCCATATGGGCCCAAAACTTTGTTGCCGTCCTCAGTGAAAACCGTGCCACCGTAGTCGTGCTTGCCCGTGCGTGTGCCGCGGAACGTACCCGTGCGGCCGTCGCCCCAAATACCCACCACGATGTCGGTATTGGGCGTGTTCACGCGCGTTACGCTTTTGCAGCCCGTACCCATAACGGTGTAAAGGGTTTCGACGCCGTGGATACCGTACCAGAAGAAATCAGGGTGTGTTTTTTCGAGAACGGCTGGACTATACGTATCTGCTCCCAGCACCTTTTTCTTGTCGATGCTCTCAATGCCTTTGATATACCGGAGTGAGGAAGCCGAGAAAACCGGGATTTTGTATTTTTTGGAAGCTTCGTAGATTTTCAGGGTATCCGAAAGTGAAGCGGCGACCGGCTTGTCGATAAACATCCTTTTGCCGGCTTTGAAAACCTCCAGTGCCTGTTCCAAATGCAGGCGGCCGTCATTGGTTTCAAGCAGTATTACATCCGTTTTACCCAGTAACTCCTTGATTGAACCGACGACCTCTACACCCATTTTCTTCACTTCATCAATATAACCGGGAATGCGTTTCACGCTCGATTCGATGTCTTTGCTGCCATAAGGATAGGCCGCTACTACCTTATATCCGTCGTAAACGGGGTTCGGTTGTTCGGCATTAAGCGCTTTGGCGAATGCGATGGCATGCGAAGTATCCAGTCCGATGATCCCCACTCTCTTGCCCTCTGCCGGCGTGGCCCATGCCGGTAAGTGATCGATCAAACCCAGGCCAACACCGGCTGTTGCCGATTGAAAAATAAACTTTCGTCTGCTAAGCGAGTGCATAAAAACAAATGGAAAAGAGTTCAGGAATAGTCAGCCCGATTTTGATTTCGGGTACGTACCCGTAAATATACGCACATATTTTAATTTACAAGTATACAGGGTTATTGTTTACAAGAAATTTTGTGCGGCTATGAATTTTGACGAATTCATGTTGTGGATTTGTGTCAATACAATATTTGATGTGCCGAGGTGGATGGTGCAAATCTCTTGATTTGAACCCACTATTTGCAGGCCTCCGGCCGGTCGGTAATGCGGTAGCGTATTTATGCATTTCGGATCGGCCGGAGGCCTGCGAATAGTGGGCACGAAGGTCACCTTCGCGCCATAGCGCCATTGCTAATTCTGGTAAAACGCCTGGTTCTCCTTCGTCACAATGTCGATCGGCATGAAATGCGTTTTTTCGACGGGAGCACCCAGGACGAGCGTCTGGTAAAGCGCCATGAGGCCGCGGTACCCTTGCTCCTCCGGTTTATGGCAGATCAGGAAGTCGATGAACTCCTTGTTCAGATAGTCGATGTTTTCTTTTAAATAGTCGTAGCCAATCAGCGAAATATCCGGGCGCTTGTTCTTTTCGAGGAATGCGGCGACGGAGAAAACCCGGGAATTGGTGACGAAAATAGCTTCAATGTCGTCGTGCTCGTGCAATGCACGCGTGAGGTCACGCGTCACGGAGAGACTATCCGTATCCTTGATGTCGATCCGGACGATCTCGATCGGCAGGTTCCGGTCCTTGAAATACCTGCGGAAACCTTCCTCGATTTGCAGGTAATTATAGCTGTCGGTCTCTTTGGAAATGTTCACGACGGCCACTTTGTGCTTCTCTTTCAGCCGGTAAGTCGAAAGCTTGGCGCCTACATAACCGCTCTGAAACAAATGCGGACCAATGTAGCAAAGGTTATCCTCGTCAGGGACGTCGGAGTCGATGAATACAAACGGTACTTTTTTCTCCCGGCAGGCCCGGACAAACTTCCGGGACTCTTCAATGAATGACGGGGCCAACAATACTCCTTTAAAATGACCGTCGAGGATCGCTGCGGCCTGCGCGTTGAACGACGCCGGGTCGTTGAGGTCGAAATAGAAGGTCGATACCTGAACGCCGTACTTTTTGATCTCCGCGTCGGCGCGGGTAATGCCTTTCATGGGCGCCTCCCAGAAATCGGTTTCCTCCGAAACGCGCGGGATGAGTACGGCCAGCGAAATGATTTTCTTCGAGGCGAGGCGACTGGCAAGGATATTCGGCTGGTAATCGAGCTCCTTGATGATGTCGTTGATCTTCTTCTTGGTCTTTTCCGAAACGCCCGATCGGTTATGCAATACGCGGTCGACCGTCGCGATGGAGACGTTGGCACGGCGGGCGATTTCTTTGACGCCGTAGTAGGTATTTTCTTTTTCCATCCGGAAAAGGGAGGTTTGGTATCAGTGGTTAGTCGCGCAAGCTCACGTACCTGCGTTGTAAAACCACGAATAAAAGGGTTTTAGATTTTATTTAATGGTTTTCCCTCAAATTTTTGGCAAATACAATCCCGTAGTCAATATTTGTATATATAATCTATTAATTAAATATAGTAAAAAATCGGTTATGGCACTGAACTACATGGCATTGGCCGTTCCATTGTTCCTCTTGCTGATCGGTATAGAATACTGGGTTTCAAAGCGCCTGGGGCGGCAATTGTTCAATTTTAACAGCTCCATTGCGAACATGAATGTGGGGGTGGCCGAGCGGCTCATCGACATGTTCACCGCCGGGTCGTTCTTCTTTTTTTACGATTACCTGCAAAAGCATTACGGGCTGTTCGAGATCCGGCCGACGCTCCTGGTGTGGGTCGCATTGCTGCTCGCTACCGACTTCGTATGGTACTGGTATCACCGTGCGGGCCATAAAATCAACCTGTTCTGGGGGTTCCATGTGGTGCACCATACCAGCGAAGAATTCAATTATACGGCGGGAACGCGCATTACCATTTTCCAGGCAGTCGTCAGGACGGCCTTCTGGTCGGTGCTGCCGCTGATCGGCTTTCCTGCGCCCATGATCACGACCATGCTCATCGTGCACGGCCTTTACCCGTTCTTCACGCACACGCAGGTGATCGGCAAACTCGGTATTCTCGAATATATATTGGTTACGCCTTCGCACCACCGCGTACATCACGCGAGCAACGATGCCTATCTCGACAAGAATTTCGGGGATATGTTCATCATCTGGGACAAGCTTTTCGGCACATTCGCCGAGGAGAAGGAGCAACCGGTTTTCGGGCTTACCAAGCAGCTCGACAGTTACAGTTTCCTCTGGCAGCATTTCCATTTCCTGGTCGAGATCTGGTACTCGGCTCAGCAGCAAAAAGGGGTTATCGCCAAGCTGAAAGTCATTTTCGGCCGTCCCGAGGATTTTGATCCGAACGTCCGCCGAATCGTGGAAAAGCGGTTCTTATCCAAAAACAAAGTGCGCGTGCGCTCGCAGAAGTTCAGGCGCTATGTGCTGGTTCAGTTCACGGTGACGGTCATCACACTATTTTTCCTGCTCCTTTTCGAACACCAGGAAGAAACATTCCTGCAAATAATGGTCGCGCTGGTGATATTTGTCACGCTTATCAACTGCGGCGCCATCCTCGAACAGCGTCGTTGGGTATTTTACCTCGAATTTGCGCGGGGCGCATTGATTTTTATCACAGCTTACCATTACTTCCCACATCCGACACTGCTATTCCTGATCTGGGCCGTGCTCATCGGTGGGGTACTCTACTTTTCGACCCTGCAAAAGCAATATTTGCAAACGATCTACGGTCGATGAGTATACCGGGTAGTTTTGTATTTTTTACATGAATAATTGTAGTTAATCTTAAAATTGGTCCTGTTTGTAAAGAATAAGTTAACACAGGTTGCTTGTTGAAGATTCTCTATTTTACTTTGCCTATATATTTAATAGGATTTGTCGCTTATTAATTGACCCATTAACAACCACCAACCCGAACAGCCGCATGAACCTTTTCAACGCATCTCCATTCCCTTGTTGTAGCCGCTAGCCGGCTTTCAATTTTCTCAGAAGTGCTCTTCTTTAACGATTCCATCGTCCGGCATTCAAGTAATCGGCCGTCAATGGCCGGCTGTCTGCGGTCACGAATCGCCACGTAGCTGAATATCCTGATTACCAGAACCCAGCCCCATTTTTTATTTATTACTATGTTCCAAAGTCTATCCAGAAGCTCAATTCTGAGCGGAAATCGCCTGCTTATCACGGTATTTCTGCTCTTCGGCCTTAACGCCTTCGCCCAGAACATCTCCGTGAAGGGCACCGTCACGTCCGCCACCGACAACGGTTCGCTGCCGGGCGTCAATATTGTGGTAAAAAACACGCTGACCGGCACCTCGACCGATGCCGACGGGAAGTTCGAGATCAATGCACCGTCGAATGGCACCCTTGTTTTCTCCGGCATCGGGTACGTTACCCAGGAGGTGGCGGTGAATGGCCGTGCCACGATCGATATCAAACTGGCGGCGGATACGAAGCAGCTGGAAGAGGTCGTGGTCGTCGGTTATGGCACGCAGAAACGCAACAGCATGACCAACTCCGTGTCCCAAATCAGCGGGGAAGCCATTACCAAACGGCCGGTATCGAATATCCAGCAGTCGCTGCAAGGCCTTATGCCGGGTGTGACCGTGCTCGACCAGGGCGGCTCGCCGGGTAAGTCGAATACCAACATCCGCGTGCGGGGTATTACCACATTCAATATCAACGGCAGCAGCACCAGCGGCTACGATTTGGGCAAAAACGACGCGCTGGTGATCGTGGATGGTATCGAGCAGCGCCTGAGCGACATTAACCCGGACGATATCGAGTCGGTTTCGGTACTGAAAGATGCTTCGTCGACGGCCATTTATGGTTCACGCGCGACGAACGGGGTGGTTCTCGTCACCACGAAGCGTGCCAAAGGCGGCAAGGTGCAGGTTGACTACCACGGCTATTATGCCATTCAGAAGTCGAACAACGTGCCCAAAATGATGGGCATTGAAGCCTACATGCGCGAGCAGGTGGCTGCCTATACGAACGCAGGCCTGGCGGTGCCGGCGCGTTTCACAGAGGAATCCATTCAGGCATATGTGCATGCAACCGACCGCGAGAAGTACCCGATGCCCAACACCTGGTTTGAAACGATGCTTCGTTCGGCTCCCCAGCAGAATCATACCATTTCGGTTGCCGGAGGAACGGATGTTATCCGCACGCGTTTGAGCGCCCGTTTCCAGGATCAGCAGGGTGTTATTGCAGGTTATTCCAATAAAATCGGCGAATTCCGGCTCAATACTGACTACACGGTTTCGAAACGTTTACGCGTGAGCGGTGACATCAACTACCGCTACGCCCGCGCATTGAACCCGACGGTGAACAACACGGGCGCAAATCCTCAGCCGCTGAACAATTTCTTTCACGGAACATTGTGGGCAGTTCCCAAATATGCCGATGGTACCTATGGATTGAGCACGCAGGGTAACAACCCGTTGATGTTCAATGAAATAGGCGGTCAGTCGCGGCAGGTGACGGATTATCTGGCCGGTTACCTGAAAGCGGAATTCGATATTGCCGAAGGTCTTACCTTCTCGACCCAGATCGCCGGACGTGGTACATTCACCAATCAGAAGAACTATACCAATGCCTATACCAACACCGACAAGAATACCAACATTACCAAAACGGTGGCTATCAACTCGCTCACGGAGGTGCGTAACACGCTGCGCGAGTACACGATTAACAACTTGCTGACTTATGAAAAGAGCTTTGGGGATCACGGTTTGAAGGCATTGGTGGGTTATTCGCAGATCGGGAACACGCAGACCTTCCTTTCGGCTTACCGCGAACGGTTTTATAACAACGACATCGGGTCAATCGGTCAGGGAGCGAACGACGGGACGAAAAGCAACAACGGAAACGATGCGCAGTACGGTTTGCGGTCTTATTTCGGTCGGGTAAATTATGATTACAAAGAGAAATACCTGTTCGAAGCGAATGGCCGCTATGACGGTTCTTCCAAATTCACGGGTAACAAACAATACAGTTTCTTCCCGTCATTCTCGGCGGGATGGCGTATTTCGAAGGAAAGTTTCTGGCAGGGCCTCGAAAAAGCTGTGAATGACCTGAAACTCCGCGGATCGTGGGGGATTACCGGAAACCAGTCGGTGGATTTGTATAGCTACTATTCCGCATTGACATCCCTGGGTTACAGCTTCGGGGGCACGCCGGTGCAGGGTTACCGCCCTACGACATTGGCCAATACCAAGCTTGGCTGGGAGTCGACCACCCAACTTGACCTGGGTTTGGACGCGACATTCCTGAACAAACGGTTGACATTCACGGCCGATTACTACCGCAAGCTCACCGACGACATTCTCCTGAACCTCGACATTCCGGCCACGATCGGTTTGAAAGCGCCGCCTCAGAATGCGGGATCGGTTGAGAACAAAGGCTGGGAGTTCAGCCTCAATTATCGTGGTGCCGCGAGTACTTCCGGCTTCCGCTATACACTTGGGGCGAATTTGAGTATCAATGAAAACAAAGTCGTGGACCTGAAAGGCACCGGCCCGTACATTACCGGCTCGGATATCGATCCGCGTTACATCATCGCGAAAGGCCTGCCCATTAACACGCTATGGGGTTATCAGACTGATGGATTGTTCCAGACACAGCAGGAAATCACCGACTATAAGGCTACTTACGCAGCCAATACCAAGCCGGGCGACGTAAAATATGTGGACCGCAACGGCGATAAGAAGATCAATGCCGATGATATGACGGCGATCGGTAACTCGTTCCCGAAATACACATTTGGGGTGAACGGTGACTTTTCTTACAAGGGATTCGACCTGAGCATTCTGTTCCAGGGAACGGCGAAAGTGGATGCGCGCCTGGCGGGCGCATTGGCGGAAATGGGTAATCAGGAAGGTTTCACCCATGAGATTTATACCAATAATTACTGGACGCCCGAGAACACCGGCGCCCGCTTCCCGCGTCCGACGAAATTCGACCTGCGCAATGTGGCGACCTCCGACCGCCTGGTGATCGACGGTTCGTACCTACGCCTGAAAAACGTGCAGCTGGCCTACAACATTCCGGTTGAAATCGCGAACAAGCTCCGCGTGAGCCGTATTCGTGTTTATACGTCCGCTACCAATCTGCTGACATTCTCGAAACTGAATGAATGGAACCTCGACCCGGAAGTTCCCTCGGGCCGTGCCGTGTATTTCCCGCAGACAGCCTTGTACACATTTGGGTTGAACCTCTCATTCTGACCGCATTGATTTTATGAAAACTAATACATTCAAACGTACCATTTACGCGGGGATCGCCACTTTCATGTTGGGCCTTGCATCTTGCGACTCGGGTTTGCTCGAAACCGTTCCTAACGATCGCCTTTCCGAAGATTTGTTTTGGAAAACCGAAAACGATGCCAAACTGGCCGTTAACTCACTTTATACGGACCTGGACAGTACCACAGCCGTAACCTGGGATGGCATTACTGACCTGGCGCATACCAACCAGAGCTTCAACGTGGCCGCCTATATTGAAGCCGGGAGCTATGATGCCACGAGTTCGGTGATTTATGATGAGTGGAAAAGGGCGTATCGCGGCATCCGCGGCGTGAATTATTTCCTCGAAAACGTCGATAAAGTGCCGAGTACCAATGCGGCATTGATCAACCAGCTGAAAGGTGAGGCGAAGGCATTGCGCGCCTATCATTATTTGAGATTAGCCGGCCTGTTCGGTCCGGTACCATTGGTGACGTCGTCTATCAGCATCGATGAAGGGCGTACGCTTACCAACACACCAGTGGAAGAGATATGGAATTTCGTGGAAAAAGAACTGATCGAGGCGGCTGCATTGCTGCCTGTTACTTACGGTGCTGCCGACAAAGGGCGGTTTACCAAAGGCGCCGCATTAGGTCTGCTCGCCCGCGCGGACTTGTATGCGGGACGTTACCAGAAAGCTGCCGACGCTGCCGATCAGGTGATCAAGCTGGGGGTGTATGGTTTGTATGATTCTTATGAAAAACTATACAGCTATGCTGCAGAAAATAACAAGGAAGTGCTACTAGATAAGCAGTACTTGAAAGATGTTTACCAAAACAACGTTTTCAACCTGCTCGCGCCGTACAGCCAGAAGAATGCGCAAAGCACTTATGTTCCGACGAAAGCATTGGTGGATATTTACGAAACGCTGGAAGGGAAAAAGATTACCGATCCTTCGAGCGGATATGACCCGGCCAAACCTTATGCCAACCGTGATCCGCGTCTGAAATTCTCCATATTCCTCGAAGGCGACGCATTGCCAAGCGGCATTACATTCCAGCCCCGTCCGACGAGCACCACCGCGGATGCGATCGGAAGTACCTATATCGCCTCGACGACTGGCTTTAATATCAAGAAATACATCAATACCGAGGATTTTGCCAACCCGACAAATAGCGGTATCAACATTATCCTGCTGCGTTACGCCGAAGTATTGCTGACTTATGCCGAAGCGAAGATCGAACTCGGGCAAACCGATGCGAGCGTGTTGGCTGCGATTAACCAGGTTAGAAATGGGCGTTCGGATGTGAAGCAGCCGTCGGTAACCGCTACCACGCAAGCTGCATTGCGGGAAATCGTACGTCGCGAGCGGACTGTGGAGCTGGCATTTGAGGGGCAGCGATTGTATGATATCCGTCGTTGGAAGATCGGTGAGCAGGTGATGAACGGGCCGGTATTTGGCATTACCTATCCTGATGCTTCCGGCAAGCTGGTAACTGTGCAAGCCGCATCCTCTGATCGCGTTTTTGATGCGGGCAGGCATTATCTCTGGCCAATGCCGCAAAAGGAGCGCGATTTGAATCCGAATCTGAAACAAAATCCGAACTGGTAGTTATTTTTGGGAGATATGGCGCCAAGCTCCTGCCTGGTGCCTACTATTATCCAGCCTCAGCCTGGCGGACGCAATTCCGGCCAGAGGCCTGCAAATAGTAAGCACCAGGCAAGAGCCTGGCGCCAGTTTTACCTAAAACCACCTTAAAAACATGTTTAGAGTACTTTCTGTGTTACTGGTATCAATGGGCCTCGGCCTCTTGATGGCCTTCCAATCCGAAAAACCGGCGGCAAAAACACCTAACATCGTCGTTTTTTTTATCGATGACCTCGGCTATGGCGACCTTTCCGTGAATGGTGCGTTGGGTTACAACACGCCGAATCTGGACAAAATGGCTATGGAAGGCACGCGCTTTACCAACTTTATGGCCGCCCAGGCTGTGTGCAGCGCCTCCCGCGCCGCATTGCTGACGGGCTGCTATCCGAATCGCCTGGGTATTTCAGGAGCATTTGGACCAAATGCCGGAGTGGGGCTCAATCCCAAGGAAGAAACCATTGCGGAAATTGTAAAGGCGCAAGGCTATGCTACCGGTATTTTCGGTAAATGGCATTTGGGAAGCGAGCAGGAGTTTTTGCCATTGCAGCAGGGGTTTGATGAATACTACGGCGTGCCCTATTCACATGATATGTGGCCGCTGCATCCCTGGCAGGAACGCGCCAAATATCCGCCGCTGCACTGGATCGATGGGAATAGGCAGGTGAAGGAGATCAAAAACCTCGAAGACGCCAGCGAACTGACCCCGGTGATCACTGAAAAAGCGGTTTCATTTATCAAAAGGAATAAAAACAAACCATTCTTCCTGTATGTGCCGCATCCGCTGCCGCACGTGCCGTTGGCCGCCTCGGCGAAGTTCCGGGGTAAAAGCCAGAGAGGGATTTTTGGAGATGTGATGCTCGAACTCGACTGGTCGGTAGGGGAGATCATGAAAGAGCTGAAAACGCAGGGATTGGACAATAATACCCTCGTCATTTTTACCAGTGACAATGGCCCGTGGCTCAATTATGGCGATCATGCCGGCTCTGCGGGTGGTTTCCGCGAAGGGAAAGGAACATCGTTTGAAGGCGGGCAACGCGAGCCTTGTATTATGCGCTGGCCGGGCGTCATTCCGGCCGGGCGTGTCTCGAACAAGCTGCTTTCCAATCTTGACATCCTGCCGACGATCGCCAAGCTCACAGGTGCCAATTTGCCCAAGGAGAAAATTGATGGCATCGATTTCAGCGCGTTGCTCAAAGGCGACGACAGCCAGACACCACGGGAAAGTTTCCTTTACTACTATCGCAAAAATAACCTCGAAGCAGTCCGCAAAGGTGATTGGAAGCTCGTTTTCGCGCATCCGGGACGCACCTATGAAGGCTCACTGCCCGGTAAGAACGGTCAGCCTGGCCCTGCTCCGGAGGATCATCAATTCCCGAAAGCATTGTACAACCTCGCACGGGATCCTTCGGAGCGCTACGATGTGCTGGAACAAAACCCGGAAATCGTAGCTGAGCTGGAAAAGATCGCGGACGCTGCCCGCGAAGATATGGGCGATGACCTGCAAAAGAAGACGGGGAAAAACGTTCGGGAAATCGGGCATGCCGTTCGGAAATAAGAGATAGTGTTTATCAGCAGCAACGACCATATTGCTGCTGATAAATTTGTAACCCTCGGGGTGACGCACTATCTTTAATATGATTAAGACTTTTAACCACAAAGGACTGAGACTGCTTTGGGAAAAGGACGACGCATCGAAGTTGCCGCCTGAGCAAGTCGAAAAACTCAGGCGCATACTTGCAGTGTTGAATACAGCCAAAAGTATGGAACCTGTCAGGGCAATACCGGGCTACCGGTTGCATTCGCTTTCAGGCAGGTTAGCGGGTTTCTGGTCAGTTTGGGTTACCGGAAATTACCGGGTATTGTTCAGGTTTGAGAAAGGTGATGTATTCAATGTTGACTATGTCGATTACCATTGAGCGTTATGGAAAGTGAAATGAAGCCGGTACACCCGGGCGCGGTGTTGCGAGAGGACATATTAAAAGAGATGAAAATTTCGGTAACCAGAGCCGCGAAAGAATTGAATGTAAGCCGTAAGCAATTGTCGGAGGTGGTCAACGAAGGTGCAGCGATATCAGCAGAAATGGCCGTTAGGTTGGAAAAAGGATTTGGTGTAAGTGCCGAATTCTGGCTTGACATGCAAAAGAAATATGATATTTGGCGTGTCAGGAGCAGCGGACGTGTGCAAAACGTTCATCGTATTACTTCTTCCCCCAATTTTTAGTAAAAAATAAATGTGAATTCCACATTTCATTTGCTTGTTCAAACTATTTATCCTTACTTTGTCTATCAAATAAGTAGATTATATCGAGCCTTCGATTCATAATATTCCAAACGTATCTGCTTTCCGATACCCTAAGAGACAGTCCAGGCGCGACTTGCCGGAATTTTCGGTGGTTGTCAATTCATGCCAGTCGACCGGGCTGTCGTAGGGTATCGGGAACAAAGATACATCGCAATTCGCTTTTTGGTCCACCTGCTTCCGGATTTTGCGAATCGGGCATCGACGGTGCCGAAACAGCCAGCTCCTGCCAATTTTAGCAATCCCTACCACGTTAAATTCAAGTAATCCAAGGGTTGCTATGTCTTTCTGAAGTATATTAATCTACTCCATAATGAAAAAGTATTGTTTTCTGATTTCCCTCCTTGCCACATCGATTTGCTGTTACCATTCCCAAGCCCAGGCACCTAAACCGGCGCGCCCGAATATCGTATTCATCCTGGCCGACGACCTTGGCTATGGTGATGTAGGGTTCAATGGACAAAAGCTTATCAAAACACCCAATATCGATCGTCTCGCAAGGGAGGGGATGATATTTAGCCAGTTTTATGCGGGTACCTCCGTGTGTGCGCCCTCGCGCTCGTCGCTCCTGACGGGTCAGCACACGGGACATACGTATATCCGGGGTAACAAAAGCGTCGAGCCGGAAGGACAGCAACCGATTGCCGATTCGGTTGTAACGATTGCGGAAGTACTCCAAAAATCGGGGTACATTACGGCGGCTTTCGGAAAATGGGGTTTGGGCCCGGTAGGCTCGGAAGGCGACCCGAACAAGCAGGGTTTCGACCGTTTTTATGGTTACAATTGCCAAAGCCTGGCGCATCGCTATTATCCGGAGCATCTTTGGGATAACAGCAAGAAAATACTGCTGGAAGGAAATAAGGGCTTGGTCAATAACAAGGAATATGCTCCCGACCTGATTCAGAAAAAGGCCCTCAGTTTTGTGGATGCGCAGGATGGCAAGCAGCCCTTCTTTTTGTTTTTGCCTTACATTCTTCCGCACGCCGAGCTGATGGTACCGGATGACAGCCTTTTTAGATATTATAAGGGTAAGTTCGAAGAAAAACCATACAGAGGGGCCGATTATGGTCCAGGCGCCACGGATGGTGGTTATGCGTCACAGGAATTTCCCCATGCAACTTTCGCCGCTATGGTGGCACGCCTCGATTTGTACGTAGGGCAGGTCGTGAACAAACTGAAACAAAAGGGCCTCGACAAAAACACGCTGATCATTTTCACAAGTGACAATGGTCCGCATATCGAGGGTGGTGCTGATCCCAATTTCTTCAACAGCAGTGCCGGGTTCCGGGGAGTAAAACGGGACTTGTATGAAGGCGGCATCCGCGAGCCATTTGCGGCTCGCTGGCCGGCGGTTATCAAACCAGGCTCCAAAAGCGACTACATCGGCGCATTCTGGGATGTACTTCCCACTTTCGCGGAGCTGGCCAATGCATCGGCTCCCCGCAATATTGACGGGATTTCATTTACAGACGCGCTAAAAGGTAAGCCTACTCAGAAGAAACATGACTATCTGTATTGGGAGTTTCACGAGCAGGGTGGAAGGCAGGCGGTACGCCAGGGGAACTGGAAGGCAGTCCGGTTGAAAGCAGCCGGTAACCCCGACGCGCTGGTAGAGCTCTACGACCTCTCCAAAGACCCTCAGGAAAAAACGAACCTGACCCCGCAATTCCCCGAAAAGGCCAAGGAACTCGGCCAGATCATGAACCGGGCGCATGTGTCGTCGGCCATTTTTCCGTTCGGGAGTTTGGCGACTAACTAGATAAAGAAGCCCTGACCATTACGAGTGTGGTCAGGGCTTCTTTGCTAACGAGAGATTTTTCAGATCAACCCCAACCCCGCAGCCAGCTTGATCAGCGAAGCCGTATTAGAGACTTCAAACTTGATCAGCAGGTTCTGGCGATGGCTGTTCACGGTCGTTACGCTGACGAACAGTTGTTCGGCGATCTGAGGGTTGGTCAGCCCTTCTGCGATCAGCACGAGTACTTCTTTTTCCCGCCTGGTTAAAAATGGCACCGTTTTAGGCGCGGTGGCAGGGGTTACCTGGTCGAATTGAACATTCATAAAATAGCCACCCGCCTGCACTTGTGCGATGGCTTCGAGGATGTCTTCCTTGCCCGAACTTTTGATCAGATAACCCGACGCGCCGTTCTGGATCATGCGCGAGACGTAGGCACGCTCATTGAACGTACTCAATGCGAGCGTCTTTACTTCCGGGAACTGGTCTTTTACTTTTTTGCACAGGTCGATACCACTGATATCTGGCAGGTTGATATCCAGAAATGCAATATCCACTTCATTGTTTTTCAGGAATGCGATGGCATCGATGGCGTTGGTCGCGGTTCCGACAACCCGTACTCCCTCCGCGTCGGCGAGCAGCGATTTCAAGCCTTCCAATACCAGCGGGTGATCGTCCACGATGAGGATTCTGACACTCATAATTTCTTTTTTATTAGGTTAAAGCCATTTCCGGCATTGATATCATTCATTAAAGCACGATTTCGACAAGCACCGAAGTTCCCTCGCCCGGTTTCGACTGAATATCGAGTGTGCCGTTCAGGTAGTCTACGCGCGCCTGCACATTGCGGAGCCCTGCGCCCTTGTTTTGTTCCAGGCTTTTGATGTCAAAACCTTTACCATTGTCTTCCACCGTTACGCTCACATGTTTTTCGACCCAGGTAAGCTGTACTTGTGCTTCACTGGCGTCGGCATATTTGAGCACGTTATTGAGCAGCTCCTGGATGATCCGGTAAAGGACAACCTCCACTTGTGAGTCGAGACGCTTGTCGTCGAAGCCGAAGGCCTGCATGGTTACTTTCAGTCTGCCCGAGGCGCTGATGCCTTCGCAAAAATCGCTCAGCGCGTCGATTAATCCGAACCGTACGAGCGATTCGGGCATCATGCTGTGTGCTACGCGACGCATTTCGCTGATTGCGCCATCCAACTGGGTTAGGGCCCTGGTAAACGTCATGGCGCTTTCTTCGGGCAGGATTACGTTTCCTTTCACTGAGTTCAGAGTTAGTTTAATGCCTGATAATAGTCCGCCCAGACCGTCGTGCAGGTCACGGGCTACGCGGGTGCGTTCTTCTTCCTGTCCTTTCAAAATAGAGTTGGTGGCTACCAATTGTTTTTCCTGCTGCAATTGCAGCACCTCCTGCTCGGCCACGCGTTTGCGGAATGCGATGTTCCGGTACCCCAGGACGGCAATGACAAGCAGCCCGACGAGCCCGGCAATGAGGCCGTAAATCAAAGTGTTGCGCGTCTGTTTCTCCTTTTCGAGCGTCACGATCTGGTTCTCTTTTTGCGCGGTCAGATATTTGGTGTCGAGCTCCTGCAACTGTTTTTGAATATCGATACCCTGAATGGAATCGTTCAGGATCGAGTATTTCATCAGATAGTCGTAAGCACCCTTGTAATTATTCTGACGGGCGAGATCGGTCGCGTAATCTTCGTAAAGTTCTACCAAATGGTCGGTCATGTTATTGGCCTCCGCTATTGTGAGCGCTTCCTTGGTGTATTTGGCCGACAAATCGATTTTTTTGGCATCCTCGGCGAGGAACATTAATGCTCTCAGACAGTCGAGTTCGAGAAATACATTGCCCGATTTTCGTGCGAGGTCGAGGCCTTTCTGGCCGTAAACCCATGCTTCGTCGAGGTTTTTCAAAAGGCGGTTGGTCCGGCAAAGTCCTGCGTAGGCCTGCGTGATGAAGATGTCCGAATGGATTTTTTCAGCAACTACCAGTCCTTCTTTGAAATGGGCGAGGGCTTCATTGTATTTTTTGAGGTTGAAATAACAGCCGCCGATATTGGTCAGAATGTCCGTCAATTGCAGGCTGTCTTTCATCGGACGCGCGAGCTGCAATGCTTTTTGCTTGTAAACCACCGATTTGTTGAAAAGATTGGCATGCTCGAAAGCAGTCCCGATACTGATGTACAGCCTGGGCAGAAATTCCTTCATCCCCAACTTATCAAACTGGCTTGCCGACTGCTGATAATATTTGATTGCTTCGGTGAAATTGCCCATGTAAGTATAGCTGGCCGCGATATTGGCATAGCTCTTGCCAATGTTTACCTGGTGCTTCATCCTTTTGGCTATTTCCAGGCTCTCGCGGTTCAGTTTCAGCCCTTCTTCGAATTTTCCCTGCAAATTGAGAATATAGGTATAGTTCGAACGGAACTTGAACCGGCCGGTATCGTAGTTCAGTTGCTCGCTGAGCGCATCCGCTTTCAGGTAGTATTTGGCGGCGCTGTCGAGGTTCTGGTTTTCGAGATACTGACCGTACTCGATATACGCGAGCACGCGGTTGGTGTCCTGCTTGCTGGTCTGTATGCGTTTCAGAATGGCATTGGGGTCGGGGCTCTGAGCAAGCGCCCGGGTGCATAAAAGGACTATAAAAATTGTTCGTAAATATAATTTCATCGGACCCGGAGAGTAGAATGGATGGGAAAATTACGGTGGCAAAAGTCTGAAATAAAACCTTTTAATAATATCCTATAAACATATGATTTTCGAAAAATCATGCTTTTATAGGATTGATCTGCGGCTTCCGGGGAGGCTACCTTTGTCATGTCGAAAGGCAGAAATTATCTCATCCATTATCCATTTTCAAATCCAATACAGCCATGAAAAAAATTACATTCTTGAAAAACATTTTCGCTCTGTTGTTGCTTAGCACATTGATGTTCGCTTGTGAAGACAAGGACAAAGACGTATCCCCGGAACTAAGCTCAAAAGTTGCAGGCACTTATAAAGTGACCAAGTTGACGGTCGACGGGGATGATTATCCGCTTGAAGTAGCCAAGGCCAGCATTACGATCCAGCTCGACAAGTTTTCTTCTGAAGTAGTGACAGGAAAAATGAAAGTGACGATCGACGGCGACCGCGAGCCAGACGAAGACCTCGGAACTTTGAACTTGAAAAATGCCGGCAGCACAGGCATCGATATTTACGAAAACACCGAGAAAGTAGGGAACCTGAAAGATGATAAACTGAATATTTTCGTGGTGTTCGAGGGCCAGGAGGTCGAGATGATCGCAACAAAGCAATAAGCACCAGCAATACAGATTACCCTTGATTACAATTACAGCCATGAAAAATAAAATAGTCCCCTTTTTTCTCTATGCGTTTTGCATTGTATTCCTGAATTTCACTTTCAGCGACGAGTTTGAAGAATATGGAATGAACCAGAAGGACATTCAGAACCGCCTTTGGAATGTTTTACAGGCTTCGTCGGTAAATGTGCCGTATTTAGGGAGTTCCGTGAAGTCGGCGTGCAAGTCGCTGGCACCCGAAGCGCAGGCAACTGCCATTAAGAAGGCAGGAGCATTTGTGAAAAGCTATTTCAACACCGAGGACTTTCAGAAGCGTTACATTGAAACGATCTCGAAGAAGTATCCGAAACTGGAAACGACCATAAGTGAGCAACGCAAGCAGGAAATCCGGGCAAACCGCTTGAAAGGTGTACAGGGGTTGCAGGCGAAGGACATGGAGCCCGTGGTAGATATTCAGATTCAGTCGGCCGAGACATTTGTGGGCATGGAAAGTATGCTGAGCAGCATTCCTGCCGAACAACGGGCGGATTTCAAGAAGCAGATCGAGGATGGAAAACGCAATGCCGCATTCTTCAAAAAGATCAAACCGCTTTTGAAAACCAATATGGAAGAGTTTAAGAAGCAGTATGCGGAGTACCTGGCCGCCGACGAAATCCGTCAATCGGAGCAAACGCTGGCGCGCAATGCGAAGAGTAATGCCGACGAATATGAGAGACTGAAAGACCCTAAAAAAGTACTCGCCGCCCGCCTCACCGATTTCCTGAATCAGAGCAAAGGTGTGGATTTCGCAGCCCAGACGAAGGAACTGAATGGGCGCAAGAAGTTTGCGAATGCGGCTTACGAGGGGAAAAGCGATGTGTGGAAGTTTTGCTACCGTATGGGCGCGACGCCTACCAATACTGCCCGTGCATTCGCGCAGCAGTGGCTTGCAGAGTTGAAATAAATTGGTTTATATAAGGATGTACAGAAAGGTGCTACTGGCTCCTTTTCTGTCTGGTCCGTGGCCGGCAGCGCGTTACTGTCGCCACGGATTTTTTTATTTTTCAAGAAAATTGAGAGAAGCTATTGCATTTTAAAAAACATTAAACTTACTTTGTCTATCAAATAAGTATACTATTAAAAAACAAAGCTCCTGAACCACCCTGAGCTGAGTATTAATCCAGGCATCTTAGATATGAGCGCGGTTAATTTACTTTGTAAGGCCCCGACGAGGGGAGCGGTGGGGCATACCTTCACGCTTTGTTTTTCCCGGATCCATTCCGGTTGCTGTTGTTGAAACGGCGATCCATCCCTGACATTTATCGGAAATATCCCGCCTGACAGTCATGGCTGATCATCTGAAATTTTCGGTGGTTGGCGATTTCAGTTGCCGGCTGTGCTGTCCCGGGGTATTTCCGTACCCATATTCCATGCTGCGTTTACACTAATCCGGTACTACTACACTATTTCCATATGTTTACATTCTCAGACGTGATGCTGCTCGCGAGGAAGATCGCCGTCGGCATACTGCTCACATTAATTCCTTTTGTACTGATCGCCGGAGGTATCTGGCTGGCTGTGAAGCTATTTAACTGACATCTCATTTCACTATAAAAATCAAATCACGCATGAAATTGGATAATGCATTGGCCCGGAAGATTACCCGCGACGGCCTGATCAGCGTGGTGCTGTACCTCGCGCCCATTGTTTTGATGTTTGCCAGTTTTCAGGTTTTTGGCCACCGGCCTTGGGAAGGCAGCAATGAGTTTCCGTTCAAGGCGCCTGCATTTATTGAGGCGGTTTTCAAAAATCTGAGCAGCTGGGGGTTGCCGGTGATCGTGCTTGTGTTGGGCGTGATCGAGTTCGCGGCCGGTTTGTACGAAAACAAATGGACGAAAAACGAACGGATTCTGGATATTGTGTGCTTTGTGGTTCCTAAGCTCATTATCAGGCCGTTTGTTGCCTATTTCGGATTGAAATTCCTGCCGTTGGTATTGCCCGATGCAAAAAATGCATTCGAATGGGTACCCTTCTGGTGGGCGTTCCTGATCATCGCTGTGGCCGATGACCTCACGCAGTACTGGTACCATCGCCTGCACCACCAAGTGCCCTGGCTCTGGCGCTTTCACCGCACGCACCATTCCGCCAATTACATGGGAATGGCCATGGCGAGCAGACAGAATGTGATTTACACGCTGTTTTTCTCGCAAACTTACCTGACTATCGCGCTGACCTATTTGGGACTAGGCTACGCCGCATTGTTCGTGAAAGTGATTAAATCGTTCATCACTACCGGCGCGCATTCGAGCATTCCCTGGGACAAGCCTTTCTATGAAATCAAATGGCTGAAACCCGTCGGCTGGGTATTGGAAAGGCTGATTTCCACGCCCGCCACACACCATGCACACCACGCCGATACGACCGACGACGGGATAGGTTATTACAAAGGCAACTTCGGTAACATGTTCTTTCTGTGGGACATCATCTTCGGGACTGGCATCATTACCCGTAAGTACCCGTCGTCGTACGGCATCAAGCATTACCAGGAAGAAGAATGGTACGCCCAGTTTATGTGGCCGATTTTTAAATCCAGAAAGGAAGGCAGTGAGCTGTCGCACAACGGCCCGGTTGTAGGTGACGCTGTGCCGGACACGCCGGAACCCATTACGCTGAAACCTGACACCAGTACTGTGGCAGTCGCTTAAAATTCCCAGATGACCATTGGCCCGGCCGGTGGTCATCTTTTTTTGTGTTAGTCATGGAATTAAAAGGCTGATTTACCCTATTAGCGGCGTTACCGGCCTTAGGATAATAAAGTCATGCCATTGGAGAATCGGATTTGAGCGGCGGGTTTGAACAAACAGATATTCGTCTTTTCTCATCTTAGAACTTCATCGGCATGACTAACTTCAACTCATTGGTGACGACGATTCAGGACACTAACTTGACCCTTCAACAAAGTGCTTCGAAAGCCATTAACAGGTATTTGACCATTCGTAACTGGCTGATTGGTTTTCATATCGTCGAGTTTGAGCAAAATGGTGAAGACCGTGCCAAGTATGGGCAGCGGTTAATCGAGGAGCTGGCGAAGGCTTTGGGCACGGCGGGGCTAAGTGTGAGAAGCCTCAAATTGTTTAGGCAATTCTATTTTACATATCCCCAAATTGGGCAGACACTGTCTGCCCAATTCAAAAGCATGCCTTCAATGAGGTTAAATGACCTTCCCACAAGGCTAAATAAAGCTATTGATATTGTAAATGAGCAAAGCAGCAAGGTTTCGATCAGTGCAGAAATATTGCTTACCCGTTTGTCATTTTCACATCTCGCATTATTACTACCGCTGAAAGAGTTTCACAAGAGAGCTTTCTATGAACAGCAATGCATTACCTGTAATTGGAGCGTAGCCGAACTGAAAAGACAAATCAATACGCTTTACTACGAACGTTCAGGTATTACTCTCGACGCGGAGGCGCTGGCGCGAAGCGTGGAAGAGCATGCAAAGCGCCCCAGCATTACCGACATTATCAAATCTCCGTTCACCTTCGAATTTCTGGGTTTAAAAGCGAAGGATGTAGTCTACGAAAACGACCTGGAACAAGCGCTGGTCGATAACCTCGAAGCGTTTCTGATTGAGTTAGGCCATGGCTTTTGCTTCGAGGCTAAACAGAAACGCATCATCATCGGGGATGAGTACTTTTTTGTGGATCTCGTATTCTACCACCGCATTTTGAAATGCCATGTGTTAATCGAGCTGAAAACCAATGAGGTAAGGCATGAGCACATAGGCCAGCTCAAAACTTACATTAACTACTACAAGAAAGAAATTATGGCCCGGGACGATAATCCGCCAGTTGGTTTATTGCTGGTAACGGATCAGAACCGGGCGCTGGTTGAATATGCGGTTGCGGACAGCGATATGCAGTTGTTTGTAAGCAAATATGTTGTGAATCTTCCAAGTAAGGAGCAATTGCAGGACTTTATCCAGCATGAACTGGTACAAATGCAGCTCTGATCACCCAACCCGCTTGTAAATCGTCTCCGTCGCTTTATCCTCTTGTCCTTCCGGCGAAATATTGTAGGCCGTGATGATCAGCGTGTCCGGATCGGTCAATTCGGCGGTGGTACGCCAGTTCCAAGGATTCGGGTATTCGGGAACGCTGTACTGTCCCAAAACCGAAAAGCCATTTTCGGTAGGGGTACCGTTGGAAAGCATCATGCCCGTTCCCATGTGAAAGCTGTCGACCCAGGCGCATTGCGCGTTGTTATTAGCAATGTCGAAACCAAAGATGGCGACTCCGTCGAATGATTTACCGTTAAGGCTGCCCTGGTATTCGTGAAGAAGAAACCTGCCGCCGAGGATGGCTTTAATCGTTCCTTTCATTTCGGATTCGTCTGCAAGGACGTTAGGTTCGAACCAGGTTTTGGTGGTGCCTTGCCAATTGCCTGTCAGCGTGAGGAGCTGGTGATGCACACCCGATTCCAGCGAAGTTTCAAATTTCGATTTAGACATAGGATTTAAATTTGGGCGGTAGTTTTTGTGAGTATAATAATCCAAAATTTAACAAAAATGAGATGTGAAACAACTGCTTAAAACGCCAATCGAGAGGGGTATTTGAGACAAAATTTCTATATTGGTGGCCGCTTTGACCTGAATGTCAAAGATTAAACCATCAACAACATGTTACAACTAGGACTATTAATTACCAACCGGCACCGCTTATTGAGCGTAGCAGCGATCCTCGACGTATTCGAATCGGTGAACAGCTTCTACGAGCGGGCCAACCAACCGCACTTTTTCAATATCACGCTGTTTTCACCGGATCCCGAACCCGGGAAGTTTTACGGGGCTTACCCGATGAAACCGATCAGTGAGTTTACCAGGCAGGATCTGATACTTGTGCCGGCATTCGGCTCGGGGGACGTCCAGCTTTCGATAATGAGCAACCAATGCTGTATTCCCTGGCTTTGGGAGCAGTATAAAAATGGTGCGGAGCTGGCCAGCTTCTGTACGGGCGCATTCTTGCTTGCCGCCGGAGGCCTGCTGAATGGCAAGCACGCCACCACGCATATCGACGCTGCGGAGGCATTGGCTTCCAATTTTCCGGACATTATCATGAAGAGCGATGCGGTAGTGACGGAAGATAAAGGGATTTATACGAGTGGAGGCGCTACCAGCAGCTTCCATCTGATGTTGTATCTGATACAGCGTTTTTGTGGAAAAGACCTTACGTTGCGGACCGCTAAAATGTTTGCCATAGACATGGACCGGGAGCAACAGACCTATTTCGGGACTTTTACACCGCCTCAAAATCATGGCGACGGGTTGGTGAATATGGCGCAGCAGAAAATCGAAAAGGAATACCAGGAAGGCAGTACTATTGAAGTGCTCATTCAGGATATTCCGGCCAGCCGCAGAAATGTGGTGCGGCGGTTCAAGCAGGCAATCGGCGTGACACCCATCGAGTATTTGCAGCGTACGCGTATAGAGGCAGCCAAGAAATTGCTGGCCCAAACGGATCAGAGTGTGCTTGAAGTGATGTTGAATTCAGGATATAACGATTTGAAATCCTTCCGGCAGCTGTTCAAGAAAAGTACAGGCGTGACACCGAAGGAGTATCGCGACAAGTTCAATATAGCCAGGCTGGAAACCGGCGGGCGCTGGAACCGACGCATGAGCGGTGCCTCTTACCTCGATTAAAATTAAAAGCCCGGACCTTAACGATCCGGGCTTTTGGTTGTCATAGCGATCTGATATCAATTAACCTTGGCGATCTTGCGGAATGCCCGGTCGTTACCTTGCTTGATTTCGACAATATAAACGCTTGCAGGTAACTGCGTAATGTTCAGCTGATGCGAGAAGCGGTTGGCCGTTTTATTCACTTGCGTATTCTTGTAAAGCGTTCCCGATTTCGCATCAAAAATACGGATTTCAATCTGGCCGCTTTTGTCATTGGAAAGGTCAATGCTGAGGAAGTCGGAAGTAGGGTTAGGGTAAACTTTTGCTTCGGCATGCAATGATACTTCCTCCGCCGCCGCTGGTGCTGCCATTTCCACAGCAGCCTGTCTCGCATTCTGGCCGTCGGCCGCGAGGACGAAAATCGGTGTTTCCCCAACGGTAACGGTTACTTTGCCA
The DNA here is from genome assembly GCF_017744695.1 of Dyadobacter sp. Lineage (GTDB taxonomy): Bacteria > Bacteroidota > Bacteroidia > Cytophagales > Spirosomataceae > Dyadobacter. Next base: position 358,904 of record NZ_JAGIAS010000006.1, read on the forward strand.
TCCACAATCGGTAACTCGGCCATGGCCATGTTGTCCGCGCCGGCTGTCGGGGTGTAAATGCGGGCAATGCCTGCCTGATTCAGATTGACGGTGTATTCTGCCGTTCTCCCTACTTCGTCGGGCACGGTCAGAATGAAGAGTGATTGGCCATTCAGCTCATACCGGTCAACGATCGGGTCGTTGTGAAGCGTTTCCTTGTATTCGTATTGACCGAACAGCTTCTGTGTTTGCAGGAAATAGTCGGCAGACGGCCGGCGGGTTTGGTCATTGTTGACGAATCCCGCGGATGCGAACATTCCGCCGCCGCCATTGTCGTCATACATCTGATAGAAAAACAATTTCTCAACCCCATTGCGGGCGGTGAACAACGAGGTCCGCAAGGTCCAGTCGGCCTGCGTCTGCAATGCAGATTTGTTGCCGATGGGGATCGCTTTCAGCGGGCTGTCCTGATGCACATCATATCCGGCCTCGGTGTTCCAGATCGGAAGATCATTGGATAGTTCTCGCGTTACTTTGACAAAGTTTTCGAGGATTTGTTTGGCATTGGTGACCTCCGGTGCTGCTCCGCGTGTGGATGTTCCGCTCTGGCTCGATGACGCATTGTCGGTATAAAGGTGGAAATTCACCACATCCCAGCAGAGGTTTACTGTGCCGTCGGCATTATAGCCACGGAACTCTTTGCACCAGTCCACCATTCCTTTTACGAAATCAGGGCCTGTTACGAGTCCTGCGATCACCACTTTCATGTTAGGGTCGGCATTTTTAACACCTACGCCGGCACCCATTGAGTTCTTGTGGCCATCGTAAAAAGCCGACATGTTGGCGGCATATTCGCGGGCGGTCTGGTATCCTTTGCGGCCCTTCCACCACTTATCACGTTCGTTGTCGCATTCGATGTATTTGATCAGGTCCAAACCGATTTTGATGGTGTTAACCGGATCGTTGGTCCATCTTGGGGTCGTCGAAACACTTAGCAGTGAGGGATCGACATTGGTATTGCTTCCGTAGCGCGCTGCATATTGAAATGCCACTTTGGCCTGTTCGATGTAGGAAAGGGGATCTGCGAAGTTCTTTCCGTAACGTACCGGTACGTTTTCGGGGTCCCGCTGGTCTTCGGGATATGTCTCACGCATCCACGCGGGCTGTGTTTTGAGACATGCCAGTACTTCAATGCCTTCTTGTTTGCAACGTTCGTAGATCAGGTCGTAATTCCAGCTTCCGCTTAATGTAGGATTGTAGGAATAGACGCCCTCCGAAGATTCCAGCTTTTCCCAATCCATGTAATGTCGCAGGCCGGTGAAGCTTTTGGCAACCTGTACTTTGGCTTCCACCAGGGACTCCGTATGCACGCCATCCTGGAAATACCATTCATAGCCATTCACACCGAGCATGTCATTCAAGGTAATATGCTTGGTCCGGGCAGGTTTCGGGGTTTCGGTTCCCGGCGTGTAGCTTCCGTAGAACTCGATTTCGGTCGGTAGTGTGTTCGACATGGTCATGACCAGGTACCGGATGTTGCTCATGGGCTGATCGAGCTTGAATTGCGCGTCGCCGGACAACTGGCGGTCGGGGTAGGGGCCTACCCAGCCGTTGTAAATCTCGCCCGTAAATGTCGCGACGGGAATGCGCTCCCATTGATCCGTAATCACGGAAAGTACGAGTGGGAAATCCTGCGCTGTACCTGTGAAGTCAAAGAATTTGACGCCATTGAGGGTAATCTGCTCTCCTTCTTTCAGCGGATAATACGCTTCGTAATTGTTGATTACCTTGCCCCAGCCTGTGAGTACGTTCTCCTGCGTATTACCGTCAAATAAGCCGTCGAGGCCGTTGGCTGCATTGGTGAGCTGGTACCAGCGCTTTGGATCGATTGGGATTTTGGTGCCGAGCGCAGGACTGTTAGGGTTCGAGTTGTCGGAAACAGTAAACGTCCTCGTGATATTTTCCGCCGTCAGGTAATTGTTATTGCCGGCTTGAGAGGCTGTGATGGTTACTTGCCCGGCAGTATGAATGGTTGCTTTCCAGATCCCGGTTGCATTGGAAACCGAAACAATCGAAGAATTGGAAGAAGTAAACAGAACGGGCGTTTCCGGGTTTGTGCTACTGGCGGTCAGGTTGAATGAACCATCGGTCAGGTTTTTATCCGGAATAGCTTCAAAGGTGATCACCGATTGTCCTTGAACAGAGCCCGGAATTACTTCAAACCAGTTGAAATTGAATGCCCCGCGATTCGCGAAGATGCGGAATACCTGGCTGCCGGCTTCCAGCTGCACAGTGGTACGGACGGTCGTGTAGTTCTGCCAGCCGCCGGTTTGCGGCACGTCCACGCTGCCGAGCACAGTCCCATTTGTGTTTTTGAACTGAATATTACCATTGCCCCACTGGTTGGCTACCCTGAAATTGATCGTGTAGGTGCCGGCCGTTGGTACATTCACATTGTAGTCCATCCAGTCGTTATCGTCGATGTAGTTCACATTGATGTTTCCATCTACATCGCCCGTAGCCTCCGTGCGCACATCCGATGCCACATCGAAGGTTTCAGCTTCTATCCGGCTTGTCAGTGTACGGGATTCTTTGGCCTCAAACCAGTTGAAGTTCCATCCGCCTTTGGTAGCGAAAACTCTTAGTCGCTGGTTGCCGGCAGGGAGCGATGCCAGCATGCTGACGGTCTTCCAACCCTGCATACCACCTGTTTGCGGCAGCAGGATATTGCCCAGCTCCATGCCGTCACTGTTTTTCAGTGCAAGGGAGGCCTCGGGGCTGTACCCGTTTGCGATGCGGTAGTTGAATGTAAAAATACCCGCTGTCGGAACGTGTACGTCATACTCCATCCAGCTGTTGTCCTGTATCCACTCCACATTCTGGCCGCCATCGGTATCTTCCGTATTTTGAAGCTGTACGCTGTAAGAATCGTTAAAACTTTCTGCTTCGATTTTGGAGGGCAGGATCGTACCCGTAATGCTTGTGCCGGCAGCGACAAATGCAAACCAGTTGAAATTAAATGCGCCATTCCGTGCATAAAGTCGAACCACCTGGCTGCCCGCTGGAAGAGGGACAGTGGTGCTGATGGTCACCCAGTTTTGCCAGCCGCCTGTTTGGGGCACATTTATCTGTCCAAGCACGGTTCCCGCTGCATTCTGTATTTCAACAATGCCGTTTCCGTAAGCATTCGCTACGCGAAACTGGATTTCGTAGTCACGCGCATTGGCGAGATTAAGGTTATACTCCATCCAGTCGTTGTCGTCGATGTAACCGACATTCAGGCCGCCCCCATCATCGCCGGTCGTTTCCGTACGCACTTCGTACATGGCATCGAAACTTTCGGCTTCGATTTGCCCGGATGACAGTGAACGAGAGGCGCTTACCTCGAACCAGTTGAAGTTCCAGCCACCTTTTTCAGCGAAAATGCGAATTACTTGGTCGCCTTGTGGAAGTAATGCGATGAACGAAACTGTTTGCCAACCTTGCATGCCGCCGGTCTGCGGGAGCGCGATCCGGCCGAGCGAGGTGCCGTTGGCCGATTTCAAAACCAGCGTCGCTTCGGGACTGTATCCATTCGCAATGCGAAACCTGAACGTGTAGTAGCCCGCCGACGGCGCCTGGACGGCATAATCCATCCAGCTTCCATCCTGAATCCAGCCCACATTCAGGCCACCATCGGCGTCCGAAGTGCTTTCAGTGCCAACAGCGTTCATTGCCGTGAATTCTTCTGCTTCGATCTTTCCGGGGAGTAGCTTATTCGACTGTGCCTGAATAGAGAAGGAGAGGATTAAAAAACAGAGTGTAAAAATTTTAGCCATTCGTCGGGTCTACAAAGAAATTTGAGTGAAGATACGACGAATTTAATTTCGGCTACAATTTTTGTAGTAGTTTTTGTGACAGTGATGTGAAAGATAACTGCTTTGTTATGAAAAACTTCAAAATAATACATTTTGCAAAATGCGGTTACTTAAATGCCGGTATCCCAGGCTCTTCTCCCGGCAATGGCTCCACTTCGGGAACGACGGGCTCTACCGGCGGTAGTTCGGGTTGGGGTTCTACCGGTGGTGTCTCTGGTTCCTTCTCATGAGGCGGGGTTTCCTCGGGGATATCGGGTGATGGAACCTCCGGTCGGGGATCGAATGGAGGCGTTTCGCGCGGGTCGCTGGGGTCACCGCCACCGTCGTCCATAGCAGCCAGGTATTCGTTTGCCAATTGATAAATGTCCATGATTTCCAGTTTTTTTGATGAAATGAATGTCAGTCTATTACTAAAATAACTATGCCGGAAGGTAAATGATCCCGCGTTTTTTGTGCCTGATAACACACTATTCATATAATAGCACTTTGAAATTTTTATATTTGACCTTCTTCAAATTCAAATCTAACTAAATGGAACAGCACGAAACCCGCCAGCTTACCTTCCACGGGGAAGGAGCTAAACTCTTTGGAATTTACATCGTCAATATTCTGCTGACGCTTGTTACGTTCGGGCTTTACTATCCGTGGGCAAGGGCCGCGTTATTGAAATATATGTATGAGGAATCCGAGTTCGAAGGAAGCCGTTTTACGTTTCATGGTACGGGTAAGGAAATGTTTAAGGGCTTCATCAAAGCGATAGGCATTTTTCTGGTACTCTACGGCATTCTGTTTGGAGGAATGGCGACACAAAACGCGACTTTTATGATGCTGGGCCTGGCCATCTTTTATATTGGGTTGCTGTTACTGATCCCTATTGCTATTCACGGCGCGCTTCGTTACAGGGCCTCCCGGTCGTCGTGGCGGGGCATTCATTTCGGTTACCGGGGCGATAGAAAGGAATTATTGAATACGTTCATTATCGGGGCTATCATTACCCTGGTCACATTCGGTATTTATGGCGCATGGCTGGTTATTGAACTTCGAAAATACATTTTCAAAAACCTGCGGTTCGGGAATATTACATTTTCATACGAAGGTGAAGGCGGCGCGTTTTTCTGGCTTAATATTAAGGGGTATTTCCTGACGCTGCTGACTTTGGGAATTTACTCTTTCTGGTGGGTTAAGGACCTTTTTGCCTATTACGTGAACAACATCCGGATGTACCAGGGCGAAACGCGGCTGGCTTTTCGCTCGACGGCTACTGCCGGAGGGTATTTCAAGCTTCTGATCGTTAATGTGCTGATTGTCGTTCTGAGTCTCGGCCTGGCCACACCGTGGGCGATCGTACGCACCATGCAATTTGTATTTTCCAATATCCATATCGACGGCCCGCTCGATGTCGACGCGATCGTTCAAACCGAAGCTGATTATACCGACGCGACCGGCGAAGATCTCGCGGATATGATCGATATTGGGATTGTTTAACCGACCTTGCTGGCTTCATGTACAATTTTAGTGTCCGTTATCATGACGGAAGGCTGTCCATCGCGCACGATGCGACGCTCACCCTCATGCCCGATCACTGGCTTATTCATTACCGTGATCCCTCCGGCGAGCTCACTTCGGTGCGATGGGCATTGCCAGGCATTGTGACGGACGAGAATTTTAGTAACCTATTCATTTTCCGCTATGGGGAATTTCCGCAGCAAACCATTGAATGCAAGGATGGTATCATGCCTGAAACACTCAAAAAGCGCTACCCGGAAAAGGTATTTTTCAGAAAACGGATCACGGATATTTTTAAGCTGAACAATACCACCATCGTCGGTGTGGCTTTGGCTGTTTTGATGCTGATGGGCCTGGGCTATTGGTTTGGTCTACCCTGGCTAGCCGGTGCCGTCGCCTCCCGTTTCCCCGTGAGTACCGAAGTGAAAATGGGCGACACGATGTACGAAAACATGATGCACGCCTACGAGATAGATCAGCGTCTGACAGCTGCCACCAACGATTTTGCCAAAGCCATTGACTTTAAAACGCATTATCCTATACGCATAACAGTCGTGAAGGATAAGGAAGTCAATGCATTTGCCTTGCCAGGCGGACGCATTGTGGTATTCGACGGCATTATCCGGAAAATGAAGACGAAAGAAGAGCTCGCTGCGCTACTTGCGCACGAGGTCTCGCACGTGCATTACCGGCATTCGTTGCGCAATATTTTCCGAAGTCTGGGTGGTTATCTATTCCTTTCTCTGCTGTTAAACGACATCAACGGCATTGTCACAGTCCTTGCTGATAACTCAAACATGCTGGCTAATCTGACTTACTCACGTGAGCTTGAAACGGAGGCCGATACCAAAGGAATGGCCGCGCTGGCCGGCAACGGAATCAGCCTGAAAGGATTTGTAGACCTGTTCACCCTGCTGCGTGGCGAGCACGGGGATGTGGGCAGTTTGAAACTGCTGAGTACGCATCCGCTGACGGAAGATCGACTACGTGCTGCGGAGGTGATGGTGGAGCGGCAGAAGGGTGTAAGGGATGATCGGGAATTGGAAGGGGAATGGGAGGTGATCCAGGATATGTCAAACAAATAGCGGGCCGCATAGGACCCGCTATCGTTTAACGTTCTTAGCTTTGAAATTATCCTAACGTAATCTGTTCAAATTCCCTGCCAATTTTGTGAATATTTGAAATCCATAACAGAAGTTGAGAGCGATGCGTTGCTTCCCTTACCAAATGGATGATATACTTGCGTCCTGGATGTTACGTAGCCGCCGTTATCTAGTACGTAACTGTATTCCCGGAAATACGTCCATTGCGTGGCTGAGAGCGACTTAACCTCGATGTCCTTAACTAGCACGTCACTGAATTTGCCGAAAAATGGCATTAATGGTTCAGCGTTGGTATTCTCCGGATTCAATTGATACTTATCAGCTGTTGAAGTGTAGGAAAATTTGGCTTCCTCAACCGGCCCTGCGTTGTTTACGGCTGTAACTTTATCAAGCCGGTAAGCATTGGTTGCAGCATTGAATGTGTAGGAATAGTTCCATTTGGCCCATGAGCTTTGGTAGGACAGAGTTGCCTCTTCCAACAACCCTGATGCATTGTACTTATATTCATAGGTGGTGCCGTTCGAACCTGTGGCAGCAATGCAACGTCCATTCGCTATTTCATATACTGTTTCACCACCTTTGGCATTAGTAGCCTGGGAATAAGTGCCGCATGTGATGAAAAGATTAGTTGTTCCATTATTGTCATTGTAAGCATATTTCTTATATGTTGTTGCATTACTTACTCTTGACACCAGGCCCATAAACTTTCCACTTTTTACATATTGAACTCCATTATTTCCATATTGTACGAGTTTTAACACAGCATTGGTTTTGGCATTTTGGTCATTAATTGTGGTGCTAGATGTTTCAATAGGTGTAATTGCCTCGTCATGATTGCAGGCCGTTATCAACCCGGCAGCCAGAAGGTATTTTAATGAAATTCGCGAGATTTTAATGTAATTCATAAATTTAGAAATAAAATGGTGAATAAATTGTTTTACTTTCAAATTTACGATGTGCGTAAAAACTGAATGAAATCGATTTGTGAATGGTTGATCTTGATTATTTAAAGCAATTATTTTAAAATGTGAATAGCCGGATAACAAAAATCAGGTAATCAACTTGACTACCTGATTTTCCTCAACTAAAACCACATTGTTAAATTCCTTGCCAGTTGGTTGAATAATCAAAAGCACCATAGAATCCTAGCTTTCCGGCTTCATTTCCATATCCCAATGGAAAGTATTCTTTATTTCTTCCCGTGGCATAACCATCTGTATTGATGCTATAATAGTACCGATAATATGGCTTAGCCTGGTTAGTGTATGGAAGCGGTGTGATTTGAACTTGTTGTATAAGTACGTCGCTGAATTTTGTAAAATATGGTAAATACCTATCGAGACCTAGATGTTCTGAGTTTAACGGATATTTGTCAGCTTTTTCGGGAAGAGCCCCGATAGTATAAAAGAAATTGATTTGCTGATAGGCTCCGGCAGGGGTAGATTTGACGATCTGTTTCAAGCGTTCCTTGCCGGTGGCTGAGTTGTAGTCGTAGGTAAATACCTGTTTCTGCGTAAGTGATCCGGATGATAAATTGATCTCGTTCAACCGGCCGACTTCATTGTAGACAAATTGGGATGTCCAGTTGGTGGTTAGGTTGATGCTGGTGATGCAGCGCCCATTAAGAATTTTATACTTTATTTCCTCCACCAGGGCATTAGTGCTTTTATTGTAGCGTTTGCTGGTAACCCAAAGGTCGCCGGTACTGTCGTCGTAGGAGTATTGAGTGTAGTACGCAGTTTCGGACACTTTTGAAAGTTTGCCTGTAAAGCGCCCCTGTTTGATGTATTGCAAGGTTGTAAGGCCTTCTTTAACCAATTTTAGCTCGGCGTTTATCTTGGCGCTTTCGTCTTGAACGGTTACATCGGCAGTCCCTTGAGGCGACAGGATGTCGTCGTTCTGACAGCCGGTTAATAGTGTACCGAGTAGGAATACCTTTAATAAATTTCCATGGATGTGTAATTTTTTCATAACGTTTTAGAATTTAAATGTGTGAAATAGATAAAATGAATTCAGAAGCAGTAGTCGTGCGGAACACCTTGGAAATTCGATAGATGAGGGAATTAAATGGACAACCAAAGGCTTGTGAAAGCCGCATGCAGTAGTTATAGTTTAGGGGTAGTGTAGGTGCGGTTTGTGACTGTGGTCATACCATTCATGCTGGATGTTGAATTAATTGTTTTGGCATATCCTCCTGCATTGAAGAGATACGTCAAAGTATAACCTGGAAATGCCGCGCCGTTCCATGGGAGATTTTTCGTTGACTCGTGTGTTGGTAAATAGGAGTGAAAGACTCCGAATATGGGAAGATATTTACTGGTTATTCCGAGTGCATCCGGATTGGTCGGGTACTTGTTTTCCATTGGGTTCCCGCCCTGAACCATATAGCTGAAACTTACCTCTTTGGTGGCTGCGTTTGCCTGATTGAAGAAGCTGATGCTTTTTAAGGACGTTACGGCACTTTGCTCGTAAGTAAATTCGATTCGCTCGTTTGGATTAGATTTATAATAAATCTTCATTAACCTGCTCGACTGGCCATACTCGTATTTCAGCGATTTATTGGTTTCTGTGCTCAGACTTTCAACGCAACGGCCAAGGCCATCTAATTGGTAAGTGACTTGATAAATAAGGGCGTTGGTTGAGATTTTTTTTCGTTGAGCTACAACACTGGATCCGTTGTATTGATATTCCGTGTAAGCATCTTCGGCCGTATTCGTTAGCTTTTTAAGTTTTCCTCTATTCACATCATAGTCGCCATAGTATTCCAATTCATTCGCACCCTCTTTGATTAATTGAGGTGTAAAAATAGTTTTAGCATTTTTATTGTCAGTTGTAATATCAGTTGGTGTATTTTGTGTTCTGATTTCTTCGTTCTGACAACCCGATAGCATGGCCGCCAATGCCAATCCTTTCAGCAGATTTCCGTTTAGCGTAAGTTTTTTCATAACGTTTCGTGTTTATTTATTAATCAATTGATCGGTATGGGTTCAAACTTACTTGCCTTGTAGAAGTCGCCGGAAATCCGATGCGTGAATGGTTGCGTTGAATGTATTGCCGGTTTTGAGACCATGTCATGGCATCGTTTTTGTTGCACTTTTATAAAACTTAATCCGATGAAGACACTAAGCGCAGACGGACAGCAGAAGTTGAATGACATCGCTGGCCGATATAACTTGCAGCCCGAAACGGTCGAGTCGCTATTGAAGGCGATCATTCGTGGCAATGGTACGATGGCCCAGTTTAATCTGCCGGAGCTCGGCGGACAAGGGCAATGGATGAGCGGCGGAATGACAATGGTAGGTGACATGTTCAATAGCTCGCTCCGCAACACTGTTGAGAGACTTTGCAATGAACTGGCGAATTTGGTAACCACAACGGTATTGTTTGAGCACAACGACGGGCCCGCCAATGCTGCTCCCGCGCATGAGGATACCCGTGCCAGCACGGGAGGCGGTTTTTTCAGCCAGCCCAGTACTTCCTGGCCGGCGATCTTCGGTACCCCCACGTCGAGCGGTTCGCAGAATAACTTTCGCTATGCCTATTTTGCGCCGGTACACCGGCTGGTGATCGAGGACGACGGTAAACGGACAATCTATGATACGAAACATCATCAGATCACGGGCGTTTCGCAGCAACAGGGCACTGTGAGGAGCTATCGGTTCACGAGCCAGGAAGGACAGGTGGATTTGTCGGCGCTTGAAGTGGTATCGGACCCCGATGCACCCAAGCGTTCCACGCCTGAAATGCCTTATGACGTTGCTTCCAATGCTGATTTGAGTTCGGGAACGAAAAGTCCGGAGGATATCGTGATCGCTACGATAGAGAAGCTGAATGTGCTTTTCGAGAAAGGGCAGATCACAGAGGAGGAATTTAAAGTGAAGAAGAGCGAATTGCTGGAAAGATTGTAGCCGACTTTGATGTATATAGAAAAGGCCCGCCGTTAAGCGGGCCGTATGATTATTATTAAAAGTAATACGTCGGTACGGAGTATTTTCTGTCCGTCGAGGAGACCAGCGTACCATTGACTTTCTTCACGGTAATATTGGTGGCCTTACCTGCATAGTCAAGCGTGTAGCGAGCCTTCGGTTAAAATGCAGCGGATCGGTGTCCGGAATTTCACAGCAGGTATTTTTGCAAAACACACAACATTTCGGAGTTTTGCCTTGTTTATAGAAAACGGGTCCCTTAGTAGTTCGACAGGCCGACCGCATTAATAGCACTCATGATTTTTGCACAAATTTCCAAAATAGTAGACCCTATTGCCGTCAAGGTCGACCGCTGGACGGTCGAAGCTTACCGTTTGTTGCCTAACTTGCTTATCGCCATTATCATCCTGATCGTTTTCAGGATTTTGTCGAGGCTGGGAGGGAAATTTATTGAGCGGATATTGGGGCATGCATCGCAGAATGTGGCGCTGGTGGGGTTGATTTCGACGATTACGCGCATTACGATTATCACTACCGGCTTCTTTTTTGCACTAGGCGTTCTGGGATTGGATAAGACGGTGACCTCCTTACTCGCCGGTGCCGGTGTGCTGGCATTGGCGCTCGGTTTTGCATTCCAGGATCTCACGACCAACTTCATTTCAGGGGCATTTATCGCGATCCAGCGGCCTATTCAGGTGGGAGACGTCATCGAAACAAATGGCTATACCGGTAAGGTGCTGTCGATCGGGTTGCGGTCGGTGAAGCTCGATAACTTCGAGGGGCAGCAGGTGGAATTGCCGAGCAAGGACATTTTTCAGAAACCCATCGTGAATTTCACGCATTCGGGGGAAAGACGCGTAAAAATGGAGGGCAGCATTGGCTATAAAGACGATCTCGCAATAGTGGAAAGCCTTGCATTAAGCGTAATTAAAAAGCTCGACTTTATCGATCCTTTGAAAGTGATCGAATTCAACTTCACACGCTTCACGGAAAAGAGCATCGATTTTGAAATACTGTTCTGGATCCGTCAGGATAAGATTGGACCCGGGCCTGCGAAAAGTGCGGCAATGAAGGTTGTAAAGCGGGTTTTTGATGAAAACAATATTTCCTTTCCGACGCCCGCAAGGCCGGTTGATCAGGTACCTCCATCAACGGGAAAGCCCGACGACAAGCAGGCAGAAGCATAGAGCGAGTACAAAAAAAGACCGGCCAGTTACGCGAACCAGCCGGTCTTTTAAATATCAATCCTATTATTAATAACGGTAAGTCTCCGCTTTGAAAGGACCTTCCACAGTTACACCGATGTAAGCAGCCTGCTCTTCGGTCAGTTTGTCGAGGTTCGCGCCTACGTGTGCGAGGTGCAACGCAGCTACTTTCTCGTCCAGTGCTTTTGGAAGAACGTATACTTTCTTCTCGTAAGCAGCAGTGTTGGTCCAAAGCTCGATCTGCGCCAGCGTCTGGTTCGAGAATGAGCATGACATTACGAATGACGGGTGGCCCATTGCGCAGCCCAGGTTCACCAGACGGCCTTCTGCCAACACGATGATGTCCTTGCCTTCCACATTGTAGATATCCACTTGTGGTTTGATCTGCGATTTAGTGTTTCCGTAAGATTTGTTCAACCAAGCCATATCGATTTCGTTGTCGAAGTGGCCGATGTTACAAACTACCGCTTTGTCACGCATTTTGAGGAAGTGACGGTCGGTGATGATTTTGTAGTTACCGGTAGCAGTAACGAAGATATTAGCGCGGTCGGCAGCCTCGTCCATTGTTACCACTTCGAAACCGTCCATAGCAGCCTGCAATGCGCAGATCGGGTCGATTTCAGTAACGAGTACGCGGCAGCCTGCACCACGAAGTGATTCGGCAGAACCTTTACCTACGTCGCCGTAACCTGCTACCACTGCTACTTTACCAGCGAGCATGAGGTCGGTTGCGCGGCGGATAGAGTCAACCAATGACTCGCGGCAGCCGTATTTGTTATCGAATTTAGACTTTGTAACTGAGTCGTTTACGTTGATAGACGGCAGGTGGAGCGTTCCGTTTTTGTAGCGCTCGTACAAACGGTGAACACCGGTTGTAGTTTCTTCCGAAAGACCTTTGATTCCGTCGATCAGCTCAGGATATTCGTCGAATACCATGTTGGTAAGGTCACCACCGTCGTCGAGGATCATGTTGAGGGGCTTACGCTCTTCGCCGAAGAACAAAGTCTGCTCGATGCACCAGTTAAATTCCTCTTCGTTCATTCCTTTCCATGCGTAAACAGGGATTCCCGCTGCTGCGATGGCTGCTGCTGCGTGGTCTTGCGTAGAGAAGATGTTACAGGATGACCAGGTAACTTCCGCGCCCAATGCTGTAAGGGTTTCGATCAGAACGGCTGTCTGGATCGTCATGTGCAAGCAACCTGCGATACGCGCACCTGCCAAAGGCTGTGACGGACCGTATTCGGCACGGATCGCCATCAAACCTGGCATTTCAGCTTCTGCCAATGTGATTTCTTTACGGCCCCATTCGGCCAGCGAGATGTCTTTTACCTTGTACGGAATGTACGTTTCGGTTGACGTTGCCATTATTTTACAGTTTAGTTAATATCTTGATTTTACCACAAAACTAAGTAGAAAAACCACCGGAGGGAATAAATGCAGATACAAATTCTGATTTGAGGGCTTAATTTGGATATTTTATCTTTCAAAGGCTGGATATGGCCGCATTATGAAGTGACGGCCCTGTGATTCACCGGTTAACGAAGATATTTTGTCTGTACTCCAAATGATTACCCGCTCAACTGCTGTTCGTCGACAATAGTATGACGTCGGTCGACAATGCTTTTCTAACCCTGTATTGGCCTCCGAAATCGTTATCTTTGTTCCTATGCGCCCTGTTTTCCCGGTCCTGAATAAGAGTAAACATCAAAGAGTTTTCCTGCATATCCTGTTCTGGCTCGTCGTGCTGACGATCCTGACGATCATTTATGGTGCAGGGATGCCCGACTATTGGCTTACAATCGGCATTGTGGGCTTGTTCATGCCTATTCACATCGGTTACTTTTACCTGATCGCCTACGTGATCATCCCGCGGTATTTCGACCGTAAGAAATATGTGCAGTTCGTCCTGCTTTTTCTGTTGGTCGTGATCGGCTCCACGCTGGCATTCAGGCTCATGGAGATACTTGTTGCGGACCCGATCATTTACAATGCGGTAAAAAAGAACGACCCGACGTTCGTATGGCGCAAACTCGAAGGAACATTCCGGGAACAGCTTGCGAAACCGACTTACCTGATCAGCGCATTTGAGCAGACCAATATTTTCGTCTGGATCGCATTGTCGGTGAAGTTTTTCAAAATGTGGTTCGATAGGCGACAGGCGGCGATGGAGGCCGAGCTGAATTTTCTCAAAGGCCAGTTGCACCCGCATTTTTTGTTCAATACATTGAATAACCTGTACGCGCTGACCCTCAAACAATCGCCCCAATCGCCAGGCGTCGTAATGGGGCTGGCGGAGATATTGCGATATATGCTTTACGAGGCCAATACGGAAGTTGTGCAGCTGGAAAGGGACATTAGCATTCTCAAAAGCTATATTGAACTGGAAAAGATCCGGTATGAAGAGCGGCTGGATATTCATTTCAGTATCAATGGCCTGTCGCCCGAGCAGAAGATAGCACCGCTGCTGATACTGCCGCTGGTGGAGAATGCATTCAAGCACGGGGCCAGCGAGCAGATCGGGCAGGCGTGGATCAACATGGATTTGCGGGTAAAGAACAATGCATTGAAATTTAAGATTTCGAACAGCAAGCCTGAAACCGCCATGCCCGACGACCGCCCGCATCACGTGAGCATAGGCCTGGCGAATGTGCGCAAGCGCCTTGAAATCCTCTATCCTTCGGCCCATAATCTCAAAATCATGGACGAAGAGGATGTGTTTGCTGTGATCCTGGAAATTGACCTTGACAAACGACTGGAAATCTGATATTATGAAGTTGAAAGCCATTCTGGTGGACGATGAACCCCACGCGATCGAGGTACTGGACAACTACCTCGCCAATTTTACCGAGATAGAGGTGGCGGCGCGCTGCCAGGATGCGATTCAGGCATTTCAGGTGTTGCAGCAACAGAAGATCGATCTGATGTTTCTGGATGTAAAAATGCCTGGGCTGAAAGGTACCGATCTGCTCCGGAGTCTCAAAAACCCTCCCAAAGTCGTTTTTACTACCGCCTACCAGGACTACGCCGTGGAAGGTTTCGATCTCAATGCAGTCGACTATTTGTTAAAACCCATTCCATTCGAACGTTTCCTGCGGGCGATGGACAAGGTTTTTACGGGTTTAAACATTACCAACCAATCCGTTTCGGTGGCGCAAAAGGCTGCGCCGGTCAGCCAGGATGTGTTTTTGTATTTAAAAGTCGACCGTAAAATGGTGAAGGTGAACGTCAATGACATTTACTGGATCGAAAGCCTGCGTGACTATATTAAGGTAGTATTGAAAGACAAAGCCCTTATTTCAAAACAGAAAATCAGCCTTTTGGAAGAACTCCTGCCCGAAGACGGCTTCATACGCATTCACCGGTCATTCATCGTGTCGGTGGATAAGGTCGAAAGCTACCATTCCCACAAGCTCGAAATCGCCGGAAAGGAACTGCCCATTGGCCGGAACTTCCGTAACGACTGCCAGCGCCGCTTCAAACTCACCTTCTAAACGGCGCCGCAAAAGGCGTTTGTCGACAAAACCCGCTGTTGATCGACACTCTGTTTCCTGCCCTTCCCTGGCTCGCCAAATCGGTTTAAAATTGCACCGCCATTAAAAAATGGAAGTGAAATTCATTTAAATCATTTGGATTATTAGCCATGTTAAAAGCAAGAAGAATTCTTTGGGCAGCCTTGTCCTTTGCCCTGTTGCTGGGTAGCTGCAAGGAGGACGAAGATGTAAAACCATCCAACACATTGACCGCCAAAGCAGGCGCGGACCAGAATGTAAATGCAGGCTCTGTTGTGAATCTCGATGGCAGTGCTTCCAGCGACAGCGAGAACAAGCCTTTCGAATTCAGCTGGGCATTCAGTAAAAAGCCGGCGGGTAGTGCCGCTAACCTCGCTTCGGCTGCCTCCGCCAAGCCCACTTTCACCGCCGATCTTCCGGGTGAATACGAAGTGGAACTGACCGTCAGCAATGCCAATGGGCAGAGTAAAGACAAAGTCCTGATCACCGCCACGGTGATTGAACCGATTGTGATCGACGCCAACATCCGCGCCAAACTCACCCTGACCGACCGCATCAACAACCCGGCTATTCCGGATTACATCGTGAATGCGAATGTATCGGTCAATGCGGAGCTCGAAATCAAACCGGGCGTAGTGATCGCATTTGCACGGGATACCCGCATTGAAATCAACGATGGTGGCGGTGTGTTGCTGGCGAAAGGAGATTCTGCGAAACCGATCCGTTTTATTGGTAAGGAAACTACCAAGGGTTTCTGGTCGGGGATCATATTCCGCTCGTCGAGCAGCGCGAATACCCTCGAATATGTACAGGTAATGCACGCGGGCAGCAAGCCGCTTTATGCCACTACCAAAGCCGGTATGGCGGTTCTCGGGGCCGGTCGCGCGGAAGTGAATATCAAAAACTGTCTTTTCGAACAAAATGCGGGTTACGGCCTGTATCTTGAATATTCGGTGATCCTGGGATCTTTTGAAAAGAACAATTTCAAAGAGAATACCGAAGCAGGTCTCCTGATGGGCGCCGAAAACGTGAAGAACCTGGATACGGATTCCAAATTCAATGGCAACGGCCGTAATGTAGTCGAGATCTTCGGATCGTCCCTGCCTAAAAACGCTACGACAGAAGTGGTATGGAAAGGTTTCAAAGACAAAACCCCTTACCGCATTCTTGAAAACATTGCATCTGACGCCAACTGGAAACTGCTTCCGGGCGTGATCATCGAGGTAGGCCGCGCCGGTTTCATCACCATCGAGGACGGCTATTTCAATGCAGTAGGAACAGAAACCAACAAGATCATCATCCGCGGCGCGGAGAATACGGCTGCTTACTGGAAAGGTTTGCTCTGCTTCTCGACCAGCGACAAGAACGTGATCGAAAATGCGGAAGTATCCGGCGGTGGTAACATTGCCATTGTGTCGGGTAAGAAAGCCAACATCGCGATCTACGGCGGACAATCGCGTATGGCGATCCGCAAGTCGGTGATTTCCAATAGCGGTGGCTACGGAATCTTCGTCAACTACCAGGGGACCATCAACAGCGATGTTGAAACGGTGAACACTTTCAAGGACAACGCACAGGCGAAGCTGCTGAAAGAGTAGGGAGTTGTAATGGACAGTTCCACGTATTGTACCAGTACCATATTCGGCCTCATCACAATCCTGGTGGTATTTACTTTCCACCAGGCTGTGAAAGGCTCCCGGCTCTTCGCCGCGCTGGTCGCCCTCTGGATAGCGATACAATGCGGGACCGCCCTGGCGGGATATTTCAAAATTACCGATACCATTTTCCCAAGGCTGCTGTTACTGGTGGTCCCACCCGCTGCCCTGATGGCCTGGCTCTTTCTGACCGGGCCGGGGAAAGCGCTCATTGACCGGATGAACGTGGATTTGCTCACGATGATCCATGTCGTGAGGGCACCCGTGGAGGTGGTATTCTACTGGGCGTTCATCGACAAAATGGTGCCGCATGAAATGACTTTCGGAGGAGGTAACCCCGATATCCTGGCCGGACTTTCGACGCCCTGCATTTACTACATAGGAGTGATGCGCAGCGGAATGAAATGGCGGTTGCTGGTACTCTGGAATTTCCTTTGCCTGGGGTTGCTGCTCAATGAAATATTTCGCGCCGTATTGTCGGTACCGTTCGTGTTCCAAACCATCGGTCTTGACCAGCCCAATGTACTGGTATTGCAGTTTCCGTTTGTGCTTTTGCCCGGAGTAGTGGTGCCCATTCTGTTGTGTGCGCACATGGTCGTGATACGCAACCTCGTGAAGGCGCATTGGCAGGAACCGAAGTTTATGAGCTCGGGTCGGGCGGTGATCAACCATTTTTTTAGTTGAAATGAGATGTTACCATGAATAGCATGACACCCTATATGTTGGCCGGCCTTTTGGTTGTAGCGGGAATCCGGTACCAGGCTGCGAAGGCTATTCGTTCTGCCCGGCAGCCGTTCCCCGACAAGGGCTTTTGGGTGGTGGAAACTGCTTCGGATAAAAAATCGACGGTCGTCAGGTATTACGCCAATAGCAGCCACCTCGTGTCGGAAACGACCGAACCGGAGGTGCTCGATGTCCGGAAGCTTTCGGTTAGAAGATACCTGAATGAAAGGCTTCGAAAGGAGCTGGAAAAAGACACGACGGGCCAGTCGGCCATCAAGCTTTATGAAATCAATTGAAATCTAAATTAATCTGAAATTTGCCATGAAAATTAAAATTGCACCCTCACTGATCATCAGCCGATTTGCGAAATCTGCATTGGCCCTGGCCGTTCTGGCCATGTCATTCACTGCCTGTAAGGATGACGACAATCCAAATCCCGACGGTGGCGACAACGGCGGTACTGAAAAAGCATTTATTCCTTCGAAAGACAAGAATTACAACTATAAAGTCACCGATTCTGACGGCACTATCAGCGATATGGTGACCAAAATCGTGAGTACCAAGGACTCGGCCGGAATGGCGGTGCACACGATCCACAATATCATCAAGGAAGATGGCGATGAGATGACGCTGGTATCGAAAGCCTACGCCAAAGGTGGCACCACCACCAACGAGCTGCCTTACCCGTCGGCAATGCAGGCGCTGGTGACTCAAATCAACGAGTTTGCTTTTATTTCGGATATAAAAATCACCGGTTTCCCGCAGTACCAGCTGCTGGAAAATAATGGAAAGGTTAACAGCGCCCTAACTTTCAAAGGCGACCCGATCAAGGTGTTGCTGGAACTGGAAATCCCGACGGAGGACGAAGGTTCGATCCTCGGAAAGCTCGAATCACGTCTGACGTATAAAAACGGCAAAGCAGTCGCCGAAGAATCGGTAACTACGCCGGCAGGTAGTTTCAATTGCACTAAATGGGAGTATTCCTACGAGGTTTATGCCAAGCTCGAAACCGAGGTAACACAGCCGGAGATTACTACCGAAACCGTGAATGTGACGCTTTGGACTGCGCCGGGTGTAGGAGTTGTGAAGTCGATCGAAAAAGGGAAGGAGAACACTTCTACCACCGAGCTGCGGAAGGTTGAATAGCCAGCTGCCGGCGATGAGTGTCAATTGCTGCGCCGCAGCATTCAGAAAAGAGAAACAATAGAGAAATAGGATGGATAATTTGGGACTAGCCAGATCTTAAAGACCTGGCTAGTTTTGTTTTATATCAAAACGGAGAAACTCTTGAAGATTGCTCCAAGCCTTACCGCATCGAATATACGTGCCTGTGAACCACCGTGGTTCAGCACCGATTGCTCGTGCGAAGTCACGCACATTTCGCAGCCGTTCAATGCCGATACGACAAGGCTTAGCAATTCGAAGAATTCTTTGCCGAGCACGGGGTTCACCATAATGCTCATTTTGATACCCGCAGGCGCATTGTCGTAAAACTCCTTGTGCATGAAGTGGCGGAAACGATAGAACACGTTGTTCGCATTCATCAGTGAAACACAGGCTGTTACTTCCGCGATCTCCTTCTCGTCGGCTCCTTCCTGTGTCGCGAGTTCTTCCAGGGCTGCGATCAGCGCCGCATTTTTTTCATTCACTGCTACCGACAATGCGAGCAGCAATGCCTCCTTGCGGTTCAATGTTTGTGATTTTAAAACATTACCTACGTTGATTTTCAGGTCTTTGAGGTAACGATGGTCAAGCGCCGCGAGCTTGTCGATCAGCACGCTTTCGAATTCCGCAGGCAAATTGACCTCTTTATACAGGGACTCTTTCGTGTTCCCTGTGGCTGCAAATGGATACATGTTTGTCTGAATTTTGGGTGGGAAGAATTTCCCGTGGGTGATAAAAAAGCAGTTCACAGAACCGGTGTACGAATGACTGACCGCTGTGAACTGCTTTCAAATGGAGTAACTACGCGATAGTAGCTTCGCCTTTTTGCCAGTTGCAAGGGCAAAGCTCGTCAGTTTGCAACGCATCGAGTACGCGAAGCACTTCTGGTACGTTACGGCCTACTGAAAGGTCGTTTACAGATACCCAACGGATGATACCTTGTGGATCCACGATGTAAGTCACACGGTAAGCGATTTTCTCGTTTGCTTCGAGGATACCCAGCTCTTCTGCCAATGATTTAGAAGTATCGGCCAGCATCGGGAATTGCAGGTCGCGCAGGTCGTCGTGGTTTTTGCGCCATGCCAGGTGCACGTATTCGCTGTCGGTAGAAGCACCGATCAGGATCGTGTCACGGTCAGCGAAGTCTGCAGTGTGTTTGTTGAATTCTGCAATCTCGGTAGGGCACACAAAAGTGAAGTCTTTTGGCCACCAGAACATTACCATCCATTTCTCAGCGTTTTTGTGATCCTCTGAGGTAATATCGTAGAATTCGTTTCCTTTTTCCAGCGATACTACGGATGTCTTTTTGAATTCCGGGAAAACCGATCCCACTGATAACAGTCTATTAGCCATGATTGCTCGTTTGTTTATAAATTGTATTTTTTGGTGTTACAAAACTACGAACGGTGAGTACATGGGGCAAACCCTGGTCTGGTACTATGCCAGGAAAGAGTTGATTTAATTAAATGAATTTAGTTTTATTTATAGGAACGAAGTTGTTATAGATGATGTTTATATTGTCATCAATTTTTGCAATATAATTATACTAATAATAACTGTAATTATAAATTATTTATCGGGCATCACACCGAGCACCGTTTCCAGCGACATCCCGCGCGAGCCTTTGATGAGGAAATATGTATTTTCTTGCGGATTGTCCATAATCCAGTTGTGGAGCGAGAATTTATCCGGGAAATAATAGGCTTTCGGCAATGCGGGGAGCGCGTGCTGCATGAGTTTTCCGGCAAGTATTACGACGTCGAACTTCTCCCCGGCAATCTGTTTTCCCAATGTTAAATGTTCCTCCGGTGCCGCATCGCCCAACTCGAACATGTCGCCGAGGATCAGGATCTTCCGAGGCGCTTCCATGCGGGCGAAATTCGCCACCGCTGCCGCCATAGACGACGGATTGGCATTGTAAGCGTCCATAATGACGGTATTCGTGCCTTTTTTGACGATTTGCGAACGGTTATTGTCGGGTTCGTAAGTAGCTACGGCCTCATAGGCGTCCGCATCCTCCACTCCGAAGTGTTTGCCAACGGCCAGTGCGGCACAAATGTTGTCGAAATTGTACCTTCCCGGCAGATGCGTAGTAACAGTCTTGCCGCCGTTGCTGAAAACAACGTTCGGGTTTTCCTCGATCAGCGTCGGGTTCACCGGGCTGTTTTCGGAGCAATAGAATACGATCTCGCCAAATGCGCGACGCTTGCTTACCATATCCATAATCACATCCTGCGTCGAGTTTACAAACACGGTGCCTTTCTTTTTGGAAAGGTAATCGAACAGCTCGCCCTTGCCTTTGATAATGCCGACAACGCCTCCGAAGCCTTCCAAATGCGCCTTACCGATATTGGTGATGAGCCCGTGGGTCGGCTGCGCGATGCTGGCGAGCAACGCGATTTCCTGCTGGTGGTTGGCACCCATTTCAATCACCGCCATTTCATGTTTGGCCGGGTCGATGCTCAGGATCGTGAGCGGCACGCCGATGTGGTTGTTCAGGTTCCCGCGCGTCGCGTAGGTATTGAATTTCATGGAAAGTACCTTCGATATCAGCTCTTTGGTAGTGGTTTTGCCATTTGAGCCGGTCAGTGCGACCACCGGGAATTCGAACGTCTGGCGGTGATGCCGCGCCAGGTCCTGCAGGGCGGTAAGGCCGTCGGCAAAGAGGAGGAAACGCTCGCCGGCGACCACGTTCGGATCATCGACCACGGCATAGGCTGCACCTTTTTGTAAAGCTTCCGCGGCGTACTGGTTCCCATCGAATTTGTCGCCCTTCAATGCGAAGAAAATACATCCCTCGGTAATCTGGCGGGTGTCGGTGGAAACTTTGGCGCCCTTGCGGTATATATTGTAAAGTGTTTCTATGGAAGTATACATGAATTGACCGGTCGTTATAAAGTAATGCAGGCTTATTTCGTTAGGTTTAGGACGAACTAACCGTCCGGAAACCTGCAAAACTAATAGATTATTCCTCAACGATGCGAACCAAATTTACCTCCTTTGTCCTCTTCTTCATTTGCTTTTATAAACCTTCCGGGCTGCTGGCCCAGCAAGCCTGGTTCAAGCTCGATACGCTCACAAGTGTGTCGACCGGCGGCGTGAAAATGACTAACCCCTGGGGTGGGGGCCTCAATGCGTCGCAGTTCCTGAAAATGCACCTGAACAACGATGCCGACGAGGACCTGGTCGTTTACGACCGCACGAACAGCAAGGTTACCACGTTTCTGGCTGGCCCCGACCCATTGAATGCGGGTAAAAAGACATTCATTCACGCTCCCTATTATGAAACGCTTTTCCCGCAGGTCGATAACTGGATGATCCTTGCCGATTACAACGGCGACGGGCTGAAAGACCTTTTTGCGAGCACGTCGCTGGGCATTGTGGTTTATCAGCAGGTTAAAACGGGAAATGTGTGGTCATGGAAAAAGGTCCGTGATGTGCTGTATACCAAGGGCTTCTCGGGTAATATCAATATGCAGGTGTCGGGTACAGATATCCCGGCCATTACCGATGTGGACGACGACGGCGATCTCGACCTGCTGACCTTCGATTTCACCGGAAACTATATTGAACTGCATCAGAACCTGAGCATGGAGAAATTCGGCGTGCGCGACAGCCTGGGCACGCAGGCAAGCCCGGTTTTTCAGCGCAATGGCGATTGCTGGGGCAATTTTCACAAAGGCGATGGCGAGGATTTTGTAGTAGGTGTCGATTGTGGCGTAGTAACCGACCCTTCGAAGCGGGCGGCTTCGCCCATGGGCATCCGGCACGCGGGGAATTCAATCCTCCTCCACGACCTGAATGGCGACGGCACCAAGGACCTCCTCGCCGGCCACGTGAGCAACGACCATATTTCATTTCTGACCAATTCCGCCAAGGGCATTATTGCCAATTTTACCGCTTTTACCAATAGTTATCCTGCGGTGGATCCCGTAGCGCTGCATATTTTTCCCGCCGGTTTTTATGAAGACGTGGATTTCGACGGCGTCAAAGACTTGCTGATCGCGCCAAGCCTTCCCGCGAGTGATGCGAATATGACCGATTTCAAATCCTCCTGCTGGTATTATCATAACGAAGGCACGAGCGACAAACCTGTTTTCAAACTCGTACGCAAAAACTTCTTGCAGGACCAGATGATCGACGTCGGCGAGAATGCGGTGCCGTCTTTCTTTGACATGGATGGCGACGGCGACCTGGATATGCTCATCGGAACTGGTGGGAATCCCGCAGCAGGCGGTTTTAAGGGAAGTCTTTGGTATTTAAAAAACAGCGGAACCGCTACTGAACCGAGTTTCAGTGTAGAATCGCAGGATTACCTCGAACTGCTCTCAAAGCTTTCTATTTACAATGTCAAACCCCAATGGGCGGATTTTAATGGGGACGGGGTGGCAGACCTCGGTTTTGCAGCGACGGCCACTACCAGCCTGAAACTTGAATACCGCTACATTCCCAACAAAGGCACGAACGGTGGCGCAGCGCAGCTTAACCTTGCCGATGCAGTTGCAATAGCACTGCCTACGGAACTGCAAATCGGTGATTCTCCCTATTTCTACGATGCCGACGGCGACGGCGACCTCGACCTGCTGATAGGCAAAACGCAGGGGAATATTTACTACTACACCAATACCGGCAGCAATAAGCAGTACACTTTCAAACTCGAAACCGACTCCTTCGCCGGCGTGGATATTAATTTCGCCGGCCGCTTTTCTCAGGTCGCCGTGGCGGATTTCGACCTCGACGGCAAACCCGACCTCGCGACCGTCGATCACACCGGAACGATCCGTGTATTTAATAATGCCGATTGGGGCAAATGGACCGACCGCGCCAGCACCATCGTAAGCGTGAATGGCAAGCCGGGTAATCCGTATTTCGGTAATTACCTCTCGCTGGCTGTCGCCGATTTGAACGGCGATAAAAAGCCCGACGTGGCCATTGGGAACAATGCCGGCGGCGTACGTCTGCTGACGAACCTCCTGCCCGTTTCGGTTACAGGCGTAGAGCCGGGCAATGCAGGGGAGATCAAGGTATTTCCGAACCCTTCCGTTGATTATTTCAAAGTATATTCTTCTAAAACCGGCACTTTCGATGTGCTTACGGCGGGCGGTGTGCGCATGCTCAAAAATCGCGGCATCCGCGCCAACGAAACACAACAAATATCCACCGCACAATGGCCTGCCGGGCTGTATTTGCTCGAATGGAAATCAGGTAACAGTCGGGTAGTCAGGAAGGTGGTGGTCGGCGACTGAGACAAGCCGCGAATTTCAATACTTGGAGTGTCTTCAAGTAGATACCCGGAGGAACACTCTTACATGATAAAATTCAAAAAATATTCATGCAAGCTCTTCTGGGTGTTATCTTCCATTTCATCGGTGGCTTCGCCTCCGGCAGTTTTTATATTCCTTACAAGCAGGTCAAAGGCTGGGCCTGGGAATCTTACTGGATCGTCGGGGGGCTTTTCTCCTGGTTAATCGTGCCTCCGCTCGCGGCGTACCTGACCATCCCCGGTTACA
The DNA here is from genome assembly GCF_017744695.1 of Dyadobacter sp. GTDB lineage: Bacteria > Bacteroidota > Bacteroidia > Cytophagales > Spirosomataceae > Dyadobacter. The sequence continues at coordinate 383,041 of NZ_JAGIAS010000006.1, forward strand.
CGGAGATCATTGCCCATACCAACGGCGGCATTCTCTTTCTGACCTATTTTTTCGGTGTGCTGTGGGGCATAGGCGGTCTCACGTACGGGTTAGGTGTGCGCTACCTGGGCGTCGCGCTCGGTAGCTCGATCATCCTTGGGCTTTGTTCGGTTTTCGGCGCGTTGATCCCCTCTATTTACTACGAATTCAACCCGCAGCCGGGCAAGGATACCATTTCCATGCTTTTCAACAATGCCTGGGGGCAGTGGGTGCTCATCGGCTTGCTGGTTTGTGTGATAGGCATTATCATCTGCGGGAAGGCAGGAGCGATGAAGGACGCCGACCTACGGAAAACAGGCCACGTTGCGGCAGATAATACCGAGTTTAAAATCGGGCTAGGGCTCACGGTTTCGATCATTTCAGGGATTCTCAGCGCCTGTTTCGCATTCGGGATCGACGCGGGCAAGGTAATGGCGCAGGAGGCGAACGAGATATGGAAAGCGGCTAATCCGGGTCAGGGAGAATTTTTATTCCAAAACAATGTGACCTACGTCGTGATCCTCTGGGGTGGGCTTACCACCAATTTTATCTGGTGTATGCTCCTCAATGCACGCAACAAAACCTTCGGCAACTATACCGATTCCTCGACGCCACTACTTTCGAACTATATTTTTTCCGCATTGGCCGGTACAACCTGGTTTTTGCAATTCTTCTTTTATGGCATGGGAGAGAGCAAGTTAGGAAACGGCCCGAGCTCGTGGATTTTGCACATGGCGTTCATTATCCTGGTGGCTAACTCATGGGGACTAGTCCTGAAAGAGTGGAAAGGAGTAAGTAAAAGGACCATTTCCTCGATCATCATCGGTATCCTGGTGATTATCCTTTCCGTGCTGATCGTCGGTTATGGCAATTATTTGAAAGAATAGCCCGATGAAAGCGCATTATCCGTTCATTTTGGCGACGATACTGACGGCTGCGGGTTGTTCGTCGGACCATAAAAATGATCAGAACAAATTGGAAACTGAGCAAACACAGGCTGCCGGTACTTTCGGCTATGACCTGGCATTTTTGAAGAAATATAAAGAGGCTGTCGTGCTGGCTGCGCCCGATAATGCAGAGGCACAGGCTATTATCATCCCGGCTTATCAGGGTCGGGTGATGACGAGCACCGCCAATGGCGATGCGGGAAACAGCTATGGCTGGATCAACTACAAGCTCATTGAAAGCGGCCAGTATCAGCCGCATATGAATGGTTTTGGGGGTGAAGAGCGTTTCTGGCTATCTCCCGAGGGAGGGCAGTTTTCGGTGTATTTCAAAAAAGGGCAAAGCTTTGAATTCGAAAACTGGCAAACACCGGGGCTGATCGACACGGTAGCCTACAAGGTCGTAGAATCGGATGCGTCGTCGGTGAAGTTTCAGATCAATGCGATGATCGAGAATTATTCGGGTAAGATGTTCGTGATCGAGATCAGCCGGAAAATTCAAATGCTGACAAAAGAGGATATTGCTAATCTGCTCGACTTGCCTGCGTTAAGCGGCGTGAAAGCCGTTGCGTACCGCTCCACCAATTTGGTGACCAATAAAGACGAAACCTGGAAGCCCGACACGGGCATGCTGGGTATCTGGCTGCTGGGGATGTTCCGCCCATCGGACCAGACGACCATTATTGCGCCGTTTTCAAAGGCATTATCCGAAAAACCGCTTATTACCGACGACTATTTCGGCAAAATACCAGCCGACAGGCTCGTGATAAAGGACTCGACGCTGTTTCTCAAAGCGGATGGAAAGCACCGCAGTAAAATAGGCATTGCCCCCAAATCGGCCCGGAACGTGGCCGGCAGCTACGATGCCGAAAAAGGCATTCTCACCATTATTCAATTCGACCTCGACCCGCAGGGCCAGTACATGAAGTCGACCTGGGAGCTGCACAAAGATCCTTACAACGGCGATGCTTTGAATGCCTATAACGACGGCAAACTGGCCGACGGCACGCAAATGGGGCCGTTTTACGAGTTGGAATCGAACTCATCGGTAAAGGCAATGAAAGAAGGTGAGGCTATCAGGCACAGGCAGAGTACTTTCCATTTCGAGGGCGACAAGGCAGCATTGAATCCCATTGCCCAAAAGGTACTAGGGGTAAATATTGACCAAATCGGAGAAATTTTTTAAATAAAACATGACAGGGCAGGATAGTTGAGGGATAGTCAATACAGATATTTACGTACCGATGCCCGGAGTTTCCGGGACATCAAGGAGCGTATTTCAGACCGCTGACTATTCCTGATCCTGTGAAAAATTCAGAACGTTCACCAGAAACCTATCTGATCACACGCTGGCAGCAGTTTTGTGCAGGGGATAAAAGTGCGTTCGGTGAGCTCACCGAGCTGAATTATGCCGCGCTTTATCACTACGGTACCCGCTTCACGCCCGACCGTGACCTGATCAAGGATTGTTTGCAGGACCTCTTTCTCGAAATCTGGGAAAAACGCGAAACACTTTCCTACATCGCGGCTATCAAACCCTACCTCTTCCAATCGCTGCGGAACAACCTCATCCGCCGCATCCGCAGGCAGTCGGTTTTCTCCGACATTCACGACGACGACGTACAGGACGACCTTTCCCCCGAATCCGACTGGATCATTCAGGAAACGGACCAGCTCACGAGCCATCGCCTGAAACAAGCCATCGACGCATTGCCTAAACGCCAGAAAGAAGCCCTCTACCTCAAATACTACGAAAACCTGTCTTACGAAGAGATCGCGACCGTAATGGGGCTGCAACGGCAGGCTGTGGCCAATTACCTGCAATACGGTATTCAAAAATTGCGCGAATACTGGCAGCATGCCACCATTTTCCTCGCCTTGTGCTCCGAAATTGCGTGGCACTGAAAAATTTCTGAAATTTTTTTGAAACCCGTGGGTACTATTTGCTAGCTCGCTACTCATCGTATCAAAGCAAATAGTTAAAGAAAATCCATGAATAATTATAGTCATTTCCAGGTAAAGGATTGGCTCGATGATCCGGCATTCCAGCGTTGGGTTTATCATGGCGAGCAGGATGCATTTTGGAAAGAATTCATCCCAAATCATCCGGGCCAGCAAGCCAATATCGAGCAGGCCCGCGAACTATTGCTGGCCATTCGCGGCGAGCTCGACGCCCTGCCCGATTCGGAAGTGAAGCTGCGCGTGAGCGAAATCCTGAACGCTATTCCGGACGAGCAACGGCGCGCATTGCCCTGGTGGAAAAGTAATTGGCTCAAAATGGCGGCCATGCTGTTGCTTGCATTAGGGATCGTGACCGCATTATTCAGGGAAAAAGAAAACCTTCGGAACCTGCAAACTTTCGTGGCCGGGCTCGGAGACGGCGATAAGCCCCAGCTATCGGAAATTTACAATGAAACCAATGCCATACAGCTCGTTAACCTGCCCGACGGGAGCTCTGTGATCCTTAAAAAGCACGCGCGGATCAGCTACCCCGCGGCCTTTGCCCCCGATCGACGGGAGGTTACGCTGCGCGGGGAGGCGTTTTTCGAAGTAGTGAAAAACCCCGAACAGCCGTTTTTCGTGTACGCAGGCTCGATGGTTACCAAAGTCAAAGGCACAAGTTTCAGTATCAAGGCCAACGACGATGACGACGATGTGGAGCTGGTCGTGAAAACGGGTGTTGTGGAAGTGTCTGCGCTGGAAAGCGAAGGGAAAAAGGAGGTTCGCGCGGGTAAGAAATTGATTTTGAAACCGAACGAGCAGGTTACTTTCAATCGCAAAAGCTTGAATATGGTTACTAAAACGGTGCAGAAGCCGGTACTGCTTAACTTGCCGGCCGAAAGCCAGAATTTCGAATTCAGACGAACTCCGCTGGCCGAAGTATTTGCCGAGCTGGAAAAAACGTACGGCATCCGCATTCAGGTTGACGCACGCGCCATTGCGCATTGCACGCTCACGGCGAGGCTCGGGGACGAACCCGTGCACGAAAAGCTCGACCTGATTTGCGCGGTCGTGAACGCGCGGTACGAAACGCAAGGCAATGCGGTTATTGTCGCCTCGGACGGCTGCGAATAGCATTACTTAACCTTTTTATTTATGGGAAAACATTACAAAGCGATCATTTGGCAGATCATGAAAATCAGCATTGTCCCGTGTGTGCTCTGGATGCTCTGTGTGCAGCTCTCGCTGGCAAAGGACCTGCGCGCACAGGAAATTTTAAGTCAGCGTATATCGATATCCGTTATTGATATGAATATGGAGAAAGTGCTGGAAAAAATAGAAGGCCAGACGAAGGTCCGTTTCATTTACAGCGCCGAGGTAATCCATGCCGAGCGGAAAGTGACACTCGATTACCAGAACCAGCGGCTCGACACCGTGCTCGAAACGCTGCTCGGCCCGCTGGGCATCGAATACAAGGTTTCCAAAAAGACCATTCTCCTGCGGAAAGCGGCAGAGAAAAAGACGTCTTTGAAAACAGAACCCTATGAAAACGTTATCCCGAGGGCACAGGCTGATCGCGACATTACAGGCAAGGTGCTCGACGAAAAGGGCGAACCGATTCCCGGCGCGAGTGTGGTGGTGAAGGGGACAACCGTGGGGACTTCCACCAATATCGAAGGTATTTACCAGCTTTCGGTGCCGGAGGATAAGGACATTGTCATATTCAGCTTTGTCGGGTATATCAGCCAGGAAATCAGCATTGGCAATGCCGCGAGCCTGGACGTTACTTTGAAAGTCGACGAAAAAGCTTTGCAGGAAGTGGTCGTCGTGGGTTTTGGCGAGCAGAAAAAGGTATCAGTGACCGGCTCGGTATCGTCGGTCACGTCGGAAGTATTGCAGCAGAGTTCATCAGCAAGCTTGGCCAATTCTTTGTCGGGACGCTTACCGGGCCTGACCTCCATTCAATCGGGTGGGGGCCAGCCGGGACGCGATGACGCGACGATGTACCTTCGCGGCGCAGCTACCACCAATGGCCGCAGCCCGCTGATCCTGATTGACGGTGTGCCCCGCGACAACATCCGTACGCTCGACGCCAACGAGGTTGCCTCCGTTTCCATTCTGAAAGATGCTTCGGCGACAGCCGTTTTCGGGGTAAGGGGCGCCAACGGGGTGATCCTGATCACCACCAAACGCGGCACAGCGGGTAAGAACGAGCTGACGATCAATGCCGAGCAAAGCTATTCGTCCTTCACACGCGAGCCCGAACGCCTGCATTCGCTCGAATACATGGCCCTGCGCAATGAGGCCTCCAAAAACGACGGCATTACGCCGCTCCCTTTTTCCGAAGAAACAATGGCCAAATATGCCAATCCGCTGGCTGGCCTCGATCCGAACGACCCGGAATATGCCAAAAAAGCGATGCTCCGGCAATATATGTACCCGGATCACGATTATTACCGCGAGTACATCCGGCGCTATTCCCCGCAGACGCGTGTGAACATGAACGTGACGGGCGGTACCGACAAGGTCTCTTATTTTGTAAATGGCGGCTATCTGCACCAGGGCGGTAACCTCAACACTGAGCCGAAATCGGTGCTCGGCTATGACCCCGCCGCCAAAATGGACCGTTATAACTTCCGCGCGAACCTCGATTACAAGGTCACCAATTCATTGAAGTCGTTCCTGAATATAGGGAGCTATATCGAACAGGTGAATATGCCCTCGGCCTGGCTCTATGGTAACGACACCGGCTGGATGATGAGCGACCTTATTTACCAGGCGCAAACGATATTGCCCATTACGCCCGGTCCCACGACCATCGACGGCTTTGGCGTAGCGCCGGGGCAGATCGTCGACCCGGGTTACATGGACCGTTCCGCATTCGAGATCATGAACCGCATGGGCTCGCGCAACGAAGTCCGCTCGAACCTGAATGCGTCGTTTGGTGCCGAATGGGACCTTAGCAATGTAGTTACAAAGGGTTTGAGCCTGAAAGGAATGCTTTCATATGATTCAAAGGCTACCACGGCCATGCAGGGTAAAAAATCCGAAAGGCTTTACCTGGCCGAGGTGGATATGGCGAAGGACCAGCTAAGCTATGCCGTGAAACGTTCCGATGAATCGCTGCTGACGCTTACAAAAGGCGCCGATTCGCGGTATAACATTAATATACAAGGCTCCATCAACTATGCCAGGGCTTTTGGCAAACATGATGTGACGGGCATGATCCTCGGCCAGCGCGACACCTGGGAATCGACCGGTGGCGAAATTCCGTTCAATGTGCTGGGCGTTGCAGCCAGGGCTACTTACGGCTACGACGAGCGCTATCTGGCGGAGGTCAATATGGGCTACAACGGCTCCGAACAGTTTGCGCCGGGGCATCGGTACGGCTTTTTCCCCGCGTTTTCGGCCGGCTGGATCATTAGCAACGAGAATTTTCTGAAAAACAACCGTTACATCACCAATCTGAAATTGCGGGCTTCCTATGGTAAGGTAGGAAATGACAAAATGGGCAGCGCCCGGTTCCTTTACCAAAGCAACATCACGCTGGGCGGGGACGGGCCGTTGGGAAGCCTGGGTTTGGGGCAGACGATCAACCAGGGCTTGCTCGGGAACCCGAACATCACCTGGGAAATCGCCAAAAAGCAGAACTACGGCCTCGATTTGCAGATTTTACGCGATCTCAACCTTTCGGTGGATGTATTCAAAGAACGCCGCAGCAACATCCTGATCTCGCGCGGAACGGTGCCCGAATTCCAGGGGGTACCGCTGGGTAATATCCCGAAGGTGAATATGGGATTGGTGGATAACAAAGGTTTTGAACTGGAATTGTCGTACAACAAGGCGTTTTCGAAGGATTTTAAGATCATGATATCCGGGAACTACGGCTACAATCATAATACCGTGAAGTTCCTCGACGAATCGGCGCGGGACGAAACTTATGCCTACCGCTACCGTTCTACCGGCTTTTCGCTCAACCAGTCGTGGGGCTATAAAATCGATTACAGCAATGGGAATGGGTATTTCAATTCAAAGGAAGAGCTGGATAGCTATCTCAAAACCACCACTTATGGTTTCGGCGAACCAAGGATAGGCGATTTCAAATACATGGACCTGAACAAGGATGGCGTGATCAACGACAAAGACCAGGCGCCGATCGGCTATTCCAACATCCCGCGCGTGATTTACGGCCTCTCGCTCACTTTCGAATACAAGGGCTTCGATCTTACGACATTTTTTCAGGGCGTAGGCAAGTATTCGAGCAATTATCAGCAGCAAGGTGTGTATGAGTACATTATCCGCGGGACCTATTTTGATTACCACAAAACAGCCTGGACACCCGAACGGTATGCAGCCGGTGAGAAGATCACCTATCCGGCGCTCAGCACGCATAGCAATACCAACCATAATGCGAACGACTTTTTCATCATGAACCGCTCGTTCACACGCCTGAAAAACCTGGTGCTGGGTTACACATTGCCCGCAGGCTCGTTGAAGGCGGTGGGCGTGAGCAAAATGCGGGTGTATGTGAGCGCACAGAACTACTTCACCTGGGCGCATTTGAAAATGAGCCACCTCGATCCCGAGAACGATGCTTCGCTGGGTTATCCGGTTGCCAAAATGGCCAATTTCGGTTTGAACATCACTTTCTAATAGCGCCGCAATATGAAAATGAGAGCTTTACGATATGCATTGATACTGGCGATGCTTACAGTCACTTCCTGCAAGGACGTGCTCGACATGGCCCCGGACGGCAAGCTGACAATGGACGAGATTTTTGCCGATAACGATAAAACCGGCGCATTCCTGAACAGCTGCTATGCCAATATTCCTGTTAAAGGCACGCGTTACTTCTTTTGGAGCCGCGGGCCGGTGAATTGGAGCGACGAATCGTGGGATACCGACGCGGAGGCCGAATCGTGGATCATGTCGGGAAGGATGTATAACGGCGATGCTTCCGCCGGCAACCATCCGATCACCAACATCAGTTCCGACGCCGGTAATGGCGACTACTGGGCCCGCTATTGGAGCGCGATCCGCAATTGCACGTTGTTCATCAGCCGCATCGACAAGGCCACAGTCCGCAACCCGGCCGACCGCGCCCGCTGGAAAGCGGAGGCGCATTTGCTCAGGGCCTATTATTATTCCGAACTGCTGAAATGGTTTGGTGCCGTGCTGCCGATCGAGCGCGAGCCTTATGACTTTCAGCAGGACTTTTCGAATGTCACGAAAGCCGGTTATTACGAGGTGGTCAAGTTCATCATGGAAGATTGCGATGTGGCACTGGCCACTGCCGAGCTGCCCTGGCGTATTACGACCGACAGCGAAGGCGGCCGGGTGAACAAGGCGCTGGCGGAGGCGATCAAATCCAAAATGATCCTTTTCGCGGCCAGCCCGCTCAACAATGCCGGCAAAGACTACTGGCAGGAGGCGTATCAGGTGAACAAGGCTTCGCTCGAAAACCTGAGGACAAACGGGTACGAGCTGTATAATAAGGTGAATCTGCCGCAAACCTATTTGTCGGACGTAGCATTCCTCGGGCCCGACAAGAACGAGAAAACGGCGCTTTACAACGAGTATTTTACCCAAACGATGAAGTACGCGCCGAATCCGGTGGATCGGGAAACGATTTTCCAGAGCCGGGAGAATCAGGGAAATATCTGGAATATCGACGGTATAGGCTCACAGGACGGCTACAAATCGGGCACATGTCCCACGCAGGAGCTCGTAGATGCCTACGAAACCATCGACGGCCAGCCGGTACTCGACCTGGACAAACCTTACCTCGACGACCAGCATTTACAGCCGAATTATAATGCGGTCAACAAAACCTACGACCCGAGAAACCCTTACGAGAAACGCGATCCGCGCTTTTATGCTTCCATTTATTACAACGGTTCGAAAAGAAAGGCCATGTGGAACTTTGCCGAATCGCCGGAATCGTTCGAAAACTACCCTGCACCGATCGGTAACCGTGCCCGCGTGATCGCTACCTACAAAAACGAGCCGCAAACGGGCATTCACCCGAGCACGCGCAAGGCCACGCGCACCGGCTATTACGAGCGGAAGTTTCTCCATCCGAATTCCGGCGGGGATAATCCGATTGCCGGGGCCAACTGGAAGCTGTTCCGTCTGGGCGAGGTGATCCTCAATTTTGCCGAAGCAGCCGCGGAGGCCGGACAATTGGCAGATGCCGCCAAGGCCGTGAACGAGATCCGCGTTCGCGCCGGAATGCCCGCATTGCCTGCCTCGCTTTCGAAAGCAGATCTGATCAAACGCATTCGCGCTGAAAGGCGCGTGGAGCTGGCCATGGAGGAAAACCGGTATTTCGATCTGAGGCGCTGGTCGAAACCGACCGATGATCTATCGCAGACGGACCGGTGGGTAACGGCTATGGAAATCACCCGTAATGCCGACGGCTCCTTCACGTACGCCCGCAGGCCCGTGCGCACGACCGAGCGTAAGAACTACACCAACAAATTCCTGTGGGTACCCATTCCGCTGAATGAGGCGAACCGCCTCCGCTCCATTACCGGGGCCGATTGGCAGAATGCAGGTTGGTAATCAATGGTTTCAAAGATTAGATCTTCAAGGATATGATACATTTTATCAAATCGAGAATAATAGTGGTGCTGGCTTGCCTGCTGGCCGGTATGCAGCTGCATGCGCAGGAGACGACGGGGACGGTGGCCGGCACGGTGCTGAACGAACTGGGCCAGCCGCTTGCGGGCGTGACCATCCTTTCTGAAAATGGGAAAAACGGAACGTCTACTAATATCAAAGGCGAATTTACGATGACGGTGGATGATGGCAGCCGTGCGCTGGTGTTCTCACTTTATGGCTACGGTAACGAGAAAGTGGCACTTTCTGACAAGCAGGAAATGGACGTGCGCTTGAAATGGGACGCTCATTTCAAAGACGAGGTGGTACAGCTCGGCTACACGTCCCAACTGCACAGCGAGCTCTCGGGCGCGGTATCGACGGTGAAAGGAGAGGAGCTGGAAAAATCGCCCGTCGCGAACCTGACACAAACTTTGGCGGGCCGGCTTTCGGGACTTACAACCCATGAAGGTTTTTCCGAGCTTTCCCGTGCGGCTACGAGTTTGTATGTGCGCGGCCTTCCGGCTGCCCGTACGAATGGTCCGCTGGTGATTATCGACGGGATTATTAATGCCTATAACAGTAACCAGACACTGGAATACATTACTGCCAATGAAATCGAATCCATTACGGTGTTGAAAGATGCATCCACGCAGGCATTGTATGGTATTCAGGGAGCCGGTGGTCTCCTGGTTATCACGACCAAACGCGGCAGGAGGGGCCCTTTGCAAATCAAAACACGCTTCGACCAGTCCATGCAGCAGGTTACTACAAAGCCCGCCTTTTACAATGCGGCCGAATATGCCGAAATGCGTAACCAGGCCGCATTGAACGATGGTTTGGGGCCGAATTACCTGTTCAGCCAACAGCAGATAGAAGGCTACCGCTCGGGGCAGAACCGCGATTTATACCCTAACAACAACTGGTACGACCGCTATCTCAAAAACTTCGCGGCTATGCAGCGTGCGAGCGTGAATGTGACGGGTGGGAATGATAAGGTGCAGTTTTTCTCGAACATCAACTTCATGCACCAGGGCGGCTATTTCAAAACCGATCAGCCTCGCTATGACCCTAACGCGAACAATATCTGGGTCAACTACCGGTCGAATATCGATATGAGCCTGAACCGTTACCTGAAAGCGTTCATCCGCCTCGCCGGTAATGTGAAGCGGGAGCGCACACCCGGTGGTGCGGGCAATGCGGAGGTGTATAGTAGTATTTTCCAGATCCCGCCCACTATGTATGGGCCGGTGACGCCGGAGGTAGTCAACTCATCCGGGGAAGTACTCGATGCCGGTGGGAAAGTGATTACAACCGAGCGCGTGGAGTCTCCGACCTACGGCATGCTCAACCGCACAGGATATACGAGGCACACTGTCACGAATATCGTGTCGCAGTTTGGTTTAGACCTCGATATGGGTTTCCTCACCAAAGGCCTCAACCTGACGGGCACCATGGCTTACCAGACCAATTCGGTGGGTAGCCTTTCTACCAAACAGGATTATGAACGCTGGGTACAGGCCAGCGATTCGGCATTGACATTTACCAAAAAAGGTGCCCAAAACAATACGCCGCTGGCCTATTCCAAATCGCATTCTTATTATTATCACCTTACCTACAATATCGCGATGAATTACAAGCGCGATTTCGGGCGGCACCGGGTGGGAGGAATGGCCTACATCTTTTACCAGAACCTGACGAAAGCGGATAATTCGTCGCCAGGCCTGTTGCCTTACAACCGTGTGAGTTCGGGATTTGAGGTGTCATACGGGTTCGATAACCGCTATCTGGTGAAGCTTGATTTGGGCTATTCGGGCTCAGAGCAGTATGCGCGGAACGTGCGCTACACCAGCACACCGGCGGTTTCGGCTGCCTGGGTGGTGTCTAACGAGCCGTTTTTGAAACATAATACATTCCTGACCAACCTGAAACTCCGCGCCTCCTACGGTAAAACCGCCAACGACCAAAGCGGGCTGATGCGCTTCGCTTACCTGGATAATGTGACCGTTAAGGGCGGCGGACCGATCGGTTCCCTGCAATATCTGGTGGAGGAAGGGCAGGTAGGTAATCCGAATATCCGTGCGGAGGTTTCCAAAAAGCAGAATTATGGTGTTGATTTCGGGTTGCTGAACGCATTCTCGGTTTCGGTGGATGTGTTCAGGGAGCGAATGGACAATATGGTGGTGGGCGCGCTGTCGACGATCCCGCTTTATCAGGGCATTCCTTTGGAGAATTATCCCAAAATCAATGCAGGGGTTTTCGAGAACAAGGGCGTGGACATCAATGTGGGTTATGCCAAAAAGTTTACCAGAGACCTTTCAGTGCACGCGGGTCTGATGCTGAGTTATGCGAAAAACAAGGTCATCAGCTGGAACGAGGCGCGCAAAACAGAGGACTACGCTTACCGTAAATGGGAAGAGGGCTATGCATTCGGGCAGGCATTTGGTTACCGGGTGGATTACAGCAACGGAAACGGCTTTTTTAATTCACAACAAGAAATCGATAACAGCAAGCTTGCGTACAGTTTCGGGACACCTCGCCCCGGTGATTTGAAATACCAGGACCTCAATGCCGACGGCAAGATCGACGAGCGCGACAAGGCACCGGTTGGTACCGGAGTTTTGCCCAGTGTGATCTACGGCATTTCAGCCGGCATTACCTATAAAAACTTTGATCTGAGCTTGCTGTTCCAGGGGGTGGGTAATTACTCCACCATGTACGGCGGGACTGGCGTTTTCGAAACCGACTATGACGGTGTGTTCGGCTCCCTTCACCGCAATGCGTGGACGCCCGAACGATATGCAGCGGGAGAGAAGATTACCTCGCCCGCCCTATCGCTGGCGCGGACGGTGAACCATGAGGCAAGTGATTACTACCTGTACGACCGCTCGTATGTGCGACTGAAAAATGTAGAGCTTTCATACACATTGCCGCTTTCGATATCCAAACTGATCCGGGCGGACAAACTGCGGGTACTGGTCAGCGGGCAAAACCTCATTACCTGGGACAAGATGAAATCCGGCGATTTTGGTCCCGAAGGAACCGGTTATCTGGCCTTTCCTGTGTACCGGGTTTACAATGCAGGTATCAGTGTGACTTTCTAAATCAGGTTTTGGATATGAAAAAATATAAACTATTTCTGCTGTCATCGGCCATTGCCGGCCTGCTGGCTGCCTGCAACGAGGAACTCGACCTGCCCACCGACGGCCGCATTACCATGGACCAGGTTTTCAGCGATTATAACCGGACGCGCGGCTATCTCAATTCGTGCTATGGCTCGGTTCCGAAACCCTACATGGACCGTGCCTCGTTCACCGACGAGGCCCAGGATGCCGATGATATTACACCCGGCTCGCGCTACATCGTGTGGTACGGAGGCAATGTAACGTCCAATACCTATGCCCAGAACTCCGCCGACAGCAGCCCATGGGGCGATTTGTACGAGGGGATCCGCAAATGCAATGTATTCATCGAAAATATCAAAACAGCTCCCGTGTATGCGAGCGAGGGGGAGAAGAATGCCTGGACGGCGCAGGCACATACGCTGCGGGCATTGTATTACCTGCAACTCATCAAACGCTACGGCGGCGTCCCGATCTTTGACAAGCCGCTGGGCATCGACCACGATTTTTCGACCGACAAACGTGCGAAATTTTCGGAAGTAGTCACATTCATTTTGTCGGATTGTGACAAAGCAATGTCGTATCCCGCCACGCGTGACGGACTGCCATGGGAGATTTATGACAATCAATATGGAATCATGACGCGCGCCGTGGCATATGCGGTCAAAAGTCAGGCCGTTACCTATGCCGCTTCACCGCTCTGGAGCGACGGAACCTACACCTGGGCGAAGGCTACGGAGATCAATGCGGAAGCGTTGTCGCAATGCCTGGCCAATGGTTACCGGCTGTTTGACGAGAAACCGGCTGCCAATATCGCGCAGAATGCCTATGCGCTGTTTTTCTTCACCAGTTCCAATGACCAGCGCGCTACCGATAAAGAAACCATTTACCATGTAGGTGATAAAATGCAGGTGTGGCGCTATGCGGGTATGCCCACGAACGCGGGCATGGAACGCACAGGCCCGTGCCCGACCCAGGACCTGGTGGACGCCTACGAAATGGCCAACGGCGAAGCGCCCATCACGGGCTATTCCGACGATAGCCGGACAATTCCCGTAATCAATGCGAAATCAGGGTATAAAGAAGACGACCCTTATGCGGGCCGCGACCCGCGGTTTTATGCTTCTATTTATTACAATGGTGCTGTCCGTAACCTGGATCAGCCCGGCGGGAAGAAAGTGGAGACCTTCGTGGGCGGTGCCGAGGAGATTTCAGACATTAATCGGAAGCATACCCGTACCGGCTATTATTTGAGGAAATTCAACAACTTCCGCTCGGGCAGGGACAATGACGCCGACGGGGCGGTGCGTTTGCTAAGGCTCGCGGAATTGTATCTGAATTTTGCGGAATCGGCCTACCAGTCGGCCGGTCCGGACGTGGCCGTGAAGGCAGGCAGCTTCTCGATGTCGGCGCGGGACGCCGTGAACGCGGTGCGATCGCGTGCCGGAATGCCGGGTTTCCCGGCAGGCATGAGCAAGGAGGCATTTGAAAAGAAATACCGCAACGAGCGCCGCATTGAGCTGGCATTTGAAGAACATCGCTTCTTCGACGTTCGCCGCTGGAAAATTCTCGATCAGACCGACCGCTTCGTGACCGGCATGCGCATTACCAAAAGCGGTTCCAACTTTGTTTACAAGCGCTTCAAATTCCAGAACCGCAATGCATTCTCGGATAAGTACCTCATGTACCCGATCGACCAGAGCGAGGTAGACAAGATCATTGGTCTTTCAGGCTCTGACTGGCAGAACCCGGGCTGGCTGGATTGAAAGAGCCGTCGGCGGTCGGCGGTCAGCTGTCGACCGATGGCCACAAAACCAGGCGTCACAGTAATGTCTCAGACGTTCATCAAAAGGCTTACATCAATGCAAAAACACATAACGCTATATTTCATCATTATTCTTGCAGCCATGACCCGTACCATGCAAGCACAGCCGCTTGCTGGTACGGACGATCTTGGGCGGACATTACCGCAAAACGACGCAGTGGGTGATCCCAAAGCCAACCGGCAGGTAGGGATGTTCTATTTTCTATGGCATGATGTGGCTCCGGCCCAAGCCTGGGACCTCAGCGAAATCGTTTCCAAACACCCCGAAGTACTCGAAGACTTCGATCATCCCAACTGGGGCGGCGATCCGAAGAATAACGTGGGTATGTATTATTGGGGACAGCCCATTTACGGATACTACAAAGCGGATGATTACTGGGTACATCTCCGCAGCATTCAGTTGCTCACGGACGCGGGCGTGGATTTCCTCGTGATCGATGCTACCAACCGGCTTACCTATCCCAAGCAGGCCGACGTGCTGATGAAAGCCATGGACGCTGTGCGGGCGCAGGGGCGTAATGCACCCAAAATTGTGTTTTATACCAATACACAATCCGGTGAAACGATGCAGGAGGCTTATGATATGTTTTACAAAGAGGGCGCTCCCTACCGGCACCCCGACTGCTGGTACCTGCTCGACGGCAAACCGCTGATCATCGGCATTACCAGTGAGGCCAAAGGCAAGAATTTCGAGCCCTTTTTTACTTTCCGTGAGTCGCAATGGCCAACCGAGAAGCAGAAGGTAAATGGCTGGCCGTGGATTTCATTCACGCGTCCGCAGAAGGTCCATTATAATGCGAAAGGGGAAGGGGAGATCATTAACATTTCCGTGGCCCAGCATCCGAATCCGACAGCCGGGATGGGTGGTTCCGCATTTTATGGCAATATGGATAACTGGGGCCGCAGCTACCGCAACGGCTCGCATGGCGATCCTAAAAAGGATATTGCCTATGGCTATAATGTGCAGGAACAATGGGATTACGCTATCAAGCAAAATACCCCATTTATTTATGTCACAGGTTGGAACGAGTGGATCGCCGGCAAATTCCCGAGCCACGACAAGAACCCGGAGCACTCTTGGTTCTGCGACCAGGCCAGTCCGGAATACAGTCGCGATATTGAACCCTCGCTGACGGCTGGGTTGAAAGACCACTATTACATGCAGCTTGTGAGTAACGTCCGCCGTTACAAAGGCGTGGAAGCCAATCCTTCACCCGGTCCGGCGAGAACCATCAAAACGCTCGATGACTGGAAAGATGTAACGCTAACCTACCGCGATTATACCGGCGACACGCAGGCGCGTAACCATCCGGGCGCGCAGACCGAGCCCGCACACACGTACGTGAACAAAACCGGCCGAAATGATTTCGATCAGCTGAAAGTGGCGCACGATGCTAAAAACCTCTATTTCTATGCTCAAACTGTCGCCGAAATAACGCCCAACTCCGGTGACAACTGGATGCGCCTCTACCTGGATACCGACCGTAAGTCCAATACCGGCTGGAAAGGCTATGATTATCGTGTTGTGGCGGGCAATACTTTGCAACAGTATCGGGCGGGCAACTGGCACGATGTGAAGAAGGTTACCTATCAGGTGCAGGGCAACCGCATGATGGTAACCGTTCCACGGAGCTATCTCGCGAATTTGAAAATGCCTTTAAATATGGAATTCAAATGGTCGGATAATATGCAGGAGGATGGCAACCCGCTCGACTGGTATGTGAACGGGGATGCCGCGCCGGGTGGACGATTCAATTTCATTGTAAATCAATAAACATTCCAACAAGGTGCAGCGCACCGCAAGAATTGTAGAAATGAACAGTCCAATAAGGTGCAGCGCACCGCAAGAATTGTAGAAATAAACAGTCCAATAAGGTGCAGCGCACCGCAAGAATTGTAGAAATGAACAGTCCAATAA
>NZ_JAGIAS010000006.1:399505-572138 GCF_017744695.1 Dyadobacter sp.
AGAATTGTAGAAATGAACAGTCCAATAAGGTGCAGCGCACCGCAAGAATTGTAGAACATGAAAATCAGATATTGCAACATTGTGTGGATGTTGTTTTCGGGATTTTTCATTCCGAATGTATTTGCACAGAATTACACCGCCGACGTCACCGCCACCGACGCAGTGGGCCGCAAGCTGCCGGATCATGCCGAAGTCGGCGATTTGAAAAAGGACAAATTCGTGGGGCTTTTTTACTGGACATGGCACACGCAGCAGGCCAAAAACAATCCTCCGCTGAACGTGACAGAATACCTCGCGCGAGATCCGAAAGCTGTCCACGATTTCAAGAACCCTATCTGGCCGAAGCGCAGCAGTCCGTGGTTCTGGGCTGAGCCGTTATTTGGGTATTACATCGATACCGATGAATGGGTACTGCGCAAACACGCCGAAATGCTAGCCGACGCGGGCGTGGATATGATCATTTTTGACTGTACCAACGGCAACATTACCTGGAAGGAATCGTACATGAAGCTTTGTGAAGTATTCACGCAAGCACGAAAGGATGGTGTTAACACGCCGCAAATCGCATTCATGCTGCCATTTTGGGTGAGTGACGGCGGAAAGGAAATCATCCGTGAAATCTACCGCGACCTTTACAAGCCCGGTAAATACAAGGATCTGTGGTTTCAATGGAAAGGTAAACCGTTCATTATGGCCGATCCGGCATTTACCGAAACAATGAAAGGCCAGCCGGCTCAGCCGGAACTGGAAAAGGAAATGCGGGAATTTTTCACATTCAGGCCCGGCCAGCCGGTATATAACAAAGGCCCCGAAAAAGCCGATCATTGGGGGTGGCTGGAAATTTACCCGCAGCATGGTTTTAGAAAAAATGCCGATGGAGGTTTCGAGCAAGCCACAGTGGGTGTCGCGCAGAACTGGACCAAAGAACGGGGCCTGACCGCATTGAATGCAACCGGCTCGTTCGGGCGGAGCTACACGTATGCGAAAGGGCACATTACCGATGCCGGCGCGGTGAATTACGGGCATAATTTCCAGGAACAATGGGACCGCGCGAGGGAAATCAATCCCGAACTGATATTTGTCACAGGCTGGAATGAGTGGATCGCCGGGCGTTATGACGTATGGCAACAGCAAACCAACGCATTCCCCGACGAATTCGATCAGGAAGGCAGCCGCGACATCGAGCCGATGAAAGGCGGGCACGGGGACAATTACTATTATCAGATGGCCGCCAATATCCGGCGCTTTAAGGGCCTGCCTGCGCCACAGCGTGCCTCGGCGGCAATTACCATTAAGGTTGACGGGCAGTTTAAAGAATGGGAGCGCGTTTCGCCGACATTTAAGGCCCATAAGGGCAATACGCTTCACCGAAATAGCCCGGGCTGGGGTAGTATGGTTTACCGCAATACCACGGGACGCAACGATATTGTGCTTTCCAAAGTCGCCCGTGATCAGGACCACATTTATTTTTACGTAGAGACCGCCAAAGCGCTCAGCCCGCCCACAGACCCAGGCTGGATGCGGCTTTTTATCAATACGGATCGGGACAAGAATACCGGTTGGGAAGGCAATGACTTTGTAATCAATCGCATTAACCCGGGGCCGAAAGCCATTGTCGAAAAAACGGATGCTGCCTGGAACTGGCAAAAAGCCGGGGAAGCGGAGTATTCTGTTTCGGGGAACAAGCTGGAAATCAAAGTTCCGAAATCTGTGCTGGGCATATCGGGAGAGCCCGATTTGGAATTTAAATGGAATGATAACATGCAGAATGACGGCGACGTGATGGATTTCTGGTTGAACGGGGATACCGCGCCGGCGGGGCGGGGAAACTATCAATATAAGCCCGGAAAATAACTGAACCCTACCGAACGGAGATCGGGTAACGTGATTGTAAATCAATACATTGAGATTGAAGGTTTCAATTTTCAATGTTAAACCAAATACATCACGAACGATGAAAAAATTAAATGAAGCGGGACGAATAGTACTGAGTGCAGTTGCTTTGAGTTTAGCCGCGTACAATGCGAACGCACAGGTAGGGATCGGGACGACGTTGCCACAGGCACGATTGCATGTTCATGATGGATCGGTACTGGCCACCAGTAAAAGTATGGATCCTCAGAATCATCCGTTGTATGATCCGTCAAATCCAACGCCTATCGAATATATGGTCAAATGGTTTTACGACAAGAGTGCTTTCAGGGTTGTAAGTCAAGCTGTTGGCGGAGGCATTTTAGATCCGTTAACGACGGGCAATTTTTCGTTTGCCTCAGGATTTGAAGTTTCCGCGCAAGGTATTGCAGGAACGGCGCTGGGAATAAAAACATCGGCGAGTGGGCGGGCTTCGCTGGCGACGGGATATTTTTCGGCCGCAAGTGGTCTACAGTCGTTCGCGCACGGGACTTTTTGCACAGCTAACGGAGATCGTTCCGTTGCAATGGGTTATCAGGTTTCGACCAACCAAAAAAGCAGCTCATTCATATTCGGGGATGGCAGTGGTGTTTCACAAAATGATGCTGATAACCAGATGATGATGCGGTTTGCGGGAGGATACAAATTATATAGTAGCGCTAATGCCGGTACAGGTGTTTTCCTATCCCCTAATGGGAATGCATGGTCGATGGTTTCCGACGTCAACAAAAAAGAAAACTTTGCCCCTGTTAATGGCGAGGACTTCCTGCAAAAGATTAGCAAGATGAGCCTGACATCATGGAACTATAAAGGTCAGGATCCTAAGCAATACCGCCACTACGGACCAATGGCGCAGGATTTTTACAAAGCATTCGGACAAGACGCGTATGGCACGATCGGATCGGACACAACCATTAACCAGGCAGATTTCGACGGCGTGAACCTGATAGCCGTGCAGGCATTGATTCGAAGAATGGAAGAAATGAGTGCGGAGATTGCCACAATCAAGACTGAGTTGGCAGCGGCCCGATCCGAACAGGGAAGGAAGAAGAAACGTATACTGGCGGTTCGGAAGTAGTATCCGTGGAACTACTACATTCCGGCAAATAAACATAAAGAACCACTCGGGTATCGATCTGTGTGATTGTAGAGTAATTGGCTGACATTCGGCATTAAAATGTCAAATGTTAAACTTTTACAATCACGCACGATGAAACATTTAAAGAATGCAGGGCGCATTGCATTGGGTGCAATGGCTTTGAGTTTGATTACACACTTTTCCAAAGCCCAGGTTGGGATCGGTACCGAAACACCGCAGGCTAAGTTGCATGTACATGATGGCTCATTTTTGATTACAACGCCCCAGTTACCGGCCGAAAATGATCCATTTTACGATCCGGGAATGCCGGAACCCATGGAGTATGGTTTGTTATGGGCGCAGAGCAAAGGCGCTTTTCGATCAATAGGGCAGCGCGTAGGAGTAGCAGGGCTCGACCCGAATGGTTTTGGAGCATTTTCGTTCGCAGTGGGTTACGAAACCTTCGCTACCGGGAATAGCGCTTTTTCTTTTGGGCAACGGACATCTGCAAGCGGAATGGGCTCCTTCGCCGGTGGGTTTAGCACGAGTGCGTCAGGTAATTATTCATACGCTTATGGGAGCCAAACCCTGGCAAGCGGACACAATGCGATTGCTTTGGGAAGCGGTGCCATTGCAGACGCAACCAATTCTGTCGTCATTGGGAACGGCTCGACCAACGGCAAAACAGGCTCCTTTGTTTTGGGTTATGGAAATACACAAGTCAAGAGCGTTTCCAATTATCAAATGACAATGGCATTTACAGGTGGCTACCGATTGTATACGGATAATATGGCTACCGTCGGAGTTCTCCTTCCAGCCAATGGAAATGCCTGGCAGGTTACTTCTGACGTAAACAAGAAGGAAAACTTCGCCCCGGTCAACGGCGAGGACTTTTTGAATAAAATCGCCAGAATGAACCTCACATCCTGGAACTACAAAGGTCAGGACCCGAGGACACTCCGGCACTACGGCCCCATGGCGCAGGATTTTTTTGCGGCATTCGGGAAAGATGAATATGGCACGATCGGGACTGACACGACGATCAACCAGGCGGATTTCGATGGCATTAATCTGATTGCCATTCAGGCGTTGGCTAAGAGGACTGAGCAGTTGGAGAAGCAAAACCATGAGTTGCTGGTAGAGCTGGCGGAAATCAAGGCTCAACTGGCAACAAGCAACAGAATGCCCGGAGGAAGTAAGGAAACGGGGTTTGCAGTGAAAAAATGAATATCGGTTCACACACAAAATTTTTACAAATGAAGATCAAAACATCAATTGCGTTGGCATTGTGTTGTATATGGTCGATGCAGGTGCAATCGCAGATTGTAACAGGAAATAGTATGTATGTCAAAATCGGGACGATATTGGCGATGGACAGCCTCGTTTTGGTGCCCAGCGAAGATCTCAATCTCGGCAACAACTATTCGCTCACGGTAGAACATACCGCTGTGCCGGGTAACCCGAACGCCAGTATTAACAAGAAGTATGTTTTCAATAATCCGGTCAATTTTCACGGGAATTTGGGTATTATATACGATCCGGCCGAGTTGAATGGCAATACGGAATCCCTGTTGGAGTTGGCGAATTCATGGTCGGATGAGTCGGGGTTTGTGACGATGTCAGGCTCTGCACGTGACCTGGGTTTGCACTTTGTGTCCAAGGACGTCGCCGACCTGGACATTAAGTTGCTTACGCTCGTAAATGCTCAAAGCGCGCTGCCGGTTACGCTGGTGACATTCGATGCGGAAAAGGAAGGAAGAAGTGTGAAGTTATCGTGGAAAACGTCCTTTGAAACAAACAGCGATTTCTTTGAAATCCAGCGAAGCCATGACGCAAAAGATTGGAAGGCATTGGATCAGGTGCGGTCGGCGGGTGAAAGCAGCCGGCAATCAAGCTATGGTTATATAGATGCTAAGCCGGTTACAGGGACGGGTTACTACCGGTTGAAAATGGTTGACCGTGACGGCACTTTTGCATTCAGTCAGATCCGGAAAGTATTGTGGGACGGATCGGATCTGGTTGTCTTCCCCAACCCGGCAGGCGATCGGCTTGAAATGGGCGTAAAAGACTGGTCAAAGGTCACGAAGATCAGTGTATTGAATGCCGGCGGTAACGTTGTCAAGGAAGCCCGTGGAATAAATGGACCAAAGGAGAAATATGTTCCTTTAACCGGCTTCCAACCGGGGACTTACATTCTGCAGGTCGAATATGGTGACGGAAGCTCCGAACGTGCACATTTTGTCAAGTACTGATATTCCCCGATCCGGGCTATGGTGTTGCCGGTAACGCACACAATAGCCCGGATTCTGATTTTAATCCTAATTATCATAGTAAAATTACCGGCTTGCCGGGTTTAGTTACCAATACTTATTCAACGAAATTCCTTAACCCTGCTTTCCTTCTCGATCGTATGCCGCCATTCCGAAGTGCTTTCAGAATCGGTCTGTCATTGCTGACCGCCTGCCTGTTGTTCTATGCACAAAGTTGCAAATCTCCCAAAAAGTCTGGCCAGAATGTAACGGTGGCCAACACGCCTCAGAAAGCTGAACCGGACATTTACGCAGAACATATCCGGACGACTGGCTTCCAAACGCCGGAAGATGAACGCCTCAGTTTTGTACTCCCCGAAGGTTTCGAAGTGACCCTTTTTGCTTCCGAACCAGACATTACCAAACCGATGAACATGGAGTTCGATGATCGGGGTCGGTTGTGGGTGACGCAATCATCGGAATATCCGGTGGCAGCGGGAGAAAGTGACGGCAAGGACCGGATCACGATCCTCGAAGACAAAAACGGCGATGGCCGGGCCGATACTTTCACGCATTTCGACGATAACCTCAATATCCCGATCGGCATTATGCCTGTTGCCGACGGCGCGATCGGGTACAGCATTCCCAATCTTTATCATTTCAAAGACGCTAATAACGACGGTAAGGCCGACAGCAGGGAAGTGCTGCTTGGTGGTTTCGGGCATAAGGACACGCATGGGATGGTGAATAACCTCATGCGCGGGTACGACGGCTGGCTGCATGTGTGCCACGGTTTCTCTAATGTGTCGAACGTTGCGGGGACGGATGGCGATTCGATACGTATGACTTCCGGGAATACTTTCAGGGTGAAAATGGATGGGAGCCACGTGGAGCAGACTACCTTCGGGCGCGTGAACCCATTCGGCTACGCCTATGATGAGAAGGGCTATTTGTATTCCGTGGATTGCCATACCAAACCTATTACCCAGCTGATATTTGGCGGAGATTATCCGCATTTCGGGAAGAAGGCACCTGTCGGGCTGGGTTTTGCACCGGCGATGATGACATACGACCTAGGTTCGACCGCATTGGCAGGACTGATTTATTACACGGGAAGACAATTTCCGGCCAGGTACCGCGGCAGTTTTTTCACCGGCGATGTGGTCACCTGCCGCATCGACCGGAATACGGTTAGCTTTAATGGTTCAACACCCTCTTCAAAAAAGGAAGAGCCGCTCCTGATCAGCAAAGATCCGTGGTTCAGGCCGGTAGATATCAAAGTAGGGCCGGATGGGGCCCTTTACATTGCCGACTTTTATAACAGGATCATCGGACATTATGAAGTCGCCTTAAATCATCCAGGTCGCGACCGGGTTAGCGGGCGGATTTGGAAGGTGACTTATAAGGGCACCGAGGCACATGAAAACCTGCCGGTTACCGATTGGTCGAAAGCCCCGATAGCACAACTGTTGGAAGGGCTGAAACATCCGCAGTTGAATACACGCCTCAAAGTGGCCGACCGGCTTGTGGATACCTGGAAGGAGCGTGCTATCGTACCGGTAAAGGGCCTTTTGGGCCACGCCGATGCCGTTGCTCAGGTACATGCATTGTGGATATTACACCGGCTTGGCGCGCTCGACGACCGGCTACTGGATAATGCATTGGTAAGCACCGACCAGGCAGTGAAAATTCATGCATTGCGTATTTTGGGAGAGCGAAATGCGATCACCGATGCGCATTACCAAACGGTTACCGAAGTAATAAAATCTGATGATCCGTTTATCCGTAGAGGAGCTGCGGAGGTTTTGACGCGTTTCCCCAAGCCTGAAAATCTGGCGTTGTTGATGGATTTGTATGAAAAAACGTTGCCTGAGGACACGCATTTGCGCTATACTGCATTGCTGGGCGTTCGTAACAACCTGAAAAATACCAGCGTGATGTGGCGCGTTCCTGCGATGCGATGGACGGACAGGCAATTGGCACTGCTGAATAAAGCGCTATTGGATGAGCCGTCATCCGCGGGCGCTGCATTCGTGCTCAACTACACGCTCACGCACGAGCTGGATTCCAACGACCTTTTGAATAACCTCGAATACATTGGCCGGCTCGCAGCGCCTTACCAGATCGAGAAGGCTATTGGCCTCATCAATGCGAAGTTTGCCCATGAACCGGAAAAGCAGCTTTCGCTGTATCGTACAATTCAGGCGGGTATACGGCAAAGCGGAGCTGCGCCGAGTCCGAAAATGGTTGCCTGGGGCGAACAGTTGGCCCGTAAATTTTTGGACAATATATCGGCTGAGGCCGAAACGTGGAAAATCAGAAAAGTTGCTAAGGATGCCGATCCGGTGAATTCCTGGACTGTTTCCGAGCACTTTCTCGTAGATGTAATGCCTGCATTTCGAATTGTTTTAAGCGAAAAAGGAGGCTATGGGCCGCAATCGGCATTGTACTCGGTGCCGTTCAAGCTGCCGTCGACATTGAAAATGAATGTGTTTGATAATGATGTCCATAATCGCGCCGAGAAAAGGGGCATTTCGAAAAACTCGGTAAAAATCCGCTTAGCCGATAGCGGAAAGGTCGTGGCGGAGTATCGGGTTAATCAGGCGGAGCCTATGCAGTTCAGGGAACTGATCCGCAATGCCACATTCAATCTGGCCGGGTATGAAGGGCAAATGGGGTATATCGAGGCACTGGACAGCTCGCGCACGGGTTCGATTGGCATCGGTCAGTTTGAGCCGGCTGTCGTTACGATTCCCAAAATAGGGCCATCCACCACTTCGGAACAAAGGATTGCAGCTGCGGAAATTGCCGGAGAGTATCGTATTCAATCCCTTCAACCTGCATTGAGAAGTATTTTGCAAACCAGATGGATGGATTACACGGTAAGAAGTGCCGCTGCGGGGGCGCTGATGAACATTGATCCAAAAGGAAATACGGATGTGCTTTCGGATGTGTTCAACGATCCGGCGGAGCTGCCGACCCTGCGAGAGAAACTTGCCGTGGCCCTCGGGCAGGCAGCGTCTCCGTCGGTTTACGAAATATTGAAAAAGCAACTGGCAACTGGCGCACGTAATCTTCAGATCGTAATTGCGACCGTACTGGCCAATACTTCGGAAGGTATAGGCTATTTGTTGAATGCATTCAAAGACGAGGAGCTTGGGGCCGATATCGCCACCGAGGTGCCGGTGCAGGAACGGCTTACCAACAATGCGGACGCTTCGCAGCAAACCCAAATGAGGCAGCTGCTTACATCGGGGGCATCTGAGCGGGAAGAACGTCAGAAGCTGATCGATGCACGCATTGCGAATTTCAAACCGGCTGCTACGTTTTCAGACGCAGGAAAGGTCATTTTTGTACAGAATTGCAGCGGTTGCCACCAGATACAGGGCTCGGGAGGGCTCGTTGGACCGCAACTTGACGGCATCGGGAACTGGGGCCATAAGGCATTAACCCAAAAAATCCTTGACCCCAACAGGAATATAACTGAGGCGTTTCGTACTTATAATATCACATTGAAAAATGAAAAGACCCTCACGGGCTTGTACCGCAGGACCGAAGGCGAGACGATTGTGTTCGCGGACATGACAGGACAGGAGTTTTCGGTGGCAAAAGGCGATATGAAAGAATACCGGGCGTCCAAGTACACTTTAATGCCCGACCAGTTCCGCAATATCATTCCTGAAAAGGACTTTTATGCATTGCTCGACTACCTGTTGGGGGTAAAATGATATTTGAGTATTAATCCTAACCCATAAATCCGATGCTGTTAACCGGAAGAGTTTTGAAGTGGTTTTGTTTGATCAATATAGTTGCTTTCGCATGGACGAATGCGTCGGCACAGAAGAAAGGAAAGAGCGGAGCGGCTCTTGTATTTAAAAAAACAGAGCTCACCAAGCGATTCATTGCGGAAGGTGCCGCCATGGGCGATGTAAACAAGGATGGCAAAAAGGATATTCTTTCCGGGGCCTATTGGTTCGAAGCGCCGGACTGGAAGGAACACGAACTCGCCAAGCCGCAAGAATTTATCGTGAATGGCAGTTACAGCGATTCTTTCCTGGATTTCGCCATGGATGTGAACCAGGATGGCTGGATAGATCTTATTCGCATTGATTGGCCGGGAAAGGCTGCTGCCTGGCACGAGAACCCACAAAACAAACCGGGACATTGGCCGGTGCATACCATTTATTCTTCGGTAGGGAATGAGTCGCCGCAGTTGGTGGATATCGATGGGGACGGCCGGTTGGATCTACTTTGCAATGATCCGACGGGTAAGAAAGTGATTTGGTTGAAATGCCCTTCCAAAAAAGGCGAAACGACCTGGGAGAAATATGTGATCAGTAACGATCCCAACAATTCCACGCATATGTACACGCACGGGATCGGCTATGGCGATATTAATGGTGATGGCCGTAAGGATGTGCTCGTGCGAAGCGGATGGTGGGAAGGACCGGCGGAAGGGCCTGCCAAATACCCCAAGGACAAGGACTGGAAGTTCCATCCGGCTGATCTGGGACAGGATTGTTCACAAATGTATGTCTTGGATTTGAATGGCGACGGCCTGAACGACGTGTTGAGCGCTTCTGCGCATAACTACGGCATCTGGTGGCACGAGCAGCGGAAGGAAGGCAATGAAACGGTCTGGATCCATCACGATATCGATAAAACCATTTCGCAGACGCACGGCCTCGCGCTGAAAGACATGAATGGCGACGGACACCCCGATTTTGTAACAGGCAAACGCTATTTCGCGCATAATGGAAACGACCCCGGCGAGTTCGAGCCGGCATTTATATCATGGTTTGAATATAAGCCCGGTAAAGTCCCCACCTGGATCAGGCATGATATTGATGATAATTCGGGGGTAGGCTTGCACGTGACTGTCGAGGACCTGAATGGCGACGGCTTGCTCGACATCGTTACCGGCAACAAAAAAGGCGTACGCATCTTTACACAACAAAAAGGGAAGTAAGCTCGGATGAAGTTTGGCATCAATACCTACCTGTTTTCTTCACCATTCACGAACGAAAGCGTGTCATTTTTCCCGCAGTTCAGGGAATGGGGCTTTGATTTTGTTGAAATAGCTTTGGAAGACCCGGCGGACATCGATCCGGATTTTGTCCGGAAGGCATTAGACGATAGCGGGCTTGCATGCAGGTCTGTATGCGCGGCTACCGGCCCGGGGCGTGACCTGCGCGGAACGCGCAAGGACCAGGTGACGGCCATCGAATATGTGGAAGCACTTATCCGCATTGCGCCGGTGTTGGGAAGTAAGTTGGTGGCCGGACCTATTTATTCTGCGGTAGGCCGTGCGGAACTGGTGCCTGATGATCAAAAGCGTAAACAGTGGGACCTGGTTGCGGATAACCTGAAAGTACTGGCAGATTTTGCCTTAAAGCACGATGTAAAGCTGGCAATTGAGCCGCTGAACCGATACGAGACTGATTTTATCAACACCTGTGAGCAGGCGTTGCGAATGATCGAGACAGTAGGTAGCGATGCATTGCAGGTACACCTCGATACTTTTCACATGAACCTGGAAGAAAAGGACCCGGCGCTCGCTATCCGGAAGGCGGGAAGCAAGCTTGGCCTGCTGCATGCGTCCGGCAGCGATCGCGGTACACCCGGTGGTGATCAGATCAACTGGGACCGCATTTTCGCTGCGCTGGACCATATCCACTATCAAGGCGACATCGTTATCGAATCGTTCACACCGGATGTGAAGGTGATTGCCAAAGCGGCTTCCATCTGGCGACAAGTAGAGCCCTCACGCGAAGCGATCGCGGTCGAAGGTTTGCAATTTCTGCGGTCGCTGGCGTTTTGAGCCGGATGATTTTCAATCGGTTCTTTTGTTATATCGTTAGCATTCGTTGTGGGAATGGGCAGCGGGATTTGGTAATATTGTAAAAACGAACTGGCTCATGATCACAAGTTTTGACGAACTGGACCTTACCAAGCAGTATACTTACGCTGATTACCTGAAATGGCAATTTCAGGAACGTTTGGAGTTGATTAAGGGGTATATTTATAAGATGTCGCCTGCGCCGTCACGGCGGCATCAGGACATTGTCTGGAACTTGAACGTAGCTATTGGGAACCATATTAAGGGGTATCCTTGCAAAGCTTATTCTGCACCATTTGATGTAAGGCTACCGATCAAAGACAAAAAGAGCAATCAAGAAATCACAACGGTTTTGCAGCCGGACATTTGTGTGATATGTGATTTGACGAAACTAGATGATAGGGGATGCCTTGGAGCGCCCGATCTTGTAATTGAAGTTCTTTCTCCTGGCAATACGCAGAGAGAAATGAGCCAAAAATTTAATGCGTATGAAGAAAGCGGCGTTCGGGAGTATTGGGTAGTGTATCCTGAATATGGACATGTCAATATCTTTTTGCTTGACGGAGACAGGAGATTTGTGGGACAACATCCGAAAGTAAACGGTGAGATATTACGATCGGTTGTGTTTCCGGATCTGGAAATTAATCTCTCTGAAGTATTTGTAGATTAAAACAGAAAGCCCCGGCACCGGCCGGGGCTTTAATGTTTCTATATTAACCTAAAATCAAGCAGTCACTTCCTCTTCCAAATGCGGGGCGCTCAAATGCAGCACTTCGGTAGTCCAGGCACGGGTTTTCGCGGCCAAGTCTTTTTCTTTGGAAAGTGATTTGCCGAATGAAGGAATGATCTTCTTGAATTCGCGCTGCCATTCCGGAGATTTAGCTTCGGCGAAACATTTGTGAATCAATTCCAGCATGATCGATACGGCGGTC
Organism: Dyadobacter sp.; assembly: GCF_017744695.1. Taxonomy (GTDB): domain Bacteria; phylum Bacteroidota; class Bacteroidia; order Cytophagales; family Spirosomataceae; genus Dyadobacter. Next base: position 411,515 of record NZ_JAGIAS010000006.1, read on the forward strand.
GAAGCGCCGGGAGACGCGCCCAGCAACGCAGCCAATGAACCGTCTGCGGCAGTTACCATTTCGGTACCGAATTCAAGTACACCACCTGCTTTTTTATCTTTTTTGATCACCTGAACACGCTGGCCGGCCGTTTCGAGATTCCAATCTTCCAGTTTCGCTTCCGGGAAATAGTCTTTCAGCGCTTCCAACCGGTCTTGCGGCGATTGCCGAACCTGGTCGATCAGGTATTTGGTGAGCGGAATGTTGTGCAGTCCCGCCGCCAGCATTGGTTTGATATTGTTCAGTTTAATAGAAAGCGGAAGGTCCAGGTAGGAACCGTTTTTCAAAAACTTGGTTGAAAACCCGGCATATGGCCCGAAAAGCAATGCCTTTTTACCGTCGATAATGCGGGTATCGAGGTGAGGAACAGACATCGGTGGTGAGCCCACGGAAGCCTTGCCATACACTTTCGCCTGGTGTTTTTCGACGATTTCCGGTTTGTTACATACCAGCCATTGTCCGCTGACGGGGAAACCTCCGAACCCTTTACCTTCGGGGATATTCGATTTTTCGAGCAATGGCAACGAGCCGCCTCCTGCGCCGATGAATACGAACTTTGCATTGACCTTACTTTCTTTTTTTGTGGCGCGGTCCTTCACCTCGATGAGCCAGGAGTTATCCTTCTTGCGAGAAAGATCATCAACCTCGTAGTTGAGGAAGAGATTCACGCCATCCTGCTTTTCGAGGTAGTTGAACATGGCTTTGGTCAGCGCGCCAAAGTTGACGTCCGTACCAAGTTCCATGCGGGTTGCAGCGACCTTTTCATCAGCGTTCCTGCCGTTCATGACCAGCGGTATCCAGCTTTCGATCGTATCCTTGTCCTCGGTATATTCCATTCCGTGGAACAAATGGTGGCTGGTTAGCGCTTTGTAGCGCTTGCGGAGATACTCCACGTTTTCCTCGCCCCAAACAAAGCTCAAATGAGGAATATTGTGGATAAATTCGTCAGGTGAATCAATCACGCCATTTTCAACCAGGTACGCCCAGAACTCCTTCGATACTTCGAATGACTCGGCGATTTTGACGGCCTTTTTGGTTTCGATGGAGCCGTCGGCCAGCTGTGGCGTGTAGTTCAATTCGCAGAAAGCGGAATGGCCGGTACCGGCGTTATTCCACGGATCTGAGCTCTCCGCGGTTACGCGGTCAAGACGTTCGAAAACCGAGATGGTAATGGATGGATTAAGCTTTTTCAGTAGAACCCCGAGCGTAGCGCTCATAATGCCTGCCCCAATCAAAACCACGTCAGGTGAGCTCGTTTTTGAAGACTTCTTGGTATTCATCACGAAAAAAAGAAATATGGTAAGAAGGCCTAAGCCCGGAAAAGTACAAATCACTGTCAGGTAACAATCGTCCTAACAATATTTGTTTCGAAAATAGTATAATTTCAAAAATAAAAGTTATGGCGATCTGTAAGTTCTTGGCAGGGGGCAATTAAAACTTTCTTTGTTGCAAAAGTGGGGCGGGGTAAAAGAAAAAGGCGACCCTAAGATCGCCCTTTCTTTGGATGGGATAATTACTTAACGTCGGCTTGCAAAATATCCGATTCTTTTATTCCGAAGGTTGATACAACTTCCTCGTAATTCTTCATATCTACCTCGGCATTTAGTCTTAGTTTTTCGGCAGGAATGATCACCGCACGAATAGCTTCAAAATCGCGCTCAGGAGCTGTATCCTGTTGTTCCGACCAACTCTGGGGTCTGATGTCGACGAAGAATGTGTTGTTTCTGAGAAGTGTTACGAACGTGAAATTTGTCCATTTATCATCAGCGAAACGGACAATTCCCGGTTGAGACCACCACACTCCCTGACTCTTAATGAAAACGACTACTACGCTTTTGTTAATCAACGCGGTATCTGCTGCCGACAGATTCGATTTACCGAGGGTATATCCTCCTTTCGTGCTTTTCACCGCCGTTGCAACGATCTCTTTGGCCCCTACACCGTCCTTACCGTCTTCGCCGTCCGCACCATCTTTACCGGGGGCTCCTGTTTCGCCTTTAGGACCTGCCGGGCCCGCTGGTCCGACGTCACCTTTGTCGCCGTCGCAACTTGCAATCAGACCGATTAATGCTATCCAAGCGATAAAAGTCAGCCTTCTAATCATAATTGTATGAGTTTAGTTTATAAGTGAGAAAGAATTTTTAAGCAAATAAAGCACGAATTAACTCGGATAACAATGATTAAAAAGATACACTTTATTAACGGTAGATCATTGGGGTATTGCCGAGCGATAAATAAGACTAAAAAATTGTACCAGCGAAGCCACATTTTGCGTTGTACGATCGTGCGCGACAAGTAACCGTTGAAATTTTTTGCGGCTAAAAACATAATAGGCGGGAGATAAGCAGGTTACTACACTTTGATAATTATATTTGCTGCAGTATTAAAGATATTGTAGCTTTAATATGGTACAAATCGCGAATATCCTGATTCTGACACATCTAGAAGAAGGAGAATAAATCACACATAATAATTTAAACAGGACTTTATGAGCACAAAAAAGTTTACTACTCTTTTTTTCATTGCCGCCTCACTACTAATTCAACTGAATGGATTTGCGCAGACGCCCTGGAGTGGGAAGTACGGAAATGAATGGTTAAATGGAAAGTATGGTCAGACATGGGTGAAAATTGCCGTGTCCAAGGCGGGACTATACAAGGTAACGTTGCCGGACGCATTCAAGAACAAGCCGAATTTCCTCCACCTTTACCACCGGGGAGAAGAGGTTACCTTGGTAAGCGCTTCCAATACGGAGATCGAATTTTATGGCGTTCCAAACGACGGCTCTACCGATGAGTTGCTCTATCGTTTGCCGACAACGAGAAAGAATACTTATTTCAGCACGTATTCAGACGAAAGCTCTTACTTCCTGACATTTGATTCCAATGCTCGACCGGTTGCAACGAGCGAGACGCTTTCGCCGGATCAGGGATTACCGAAGCAGGGATTTCACAAATTTACTTTTTTGAAGAAGTTCGTGATCGAGAATTCGCACATGACTTCTTATCCTACACGACCAGCTACTCTGAACAGCTATTTTGAAGAAGGAAAAGCGGGAACCGGCACAAGAATTGCGAACAATCAGGCTGTGCGTACAACGAACGCGAAACCGGCGGTTTTTACGAACACTTATGTGGCGGAGCCTTTCGCTTTTCAAATCAAATCGAAGTACGGATCGAATGCTCCGGAAGTCAATGTACACTTCAAAGGTCGAGGATATCAATTCAGTGCCAATCCAATCATAGAGACGAGCGTCGGTAAAGATGCCGGCACTTTGCGTGTAGTAGGCACCACTGGTGTTACAGGCTTTCTCGACGCGGATTATCCTTTCACACTGCAGGATAACGATTATGCAAACGGAGCAGGATTGCTGGGCTTCCGGGCGACTGGCGCGGCGACGGACGGTTTCTCGGTTTCGTATTATACTGTGACTTACGACCAGAACATCGACATGCAGACGTTAACCTCTTACGAGTTTAATTTCCCTGCAGCGTCTGGTAATACACGTTTTACGATTCTCAATCCACCGGCAACAGGGACATTGCGGCTTATCGATGTTTCCAACACTCACAGCCCTAGGATCATTAATGGCTCCGCGGCTGATTTGATGGTATCCAGAAATGGAGGTGCTATGAAACTGTTTGCGGGGACCGAAGTTCTGACCGGTACGCCTACTGCTGTCTCATTCCAGCAAATTAATCCGGCAGCATTCGATTATCTGATCCTGACTGCGGACACGCTGCTTAGTTCTGCAAATGAATATGCGACTTACCGGCAGACCGAATCTCCTGGTAAAAAGTATAAGCCGTTGGTTACGAGGATTAAAGATGTATACAACCAATTTAACTATGGAGAGCCGAGTCCTGTTGCAATCAGAAGATTCGTGGATTACATGGTTTCTGATAGCAACACGGATAAATTCCTGTTGTTACTTGGACGATCGGTGACCTACTATGAACGAAGCGTTCGTGAAATTCCGGACGAAATACCGACAATAGGCTTTCCAGGGTCGGACATGTTGCTGGCAGATGGATTGGGCGGCGCTCCCGATGACGTTCCTGTAATCCCGGTCGGAAGGATTTCAGCGATTACGAACCAGCAGGTGAAAGACTATCTCCAAAAGATCAGGACTTACGAAAAACAAAAAGACCTGGCCTGGCGAAAAAATGTAGTACATATCAACGGCGGAAAAACGTTGGACGAAGTTAATGCGTTTGCCAAGTATTTGTCAGATATCAGCGGTCCGATTTTCGCTGCCCCTTTCAAGGGTGACACGATTCAAAGAAAGAAATTCCCCATAAGTTCTGCGACAGTTCCTACGACGATTTCGGCCGATCTGAATGGAGTAGGAGCTGGTATGGTCACCTATTTTGGTCATGGAAACGTTGATGCCACTGACTTCGATTTCGGTTATGCTACGGATCCCGCAAAGGGTTATGCAAATACGGATAGGTACCCTGTGTTGTTCTACAACGGATGTGGTGTGAATAACATTTATAGCAACAGGTTTTCGCCATTTAGCGGAGCGGTTCCACCTAACTATCCAACTTCTTCAGGGAAAAGACCATTGTCGCTCGACTGGCTTCTGGCTCCTAACGCGGGCGCGATTGTAGTATTTGGAAATGACTGGGATGCTTACGCTTCTACATCCAACGAGTATCTTGATCGCCTGTATCCGAAAATTTTTGGTCAGGACGATGCAAATCGAGGTACTATCGGACAAATTCTGCGTACAGTAGCGCTGGAAACCAAAACTGCAAAAGGGTATACCTATAATCCGGCACAAAATGCGCGCGTTGCCTCCTACTATGACGCGGACAGAGCGAATGTTCACCAAGTTATTCTTCAGGGCGACCCTGCGTTGCGCATCTTGATAAACGAAGGGCCAATGCCTGTTAGCCTTGTCTCATTTGATGCAAAGGCGGCAGGAAGCGATAAGGTGAATGTTACCTGGGTTACCGCATCAGAAAAAAATAATAGCCATTTTGTAATCGAAAGAAGCTACAATGCAAAAAACTTCGTGGAGATTGGCTCGGTAGAAGGAAAAGGAGACAGCGATGTGGCGACTTCATATGAATTTGCGGACCGGAACCCACTCGCAGGAACAAATTATTACCGTCTGAAGCAGGTTGACCGCGCCACCACGGTGAATGGCCAAATAGTTGAAGGCGAAATTACCTATTCAAGAATTGTATCTGTAACAAGAGAAGGTACTTCTGCCTTGGTAGCGTGGCCAAACCCGACCCTTGGCAAGGTGGATTTGAAATTGAATGTGCCAACCAAGATCAAAAGCTGGGATGTTATGGACCAGAAAGGCATATTCTATCAGAGAGAAGGAACCGGGACAGAGGTAAACCTGGAAAACCTACCGTCAGGCGAGTACATCATTAAGATTTCGACCGAAAATGATGACGTATACCTGCGTAAGGTTTTGAAAAAATAAACGGAAGTTAAAACGAGTATCAGTAAGGGAAGAACGAAAGGCCAGTATGTTCCACACAGAATTGAAGACGAGGATAGCTATTACAGCAATATTGTTTTTGCAATGTTTTAAAGTATTAGCTCAATGGGGGGCGCCATATGCCAACAGTTGGATTCCTTACAATAAACCGTTTGTCAAAGTAACGATAGCGCAGAAGGGGGTTTATAAAATCCCCTTCACTTCGCTCCCTGCAGGGTTCTCCACAAATGAGCCGGAAAAACTCCAGTTGTGGCATCGTGGAAAGCAGATCGCTCTCCTAAGCGCCTCCAAAAGTGAAATATCGTTCTACGCAGTGCCTAACGACGGCCAGACGGATTCGCTGTTTTACCGGCCCATGAGTGCGCGTAAGAACCCATATTTCAGTTTTTATTCCGACCAGAGCTCATATTTTCTGATCAATGGCGATACGGCCGGCTTGCGTGCCGAAACGCAGAATGTAGGCAACGACCCTGCATCAACACTGCTGACGGAAGCAACAGCAGCGGCGGCGAATGTCTTCTTACAGGAATATTCGTTAAGTACTGAGTTCCCGATTCGCCCCAACTTCTTCAACAGTTTCTTCGAGCTCTCGGCAAGCAAGACCGGTAAAGTACAGCTTGGCCAGAAACAGGTGCCATATGCATTTACGCTTACCAGCCTTGGTAAGGAAGGTGCTGAAAAAGCAACATTGAAGTTGCTTGTGCACGGGCGTAGCAACAACTCCAGGAATATTGAGATTTACATCGGAAAAACCGATCAATCGTTGAGACTGGTACAAACCGTAAGCAATGCGGGATTTGCTGGCACAGAAACTTCTTTCGAATTGAAAGCCGGGGACGTTGGTGCTGATGGAAAAGGAGTTTTGGCTTTGAAATCGGTTAGCGCAGACGCGCTTGACCGGTTCTCTCCAGCTTACTTCACTATTTCCTATGCACGTGATCTGGATATGGCAGGACTGAAAACGCTCCAATTTGCGGTTCCTGCAACGACTTCCAAAACCTCTCGTATTGGTTTAAAAAATGGAGCAGTCGGTGCGCGAATTCTGGACATTACGAACGAGGATAAACCGGTCATTATTTCAGGAAACCTGACCGATTTCACTTTTAACCGTCAGGCAGGTAAGGTAGCTAATCTGCTCGTTACCTCCGACGTTACCACGGTAGCAGCAGCTAATATCAGCTCTGGGAAGTTTACCAAAATTGATCTCGCTGCCGCAAATTACGTCATCATCACAAGCGAAAACCTGCTAGACGGAGCCAAGCTATATGCCGATTATCGGGCCAGCGCCGCCGGAGGCAATTACAAGACGCTGGTAGTAAGCATTAAAGATATTTACAATCAGTTCAACTATGGTGAGCCCAGCCCGGTTGGTATCCGTAGATTCGTGGACTTCATGCTTACACAGGGAAACAGAGATAAGCAACTTTTACTTATTGGCAAGTCGATTACCCACAACGAAAGAATGAAGCGCGAGCTTCCGGATGAGGTTCCGACAGTTGGGTACCCTGGCTCCGATGTGTTGCTCGTAGAAGGACTTGGCGGCACACCGGCTAATGTTCCAAGTGTGCCAATAGGCAGAATTCCGGCTGTTACCAATGATAATATCAAGGACTATCTTCAGAAAGTGAAAGATTATGAGTCCAATGCATTTGGTGATTTAGGATGGAGGAAGAAAATTCTGCATTTGAATGGAGGTAAGTCAATTTCGGAGATTACCCAACTTAAGAACATGCTGGGAAATCTGGTGCCGGTTGTGAAGAATGGCCAGGTTGGCGGGCAAGTTACCGCATTTGTCAAGCAGCAGGGAATTATTGAGGTTGAGAAGGTAAATATAACTCCCGAAGTTAACGCCGGTGTTGGCTTGATTACCTATTTCGGGCACGGTTCAACAACAGTTACCGACCTTGACATGGGTTATGCTACCGACGAAGCCAGAGCGTACAACAATGCATTGAGATATCCGATGATGTATTTCAATGGCTGTGGTGTAGGGAATATTTTCAGCGGCAGGTTTAACCCGGTAGCTAACACAAGTGACCGGTACTCGCTGTCGATGGACTGGTTATTGGCGGCAAGGCGGGGAGCGATCGTCGTGGTGGCCAACTCGTTTGAGAGTTTTGTAAGTCCTTCCGAAGATTACCTTAGCCAGTTGTATCAGGACCTGTTTAATAACCCGGAGATGGTCAATCAAACAATTGGAAAAATTCAGGTGGCCGTCGCCAAAAAAATAGCCAACGAGGACAAGGGAGTATATGCTACTGCTAACATTCACCAATCGCTGCTGCAAGGCGATCCGGCGCTTAGATTGATTACGATAGATAAGCCCGACTATGCAATTGATCCGGAGGAAGGTATTTCAATACATTCAGAATTCGGGGATAAAACAATCGGGAATTCCGCCAATTTGAAGTTGCGAGCCATTCTGTCTAACAAAGGCAGGTTCCTGAAAGGAAGTAATGTCCCTGTGGAGATTTCGTATCGTTACAAGGAAGGTAATGTTACCAAAACGGAGTCAGTTCAGGCTTTTGGCTATTCCGATACGGTTGAAGTGACTTTTGCGAATGACAAAATTCTCCAGAGCGTTCAGGTAGTAATCGATCCGAAGATCACATTGTCGGAGATGACTCGTAAAAACAATGTTGCAGAATTGCTTATAGACTGGGACCATGCAAAAGATGAGAAAGTATATCCTGCGACCGCAATCAAAGACATTGTTCCGCCAGTGTTGAGTGTAAATTTCAACGGCAGGCAGCTGGAAAATAACGAGGTGATCAGGCCTAATCCGAGAATTACGGTCAATCTCGAAGACGACAGACTGATTATAGCTGATACCAGCCTGATAGAAGTGTTTTTGAAAGCTTGTCAGGATGAAAGCTGCAAGTTCAAAAAGCTCTATTTCTCGGATCGTAACCTGACTATCAACTCTGTAAGTAGTCATGCAATTCGCTTAAATTATGTATCGACAGAGTTGGTCGCAGGCAAATACGAGCTGTTGGTTAATGGAAGGGATGCGTCGGGGAATGCAACTGCTCAGCCGTATCAACTGTTCTTCGAAATTAGTGACAGCAATATTGCGGGCGTAGAAGTTGTAGCCAGCCCGAACCCAGCATTCTCTTATTTGCGGTTTGAAGCCAGAATGGGAAGCTTTGGAACGGAAAGGGCGTCGATAAAATCCCTTCTTTTTGATAGGAATGGAAATCAGGTTTTTGAAAAAGTGATCGATATCGATGTTACCGAGAAGTTCACTTGGTATATGCCGGTTGATTCTCTCAGTTCAGGCCTGTATGTTTATAAGGTTAAAATTACCCCGAAAAACGGTTTCGGTGGCGAGCTTGAGAAGACAGGACGAGTGGTCATTATCCGATAGGAACGAGGAGCAAGATAGAAGAATATCGAGCCGCTGTCAGCTATTTGCTGGCAGCGGTTTATTTGTTACCGGATAGCCAGTCCAGCCAGGATGACAATGTAACCACGCGGGTGATGTGGACCCAAGTCTTAGTTTTATGATCGTACGATACATTGGGGTTGTTCAAAATCCCGACTTCATGCAACAGTTTTTTCCGGTCTATAAAATCCCACAGAAGTTGCGAGTCCATCACGGACTCCTTGGCCTGATTCCAAAGCCGAGACGTCATGTCTTGTCCGTATTGTGAGGAGAGCGTTGCTTTACTGGCACGGTTATAGACCTCCTGCGGCAGCAAATCCTTCATGGCTGCTCTAAAATGCTCGCGTCCCCTGCCGTCTCCATACTTTATCAAATCCGGAATGGACATACACAGTTCTAACAGAACCTTGTTCTTCATAGGTGATCTGCTACTGATACCGTAGTAGTTATCAAGGTCAAACTGATTTTCAGCAGCCCAGCTTAATGTAGGATTGAAGACATCATCGAATAGTCCTGCAAATTGTGCTGGATTCAGATCACCTAGTAGTGACCGGGAAATCGAAAATTTAGATGTTGGGTCACTTAATTCAAGAAGTTCATCTTTTCCCAGGGTCATTTGACCATTGACATTAGGCTTGTTTCGTCGGTTTAACAAACTTGCAAACCCTCGTTTCAGCACGAAGCCATGAGACAGATTGAGGTTTCTGGCTAGTTCAAAATACGTTCTAGTCAAAGTTAGGGGGGAACGCGAGACCCTGCGAAGTCGATTATAATAGTAAAATTGTTCGACCAGAAAATGCCTCTTTTCGTAAGAAAATGATTCCCACCCTTCATAAATGGTCGAACTGAAATATGGAACCCGTTTGGCCAACAGCTCTTTCAGAAGTGCCCAATTCTTTGTTTCAAACGCGTGCTGAAAGACTTCCATCCCACTTCCAATCACCGAGTCGCCACCGCTTCCGTTGAGTAGTACCTTACTGCCAAGATTCTTTGCATATAAAAGCATGGTGGATAAAAGTGCAGGAGACAGCCGGGATGCCAGCGGTTGCGCCGACAGCGATGTTTGCAGCCTTATGAGTCTGAGGTCTTCTTCTGATTGAAAGACTTCATGGTGTATGGAGCATATTTTTTCAACAACGGCCTGTGCATAGGCAGTTTCGTCAGAATCGGGGTACTTTGATTTGTTGTGTAGCGTATGAATGGTGGCATGTGGATTAATAAATCTCAGCATAGCGCTGACGGACGAGGAATCTAGACCACCGCTCAAATGTGATGCGAACGGCTGACCTCCGTTATCCAATGAACATCTTTCGACGCTTTGGCGGAATACTCTAAACAACGCCTCATTTACTTCGCCGTTTGTTTTGAGTGATTTCCATTTAAATGGATCGAACGAGACGTAACGCTGAACTTTAACACTAGTGGGGCTTAGCTCAACTATATGGCCCGGCGGCACCGATTTTATGTGTGAATAAAACGTTCCCGAAGATTGAGATAGAATGTGTTCTCTTCTCAGATCAAGATGCGCCAAAATTCGGAATATATCGAGATCCAGATATTTTTTCCTGACGAGATCAGAAGTGACGATGGATGATAAGTTCGTCGAAAAATAGGCAAATTTGCCTGGGATGTGTAAGTAATAAAGTGGAACAGAGCTAAATGCATCTCTTGCCAGGAAGGTCGTCAATCTTTCTTCATTGATCCATGCACCAACGGACAGAGGTACTCCCGATTCATCCAGGTCTTTTAATCGGGTATAAAAAGAACCGGAAAGTTTAAGTGCCATGTTACTTAAACTTTCCGGTTCACTAAGTTCTTTCTTTTGAATTCCCAGTATGAAGGAGTAAAAGGAGTTTTCCTTGAATCCTGATTCTACTACTGTCGCATTGGTTCCAATAAGCCTATTGTCATATTTTCCTTCGAATGCAATTTGATTTTGAATGCTTTCGTCAAAATAGACAATACCTTGAAGTACCACGTGAAGTCAAAAATTGCCTTCTTACCAGCTAATCAACCTTCGTTTGAGAAGTCGAAATCAGCAGGGTTTAGATCTTGAAGGCTTCCAAGTTTTCCCTTAGTGAGTTTCCTAACGTCACCATGAAGTACCAGGACCGGCTTGCGGTAAGACTTTTTTGTCTGTGTAGAGTGCGATGTCAATGTTTTCATTGTTTATCGGTTAATGAATGATTAATACCAGTATCCGTCGTAAATTTAGACAGATAAATTGAATTTGCAAACGTTATTGCAAACGAATATGAAAAAATCAAGTTTTGGCTGACTGAACCGGTTGTCTTCAGTTAATTAACGGTTGCCAAATTCGATGATTTTACGCGTTTTGTGACTACCAGACTCAACTTTCCCCGATCCGATGCAATCGTCGTTTTGGCAAAATTCGAAGGCAGTCTCGTCATCGGAAATGAGGCCCACACCAAGACCGTATTGCTTGATAGTTACATACTTGTTTATGATCGACGTGTCTTTACGCTCAACGACCGTCAGTACATTGTCGAATGATTGCTCGCCGACTTTAATGGATTTGACGCCCGGCTCATAATAGCATTCCTGCTTGTCGAGGTTATTGTAGCTGTTACCGTTCCATATAGTACGTGAGTCAATCGGAAACGTAAGCGACAGAAATGGCTGGTTATCCAGATTGGTCAGCAGCTTGTCAGGATATTTATGAATCGCATATTCCTTCACTTTTTGCCAGTAGTCTGCGGATGAATTACGGGTCGACCTCGCAATAATATAGGTAACGATCCCAGCCGAGTCGGAAGCGATCCTGTCGACTTCATCTCTTTCCTGCCACTTGGTTATAACCGGTGCCGACTGCCCGGCCGAATATACTTCCTGATTGACATCGTAGACGACATAGTGTCCGATTTCTAAAGGGTAATATCGGTATGGATCGATAGGGTCTGCGTCCTTGTCGTCGCATCCGGAAAAAGCAATTGAGGCTATTGCAAGAATAGTAATGTGTTTAGCGAAGGCCCCGCAAATCGTCAGTAAAGAATTCTTCATTAACTAGATTAAATTTTGATGGACTATGACGAATGTTTGTATTGTTCTTTCAACTTCCCTTTCAAAAACCCTATCAGCACCTGTAAACCAGTATCAAACCGGGAATTGTTGTTGATGATCATGTCCGCTTCCGCGCGCAGGGGAAGTATAAATTTGTCGTAAGTCGGGGCGACGTGATGTTCCCAGCGGTACAGGACATCGTCGAGGTCGTAACCCCGCTCGCTATTATCACGAATAATCCGGCGTTTTATTTTAACGTGCTCCTTCGCATCCACAAAAATTTTCAAATCGATAAGCCGGGCAATTTCGGGAAAATAGAAAACAAAAATCCCTTCAACGATAATGATGGGCTTTGGTTCGAAATGCAGTATCTCGGGTTTGATGAGCGGATTGTTGAAAGTGTACTCTTTTTGTTGGACAGAACGCCCGGCCCGGAGCACGGCAATATGCTCCGCGAAGAGATGATGGTCTATCGTTTCCGGTAAGTCGAAATTTTCCACCCCATTTTCGTCCCGAGGGATTTCGTGAATGGGGCGGTAGTAATTGTCCTGCGAGATCCGCGTGACTTCATCCGTACCAAACGCGTCGATGAGGTTTTTCATAAAATAGGTCTTCCCCGACGCGCTGCCGCCGGTAATTCCTACAATGTAGGGTGCTTTTTCCTGATTCGACATCATATAGTCTGCTGCGTCCGCTAGTCTGAACGCCTGGATTAATTTATGATTTTAATTAATAATTGCCAACTTACCGGCTTGATGCTCAGTGCCGTCGGCCGATACGACGAACACCATATATATTCCCGCCCGGGCCCGCCGCCCGGTGTAGTCATTCAGGTTCCAGGAGGCAAGTCCCCCTTCCGAACGTGTTTCGAAAACAAGCCTGCCCGCCAGGTCGGTGATTTTAACGGTCGATTGGCCGGTCAGGCCGCTGATGCCGACATTACCGGAATAGCCAGGTCGGATCGGATTAGGGAAAATGCTGATGCGGCCAATGTGTTCCGCTGGGGCCTTGGCGTCACTCTGGTAAGAAACCATTCCGGCAGGTGTATCGATGAACAACAAACCGGTTTCGGCTTCAAACCGGAGCGCGTTGACCGCATCGGAAGGGAGCGGACTATCGGCGGATGTGAATTTCCGGATCAACTCGGTACCATCTGCATTAAAAAGGTAAAGTCCCGTCCGTGTCCCGATCCATTTCCGGTTGCCCGGTTCAACGGCCAGGGCGGTACATTCTTCATTGTTGAAAAGCCTTCGCTGGCCGTAAATGGGGAGTATCGCATCTACGCGGGTGGCTTCCAACACGCCATCCGGGACAAAATAGCCAACTCCTTTTGCACCGGCGAACCACACCAATCCGTCCTGGTCCAGTGCGAGGCTATTGACTTTCGAAGCAGGCAATGTGCCGGTGCCTATCGATGTTGAAAGGACTTTTTTTCGTGAACCATCCGGGTTAGCCACCATAATGCCACCCCCCAGCGTTTCGGGCAAGCGTGTCCATGACAAGCCATTGAGATCGGTGATTGTCGAATCAAGGCGTGGTGAAACGGTCGTATCCCTCTGCGCAGGTGAAACTTGTTTGAAATCTGAAAACTGATTGGTGACTAAACCACTTTTCTGATCAGCAATCCATAGTGCCTTTGAGCTTGTACGAACACCTGACAGGATATTTCCCCAGAATGGGCTGGTAAAAGTCTGAACTGTATAAAGCGAATCTAGTGTGACAACATTATTCCCGGCAGAAATTGTCAGAAAGTCTCCGGTATCGAGGATACGCGTAGCAGGCGCGCTGGAAGCATAAACGACTTTCCAAGTTCCCTTTTCATATTTACAAATACCTTTTCCCGGAACAGCAGCATGAATTGCTCCGGAAAAGAATGCAATGCCTGAAACACTGCCGGGACTTGATACCGGTTTCCAATTTCCGAAATACTGCCTGTTCACATCTCCACGCATGGACGTGGCCAGTATGCCTTGCGAGGTTACGAGATAAAGTGAATCTCCCGAAAATGTGAGGTCGCTCACGGCTAACTGTGTGCCATTTGAGCCGATGTACCGATAGGTTTCTTCGACCTGCCGAAGTTGGGTGTTCAAAACGATCACGCCGAAACTGGTGGCCAGATAGGCCAGGTTTTCTCTGAAATCGATACGGCGGACCATTTTATCGGCCGGCAATCCCTGGGTTTCGTTCAAAAGATCCCAGGTTTCGATCTGGTCGAGCTGGGCTTTTTCATCCAGGTAGGCAAAATCAATTGTACCGTTGCGGTAAGCGAGCATCAGTAGCCTGGCGTCCGGAAAGAAACCCATTGCGCTGACGCCCGTATGGCTGAGACCGTCAGCTTTAGAGAGTGTTCTGGTTTCTCCGTTTCCCGGATTTATAGAGAAAAGACCGTTATAAGAAGCACAGTAAACCAGTGCGCCGGCATCAACAACCTGTCTGGCAGAAAGAAAGTTGAAATGGCTTTGCCATTGGCCCAACGGCAAAGCCTGTCCGAAAATGCGCGAAGGGCCGAACACGACAGCCAACAAGAAAAACAATATCTTCCCTTTGCGCATGGCCGTATGCTAGTTTTCTACCGTCACAACGGCGGAGCCCCGCCCGGTTCCGGTTCCGCATCCACTTTTCAGCGAACTGATGGTATATTCTGTGGTAGAGGAAGGTGAAACGGAAATCAGGTACGGGTTAAGGAATGTGCCGTTGATAGCCGTGCCGTCGGAAAGTGTAAATGACCACGGCGGGAGCCCGTTTTTGAACCTCAGTTGAATGCGGGTAGAGCGTCCTGCGGAAACCGTGCCGCGCCCCGAAACCTCTGCAATCGCTCTGTCAGGGGCGATCACTTCCAGTTCTTCAATGGCGCTCGAAACCGCCGGAGAAGAAGAGACGATGCGGATCTTTTGAATCTTGGTCGTATCTCCCGGCGCTGCCGCGGCGATTTTTACCTGCATGGCGGTAGGCGTTACAGTGGTAGGCAGCGTCACAAAACGGCCGGATTTATCGGTCATCTGAACCGTAAATTTGTTATTCGGATTATAGCGCCCTTCCGTTTTGTAGGGGATATCAATGGTCGAACCTGCACAAACCATATTCTGCGGGAGTTTTTCAAGTGTAATGCTTGCGGGAGGTGCTTTTACAGTGACTTTCGCCGAGCCTGAGAATTTACCTACCCCACACAAACCACCGGCC
Organism: Dyadobacter sp.; assembly: GCF_017744695.1. Lineage (GTDB taxonomy): Bacteria > Bacteroidota > Bacteroidia > Cytophagales > Spirosomataceae > Dyadobacter. The sequence goes on from NZ_JAGIAS010000006.1 coordinate 426,601, forward strand.
GAGTTGATCTGGTAATTGGTATCATAAAATGGTTTTACCTTGATCTTATGCGGCGATTCCTGAATGTTGTTCTCGTAGGTCCCGTCCGAGAGCAGCACAAACCACGGTCCGCCGCCGGTGAATTTCACCGTCAGCTCCCCCGATTCGTTTTCGCCCAGCCTTAATGAGTCCTTTTGAAGCGTTGCGACAGTAGGTGATACGATCGAAACATTCGTGATCTGGCTTACGAGGTAAGGCGCAGTGGAAGTAACACGCAGCCGATATTCGCCGGGCTTGTAGCTGTCGGGAATTTGGGTGGTAATATAGCCGGACGAATCAGGCGTTGAAATATTCTTGAATGCACCGCTGCGTTCTGCAATTTGAACGACGAATTTGTTGCCCTCTTTATACTTTCCCGTCGCGTTGAAAGGAACCTGAAATGGCACGCCTGCACAAAGCTTGGCAATTTTTTCGACCTCTTTCAGTTCGAGCTTAGGTTCCGGGTTATTGTTGACATTGACAATCGCCTCTCCCGAAGTGGTGCCGCTTCCGCAGGCGTTTGAAACGGCCGTCACACGGTACGCTTTCACGTCTGTTGGTTTAACCGTAATGTAATGCGGGTTCGACAGCGTTTGCAATACCGTGGTGCTGTCGGAAAGCCTGAACGACCAGGGCGCTGCTCCTGCGAGGTTTACGCGCAAATGCGCTTCCTGCCCGGGCATAATGCGCACCGTTTGCGTCCCGTCGATCAGATCGATCTTAGCTGCGGGCGCTTGCAGCAGCCTCAACGGTACTTCCTGGCTTTTAATCACCGGGATAGAAGAGACGATCTGAAGCCGGTATACTTCACCTCCGACTTTGTAGGATGGTATTACCGCTTTGGCCGGACTTTTCTTCACAGGAAGCGAAATGGGTACCGACTTGCCGGTTGCATCTATGATATGTACAATAAAAGTATTGTCCTCCTCGAACGGCCCTTCGGTTTTGAATGGAATGGTCACATTCGTACCGGGGCAGACCGAGAGGTATGAAATATCCTCGATCGTGATCTTGTAAGCATGTATGCTGTCGGCTTTTTCAACGGGTAGTTTGGCTTCATTCGCCGCTTCGGTGAGCGTATCGCCGTTGGCCGAAATTCCGCTGGGCATAGTGGTGTCCGCCGCGGCGGTGTCTACTGCCGCAGCACCGGCTGCCGGAACCTGCACCTTTGTAGTATCCTTTACTGCCGGTGCCTGCGGCCTGGCTGGTTCGGGAGCTTTTTTCTTGGGAGTGATGAGTTGTTTTCTTGGAGAAACGGTCCTGCGCTGAGCCTCAGCCTGGCCGGTCATCAACAATAATCCTAGAAAAATGACAAAGACGAATCGGAACATGCAATTGGGATTGAGTAAATATTAATTCATGGAAACCAGCGTGCTGCCTCTGAGAACGGGTACGACGTCGTACAAATCGGTTTGCAGGCAGTAAGAGATATCTTTCTGAATGCCCAGGCGTTGCAGACGACGTACGTGCGATGAGTTGGATACGCTCGCCAGCAGGTTGTCGCGGCTTTGGAGGTATAAACGCTGTGCCATCAGGGTTCCGTCTTCGAGCAACATAAATTGATCCTTCAAGGCTTCGGCCAATGCCCCCGCAAACAGGGTATCTTCGAGGTTTGGGCGACCTTTCCAGCCTGCACACAGTACAAGCACATCATAAGGTTCGGTTTTCAAATGATTGGCCAAAGCACCCAGATTCAGGAACGAGCCGATCATGACTTTCACCGCCGACGATTTTGCTTTGGAAATAGACAGTGTCCCATTAGTCGTCGTCATGGCTATCTGCGCGCCGATCAGGCTTTCATGCATGTAGCTGAATGGCGAGTTGTCCAGGTCAAAACCTTCTACTTTCCGTGCGTCGCGTTCGGCAGCGGCGATATATCCTTTGTCTTGCAAAAACTTACATTCCTCTACGCTCGCTACGGGGGTAATGCTTTTCACGCCATAAGCGAGGCCGGTCACCATGCAGGAAGTCGCCCTGAAAATATCGGCAACCACCACTATTGAATTATCGAGTTTATGCAGATGAAGTAAGTCGGGGGTGAGACAAACGTCAAGTTGTTTCATAAAAATGCAATCGGACTGAATAGGAGGGATTAGTTTTTAACAAAAGGTGTTTTTACAACCTGTGCTTTCAACAGTCTGTCACGCACTTTTACGAAAATTTCGGTGCCTGTTTTGCTGAATTCGGCGGGTACGTAACCCAAACCGATGCCTTTCTGCAAAGTAGGGGATTGGGTGCCGGAGGTCACTTCGCCCAGTTTGTTGCCCTCCGAATCGCACAATTCATAATGCCCACGTGGAATGCCACGGTCGATCATCTCGAACCCGATCAGCTTTCTTTTCAGTCCTGCTTCTTTCTGTGCTTTTAATGCTTCGGAATTGATAAAGTCTTTGGTGAACTTGGTTACCCAACCCAGGCCGGCTTCCAAGGGGGACGTTTCGTCGTCGATATCGTTACCATAGAGGCAAAATGCCTTTTCCAGTCGCAATGTATCGCGTGCGCCCAGGCCCACGGGCTTGATACCAAATTCTGCACCCGCTTCGAAAATGGCATCCCACATTTTCTCGGCGTCCTCATTCTTTACATATATTTCAAAACCACCCGCGCCGGTGTAGCCGGTTGCAGAAATGATAATGTCTTTGATTCCCGCCATTTCGCCAATCCGGAACGTGTAATATTCCATTGAAGCGAGGTCGACAGTGGTTAGTTTCTGCAATGCAGCCGTAGCGCCAGGCCCCTGCACTGCCAGCAGGCATAGCGAATCCGATAGGTTTTCCATCGCCACGCCCTCGGTATTCTGGCTCTGGATCCAGTTCCAGTCCTTTTCGATGTTCGAAGCATTCACCACCAGAAAATAATCGTCTTCGGCGATACGGTATACAAGCAGGTCGTCTACTACCCCTCCCGTAGCGTTGGGTAGGTAGCTGTATTGCACTTTTCCGTCATACAATGCAGTGGCATCATTGGCGGATACTTTTTGGATCAATGCGAGCGCACCAGGCCCTTTTACGCTGAATTCGCCCATATGCGATACATCAAAAACACCCACGGCATTCCTAACGGTGTGATGTTCATCCAGATCCGACGAGTAGCGGACAGGCATTTCAAAACCTGCAAATGGGACCATTTTTGCGCCCAAACGGATGTGGAGCTGATGTAAAGGGACTGTTTTCATGAAGGATATTTGGTTTTACAATAATTCACAAAAGTAGGGAATGCAGGGCAAAGCGACACAAAAAACTGTTTTTTCAATGTCCGTGGAGCGCATTTTGAAGTATATTGTTAAAAAATAGGTCAAAACTTTTATCCACCGGCGGTTGTCGGTTTTCAGGAATATGAATAAACGACTATTGTTCTCGATAGCATTTTCAATAGCAGGCAGTGCGTTTGCACAAACTGCTACTTTCAAAGGCGAGACGATCGACGACAAGGTAAGTATCGGTTATGGGGTAGCCTCCGGTGACGTGGATGGCGATGGGAAACCGGACATTCTACTGGCCGATAAAAAGGAAATAGTATGGTATAAAAATCCGGGGAAGAAAGACGGTGCGTGGACGCGCCACGTGATCGCGAAGGACCTCACCGAGCAGGATAACGTCTGCATTGCCGCCCGCGATATCGACGGCGACGGTAAGGTAGAAATTGCCGTGGGCGCAGGTTGGAACCCGTCCGAAACGAAGGATTTGAAAACTTCGGGTGCCGTATTTTACATGGTTGCGCCCGATGACCGCACGAAGCTCTGGGAGCCGGTACGCTTGCATCATGAAGTAACTATCCACCGGATGCATTGGGTTAAAACAGCGGACGGATCCTTTCAACTGGCCGTTTTGCCATTGCATGGCGAAGGAAATACAGGCGGAAATGGAGCGGGTGTGAAGTTGATCGTTTTCGATGTTCCTGAAAACAAAAAGGGCATTTGGCCTTACAGTCTGGTTGAAACCAATATGCATATGACCCACAATTTCCAGCCGATGGAAATTCCCGGCAGGATGGCCGGGCTATCCATTGCGAGCAAGGAAGGTGTGCAGGTGTTTCTCAACGGAGCGGACGGCTGGGCACCATCGGGTAACTGGATGGTGCCGGAACGCGGGGTGGGAGAGATCCGCACTGGCAGCCTGGGTAAAAAACAATTATTTACAGCTACCATCGAGCCGATGCACGGAAATACATTAGTGGTGTATACCAAAGACAGCCGCACCGTTCTTACCGACCGCATTAAAGAAGGCCACGCATTAGCCTGCGCCGATTTCTTCGGGCAAGGCCGCGATCAGGTGGTGATGGGCTGGCGTAACCCCAATGTGACCGGCGAAACCGGCGTGCGCATTTACGTCGGCACCGATCCCGAAGGCAAGAAATGGACGGAATATACTTTGGATGAAAGTATCAAGATTGCCTGCGAGGATTTACTCCCGGCGGACCTGGACGGCGATGGAGATCTGGACATTATAGCCGCCGGCCGCGCGACGCATAATCTGGTGGTGTATTGGAACCAGCGGAAGAAATGAGTGTAGAGTTTATGAGTTGAGAGTTTAAAGTTTAGAGTGAAATATTGGGATAAAAAAAATGTCAGTCTTCGGGCGTGAAGACTGACAACAATATCGACTTAGTCTTTAAACTCTAAACTCTAAACTCTAAACTCATAAACTCTGAACTCCACTAGTCCCGACGCCCCATCAAAAGGCTCACGTAGTAGAGCAACGTAGCCAAAGAACCAATCGCGGCGACGAGATAAGTACGCGCAGCCCATTTCAATGCATCGGCAGACATAACGTACTCACGCTCGTTCACGATGCGGTTTTTCTGGATCCATGCCAATGCACGGTTACTCGCATCGTACTCTACCGGCAATGTGATAAAGCTGAACAATGTAGTTACAGCGAACAATGCGACACCGATGGTCAGCGGAATGACGGTTGTATTAATCAAAAGTACGCCGATCAGGATGATCCACTGCATGTATTGTGATGCAATGCTCAGGAACGGCACCATCTGCGAACGGAATTGCAGCCAGCTGTAAGCGGTAGCATGTTGCACCGCGTGGCCGCATTCGTGGGAAGCCACAGCCGCAGCAGCTACGCTACGTCCGTAATATACATCGGGACTCAGGTTGACCGTCTTATCCTGCGGATTGTAGTGGTCGGTCAGGCGGCCTTCCACGGACACCACTCTTACGTCGTAAATGCCGCTTTCCCGAAGCATCGTTTCGGCGATTTCCTTACCACTCATCCCGTTGCTCAACCCTACCTGCGAATATTCTTCAAACTTGCTCTTCAAGCGCCATTGTACGTAAAAGCTGACGCCCATTACGAGGATTATGATCAGGTAACCTCCCATATTTGTTGCTATTTATATCCTTGTTTTATTTTCTCGATTAGTGCGGTCGTAGAATAGCCTTGTACCAAAGCGATCGTTTTTACCTCACCTCCTCTACCCAAAACAAAATCCGCGCCAGCAATGTTTTCGATCTTATAATCGTCGCCTTTGACCAAAATGTCAGGTTTTACGGCCTCGATCAACTGACTAGGCGTCGGTTCGTCGAACAAAATGACAGCATCGATGAACGATAATGCGGCCATCAGCCTCGCTCTTGCATATTCATTGACGACCGGTCTCAACGGTCCTTTCAGGCGGCTGACCGAGGCGTCGGTGTTGAGGCCGAGTACCATTCTGTCGCCCAATGCGCGGGCTTTTTCGAGGTAATCGATGTGCCCTAAATGCACAATATCGAAACATCCGTTGGTGAAAACAACTTTTTGCCCGGCGCTTTGCCATGCTTCTACCGTCGGGATCGCTTCTTCTAGTCTCAGGATCTTGCTTTCTGTCAAATTCATTGTAAAAGACAATATGGATTTAAGAAATGGAATAACGTAACATACTCCATTTCCATTTTTCAGGACTATTAAAGTTACAATTAGTTTGCCGCAGACACCTGCTCCGGTTCTTCGACTTTGTTTTTGTTTACGATCAGCACATACAAAAATGCCAGTGCGCCGATCACCAGCATAAACAGCATTTGCGCACCGTGAATGAATGTCGCCAATGTAATACCGTCGTTCTGCGAAAGTCCGTAAAGCACCATCACGTTCCCTACCAGCAGGTGGTAAGCACCGATCCCGCCTTGCGTAGGCGCCGTCATACCGATCGCGCCCACGACTAGCAATGTAAGACCCGCCAGCGGGCCCAAGTGGGAAGTTTCGGGAATACAGAAGAAAAGCACGTAGGAAACCAGGTAATACAATACCCAGATTAGAATGGTGCTGAAAATGAAAAGGCCGGGATTACGCAGCTTGCGTACGCTGAGCAAGCCTTCCAGCATGCCTTGCGCGAAACCGATGACCTTAGCGATGATTGCATTTTGCTGCAACTTATCACGCAGCGAAGCATTTTTGAAGATCACAATGCTCGCTACCGCAATGGCGAGTAACCCGACGATCAGAATGCTCAGCAGCATGCCGCTACCCGAGCCACCGCCCTGGCTGCCGCCTATTTTGCTTTGAAAAAAGTCAGTGAAAAAAGTGCTGAGGCGATCGAATTCGAGGATAAAGTTCAATCCAATCATCAACACCAATATAATTACATCAAAAATCCGCTCGGCTACCACGGTACCGAAGCTCAGGCTCACCGGAATGCGTTCCAGCCGGTAAAGCGTTCCGCAACGCGTTACTTCACCCATGCGGGGCACAATGTAGTTGGCAAAATAACCCGTGAGTACCGACATCGTGCTGTTCACGATGCCCGGTTTGTGGTCCAGCGGCTCGATGAGCATTCCCCAGCGCCAGGCGCGCACCATGTGCGCGAGCAGGAGGCAAAAGCATGATACGGCGATCCACCGCCAGTCGGATTGGGCAAAACGGTCGAGCATTTCGCTCAAGTTGATATCTTTAAACACAAACCAGAGCAGACCGCCTGCCAGAACAAGCGATATCGTGTAACGCAGTATATTTTTCATGCTATGCTAATTGCTGTATCGTGTAGGTAGGTGCCGGAGGTTAGCTTACCAAATGATTGTTGTGATCAGGGAAAACCACCATCGGCTTGAATGTCTTGGCCTCTTCCTGGCTCATGCTGCCGTATGCGATGATGATGATAATGTCGCCGATTTGCACCCTGCGCGCCGCAGCGCCGTTGAGGCAAATCATACCCGAACCCCGCTCGCCTTTGATAACATATGTGACAAAACGCTCGCCATTGTTATTATTCACAATGTGAACCTGTTCATTTTCTATGAGTCCCGCGGCGTCTATCAGATCCTCGTCGATCGTGATGCTGCCAACGTAGTTCAATTCCGCCTGAGTCACCTTTACCCGGTGAATCTTCGATTTCATTACTGTGATTTGCATTACCCGGTGGTATTGGTCTAATTGAAATGCATTACCCTGCAAAGTTACAGGAATAATACCCAGCCATCAAAACATAGTCGCCGGTGGGACGGTTCCCGCGCGCGTATGCGGGAGATTTACACCGTGTAAATAGCCTGAAATGCAGCCTTTCGGCGTATTTGAACTAGTAATTGAAATGGCCCCGCGCATGGGTTTTATGAGAACATTATTATATTTAAGCGGGATTTTATAGTATTCGATCCTTAATAAGAACTTATTCCTTTAATCTATATTAATCTACTTTATTTTTTCATTACCAAAACCGATGAGTACAGAAAACAAACCGAAAGACGTTAATCGCCGGGACTTTATCCAGAAGACCTCCGCGGCGGCCATTGGAAGTTTCTTCATAGTACCCCGCCACGTGCTGGGGAAAGGATATAAAGCCCCCAGTGACAAGCTGAACATCGCCGGTGTCGGTGTGGGTGGAAAAGGTTTTTCTGACACAAACAACGCGTGGAATAAAGGTGCCGAAAATCTGGTGGCACTTTGCGACGTGGACTGGTCACAGGCGCAGGTGAAAAAGAATTTCGAACTGCACCCGGATGCAAAGCGGTACAAAGACTTCCGCAAGATGTTCGACGAAATGGATAAGAGCATCGATGCGGTGACCGTTTCGACAGCGGACCACATGCACGCGATCATCGCGATGGCCGCTATGCAGCGCGGCAAGCACGTGTACGTGCAGAAACCTCTTACCCACGATATTTACGAGGCTCGTATGCTTACCGAAGCTGCGCGTAAATACAAAGTGGTAACCCAGATGGGTAACCAGGGTGCTTCTAACCCTGCGCAGAACCAGATGAAGGAATGGTTTAACAAAGGCCTCATCGGTAACGTCCACGAAGCACACGTATGGACCAACCGTCCCGTGTGGCCGCAAGGTATTCCCGTGCCGACCGGCAAGTTTGACGTTCCTGCGGACATCGATTGGGAACTGTGGGTAGGCTGCGCTGAATGGGTGGATTACAACCCCGCATGGCACCCGTTCAAATGGAGAGGCTGGTGGAACTTCGGTACCGGCGCATTGGGCGATATGGGTTGTCACCTGATCGACCCGGCGTTCCGTACACTCGGCCTAGGTTACCCAACGGAAGTAGAATGCTCGGTAGGCCAGGTGTTCATCAAAGACTGGACTGCGGAGTACATTCCGGAAGGCTGCCCGCCGTCGTCACGTGTTCAATTGAAGTTCCCTGCGAACAAAATCAATAAATCGGAAGTGACGCTGACCTGGCACGATGGCGGTCTCCGCCCGTTCCACCCGGATCTGATCCCTGCGAACGACCCGTTGGGCGAGCCTGACAGCAGCAACGGTGTGCTTTTGATCGGTGAGAAAGGGGTAATGACTTGCGGAACTTATGGTATCGCTCCGAAAGTGTACCTCAAAGACGGCACCAAGCTGGAATACAAACAAGGCGATTTCGGTAACAAATACACGACGATGCCGGAATTCGGTCACCACGTGTCATGGGCTGATGCTTGTAAAGCTGGTTTCAACAGCAAAGAGCATAAAGCGCTTACTTCATCGTTCGACTATGCAGGTCCTTTGACAGAGACTGTGATCATGGGTAACCTCGGTATCCGCAGCTACAACCTCCGCACCGCGAAGGCCGACGGCAAAGGATTCGACTACCCAGGCCGCAAGAAACTCTTGTGGGATGGCAAGAATATGAAGGTTACCAACTTCGACGAAGCGAACCAGTTCGTACAACGCAAGTACCGCGGCGACTGGAAATTGGCATAATTGTTGTTGTCACGCTGAGCGGACGGCCCCGTCTGGCGGTCGAAGCGCGGTACTGCAAGCGCGCTTCGACTCCGCTCAGCGTGACACTACTAATGACACTCCTAAAAAGATTCAGAACGACATTCTCCGTTAGAATATGATATTGTCGATCAGCCTTACGGGGCCGAGGAAAGCCGCTACACAGATCGCATTGGAACCCGCCGGACCTATTTTTTCAATGGAAAGCAGGGTTTTGAGATTAATAACTTCAAAATAGTCGAGCGTGAACTCTTTAATCTTCTCAAATTCACTTTTTGCCCGGCTAATCACCTCGTTTACTTGTTCACCCGCACGCAGGTGCTCGCCCGCGCTCGCGAGGATGCGGTAGATATGCGGCGCGATTGCACGCTCAGTTGCGTTTAAGCGCGTATTACGCGAGGACATGGCCAGTCCGTCCGTTTCGCGCACGGTAGGGCATATGACCAGCTCCAATCCGAATGCCAGATCGCTCACCAGCTGCCGTACGACCGATACCTGCTGCAAATCCTTCTGTCCGAAATAGGCACGATGCGGCCTTACGATGTTGAACAGCTTCGAAACGACAATGCCGACGCCGTTGAAATGTCCGGGCCGTGACGCACCTTCCATCACCGTTTCCAGCGCACCGAAGTTCATTTTGAGCACCGGTTGTTCGGGATACATTTCTTCTACCGATGGCGCGAACACCGCCGAGCAGCCCGCGTCTTCGAGCATGGTACGGTCCGCTTCAAACGTTCTCGGGTATTTGGCCAGATCCTCGGGGTTATTGAACTGGGTCGGGTTTACAAATACGCTGCAAACGACGATATCATTGTCCTTTTTCGCGGCTTCGATCAGCGAAATGTGGCCGTTGTGAAGGGCTCCCATGGTGGGCACGAGGCCTATGGTTTTCTGCTGTAAAAGTGGCTGATCCAGGTATTGGCGGAGGCTTTTGACCGAAGTGAATACTTCCATGTAAAATTCGAAAACTGAGGGAGTAACCTGCGGGCTACGGTGGCTTTTTTAGAATAGCACAATTCGTAAAGCAGATTATGGAAACATCAGGACAGGGAAATCCCAAACTGGGCGCAATATGACAATTAGTTTGGAATATCTTTTGAAATTGCCATTTTTTTTGTATAATTTTGCAAAACTTTTTTTCACAAACTGCTAAAAGATCTATGGAGAAACTACGAATTTTGTATGTAGCCAGTGAAATCAATCCCTTCCTCCAAACAACCGATGTTGCCGACTACGTGAGAAAACTACCTCAGGCAATGCAGGAAAAAGGGGCAGAGATCCGGATACTCGTTCCGCGTTTCGGGTTGATCAACGAACGCAAAAACAGGCTTCATGAAGTAGTTCGACTGTCAGGAATCAATATTACCGTAGGAGATGAAGAAAAGCCGCTAATCATTAAAGTAGCTTCGATTCCCAATGCGAAGTTGCAGGTCTATTTTATAGATAACGACGATTACTTCCATCGCAAATCCGTTTTCTTCGATAAGGAAAACAATTTCTTCGATGACAACGACGAACGTGCGATCTTCTTTTGCAAGGGTGTTTTGGAAACAGTTAAGAAACTGGGATGGGCCCCGGATGTGGTGCACTGTAATGACTGGATGACGGCTCTGATTCCATTGTACCTCAAAACCACTTACCGTAACGATCCGATGTTTAAGGACACGAAAAGTGTGTTTACCGTACACAACAATGCATTTGACTACAAATTCGATGCGGATTTGCAGAGCAAAGCCAAAGCCATGGACGTGAGTGACGAAGCGCTGGCGCATTTGCATTCTGCCGATTTCGAAGGTTTTGTCAAAATCGGATGTGCTTATGCCGACGCGGTGCTGAAAGCCGAAGAGCATTGCAGCGCGAGCCTCAACGAAATTTTCAACAATGCGCCGAAACGCGTGCAGCTCGACGAGCAGGATGAGAATTTCTCAGAGTCTTACTACAATCTCTACAACGATCTGGTAAGCTAACAGATAGATTTCACAGGGCAGAAAAGCCGGCGATTCCAGGAGTCGCCGGCTTTTTTGTGTTTTTCAGGAATGTTTCGTGTGTTCGAGCACTGTCGGTAAATTGGATATTTTTTAGTATTTAATTAAAAATTAGCTTGCTAACGACCGCTGTTTGCCATTTATTTGCCTCGTCTAGGGCATACACAAAAATTAAAATATTTTAAGAATATGTGCGGAATTGTGGCTTATGTTGGAAACAGGGAGGCATATCCTTTGATTTTAAAAGGGCTGAAACGTCTGGAATATCGCGGCTATGATAGCTCCGGGATCGCGCTGCTGGAAAACGGTGAATTGAATATTTACAAGAAGAAAGGGAAAGTGTCGGATCTCGAATCGGAGCTGAACGGAAAGCAGCTTCCGGCTACGATCGGCATCGGCCACACCCGCTGGGCCACGCACGGTGAACCCAACGACGTAAATGCCCACCCGCATTATTCGAACAACCGCCGGTTGGCAATCATCCACAACGGCATTATCGAAAACTATGCGGCGATCAAGCAGAATCTGATCGGCAAAGGCCACAAATTCCTGAGCGATACCGATACCGAAGTCCTGATTCATTTCATCGAGGACGTTCAGAAGGAAACAGGTGCCACGCTCGAAACAGCCGTACGGCTGGCCTTGAAAGAGGTGGTAGGCGCGTACGCGATCGTAGTAATATCACTCGATCATCCGGGGCAACTCGTTGCAGCCCGTAAAGGCAGCCCGCTGGTGATAGGTGTTGGGGAAAATGAATATTTCCTCGCCTCCGACGCCACGCCTATCGTGGAATACACTAAAGACGTGGTTTACCTCGACGACTATGAAGTGGCGATAATCAATGAAGGCAAGCTCAGCATTCAGAATCTCGACAGCACGGAAACCATCCCCTATATTCAGAAACTTGAAATGGAGCTCGAAACCATCGAAAAGGGTGGTTACGACCATTTCATGATTAAGGAAATTTTTGAACAACCCCGCTCCATTGCCGACTCCATGCGCGGACGCCTGCGGGCGCACGATGCGCACTTGCAACTCGGCGGCCTGAACGAGTACCTCGATAAACTGGCACAATCCGACCGCGTGGTAATTGTCGGCTGCGGGACGTCGTGGCATGCCGGCCTCGTTGCAGAGTACATGTTCGAAGAGCTGGCGCGGATCAATGTGGAGGTGGAATATGCATCCGAGTTCCGCTACCGGAATCCGGTGATCAAGGAAAACGACATTGTCATAGTCATTTCGCAATCGGGTGAAACGGCGGATACCCTGGCGGCGATTGAACTTGCGAAATCGAAGGGCGCGACGATTTTCGGCGTTTGCAACGTGGTGGGCTCGTCTATCGCCCGCGCTACGCATGCAGGTGCCTATACACACGCAGGTCCGGAGATCGGCGTGGCCAGTACGAAAGCATTCACTGCCCAGGTGACGGTGCTCACGCTGATGGCGATCGCGGTAGCGAAGCGCAAAGGAACCATTTCGGAAGAAACCTACCGCAGGCTGCTGGTTGAACTGGAAACGATCCCGTCAAAGGTGGAAAAGGTGTTCGAGAATGCGGCCAAAATCAAGGAGATCGCATTCATATTCACCTATGCGCGCAATTTTATTTACCTCGGTCGGGGTTTCAATTTCCCCGTCGCACTGGAAGGTGCATTGAAACTCAAAGAGATTTCCTATATCCACGCCGAAGGCTATCCGGCGGCCGAGATGAAGCACGGCCCGATCGCATTGATCGACGAGGATATGCCGGTGGTGTTCCTGGCCACCAAAGACAGTTCGTACGAGAAGATCGTCTCGAACATCCAGGAAGTGAAGGCCCGTAAAGGCCGCGTGATCGCGATCGTGACAGAGGGTGACACGTTGATCCCAGGCATGGTCGATTTTGTGATCGAGGTGCCTGATACCCATGAAATTCTGACGCCGCTTGTTTCCGTGATCCCGCTGCAACTGCTATCGTACTACATTGCAGTGATGCGGGGCCGGAATGTAGATCAACCAAGAAATCTTGCCAAATCTGTTACTGTCGAGTAACGGAAGAGGGGGCCGGAGAGCGAGACTGTCATCGACGGTTTCGCTTTTTTGTTTTCAGGCGTTGGGATGAAAATAATGTTTCCCGGTTTTCGTTAGTTTTGCGCATGTTTGCCAACGGGACCTATTATATGTACAAATTCATTTTCGCTATCTTCCTGCCTGTATCACTGCTTTTTATCTCAGGTTGCAAAAAAGAAGGAGAACAAACCTACGTCCCGAAACCCAAAGGTTATAACCGCATCGACCTGCCCAAACACAGCTACCGCCAGCTGGCCGAGGCGCATCCCTACACCTTTGAATACTCCAAATATGCGGTAGTGGAGCCGGACACGTTCAAAACGGCGGGAAAGGACTGGATTTTTATCAGTTATCCGCAGTTTAAGGCCAATATCCAGATTACCTACAAATCGCTTAACAACGATCCTGCATTGCTGAAGGCTTTTATCGATGACAGCTACAAGCTCGCCAGCAAGCACCAGATCAGGGCGTCGTCCATCCAGGAACAGCGCGTTTTGGGCAAGACAGGACGTACGGCTATGCTGTTTAAAATTGAAGGCGACGTGCCGAGCCCGTACCAGTTTTACACGACCGACAGTACCGGGCATTTTCTAAGAGGTGCCATTTATTTTCCAACAGCTACGAAAAACGACTCGCTGGCACCTGTAATCGATTATTTGCAGGCCGATATGTTGCAATTGCTCAACACATTGGAGTGGCGATAATATTACCCGTTGGTTGTTGCGGCGGAAATCGTAAGGACGTATCTTTGAAAGTTAACACCTCAACAACGACCTCGATATGGCCCGGAAACAGCCCAAAAACCAACTCCTTCTTGATTACTCCGTCCGCGGTAACCGCATTGTCCTCCATTTGGGCCAGGTAGAAAGCCAGCGGATTGCGGACCATCTCTTCGAAGGTTTGGTGAATGGCGACTGGATGATCGAACCGGCTGGTGAGGTGGCCGATATTTCCTACGCGCAGGATATCGTGCATCAGATCGGGCACAAGCTGCCGTATCCCGACGGTATCAAAATCGCGCAACTGCATAACGTAGATCCGCTTTTTAAAGGATTTTCAGCCATTTATCACCAGAAAGGATGGGTATTCGTAAATGCAGCTTCGGATATCAACGAACGCAATTACCACATCCATTTGCTTACCGTTTCGCTGGGTTTGCATACTATTTATGCCAACACGGCCTCGCTCGCGGCACGTTCGGAGCAACTTATTTTTGAAGCATTATTGCCTTTTGAAGAAGTGGAAAGCTTTTTCAGGAATGACATTTCCAAAATCCCGGAATTCCTGGCGTCGGATATTGCCAACTTTTTCAAGGTACCTTTTCCAATGGTACTAAAAAGGGCGTTGAATCTGAAAATCATCTCGGACGATCAGTACCGCAGCTTTATGACCGTCAACCCGAGCGCTGCTGCCAAGCCACGGGAGCTGTTCTTTTCAAAAGACGGCAGCATCGATGACCTGGAAGCACAGCTTTTTTCGGGAGAATAATCCTAGTTTTTTTTGACATTCATATTACTCAGATCGGGCAGAGGGCTCACGGATGTCCAGCCGCCGTCGACGATCAGGCTTTGCCCTGTGATATGCCCTGAATGCGGCGACAACAGGAACAATGCGGCATTGGCAATGTCTTCACAAATGGCTGGCCTGCCCATCGGTGTGATCGCCGACCAGGTTTTAGGGTAAGTTGGATCTTCGGCCAACGTACGTTCGGTCAAAGTAGCTCCCGGTGCCACGGTATTGATGGTAATGCCGTGCGGGGAAAGTTCGAGCACGAGGTTTTTGGCCAGCATTTCCAGTCCCGCCTTAGTCATCGCATAGGCGCCGAGGAACTGGTGCGCCTGATGACCCACTACCGACGACATCAGCAATATCCTGCCACCTGATTTTTGCTTTCGCATTTGTTTCGCGGCCGCCTGCGTGAGCAGGAAGGAACCCATTAAATTCACTTCGAGCACTTTCCGCAGGTTTTCGACAGGATATTCAAAGAAATCGCCGAACAGGGTAATACCTGCATTGCACACGGTCAATGTGAGTTTGCCGAAGCATTTCACGGCCTCGTCGACCATTGCATCGATGGTTTCGGGCAGGGAGGCGTCGCCCGCAAAAGCGACGCATTCTCCCTCCTTATTCCGTATTTTCTTGGCTGCCTCGGCGGCGAGTGCCTTATTGGTATCGTTCAGGATAACCCCGGCGCCCTGACAGGCCAGCTGTTTGGCTATCTCGAAACCGATACCCTGCCCTGCTCCGGTGACGATGGCGACGTGGTTATCAAAAAGTTGACTGCTCATTGTAATGCTGTTAATGCGAATCTCTCGTTACTTTATCGCCCGAGCCGCCTTTGAGGAAGTCAAGGTCGGCGCCTTCGTGCGCCTGCGTGACGTGGGCAATGTGCAGGTGCACGTAACCCCGATTGTAACCCAGTTCGAGCGGTTTCCAATACTGCCGCCGGCGCGCGAGCTCTTCATCCGACACTTCCAGATGCAGCTTCCTGTTTTCCACGTCCAGCTCGATATAGTCACCGTCCTGAACCAACGCAAGGTTACCGCCCACAGCTGCTTCGGGTGACACGTGCAAAACAACCGTTCCAAAACCGGTACCGCTCATCCGGCCATCGGAAATGCGAACCATGTCGATCACGCCCTGTGCAAGCAGCTTTTTAGGTAACGACATATTGCCCACCTCCGGCATGCCCGGATAGCCTTTCGGGCCTACATTTTTCAAAACCAATATGCTGTTTTCATCCACATCGAGGTCGGGATCGTCGAGGCGAGCCTTGTAATCGTCGATATCCTCGAAAACGATCGCCTTGCCACGGTGCTGCATCAGTTCCGGTTTCAGCGAGGCTGAGGGTTTGATCACCGCGCCATTTTCGCAAAGGTTACCCCGCACGACGGCCAGGCCGGTCAGATCCTTGATCGGTTCTTCCATCGTGCCGATTACCTCGGGATTGAAGCATTCCGCTGTCGCGCTGTTCTCGGCCATTGTTTTGCCATTGGCCGTAATCACCGACTGGTGCAATATGCTGCTCAGCTCCTTGATCACCACGGGCAAGCCTCCTGCATAATAGAAGTCTTCCATAAAATACCCGCCGGAAGGTTGTAGATTGAGCAACAGTGGCACTTTTTTACAGAGATCATTGAAATCATCCAGGTTCAAATCCACCCCAATGCGGCCGGCAATGGCGAGCAGGTGGATCACAAAGTTCGTAGACCCGCCAATCGCCGCATTAATCATGATTGCGTTCTCGAACGCTTCGCGGGTCAGGATCTGTGACAGACGGAGATCTTCTTTCACCATGTCCACAATGCGCCGGCCGGATAAATGCGCCAGCACTTTTCTACGTGAGTCGGCAGCTGGTATTGCCGCATTTTCAGGCAATGTGAGCCCGAGCGATTCGACCATACAAGCCATGGTGGAGGCTGTGCCCATTACCGCGCAGTGGCCATCGGAGCGGCACATGCAGGCTTCGGCGGTGTAGAGTTCTTCTTGCGTGAGCTCGCCTTTGCGGTGCATTTCGCTGAAACGCCACACGTCGCTGGTAGCGATGGTTTTGCCACGGTAGCGGCCTGTGAGCATCGGCCCACCGGAAACCACGATCGTGGGAATATCCACGCTAGCTGCGCCCATGACGAGCGAAGGCGTTGTTTTATCGCAGCCGCAAAGCAGCACCACACCGTCGATCGGGTTGGCGCGGATGGATTCTTCCACGTCCATACTTGCCAGGTTGCGGTAGAGCATTGCGGTGGGTTTGATGAGCGTTTCGCCCAGCGACATCACCGGAAATTCGAGCGGAAAGCCGCCCGCTTCCCACACCCCGCGCTTCACCGATTCGGCCAACTCGCGGAAATGCCCGTTACAAGGGGTCAGCTCCGAAAATGTATTACAAATGCCGATCACCGGCCTTCCTTCAAATTCATCAGAGGGATAGCCCTGGTTTTTCATCCAGGCACGGTAAATGAACCCGTCCTTACCCGACTTACCAAACCAGCCTCTGCTACGCAACTTGTTTTCTTCCATTATTCGCCCTATTTTATGTCTAATCAGAAAAGGAGCCAGGGAGTAAAAACTAATTCCGGGTACCCTTTAAAATAAAAATCGTATATTCGGCTAACACGTGCCCGGTATTCTCCATGCTTTTTTTTAGAAATTATAAACTGTTGCTTTTCTTGTATTTACAGTTGGCAGCCCTACCTATTTACGCACAGTACCATCCGGATAATTTCATCGAAAAATTACTTAAAAAGCATCCGGAGCGCTTTTCGGCGATCCTGCAAAATCCGGAAAAATACAAGGTACAGGTGCTCTACACGAAGATCGACCGAAATAAAAACAACGTCCCGCATTTTACTACGCACGGTTACCGGGTGAATACCGGCGAATATTTTTATCCGGCAAGCACGGTTAAGCTGCCGGCAGTAGCACTCGCATTTGAAAAACTGAACAAGCTGGGGATCGACAAGTATACGCCGATGTTCACCGATGCCGTGAGGCCGGAGCAGACTGCCGTGAAAGCAGATACCAGTTCGGAAAACGGGTTGCCGTCGGTAGCGCATTATGCCAAAAAGATATTTCTGGCGAGCGACAACGACGCGTTCAACAGACTGTACGAATTTATCGGGCAGCAGGAATTCAACGACAGCCTGCATAGCAAGGGTTTTAAGGACGCTCGCATTCTCCACCGCCTCGATTCGCCGATTGGGCCGGAGAATAATCGCTATACCAATCCTATCCGGTTTGAGAAGGATGGCAAGATCGTGTTTGAACAGCCCGCGAAGTATAATGAGAAGGAATACAACGCACCGGGGCCGATCATGCTCGGGCAGGGCTACATGAAGGACGGAGCGCTAGTGAACGAGCCGTTTGATTTTACCAAAAAAAACTTTTTCCCGCTTGAAGAACAGCACCGGCTGCTGAAAACGCTCTTCTTTCCTGATCAGGTGCCGGTGTCGCAGCGTTTTAACCTGACAGAGGACGATTACCGGTTTATGTACCAGTATATGTCGCAATTTCCCGTCGAAACGAGCTTTCCGGCAAGCTATACGGATGATTATTATGATGGGTTCGTGAAATTCCTGCTGTTTGGGGCTACTAAAACGCGCCTGCCGCGGCATATCCGGCTTTTCAATAAATGCGGGGATGCGTATGGCTTCCTGCTCGACAATGCCTACATCGCCGATTTTGAAAAGGGAATAGAGTTTATGGTAACTGCTGTGATTTACTGTAACGAGGACGGCGTTTTCAATGACGATAAGTACGATTACGACACCGTGGGTTTTCCTTTTATGGCGAACCTGGGGAAAACACTCTTCGAATACGAACTTGATCGCAAACGTCCGAACCGCCCCGATTTAAGCCGTTTTGAGGTGGAATATGATAAGTGATTTTAGCGGGTTTTGAACTTCAACCGCGGTGCAATCTGGCAAATGTAGAGGTTGATCAGGTGGCCGATAATCAGCAAACCCGACCCCGCATAACCCAGCCAGGAGAATACCTGATGACGACCTTCAAAGACCAATGAGACTGCGAAGATGGCCAATGCGCCCCAAAGGAGAATGCGGAGCGGTGTGGAACGGTGGTCGCGTGTGGCGTAGTAGACCGCAATACCGTTGATAAGGATAAACAGGTAATCCAGCGAAATGAGGCCGATATGCGCGTGGTTATGTGTCGCAACCGACGAACCTATCGCCAATGCAGGAACCAGTATGCAATGGATAATGCACAACACGGATCCGAGAATCCCTATATAGTCGGCCCTGCCATGTGAGTGTACTGCTTTCATTTCCTACATACAATAATGTTGCAAAAATAACATCCCTGGTTCGGACTTGCAACGGGGTTGCAGAATATTTTTGAGGTGCGGTTGCCCAATCCATGAAAGTGTAATCGGAATCCTTGGAATTTGAACCGGTTAGAACTTAACTTTGACGGGAAAGGTTTTAGAAGGGAGGAATTATTAAACTGTTGGAAACAATGGACCAGTTAAGAGAAACGCTGAAAGTGCATCACCTGCGCACGACTACGTGCCGCGAGGACGTGCTTTCAACATTTATCAATCGGAAAAACGCATTATCGCACGGAGATCTGGAAGGCGAGTTAGGAGAGAATTACGATCGTGTGACGATATACAGGACCCTCAAAACATTCCTCGAAAAAGGCATTATACACAAGGTCCTCGACGATGAAGGACTGCGCTATGCATTATGCTCGCACAGTTGTTCGGAAGAAAAGCACCAGCACGACCATATTCATTTCAAATGCAGCTCGTGCGGTGAAACCAATTGCCTCGAAAACCTGCACATCCCGGCGGTGCAACTGCCGGAAGGTTACCATCCCGAGCATTTCAATCTGCTGATACAGGGCGTTTGTCCCAAATGCAACTGATTGTCACGCTGAGCGGCCCGGTCCGCCGGGCGGTCGAAGGCCGTTTCGGTACCGCGCTTCGACTCCGCTCAGCGTGACAGTGCATTCTAGTTTTACTTCACTTTCAATATAAAATCCAGATTCACATCGTCGCTGCCGGGCGTAGGAGTGCCGTTTTTGGCGCCGGGCTGATGGCGTAGCTGTACTTTCAATTTGCCGTCACCTGCCGCGCCGGTTTTGGCGGAGCCCGTGAGACCAATCGGATAATTGTTCTTGTCCTTATCGCCGTAAGTGTAGGTCAGCAATGCCGCAGGGGTGGGCGTGTATACAAACAGGTGCTCGTCGGACTCTTTTTCCACTTCCTTGGTAATATCATCCACCGGTGATTTACTCTCGTCGAGCAGTTCGATAGCCAACGTATAGGTCGTATTCGGTTTCAGCGAAATAGTATCGAATTTAGTGGGCGCATTGCCACCGTCGCCGTCGGCATCCTTGTAGGAAAAAGTGCTGACATTGGACGTGCCCTGCTCGGTGAATTTCAATGTCACGGAGGTGATCAGTTCATTTTCATCGTCCGGTTCTACTGCCTCCCCCGAATCTTTACATTGCACAAAGACGGTTGTCATCGCGGCGAATAGCATCCAGGTTAGCTTACGGTTCATTTTCATACGTAATAGGTTTAAGTACTATATCAAAATTCATTTTTGGGCCGGGCTGCGGCCAGTCGGGCTTCGTTAAGCCGGGCTTCGTCAAGCGCCAAACTTCCATTTCAGGCGGAGGGAAGCATTGCGCCCCATATCGTCGGCATAATAACGGAAACGGTTCAGGTAATCCCTGTAAACGGTATTGAACAGGTTCTGCACATTGATACCGATTTCCAGCTGTTGTTTTTCTGAAACTTTCAACGACGCGCCGGCTTGCAGGCTCCACAGCGAATAACCTTTCGGCGGCGGCAGGAAGTCGCTGTTGGCAGGGACGCGCTTTTGTTCGGCTACCAGCAGGTTTCCAATTGAAATAAACCCATCCTTCCATTTGCCACGATCGGCGAGCTGGTATTTCAATGTATTATCCAACCGGTTCGGCGGGATCATGACCAGGTAGCCGTCGTTGCGCTCGTCGTACACGCGTAGGTACGTGAGCTTGCTTGAAACGGTGGTGCGTTTTACAAATTCCCAGCTTCCCGAAATGTCGATGCCTTTAAAGGAAGCGTCGGTTTGAGTGTATTTGAAATAGGGGAATGCGCCGCGGATTGTCAGAATGGGCTCTGGTTGTGGTTTTAGGTAGATAAAATCAACAATGTAATTGTAATAAGCGCCTACTTCCACGCTCCATTTCGGCGTGGCATATTTCACGCTCGCTATTGAATTGAGTGCTTTTTCGGGCTGCAAAGTAGCATCCCCTTGCTCATACGCGGCCGCGCCGTGGTGTACACCGTCGCTGAACAGCTCGCTCACGTTAGGCGCACGCCAGGCCGTACCTATGTTCACACGCGCGGAGAAACGGTCGGAAAAATTGCGTGTAGCACCTGCCGTTCCCGAAAAGTTACCGAAATCGAAATGGCCAGCGATTTTCTCCCGGTTCACGATCCGGTAGGTTTTCAACGTCCGGTAATCGTAGCGTAAGCCGGCTTCGAGCTCCCATTTGGCGGTCACGTACCGTTCAATCCAGAACAGCCCTATGTTGAATTGGTTAAAATTGGGGATCAGCGGGCGGCCGCTCATGAGGTTGTATTGGTATAATGTGCTTACACCAACCTGCCCGCTGATTTTCCCGGCAAGAGGTTTGTGGTCCCAGACCACGTCGTTTGTCAATGAAGTGAGTTTAAATGTCAGTTCAGGATGGTTGAGCGCCGCTATACTGTCGTTTCGCGGGCGGTGCAGGTCGAACTCGTTTCGGTTGTTGTACTGCCGCGCGATCGTCCACTGCAGCCGGTTGCCATCCCTGAAATGGTAGTGTGTTTCGGCTTTCAGCAGCTCGTGCGTCGCATTCTGGTTAGGCCGGTTAATGGCATAGCTGAACCCGGATTTGACGAACGGCTCGCCATTTTTGATCACATTCAGTAAATCGGTAACACTGCCGATATGTGAGCCGGA
Organism: Dyadobacter sp.; assembly: GCF_017744695.1. GTDB lineage: Bacteria > Bacteroidota > Bacteroidia > Cytophagales > Spirosomataceae > Dyadobacter. The sequence continues at coordinate 448,244 of NZ_JAGIAS010000006.1, forward strand.
GAAAATGCCGATCTGTGTATCGAACCGGCTGTAAAACACATCGATACCCAGGCCTTTATGACGATACCCGGCGGCCAACGAGAAGTTGTTTTCACTAATGCCGGTATTGTCGAGGTAGTAATTCGGCGTACGGATATTCCCGCCGCGCTTGATCGTTCCCTGCGCCCGCCAACCGAAGCCCTTCACGAAGTTCAGTCCGCCCTGCACGGTTCCGGACAATACACCCTGTCTGCCATTGGAAAATCCTACCGCATTCAATTCGCCGGTAATGGGTTTGTCAACAGGCAGCTCCTCCGGTTCTACCAATATCACTCCGCCGATTGCATCCGAGCCGTAACGCACACCGGCAGCGCCCTTCACCACCGATATTCTCGTCGCAATGAACGGATCTATTTCCGGCGCGTGCTCGGAGCCCCATTGCTGGCCTTCCTGGCGGATACCGTTGTTCATAATCAGCACGCGATTGCTGTGCAGGCCGTGAATAACAGGCTTGGCGATAGATGACCCGGTTTGCAATGTGGTAACGCCGGTCACTCCTTTAAGACTCTCACCCAGCGTCTGGCCACGTGTTTTATCCAAATCGGCTCCTGAAATGGTGGTTAGCGGCTGCGATGAAGGCGCATCCGTGCGATGCGCTGTGATTTCCACATCTTTTAAATGCACTTCCTGTTCAAGGAGGTTGAAGTTCTCCTCGTGTCCGGCCGTCAGGTCGATTTTTTGCTGAAATGGACTGTAACCGACAATGCGGCATTCCAGCGTATAGTTGCCCGGGCAAAGGTTCCGGAGCTCGTAACGCCCATTCTGATCGGTGAATACGCCGTTACTCTGCCCGACGATCAGAACGGTCGCGCCTACAATGGGCTGGCCGGTGTGTGTGTCCTTCACGACCCCTTTCACGAAGCATTCGCAAGCCGGTTTCTGGGCAAAGGCCGTCACCGAAAACAGCGATAGCAAGAGAATAAAGAGTGAAAATCGGACAGAAGGCATCGCGTTTGCGCCGGTAGCGGGTTACGTTCTTTTTGTTACAACGTTGCAAAAATAAGATCATTGCAACTTTGTTGCAATTAAAATCACGAAGTATTTTCTCAAATTTTCAGCGGATTAGGTCCTTACATGTAAATTTGTGCTCCATTTTGCCGCATTGAATCCTTGTCCGACCTGCTTTTAACCAAAATTATGCTGATGCCCCCGCTCATTGCCGGGGTAACAATGGCCGTTCGTAAATGGGGCGAAGGGCTGGGCGGCTGGATCGGCGGGTTTCCGTGGGTAGCGGGGCCGATCTCTTTCTTCATCGCATTGGAGCATGGGGCCGCATTTGCGGCGTCTACGATCCCTTCCGCACTGCTGGGGTCGGTTGGTACGATGCTCTTCGCGCTGGTATACGCGTCGCTTTCCGCGCGGTTGCGCTGGTTCCCGACGGTGGTCATCAGCTACGCGGCGTTTTTTGTGGTTGCGATGCTTTCGCTGGGACGGGATATTTCGCTCGCGGCAGGCGTAGGGTTGAACCTGGCGGTGCTGACGCTGGTCTTATATTTTTTCCCAAAACCTAAAACAAAGGCGGAGTTCAGGAAACAGCCTTCCTGGGATATTCCATTGAGAATGCTGGTGGCGACACTCTTTGTGGTTATCCTCACGCAAGCAGCCGACTATCTCGGCCCGACTTGGAGCGGGATATTGACGCCATTCCCGATAATGACTTCCACATTGGCGGTTTTTACGCATTCGCAGCAGGGTTCCGATGCGGCGATCAGAATCTTGTATGGTTTGCTGCTGGCGGGGTATGGGTTCGTCGCTTTCCTGATCGGCGTGGCGTGGCTGGTACCGCAAATGCCTATCGGTGCAGCTTATGGCATTCTGACGGTATCCACCATGGTCGTGAATGGGATTACCATAAAAATGATCCGCTAGCCAGGCCAACGGATCATGCATTTCTATTAAAGCTTTTTAGCTTAAACCCTTTCGAGTTTTACGGGATAAGTCTTCTTCGCATTCCATTGGCACACGTAAATGTTGTGATCGTTGTCAACGCACACATCGTGGCAATGCATGAATATCGGTTTTTCCTGCACCATCAGTTGCAATTCGCCGTTGCGGTATTCCGGTTTGGTGCCGCCGGGATTTGAAATCACTTTGTTGGCTTTGTCGATAATCGTCACGAAACCTGAATTCGGCGTCTGGTTCAGGTAGCGCAGGCGCGACCAGCACACACCCGCGTAAAGGGTGTCGTCCTTGAAAACCGGGCGGCAAACGAATGCGCCGGGCAGGAAAATAGTGCTCAGGTATTTGCCATCCAAAGTGAATTTCTTGAATGCATTGTGCGCACGTGAAGTGACGATGAGTGTCGGATTGGCCTTGTCACGGTAATCGATGGCGATGCCGTGAGCGGTAGAAAACTGAGAATCGCCGTCGCCGGAGCCTCCGAACTTATCGATGAACTCACCTTTGGGAGTGTATCTCAGAATCCATTGCGAGCCGTAGCCGTCGGCAATGTAAATCGTACCGTCAGGGCCAATAGCCGTTTCGGTAGGCTTGAATGGATCTGCTTCTTTATAGGCACCCACTTTCGAGGGATGTTCGATGGTCAGCAGGATTTTACCTTTCAAATCTGTTTTGAAAACCTTCCCGATGTTTGGATCGCTGATAAACAGGAATTCTTCTCCGTTTGCATTCCATAGGGTGAGCCCGTGCCCGCCTGGAAATTCATGTCCCCAGCTTTCCAGCAGCTTTCCTGATCGGTCATAGATCAGGATATTGTTTTTAATCTCATCACCCACCATAATCAACCTGCCTTTGCTGTCCTGAACCATTTCGTGGCAGTTGTTGACCGGAAACTGTGACGCGTCGAGATTACCCCAGCCCTGGTGTACCTTATAGCGGTGGTTACCATGGCCGATTACCTCGCCATCCACCTTCGGTTTGGCGTGCAGGATGTAGAACGGTTTAAAAGTAATGGCTGCGGCAGTGGCTGCGGTAATCTTCGCGAACTGACGGCGGGAATGTGTTTCGGACATGACGAATCTTTTTAATTTTTTGAAAAAAGACCAAATCTCCGATTTCTTACTATTTGTTCATACATAGTTTTGATCAACTGGCGGAGTAGCGCTTTCCGTAGCGGTTCAACCAGTCGAGCAGGCGGTTTACATCCTGCATTCTAAATAGCTCGCTGCCAGAGTTCATCGTGGCAGCGGTACCGCACGCAACACCCATTCGGACGGCTTCGCGGTAAGATTTGCCTTGCGACAATGTCCATACAATGCCCGCCAGCATGCTGTCGCCCGCGCCGACGGTACTTTTCGGTTGCACAGGAGGCGCGGGGATATGCTCTACCTGGTCTTCGGTAACAAGCATCGCGCCCATGGCACCCATGGATACGATCACGATCTCGCATTGCCCGCGTATGATGAGCGCACGTGCAGCATCGTCGACCTCGTCCATTTCCAGCTTGTCGACACCTACCAGTTCACTGAGCTCGGTAATATTCGGTTTCAAAAGATACACACCAGCTTCGGTAGCATAACGAAGCGCATCGCCGGAGGTATCGGCAATGAACCGTGCCCCCTGATTATGGGCTATTTTGGCAATTTGTCCGTAAAAATCGGAAGGTACACCTGGCGGAAGGCTACCGCTGGCGATAATGTAGGACGGTTTCGGATCGAGCTCCTCCATCGTTTCAAGGATCGAGCGTACTTCCGTCGGCATCATTTCGGTGCCGGGCATTCCGAAGCGGTACTGGAATCCGGTGCTGGTTTCCAATACGTGAAAGTTCTCACGCGTCCACTGTTTCGTTTCGATCACCATAGTTTCGACGCCCTCGCTTTTTACGAGCTTATGCAGGCGTTGGCCGGTAGGGCCGCCTACTGTAAAAATAGCGATCGGGTTTCCCCCCAGGCGGTGAATGGCCTTGGCTACATTGATCCCCCCACCGCCTGCCTCGAAATTGGGTGCGTCGCAACGCAGTTTGTTATCGGGTACGATGCGCGGTACATTGGAGCTTTTGTCGAGCGCGGGATTTATTGTAAGGGTTACAATCGGTCCGGTAGCCATAGGAGTACGTGTCTGGTGAACTATTTTACGCGAATAAAAGAAAAAAAGCGATTCTTTCTGCGTTCCTATCGCATCCGCAGCAATTTCTTCACAACACAATCGTTTGGCGGTCGCTAGTATTGCTCTTCGAGCACGCTCCTGCCACCGTCCACCACGAGTACTTGCCCATTGGTAAAGCGGGCATGATCCGATAGCAGGTATACGGCAGCGCCGTCGAGATCCGCGGGTATGGAAGTGTCGGTGGAAATCACGTTGATCCGGATATCATGGCCTGCATATGCGGCGGCAATAGATTTGGAGAAACCGATCATAGCCGCTTTGGAGGTAGCTCCGGCATGGCTTGAAAAGTTACCGTCCGTTGAAGCGGTTTCCGGACTCAGGTTAAGAATGGAGCCGCCTTTGTTCATGCCCATAAAAGTCCTTACGGCTGCCTGGTTCGAGAGCATAAGCGAAGTCAGGTTCTGATCCAGCGTTTTGCGCCAGCTTTCGAGGCCCAGGTCATGCAGCGGGCCGTCGGTCGCGGGTTCGTCATGTTCTTCGGGTGCGTGATACAATGCATCAAAACTCCCAAATTCACGTATACAGAGCTGAATGGCGTCCAGCGCCGTCTGAGGCTGCGTAGCGTCACCTTGTTTGGCTCTTGCATTGCTTCCCAGGTTCAGTTCTGCCATCAGACAGCTCTCAGGGTTGCGCCCCACTACCACCACATTCGCGCCGTTTCGGACAAAGGCTTGTGCCGCGGACAGCCCCACGCCGGTGGTTCCTCCGATAACGACGATCGATTTATTTATGAGCCAGGTTTCCATTTAAAATAATATAGTGTTTTTGTGTAAAAATAGGATTATTGGGGTGAAAAAAGAAGCGCCCTGCTTCTTTGAAAGAGGCAGGGCGCTTGTAAATATGCTAATGTAATGATTGCTAGGCCACTGAGCGAAGCAATGCCATCGAAGATTTTTCGAATTTATCTTTCGCATAATCGAGCGATAACGTGAATTCTTTCACATCCTTTTGCGAAGGCAGATCGAACATCGCGTCGGTCATGATCGACTCGCAGATCGCGCGCAAACCGCGGGCGCCGAGTTTGTAAATCATCGCCTGATCCACAATGTAATCCAGTACCGCGTCTTCGAAATGCAGGTTGATACCTTCCATCGCGAAAAGTTTGGAATACTGTTTCACCAATGCGTTTTTAGGCTCGGTGAGGATGCGGCGCAAAGTCTCACGGTCGAGCGGGTTCAAATGCGTGAGTACGGGCAGACGACCGATTAATTCGGGGATAAGTCCGAATGATTTAAGGTCCATAGCCGTCACGTAGCGCATCAGATTACCTTTATCAAAGATCTCGATAATGCGGTTGTCGCCATTGAAACCGATGGGGCGGGTGTTGATACGTTTTCCGATGTGGCGCTCGATGCCGTCGAATGCACCGCCGCAAATGAAGAGGATGTTTTCGGTATTCAGCGAAATCATCTTCTGGTCAGGATGCTTGCGGCCGCCTTGTGGCGGAACGTTCACGATCGATCCTTCGAGCAGTTTCAGCAAAGCCTGCTGAACACCCTCGCCGCTTACGTCGCGGGTAATGGAAGGATTGTCCGACTTGCGGGCGATCTTGTCGATCTCGTCAATGTAAACGATACCGCGTTCGGCTGCTTCTACATTGTAATCCGCAGCTTGGAGGAGGCGGGTCAGGATCGTTTCTACGTCTTCACCCACATAACCCGCTTCGGTAACCACCGTTGCATCGGCTACGCAGAACGGAACTTGCAGAATGCGTGCAATGGATTTCGCCAGATAGGTTTTACCGGTACCGGTTTCGCCTACCATAATGATGTTCGATTTCTCGATCACAACGTCGTCCTCGGAGCTGGCCTGGTTCAGGCGTTTGTAGTGGTTATATACTGCCACCGCCAGCGAGCGTTTCGCTTCGTCCTGGCCTATGACATATTGTTCGAGGAAATGCTTGATATCAGCAGGAGGAATGGGCTTTAATTTCGGAAGCTTCGATTTCTTCTCTTTCTTATCCTCCTTCGGTCCCAGCTCTTCGGTAACTACCTGGTGCCCCTGGGCAATGCAGTGGTTACAAATGTGAGCGTCAATCCCGGATAGAAGCAAATCTACTTCGCTTTTTTTACGTCCGCAGAACGAACAACTTACTTGTGCCATCGATTCGATTTTAGCAGTTTGGTGAATGTTTCCGGCTTGCCGCCGTGTTAAACATACGTGTCAAGTCCATGTAACAAGAAGACTGAATGTATCGTTTCAAATCTTCTTTTCCATTGACAATTAGCGGTTATCTTTTTACAAATTTCCGGTTTTTTGACCGGGTTACCAAATCAACCTTGGGCCATATACTAAAAACGCCCCGGCAGCCTGGCTGCCGGGGCGATATTTGAAAGGTTGTTCAACTTATTTATCGCGGGTCAGAACCTCGTCGATCAAGCCGTATTCTTTCGCTTCGGTCGCTTTCAACCATTTGTCACGATCTGAGTCGAGTCCGATCTGCTCAGGCGTCTGACCGGTGTGGTGCGCCAGGATTTCGTACAGTTCATGACGCAGTTTCACAATCTCGCGGGTGGTGATCTCGATATCAACCGAGGTTCCCTGCGCGCCACCTGATGGCTGGTGGATCATCACACGAGCGTGCGGGAGCGCCGAGCGCTTGCCTGCCGCGCCGCCTGCGAGCAACACCGCGCCCATAGATGCCGCGAGGCTGGTACATACGGTCGCTACGTCAGGGCGTACATATTGCATGGTATCGTAAATACCCAAACCGGCATAAACCGAGCCGCCGGGGCTGTTGATATACATCAGGATGTCCTTCTTAGGATCGGCCGATTCGAGGAAGAGTAACTGGGCCACAATAATGTTGGCGATATTGTCGTCCACGCCGGTGCCCATAAATATGATACGGTCAGCCATCAGACGGGAGAATACGTCGACCTCGCGGAAGTTCATCGGACGTTCCTCGATTACCGAACGGGTCATGTTCTCAACAGAGTGGTTCATGTAACCGTCCACGGTCAGACCATTCATTCCCAGATGGTGAACGGCATATTTTCTAAATTCATTTCCGTAATTCATCGAAAAAATTAATTTTTAATTTATCAATAGTTAAAGGGCAACTGAGTTCGAGAACAAAAAGCAATATAGCTTAGTTTCTATTTATATCGCCGCAGGTTTCCCGGTTGCATGGCACAAATTTGACTAATTCACCGAATAATCCTTGTCAATTTCGGCGATAAATTATCGAAAAATGCGACAGTCATCAGCCCTGTTCAATGACTAGATTGCAGCATAAAAACGTTATACCACGCTTAATAACCGGACATTATGAACGTGACATCCAATTTATCAGAGAAAATACGGCAGATAAGGCTGCAAAAAGGCCTTTCGCAGGAAAATATGGCAGACATGCTCGGGCTGTCGACGACGGCCTACGGTGATATCGAGCGCGGCCGCACCGAACTTTCGGTTTCAAGGCTTGAAAATGTGGCCAAGCTGCTCGACGTGCCATTGCCCGAGTTGCTGGGCATTGACGTTTCGATGTCCGAAACAGAATGGCTGCGACAGGAGAATACCCGCATACTAGCCGAGAACCGCCGGCTGCAGAATGAGCTGGATCAATGGAAGTTGAAATTCCGGCAGTTGTTCGGCGACGGCATTATCCGTCAGATAGGAGAGGAGCGCCAGCGCATTGGTTTTTAAAATGCATTGGTTTTAAAAAAAAAACACCGCCCGATTGCCCGGGACGGTGAAAAAAAATGCTTTTTATATTTTCGGAAAATTAAGCTTCAGCTTCCACTTCGCCTTTCGCCAATTTCTCGAATTCTGATACTTCTACGGTCTGCTCGTCGGTGCTTACCTGGCCGCGGATAACTTCCAGAACCTTGTTGTCGAACACCTGGTTGAACACGCTCGTATAGTTATCCCGTTCTTTATCGGCGAGGTAACCTTGTGCTACGCGGTCGATCGTTTCACGCATCGATTCGTCGTCGCCGTAGATACCGAATTGTCCTTTCACCATTTCGCGGGTGAACGCCAGGATTTCAGGGTATTCTACTTTCACTTCAGACTTATCGGCGATCTTGTTTTTGATCAGGCTCAGTTTCAAAGATTTCGCGAAATCACCGAACTGCTCGTCGATTTGCTCGCGGGTAAACTTGCCTTCGTTGGTACGCTCCAACCAGCTTTTGAGGAATTCCTCAGGCAATTCGATTGAAATGGCGTCCAGTAATGAGGTTTCGATATCGCGACGGAGCAATGCTTCGGTTTCGCGCTCGTAGTTGCTTTTGATGATTTCAAGAACCTTTTCGTTGAACTGCTCTTCGCTTTCAACTTGGCCTGATCCCAATACTTTGTCGAAGAATTCTTGCGTCAATGCAGCTGGTGCAGAACGGGTTACGTCTTCCACGGTTAAGGTATATTCGCCTGAAAGGTCAGCGATATCTTCTTTTTTCTTACCGGTTACGTGAGCGATAGCCGACTCGTCAGAGAATGTATCCTGAATGTCGAAAGTGATCACATCACCTTTTTTTACACCGATGAACTTCGCAACAGCTTCTTCTTTTACCTGTTTGGTAGGAATCGCAGTGCGGGTTGTAAACTCACCTTGTGTCAGCTCACCGAAGATCATATCTCCTGCTTCGCTTACTTCGGGGTGGATGCTGTCGGCGAAACGCTCGCGAAGGCTATCGATAGTCTTCGTTAGCTCGTTATCGTCTACATTAATGGTGTAACGCTTGATAGCAGGCAATGCGCTGAGGTCAGCTTCGAAATCCGATGCAATACCCAGGTCATAGCTGAATTCGAATGAGCTTGGGGTATCCCAGTTCACTTCTGCGGCTTTGTCGCGATCAGGTACGGGATCGCCTACCACCTGCAATTTGTTTTCGCGGATATAGTTGCTTACTGCATTGCTGAGGATGTTGTTCACCTCGTCAACCAGAATGCTCTTACCATACATGCGCTGGATCACATGGGATGGTACTTTGCCAGGACGAAATCCTTTCAGGTTCACGCGTTTAGAATAATCCTTGATCGTTTTATCAACTTTTGGCTGATAATCTTCCTTGGTCAACGTTACTTTCAGAGAGGCTAAGGTCGGCGAACTCTTTTCTAACAAAACTTCCATGTGTCGCTAAGCTATTGGTAAATACCTTTGTTACGTTTGAACTGAAAAAAATAAAAATGCCCTCAAAACGAAGTCCTGAGGGCATTTGACGGGTTTCAATACTACGGAGCAGCTCATTTTCCCAGGTAAAATAGGAATCTGACGCCCCGTCATTCCCTTGTATTTCGTACGGGCGGAGGGAATCGAACCCCCACGCCTTGCGGCACTAGATCCTAAGTCTAGCACGTCTACCAGTTCCGCCACGCCCGCTCACTTATCCCTTTTTTCAACACATTCGTCGAATTGGGAGTGCAAAGGTATTTCTATTTTTCCAAAACATGCAAATTATTTTCAAAATTTTATCTTTGGGTAAAAGCGTATTGAAAAATGTCGCTAAAATTTGTTATTTTGGTGAAGCATACCAATTAGAAAATAGCAGTGGAGCAACTGGTTGAATCCCTCAACATTGACCTGGAACAGGAGCGTAAGGACATCCTCAAAAAATACCGCAGGCTTTTAAGAACAGCGAAGCCTTTTTTGAAGGATAATGATGCTAAATTAATCAAAAAAGCCTTTTATACTTCCGTCGATGCGCACAAGGACATGCGCCGCCGGTCGGGAGAGCCATACATTTATCACCCCCTCGCAGTAGCACAAATCGTAGTAGAGGAAATCGGGCTCGGTACCACCGGTATTGTGGCGGCATTGTTGCACGATGTGGTGGAGGATACCGATATGGGAATCGACGATATCGAGCGGCTGTTTGGGAAAAAAGTGGCCAAGATCATCGACGGGCTGACCAAAATCTCGGGCCGTTTCGAGTATGGTTCTTCGCAGCAGGCCGAGAACTTCCGGAAAATGTTGCTTACGCTCTCGGACGATGTACGGGTGATCCTCGTGAAGCTCGCCGACCGCCTGCATAATATGCGTACGCTCGATAGCATGCCGCGCGACAAGCAGCTCAAAATCGCTTCCGAAACGATATTCATTTACGCGCCGCTCGCGCATCGGCTAGGGTTGTACAGCATCAAGTCGGAGCTCGAAGAATTGTATTTGAAATACACCGAACCCCTGGAATACCGGGCCATTGCAAGAAAGTTGCGCGAAACGAAAAACATCCGGGACCGCTTCATTTCGAAGTTTATGGAGCCCATTGCGCAGGATCTGGCATCGGCCGGGCTGAATTTTATTCTCAAAGGCCGTCCCAAGTCGATTTATTCGATCTGGAACAAAATGCGGAAGCAGAACAAGCCTTTCGAGGAAATTTATGACCTGTTTGCGATCCGGATCGTGCTCGAATCGCCGCCGGAAAGCGACCGGGAAAAAGCGATCTGCTGGCAGGCCTATTCCATCGTTACCGACCATTATAAGCCCAATCCCGACCGGTTGAAAGACTTCCTGAGTACGCCCCGGGCGAACGGGTACCAGTCGCTGCACTCGACTGTGATGAGCAAGAGCGGGCAATGGGTGGAGGTGCAGATACGTACTTCGCGCATGGATGAGATCGCGGAGAAAGGTTACGCCGCGCACTGGAAGTACAAAGGAAATGATACCAAGGTCAAAGGCAATATCGAGCAGTGGATCACGCAGGTACGCGAGACCTTGGAGAATGGTTTTGGCGATAAAACGGCTGCTATCGAATTTCTGGACGAGTTCAGAAGCAACCTTTTCAATGAGGAGGTATTTGTATTTACCCCAAAAGGCGAGCTGAAGGTATTGCAGGCGGGTTCAACTGCGCTGGACTTTGCATTCGATATCCACTCCGAAGTAGGCGCGCATTGTATGGCTGCCAAAGTGGGCGGTATCCTGGTGCCGATCAGCTACGTGCTGAACAATGGGGACCAGATCGAGATCATTACTTCGAGCAAACAGAAGCCCAATGAGGACTGGCTGCGCATTGTGGTTACCTCCAAGGCCAGGGCGCGGATCAAGGATTTTCTCAAAGAGGAAAACCGCCGGTACGAAACCGACGGGCGCCAGTTGGTGGAGAAAAAGCTTAAAATACTCGGAATGGACGCTACCGCCGAGGTAATGAACCAGCTCCGGGCATTTTTTGAGTGCAAAACCACGACCGACTTTTTCTACCGCATCGGCAAGGGCTACATTCCGATCGACGACCTGAAACGCTTCAAGCGCGATCGCGACGCGAAGGAAAAGAAGGCCGCAGAGAGCAGCGCAGCCAACAATACGCCGCCAGCCACCGGCACAGACGGGAAGGCATTAACCAAATACCTGAAACAAATCCATGGCGACCGTGCAGACAGCGACACGCTGCTCATCGGCGACGATATGGACAAGATCGATTACAAACTCGCGCAATGCTGTAACCCGATTGCGGGTGATGACGTTTTCGGCTTTGTGACGATCAATGAAGGTATCAAAATACACCGCACCACCTGCCCGAATGCGGCCGAGCTGATGTCCAAACATGGCAACCGCATTATCAAGGCCAAATGGTCGGGTAAGGACGAGGCGTTCCTTGCGGGACTTTACTTATCGGGCACCGACCGCGTGGGCCTTGTGAACGACGTCACCAGGATCATTTCGAACGAGCTGCACATCAATATGCGCGGGCTCACGATCGATACCAAGGATGGCGTATTCAACGGGGATATCAAACTTTACGTGCAGGATACCAGGCACCTGGATATCCTGATCGCCAAGCTGGAACAGGTCGAAGGCGTGTACAATGTCCAGCGTTTCGATACCAATCTGAACGGCAAATAGTCATTTTGAACCATTGCCGCTCCACGGTGTTATTGAATTGGTAATTAATGAGGTTAGCAGCACTATGCTTGCGAATGTGAGAGTGATTTAAGTAAAAAAGCGTATTTTCGCGCAAGATTATCAGAGATATGCCACAAGCCAGCAAACCAAATTTCGAGGCCGCTAAGAAAATATTAACGGCTTACCTGGAAAATAAGGGACTTCGTAAAACGCCCGAGCGCTTTGCGATACTCGAAGAAATTTACACCAGGGAGGATCATTTCGATGTAGATGAGCTGTATATCAGCATGAAAAACAAGCGTTACCGCGTGAGCCGTGCCACGGTTTACAACACGCTCGACGTACTTGTGGACTGCGATCTGGTTACCAAGCACCAGTTTGGTAAAAACCTGGCGCAATTCGAAAAATCGTACGGTAACAAGCAGCACGACCACCTGATTTGTACAGATTGTCATAAAGTAATGGAGTTCTGCGATCCGCGTATCCAATCGATCCAGAACATGGTAGGAGAGATGCTGAATTTCAGCGTTATGCACCACTCGCTTATTTTCTACGGAAACTGCAACAAGGAAAACTGCCAGAACCGCACCGAAGCACCGCGGGAAACGGCCGTTTACGAAGACAGATAATTATCACGATCAGGCCCGGTAATGCACCCATTGCCGGGCCACTTACACCATATTAAGTTTCAGTAATCCAATATTTGAATGAAAGTTGACGTACTACTTGGTCTTCAATGGGGAGACGAGGGAAAAGGAAAAATTGTGGATGTCCTGGCGCCACGCTATCAGGTTGTAGCCCGTTTTCAGGGTGGCCCTAATGCCGGGCACACATTGGAGTTTGACGGTATCAAACACGTTCTGCACCAGATCCCATCCGGGATTTTCCGCAGCGATATCCAGAATATTATCGGAAACGGCGTCGTGCTCGACCCGGTTGTGTTCAAAAGAGAGATTGAAGGCCTGGCTAAATATAACCTCGACCTGATCAGCAACCTGTTCGTGTCGAAAAAAGCTTCCATTATCGTTCCTACCCACGCTTTGCTGGACGCTGCTTACGAGCGTTCGAAAGGCGATTCCAAGATCGGTTCAACTTTACGCGGTATTGGCCCTGCATACCAGGACAAGGTGGCGCGTCTGGGCTTGCGTGTAGGTGATGTGTTATCTCCTAATTTTGCAGCCAAATACAAGAAACTGGTCGATGCACACAAGGTAATCCTTGATTTCTATTCATTCGACTATTCCGAAACATTGCCTGCTGCGGAGGAGAAATTCTTCGAGGCGATTGATTTCATGAAGCAATTCACGCTCGTGAACAGCGAATACATCGTGAACGGTGCATTGAACGAAGGCAAAACCGTGTTAGCAGAAGGTGCACAAGGATCATTGCTCGACATCGATTTTGGTTCATACCCATTTGTTACCAGCTCTACGACCATGACAGCCGGTGCTTCTACCGGATTGGGCATTGCGCCACGTCAGATTGGTGAAGTGTTCGGTATCTTCAAAGCTTACTGCACACGTGTGGGAAGCGGTCCGTTCCCGACTGAATTGAATGACGAGGTAGGCGAGGAAATCCGTAAAGAAGGCCGTGAGTTCGGTGCGACTACCGGCCGCCCGCGCCGTACCGGCTGGCTCGACCTGCCTGCATTGAAATATGCGATCATGATCAATGGTGTAACGCAGCTGATCATGATGAAAGTGGACGTTCTGACCATTTTCGATAACATCAAAGTTTGTACACATTACCGCCTGACCGACGGAACTTTAACCGACCAGGTTCCTTATGACCTTTGCGACGAAGCCGTTGAACCGGTTTACAAAGATTTCAAAGGCTGGAAAACCTCCCTGGACGGCGTGCGCGATTTCGACGCGATCCCGGCGGAATTGAATGCATATGTGAAGTTCCTCGAAGCGGAATTGAACCTGCCTATTACATTTATTTCGACCGGCCCTGACCGCGAAGCGCTGATCAGCCGGGAGGCGGCTGAGGTAGCGTAATTGTGATCTAAAATCAGGAGTGTACAACGTTAATGTCACCCTGAGCGGAGTCGAAGGGTATTTGCATCGCGCAAATACCCTTCGACTCCGCTCAGGGTGACATCGTTTTTATGTAATTCAATAGGAAATCAACCTAAGAAAGCAAATTCAAAACATCCTCCCGCGTCAGCGACTTGATAAAGCCTTCTTCACTCGAGATCAAATCATCGGCCAGCTGCTTCTTCGAGCGCTGCAATGCGAGGATCTTTTCTTCTACTGAGTTTTTCGTGATAAATTTATAAGTGAACACCGTACGGTCCTGACCAATGCGGTGCGCGCGGTCCACAGCCTGTGCTTCAATGGCCGGGTTCCACCATGGATCGAGAATGAAAACATAGTCCGCCGCCGTGAGGTTAAGACCTAATCCCCCGGCTTTCAGGGAAATGAGGAAAATCTTGATGTTCTCGTCGTTCTGGAAAGACTCCACCTGCTCCTGGCGGTCGCGTGTGGCGCCGTCGAGGTAGGCGTAACTGATATCCTTTTCGTCCAGGTAATTCCGGAAAAGATCAAGGTGTTTAATGTACTGGCTGAAAATCAATATTTTATGATCCTCGCTCATGACGGTTTGCAGCTTATACAACACGTCTTCAAACTTGCCCGAATCGTATGCATAGTCGGGATCGACCATCACCGGGTGGTTGGCGAGCTGCCGGAGCTTGGTCAAACCCTGCAATACCACGAGTTGTGATTTCGACATACCCTCCGAATCGATGCTTTGGAGGATGAGGTTACGGTAATAGGCTTTCGCTTCCTCGTAGGCCTTTTCCTGCTCGTCCGACATATCGCAGTACTGAATGCTTTCGACCTTTTCGGGCAAATCCGTTGCAACCTGCGATTTTAATCTCCTTAATATAAACGGCTTAATGAGGTTATAAAGCCGCTTTGTTTTTTCTTCATCACCTTTCTTCTCGATCGGGATCTGGAATTCATCCCGGAAAAACGTCTGGCTGCCGAGTAATCCGGGGTTCACAAACGACATTTGCGACCACAAATCCAGAGTATTATTTTCAATGGGCGTACCCGTCAGAACGAGCCTGTTTGCCGAATTGAGGCGTCTTACAGCCTTGGTAATGATCGATCCCGGGTTTTTGATCGCCTGCGATTCGTCGAGGATCACGTAATTAAAACGGTAGTCCTCCATGAGTTCAATGTCCAGCCTGATAATGCCATAGGAAGTCAGTATCAGGTCGTAATTATCGAACTGGGCGGTGTCTTTCTCACGGTTGGTACCCGTATACAGGAGCACGCGCATATCTGGCGTGAATTTGCTGGCTTCGAGCTGCCAGTTGTAGAGCAGCGACGTCGGCATAATGAGGATCGACGGACGATCCGCGCCGCCTTCTTTTTCGGATTGCAGCAACGCGAGTGTCTGCACCGTTTTTCCCAAACCCATATCGTCTGCAAGGCAGCCTCCGAAGCGGTATTGTTTCAGAAAACGCAGCCAGTCATAACCTGTTTTCTGATAGGGGCGCAGCAGGCCCTGGAAATGCAATGGCGATTCTGCCGGTTCGATATGCTGGAAATTTCGCAGGTTTTCGAGCTTGCGGCTGATCACCGCTGTGGCCAGGTTATCCTCTTTCAGCTCTTGCACCAATGCCAGGTGGTGCATTCGAAGGCGCAGTTGGTCAGTTTCATGACTGCTTTCGGTAAACGAGAAAAACTCCGAATATTTGGTAAACCACCATTCGGGGATCACCGCTATTTCGCCGTTGGGCAACGGAAATTCCTTTTTTCGGTTGAGAATGTAGTTCCGCAGCTGAATAAACGGAATCTCAAACTCGCCGAAAAGTACTTTTGCGTGAATATCGAACCAGTCGCGGCCTTCCTGTATGGAAATGTCGAGCGACGAATAACCCAGGAAATAGCGTTTGGTATCGGCCGTGTTCTGCCGTACCGCAATACCGTGCTCGGCCAATGCGATCGCATTGCTTTGCAACCAGCCGAATGCTTCCGATTTGGGCATCTGGACCTTTCCGTTGCGGATATTCAGGCCCAAATCCTTCAATGTCCGCACATGCGCGCCCTCGACCTCGATATTCCTTTTAACTTTATTGAAAAAATACTCGTTGCCTTTCTTCTCCATGTGTACGCTCGACGCATGCGCGAAGCTGTCGTAATGGAACGAGAAGCCCGCATACTGAAAGGAAAGGTCGAATGCCACGTCATTATCTTCTTCTTCCAACACTTCCACATCCTCGTTATCCTGGAAAAGGATAGCGGATTTCTTTGGATTGGAAGAATATTCCGAGATCGTAAGAATGGTTTTTGGCACGGACGACACATTTCTGATTTCGAAACCGCGGGCCACCACATCGTAGGAGGCAATGAGCGGAGCTACAAAACGGCCGTAATACTGCTCTTCAACCTGCCCCGGAATGGCAATGAACTTCTTCGCGAGGAACGGTTTGATCTTTTTGCCGTCCACATTGCCCTCGAAATGGTAAAGATGCCCGTCGAGCACGAGCCACGCGGGATCTTCGCAAATCAGGAAAGCATTTTTGTACTGGAATTCCAGTTTCTGCATTTGATGCCGGATCGTCGGGAAATAGTGGGTGTTATCCTCATTCCGGATGAAGTGGAACCGAATCGTCGCTTTTTCAGACTCCCAGGTAACGGGCTTCCATAGCGGATTGCCATCATTACCCATGATGAAAATGTCCTTTCCGGCGAGCCTTTCGAGGATGCGCGATTTGCAGCTTTCAAGATAGCCCGCAATTGTTTCCTGAATGGCCTTGTCGCCCTTTTGAGGGTCATAAACTTTCAGGAAGAAATCTACCGCATTCAGTTTCTTCGGGTTGTATTTTTTGAGCACTACGTCCTGCTGAATGTCGTCGATCAGCTTGACGAGCTCAAAATCCCTGGTATCGAGGCCCGAGCGGAATTCCTTGATGTTTTTAGAGGAAATGTTCTGCACCTGAAACGAAAAGTCGCCCTGCGCATTAAGCTGGACGACAAAGGCTTCGAAGATGTACCCCAGATACTCATGGTTAAGAATTGAATAAACAATTTTAAACGGCTCTGAGGGAGAAACTTTCATTAGGATATCGTTGGCTAAGATTCGTGTTGATGCCGAAGAAGCCCTTCCGTAAATCAGCAGGGTTCTTTCGATTTGGGAAACTTCAAATATAATTTAAATCAACCCGAAAAGAAAGCCCCTTTCCGCCATTCCCTAAAAAATATTGTCGAATAAATTAGTAGCCAGGCTACAATATTTTCGTAACCTGGCTGCCAATGGTATTTAGTTATGATGCAAAATATGAATGAATACCTGCTAGGCAAATAGGGGTGAAAAGCTTTGCGCTTCGAGGATATTTTTTGCCAATGTGCCGGTTTGGGTCGTCATTTTGCTGAAAAGAAAAGGTCCCATGCTGATCCTTTTGACATTCAATGATTTCAACGTGTCGAAGTCGGGGAGCGCAGGTACGCACATGACGTTCACGGGCAGGATTGTTTCGCGGGTGATAGTCTGAATATCCTCGGTCCTCGCTACACACGGCACGAAAATCCCGTGTATACCCGTCGTTTCGTAGCTGTTAATGCGGCTGATGGTTTCGTCGAGTGCATTAGGCAGGCCCAGCAGGAACGGGTCGGTTCGGATGTTGAGAAATATTTTGACATTTTCCCGTTCGAGCCGGTTCACGATTTCTGTAAGTAAGTTTTTGAAATCCCCAGCAGGGCGGAGCTGGCGCGTGGGCTTGGGCAGCGTGTCTTCCAGGTTAATTCCGGCGACACCGACATCATAAAGTTGCTTAATGTGCCCGGCAATGCCTCCCGCCGTATCACTGTATCCACCTTCAATATCGACTGTGAAAGGGATTTTAACAGTTTCGGTGATCCGTTTCGCGACACGCAGGATCGTGTCGAACGGCAGGTTTTCGCCGTCGTCGTAACCGAATGCTGTGGCGAGGGCGTGACTAGAAGTACCAATGGCCTTGTAACCTGCAGCCTCGAAAATGTGTGCGCTGTTGACGTCCCAAATATTACCCAGCAGGAGTGGTTCTGTTTGTTGATGAAGTTGCGAGAATGTTTCGAAAGTGTTCATGATCTGAAATTGCCTTTGTTTGAAAATGCATTGATAGAACAAAGGTATTTCAGTTGCCCGGCCGGAAATTGTACAAACCGGAACGGCCCGATTTTAATTGATCAGCATTTGGTTAACGGCCGAAAGGTTGCTCAGATAGGCCGATGGCGTAAGTCCGGTGAACGATTTAAAATCCCTTATAAAATGCGACTGGTCGAAGTAGCCCGCGTCATAAGCAATGGAAGTGAGCGGCAACTTGTTTTCTCCGATTAGTTTGAGGCTCGTTTTGAAACGGTGGATCTTATCGAACGACTTGGGCGAAAGGCCGGTGTGCTGGTAAACCAGTTTGTGCAAATACCGGGTCGTAATTCCGAACGTGCCGGCTGTCCGGCCGATATTATTTTCACTAGGGTCTTTCGTAAGGCTTGTCAGAATGCGGGCGATTTTATCCAGCCGGTCTTGCCGCCGTGATGCGCGCATGAGCTTGCCGGTGAAAAAGTCGTCGAGCAAGGTAATGCGTGCGGCAGCCGAATTAGCTTCTTGCAAACGGCCGTGCAAATCCCGGATATCCTTGCCCATCACATCGGTCAGGTCGGAAACCTGATCGTTGAAAATCCCGATTTCGTCGTCCAGTAAAAACGAGGTAGCATGCGTGAAGAAGCGGACGCCGAGCATCAGGTGTGCACCCGACGACCGGATGGGCAGTGGGCGCGTGATTTGTCCCCAGAGTTCAATGGCCGGATTTTTATGGAAGCTGTTTTCTTGAAAAGATTCCCAGATGCCGTCGCCCAGGTTAAAAATTACCTCCATGTCGCCACTGGGAAACACCGTATCCTCATAGGCCGCATTGCCCTCGGATTCGAAGATGTAATAGTGCCGAATGTACGGGGCTAATATTTGGGCTGGTTGAAAATGCTGAAATTCCATGTTTTGAGCATTTAGGTTGCTTCTCCCGGTGCCCGCTTTCGCGAATCAACGGGTGGGCAAATATAGATTTGGCTAACGATCCGTCATTGTATAAAACGGAACAAATCAATGGGCCACAACATTCCAATAACTGCTGAGAATGTGACTCAACTGCCCATGCTGGTCACCAGCGTTTTCAGAAGCCCATGCGACGATCCCGTCTGGTCGTATCAGCAGGGCGCTTAAATCAAGCCGGTTTTTAACACTGCCAGAAATGTACCTGAGTCGGTCACCATATTCATTTGCCAGTGTTTGAAGTGATGCATTTGTATTCAAGTCAAGGAGTATCATCCGGCCATCGTGCATCAGCTCGCCGATTTTGATACCATCTTCAAACTCAAAGTCGGGAGTACTGCGCCCCATGATAGGGTGGCCTCCGCCGAGATCGTAACGCGTGTGGACGCCCCAAATTCTGCCCGCCATGTAGGTGGCGCCGTCACGGGTGTTGATAAGGTCGCGGAGAATCGCGTACAGTGCACGTGCGTGCGGGGCAGGCTGCATAATGGCCACCTGCGCGCGTGACCAATCGAGAATTTGTGCACCGATCGGGTGGCGTTCGGTGTGATAGCTGTCCAGTAGCTCGTCGGCAGCGTGGTTTTGAATGGTGGCGGCGAGCTTCCAGCCGAGGTTCATGGCATCGCCCAGGCCGAGGTTGAGTCCCTGACCACCCAGCGGAGAATGAATATGTGCAGCGTCGCCGGCCAACAATATCCGGCCGTCGCGGTAGCGGGTAGCCTGGCGGGCCCGGTCGGTCCAGGTGGTAGCGGTGTGCAACACATTAATGGTCACATCGGTCTCCGAAACACGGCGTAAAACCTCCTGGACGTGTTCGCGTGTGATCCGCTGATCGGAGTTGTGGAATGCACCGCCATCAAAGTCCTGGATAAGTACATAGCCCGGCTGTGATTGCATGTACATGCCCGCGGAGGTGACGTTGCGCCCGGGACGAAGTTTTTCCGGATCCGCCATATCCACGAGCGTTGTATAGCCTGTGAATTCAGGTTCAGTACCGGCAAACTCAAAACCGCCCATTTTGCGCACAATGCTGCGGCTACCATCGCAGCCGACGAGCCATTTGGCCTCAAAGGACTGGTCAGCCGACCATACCGTTACACCTTCATCGGTTTGATGAACGCCGGTAACCGGAAAGCCGCGCCTGATTTCGACACCCAGGGCCGCTGCGCGACGTGTCAGGATGGTTTCAAGTTCTGCTATTTCGGATATCAAACTGGTTTCGGGCGAGCCTGGAAGGCGGTATTCCCATTGAGAAGAGTCAATATTGCCTTCCAGAAGCGGAATGCCTGCAAAATGCCCCACCTGCCTTTGGGTCCCTGGCTGGGGCGTCGCGGTGGTGTGCGGATTTTTGAGTCGCTTGTGTATTTCCAGTTCTGCGAACAGTCCGCGGCGGTAGAGTGCCTCGATAGTGGGCGCAGAGAGTCCGCGTATTCCAAAGGGAAGGCGTTTTAATGGTGAATGCGGGTTTTCGGCCTTTTCCAGGATCAAGACCGAGCATTTTGCCAATGCGAGCTCGCAGGCGAGAAAGAGGCCCACGGGGCCTGCGCCGGCAATGACGACGTCGTGTATGGATTGTTGGGTTGTAGCTTTCATATTTGGATGATTGAGCTACAAAATTCCGCAATGCCCGCGCCTCAGGCTTGAACAAACGCGACAAAATCGTTGCTGATCGCCAGTTTTCGTTTTTTTGCATTTCGTGCGAATGTGGCCGGTGTAGTACCGCTGTATCGTTTGAATTCCCTGCTCAGATGTGCCTGATCGGCGTAGCCCAGCTCGTGTGCCAGACCGGCAAGATTCGTCTCCGGGGCGTGCCAAAGGTGGTTTCGGACCTGTTCAAAGCGTATCAGCGCGGAAACGTCCTTCACCGTAAAGCCCGAAGATCGTTTGAATTTTCGCTCCAATGTACGGATCGTTGCATCGGCTGCTATGGCCACGTGACTCACGGGAATCGTACCATTTGCTTTCCGCATTGCAGCGCCGGCCTTTGCCAACATACTATCGATCGCTACTTGCGACGGTGTTTGCAGAAAGTATTGTTCCAATTCTATAATGACCTCATTGACCTTCTCCGAGGCCATTAGATTATCGAGTTTTGCTTGAAGTTGCGCTACGGGATGCACGAAGATGTGCACACCAGTCTTTCCGGAGGGAGGGAGTCCAAGCAAGTCGAATACTGTCCAGGGGAAGCACCTGACACCAATGACCTGCAAACCGCCCTTTGTCTGAAAAATAGCGGGCTGATTGAGCAAGCCCATCAAAAATGGGGAAGGCAGCGGCAGCAAGCGGTCATTTTCGGAAATAGTATGAAGCGTTCCGAAATAGAAAATGATTTCCGCATACCCATCCGGCTCGACCTGGAAAATGGATTCCTGATCTCCGAAGTAGCGGTTATCATACCAAAAGCATTTGATAATATCCCGAAGTACCTCGGGTGGTTCAAATTCCTGGTGCATGGTGCAAGATAACGCGCGCAAGAAGGGAGCGCAACAAAAAAGGAGCTGCGATTGCTCGTAACTCCTTGGGAAATTTTAGTACCGGGGACGGGAATCGAACCCGTACGGGCGTTTCGGCCCACAGGATTTTAAGTCCTGCGTGTCTACCAGTTCCACCACCCCGGCAAAGCCAGGTACCGGTACCAGTGAAGAGAAAAAAAGCACCGTCTCCGGTGCTTTGCTCTCTCTGAGCGAAAGACGGGGTTCGAACCCGCGACCTCGACCTTGGCAAGGTCGCGCTCTACCAGCTGAGCTACTTTCGCGTATTTTTCATAACCGTTCCCGATTATTGTGGTGCAAATGTAGGGACGTCTGGTATTTGACGCAAGTTTTTGATGAAAATATTTTGGTAAAAAATCTCACAAAAACATTAACAAATTGTAAATCAATTGGTCTGTGCTGAAATTTTTTTCACTAAAAAACAGCATAGGAGGGAAATAGAGGCATTTTGCCTTTGAATGTGCTCATCCTACCGAAACAGATGTAATGTAAGCTTCATTTACCGCCCGTCAGTTTTCACCTATCCACTTCATATTTTGTTTACCTTTGCCTCCTTTAACCCGCGTAGGCTGCGGCTCACGGGCATGGCTCGGTTTTAGTAGAGGTCCGGCCTGTTCTTTTAAAACTAAATTTGCTTGTTCATGTTTTCCAACGAAGTGTTGTTTTTTGGAGGTTTTATTCTGGTGATCAGCGTCATGCTGCTTTTGGATCTGGGTGTTTTCAACAAAAAGGACCATGTGGTCAAGTTTGGTGAGGCCGCTGCCTGGACTGTCGCCTGGATAGCGCTTGCGTTGGCTTTCTACCTGGTCATCAATACACACGGCGACCTGGTGCATGGCATGGACAATTATGGGCAGCTCGAAGCGATTAAGAACAAGTACGCGCCGCATTTGAAACTCATACCGGGCGATTTCGAGGAAAGCCTCGAACTCTACCGGAAAAACATGTCGTTGGAATTCATTACCGGTTATTTGCTGGAATACGCGCTTTCTGTCGACAATATTTTTGTTATCATCCTGATTTTCTCGTCGTTTGGTGTCCGGCCCAAGTACTTCAAAAAAGTGCTTTTCTGGGGTGTCCTGGGAGCGATCATCATGCGTTTTATATTCATTTTCGTAGGTTCGGCGCTCATGCAGCGTTTCGAATGGATCATCTACATTTTTGGTCTGTTGCTGGTTTATCAGGGAGGTAAGATATTTTTCGAAGGGGGGGAGGAGGAGAAGATCGATCCCGCGAAGCACCCCGTCGTGAAATTTGCTTCCAAATACCTGCCCGTGTTCCCTCGCTATGTACATGAGCATTTCTTTGTGTTGAAAAAGGGTAAATGGCTCGTTACACCGCTCTTTGTGGTGGTGTTGATTGTAGAATTTACCGACCTTATCTTCGCTGTGGATTCGGTGCCAGCGGTTTTCTCGGTGACCAAAGATCCCTACGTGGTATTCTTCTCCAACATTTTTGCGATCATGGGATTGCGATCGATGTTCTTCTTTCTGAGCAACATTATGGGCCTTTTCCGATTCCTTAAATATGGTTTGGGGGTATTGCTCGTCTTCATCGGCAGCAAAATGCTCGCGCACCATTACCTCGAATCTATCGGGTTCAAAACCGTGTATTCGCTGTATGTGATCATCGGTATTCTGGCAGTGAGCATCCTGGCATCGGTGATCGTTCCTGAAAAAAAGGAGGTTGAGGACGAGGTCTTATCCAATAGTTAGGCATCGGGCAGCGTTTTGAGTACCTATGAGCCGGATTCTTAAAGCCTATTTAAAACGACTTACCAATCTTAGTACCCGCAACAAGTCGTTGTTACTTACGAGCTTGTCTGCCGAACAGTTCCTGGATTTCCACGATACGGACTTCCTGTTGTCTAAACCGTCTATCGATGTGTTGAAACAGGTGATCCAGGGAAACAACCGGGTTGCGTTGTGCGATGTGGCGGATCCGCGTTTTGAGAAAGTAAACGAAACTAGCAAGCGGGTGCGCAAAATAGCGCGTACCGAACGCTTTATCGAAGAGGAGAGAGGTTCGCGGGATCTGTACGTGGGCTATCCGTTCGTGAAGGGTAAGCTTTCCGACGGAACGCCAATCCACGCTCCATTGCTGTTTTTCCCGGTGACCTTGCGCATGGATCGTGAACAATGGTGCCTGTTTGAGCGTGATGACAGCAATGTGGCTATAAATCAAAGTTTCGCGCTGGCGTATGGGCATTTTAATGAGGCAAAAATTCCCGATGAGGTGCTCGAAAAGTCATTCGAGGATTTTCCTAAGGATTTCCTTGAATTCAGGACACAGCTCTATGAATGGTTGAAATCGACCCCATTCAAAATCAATTTTAATCAACAGCTTTTTGAAGATAAACTTGTCGCATTCAGCGGGGAAAAAAGTTCGGACATTGTAGCAAATGAGCGTAATGGCGAGCTGAAACTCTATCCCGAGGCTGTTCTCGGCATTTTCCCGCAAGCGGGCTCCTACCTGGTCCCGGATTATAACAGGCTGCTGGACCTGGAAGAGACGGAAGGTTTCAAGATCCCTTTGATTGGTTTTTCAGGTGAATCGGAGGTAGATGAAAATGATTTTGAACCAGAACTTCCGGTGCGGGAACGCAGGCAGGCGAGGGAGGAGGATGTACTGACGCCATTTCCGGTAGACGAATCCCAGGAAGAGATTATCCTGGCCGTCAAATCCGGTAGTTCGGTGGTGGTGCAGGGGCCGCCGGGAAGCGGCAAATCGCAGTTGATCTGTAACCTGATTGCCGATTTTACGTCGAAAGGGAAGCGTGTTTTATTGGTATGCCAAAAGCGGGCAGCACTGGATGTGGTTTACCAACGTCTGGCGACTACCGGTATGAGGGATTTTACCGGTCTTATCCACGACTTCAAAAATGACCGCTCGGCATTGTATGCCCAGATTGCGTCCCAAATAGAAAAAGTGGAGACCTATCGCCAGCAGAATTACAGCCTCGATTCAGTATTCCTGGAAAGACAATTTACCCAGGAAAGCCGCGCGATCGATAAGACGGTGGAGGAACTGAATGGCTTCCGCTCCGCATTGTTCGATGAAAAGGAGTGTGGTGTGAGTATTAAAGAACTGTATCTCACGAGCGATCCCAATGCCCCGCATGCCGATATGCGCTCGTACTACCGGCAATTCAGGATCGATACCTGGGATGGTTTCAAGAGACATTTGAAAACCTATTCCGACTACGCGTTTTTGATCCATCCTGACCATCCGTGGCGTAACCGACGGAGTTTTGCCGCATTTGGCATGGCAGAGTTGAGGACGATGGAAAATATGCTTTCGGAATGGCCTGCTGCCTTTGAAAAGCAAACCCGTGCTTTTGAACAAATAACGGGTGTTGCATTTGAAAAGGAGTTCATTCGCAATCGAAAGGAGATTGCGGAGCGGCTCACCGACATTACCGGTCTGGTTGCTGACAACGCTTCATGGAAATTGTTAAAAAAGTACGTGGGTGCGCCGGTAAATCCACACGAGCGATTGGCATTGGTGCGGCAGGCAGTGGATGTAATGGAGGGTTTCGTTGCCGAGGGAGGTATTGAAATGTCCCTGCCGGCGTCGCAGCTGAATACTTTCGAGGTAATGCTGAAAAAGTCACTGGAAACGAAACAGTCGGCTGTTTCGGGCTTTTTCTGGGATGTTTTTAGTAAAGAAAAGAAAGAAGTAGAGCGGGTAGCGGCGGCCAATGGGCTGACGGTTTCCCTCGAACACCTGGTGCGGCTGGAAGAACGGCTCAGAAACCGCAGGCAGCTGGAATCCTGGTTGCAACATGCTAGCCTGGGTTTTGAACCGGTATTCATTGATGATTTTTCGGCGGACCGTGCCGGAGAGTATCTGTCATTTTTCAGGTCGGCCGAGCGCGCCGCGGACGCGGTTGCACGTATGGATACCGGTGCGTGGAAGAAAGTTTTTCATGAAATAGTCGGTACCAATAGCCAGCTTGACCAATTCTTGGAAACCATTCAAAGTCTCAGGCAATGGCTGGAAATATGGGGCCGCATGGAGAAAGCGATGTTGCCCTACCTGCTGCCAGAGCAGATAGCCGCGCTGATCGACGATCCCTCGGGTTATAGCGGTGTTTTGCTGGAAGCGCTCCGTAATGATTTTGACTCGCTGGCCGATATGGACCGGTTGTGGGAAGAAATGACGGAATCGCAACGCGGTGCTACGCAAGCGATTTTGACAAAGGGGGCGGAACTCGGTTTGACGAACGCGAACGGGGTGCTGGACGTTTTTGAAAATAGCATTAAACTGGCCTGGATCGAGCATATCGAGAGCAAGTACCCCGCACTGCGATCGGTGACGTCGCTTAAAATGAAGCAATGGGAGGATCAGGTGCAAGGTAGTATTGCATTGAAACAAAAGCTGAGCTCGGATATTACCAATATTAAATTGCGTGAGGCCACTTATGAAGATGTAGAAAAGAACCGTCTGGGGAACCGGGTGACGTACCGCGAACTTGGGCATCAGGTGACGAAAAAGCGCAAGATATGGCCGATCCGTAAATTGCTCGAAAACTACGCCGACGAAGTATTTGCCCTCATACCTTGCTGGATGGCTTCGCCGGAGGCGGTTTCCGCCATTTTTCCGATGGAGAACGGGTTGTTCGACCTGGTTATTTTCGACGAGGCTTCGCAATGCTACGCCGAATATAGTTTGCCGGCTGCATTCAGGGGAAAACAATGGGTGGTTACCGGCGATAGCAAGCAGCTTTCTCCGAGTGATCTTTACCGCGTGCGGTTCGAAGACAGATCAGAGGATGAAGAATATTCAGCTGCGATTGAAATCGAGTCTTTGCTGGACCTGGCCGGGCAATCGCTGGATCACTACCAACTGACAGGCCATTACAGGAGTTTGTCACTGGACCTCATTGATTTTTCAAACCGGAATTTTTACAAGAATAGCCTCAAACTGCTGCCCGACTTTCATAAAATCAACGACCGCGAGCCGGGCATTCAATATATCAAAATGGAGGGTGTCTGGAAGAACAATATCAATACTACCGAAGTAGAGGAAGTACTGCGACTTATCCGCGAGCTTGCGCGAAGTGGAAAGAGCATTGGTGTGGTGACTTTCAATTTTTATCAGCAGGCGGCCATTCAGGATGCATTGGAAAAGGAAGTCGCGTTACCGGAAGGCCTTTTCGTAAAGAATATCGAGAATGTGCAGGGAGACGAGCGTGATATTATCATTTTCTCCATGGGTTACGCGCCGGATGAGAAAGGGCGCGTTTCGATGCAGTTTGGTACGCTGAATATGCAGGGTGGGGAGAATCGCCTGAATGTGGCCGTAACGCGCGCCAGGGAGAAAATTTACTTTGTAACAAGCCTATGGCCGTCGCAGTTGCAGACGGAGCAAACCGCCAACGAGGGGCCGAAACTGCTCAGGGCTTATATGGATTATGCATTGCAAGTGTCGGAAGGTAGGTTTGAACCGGTACCGCTTGCCACCGGGCAATTCCGCTCCGACTGGTTGCTGAAAGAACGATTGGTGCGACAAAACGCCGCATTTGAAAAGGAACTTCCATTTGGCGACATTACCATTAAAGAAGAAGGGGCCTACAAGGGTTTGGTACTTACGGACGACGATCTTTACCATTATAGCAAGTCGTCCAAAGAGCCTCACGCTTATTTGCCCCTTCTGTTGCGGTTGAAAAACTGGCCGTTCAGGCGCGTTTACAGCCGCGAATATTGGTCGGGAAACCTCAAAAACGGTGTATTATAGTTCCTTGATCCGGATATTGCGGTAAGAAACTTTGTCGCCGTGGTCTTGCAATGCAATCTTGCCTTTGGAAGATGCACCAAATCCTTGCCAGGTTTTGAACTTGCTATTGGCAACGAGCTTATCCCATTCAGCGCCCTGAGTCGGGAATTCCACTACTTTTTTGCCGTTCAGCCAGCTCTCACCTTTGCCATTTTTGATGATCACTTTTGCTTTGTTCCATTCTCCGGCAGGCTTCACTGCTGTGAAATCGGAGGGAGGAAGCATATCGTACAATGAACCGGCTTTGTGGTTACCTTCTTTACCGGCTTTGGCATCAGGGTGTTTCGCATCGTCGAGCACCTGGATTTCCGGGCCGGTAGAGTACGGGCAGCAGTATTTTTTGTCTTCTATCACATGGTAGATGATCCCGCTGTTACCACCTTCCGCGATTTTCCATTCGAGTTCGAGTTCAAAATCGCCATATTCTTTGTCGGTAACGAGGTCTTTTCCACCTTTTTCGGCCAAGACCACGGCTCCGTCTTCTATTTTCCATTGTGGCAGAACTTTGTCCTGTTGCCAGCTATGCCAGCCTTTCAGGCTTTTGCCATCGAAAAGGGTAACCCATTTTCCCTTTTGGGCTTCTGCATCATTCGAAAATGCCAACGCAGCCAGGGCGAGAACGGATGCTTTTCCGAAAGCCTTCCATTTTGTACAATTCATGTTTCGCTTGTTAAAGTTTTAGTCCACAATATTAAGTACTTTTTGAGTTTTCAAAGGCATATTTGGATCGAAAGTTGGCGGCTCCTATTTTTGGGAGTAGCTCAAAATAATCCGACAACCTATCCACATGGCTTCTATATTTTCAAGAATCGTAGCAGGGGAGATCCCTTGCCATAAAATCGCCGAAACAGAGGATTTTCTGGCGTTTCTCGATGCATTTCCTATTGCGCAAGGACATACGCTTGTTATTCCCAAAAAGGAGGTGGACTATCTTTTCGACCTTGACAACGATTTGTACACCGGCTTATTCCAATTTGCCAAAAGCATCGTCCCTGCATTGGAAAAGACAGTTCCGTGCCTGCGCATTGGCGTGAGTGTAATCGGTCTGGAAGTACCTCATGCACACGTGCACCTGCTCCCGCTCAACAGCATGGCTGACGCCGATTTCAGCAAGAAAATAAAAACGTCGCAAGAAGAACTCGCGACGCTGGCTGAAAAGATCAGAAGTAATTTATGAGGCTCAGTAAAACGAAAAGTCTTTTCGTACACCCAGCATGAATCCGTAGGTTTTGCGGTACAAATCGCCGATATCCGCCGCGTAGGCTCCTTTGACGGTCAAGCCGCCAAGTACGTCGAGTTTGGATTGCATCATGAGCATTCCGGAGAACTGCCTGGGTGAGCCGAGGAATGGTTCGAGGTATGCGCCGCTATTCTCGGAGAAAGAGAATTTACCCATCCACTGCACCTTCCGAAACAATGTGCCTTCCAACCCAAGGTGGAACATCATGACGCGGTTATTGCTGGTGAAGTTGTCGGCGTAATTCGGCCATTTCCACCTGGTCTGCGAAGTTGGAGGGATAAACGGCGTACCGATCGTCCTGTCGTAATAGCCCCAGCCATCGCGGACCTGCTGGTTGTTGAAATAGTTGTCGTGCCCGCGTTTTTTGCCATCCGTCAATACAAAATCGTCACCACCCTGATCCTTGGTATACAGAAATTCCAGAACGGCCGCATTGATCTCGAAATTGGCTCCATAGGAGTTTTTACGTTTGATCCTGGCACCATAAAGGCCATCTTTGAGCCCTGTCAGGTAAAACAACGAGCCGTCTTCGTAAATGAACTGCCTGTAAAGGAAGATGCTGGTCTCATAGGTCTCTACTTCCATTGCGAGGTCAATCGAGCCAAGGTGATTACCAATCCGGCTGGTGCTGTCGAAATAGGTAATATCATCGCCGGTGCCGCCAATAGACCCTAGGACCGCGTTGACGTAGTTCTTGAATCCGGTAGGCATTTGCAATGATTCACCATTAACGCCCAGGTTCTTTTTCAATTTTCCACCCCATTGAACCTGATGATTGAAGCCTCCGTAAAGTTTCAGCAATGAATTGGCCTTACCGATGCGCAGATAGAATGCCTTCTGATGGAATTTCAAATTCTCCGTAATAGGCCTGCTATTTTCGAATAAACCGTCGGAGTAAAATGCCTGAAACGAAAGCCAGCCTTTTGTGAGCGGCACAGGCACGAACCGCGTAGTTCCAAAGTAAATTTTGGGGATCGGCAACGCATTACCCGACCAGGCGTAAGAGCCTGAGCCTATCGTAGAGTCTGCGAGGCCCAGCGCCTGCTTCTTGCGCCCAACGTACAGCTCCCAGTTTTTGTATCGCAACGTCACGTGTGCTTGCGGAAGAATGAATTTGTTGGTTTGTACAAAATTACCAACGGCTTCCACACCCGCGCCAACACGCCACTCATTGCGGGTTTTGTTTTCGGATATGGTCCAGTAATGCTCCAATCCTGCACGCGCGCTTAGGTTCGGGCCGGTTTTAGGTACTATTCCGTATTGGTTGGATTGTATCCAGAATGGCGTGTACCCATTGGTACTACCCATTCCGACGAATTCCACGTAGTTGGTAGTCGAGTCGGTGTAGATTACGGGTTCCTTGATCTCAGATTGGGAAAAGCCAAGGATGGGCACTAGTAGTAATATGAATAAAAGAAATCTCATAGGTGTGCCCTCACGCTTTGTCCATAATGTGTATAATAGCCAACAAAAATAAGTATAACTTTTCTATTATCATATTGAACATATACGTCGCTTAGTTGCTAAACCGATTAATCCAGAAAGCCGCTTTTCCGCAGGCCTATGGCTAACCCGTAAGTGTTGGGATACAATGTGCCAATATCCGACGATAATGCGGAATAAACACTGCATCCGTTGAAGATATTTAAGTTTTTTTCAGCACCCAGCCACAATGATACTTGCTGTTTGACTCCCCGGAAAGGTGTGAGGAAGGAGCCAGAATTCCGCGAGTAAGTGCCGCGGAACGACAATTTCAAATGCAGCCAGGTGGCAGTTACTCCTGTATGAAACGCCCAGAAATGATTATTATTCGTGAATTCTGAATTATTGCGCGGTAAGTTATTGTCGGTAGTGGCCGATGCCGGGGCTAATGGGGTGCCGATACCCGAACCATAATACGACCAGCCGCGTCGATATACGTAGCTGTTGAAATAGTTTGCCCTTTCGAACAATGCGAGTTCAGATATCGGATAACGGTTGACCTGATTGTTCGTGCCGATCACTTCGAGCAGAAACGAGTGAAATGCAAAATAGGAAGAACCTTTCGGAAGCGGTTTTGTACGTTTGACGCTCAACCCGTTCAACCCATCCTCAAAATTGGTAACTTTAAAAAGAGAGCCGGTTTCATAGATATTCTGGCGGTACAGAAAGAAATTCCAATCCTTCCCATGCCATTCGCCACCGATGTCGAACGTCCCGAAATGGTTGCCGACCTTTTTATAATCGAGCGTTTTACCGGAAATCGTGTACCAGTAGGCTTTCAGCATATCGAGACGATACAGGGGCATTGTTTCCTTCTCGCCGCCCCAAATCGCCTGGTGATTGGCACCGAGATAGATACGGTAGCGATGGGATTTGTTGCCTAGCCGGAAATCGAGTTGTTTTTGATGCAGGTAGGTATCCGAAATGCGGGGAACGCTGCCGTAGTTAATGTCGCTGGCGCCGAGGTACCCATCGGAGTAGGTAAATTTAAGCGAGACGAAGTTGTTGGTAAAGTAAAGCGGCAGGTACTCCTGAATGGCCACTTGCACCCGGGGGTAGGGCCTTGCATTCCCGGCCATTGCCAGTGAACCGGAAGAAAGGGTCGTGTCAACGAGCCCGGCGGTCATCCTTTTCTGTCCCGCGAGAATTTCGACTTTACCGATTTTTACTGCGGCATACAGGTCGGATAGAAAAACATTCGCCGTTTTGCCGTAACTGGCGATCCCCTGGATACCGGCGCTCCATTGTATTGGCCGCGGGTTATGTGGATTATAAATCTTGTAAATCCCCGCGTCGACAATGCCAAAATTGCCGTTTAGGGGAATGCTGCCGTTTTGATTGGCATGTTGCCAGAATGGAGTCTGGGCCGTTGCCCCGGCCGCCATTACCGATGCTTTATAGTATACTGTCGAGTCCTGGGCTTGTAATTTGAAAACGATGAGTAACAGATAAAGGGGCAGGTAAACTCGTATCAGGAAAAATAGGGACGACATTGAGTAAGACAGGGAAATAGTTCAGCCGAGTATGTAAAATCTTAAAGTTACCAGATAAACCCGGATTTCCGCCAACTGACCATTACCGCTATATTTTGTGTATACAGCCTGCCAAAATCAGAGGCTAAACTTAAACCGAAAACATCTCTTTTCGCGCTCAAAAGCGGCGCCTCAACTCTCAGTAGCAGAGAAGTTTGGTTCGCAACCGGCCTGATAGGATCGTCATAGGTGCCTGAATTTTGGGAAAAGCTGCCTTTAAGTAAAAAATTGAGCTTTTTCCATGAAGCCTCGGCGCCAAGATGGTAGGCGATGATCAGGTTGTTAGCAGTAAAAAGGTTTTTGGTCGTAAAAAGGTTATCTCGCGTGGTTGTTTGCGGAGCGATCATCGGTGTGCCGAGGCTTCGCCCGCGATACGACCACCCCTGGTTGTAAACGTAATGATTGAAGTAATTATCTTTCCCGAAAATGCCATTCAGATAATCGAATATCGCGCCGCCCTGGTTTTTGGTGTAGAGAAATTCAAATAGCAGGGTGTTGAACCGGAATGCGGGGACGTTTTCGCTTTTTTGCCTTCTTTTGAATCGCAGGCCGCTCAAACCGTCGGAAACCGTGGACAGGTTGCTGAGGGAGCCATCTTCATAAATCGTTTGGCGATACAGAAAAATATCCCAACGTTTTCCCTTCCATTCCGCAGCAACATCGATCGTTCCGAAATGATTTCCTACACGGCTATGGCTCCAAGGCTTCCCAAAGACAACATATTCGTAGGCTTCGGCCCTTTTGAGCCCCCCGGTAAAAATCTTGTCTTCTCCCCCCCACATGGCCTGATGGTTAAAGCCGCCAAACAAATTGAGCCTATGCGTACGCTTGCCGAGTTTGAGATAAAGGGATTTTTGATGTAGATAAATATCGGGTACACTGGTGACGTTGCCATAATGTACCGCTGCCGAGCCGAGAAGCCCGTCGCCGTAAGAAAACTTGAAAGAAAAAATGTCGTTCCCGGGGATCAGGTTGACAAAGTTGGGTGTCGAAAGCTGGATCTTAGGATAGGGACGGTAGTTGGGCGACATGGCGATGGGGCCCATCGTGAGCAGGCTATCGCCCAGGCCCATAAATTCCTTCCTCTGGCCAACACTTAATTCTACCGGTCCGGCTTTGCCGGCAATGAACAAATCGGTAAAAAATGCATCGGATTTCTTACCGGCATAAGCTATTAGCTCAGCGCCTCCCGCCCATTGGAAGAAGCGGGGATTGTTTCTGTTATAGATCCTGTGAAAACTGGCTGCACCCTGCACAAATGAGCCCTTTTCGAGGAGCGATGCATTCTGATTGGCATACAGCCAAAGCGGCACACCGGCAGTTGAGCCCGCTGCATTGATTCCCGCGGAGTAGAAAAAGGTAGAATCCTGTGAGTAGCTTTCAGCGCAAAGTGCTGCCGAGAACAGCAGCACATAAAAGAATTTCCTCATTCCAGGACTATTAAGAATTTACGAGGTGTCAGAGGGATTACCTGCCCTTCTTGCCAAAAATAACGACGGCTGTCAGGAGTATGATCTTCAATTCCAGGAACAAGTTCCAGTTTTTGATATAGTAAAGGTCGTACATGAGCTTGTGACGTGCGTCGTATACACCTGCTCCATACGAATACATTACCTGCGCGTAGCCGGTGATACCGGGCTTGATGTTGTGGCGGAGGTTGTAGTACGGAATGATCTCGTCAAATGTTTCGGTAAATACGGGACGTTCCGGACGCGGACCGATCAGTGACAGGTCACGTCTGAAAATGTTGATGATCTGAGGCAATTCATCGATACGTGTCAGACGCATGAAAGATCCATACGAGAATATCCTGGAATCGTTCTTTTTCGAAAACGATGCCCCGTTGCGTTCCGCATCGAGTCTCATGGACCTGAATTTGATACAGTTGAATGGCCTGTTGTTCATCCCCACACGTTCCTGAAAATAGAACACCGGGCCTGGCGATTCCAGTTTAATCCGGAAATAGCTGAGGATCCAGATCGGGAATGTAAGAAGGAATAGGATGATTGAAATTGTGATGTCGATGATCTTCTTGGGGTAACGAACCCTTCTGCCGAACGTGGGGACTGTCAGAAGATTGGGGTTGATTTCGGTGACGTCGTCCGGGATGTATACTTTTTTGAGGTCTCTCTCGCAGAAATCGTATACGGTGGTGATTCGAATTGATTTGTTTTTCCGGACAACCAGTTCGTAGATTACCCGGTTACGTCGGTCATACTGCGGGTTGGTAACCAGGTGTATTTTTTCAAATCTGTCCAGTAACGGCCTTACGGTGTGATTGAGAAGATAATCGTCGTTATCTGAGTGTGGTATCAGGATAATCTCCTTGTATCTTTTGAGAAGTAACGCCAGATCTTTTTTTTGAAGAAAGTAGTCGTAGCTGGTGACAATCAGGACTTCTTCTGAAACGGCAGTTTTGCTTAGAAGCCGGTGAATGTACTTGCGGTCAGATACGTAAGTGTTGCTCATATGTGTGTATTTTATGAACTAAAAAATAGTGTGATTGTAGAATATACGTGTGTTAAAGCTACAAGTTTAGGAATAAACTTTTGAAATACGAAATTATAAATATGGTCAAATCAAATATAATTTTTGGCAGAGAAGGGATTTTGTGCTAAAAATTTATATTTGGTGGAGAAGGGATGAAACTAGTACCAGCAAATATAGGGAAGGTTTCGGCACAAAATATTATTTTACTGTAAAGATTTTTTCCTTTTTTTTCTAACTCCCGGCATTTTATATCTACCAGACCGATTTATCACATTTCCTATAATTATTATCCATCCGTATGTACCCGGGCGGTGAAGTTCAGGCCATCGACTTGTAGAGGGAAAGGTACATCCGGTACATTGCCCCGACAGTAAAGTACTGTTCATACGATTTTCTGGCTTCGGCTTTCGCACTGGTTAGTTCCGCCGGATGGCTTGCGTAATGCAAAATCTGGTCGGCGAACTCACTTGCTGTATTGGCTACCGCCCTGCCGTTCAATCCATTCAATACCTCTCCGATACCGCCTACATCCGAGGCAATGACGGGAACCGAGTAACACAATGCTTCCAGGATGGACATCGGCATACCCTCGTAGTTGGAAGGAAGCATGAACAGATCGGCGTATTTTAACAGACGGTGTGCATCTTCCGCTTCCCCGAGGCAGTAAGCATTTACCGGAAGGTCGGCCATTTCATCTTTGTTTCCTATCCAGAAAAAATGAATATCATGACCGGCGAGCATTTCCGCTACTTCACAAAAAAGCTCAAACTTCTTCTGAGGCGAAATCCTGGCAATACACATCACTTTAAAGCCGGATTTCGACCGGATCATCTCGGCCAGACGACGATAACTCTCGCTTTGGTTCTCAGGAACGTCGGTGGAGTAATCGGTAATGCCATTATAAATGTAGGAGACGTTTTTTTTGATCCCCTCGCTGAGCAGGTTATCGTAATCGTATTTGCTCACTCCGACGATATGCTTGGCCCTGATCTGAAGCAGGCGTTCCAGGTGGAGGAACTTTCTGAACGCAACCCGGATGGAATCAAAACCATGGACGGTGTAAACGATCTTTTTCCGGGGGAATGCAAGGCGACCCAAAATACCGATTTTGGAAGAATGCAGGTGAACCACGTCAGGCTTGAAAATCTGGTAGAGACGCCGCAGCTCGTTCACGACCTTATGTTCTTTGGAAAGGCTGATTGAGCGCTGCAACGGATTAATCTTCCACTGGCCTACTTCGGCGGGAAGAACTTTCCACAGCTCTCCGTCTTCCGAGGACGCAACCATTACCTCATGACCGTCGTTAACCGATTCGCGTGCCAAATTGATCACCACGGATTGAGCGCCACCGAGTTCAGCAAGCGTGATGACATGTAATATTTTCATAATCTCAATAACAACTCCAAAGGACCTGCTTTCCTGTTAAATGCAATATTAATGACTGTCAACGGCATTATTCGCTTTCAGTACTCCCCCGATACTGCGTATCAGGGATTCAGAATAGGTGCCTACCGTTTTAAACCCTTCGTAACTAGCTGTCGAGATCCGGTTGTAAAGATGCGGATCGGCGATCACGGATTCCAGTTTTTTCAACGACTGGCCGAATGTTTCGGTTGTGCTAATATCTGCAAAAATAGCTGTCTTCATGTCCTCTGCATAGTTGGGAATCTCACCTACCGCGGTCACGAAGCAGGCGAGCCCGTTTTGCATCGCTTCCGCCACGCTCATGGCCATCCCTTCGTTGGTACTCAGTTGAATCAGGAAGTTATATTTCCCGAATATTTCCAGCTTCTTGCTGCCGTTGACTTCGCCCTGAAACCGGACGCGGTCTTCGAGCTGATGGGTTCGGATATATTCCATCACCGTTTCGAGCATTCCATCATCCCTGCCGTAAATATCCAGAGATACATTATAACCGCGGTCAGTCAGGTATCGGATGGTGTCGATAGCCAAAGGTAAGTTTTTTACAGAATTGATCCTTCCCAGAAACATAAACCGCACGTTCTGATTATCGAAGGGTGGGGCTGTTTTAAAATCCGGCGAATGACTGGTAAAAAATGAAATGACTTCGACAGGTACGGAAGGTTTGAAGCGTTCGGTAACGAATGTGGCAGTGGCCTGGGAATCGGTGAAGATCGAATCGGCATGGCGGATTGCTGCCTGACTAAATAGCCGGTCGAAGCGATGAAAAAAAGCCGTATTATGGATAAAGGAAATGAAACGCAATTGCGGTCTGAGCTTTTTAGCAATGACGCCGAGCAAAGATGCCCGCCACAGCGAGCAGATCATGACGTCAGGTGCGAAACGTAAAATGAAGCGGATCATTTTCGGAATGACCAGCGGGTACATGCTCAGTTTATAATCGAACGGAACCATACACGCTTTTTCCTCCGCAGAAAGGTGGCTGGTTATATTCGCATCGATGGAACCCAGAACCATTACCTTCAAATCAAATTGCCGGTTCAGCTCGGGTAATGCCGATAACATGGCGACTTCAACGCCGCCGATCTGCACGTCGTGCAGGATGTAAAGCAGTTTTTTCGTTTTCAAAGCTAGTGTGTTCTTACATATGGTGGTTTTCTATGTCAATACGCGGCTCCACTGCTCCATGATCCCGCCCAGTTCGAGTGTATGGAGTTTTTGTGATTTGTGATTTCGCATGCGCCTGCGAAGGGCATCATCCCTCATGAGGGTGGCCAGTGATTGCGACAGTTTGCTTACATTACCTGCTTCTACCAGGATCCCATTTTGTCCTTGTTCGATTAACTCTTCCGGCCCTGTGTCGCAATCGAAAGCCACAATAGGCAGGTGGAATGCCAAAGCTTCCAGAAGTACCATCGGCAATCCCTCGAACCGCGAGCTCAGGCAGTACACGGATGCTTGTTCAAAATAGTCAAAAACGGCTTTCGTAGCACCCACGAGCTTAACCGAATCCATCATTCCGAGTTCGTTTATTTTCTTTTCAAGAAGGGGTTTCTCTTCTCCATCGCCGATAATGAGCAGCTTCCATTCATTCCGAAGTTCTGTGGGGAGCAGAGCCCACGCGTCTACCAGCAAGTCAAAACCTTTCTGAAAAGTAATCCGTCCGACTGAAATGACTGTTTTGGAAGGGTTTTCATTGACTTTTTGTTCTTCCAGAAACATGGGATTTGGAATGTGTACCAATTCTGCACGGCGGTACCATGCGCCGTGCTTCCAGAACTGGATATCGCGGGCCGTCAGCGTCACGATGTTGTCGGCGAAGCAAAGTGCAAGCTGCCGGGCGAATGACCGGGCGGCTATACCCAGACTTACTTTGAAATTAAAATGCTCCCACACCACATGCCGGATGCCGGTAAATGCGAGTGAGGGCACCGAGTAAGTGGCCATGATCGATTCGACCGTGACAAATGTATCGATATGGTTATTGTTGACGAACTGGCGGATCTTATGCTGCGAGTAGAGGATTTTCCGGACGCCTTTCAACTCTTCGATATGCAGGCTGGTTACCTTTACATTCGGCTCGAAAGGAAAGAAGATCTTGTCCGGATCGGCATAAAGGCCCAACACGTGAACATTATAATTTCGTTTGGCAAGTTCGTTGATGATGACCGAAGCTACGCGTTCCGTTCCGCCGACCGCCGAGATATTATAAATAAAAAAAACAATATTAGGCATACGATTTTGATCCGGTGATCACTTGGAGCACCATGTACAGGATTTTGGCTATCACATAAGATATTGTCAGGAATAGAAGGGCCCAGAAGCTTGTATTACCAAATAGCAAAAGATCGTCTACCAGGCGGGTTGAGCAACTAATCAGCACCACAATGAACAGGAATGAGTAGTAGTTCATGTTGACCGGATTGAGGTTTTTATAGATGTTGCGCAAATAGCCTAGCAGAAGACCGATGATTAGCGCATAGAGGATTCCTCCCCAGAGTCCGAAGAAATGGTAGGCGAGGTAATTGTATCGTCCGTTTGCTCCCGAAGTTCGGCGGCCGGAATAATACGCAAATACGTCCACACCGATGGGCTCCGGTGGCGTAATCTCAAAACCGAGGTTTTTCAGGATTGTTCCCCAGCCAGGGTAAAACGCGTATTTAAAAAACGAGGATTCCTGGATGCTGTCCATGACGTCGTCGTAATAGCCCAGCAGGAAAATATCGCCGCTCGCCATAAGCCGTAGGCCTACCTGTTGAACAGCCGAAGACGCATCGGCGCCTACGGAGATCATTACGATAGCAACGGGAAAGCTCAAGAGGGCCGCCATCAGCGGCCAGGAG
This sequence comes from Dyadobacter sp., assembly GCF_017744695.1. Lineage (GTDB taxonomy): Bacteria > Bacteroidota > Bacteroidia > Cytophagales > Spirosomataceae > Dyadobacter. Next base: position 486,445 of record NZ_JAGIAS010000006.1, read on the forward strand.
ATCTTGATCGTGCTCATCCGTCCCTGAGCAACCATCGGATACGTAATCAGGAAGTATGTGACGAAGAAAACCACAATGCCCGATTTGGACCCACTGGTAGCAAGGTCGAGCAATAGCACGAAACAGATGAATAGTTCAAAAAGATTAAGCCTTTTTTTGAGATAGAGGATCTTGTAGTACAGTGACATGATCACCAATGTCCGGTAAGACAACAGAAATGCCCGTACAATTCCATGACCCTCATAAGCGGAAACGTGGTTATGTTCTGTATCGAGGAGTACGATCCCGACCGTTTTCAGGTTGACAGCCTCCACAATTACGTAGGCAGTGCAAACTACAAAAACGAACAGATCGAACTCGCTTATGCCTCGCGTTGGTATTTCAAGTTTATTTGTATTCCCTCCGAATTTGATTGCCGGTACATATGTTGCGATTGTTAATCCTACGAACAGCGCGATTTCGGTACCTAGAAAAGACCAGCCGTATATGGGTTTGAGGGTTTGGTCGGAATATAAGAAATACACACAAAACGCCCCTCCGGTGAGGTTGACGACTGTCATCAGGAAGGGGTCGAGAATACCCCAATAGATTTTGCGATACAGGAAAAGATAAAGGCATAAAAATCCTGCATAAACAGCCCCGTAGTAGAGCCAGTTATCGAGGATCGCCCTTACGAAAAACTCATTTCCCACCTTTCAAACTGTTTTTAAAATTCGAAACCTTTACGCGGAGCCAGTAGTAGGAACCCACCGCGCTGCCCAGATTGTTGTAAACGATGCCGATGATGTCTTTTTTATGCTGATGATCAATATTTACTGAGCTCATACCCAGGTCATTGTATATTGAAATCAGTTTGGGCATGTAAACGAAGTGAGCAGCGAAGCGGCTGTACAGCTCCACGTTGTAGACGTGATCGGCCGTTAATTTATAGTCTAAGTTATACTTCTTTTGCTTATAAACGGACCTTGGGTAGAAAATGGCCTGGTGCGAAATGTTCCGCAATGCAATATTCCATCTGCTGACTTTACCGGTGTAAATCTGATTGCTTTTTTTCAGATAGGTGTTTCCGTAATAAATACCGTCGGTTTCGGTCATCTCGGCCACAACCTCTTCTATGATGGTCGGTGAAGCCAGTACATCGTCACATCCGAGGAAAAAAACCCAGTCGCCGGTGGCGAGATCGAGCCCCTTGTTCATGGCGTCGAATATCCCGCGGTCGGCTTCACTTTTCCAAAGGGCGATCGCGTGCTCGTATTTCCGGATGATATCCAGTGTCCCATCGGTCGATAGCCCATCCAGAATAATGTACTCAATATGATCGTAGCTTTGACTAACGACACTTTTGATGGCATTTTCGAGGTCTTTCTCGCCGTTCCTTACAACGGTGACGATCGAAATTTTAGGGTACTGCATAATTTAGCTTTGACGGCAACTTTCTACTTCCCTGATGAAGTTGTCGCGATATTTGGTAATCGTGAAATTTTGAAAAACATGCTCCCGCGCTCGCTCGGCTATGCCTGCGTAAAGGGAATAGTCATTAAGCAATCTATCTAACTCGGCGGCAAGACTGTGTTCGTCTGACCGGTAGAGCAGGCCAGTCTGCCCGTGCTGAACGATCTCACTGGTACCAGCCGAATCGAATGCGACCACCGGCACACCGTACATCATGCCCTCGATCGTCACGCGCCCGAGCGCCTCGTTGGGCGAGCACATGAGCAGCACATCCAGGCGACGATAAATGCTTTGAATATCTTTGGTAAACCCGGTGAACTGAATGTGATCACTGATGCCCTGTTCCTTAATATAGGCCGCAATTTCCTCATAATAAGCCGGATCGCCAATTTCGCCTACAATTTCCAATCTTATGGCGATCCCTTTTTTAACGAGCGCATTCACTGCTTTTACGGCTGTCATCTGGCCTTTGGCGGGGTCGATGATGCCTACTATGCCTGCCAGGGGTGTTTCACCACGCATACGGGAAGATACCTCCGGAAGTGCGTCGACCAATCCGTTGTATATCACCACATAAGGAGCTGTGATACCTGCATCGATAACTCTTTTTTGGGCAATGCTCCTTGAAATACAGATAATGCGTGCTGCCTTATTAGCCCAGAACCGGAATGACGATTTGCCAAAGTTGTATTTCAAATGATAGTCCTCATATACAAACTCCCGGATGTGCCACAGGTGTTTCCGGCCCGAAAAGAATGCGACGAGCGCGCCAAAGAAGATCACCGACGAGTTGGTGTGGATCAGGTCGATCCGTCTTCTGACAACCAACAAGGCAACATACAGCGCGGCCAGCACATTAAATGCAAACCTTTTAATGCTGTGAAACCATTGGGGGAACCGGGGGACTTTGTGAATGTCGTTCGCAAATGCGACAACCCTGTATTCGATACCATTCCTGGCCAGTTCTTTTGCGAAATCGCCATCTTCCAGGCATATCACCCACCAGTCGATCTGATCCCGGGTCGCAGTAAGTAAAGTTAGAAGTGACCTGTTGGCACCGTATAGTGTTCCGTAATGGCTGAATGACAGTATTTTAGGTTTTTTATCGATCCTCATTACTTACTTTTCAAGTGGCTCAGCTTTTGACATAAGGTTCGATCAGCGGAAACTTGAAGGCGATTACCAGCCCCGATGATGCGAAGTTTGACCCCCAGTGCAATAATCAGCATGAAAGGTGCGGGAAGAGAGCAACACGAATGTGATAGCGCACCGCATGCTATTCGTTTACGCCCGAAACGATCTTCTGAACTACTTTTTCTTTAACGAGGAGGATATATAAAAGGGTGAAAAAGCCACCAAGAAAGCCCCATATGAGGCCTATGCGCAACCTTTTCGGACTACTTTTGAATAAAGGTACTTTCACCGGTTCGAGTACTTTAAATACCGGTCGCTCTTCTTTCACACTAACTTTGGCTTGCTCGTACCGCCTCACCAGGTCGCTGTAAAGTGATTCAGACAACACGTATTCTGCCTGCAAGCGTTGTTCTTCGATTTTGGCTATGTTTGAAAAGATATTCCTGTTCTGGTCGCGGTAGCTTTGAAGCGCATATTCGGCAGTGCGAAGTCTGGCTTTGGCTTCCTTCACGCGGTCGGCCAGCAGGCCTTCACGCTGGCTTGCTTTGGATGAGCGGTAGTCTTCTACATAGTCGACCAGGTATTTTTGGGCCGCTTCCACTATGATCGCCGATACAAATGGATCGACCGTTTCTGCGCTGATCAGAATCACCCCGCTTTTCTGGTCCACTTCCGCCGAAAGCAGGGAAATGGCACCAGCGATATTGGATTGCTCTGAAAGCGAATAAGACAGAATCCCTTCCCTTTTCAGCTTAACCTCTTTGGCGGGGGCTTTGGGAGAAGACGAGAATAAGCCGGATAACAACCCTGGTTTGGCCTGGGCTCTCATGAAATCCATGAGTGTTTTGTACGACTTGTTGTCCTGATCCACCACCGGTTGTTTGAGCAGGTATTCACCAAATGGCGAGCTTTGCATAATGGTGGGGTAGAGGTCTGGCTGCAACTTTTCCGCACCGTCACCGTTAAGGCCCGCACCCAGCAGGGAGAACGACCCTCTTCTGGAAGTTCCGTATTCCGGTAACAGGCTTACTTTGGCTTCATATTTCTTGACGAGCGTGAAACTATACGCTATACCGGCGACCACGGAGACGATCACTGCGAGTATCAGCAATTTGATATACTTTCCTACGAACCGGATGATATCGGTGAAACGTATTTCCGAAGCATTAAATGAGCTCTCCTTGCCGTCGGCTACTGTCGGCTTGTTTTCTGGATGGGATATCATGGTTAATTATTTCTGCTCAGGGTAATTACCGCCAATGTGAGTGTACTAACCATTGATGCGATGAAAGAGAACAATGCAACGCGCTCGCCAGGTGTCCTTTGACGTTCCGGCTCGGCTACTTTCACTGGTACGGTCACAACCGCACCCGGTTCAACTTTGGGATAAGATCTGAAAAACAGAAAATTCTTGGTTCTGTGTGTCCGACCATTTGGATACGATACGTACACGCGTTTCTTCCAACCCTGCTCGGTATAACCGCCGGCCTGGGAGATATAATCATCGTAGCCGAATTTGGCATCGAAATTCATGACTGACGGATTATGCACGCCACCCTGGATCCGGACTGTTTCGAGGCGTCTTGGGATCACGAGCGTATCGCCGTGCATCAGTAACAGGTTCGATGAAAGCGAGGGCTTGTTGACGACCGCTTCGATGTCGACGGCAATCAGCTCCTGGCCACGGTAGAAACGCGCACCGGGCAGGTATGCCTCGGGCCGCAGCCCGCCTACCTTGCCGAACAGGTCAGAGATCCGTTCGAAATTATTGATAATGGTATAATTACCCGGATATCTCACTTCACCGATAACCGTAACCGATTTCTGGGGCTCATAACGTGGCGACTTGCGCACCACGATGATGTCCTGCGGTTGGAGCTTGAATTTCTGATCGTCGGGATTGAGAACCAGGTTATCGGCCACGTCGATGGAGAAAATGCGGACGTTTTGTGAAGAAGGCAGGTCGAGCGTATCGTTTTTCACACGGCGCGATACTTCGATGCGGTAGGGGATACCACCTTCCGTGTAGCCGCCGGCCTGGAAAATAAGGTCGGCAATCGTAATGTCTTTGTAATAATAATAGTTACCCGGGTTGATCACAGATCCCGAAATGGTCAGATAGGTGAATTCTTTCAGGTCCTCCACGGATTTGATCGTCAGGATATCGCCTGCGAGCAATGGAATATCGGCTATTTCACCGTTTACAAGTTTCCGAAGGTCAATCGCCACAATGCCGGTCTGTGTTTCGCCGCTGGACCTTTCGAGGATAGCGCGGTTCAGGAAGGCACGCGGGCTAAGCCCCTGCGCCATCTGGATCAGTTTCAGGACAGAATTACAACGCTCTTCCAGGGCGTAAGGGCCCGGTAATGTAACGGCTCCCCGTATCTCGACCTGATTGGCCACAACATCCAGTATCCGCTTTACATTGAAAATATCACCGTTTCGGGGTGCGAATGTTTCGATTTGAACCGAATCAATGCTACCAATTACATAGTTGGTCCCGGTATTACGCTGGTAGTTGAAGGTCTTGGTGTAAGCTTCCGGCGTGAAACCCCCGGCGTAACGGATCAGGTTTCCAAGGGATTCACCTGGCTTCGCTTCGAAAATACCAGGGCGTTTTAGTTGGCCGTTCAGCTCTATTCTTGTTTCAAAAGGCCTGATGAGGATAATGTCCTGATCTTGCAGGGCGATGTTGTCGCGTAGGTCGGCGTCCACAAGGAACTTATAGAGGTCAATTGTTCTGATAACCTTGTTGTTCCTGATCACTTCGATGTTGCGATAGGAACCGTTCAGGCTAGGTCCGCCGGATATCGACAGTGCATTAAATGCAGTGGCGAGAGACGACACCGTATAAGTGCCCGGGCGGGCAGCCTCACCTGTGATCATCACATGTATGCTACGCACATTACCCAACGTGATCGATGAATAGGTTCCCGAACCGGGGCGGTTGAGTGTCGAGTAAGCCTGCCGTAAGCGGTTTACAATGCGTTCGCTGGCCTGTTCGATGGTCAATCCATTGATGTATACAGGAGCGAGGTTGAGCATTTTGACCGTTCCTTCCGGGCTGATCTTCATGCGGAAGTTATCCACCGCATTTCCGTAAATATCTACAACGATTTCATCTTCAGGGCCGAGGATATAGTTCCGCGGAGTAGCGATGCGCAGGTTAGGTTCGAAGGTGGAAGTAGTGCGTGCGAAGAAAGCGGAACCGAAAGTACGGCTCAAGCGACGGTTTCGCGCACGGCGTGCATTGGTCGAGTCGCGTTCGTTGTTCGCCTCGTCTTCGAGTTCGTCCGCATCGTCCTGTTCCCTGGTTTCATCCAGCTCGTCGCGGTTCGGATCGTCCACCTTTCTTTCATCCGGCTTTTGTTGAAGCCGTTTGCGCATGGCAGATATCTGATCCAGTGTATATCCCCTCTGCAATGCTGCTTTCTCGATATCCATATCCGACATCCCGGCCGATTTAGCCTGGTTATAAAAGTCGACAGCCTGCTGGTTGGTAATCTGCGAGGGGTCGATCTTGGGTTGTGTCGGATCCGTCGGAAGCTGGGGAGAAGTGTTGTTTTGAGCAAAAACCCCGATGTTGGCCAGTAAGAGCAGCAACAAAAAGGAATTTCTGAAATAGGTTCTTACAAAGGATTGATAATGCATGCAGTGTAGTTTAATTACAATCAGGACCTCTCCGTTTCCGGATGGTCCTGCGGTTAAATTTAAATGATGCCCGGGGCAAATCTACAAAATCTTACTTTATTTAAATTATCTGTCAGATCTATCTCATTTAGATCATGCATTTGCACCTTCCACGCGGATTGCCAGCTCTTTAAGCTGTCCGTCCGAAATCGTCGAAGGCGAATCGATCATCACGTCGCGACCCGAATTGTTCTTAGGGAATGCTATGAAATCCCGGATGGAATCCGCGCCACCGAAAATAGAACAGAGCCTATCGAAACCGAATGCGATACCGGCATGAGGAGGGGCGCCGAATTCAAATGCATTCATCAGGAATCCGAATTGTTCCTGGGCTTCTTCGGCCGAGAATCCTAGGATCTCGAACATTTTTCGTTGAAGCTCTTTTTCGAAGATCCGTACAGAACCTCCGCCAACTTCAACGCCGTTGATCACCATATCGTATGCGTTGGCCCTTACCAGCCCCAGATTTTTATCCAGTAATTCGATATCCTCCGGTTTCGGGCTGGTGAATGGGTGGTGCATCGCGAACCAACGATTTTCCTCCTCGCCAAATTCCAGCAATGGGAAATCAATCACCCACAAAGCGCGGTACTCCGCAGGATTACGCAGCCCCAGGCGTGAACCTATTTCGAGGCGCAGTTCGTTGAGTTGCTTACGCGTTTTGTCGCCCTGGCCCGACAGGATCAGTAGAAGGTCGCCTGGTTTTGCATCGAATGCTTCCACCCATTTCTTAAGCTCCTCTTCGGTATAAAATTTATCTACGGACGATTTGATCGATCCATCGGTATTGTAGCGAACATACACCAGTCCTTTCGCTCCGATTTGCGGACGTTTGATCCAGTCGGTCAGCTCGTCGACTTGCTTTCTCGTGTAAGCCGCGCAGCCGGTAGCATTGATACCCACTACAAGGCCCGCGTCGTCGAATACGCCGAAACCTTTTCCGGATGTCAGGTCACGGTCGTCGCCTTTCAGCTCTACGAATTGCATCCCAAAGCGAATATCCGGCTTGTCGGAACCGTACAAACGCATGGCATCGGCGTAAGTCATACGCGGAACTTCGGGCAGATCGATATTTTTCACTTTTGCGAAAAGCTCGCGGATCATGCCTTCGAATGTATTCAAAACATCTTCCTGTGTTACGAATGACATTTCGCAGTCGATCTGCGTAAACTCCGGCTGACGGTCTGCGCGCAGATCCTCATCGCGGAAACACTTCACAATCTGATAATAACGGTCGAAACCGGCCACCATCAGCAGCTGTTTGAATGTCTGCGGGGATTGAGGCAATGCATAAAACTCGCCCGGGTTCATACGGCTCGGTACCACGAAATCGCGGGCACCTTCCGGGGTAGATTTGATCAGTACCGGGGTCTCTACTTCGATGAAATTCAGGTTATCCAGGTAAGCACGGGTGTAGCGCGCTACCTGATGGCGCAATTGCAGATTTTGACGAACCGTATTTCTGCGGAGGTCGAGGTAGCGGTATTTCATGCGGATATCGTCGCCGCCGTCGGTCTCGTCCTCAATCAGGAACGGAGGTAATTTCGCAGGGTTCAGAATAGTGAGCTCCGACACACGGATCTCGATATCGCCGGTCGCGATCTTGTCATTTTTTGACAGACGCTCGATCACCGCACCTTTGGCCGAAATTACGAATTCGCGGCCCAGAGAACGGGCAGTTTCCAACACATTTGCGGGGGTTTTGCCCTCTTCGAACAGCAGCTGGGTGATGCCGTAACGGTCACGCAGATCGAGCCAGATCATGCCTCCCTTATCGCGGACGCGCTGAACCCAACCACATAATACAACGTCTTGATTTACATGTCCTAAGCTTAATTCCCCGCAGGTATGTGTACGTAACATATAACTATTTTAATACTGATATAATGAAAGTCGCTGATAATAAATGCGGCAAAAGTACGTATTTTTAGCAAATCTAACATGAAGTGTTTTCTATGAAAATATACGACGGCGTGGGCGGACGAGTGGGGCTGATCCTATCTTCACTTGTATTTTGCGTAACCTGTTCATGCAGCGACCCCGAGCCTTCTCCTGGAAACGGGGGCTTGTCGGACCAGTTTGAAACGGCGCCCGAACAGTTCCCGATTGTCACCGGTATCATTGATGAAGCATCCGGCCTGGCAGCAAGTGCTACGATGCCCGGTTACTTGTGGACGATCCAGGATTCGGGTCAGCCGAACTCGTTGTACCTGATCAGTAGGGACGGCAAAAGCATTAAAGAATATAATGTACCCGGCAGCAGCAACCACGACTGGGAGGAAGTGGCAGTAGGCCCTGGGCCGGATAACGGCATATCCTATGCCTACATCGCCGATATCGGCAACAACAATCAGCCGGTAACCTCTACCAACACCATTTATCGCATTCCTGAAATCACAGGTGCGGACGGGTCATTCAGCCAAAGTGCTTTACAAAAGATTACTTTCAGCTATCCCGACGGCCCCAGGGACGCGGAGGCGCTCATCGTCGATCCCGTGACGAAGGACATTTTTGTATTATCAAAGGAAGCGCAGACCTATATTTACAGGTTGCCATTCCCTCAATCGACGAGCGAAACCATTGTTGCTGAAAAGGTAGGGGTTGTCCCGGGAGTAGCGACTGCAACAGCGGGAAGCATTTCCAAAGACGGAAGTGAAATGGTGGTCCGTACCTACTTTGGTGTGTATTACTGGAAAAGAGGCAATGGAGAATCCGTCGGACAGACGCTCGTTAAATCTGCCAGCAAAACTTTGACCGTGGCGTTTGAACCGCAGGGGGAGGCGATCTGTTTTGAAAATGAAAGTAAGGGTTTTTATACGCTGAGCGAAAAAGGCAACGCCGCCGGTGTATCATTGAATTACTATAAGAGAAAATAATCACAAACTATGATCAAAAATCTACTCCGCGCAGCGCTTATCGTGCTGGCACAGCATGCTTATGGGCAGATTGCTTCCGACGAGCAGTACATTCGTGAAAATTATTCCAAAGCCGAATACGACATTCCGGTGAGGGACGGCGTGAAACTGCATACCATTGTTTATTCGCCCAAAGACGCCTCAGCCGATAAGAAGTATCCTTTTTTAATGCAGCGCACCTGTTACAGCGTGGCTCCATACGGCGCAGACAAGTATCCGCCCCGGCTTGGCCCAAGTCCGGCGCTGATGCGCGACAAGTTCATATTCGTGTACCAGGATGTGCGCGGACGTTACCTGAGCGAGGGTACCTGGACGAACATGACCCCACATATTGATCAGAAAAAAGGCAAGAATGATGTGGACGAAGCTTCGGATACGTATGATACCATCGAATGGCTGCTTCAAAATGTCGCGAACAACAATGGCCGCGTAGGACAATGGGGCATTTCGTACCCCGGATTTTATACTACGGCCAGTGCGTTGGCCGGCCACCCTGCGCTGAAAGCTTCTTCTCCGCAGGCACCGATTGCCGATTTCTTTTTTGACGATTTCCACCACAACGGCGCATTTACCCAGGGATATTACCTCACATTCCCGGTTTTCGGAATCAAGCCGCCGAAGCCTACGACCGATTCGTGGTTTGCGGGGGAAATGTTTACCCCGAAGCCCGACGGGTATACCTTCAACCTGGAAATGGGTTCACTGAAGAACTTTGATAAATATTATTCACAAAACTTTTACTGGCAGGAGACGGTCAACCATCCGAATAAAGACGAGTTCTGGAAAAAGCGTGATATTCTGCCGCATTTGAAAGGAGTGAAACATGCGTTCATGACTGTCGGCGGTTGGTTCGATGCGGAGGATTTGTATGGACCGTTGAATACCTATAAAACCCTGGAAAAGAACAACCCCTCCATGTACAACACATTAGTGGTAGGGCCGTTTGGTCACGGTCGCTGGAGTCGGGAGACTGGACATACTTTGCATAACGACATTTATTTCGGCGACAGCATTGCCACCTTTTACCAGAATAATATTGAAGCGAAATTCTTCAAGCACTTCCTGAAAGAGGCGGGCGACGGAAAGACCAGTTTGCCGGAAGCTTATTTGTTTGATACAGGTAAAAAAGAATGGAAGACGTTTGATAAATGGCCGGTAGCAAATGTCGAGAAACGCAAATTGTATTTCCATTCAAAAGGCAAACTGGATTTTGAAGCGCCGAAAGCAGGCAAATCGGCGACCGGATACGTGAGCGATCCGTTGAAGCCGGTGCCTTATACCGCGAATTACAAGCAAATGTCAGGCTTTACGCCGTTTGAATATATGTCGGAAGACCAGCGTTTCGCTGCTACCCGTCCTGATGTGTTGGTTTTTGAAACCGATATACTGACCGAAGATGTTACGCTGGGCGGCGAGATTAACGTTTTACTTAAATTCAGTACTACCGGTACCGACGCCGATTTCTTTGTAAAGCTGATCGACGTGTACCCGGACGACGAAAAGAACCACGCTTACATGCCCGACCCGAAAGTGGTGCTGGCGGGTTATCAGCAAATGGTGCGCAGCGAAGTAATGCGGGCCCGCTTCCGCAATAGCTTTGAAAAACCTGAACCTGTGGTAGCAGGTAAAGTGACCGACCTGAAATTCCGTTTGCAGGACGTGTTGCACACCTTTAAAAAGGGCCACCGCATCATGGTGCAGGTTCAGAGCACCGCATTCCCGCTTTTCGACCGTAACCCGCAGAAGTACATCGAGAATATCTATAAGGCGCAGGATTCTGATTTTACCACTGCCAAACACACTATCTATCATCAGGCCGACGCTCCGAGTTCATTGGAAGTGGACATCATTAAATAACGGCCGTTATCATGGATTCAAAAATTTTTGTAATGACTTTAATGACAGCATCGGCATTGTCGGGACAAGGCAGTGCACAGCAATTGAAATACCCTGAAACCCGAAAACAGACGCATTTTGATGAATATCATGGCGTAAAAATAGCCGACCCTTACCGCTGGCTCGAAGACGACCGCTCCGAGGAAACGGCTGCGTGGGTAAAGGCGCAGAACGAAGTGACCTTTGGCTATCTGAATGCGATACCATTCAAGAAGAAAATCTTCCAGGACCTCGAAAAGGCTTATAACTATCCCAAATATTCGGCGCCGAAAAAGAAAGGGGAGTATTTCTATTTCTACAAAAACGACGGTTTGCAAAATCAGGCTGTATTATACCGCCAGAAGGGGCTTTCCGGGAAGCCGGAAGTGGTGATTGACCCAAATCAGCTTTCTCCCGACGGGACCACGCGGCTTACTGTTTTCAGCTTGTCCAAAGACGGCGCTTATGCGGTTTTAGGTTTTTCGAAAGGCGGCTCCGACTGGCAGGAATACCAGGTTATGCAGATGAAAGACCTTTCTATGCTGGCCGACAAGGTAGAGTGGGTGAAAGTCTCGGGTGCCGCATGGCAGGGCGACGGCTTCTATTACAGTCGCTATCCCAAACCGGATGGTAGTGCATTAGCCGCCAAAAACGAAAACCATCAGGTATTCTTCCACCGCGTTGGAACAAAGCAGGAACAGGATAAGCTGATTTTCGAGGACCCTGCAAATCCCCAGCGCTTCCACACCGTGGGCACGACCGAGGACGAGCAATATGCGGTCCTGACCGTCAGCGATCGGGGTAAGGGCAAGGATGGCAATGGTGTTTGGGTATTGAAAAAAGGCGAGAACCGTTTTGTCCCTATACGTGAGGAGATCACCGACGCCAGTTTCAGTGTAATCGAGAATATAGGTGCGGATTTCCTGATCGAAACCAATGATGAAGCACCGAATGGCAAAGTAATGCTTTTTAAAACCGCCGACCGCACCTGGGAAGCAGTATTGCCGGAGCGCCAGGAGCCGCTGGAATATGCGCATCTCGCCGGCGGGAAACTGTTTGCATCCTATTTGAAAGACGTGACCAGCCGCGCGTACGTGTACAACACGCGAGGCGTACTCGAAAAAGAGGTCGAACTGCCGGGCTTGGGTTCGGCGACAGGTTTTGGTGGTGACCAGGAGGATACTTTTGTCTTTTATACCTATACTTCCTTTAATTACCCTTCGACGATATTCCGTTACGACATCGCCAGCGGAAAAAGCAGCGTTTTTCGCGAACCGGAGGTGGCTTTTAAGCCGTCGGACTACGAAACGAAGCAGGTATTTTACACCAGCAAGGATGGAACGCGCGTTCCTGCATTCATTACCTACAAAAAAGGGCTGAAACTCGACGGTACCAACCCTACGATCCTTTACGGTTATGGCGGATTCAATATCAGCCTGCCGCCTGCGTTTAGCCCTACCCGTATGCCGTTCTTCGACCAGGGGGGCGTATTTGTACAGGCTAACCTGCGCGGTGGCAGCGAGTACGGTGAGAAATGGCACGAGCAGGGGATGAAGCTGAAAAAACAGAATGTGTTCGACGATTTCATTGCCGCAGCGGAATTCCTGGTCCGGGAGAAATATACCTCGCCGGAGCGGCTGGCTATCCAGGGAGGTTCCAATGGTGGACTGCTTGTCGGAGCCGTTATGAACCAGCGCCCCGAGCTTTTCAAAGTGGCGTTCCCGGCCGTAGGCGTAATGGATATGCTCCGTTTCCACAAATTCACCATCGGCTGGAACTGGATCGCGGACTATGGAAGCAGCGATAATGCGGAGGAGTTCAAGGTGTTATATGGATATTCTCCACTTCATAATATCAAAGCAGGCGGCCATTATCCTGCTACGATGATCACCACCGCCGATCACGACGACCGCGTTGTTCCGGCGCATTCATTTAAATATGCCGCTGAATTGCAGGCAAAGGCGGGAAGTACTTCCGCCAATCCATTGCTGATCCGGATCGATACCAACTCTGGCCACGGCGCCAGCAATACCAAAAAGGCGCTCGAAACCCAGGCGGATATTTACGCATTTCTCTTCCGCAATATGGGCCTCACCTGGAAGTAACTAGCACTTAGCAGAAACGCTGTATTAAGCTTCGATAATTTTTTGTAACCGGTGTGCAATTTTGTTGCGCATTCGGTTACATTTGTATATACAATATTCTTACAGTACCGGCAGCATTATTCTGTCGCCCAGGCACCCGCTCAACGTTTCGAGGAATTTACTAACCTTTTATGACGCTATGAAAAGATGTCTACTTGGGCTTGTCTGCCTGTTTTTTTTCATTCAATCATTTGCTCAGACTCTGGAGAGTGACCGGCTGGCGCTGGTGGCATTTTATGAAGCCACCGGTGGAAACAATTGGTACGACAACAACGGCTGGATCGTTCCGGGAAATCCTGGCGATAATCCATGCGGCTGGCGCGGAGTTACTTGCGAGGGAGGGCGGGTAACCAGCCTGATTCTGGAAGAAGAAGACATCGTTGCGCCTATTCCGGCAGCTGTCGGGAACCTTACTGCGTTGAAGCATCTGGATCTTTCAGGCCCTGGTGGCGAGATTCTTTACTTCTACGGTGATTTGCCTGTGGAACTCGGAAATCTAGCTAATCTTGAATACCTGGATTTAAGTGGTAATCAGTTGACAGGGGTTAATGTTTCTGTAATAAACAATCTGACTAAACTTAAACATCTCTCATTGACTCCTTATCTAAACTGGCCTGCCCTTCCATCGCTGGCAAATCTGGTCAATCTGGAATATCTGCGTCTTGCAGTGGAGGACGCCGCTATGCAAGGGGAGGGTTCGGTAGGCGCTATTCCGGCATATATAGGGAATTTTACTAAGCTCAAAACACTGATCATGAGGCACGGAGGTGTTACAGGAACTATCCCGTCAAGTCTGGGTGGCTTGACAGATCTCGAAGTGCTGGATTTGAGTGAAAATCAACTGACAGGCGCTATTCCTGCATCGTTTAACAACCTGACAAAACTGACGAAACTGGATTTGTCTAACAACAACCTCAATGGCCCGGTTCCGAATATCCTGGGGATCCCTGTCGCAGCTGATGTAAGAATCAATAACAATGCTTTCACTTTTTCGGGCATGGAGACGAATATTAGCAGGCTGGACTCCTATGGTAATCAGGAAAAGTTTAAGTTGACAGCCATTATTCCGCTACGAACCGTTAATAATTTGAGGACAGCCAGAGCTTTGGGAGGAATGTTGATCGCGGATTTCGCCGGTGGAACAGCGGCCAATAACACTTATAAATGGTATAAAAGCGGGGTGCTGGTTGCTACGACCGTAGGCATCCAGTATTTCAATACTGCAGACGGAATTTACCGGGTGGAAGTTACAAATAGCTTGGTGCCAGGACTTACCATGGTTAGTGAGGATTACGTTCTCGTTGGAATGCCTGTAACGCTGATCTCTTTTGATGGAAAGTTGGAGAACAATCAAGCTAAACTTACCTGGAAAACTGCCTCTGAAACCAACAACAAAGGTTTCGAAATAGAACGCAGCGCGGATGCTCGCACATTTGAAATGATTGGTTTCGTAGATGGGAGCGGAGACACGAAAGAAGATCAGTTTTATCACTTTACCGATCTCAACCCTTCTACAACCAGCTACTATCGCTTGAAGCAATTGGACCACGACGGCCAATTTGAATACTCGAAGGTTATCACCGTGAAAAGCGACGCGGTAATCTTAACGGTCTATCCAAACCCTGCACAGGATTATCTTACCATTTCAGGCATTAGTCAAAAACAACCATTTTCTGTCGTCGACGGGAACGGGCGTGTAATGTTGAAGAAGCTCGTAACGAATAGTGAGCGGATTGATATCAGGAAGCTGGAAGCCGGTCGCTATGTCGTGAAAGTAGGTGAAGATGCTAAAGTATTAGTGATTAACAGATGATTGAAGTAATTAACAAGAGATGCCATGCGTAAATTTTTACTACTCATTCTATTAATAACATTCAAATCCTTCGGGCAGACGCTGGAAACGGATCGTCTGGCGTTGGTAGCGCTCTATAACGGTTTCGCAGGAAATAGTTACCCCGAACTTGCAAACTGGAACGTACCGGGTAACCCCGGGGATAATCCCTGCGGCTGGTATGGTGTCACCTGCGAGGGAGGCCGGGTGACAAAGCTGGTCTTAAAGGAGCTGCTGCTGGATGGACAACTTGCCCCTGAGGTAGGGAACCTGACTGCCTTGAAAACGCTGGATATTTCAAAATCAGGCACTTGGATGGGCAATGTGACGGGCGACCTACCCGTCCAACTTGGCAATCTGATCAATCTGGAATACCTCTATATCGCCGACCAGGTTTTTAACAGTACTAGTTTGGGCGTAATCGGGAGCCTTACCAACTTGAAGGGATTGTCGCTGTTACCGACGGGTGAAATTCCTGCAAATTTCGCGAACCTGGTCAACCTGGAAACTTTGTATTTAGGGTCCGGCGATCCAATGGGAGGGATGGCTGATTTTAGTTTTCCTTCCCATCTCTCAACGTTACCCAAATTGAGGGAACTGTATCTCCAAGGCTGGGTGAAGGGGGAACTTCCGGCTGTGATTGGTAATTTTTCCAATCTGGAAGTTTTATCCCTTAATACCAATGGATTTCCAAATGTTACGCCATTGCAGATCGGTAACTTGACTAAGCTCAAACGCCTTTATATCAGCCGTTACCAGGGGCTTGGCGATTTTTCATTTTTGAGTAATCTGCTCAACCTCGAAGAGCTGGAACTGCATGATAGCTATTTTTCAGCAACGCTACCCGCCGATATCGGGAACCTTACCAAACTGAGGAAGATTATTGTCCGCAGCGCGGACTTTCATGGTCCGATCCCTTCGAGCATAAGCAGCCTACCTGATCTCACCGAGCTGGACCTGCGCTACAATTCATTTTCCGGCCCGATCCCCGACCTTTCCAATGTCCCTGTTTCCGGAAATGTTGATCTTTCCGAAAATGCTTTCACATTCGATGGCATGGAATCGAATATCAGTCGGCTCGACCAGTACGGACAGCAAGCGAAGATAGTCGTCACCGGGCAATTTGTAGGACCGGGTACCCGCCTTACGGCACCTGCGGGGGGAACTTTGGCGAACAATACTTACACCTGGTACCGGGATGACGTGCTTATCGCAACCAATACGGGTAATAATACGCTCATGATAATCGATGATGCATCATATCGCGTCGAAGTTACCAATAGTGTAGTCGTGGGGTTGAAACTGGTCAGTTATAATTACAGGAATGTGGCGTTCCCTGTAACCCTCATATCCTTTGAAGGCAAATCCCAAAACGATCAAACCAAACTCACCTGGAAAACCACCTCCGAAACCAATAACCAAGGCTTTGAAATCGAACGCAGCGCGGATGCGCGGACGTTTGAAAAGATCGGTTTTGTGGATGGTAGCGGAGATACGAAAGAAAATCAGTTTTATCACTTTACCGATGTCAATCCGCTTTCAATGGCATATTACCGCTTGAAACAGCTGGATTATGATGGAAAGTTTGAATATTCGAAAGTGATTGCGGTGAGGGCCGGTGAAGGAATTGTCAAGATGTATCCGAATCCGGCGCAGACAGAACTTACTGTCGAAGGTGCTGCCGAAAACGAGGTGGTATCGGTATTTACGTTGGCGGGAAGGCCGATCGTGACGGGAGCGAAGTTGTCGGGTGGTAAGTTCGATGTGAAGGATTTGAAAGAAGGCATTTACACCATCAAAATCGGCGATGTCGCTAAGAAATTGTTAATAAAGCGATAGCGCAGTAAGGTTATTTTAGCTTTTCGTGGTCTGAACTGTTACAAGTATGGTTCAGACCATTTGTTTTATATCAAACTTCCAAATCTCACATTAATTCTCAATTTATTTCAACATGCAGGATACAACAGGACGGTGTGCATTGCTAAGTTTCCTAATCTTGCACATACGTTCAGAGTAGTATTAATCTGTTAAAATACTTTCAGGAAAGAAGAACTTTTACCTCAAAAATGATAAATAATCAGGAAACAAATATGAGCAGTTCTAAAGTAAGCCAGTACAGGTACGTAAGCTATTTATGGGATGAAGAGAAAGCCGCTTCCCTGGGTGATGATCAGGTTGCACTTCTTCTGTACCGTTCAAATCTGTTGGGTGCCGATCTTCGCCTGACCAACTATGCTGGTGGAAACACGAGCTGTAAAACCATCGAAAAGGATCCACTGACAGGCAACCCTGTCGAGGTGATGTGGATCAAAGGGTCGGGTGGCGATATTGGTACTTTAACAAGAAGCGGACTGGCCGGCCTTTACGTCGATCGCCTGCATAGCCTGAAAAATATCTACCGCGGGCTCGAATTCGAAGATGAGATGGTAGAGCTGTTCAACCACTGCATTTACGACCTGAAATCGAAGGCACCGTCCATCGACACGCCGCTTCACGGCTTGCTGCCTTTCAAGCACATCGATCACCTGCACCCCGATGCATTGATTGCAATCGCGGCATCGAAGGAAGGTGAAGCTATTACGAAAGAATTGTTCAACGGCGAGCTGGCGTGGGTACCCTGGCAGCGTCCCGGTTTTGACCTTGGTCTGCAACTGGAACAGGCATTGAATGACAACCCGGGCATTCGTGGTATCGTTTTGGGTGGTCACGGATTGTTCACCTGGGGTGATACTGCTTACGAATCTTACATCAATACACTCGATACGATCGAAAGAGCGTCGGAGTACCTCGCTGAAAACTATGGCAAGAGCCGCCCTGTTTTTGGTGGAGCGCGTCTGGAAAGCGAGTCGAAAGAGCGTCGTGCTTCCATCGCGGGCAAGCTGGCACCTTATTTGCGCGGTCTGGCTTCCGAGCAGCAGGCGATGATCGGTCACTTTACCGATGACGAGCGCGTGCTGGAATTTATCGCAAGTAACGACCTGGACAAACTGGCGCCGCTGGGTACCAGCTGCCCCGACCACTTCCTGCGCACGAAGATCCGTCCGTTGGTTTTGGATTTACCATTCGAGAAGCTGGAAGCTACGGATACGGAGATTCTCGAACACATCCGTCCGCAGTTCGAAGCATACCGTGCGGATTACATTGCCTATTATGAGCGTTGCAAGCATTCCAACAGCCCCGCAGTACGTGACCCGAACCCGGTGATCATCCTGTTGCCAGGGGTAGGGATGTTCTCGTTCGCGAAAGACAAGCAAACTGCCCGTGTTGCAGCGGAGTTCTATATCAATGCTATCAATGTAATGAAAGGCGCCGAGGCGATCTCTTCTTACGTTTCATTGCCTGAGCAGGAAGCATTCGACATCGAATACTGGTTGCTGGAAGAAGCTAAATTGCAGCGTATGCCGAAGGAAAAATCGGTATCCCGCAAGGTCGCATTCGTAACAGGGGGATCAGGCGGTATCGGAAAAGCAATCGCTCAGAAACTATTGCAGGAAGGTGCCTGTGTGGTGATTTCGGATATTGACGAAAAAGCATTGGCCGAAACCAAGGCGGAATTCGATGCGAAATTCGGTAAGGACTTTTCTGATACCACGGTAGCGAACGTGCTCGACGACGAGGCGATCAAGGCCGCATTGCATGCTACCAAATTGAAATATGGTGGTGTGGATATCGTGGTAAACTGCGCAGGTTTGTCTATTTCAAAACCATTGGCGGATACCACCATCAAAGATTGGGATATTTTGCAGGATGTATTGGTGAAAGGCCAGTTCCTGGTATCGCAGGAGTCGGTGGCGATCATGCGTCAGCAAGGCCTAGGCGGTGATATTATCAACATTGCAAGCAAGAATGGTATCGTTTCCGGCCCGAACAATGTGGCTTACGGAACGGCCAAGGCTGCTCAGCAACACATGTCGCGCCTTTTGGCGGCGGAACTCGGTCCGGACAAGATCCGTGTGAACGTGGTAAACCCCGACGCGGTAATCGCCGGAAGCAAAATCTGGGAGAGCGGCTGGGCTGCCGGACGTGCGAAAGCATACGGTATCAAAGTAGAAGAGCTGCCAGCTTACTACGCGAAAAGAACGGTATTGAATGCAGAAATCCATACGGACGACATTGCAAACGGCGTGTACATTTTCGTGAGCGGTTTGCTCAGCAAGAGCACCGGCAACGTGATCAACGTTGACGGCGGTGTTCCTGCGGCATTCCTGAGATAATGATCAAAATATGTTAAATCAGACTTGGCGGGTTGTTCTAACTTGCCAAGTCTTTTTAATTCTATCCAGATGAAAATTGAACAATATCAGATCGATCAGCATAACGACAGCCTGTTTTCGCGGCATAACAACCAGTACATCTTCCTGCAAGAGCAGCTGGGTGAACAGGGTATTCATGCCAAAGACATTGTAAAGCAGCTGGAAGCATTCCAGGTAGCGATCCCGAGCTGGGCATTGGGTACAGGCGGGACCCGTTTCGGCCGTTTTTCAGGGGTAGGAGAGCCGCGTTCGCTGGAAGAGAAAATCGAGGACGTGGGTTTGCTGCACGCATTGAACCGTTCAAGCGGCTCCATTTCATTGCATATTCCCTGGGATATCCCCGGCGCAGCACAGCCGATCATCGATCTGGCGACTTCGCTGGACCTGAAATTCGACGCGGTTAACTCCAATACTTTCCAGGATCAGAAGGATCAGGAGCTTTCCTATAAATTCGGCTCGCTCTCGCACGTAGAAGCGAAGGTGCGCAAGCAAGCCGTGGAGCACAATATCGAGGTGATTAAGCACGGTGTCAATCTGGGATCGAAGGCATTGTCGATCTGGTTGTCGGACGGATCGTGCTTCCCCGGCCAGTCGAACTTCGTAAAGGCATTTCAAAACACTTTAGAATCTTTACAGGAAATCTATGCCGCATTGCCGGATGACTGGAAGGTTTATGTGGAATACAAAGCCTATGAGCCTAATTTCTATTCGACAGTGATCCAGGATTGGGGCAGTTCACTGCTTTTCTGCCAGAAACTCGGCCCGAAAGCGGATGTACTGGTGGATTTGGGCCACCATTTGCCGAATGCAAACATCGAGCAGATTGTCGCCACGTTGATGATGGAAGGCCGCCTGGCAGGTTTCCATTTCAATGATTCCAAGTACGGCGATGATGACCTTACGGTGGGTGCTATTCGCCCTTACCAGCTGTTTTTGATCTTCGTAGAGCTGGTGGAAGGCATGAAGCGTGCCAGCCGTGCCAGCGATACTTACGCCTGGATGATCGACGCGAGCCATAATGTGAAAGATCCGTTGGAAGACTTGCTGCAATCGGTAGAAGCGATCCTGATCGCCCAGGCGCAAGCATTGCTCGTGGATAGAAAGAAGCTGGAACAGGCGCGCAACGAAAACGACGTGGTATTGGCCCAGCAAATATTGCAAAATGCTTTCCGCACGGACGTGCGTCCCCTCGTACGCGAGGCTATGCGCCTGAGCGGCGGCTCGCTGGACCCCATCGCATTGTACCGTAACCTCGGCGTCCGCAACGAATTGTTGAACGAACGCGGGAAACTTACCGTGGCGACTGGACTTTAAGAAGATGTCAATGTCAGGAGCGGACGGGGCCGCCCGGCGGTCGAAGCGCGGTACAGTACCGCGCTTCGACTCCGCTCAGCGTGACACATTTTATAACGACTTCCGCCTGATCAACGTAAACGGGTTTTTCACCAGCGCCCGTTTCCCTTCCTTAATGATCTCCGCCGCAGTTTTACCCATTTGCTCGTGATCGGTGGAAATGGTGGTAATACCGTCGAGCAGAATTTCTTTCAGCGGCGTCTCATTGTAGGAGATAATGCCTACATCTTTACCCACGACGAGCTGCTGCTCTTTACATTTTTTAATCAGGTTTACCAGGTCGTTTTCCTCGATCACCACGTAAGCCGTATCCTTCACGGCTGTGCTGTTTTCATGAAAATCATACATGATCTCATGCTCAAACTCGTGTTGAATGCAAAAAATGCGGAAGCCTTTGAGGATTTCCTTCGGATAGCGGATCATGGTCGGGAAAATGAGGACCAGCTTTTTGTAGACTTCTAACAGGTCTACCGCCTCGTTGAGCGCATGTACAATGTCCTTCTCGAAATTCTGGTAAACCGATGAATGCTTTTTGGTGGTAAATTCAATATCCTTATCAAGCAGAATCAGTTTCTCCGGCGGGATCATTTTCAGCGTTTCAATCGCCTCATCCATCTCTTCATAGAAATGCGGCATGATCACGTAATAATCGTATTCGCCCAGGCTGTTCTTGATCAGGTTTTTGAAAATATTGGTATTGGAGTGATGAATATGGAGGTCGACATTCACATTTCGGCCGATATTCTCCACAAATGCATTGTAGACTTGCTTCTTGTAATTGCTTATTTTGTTGAAAACCAGCAAAATGCGTAGCGATGTTTCGATGTCCACGCGGTTGATGAAATAACCTTTTCCGCGAACCGAAATCAGTACGCCGTCCTTGATGAGGTGTTTGTAGGCCTTTTCGACGGTATCACGGGAAAGCAGGTACTCTTCACTCAACTGGTTAATGGAAGGGATCTTGTCGCCTCGTTTCAGCTTTCCTTTACTAATCGCCTGTAACAGCGATTTGATAATCTGCATGTACTTGGGTGCACTTTCCTTGAACTCAATGTCAAATTGTATTTCCATTCAATGCTGTGGGTTGGAATCAAGCTAAAAATAACATTTTTATCTGTTTTCGAAGCTTAAATCGAAAGTCTTCATAAACAAAAACAACCCGACGGAAAATACTACTATCCCGCCGGGTTGTTTTTATGTTAAGGGTTGTAATTATCTCGGTCCTCTGCCGCTGCGCTCGCTGGAACCACCGCCGTGATTACCATTGTCGCCACCGCCGCGGTTGCCCCCGCCATTGTCGCCTCCACGGTTGCCGCGGTCGTTGCTACGAGGCTCCGGAGCACTTCTTTCCTGGCGTTCTACACGTGGTGCAGGCTCGTATGACCGGTTGCTGCGTTCTTGTCTCTCGGGGCGTTCGATGTTCGGGCGTTCCACGCGCTCTGAACGGTTGTCGAAGCCGCCGCTACGCTCGGGGCTGTTGCCCGGGTTGTAGTCGCGGTTACGTTCGGAGCGGCTTGGCGCTTCGTAACGATCGTTCCGGCCCGGATTAGGCGTTTCGTATCGGTTGTCATTCGATTCGCGGTTACGTTCGTAGCGGCCGTTCCGCTCTTCATACGGATTACGTGAGCCACGTCTTGAATTGTCCCCCGGTTCAATGCGATTGTCGTCGTTGCGGTTGCTGCGGTCGATGCGCGGATTGGCGTCGATGACGCGGCCTCCACGGTCATAGTCCCGGGTGCCGTAGTCGTAGCGGCCATTTCCACGGTCGGCGATAATCACCCGGCCGCGGCCTCTCGGGCTCGCATCTATTGTACGTATAGGTACGCTTCTGCGGGTAATACGCTCAATCTCGTCGCGGCGGGGGCCGTATACATAGGTGCGGTTGTTGCTGCGGTAATAGTTGTTGATAACGACGGTATTGTTATAGTAATACGATACACGTCGCTGCGGCGCGCAGTACGAATGCCAGCTGGGACTCAGGATATAGCGTTGCGGTACAAACACCCACCAGAACGATGGAATATTAATGGAAACATTGATATTCATGCCCGGACCCAGCGGTGCCCAGCCGTAATAGTCGCCACCCGAGCGCCAGTTCACCCACGCAGGTCCCCATTCGTAATCGGGAACCCAAAACCAGCCATAGTAATCGTCGTACGACCAGCGGCCGTAGTGGAAGGGTGCCCAGCCCCAGTCATATTCCGAAACCCAGGTATTTCCGTATTCTGTTTGTTCCCAGTAACCCGCGGTGGAGTAGGGCTGGAAGCCACGAGGGACGTCGGGGATCCAGACGGAACCATACTGCGGATTGCGCATCCAGCGGCCATAAGGGGCAAGTTCGTCGTAAAAAGTTTCGAATGTGATCCTGAAACCGGGTTGTGCCTCGGTTTTGTTGGAAACCGAAACGCCGACGAACATGAAAATGAACAGGCCGATTATTCTTAGTGTACGCATGGTGCCCATTGCTTTATGTGTTAATTGTTTTCCTGTTGTTTAAAAATCGATTCTTGGACGTTACTTTTAGATTCTGGTTTAATGGTCCCGCCGGACATTAACACGTATTAACAAAACTTCCATTTCAAATGATTGATCCTGAAATCCTGCATCCCGAACTCGTCTTTCAGACAGCACGGAGCGGTGGTAAGGGAGGGCAAAATGTGAATAAGGTCGAAACAAAGGTAGAACTGCGTTTTGATATTCCGAATTCGCAATTCCTGACCGGCGAGGACAAGCAAAAGCTGACCGAAAAATTGTCCAACCGATTAACGAACGGTAAAGTGCTCGTATTATACCACCAAACCGAGCGCTCGCAACTGGCCAACAAGGAAAAAGTGGTCGAAAAATTCGACAGGCTTATCCGCCAGGCACTTACGGTAGAGAAAGATCGTAAAGCAACTAAACCCACATTAGCCTCGAAGCTGGAAAGATTGAAAGCCAAGCAGCGTAAGGCCGCCGTTAAATCAATGCGCCGTAAGTCTTTTGAAGAATAAACGAAAACACCTTTATGACCGCCGTCACTCCTGTTCAGCCTAAACTCAGCGCCGTTTTTACATTGCCCGTTATCGTAGCCTCGCTGGGCTATTTCGTGGATGTTTATGATTTGCTGCTTTTCAACATTGTGCGCGTTCCGAGCCTGAAAGACCTGGGGCTTTCGGAAGAGGAAATCTCGCAGATCGGCGCGAATATTTACAATTGGCAGCAGGCCGGGTTGCTCATTGGCGGCTTTTTGTGGGGGATATTAGGGGATAAGCTGGGCCGCCGTTCCGTGCTTTTCGGTTCGATACTGACTTATTCCCTCGCCAATATCGCTTGCGGTTTTACGCAGAATGTCGAAATCTATTCAGTATTAAGATTCATCGCCGGTTTCGGGCTCGCGGGGGAACTGGGCGCGGGGATCACGTTAATAGCGGAGATTCTGCCCAAAGAATTGCGTGGTTACGGGGCCTCAGTAGTAGCCAGTGTGGGCCTGGCGGGAGCCATTGCCGCATTCTTCGCCGTAAAGCTCACCGACTGGCGCATGGCCTATTTCATCGGCGGCGGGATGGGGTTGATCTTGCTGATCCTGCGTGTAAATGTACTGGAATCCATCGTTTTCAATAAAAGCCTGGAAAAGCGCGGTTCGAAGCCTGTACCCTGGTGGACGATATTTACGAGCTGGTCACGTTTTGTACGCTATATGCGATGCATGGGTATTGGTTTGCCTACCTATATGGTAATCGGCATTTACTCGACATTCGGAAACGAATTTGCCAAAGCGCTGGGTATTGCGGAGGAGGTTCAGGCGGGCACGTGCGTGTTGTACACCTACATAGGAGTGGTTACAGGAGACTTTTTCAGTGGGATACTAAGCCAATGGCTGCGGTCGCGCAGGAAAGCCATTTTGTTGATGATGCTGATGACGCTGGCCGGCGTGGCCTGGTTATTATCCGGTGGCATCAACAATGCCACGACGCTATACATTTGCTACATGTGGCTGGGCTTTTCGATCGGTTACATTGCCATGTTCCTGACGACCACGGCCGAACAATTTGGCACTAATCTGCGCGCAACGGTTACCACATCTGTCGCCAACAACGTGCGTGCGACGGTGCTGCTTACACTCCCGTTATTTCAATTCCTGAAAAAGGATTCGGGCGTATTGCATTCGGGAGCTATTGTCGGTGCGTTGTGCTTTTCATTGGCATTGGTCTCGCTCTGGCGAATGGAGGAAACTTACGGGAAGGAGCTGGATTACGAGGAAAATTAGGCGCATTCCCGATTTTTCAAGATTACTCTTCGGGCGTCTTGCCGAATATCAGCTTGTCGGGGGTAGGATATTCCAGCAGTTTCGAAAAATCCACTTTCCAGAAATCGAGATCGAGTAACTGGCCGTTGGTGTCCTGTGTCAATGTAATGACGACAGGCGTATCATCAATATCCACATATTCGGCCTGGATAAGGTCGCCAGCATAGCCATTCACATCGCCGCCGAGGCTGATACTGCCCATTTTCCCGCCTTCGTACTCATCCACCATTTCCGAAACCGGGAAATCGATCGGATCCAGGTTCAGTTTTTCGAGAAGAAAATGAATTAGATCCAGTTCTTCACCACGTATCGGTCTGATATTGCCCATGATATTGTTTTAACTAAAATAAATGCACTACCCGGCGGTTCTGCCGCGCCATTGCTCGGCTTTTTTGGCCACGAACCAGAAGGATAAAGCCAGTAATGCAAAGAAAATCCCTGCATTGGTACGATCCCAGAAATATTCGAAATAGCGCGTATAAATGTTTAGCAGGAAGAAAACCAGGCACAAGTCGCGCAACGTTTCTTGTTTGTATTGGAATGCATAGTAGAGCATTCCGGCCAGTACCAGTGTAAAACCCAGCGCCCAGAACCAGAAATCGGTTTGTTTGAGTGCTTTCCAGCCTTCGTAGTCGGCGTAGTTACCAAAAATCGACAGTGTCCAGCCAGCCACCAGGAACAGGAACAACCCGATTGTGTAATTAACCTCTTTTAGGAATGCCAGCGAACGGATTTGTCCGATTACAAAAGAAGAGCCCCAGATTACCAACCCGAAAACCGTCATACGTAGCGGATAATTCATGCCCATGAAACGGAAATTGCCTCCGGACCAATAGTGCGTCTGAGCGCCCCACCAGCCTGCGAGTGCAAGGATGGCCGCGACCCAAAGCAGCGTAGAGCGCAGGAAAATGGCGACGCCTCCGTAAGCTAATGCCGCAAATAGCAGCGGTAATGCATAATTGCCAGGCCCGTCGAGCATTCCGCGCGTCCAGTAAGTAATGGCAATGGCAATCGTCAGGATAATGGCAATGTTGTAAACCTCGTTGCTTGCTTTCGCACCCCTGGGGCCATCCATTCGCCGCCGGGCGAGGTACACAAAAAGCCCCGCCACGAAAGTGAAAAGTATGCCCACGATGTTTTCCGAAAATCCCCAACGCTTGCGAAGCAGCTCGATCCATTTTTCATCCAGTACCAATGCCCCGAAAGCCAGCAATCCACAGGAAACCGCAGAAATTAATGCATATATGGCAATCGCGTCCACATTAGCATTTCTTACGCTATAACTTCCCCTCAGCCCTGTCGCGAGTTCCTTGGAAATGCGCGCCTCATCTTCCCAGGATTGAATCGCCCGGTTGACGATTTCGGCTTCTTTTTTATCGAGTTCCATTCAGATTTTTGTGTTGATGAATTAAAAATTGCGCCTGTTATAATCCGCATTCCACGAATATTGGCTGTCCGTTGCAGATTTTGGGATCGGTAGCGATGCGTTCTGTTAAGTACGTTGTCATAATTCATTCATTAGGAGGCTCCTACGGAGCCGGGGATGTGTGTTTGCTATCGTTTGCTATAAACAAGGTGATTCTCCGGATCAGTTATATTAGCATCGGCTGCGGAGTTTTCAATAACACATCTCTATTGCCTGGCCGCAGAGCGGCACCCTGTTTTAGTAAAACCAAACGATCATATATCAATTGGGCTCCGGAGAAGCCTCCTGAACGCTGCCGAACTGCTAATTTGCTTTTTATCAAATATGTCCTTGCTCCTACATTTTATGCCGAAACATCGTGGCTCAAATATACTCATTTCGGAATACCATAAACATTCCATTAATAATCCCGGTTACATAAAAATAAACCCCGGAATGATCAAATCCCGGGGTTAGATGCTGTATGGTAATTTTGAGTTTACTTCTTCAAATTCGAAAGGAACTCTACCACATCGCGGATCTCTCTCTTCGACATGATGTTGCCCATCGGCGGCATGCTGGACGGTACGTTTTCGCGTTTCGCAATGCGTGAAGTGGCAATTTTCAGCGGTTCCGCTTCCGAGGTTTTCAGGATCAGTTCGTGCTCGTTTTCCTGTGCCAGGATACCCGCGGCCGAAGTTCCGTCTTTCAACGTCAGCATTACCATTCCAAAGCCAGGCGACAGACGCGCGCTAGGCTCGATGAGCGCCTGGAGGATTTGCTCGCGCGTGAGAACACTACCGATGTTCGAAAGGTTAGGACCTACTTCTCCGCCCTGGCCACCGATCGAGTGGCAGCGCACGCATTCAGCAGCGGAGCTGGTCATGAAGTAGCGACGGCCCGCCTGCGCATTTCCGCCAAACAATGCGTCCTGATAATCGGCTGCGGTGTTGCCTTGCTTACGCAGCGGCGCTATTTTGGCAATCAACGTGCTGGATTTGGTAGAGTCGACCGCTTCACCGAGGTCGAGTAGCAGGTTTTGCGGTAACTTGTTATCCGCCATTTTACCGATCAGACCAGTCAGAATGGTTTCCGTTTTGGCAACAGGCAGGCTACCCAATACTTTCAGGATTTGCTGCTGCTCACGGACGCTTCCTTTTTTGAAAATGGTATTGGAAATATCTGCCAATGCCTCTTTAGACATATTAACGCTTCCTACCATGCCTAATGCGGCAGTACGAACGTCGGCGTCGGAGTCGCTCATGCCTTTTTTCATGACCGTTTCCATATCCGAGTATTTCAGGTCGTTCAGTGCGACAAGCATTGCGGCCCGGACTTTCGGATCGTTGCTGTCGTTCAGGATTTTCGCCAGCGCCGCGTTGTTATCGCTCACATTAAGGTTCGTCAGCATTTGCGCCGTCGCGATCAGGATCGCCGGTTCGTTTTCCTGTAAAAGATCGGCCACTACCGGTTTGATTTTTGCTTTCACACCCGCCGGATCACGTTCCATCGGGCCGCGGTAGCGTCCGTCGACGCGGTCGGTTACCGATGGACTTGCCCAGGTTCCGAGCGTCGCCAATGCTTCGGCGCGCATCGCTTTGTCCACATCTTTACGCTTTGCAAATGCGATCAGGTCGTTCAGTTGTGCATCGCCGCCCACGCGTAATGCCGCATTGATCGCCCGGCGCAGCAATGGTTCGGAAGTAAACCCTTTTTCATTCAGCACGGCTGCCAGTGCGGGCAATGCGGCAGGAATGGAAAGGTCGTCGTTGATGCCGCGCGCAGCTTCTGTTACGATATATTCGTCCTTGTCTTTCAGGAACGCGCTGATTTGCTCGTTTTTCATGCGGCGGAGCACGAGTACGCCCGCAATGCGCAGCGATTTTTCCGGGCTGTTGGCCAATGCGGCGATCGGTGCGACCTCGCCGATGCGTGAGAGCGCCAGCACGCCCGCGTGACGGATGTACACGTCCTGATCGTTATTGGCTTTCACCATATCGATCAAAGGCTGCACGGCATTCTTATCCTTTACCCGGCCAAGTGCCTGCGCTGCGAAGAATTGTACGCGCGGATTTTTGCTCGCCAACATCGGGATCAGCATCGGGCCGGCCTCCGCGATTTTAGCATCGCCCAGCACTTTTGCGGCTTGCACCGTAATTTCTTCGTCGGAATCTTTCAACAAAGTCATCAGCACATTGGCATACGCCTTATCCTGACGAGCGAGTTGCCCCATTCCCCAGATGCCATGAATGCGGCCGAACTGGTTACCTTTTTGCTCAATGGCCTTGCTCAATACCGCAGCACCTTTCGCACCTCTTGAAGCGAGCTCAAACTGTGCTTTCTGGCGGATACGCATGTCTTCGTACGAAAGCAACGGTAATAATGCATCGTCGGATTGTTTGGTATAATCCAGCTGCATCAGGCGTTTGGTTTCAGTGCGGATCGCCTTCAAGTCATTTTTCTCGTCGGTCACGTCGAGTTTCCAGACACGGCCGTAGTTTTTAGTATCCCAACCATTGATCCAGTCGGCTACGTACAATGCACCATCCGGGCCGAAACGGATACCGGTCGGCAGGATACCCGTCAGAATGTTTTTCTCGCCATCCAGCACGAAAGAAGCCCCTTTGGGTTTCAAGCCAAACGACCAGATTGGCGAACGCGCGGGGTTACCTACGAACTCGACAAGGAAGAACTTGTTTTTCCACTCCTTACCCAACGCGGTTCCCGGGTTGTATTGCATACCGGTAGGGCCGTTGTGGTAGTTTTGAATAGGAGGAATGATATATGCGGCCTGCCCGTCCCAGCGTGGTTTGAACAACTTTTCGTCCATCCACACCTTGTAGCTGTTGTTTTTCGGGTCGGTGTACTTACCATATTGCCAGTTGGAGCGCCAGCCGGCGTCGGAGCCCTCTACCACGTGAACCAGGCGCTCGCTTTCGCCAGGGTGGTCGCCGTCGTTGTCGGAACTGATGAGGTTACCATATTCATCGAAAACAAACTCGTGCGTATTACGCAACCCGTGCGCGAAGATTTCGAAATCGCTGCCGTCGGGGTTCGAGCGGGCGATGATACCCGAGTTGGGATGCTCGTGCTTCACGCCTTCGGCAGTGGTAATGTTCGCGCCAATGTCTCCGATATTCCAGTAAATCTTGCCATCGGGACCTTCTATCGGGTTGGACATTCCATGTCCGCTGAAACCGATATGTACGCCGTAACCATGGCTGATCGATGTTTTTTCATCCAGTACACCATCTCCGTTGGTATCTCTCAAACGCCACACGTCCGGCGCGATCGTTACGAAAATGTCTTTCGCCCGCACGAGCAAGCCGCCGGCAACGTCGGAAACTTCGTCGAAGAAATCGTCGAGGATGCGCATCGATACGTCGGCGATGCCGTCGTTGTCGGTGTCCTCAATGCGCCAAACTTCATCTTTTTCAACTGCCAAATCCTTCCAGTCGTGCGAACCGTCACCGTTGAGATCTTTCAGCCAGCTGTTTTCCTTGCTTTTTTCAGGAGCAAATGTCTTGTGGAGGAATTTGCGGCGGTCTTCCACAGTCTGCAAAGCAATGGATTCGGTGATCCAGTTACGGTGCCCGCGGATATCGAATTCGGAGTTTTTCTGGCGGTTAGTCCGGTTGAGGTATACCCTTCCGGCATCGTCCATGGCGATGGCTACCGGATCCGGAGCCAGTGAATCGGATGCCCAAAGGTCGAGCTTTAAGCCATCAGCCAGTTTTACGGCTGTTTTTTCACGGATTTCTTTGGCATGTGCCTTACCGGTAGCGGGATCTTCTTTCACCACTACTTTGGTACTGTTGGTCTTCACGACCGGCCCCGACGACATCGGAGCCATTTTCATACACGACACTACCGCCACCGTGGTAGCTGCCATCAGGGTTAGAGGTGTTTTGAGATGTTTTTTGGAGATCATTGAGGACGTTGCTTAATGCAGATTAGTCTGGCTCAATTATGAACCGGATACAAAGGAATTAAAAATGGGGCTAATAATTGCTTTTACTGTCTGGAAAGAATGCAGATAAACCTTGGAATGGTAATTTATTTGGCAATATGAGTCGTCAGCAGTTCGCGCACCGAAATATCGAAATCTTCCATCACCGGATATGCCGAACAAACATCCAATTCTGTGCAGATTTTGATATTTTTTCAAAACAACTCCAGCTGCCCATCCCAGCCCTTCGGTTTCTTGGCCTTACCTTGTACAGTCCGGCCTTCGTATTTCCAGGAATTGTCCCGTTCATGCTGAACGATGTCATTGAAACGGTTATTGGGCTCGAAATCTTTTTCCAGCTGCGCAGACACTTTGGAGAGGTTTTTCAAGGCATCGGATTTATCCTTATCTCCCATTTTGGCAAGCTGAATGGCGCGGTCGAGAGTGAGAATGGACTCGTCGTATACTGTGATAGGCACCGGGAACGGGTGGCCGTCCTTGCCTCCGTGGGCGAACGAGAAACGTGCCGGATCGCTAAACCGCGACGGGGTGCCATGGATGATCTCGCTCACGAGCGTGAGCGACTGGATCGTGCGCGGGCCGACGCCTTCAAGCATGAGCAGCGACTCCATATTATCCACCGGATTGTCGTGTGCCAATGCGAGTACCGCGCCCAGCCGTTTGAGATTCACATCTTCGGCACGGACGTCGTGGTGGTCGGGCATGACGAGCCTTGAAACCTCCCGCATAATTTTGTCAGGATTTTCTTTCGTCAGTTCGAGAATGCCGGTGCGGGTTGGAGCGGCTGCTTTGGCAGTCAGGTTAAGGATATTACCCTGATTTTGCCCGTAAATGAATGTATGGGGCTCTTCGATGAACGATTGGATACTCGGGGAATGCCAGTGGTAGCGGCGGGCGAGTCGGTCGTCGGTGTTCATGCCTTGTTGGATTACCGTCCAGTTGCCTTCTTTCGAAAGGACAAACGAATGCAAATACAATTGAAACCCGTCCTGAATGGCCGTGTTATCGACTTTGGCGGAGAGCTTGCTATGATGCACCAGGAGGTTGCCATCCAGGCCTGTCCTATCCGCAATCGCCAGCAGTTCGGCAGGCGTTTGCCTCGAATATTTACCCCTGCCGCCACAAATGTAAATGCCTAAATCCGTGGATCTTCGATTTACAGATTGCTTCAAAGCGCCCATTACCGACGTGGTAATGCCCGACGAGTGCCAGTCCATTCCCAACACGCAGCCCAGCGACTGAAACCAGAACGGATCGCTCATTTTTTGCAGCAATGCATCGCGCCCGTACTCCATCACGATCGCCTCCACAATGGCGCCACCGAGCGCGCTCATACGTTGTGCGAGCCAAACGGGCACTTTCCCGTAATGCAGGGGTAAATCGGCGTGACCACTTTTCATAGAACATTCAATTTACAAAAAATCGGGTAGGAGCAGGTCGCCGCACATGTATTAATGCGGCTATGGGTTTCTCAATGGTACAATTTTTTGTTAAAATGCAGCTTTAAAACGCATTTTCACTTCAAAACGGATTCTCCGGCCTCCATGGTTTTACAGGTTATCATTACCCTTGTACTCGTTCTGCTCAATGGTTTTTTTGTCGCTGCCGAGTTTGCAATAGTCAAAATCCGTGCCTCACAGCTCGAACAGAAGGCCCAGGAAGGTAACCGGATGGCCATTCTTTCCAAACAAATTGTCTCTAATCTCGACGGCTACCTGGCCGCTACCCAGTTCGGGATCACGCTTGCGAGCCTTGGATTGGGTTGGATAGGAGAGCCGGTCGTTTCGAAAATGATTATTGGTGCAATGGACCTCGTGGGCCTTTCCATCGACCCGGAAGTGGCGCACCATATTGCATTACCTACGGCATTTGCTATCATCACTGTGCTGCATATTGTATTTGGTGAGCTCGCCCCGAAGTCGATCGCGATCCAGCGGCCGGAGTCGACTACCTTGGCTTTGTCCTATCCGTTGCATGGCTTTTTCCTGATATTCAGGCCGGTGGTATGGCTGTTGAACGGCATTGCTAATGTGATTCTGAAAGGTGTCGGCATTACGCCGTCACACGGTAGTGAAGTGCACAGCAGCGACGAATTGCGCTATCTCGTTCAGCAACAAAAGGAAAGCGGCATGATTGAGGCGGCAGATTATGACCTGATTAAGAATGCATTCGATTTTTCGGAAAGGGTAGCACGGCAAATTATGATTCCACGCCCGCAAGTCGTGGGGATTGACGTGAACGACTTCACGGATGTTAAACTCGAAAAAGTAAT
This sequence comes from Dyadobacter sp., assembly GCF_017744695.1. Lineage (GTDB taxonomy): Bacteria > Bacteroidota > Bacteroidia > Cytophagales > Spirosomataceae > Dyadobacter. The sequence continues at coordinate 519,024 of NZ_JAGIAS010000006.1, forward strand.
AGAAGAAGGTTATTCCAGAATGCCGGTCTATGAAGATACCCTGGACCAGGTAATCGGTGTTTTGCATTTGAAAGACTTGTTGCTCAAAATGCGGCAAGGTAAGGAAATCGTCCTCCGCGAGCTGATCAGGCCCATCGCGACGGTCCACGGCTCGAAACCGATTGGCGCTTTATTGCGTGAATTTCAGGTGAGCCGTCAGCAAATGGCTGTGATCGTCGACGAATATGGCGGCGTGGATGGCATTGTAACAATGGAGGATATCCTGGAAGAGTTGGTAGGAGAAATTCAGGACGAATACGACAATGAAGCACCGGTCGTCAAAAACGAAGCGGATAATACCTATACCGTGCAGGGTGCAGCCTCTATCGTGGATTTGAATGAGAGGTTGCCGCATGACATTACCAAACGCCCCGACTACGAAACGCTGGCCGGTTATCTGATCTGGAAGTTCGGGCGCATTCCCGCGGTGGGTGAGAAACTCAATACGAAACACTACGAGTTTACTGTGCTCAAAAAGCAGCGCAGCACGATTTCGCAGGTGAAGATCGCGGTGCTTGATAGTTAGTGATTTGACCGCCGATGAGTCATAGGTCAAGCATAGTCAGGTGTGGTCAGACGTTGGAGTTAAGTTTTGTCAGGAAAGGTTTGACGGCCGACCACCGTTAGCCGACCGCTGACTCTGTCAAGCCTCGTTATAGAGCTTCAAAACTGTCTGACGCAATTTTTTCCCCGTATCACTTAAAACAAACGCAATACCCTCGGCCATGTCTGAGGCCGGGATCCATTTGCTGAAATCTGAATTGGGCATCGCAGCGCGGTTATCGGGCGTGTCGATAATGCTTGGAACGATGACCGTTGCAGTAATATTCTTCGATTTCCCTTCCGCGTTGATCAGATCGGCCATCTGGAAAATCAATGTCTTGGCAAGTGTATAGGCAAAACTTCCCGTACCCGCCTCAGGTACGAGCGCGGGGCGCGCGCCTATGAAAATGAATTGTCCGCCTCCATTTGCCTCGAAATGCTTCATCAAAGGCTTTACGATGTGAAATGCCGTTTTAAAATTCATCGCCATCATTTGCTCAATGTCGGCGTCGGTCGTGTCGGTCAGTTTGGCCATAGCAAAACCGCCTGCGAGCAATATGCCGGCATCAATTTTTCCTGCATTGGTAATGGCCTCGGCTACGAATAATTCGGCTTGCTCTGCATTGGCCAGATCTGCGAGATAGTTCGAAACGTTTGCATTGTCGGCGTATGCATTGGTTTTTCCTTCGCGGACATTAATATGCAAGCCATAACCAAGCTCCGTCAATTTTTTCACAACATCTTTACCGAGGTTTCCCGTGGCTCCGGTGACAATTACTTGTTTGGGCATGGTTATGGCTTTTTAAATGCTTATTTGTTTAGAATATCAACCAGGAATTTCCGGAATGGTTCGGCAAACTCCTTTCTTTTTAATGCGAACTCGACAGTTGTTTTGAGATAATCCAATTTGTCGCCGATATCGTGGCGCTTCCCTTCGATATGGTGTGCAAAGATATTCTCGCGCTTCAAAAGGAGCAACAGCGAGTCGGTGAGCTGAATTTCGTTGTTTTTACCTTTCGGAGTCTGTTCGATGGTGTTGAAAATTTCCGGGGTCAGAACGTAGCGTCCGGCAATGGCAAGGTTGGAAGGGGCCTTGTCGATGGCTGGCTTTTCTACCAGCGTGCTGAGCTCCATAATGGAGTCGCTCAGCGAGGTGCCGCCGACGATACCGTATCGATTTACCTTGTTGGCAGGTACCTCTTCGACGGCGATCACCGAGCCACCGTATTGTTCGTAGGTATCCATCAATTGCTGTGTTACAGGGATCACCGAATCCATAATGGTGTCGCCCAGCAATACGGCAAATGGCTCGTTACCCACGTGGTGACGTGCGTAATAGATCGCGTCGCCAAGGCCGTTTGCTTCTTTCTGGCGTACGAAATGTACGTTGGCCATGTCTGCCAGACGGCGCATCTCATTGAACCACAACAAATCCTCCTTCTCTTCCAGACGGCTTTCGAGCTCCACATTCCGGTCGAAATGGTCTTCGATGGCACGCTTGCCTTTTCCGGAAATGATCAGAATATCTTCAATACCCGAATCTACGGCTTCCTGCACCACATATTGAATGGTCGGGATGTCGATGATCGGTAGCATTTCCTTCGGCATCGATTTGGTTGCCGGCAGGAATCGGGTTCCAAGTCCGGCAGCAGGTATAACGGCTTTGCGAATCATAGGTTTGGTGGTAAAAGGCTGTAAGCTATAAGCGATAGGCTATAAGCTTGGCTTTGGTATTTTTTTAATTATAGAATCGAACTGCGTTGATATTTAAACGGTCAGATGGTGATAGGCAATTTCAAAAGAGCTTACAGCCTCAGGCTTACAGCTTATAGCCGCTAAACCACAAACGGCCTGATCACCCGTGCATTGAATTTCTTCAATTGCACGAAAAGCTGGTTCAGCATATCGTCGTCTTTATAAATGCCGATAATCGTGCCGCCGGAGCCTGCGAATTTGGCGGATGCTCCGCATGCGCGAGCGGCGTTTATCAGCTTTTTATTGGATTCTGGTACATTGTAAATCTTGCAGCGCAAGTCGAAATTCTCGTTCATGAGCGAATGCAAGTCGTCGGGACGGCCTTCGAGCAATGCGGTACGGCCGTCTTCCGCTTTCTGGGCAATCTGGCCAAGTACGTCGATTACCTCCTGCTCCCCGCGGTCGTAGCGCGTGCGCACGTCGTTATGCACCTTACCCGACACCTTGCTGAGATTGGTATTGTAAGCCACGTACAGTTTCGGTAGCAACTCGGGGTTAATGCGCTCGTAGCGACCGTGGCCCTGCGTCTGGATCATGGTTTTATCAAAATCCATATACACGCAGCCTTCGTAGCATTGAATCACACGGTCCTGCAAGCCGGCGGTAATGCCTAGCTCCTCGGTTTCAGTTACCATGACCAGCTGGGGCAATATTTCAAGAGGTATTTCAACCTTGTAAAACTGCATCAGTGCCCTGAACAATGCGACGATAATCGCGCTGGAACCCGACATGCCTACCTGGCGCGGGATCGAAGAGCGATAGCGGACTGTAAAGTTCTTATTAGGCAACTTGATATTGTTCTCCTCACAATAATCCCCGAACTTCTTGATCCCGGCCTTAATGAGCGGGATTCCGCCGTTATAGCCCAGCATATTCACCGAATCGCGCAGGTGAAAAATGCTGCGGAACGTGTTCAGATCCTGCGGCTGAGGTTCGATATGCAGCTCGGGCGACTCGTAGAGCGAGATGGAAGCCCCAAAATTTCTTACGGATATGGAAATCGTTTTACCGAAAAAGCCGTCAGAAGGATTGCCTAAAAGCCCCGCACGGGCATAGGCGCGTGTTTCAATGATCAATGTAAATGCGTGTTTAGCCGGAAGTAATAACTATCTGGACGATAAAATACCATTTTGCCCTTATAAGCAGGTATTTCGGAATTTTACCCAATGCGGCTTGAAATCTATGAATGAACGGCCTGGAAACAAAAAAAGCGCGGATAAAAATATCCACGCTTTTCTTAAGAGGAACGGTTTATTAATATTATTGTTTCACGACCTGAACGTTCGCGATCAGTTTTACTTCGTCACCTACAACCACACCGCCTGCTTCCGTTACTGCGCTCCAAGCCAGGCCGAAGTCCTTACGGTTGATTTTACCGTTGATCTCGAAGCCTGATTTGTTGTTGCCGTAGAAGTCGGTCATGTTGCCGCCGAATTCGGCAGCGAAATCAACAGTCTTGGTTACACCTTTTACAGTCAACGAGCCTGTCAGGTTGTAGTTGTCGCCGCTTTTCTTAGCCAGTTTACCTGTGAACGACAGTTTTGGGTGGTTCTCAGCGTCGAAGAAATCAGCTGATTTCAGGTGTTGGTCACGTTGTTCTTGTTTGGTATCTATACTTTCTACATCAGCAGAAAAATGGACGGTAGCACCGTCGAAATCGTCACTAGTTGTTTCAACTCCGCCTTCGAAGCTGTTGAATGCGCCAGTTACTGTGGAGATCACAAGGTGTTTCACTTTGAACTGGATTTCTGAATGTGTTGGGTCAATTACCCATTTAGTAGTAGCCATTGTCTTTGTTGTTTTTATGTGTAATTACATTTAATGTATATACATCTAATTGTGAAATTTAGTTTCAAATGCATAAAAAAAATCCCAAAAAATTTATTCCGGGATTTCAAAAGTGCTTTGGGAGCGTCTATTGAGGCATTTCGAAAATTTTGGGATCTACTATGGGATTCACTTCAAGGGAAGTGATTTTTAGCCCCATCTTGGTGCCGGGCATTGCGGAGGTCGTTACCTCGGAGGCAAACGGGTAATAGATGCCGTCTACCGCGCGGAAATCGGATTGCACGTTTTCCGACATAACATCCTGGCCATTGACTTGGGTTTGGGCCACGATCTTCAAAATGTAGAATGTGTCTTTGGAAATATAGTTGACCCTGCGGACGCCACCGGGCAATGTCATGGTCACCTTGTACACCTTCGCACCAGCCAGGTCTTCTTCTCCGTCCAGCGTGACCTTGTAACCTTTTTCTTTGTAATTATAAAGGCCAGTAAGGTCGGTTTCATTGGATAGGGATTTTACTGCATCCTCCGGTAATGCCGTCGGTTTGTTATTGCCGGCCATCGGGTTGATCGCCCATCCGGTATTGCCGTTCACTGCCTGCACGACTGTCATTCCCTGGACAGTACTCTCGCTTCGGAAGCCTTTATTCTGAACGATGATCGTTGTAATCGGTACTTTCATGTTCATAATGTCCATTTCTGCGGAAATCTTCATGCTTTGAAGCTTGCCGAGCTTGTCGCCACCCATCGCTTTCACGTGTTTGGCAATAATTTCATCAACCGTCTGCGCGCTTACGGCATGGGTAAAAACTGCGATAATCAAAAATGCGAGTAGTTTGAAAAGGCTTTTGGAATGTTGCATATGGTGTGGTTGGTTGGTAATGGTTGTCAGGTGTAGTCAAGAATAGTCAGGTGTAGTCAGGTGTTGTCAGAAGGTTAGGGTATTAGTAAATAAACAAAAAAACGGCCGGATTGTTGTAATCCGGCCGTTTGGAATATGGTTGGAGGTAACCCTAGTTTTTCAATGCTTCGGCACCACCTACGATTTCGAGGATCTCCTTCGTAATCGCTGCCTGACGCGTACGGTTGTACACGAGGCGCAGGTCTTTCAGCAATTCCTGTGCGTTTTCCGTTGCCTTGTCCATGGCTGTCATACGTGCTCCCTGTTCCGATGCATTGGATTCGAGAACGGCACGGTACAACTGGATTTTCAGCGACTTAGGAATCAGTTCCGCAAGGATTTCTTCTTCGGCTGGTTCAAAAATATAGTTAACCTCGGTCTTTTTCGACTTGGTCGATTTGTTTTCAGCTACGATCGGCAAATAAGGATCGGCGTGGATGATTTGCGTCGCAACGTTCTTAAACTCGTTGTATACGATATCCACCGCGTCGTAACGACCTTCGGAGAAATCTTTCATGATTTCTTCCGCAGCACTTTTCACGTTTACAAAGCTCAGGCGGCCGAACAGGTCGGTGTAAGCAGTGTTAACGGTGAACCCGCGGCGTACGAGCGTTTCAGCGCCTTTTTTACCGATGGCAAAAATCTCTACATTTCCTTTCGCTGCCTGAGCCGCATATTTCGACTCGATCAGCTGGATTGTAGCCTTGATAACATTGGTATTGAATGCTCCGCACAATCCACGATCGGAAGTTACGACGATGACAAGCACCTTCTCTACCGCGCGAACGGCTTTCAAGGGGCTGTCGGCAGCGCTTTCCGATGCTGACGAAACTGTCAGAAGCATTTCCCCAAGCTTCTGTGCATAAGGGCGCATTTGCAGAATGCTGTCCTGTGCACGACGCAGCTTGGCTGCCGCCACCATTTTCATGGCTTTGGTGATCTGCTGTGTGGAATTAACCGAAACGATACGGTTACGTACTTCTTTTAAGCTGGCCATTTTCTGGGGGTTTTAAGCGATCCGGTGATCCTATTATATATGTACTAGGAAAATGCCGGAACGGATTATGCTCCGGCATTTTTACCGGTGTTAACGATATTTTACAGCAACTTCTTTAGCTACTTTCTCGATAACGTCTGTTACGCTGTTGTCCAGTTTTCCGGCACGCAAAGCAGCGAGTGCTTCTTTATTCTGGCTAGCCAATACTGTCGTGAAATCCTTTTCGAATTCTTTCACACGGGCTACGTCTACGGTATCCAGCAAACCTTTGGTGGATGCGTAAACGGTCGCTACCTGTAATTCAACAGGAACCGGCGCGTATTGTGCTTGTTTCAAAACTTCCTGGTTGCGGCGTCCCCGGTCGATCGCCAGCTTGGTAGCGGCATCGAGGTCGGAACCGAATTTCGCGAATGCTTCCAGCTCGCGGAACTGCGCCTGATCCAGTTTTAGGGTACCCGAAACTTTCTTCATCGATTTGATCTGCGCGTTACCACCCACACGTGATACCGAGATACCTACGTTGATCGCAGGACGGATACCCGAGTTGAACAGGTTGGATTCGAGGAAGATCTGGCCGTCGGTGATCGAGATTACGTTCGTAGGAATGTAAGCCGAAACGTCACCAGCCTGTGTTTCGATGATTGGAAGGGCTGTGAGTGAACCACCACCTTTTACTTTACCTTTCAATGAAGGCGGAAGGTCGTTCATGTTCGCAGCAATGCTGTCGTCAGCGATTACTTTCGCAGCACGTTCCAAAAGGCGGCTGTGGAGGTAGAATACGTCACCTGGGTAAGCTTCGCGGCCCGGAGGACGACGGAGGAGCAGGGATACCTCGCGGTAAGACACCGCTTGTTTCGAAAGGTCATCGTAGATTACGAGTGCAGGACGGCCGGTGTCACGGAAGTATTCACCGATCGCAGCACCTGTAAACGGAGCATAGAATTGCATCGGAGAAGGATCCGAAGCACCTGCCGCTACGATTACCGTGTAATCCATCGCGCCATACTTGCGGAGGGTAGCTTCGATCGACTTGATAGTCGAAGCTTTCTGACCGCAGGCAACATAGATACAGAATACGGGCTCTCCTTTGTCGTAGAACTCTTTCTGGTTAATGATTGTGTCGATCGCCACCGCAGTTTTACCTGTCTGACGGTCACCGATGATCAACTCGCGCTGTCCGCGTCCGATGGGGATCATGGCGTCGATCGCTTTGATACCGGTTTGGAGCGGCTCGGTTACCGGCTGACGGTAGATTACCCCCGGAGCTTTACGCTCGATAGGCATCTCGAAAGTCTCGCCGGTAATAGGTCCGTTTCCGTCGATCGGCTCAGCCAGCGTGTTCACCACACGGCCGATGATTCCGTCACCCACTTTCACGGAAGCGATTTCTTTGGTACGTTTTACAGTAGCACCTTCTTTGATGTCACTGAAATCCCCCAGCAATACGGCACCCACATTGTCCTCTTCGAGGTTAAGAGCAAGAGCCTTAAGGCCATTCTCGAAAACAAGCAGCTCACCTGCCTGTACCTGGGAAAGACCATAAATGCGGGCAACACCGTCACCAACTTGAAGGACTGTTCCTACTTCTTCGAGTTCTGCTTCTGATCTAGCGCCTGCAAGTTGTTCGCGCAGGATGGCCGAAACTTCATCCGGTCTAACAGATACCATAGTATAATTGACTTATTTAGAGTATAGTAGTAAGTTTTCTGAAAACTGCCGCAAAGGTAGAGTTTTATTTTGGTAAAAACAGAATGATTTAACTAAAACCTGCGATATAAAATTAGATTTTTCCAAGGATAGGGGCAGAAGGGCGTCGCGGAGCGCAAATTTACCGTTTATCAGCTTGTAATAACATTTTTAAAACTTTTTTAGGTACTGATTGTGTTTTTGTTGTAATTGAGATCGTTAATAACACTTATCCATTAAATTTTAATCTTTTCGACCGTCTTTCAGTATAATGTACAAATTAGAAAAAACCATTTTAGCAGCCCTGGCATTTGGAGTATTGGCAACCGCAGAAGGCAACGCACAGACTATCAAGAAAACTACCAAACCCGCCGCAACTGTAAAGAAATCAGCGGCAACACCTGCAAAAACAACAGCAGCCCCTGCAACATTGAAAACAACAGCCGACTCTTTGTCTGCGGCAATTGGAGTTAGCTTCGCAAATTCGATAGCGTCACAAGGGATTAAGGACCTGAATGCCGACTTGCTTACACAGACGGTGAAAGCGGCACTGAAAGGCGAAAAAACGGCATTTACGTCGGATGAAGCGAATATGTTCATCCAGGGTTATTTCACCAAGATGATGGAAGAAAAAGGAGCTGTGGTGCGCAAGGAAGGTGAGAAGTTTTTGGAAGAAAACAAGAAGAAGGAAGGTGTAGTAACCACTGAAAGCGGTCTGCAATATCAGATTATCAAGACAGGCGACGGTCCAAAGCCGGCAGCAACAGATAAAGTAAAAACACACTACCACGGCACATTGACCAATGGAACGGTTTTTGACAGCTCGGTCGACAGAGGCGAGCCGGTTGAATTCCCGGTCAATGGCGTGATCAAAGGATGGACCGAAGCGCTTCAGTTAATGCCTGTCGGATCGAAATGGAAGCTTTTTATTCCATATCAGCTGGCTTACGGTGAGCGTGCGGCAGGACCTCAGATACCGGCGTATTCAGCCCTTGTATTTGAGGTTGAATTATTGGAAATCGTAAAATAGCAAACGTGCAAATGAAAAAGTATCTTATCACTCTTATTCCGGTTGTGTTGCTGGGTTGGCAGCGGGGCCCTGTTCAGGAACGAGTGGGGGCAATGGCACCAGCGGCAGCCTCCATGGATGAAGATATCAAACCGATTCCGGCGCAATACAAGGCGGAGGAGCTGACGACGAGGATCTTATCCAGCTATCATTATAGAAAGACGAAGCTGAATGACTCCCTTTCGGCAGCGATTTTTGATAAGTACATCGATGCGATAGACCACGGCAAGCTCTATTACCTGGCTTCCGACCTTGCGGATTTCGAGCAGTATAAGAACTCTTTCGACGACTATTTGCAAAAAAGAGAGCTGGACGTGCCCTTCCAGATGTATAACGTTTTCAGAAAGCGCTATAAAGAAAGAAGCGAGTATATCCAGACGCTCCTGAAGGAAGCGAAACCTTTTGATTTTAATCAGGACGAGTCGATGAACACCGACCGCGAAAAAGCGGCCTGGGCGAAAAGCACCGACGAATTGAACGATACCTGGCGGAAATACCTGAAAAGCGAGGCATTAGACCTCAAACTGTCGGGTAAAGCGGACACAGCGGTGGTAAATACCCTGCGCGACCGCTACAAAAGCCGCGACCGCGCGCTGGGACGCATCCGTACAGAGCAGGTATTCCAGATGTTCATGAATGCGTACGCGGAGTCGCTTGACCCGCACACAAGCTACATGGCGCCTACATCGGCCGACCGTTTCAAACAGGAAATGAGCCAGTCGCTGGAAGGTATCGGTGCATTGCTTCGTGAGGAGGACAATTACATCAAAATCGTTGAAGTGATTCCAGGAGGCCCTGCATTCAAAGGAAAGCAACTTAAAAAGGAGGATAAGATCGTAGCCGTTGCGCAAGGTGACGAAGGTAAGTTTGTGGATATCGTCGGCTGGTTTGTGGACGATGCCGTAAAACTGATCAAAGGCCCGAAATCGACTGTGGTGCGCTTGCAGGTAATCTCTGCCGATGCATTGCCCGGTACACCTCCGAAAGAATATCGTCTCGTCCGCGAGAAGATCAAACTGGAAGAACAGCGCGCGAAGAGCGAAATCGTATCCATTAACAACGGTAACAAGGATTATAAAATCGGCGTGATCGATATTCCATTGTTCTACCGTGACTTCGAGGGTGCGCAACACCGCGAGAAAGAGTTTTCGAGTACCACCCGTGACGTGCAGAAACTAATCACCGATTTGCAGGCTTCGAATGTAGATGGTATCGTGATAGACTTGCGTAACAACGGCGGTGGTTCGTTGACAGAAGCTGTTTCTTTGACCGGCTTGTTTATCAACCGTGGGCCGGTGGTCCAGGTAAAAGAGAGCCAGGGCGAAATCGAAGTTCAATCGGACAACGACCCTAGCATTGCTTACGACGGTCCATTGGCCGTAATGGTAAACCGTTTCAGCGCATCGGCTTCCGAGATCTTTGCGGCGGCGATCCAGGATTACAAACGTGGCCTGATCGTAGGTGAGCAGACTTATGGTAAGGGAACAGTCCAAACGCTGATCGACCTGAACCAATGGGTGCCGAAAGAGCAGGATCAGCTCGGACAGGTGAAACTGACCGTTGCTAAATTCTACCGCATTAACGGTAGTAGTACACAGCTGAAAGGTGTAACGCCCGATTTGGAACTGCCTACTGCATTCCAGGTAAATGAATACGGTGAAGGCTCTCAGCCAAGTGCACTGCCTTGGGACCAAATCGCGTCGTCAGACTACAAAGTGACCAGCAATATCAACGCAAAAATTGTTGAGCAGCTTCGCGATAAATACAAGCACCGCCTCAAAACCGACGAGGAACTGAAAACGCTTGTAAAAACGCTGAATGACTTTAAAGAAGCTCGTGAGAACAAAATCGTGTCGTTGCAGGAATCCAAACGCAAAGCTGAGCGCGACGAAGCAGAGAAAAAGCGCGCCGCTATGAAGCAATTGGGCGAGGATAATGTGGACGGCGACGACGAAGACGAAGCGGACGCAAAAGTGGCAGATGCTCCGAAGGATGTGAAGAAGAAAAAGGATATCTATCTCACCGAAACCGGCAGAATGCTTGCAGATCTGATCGTGATCTCGAAAGAGCCAAGCCTGGCTGGGGCTAAGAAGAAATAGTATCTGAGATATTAATAAATGAAAAGGGCACGGGTTGAGAGATCCGTGCTCTTTTTGTGTTTGAGTTAGCTGGGCTCTTCAAATCCGTTGATGCCGATACGGCTTTTATTTACGTGTTTCTCGTAGAAACTTTCCATTTCGGCGCCATTATTGAACCCCAAATACTTGGCAATTTTATCGGCAACCGATTTTGAGACGCGTGTTTTGCCGTTTTCCAACTTGCTTACTGACTGCTGTCGAACCTCTAAAAGTTGGGCGATTTCGGTTTGCTTAATACCTTTCATCATCCGTACTGCCCTGATCATCTGGAAGAACTTTGTCATATGCTGATGAGTGTGTGAAGGAGGAATGCTGCAAAGTAGATGATTTGTAATTGAAGGTCAAGTTGTAAAATACAACCGGTATGGTTGTAAAGTACAACCGGTTCTTTTTTGTGTGCTAAAAATAGATTGGTCTCTTTGTAGAGTTATATCTTGAACCTTTTCTATTAGTAGCCATGAAAAGACTTTTCACTTTTTTTGTGTGCGTGTCGTCTTCATTCTTTGCGCCCGTTTCGGCATTTGCGATGTATTTCGAACAGGAAAAGCCTGCTTGTCCGGATTCATTACTGAGCTCAAAACTACACTTTCCGATTGAGGATGGTATTGTCATGGCAGACAGTATTTCTGAAAGCCTTTTTGGCACGACTAGCAATCCTCTTACCAGCGAAGTTGGCGCATTCTCATCCGCTACTGGCGGAGAGCCGCGTTATCTTGCAGTTGGTGGATCGTTGACTGCCGGTGTGCGAAATGGAGGTCTTTATCGATTTGCCCAACTCACTTCTTTCCCTAACTTAATTGCCCGGCAAATGGCATTGAAGGACTTTATTCAGCCATTGTTCAAGCACGATGAGGAAAATGGCTCCGAATACTTCAAGCTGACACGAAAAGGCCCATTCCCAACATTTCGGAAAGTCGCAGGAAGTTCAGCAATCATTCAACCGGAACCGCTAACCTTTAATGCGTATAGTGGTAGAGTTGATAATCTTGGATTGCCATTTGCTGGAATTTATGCCTTCGGTGATCGCCAGGATTGGCGGCATAACTGTGATTTAATCCCGTCGATTCCCTATGATTTTTCATACCGCCATTTCTTCCGGCGGTATCTTTCAGAAAGTGGTAATTCTCAATGGGACACCAGCGTGCTTGACTATGCTTTAAACCAAAAATCAGATTTGTGTACAATCGAACTTGGCATGGATGACTTCATTGTCTACGCGACTACCGGCGGCTATAAAACATCTTCGTTGCCATTTGCGGCCATCAATGAGGAGGGAAACCCACTAATACAGCTGCTAACCAGGCTAAAAAATGCCGGAACGAAGGTTATCCTCGCAACTGTCCCAGACATCATCGATTTTCCATATTTCCATTTTGTTACTCCTTCAATGGCGCGTCAACACAATGGAGATGCGGCACTCTACGCCATGATTAGCGATGATCTCTTCGAAAAGTCAAAAGGGTCCCCTCAATTCCTGACCGAGATAAAGGATACGGATTTGCTATTGCCGACTAAAAATATTGAAGCGCTGTTTTCCAGCTCTGAAATCAAGCGAGGAATTCTTCCGCAAAAGCCGCTGGAAAGCAAAGATGTGCTGACAGAGGATGAACTTGGTGTTTTCGATATAAATAAATCATTAAATGATTTGATCAGGAATTTGGCGGTAAAGTTCGAGTATCCGGTCATTGATCTGCACGGAGTTTACAGGAGTATCCTAGATGGGCAATTTGTTACTGATGACGGTGTTAAGATAGACCCATCGTATCCTAACGGTAACTTCTTCTCCGATGATGGTCTGCATCCAACAGCATTAGGGCAAGCCGTGCTCGCTAATGAGTGGATAAAGGTTATTAATAAACACTATGCCACCCGTATTCCTTTATTAAGGACTTCTGAATTCAGTCAGTTTCAAAAGCATTGACCAACTTGTATGCCTTCCTTTTTAAAATTTAAATAACCATCACACTATGAGATACTATTCATTAATAAGCCTTCTGATTGCAGTCTTGCTGACAGGCAGCGATGCATTTTCACAAATTTCTATCTCCTGGCCAGTTGATAAAACTGTTTTCCAAAGGGGAGTCAACAACAGCTTTTGGATCGCGGGGCAATGCTTGATCAGTAACTCGGATTACCAACTACAATACCGGGTAAAGTCGATAAATCTTGAAACAGGTCTTGAAACCGGAGCAATTTCAATTGATTGGACGACATTTGAATATTCAAGACCATACGGAGGTATATTCTCAGTCCAAGTATATGTCTCGCCGGGAATGTATAATATTGAAATTAGAGCTATAAATAATGGTTTTCCCATGGCAAGTGGAGGTGTATCCGTGGGCTTGGGGGAAGTTTTCATTATAAGCGGGCAATCGAATGCCCAAGGTGTTGCAAGCGTTTTGCCCGCCGATCCAGTTTTTAAAGGCGTAGTATCTGACACTCGGGACGAACCTTGCGATCTAAAACTACCTCCGTTTCCCTCAATGTTTACAATAGATGTTGGGAGCAAGATTGGAATGCGAGGTCCCAATAATTGGTGTTATTCAAGGCTGGGAAAGAAAATCTCACAGAATAAGAATGTGCCCGTAGCTTTTTTCAATGCCGCGATTGCCAATACGGGACTTAGAAATTGGATTGATGGTATTAACGGAGTAGCTACAACCTCCACCTACGGTCAATCTATTTGTTCTGGAAATATAGGAGCACCCTACAAAATCTTAAAGAATGCGTTGAATTACTATGGCTCTATGTTCGGCGTAAGGGGCGTTCTCTGGCATCAAGGCGAGAATGATGCACACGATGAATGGGCGGGTTTGACGACGAGTGCTCAATATCAAACTCGATTGAACACCTTGATCAACACTTCCAGGAGTGATTTTAATGCGAATCTCATTTGGTATATCTCTCGTGTTTCTCGCAATAACGAGACAGGCGGCTCGTTTCAGCCGACAAATCCTGATATTATAACGGCCCAAAATGCTGTTGCTGGTTCCAACAAATATGGTCCCGCAACGGACAATATTCAGCCAGTCAGGCCCGACAAAGTTCATTTCTCAGGAACCGGCCTGATTGATTTAGGCGATGCGTGGTATAATGAGTTGAACAACGGAAATTTTTCAGGCAATTCGTCTATCCAGGCTAGCACTTTTCCACAGGTCACGGCATCTGCGAATGGCGGAAATGTTACATTGACTGCCCCCGCCGGGTATAGCATTTACCGATGGGTGAGTGGCCAGTATACCCGTTTTGATGATCCGCCTTTTGCCACCACGCAGAGTATAACCGTCTCTTCCGGTGTATACAGGTGTTATATGGCACAAGCAGGAAATAAGAATGTCGTTGTATCGCAGGCTATTTATACGCCGCTGCCATCAGGCTCTTTTCGTATGTCCGCGGAGGAGATCGTTTCAACGGTCGACTACGATCAGATACTTCATGTAAGTCCTAATCCCGCGAATGACCAGGTTAATATTGAATTTGGGGTCAATTCCCCCGCTACTGTCAGACTTGAAATTGTCGATGAACGTGGTGTAATCATGACTACCATCGCAGACAACTATCACGCAGCCGGGGCTTACCAATATCCTTTTAACATGACGAATCTACCCGCAGGAGCCTATATATGCAGAGTTAAGATTGGAGATCTGTTTTTGAGTAAGAAGTTTGTCAAACTTAGCAGGTAAAGGTATGAGGTCTTTATGTATTACCAGAACTAGCTTTTCGTTGACGCGAATTCTGCTATGGGTTGTCGCACTCATTTGCGCATGCGAGAAAAAGGACATTCTTCCCGACGACAAACCACGTATTGTGGAAATGGAAGTAGTTGGGATCGATAAAAAGAGTGTCTCTATCGATCAGGTAAAAAACAGGATTACTGTTGAGCTACCCGAGGGAATGAATCACTCACTATTGTACACCAAAGTTAAGCTAACAAAGGGAGCGGAGTTGGTGCCAAGAATGTACGGCACTCGAATAGATTTGATTTGCGGCTCGCAGGAAGATAAATTTTTCATGGTTACCCGAAAGGATGCTGGAATGATGCCGGATACCGTCAAATATGAATTTCAATTTACTCAAAAGGCACCTTTAAGGATCGAACTGGCCGATGAACACAAGGAGAACCAATATCAGATAGCTGGGGGGGAGTCACTCTATATTAAAGTGGAGAATTTCCTTGATGGATCACCCGGCGAAATTCGTTTGGAACACCAGTTGGATCCGACAGCACCAGCGATAACCATAGGCGGTTGCGACTTTGGATTTGAAGAGCATCCTGGGGTGGGCACGCTGGATGGGCAATTGGAATTAGTAATACCCCTTACTACTCCCATCGTGCCAGGGCCCTATGCGGTGTCGTTCCGCAAAAAAAATGGTCGGATGGCGACGGCGTCAAAACCTGTTGTATTGACGAAAGGGCCCATTCGATTGTCGTGGAGCGGTTACCTACCTCAACGTTCGATTAATGGTGCACCTGTCGCGATTACTGGATATAACTTGTATGAAAGTAGTAACCTGGCTATCGGACTTATTGATGCGGAGGGAAAGAGATATCAAACGAAAATCACGAAATATGACCCATTCGGACAAACCCTGACATTTGATCCTGGTCGTAACATCAAGCCCGGATATTACACTTTGCAAATATTTACAAACGGAAAATTAGCCTCTTATTATGATGGAACTTGGGCCTTTCAAAATTATCGGTTTGCTGTGACGAAAACCTCGCAGCAACCATTCATCATGATGTTTGAAAGGTCGAATGATAAAAACCAGGAGTATGCTGACGTTTATTCATACCGGGATAAGCCATTGGCTTTCCAAAAAGGTATCGGAGTAGGATTCTTATATTGGGGATTTGCAAATCTTAAAACCTCCACGCTCTGGTTCGATGTGGAACTGGAATCCATTACCCAGCCGGGTTACGTTAAGCGAACAGATATTGGGATAAGGAATTTAAGCACCTATCCGGAAGGCGTTGAATGGACGATTGGAGACCCGTTTTATCCAAACTACCCGCCCGGGAAATATCGCATGCGTGTGGTTGTCACAAACCCGGAGACGCATGAGGAGTACAAAAGTGAGCCATTCGAACGCGTAGTGGAAATCAGGTAATTATAACAGGAGGCTGTGAGCCCTCCTGTTATAGCTTGTATTTACTCCCAGCCACCCCCAAGCGCCCGATACAACTCCACCAATGCCAAAAACTGCTCCTTCTGCACATTCGTCAAGTTCAACTCCTCCTGCAAAACGCTTCGTTGCGCGGTGATTACTTCGAGGTAGGAAGCGTAGCCGGTTAAGAAGAGGTCTTTAGAAGTTACTACGGCTTGTTGCAGCACTTCCACTTCCTGTTTCTTCAAATCGCCGATCTGGCGGGTGTTTTCGAGTTTTTTGAGGCTTGTACTTACCTCGCGGAAGCCATTCAAAACCGATTTGTTATAGGCGTAAAGCGCTTCCAGGCTCGCCGCTTCGGCGCGTTTCTGGTTGGCTTTTAATGCTTTCCGGTTCACGAGAGGGGCTGTCAGGCCACCCAATGCGCTGTACGCGAGCGAGCCGGCCGAGAATAGCAGGTTGCTTTTAAATGCATTGAACCCGAGGAATGCAGTGATATTCAACGACGGCAGAAATGCCAGCTGTGCGGCTTGCTGTTCGGAATAGTTGGCAAGTAAGTCGAGCTGCGCTTGTTGAACGTCGGGTCTTCTGCGCAGCATTTGCATGGGCACGCCCGCGCTGACGGATGCCGGCAATACCTGCTCCTGCGTGCTGCTTCTTGTAATCGGCTGCGGGAAGCGGCCGGTGAGCAGGTTTACATTGTTTTCGATTTCGATGATCTTTTGCTGAACTTCGAATTCCAGGCTGCGCGTGTTGAGTAATTGTGCGGTAAGCTGACGTACGCCCAGCTCGTTGGCCCTACCTGCCTCTTTCTGGATTTTGATAGTCTCTACCGCTGATTCCTGCAATGCGATGTTTTTGCGGATAATATCCAGCTCCGTATCCAGCGCCATCAATTCGTAGTAAGAACGGGCGATTTCGGCAATGAGGCCGGTAATGATCGCCTGGCGCCCCTTTTCGCTGGCCAGGAAACGGGTGTAGGCCGCTTTCTTCTGGTTTTTCAATTTCCCCCAGATGTCGATTTCCCACGAACTGCGCAGGCCGACGAAGTAATCCGGCAAGAATGGGGCCGGAAGGCGCCTGTCGCCGTCGAGGTTTTGGGAGAAGTTGGTGTCGTAGTTGCCCACGCCATCCATGGTGTAGTCGCCGAACTTGCGGCCACCTCCGGAAACATCGCCTGTTACCACTGGCAGCATGGCGCCGTGAGCTGCCATGATACTGCTTCGGGCCATTTCAATGCGCTGGACGGCCATTTTCAGGTCAAGATTGTTTTGCAATGCGGTATCGATCAGCGCAACGAGGTGGCGGTCATTGAAAAAGGTTTTCCATTGCAAAGCCCCGATTCCTGCCGAATCGGCCTGGCCTGCGAACGTTGCCGGGGTTTTGATCTGTGCGCGCTGCTCTACCGGTTGCGTTAGCTTACAACCTGTTACAGAGATCAGGATGGAGGCGAACAGCAGGCCGGAGGCAAACTTTTTATTTTTTTTCATCAATATAAAATCTGATTTGAAAGGCCGCAGGGATGCCCTGCGGCCAGAACTGGATTCGAGGGGGCTTAGTGCAGCAATGCCTCTTCCTCCGTAGCCACTACCGGAGGAGGCGTTTTTTTCTTTTTGGCCATGCTCGCAAATACGACATACAATCCCGGAATGATGATCACCCCGAAAATGGTACCGATGAGCATGCCGCCTGCGGCTGCCGCGCCGATAGACCGGTTACCGATCGCTCCGGCACCGGACGCCATCACGAGCGGGATAAGTCCCGCCACGAATGCGAAAGAGGTCATCAGGATCGGGCGTAGGCGCTCGGTCGCACCTTCCAGTACGGCTTCTATAACCGTGCGACCTTCTTTTTGGCGGATAATGGCGTATTCCACGATCAGGATCGCGTTTTTACCCAGCAAACCAATGAGCATTACGAGCGAAACCTGGGCGTAAATGTTGTTTTCCAGACCCATTAATTTCAATGCAAGGAACGCCCCGAAAACACCGGTAGGAAGCGACAGGATTACCGGCAGCGGCAACAGGAAACTTTCATATTGCGCCGCGAGCAGCAGGTATACGAATACCAGGCAGATGGCAAAAATGAATATGGCCTGGTTTCCGGAAAGAATTTCTTCCCGGGTCATACCCGACCAGTCGTAGGTATAACCCTTGGGCAAGCTGGTAGCAGCCACGCGCTCGACGGCCTTGATGGCGTCACCACTACTGTAACCGGGTGCCGCATCGCCGTTGATCATGGCCGACGTATACATATTATAGCGCGTCAGCAATTCGGGGCCGTACACCCGTTCCAATTTGATGAAAGTGGAGAACGGCACCATTTCACCCCGGTTGTTTTTGACATACAATTTGAGAATGTCCTCGGGGTTCTTGCGGAAGCCCGCATCGGCCTGGACCATCACTTTATACATCTGTCCGAAACGGATGAAGTTGGACGCATAATAGCTACCGATCATCGTTTGCAGCGTGCCCATCGCAGCGTCAACAGAAACGCCCTTTTTAGCGGCAATGTCAGAATCGACGTGGATCAAATATTGCGGGAAGCTTGCGTCGAAACTACTGAATGCGGCCGCTATCTCCGGCGTAGCAGCCAGATCTTTTATAAACTTGTTCGTAACCTCGGCGGTCTTTTGCAAATCTTCGTTACCCGACCGGTCCTGCAATCGCAGCTCGAAACCGGACGAGTTACCAAACCCGGGCACGGTAGGAGGCGGGAAGAACTGAATCTCGGCATCTGTAATATGCTTTGTTTTGGCTTCCATTTCTTTAATAATGTCCTGAACAGAAGCTTTCCGCTGATCCCAGGGTTTCAGGTTGATCATCGCCATCCCGTACGACGAACCAGCCGATTCAGTAAGCAAGCTGTAACCTGACAATGATGAAACGGATTCGACGGGTTCGAGGCTTTTGGCTACCTTTTGAATCTCATCCAGTACCACTTCGGTCCGCTCGACGGTGGCGCCTACCGGCGTAGTGACATTAACGTTGATTACCCCCTGATCTTCCGTCGGAATGAAACCGCTTGGGAGGATGCTGTTCATACCAAATGTGGCGACGCAGAACCCGATCAGCAACCCTATGGTGATCATCCGGCGGCTTACAATGGACGAAAGGAGCTTCCGGTAACCGCTTTGCAGGCCGTCATAACCTTTGTTGAAACCATCGAAAAACCTTGTAAGCGGGTTCTTCTTCACCGGCTGGCCGTGCGTGTTTTTGAGCATGAGCGCGCATAATGCGGGCGTGAGCGTAAGGGCGTTGATCCCCGAAATGACAATGGAAATCGCGAGGGTAATGGAGAACTGCCGGTAGAAAATCCCGACGGGTCCCGACATAAATGCTACGGGAACGAATACCGCCGACATCACGAGCGTGATCGCAATGATCGCGCCGCTCATTTCCTTCATCGATTCGATGGTCGCTTCCATCGCGTCCAGATGCTTTTCGGCCATCTTGGCGTGCACCGCCTCGACGACCACAATGGCATTATCGACCACAATACCGATAGCCAATACCAACGCGAAAAGTGTGAGCAGGTTAATGGAGAAGCCGAACATCTGCATGAATGCAAATGTACCTACGAGCGCCACCGGCACCGCCAGGGCCGGAATGAGCGTGGAACGGAAGTCCTGTAAGAACAAATACACGATCAGGATCACGAGCACGAATGCTTCGATGAGCGTACGGATTACCTCGTGAATGGAGGCGTCCAGGAAGCGGGAAACGTCGTAGGATACGAAGTAATCCATTCCGGGAGGGAATGTGGTCTTTTTGAGTTCTGCGACTTTGTCCTTGATATTCTGAATAACCTCCTGGGCGTTGGAGCCCGGGCGCTGCTTGATCATGATCGAAGCGGAAGGGCGCCCATTGGATTTGGATGCCATATCATATTCGAGCGTACCGAATTCGATCTTGGCGACGTCTTTCAGTTTCAGAATGGAGCCGTCCGGGTTTGATCGCAGCACAATGTTCTCATATTGAGCCGGCTCGAAGAGCTTGCCGGTGTATTTCAATACATATTGCAATACATTCTTTTCACGGCCGGAGCTCACACCTGTCTTACCAGGGGCGGCTACCACGTTCTGGTCGCGAATCGCCTGGATCACCTCGTCGGCGGATACATTATAGCTATTCATGCGGTCGGGTTGTAGCCATACGCGCATCGAGTAGTCCTTGCTACCCATAATCTGTGCGCGGCCCACGCCGTCGATCCTTTTCAGCTCTTTCAGGATATTGATGTCGGCGAAGTTGTACACGAAATCCTCGCCCACGGTGGTGTCCGAGCTCATGATGTCGAGGTACATGAGCATACTGTTTACCTCTTTTTCGGTCTTTACCCCGGCCTTGATAACTTCTTCCGGAAGTTCGTCGATCACCGTTTGCACGCGGTTTTGAACGTTCACCGCAGCGAGGTCAGGGTCGACGCCCACGGCGAAGGAAATATTGATCGTCGTTACGCCGTCGTTGCCGGAAACGCTCGTCATATAGGTCATGCCGGGCACACCGTTGATCGCCTTTTCGAGCGGGACGGCTACGGCGTCGACGCCGGTTTCCGCGTTGGCACCTGTGTAGGTAGCCGTCACGACAACCGAAGGCGGAACAATATCGGGAAACTGAGAGACAGGCAATTGCAGCACTGCCAGAATCCCCAGCAGGGTAATAAATATGGAGATGACCAGCGAGAGTACCGGCCGCTCGATGAATTTTTGGAACATGATCTACAATTCAGGTGAAAAAAGAGTGCTATCGCGCCGTGAGCTCGATTTTTTCGGTCGACACCGTGTCGGCGGACACCGTTTTCGGGTTGATCGTCGCGCCGTCGCGGAGGGATTGAAGCCCTTCGCAAACAATTGTTTCGCCTGGTTCGAGACCTGATTTTACAACATAAAAAGTAGATAGCCGGGATTGCGGCACAAAGCTGCGTGTCTTAACCTTGTTATCCTTTCCAAGCACATACACGAAGTTTTTATCCTGAATTTCGAATGCAGCTTGCTGCGGGATCAGTATTGCATTCTCTACGGTGTTGGTGAGGCGGATTGTGCCGGTAGAGCCGTGTTTCAGGAGCTTTTCCGGGTTTGAAAATCGCGCACGGAAGGCGATAGAGCCCGTACCTTCGTCGAAAGCACCTTCCATCGTTTCGATAACACCTTTGTGTTTGAAAAAGGAGCCGTCTGCCAGTTCCAGTTCTACTACCGCTTGTTTGGTAGCCGCTTTGTCACGGGCTTTCACGTATTCAAGGTATTCGTTTTCGGATACATTGAAATAGGCATAAACCGTTTTGGTGTCCGATAGTGTGGTGAGCAATGTGCCTTCGTCGATGAGGCTGCCCATTTTGGTCGGGAGGCGATCGATTACCCCGTCGAAGGGGGCTTTGATCACGGTATGCGCGAGTTGAATAGCGGCATTCGATTTCTCCGATTTGGCTTCTTCGATTTTGGCATTGGCCGCGGCCAGCTTCGCTTGTGCCACTTCGAGCTCGCTTTTCGCAACCACATTCTTGTCAACGAGCAGTTTTACGCGTTTCACTTCCAGTTCGGCACCTTTCGCATCGGCGATCGCACTTTGCAGGTTAGCCTTTGCTTTGGCCAGCTGTGCTTCATATTCTTCATTATTAATGCGGAACAAAGTCTGTCCTTTTCTGACCTCTTTGCCCTCGTCCACATACACTTCTTCGAGGTAGCCTTTCACACGGGCATATATTTCGACGTTCCGCAGGGCGTGGATGTTGCCTACGTATTCGCGGTGCAGCTCGGTTTTTTGGGGCCTGAGTTCCGTTACGGGGATGGTAGGAACACTGTCTTTTGTCTCCGTCAGCGTTTCACTTTTTGAAGCGCAGCCGTAAGCGAAAATGCTGACGAGCAACAGGAGCGGCCATTTTAAGTCTTTTATCATGATGCGTTTGTATAAATTGGTTGGCGGTAATGCAAGGGAATAGGAATAGCCCTTTGGCCGCGCGGGAAGGCCGTGCAGCAAAAGGAATAGCATGAATGTCGGGAGCGGCTCGTGTATGCGCGTACAGGCATGGCGAGACGGTCCGTCAGCTACGAAAATTGGGGATTAAAGAACGCTTGCGGCGGGTTCAAAAAGGGCAAAGGCGATGGAGGAAGCTGTAATAATCGGGCAGCTTGATGTCTCCATTGCTAACGAAAAGCAGTTGGACGGATTCCCGGATCAGCTTGGGAACCCTGGTGATTTCGTACTGGGGCGCTGTTTGCGAAACCAGTGTGAGAAAGCGGTAGGTGGAATGCCGGTGGCGTAAAAGATCGGAAAGCGATTCTTTCCATTCTGTTTCATCCGCCCTTACGATCGTTTCGTTTTTACAGATCGTATCATCGATTAACACAATATGCCCGGTTCCTTGCTTCTCCTCGATTTCGAAGGGAGAGAAGGCCTCTGTTCCAATATCAATCTTGCACGCAACAGCCCTCTGTTGCCCCAGGAGCAACGAAACGGCGAATTGAGCGAGCCAGAAAAACAATACAAAAGTTCTTTTTGTCATGATGCTGATGGGAATCAGGTCATTGAAAAATTCATACTTTTATAATGAATTCAAGAATGATTGGAACTATTAGAACGGAATTGTGATACTAAATGGGCAATACTTCAAATATAACGTTTCGAATGTAGATTGCAAATTTTCAGGATTGTTAATGAACGTTAATTCTGAATCGGCAATTATTATTTAAGAATCCTTAAATAATATAATATATCCCTAAAAAACAGATAGTTACGATTTTGAGAATTTAAGGATCATCTACATAATTGCACCATCTTTGATGTCATTCCTTCCCCCATTCCATCCCCCGGGGGAGAAACTTAAAATTATGGTCATAGCAAATTTCTACCTCAAAAACCCGAAATCAGAGAAAGCGACTCCGATCAATCTAGTATTCAGCTATGGCGGAAAAAAGCCATTCAAGTACGCCACCGGCCTAACCATTGAACCATCGAACTGGTCCTTAGAGAAGATGCGCCTGAGAGAGAAAAGAGGGGTGTCCGAAGCCATCCAACGCAACGCCTTCCTCAACAAGGTCGAATCTTCAATTACCGCAATTTACCACCGTCTCCTCAACGAAGGTCTGCATATCGACAATGACAGCTTACGCCACTCCTTGGACATCGAGCTTGGTAGAGCTTCCTCATCCAAGAAGATGGATTTAACCCAATACATGGACTACATCTGCAAACTCAAAGATAACATAAATTCGAGCGATCGGAGGATAATCAAGGCAGTTGTGGACAATATAAAGCTGTTTTCTGAAAAAGAGCGCCGGCAGCTTGATTTCGAGGATATGACGCTTTCTTTCCGTCATGAGTTTAATGCCTTTTTGGAAAGCCGCGATTACAAACAGAATTCAATTTCTACCTATTTTAGGGCGCTGAAAATTATCCTGGACCAGGCGCAAAACGATGGCTTGAACCCTTTCAATTATTTCCGAAGCCGAAAATTTAGCGCCTCGGCTGAGAAAGTGAAGCGCCCCTCTTTCACCTATGAGGAACTTTTGAAAATACACCGGCTTGATTTATCGAAACAGCACCGCTCATATCGGGATGTTCGAGATATATTCCTGATTGGCACCTTTTCGGTTATGCGAATATCCGACTATAATGGACTTGACACCGGCAACTTTCAAAACGGTTTCATCACGAGGAAGACGCAAAAAACCGGAAAGCAGGTTGTCGTTCCTATGCACTGGATTGTCAAAGAGGTTCTTGATAGGAGGGGAGGCGTTCCTCCGAAAAAATACTCAGATATCACTATAAACCGAGTTATCAAGGAGGTAGCTAAATTGGCAAAGATTGATCACAAATTATTGCTATCTTACACCAAGGGAGGGAAAAGGGTAGAGGAAATTGTTTCGAAATTTCAACTGGCTACATCTCACAAGGCGCGGAGGTCAGGAGCCACCACAATGGTTGAAGCGGGGATTGCCCGCGAAAAGGTAATGATCCTTGGCGGATGGGAGTCGGAAGCATCATTCATTCGGTACCTCGATATAAAAGAGGAGAGAAATGCTGAGGAGCTGGCAAAACATGAGTTTTTTACCCGATCTAAGCCGCCCAAAAATAGCACTGAATTATCTTGAAGGACTCACTTTGTCAATAATTTTGCTTATGGCGTCAATCGCTTCGTTTTTAAAGGCCCCCTCAGCCTCCACTTTGCGTGGTCGCTGAGGGTCTTTATGAATTTCAGTCAGAACCTTATTTAGATATTCGACAACCTGATCCTGACTTCGGCTCTGAATTTGGTCAATAAATGCTATGATTGACTGAGACAGTACGACCTTGTAAGCGTAATCCTCTACGATGGACTTTTGGCGTATGTATTGTTTCGAGCAAAAGGTAGCACCACCCAGCAATATCGTTAATACAGCAATTCTTGATACAACCTGAGCCCAATCATTACCCGTCGCCTTATCTTCCAACAGTAGGTAGGTAACAATTGCGGCAGCTATCAGGAAAAGAATTCCACCAAATAGCCAATATCCGATATTCTCTTTACTTGCCTTGTGCTGAGCAATGAACGCTGCACTAATACCTTCGGTCGCCTTTAATCCAACAGTGTCCTCCGCGGCTTTTAGCAAACCATTTATATGGTCTGCCTTGTCAGTCACCGCCTTTGTGCTTAAAATAGCTGCTTTTATTTCCTCCTCGTAACCCGTAAACTTGAAAGTTGCCTCTGACAGACGCGCTTCATATTCTTCTATCTGTTTATCTTTCAGTTTTTGATCTACGCGAAGTGATTGCAACTCTCCCCAAACATTAGCGATTGTCTGATTGGCACTAGTTGCCTTCTGAACTTCTTTATTCAATGCATCACGGGCAGATCCGGCGTTTTGTGAAAGAATTTCAAGCTCGTTGACGATAGCCTTTCCTCGAACTCCAATTTGGTCAAGAGAATTTAGTTGGTCTTTGATCTCTTGAACCCTTCTCGATAAATAATCGAATTCCTGGCGCAAATCGTTACCGGTGTTTCTTTGGAAGTTCCTGCCAATCGAATCTAGATTACCCGAAAAACTCGAAAGAGATTGCTTGAAGCTCTCCGCATCTTGTGGATCATCGATTGGGCCTGTCCGCAAGAGGAAGTCGCGAAATGCAATCAAATCGTTGAGAGTGTAAGCCGCGAGCGGGTAAGTTGTCAGTGACTCCCTTATAGATCTGAGACTAAAATCCGTTGGCATCTTAAACTGTACGAGTCCCCTGTCGGCCAAAATCCTTTCAGAAAATATGTTTTCAATGCGAAAATTATCAAGTATGTGGATAATCTCACTTGCAATTTCTGGCACTAGTGGGTCTAATTGGGAGTCCATTAACAGGAAAATGAAAAGTTTATTAGAGGAGGTTACTTATGTTAATTTGCAATCTCGGGCTTAATTACATTCAAAAACTTTAGTGTTTTCTCCATTCTCGTCGAAATCGAAACACCATTGTTCAATATTGTATCCACCGAAAGAATTTTTTGCCCTGTATTTGATCCAAGCCTGAAAATGCCTCTTTTTCGTCGGCTTTTCAATGGCATATTCTTGATGATCAATTTCTTGAAAACTATCTGGATCTTTTAGGTTTTCTTTGATATGATGTTTTACCTTATATCTCAAATTTCGGAGAAATTCCGCACGGGCTTTCATCTCTGACTGCTTAGCATCTTCCACTAATTTAGTAGAGTCCGCGATCGACTTTTCTCTTGGTTCAGATGCGGTGAGAGGCTTAGTTTCTGTACCGCATGATCTACCTATTATTCCAACCCAAACAAAAATTCCTACTAAAATGAGGATCCAAATTCCTCTTTTTGGGTTACTAGGCTGCCTCATTTGATTGTTACAAAAATTTAGTCTTTCTGTACAAATCTACCACATTCATCATTTCGTACACATCCGAAAGATAAATTTCCTGGTCCGGGTACAGAGACTTGTCTGGATTTAATGAGGAAACCACCAGGCGGCCATCGTCAACTCTATGGTCCTTGATGTTTTTAACCAAGATTCCATCCTTGTGGACTATGATAAAGTATTTGTAGCTGTGTAGGTGAAATCTGGACTCCCAAAGGACCTTTTCAATAATACGTCCCGTAATTATGTCTCCTTCGATGATTGATTCAAGCGAACCATCATTCATGCTCTCGCCTCTAACTCGAAAGGCGCGGTAAACACCCTTGTTGTATACGTCAACACTGATCATATGCTTGGGAAGGTCTTCTACAAAGTCCGGGTCACTCCATCCAGATAAGTAACCACCGTACGCGTAATACTCCACCAAAGGAACCAGCATGAAAGAATTACCCTTTTCGGTATCGATAAATTCGTTACCGGTCTTTCCCAAGAGTATTGTTTCCGATCCGTCTGGATAGCCGATTTCCTCAACTTCCGGCGAAAGCATGCTACCCTCGCCAGTTATCAACCAATGTTCAGATACTTTCAAATAGTCGCTTATCAAAGCAAGAGTACTTCTATTGTAGGTTTTTCCTTCGTTCTTTACGATTCTACCTATTGTAGATTGGGAAATGCCAGTGTGTTTTGATATGGCGTAATTTGTTGAATTCCTGAGTGTTATTGCTCGTTCAAGCCGCTGTCCAATAGTTGACATTTTTTTAGAATGATTCTAAATTGCTACATAGAAGTAATTTATTGCTGCAAATACTTGCACGATACTTCTATATCGAAGTATATTTGTATCAACAATTGCAGCAAATATAGCAAGCGCAATTGCAACAAGCTAGATAAATCTTGGCTTATGATTTAACGGTTTCGTACTGAACAGGAAAGCTATGTATGGTTGTCAGGTGTATCAAAAATGGAAAAGGTTAAGGGTTTAGGAATAGTCAGGACTGGTAGCGGGAAATTTCTGCTGCCAGTTTAAAAGAAATAAGTCCCCTGCATTGTGGACTGCCCGGAGGTAGCAGGTAGGTACGGGAGCCAAGCCGTGACGGCGTTATAGTAGTGTACTCGCAACATTAAGCACACGGTATCAATGAGAGTGAGGTTACTCCCACCAAGACAAGAAACGGGAGACACATGGTAATAGCGCAGCCAGGTAGCGTACCTCATTTGGGATGAGGGGGGCGCAGGTTCGAATCCTGCTTACCATACCAGGGATGGTAATAAGACAGTAACAACAACCCTAGAAATGTTCGCACCTGTCCCCAACGGATCGAAATGGGCAAAAATTCGACAACATGACAAGGGCGGGGGATTGCAGCTAAAACTTTTTAACCCGTGCAGCGAAGGTAGTTGGGCTGCGATCAACACCCGAAGGCACGCGTCAAGTCCCGGCAGCAGGATGGCTCGTTAAAGTCCTGGGTACCGTGTAGCTCAGTTGGTCAGAGCAGGAGATGTGTTTAGTTATGATTATGGGGAGGCCGCGAAAGCGCTGATGATCTTAGTAACTGGCATGAGTACCCTAGTCGAAGGTTCGAGCCCTTCCACGGTAACGGTTTTTGTAATGTTGTATTCAACAGCATCAGGATTGGCGGCAGGCGCTTGCAGGTCGCCAACTTTAAAGAACCAAAGATATTGGCCGAGAGTAGGCTTTCCGGTGTGCCGCAACAAAAAACACCGGGCTTTAAAGGGTTCTCAATTTAGAGACCCCTTACTCAAAATTGAGTAACCCAATAAATGAATTTCTAGAATTTTAGAAACCCAAAATACTTCATCACAATGCAGGAGCTTATTCAAATCCAGACCAGTAAGGGTGGGAAAAAAATTGTCTCAGCGAAAGAACTTTACGATTTCCTAGACTTAAAAAGCAGGTTCAATGATTGGATCCGGAATCGTATCAAGAAATACGGATTCATCGAGAATCAGGACTTCGTTTGCCTTACTAAAAATTTAGTAACCCAGACCAAAGGCGGCAGGGCCGGAGCGGCAATTGAGATTGACTACGCTTTAACCCTCAACATGGCGAAGGAGCTTGCAATGGTAGAAGGGAACGAAAGAGGCAAGCAGGCCAGACAGTATTTCATTGCCTGCGAAACCATGTTGAAAACTATGGCGACGCCGCCGGCATTCCAATTACCAACCACCTACGCAGATGCATTGCGAAAACTTGCCGAGGAAGTGGAATCGAAAGAGCGCTTATTGCAGGAGAATGCCGAGTTAAAGCCCAAAGCCGCATATACCGATATCGTTTTGAATTCGGTAAGCGATATGACCACAACCATTGTCGCAAAAAGCTTAGGAATGTCCGCGGTGGCGTTAAACGGGCTTCTTTCAGCAGAAAGAATCATCTACAAGAAAGATGGCTGCTATGTGCTGTATCAGAAGTACGCCGATAAAGGGTATGCAACCTATCGGACCCGGGCATATCGCGATCCGCAGACCGGCGAAACCAAGACTGTGAGGTATTTGGTATGGACCGAGGCCGGCAAGGAGTTTATTCACAGAATGTTCAACTATCAATACCAACAGTACCAACTCGGGCAGCGCGCCCACGCTTAACTGTCCTCCTCAGCACTGGAATGCGGTTAAACAACAACCTTAGAATCATGGAAACATTACTTATCACCGATTTTAGAGCAAATCGCGAAGCAAGGCACAAGAAAATAGCAGCTCGATACCGCTCGCTGATCGACCAAGGAGCTATGTCAAAAGTCGCCGTCAAAAAGGTGATGGAAGAGTTTGAGATACTTGATGCTAGCACAGTTTACAGAATTGTTAAAAAGGTACCGGCCGACATCGCTAAAAAATAAACCACCATGAATCAATTGGCAGTATTTGCAGGTCTCTTCCTGCTGGGATTTCTTGCGTCCGGTGTTGACCGGATTTATGACCTGATCGCCGCAAAATGTAATTGGACCGCGGTTTTAATTATTGGCATCGCACTCCTGATCACCAGAGCCGTTCGAAAATCAAACCAGACACCGAAATGAATTCCCTGGAAGAAATCGGCAAATGTCTGCGGCAGATCCTCCAAGACCAAGCCGACATTAAAAGCCAACTTGAAATCATCAAACCCGCACCGGCAATGCCAGAAACCTACATCAACAGCCTCGAAGCGCAACGTATTCTTGACGTTTCCGCGCCCGTATTACTCGACTACATCCGGATTGGTTTGGTGTCAAAACACGAGAATAAAAATGCGCCTACCAATAAGTTTCTAGCCTCAGAGATCCATTGGATATCCAAGCAACGATACAAGCGCCTTAGCGGCCATGAGATCAAGAAGCTGATTGCTCGCAAAGATCAGGAGCTGATCAGAGCCGGCGTATATTCATAATAGTTATCACTTTTTAAACACTTTTTATACAATGGGAAGACGCGACGAATCCATCGGGCAAACACAAAACCCCGCCTCTTGTTTTTTAGAATGGAGGTCTGACGAAGGCACTTTTTCCTTCTGGGATAAGGACAGTGAAACCAGAGTTCCAATTGACCTACCTCTACGTTTTTTGGTCTTAAAGCAGATGATCCGAATTACCGGATTCGATGAAATCAGGCAGCAGGGGATATATTCAAACGAAGTCAAGGATATCAGATATTCGCCGTTTAATGTCCGCTACCAGGATGGAACTCCATTAGCCAAGGGCCTCTATTCGGAAATAAAACCCACCCTGAAAGCAGCCATGGCGCAGTACAGCAAAAGCATTTACGCCATGTCCGAAAAAGGAGAACTGATCTGCATCCGGATCAAAGGGCAGGGACTCATGTCCTGGGAAAACTCCATCGGCAAGGGCGGTCAGCGCTGGCAAGATGAATGGGTAAGTGTTGCCGATTTCGAAACAAGAGAGCATAACAGGGACGGCCAGACCGAAACTTACAGTGTGCCAATTTTTAAGTTCGACGGATCGCTTGGGAAGGATCAAGATGAGTACGCCGAGGGCTTGTACGAGCAAATTGATACCTATTTCAAGTTTGCTGGATCCGCGCAGCCGGAAGCTCAACAACCCTTGCCAGCTCCTGCCTCAACAGTTACAATGCCTCAAACGGCAGCCGCAACCCTTCCACTTACACCGGAAGACGACGACGATTTGCCATTCTAGTGTCAGATTATACTTCATCACCATCATCATCAAATTGCATTAATGAATTTCGAAATCATTTCCATCACAACGCCCTGGGGGAAATTCAATATTGGCGACAATATTCGGGTTTACACCATTCCTCGTCAGCCATTGGCAAAACCACCGTTCGGAGGGCCGACGCTTGATACTCCACAGTCCTATACTGGTAAATTTCTTGGCATAATGGCGCCAAACAGCAAAAGGAAGAGCGGTGGGCTCGGATTCCCTGCCCTGAACTCCTACATTTTATTAGAACGCAATCAGGAGATACCGGTAATTAAGGAGTGCGGAGACATCAACAAGCTCGTAGGCTTCACGAACATCGGAGCTAAACAGCAAGAAATTCCATTTCCAAACATAGCTCAAATTCGCCATGAATGAGATAAACGCAGTTTCCGACTGGATATCAACCATCGTGTGCCTGGCTATTGCTGCCGGATGCTTTTGGTTTGCCTTAAAGCTGATATGGGAAATTAAAAGGGCTCCGAGGATCGACGACGATTCTCCCAACGAGAGACCCAAAAATGCGCAAAACATGCACAAAAGAGGGGTGTGGTAATACTGTCTTTTCCAAGGGCTATTGCAAAGATCATCAGCGTTTAGCCGGAAACGTATATATCATACCGAAGGTAAGCAAGAAGCGAAAAGAAGCCAACAAGAAGTACAGTGAATTACGCTTGGCATTTCTTCATGATAGGAGACTGTGCGAAGCCAAATTGCCAGGCTGCACACGCCGCTCGACGGATGTTCATCACCTGGCAGGAAGAGGAAAGTTCCTTCTCATTGTCAGCACATGGATGGCAATATGTCGGCCGTGCCACAGGACAATTCACGATGAAATGAGCGCGGAGGAAGCCTATGAAAAAGGCTTTAAAATGTATAAATGACTTAGCCTTAATACGAAATGGCAAGACCGCAAAAGCCCGGATTGGAGTATTTTCCAAAGGATTCGGACATGTACAGCGATCGCAAAATCAGGAGACTGATGGCGAAATGCGGACTGGCGGGGGTAGTGGTTTACGATTACTTACTTTGTTTGATCTACGGGAAGGAGGGGTATTTCCTCAGAATTGACCAGGAATTGGCATTTGATATCGCAGACTTTATAGGCTGCTCGGTAAGTGAAGACGATGTCATGTCGATCATTGACGCCTGCCTGCAATTCGACCTTTTCGACAGGGATTTGTTTGAAGCGAGAAGCGTTTTGAGCTCATTTGGAATTCAGGAACGATATCTCATCGCAAAGCGAAACGGATTCATTCGTGAGCAGTACGTTATTGCGGACAAAACCCGAGTTTTTACAGCAGAAACCCAGGTTACTACACGGGAATTCACAGAAACCCATGTTAATGGTGCAGAAAGTGCAGCAAATCAAGCAAAAAGTACACAAAGTAAAGTAAAGGAAATTAAAGTAAAGGAAATTAAAGGAAAGGATAGTGTATTAGGCGCGACTGACGTCGCCAATCCACCACCACAGAATTTGAATTCCGAACTACCTTTTAAACCGCCAGATAAAAAAAACACCCCCCCAGTTCCGCGGCGCCCCCCCACCGACGATTCGGTGAAAAAGTTTGAGCTTGTCGAGGATGAGCGAGGGGTAGTTCGATGCACGGTGCTTCAAGCAATGATTGAAGAGTACAAAAAACAGCATCATGGGCTGTACACCGATCAGATGTATGAAGAATTCCTAACGCACTGGTCAACGCCGCTGGAAACCGGCAAGCCTAAATGGCGAGAGCAAATTGAAAGAAAAAACGGCGCCTTCCATATTCCTGGACGCCTGGCAACTTGGAAAAAAAATGAATTCAGTTCAACATTACAACGAGGAGCAGTACCGAAACCACATCCTACAGCCAAAGGGAACTTTGAGTACCGAGGAGGAAGAGTTCTTAACGACGTGGAAGAGTGAGGGACCGCAAACGCTTCCATTGACCGACGAAGAACGGGTAGCCGTTGAACAGGTCGCGATCCGCTTAGCTGTCGCCGAAGCAGAGAAAAAGAAAGGGCTGGCAAGGTACAATGAGCTGTATTGGCGATCAGTCGAGGACGTAAGATACTTCCCTCAGCTTTCAGCAGACGAGTTTTTCGAATTCATTGTGGAAGCCGGCAAACGTAGGTCCGTGGAGCGGAACTGGTCGCAAGAGTTCCAAATTGATAATGACAATCGGGTTATTGTCAAGGCGCTCGCTCGATATTTTACCGATACACCTTCCTTCGTGAAGATGTCAGAGGGCTTTTCCCTAAACAAGGGAATTCTCCTCATCGGAGACACCGGATGCGGCAAAACGCAGCTAATGGAGCTCTGCACACGGAACCAGAAGGCGCCGTACACACGGCACAATTGCCAGCAGATAGCCCGCGAATACGCCGGCAGTGGGCAAAAAGGAGGGGAAACGGTGATTGTGGAGTATTCCGGCAATGAGCGAAGTGTGAACGGAGTCCTTTCGATGGGCTATGAATTTTTCGGCCGCTTTTTCGACGATCTCGGGGCAGAGAGCACCAACGTGAAGCATTTCGGCAATGAGAGCAATGTAATGGCCGAGATTATTTCAAAACGCTACGATGCCTACCAGCACCATATGACCCACTTTACCAGCAATCTAACTCTGGAAGAGCTTAAAACAGTCTACGGGAAGCGGGTCTACGACCGACTGCGAGAGATGTGCAACATTATCGAGTTCTCTGCCAGCGCCAAATCAAGGCGCAAATGATCAAAAACGGATTTTATCCCAAAACCAAGAAATAGCAATGTATTACGCTCTAAGAGTCCTGGCAATTGTGGTACTGGTCAATGTATCCGTTTTGCTCATCAACATCCCCAACGACTTCACATTCTATGGGGCATTTATCCCACTCGGGATAATCATTTACCTGGCATATCAAGTTTTCAAACATCTAAAAACTAAATTCCAATGAACAGAAAGTTAATTATGGGCGGAATTACCGGTGCTCTCATCTTCCTCGCCATTTCATGTCAACCATTCACCTACGAGAACATCGATGCTGGCAACGTTGGTATCCAAATCAACCTCTACGGTTCGGACAAGGGAGTTGATGATATTTCCATCGTCTCAGGCCGCGTATGGTACAACGATTGGACAACAAAGGTTGTAGAATTCCCAACCTACACGCAGAGCGTAGATTATGAGCCATTCGCAGTCACCACCAAGGACGCGGCCGAGTTCAAAGTCGATCCAAAGCTAAACTATCATATTAACCCGGGTATGGCACCAAAGATTTACCGGCAGTACCGGTTGTCGCTACCGGAGATCCAGCAGGGGTTTATGAAAAATTTAGTCTACGACGCTTACCGGATTGCCGCTAACAGTTTTACATCCGATAGCGTAATGGCTAACCGGGAAACATTCGAAAACAAGGTCCAGGATGTTTTAAAAAAGACGCTCGGGAAAGATGGATTTGTGTACGATCAGCTGACCTCAGCTATTACGCCCCCCGCATCTCTTCGCGCCATGATTGACGGCAAGAATGCATCGATTCAGGCCAAGCTGAAAGCGGAGAACCAGGCGAAGCAGGCGATCGCCGAGGCGACCGTCACCAAAGCAAAGGCAGAAGGAGCCGCGGCCGCAACGATTATCCAAGCCAAGGCAGAGGCCGAAGCCAACAGATTAAGGCAGCAAACACTAACGCCGCTTCTGATTCAACAGCTTTGGATTGAGAAATGGGATGGCGCTCTGCCAAGCACTCAAACCGGCTCAGGATCCTTGATTCAAATTCCAGTAAAGTAATCGCGAATAGTTAGTACCGCACATGAAAAAGAAAGTCAGCCAGTCCGAAATTTTAAAAGACACCATTTCAGTCCTCGAATACACAGGAAGATCAAATAAACGGTTCATTGGGGGAGTTGACCCCGACGTAAAGAAGCCAGGCTTTGCGGTTTGGGACCAACAACTAAAAGAATGGGCCGCTTACGGATCGGTCGCTTTTGAAAAACTGGCTGACTCTTTTTCGGATTTCCCAAAGGAAGACACCACGATTTATGTGGAAGCCGGATGGATGAATAAGATCACCAACTTTCATGGGGTGTCCGGCTATGCTGCAAAAGGAATTGCAATGAGAGTTGGGCAAAACCACGCAGCGTCCAAAATAATCGCTTCTGAGCTGCGATCATTAGGGTTTGAGGTGGTAGACGTCAAGCCACTATTCAAAGGACGCCTAAAAGGCAAAAACGGATGGACGCAGCAGGGGAGGGAGCACATCGAACAAGTTACCGGCATTACCAGCCGAATTAACGACGAAGTCCGAGACGCCCTTTACATCGTCGTCAACAAAACCAAGTAATTCACCTTCATCAACAGATTGAAATTATGCCACTACCAGGCGACAACCTCAAAGAGGCCTACCGCCTTCTCCGCGAGGCTATACAGCGATTGAAAGAAAAAGGGCCCGAAGCCGACCTAGCCAAAGTGAGAGATCTAATCTGGCAGTCCGCCGACATCTTGCAGCGAGAAGAGACTGATATCGTTCGATGGGGAGACATCACAAGGCTTTCAGATCATACTTATGAGCCATATAATTCGATCAAAGCGGCGATCTCCATGCTAATGAAAATCAACTTAAATAAACTTCCAAAGCAAGGCGGTGTCGATATCATCGAATGCATCAAAACGCTAGAAGCTACCGCAAAGGTGCTATCTCATCCAATTCAAGAAAGATTATTTTTTAGCTACTTATGAGCCCATCAACAACACAAGCAAGACAGAAAAAGAAGAGGCCGGGTACCGAGCTTTTGAAGGTCACTGTCAATTCTAAGGAATTTTTGAAAGCCTGCGCTGTCGTCGCCCAGGCGATCAATACAAGACCGGTAGTTCCAGTGTACGGATATATAAGGGTAGAGCTATCTGAGGGAAAACTGTTTTTCTGCGGAAGCAACCTCAATCAGACGGTAAAAACGTCGTTCGAGCACACGTCCGAAGCAAATGGCTCGTTCCTTTTTCCGGCCGATATCGGGCTAAATCTGCTTAGGTCACTACCGGACGGACCGATCGGAATCGGACATTTTGTTAACAGTGAAACTCAGACGACGACAACCACCGGCGGCACCTCCACGGTCACCCAGGATGCTTATCGTTTGGAGCTCGAAATCGACGGTAAATTTTACATTTTGGAAACAGAAAATCCAAAGGACTACTCAATTCCGGTCAAACCAACTGAATACCAGGAAATCTACCTCACCGTTCATGAGCTTACAAAGTCCATGACCTATTGCAAGGACTCTGTTATAAGCGAAAAAGCGGGCCGGCCGTCGTTAGAAGGTATTTTAATCAGTATCGTCGGCGAATCATTGACCGTTGTAAGCTCGGACGCCTCGGTACTTATCGAACGGAAGACATTGATCCAAAACAGTGATGGAATTTCAACACAAGCAACTGTTCCCGTTGGTTTTGCTAATTTGTTGTCGATCTTTTCGGCGGAAATCGCGGCCGTAAGGTTTCACTCCAATTCTTTGGAAGTGTCGGACGGGACGTCCACCGTTGAAACACTAGTCTGCGCTGAACCATTCCCAGATTATGCCCCTCTACTTCCCAAAAGCTCGGTATCGGAAGTGCTGCTTTCGATGGAGTCTCTAAAATCAACTTTCAGCAGATCCGCATTTTTCGCAGATAAGACATCGGGAACAACAAAGTTGTCATTTTCAGAAAATGAACTGCTGGTGGAGGTTCCACCAGGCGCCTACTCAAACGAGTCGCTAGAAAGTATCGAGATTGCGCAATGGTCTGGCCCGTCAGCCGATGTTTGGCTCAACATTCACAAGGCTAGTCGTATACTGTCTAAGGTTCATAGTCAGGATGTCGAAATTAAGCTCAACGGATGGATGCGGCCGGTTATGGTACATCCTAAGTCTGACCCAGGGCTTACAATTCTGGTCATGCCGGTTGACCCTGAAAAGCTCTAAGATCTGCCAGCATAGCTCACTGAAAAAGACCACAACCATTCAATTCCCTCAGTAATGTTTTCAAAGAAAATCAGCGAGACTGAGCAGGTAGTTATTACCCGTTCTGACGGTCAAACGATTGGCCGATATCAAGAAAAGAAGGAAGGGAAATGGGTGAACCAAGTTTGCCGAATTTACCCAGGTGATCACAAAGGCAATATCGTTGAAGAGCTCCAAATGGCCTTTCAACAGCAAAAAGCCCAAGATCAAGCCTACTTCGAAAGTAAATTAGAACCATATCATTAATCACTTCAAAACAAACAGCAACAATGAAAAAGCTCTTTTTTCTTATCGCTTTCCTTTTAATGATTTCCTGCAAAAAGCGAGTCGAAGTTATACCGGTGCAGCGCACCTTGAATGGCACAGTTTGGAAAAAGTACGAGCTGAGGAGCGGCGACCGGGACGTACACAAGGTTTTAACCTTCCGAGCACCGAATATCATCAACATTGCGGTCCGAGATGATCATGGTTATCTGTTCGCCGACTTCCAAAAGGAGTACACCTACATCTACGAGCATCCAAATTTCACCGTGTTTGCTCCCAATAATCTTCCCGATTTCGGTCGCCTGATGAATGAGGAGACTATCGAGTTCAACGGCGAGATATTCCTGAAATCTAAGTAGCGCTGAGGCCGGGAAGCTAGGTAATGTCGCCTCTCCGAAACGGACATTACCCGGAATATTACCTATCCATATTTAGCCCAACATTATGAGCACAATCATTATCACGCCGGCAGTGATCGAAATGTTTCAGAAATCTCTCACTGATCCCAAAGGCAATAATTTACCCTTCGATTCGATGACAGAATGCTTTGAAAAATCGGAGACGGTTACAGCCAAACACACCCTAGCGGAGCAGTATCAACAGCGAATCAACCGCCACATACCTAAGCTCATTCTGTACATCGTAATGGATAATGTTTTGGGACAGTGCGACGGAAAGGATGAGAAAGGATGCCTCGGGTACCACCTGCGGATAACAGAACCAACACCTTAACTGAGTCGAACCATTATGAACGAATTGATCCTACGAATAAACACGGACGAGGCCGCGAGTGAATGGCTATTCGAAGTATATAAATCCCTGGATATAGTGATTGATCACCTGGAAGAGAAAGGAGAGCTGACCGAACAAGAACGCGAAGAACTTGCCCGGAAACAGGCTCAACGAGAGAAAGCTTTGAATGCACTCCTCACACTCCAAGATCACAAACTGTAACCTTAAATGAGTTGAACCGGTATGACGAAGATCACCTCAAAGGAACTAGTACTGCTTGAAAAGTGCCACGTTACAGTACACTATCTGAAAACATGGCCGGAGCACTATGACGATGTAGAAAGTGGCCGCAAGAAGGCGGAACTGCGCAAAAACGACCGAAAGTTTAAGGTTGGTGATTATTTAGTGCTGCAACGCTGGGAGCCAAATTTAGAGCAGTTCACAGGCGAAAATGAGTTATTGCTAATTAGTCACGTCCTGCATGGCGGGTCTTTTGGCCTCGAAACGGGACATGCTATGCTCTCTTTCTACCATCCAGATTTGCGGTTCCTGTATTACAAGAATATCAAAACGTAAACTTTAACAATCTCAAACTCATATGAACACTTATAGCAAATATTGCCCCAATGTGTTTTTAGCGAAATGCGAGGAGCAGCACGAAAAAGGCTCGACTATCATTTTGGGAACAAAATATGGGCAGGAGCATGAATGTATTGTCTTCAACCTAATCTATCAGAAAGACGGCTTTTACTACTATTCCATAGTTCGAGCTGATGGATTCAACACCCAGGAATGGGCTAAGAGAAAAGCTGAACGACTGAACGGCGCCAGTGCCAGAGCAGATGCAAAAAGCAATGAATACTGGAAAGCTTCCCAAGAAGGGAAAGACTTTCTCGTCCTGGCCGAGCCAATTAAGGTAGGGCACCACAGCGAGAAGAGACACCGGGCGCTGATCGAACGCAACCATAACAGAATGGGTAAGTCGGTCGAGCTTTCTAAAAAGGCAGACAGTTACAGCAGTAGGGCGGAATACTGGGAGAAACGGGCCAGTACCATTAACCTTTCCATGCCGGAAAGTCTTGAATACTATGAATTTGAACTCGAAAAAGCCATTCTGACGCATCAAGGACTTAAAGACGGTACGATTGAACGAAGCCATTCCTTCTCACTTACCTATGCGAAAAAGGAGGTCAATGAAATAACTAAAAAAGTCGAGTTGGCAAAAAAACTTTGGGCCTAACGAAGGTCAATACGGCTCAACTAACATTGTCGAGTTCTCCATTTCTCATCATCTAACTTCAAATCGCGTTATGCAAGTATCCTTAGTTTCGATAACCAAATCTTGCCTCCCAATGGGAGAGCAGCTAACGGCAGAGCAGCTCATAGTTTTCATTGCCAGGGTAAGCAATCCCGGAAATCAGCTAAACCACGAGACTGCGGACAAGCTTATTTCTTACCTCATCAAAAATAAACACTGGTCACCGTTTGAGATGGTAGACATGACCGTCGAGATTGAGACAAGCCGCGGGATCGCTCAGCAGATTCTCCGACACCGATCGTTTAGCTTCCAAGAATTCAGCCAGCGTTACTCGGAAGCCACCGACATGGAACCTATCCAGCTTCGGAAGGCAGGCAGTACAAACCGGCAAAGCAGCACGGAGCAATTCAATCCGGAGATTGAGGCGAATGGTAACGTTTGGAATGCCGACGAACTGATCGAACTTCATTTGAAAAGTGCGAACGCTTTGTATCAGCAGCTCCTGCGCGCCGGCGTCGCGAAAGAGTGCGCCCGGTTTGTACTGCCAATTACCACTCAATCCAAAATTTACATGAAGGGAAGCGTCCGGAGCTGGATTCACTATCTGCAAATCCGCTGCGACGAACACACCCAATTGGAGCACCGGCAAGTTGCCGAATGCATTCGGGTTGTTTTTATCGAGCAATTCCCCAACATAGCCACAGCCCTTGGGCTTTGATCGAGATGAAAGGAACAGAAAATTTCAAAAAGGTGATCAGCCAACACCTGGAAAGCTTGGCCGCGGTGGACTCGCTGTTTGCCGAAACGCTGAAAAAGCCGAGCAAGAGCATCGATGATTGTATTACCTACATCCTCAACGAGGTTCAAAAAAGCGGATGTAACGGCTTTGACGACTCGGAGATTTTCGGAATGGCGGTTCACTACTACGATGAAGACAACATAACCGTTGGAAAACCGGTAAATGGCAGGGTAGTGGTCAACCACTCCGTCGAACTTAGCCAGTCCGAGATTGACCAGGCTAAACAGGCCGCACTCGACAAGGTTATTGCTGACGAGAAAGAGCGAATTAAGAAAAAGTCCAACCCTAAAAAGGAGCAGGCGCCAGCGGCAGCTCAACAGCTCCTCTTCTAAATAGACGATGATACCTAAAACAGCATTTCAGCGGAAGGTAGCGGGTTTTAAGGCCAAATTGAAACCCGTTACCGACAAACAAATCAGTTGGGGATACGACCAATGTTTTGAGAAAAGAGGCCGCGTACAAAAACAGCGCGCCGGCTGCTTCGAATGTGGGCATTCCTGGAAAATAGAATCCAACCTCGTTGCGCAATTGGCGGGATGTGAGTGCCCTGCTTGCGGCCAGCAATTGAAAATGGATCCTACGCCAAAGCGGACCCGGCAGGAAGTGGCCTATATGTCGATTCTTACTACGTCAAATGGCTTCCAGGTAGTGCGGACTATTTTCATGAAAAAGACCGGCAAGATCGGCGGCGAAGCAGAATACTTCGCAAAGGAGGTCATGCAGCACTGGATCAGTGAGAAAGGCAAAGCGCTAGTATTTTCGAGATCGGTAGGCGGTTTTAGTTACTACTATGATAATTGGCTTTTTTTCTCCGATATGGAAATGCGAAGTGTAGGATCACAGCGATATGCACAAAGACACTTGATAACTCCCAATCGGATTTATCCACGGCAATCGATTTTGCCAATTATCAAGCGGAACGGATTCATGGGTGACTTTTGCAACATGCAACCTGCAAGGTTTTTTGAATTTCTCCTCAGCGACAACAAGGCAGAAACCCTCTTGAAAACTGGCCAGACAAGCATGTTTCAATACCATGCCCAGCATCGAGATCACATTAACTGGATCGATGAATATTGGCCGAGTATTAAGATTTGCATTCGTAATGGTTACGCGATCCCGGATGCATCAACCTGGAAGGACTACATCTCCCTGCTCCGAACATTTAACAAAGACCTCCTCAGCAGCGTATATGTGTGTCCGGTTGATTTACACAAGTCTCATAATAAGCTTGTCGAGAAGCGTATCGAACAGCAGCGACGCGCAAGGCTGGAACAGCAGCGCCAGGAGATGGAGGCGGCTCAACT
The DNA here is from genome assembly GCF_017744695.1 of Dyadobacter sp. Lineage (GTDB taxonomy): Bacteria > Bacteroidota > Bacteroidia > Cytophagales > Spirosomataceae > Dyadobacter. Next base: position 559,354 of record NZ_JAGIAS010000006.1, read on the forward strand.
GCTGTACGAACAGCAAAAGGGTAAATTTTTTGGGGTCGCATTTAGCGACGGCGACCTAACCGTCAAAGTGCTTGAATCCGTGAGCGAGTTCGAAAAGGAGGGCTATATACTTAAACATTGTGTGTTCACGAATGGCTACTATAAAATGGCCGATTCGCTGGTATTGTCCGCCCGGATTGGGGAGCAGTTGATCGAAACTATCGAACTCTCCCTGTCGTCACTGCAAATCCGCCAGTCGCGGGGACTTCACAATAAAGCCACTGAACACCATGAGAAAATAATCAACCTGGTCACTCAAAATCTTCCCGCCATTTCCCGGCTGTTGAAGTGATATGACCAGCTGATCAGTGCAATCAATTTTTATTTATCAACAACTAAAAACTATCACATGGCATCGTGGTATCTATGCAAAATCCGGTTTCAGAAGGAAGATGAAGCCGGAGCTCTCAAAACAATCAATGAAGCCTTCCTATTCGACGCAGTTTCGTACACTGAAACTGAGGCAGCGGCTTACGCACAAATCGTCACCGGCGCGAGTGATTTCAGCATTACCAGCATCACCCGTTACCGCCTGGCTGATCTCTTTTCCTATGAGGACGGCGAGCAATGGTTCAAGGCAAAGCTGATCTATTTCTCAGTAGACGAAAAATCGGGCAAGGAAAAGAAGATCGTGAATTACATGCTGGTGAACGCAGAAGGCATTCAGCAGGCGCTCGACCGCATCAACGAGGGCATGCGCAATTTCCTCATCCCATTTGAGATTGTCGAAGTTGCTCTCACGATTATCAGCGATGTATTTCCGTACACTGGTGAAAAGAATGACGAGCTGGAAGTGCCCGAGAATATGCTCACACTTTCCGAGGCTATTGCAGAACGACGTCAATAAGCGGAGTAGAATAGTCGGAATTTATATACGGGCTAGAAATCCCCCGTATATAAATTCTAGTTTTTGCCGGTATAGGAAATTGCTTTCAGAGGGAAATGAAGAAACTTAACAGAGAATACAAAACCTTACCCTGGTTATATTTTTATTCGTCTGATTTTTAGTGACCTATTTTATAGTGAAGTACAATTGATTTCCTACTCACGAGGATTCAAGAAGCCATCTTCATCAATTGCAACTTCTCTTTTTACTTCTTCGTATTCCCTTGGTGTCGGCTTGGAGGAATGGATCAACTTCTCCTCCAACGTTAAGTGATTTCGAAGAAAATCGACGCAATCCATCATCTTTTCAAGTGTCGATTCAATCATTTCTGGTGATGCGAAATCTACGAATTCGTTTTTCTTGAACTCAAATTTGCCAAAATCTAGTTCAAAAGTTCGATCTTTTAGGGGCCTGCTATTAAAATGAAGGCAATTTCTCAATGTATTCACAAACTCCAAGAACTCTTTGAATTTTTTGATTTGACTAGACAATTCTTGATTTTCTATTTTTTTAAAAACAAGGTTGTATTTTTCCCCTAGTCCGACAAAATCTGAATGAAGTTTTCCTTGGATCTTTTTTATTGTTAGTTCGGTCAGTCCAGCTAAAAACTTGGATATCTGTGAAAAAGTTTTGTTTGATTTAATTTCTTTTTCTTCATCAGTTGCAAGTTTTTCAAACATTACATCTATCATATCTTCAAATACAATCCAGATCGAAAATATCAACTGTGCTTTGTATCTGTCGTGATATGCTTTTAATTTGTCAGGAGATCCGATATGGAAAATATTGCTGTAATGATCATTTTCTCTCTTTGCATCTTTTGAAAAATACGGATTTAAAGTTCCATCTGCCAAGGCCGGATGTATTTTGTTTACGAAAAAAGGCAATTGCAGGTCAACATAAAAGTTGTAAATTAAATGAGATAAATTAGCAAAGAATTCGTTCCGAAGATCTTCCTTTTCAAATTTTTTGTTTTTGGAAAGTTCGGCAGCTCGCGATTGTAACTTCCAAAGCATATCGAGGTGATCTAGGAATTTGTTGTGATCTTCAAATCGCGGGAATTTTGGCATGTTTTAAGAATTTGAGTAATTAAATGTGTTTTTCGATTCGTTAGTTCAATAAACTGTTTGACTCTCAGTGTAATATGTCTTTCCGCTACCAAGCTTGCCAACGATAATTTCCTCGCCCTCGGGAGATGTCTTCCTTTTCGGATTATGGACGAACCTGTGATCCTTGTTTTCCATTTCGAAGACGTCGTCGGACGTTTTGAGCTTTTCGAGTTCCTCAGTCGCTTCAACCGTTACAGTCTTGATCGCGTTGTGCAATTCCTTCACCTTGCCGGCTGGGATGTTCTTCGCGATCGAGTAGGGGGAGATTTTCGCGCACCAAAGAATCTCGTCGGCGTAAGCGCTCCCAATCCCACGAATCTTGTCCTGTTTCTGTATAACCTCCTTGATTTTCCCCGAGGCCTTCGAGAGGTACTTCGCGAAATATTCCAGGGTAAAGTCGTCGCTGAGAATATCAGGAACATTTGGCACCTCTGGGTTCAGTATTGGCTTCGCCTGGCCCATGCCATCCAGCACCATTATCCCCGCTCCGTTTTCAAACAGGAGTTCAAAGATTGGGTTTCTAAGGTTCTCTTCGGTCGGTAGTAGCACCATTTTCCCGGTCAGCATCATGTGTATGCCCAGAACGTTACCATTATCGAAATGCAGGTGCAGCTCCTTTCCGTTACGGTCTACATATTGAAGCCTAGACCCCTTGAATGCGTCATTAAATTCGTCGTTGGAGGCTTTCACGCGCTTTTTCCAAAGAACGTCGATGCTTTTGAATTTCTGACCCTTGAAATGCTTTTGCAAGGTGATCCCTACGATGTTGAGCTCTGGTACTTCTGGCATGGCTGTGGTGTTTGTTGTTGAAGTTTACTACTGAATATTTGCCGATAGAAAGGCGGTAATTCCTTCCAGATACTTGTCGATCGGACTCACCTCCATTGGAAGGCGTGCCAAATTCATTTCCCGAACCGTGACGTTAAATGCACCATAAGTATGTGCTTGTGACAAGGTAATCATTGTCTCCATTACCGAAACGGCGTGATCTGTCACACCGAACGTAAACAGTCCGGGCTGTTCAATCTTAAAAACTGTTTTGCCCTTGAATGTCAGCAGCCTTTCCGGTTCGGCTATGTCTACGGTACCTTCACTGACTCTCCCAATCTCGATCGTAGTCAAAAATGTGATCATGTCACCGTTATAGTCGGAGATAGTGGTATCTACCAGTAGGCCATGCCGGGTGATTGTCTCATTTGTGATTTGATCGAGCTTCGCCTTATCAAAATCGAACAGTTTGGAATCGGATGTGTAGATGAAAAAATCCATGTGGTTTATCTGGCGGTATTGAATTGCAACTTACAGGAAGTTTTGGCTATTTTACTGGTCTAAACTCGATGTTCTATGGAAATTGATAAAAGCTTTAAAGGGTATAAGTCCTGGAAAGAAGGATCCAAGCAGACGGTAATTGCTGAACCTGGCGAAACGAAGGATGATGCTATTCAATTTATGCATGCTCATCTTGATCATTTTAACCTCAGGGGAGAATTCACGTTCAATGCTGGGAACGTCGTGCAGAATGGTAACGAGTTTATTTTTACAATCAACAAATTAGGCGGTAAACCAAGAGTCAACAGGCTCCGTTTGGGCCTCGGAGTGCAACCAGAAATTGATAGTGCCTCAAAAAAGTGAGAGCTGGCTCGGCGGCGTTTCGTTGGCGATCGTTTGGTCTAATGCCGGCATTTCAGGATAGAAATAAGGGGTTGTCGGCTCGTCTGAGGTACGGAAATCCTGCATGATAGTGCATGCCTGCATTTTCTCGCTGTCATATTGGGTGGTTGCGATCTGAGTTATTCTTTCTTCCGACAAGTCCCCCGTAATCCACTCCCATGCCAACGCAGGATCCAATATCACCGGCATTCGGTTCTTAGCGTTGTGTACCTGCGACATCAGCTTGTTGGCTTCAGTAGTGACGATCGTTACTGTTTCAATATGCTCTCCTGTCTTGCGATCGGTCCAAGGGTTCCATACACCAGCCATGAAGAAATATTCCTGATCTTTCAGATTAACGAAGTACGGGTACTTGTCTGCGGTTTTTAGCGGCTCTCCGGTTTTCTTGTTTCGACGGTACACATGGCGCCAGTCAAAGAATCCAGTCGACAGGACCAGACAGCGGCGGTGAAGGGCGGCATCGCGGAACATCTTTTCACGACCCGTCTTGGGATCGATCGAAAGAAGTTCCTCGCCCCGGGCGTTCAACGTGGTAATTCCTTGCTGATAACTGCCGTCCGGTTTCTTATATCCATTCCGGAACTCTTTCGCTCGGTCGCGGTCAGAAACATATGGCGGCAGGAATCCCCATTCCATTTCGACGATATCATAGTCGTTTTTCGAAAAGTTGGGTTTGATCACGAATACGGGGGCATAATCGAAACCATTGTTGATCGGCTTCGCCTGGTCCAGTTTGAACTTTTTAATGTCCTTCTCGATATCTTTCAAGGTAACGTACTCAGTACGCAATACCTTTTGCCTGTTGTAGTTACACATTTTTTCTTTCTTTAAAGTATGCAACAATTGCCCTTCCTATCATCACAGCGTCATCCTGTCTTTTGGGATCCTCCGGGACGGACATCCAGTGCTTTCGGCCGTTGGTTAATTCCGCTCTGGTAAGAAATAAATCTTTTTGTCCGTCTGAAAATATTACCCTAAAAACGACACGTCCCTGCATTTCCAGTACTTGAATGTGCAGAACCTGTCCTCTGTGGTCAATTTTGAAATCATCTGCAGTAAATGCCATGACGTACCATGTTTGTGCCTAAAGTAGTAAATTCTTCAAAATCATCGAATGCCGCGCTCTGGAACGATGTTGTTATGGATCAGCTCGCATGAGCCTGTGTATTCATTCCCTTGCCAAAAGAAAATCTTTGCAGGGGGATCGCCGTACATTTCTTCGCAGTAAATCCACCGGATCCCTTTTTCGTTTTTTACACTGGTGACCACATATCGCCCTGATGGCAGCATCACTTTTACCTCCTTCTGCTCCCGGATTTGGTTAAACAAGAATCGGTCCAGAATCTTAACATCTAGCGGGATCTTCAACTCGCTGAATATTTCTATTATGCGTGTCCTTACCTCGATTCGCTCCTCGAAAACATCTTGGCGGCTGAAATACTCGAATCCCAACTTGAACCGTCCCTCTGTCAAAGTTTCGTCGTATGGGCTGTAATAGTGGCTTATAACCTTTCTGGGCACTTTTTCGCACCCAACCATCATGCCCTTTTGTAAAAATAGGATATCACCTACCTTCAAATAGGTCGTGTTCATGGGTTTACTTTTTGTGTTGATGAAATTTGTATCAAAAAAATGATAGCAAAAGTATCAAAATGTTGTGCACGATTCAAAACCATTTTTTAACTTTGGTTATCAATCTTTAACAATCCTTTAAGTTGGGCAAAAACATGGAAAGCATTCAGGGCGCCGATATCATCGAAATAGGCCAGGCCAATCCCCCCAAAGCATGGGTTGTAATCACAACCTGTCCTTCACGAGCTATTGCAGCGGCTTTTTATGGTAGAGTCTGGGCGGAAAAATTACACAGAATGCTTGCAGAGTCTGAACCCCCTGTGCTGATAGGATTGGATGAAATCCCCGTAAAAGTTGATCTGTATCTGTGGCAGATGAACGAAGGGTTAATACCCTATTCCGTTATTCTTGAAAATGGGAGGGCATTGAGAGAGGATACTTACGAAAGCGAAATTTTCAATATATCGGAACCAGATTTTCAGGAAGATCATCCTGAAATATTTGCCGGGACGTTCTGGGCGCTTTCTATCGGTGATGCCATTGAGCGCGCCGAACTTCTTTGGGAATCAAGACGTAATCATCAATAACTTTAATCATCAGCAACTATGAAATTTGGACCAACTAAAACAGAGGAAGAAGAACTTGAAGAATATAGCGCCGAAGGAATGAGAAATCGCCTTGCAGCGGCATATACTGCGTGGCGCGACGAAGTGGCAGCGAAATTGGAGCCCGTGGTTTATCCGAACCATGCATGGGTGGTTTACGCGGGAACCGAAACTCAGCAGCCCCAGGCTGCTTTTACTAACCGCGAGTATGCCGATATCCTCGCCGGGCACATGGTGGGTGTTATTGATCCGGTACTTCGTGAGCGGAGCGAGATCAAGGCAATGAACATCGAGGTTGACAAATACAAGGAGCAGGTCAGTTTCGGGAAAATGCCGTATGAAATCATACTGAATGCCAAAGGGGAAGTTTATGATAGTTGGGGACCAAATGATGGGATACCGGCGATCAAAGAACCTGTTCCGTTGACTGACAAGTGGCCTGCTCTGTCAGGAACATTCTGGGGGTGGACCGGCGGCGAAGCCATTGAAAATGCACAGAAAATGTTCCAGGAGTTGAAGGGAAAAGCACAACTGTAATGCCGTCAAGTAGTTATAGAGAAGGAGCTTTACCCCGTTTAACCCAGATAATTTAAAGTAGAGATTTTGAATGTTGCGTGAGCAGCGATTTCAAATTGATGAAGATAGTATCGACACCCTGCATACAATGTGTGCGGGGTGTTTTACATTTGTGCTATGACAGTACAAGAACTTAAAGAATGGTTTGAAGGCCGGGAAATACCATCTGGCCCGATCTGGATACACAAGTCCATGAAGGTGGAAGACCCTAAGCAATTTCTCCAATTGCACTTCAACTCGATCGAAGCCGATCCAAACGATCGGGCAAATGAACCTTTGATCCTGCGATTAACTTTGATGAAAGAATGGATGGAAGCGAATGGGCGTGCATAGCATCAGCACACCGGCGCATTCGTAATGGATGGGTAGGCCCACGGAATAGGTAAGATCCTCGGCCAGACCGGGGAGACGAGAGTTCGAACCTCTCATGCGTCGGGTGCTGTTTTTTTTGAAAAGGAAGTGATAATGTTTGATATGGAGGTCGTATAAAGAAATAAAAAACATATATGAACAATCTCCTTCCCGATCCAGCCCTGTTAAATGAATTGTTTGACTCTGAGGGTTTCCAGGCAGCGGTATCCGCCGGTGACAAAGATCTAGCACGCGATCTTTTCTATTTGAAGTTATTTCCTGGTGCCAAGCAGTTGTCTAGCAAGAAAGTACTGGACGAAGCAGAATTAATTCCGTTATTATCCGGAGCATTTGACCGGCCACTGATGCCCGGCTTGGGTGTTAACAAAGGCGAATATTTCGAGATTACATTAAGCCCGATGACCGTTGGAGATCGCGCCGTAGCAAGACTTTATTTTGATGGGCGAATAACTGCGGAATTTGACAAAAATGATCTCTTTATATTGCCTGAAATTAAACCAAGGATTAGTGAGACTGATATGAGGGCGCGTATTCTTGCGGCGGGGTATTTTCCTAGTTAATAAATCAGGGGCCTATGAAGCCCCTTTTTTATGCAATACCCCTAAACTAAATCGAATGTCAAAATCCTTCCCACTGAAAGTGCATGCCGTCTTTTGATGCTGGCGACCAATCAGCCCCGCATATCCATCCGATATCCCGCCACACCTGCAGAAATTCTTTGGACCAGGTGACCGCCCCACGGAAAGGATTTGTGGCCGCATTCAAATCTACCGCGATGCCGAATGCATGCGCTGATATTCCGCTGCTCCCGCGTTTCTTTCGAATGTTGAAACATCCGTTCCATGTCTTGATTTCCTCGTGCATACCGTGCGAGATCAAGCTTCGCAATGCTTTCTCCAACGGAGCTTCAATAAGCTTGTTCAGGTAGATTTTTTCCGGCATGGCAGGAATTGCCTTGCGAATGTCTGCCGGCACGATCCAAACTTTCATCCACTTGTTTTCAAATGGAAGCCTGTTAACCTCTGGATTACCGAACTTGGCGATTAGTTGAGATTGCGTTTTCATTTTACAACCTCCTTTCCCTCCTCACTTTGGAAGCTCAACATGTCTTTCATGTCGCCAGTCTCGCGGAACTTCCGGAACGGAGCGGCAAACCACTTGGGTACAAGGTTTGGTATGATCTGTTCCACGAGGTCGCAGCATTTCACGAAGTAGTAGGCGATCATTACCGAGTAACCGGCAAAAATGAAGTATAACGATACGCTAGGAATTGGGGTCGCTTCGGGTACGGCTTGTGTTACGACACTGAAAACAACCCCGACAACGAGTGATGCGACGTATCCAAGTAACACTACCGCAACCATTACCACAAATTGCTCGACGGTCTTTTTTAGAAAAATCTCCGCTTTCCACTCTCCGACTTTGTAATGCTTCACCATCCCCAGGAAGGTCATTAAAATGAAGCAAATCCCCACGGCCGCAACCAGCTTAACGGTTAAGTCCTTTCGGTAGGTGAATACCTGGACAACGCCGACAGTAGACGACGAGAGGAGCAGTAGGGTAGGATTTGTGAATATCCCTTTGATGGTCAACCATGCCGTTGCAAGCACGCTCGATACTACATCCAACTTTTCATAAAATTTCATGTAAATGCTATTTACGGGCCCGGAGCCCTGTTAATAATCCTGTTCCGTAGCCGGTGCCAAACCCCCACTTGAATCCTCGCCAAAATCCACTTTCTTGTTTCGCCTTGCGGACCTGGGCTTCAAAACTTTGTTTCTGCACCGCAGTTTGCAGGTTTTGCAGGCGCACGGCTGCTCGTAGCTCTTGAATTTCTTTCCCTTGGGATTCATAGGCTGTTTTCAATGGTTTAAATACCAGTTTCAACTTTTCGAAGCGGTACGCGCTATCGAGGAGTGCGCTTTCGAATGCTGTCCGCTTTGGCGGCCGATTCGATACTTGCGCCCAGCCTGTCACGCTCACTGCCGTCAGGATCCACAGAATCAGGGACAGCGCTTTTACGATACCCTTCAAGTTTGTTTTCATAATCTGGATGATGTTTTTTGACCGTATCGGCGTACTGATAAGCCCGGCGCTGGTTTTCGCGAATTGTATCGCCGAAGTATGGCGCATCAGGGTTTGGTGTAGGTTGCCGGAAGCCCTGATACCACAGGACGCAGAACAGCCCGAGGATCACCACCAGCAAGCCGGCGATGATCTTCCAATGGTTGAGCTTCATTTCAGTAAGATTTTGACAACCTTGTTGACCCCGCCGCCGCGTCCTGAATAGATTTCACGGTACTCCTGCAAGCCTGCATACCTGGTAATCGGGAAAGTGAAGCCTTCCCCCTGGGAGATACCAGTCATGCCGGAGTCTGAGTCGATGAATTCAGAGCGGAGCCGATAAAGTGCTGGCCCCAGCTGGGCATTGATCTTTGGCGCGTAAAAAGACATTGCGAAATGAACGATCTCGCCGCCTCGCCGAAAGAATGATGATGCCCAATAGTAAAGGATGTCGCCGTTAACATCTTCATCCTCGCGAGTTTGCCAGTCCTGATCTACCGATAAATCGTTAGGGTCAAACTCAATAGCATACCCGGAACCTGGGAATGTCGCCGCATTAAGGTCGGTTGCCATCGGCTTGCTACTCTGGCTTCCCGCGTCGCCTTCACTCGAATAGATTAAATCAGGCTGATCACTGGTACCAGCACTGAAAATCTCATTCAGCTTATAAAGGCCGGTCCAGGTTCCTGACGGCGCGCCACAACCGGCGTACATTCCCATCGATCGAACTTTCCCCTTGCCGCCTTCCCGGACTCCCTGCACAAATGCCGCATGAAAGTCTTTCAATCCTTTGGTACGGAACTCGTACCATTTCCGGCCGGCCTCTGAATTATTGAACAGGTAGGCTAGATGTTCCTCGTTATTCTGCGCGGGATACGGAACGGCCATTCCCCCCGAATATTCGCGCCAGGCGTTAAGGTCAATTTGCCCATATCCAGTAAGGAGTATCTGATTATTTGCCCTGCGTACGATAACCGTTTCATATTCTTCCCCCGGACTGGTTGCCGTCGAAATGTAATCCACGTACTCCGGATATTTTGCCATAAACTCGGCTAGATGACGGGCGGCATTTTTGAATCTCTCCCTGCCAGTAGTGCTGTTAAAGCTTGGTAGGTAGGTTTTATCTCTGACCGGAGTTTGATCCTTGTCATGCCATATTAAATCCTGCGTCGGTTCGTCCTTGGAGGGATTCCAGTTCGGATCCGGCAAATGTTCGAGCATTTCAAAGCGATCCAGATAATCATCACCAATCACACGCCATGGAATGAGTGCTACGGATAGTTTGAGGCCTCGCTGCTTACAGTAATTGATGACATCGAGTAGTTTATCGTCACGAAACACATCTTTTTTAGGCTCGTAATCGTGCCACTTCATATTGATCCGAATCCCATCGATACCCCGGAATTTCTTCCCGTTGTAGGTCAGATTGCAGAACGCTTCAATGCGAGGCAGCCAGTCCTTATTAATCCCGGTCGGCGCATCGACGTCAAAGCCGTAGCCGGTCAGGTTCATATCGATCTGCCGTTTTCCGTTGCTTACGGGCGGCGGGCCTGAATTACCGCCGTCCCCGCCATTGCCTTCGCCTGTTGGCTTTGGAACAGTGAACGTACGCGTGTATACTTTGCTCAAACAGGTATTACCCTTTAAAGCCAACACGTATTCACCTGGCGCCAGTGCATAAGAAATCGGAACGGTATTCTTTTGCAGCCTCTCGGCGCCAGAGTTACCGGTAACCTTTACAATGCCGTCCTGGGAAATAGTGAAGTCCCATCCGAATACGCCCTCGCCATCAAACAGGACGGTAGCGCCGGATTGAGTGATATTGTAAACGTCGTTAGGTACCGGACCGCGTGTGCAGCTATCGCCCTTCGGTACTTCCGGTTTCGGATCTACTCCGCCGTTTCCTTTCTTGAAAAGGCTATCCGCGTAAGCCTTTTGCCGGGCCTCCGACGCCTTGATTTTGTTATCGATAACCTGATCGATCGATATCGATTGCGCGGTTACCAGCTGGCTACACGCCAGCAGTACCGCAATCAGCAGTTGTTTCATGAAATGGTTTTTAGTTGTTGATGAAATTATTATTCGGTTACAAAGTCGAAAGGCAGGTTACTTACATTGGTTCGTCAGTTCAATTTTTTCACCTAACCTTTCAGTGTATCATGGATACAGATCAAGAAAAATGGAATCGTATTTGGCTTAGAATGTCATTCCTTGAAAAGTACGTCACGTTCCTGACGGACAACAACCCCGGTTTAGTCCATCCAAATGACGAACAAAAGCAGTACTTACTGGAATCAGCAGCTACTGAGGTTGAAGATGACGGGATGACTCACTTCTTCAAGGATTAGCCGATAAACTTCCATGAGCCCCTGGTGTAGATATACCATCCAGGGGCAACACCGTCTACCTGATTAACCAACATCCCGCCATGATCCGGAACAAATGCCAGCCTTTCCTCTTCGGTACACATCGGGGGGCTAAACAGGTTTGATTTGTCAGATCTTGCCATCCAATCTCTTTTTCCCGATAAATCATGACTCACCCCATTGATTGTAATCGTGCGAGATGAATTATTGTTTACTTCGGGCACGGAAACGCCCTCGGCCTTCACAAGCGCGGAGACCGTGGGAATCGCAGCAATAGCCGCAACCGCCGTCTTAAAAAAGTTTCTACGTGTTCTCATTTCTCTTGTTGATGATTGGCAACTTGATTATTGAAGCAATGCGCCGAGTGCCTCTTTCAGCTGCTTTGCCTTTTCGTTCTCTGAATCGTAAGAGTCCAGAGCACGTTTTACCAGTTTCGGAATGACTTCCAACAGATACCCTTTATCCTTCAAAGTATTGTTCAGCTCGCCCTCATTGTTGAAATTCAGACTGGCCGAATCATTGAAATTGAAGGCCCTCGGCTCGCCGGTGCTTACTTCGCGGCCAGAGATTGAGAAATTCAGGCTCGCGTAATCGAATTCGAATCGCGGAGCCGTTACGGGAGTTTCACCCAACAGAGCATTAATTTTACTCGCCATCGGTCTGATTGTTTTTAGTTGTTGGTAATGAATTCAATAGTGTTTGGGCTGGGGTCGCCTCCGCCCCGTCAGGTTCGATTACGAAGCCAACCAGCCATTTACGGGCATGCTTAGGGACGCTTGCCGGAATGGACTCATCATCGACGTACTCAGGCTCAAATTCGATTCCGGTATGGTTATAGAGCTCGTCAATTTTCGCCTCCATAGCCTCTTCCTGATCCTTCTTGAATCGATAGTTGCCCCGCTCGTCACGGAGGATACATCCGAATTTGTCCTCAGCCGCATGCTTGCGCTGGATCTTCGTAACCTTTTTTCCGTAGTCCTCGCGCTGCTCATCAATCTGCTCGATGACAGTGTTCAATGCCGCGATGAACTTCGTGTCTTTTTCGTCCGATTCCTTAATTAGGATCTGTGCTACCTCGACGAATCTGAATGCACTTTTGTAGCTGGTCTCCATTGTTTTTGATTTAGTTTATTGATGAAAAATTAAATTGTTACCCACGATGACCCATTGTAATATTTAGGTCGGTTGATTGAAGTATTAAAATAGAAGGTGCCTATGTTTGGGCTGGATGGGTCACTTGAAAACAGACCAAGGCCGAACACCCCACTGTTTATAATCAAGTGTCCACCAATAGAAATCTGAGTGCCGATATCGGTCATAATACTACTGGACGTTATCGAGCCACTGGAATTCCATACTGCAGTACGGTTTGTTATCCCGCTACCAGAAACACCTGTGGATATAGTCCATGACCTATCCAATGATAAATCGTATGAAACGCCGTTGATCGTTAACACGCGTGAAGTCGGCACCCCGCCGCCACTTGGCAGAGCATACCAGCCCTTGCCACCCGATCCATCAGTGC
>NZ_JAGIAS010000007.1 GCF_017744695.1 Dyadobacter sp.
GTTCAAACCTGGTAAAGTAGGTAGCCGCCACAATTATTAAAAGCAAAAGCATCTCATTAGGAGATGCTTTTTTGCGTTTACAGGGGCTGTATTAACTTTGGTATGCCGATCTAGTGGAATCATCACTTCTTGAAAGTGCCAGAAATTTTAAAAGTGATCAGATAGAGCCGAATTCTTAAACATTAGTGCTGGCTGTTTGAAGTCGGTGGGCACTGATATATCCAGAAATACCCTTTTTATTTGTTTTGAGCACATATTGGTGATCCGGAGATATCAGAAGTCAATTCGGAAAATGGCACTTCTTAAATCGAAGTTTTGATTAAGCCTCCAAAATTCCTGAAAAGAAAAAAGCCGATCTCCCGACCAGTCATGGTCGGAAGAAATTCCGGCCATTTTTTATGTCTTGAAAAACAGGTCTGGATTTCCGCCGCAATGGACCACGATCATGGCAATAGCCAGGTCCCTTACCTCCATTGAGAATCTTCGTTTCGCGGTTTTGTAGCCTATGCTGTTGGCCTTTTTGTACATCAGAATCATCATGGCCGTGATTAAAGTCATGTATAGCATGAGCTGTATGCGGTTCTTGTTTAAGGAAACCAAGTGGCTTACATTCAATTCCTGTTTTTAGGAAGCGGAAGAATATTTCTATATCCCAACGTCGCCTATATGCATGAGCGATTTCTTTTGCACTACACTCAAAGTCATTGGTCAGAAACCAGAATGTCTTGCCTGTCCCGGCTTTGCTTTCAACTATCACCAGGCGGAAATGGCCCTCAGATAGTACTTCCCTGCTATGCTTGTTACCCCGTTTGTTGTGGATAGTCAAGCCTGTGTACAATTGAATTTTACAATCCTTGACAAGGGTAGATTCCCCTAAATCCAAATCCTGGTTTGCACCTATAAACGATTCGAGTTCCACGAACTTGCGGTTCTCCTTGGCTCGTGCAATAAAGGTTACCTTTTGATCATTGAAGGCCTTCATTGCGCGGGTAGATTGCAACCCTCTGTCCATTACATAAATGTTGCGATGTCCATCGTCCTTTTTGACATGCCCCATAATTGCTTCTGGCAAGGCTATGTCTTCACTGGCATAACCGGCGGCGGTGAAGACATCAGAATGACATGGAAGCATACCATCGAAGGCAATGCTATACTTTACTGCCTTCTTACCACTTTTATTATCAATCCCTTCCAATAGTTTGCCTACCGTTTCACTGACCATTGAACTGTCAACACGGATCAAGTTATATTTTTCCTTCTCAGCAGAAGAATACAACTCTGAGAACTGATCGTAAATACATTCATATAGTTGTCTGAAATAATCGGGCTCCATTTTCGAGAGCCTATCCGAAATAGAACTCCTGCGTACGGTTTCGCCTTCATCCAGATTAAAGAGCACCTTGAAAACCGGGTCATTGAAGCTGTCTTCCAGCGTTCGCTGGCTAAGTCTGTCATTCTCTAAAATGCCATACATTAACAGATAAAACATCTTTTTACCATGCAGGACTTTGGTGTAATGATCGACTTTGGTGGCGGCTGAGAGATGGGCGATAAGGGCTTCGGGAATGAAACCTAAAAGATGATTTATGTTAATCTTGTGATCCTTAAAAACTGGCATATCTAACTGATTATCAACTACTGAAGATAATCAATCTATCTCGCAAAATCAACATAAAAACCTAAAAACCAACTAATTAATCAATAAAAAATCACCCCTAAAAACAGAAAAAGTCGGAAGAAAAATCTTCCGACCATGACTGATCTCCCGACCGGCTTTTCAGTAAAAAAATTTCTTATTGCTAGTGCAAAACAGAAGCGACTTTAGACTGACGGTGCACGAATTCGATCGAAGCGGCAATGATACCCGCAGTATCTATGCCGCATTCCTGATACAATTCAGCAGGCTCACCGTGCTCAACGATTGCGTCAGGTATTCCAAGGCGTTTTACCTGACTGGTATACCCATTGTCAATCATGAATTCCAGCACAGCACTGCCAAATCCGCCTTGTAAGCAGCCATCTTCCAATGTCATGACTCTGTCATAGGACGAGAAGATTTCGTGCAGCATAGCCTCGTCCAATGGCTTTGCAAAACGCATATCGAAAAGACCGGCGTGAATGCCTTGCGTTTCCAGCTCATCACATGCCTTCAACGCAAAGTTGCCTAGTGGTCCAAATGAAAGTATTGCGAGGTCGGAGCCTTCTTTGATTTTCCTTCCCTTGCCAATCCGTATTTCTTCGAATGGTGTTTTCCAATCCGGCATTACTCCGTTGCCTCTTGGGTAGCGGATCGTAAATGCATTTTTACCGGATTGAAATGATTCGAGCTGCGCGGTGTACATCATATTGCGCAGTTCCTGCTCGTTCATGGGCGACGCCACCACCATATTGGGGATACAACGCATAAAAGCGATGTCATACACGCCGTGGTGCGTAGGACCGTCCGCTCCTACCAGTCCCGCCCTGTCCAAACAGAAGACCACCGGTAGCTCCTGTATACATACATCGTGCACGACCTGGTCGTACGCGCGCTGCATGAATGTGGAGTAAATATTGCAGTATACCACATCGCCACGTGTTGCCATACCGGCGGAGAACGTGACGGCATGTTGTTCTGCAATCCCTACATCGAATGCCCTGTCAGGAATGGCTTCCATCATGATGTTCAAAGAAGAACCGGAAGGCATTGCAGGAGTGATACCAACGATTTTAGGATTTTGCTTCGCCAGCTCCACAATGGTATGGCCGAATACATCCTGGTATTTAGGCGCCTGCGGCGTATTGTAAACCTTTTTCTGAATCTCGCCCGTGATCTTGTCGAAGACGCCGGGAGCGTGCCATTTCGTCTGGTCTTTTTCCGCTGGGCCGTAGCCTTTTCCTTTTACGGTAAGGCAATGCAAAAGCTTAGGGCCGGGAATGTTTTTAAGATCTTTGAGTACTTCGGTCAGATGGCTGATGTCATTTCCATCAATAGGGCCAAAATAGCGTAATCCCAGCGACTCGAACAGATTGCTCTGGCGCAGGATTGCTGTTTTCATCGCAGTCTCGACCTTGGAGACAATTTCCTGAGCGCTTTTGCCGAAGTTGCTCATTTTACCGAGCAGATTCCATACCTCGTCTTTGAACTTGTTGTAAGTCTGCGAAGTGGTAATGTCGGTCAGGTATTCTTTCAGCGCACCGACGTTCGGGTCGATGGCCATACAGTTGTCATTGAGGATAATCAGCAGGTTGGAATCCGTAGCGCCTGCGTGGTTCATGCCCTCGAAGGCCAAACCGGCAGTCATGGCACCGTCGCCGATGATGGCAATGTGCTGGCGTTCGAAATTCTTCTCCAATGCAGATGCTACTGCCATTCCCAGCGCAGAAGAAATGGATGTCGACGAGTGGCCTACTCCAAATGCATCATAAATGCTTTCTTTTCTCTTGGGAAAACCGGATAGTCCGCCATAGACCCGGTTAGAATGAAATTCATCACGACGGCCGGTGAGTATCTTATGTCCGTAAGCCTGGTGGCCCACGTCCCAAACGAGTTGGTCGTCGGGCGTATTGAATACGTAATGCAGTGCCACGCTCAACTCCACAACCCCCAGGCTGGCGCCGAAGTGCCCGCCGTAAACCGACACATTATCGATGATAAATTGCCTTAACTCGTTGCAAACCTGCGGAAGCTGAGAACTGTCCAGTTTTCGGAGATCTTCGGGAGAATTAATTGTTGCTAATAATTTTCCTGGCGTTATAAGCATACCGTAGGGCTGTTGAATCAAATTTACTAGCTGTCCGCTTTATTAAATAGTCACAAAATTAAGCAAATACGCATTAAGTATGACTATTATTTTTGCTGGCTTGCCTTGAACAACTTCTGCTTCTCCTCGCGCGTCAGGCTTTCATAACCCGATTTCGAGATCTTGTCCAGGATCGAATCAATCTCCATCTGATCGGGCATTTCGATGGTGCCGGATGATGATGACGAATATACACTCGTACTGCGGTACACCTGCCGTTCGCGATAGGTTACCTGCATGGATGGACGTTTCCGGAAAATACGTGACCATATCGACAATAGCCCGTAAACAGGCTTGCCCAAATCTGTCCCGTTTTGCAGCAGTTTGATGAATATATAACCCGTCAATGCGCCACCCAAATGCGCCAGGTTACCGCCTGCATTCGGTCCGACCGTCTGTGCGAGGGACAAAATGATGTAAAACAATGCGATAAACTTGATCCGGACGGGGCCGAGAAAGATCAGGTTGAAAGTATAATTTGGTAACAGCGTAGACGCTCCTACCGCCACGGAAAATGCCGCTGCCGAAGCGCCAAGCATTCTGGAACCTTCGATGTGCGCCTGAAAATAAGGTAGCAGGTTATATAACACAATATAAATCAATCCGCCGGCGATGCCGCCCAGCATATACAGCGCCACGACTCTCTTTGCGCCCAGGTATTCATCCACCAGTTTCCCGAACCAGTAGAGAAAGAGCATGTTAAAGAGAATATGAAAAATATCATCGTGTGTGAAGAAGTACGTGACCAGCGTCCAGGGCTTGTATATAAATTCATCCGTTGCGGCCGGAAGTTGCAACATATTGATTACCAGTGCGTATACGTTCGAAGATTGAGAGAGGGTTAGCACAATCTTCATGAGCAGCAGAACGAGAAATACTGCCGTGTTTATCAGAATAATCTTTACAAGCGCATTCTCGGATTTCGCGAATTCCCTTTTAACGTCGTCAACAATATTGCTCATCTTCTTCTTCTAATAGAAATTTGACTTTTGCGTACCCCAGTAACGCAACAATATATATGCAAATAGCATTCCTCCAATGTGTGCGAAGTGGGCAACATTATCGGACTGAGCATTTTGTATTCCCGAATACAATTCAAAAAGCCCATAAAAAGCAACGAAATACTTTGCTTTTATAGGGAACGGTACGAACAGGAGAAAAAGCTCCGTATTCGGAAACAACAAACCAAACGCCATCAGGATTCCGAAAATTGCTCCCGAAGCGCCAACCATCGGTATGTTGATCGTAGCCTCGTAAACGTCCCGTACATCCCTAATACTCTGTTGAATATACATGGAATTCGTCGGATTAACTTCAAAATCATTCACAAATTGGAGTCTGGCCTCATAATATGCTTCGGCATGCTTGCTCAGGAAGTCGGCGAAGCCGTCAGGTGTAGGATTTTGGGTATATAAGTCAACAGCCTGTGCCAAATGCCAGTTTTCATACAGGCCGATTCCTGAGAACAGAAGCCCGGCACCGATTCCCGTTACGAAGTAGAATATCAAAAATCTTTTCGCTCCCCAGATCCTTTCCAGCAATGGCCCGAACATAATCAGACCAAACATGTTACTGAAAATGTGGCCGATGGTGCCATGCAGGAACATGTAAGAAACAAACTGGAAAATATGGAAATTCGGAGACACGACCGGCCTGAGCGCAAACAGGCCGCTAAGGTTGAGAATAGAAGAATCTATAAAATAAAATAGAATATTCAGGATGAGTAGATTCCTTACCGTGGGGGTTATGGCTAACATATTTAGTTCAAAGTCAAATATTTATCTTAAATAAACTGCGTACTCCCGGTTTTTGTTTCTCAATTCCGGAATATGTTTGCCAGCTTATCCATTGTCAAGAGAACGATAATGGGCTCACCGCCGGGCGTTCTGTTCGGATCCGACGATGAAAATAGCTGGTTCATCAATGTGTGTATTTCCATGTGCGAGAGCTTCACGGCATAACGCACTGAAAAACGCTTAGCCAAAGACCTTGAAAGGCTTTCCGGCTTATTCAGTTTAAGGTCGGAATAACTCTGTTTAAGTTGCTCGATCAGTTCTTCGAACAAATCCTGTTCGCTTTCCTCCGGTAAATCGGCCGGAATACCGCGAATGATCAGTTCGTTCGATCCAAACTCATCAAATTCAAATCCCAGGCTCCTGATCTCCTTTTTCGTCTCGTGTACAAGCTGCATATCCGAATGCGTAAGCCGGATAGTTTTGGGAAAAAGCAGCTGCTGGCACGCACCATTGCGGTTAATGAGCATCTTACGATACCGTTCGTAGAGAATGCGTTCGTAAGCGGCCTTCTGGTCGATGAGCATGATCCCATCCTTTACCTGCGATAAAATGTAGCGGTTATGGAGCTGAAATAACAGCGCATCGGCTTCCGGCGCGGCAACTACCTCGGACGCCATCCTGTTCACTTTGCTTGCCACGGTTTTGGCCTGTTCCTGGTACACTGGCCTGGAAGGCGTGGTGGTACCCATTTCGAATGCGGCCAGCTCGCGGTGCCGGTCTTCAGTATTTTGCAAACCCTCGAAAAGCTTACTCCAGTTGGTCAGGTTTGATTTGGAAGCATTGCTCTCGCTCTTGCGCGGCTGCGCAGCCCAGTCGGGCATCACCGTGCGCGGGATCAGGTTGTTATTGGGTTCGCTGGGGCTAGGATTGAGAAAATTGATATTTTCTTCGAAATCGATGGACTGCGAGAGGTTGTAGACACCTACCGCCTTCTTCACGGCCGCCATGATGATCGCGTACACCGAACGTTCGTCGTCGAATTTGATCTCCGTTTTAGTCGGGTGAATATTGATATCGATATGTGACGGGTCGATTTCAATAAACAAAACATAAAACGGATGGCTCCCCTCGGGAATGGTACCGTCGAAAGCGCTGATTACCGCGTGGTGCATGTAATTATGCTTGATGAAGCGGTCGTTCACAAAAAAGAACTGCTCCCCACGCGTTTTACGGGCAAATTCGGGCTTGCCGATGTAGCCCCGCACATTGATGTACGAGGTGTCCTCCTGGCAATAAGCCAGCTGCTCGCGGTAACTTTTGCCGTAAATATCGATGATCCTTCTCACCAGCTTCACCGGTTGAAGGTTGAATACCTCCGTATCGTTGTGATGGAGCGTGAAGCCCACTTCAGGATGTGCCAATGCGACCCGCTGGAATTCGTCGAGTACATGCCGCATTTCCACGGAGTTCGATTTCAGAAAGTTCCGGCGGGCCGGTACATTGAAAAACAGATTGCGAATCGAAAAGTTGGTCCCTTTCGGGCAAGCCACTGCCTCCTGCGTTTTGATTTCCGAGCCGTCGATTCGAATCAATGTGCCGAGTTCGTCCGATTCCTGGCGCGTCCGCATTTCCACCTGAGCCACCGCCGCGATCGACGCCAGTGCCTCACCGCGGAAACCCATCGTCTTGATCCTGAACAGATCTTCCGATTGCCGGATTTTCGAAGTAGCATGTCTTTCGAAACACATGCGTGCATCTGTTTCCGACATTCCGGTGCCATTGTCGATGACCTGAATGAGCGTCCGGCCGGCTTCGCGGAGTATCACCTGCACCTGGGTAGCCTTCGCATCAATCGCATTTTCCATTAGCTCCTTTACCACCGAAGCCGGTCGCTGAACGACTTCTCCCGCGGCAATCTGGTTGGCTATGGAATCGGGTAATAGTTGAATGATGTCGGATGAAGGCATGTCGGAAGTGGCAGTTAACTTTACTATAACAAATAAACAAAAATTTTTTTTACTGCCCGGTGAATATCGGCGGGTAACAAATCGGGTGATTTTGCTTTATCAAGAATCCCGATTGAAATAATTACATTAATAATTCAAATTTTACAGAAAACGGGAGCGTTAGTACCGTAAAAAGTTGTTGAGTATTAATTAATTGTATAACTTGGGATACTAAACCGATGTTATTTAGCACCTGATCCTGTTATGAAAACGCCAATTATCAAGAGATTTAACTTTACCATGGCATTGCAATGGCTGATCTTCCTCCCGGTCATTCTGCCTCTTTGTATCATTTTCGGTGCCGTACAAGGCGTCATGAATATGGTTGAAAAAATGGCGCACAGGATGTGGGTCGATATGGAGTTGTAGCGCTTGAATGCCGATTGATTGATCAGCGTATCAGGTAGATATAAAATGAAAAGAGCCCGGAATTTTTCCGGGCTCTTTTCATTTACAGTTATTGCTTAGAACTTCCAGCGTACGAATGCTTCCATCGCTTCGTATTCGGCAAGGCCGAGTGAATCGTAGAGCTGCGCGGTTCCGCGGTTGCGCTCTTCGGCACGTTGCCAGAACTCGCGGGAGTCTTCGCCCTGAAATACCACACCGTCTTTCTGCGACTGGTGCTTGAAGATTCCCTGGCGTTTTTTCAGCACCTGGTCGGGGCTCATCGGCACAGCCATTTCGATTTCATAAATATCCCACTCAGCCCATGCGCCACGGTACAACCATACCCAGCAGTCTTTCATGAAATTCTTATGTTTCGAACGCTGCAATGCGGCCTCGATCGCGTCCCAGCACACTTTGTGCGTTCCGTGCGGATCGGCAAAGTCGCCGGCTGCATAAATCTGATGCGGCTTGATCTCTTCGATCAGGTTTTCGATGATCTTGATATCTTCTTCACCGATAGGCTTTTTCTGAACAGTACCCGTTTCGTAGAAAGGCATGTCGAGGAAGTGCGCCTGGCTGGTAGGAATACCTACGAAACGACAGGTAGCCTTAGCCTCACCACGGCGGATCAGCCCTTTTACTTTACGAACCTCGGGGCTGTCGATCTCGCTGTTTTTGGTGTGTCTCAAAAATTCTTTCGCATCCAGGAACAGTTTGTTCGCATCCGGGCTGTCGATATCGAATCCATTGTTGAAGTCGACTACGAAATCGATGAAACGCAATGCTTCATCATCGGCTACCGCGATGTTTCCGGAAGTCTGGTATGCAACGTGTACTTCGTGGCCCTGGTCAACGAGGCGTTGGAAAGTACCACCCATTGAAATAATATCGTCGTCCGGGTGCGGGCTGAAAATCAGCACGCGTTTTTTCGCAGGCTGAGCGCGTTCCGGGCGGTGCGTATCGTCCGCATTAGGCTTACCACCCGGCCAGCCGGTAATGGTATGTTGCAACTGGTTGAAAACATTGATATTGATCTCGTAGCAAGCACCATATTGTGCCAGCAAGTCGCTCATACCATTGTCGTTGTAATCTTTGTCGGTCAGTTTCAGGATTGGTTTTTTCAAGGTTTGCGACAAATGGGTTACCGCTTTCTTGATCATTTTATTATCCCAGACCACTGAATCAACCGCCCAAGGTGTTTTAATGCGGGTCAGCTCGGAAGCTGCGCTCTCGTCCACGACGAAAGTCACATCGGTGTGTGCTTGCAGGTAAGAAGCAGGGTTAAGCTCGGTCACCGGGCCTTCCACAGCGCTCTTGATCACAGAAGCCTTTCTTTCACCCCAAGCCAGCAATACCACGCGGCGTGCATTCAAAATAGGTGCAACACCCAATGTGATCGCTTTACGCGGTACATTATGCAGTCCACCGAACTCCATGCTCGCAGCGGCGCGCGTAGAGTGGTCGAGTGTAATGAGGCGTGTATGAGAGTTGATCAATGAACCCGGTTCGTTGAAACCGATGTGGCCGTTACCCCCGATACCCAGCAACTGGAAATCCAGTCCGCCTACCGCATTGATTTTATTCTCGTAAGACATGCAGTAGTCACGCAGCAAAGCAGCGGGTACCGTTCCGTCCGGCAGGAAATAGTTTTCTTTTGGAATGTCGACATGATCGAACAGCTGCTCTTTCATGAACCGGTGGTAGCTGTAAATGGAATCCGGCTCCATTTGGTAGTACTCGTCCAGATTGAAAGAAATCACATTCTTGAAGCTCAAACCTTCTTCACGGTGCATGCGCACGAGGATCGCGTAAACGGTCTTCGGCGAAGAACCGGTTGCAAGTCCTAAAACACAAGGTTTACCTTCCTTTTGTTTCTGACGGATGAGGTCCGAGATCTCTTTTGCAACTGCATAGGACGCTTCTTTGGAATCGGCAAAAATCTGCGTCGGGATTTTTTCATAGGTGATGGGCTGACCTATGGTGCCGGTAGTGCCTTTTCCATTGCTGGAAGCTTGCATCAGGATTGTTTGTGGACTTACCGTTTGTTGGCTCATAACTAAATGTTAAATTATGTAAGAGTTTCGTGAATAGACTTCGGATTAAACTGCAAGTTACTCATGTGTTCGATCACGCACGAACGATTTGACCACAAAAGTACAACGGAAAACAATTATTCTTAAAATAATTTAAGAAATAACTTACACTTAAAATTACGCTTGCCGCATCACTACGGACTATTTGGCCCCGTTCGGCTTCTCGGGCGGTTCGCACTTTAAATATAAAGTAAGTGTTAGTATTTTATTCCAAAATAATTGCTTGTATTTTTGCGGCTTATTCCACGAGTATCACACCATTTTTTCTGACAAATCCCATGTCTACACTCACCAGCGTTGAACGTGACACCACCATTTTTGATCTGATCAACAGAGAAAAACATCGCCAGGAGTCTGGTATCGAACTGATCGCTTCTGAAAACTTCACATCACGCCAGGTGATGGAGGCGTCAGGCAGTGTGTTGACCAACAAATATGCAGAAGGTCTTCCGGGCAAACGCTACTATGGCGGTTGCGAAATCGTTGATGAAATCGAGCAGATCGCGATCGACCGTTTGAAAGAACTTTTCGGTGCTACCTGGGCTAACGTACAACCCCATTCGGGAGCACAAGCCAATACGGCTGTTTTCCTTGCCTGTTTGAACCCCGGCGACAAAATCATGGGCTTCAATCTCGCACACGGAGGCCACCTTACCCACGGTTCGCCAGTGAACATTTCGGGTAAGTATTTCCAGCCTGTATTTTATGGTGTAGAAGCGGAAACTGGTCTGATCGACTGGGATAAAGTAGAGGAAACTGCTTTGAAAGAGCGTCCGAAGCTTTTGATCTGCGGTGCATCGGCATATAGCCGCGACTGGGATTACGAGCGTCTTCGCGCCGTAGCCGACAAAATCGGTGCCTTGCTGATGGCCGATATTTCCCACCCGGCCGGTTTGATCGCGAAAGGACTTTTGAAAGATCCGTTCGATCACTGCCACATCGTTACTACTACCACGCACAAAACATTGCGCGGCCCACGCGGCGGTGTGATCATGATGCGCAACGATTTCGAAAACCCATTCGGTATCAAAACCCCGAAAGGTCAGCTGCGCACCATGTCGTCGCTTCTGGATTCGGGTGTATTCCCGGGTACACAAGGCGGGCCGTTGGAGCATATTATCGCTGCCAAAGCCGTTGCATTCGGTGAAGCGCTGAGCGAAGGATATTACAACTACGCAACTCAGGTTGCGAAAAATGCCCAGGCAATGGCCAAAGCATTCGTTGACAAAGGTTACCGTATCATCTCAGGCGGTACCGACAACCACCTGATGCTAATCGACCTGCGCACTAAAAATGGCGTGGAATCAGGCCTGACTGGTAAATTGGCCGAAAATACATTGATCAAAGCGGATATCACTATCAACAAAAACATGGTGCCGTTCGACGACAAATCGCCGATGGTAACCTCAGGTATGCGCGTAGGAACGGCTGCGATGACCACCCGCGGATTGGTGGAGGCAGATATGGAGCGTATCGTTGACCTGGTTGACACCGTTCTGGTCAACAACGACAACGACGCGAAAATCGCCGCTGTGAAAACAGAAGTTAACGAATGGATGAAACAATATCCATTGTACTAATATTATATAGTATACGAAATGCTGCGCGGCGACCCTGGTTGCCGCGCAGTTTTTGTTTCCGGGCGAGGGTAATGGGCTGGGGCACAAATCAAATGAGCCCGGGTGCATTTGTCACCGCAAGCCATTCGTTCATTAATGGTGTGCCGGAAATAGATAACACAAAGAATTGTGTCCTAACTTGTTTTGACTTAATAAGTTTTTCATAACTTTGCACTCCAAAATCGAATTAATTGATATGAGCAAGAAAAATCCGGGAGAACCCGGGATTGAAATCATCGAATCTCCGGAGGCATTAGCGGGTCAGATCAATAAAGCTGAGGTTTTTTTCTTAAAAAACCGTAAGGTTGTTTTGGGTATCGGAGGAGCGATTGTAGTTGCTATTGCAGCGTTCGCTGGTTATCGCGCTTACATTGGTACGCAGGAAGGAACAGCGCAAAATGCCCTTGCCAGTGTCGTTTACGATTTTGAAGCGGATTCATTGCAAAAAGCATTGAACGGAGCCGGTGGTAACGAAGGCCTTTTGTCTATCGCGGACAATTATAAAGGAACCGACGCTAGCAACCTCGCAAGCTTCTACGCTGGTGTGGCTTTGCTGAAACAAGGCAAATACGATGAGGCTATCAGCCGTCTTCAATCATTCAGCTCTTCCGATCTGTTGATCCACGCACGTGCGCAGTCATTGATCGGTGACGCTTATCTCGAAAAAAATCAGGCTGCCGAAGCCATCTCATACTATCAAAAAGCTGCTGATTATGAGAAGAACGAGTATTTTACACCTGTTTATCTGATGAAACTCGCTCTCGCTCAGGAGAAGGCTAACCAGCCTGCCGATGCGGTTGCTACGTATAAACGTGTTGTTGACGAGTTCCCACTTTCCTCGGAAGTAGTGAACGCGAAGAAATATATGGGATTATTAGAGGGACAGGTCGGCAAATAATGGTTAACCCATTCTGTTTCTGAAAAAGGATAAAGCCGGCCACGGTTTTATCCTTTTTTTATTCATTTAATCCGAAATCTTAAATATATAGCTGTTTTCATAAAACCCCTTGAAAATCAATGTCAAGTGCAGATAAGAATCTAAGCGTGTTTACAACGGAAGGACTTCCGGATATTAGTAACAAAAAATTTGCGATCGTGGTGGCCGAATGGAACAGCGAGGTAACCGAGAAACTGTTCGAAGGCGCGTATCAAACCCTCGTTACCTACGGGGCGGTGCCGGCGAATGTCGTCAGAGGTAATGTGCCGGGAAGCTTTGAGCTCACGATGGGTTCGCAATGGTTCGCCCAACGCGCCGATATCGACGCGGTGATCGCATTGGGCGTCGTGATCCAGGGCGAAACCAAACACAACGATTACATCAACCACGCGGTGGCACAAGGCGTTACCAATGTGAGCCTCAAATACGACAAACCAGTAATCTTCGGCGTACTGACCCCGAATAATATGGAGCAGGCACTGGAGCGTGCGGGCGGGGTGCACGGTAACAAGGGCGACGAGGCGGCTATTACGGCGATCAAGATGATCGGGCTCAAAAGTTTAATTTTGAATGATTGAATGACTGAATGATTGAATAGGACGTGTTACTGTTTAGCGGCAGAATTCACGACTTAATTTATTGCTTAAAAAATATTCAATCATTCAATCATTCAATCATTCAATCATTCGGTCATTACCCATTCAATCATTCAAAATTCAATCATTCAAAACTAGTTATGCAAGTCTGGAAATTTGGCGGCACTTCGGTAGGGAAGCCTGAGCGTATGCACTCAATCCGCGAACTCCTCAACAATGATCCTAATCGTAAAATTGTGGTATTGTCGGCATTGTCCGGTTCTACCAATGCGCTGATCGCTATCGGAGAAGCGGCCAAATCGTATGACGATGCCAAGGCAGCTGCACTGATTGAAGAGCTGAAAAATCACTACGACCTGTTTATTAAAGAGTTGTATTCAACGCCGGAAGGCCTCGCGGCTGGTCAGCAGATCGTGGATTCGGAGTTTGGATTTATCAAATCCGTGGTAAGCGTGAAACCGCTCACCATCAAGCAGGAGAAAGAACTCGTTGCGGAAGGTGAAATATTGAGTACCAAGATGTTCCAGGCTTACCTCGAAGAAAAAGGGGAGAGCTCCGTATTGCTGCCTGCATTGGATTTCATGCGCATCGACGCCGACGGCGAGCCTGAACTGGCGACGATCGAGGAGAAATTGGTGACGATTTTGAACCAATATACCGACAAGCAGACGATCGTAACCCAAGGCTTCATTTGCCGCAACCCGCGCGAAGAAGTGGATAACCTGAAAAGAGGTGGTTCGGACTACACTGCTTCGTTGATCGGCGGTGCGATTCGCGCGGACGAGATCCAGATCTGGACCGACATCGACGGCATGCATAACAACGACCCGCGCATTGTGAAGCGTACCTTCCCGATCCGCGAGCTGACGTTCGAAGAGGCGGCTGAACTGGCGTACTTCGGGGCGAAAATTTTGCATCCGAGCACCATTACCCCTGCCAAATTGCGCGGTGTACCGGTTCGTTTGAAAAACACGATGCAGCCCGAAGCACCTGGCACGCTCATCGCAACCCAGACTTCCGACCGCGATATCAAAGCCATTGCGGCGAAAGACAATATCACGGCGATTTACATTCACTCGACCCGTATGCTGAATGCTTACGGCTTCCTGCGCAGGGTGTTTGAGATCTTCGAAAAATATAAAACACCGGTGGATATGATCACAACTTCCGAAGTATCGGTGTCGGTAACGATCGATAACTCCGAAAACCTGGAACAGATCAGCGCCGAATTGCGCGAATTCGCTGATTTGGAGGAGCATGACCGCGATCAGAACATCATTTGTATCGTTGGGAATTTCAGCGCCGACAAAGAAGGTATCGCCCTGAAAGTGCTTGACGCGATGAAAAATATTCCAATACGAATGATTTCGTACGGAGCGTCGGAGCACAATCTTTCCCTGTTGATCCACTCAAAATACAAAGCGGAAGCATTGAACGTCCTCAACGAACGTCTGTTCTTTTATGAAGACGCGATGAAGGATATTTTCACTGCTCCCTGATCTCAAAGTATTCAAATACTAAAAAGCTGATCGCCGAAAGCCGACAGCCGACAGCCAATGTTACAAACGAATTTTATCCGCGAAAACCGCGAGCTAACCATCGCGGGACTGACTAAAAAGCATTTCAAGGATGCCGAACAGGCGGTAGACCGCATTATTGAACTGGATGGAAAGCGTCGCCAGATCCAACAGGATTTGGATGACGTGCTGGCTGCTTCCAACAACAAGGCCAAGGAAATCGGTGCGTTGATGAAAGCTGGTCAGAAAGCCGAGGCCGAAACCGCCAAAGCCGATACCGCTGCATTGAAAGACCGTTCCAAGGCACTGGAAGAGGAGCATAAGGCATTTGAGGAAGCCCTGTTGCAAGAACTGGTAAAGCTGCCTAACCTCCCGCACGAAAGCGTCCCGGAAGGCCGTACGGCCGATGATAATGTGACTGTACTGGAAAGCGGTACCAAGCCTGCTTTGCACGATGGCGCATTGCCGCATTGGGATTTGATTAAAAAACTGGGTGGTAACCTGGCCCCGATCATTGATTTTGAACTGGGCAACAAAATTACCGGCGCAGGCTTTCCGGTGTACAAAGGTAAAGCTGCTCGTTTGCAGCGTGCGATGATCGCCTTTTTCCTCAATGAAGCGGGCAAAGCGGGTTATACCGAGGTACAGCCGCCAATCGTCGTGAATGCGGATTCAGGTTTCGCTACCGGACAGCTGCCCGACAAGGAAGGTCAGATGTACCACGCTACTGTCGATGACCTCTACCTGATTCCGACTTCCGAGGTACCGGTCACCAATCTGTACCGCGACGTGATCGTTGCCGAAAGTGAATTGCCGGTGAAAAACGTCGCATTCACGCCGTGTTTCCGCAGGGAGGCGGGTAGCTGGGGCGCACACGTACGCGGGCTGAACCGTTTGCACCAGTTTGATAAGGTAGAGATCGTGCAGATCAACAAACCGGAAGAATCTTACAAAGCCCTCGACGAAATGGTGGAGCACGTGAAAATGTTGCTCGAAAAACTGGAATTGCCTTATCGTATTCTGCGCTTGTGCGGTGGCGATATGGGCTTCACTTCCGCATTGACCTACGATTTCGAAGTATGGTCGGCCGGGCAGCAGCGCTGGCTGGAATGCAGTTCTGTTTCTAACTTTGAGACCTACCAGGCCAACCGCTTGAAACTGCGTTACAAGAATGCCGACAAAAAAACGCAGCTGCTTCACACGTTGAATGGTTCCGCATTAGCGTTGCCGCGCATCCTGGCGGCATTGCTGGAAAATAACCAGCTACCCGACGGAACGGTGAAAGTACCGGCCGTGCTGGTGCCATTCTGCGGTTTTGATGTGATTGAATAGAATATTTGAATGCAAATAGGTGAAAGGCTCTCATTGCGGTGAGGGCCTTTTCGCGTTTTGGAGCAATGCCGTCACGCCGGTTTGATCCATAATGAGCCTTCCCACTTTCTCAAATGCGGCGCCTTCTTCTATTTTAAATGTATTTTGAAATTGATTATCGGTAATGCGCGTGCGGAAGCATCGGAAGCTCAGCTTGGAATGGCCGGCATAATGTGCGATCAGCTCATGGAGGTGCGTAGAAACGAGAAAATAGGAGCCCTTGAAGCTCGAAAAGCCGTCGAGTACCGTTTTGGAACAATGTAAAGCATCCTCCTGGTTGGTACCGCGGAATAATTCATCCACGATCACAAAGCATTTTTCACTCCGGCTCAACGCTTCAGAAATCTGTTTGATACGCATCATTTCACTGTAAAAATGGCTGAAACCCTGATCGAGGTCGTCGGAGAGGTGTATGGAGGTAAAAAGCCGGTCGATAAATGATAAGTGCAGTGATTTGGCGGGCACCGGCCAACCCAAATGTGCGAGATAGACAATAATGCCGCAGGTTTTGAGGAAAGTGGTCTTGCCGCTGGTATTCGCGCCGGTGAGAATGCAGACGGGGTTGTTATGCGCCAGGCTCAGATCGTTGGCGACTGCGCCGGTGACAAGCGGGTGCCAGGCAGCTTCGGCATTGAAATCATTGGAATGTAAATCAAAAACCGGAAATGCAAGCTGATAGCGCTTTGCGGTTTTGACAATGGCCAGGCAGGCGTCCAGCTTGTACAGCGTGTCGAGCATTTGCCGGAACTGTTTTCTGTGGCTGATCCGCAGATGATAGTCGAGGTAAAAGATAGCGCTGTCGGATAGTCCTTCATCGTTTTTCCTCAAAAACATAGCCAGAATGGGGGAGAAGATGAACTTCCTGAGCCCGGCAATGTCGTCGGAAATTTCATCCGGGATAGCGGCCTCCGCCAGATGATCCAAAGTGGATTGAACCGCCCTAACCAGCCGCAGCGTTGCGAGTACGCCACTTTGAATGCGGTAATATTCCCCCTTGTTTCTGACCGAATACAGCCAGGTGTCAAACCAATGCTTGATCGCATCCTGCGACATCGAATGCGCCACGCTCAATGCATAGTAGCTTTCGGCTGCGGCGGCGTATGCTTTGGCAATGTGTACCTGCCAGGCCGTCGGACGCATGGCAATGGCTTTTAACAGGTCCTGAAAGCGAATAATGTCCTCGGGCGTTTCCTTGGGCCGGGTGATAATGCTTTTGAGATAATCACCGCCGCCTAGCGTTTCAGTACGGTTGTAGAAGGCGAAAATACTGGCCGTCCGGCTGTTTTCCGGCAGGAGTTGTAGTTCGTGTAGGGTATGCCGGTCAACGGGCTGCATTCGGGCGGTTTTGGGTTTTTCCAAATGTAAAAACCGGTACCGAATGCGGAGCGTTAAAGAAAGTTAAACTTGCGGTTCGGAAAATGGGTACCGCGAAGAAACAGAGGTCTTCCTGTTAATGCTGACTGGCAGGAACTTCCTCCTTTTTCGGAAATGCCAACCAGATGAAATACCCCGTCAGGACCACAATGGCGGTTTGCATCGAATAGTCGATGAGCAGTTCGGAAGACGCGGCCGTGTCGGAGGGCGTCATATAACAGGGCATGCCGAGCCGCCACCAATAGGACGGATGCACGACGCAAAGCAAGTTGAATACGAAAAGTATCGTAATTTGTGTTTTGTTCTTCCAGTCAATTACATAGAATACCAGCGGGAGCAGGAAAAGGAAGATATAATTGCTGTAAGCGCTCTGCTGTACGATCATCATCGTAGCGTACAGAACCACCCACACTTTGGAAAGCATTACGCGGAAATCGGCATGGCGAAGACGCCAGGCAGAAATGCAAGCTAACCCAACCGAAGCCACCAACCCGATCCAGTTCCAGAACTTTTCACCTACACCGATGGAGTTATAAAACCATGGATTGAGTATGGACTGAATATTCGGAGCACGTAAAGTCTTGGCCTCATCGAGCGGCTGCATGAATTCCAGCCCGACGAGCGGGTACAGAATCGCCAGCGAGATAATGCCGATAATGGCAATGGGGATGACGAAGCGGATCTTTTGTTTTTCCAGCAAAAACAACGGCACCATGATGAGCACGAAAATAGCTTTGGTCATCAGCAAGCCGATGGCGAGAATGATCGCGTACCATTCCACGCGCAAAGTGCGCTCACGCACGAGGTAGGCGAGCGTCACGAACAGCCACATCCACACATCCTCCTGCGCACCTATCACACATAGCACGAGAGAACCGGGCAAGAGCAGGTAAATGAGCGCCCGGAACAGGAATGTACCGCGCGATTGGAATGGCCTGAAAAAATGGTAGGAAACAAGCAATGCAATGCCGTCCATCGCTGCCATCGTGATGACGATCATTTTTGGATTATACCAAAGTTTGAGCCAAATGCCAAGGAAATAGGCGTAAAGTGGCGAGTAGGGCGACCAGAAATCGCGGTACACGACCTGGCCTAAAGAAGCCTTGCTCCCCTCGTCCCAGAAGCCGTTCACGTCCGAGGTCGGCTCCATATTCGCGATGAGGTATACGGCAATGAATGGCAGCAGTCGCAGGAGTATCCAGGCCACAGCCATGACCATGTTTGCGGACTTTGTTTCCAGCCAATCGGTCAGAGCGTCCTTTTTGAATAGTAATGCGGCAGTAACCAGTAATGCGGCTACGCTGATGGCGGTTTTGGCGAGGACTATATTCATGCCGCAGCCAGAGTTTGTGAATGAACCACCTTGCGATATGTTTGGCGGAGAATCCACAGGAAGCAGAGCACATTCAGGATCTGCAATACGTACTCGAAAAGATAGGACGTGTTGGCAAACCGGCTCAGCGATGTGTACGCGGGCTGTTTGATATACACCCACACAAACGGCTGCACTACTGTAAGCCAGTTCAATGCCAGCAATACAACCACGTGGGCGGTTTTACGAATATCAATGATTTCAAATACAACGGCCATCAGATAGGCGATCACATATGCGCCCATCGCGCTGGCCTGGAAGAGCATCATACACACGAAGCAGGCAATGAAAAGGCCCGGCAATACTTCGCTGATGTGCCTGTGCCGTGCTTTAAATGCCATGTACACGGGAATAAATACTGTAAACAAGAGTCCAAACCAGTTGATCAGCGTTGATTTCTTTTCATCGACATGGAAAACGATTTCTACAAATGGCCGGAGCACCGAGAATAGGTTGGGCGTCATGAGCTGTTCGGTATGCCGGATTGGCATCAGGAACAGGTCGCCGATCTGCCAGTAAAGGAAGCCCACAGCGGGTAAACCGATCGCCGCCATCACCAGCAGCATTTTAATGGGTTTTTTCACCATGACCAGCAATGCCGGCAGCAGGAATATGAATGTAACCTTGATCGTCAGCAAGGTCATCGCGTACAAAAGTCCGATACCGACCTCGTAGTTGCTTCTGTTTTTAATGGTATAACGCCAGATCAGCAGCGCCGCTCCCCAGAACCACACTTCTTCCTGCCCATCGACGAGGATGTACATGAATGCAGCAGGCAGCATGTAATAAATCGCGGCCAGTTGTAGTGCTTTCGGGGTTTTACTTTTGTAAGTATCGTAAGTAAGCCAGAGAATGGCGGTTTCCATCAGCACCATAAAAAGCACGATCGCCCGCGCATTGTGCCATATCCAGACCGGAATGCTGATAATGTACGCGTAAAGCGGTGCGTGGTACGACCAGAAATCGCGATACACGAAACCACCCGCTTTGGCGCCTTCTGCCTTGTAAAAAAAGAAAGGAATATCTCCCCGCGGTTCCTCATTGATGATCAGGAAAATACCGATCCAGGGAATGAGCCTGAAAAGCACAAAGCCTAATGTGAGGATCAGTTTATCGTTTTCTCGCTGCCATTTTGAAAACAGATCCGAACGGCTGATGGTCCAGATGATTCCGATTGTCAATGCAAGGTTGATGAGCAGCTTAATGTAAAAAACGGTAAGAACGGGCATGTGTAATCTGTCGTGATCAGGGCGCAAACTTAAGACAACTTTTCTTCAAAACGGCCAGCAAAACCCAAAGTTTTAATCGGTTAGGAAATTGTATGCTTGCATACTGTTTTCGTAAATCCTATTTTTGAAAATCTTCATCCTCAAAAATCAACGTCTTCTATGTCAGCTTCCCAACCACTTACCGGAATGGATTTCAACCTCAGTGAAGAGCACCAGGCGGTGCAGGCCGCTGCACGCGATTTCGCTCAAACCGAATTATTACCCGGTGTGATCGAACGCGATACTGCCCAACATTTCGACCCGGTATTACTGCGCAAAATGAGCGAATTAGGCTTTTTAGGCATGATGGTAGCACCCGAGTACGGCGGCGGAGGCATGGATACGCTCGCGTACGTGCTCGCGTTGGAGGAGATTTCGAAGGTGGATGCCTCGGCGGGGGTAATCATGTCGGTGAACAATTCGCTGGTATGCTGGGGCCTTGAAAAGTATGGTACGGAGGCGCAAAAGCAGCAATATCTGACGAGGCTTGCATCGGGCGAAATCATCGGTGCATTCTGCCTGTCGGAGCCGGAAGCCGGTTCGGATGCGACCTCGCAGCATACGACCGCATTCCTGAACGCCGACCACTATTTATTGAACGGCACAAAAAACTGGATCACCAGCGGAAATACTTCGTCGGTTTGCCTGGTGATCGCGCAGACACACCCGGAGGCGAAGCACAAGGGGATTAATACTTTCATTGTCGAGAAAGGCTGGAAAGGCTTTTCTGTCGGTCGCAAGGAAGATAAAATGGGTATAAGGGCCTCAGATACACATACTTTGATGTTTTCGGACGTGAAAGTGCCGGCGGCGAACCGGATCGGGGAGGACGGTTTTGGATTCAAGTTCGCGATGAATGTGCTGAATGGCGGCCGTATCGGCATTGCAGCACAGGCATTGGGAATCGCTGCGGGCGCATTTGAGCTTTCCTTAAAATATTCCAAGGAGCGGAAGACATTCGGCAAACCCATCGCCGAGCACCAGGCGATCCAGTTCAAATTGTCGGAAATGGCGACGAAGATTGAAGCCGCCCGGTTACTTGTTTACAAAGCCGCCCGGTTGAAAGACGAGGGCAAGGACTACATCCAGGCTGCGGCTATGGCAAAATTGTATGCATCCGAAGTGGCGATGTGGGTGACAACAGAAGCCGTCCAGGTGCACGGGGGCTACGGTTATGTGAAAGAATACCACGTAGAGCGCCTCATGCGGGATGCGAAAATCACACAGATTTATGAAGGTACCTCCGAAATCCAAAAACTCGTAATCGCCCGGGAGCTTCTTAAATAATTAGTAATTCTCCCAAAAGTCGATTTTATTCTGAATGTTGGATTAAAATAATATCAAAATATCACTTTTTTTCAAATTTTTGTGAAACTATACTTGTATTAGTTTTGTACAATTTATTAGATTTGTACAAAATTTGAAAAATCGGTCAAAACGGCCCTTAAATATATCAAGTATGGAAGACTATAATAAGATTATTGAGTCGTTGGGGGTGAAATTTGTGAAGGCCCGTCATATCAGGATTTTACAGCCCATCACAATCAAAAACTTTTATGACGTACAGAACTCTTTGACCATTCTGTACGACGGTGAAGTTTCTTTCGGATCCGACGAGCCTCAGAGGGTTGAGGAAGGGGATATGCTCTTCATTCCGGGAGGTAAGCATGCTACCGTGACATACGGAAACGGCGCATCCGCCAAAACCGTGTCGAACGAGGAGTTCATGACCAACCGTGACAATTATATCGAAGCAGGCCACGATCCGGCATTGATCGGAAAGTTGCCAAACTCTTTCGGTTTGATCTCTTTCGAAGCGAAAGTATTTGATACCGTAAACTTCTTTACGTCCCTGGACGTGCCTCCGTTCCTGATCAAACGCGACGACCAGATCGCTGCGACGATCAACCAGATCCTGACGGAAGATATGCTCGATACGCCGGGTAAAGGCCGTATCATCAAGATCAAAACCGAAGAGGTGGTGATCGAGATCATCCGTTATATTTTGAAAAACAAACTGTTCGTAGAGCAGCTCGTTACCAACAGTACCTATTTCAAAGATCCTCGTCTGATCGACATCTTCGCTTACATCAAGGATAACCTGGGTGGCGACCTGTCGAACAAGGTACTCGCGAACGTAGCGAACGTTTCAGAGGATTATGTAGGCCAGTATTTCAAAATGCTGACCGGTATCAACCCGCAGGATTATATCGAATACCAGCGCATGGAAAAAGCTGTGGATCTGCTCCGCACCTCGAAGAAAAGCATCCGCGCGATCGGTTCCGATGTGGGTTACAAAGACACCGCTTATTTCTGCCGCCGCTTCAAGATGATGTTCGGTATCCCGGCCGGAAAAATGCGTCGTCGCGAATCGCTGATGAATGTTTAGAATGTAATGTTAGACTATAATTGAAAAAGAGAACTGGTTCCGGTTCTCTTTTTTTATGCCTTGACATTACTGGGCGGGCGTCAGCTGTACGGTCGTAATCTTCCATTTCCCGCCCGAGCGAACGCATACGCTTGTGTACGCGACATTCCCATTGAAGCCGTTGTTCTGAATCCGTGCGCTTACATTCCAGAAGCCCTGCACGACCGCTACGTCCCCGTACGTACGCGTGCGTGTGCCCGTGAGCATGCCGGAGTCGACAATAATGTAGCCTTGCCCGATAGCTTGCTGTAACGAACGGCCATCGATCGTCTGGCCATTGTAATTGGTTACGGTAAAATCATTGGCAATGAGGTTACCCACGGCCGGTGCGTTCTCGTCCAGTAATGCCTGAAAAAACAGGTTCGAGCAATCGGTACCGTCGACGGGTTGTGGGGCATTGTCTTGCGCTAATGCCGCCAGTGAAACGAAAATCAGGGCGAAAATGGTCAGGAGTTGTTTCTTCATGGGTATAGTCAGTTGTAGTAGTCAGGTATGGTCAGTAGTAGTGCGGTATGGTCAGTTGTAGTCAGGTATAGTCAGATGTAGTTAGGTATGGTCAGATGTAGTCAGGTATAGTCAGTTGTAGTCAGGTATGGTTAGATGTTGTTTGGGAGAATGCATTGCAAGATTCTCGCATTGTATGGCTAGATTCGCCTCAGTTTTGAATGAACGAATCATGACAATGAAATTATCTATAAAAATTCTTCTTACAGCGTTGATAGGTGTGATTGCCGGCTGTTCGAGTGCGCCCGATAAATTAGGCAACCTGGACCTTAAAAAATGGCGGGGTGATCGCGGAGGGTGCAACGACGTTCGCAAAGGTCTTGAAGGCGATTTTAAAAGTGTTGAAAAAGAATTGAAGGGAAAGTTTGCCGACACGATCGGAGAAATACTAGGTCGGCCGGATATTCATCAGCTTGGCGAGCGGAATACCAAATTCTATGTTTACTTTCTCGAAAAAGGTCCGCAATGCGAGAATATGCAAGCCAAATCCGATGCGAGAAAGGTGTTACTTAAGTTCAATGCAGTTGGATTGCTGTCCGAAATTACCTACCAGGACAGGCCGCTCTGATTACTGATAAAACTTCTTGATCTTAATCAGCTGCTCCACGGGTTCGGGCACCATGTAGCGGATCGACTGGCCTTTTTGAATGCAGGCGCGGAGGAAAGTAGCCGAAATGTCCAGCAATGGCGCTTCCACGAATTTCACATCCGGATGGTTACCGAATGCGTGTGGTTTTGAATGAGGCCGCGGGTAAACATAAAGGCCCGTGTATTCAAGGATCTTCTCGTAGTTCTTCCAATTCGGAAATTGCGCCAGGTTGTCTTCTCCCATGATCAGCTTGAACTGGTGCTGCGGAAATTTCTCCTGCAAGCGCACGAG
This sequence comes from Dyadobacter sp., assembly GCF_017744695.1. Lineage (GTDB taxonomy): Bacteria > Bacteroidota > Bacteroidia > Cytophagales > Spirosomataceae > Dyadobacter. Next base: position 23,871 of record NZ_JAGIAS010000007.1, read on the forward strand.
CGTGTCGATGGTATAGCTTGGCTTGGGCATATGAAATTCGATATCGTTCGCCCGAAGCAGCGTATTGTCCGAAATAGCGCGCTGCACGAGGTCGAAACGGTCGAATTCGTGCAGGAGACTATTATTTTTCTTGAATGGATTTTGCGGGCTCACGATAAACCAGACCTGTTCGAGGTCTGTCGTCGTGGCCATGGTGTTGGCGATGATCAGGTGACCGACATGAATAGGATTGAACGATCCGAAAAACAGGCCGATCTTCATTGCGTTGAATAAAATTTAGGATTGGATGAATGCCTGAACGAGGTCTTCCGCTTTGGCCAGCGTTTCGTCCAGTTCATCATTGACAAGCACCACGTCGAATTCGTGCTCGAAACTCTGTTCGTAACGCACTTTGGCCAGGCGTGTGGCCAAAGTTTCTTCCGTTTCCGTACCGCGGCCCGACAGGCGGCGCTTAATTTCTTCATCGGAGGTAACTTTCACGAATACGGCGAGTGCGGCGTCGCCATATGCTTCTTTCAGTTTTAACCCTCCCTTCACATCCACATCGAAGAGGACGTGCTTGCCTTCATCCCAAAGGCGCTGTATTTCTGATTTAAGTGTGCCGTAGTAATTGCCGGCGTAAACTTCCTCCCATTCCGCAAACTGCTGATCCGCTATTTTCTGACGAAAGTCCTGTAAGGTCAGGAAGTAGTAATCTTTGCCATCTATCTCATAGTCGCGGCGCGGGCGCGTACATGCGGAAACAGAAAATGCCAGTTGTTGTGTGTATGTATTTAAAAGATGCCTTACGATGGTGGTCTTTCCGGATCCGGAAGGGGCAGAAAATATGATAAGCTTACCTTTCACTCGAACAGATTAACTGTTAATTTTTGAAATAATCGTATTAAGAATGCTATCCGGGCAAGGTTTCTTGACAATTTTCATGTTGAGGGAATCCTTGATGCACTTTTCCAGGCGATACGCCTCGATACAAGGGATGCATTTATCCATGTTTTCGCGGAAGTGGTCCTTCTCTGCTTCGCTCGCCTCATCATCCAGGATTGCCTGAATAATTTTCATACACTCAGCATGGTGCTCGCAGGTATGCTTCATTTGTTTTTGCGCAACTTCTGTTACAGAAGGCGTCGTGGAAGATGCATTCATTAGTTAAAATGAAAAAAGAATAATGGAATATTGTACAGTTGTACCCTATAACCGAAGAGGTTGCAAAAAAAGTTTCACAACCCTATGAATCATATCCCATTGAGCTCGCGTAGCTTCTGAGTTTTTCTTTCAGGAGGTTACGTGCGCGGTGCAATCTGGACCTCACCGTTCCGATAGGAATGTCCAGGATTTTGGCCATCTCTTCGTAGGTGAAACCCTCGATGTCGCAGAGAATGATGACCGTTCTGAAGTCGACAGGCAGGGCGTTGAGTGCGTTCGCAACTTCATCGCCGATCAGTTCCTGTACAGCATCAGCACGGAGGTCTACGGTATAAGTGGTATCAGATGCTTCCTCGGAATTATAGGTCGTTTCAACTTCCTGATAATCAACTTTGGAAGGTTCTTTACTTTTTTTACGGTAGTCGTTGATGAAGCTGTTTTTGAGGATCCTGAAAAGCCAGGCTTTTGCGTTGGTACCCTGTTCGAATGAAGATATAAAACGGAACGCCTTCAGATATGTGTCTTGAACCAGGTCGTTTGCATCGTCTTCGTCCATGGTGAGGCGGAAGGCGAAGTTGTACATGGAGTCAATGTGTGGCATGAACTCGCGGTTAAATACTTCATAACGAAGATCGTCCGTGTATTCATTAGTCGTGAGCGTTTCTGACATGGCAACTAACATAGGAATGCTGAATTTACAAAGATTAATAACAGCTCCAATTCGTACAAATTAAAATTTGATAAATGGCTGAATGGAGCGTCCTAACTGCCCTTATTTCACGATAAAATTAAAAAGAGCTGGGATGAATAACCTGCTTCCCAAACGGTGTCGCCTCGTATCGTTAATTTAATGTTATTACATCAAATTCCGAGCCAAAAACGAGGTCCCGCCAAAATGTCATGCTAGCGTTTGGAGAAGAGTTCCAGCAGGATAATGAGGATGGTGGTGAAGAGCGTGCTGGCACCGATGCGTATCAGTGTGTAAAGGATCATTCCAAAGTTGTTCATCTCCATCAGGAACAGCATGGAATGGTGGATCAGGATCAGCGGGAAAATGTACGAAACAAATGCCCCCAGCCCTTGCGCACGTATGCCCACCTCTGCGCGCTCGGCCCCGCGCGACTTCATCTGGTAATGGATCAGGAATGGCCGGAGATAGGCGATCAGCACCGTTGCCGAGGCGTGCATCCCGAATGTATTCGAGAAAACATCCACCACAAAGCCTACTGCGAATGCTATAAGCAACGTATACATCCGGTCCATGTCCGCGGGCAGCAGCAGAATGGCCGCAATGTAAATGAAACAGAACGCGTAGTTGAAAAGCACGATATTCCGCATGAAGAAGATCTGCAAAAACAGGTAAAGCAGGATCATCAGGGAATATTGTATCGCCTCGCGTAAGCTCATTTTTTCAGTTCTATGGTTCTTGCTTTAAGATTTTCCTGTTCTACAAGTTGGTGATTTTGTACCACATACACGTACGACAGGTTCCGGAAGTCGGTGGCTAGTTTGAGCACAATATTGTAAAAAGTCTGGTTCGGGTTCACGGCCACGCTCTGTACTTTCCCGACCATAATGTTCGGCGGGAATACCGAGTTCTGGTCCGATGTTACCGCTGAGTCACCCTTGTAAACTTTGGTATACTTCGAAACATCGATCATATCGATCAGGTTAGGATCTTTTCCGTCCCATTTGGCATAACCGATTTCCTTGCTCCGCACCAGCTTGGACGAAACCATGAAGTTCGAATGCAGGATCGAGGTAATGACCGAGTAATGCTGCGAGCAGAACCGCACCTTACCCACCACGCCGGTGGCCGAAATAACACCCATACCCGGCTTGATACCATGCGCCGTGCCCTTGTCGATCGTGATGACGTTGTTTGCCTTGTTGGTTTCATTATCCACCACTTTCGCCACGGTGTACGAGAACCTCGCTGCGAATGCTGAGTCCGGCACATAACCCGCGGGCAACTGGCTGGGGTTCGTCTGGCTGAGCTTCGCTACCAGCGCGTGCAAATGCGCGTTCTCGCTGGCGAGGTCGGCATTGATCTCGTCGAGCTTGGTATAATCCCGCACCGAGTTCGAAAACGCGAGCGTTTTAGCGACGTAGTAATTGGAAGTATTGAAATAGGTAGCTCCCCAGTAGGTATTGTTGCGCACGATCATCCAGGCACTGAGCACTTCCAGCAACACAAATACCAAAAAGAAACGATTCCGGACGACGAAATCAACGAGTTGGAGCATGGGGTTAAATGTTCACGCGCAGTTCATCAATTGGTGCACAAGAAGCACGTTGCGCAAAAATAGAAAATTTTTTACGCCCGGCGCATCGTACGCATATGGATGAACTGCGCGCTCCGATCCTACGAAATCAGTACAGGCTTGTATAGTTCGAGGTTTTTGAGGACTTCCCCGGTACCTTTTACAACAGCCTTCAACGGATCGTCGGCGATGTGTACTGGCAACTTGGTTTTTTGGGCGATACGTCTGTCGAGGCCATGGATCAATGCACCGCCGCCTGTCAGGTAAATACCGTTTTTGAAAATGTCCGCAGAAAGCTCAGGAGGAGAAATTTCAAGGGCTTTCATCACGCCCTCTTCAATTTTGGAGATCGATTTATCGAGAGAATAAGCGATTTCGCTGTAAGTGACGCGGATTTCCTTGGGAATACCGGTCATCAAGTCACGGCCGCGGATCTGGTAGTCATCCAGTGGGATTTCGAGCTCCGGAGATGCGGAGCCGATTGCCATTTTGATCAATTCGGCAGAACGCTCACCGATCAGCAGGTTGTGTTCGCGGCGCATGTAATCGACGATATCACGTGTGAAGACGTCGCCCGCAATGCGCACCGACTGCTCGCAAACGATACCCGACAATGCGATTACCGCGATTTCGGTTGTACCGCCGCCGATATCGACGATCATCACCCCGTTGGGCTGCGTAATGTCGATACCGATACCGATAGCCGCCGCAATAGGTTCGTGTACCATGTAGACTTCCTTCGCACCTGCATGCTCGCAGGAATCCTTTACCGCACGTTTTTCAACCTCGGTAATTCCCGAAGGAATACAAACCACCATGCGATGGGAAGGAGTGAAGAAACGGCTGCCGGTGTCGATCATTTTGATCATCCCCCGGATCATCATTTCAGCCGCGGTAAAGTCGGCAATCACCCCATCCTTCAATGGACGGATGGTCTTTATATTCTCGTTCGTCTTCTCGTGCATTTGCATTGCCGTATGGCCAATCGCCAGCACTTTGCCGGTGGTTTTGTCCATGGCAATGATCGACGGCTCATCAACAACAACAGTATCTTTATGGATGATCAAAGTATTGGCAGTACCTAAATCAATCGCTATATCGCTCGTCAAAAAATCAAACAATCCCATATATAATGTTAAAAACTTTTGCTCCCTTTGATTTCAGGATGGCAAAATTACAGATTATTAACCACAAACAAAGGCATTTAAAAAATTTCGGTATGCGGTATCCGAAGGGCGTAAAACTAGTTGCAAAGGGCTTTCCGATAGGCGTTCCGGGTGGCTTTCCAACGGGGTTTCCAACGGGTCTAAAATCATGGAATTTGTAATTCCTGCGTACATTTGTTTTCACTATGGGAATCAGATCAGTTTTAAGCAGGCCGTTGGCCCGTTACATTGTCAAGCAGCAACAGGAATGGATCGCGCGAAGTGTTGAGGTCCAGGAAAAATGGAGGTCGGAGTTGGTAAAGAAGGCCGCCGCCACGCAGTTTGGGAAAGACCATTTCTTCAAAGACATTCATAGCTATTCCGATTTCAGGGAAGCCGTTCCGGTGTACGATTATGAGGACCTGAAACCTTATGTAGAGAAAATAAAATCCGGGGAAAGTGATATTTTGTGGCCGGGCAAGCCACTGTATTTTGCCAAAACATCGGGAACTACTTCGGGTACCAAATACATCCCGATTTCCAAAGACTCCATCTCCAATCACATCGATTCGGCGCGCAATGCCATTTTGACGTATATTGAAGAGACTCAAAAAGCTGATTTCCTGGATAATAAGCTGATTTTTCTCTCTGGCAGCCCGGTACTGACAGACACCGGCGGAGTACTGACAGGCCGCCTGTCAGGCATTTCCAACCACCACGTGCCGGGTTATCTGCGCTCCAACCAGCTGCCGAGCTATGAAACGAACTGTATTGAGGACTGGGAAACCAAGCTCGACAAGATCATCGACGAAACGCTCGACCAGCGGATGTCGCTCATTTCGGGCATTCCGCCGTGGGTGCAAATGTATTTCGACCGCATTATCGAACGTACAGGCAAGAAGATCAAGGACGTATTCCCTGACTTCTCGCTTTTTATATATGGTGGGGTAAATTTCGAGCCCTATCGGGCTAAATTGTTCGAATCGATCGGTAAGCGCATCGATTCCATAGAGCTGTACCCGGCTTCCGAAGGCTTCCTGGCGTACCAGGACAAGCAGGATGACGAAGGCCTATTGCTTTTGCTCGACACCGGTATTTTCTTCGAATTTATTCCGGTTGAAAACTACTTCGACGAAAATCCGCGTCGATTATCCATCGGTGAAGTGGAGGTAGGCAAAAATTATGCGGTGATTGTCAACAACAATGCCGGATTGTGGGGTTACTCGCTGGGCGATACCGTCAAGTTCGTTTCTACGGACCCTTATAAAGTGCTCGTAACAGGCCGTATCAAACATTTTATCTCCGCATTTGGCGAGCACGTGATCGGCGAAGAGATTGAAAAAGCATTGAAATACGCCTTGGAAAGGCATCCGGAGACGGAAGTAGTGGAATTGACCGTCGCGCCGATGGTAAATTCTACGCATGGCGGCCTTCCTTACCATGAATGGCTGGTGGAATTTGCGACCCGGCCGAATGATATGGAGCAATTTGCGAACGACCTCGACCGCAAGCTAACCGAACTCAACATTTATTACAAAGACCTGATCACCGGAAGTATCCTGCGCCGCCTCGAATTGACGCCGCTGCGCAAGAACTCCTTCATCGACTATATGCGGGCCAATGGCAAGCTGGGCGGCCAGAACAAGGTGCCACGCCTCTCCAACGACCGCAAGATCGCCGACGAACTGATCCGGCTGAACCATAATTGACCGAACCTAACAGTGAGCATGCAATGAAAAAAAGAGTAGCTATTTTAGGTTCGACCGGTTCTATCGGTACCCAGGCCCTCGAAGTGATCGCGGCGCATCCGGAAATTTTCTCCGTTTCGGTGCTTACCGCCGGGGGCAACGCCGACTTGCTCATCGAACAGGCGGTCAAATTCAAGCCGGAGGAGGTTGTCATTTGCAATGAAGCGCATTATGAAAGGGTTAAGGCAGCCCTCTTTCCATTCAGTATCAAGGTTTATAACGGGGCATCTGCTTTGGCTTCCGTAGTGGAATCGGATCATGTGGACGTGGTGCTGACAGCCATGGTAGGGTACGCCGGTCTTTTGCCTACGATCCACGCGATCAAAGCGGGTAAGGATATTGCATTGGCCAACAAGGAAACACTTGTGGTGGCTGGTGAACTCATTACAGCATTGGCCAAACAGCACAATATCAGCATTTACCCCGTCGATTCGGAACATTCGGCCATTTTCCAGTGCTTGGCCGGTGAATCGGAGAATGCGATTGAAAAGATTATTTTGACCGCATCCGGTGGCCCGTTCCGTGGTAAGGACCGGGAGTTTCTCGCGCACGTAACCAAGGCGCAGGCGCTCAAACACCCGAACTGGAGTATGGGCGCGAAAATCACGATCGATTCTGCGACGCTGATGAACAAAGGCCTGGAAGTGATCGAAGCGAAATGGCTTTTCGATCTTCATGCTTCACAAATAGATGTGATCGTGCATCCGCAGAGCATCGTACATTCGCTGGTTCAGTTCGAAGATGGCAGTATCAAGGCGCAAATGGGCCTTCCGGACATGAAACTGCCTATTCAATATGCGCTGTATTACCCGCAGCGCCTGAAATCGGACTTCCCCCGGTTCAATTTCATGGATTATCCTTCCCTCAATTTCGAAAAGCCCGATCTGGAAACATTCCGCAACCTGGCGATCGCCTATGAAGCGCTTGAAAAAGGCGGAAATGCCGCTTGTATCGTCAATGCGGCCAACGAAATTGCCGTTGACGCATTCCTGCACGATAAGATAGGTTTTCTGGATATTTCGGACGTTATTGTCGAGAGCCTTGCCAAAATCGCATTTGTAGGGAATCCTTCAATCGAGGATTATGTTCAGACGAACGAGGCGACAAGGCGTTTTGCTTCTGAAATGATACAGGTCAAAGTCTAAATGAAAACCACGTTTTTGAAATACCTGTCTGTTGCGCTTGCCAGTACATTGAAATTCTTCGGAGGGCCGATTGCGGGGGTCGTACTTAAACTGACCTGGATCGAAACAGCCCTTTGCTCGGCCGTGGGCATGATGTTCACGGTGTTCGTGCTCACGTACGTAGGCGGGGCAATCCGCAACTTGATTCAGAAGTACCGGAAATCGCCGCCCAAAAAATTCACGAAAACCAACCGCATTGCCGTCAATATCTGGCGCAAATTCGGGATCGTAGGCATCGCATTCCTCACGCCGCCATTGTTCACGCCGCTCTTCGGGCCTATTCTCGCGGTGGCGTTCCGGGTACCAAAGGGTTCGATATTCCTGTGGATGTCCGCCAGTGCGCTCGTATGGGGCCTCGCGATCTCGTACATCGCGCACAAAATGACCTTTATCCAGGAGTGGATTAAATAGAGCGCGACCGGCAAGGCGCGACCGGCAAGGTGCGGCCGGCAAGGCATTACCGGCTGACTTCCTTCTTCGGCGCTGCCGTTTTCTTCATAAAGTCGCCTTGCGAGAAGTACTTTTCGATGAGGCAGTACATCAATATAAAGAAGTACCGGCTACCCATTTCCTTGATTTTCAGCTTCGATTCGCCGTATTTCCGGTTGGTCCAGCTATTGGGCACCACGGCGTAATTATAGCCGCGCACCATGGCTTTGAGGGGTAATTCGATAGTCAAATTGAAGTGGGGGGCCAGAAACGGCTTGATACCCTCGATCGTTTCGCGCTTGTAAAGCTTGAATGCATTGGTCGTATCATTGTATTTGATTCCCATCACCATGCGCACGATGGCATTCGCCACGCGGTTGATCACCTTTTTCAACGCAGGATAATCGATCACTTTTCCGCCTTTTTCCCAGCGCGAGCCAAAAACGCAGTCATAGTCGCCTTCCAGCATTTTGTAATAAAACTTCACGAGATCCTCGGGATCGTCGGACATGTCGGCCATGAAAACGGCCACACAATCTCCTTTGAAGCGCTCCAAACCGTAGCGTACCGCATAACCGAAGCCATTCGGGCCCGGATTGGTGTAATAAACCAGTGTAGGAATTTGAAGCGATAGCTCGTCCAGCACACGCAATGTCCCGTCCTTCGAATTGTCGTTGGTGACGCAGATCTCGTGGGGAATATTGTACTTATTTAATGTATTGTGTAAAGATACAAGCGTGTGAGTGATCGATTCTTCCTCGTTATAGGCTGGTATTACGACGCTTAGCTTCATAAATGTGTTATGTGTTAAACAGTACAAATTAAAGATTATTAATTCGAACTGCCAATTTTTTCAAGGCTGGTAAGGAGCTCGTCATAGCGGTGCAGGGTCTTAGCAACGGTCGCATCATAGCGTCCGTTGAGCCAGTTGCCCACATTGACGAACATTTGTTTTCTGTTTTGTAAAAATTTGAGATTGGTGTGTGCGTGTACATTGCTTAGGCCCGCGCTATGCTTGCGGTAAACACCCATGACGTCACTCAAATAGCCGATTTTACCCTTTGCTGCCAGTTGGAACATAATCGCCCAGTCGCCTGCCGCCGCGCTAGAATGCCACTCGGCAAAGTCTTCAGTAAGGAAATGATTACGGTAAACCCAGCTGGCCGTCGCCATAAACCATTTGTCTTCGAGCAAATCCTTGATCGTCGAAACCGCTTTCTGATCGGCTGCATTGAAGAAATGCGATGGGGAGCCGTCTTCATAAATGACCTCCATATTGTGATGGCAAACGGAGAAATCGGGGTTCTGATCCAAAAAATCGACCTGTTTTTGCAGTTTTAATGGGTCAGTCCAGTAATCGTCGCCTTCACACATCGCTACATATTCACCTTTGCAGGCTTTGAGCAATTGCAGTACATTATTTCTTCCGGCAAACTCGCGCGGCTCTTTTGGCCCCTGGTTTTCGGAATGCAAAAAAGCCCGGATTAACCCAGGCTTTTTTGCAGAATATGCACGAATAATGTCCGGCGTTGCGTCGGTCGAAGCATCGTCCCCGATGACAATTTCAAAGTCGAAGCTAGTTTGCTGCATGAATGCACCATCCAGCATCTGACCGATATATTGCTCGTGGTTGTACGTCGGGACACAAACGGAAAGTTTCATTCGAATTTTAGCTAAAAACCTCTTTCAGTTGCTCCACAGTCGGGAAATTCGGTGTGACGAGCTCTGTTTCAGGCTTGTAAATGTACGCCATCGGATAGCCGCGCTCGATGAATGTCGGTTCGTCGAGGTTGTTGTAACGCAGCTGCACCGACCAGCGGATGTTGTTGGTAATGTTGTTACCCGACTGGTGGATCAGGAATGCCGAGAAGATCAGGATATCACCGACTTTGAATTCCGTTTGAACAAAATCTTCATCCTTTAATTCAACAGTAATACCTCCCTGATAACCGGAAGTGGTAGAAGCCTGCAAGCCGATCTTGTGGCTGCCAGGAATCACCTGCAATGCGCCGATATCCGCACCTGCATCGACCATCGGGAACCAGATCACCGCGCTATCGAGAGAGCCCTGGCCGGTACGCCAGTCCTGGTGTGCATCCAGTTTCCAGTGCTTGCTGCCGTCTTTGGACAGAAACCGACTGTTGAACTGCATAGCGGCACGCGCACCGATAATGGGCGCCGAAAGGCCAACATCTTTCAAAAGATTTTCAATAACAGGGTCAACACCCAGGCGGTGCAGCGAGAATGAGTGCTGAACTGTTTTTCCGGTGCTCACAAAACCATCGAAATCCTTTTCGAAGAACTCGAACATCGCATTTTCAAATGTATCGCGGTCGTCGATATCGACGGTTTTGCCTGTTACGCGCTTAATTTGCGTTGCAAAAATCTTGCGGGCATCGGTGTATATTGCATTAATGACGTCCTTGTCGAGGTAGTTTCTCAAAAGGACATAACCATCGCGGTTGAACTGCTCCTGAAGTGTACTCATTGTGCGATCACGTTTGTGACATTTAATGGTGATTTCTTCAAAATTATCTCGCCATTGTTGCTGAGGTTATGACTAGCCTCAGTTTGATTCAGAATATTAATCTTCCCAAACCGCATAGCCAAAGCCCGCCGCACCGAAGCCATTACCATTGTAAAGTAGGTAACGCTTGCCATTGTGCTGGTAGAAATTGGCGTAATCGATCATTTCGTAATCGAAATCTTCCGGGTTGTCGGATTTCGCGATGCCTACCAGATGATCTTTGCGCTCCCAGGTGGTACCGTCAGCCGACTCGGCGTAGCCCAGGCGGTAGCTCTGGTTGCGGTCGGTGCGGTAGTCGCGGGAGTGGCGGTAGGAGTAGTACATTTTGTAAATGCCATCTTCCTTAAATACGCTCGGGCGGCCTACCGCGTGCAGGAAATCATCGAAATCCAATGTCGGAATGTCGCTGATTTCCCAGTGGATGCCGTCTTTCGAAGTCGCGGATTGTGCGCGGTAGTATGGCTCGGGATAGTCGTGGATCATCTCGCATTTGTGGCCCGAAATGTACCACATGCGCCAGGTACCATCATCGTCGATCAGTACCGAGGGCTGCGCAGCCCAAAGCGGGTTTTGAATGCTGCGGTCCATAATCGGTCCGCGGAACATCTTTTTAAATGTCAGACCGCCGTCGTGGCTTACAGAAAGACCCATCGAGAGCCGGTAGGAATTCCAGGTACGGTTCCAGCCGGTGTAATAGAGCCAGATGTCGCCGTTCGGACGGTCCACAAACCAGGCCGGCATGGCGCCAGTTTCGTCGTATTCACCCGGACCGCCGAGTTCGAGCACGGGCTTGTCGTGTATGTAAAGGATCTTTTTGGGATCGTCATAATCGACGTCGATGAACGTCGGCCGAGACTGTGTACTGTTATCCCGCGTCGAGAAGTAAATCCGCAGGAAATCCTTGTGTTTATAGGCAAATGGCACCTGTGCATGGCTCTGACTGTGCGCCAGACTGCCGTCAGGTTTATAAATAACTCCTTTTTTAACCCACATTGGAACGTTGAATTTTGGTATTGAGTAATGGCGTAACGCTTAGTCGACTGCCTTTTCAGCACGAATGCGCCAGTTATCAACGAAATCTTTACCCGGGATCGGCAGATCGATATCCACTTCCGGTGCTTTGGCGGTCACGCGGTATTCCATAATGTAATAGGCATTACCGAACACATAATGGAGTTTGAAATCCTCGATGTTCGCAGGCACATCTTCCAACGGCACTTCGGCCCGGAAAAGCGGGTTCGCTTTCAGCAAAGTAGCGTAAGTAGGGGTATTCCGCAGCCATGGAGCGACGCTTTCGTCACCTACGACTACTTTTCCGCCGGGTTTCACGACGCGGGTCAGTTCGTCGAATGCACGCTTGCGCTCGGAGAAGGTATTAATGCCTCCGAAATGGAATACGGCGTCGAAAGTACCATCGGGAAAAGGAAGATAAGAGCCGTTGCCGAGGAAGTAATGCACGTTCACATCCCCATTGGCAGCAAGCTTTTCCTGCGCGCGTTTGAGCATGTTCGGCGATAGGTCGGATAATACGGCCGTGCCTCCAGGAGTCAGTTTATCAAGAATCAATGCAGAGTCTTTGCCCGTTCCGGCACCGACTTCCAAGGCTGTCATGCCTGGTTTCAGCTCCATCAGGTCGATGAAAAATCGACGTGTCGCAGCTTCATCCGATTGGTTCAGGGTTTCGAAAACCCAGGAAACGCCGCGATCGTAGCGAAGGAAAGCCTGGTCGTACAGATATTGTTCGCGGGCATCTTCCGGCAGCAATTCTTTGGGATACAGCATGTTGACAATGCCGGTGTCGCCTACTTCGTAAACTGTGCCGTCTTCGCTTTTGAGAGATTTGCCGTCTTCGGCTATGGTTAAAGGGGTTCCTGTGCGTGGACAAACCAATGATTCTAAAAACTCCTGTTGATTCATTTTTGCGTGTCTGATTGATTCATATCTGGTCAAAATTACCCTTTTTCTTTGGAACACCAGCCAATGCCGGCCGCGTTCTTAGCAAATGGGCGATGTGTTTTCTGTTGTATGGTAACGATACCACGCCATTTTTTTATTATTACCTTTGAATGTTTTGTAAAGACAACCCGTAGTACTTCAATATCATGTCCCAGCTTCAGGAAAAAATCAAAGCGCTTGCCAAAGATCAGTCGGAAGACATTGTTGCTCACCGCCATCATTTGCATAGTAACCCCGAGTTATCATTTGAAGAGTTCAAAACGGCGAAATACGTTGCATCGGAACTCACAGCAATTGGTCTTCAACCCGAAGAAGGTATTGCCGGAACGGGCGTGGTGGCGATCATCGAAGGGCGTAACCCGGGCAAGAAAATCGTCGGTCTGCGTGCTGATATGGACGCATTGCCAATCCTGGAAGCGAATGATGTTCCTTATAAATCGAAGGTTCCGGGCGTGATGCACGCGTGCGGGCATGATGTGCACACGTCGTCGCTCCTTGGTACGGCACGCATCCTGCACGCATTGCGCGAGGAGTTTGAAGGGACTGTGAAACTGGTATTCCAACCGGCTGAGGAAAAAGCACCCGGCGGAGCTTCCCTGATGATTAAAGAAGGAGTCCTGGAAAACCCGCGCCCCGCGAGCATGGTAGGCCAGCACGTAGCACCCAATATTCCGGTTGGCAAAATTGGTTTCCGCGAGGGTATGTACATGGCCAGCACCGACGAGCTGTATTTGACTGTCAAAGGAAAAGGCGGCCACGCTGCGGCGCCGCATCAACTGGTAGATCCTGTGTTAATGGCGTCTCACATTATCGTAGCATTGCAGCAGATCATCAGCCGCAACCGCAACCCGGCGAACCCGTCGGTACTGTCATTCGGCCGCTTCATAGCCGATGGCGTTACGAATGTGATCCCCAACGAAGTGACCATTCAGGGAACGTGGCGTTGTATGGACGAAGAATGGCGTGAAGACGGTCTGCGTCGTATGAAGAAAATGGCCGAAAATATTGCCGAAGCGATGGGCGGAAGCTGCGAATTTGAGATCGTGAGAGGTTATCCATTCCTGAAAAACCACCCGGAACTCACCAGACGGGTGAGAACGGCAGCCGTTGGCTATATGGGTGCCGAAAACGTGATCGACCTCGACCTTTGGATGGCTGGCGAGGATTTCGCATTCTACTCACAGGTGGTCGACTCGTGTTTCTATCGCCTCGGAACGCGTAATGAGGCACGCGGAATCATTTCCGGCGTGCACACCCCTACATTCGATATCGACGAAAGCGCACTCGAAATTTCGACCGGCCTTATGAGTTGGCTGGCAATTTCTGAGCTGAATGCTTAGGGATATACCTTTTGAAATAACTGTTGAGTTTCAATGTGATCACACCAAAGATGGCTTCCTTGAAAATGCCTTTCGACATTTTTGAGGCGCCTTTGGTGCGGTCGGTGAAGATGATAGGCACCTCGGTAATGCTGAAACCGTATTTCCAGGAGTTGAACTTCATCTCGATCTGGAACGCGTAACCGATAAAACGGATATTATCGAGGTTGATCGTGTTCAGCACTTTGGCGGTGTAGCAGATAAAGCCTGCCGTTGGGTCCATAATCGGCATGCCGGTGATCATCCGCACATAATATCCCGCGAAATAGGACATTAGCACGCGGTTAATCGGCCAGTTCACCACATTTACCCCTGTGATATAGCGAGAACCCACAGCCACATCATGGCCTTCGTTGGCGCACGCATTGTAGAGGCGGATCAGGTCCTCGGGTGGATGCGAGAAGTCGGCATCCATTTCAAAAATATAGTTGTATCCTCTTTCAAGCGCCCATTTGAAGCCGTGGATGTAAGCGGTGCCCAGGCCCAGTTTTCCCTTTCTTTCTACAAGATGAAGGCCTGAAAACTCCTTCATTAACTCCTTGACAACCGCTGCGGTGCCGTCCGGCGACCCGTCGTCGATGATCAACAGGTCAAACGGATGATTGAGGCTAAAAACCTTCCGGATGATGGCTTCCACATTTTCAAGTTCGTTGTAGGTAGGGATAACTACAATGCAATCGTTCACAGAAATTGTCCAGTTTAGAAGTTAAATGCGTAGTATAGAGCGCGATACAGAAAATTCAGAACTTAATATTGTTATTTTTCTCCCGTTCCTCAATTTTCTTGTTCACTTTTTCGTAAATGGTCGTCATTTGCTCGGGATGGCTCATGTAGTAAGCATAGCTTTCACGATAAGCTGTTGTATCAACCTGATGTTTTTTCCAGATATCACTTTTCAAACGGTTGAAAATCATGAGCGACGAATCGAGCGATTTCAGCTGTAAACGGTTCACGCGCGACTCGGCCAGGTGGATGTCGGTCAGAATGGTAGCCATTTTTTCCTCGGATAATGTCCCTTTGGGCGGCTTTTCGTCTTCGGAACAGGCCGAAAACAGGAGCATAAAAAGGGCCAGGAGGCTTATACCGGTCGTGAATTTCATCGCAGGGCGTAGCTTACTATCAAAATACCTATCTTTGTTTTAGGTACACCAGACGACAAAGGTGGTGATTTTTTTGCAAAACTTATGTTTGAGCAGTTTCTGGGAAAGTTAAGGAAGTATGAAATCCGGATGCGAAAAGCGGTGACCAGCGAGCGTCACGGCAATTTCCATTCGGTCTTCAAAGGGTCCGGCCTGGAATTCGATGACCTCCGTTTATACCAGTATGGCGACGACGTCCGCGCCATCGATTGGAACACTTCGGCGAAAGGTCACGGTACATTTGTCAAGATTTTCAAGGAGGATAAGGAGCAGACGGCATTCTTCATGCTCGACGTGAGCGCGTCGCAGCAGGTAGGGGAGATCAAGAAGCTGAAAATCGATATTGCGAAGGAAATATGCGGGGTGCTGACGCTTTCGGCCATTCAGGAAGCGAGCCGGGTAGGATTACTTTGTTTTTCGGATAAAAATGAGCGGTACATCCGGCCGTCCGACGGTATGAAGCACGGTTACGGACTCATTTCGGAGTTGTACAAGCTCGTTCCCGAATCCACCAAAACCAATATCGCCGAAGCCATTCTCGTCGCATTGAATGTGCTCCGCCGACGCAGCCTGATATTCCTCATCTCGGATTTTATCGATAACAACTACCAGCACAACCTCAAAGCCCTCGCCCGCAAACACGACCTGATCGTGATCCATTTGTACGATTCGAGGGAGGTGAATTTGCCTGGATTAGGCATTATCCCGCTTTACGACGCCGAGAAGAAGACGACAGTTTGGGTAAACACGTCTTCGCGCCAGTACCGCGAGGAAATGGCCAACCGCTTCGGAAAAAGAAGCGCCGAGCTTCAACGGCTGTGCCACCAGAACCGCGCCGACTATATTTCCATCAATACCCAGGAAGATTATGTGCCGGCATTGATCCATTTGTTTAAGGTGAGGCGTTATACCAAAAGTTCGGCACCATCCAATGGCTAGGGTTTTGAAGGTAATCTTTTCGGTAGCAATAGGTTTCTTGCTGTCCTTCCCGGGCATTGCAAGGGACGCGCGCAAGCAGCGGATCACGCCCAAAGGCGTTTTCCAGACCGACAGCGTGGAAGTGGGCAAGCCTGTTTATTTCTCGCTCAGCGTACGCCATAGCCCCGAATCCGAGATTTTCTTCCCTGATAGCACCTATGACTTCTCACCTTTTGAACTGGTGTCGCAAAGAACTTTCGTATCCAGCACCGACAGCCGCGGCACGCTGGATAGCGCGGTTTATCATCTCATTTCTTTCGACGTATCCAAAGTGCAAAAGCTGCGGTTGCCTGTTTTTATATTCCAAAAAAAGGATTGCACTGCGGTTTTCACCGAACCCGACTCGGTTTTGCTCATCAGAAGCAACAATATTGATCTCAGCAAAAAACCAGTATTAAAAGAAGAAACCCGGCTTGCCGCCCTGAGCCGTGAGTTTAACTTTTCGATGCTGATAGGTTCCGTCGCATTGATTATCGGCGTGGTAGGGAGCATTTACTGGGTTTTCGGGCGCGATATTTACAAACAATGGCAGCTACTCAAATTGCAGCGCCGGCATCTGGAATATGTGCGGTCGTTTAACCGTCTCATGCGCAGCGCACGCGAGAAGGGCAATATCAAGGATGCCGAAAAGGCTATCATTATCTGGAAAAACTACCTGGAAAGGTTGGAGAAAAAGCCGTTTGCGACTTATACCACAAGAGAAATTATCGATAATATGCCCGACGACGAACTGGCCGATGCATTGAAAAACATGGACAGTATCGTGTACGGGCAGGGCCGGTCGGGGAATATGGAAAAGTATCTGGAAGTGCTCAAAACGGGCGCCACGCGGTTGTACCGGGCCAAAAGGAAATTTGTATTGGACAGCCCCGTCGCATAACCCGGACATTGAATGGAAAACTGGTTTTCACTGGAATGGTTTGGTTACAGCGCGCTGAGGTCGTACGAGTGGGTATATCCCTATTTCCTCTATTTGCTGCCGCTGGTCCCATTCCTGTTTTGGTTGAGGAATGCGTTGCACCGCAAGCACAAGCAGCGGCTGACTATTACCTACACATCGGTTACAGGCTTCCGCAGCTGGCTTACATTGCTGCGCTTCGTACAGCCCATTTGCGTGGGGCTGGCTATTTGCCTTATCCTGGTCGCGCTGGCGCGGCCGCAGGTGGTTTCGGAGCGGAAAGACCAGTATTCCGAAGGGATTGATATTATGCTCCTGCTGGACATTTCGGATTCGATGATCGAAAAGGACCTGAGCCCCAACCGCCTCGAGGCTGCCAAGAGAATGGCGCGGCAGTTTATCAAAGGCAGATTGCAGGACCGCATCGGGTTGATCGTGTTCGCGGGGGAAGCCGTGTCGCTCTGCCCGCTTACGACCGATTACGAATTATTATACGGCTTTCTCGACGAGGTAAACCCCAGCCTCATTCCCACGCCCGGCACGGCGATCGGCAGCGCATTGGCCGTGGCCGTAAACCGCATGCGCGATACGCCCGGGGAGAGCAAGGTCGCAATCCTGATCAGCGACGGCGACAATACCTCTGGTAACCTCGGGCCCACAACCTCGGCACAACTTGCGAATGCATTCGGGGTAAAGGTTTACACGATTTCGGTAGGAAGACCTAAAAAAATGTCGAAGGCCGACACCACGGCCCATTCAGGTGCATTAATGGATGAGGGCGAGCTACAAAATATTGCGGGAATCGGTAACGGGAAGTATTTTCGTGCTACCGATAACACGGCACTCGAAACGGTTTTCAAACAGATCGACCAGTTCGAAAAAGTGAAATCACGGGATGTATTGTCGCGCGATGTGAAGGATTACTACCGCGTTTACCTCTATTGGGCGGTTACATTGCTGCTTGTGGCGATCGGGACGAAGAGTACATTTATGGCCAATATTCTGGAAGATTGATGCTGAAAGCTTATTACAATATCGACGCCATCGAGGCAGGACTGGATGAAGTGGGGAGGGGTTGCCTGGCCGGGCCGGTTGTGGCGGCGGCGGTGATCTTGCCGCGCGATTATAAGCACTCATTCCTCAATGATTCCAAACAACTCACCAAGGCGCAGCGCCTGGAACTGGAAAAGGAAATTATCCGCGAATCGGTTTCGTGGGCGGTGGCTGAGGTTGATAATGTTGAAATCGACAAAATCAATATCCTGAAAGCGAGTTTCCTGGCCATGCACAGGGCTGTCGATAAGCTACGGATACGTCCGGAGCACTTGCTGGTGGATGGAAACCGTTTTACGCCTTATCCGATGATCCCGCACACCTGCATTATCAAAGGCGATGCGCATTACCTATCGATTGCGGCAGCTTCGGTTCTGGCAAAAAATTACCGGGATGAGCTGATGAGCAACCTTTCCCGGCAATTCCCGCACTATGGCTGGGAACAAAATGTCGGCTACCCGACGGTTCATCACCGCAAAGCGATCGTGCTCCACGGCCCGTGTTCCTATCACAGAATGTCTTTCAAGTTAATTAAGGAAGAAGGCGATCAGTCGGTAGAAGAAACCGAAGATTTAGGCTTTTTGTAAAGCGGCACCGTGCTGCACGGTTCCCCGAACATCAGGCTTTGTACAACCGGTTTCAGCAATTTGCTCACCGCTACATAAGCCGAAACGGGTACTTCTACCTTGCTACAACCTTTCACTACTACGCGTTTTCCTGCAAATTCCTCTGCATTCAGTTTCGCAATGGCGTCGGCGAAGAGCTTGTCCTCTAATGCATTCAGATCCCCGAATACAAATGCATGAGCATAAGGTTCGAGGTGCACGGCGAGGAGCATATAGGCCCAGGTGGGCACAATCGCATCTTCCGAACAGATAATCGCTACATTTTTGCCTTGGTACTGTGCCCAGTCGTGGCTTTTAAGAAAGTCGCGGAAATCTTTTTCCCGCAGGATCATACCCTGCCAGAGATTGTCTTTAATATCGTAAACAATGCGTTCGCCGGGGTGGTAGAGCTCTTCGAGGTCCAGGGAGATAATGCCGCTGGTGGCAACCCGGTTTACTATTTCGTCAGTTTCCATACTAAAAATCCATTTACAAAAAGGCTAACAACAAAACACGGACGATTGTTTGACAAGCCTGCTAAAATCCGCCGGTTATTGCACCAGCGTACTGGCTTTCCGCGGCGCCGGTGACATGAAATCCTTCAAATAATAGGGTTCAAAAGAAGCGACATTCTCAAATTGGCTGTTTTGGAATGCAATCGTACCCAGCTGGCCGACAGTCCGTGCCGAAGGCTTGATGTCCTCTGCGGGAAAAACGGCATTAGGATGCTTTTCCAGAAGCGGCTTGCATTTTGCAGCGCCATCGCCGAAGAATACCACTCTACGTTCGGTCAGCAGGTCCTGAAATGAAGTCTCATTCATGATTACCGCCTGCGTTTCCTGAACAAATGCATTGGTATCGTCTAAAACTGCCGCGTAAACTTCCATTCGACGCGCATCGATCATCGGGCAGAATAAATGTCCGGGGAAAAACGCTGCCAATTGCATGGCCATTGCCTGCAAGGTGTTGATGGCGATGAGCGGCTTGTCGAGCGCGTAGCACAGGCCTTTGGCCGTGGACACGCCCACGCGCAAGCCCGTGTATGAGCCCGGGCCTTTGGCGACCACAATCGCGTCGATGTCCGAAAGTTCGAATCCTGCGTGTGTCACGCTATCGCGCATGAGCGAGGTGAGCATGGCGGAGGAGGACTTGTCCGTAAAAAGATCATAAGCGGCCAGCAAGCCGGTTTCATTGTGTACGGCCACTGAGCATCCGCGGATCGAGGTGTCGATACTGAGTAAGAGCATATAAAAAAGCCCGCCGCGAGCGACGGGCCGGATGGTATTATTTCTTTTTCAAAATCTGGCTGTAACGGGCCGGCTCCTTGAATAACGCCAGGGCCGCTTTCACTTCGGGATCTTCGTTGAAAGAAGCTTCCCGCATGCCTTTTTCCAGATAGTAATGCTTGATGATCTCTTCTTCCAGGATCTTTTTGATCTCCGGCTTGAAGATTTGCAGATCATTATCCTTGCTGTGCGAAAGTTTGGATTTCAATGCTTTTAATTGATCCTCGATCACTTCTAGTGATTTTTCCTTTTTAGCAGAAGCTTCCAGGTCTTTCAGGTCGCGCTCAACCTGGGTGGTATAGTCGTACTCTTTATCGCCCAGCCATTTCGTGAATGCGGCATAATCGGCGTCGGTCAAATGAAATTCCTTGGCCGGTTTGATCGTCGGGTGTTCGAAATGGTATTTTACAGCATAGTCGAAGAACAGGCGGTTGCGGCCCAGCGAAACGGCCAATGGCGAGAAGTTTTCCTTTTCCGTAATAATATCGGGCAAAATACCACCGCCGTCGAATACCGTACGGCCATTTTTCGTCTTGAATTCTGTCATCAGCGAATCGGGGATTTTGCCCACGCTGCCGTCGTCGTTGCGGTGGCTGTAATCGATCGCCTGGATACACCGTCCGCTTGGAATGTAATATTTAGCGGTGGTGATCTTCATTTTGGTATTGAATGAAAGGTCACGCGTGGTTTGCACGAGGCCTTTTCCATAAGTTCTCTGGCCGATCAATACGCCGCGGTCGTAATCCTGAATGACGCCGGAAACGATTTCTGCTGCCGACGCGCTGCGGTTGTTGGTCAGCACCACGACGGGTATTTCGGTATCGAGTGCCGGATTGTAAGCCGTGTAGGTTTTATTCCATTCGCTCACTTTTCCTTTGGTCGAAACCACTTCTTCGCCTTTTGGAATAAATATATTGGAAATTTCAATGGCCATATTCAGCAACCCGCCCGGGTTATCGCGCAGGTCGAGCACAACGGATTTCATGCCCTTACCTTTCAGTTCCTGGAATGCATTGCGCACCTCTCTGGAAGCTGTTGCCGTAAAATCCTTCAAATCGATATAACCCACTTCCTCGTTCAGCATGCCATAGTAAGGTACATTGGTCACTTTCACAATGTCGCGATTGAGCGTGATTTCGAGCGGCTTGGTAATGCCGTAGCGCTTCACGGTCAGTTTAACGGCCGTTTGAGTCTGGCCTTTGAGCAGCTTGCCGGTATCGAAATCCTCACGGGTAGACAGGTCTATATCGTTGATTTTCGTGATCTCGTCGCCAAGCTGCAAGCCAGCCTTTTGTGCGGGCGTATCTTCATACACCATCATGACCGTATGCTTTCCATCTGCGGAGTTAACCATCGCACCAATACCATTATACTTGCCGGTGGTCATAGTCATGTAGTCCTCGATATCGTCCTCCGCATAGTACACGGTGTACGGGTCGAGCGAGCGGAGCATATTGTCGATGCTGGTCTTGATCAGCTGATTGGGATTGATCTCATCAACATAATATGCATTCAATTCCTTGAAAAGCGTGGCATAGATGTCCAGGTTTCGCGCGATTTCGAAGAGGCGGTCGTCCTGACGGAACGAAACGAATGCGAGCCCGCCTACAACAGGAGCGGCCAGCAAAATGGAACGAAGATACTTTTTCATCTATGTTCAGGAATTGGATTGTTCTTTGAGAAAGGCGGGCGGCAGCTTTTCAAGCTTTTTGAGCGACTGCTTCATGGCCGTTTCAATAACGTCGTATGAGGTTATTTCTTTTGCAAGATACAAAAAAGCGATGTAGGAAGGGCGCGTTTCGGCGGGTAATGCCACGAGCGCGGATTTGTTCAGCCGGTAAGCTTCACGGCAGCGTCGGCGGATCAGGTTGCGGTCAACCGCTTTCTTGAAATGCCTTTTGGAAATGGAGAAAAGTACCTGCGGAAGCGGGGTGGAGGCTTCGGGGGCGTAGATGTACAGCACCCTGAATGGATAAAGATAGAACGTTTGAACCTCCGGACTGCCCTTTTTGAAAAGCCTGCCTATGATACGGAGGTTACACAACCGCTCGTTCTTACCAAATGTCTGTTTCAAGTTCTTGTAGAAAAAAATGTCTGATAAGTTTGTGGTTTTCAAACTTATCAGACTATGTAAAGACTTAGGCGTCCTGACTGTGCGTCCCGAACGAACGTCCTCTACTCAAACCTTCAAGCTAAGCTTATTGCTTGTGACGTTTTTCGTCAGAAACAGTCAGTTTCCAACGACCTTTTTTACGACGGCCAGCAACTACTTTGCGTCCGTTTGCCGTGGACATTCTTTCACGGAACCCGTGCTTGTTTCTCCTCTTGCGATTCGATGGTTGAAAGGTACGTTTCATCTCAGTATCAAATTATTGCGATATAAATCTCTGTCTACCCGTAATTTTGGCTTGCAAAGGTAGATAAAAAAATTAATCAAGTCAAAATTTCTGTATTTTTTTCAGAAATAGTCTGTTAATAAGGCCGTTTGCAACTTAGTTGTCTTCCCCAACGATCCTCAAAGCCCGTATTGACGTCTGGAGAAATCCACGCGTCGTTACTTCTGTGCTGATGCAAAGATACGATCGTGCACATATTCAGAATGCACAACTTGCCACTATTAACCGGAATGCAAAGGGAATTGTTAGGAATGAGAAGAGAAGGCAACAAATGCCGGAATGAAAATTGTCTGCAAATGCGACTAGGCCGACATCAGATTATAGGCTGAATAGTTTTTGGTAAACGATTCGCGCACGTCTTCGATCTGATGTGTCAGAAGCCAGGTCCTGAAACGAATGGCATCCTCTGCTTCGTGGTGAACGATACGCCCGCCCGAAAGCAAAAGTGTAAAAGTTTTGTGTGTTTGCAGAAAACGGCGGATTTGCGCTGCACTATGTTCGAAGCCGGAGAAATAAGGGTTTGTCATAATCATATTCGCATGGCATCATGAATAAATCAACCGCAAGATACAAAAGCGTAGGTGTTGTTTTATATAAATGTAGAATAAATTTATATTTTACTCATAATTTCTTCAAATTTAGTTCAAGAACTGTAAAATAATATGTCACCGAGGTAAAATAATTTTTTACATAAAAATTCGCCCGGACTGGTAAAGAGATTGATAATGATATGAGTACGCCAGTTTATGGCAGCCGGCTAATGTAGCCGCCCGGCGTAATCGGGTGTGTCGAACACCAGATGAAATTCGCAGCCATTGTGATTGTCCACAAAAACGGAAAGGTTGATCAAACGCGCGACCTCCTTGACGATTACCAGGCCGAAGCCTTTGGGCGACGTATTACCGTACGATTCGGAATGCGTTGCGTTCGGGTTGTTGAACCATTCGCGGATTTCCGCATCGATACCTTTACCCGAATCGGCTATGATGAGGTGCACCGTGTGGCCCGTAACACTCGAAAAAATCCGGATCTGGCCGTTGCGGGCATATTTGCTGGCGTTGTCGATCAGGTTATGGATCACGACCGAAAGTAGTTCGGGATTGGACGTTATGGTCAGTCCGGGAGGGACCTCATTCACCACCTCGTTTTTGTAAAGCAGGAATACTTTTTCAAATAGCACCAGTTTTTCCCCTACAAGCCCGGAAAGGTCGATGGGGGTCATTTCCACTTTCGTATGATACAGCGTGGTGCGTACATAACTAAGCAGGTTGTCGAGGAAGTTGGTCATTTGCACCAGGCTTTGTTCCAAAGCATTACCTACCTGGCTCAGCATTTCACGTTGGCCCAGCTCATTCAGTCTCGCGATCTGACCGGAGGCTTGTGTTACGTATTTGAGCGGTGCGCGCACGTCATGCGTAATAGACGCGATCAGGTGCGCCTGGATGTTCAGCTGTCTGCTAAGCTCGTTTTGGGACTCCTTTAAGGCGGCGGTGCGTTCGGTAACGGCACGTTCGAGATCTTCGTTCTTTCTTTTGATAGCCCCCGTACGCCATTTGAAAAAGGCATACACGCTCAGGATCATGCATAACAGAAGTGACGTCCTGAACCACCAGGTTGCGTACCATTCCGGGGCAATGGTGAACGTCATGCGCCGGGCCATATAGTTTTCCTTGCCGAAGCCGTTTCTTTTCCTGATCGACAACACGTATTCTCCGCTGCCCAATCCGTTGAAAACGATTTCTCCGCCGTCGCGCACAGGGTGCCAGAGGCCTCTCTGATGGTTTCCCGACAGGCTGTAATCGATCTGCACATTGTCCGGATTTCCGAAGTACGGGGTCGACACCGAGAACTTAATAGACTCAAAGTCGCTGTCGAGGGTCAGGCTGTCGGAGTAGCCGATGCGCTTTCCATTGTATTCTATGCGATCGATCAGCAGTGGTTTATCGGGAAGTTGCGGGAGGATAAGGGAAGGGTAGAAGTACACCAGCCCGCTGATTGATGGCAGCGAAAGTAGTCCGTTGGGCAAAGTCAGCGAGCAGGGTATGCATCCGCCGTTGAATTCGTTGGTGGGGAACCCGCTTTGGTAGTCATAAAAAAAGTAATAGGGGCTTCGAATCTGCTTCCGGGCGAATGCAAGGAGGTCGTTAAGCCCGATCTGGAACAAGCCCTTATTGGTGGGAACCCAGAAAAAGCCGTTTTTATCTTCCGTAATACAATGGGCCGATCCGAGGTGTTTTTTTCGGTCTAGTGGAAATAAAGTGGTGTGGTTGTCTTTGATCAAAAAAAGTCCCTGTCCGTAAATCGTTCCCCACACTTCAGTACCATCGCGTGTGCATCGCAGGAGCAGGGAATGAACTGCGCTGTTTCCCAGATTTTTGATCTTTTCGAAACGGCACCCGGGGAAGGTAAACCGGTAAAGTCCCTCCGTCGTACCCATCCAGAAAGTTTGTTTCGCGGGATCCGGCGAATTGTCGCGAAGGATAAAATTGATCTGTATATTCTTCAACCCTGCAATACGGATGTCGGTCCACTTGAAGGTATTTGTATCCAGCCTTCGAAGCAGTCCGTGGCGGTGGCCCAGCCAAAGATGGCCATCAGGGTCTGTATAGGTAATGCTTACGTCGGCGCCTATCGGCCAGCTCTTCACCAGGTGGGCGCTTTCTTCTTCGAATAAAGACAGGATGCCCGCTTTGGTGGCCCAGGTATAGCCGGTTTTTGCCCTGAAAGGGTTCCTGCCTTTGAACTTGTCCGAAATGGAAGCCGGGGCGCCTCCTTTTGAATAGATATCGTATGCGCCGAAATGGGTGATGATATAGCGGTTTTTGAACAGAATTTGTTCGTGGAAGGAAAAACCCTCACTTCCTTTAAATGCGTAGAAATGTTTTTTGGTAAAGACAAACAACCCGTTGGTGTGGCTACCGAGCAGCAGTGTACCACTAGTCTTGTCGTAGAATGAGCTGATGATCTTATTCTTTTCGGTATCAAAACCTTCGAGAATCAGCTTTGTGTCAAGCGTGTCGCGGCCAACGAAGTCGACGCTGTAAATTTTACCTCCCGACGCCATCAGGAGGTTTTCGGAAAACGTATTCCAGAGAACCTCCAGGTCTTTCTGGCCGGCCGGAGCACCATAATCCCTCACTACATCTCCGGTGATCGCCACGTTGTGGAGACCATTCCGATCTATTCGCGTGATGGTGGCATTGGGGCGGTCGTAATGATACAGCTCCTGTCCATGGTTAAAATAGTCGAGCGTCCTGTCTGCGTGGTTTCTCTGGTGATAAATGGGTTTATTATGTTTGAAAAAAGTTACATTGGCGGTGTCGCAGATAAAATAGCTTCCCGGGGAAACAGGTACTACCGAGTACTTCCAGCCGTAATTGTAAATATGTCTGTTGGTAAGCTCGAAGTTCAGGAAGTGGCTTTGGAGGGGGAAATTGTTGATGTTCAGTCTTTTAAATTCCTTGTCGTGCATGGCAGTCTTTGTGACGGTTCCCGCCGAAATTTTAAAGATTTCATGTGTTTCACCGACGAAATAAGGCTCGCTATCCGAAATCCCGCGAAAACTCTGAATCATGCGGTTGGAGTCGAACCGGGCATTCGAACTATTGAAAATGTGAAAATGCCGGCCGTCGAACCTTGCGAGGCCGTCTTCGGTAGCCAGCCAGTAAAAACCTGCGTCATCCTTTACGATAGCCTTGATGCTGTTTTGAGGTAGTCCGGTCTCGGCGGTGTATTGGGTAAGGGCATACTTATCATAGCTGAGCCCGGATTGCTGTGCCTTAGCGGGGAAATGCAGGCAGCTGAAATAAAGCGCAATGCATAGCAACGGGCAAGCTGCGAGAGCGCTGCCGATAGGTCTCAGGCGGATGGGGAGAATCATTGATCCAGGATTGTGCAAGGGCTATTCACAAAATAGAGCAAATAATTCCTGACAAAAAAAGAAACTTTTCGACCGGATCAGGCTTGTGGTAAATGAAAAAAAGCCACCTTCTTTCGAAAGTGACTTTTGCTTAGTAGCGGGAGCTGGACTCGAACCAGCGACCTTTGGGTTATGAGCCCAACGAGCTACCAACTGCTCCATCCCGCGGTGTCGTTGAATTGGAGTGCAAACATACAACAAATGTTTTACAGAAAACAACTATTTTTGTGAAAACTTTTCAAAAAAGTTTGCCTCTAACGTTCTGACATCGATTTTATGAGTTCATATTCAGTCGCTTCCGGTTTCGGGTGGCGCATTCATCAAGTGCTGCTGATCAGGTTGGTCGGCATCATGGCCCTGTTTACCGTTTGCCGGATTCTCTTTTATTTCTTCAATCAGCCGTTTTTTCCGGAGGTTGGCCTGGCGCTCGCGCCTCGGTTATTCCTGGGAGGTTTGCGTTTCGATCTCGTGGCGGTGCTCTATACAAATATTCTCTACGTGTTTCTGACACTCATTCCCGTCACATTCAAGTACCGGCCGACGTTCCAGAAGTTTCTCGATTACCTTTTTATCATCACCAATAGCATTGCCCTGCTCGCCAACTGCGCCGATTTCATCTATTACCGCTTCACGATCAAAAGGAGCACCTGGTCGGTTTTGCAGGAATTTTCGCATGAAAACAACATGCACAAGCTGTTTGGCGGCTTTTTGGTGAATTACTGGTACGTGGCGTTCGTCTGGGTACTGCTGGTGGCACTGGTCGTGTACATCACGCGACGCTGGCGGGTAGGCGCCAAGCCGGCGCGCCCGGCCTGGCAGATATTCCTCGTTCACAGTGTATTGATGACCGTTGCGGTGTTCCTTTTTATCGGGGGCGTCAAAGGCGGTTTCCGACACAGCACCCGCCCTATCACACTGAGCAATGCCGGCGAATATGTCGACAAGCCGAAAGAAATGTTTATCGTGCTGAACACGCCGTTCTGCATTTATAAAACCCTGAAAAGCTCCGATTATCAACGGGCGGATTTTTTCAAATCGGAGCAGGAGATGAATGCAGTGTATTCGCCGATCCACTATCCTGATCCCAATGCGCCTGCATTCCATCCGAAAAACGTCGTGATCCTCATCTGGGAGAGTTTTGGAAAAGAAATGGTGGGAACCTATAACAAAGATTTGGAGAACGGTACCTATAAAGGTTACACACCATTTATCGACTCGCTGATGCCGCATAGCAAGGTATTCTGGTATTCGTTTGCCAATGGGGCGAAGTCGATCGAGGCTATTCCCTCGGTGCTCACGAGCATTCCGGGTATTATGGAGCCATTCATTCTGACGCGCTACACCGATAACAAACTGCCCAGCCTGCCCGAAATGCTGCAAGCCAAGGGATACCATACCTCGTTCTTCCACGGAGCCCCGAACGGCTCGATGGGCTTCAAGGCATTCACGAACCTGATCGGTATTAAAGATTATTATGGTAAAACCGAATACAATAACGACGCGGATTATGATGGGATCTGGGGTATTTGGGATGAGGAATTCTTACAGTTCTGGTCCAAAAAGCTGGATACTTTCCACGAACCGTTCATGAGCACATTGTTCACGGTGTCCTCGCACGACCCGTACAAGGTGCCCGCGCGCTACCAGGGCAAATTCCCGAAGGGCCCGCTGCCGATTTACGAATGCATGGGTTATACCGACCATGCATTGCGCCGGTTTTTTGACTCCGCGAAGGATAAGCCCTGGTTCAAAAACACATTGTTCGTGATCACCGCCGACCACGCCGCCACATTTGCGCATTATCCTAAATACCAGACCTCGATCGGAAATTTCTCGATACCGATTCTTTTCTACGCGCCGGGCGACGCCTCGCCGGGCGACGCCACTTCCCCCGCGCCGGCGATGGCCGTCACGGATAGCACCCGCCTGGTCCAGCAAATCGACATTATGCCTTCGGTATTGGGCTATTTGCATTACGACAAGCCCTATTTTGGATTTGGTAAAAACGTCTTTGGGAACCCTCCGCTCAACTTTGCTGTCAACTATGACGGAGTTTATCAATGGTATAACGGGCCGTACGTTTTGCAATTTGATGGCCGGAAAACCGTAGGTTTGTATAAATATCAGGAAGACAAGCTTTTGAAAAATAACCTCGCCGGTAAGATTCCGGAGGTTCAAGGGCCTATGGAATTGCAGGTTAAGGCATTTATCCAGCAATATTCGAACCGGATGCTGGACGACCGGCTGACGGTAACACCCTAGGTGCCACGTTTTTGGGAAGCTGAAAAAAGTGAAGAAGTAATTTTTATGGAAGAAAAAGCCGAAAATAATAATACCGAGTTGCGCAACCACCGGGCTGGTTTTGTAAGCATTATCGGAAAACCCAACGTGGGCAAATCGACGCTGATGAACGTACTCGTAGGCGAAAGAATGTCGATTATCACCTCCAAAGCGCAGACGACCCGTCACCGCATTATCGGGATCTTGAACGGGAAGCATGAAGATATTCCGTTCCAACTTGTCTACTCTGATACGCCGGGGGTGATCAAGCCGTCGTACAAGCTGCACGACTCGATGATGACTTTTGTAAAAGGGTCGCTGGAAGATGCCGATGTGGTGCTTTTTGTGGTAGAGATAGGGGAGAAGGCCTCCGAGCACGAGGTACTGCCGCTGCTGAAACGCACCGAATCACCGGTGGTTTTAGTGTTGAACAAAATCGATCTGTCGAATGATGAGGAAGTGAAACAAAAAATGGCGGAATGGGAGAATGAAATACACCCTGCCGCCATTGTACCGATTTCCGCGTTGGAAAAAGCGAATATCGGTACATTGTTCGATGCGGTGGTGACACGCCTGCCTTTCCACCCGCCTTATTTCGATGAGGATGAACTAACCGATAAGCCGGAGCGTTTCTTTGCTTCCGAAATTATCCGTGAAAAGATCTTCTTGAATTACCGCCAGGAAATTCCATACAGCTCCGAAGTAGTGATCACTGAATTTAAGGACAAGGACGACATCATTGTGATCCGCGCAGAAATTCTGGTCGAACGCAAAAGCCAGAAAGGGATCATTATTGGTGAAAAAGGGGAAATGTTGAAGAAAGTCGGTACGCAGGCCCGCCAGGACCTTGAAGATTTCTTTGGCAAGAAAGTCTTCCTCGAACAGCACGTAAAAGTAGAGCCGGATTGGAGAAGCAAGGAAAACAAGCTGCGCCAGCTCGGTTACCAGGAATAAATTTTAAATAAAACGAATGAAGAGCAGGTGCCAGACCGGCTCGGATCATATTAATAGTAAGAAAATGGCAAATGTAATATCGATTGTTGGTCGTCCGAACGTGGGCAAATCCACTTTGTTCAACCGCCTTACCGAAAGCCGGAAGGCCATTATGGACAACCAAAGCGGCGTAACCCGCGACAGGCATTATGGTTACGGCGAATGGACCGACCAATATTTCACAGTGATCGACACGGGCGGATATGTAGTAGGCTCGGAAGATATTTTCGAAGGGGCTATCCGCGACCAGGTGGAGCTCGCAATCGAGGAATCCACAGTGGTACTGTTTATGGTTGACACCATGACCGGCCTTACCGACCTCGACAAGGACTTCGCAAATGTGCTTCGCCGCTTTAACAAGCCAGTGTATTTGGTAGCTAACAAAGCCGAAACGACTGAGCGTTACCAATCGGCAGGTGAATTTTATGAATTAGGTTTGGGTGACGAAATTTTCGCGATTTCTGCGCAAACAGGTTTCGGAACAGGCGAACTGCTCGATAAAGTAGTGACGCATTTCGAAACAGCGGGTATCGAAAATCCCGAAGAAGGCATTCCGCGTATCGCGATCATGGGACGCCCGAATGTGGGTAAATCCTCGTTCCTGAACGTGCTCACCGGCACCGACCGCAGCATTGTGACCAACATCGCGGGCACAACGCGCGACGCGATCCATACACATTATAATGCATTCGGGATGGAATTTATCCTGACCGACACAGCAGGTATCCGCCGCAAATCGCGGGTAAAAGAAGATATCGAATTTTATTCGACGCTTCGCTCGGTGAAGGCTATGGAAGAATCCGACGTTTGCATCATCCTGCTCGACGCCACGCTCGGACTGGAAGGGCAGGATATGACGATCATCGGTCAGGCCGACAAAGCCAAGAAAGGCATTGTGATCATGGTCAACAAATGGGATTTGGTCGAAAAGGATTCCAAAACTGCGGATGCATATAAAAAGGCGTTGCTCGAAAAACTCGCGCCGATGAACTACATGCCGATCATTTTCGCGTCCGTTGTTGAAAAACAGCGCATCCACCAGGTAATGGAGAAAGCGATGGAAGTTTATCAGAATAAAACCAAGAAAATCTCGACTTCGAAACTGAACGAGGTAATGCAGGCGGAGATCGAAAAATACCCGCCACCGGCACACCGCGGCAAGTATATCAATATCAAATACATGATCCAGCTGCCGACGCCGTCGCCAACGTTCGTCTTTTTCAGCAGCCATCCGAAACACGTGAAGGAGCCGTATTTGCGCTATCTCGAAAACCGTTTGCGTGAGAACTTCGATTTTTCGGGCGTACCGATCACGATATTCTTCCGTGAGAAATAGGAAGTAAATGGCATCAGCATGAAAGCGCCGGCGGGATTTTGCCCGTCGGCGCTTTTGCAATTTATCCGTAACCTGCTACTGTTCAGCTAGAAAATTTGACGGTTTGTCTTTTTTAGAATATCTCGAGCAACCTTTTATATTACTTTTACATCTGTTATCCGGCCAGCCACGGTACTTTGAGAGAATCCTGAAAAATTTTCAAAAAAAATGTTAAAAACAAGGTACTATGTATTGCAAGATACCTAATGAAACATATATATTTGTAAGGTCAATTAGTTACACATAATTCGGACGAATTCTTAACGATTGCATACAAGCCATGAAAACACTCAGAATCGTAATATTGCTCACAATAATCAGCCTGCAGGCCAGCGCAACGGGCTACGTGCACAACATGTTTGTAGCACACAGAAAGTTGCAGTCAGGCAAGGAATGTGTAACGGAACGGGCGATTGCAAGAAAGGCCAAGCCTGTTTTGAAAGCGAAAGCCCCCGCACAGGTGAAGCACGCAGGGATTATCAAAAATACCAGCGCCAGCGCGCCGGCTTCTCAAATCATGACATTGAATGCCCGTATGCTGGAAGAAGGACCGGCCGCTTTCTTTGAAAATGAATCCGAAGAAAACGAAGGAGAATCGATGGTGAGCAAACTGGTGGGAGCGGTGAGATGCGTGATCTTTGCCTTCATTCCCAAGCTGGGCCATTCGTAAGAGATATTGTTATTTATGAAAGTAAAAAGGTGCGGGAATCGATCCCGCACCTTTTTACTTTATCAGCCAACCGTGTTGGTCAGCGTGCCAATGGGCTCGATCGTAATGTGAACGACGTCGCCGGCTTGCAATGTGAAATCGGACGATGGCACGATGCCTGTACCTGTCATGAGATAAGCGCCTGTCGGAAACGACATTTCGCGGTAAAGGAAATGCAGCAGCTCGTCTGGTTTGCGTTTCATCTGCGACAATGTAACTTCCCCGTTAAAGACCTCCTCGCCGCCGCGCACGATCGAGAGATCGATCACCGTGTCGGGACTGAGTTTTTCTTTGAATACATAAAGGCAGGGTCCCAGTGCCGCGCTGCCGGTATAGGATTTGGCCTGAGGCAAATACAGTGGGTTTTCACCTTCAATGCTTCGCGAGCTCATGTCGTTACCGATCGTATAACCCACCAATGCACCCTCCGAAGTAGCAAACAAGGTGAGCTCCGGTTCGGGAACGTCCCAGGTTGAATCTTTGCGAATACGAACAGTCCCGTGGTGGCCTACCACCCGCCATGCGGTCGATTTAAAGAAGAGCTCCGGACGTTCTGCTTCGTATACGCGGTCGTAAAAACTGCCGCCGCCTGCTTTTTCGGATTCCTCCATGCGCGCCGTACGGCTTTTGAAATAGGTCACGCCCGACGCCCATACTTCCTGCGTGCCTATAGGCGCCAGTGCCTCCGGCATTGGGAAATCATCGCTGAATGTCAGGGCGATAAGGCTCTGGGCCTGGCCTTCGAGCCATTCGTACAGGTTATTCCTGTTCACAACCATGTCCCAGTCGGTTTCGTGGAGACGGTAGAAAATGTCCTCGTTTTCAAGGAGGATGCCATTTTCGGTCTTATATAATTTCATGAAATGCAGATTTTGGTTTTGCCTGAATAAGTCCCCTGCCGGGCGTCTTTACTGTTAAATACGCACAGGAAAGTGTTTCAGGCCACTGGATTTTTGGGAATATGGAACCGTCAGTTGCGCCACAGACGCCGGTCGATCGGAATTGGCTCCTGGGCCACTAGCCTGATGTCCGCAAACAGCGGATGATGGGGATGGAGAATGATATTGGAAGAAAAAGGGACGATTACCGACGGAATGCCGATCGAGAGGACATCGGGTTTAATGAGCCAGTCTTTGAGCCAGAATTGTGTCCGGCCGTAAGTTTTGTCCTGCCAAAAGTCGGGTAGATCTTTTCGTGCATAATGCCGGATGGCGTCCGGGATTTCAATCGACGAAAGCCAGTATTTCGGAAGGTCCTCGTAACGCACGCCGGGCGCGTGTGCGAGGGTTTCTACAAGGCCGAGCTCGGGAGTTGAAGTGGTATAAAGTACACCAATGCCTTTTGGGTTCCAGCGTGCGCCAAATAGCCGTGCGCCTTCGGTAGAAAGCGCATCGTGCCGAAATTTTTCGCGCGTAATCCTATATACCAATGGCATAGGCGACGCGATCAGGCGGGTAAACCATAATCCAGGCGGCCCAGCACGTTATCGACGAGCCCGAAGCCCGTAACGGTATCCATCATTTGCAG
Organism: Dyadobacter sp.; assembly: GCF_017744695.1. Classification (GTDB taxonomy): domain Bacteria; phylum Bacteroidota; class Bacteroidia; order Cytophagales; family Spirosomataceae; genus Dyadobacter. The sequence continues at coordinate 56,804 of NZ_JAGIAS010000007.1, forward strand.
CGGTGATTGGTCGTTAAGCTCCGGGATTGGCGTGCGTAGCCAATGCCTCACGACATTTTCATTACCTTCAAATGTATCCAGCGCGTGAATAAGTACATTTCTGAGCAGTAAAAGCCGCTCGGAAGCATCGGTTCCCAGCCGCTTTTCGCCCTGAATGCGGTGTAGATTACGCGGCGTCATGCCGAGCACGTAGGCGATTTCGTTGTCGGTTAAACCTACCAGATCAGAAATTTCATCGGCAACGGAGCGCATAAGGCCCTCGCGCGAAGTTTTCACAACGAGAAACTCCGAAGCGGGCTGCTTGCCATAGGGAACGAATTCCTCTTCAAAAAATCGGATGGGTGGCGTTGACATAGGGCTTTCAGTGAAGTATGTCACTAAGTTAAGTGACATACTTCACATTGTCAAATCTTTTCTCTCAGAAAATCAGCGGTATAGTTTCCTTCGAGCTTCACCATTTCCTCAGGTGTACCGGTAAATGTGAGCTGGCCGCCGTTTTCGCCCCCTTCGGGGCCAAGGTCGATGATCCAGTCGGCACTTTTAATGACTTCCATATTGTGCTCGATGATGATCACGCTATCGCCCTGTTCTACCAATGCATTAATCGCTTTGAGAAGCTTTTTGATGTCGTGGAAGTGCAAACCGGTGGTCGGTTCGTCGAAAATGAAGAGGGTTTTGCCCTTGTTGGAAGAGCCTTTGCCGAGGAAGGAGGCGAGCTTCACGCGCTGTGCTTCTCCGCCGGACAGTGTATTCGACGATTGTCCGAGGCCTACATAACCCAACCCTACTTCCTGCAAAGGGAGTAATTTATCAGCCAGTTTCGGCTCCGACTCCCGGAAAAACGCAACGGCCTCGTCGACCGTCATATCCAGGATTTCGGCAACGTCCTTATCCTGATATTTCACCTCCTGAACTTCCTGCTTGAAACGTTTGCCGTTACAGCCTTCGCAAGTCAGGTAAATATCGGCCATAAACTGCATTTCGATTTTTACCTGGCCTTCACCCTGGCATATTTCGCAGCGGCCGCCGTCGACATTGAAGGAAAAATGCGAAGGTTTGTACCCTCGCGCCTTCGAAAGCGGTTGTTCCGACATCATCTGCCGAATATAATCATACGCTTTGATATAGGTCACGGGGTTAGAACGAGACGATTTTCCGATCGGGTTTTGGTCGATCATTTCAACGGCTTCAATGCGGTCCAGGCTGCCCGTGAGCTCGTCGAAACGGCCCACATCTTCGCTGAACTCACCTTTGAGGCGCATTAATGCGGGATAGAGGATTTTCCGGATCAATGTAGATTTCCCCGAACCACTCACACCGGTGACGACGGTAAGGTTATTCAATGGAATCTTGACATCCAGTTCTTTCAGATTGTTCTCCCGCGCCCCTTTGATTTCAAGGAAATGCAAAGATTTTCTGCGAACCGAAGGTACAGGTATTGAATCATTCCCAAGCAAAAAATCCAAAGTATGCGACTGCGCCGCATTTTCAACTACATCCTGACCATTCCTGACTACCACATGACTATTTCTGACCTCCCGACCATCACTCTTCAACGCCTCAATATCACCCTGATTTCCCTGGAAAACGACATGCCCGCCGCCAGTACCGGCTTCCGGGCCAATATCGATGATCTGATCCGCCGCGTGCATTACCTCTTCTTCATGTTCCACCACAATGACCGTGTTGCCCAGGTCGCGCAGCGATTCTAGTACGCCCACGAGCCGTTGTGTGTCGCGCGGGTGCAAGCCGATGCTCGGTTCGTCGAGAATGTACATCGAGCCAACCAATGCGCTTCCCAGTGAAGTAGCGAGCTTGATACGCTGGAATTCGCCGCCGGACAACGTGCTCGTCAACCGGTTTAACGTCAGATAGCCAAGCCCGACGCGGTTCATATAGTCCAGGCGAGATTCGATTTCGGTTAGAACGCGGCGCGCAATCTGGCGGTCGTGGTCGTTGAGTTCCAGTTGTTTGAAAAACGCCGACACATCCTGGATCGGCATCAGTACCAGGTCGGTAATGGATTTACCGCCGATTTTGACATACGACGCATCCTTCCGCAAGCGTGAGCCGCGGCAATCGGGGCAGGTCGTGCGGCCGCGGAAGCGCGAGAGCATTACGCGGTACTGGATCTTATGCGTCTGGGATTCGAGTTCGGAAATGAAATCGTTGATTCCCTGAAAATACTGGTTACCGGTCCAGAGCAGCTCTTTTTGAGCAGGTGTAAGGTCTTTGTAAGGCCTGTGGATCGGAAAATCGAATTTCACACCATTGCGGACGAGCGGGATCAGCCACTCACCCATTTTCTCGGTTCGCCACGGCGCAATAGCGCCGTCGTATACCGAAAGATTTTTGTCAGGAATGACCAGATCAGGGTCAATACCCAATATTTTTCCAAAACCTTCACACCTTTTACAGGCACCGTAAGGATTATTAAAGCTGAAAAGATTGACGGTCGGTTCCTCGAAGGTGATGCCGTCCAGTTCGAATTTATCAGAGAAAACCCTTTTTTCACCCCCAACTATATGTACGGTGCAAGTGCCCTCTCCTTCAAAAAAGGCGGTCTGCACGGAGTCGGATAGGCGGTATTGCGTGTCCTCGTCGTCGTGGCGGATTGCCGCACGGTCGATGAGGATGAAAACCTGGTTGCCGGCTTGCGGAAAATGATCCGGTTTTTCGAGAATATCCTCGATCGAAACCACTTCCTCATTCAGCACAATGCGGTTATAGCCCTTGGAGAGCAGGATCGTAAGTTCTTCGATCTGCGAGCGGCCGTCGCGGATAAGCAGTGGCGCCAGGATCATCACACGCGTGCCCTCGTCATGCGCGAGCATGTAGTTCACCACGTCGGTAACAGAGTCTTTTCTTACAATTTCACCCGAAACCGGCGAATAGGTATGCCCGATGCGTGCAAAAAGCAGTTTGAGATAATCATAAATCTCGGTGGAAGTACCGACGGTCGACCGCGGGTTGCGGGTATTTACCTTTTGCTCAATAGCAATAGCCGGTGAAATGCCTTTGATATATTCCACTTCGGGCTTTTCCATCCGGCCAAGGAATTGCCGTGCATAGCTGCTGAGGCTTTCCACGTACATGCGCTGGCCCTCGGCGAACAGCGTGTCAAAGGCGAGCGACGACTTCCCGGAGCCGGAAAGACCGGTAATGACGACCAGCTTATTGCGGGGGATCGCCACATCTACATTTTTCAGATTGTTTACTCGGGCACCTTTGATCAGAATGTATTGTCTCGGATCCAGTTCATCGAACTGGTCGGCCTCGATCCGGGGCACAGCTAGTTGCATCATAGCGGGGTTATCGATGGATTATGATATTAGTTTGAATGATGATGTGATACTATTATAACCAAAAGCCGGGGCATTTAGTTTTCTTTAAAAACCTGGTTCGCTTTCGCAAATTTCATACCGTTCTGAGCAGCCTCTTCAAATATCGGGTCGGCGAAATGGCCGAAGTTGGGAACGTCGGACATGCAGTCTGTCAGTACAATAACTTTCGGAGCCAGATCGGGGGCATATTTCACGATTTGCCGGATGCTGGTCGCGACGCAATGTGAACGCGCCTCTCCGGCCACCAATACCTGGTCAAATGCATTTAGCTCCGCCAGAAAACGTTTGTCCAGCTCTGTTTCAGGGGCATTCGCTACCGGTACCTGCGCTTTAAAAACCCCGAAATGTTCGGTAAGCGGATTAATGCCTTTCGAAACGGTGCGGTAGTCGCGACGGGTGCGGTGTGTCCACGCGAGTACGGCGCGCATGAGGGTATCCTCTATGGCGGCACCTTTGGAGCCGATCAGGCAATGCTCCGGCCAGATGAAATGCTGGAATTCACCCTCCTTTTCGAGGGTTTGCAAATATTCCAAAACATATTCGGGCTGGTAACGCGGTACCCATTTGCACGCTTTCACCGATTGCGCCGATATCAATGTGAACGGCGCGACCGTATTGCCGTTTTGGTCCTCCCAAAAAAGCGGGTGGGCAATATCCAGCACCTTATGCGTATCGAGCGTCAGGAATATCGCGTCGATTTTGTCGCTTTCGAGCGCAATGAGGTTGGCAATGCGCTCCACGTCTTTTTCGGCCCCGGGCACATACAGGGTGCCGTTAGGATCGCAAAAATCGTATTGGGCGTCGATGATCAGCAATGCGGTCTTTTTCATGGTGTGTTTAAAATTCGAGTTCGTGCGGTAGTTCCATTTGCCGCGCATACATTTTGGAGCAGAGGCTGAAAACCAGTTGCAGCATCCGGTTCGCATCTTTGATATAATCGGTCCGGTAGTCTTCGTCGAGTTTACTCAGCCCGTTGAGGATTACCTGTGCCTTTTTGGCAATGTATAATGCACAGGTATCGGCGCGGGACGAGTAGGTACGCAGAATATCCGAGTAGCTTTCCAGGAAGGTATTGAGCAGGAAAAGGTTGAGTTCGATGCCCCCGATCTTGTCTTTCGTGACTTTCACATGGTAAGCGATGTCTGCGCTGAGGCTGCGCATGTCCATCAGTACCCAGCCGGGTGTATTCTGGTTGAATTTCGATGTCCGCACGATACGCCCCATGAGCTCCTCGCGCCGCTCGGGAATGGTAGAACTATCCTCGATGAGCTCGAAATGCAGCCGGTCGCTCAGGGTTTTGTCTTTCGTGATCAGTCTCAGGAGCAGTTTATCCTTTTCTTTGGCAGGCATTTGGATAATCGCCTTTTTGAGCTGTTCTGGTAACGCCATTCGGGTGCTTTTAATAACTTTTAGTTTAATTCCCGGCACAACCACGTACCTTTGTGGCTCAAAAACGGGCCGGGAAGCTTTTACAAAAATATAAAATACAGATACACATTATGATTTCAGTAGCTATGTGTACTTACAACGGGGCAAAGTTCCTGCCCGAACAGTTGAAGAGCATTGCTGATCAGACGGTTTCGGTGGACGAATTGGTTGTTTGCGACGACAGATCGAAGGACGACACTATTGAAATCATAAAATCTTTTGCTGCCACGAGCAAATTTCCGGTACGCATCCATGTGAACGAGCAAAATCTCGGTTCCACCAGGAATTTCGAGAAATGCCTTTCTCTGTGCAACGGGGATTTTATCTTCCTCTCCGATCAGGACGACCGCTGGCGGAAAGACAAGGTGCAAAAGCAGCTCGCATTCCTGAATGCACATCCGAATCTGGATGCGGTGTTCAGCGACGCCGACAAGATCGATGACGACTCTCAGCCGACCGGAGGTACCATCTGGGAGGAAATCGAATTCAATCAGGCCCGGCAGCAGCTATGGCATAGCGGCAAATCACACGAGATACTTTTCAATGGTTTTGTGGTAACAGGCGCAACGCTGGCGATCCGCAAATCCTGCCTCGAACGGCTCATGCCGTTTCCGACGCACGTACAAGACCTGATCCATGACGCCTGGATAGCGATGGTACTGAGCCTGGAAGGTAAGATCGAATTCATTCCCGAATGTCTCATCTCGTATCGCATTCATTCCAGCCAGCAGGTTGGGTTTGGTAACAAGGTGGAAAAAGTGCAGCTCGCGGATCGCTTCAAACGCGACCGTCGGTTGAAACTGATCCCGCTGGAAGAAAAGGCCAACAAGTTGCATGAGCTGTATTTGCTCCTGCGTGCGCTTCCGTTCGTCCCGCGCGAGAAGCTGCTCAAATTGTATCTTTCGCAAAAACATTTTTACACTCGTGCCGGGCTGCCGGAAAATCGTTTCAAACGACTTACTCCCGTGCTGAGTCAGCTTCTACGCGGTTATTACCGGTTCAGCAGCAAAGATTGGTGGCTACCCGCGGTGGGCGATTTATTGGAATAAAGAACTGGATGATTATTTGAAAATGGCTGAAAATAAGTCGTTGGTGGCGGTGGTAATACCGGTGTATCAGGCAAATCTGACAAAGGCGGAACAGATGTCGTTGCGGCAATGTATGCATGTATTGGGCGATTACCCGGTGATTATTGTAAAACCCGCGGCGCTGGACCTTTCCGCGTTCCAACAGCAATACCCTTCGCTTACATTCCAGTCTTTCGACAATAGCTTTTTCACAAATGTCGACGCCTATAACCGGTTGATGGTGTCCATTAATTTTTACAAAACTTTCTCCGCCTACGAATACATTCTCATTTATCAGCTCGATGCTTTTGTTTTCCGGGATGAATTGAAAGAATGGTGCGCTAAGGGATATGACTACATCGGTGCGCCGTCGCTGCATCAACCTGAATTTGATACAATTTCCGCGGAAGCTGCCCAGGATTTCGCGCATGCATTATCGACGCGGCGTGTCGTGCTGAACGGCGGACTATCACTGCGGAGGATTTCTTCTTTTTTACGCTATTTAAAGATTTACAATATCTTTTATCCGGCCTGGAAAGGGAACGAAGACATGCTTTTCTGCCAGGAAGCGACGCGGCTTAAACCGATGAAGCTTTTCATGACATTACCCGGGTGGCGGGAGGCATTGCAATTTGCCTTCGAGAAAAGCCCGGCTGCGAGCTATGAGCTTACCGATCACCGGCTACCTTTCGCCTGCCACGCCTGGGAGCGTTACGACGCGGCATTTTGGGCTCCATTCATTACTGTAAACCAGTGACTTCCTGCGTTTAACAATTTTTAACAAACTATCGACGGTTTTCGGACGTTCTTGCTGATATTTAGGTAAAACCCCAATATCACTATGAATTTCAAATTGCTTTCGGCCAGTTTTGGAGCCATTTTACTATCCATCCATACCAGCTTCGGGCAAATTACTGAAAATCCCAAAGTAGAAGAATCGTCGGTCCCCTATGTGAAAATCAAAAAGGTGGAACTAACGGACGCCAACACGATTATCTACCTTCAATTCATCGAGAAGCAATCGAAGCAGCAGCCGCAGTTCCGCTCGCAACCCCGGATGCCGGGATTCCCCGATTCGCGTATTCCGCAGTTACAGCAACAAGGCCAGAGCCAGATTTGGCTCGATCCTGAAACACGACTTTACAAGCCCGGCGAAATCGATAAGAAATTCAAATTCATCAGGGCCGAAAACATTACTACCACCACGAAAACAAGTGTCGCGAATGGCGATACCGTCGATTTTGTAGCCTATTTTGAAAGACTTACACCGGGGATCGAGGAGTTTGATTTTTATGAAGGGCGCAGTTCCGGTGGTAATCAGTCGTGGAATTTTTATGGTATCCATGTTAAAAACCCGCTCAAAAAGCAGCCTGAAAAATCGGCGAAACCGGTAGCGAAAGCAACCACACCGCCCGCAAAGAAGCCGGAGACCCAACCAGCGGCCAAGGCGCCACAGAAGCCGGTTCCTGCTCCGAAAAAGGACGGCGAAGTCGCGGTCTTGAAGGGCACAGTTTACAATGCGAAAACCAAAGAACCGATCGCGGCTCAGCTCTCGTACGTGGAGGGCCGCGATACGCTGCAAGTCCGCTCGTCGTCGGGGAAATATCGGGTGGGTGTTGAAGCGGGTGAGCAATACAAATTCCGCGTGACGGCCCGCGGTTATTACGGGTCCTCATTTAGTCTCGCGCCGGGCGATTCGTCCGGCAAATCGTTCGATCAGGACGTGTACCTCACGCCTCTCATCGCAGGGGAAACGATTTTGTTGCCCAATATCTATTTCGAAACTTCCCAATACACTTTGCTACCCGAGTCGTTTGAAGAGCTGAACCGGCTGGTAGATGTGATGCGTGATAGCCCGACTGTCAAGATCCGTGTAGAAGGCCACACCGATAATGTAGGCGATTTTGACAAAAACCTCGAACTCTCCCGCCAGCGCGCGGAGTCGGTGAAAAACTACCTGATCGAAAAGGGCATTGAAAGCAGCCGTATTGAGGCGAAAGGCTACGGCGGCACGCGACCACTTACAAAAGGAGGCGAAGAAGAACGGAAAAAGAACCGTCGGGTGGAGTTCGTGATTACGGAAATGTAGTTTCGTTAATGTCAGTCTGAGCGGAGTCGAAGACAGTCCGTACGGATCCGTAGTGCATGCACTTCGACTTCGCTCAGTGTGACAATCCGCGTGTTAACGTGCCTTAATAATATTCGTAAACTCCCTCGATTTCAACGATGCGCCGCCTACCAGGCCGCCGTCGATATCCGGAGCAGCGAAAAGCTCGGGTGCGCTGGCAGCTGTTACGCTTCCGCCGTAGAGGATCGAAATTTCATCAGCTACTTCCGCGCCATATTTAGAAGCGATGTGCGCGCGCAATGCCGCGTGCATTTCCTGCGCCTGCTCAGCCGAAGCCGTAAGGCCTGTTCCGATCGCCCAGATCGGCTCGTACGCGATTACCACCGATTTCAACTGCTCTTCGGTAAGGTGGAAAAGGCTTTCGGTCAGTTGATTTTTTACAAAACCGATATAATCTTCATTCTGACGCTGTTCGAGCGATTCACCGCAGCAGAAAATAGGGGATACGCCGAAAGAAAGCGCCGTATTTACTTTCTCAGCCAGCAATGCATTGGTTTCATTGAAATACTGGCGGCGTTCGCTGTGGCCGATCAGCACATATTCTACACCGATCGATTGCAGCATTTGCGCAGAAATCTCACCGGTAAATGCACCCGAAACTTTATCGGAGCAGTTTTGAGCGGCCAATGCGAAGTTGGGCGCGTCCTCGATATATTTTTGAATGGTAGTAAGGTAAATCGCAGGAGGGCAAAGGATGATTTTCGCGTCGTTACGGACCTCGTCTTTGGCCATGTTAACGAGCTCTGAAGTAAGCGCAACTGCTTCATCCAGAACCTTGTTCATCTTCCAGTTACCGGCAACAATTTTTTTTCGCATGAGAAAATTTTTATTGTGGGAAAAAGTCATTTTACGCAACAAAAGTACCATATTTTCCTCATTTACATGATTATATATATGTGATCAAAAAAATGTCGGAAAGTTTGCACATATCGAGATTTTTTTGTGTTTTATTAATGTGAAAAGAACTATTTTTACTTGAATTAACCGATTGGACTGAATTCGATACTTAGCGTACACCGAAGAATATAAATAGGGTTTCAAGTCATTTATAGTCAACGTGTTGAAATATGTCACCCCAGGATTAGAAAATTAGCCATTTAAAGAAAGGAGGCCACGATGAAAACGTCTAAGTGGTTTATAGCAGCGATCATACTTTTTACTCATACCCTGACATTCGGCCATTCCAGCGACGTACCCCCTGTATCAGAGGAAAAGTATGGTTACTTTTTGGATAAAAACCATAAAACAGCACGCATCCCGTTCGAGCTGCATTCCAACCTGATATTGCTCTACGCGAAGATCAACGACAATGATTCGCTGCGTTTTATCCTCGACACGGGAGTTAGTTCCATCATCATCACCGACCCGAATATTCTGAAGGCCGACAAGCTGCGTTTAACCCGGAAGGTTAATCTCACTGGCGCGGGTGAAGGGGCATCTATTTCGGCGCATGTGGCGATCGACAACAAATTTTCGATGGGAAGGTTAAGAGCTAATCACCAGAACATCGTGATCCTCGAACAGGATTTCCTGCGGCTATCCGAGTACGTAGGCGTGCCGGTACACGGGATTTTTGGGTATGAGATTTTCAATAACTTCGTCGTCACCATCGATTTTGCCAAAAAGGAACTATTGCTGATGCGGCCTGACAGGTACAAGTACAAATCCAGTAAAGGCGATAAGCATCCGCTCATTATTGAGGATACAAAGCCATTTACGGATGCGGTGACACTGTTTGCAGACGGCCGCGAGCATCCGATCCGGGTGCTGATCGATACAGGTGCCGGGCATGCGTTGCTTTTGAACAATACGCCGAAAGAAACTTTCCGCTTGCCTGAAAAAGTGATCCGCGCGCAGTTGGGCCGCGGGCTGAATGGTGTGATCAACGGAAACCTGGGCCGGGTCGATAAAATGAAGCTGGGCCGTTTTGAATTGAACAATGTGGTAGCCTCGTTTCCCGACAGCATTGCATTTGGTTCGAAAATTCGGGCCGGGGCCGAGCGCCAGGGAAATATCGGTTGCGAGCTGCTCCGCCGTTTCAAGGTTACATTCAACTACGGTGAACGCTACATGGTACTCAAACCGATCAGAAGTCGCCTGCGTGAGAAATTTGAGCATGATATGAGCGGCATGGAGATCCGTGCGGAAGGAAGGGATTTGCGCGACTACATCGTCAATCACATCGTGGCCGACTCTCCGGCCGCGCATGCCGGATTAATGGAAGGTGACCAGCTGTTGTTTATCGACGACCACTCCGCTTCCGAGCTCAATGTGAGTGAAGTATATAAGCTCATGCAGCGCGGGGACGGGAAAAACATCGACCTGCTTGTAAAACGCAAGGGTGATATTTTCTTTACCCAGATCACACTGCGCAGAATGATTTAGTACTTTTGGCCAAACTAATACCCGGCCATTTGAAACGCTTCATTATCACGGAAGACGGCTCGCATTCGTTGTTCAGTGCGCAGTTTAATCAGCAATACCATTCCTTGCAAGGTGCTTTGAATGAATCGGAGCACATTTATATCAACCTTGGACTAAGGCCGGCCCTTGAAAACGGGCCGGTTTCTGTTTTTGAAATGGGTTTCGGAACGGGACTGAACGCGTTTCTCGCGTGGAAACTGGCCGATCAGCTTCAAAAGCAGGTTTTCTACACTTCTGTGGAGGCATATCCTGTCTCCATGCTCGAAGCTTCGCAGCTCAACTATGAAGAAGCAACGGGTGAAAAAGGTTTTATGCAGCTGCACCACGCACCGTGGGGCAAGGAAACAGGGATTTCTCCTTTTTTTTACCTGAGGAAAGAAATAACCACCTTACAGGATTTCACGCCGGACCGGTTTTTTGACGTTATTTTCTACGACGCATTCGATCCGCAGGCGCAGCCGGAGCTCTGGACAGAAGAAATTTTCACCAAAATAGCGGCCCAAACCAAGCCCGGTGGCGTATTAGTGACATATTCGTCGAAAGGCATCGTTAAAAGGGCATTGGCCGCCGCAGGTTTTGCAGTAGAGCGGCACAAAGGCCCCGGCCGGAAAGCGCATATTCTCAAAGCCATCAAACTCTGACATTCATTAGCATTAATACCGACATGAATTACCAAAGCATTATTAGCCAGGAATTGAAGGAAGCACAATCCGTTCTCGACAACTTCCTGAGCGATCCGGAACAAATTGAAAAGATCGAAAAGGCGGCAGGACTGATGGCCGACGCCATCATTCATAATGGCAAAATCCTTTCCTGCGGCAACGGCGGCTCGCATTGCGACGCCATGCATTTCGCCGAGGAGCTTACCGGCCGCTACCGCGACAACCGCCGTGCGCTGCCAGCGATTGCGATCTCCGACGTGAGCCATTTGAGCTGCGTCAGCAACGATTTCGGGTATGAATATGTGTTTTCAAGATATATTGAGGCATTGGGCCAACCCGGCGACGTGCTGCTGGGGCTAAGTACGAGCGGGAATTCCGCGAACATCATCCGTGCTACCGAAGCCGCGAAAGCGAAAGGAATGAAAATCATCATCCTGTCGGGCAAGGACGGCGGGAAGCTCGCGGGTATCGCCGACGTTGAAATTCGTGTACCCCATTTCGGCTACGCCGACCGCATTCAGGAAATCCACATCAAGGTCATCCACATTTTTATGCTCCTGATCGAAAAAATGGTGCTGCGCGACTAACGCGATGCTGTTTGGCGGCATTGTGTTTTGTCAGGTGTAGTCAGGAGGTTGTCAAGTATTGTCGGGAAGTAGTCAGGAGGTTGTCAAGTATTGTCAGGAAGTAGTCAGAAGGTTGCCAAGTATTATCAGGAAGCAGTCAGGTGTGGTCAGGAGGTTGTCACGTGTAGTCAGAAAATTGTCGGGCATTGTTAAGGGTAGTCATTTGTTGTCAGGTGGTGTTATTTTTCACAGGAAGTTTGTTTATTGAGAAACAATCATTTCAAAACGGACTATCCTTGACAATATCTGAACACAAATGACCATTCCTGACAACACATGACAATATCTGACCACACTTGACAACTTCCTGACTGAACGCATCCGTTAAACATCCTACACACCCGTACCAATGAACGTCCGTCCATCCGCTATCATTCTCGACAACGACAAGATCCTCACGCTGCGCTATCGTTACGGCGAAAAGGAAGTATTTGCATTGCCCGGTGGTAATCCCGATCCCGGAGAATCACTTTCGGACGCGCTCGCGCGGGAGCTGATGGAAGAGCTGGGCGTGGAGGTTGCGGTTGGCGAAATGATCTCTTGCGGGGAAGTGATCTGGCAGGAAGTGCGGAAAGAGACGCTGCACATGGTATTTAACGCAAATATAACAAAAGGCGTCCCGGCACTCGATCCGGCCCATACCACGGCGCTCGAAATTGTATGGCTACCGGTGGCATCGCTTGGTTCCAGGCATTTGTATCCCAATCTTGGCCCGCAGATCGCCGCATTTTGCAATGAATCGCTGCATTCGGGGCACATAGGCGTCATCGATCAGCCCTATGTGCGCTCATAAACCGGTTGGTTGGGGTCAATACTTCTTCGTTCGTTTCTATAAGACAGAAACATACCGTACTTTTGCGTTTTTAATAGGCAGCAGGGTAAATGGAAAACGAAAAGAAGGAGAAATTGTCCAACTTCTTACTGAGACGGGCGGACCGGGATGTATTGTCAAGAGGGCGTTCCATTTATAGCAGTGGCGGCTTAAAAGTTTCCAAACTCGATTATAATGGCCCGGGTAATGCTGAATTCAAAGTCAAAAGCGACTATTCGATCCAGTACTACCAGATTTTCATCCGCGATTTTCTCACACCGCAGATAACCACCGAATGTTCGTGCCCCGACAAAGCCGGGTTATGCAAACACCGCGTGGCGAGTATTTTGTACATTCTCGACAAGATGCCGACGATCAAGCAGGTTGTCCACGAAATGGGCAACACGACGATCGAGCTACAAGAAATTCGCGAAATGCAGTTACGAGGCATGGTACTCGACGAAACCTGGCAAAACCGCGAGAACGTGGGACCTGTGGAGATCGTATCCGCGAAAGAAGGCGAAGCCGAATGCCAGGTGACGGACAAAGGACAGGAGTACCTGACCACTTTCAGGCGTGTAAAAGGCACCCGCCAGGTTCAGACTTCCTGTACTTGTAACCAGAAACTCTGGGTGCCGCTCTGCGAGCACAAATTGGCTGCATTGCTGAAACTTCGCGAGGAACTGGGCGAAAAAGCATTCGAGGTAATGCGCGACCTGACGGTCGAGAAAAGCAATCTGCTGGCCGAATACGGCTATTCCCTTGAAGATCAGTTTAAAGATAAATTCGAATTCCGGCTGGATGAGGACGGCGGGCTGCATTTGATCAAGCTCGATCCGGCGATCCAGAAGGTGGGCGCGTACCAGGATTGGCAGTCGCTGCGCGAGCGCATATTGCCCGTGCAGGAGTCCTCATTTGCAGTGACGCTCACGGACAATGGGCAGGACGACGAGGACCGCGTTTCCATTTTTGTTTTTTGGCCAAAAGGGAAAAATCACCTGCTGGACATCGGTTTCGGAGTTTTTTCCGTCAAATTCAGCTCTAAATCCGAGAAGGTAACGAACATCCGCAATATCGCCGGAGGTTCGAGCCATTATTATAATGCGGATGAAATTCCGGTACTCACCGAGTCGGACGCGCGCCTGGTGCGCATGGCGAAGCATTGGGAGGAAGGTTTGCAGAAATTCATCCGCAAACAGGGTTGGGCGTATAATGCCTATCTGCATTTCGACGATGTAGAGGCCGACCAGCGTTACGAAGCCCGCAATTACGTCGGCAAGCAGCTTACCCGCGTTTTCAACGACCTCGACGGCGACCGGCTCTTCCTCGCAGACGGTGATTATGTGACCAGCAACCACCAGCTCACGCAGCTGGAATTGCACCGTGAGCCGGTCAAACTGTTCTTCGTTCTCACCGAAGACAAAGAATTCATAACGCTCAATCCTTACGTCGAAATCAAACCGGGCACGCCGCTGGAATTGCAGAAAGTGGTATCGCTCGACAGCTTCTGGTTAGGACTTTATAACGAAAAGACATTGTTCCGCTGGGCAGGTATCAGCGAGGCCGAAATGGTCGCTTACCTGAGTCAGAATGGATTTAAAATACGTGTCAAAAAGGATTTTGGCGACGATTTCCTGAGAAACTGGATCATTCCGGTTTCTGAGAAATTCGACGTGATCTTCCAGACGCGACACGAAATACAAACTTCGCCGCTGGCTTTCCAGAAACCGAAGTTTTACCTGAAAGAGGACGAAGCGAACTTGCTCATCGTACCTTCTTACGTTTATCTCGAAGAAAACGGCAAGGTCGAGGAGCTGGAACTCCTGCACGACCAGCGCCGCACGAGAACCAGCTTCGATAACAATCAGATCACGATGCTTGAACGCGATGTTCAGGCTGAGAATGCGGTTTGGGACTGGGTGAAAGCATTGCATCCGAGCTTCGAACATCAAACCGGTCAACCGTTTTTCTATGTGCCTTTTGAGCAGGTGATGAAGGATGGCTGGCTGTTCAATTTCGTGGATGCTGCCAAGAAGAAGCACTACGAGATTTTCGGGTTTAAAGACCTGAAAAAGATGAAGTTCAATCCCAACCGCGGGACAGTGAAGGTGCATACCTCATCGGGGATCGACTGGTTCGACATGAAGATCGAGATCAGTTTCGGCGACCAGACCGTATCGCTGGCTGACGCGAAAAAGGCATTGCTCAAAAAGCAGAACTACATTCAATTGCAGGACGGCTCACTGGGTGTGCTGCCCGACGAATGGATCGCGAAACTGGAACCGCTCATGCAGTTCGGTCGTGTGAACGACGACCAAATCCATTTATCCAAGATCCATTTCTCACTGATCGATGAACTCGTTTCGGAAATCGACAATGAGGATGTATTCCGCGAGCTTTGGGAAAAGAAGCAAAAGCTGCTCAATTTTAAACAAATTCCATCGGTACCACTTCCGCAGAATATCGAGGCGACACTTCGCCAATACCAGGAGGAGGGTTATAAATGGCTCCACTTTCTGGATGAGTTCCAATGGGGGGGCTGTCTGGCGGATGATATGGGTTTGGGTAAAACCCTGCAAATGCTGACTTTCCTGCAAAACCAGAAAAACCTGGATCCGGAATATACGAACCTTGTCGTAGTTCCTACTACCTTGATTTTCAACTGGCAGGCCGAGGCTGCGAAATTCACGCCTGACCTGAAACTGTATGTTCATCGGGGGATGGCGCGAAGGAAAGACATCGAGTTTTTCCGGGAATACGACATTATCCTCACGACTTACGGCACGATGCGCAGCGACGTGGAACTGCTGCGGGAGTTTGATTTCAACTACATCATTCTCGACGAAGCACAGGCCATTAAAAACCCTGATTCGCTTACGTCGAAGGCTTCGCGCCTGCTACGCGCACGCAACCGCCTGACCATGACGGGTACGCCAGTAGAAAACAATACATTTGACCTGTACTCGCAATTCGAATTCCTGAACCCGGGAATGCTCGGCCACGCCGACTTCTTCCGGACGGAATATGCGACGCCGATCGATAAATACCAGGATAAAGAAAAGGCGGCCGAGCTGCGTAAGCTGGTTTACCCATTCATGCTCAAACGCACGAAAGAGGAAGTAGCGACCGATTTGCCGGACAAAACCGAGACGATCCTGTTCTGCGAAATGGGTAATAAGCAGCGGAAAGTCTATGATACATTCCGCGAGCGCTACCGCCAGGAAATCGCCGAAAAACTCGCAACCGAAGGTCTCAACAAGAGTAGTTTCCTCATCCTGGAAGCATTGCTGAAACTCCGCCAGATTTGCGATTCGCCTTCAATCCTATCGGGTGAGGAAGATTTTGGAAATGAATCGGCGAAGCTCGAAGAGATTACCCGTGAAATCGAAGAGAATGCTTCGAACCACAAAATATTGATATTCAGTCAATTTCTGGGCATGCTGGACCTGATCCGGAAGCATTTGGAAAAAATGAATATCCCTTACGAATACCTCGACGGCCAGACCGTTGACCGCGCCGGACGCGTGAACCGCTTCCAGAACGACTCAACCTGCCGGGTGTTCCTGATGAGCCTCAAAGCGGGCGGGGTGGGACTCAATTTGACCGAAGCGGATTATGTATACCTCGTCGATCCGTGGTGGAACCCTGCCGTGGAGCGTCAGGCGATCGACCGTACGCACCGCATCGGGCAGACGCGCAAGGTGTTTGCCTATAAAATGATCTGTAAGGATACGATTGAAGAGAAAATTCTGCTATTACAGCAACGCAAGCAGGACTTGGCGGAAGATTTGGTGGGCGGGGAGTCCGGCTTCATCAAGAAACTGAGCCAGGAGGATATTATGGGGCTTTTCAGCTGATGCCGGAGGAATGCTAAATTACTGAACCCTTATTTCGATTCAGTAATTTAGCAGTTTGCTGCCAGCGGAAATATGCAATAATCTTTGATTCGCTAAGCGTGCCGTAGGCTCTGATTTCAGCGAGTCAACGGACGCGAATTCGAAAGTCTGCGAATCGGTCAGAAGCTCATCATTATATTGTTTTTCCAAATTAGTCCCGTTTTTCGGACTGATTGGCGAAGAATTGTACATTTTTTCTACACCTGCGTGTTGAGCCGTTCCATACCGGGCTTCTTTTTGCATTACGCACAGGACCAGTAAAACTGAGGCTATTAGAAGTGTAATTCCATTTTTCATGTCGGGAGATGCCTATTGTTTAGGGTTCTAAATCAGACAACACTTTCACAAAGAGCAAATTTCGCGCCAGAAGGTTGGAATCACAGTTTCAAATGGTGACAAAAAAAGCCCGTTTCTGATGAGAAACAGGCCATTTTTTAAATATTCCAACGGATTACTGGACTATTGCTGTGAATTCGATCTCGACAAGGTAGTCGGCCGATACCAGTTTGCTGATCTCGTAAATACCTGTGGTGGGCTTAATGGCGCCAAAATACGCACCATGTGCGCGGGCGATATCCTCAAAAAGGGTAATGTCTGTTGTAAAGATTCGCGTACGAACTACATCCGCCAGGCTGGCACCAGCATCCTGCAACACCTTCTCGATGCGCTCGATGATATTGTTCGTCTGCGCATAAGCATCATCCGCCTTCACTTTATCGCCATCTACAATAGCTACCGTCCCGGCTACTTCAATGATATTCCCGATCCGAACCGCCCGGCAATACCCCATTTTGTCTTCCCAAGGGGATCCTGAGAGTATATTTTGTCTTGACATATTAAGTTGTTAAAAATAGAAATTGCTCAAAGTTAAGGATCAATCGGTTGCGAGAAGCCTCCGGAAGCGCCGTTTTACACTTGCAGATTTGCAAAAGCAATCTTTCAAACGCTTGAATTCGGTATCTTTCAACCGGCCAACAACTTTGTAATCGAGGCCCTGGACCGGATAAATGTCTTGCAAAGTGGCGATCTCATACTCGTCTATTTGTTGTCCATAAACAAACGTGTCAAGAGGGAACGCCTAGTTGTTGGTCGCAACTGAGAAACCGGCCTTGAAAACGAAACAGTTGAAACACGCCTCGGAAACTTCGATACATAAGCGATTTGGTATTTCTCAGGTAGCTCAATTGATCCTGATAGATTTCCTTTTTCAACGGCATGCTTTCCAGTAACCGGGAAAAATCTATGGGAATTTCGGTAGAATTAAGATGGCCACTTTCCAAATGTTCTAACACACCGTTTTCCTGCGCTGTGAGATACCAAAGAGAGTGTTTGCGATGGGTCAGCTGAATGAGTTCTGTCGCAGAGGTGGTCTGGAAAGTCTCGACAATGTGCTCTAACAAGTCCATTTCATTATCGGAAAACTCCTCGTCGGAGAAAGCTTTCTTCGGAGCGATGAAAACGGAGCCGTCGGAAATAGTCCGTGTGATATAGTTTGTCAGTAAAACCGGCTCATCCGAGGATAAATCCACAAAAACATCCCGCGAGACCGGACCGAGTTTCCACACCGAAAAGTCCAGATTGAAGAATGGTAACCCGTAGGTCCGTACAGCGTATTCTTCAATGAGGTAAATCAGTTTCAAAAGTTTGGTTTTGGACAACGGCCTGATTCGTTCGGCAAGGTAAATAATCGCATTGCCAAGCTTGTCAATCTCCGAATTTGAAAAGGGGTGAAGCATGTATTTGTCGAGAAAGTGTAAGCTAAATTACACGAAGTAAACAGATTACCCAAAAACCTCGGTCACGGAAAAGGCCGCTCGCTTTCCCAAATCGCCAGCGCCAGCCGGATTTGTCCGTAATCGAACCGCTCGTTCAGTAACTCGAACAGCGGTTTTAGCGGATCATTTTTCCCGACCTGGATTTCTTCTGCTGCTGCGATGATGGTTTTGTAAGCCGCGGGTTCAATAAGCGATTTCAGATCAACGCCGTGGCCGTCTTCTTTCAGTTTGACCAAATGCGAGATAATCGTTACCGGGTTGAGGTTGCGCTTTTCGGCAATCACCTTGACGGAATAGCCTTCCTTATAAAGATCAAAGGTTTCAACAAATGTCATCCCTTTCATCACACGTGTGCCGGGTGCATTGTTTTCCCGCGCGAAATCGAGGATTGCATTGATGAATGCCTCACCATACCGACGGAACTTTTCGGCCCCCACACCTGAAACAGCCTTCATTTGTGCTTCGGAAATCGGTTTTTTCTGGGCCATTTCGGATAGTGAAGCGTCACTGAACACTACGTAGGGAGGTACGCCGAGAGTATCGGCCAGTTGTTTCCGAAGCTGGCGCAAGCGCTCGAAAAGAGCGTCGCGGATAATTTCCTGCTTGGGTTTCTCTTTCGGTACCAGTTCTTCTTCTTTCGCTTTGCGTTCGCTGAGCGGGATGAACTTCACAAGTTCGATTTGCCGTTCGCCTTTCAAAACCTGCCAGCTTACCGGGTTCAGTTTAAATGAATGCGCCTCATCGTAAGCAATATCCATGACGCCTGAGTTCAGCATTTGCCCCAGGTATTCCGACCATTCGTCACCCCTCAGCTCATGTCCGACGCCGAAAGTCGGAAGTCTTTCGTAGCCATGTTGCAACACGTTCCGGTTGCGGCTGCCGCGCAGAATGTCGATGAGCATACCCATCGCTACCTTTTGCTCCGTACGGGCGATGCCGGAGAGTGCCTTTTGGGCGATGATCGTCGCGTCGAAGCGGGTGCGAGGGTTACGGCAGACGTCGCAGTTGCCGCAGTCGTGATCGACGGGCTCGTTGAAATAACTTAAGAGAATGCGGCGGCGGCAGATATCGGCTTCGGCATATTGCTTCATGCGGTTGAGTTTGGCATGCAGCAATTCCTTTTGCTCGGCCGACTGGTCCGAATTGTTGATCATGTCCTGCCGGGTGATAATATCCATGTAGCTGTAAAACAGTACGGTATCCGCACTGGCACCGTCGCGTCCCGCCCGCCCGATTTCCTGGTAAAAGCTCTCGACATTCGAAGGCAAATTATAGTGGATCACCCAGCGGACATTCGATTTATCGATCCCCATTCCGAACGCGATCGTCGCGACGATGATTTGAATATCATCCCTCAGAAAATTCTCCTGCACCTGCGAGCGCTTGTCGGCGGTCATGCCCGCGTGGTAGTACGCGACGCGGAAGCCTGCTTTTTGTAAGCTGGCCGCCACGGTTTCGGTGCCTTTGCGGCTGAGGCAATAGATAATGCCCGGCTGGCCCTCGTGTCGGTTGATAAAGCGCTGGATTTGCTCGATCCGCTTTCTTCCCGGCAACACATTGAGGCTTAAATTGGGCCTGTCGAAGCTGGAAATGAAAGTTTCGGCGTGTTCGATATTCAGCTGTTTCAGAATATCGCGGCGCGTGACGCGGTCAGCGGTGGCCGTGAGTGCTACGATCGGAACATCGGGGAAACGTACTTTCAGGAGGTTCAGCTGCCGGTATTCCGGCCGGAAATCGTGGCCCCAGGAAGAAATACAGTGCGATTCGTCGATGGCGAAAAGCTGCACGTTCCATTCGCGGAGCAGGTCAAATGTATTTCCCGCAAAAAGCCTCTCGGGCGAAATGTAAAGCAATTTCAATTCGCCTAGCTTGATCTGCCACATGATCTGGTCCTGTTCCGCTCCCGAAAGTGTGGAGTTGAGGAATGCTGCGGTGATACCGTTCCCTCGCAATGCCTCAACCTGGTCCTTCATCAAGGCGATTAGCGGCGAAACAACCACCGTAAGCCCCTGGCGCAGCACAGCCGGGATCTGGAAACACACAGATTTACCACCGCCCGTGGGCATCAGCACCATGCAATCGCGGTTGGCCATGATCGTGTCGATGATTTCGGATTGCCGGGGGCGAAAGGAGTCGTATCCGAAATATTTCTTTAATGCTTCAAGTTTGTTAATGGACATGATGTACTGATTAATGGTATTTACTTCAAAAGAATTTCCTTTCGCGCTGCAAAAATACGGCTTCAAAACTGATACATCACCTGTACTTTTGCCTCGCTTCGCTTGCTACCGTTAATTTCGTTGAGTCCTGAGCTGATCTTTTCAATGTCTGAATACCGCGTTTGCGACCATCTGAGCCATATTTTAAGCTGTTTTGAAATGGTGTAACGTAGCATTAAATAATGTCTGATGCCGGTATTGTAGTAGGCGGGAATCGAAAATGCGTAAAGCATATCTCTTTCATACACATATTGCCGGCTGTCGTAATCGTCGGTTTTGAAAAATGCCGCGCGGCCGCTGATTTCGACCTTTGAAAAATGCCAGGTCATGTCCTGCACGATCGTGAAGCCGTGGGAGCCTTTTGAATGCGCATTTTTCAACTCGCCATATTGCAGCCGGGTCCGGAAAGCGCATTTGAGCGGAATTTCGTAATCCATATTGAACATGGCTGTCCGCTTAATAGATCGGATGAGCGATGGATTATTACCCTCTGCCGCAGGATCATTAACCTGTTTATGCTTCTCATGAAATAGCAAATAGGCATTCAATCGCTTCGAAGGTTTCCATAGCAAATGCAGGAAATAATCGAAACCGCTGGAAGGTTTATCAACCTGGTATTTCAGCCATGGAAACCGGAAATAATCGAAGTAGGTGCTCCATTGCCATTTCCGCGAGGGCGACCAGCGTGCGCCCGCGTAGGCGCCGCGCTCGTTGATGGGACGTGTGGCTTCGCTGATCGGGTTGCCGCAAAATGTATGGAAGTTGCGGGCATAATGCCGGGCCATCAAGGAAATGTCGATCTTCTTGCCGACGCTGGCAATGAACCCGCCGATAGCGCCGCTCCCGCCGCTTTTTGAAATCGCGGTTTCAGCAAAAAAATGGATATTCTGCCAATGGTAATCGCCGTGGAGGCCTGCAACGAGGTTTTGCTTGCCCGAAAATTCATAGCGGTTGTAAGGCAGATCACGTTTTTGGATAAAAGAATCATAGCCGGTATGCAGCATTGTGAGCCCGATTTGTCCTTTTTGGGACGCTATTTTGTGCAGCAAATGCAAACCGACATGCTGTTCTCCAAGCACATTGTGTTTTTCAATTTCCGAAGGTGTGCGGTGGTAGCCGGTAACGGGCAGGGAAGTGGTAATGTTGGAATGAATGCTGTCCGGTTCCTGGGTGGCGTCGCGTTTTGTTTTGGAGATTAAAATGGTGAGATCGGTGCGTGTGGTAACGCTCCACGTCGCTGCAATGCCCCGGAAAAAGGTGGCTTCGGTAGCGGAAGTGTAAGGTTTGAGACCGGTTGTGCTTCTGTAAACGGAACGGATCACCTCAGCGCCTTTACCCAGTGAAAATCCTGCGCCGGTAATCATTCCCTGCCCTGCCTGCATCTGAAAGTCGCCGATAATCAGGTTTTTAAGCCGTCCCCGGTTGAGGATTTGCGCATGAAAGGAAGTATAGTCAATGCCCAAAATCTGCCTGCGGGCATTCCATTGCCATATTTCTTCCCCGGCATCCTTTTCCAATGTAATTCCAAAGCTATAAGCACCGCTCCGGGCATTGCGGTAGCAAATGTAGCCGTTGAAGGGCGGGCCCTGGTACCGTGTCGTCGCATTCGAATTGGAATCCAACGGTGCATAACCCTTCTGCTGTTCCAGCAACTTCCCCGAACGCAACATGAGGAAATGCTGACCTGGATTTTTTAATGCGTCGCGAAGAGAAACCGCTTTGACACTGATCGTCACAAAGGGCAACAGCCTTTTAATGGTGTAGATGTCAAATCCAGAAATAGCCTGTAATTCGTAAAGTGAGAGCAATGCACCTGCTTTTGCACGGTAGTCGAAAAAGGAACGGAGTTGTTCTTCACTTAAAATAAATGTGGCAGCAAGGTCGTCGGGCGTGGCGGTGTTGAGGTCGAGCGGACTGGCGTAGAGCTGCAAAAGCGCTTCGTAAAGGTCTTCCGAATCGTCGGGCGGTACGGGGAAAAGTTCGGCGATGAACAGATTGATGTCGACGTCAGGCCGGGGCGGCTCCTGGGCTATGGACAGGAATGGAATGCAAATGCCAAGCAATGCGGTTATCCACAGGGAATAGCCGGCAGGAAACCCTTGAAGATCAAAAGCGTATGTGGTTTTCATCGATCTCAGCATACGCTTTTGATATGAATGAAAAGGTTAGAAGGCTTTCAGACTTAAATCCAGACTTCGGGCCTGATGCGTGAGCGCACCGCTGGAAATCCCATCCACACCGGTTTCGGCCACTGCGCGTAATGTTTTTTCGGTAATGTTGCCCGAAGCTTCCGTTTCGTATCGATCGCCGATCCGCTTTACAGCTTCCCGGAGGTCGTCGAGCGAGAAATTATCCAACATGATAATATCGACGTTGCCGACACGCAGCACCTCGTCCACCTCGGCCAGGTTCCGCGTTTCGATCTCGATTTTCAGCTTCCGGCCGGTCTCTTTCAGGTATTTGTTAGCCCCGGTAATCGCCGCTTCGATGCCACCTGCGTAATCCACGTGGTTGTCCTTCAACATAATCATGTCGTAAAGGCCCATCCGGTGGTTCACCGCGCCGCCGATTTTCACCGCCATTTTTTCAAACAGCCTGAAATTCGGGGTCGTTTTGCGGGTATCGAGCAGTTTTACAGGCAAATCCTTGATCAGGTCCGACATTTGCCGTGCATAAGTGGCGATGCCGCTCATGCGCTGCATAATGTTCAGCACCAGCCGCTCGGCTTTCAGGATCAGACGCGCGTTTCCTTCTACCGTAAAAACAATGTCTCCTATTGATACGACAGACCCGTCAAAAAGTAACACATCAATTTTCGGAAGGGGGTAACCGTAATATTTTGCGGTTTCATCGAAGATGATCTGCGCCACTTCCACACCCGCGAGTACTCCGTCCTGCTTTACCAGCAGCTTGGCGCGCTTGGTGGCATTTTCGGGTACGCTGGCGAGGGATGAATGGTCTCCGTCACCGATATCTTCCAGCAATGCGAGCCTGAGAAGATTCCGGAGTTCGTGGGGGTCAGTTTCCATTTTAGTAGAAATTAAAATCAGTAGGTCTGTTGCCGGTAAGCCATATTATAGCGGATGGCAATCGAAAAAACGTTGGAGTTGGTAGCCACCTTTGCATCCTGCGAGGTCACTTTCCGCATCAGGTAGCGGCCGTCGAGGAACAGATTGTGGGCCAGTGAGTACGACAGGCGTAAATCGGTAAATAGTGTTGTTGCTTTGATGCCCTGGCCGATTTTCTGGTTCAGGTTACCCTCGTCTCCCGGCCGTCTCGTTTCGTAGCTCTTCGAAATATCGCCGCCGTAATTGATAGAAGGCCCTGTGCTCGGATCTTTACCCTGCATGGCCGACATGACGGTGCCGTAAATCGACAGCCTCGGCGTGACTTTGTATCTCAAAATACCCAAATACTCCCTAAAATTAGCTCCCAACGGGTGCGCGAGCGCCTGACCGTAATGCATGTAGTTACGCCCGCCGTCCTTGTGCGAGTAGGTGTAAGGGCGCACGACGTTGTATTCGGCCTGCAAATCAAGGTTAGGTATGCCGAAAGCGTCCACGTATTTGGCACCGAGTTGGAAGCTGTATTTGTTAGTCCAGGATCCGCTGCCATTGAAAAGGAATTTGGTCAAAAACTCGTCGAGTACAAACTGGCTGTAAATAGAAGCGGTTTTGCCCACGAGCCAGCGGAAATCGAAACCGAGCAATGCATTATCCTGGCTGCCGATGTAGGATTCTACGTAGCGGTAGAAGATGATGGGGTTGAGGTAATTAAGGTCATATCCGCCGCCAACCGAATCGCGGTTGAAAACTTCGGCTTCGAACACCCCGAAATTGATTTTGTCCGTCAGGTTAACACTCAAATGGTGAATTGCGGCGAATTTCTTTTTTCTCAAAAACTCAGAGAATGCGTCCTCGCCACCGTCGATCATGCTGGTCCAGAGGTTGGTATAATGGAACCTGCCGAGCTGGGTATCTAATCTTAAAAACAAATAAGGACTGCTGTTGTCCGAAAGGATCAGCGAGCGGTAACCGCTGCCGAATGTGTTGTAATCGTGCCCGAATTTCACATTCACGGCTTTCAACGGGCGGAAGGTAATGTAGCCACGCGCCGAAAGGAAGTCGTTGCCGTGGTTACGCGTCGCTTTCGCCAGACCTTCGCCCGGGAAGCTGTATTTGGGCGCAAATGCATTTACATAGCGCGGGAACCGGCCCTGGTTATCCGAAACAAATGTGTAAAAACCCAACTTGTCATTAATCATCCCCCTGATCTCCACCCCGCGACCGGTAAACCAGAGCGTCTGATGCGACGTAGTGTCGTAGCTGTCGTCTTTTCCGATGAAGTTGGTAGTAGTAAAATTGAAATGCAGGTCGAAATCTTTGTTATGAATGCTGTACAGATCGGCGGGGTGATTGAAAAATTTGCGTTTCTGTCCGGGCGGCGGCGATTTGAACCAACCCAGTCGCGCCAGCTTGTTGTACTTGGCCGAATCCGTGGATATCATGCCTTTGGTCCATTCCCAACTGTCCTCGCGCAGGTAATCGATCGTTTCCCAGTCCCGATCGGTCAGGTCTACGGTGCCTTCTTTTAATATGGAGTCGGTGAGTGCCACCACCGCTTTGCGCTCGAATGGCTTGGCATTGTAGTGAAAACCTTCGGAAAATTTGCCCCTTTTGATTTCCAGACGATCAATGAGATGGTAATAGTCGTCGTTGAGCGGAACGAATGCACTTTGCGCGTGTACGTAAGCCGAGGATACCAGTGTTAAAAACAGTAATTTAAAATGCCGGATAATTCCTTGATACATAGGCAACAAAAATCTACTTCGACCGCAAATTGAGCTTTTGCACGTAATTTTTAGAAATGGTGTTCCAAATTACGTCAATGAATTTGTATTATCTTGCATGGAGTAGTCTAAAAAACTGTCGCTCCCATGTTTTTACTTTCCCAGAAACCTTCCATAGCAGATCACTATCTGGCCGAATTGCGTGACGTGAATTGTCAGAAAGACCGGATGCGGTTTCGCCGGAATATGGAAAGGGTGGGTGAGCTGCTGGCGTACGAAATGTCCAAAACGCTTACTTTCAAAACGGAGAAAGTAGAAACGCCGCTCGGTACCGCCCCGTGCCGGTCGATGTTGCAACCCATTGTGCTCGCCACCATTCTGCGCGCCGGGTTACCATTCCACCAGGGCTTCCTGAATATTTTCGATAAGGCCGATAATGCGTTCATCGGAGCTTACCGCGGGCACCATATCAATGCAGAGGAGGAATTTACGGTTGAAATGGATTACATCACCAGCCCCGATCTGACGGGTAAGATCCTGGTAATGATCGATCCGATGCTGGCAACCGGCCGTTCCATGGAAAAGGTTTACCACGCTTTGCTCCGTTTTGGCATTCCTGCTCAGACCCATATTGCCTCCGTGATCGCAAGTCCTGAGGGTGTTCAATTCCTTCAACAGAGAATCCCGCAATGCCGCCTCTGGTTGGGAGCCGTGGATCAGAAGCTGAACGAACAATATTATATAGTGCCAGGCCTCGGCGACGCCGGTGACCTGGCTTTTGGCGAAAAATAGCCTCCCGAACAATCAGTTCAGCAATTCATCGAACATAATGGATACGTAGTACGTGCTACCCACGTTCGGGCTGCCGTATGACTGGAAGTACGATTTCCCGAACAGGTTCGTACCGCCCAGCTTGATAATCGATTTAATCGCAGGCACTTTCAAGCTAACCTGCGCGTCGAGGTTTTTGATCGCCGGAACCCTTGTATTTGAAAACACAGGAACATCCGTGGTAGTAGGCACCACAAAGCTCGATTCCCACAAAAAGGCCTGTTGATACCGATACACTACATTGAATCCCCACGTGTTCGAGCTGGTAATACGGCGTCCGAGACTCACATTGTACCGGTATTTAGGGGTATTGAATTGCGAGTATTGCACTTCAGGCGACGGCGTAAAATCTTTCAACTCGTTGTTCGCCACGTTACCGCCGATATTGAATCCTTTGGGTAATGCATAATTCAGCCCTATCGCGAAGCCGCGTGTGGTAATGGTCTCGGTGGTATTCACCGTCCGCGCGAAGCCCTGGTAATTACCCACTCCGATACCCGATTCAATAGGCAGGCCCGGTGCAGCGGCGGCCGTCGGTACCACGATAACTGTTCCGCCAATGAGATTTTTGTATTTACTGATATAATAATAGGCATCTATGAAGAGCTTTTTCGCGATAATGCCTTTGTAACCAATTTCGTAGGAAGCAATGCGCTCCGGTTTCAGTTTCACGGGCTGGTATTTGGGCAGTTTTCCCAATGCATAAGCCTTCGCCAGATCGGGGACGAGTGCCGGCACCTGGGTCGCGAGAATACCCGGCAACTGTGCCGACAGTACGCCCGGAAGTGTCTGGTTGACGCCAGCCGTAATAGCCGCCTGGATCACCGCCGGATCATTTGGAATGGTCCCAGCCGCTACGCCCGCGTTGACCTGCGCAGTCACCGCCGTGGTAACCTGTTGTGTAATGGCGGTAGTTGCCTGTTGGGTAACCACCACCGTCGCATATTGCTGAGCGCTTTGAATAATCGACGGATCGCTTTGTACCACAGCGGCTACATTTGCCTCGGAGAGGTTCTGCCGAAGAATACCGCTCGACAAGTTGTAACGTGAATCAAACTCCGGCAAGCCGCCCACGAGCGTTCCGGATGGTGTTCTGAGGTCGATATACTGGTTTTGAGTGGTTGGAATACGGAAGCCTGTTTGGTACGAAAGGCGGATATTATGCTCGCCAAATGTAGTAACCGCCGATACCCGGGGTGTAAATTGTCCATCGAAATTCTCGTTTTTGTCGTAACGGATAGAACCGGTCAGTTTTAAATGCTCCGAAAGCAGGTTTTTGCCCGCCTGCACGAACGCACCCCATTCATTAATAGGTATCGTGCCGTCACGCCCTTCTTTGGTATCCGCAAATAATGTCCCTGCCGAGCGAAGCGTGTAAAGGCGGTAGTTGGCTCCGGCGATCAGTTCCAGAAAGCGGACCTGGTTTTTGAAATTATAAAAACCTTCTGCGTGGTACATGTTGGTTTTATCGGCGAAACCGCCCCCTCCATTTACGATCGGCATATTCCGGTACTTATCCAGTAGCTGGTTGAATGTAGCGCTGCCCGGCTGCGGCATACCCTGATCCGCAAACTGCCGCGCAGCTATGTGCGCGTCGGCTTCTGCTGCACCTGCACCGCGCGCCTGCACGAATGCGCCCACATATTGCCCGAACCACGTATTGTTTGGTTTGATCTCACCCAGCATGGAAACCGCCGCAAGGCCCGCCAGGTACGATTTGCCCGAACGCTCCTGAGTGGTGTACGCTCTCACGGTAAAATTGTCGCCCCGCAGTTCCAGTTTAGCCTGGGTAAGGTTGAAATCACGTAGCGAATAGCGGCCGGTGCCGGTGTAAACCGTCGTTCCATAGCCGTAATTGACCTGCGCGATGGCCTCTACTTTTTCGTTCAGGCGGTAATGCAATGCCACATTCGCCTTGAAACTTTTAGTATCGTAATCCACCAGATCTTTTTCGCGGAAACCTGTGCGGCTGACAAATGCATTGGGAACAAGGCTTACCGCTGCCTGAGGAATCTGCCCCGACGCCGCAAGCGCCTTAGCTACTGCATTGATATTGGTCTGGATTTCGTCCCCATACACATTCGTTCCGTCATAATCCAAGTCGGTCCCTTTTCCACGGTTTGGGTCGGCATTGCCGCCTACGTTGAGGTTGGTATAATTGGTGGCTTCCCAATCCTTCGCCTGGATGTACGAGAGGTTTACTTTGAATGCGAATTTGTTATGGAATGCTTTGGCATAGCGAACAGTAGCCTCGGCAAATGGTGTAGTGGCTTTCGAACGGGTCTTTTCGTGCATAATGCCACCTTTGACGTTCGCGCTCAATCCCTGGTAGAGGAACGGGCTTTTGCTATTCATTAGTACCAACCCGTTTACCGCATTGGGACCGTATAGCGCCGATGCCGCGCCGGGAAGAACCTCGACGCTCTCCACGTCGAGCTCCGACATGCCGATGATGTTATCGAGCGGAAAATTGAGCCCGGGTGCCTGGTTATCCATTCCGTCGATCATCTGCACGGTACGCGGGTTACCGGTCGCGCCAAAGCCACGCATGTTGATGGATTTAAACAAAACGCCCTGCGTCGTCATGTCGATGCCTTTCAGGTTCGCGAGGGCATCGTAGAAGTTGGTAGCCGGCGTGTCGCGAATGCCCCGGATATCGAGTTTTTCAACCGCAACGGGTGATTTCATGACACTTTCCTCAACGCGAGATGCGGAAACGACGATTTCCTTACCGAGCACAGGCTGCTCTACCATTTTTATTTCGAGATTCGACATGCTCGCAGTGACCGCAATTTCCTGGGTTTGAAAACCGACGGAACTGACGATGATGGAAAATGGCGGATTGGAAGTGGTGGTCAGAGAAAACTCACCTTTTGTGTCGGTGATCGTGCCGGCCACTTTACCCTGTATACGAATGCTAACGCCGGCGAGCGGTTCCCGGGTCACCGATTCGGTGACCTTGCCGGTCAAACTAATCTGCGCGAAAGAATGTTGGCAAAACAACAATACGAGAAACAAGAAAAGCAGATTTCTGAGGGATGCAGAAGTTCGGATCATGGTCGGTTAGTGGGTTGATGTCTGTAACAAGTTACTAAGAAATCGATTTTGTTTACATAATATCCAATTTTTTCTTTGGGAATTCATAAAACAAAAATACGTGTGATCGGAAATCAAATAATTCGATGATGTGGGAGAAATTTAATGCATTGACGAAAGATCGCTATTCGAGCCATGAACTAACTTTCCGGGACTTTTCCGATGCCCGGATTGAGCATACTGACTCTTTATCATTAGTTTTGAGGGATTTTATTTAACGTTATAACAAACATACCTTACACAACACAGATGCAGGACACTTATGTGATAATCATGGCAGGCGGCGTAGGAACCCGTTTTTGGCCGTTCAGCCGGACGGATTTCCCGAAGCAATTCCATGATGTGCTTGGCACAGGAAGGACGCTGTTACAGCAAACGGTCGACCGGTTCGACGGCGTTTGCCCCATTGAAAACATTTATATAGTAACCAGTCAGGAATACAAGGATCTGATCAAACAGCAGATCCCCGAACTGACCGACGACCAGATCCTTCTGGAACCGCACCGCCGGAACACCGCGCCGTGCATCGCCTATGCGTGCTACAAAATCGCAGCGCGGAACCCGAATGCGAACGTGGTCGTAGCGCCTGCGGACCATATTATATTAAAAGAAGAGGTTTTCAAGGATACCATCAAAGTAGCACTCGGAGCGACCCGCAATGAGGATATTCTGGTTACGCTCGGTATCCAGCCAACGCGCCCCGACACGGGCTATGGCTATATCCAGTATATCCCGGATAAGCTGACGGTGAAAAAAGTAAAATCGTTTACGGAAAAACCTCATTTGGAACTGGCATTGCAGTTCCTGGATAGCGGTGATTTTGTGTGGAATGCGGGTATTTTCGTTTGGAATATCAATGCATTCAAAAAGGCGCTGAATCAGTTCCAGCCCGACATTGCTGAAATTTTCCAGGGCGGAGTCGAACATTATTACCTCGATTCGGAGGATTCGTTCATCCAACGGGCTTACCAGCATTGCGGCAGCATTTCCATCGATAATGGTATTATGGAAAAGGCTGAAAATGTGCACGTCGTACTGGCTAGCTTCGGATGGTCGGACCTGGGAACGTGGAAATCGATGTATGAAGTTTCGGAAAAGGATGAAAACCTGAATGTTACAGACGGCAACCTGATCCTGCATAATACGACGAACTCGATCATCAAAACGCCGAAAGACAAGCTGGTAGTCATTAACGGCCTCGATGGTTTCATCGTCGCGGAATTCGACGGCGTGCTGTTGATCTGCAAAAAAGACGACGAACAGAAGGTGAAGGAGTTCGTGGCGCAAGCCAAGGAGCTGGACCCGAAATATGTTTAATGCGGTTGATTATTAATGCATGCCGCTTGAAAATCCAGGTCAGTTTGGCCTGGATTTTTTGTTTTGAAATTTGTAAATTCACAGAAAGGTTACATGTCAATTGAACAGCTTATGTCTAATCGTCGAGAAATAAAAGCAGAATTAATGCAGCTCGTGAATGAGGTCAGTGACGATCGCTTGCATGACTTGTTGCTTACTATCCGTGCATTTGCCGAGCAGGAAGCATATGCAGGTGTCGATACTCATTCTCCTGAATTTTTAGAAAAACTCAACGAATCTCTGCGCTCAGCCGAAACAGGTCCTCTTTACTCGAATGAAGAGGTGTTTAATGAAATCAGGCGTGGTATACGAGATAAAATGGAGTCCGCTCGCAAAGAAAGATTACACTGATATTATAAGTTATCTTTATGATGTCGGCGGTGATCGAAGTGCCGAAAAGTTTACAGACAGTCTTCAAGCCAGCTTGCAAAGGTTGGAGCATTACCCCTACATCGGCGCGGCAGACGAAATGATCCCTTCTATGAGGAAACTGCTACTTGACAAGCAGTACCGTTTGGCTTACACAGTGTTTGAAAATATCGTCCTTATTATGAATATAACGCATTCGTCGAAGCGTCGCTAGCAGCTACTCCTTCAACACCTTCTCAATCTCAAAAAACCGCACATCCGCCTTCACATGCTCCAAAATCCGTTGCGAGCGCTCCGGCCGGGCGTCGGTGATGAAAACCTGGGCCAGAAAGCCGGTATCAATCAATTCGATCAGTTTGTGAATGCGCCGGTCGTCCAGCTTGTCGAAAATATCGTCCAGCAGTAAAATAGGCGTTTTGCCTTTTTCTTCTTTTAACAGCTCGAATTGCGCGAGTTTCAGGGCGATCAGGAACGACTTTTGCTGGCCTTGTGAGCCGAACTTTTTGAGCGTAACCCCGTCAATTTCGAATACATATTCATCCTTGTGCACGCCCTTGCCCGTGCGCTGCGCGTGCAGGTCGCGGCTGCGGTTGCGACGGAATTCGGCCGGGAAATCGGGGCTGGCGACTTCGCTTTCGTAGATTACATCCACTTTTTCATGACCGCTGCTCAGGAATTCGTAGTATTTACAAAACAGCGGGATAAATTTTTGCATAAACGTCGCGCGGTGCTCGTGAATGCGCTGCGAGAGGACGATCAATGGCTCGTTGTAGGTTTCGAGCAGATCTTCGTCCAGATAATTTCTTTCGGCAAACAGCTTCAGAAGGCCGTTCCGTTGGGTCAGGATCTTATTGTAATGCAGGAAATCGCCGAGGTAACCGGGCACAGCCTGGCCGAGGACACCATCGAAAAAGCGGCGACGCTCTTCGCTGCCGTCGCGGATGAGGTCGGTATCGTCGGGGGCGATGAGAACGACGGGAAAAAGGCCGATGTGGTCGCTCAGACGATCGTAATGCTTTTTATCGGCCATGAAAACCTTCCGCTGACCGCGTTGCAGGCTGCATGTGATCTGAATGTGCTTGTCCTGCTCGTTGAAAACGCCGTCAATGAGGAAGAAATCAGCGGTATGGCGAATGCCCAATGCGTCCTGGTTGTGGAATGCGCTCTTGGTAAGAGTCAGAAAATAGATCGCGTCGAGCAGGTTGGTTTTGCCGCTGCCATTCTCGCCCACGATACAGTTCACATGTTTTCCAAAAGTGAAGGCCTTCTCCTCATAGCTTTTAAAGTATGTAAGACGGAGCTTTTCTAGCCACATGAACTTCTTTGTTATTTAGTTTATGCTTATTTTCGCACATCATTGCGTGAGTACGGCAAAACAGACTCTGTTCATACCATAACTTTAAGACAAAGTTCTGTCTTTATAAACGAGAACCAAATACATGGCCACCGTTACTGAGAAAAAGAAAGCATCAGCCCCCAAAAAGTTACAGCATCCGAAGGAGCAATACATGTTCTGGTTCGAGAATATGCTTTTACAACGCCGTTTTGAAGAAAAATCGGGCCAGTTGTACGGTCAGCAGAAGATTCGTGGTTTTTGTCACCTCTATATCGGCCAGGAAGCCTGTTCTTCCGGAGCGGTGAGTGCCCTGAAAAAAGGCGACAAGTACATTACCGCTTATCGCGACCACGGTATTCCGCTCGCATTGGGTACGAGCCCGAACGCGATCATGGCTGAGCTTTTCGGCAAAAAGACGGGTACTACCAAAGGTAAGGGCGGTTCCATGCACATTTTTGATAAAGAAGTGGGCTTTATCGGAGGCCACGGTATCGTAGGCGGCCAGATTCCCCTGGGCGCAGGTATCGCATTTGCTGAGAAATATAACAAAACCGATAACCTGTGCATCTGTTACTTCGGTGACGGCGCAATCCGCCAGGGGTCATTCCACGAAACGCTGAACATGGCGATGAGCTGGAAGCTGCCTGTGATCTTTGTCGTTGAGAACAACGGTTACGCCATGGGTACTTCCGTAGCGCGTACTTCCAATGTTACGGAGCTTTACACCCTTGGAGAGGCGTACGATATTCCTTCCGAGCCGGTTGACGGGATGAGCGTTGAGGCTATCCACGAAGCGGTTTCCCGCGCGGCTGAGCGTGCACGCAAAGGCGACGGTCCTACTTTCCTCGAATTCCGCACGTATCGCTACCGCGGACACTCCATGTCCGATCCTCAGAAATACCGTTCGAAAGAAGAGGTTGAAGAATATAAGCACCGCGACCCGATCGAGCAGATCCGTGCGGTGATACTCGAAAACAAGATTGCCACTGAAGAGGATCTTGAAAACATCGATAAAAAGGTAAAAGAAATCGTTGCGGAATCTGTGCAATTCGCCGAGGAATCGGAGTGGCCGGATCCGAAAGAGGCTTACACAGACGTGTACGTTGAGAACGACTATCCTTTTGTAATGGATTAATTTGATCCAGAACGCATGAATAAAAAACCCGTCGGATCACTTCGACGGGTTTTTTAAGTAATTTCAGCTTTTCACTTAGATTGAGTTCTAGTAATAATTTAAAATATGTCCCTGGATCAGGATTTTGACAGAGAGCAGGATGATGAAGACGGCGATGGCAAGGAGATGTCGTTTCTCTCGCATCTCGAAGAACTAAGATGGCATGTAATACGAGCCGGTGCTTCGATTCTCGTATTTGCGATTCTTGCATTTGTTTACATTGAGGAACTTTATCACTATGTGATCATTGCCCCGTCCCGTGCTGATTTCTGGACTTATAAGATGCTCTGCAAGTTGTCGGTCATTGTCGGCTATGAAGACTTGTGTATTAAATCCCTTAATTTCAAGTTACAGGCAATCGGAATGGGCGACCAGTTCACGATGAGTATGACATCTTCGGTGATTGCCGGCCTCGTGTTCGCATTTCCTTATGCATTTTGGGAACTTTGGAGGTTTATTAAGCCCGGTTTAAAGCCATCAGAAAGGCAATCAGCACGAGGAGCTGTTTTCTATGTGACATTCCTGTTCTTTTCGGGTGTACTGTTTGGCTATTTTGTTGTAGCCCCATTGGCGATCAACTTTCTTGCCAATTTTACACTTGATCCGGCTATTATCAATGAATTCAGCATCTCGTCCTATATATCACTGGTCGCGACGCTCACTTTGGCGTGTGGAGTAGCATTCCAGCTGCCCATTGTCGTTTTTGTGTTGTCGAAAATCGGTGTTCTTACGCCATCGTTTATGCGTGAATACCGTAAACATTCGATGATCGTGATTTTGATCGTGGCTGCTGTAATTACCCCATCGCCGGATATTTATAGCCAAATTCTAGTCGCAATTCCGCTTTTCATGCTTTACGAAGTTAGTATTATGGTTTCGGCGAAAGTGGAGCGGGAAAAACTGCGTGAAGAAAAACGCCTCGCGAAACTAGGCGGGACCACTACGGAAGATTGATTTGGAAGATATTAAGCAATAAACCGCTTACAGACCTCGGCCAACCGGTCGAGGTCTTCTTTTTGGTGCAGACTGCTGATCACGATGCGTGTTACCGGCGCGTCGGCGGGCGAAGGGTAGGGGAAACACGACGCCATAATGCCGTTTTGCAGCAGATGATTGAATAGTGCTGCATTTGCGGAGCAGAATACAGGATAGTCCGGTATGGTTTCAAAAAGCGCATTACCCTCCATTTTTGCATTGAAATAGTCAATGTTGTCTGCCAGCAAAGCACGCGCCGATTGGTATTTGTTTTGTTCCAAATGCATTTTCAGCGCGTACGCATACGCAGGGGCCGGCGGGGACGCGCCAGCGTACCACGGCGATTTCCGCACCGTTTCCACAACCGTTTTTGAACCCCAGATTGCTCCTGCCGGGATACCTAGTGCCTTGTTCAGGGACGAAACGAAGATGGTTTGTTTTAAAAGCATTGAATCTACTTGTTTCGTCACGCCATTTCCGTTGGTACCCATCACACCCAGCGAATGCGACTCATCGATGACCAGGCATGTATTCGCAGGATTTTGAATAGCATTGAAAAGTGTAAAATCGAATGCCTTCACCACCGGTGAACCTACGGCATCCGTGCAGATTATATGAGCGACATCAGGCTCCGTCGCATTGATTTTTCGAGCGGTTTGTGTGGCCCATTCACTCCATTCACCATTGCTTCTGTCAAATGCATTGCCCCATAACGCAGGATGTACGCCAGGCGCGTAATGGTAAATGATTCTGGTGATGCCCGGAGGAACAGTGTTTTCAATCACTTTCATCAGTAATTGTCCTGCCCACATACCGGAGGAAACAATCGATGCGGATTCAGTTTGCAGAAAATCAGCCAATTGCATTTCGGCCTCCTCATAAATGTCCAACCTCAGACTATTGCTCCTCGAACTGCCATAGTGATTTCCGAAAGTTTCCGTAGCTGCATGGATGTTTCTACGAAGCTCTTCGTTGTGCCCCATTCCGAGGTAATCCGTGCCGCTGAACCATAAAAAATCCCGACCGTCGGTCGTCGTGACGGTCCTGCCGGGCAGTTTGCGGGTATGGTAGATGTTCACGGCGAAACCTATAAGAATTCGGGTTTCAGTGCGGCGCCGGTACCGTTGTCCTGAGCGTAGATCACCTTGCCAAAATCGAAGGTAACACCGGTGGCAGGGTCGTTGCGGATGAGGAGCGAGCCGTCCATATCCACGTAGTCGAGCAACGGGAGCAAATGGGCGATGGCTGAAATGCCGACGCTCGTTTCGGTCATGCAGCCCACCATTGTTTTCATCCCCAGTGACCGCGCCTCTGCGATCATCCGGAGGGCAGCGGTAGGCCCGCCGCATTTGGTTAGTTTCACATTGATGCCGTGGAAAAGGCCATGACATTGCGCCACATCTTCCTCGACAATGCAGCTCTCATCGGCGATAACAGGCAGTGCGCTCGATGCAAATACCTTCTTCATGCCCTCGATATCATCGGCGGGTAATGGCTGCTCGATGAATTCCACGCCTAATGCAGCCAGTTGCGGGGCTATTTCAATGGTTTTTTCTGCGGTCCAGCCACAATTGGCGTCGACGCGGAACAATGCATCCGTGTTTTTTCTTAGTTCCTGTACAATGCGCAGGTCCTCGTTCGTGCCCAACTTGATTTTGTAAATGGGCCAGGGCAATTCTTTCATTTTCGCGACCATCTTTTCCACGGTATCGATACCGATCGTAAAGTTGGTCATCGGAATATGGTCGGGCGATAATCCCCAGCTTTCGTACAGTTTCTGGCCTTTCTTTTTGGCAAAATAATCCTGTGCGGCCTCGTCCAGCGCGCATTGTGCGAAAGAATTATCTCTGAGAAGCGGGTGTACCATGGTCCAGAGTTCTTCTGCCGAGGCATATTTCCCTTTTTCAACGATATCCTTGACCATATCCAGCGTCCCGATCATATTGCCGATCGTAATGCCATAATAGGGATTCGAGGTGGCTTCGCCGAAGCCGGCATGGATGCCGTCGTTCAGCTGGACGATCAGCGTTTGCTGGACATCGCGCGAATCGTGCGCGATGGTAAAGGTATGTTTGAGTTGAAGGTCAAAAGTGTGGTACGTAAGGCGCATAGGGTGTCAGAAATGGAGATTTAAGGGGCCTAGTTTCGCATATCGAGCCCCCACGATAGTTTGCTTCTCAATGTATTCAAAAAACTGTCGTCTTTCATCTTGATTAACCGCGCAATGAACCCGGCTTTGCGCACGAGCAATTGCGTGTTCTCATCCACGATGCGTGAGCGCGCGTCGAGCGAAACGAGGAAGTTGCTGCTGCGGCTTTTTACTTCGAGGCGGATCACGGCGGTATCTTCCACCACCAGCGGGCGCACGTTCAGGTTGTGCGGGCTGATGGGCGTGACGATGAAGTTCTGTGAATGCGGCATAAGCACCGGACCGCCACAACTTAATGAATAACCCGTCGAACCGGTCGGCGTGGATACAATGAGTCCGTCGGCCCAGTAAGAGTTAAGAAACTCCTCATTCAGGTAGGTATGGACGGTGATCATCGACGAGGTATCGGTTTTAGTGATGGTGAAGTCGTTCAAACCGAAGTTCAGGCCGTCGAACAGATCGATATTGGACTCCACTTCCACCAGTGTCCGCTCGTCGATGCGGAACTGGCTGTTTTCGAGCGCAGCGATCATGTCGGTAATGCGTTCCGGCGATATCGTCGCCAGGAAACCGAGGCGGCCCACATTAATGCCGATCGCCGGCGTCTGGCGCTTGCCTACGTGTGAAATTGTTTCAAGCAATGTGCCGTCGCCACCCATGCTTACAATCAGGCGCGCGTCGAAAAGTTCTTCGGGTTTCTCGTAAACTAGTTCGGAATAATGCGAAATACCGGCCTGGTCCAGAAATGTCCTGAAAGACTTCGAAAGCTGGACCTCAACTTTTCTGCGCGCCAGTTCATCGAACATATTTTCAATGAACGGCCTTGCGGACTCATTAAAGTTGCGTCCGTGAATGGCGATTTTCATGAAGGAAAAATAAAACTTGTGGTTTCAGCCGAAAGATACACGACAAATAGGGCGATTCAAAAGCCGTATGCACATTTGACAGCGCCGGGTGCACGGTATGGGGTGTCAGGTCGCCAGATAGCGTAACAGCATATCGAGGCGCTCCTGGTCGAGGCTTTCGATCGGATCGTTGGCGTGGGCTTCTTCAATTTCATATCCGAAGCGTTCCAGCGTGGCAATGATGGGGGTAATATGGGTCCGGTTCAATTTTAGTGTTAACCGGGCCTCGTTGGTAGGATTGTAAACTTCTCCCGACGAATAGTAGCTGCTCAGGATTTTAACACCATTGGACTCGATCAACCGGCTTATTTCCGAAAGCGAGTAGTTTCTTTCCTCAATTTTAAGGACAATCACGGCGCCTTTTTCCTGCACGCCCAGCTCGTTTACAAAATGTTCGACGAGGTCGTTGACCAGAATGCTGCCGGCAAATGTCCGGTCTTCGTGCAATACGGGGATAACCAGCAGGCCAAATTGATTGACCAGCCGGAGCAGCTCGTAGGGATGTTGGTCCTCCGTTGCGAAAATGTCCTTATGCTGGATGATGACCTTGGAAAGCGACTCAGAAATATCCGTTATGTCAAAGAGAATATCCTCTGAAACGATGCCTTGATAGATGGCTGAATCAGCGATAACGAGTTGTTTCACACCAAACTCGTCCATCCAGTCCAAAGCCGTACCCACCGAATCGCTCGGTTTCAGTAAGGGGATCATTGGATTTATCAGATTGGCTGCGAGCATGGGTCAGAACGTCATTTTCCGAAGCTATAAAAAAACAATATATAGATCAACTATCGTAACAAAAGAAATTTTCCCGGAATTCCCGGGTTTTATGCCATCGGGACCGACACGTCTTTTTCCAGAAAGCTTTCCAGGATCAGGTTAAATTCGTGTGGATGCTCCATCATAGGGGCATGGCAGCATTTATCGATAAAGTACAATTCGGAATTGGCTATCAGGCGATTGAACTCATAACCTACATGCGGAGGTGTGATGGTATCGTTGAGGCCCCACACGAGCAGGGTCGGAACTGTAATCTGATGTAAATCCTTCGCGAGATTGTGCCGCTGGGCGGATTTCGCTATACCCACGATGCTCATGCATTTCGGAATGCTCGAAGTAGTTTCGAACACCTCGTCGATCAGCTCCTTGGTCGCCACTTCCGGATCGTAGAACGTGTAGGCTACGCGTTCCTTGATATAATCATAACTTCCACGTTTCGGGAACGAGCCGCCCATCGAGTTCTCGAACAGGCCCGAGCTGCCGGTCAACACCAGCCGCTGTACATTTTCCTGGTTTTTCAGGGTATAAAGCAAGCCGATGTGGCCACCCAGTGAGTTACCGATCGCCGTAACGTTGGTCAGGTTTTTAAACGAAACAAAGTCTTCGAGAAAGGCAAGTAATGCTTCCAAACCGGCTTCACGCGGAGGAAGCTCGTAGATGGGCAGCAATGGAATAACGACCCTGTAACGGTCGGAAAAATGATCAATAATACCATCCCAGTTACTTAATGCACCGAAAAGGCCATGCAAAAGCAGCAATGTTTCGCCCTTTCCCTCGTCGATAAACTGAAACCTGCCCTCTGCATGTACTGTATATTTCATTCTTTTGTGGATTTAAGACGATTTATAACTTATCAAAGAAACTAGTGCATGATTAGGATACTCTACAAAACTAGTTATTTTTTTGATTGTTCAATGGGACAAAGTAACAAACGCGTTTCGAATTTCTTGTAAATATTATATTAATATTAAAAGAATTAGTCGAATAACACAGAATGGTGCAATTCTGTTCGCTCCACTCCGGAGGTTTTTCCATGCACGTTGCACAGGTAAATTTTGTCAGAACAAGTCTTAACCCATTGTTTACCGCGCACAAGTCGTGGCGGAGGGTTCTGCTGGGCCGGGCGGTCAACAGTGTAACCGAAATTTAGGTAGAAATTATATTTAATAGGAATTAGAAAAAAATTAAATGATAAAAATATCCAGCCTCCTGGCCATTGCAGGGCTCATTCAGCTATTGGCCACGCCGCTCAGAGCCCAAACCGAAATAGCACTTTACCCGGGCCGTGTCCCCAACGCCGTTGAAGCGGAAAACCAGGAAACCAACGAGAAGGGGTACGTCAAGAATGTTTCGAAACCTACACTTACTGCATTCCTTCCGCCGGCTGGTACCGGCAATGGCGCGGCAGTGATTGTCTGCCCCGGCGGAGGATACGGTGGCCTGGTGATCGAAAGGGAAGGTTACCGAGTTGCCAGGGAGTTGAACAAGGCGGGAATCGCGGCATTCGTGCTGAAATACCGCCTACCGAGTGACCGGATTATGAAGGATAAGACAATAGGCCCATTGCAGGACGCGCAGCAGGCCATCAAAACAGTGCGTGAAAAGGCAAAGGAATGGCAAGTCGATCCGGGGAAGATCGGTATAATGGGTTTTTCAGCCGGCGGGCATCTCGCTTCCACGGCTGGTACGCATTACGATAGCAGTTTTGTCGACAATCCTCAAAAGACAAGCCTTCGGCCGGATTTTATGATATTGGTTTACCCGGTGATCAGTTTCGACGGTAAAATCGGGCACAAGGGCTCGTCGGCTAACCTGCTCGGCGCCGCGCCTTCTCCTGAACGCGTCAATTACTTCTCCAACGATTTACAGGTCACGGCTTCCACGCCGCCCGCATACCTTACGCATGCGGGCGACGATACGGTGGTGCCGGTGTCGAACAGTATTCGCTTTTACGAAGCCTTGAATGCAAAAGGGGGTCCTGCCGATATGCATATTTACTCCCAGGGACAGCATGGTTACCCAAAAACGCCGTCGTTCGAGGAGTGGTTTGGTCGTTGCCTGCATTGGATGCGTACCAGCGGTTTCATTCCTGCAAAATGAATAAACATCGGCGGTCAGCCGTCGGCTGTCAGAGTAGGCCACCCACATGCAAGTTATCCAACTTTGCATAAGGCGAATTGGCACTGACATACTCGGGTATCATCATTTTGAGTGCCCCTACCATTTCCTCGGCCCGACCTGAATCCAGCGCTTTTTGCAATACCGACATGGCATAGCGCATGCATTGCGCTCCGGTGTCGACAAAACGGGCTGTTCTGAGCTCTCCGACGGTTGTTGTTTGCATTCCATCCGGTTCCAGGTCTTCGCTTAGCTTTTCGCCCGGTCTTAGTCCGGTGAAAAGGATCTGAATATCCCTTCCCGCTTCGACCCCCGCAAGCCGGATCATTTTTCGCGCGACGTCTGCGATACGTACCGGCTTACCCATATCAAATGATAGTATTTCGCCTCCGTCGCTTACCGCAGTGGCTTGTAGCACGAGCTGGCACGCTTCGGTGACGGTCATCAGGTACCGGTGTGCAAGCGGATCTGTGACCGTAACCGGCCCGCCATCACGGATTTGCTGTGCGAACCGGATCAGGAACGAGCCATTCGAGCCTAGCACATTTCCGAACCGTGTAATGATGAACCGCGTCTGCCCGGGATATTCGCGGCTTAGATATTGGAGGTACATCTCGGCGAAGCGCTTCGTGGCACCCATAACACTGGCAGGTCTGACGGCCTTATCGGTGGAGATATAAATGAATTTCCGGACCCGGTAAGAAACGGCGAGGTCAGCGAGGATTTCGGTACCGAGTATATTGGTTTTGATCGCCTCGTAAGGATGCCGCTCCATCAACGGCACGTGTTTGTAGGCTGCTGCGTGAAATACGACGTGAATGTTATGCTGCGAAAATAACCCGGCCATACGTAAGGCATCGGTAATGCTCGCTACCTCGGTGGAAATGTCGGTTCGCGGAAATTGCTGTTGGAGCCGGTATTCGAGTTCGAATAATGCGGTTTCGGCTTGATCCACCAATATTACCTTCGCGGGCGCGGAGGCGCATACCTGCGAGGCTAGTTCGCTGCCGATCGTTCCGGCGGCGCCGGTGATGAGAACAATGCGGCCGCGGATTTCCCGCGCGGCATTTCGCATATCGAGAACGATAGGAGCACGGTCGAGCAGGTCTTCCGGCCTGAATGTGAAATGGGGATAGGTGTGTTGTGGTGTTTGCATCCGGATATCGTTTTTGAATTACAGATACCCTTGATACGCTCGCTTTCGAATTTGGTAACGAAAAAAGAGCCGTAGGGTATACGGCTCTTTTCGTAAGGTAATATTGACAAGTTCTTAAATCAGCTTTTCGAAGATACCCGGCGCCAGACCGAACAGGATCGTCAGGAATGTAGCCAACACCAGGATGATCTGGTAAAATGGCGCGACGCGGATTTTAACGGTATCCCCTTCTTTGAAATAGGAAGAGATGATCACGCGAAAATAGTAGTAAATACCGACTGTCGACATCAGAACGGCGATGACGGTGATCCACATGATGCCACGCTCTGCGGCGCTGGTAAAAATGAAGAATTTACCCCAGAACCCTGCTGTGAGCGGGATTCCTGCGAGCGAAAGCATCGCTACCGCCAATACGAAAGCCAGCAACGGGTTTTGCCTTGCCAAACCATTGAATGCTTCGTAGCGCTCGTTGGGCTGCCCTTCGATCGTTTTCTCCTTAGAAACGAGCATCAGCACACCAAATGCAGCGATAGTCGATAAAGAGTAGGCAAGTGAGTAAAAGATAATGGCGTTTTGAGTTGGTTTACTCAGGGCCGTCAGCGCGATCAGCAGATAACCTGCATGCGAGATACCCGAGTAGGCGAGCATTCTTTT
The DNA here is from genome assembly GCF_017744695.1 of Dyadobacter sp. Classification (GTDB taxonomy): domain Bacteria; phylum Bacteroidota; class Bacteroidia; order Cytophagales; family Spirosomataceae; genus Dyadobacter. The sequence continues at coordinate 98,872 of NZ_JAGIAS010000007.1, forward strand.
AAAGCTGTTCTGGCTGGTAGCTCCGATGTTGCCTACAAGCAGCGTGAGTACGGCGATGACCGCGATCACAATCCACCAGAAATTGTAAATAGCAAATGAATGATTCAACAGGCGGAAGAGGGCTGCAAACCCTGCGGTTTTCACGATGGTCGACATGAAGGTCGTGAAGATCGTCGGCGCTCCTTCGTAAACGTCAGGTGTCCAGAAGTGGAACGGTGCCGCCGACACTTTGAAAAGCATACCGATCAGCAGCAGCAGTAAACCCGCATAGAAAATGTAGGATTGCGAAGCGGCAGACATGTTCGAGGCGAAACCCTGGATAGCAACAAGCTGGAAAGAGCCCGTAGCTCCGTAAAGCAACGTCATCCCGAATAGCATAAAGCCGGTCGCGAATGCACCCATCAGGAAGTATTTCAAAGCGGCCTCATTCGAGCGCAGGTTACGTTTGTTGCTGCCCGTGAGCACATACATGGCCACGGAAAGGATTTCCACACCGATGAAGAGCATGATCAGGTGATCGAAACCGATCATCATAATCGCTCCCACGAGCGAGAAAAGCATCAGTCCATAATATTCAGCCGGCTCGGCGTCCGCATTGTCCTGAAACCCGCCCGAAATGGCCACGATCATGAACGCCGAAATCAGTACGATCCCGTTGAACGCGAGCGTCAGGTTATCGACGCGCAGCATGTCGTAGAAGTACAGGAAGGGCCCTTTTCCCCAGTCGACAAAGTTGCTTCCCAGTGCAATTGCGAGGAAAAGCAGGGTAGAAGGCAGGAGGATGTTCTTGGATTTCGAAAAGCCCAGAAAAAGCGTTAACACTCCAAAAACCGACAACAATATAATGGGATACATATTCTTAACTTAGTTATTGACCAGTTGCAACAGTTGGTTTACAGCAGGCTCTGTTATTTTCAGGAATGTGCTTGGATAAATACCGATCCAGAATACCATGATCACCAATGGCAGCAGTACTGCGCGCTCGCTGGCAGTCAGGTCCTGGAAGCCTTCCACCCATTTCGATTTCGGTCCGAACATGGATTTCTGGAAAAGACGGAGCATGTATACCGACCCTAGAATGATCGTCAGACCGGCCACGGCACCCAGCCAGCCTTTGTATTGGAATACACTTGAAAGCAACAGGAATTCACCTACAAAACCGTTGGTGAGGGGCAATGCCACGCTACCGAGCAGCAACACCATGAAGTATACGCTCAAATGCGGCGTGCTTTGGGTAATGCCCCCGAGTTGGTCGAGGTAGCGGGTTTTGGTTCTTGAATAAATAATGTCGACGATGAAGAAAAGTCCGATCACGTTGATACCGTGTGCCAGCATCTGAATCAATGCGCCCTGCAAGCCATTCAGTGAAGAAGAGAACACGCCGGCGGCCATTAATCCTACGTGCGCGAAGGACGAGTAGGCGATGAGCGTTTTCATATCACTCTGCTGGATCGCGATGATAGAACCGTAAATGATACCGATCACCGACAGGATCATCGCCAGGAAGCCCCATTGCTCCATGCCCATCGGTACGATCGGAAGCAACAGGCGGATCAGACCATAAACCCCCATTTTAAGCATAATACCCGACAAAAGCATTGTTGCCGCGGTAGGCGACTCGGTGTAGGTGTCAGGTTGCCAGGTATGGAAAGGGAACAGCGGCATTTTAATCGCAAATGCAATGAAGAATGCCCAGAACACATAGCCTTGCGCCGCAGGGCTCAGTTGCAATTGGTAGAATGCTGCTATTTCAGAAGTATGCGTGCCCGGCGTTTGGTAATAAAGGTAAACCAGCGCCACGAACATGAACAAGCTTCCGAAGATCGTGTAAATGAAAAACTTGAAGGTAACCCTGATCCGGTTTTCTCCGCCCCAGATCGCCGCAAGGAAATAAACGGGGATCAATGCGGCTTCAAAGAACAGGTAGAAAAGAAACGCATCGGTAGCCGTGAAAACGCCGATCAGCGCTGCTTCCATGAACAGGATGAGCGAATAGAATGCCGCGGGGTTTTTGTACTCGTTTTTAAATGCCGAAAGAATGATCAATGGCGTCAGGAATGTGGTCAGGAGCACGAGCAGCAAACTGATACCGTCGATACCGGCAGCAAATGAAATGCCTCCGGACGCTACCCAGGCATATTTAAACCCGAATTGAGAGCCCGCCGCAGGGTCGAATTGCAGCCAGGTGAAAACAGCGACGCCCAATGATGCGAGGCCGCCAACCAGCGCGAGCTGCTTCGCCATGCGTTCGCCGGCCAGGAGGGTGATAACGCCTGCCGCTATCGGTAAAAGTATTAAAAGAAGAGTAAGCATATTTTCAAGTCGACGGTCCGAAACTAATGAGAAACGGATTTATGAATGATCGGATCAGAGTAACAGCTTCCAGAATAATATGACCACAATGCCGATCACCATCGCGAACACATATTCGCCGGTGGAGCCGGTTTGTGTTTTTCTTAACAGTTTGGCACCCAGGGACACGAGTTTTACGAATGCATCGATAATCAGGTCGATGAAGATCTCGCCGAAGCTGTACAGGATGTTGGACAGTGTTTTAATCGGTTTCACAAATACTGCATCATACAGCTCGTCGACATAGTATTTGTTATAAATCGCACGCTGCAAGCCTGATTTTTCTTCTGAATCCGGGGCGGGTACAGCGCCTTTTTGTACATACATGACATAAGCAGCAATCGCGGAAATCAGTGCCGCTGCTACCGAAATGGCCATCAGCATATATTCTTCTGAATGGGAAAGCGAGGTATGTTCAAATGCGGCCGGGTTAGCCGTTTTGGCCAGATCATACAACGGACTCATGAACTGGGCCAGCTGGTGCGAGCCGTGCAATGCTTCGGGAACGCCGATGAAACCGCCCACAGCTGAAAGAATAGCAAGGATGATCAGGGGTACTGTCATCGAGGCAGGTGATTCGTGCAAATGGTGCTCCTGCTCGTGCGTACCGCGGAATGCACCGAAGAATGTCAGGAACAACAGGCGGAACATATAGAAGGACGTCATGATCGAACCCAACACACCGATTACCCACAATGCTTTGTTGTGTTCAAAAACGTGCGCAAGGATTTCATCTTTGGAGAAGAAACCTGCAAATGGCGGGATACCTGAAATCGCGATCGTGGCGATGAGGAAAGTCAGGAACGTAACAGGCAATTTCTTGCGAAGACCACCCATTGAACGGATATCCTGCTCGTCGGACATGGCGTGGATCACGCTACCTGCCCCGAGGAAGAGCAACGCTTTGAAGAATGCGTGGGTAATAACATGGAACATTGATGCCGAGTAGGCCATCGCACCCAGACCCATGAACATATAACCCAGCTGACTCACCGTAGAGTAGGCTAGTACTTTCTTGATATCGTTTTGTAAAAGGCCGATAGAAGCGGCAAACAAGGCGGTAGCACCACCGATAATACCCACGATTTCGAGTGTAGACGGTGCCAGAGAATAGAGCACGTTGGAGCGGATCACCATGTAAATACCCGCGGTAACCATCGTAGCCGCGTGGATGAGCGCGGATACGGGCGTAGGACCGGCCATCGCATCGGGTAGCCAGGTATACAACGGAATCTGTGCCGATTTACCCATTGCGCCTACAAACAGGAACAATGTAATGGTAATGATCACCGGATCGCCTACCTGGAAGCCTTGCGCGGCTTTGGCAAATACTTCCGAATATTCCACTGAACCGAATGTGGCGATGATTGTAAAGATACCCAAAAGGAACCCGAGGTCACCCACGCGGTTCATAATGAATGCCTTACGGGCGGCATTGTTATAGTTGGTATTCTTGTTCCAGAAACCGATCAGCAGGTACGAACAAAGTCCCACACCTTCCCAGCCGATGAACATGATCACGTAGTTGGACCCCAGCACCAGCAGGAGCATGAAGAACAAAAACAGGTTCAGGTAAGCGAAAAACTTGCCGAAACCCGAATCGTGGTGCATGTAGCCGATCGAATAAATGTGGATCAGCGAGCCTACTCCGGTGATGATCATCAGCATTAGCAATGAAAGCTGATCCACCTGGAATGAGAATGGAATATGCAGGTCGCCAACGGAAATCCAGTCGAAAAGCGGCACGATGAAAGGCTGGCTGCCCGCCGCTACAAATGCATTGAAGGTCATGACCGACAACACAAAGCTGGCCACAACCGCCAACGTTCCGATGATGCCCACTGCGCCTTTGGGAATACTGGGAAATCCGATTCCGTTGATCAGAAAGCCGGCGAGCGGCAGCAGCGGAATCAGGATGAGTAATGATGCAGACATGTCTATTTTTTAATCTTTAATCTCTTGATTGTGTACCGGTTACGCGCCGATAATTACCATTTTAGCTTGTTCAGGAACCCGATGTCCGTATTTCTGGTGTTGCGGTAAATCATTACGATGATCGCAAGCCCGACGGCCACTTCGGCGGCGGCTACGGCCATAATGAAGAATACGAAAACCTGTGCGGAAGGATCGGACCGGTAGGAAGAGAATGCGATCAGCAGCAGGTTGGCGGCGTTCAGCATCAATTCAATCGACATAAATATGATAATGGCGTTCCTGCGTGTAAGTACGCCGATGATGCCGATCACAAATAGCAGGGTTGCAAGAATTAGATAGCTTTGAAGTGGGATATGTTGAATAACCGCTGGTATGTTAACCTCTGGCATGGTGGGGTTTGGGATCATAGCAGGTTTACCTAATGGGATATCCGGTTAAAATAGTCAAAAATAGATTTCAGGCAAAAATAGACATAATTACTACTTACTCAAACCTGAGGTAAGATTATGTCAACGTTGGGTTAATCCCCTTAATTTAATCTCCGTCAATTTGCGTTTGGTGTCGAGCGGAAACTCGCCTTTCATCATCCAGTCGAAGAACGACGGTTCGTTTTTCAGGATGTCGGTCACGCGCTTGCCATTGTGCTTGCCAAAGTTGAACACTTCCTCGCCTTTGTCGTTGAATACCATCCGCCCCGCGAAGTCCACGATTTTGGAGGCCGTCAACTCATGGAGCGCCGCCACATCGTTTTTCACCGGCTCGGTTACCTTACCGTGTGAATCGGTGATCGTAACGCCCTGATATTTTTCGATTTGTCCCTGTAAAACTTCGAAGGTCGCGATGGTATCGGCTTCGGCGCTGTGCGCGTTGTCGAGCGTTTTGCCACAATAAAATTTGTAGGCGGCCCCCAGATTACGTGGCTCCATCATGTGGTAAATGCGCTGGACATCCACCATGCGGCGGTTCTTGATATCGAAATCCACGCCTACACGAAGGAACTCCTCCACGAGCATCGGAATGTCGAAACGGTTGCTGTTAAAGCCCGCCAGGTCGCATCCTTCGAGGAACGACGCCAGGTTTTTGGCAATGCTCTTAAATGTGGGGGCATCCTTTACATCCTCGTCGTAAATGCCATGTATAAGGCTGCTTTCCAGCGGAATAGGCATTTCAGGATTGATCCTCCGCGTGCGGATCTCGGTTTCGCCATTCACCAATGCTTTTACAACGGAAATCTCTACAATGCGGTCGCGGACAATATTTACTCCTGTTGTCTCAAGATCAAAAAAAGCAAGGGGCTTTTTGAGATGGAGGGTATGCATGGGTTACTGAGGTTGATTTGGCACCGCGAAGTTAAGGTGAACCGCGTGACGGCACAAGGAATGGGCTTGTTTATAAAGATTATAAAAAAGGCATTTGTAGTCGGGAGTGGTCAGGAGTAGTCATTAATAGTCAGGTGTAGTCTTGATTTGTCAAGTGTGGTCAAGAGAGGAGAAACTTTGTTTTCCAACTCCGAACTACACCTGACTATTAATGACTATTCCTGACTGCAATTCACAATTCTTGACTACAAATGACCACACCTGACAATAACGAAACACGTCGCTAATCAATCCAGTCGTACGACTTGGTAACCGCCTTCTTCCAACCCTTATAGTACGCATCCCGCTTTTCGGCTTGCATGTCGGGGTTCCAGGTGTGGGCGATGGCCCAGTTTTTCTTCAAATCTTCGGTGCTTTTCCAGTATCCGACGGCTAGTCCGGCGGCGTAAGCAGCGCCTAATGCGGTGGTTTCGGCCACGGCTGGCGACACAACTTGTGTATTCAGAATATCCGACTGAAACTGCATCAGCAGCTGGTTATGCACCATGCCACCATCGACCCGGAGTGACGCGAGTTCAATACCAGAGTCTTGTTCCATGGCTTTTACCACATCAACCGTCTGATAGGCAGTGGCTTCGAGCACGGCGCGGGCAATGTGGCCCTTGTTCACATAGCGTGTAAGACCCGCGATCACGCCGCGGGCGTCGTTACGCCAGTAGGGGGCATACAAGCCCGAGAATGCAGGTACAAAATAGGCTCCGCCATTGTCTTCGACGGTTTGGGCCAATGGCTCGATGTCGCTGCTATTCTGGATCAATCCAAGGTTGTCGCGCAGCCATTGCACCAGCGCGCCGGTGACGGCCACGCTTCCTTCCAATGCGTATTGCACAGGTTGGTCGCCAAATTTGTATGAAATCGTGGTTAGCAGGCCATTTTCGGAAGTTTTTAACTCGGTGCCCGTGTTCATTACAAGGAAGCAGCCGGTGCCATAGGTGTTTTTGGCCATGCCGGGTTCGAAGCAGGTTTGGCCTACCAATGCGGCATGCTGGTCGCCCAGGTCACCAGCGACGGGCACGCCCGGGAGCACTTCGTGGGTGGCATAGCCGTATATTTCGCTGCTGCTTTTAATGGCGGGGAGCATAATTTCGGGGATATTGTAAGCGGCCAGCATCGATTTGTCCCATTGCAGTGTCCGCAAGTTCATCAGTTGCGTGCGACTGGCATTGGTAACGTCTGTCACGTGAATGCCGCCTTGCGTGCCGCCGGTAAGGTGCCAGATCAGAAATGTATCCATGTTTCCGAAAATCGCCTCGCCTTTTTCGGCGTCCTCGCGAATGCCCTCTACGTTTTCAAGCAGCCATTTCAATTTCAAACCACTGAAATAGGTAGAAACCGGCAGGCCGGTAATCTCACGGAACTGGTTAAGACCACCTTCCTTTTCGTATTTCGCGACGAGATCGGTGGTGCGGGTATCTTGCCACACCAATGCATTGTAATAGGGTTTGCCGGTGCGCTTGTTCCAGACGACGGTCGTTTCGCGCTGGTTGGTAATGCCCACGGCCGCAATATCCGAAGCGTGTGCCGACACGTGAATGCGCGCCAAAGCGATCACTTCCAGGGTATTTTTCCAGATTTCGGTCGGGTTATGTTCCACCCAACCCGGCTTCGGGTAAATCTGCTCGTGTTCTTTTTGTCCTACCGAAACGATATTCCCCTGATGGTTGAAAAGTATGCAGCGTGTGCTGGTAGTACCCTGGTCAATGGCGGCAATGTATTTGGACATAATGGTATTATGATTGATTTTATTTGTAGTAAAGCAAGTAAATAGGGAAAATTAACCGATCAGGACAAATGCGCAGGCAATTTTATTGAACGGAAGACCGTAAAACCGTTCGTCGGCGTTGGCTGTATTATATTGCGGCATAATCGGGTTACAGCACATCCTCCCATGAAAAACAGCAAGGTCAGAAAAGGGTTATTGGCAGTGATTGGCCTCGTACTCCTGTTTTTTGTATTCGACCTGATCTTTCCTTTTAAACCCGAAATCCGGTATGCGACGCAAATTACCGACCAGAAAGGAAGGGTAATCCATGCATTTTTAAGTAAGGAGGATAAATGGCGGCTCTATTCGAATGTGAATGAGATCACGCCGCTGCTTCGGAAAACGCTCATTTATAAGGAAGACCAATATTTTTACTACCACCCTGGCGTAAACCCGTTTGCGGTTGTGCGGGCGGCTGTTAAAAATACGTTTTCGGGGAGAAGGACCTCCGGAGCGTCCACGATTACCATGCAGGTGGTGAGGCTAATGGACTCGCGGCCACGGACCTATTTGAATAAAGTAATTGAAATGTGGCATGCGTTTCAGCTGGAAATGCATTATTCCAAAGAAGAGATCCTTCAATTCTATGTAAACCTGGTGCCTTATGGCGGCAACATTGAAGGTATCAAGGCCGCTTCGCTGCTTTACTTCGGCAAAGCGCCACAACTTTTAAGCCTCGCAGAAATTACCGCGCTCACAATCGTACCCAACCGCCCGTCGGGCCTGCGCCCGGGGACGCGCAACGACGCATTGCGCGAGGCACGGAACAGCTGGCTGAGACGGTTTCAGGAAGATGACTTATTTCCAAAAACCGTTATTCAGGACGCATTGGACGAGCCTTTGAATATCCGCCGCCTCCAAACCCCGCGCCTGGCCCCACACCTTTCGATCCGTTTGCGGCAACAATATCCCGACGAGCCGGTGATCCGCACAAACCTCAATATGCAAGCGCAAAGCCAGATCGAGGAACAGGTGAGGAATTATATTAACCGCCGGCAACTCATGAATATCCACAATGCGGCAGTGCTGGTGGTGAATAATGAAACTATGGAAGTGGAGGCTTACGTCGGCTCTGCCGACTTCAATAACCCGTTCGACGGAGGGCAGGTGGATGGGGTGAGGGCCGTGCGCTCTCCGGGAAGTACTTTGAAGCCACTGCTATATGCCACGGCATTCGACGCAGGTATTATCACGCCGAAATCGGTTTTGAATGATGTTCCGGGGAATTTCAATGGATATGAGCCTGAAAACTTCGATAAGCATTTCAATGGGGCGGTTACTACTGAGTTTGCATTAGCCAATTCGCTGAATATCCCGGCGGTGAAGGTTTTGAAAGACATTGGAACCCCCGCATTGATCGCCAAACTTCGAAAAGCGGGTTTTAAAACAGTGGACAAGCAGGCGAAGGACCTGGGCCTTTCGATGATATTGGGTGGCTGCGGAGTCACCTTGGAAGAGTTGACAAGGCTTTTTGCAGCATTTGCCAATGAAGGAAAATTGCGGAACCTGCGACTGAGCGGAGGCGATGTTTTGGATAAAAAAGGAACGTCGATATTGTCCGAGGATGCGACATTCCTTACCACCGGCATTCTCACGCAGATCACTCGCCCCGACTTGCCCACTAATTTTGACAATACCTATCATTTACCTCGCATTGCCTGGAAAACCGGTACTTCTTATGGTAAAAGGGACGCATGGAGCATTGGGTATAACCGCCGGTACACGGTGGGGGTTTGGGTCGGGAATTTTTCCGGCGAAGGCGTGCCCGAGCTGAGCGGCGCCAACACTGCTACGCCGCTACTGTTTTCAATCTTCAACACATTGGATTACAACTCACCGAAAGGCTGGTACAAATCACCGGCCAACATCTCGCTTCGGAATGTATGCCCTGTGAGTGGCGACATTCCTTCGGATTTTTGCGATCACCAGGTGCCGGACCAATACATTGTCGGCGTTTCGGCTTACCGCAAATGCCAGCATATGCGCTGGGTGTTTACCGATGCGGCCGGGAAAATGTCGTATTGCACCTATTGCCTTCCTGAAAAAGGGTTTGAGAAAAGGGCTTATCCCAATCTCGCGCCTGAACTGATTGCGTTCTATGAATTGCAAAAATTACCCTATCAGAAAATTCCGCCCCATAATCCACAATGCGAGCGGGTTTTTCACGAAGGAGCGCCATTGATTGTAAGTCCCAACGATGGAAGTGAATACTACATCCGCAAGGACGAACCCCAGCAGATTCAGCTGGCTTGTCAGGCTGCCAATGATGTTCAGGAGGTTTATTGGTATGTCAATGATAAGTTATACCAAAAATCGCCGCCGCAGGAAAGTGTCTTTCTGAGCCCGCCGCTCGGGCGCGTCAAGGTTTCTTGCAGCGATGATAAAGGGAGGAATTCGGATGTCTGGATTGTTGTGAAGCGGATGTGAAACTGTCAGGTATTGTCAGGTGTAGTCAAGAATTGTCAAGTATAGTCAGGTGCGGTCAAGTTTTGTTATTTAAATCGACAATTCTTGACTATACCTGACCACATTACAACGGCTGATCCTGCGCTTCCTGATACAATACCTGAACGAGCGTCTGGCCGACGGCTTTTAACGTTTTCGGATCGATGTTTTCCATCGTGTCGTGTGCAGTGTGCCACTGGTCGAAGAACGTCTTATTCATATTGTTCGGACGGGTGTGGATGATGTCGATCATCGGGATATGCCCCACCTGATTTACAGGAACATGGTCGTCGGTAATGCCAGGGCCGGCTTCGTCGATGAAATAGTTGCTGTAACCAAGGCGGCTGGCTGTTGCCCAAACCTGACGTACGACATCGCTGGCGAGCTGCAAGGAATAAGCTTCTTTAAAGAATGTGGCCCCTTTGGCGCCCGCCATATCCAGGAGAATTCCAAAATACGCGGTGTAGTTGGGGATATGCTTGTTGGCCGCCCAGTATTGTGAGCCAAGGCAGAAACCTCCATGCTCCATCTTGGTCTGCTCCGACTCGGAACTACCCCAATCTTCCAGGTCGAAGAAGATGATATCGACTCCGATCTCCGGCTTGGTAGACTGAGCCGATAGCGTACGGGCTACTTCCAGCAGGATTCCCACGCCACTTGCGCCGTCGTTCGCGGCCAGCACCGGTTTGTTTTTCACTACGGAATCCTGGTCTGAAAAAGGGCGCGAATCCCAGTGGGCCGCCAGGAGAATTCGTTTGGCAGCGGCCGGATTGAGCGAGCCGATGATATTGCGGCCGTTGAGAATTTTTCCGTCGAAAGTAGTGTCTTTGAAGGTCTGTTCGGTTACCTGCAAGCCGTATTGCTTCAAAGTCGCTACAAGGTAATCACCACAAGCTTTGTGTTGCGACGTACCAGGCACACGTGGGCCGAAATCTACTTGCTTTTGTACAAACTGATAAGCGCTGTCGGCATTGAAATCCGCGCTTTTGACGAGCGTTGGAGGCGCCTGTTCGGCTGTTTGCTCGGAATTGGTGTTGCTGTTGCAGCCGTACGTACCGATAATGATCGCTAATGCGATGGGTAGGCGCTTAAAAAACGGGCTGTTAGAAAGAAATGACATCTCCTGATTGAATATTGTTTTGCTTGGTAAAACCCGCATTGACTTCCACCACATATTGCACCAGACCATACGTTGGAATGCTTTCTTCCGAATATGGCTGTGTGTTTTGCGCGATGGAGACGATTTTTTTATCCGGACCTACATATATAATGTCCAGCGGAATGGATGTGTTCTTCATCCAAAAGGAATGGTCGCCAGGCTGTTCGAAAATGAAGAGCATACCCACCGAATCGGGCAGGTAGGAGCGAAACATCAGGCCCTTGTTCCGTTCGGCTTCGTTTTCGGCGATCTCAACCTCGATTTTTTTGAAAGGCTGGCCTTTTTTCAGGAAAGTCACCTCGCCTTCCTTGTTGAAAACCGGTGTCGGTATTGCCGGGGCATGCATTTCGGAAGGGGTGCTTTCGTTGGAAAACGAGGCTACGAAATACGCCACGCCGCCTAATAAAAACACACCCAGTAAGATAAATGCAAAAACCGACTGCCGCTTTTTCATGATTATTCCTCGTAAGCCCAGTCGATCCTAGTCTTGGTATCGCGGATCACCAGCCCCTGATTTTTGAAGTAAGAACGGATTTCGTCGACTTTTTCGTAGTTCTGCGACAGTTTAAATTCCCGGTACAGTTTCAGCATGCCGTCGAGGATTGCGTGGCCTTCGGCGAGTTCTTCTTTCAGGCCCAGCACGTCTTCAAAGAATACAACGAACTGCTCTTTCAGCGAAATAAACACCGCCTCACCCAAAGCTGCGGATTTCAATTGCCCCGTATTCAACATGTTGATGTATTTCAACATATTAAAAAGGTTGGCGAATGCTACGGCAGTGTTGAGGTCGTCGTTCATGGCATTGTAAAAACCTTCGATCGATTTTTCGATATCGGCTTTTTTCGCCTCGTCCGCATTTACGCCGTCCTCGTGCGTGTACGTGAGCATTTTCGCGATGCGCAGACCATTGGCGAGTTTTTTATAACCCTTTTGAGCCGCTTTCAATGCATCGTTCGAAAAATCGAGCGTACTGCGGTACTGGCTTTGCAGCATGAAGAAACGAACGGTCATCGGACTGTAAGCCTGATCGAGCAACTCGTGGTTTCCCGAAAACAGCTCCGACGGCAGGAACGAGTTACCGAGCGACTTCGACATTTTCTGGCCGTTGACGGTCAGCATGTTGGTATGCATCCAGTACCGGACAGGCTCTTCGTCGGTTAGCGATTTGCCTTGTGCGATCTCGCATTCGTGGTGAGGGAATTTAAGGTCCATTCCACCGCCGTGAATATCGAATTGTTTGCCTAAATATTTGGCACTCATGCAGGTACACTCCAAATGCCAGCCGGGGAAGCCTTTGCCCCAAGGTGATTCCCATTGCATAATGTGCTCCGGATTGGCCTTTTTCCACAATGCGAAATCAAGTGGATTGCGTTTTTCGGCCTGGCCGTCGAGTTCGCGCGTTTCGTTTAGCAGATCCTCGATAATGCGGCCTGATAATTTACCATATTCATTACCACCCGCCTGGTATTTGTTGATATCAAAATAAACCGAGCCATTGGATTCGTACGCAACCCCTTTGTCGATCAGCGTCTGCACCGCCTCGATCTGTTCGATCAAGTGGCCGGTTGCAGTAGGTTCAATACTAGGAGAAAGGAGGTTGAATATAGCGGTAACTTCATGAAAATCATTCGTATATCGCTGTACGATCTCCATCGGTTCGAGTTTTTGCAGCTTGGCCATCTTCCCGATTTTGTCCTCGCCGGCATCGCCGTCACCCACAAGGTGGCCTACGTCGGTAATGTTGCGGACATAACGCACTTTATAACCAATGTGCGTCAGATAACGGAACAGAATGTCGAATGACAGGAACGTGCGGATGTTACCCAAATGCACATTGTTGTAGACCGTCGGCCCGCACACATACATGCCGACATAGGGAGGGGCAATGGGAACGAAAACATCCTTTTTACGGGTAAGCGTATTGAATATTTTAAGTGGCTGGAACGTTTGTGCGGTCATTTATATGTTGTACTTTCTTGATTACTAGTTTTTCTTTTCGAGCCGGGTCTCGACCCAGTCGATGATTTTTTCGGCTTTTCTCAAACCTACCGAGGCAGTTTCAGAACTTTTAATGCCTTGGTACCCCATGTGAATGTGGAGGATTTCATAAGCTTCGTTAAAATTAGAAAGAAGAGACTTGTCGATCCGACTCAATGTGTGTTGGTACCATTCAACGCTTTTAGGCGTCTTTTTACTTTTCTCTCCTAAAAATTCATTCAGCGCCAACAGCACCCCGGTGTATGCTGCGTGGCCAGCGATTTTGACATATTTTCTGTCCTGATAAAGCCCATCCTGTTTCTTTGCATTGTTGCTGAGAAAGTCCTTTGCATTGTCAATGTGTCTTCTTGCTTCTGAGATTGCTTCCATGCTAGTATGTGTTTAGTATGTTGTATTTTCTTGGCTATTTGTTTTTCTTTTCGAGCCGCGTTTCGACCCAATGGACAATTCTATCTGCGTCCTGCAATGCTATATTTGCCGTCTTTGCTGTTGGATCACCGTCATAGCCCATGCCAATATGCAAATGGTGATACACATTCGAAAAACTGGATAGCACTCGTTTGTCAATAGCACTTAGTTCTTTCTGGTACCATTCGACGCTTTTGCGCGAACCCTTCTCCGGAAGCACCGCATCAAGCGCTATCAAGACGCCGCTGTAAGCCGTGTGTCCAGCGATCTTCACGTATTTTGTATCCTGGTACACGCCATTTTCCTTTCTGGCATTGTCTTTGAGAAATCCTCTTGCGTTGTCGATGTACCTTTTAGCTTCGGTAATTACTTCCATGATAGTATGTGATTTAATTGATAGAGAATTTTACTTCAGACAAAAATAGCAAATAACCCAAGATTGATTTGTAGGTATAAGCGAGAATGAGCAGGCGGCGAGAGGGTATTCGGCCGTTTTGTTTATCTTCGCAGCGTTTTTGCATTTAAAATCCAGTTTGAAACTAACTTAAAATCAATACAGTAATCACTTATGAGTTTACTTACCGTAGGATCTGTTGCATTCGATGCGCTCGAAACCCCGTTTGGAAAAACAGACAAAATTATCGGTGGTGCAGCCACTTACATCACACTAGCTGCTTCCTATTTTACCCAGCAAAATAACCTCGTTGCGGTTGTAGGCGGCGATTTCCCAAAAGAAATGATCGGCCTGCTCGAAGAACACGGCGTAGATACCAAAGGTTTGGAAATCGTGCAGGATGGCAAGACATTCTTCTGGTCGGGTAAGTACCATGAAGATATGAACACTCGCGACACGCTGATTACGGAGCTGAATGTGATGGAGCATTTCGATCCGATCATTCCGGATTCCTACCAGGGTACTGAGTTCCTGATGCTGGGAAACACGGTGCCTGCCACCCAGAAACTGGTGATCGAGCGCCTGGCGAAACGCCCGAAACTGATCATGCTCGATACGATGAACCTGTGGATGAACATCGCGCTGGACGATTTGAAATCCGTTCTCAAACTGGTTGATCTGCTTACGATCAATGACGAAGAGGCCCGTTTGCTTTCAGGTGAATACTCATTGCGTAAAGCAGCCAAGAAAATCATGGCTATGGGCCCGAAAACGCTGATCATCAAGAAAGGCGAGCACGGCGCGTTGTTGTTCCAGGAAGATCGCATTTTCTTCGCGCCTGCATTGCCATTGGAAGAAGTTTTCGATCCAACCGGTGCAGGTGACTCATTTGCAGGCGGTTTTATCGGCTACCTCGCCGCTACCAACGACGTTTCTTTTGAAAACATGAAACGTGCGATCATTTATGGTTCGGCGATGGCTTCTTTCTGCGTCGAGAAATTCGGTACCGAGCGTCTCGTGAACCTTTCAAAAGAAGAAATCAATGCCCGCGTTCAGGAATTTGTGAAACTGGCGAGCTTCGAAATACAATAAAAGTTTAAAGTTCAGAGTAAATGAGTCTATAAGTTGGAACCACATTTCTGCTTGTAGGCTCATTTTTTTAACCGGCCCATTAGCCTGTTTGACCCAAAAAGCTGTAACCCCGCTGATAACCTGAAATTCCGATGAAATTGTTTGTTCACAAAGTCTGCTCCCTCATTGCCAGCGCCGCGTTCATTACACCCGCCTTTGCGCAGGATCACGCACACCCGGCACTACCGCATTCCAAACATAAGACCGTTGTGATCGCGCACAGGGGCAACCATGTGAACGCGCCCGAGAATACGCTCGCGTCCACGCGGGAAGCCATTAATTGCGGTGCCGATTACGTGGAGGTCGATTTAAGAACCACCAAAGATGGCCATCTCATAGCGCTGCATGACGCGAAAGTAGACCGGACGACCAACGGCATGGGTAAAGTCGCCGATATGACCTGGCAGGAAGTGGAAGAATTGCAGGTTTTTAACCGCAATAAGAAGACCCACCGCATTCCCGAATTCAAAGAGCTGCTCGCACTTTGCAAAGGCAAAATCAATATTTACCTCGATTTCAAAGACGCGGATGTGGCTGAAACCTGGAAACAGATTAAAGCTGCCGGAATGGAGCACCAGGTGGTGGTCTATTTAAACAAGGAAGAACAGTACAAACAATGGAAAGAAGTGGCGCCAGAGGTACCGCTGATGACGAGCCTTCCCAAGGAGGTCACTACCAAAGAACAACTTTCGGCGTTTCTCCATCAGATGGATATTCAGGTCGTCGACAACCTCACTACCCCAGAGCTACTCAAAGCCGCGCACGAGCTGGGTATTTCCGTATGGCTCGATGTGCAAAGTCCTACGGAAGGCCCTGCGTCCTGGAACGAGGCATTGCATAAAGGGGTGCAGGGGCTGCAAACCGACAAGCCGGCGGAGCTAGTAGATTACGTTAAAAGCCATTCGTGAGCATTCACGGCCGCCGCTGCGGTGCCTTCGTGGCATGAAATATCGGGCAATCCGCATCATGTGCACCGGGCAGATATCCTGTACTCATCAGGAATTCATTGACAATCTCGCCTCCGGTAAATTTGAAGGTTTTCTTAAACAGCTTGACCCATTGTTCCTTTGTTAATGGGTGATGCGCATCGATCCAGCCTTTGAATGATCCGTATTCCTTTTTCAATGCAAGGATTTTCTGTGCATTCACAATGGCCGCATTCACTTTTAACCGGTTCCGGACAATGCCGGGATCGGCCAATAGGCGCTCCCGGTCGGTTTCGTCGTAGGCGGCCACTTTCTCGATTGAAAAGTTATCATAAGCAGCCCGGAAACTGTCTTGCTTGCGGAGCATGAGTGTCCAGCTGAGGCCTGCCTGATTGATTTCCAGCAAAAGCCGCCCGAAAAGCTCGTTGTCGTCGTCGATCGGGAAGCCGTACTGGTTATCGTGGTAATGTTTGTGGAGCAGGTAGTCAGCCTGCTCCGAGGGGTTGTTGATGATGTAAGTGCAATATGACATCGCGTTGATGGTTGAGGGCTTGTGCTTTAAAAGCTATTTCAAAATGCCGACCTGGACCTCGGTGATATTCCGTTCGGGGTTTTCGAAATCCATATTCAGATAAATTTCCCGGCTTTGCCCCGACATGATGAGCTTCTGCGACATGATCTCACCGAACAGCGAACCGTAGATATTGATGAGCCCATCCCAGTTTCCATAAAGCGTTTCGCCGATGCATTCGAATGTTTCAAGCTGCTTTAACTGGTAAAGAGAATCAATAGCGTGTGACGGTGGTGTGACCGGCAATGCGATCGTCAATGTAAAAACTGTATCGGGGCGTCCGTCGGCACCTTCATAGACCCAGTATACGGGGCCGGTGATTTCGAGGTCGTTGCGGATAGCATCCTGATACAGTTTCCGGGCCTCAACACGCACAAACCGGAGAATTTCCTGGAATGAGGTACGTGTTTCGAAACACAGAACGTGGATAGGCTGAATCGTTTTAGTTTGCATGGCTAACAGATGTTTGTACAAAAGACAAACATCCGAGTGACAACCCTATGTCAGCAGTACTTCAATTTTTTTCATCGTGTCGGCGGGCCTTCATTCTCCGCACCTGCTGTTGCATCCACGGGTAGCTGATATACACAATCTTCGTGGCGCCGATGCCTATGCCTGCGCCCATCAGTACGTCAGCAAGCCAGTGGTGATTGCCCAGCACGCGCATGGCGCCTACGGTAGTCGCCGTGCCGTAGCCGCCGATACTATATAATATGCTGCGCTGGCTATATTCCTCGTGCAGTATCGTCGCATTCGTGAATGCCGTTGTCGCATGGCCGGAGGGAAAAGAATGGTTGTCTTCCTCGTTGGGGCGCGGATATTTTACAATGCGCTTCAGGCTCTGCGTAACGCCCTGGGCGATCACATTGGAAAGTATGGCCAGGATGACCTGATCGCCCAGCTTATGTTTCCCTTTCACTCCGGCAGATGCCAGTCCGAGGCTGACTACACCAGGTACATAAGGCAGATATTCGTCCACTTTGGTCCGGTAATTGGGATAATTGGAAACCACTCGCTCCTGCAAATGCCGACTGATTTTGCCTTGAACAATGAGGCTCGCAAGGCCAAGCGTAACAGGCGGAATCACGTCTCCGGCCGTTACTTTCCAAAGTTTGGTGGAATCCTGCTGGGCAAATGCCGCTTGCGGGAGAATTTGAATGCAAAGAAAAAGGCATATTAAATATGCCTTTATAGTTGTTGGGATCATAAAACAGCTTCTCTCACGCGTACAAGTCTTTCCAGCAGCCCTTCTAGCTGATCGAGCGGGAGCATGTTGGCGCCGTCGGATTTCGCTTCGGAAGGGTTGAAATGAGTTTCGATAAAAAGACCGTCGGCACCTACGGCAATGGCGGCCTTGGCGATCGTTTCGATCAGTTTGGGCTTACCGCCGGTTACGCCGGAGGTCTGGTTGGGCTGTTGCAATGAATGCGTGCAGTCCATGACCACGGGCACACCGAAAGCAGCCATCTCAGGCAGGTTACGGTAGTCTACTACCAGATCGCCATAGCCGAAGCTGTTGCCGCGGTCGGTAAGGATTACCTGTGCGTCGGGATTTACTTCGTTAATTTTCTCGGCAGCGAATTTCATGGACGCGCCTGAAAGGAACTGGCCCTTTTTCACATTGACAGCCTTCCCTGTGCGCGCGGCGGCCGCGAGCAATTCCGTCTGGCGGCAAAGGAATGCAGGGATTTGCAGCACATCCACATACTCGGCGGCGAATGCGGCCTCGTGTGATTCGTGGATGTCGGTAACAGTAGGAATGCCGAATGTCTGACTTACTTCCTGCAAGATTTTCAACGCTTTTTCATCGCCGATCCCGGTAAAGGAATCGATTTTAGTTCGGTTGGCTTTGCGGTAAGAGCCTTTGAAAATATACGGAATGCGAAGGCGGTCGGTAACTGTCACAATATGTTCGGCGATTCGGAGCGCCATATCCCTTCCTTCGATGGCACAGGGGCCGGCCATGAGGAAAAAGTTGGTCGAATCGGTATTTTTCAACTTGGGTATCGAGATCATACTGGTGTTGGTATAGATATTGATAAATGTTTCGCGAATGTACGGCTATCCGCAATGTTCTCTTTGCACTCGGCCGATTTCTTGAAACAGAACCCTTATAATCGGCTGATTTCCTGCTTTTTTTTATTTTAAACACGGATTGTGCAATAAAATGCCGTGTTTAAAAAATTTTTGAAAAAGTGAACTGAAATATCTTTCTTTGTGGCGATTTTAACCAAAAAGTGATTATAAAATGTCAGCAATTGCAGAAAGAGTTAAGCAAATTATCGTCGAAAAACTCGGCGTAGAAGAGTCGGAGGTTACACCGGAAGCAAACTTCCAGAACGACTTGGGAGCGGACTCTCTAGACACCGTTGAGTTGATTATGGAATTCGAAAAAGAATTCAATCTTTCTATCCCTGACGATCAGGCAGAGAACATCGGTACAGTTGGTCAGGCTGTTGCATATCTGGAAGAAAACGTGAAGTAATCCGGTTTTTACCAGTACAATCTTCTATTTCTGTCCCAATTTTATGAGTTTTAAGCGAGTTGTAATTACAGGTATGGGCGCATTGACGCCCGTTGGCAATGATGTTCCTACCTTTTGGTCAAATCTGGTTGCAGGCGTAAGCGGTGCAGCCCCCATCACGCGGTTCGATGCTGAAAAGTTTCGTACGCGTTTCGCCTGTGAGGTGAAGGGATTGGACGTCACGAATTACATACCCCGGCAAGAAGCCCGTAAAATGGACCCCTTTACACAATACGCCGTCATCGCGGCTGATGAAGCGATGAAGGACGCCGGCTTTGACGCAGATACGCTTGATCTCGACAAAGCCGGTGTAATTTGGGGCTCCGGCATCGGTGGCCTCAAAACTTTCGAGGAAGAAGTGATGAATTTCTCCGAGAACGGCAGAACACCCCGCTTCAATCCTTTCTTTATCCCGAAAATGATCGTCGACAGCGCGTCTGGCGTATTGTCGATCCGGTATGGTTTCCGGGGACCCAATTTTATCACGGTATCGGCTTGCGCTTCGGCAACCAACGCTTTGATCGACGCATACAACTATATCAAACTCGGTTTGATGAATGTGTGTATCTCAGGCGGTTCGGAAGCGGCGGTAACGATTGCCGGTGTGGGTGGTTTCAATGCATTAAAAGCATTGTCCGAAAGAAACGACTCGCCTGAAACTGCTTCGCGCCCTTACGACAAGGACCGTGATGGTTTCGTGCTCGGAGAAGGCGGAGCGGCTATTATTTTGGAAGAACTCGAACATGCGAAAGCTCGGGGGGCCAAAATATACGCCGAAATGATCGGTGCCGGTATGTCGTCCGACGCCTATCACATCACGGCTCCGCATCCGGAAGGACTGGGAGCGTACATTGTAATGAAAAATGCAGTCGAAAACGCAGGTATCAAGCCTGAGGAGATCGATTACATCAATACCCACGGTACATCTACCCCGATCGGTGATCCGCAGGAGATCAAAGCCATAGAAAAATTCTTCGGCGAGCATGCATATGATCTGAATATCAGCTCTACGAAATCGATGACAGGGCATTTATTGGGAGGAGCAGGAGCGATTGAAGCTGCCGCCTGTATCATGGCGATCAAGGACCAGGTCGTGCCGCCTACCATTAACCACTTTACCGACGACCCGGAAATCAATCCGCGGTTGAAGCTCACATTCAACAAGGCTGAAAAACGTCGCGTAAATATCGCTTTGAGCAATACTTTCGGTTTCGGAGGTCATAATGCGTCAGTCGTTTTCAAGAAGTACGAAGACTGATTAAATCTCTACCATTGGCAAAGCGAATTCTTATACCGATACTTTCCCTATTCAGGACCGGAAGTGCTGAGGACAAAAAATTTAAGGAGTCGATTGCGCATGTTATAGGCGACAAGCCTTCCAATCTCGGCGTTTATCAGCTGGCTTTCAGGCACACCTCCGCTTCCCGCGAGACCGCTATCAAGGGTTTCAGGGAATCGAATGAGCGTTTGGAATACCTGGGCGACGCGGTGCTGGGTATGGTGGTAGCAGAATTTCTTTTTACCAAATATCCCTACAAAGACGAAGGCTTCCTGACCGAAATCCGTTCGCGCATCGTGAACCGCGAGTCGCTGAACCAGATTTCCCGCAAACTGGGCCTCGACAGGCTGATTGAATACGACGGAAACCGCCGTGGTATGTCACCCCGCTCGTCTATGTACGGGGACGCGCTCGAAGCATTCGTAGGCGCGATTTACCTCGATAAGGGTTTTCGCTTCACGCGTACCTTTATTATCAGCAAACTGATCACACATTACGATCTGGACAGCATTATCCAGAACAATGTGAACTTCAAAAGCCTCATTATCGAATGGGCTCAGCGCGAGGGCAAGGAAATCCGTTTTGAAATACTCGAAGAACGGGGTACCCGCCACCACCGCGAATTCATTTCTCAAATTCTCGTCAACGACGAGCCTTTCGCAACAGGCAATGGCTTTACCAAGAAGAAGGCCGAGCAATCCGCATCGGAGCAAGCCTGCGCGATCCTGGAATTGAAATAACCTTATCTATTAATCAAATGCTCGCTCATTGGTTTCCCAATGGGCTAATGGCATTTCTGTCATTTTGAAAAACACGATGCGGTCATTTTGTCTGTATTAAAAGGCACGATTTTGTCAAAATCGGCCATTTTGTCGCACGTTTTTCAATTTTTTCGGCTCGGAACAGAAGTTGTTAAAAAGAGGGCATAACCGTGAGGTTGGAAGAAACTGAAAAACTAAAAACAAAAACTTTATAGCAATGAGCACATTAGTCAAACATTTCGCAGGTCCATCTTATTTGAACGGATTTTTTGGTAAGGATCTATTCCACGAGTACAACACCCCTGCCTTTGCAGGCACCGTACCAGCTGTGAATGTGGTTGAAAGTAAAGAAGGTTTCCGCATCGAAGTAGCGGCTCCCGGCCTTCAAAAAGGTGATTTCAAACTGAACCTCGAAAAAAACCAACTGACCATTTCAGCTGAGAAAGAGCAGAAGGAAGAAAATGCCAATGAGAAGTACACCAGGAAAGAATTCAAATACACTTCTTTTCAAAGAACCTTCACCTTGCCCAACACCGTGGATGGCGATAAGATCGAAGCTAACTATGCCGATGGCATCCTGAGTATCGCATTGCCGAAACGTGAGGAAGCGAAAGAAAAACCAGCCCGCCTGATCGAGATCGCTTAATCGGACGGACTTACATAATGGGCGTTATTCGAAAGGATAACGCCTTTTTTATGGAGCCGGCAGATAATCGGCTGGCAGGATATTTTAGTAAATTCCCAAATGAAATATCTTTGTTAAAAGATGTTAAACGAATCTACGACGGGAATAATTTGTTGATTGATTTGCGTTATTTGTCCATAAAAATATAACCCCAACATATGTCTATGAAAACAAATTGGAAAGGTTTGGTGTTGGTTGGGTTGATTTCAAGTGCGTCAACCATAGCTGGCCTGAAACTCCTTGGTCCTGATCATGATAGAGATGTAATTTTCAAAGAAGCAGGTTCCGAAAATATAGCACGTTTTACTTCCGCAGGAGCGCCTGCAGGTGCGCCGGGTGATTTCGTTTACGCGGCAGAGGCAACTACACCGACGGTTGTACACATTAAATCGACCATTACGCGCCAGGCTTACCGCGGCCAACAGATCCCCGATATTTTCCGGGACTTCTTTGGTGATGATTTCGGAGGAGGCCAGCGCGGCCCACAGCAATCGGAAGCAACCGGTTCGGGCGTAATCATTTCTAATGATGGATACATTGTTACCAACAATCACGTGGTGGAAGGTGCGCAGGAGCTGGAAGTTACCCTGCATAACAAAAGCAAATTCCGCGCAAAAGTGATCGGTACAGACCCCTCTACCGATATCGCAGTAATTAAAATCGACAGTAGGGATTTGCCTGCGGTGACGCTGGGCAACTCGGATGCGGTGAAAGTGGGAGAGTGGGTAGTGGCCGTGGGTAACCCATTTAACCTCGAATCGACTGTTACAGCCGGTATTGTGAGTGCAAAAGGCCGTGGGTTGGGTATTATCGGCCAGTCGAGCCGTCGTAACCAGATGCAGCCAACCGCAGCCGCAGCCGGTGACTCTCCGTTGGAATCGTTCATCCAGACCGACGCCGTGGTAAACCCCGGTAACAGTGGTGGTGCATTGGTAAACCTGAAAGGCGAGCTGATCGGTATCAACACCGCCATTGCCAGTCCTACCGGTAGCTTCGCAGGTTATGCATTTGCCGTGCCTTCGAGCATTGTGAAAAAAGTATCGAGCGATTTGATCAAATTCGGTAATGTACAACGTGGTTACCTGGGGATTTCCCTCGACGACCTCGATAGCAGAAAAGCCGAAGAATACGGTGTGAAAGTAAGCGATGGTGTGTACGTGCGCGACTTCACCGAAAATAGCGCAGCCAAAGCAGGCGGTGTGAACAAAGGCGACGTGATCGTGAAAGTTGACGGCGTGAACATTCACTCGATCCCCGAGTTGCAGCAATCGATCGGTTTGCACAAGCCTGGTGATAAAGTGAATTTGACAGTTAACCGTGACGGCAAGGAAAAAGACCTGAGCATTACGCTACGTAACCGCACAGGTGGCTCAGAAATTATCAAACGGGACGAATCAGCTGCTGTAATGAGCTCGCTGGGTGCGCAGTTCGGTAACCTGAGCGATCAGGAAAAGCAAAGGCTGTCGCGCTACAAAATCGATGGCGGTGTGAAAGTACTTTCTATCGACGGCGGCAAGTTCGCGCGCTCGCAGGTGGAAGAGGGCTTCATCATCACCAAAGTGAATGGAAAGGCTGTTAAAACGGTAAAAGAGTTTGAAGCTGCGATTGCCGGTAAGGAAGAATCGATGGTGCAATTCGAGGGACTTTACCCTGATGCTCCTTACGACGTTTACTCATTCGGATTCAGATTGTAATTCCAATAGAAATCCATAAAGAAAGGGCTGCGATGATCAACATCGCAGCCCTTCTCGTTTTATGACCGTTGCTATTAAAGCAGGAATTTCAACTTGATCACCTCTTTCTCGGTCAGGAAGCGCCATTTGCCGCGGGGCAGGTCTTTCTTGTTCAAACCTGCGAAAACGGTACGGTCCAGTTTCTGCACTTCGTAGCCCAAATGCTCGAACATGCGGCGTACAATGCGGTTGCGGCCGCTGTGGATTTCAAGCCCAACAACCTGGGCGTCCGGCGTTACCAAACCTACTTCGTCGGGGCGGATAAAACCATCTTCCAGTTCAACGCCTGCTTGCAGTTGCTCGAAATCCTCCGTGGTAATGGGCTTATCGAGTTCTGCCTGGTAAATTTTCTTGATACCGCTTGATGGGTGTGTCAGCTTCTCGGCCAGTTCACCATCGTTGGTAAGCAGCAACAAACCGGTTGTATTGCGGTCGAGGCGGCCTACGGGGTACACACGCTCGGAGCATGCGCCGGCGATCAGGTCGAGTACGGTTTTACGCTCTTCGGGATCGTCGGTCGTAGTGATGTAATCCTTCGGCTTGTTAATCAGGATGTACACCATTTTTTCCGGATTCAAAGCCTTCTTGCCGTATTTCACCACGTCGGTAGGGCGTACTTTGTAGCCCATTTCGGTGATGATCTTGCCATTCACCGAAATCTGGCCCGAAGAAATCAGGTCGTCGGCCTCACGCCGTGAGCAAATGCCCGCATTCGCGATGTAGCGGTTCAGGCGGATTTCGTCGGTTTCTTCCTTATCCTTATGCCTTGCCGAAGGCTTCTTTTTGTGCTCGTAGTTGTCAAGATTGTAACGAGGTGCGGTTTCGTACCGTCCTACTCGTCTCTCCAACCCGCTACGGTCCTGCTCTTCATCGTCCTGGAAACGGGAGCGGTAGGGTTTGTCGTCCCTATCTTCTTTTTTTTTAAAAGAACCTTCACTGCGGTCGAATGAACGCGACGGTCTTTCTGATCTTGACTCGCTGCGCTCACCACGTGGCTTATCGAAGCCCGGCTTGAACTCGCGGTCGCTGTTACCTCTTTCGAAACGAGGTTTGAATTCACGTTCGTTATCATTCTTCTCGAACCGAGGCTTGAACTCACGATCGCCGTTTTCTTTATCAAAACGCGGCTTAAATTCGCGATCGCCATTATCTTTTTCGAAGCGCGGTTTAAATTCACGGTCACCTCTTTCCGGACGTGATTTGAAATCGCGTGAATCTCTTTCCGGACGTGGTCTGAACTCCCGTTCATCATTATCGCGGTCGAAACGCGGCTTGAACTCACGGTTACGATCTCCGCCCGATCTTTCAGGCCGGTCGCCGAATGGCTTCCTGCTGCCCGGACGGTCGCCTCCACGGTCGTTACTGCGAAAATCTTTTTTACCAAAATCCTTTTTAAAACCGCGGTCGGCAGAATCGCCTTCGCGGCGGAATGGGCGATCGTTACCGCCTTTGTC
Source organism: Dyadobacter sp. (assembly GCF_017744695.1). Lineage (GTDB taxonomy): Bacteria > Bacteroidota > Bacteroidia > Cytophagales > Spirosomataceae > Dyadobacter. The sequence continues at coordinate 123,768 of NZ_JAGIAS010000007.1, forward strand.
CCATTTCTTGAAATCGGGTTTGCCAAAACGGGGCTTATCGAAGCCCGGCTTGTCGAAGCCCGGCTTACCGAAGCCTCCACGATCTTCCCGCGGCTTCTCGTGATCGAAGCTCGGACGTGCTTTTTGTCCCTTGTTTTCCGCAGGGGCTGAAAAGCGCAGACTGGATTTTTTGATGCTTGGTTTGCTGAACCGGCTTTCGGTTTCAGGCTTTGCGCGCTTGAAGAAGCCGCCTCCGCCTTGGGAGCCTTTGGAATTGTTTCTGTTTCTCATTAGGAATGCAGTATCACTACTGGATTTATTTCCTCTTACAAATTTACCTTGTAACCGATTAGTGCTTTATTCGCACAAAATGGTTTGAATTGCCACTAAAACTGGTTAGTCAACGTATCTGATCGTCAGAGTACTAGTGTTGAAAAAAATAGCCTGCAAAGATACGTTAATTTTTCCGGCTAAAAATATTTGAATGTGTTTATGTCAAAAATGATATGGAAACGTTTATAAGTACTATCGGAGAAATGCGGCAGGAAATGGCCATTTTTACCTAACTAAACCTTCATTAACAAGTGAATTATGTCAGCTGAGGCGCAACCGTTGTGGAAACCGGGACGGAACCTGTTGGAACAGTCCAATCTGAAAAAATATATGGACTGGCTTTTTGTCAAAAAGGGCCTCTATTTCCGTTCCTATCACGATCTGTGGGAATGGTCGGTGACCGACCTGGAAGATTTCTGGGAAAGTCTTTGGAATTACTTCAATATTAAATCACACGATTTATACCTCGAAGTGCTGCAAAAGCCCCTGAGCGGTCTGATCGGTACGCGCTGGTTTACCCGCTCCAAGCTGAACTACGCCGAACACATTTTCAGGAATAAGACAAAAGAACGTCCCGCGATCATTTTTCAGTCCGAAAAACCCGAGCTCGTGGAGATCTCGTGGGAAACGCTCGAAGCCCAGGTAGCTGCCGTTTCGACCTGGTTGAAACAGCGTGGTGTGAAACCGGGGGACCGTGTCGCGGCGGTGTTGCCCAACATTCCGCAAGCGGTAGTAGCGTTTCTGGCTGCTAATGCGGTGGGGGCGGTATGGTCGTCCTGTTCCCCCGACTTTGGCAAGCCGGCCATTACCGAACGGTTTTCGCAGATAGAGCCGAAGGTATTGTTTACGGTAGATGGCTACGTCTACAACGGTAAAACATACGATATTACCGCATTTGCCGGCGAGCTTTCCGCGGCGCTCCCCAGCGTGGCGGATACTGTACTGATCAACAACATATTTTCAGAATCGCGGCCCGAACGTTTCACCGCCTGGGACGATATCCTGCATTTCGAAAACTTCGGGATCGATTTCGAGCCGGTTCCGTTCGACCACCCGATATGGATATTGTATTCTTCCGGAACAACTGCCAAGCCCAAGGCGATTACCCACAGTGTGGGCGGCTGCCTGATCGAGCATTTGAAGGCGCTGGTGCTACACCAGAACGTGAAGCCGGGTGACCGCTATTTCTGGTACTCCACCACCGGTTGGATGATGTGGAACTACGCATTGAGCTCGATGCTTTGCGGGGGCACATTGGTGCTATATGACGGCGCTCCGGCTTATCCGTCGTCGCAAGTGCTCTGGACTTTGGCCGAAAAGGCTAAAATCACGCATTTTGGTAGCGGGGCAGCATTTTTTATCGCTTCCATGAAAAGCGGCGTCAGCATTACTTCCGAACGGCTCAGTCATTTGGAAACGATCGGCTCCACTGGCTCGCCGTTGCCGCCGGAGGCATTTGAATGGATTTACAAGCATGTCAAAAAGGATGTGTGGCTGATCTCCCTGAGTGGGGGCACGGATGTGTGCAGCGCGTTCGTAGGCGGGTGCCCGCTTTTGCCTGTATACGCGGGGGAAATACAATGCCGGATGCTCGGAGCCCGGATCGAAGCATTCGATGAAAATGGGAAGCCGGTTTTGAATGAATTGGGCGAAATGGTGATCACACAGCCGATGCCGTCGATGCCGATCTACTTCTGGAACGACGAGCACGACGAGAAATACATTTCCAGCTACTTTGAAATGTACCCGCACGTATGGCGGCATGGCGACTGGATCAAGATCACGGACCGGAAGTCGGTGATTATCTATGGCCGTTCCGATGCTACCCTGAACCGCGGCGGCGTCCGTATTGGTACCGCCGAGATTTATCGTGCCGTAGAAAGTATCCCCGAGGTGAAAGATAGCCTGGCTGTTTACCTCGAAAAGTCGAATGGAGAGGGGACAATATCGCTATTTGTCGTCCTTGCTATGGATAAAGAGCTAACGGAAGATTTAAAGAAGAAGATCAAAGACACTTTGCGGTCCCAATACAGCCCGCGGCACGTGCCCGACACCATTGAGCAGGTGAGCGACATTCCTTATACGATCAACGGCAAAAAGATGGAAGCGCCGATGAAGCGGATACTGATGGGGCAGGACCCGGCGAAGTGTATCAATATCGATACGATGCGCAATCCCGAATCGTTAAAGGCATTCATCTAGAAATACGTGCTGCCGGTATGTTAACGCCCTGCATTCACTTGCATTAGGCAACCAAAATCGTTTAATTCACGTTGGGGAAATATCCCATTACCGCGACGCCAGCCCATACTCCTAATATTTACAGGTATGAACTCAGAAAGACCTCAGCCTCCGATCCAGAACTCGAAATCCGTAGTTCGTTTGCCTATCATCATCGCGATCACGCTGGCGGCGGGAGTGCTGCTGGGAAGCACGTTTTTCAGCGGTGGGAAAAAACTATCTGACGTGGCGAAAGGTTACGGCAAGTTCAGGGAGGTATTGATGCTGGTGGAGAATAATTATGTCGATTCGGTGAATACCGAGGAGTTGGTGGATTTTTCCATCTCCAAAATGCTCGAAAAACTCGATCCGCATACGGCTTATTTCAACGCCGAGGAAGCTACCGCGGCACGGTCGCAGCTGGAATCAGGTTTTGACGGGATCGGCGTCGAGTTCAATATTTATAATGATACGGTTTATGTGGTAACCCCGCTCAGCGGCGGCCCGTCCGAGGCGGCTGGTATCCAGAGCGGCGACCGCATTATTTCGGTGAATAAAGAAAATCTTTCAGGTCCAGGCGTGACAAATGCCCAGGTTTACAAGCTGTTGCGTGGCAAGCGTGGCACCAAAGTAGATTTGTCGATAGAAAGGGTAGGATTAAAGGATAAAATGAATTTCGCCGTAGTGCGCGATCGTATTCCTACCTATTCGGTGGATGCTTCCTACATGGTGGATCAGGAAATAGGGTATATTAAGGTGAGCCGTTTCTCGGAAACCACTTTTGATGAGTTTAAATCCGCTTTGAAAACATTGAAGGCCGAAGGTTTGAAAAACCTTATTCTCGACCTTCGCGGAAATCCGGGCGGCTACATGGAGCGCGCTACGAGCATGGCCGACGAATTTATTGCCGGCGATAAACTACTGGTTTATACCGAAGGCAAAGACAGCCGTTTCGACCGCAAGACCCGCTCGCACGTAGATGGCCTTTTCGAGCAAGGTCCGTTGATTGTGCTCGTGGATGAGGGCAGCGCATCGGCCTCTGAAATCCTCGCGGGCGCATTACAGGACCACGACCGAGCACTGGTGGTGGGCAGAAGGTCGTATGGAAAAGGCCTGGTTCAAATGCCGATCAAACTGTCGGATGGCTCCGAACTGCGTCTCACTATTTCCCGCTACTACACGCCGAGCGGTCGCAGCATTCAAAAACCTTACGAGCTCGGTAAAGGCGAAGATTACAGCCAGGATTTGGCACACCGGTATGAAAGCGGAGAGCTGTTCAATGCCGACAGTATCAAGTTCGATAAAAGCAAGGTATATAAAACCGATGGTGGCCGCTTGGTGTATGGCGGAGGTGGTATTACCCCGGACATCTTCGTGGCAAAAGATACTTTGATGAACAGTAAATACCTGTTTGAGTTGTATTCCAAAAACATTATCCGTGAATATGCCCTGCGCTATGCGAATGAAAACCAGAAAAAGCTTGAAAAGCAGCCGTTCAAGGAATATCTGAAATCATTCCAGGTGTCGGATGCGATGCTGGCCGAATTGGTAAAAGACGCTTCCAGGGCCGGTATCAAACCGAATGAAAAAGAACTGAACCTGTCCAAATCGCTCATTACCTCGCAAACGAAGGCGATTATCGGCCGTTATGTGTGGGGAAGAAAGCAAAAGAATGGTTTGAACAACGAAGTATTCCAGGTTCTCAACCCGAGCGATAATGTTTACCAGCAAGCCGTGCAGCTTTTCAGCCAGGCGGCACAGCTTGAAAAAGGCGAGTTTAGCAGTCTGAATACTCCAAAAAACAAAAAGTAAAATTCACGCCACACCATCCACTCAATGTCCCGTATTGCATTTATTACCGGAGCCACATCCGGTATCGGTAAGGCCACGGCGGAAGCATTCGCCGGGGTCGGAATAGACCTTATTTTGTGCGGCCGCCGCCAGGAACGCCTCGACGAAGTAGCCGCTGAATTGTCCTCCAAAGTAAAAGTAACCACACTCGTATTCGACGTCCGTGATAAAGGCGCGGTATTCGCCGCGGTCGGCTCGTTGCCGGACAACTGGAAAAACATCGATATTCTGGTCAACAATGCCGGTAACGCTCACGGCCTCGGCACGCTCGATGAAGGTGATACCGACGACTGGGATGCGATGATCGATGGCAACGTGAAGGGGCTTCTGTATGTCTCGAAAGCCATTATTCCGTTGTTGCTCGAACGCGGCAAAGGTCACATTGTCAATATTAGCTCCATTGCCGGCAAGCAGACTTATGCCAATGGTGCCGTTTATTGTGCTTCCAAAGCCGCCGTGGAGGTGATCAGCGAAGGAATGCGTCTGGAACTGACGCAGCATGGTATCAAAACAACCAATGTTGCGCCCGGTGCCGTGGAGACGGAATTCTCATTGGTTCGCTTCAAAGGCGACGAAGCCAGGGCTGAAAAGGTCTACCAGGGTTTCGATCCATTGCAGGCCGGTGACATCGCCGATGCGATCCTCTACGCCGTTAATGCGCCTGACCGTGTTACAATTGCGGACATTACCATTCTGGCCGGAGCCCAGTCCGCGGCTACTGTGATCCATCGCAAATAGAATTTTATTTGGTTTCCGGCCTTAATGCGGCTGGGAATCGATACCTTTGTCATTCTTTTTTAGGCCCCGACTTCTATAAACAGGAAGTCGGGGACATTTTAAATGCCTATGAAAAGTTTCGACCAGAGTTCTCCCGCTGATTCCGCGGCTGCCGTGGATACGGCCACAGTTTCCGCTTCCCAGACCGTATTTCCAATCCTTCTGGCGCTGAGTTTCTCCCACCTGCTGAACGACACGATGCAATCCCTCATTCCGTCGATTTACCCGATGGTGAAGGAGTCGTTTCATCTGAGTTTTTCGCAGATCGGGCTCATTACATTTACATTTCAGGTGAGTGCGTCTGTTTTTCAGCCACTTGTAGGGTCGTTTACCGATAAAAGACCGCAGCCCTATGCGCTCGCGGTTGGGATGTGTTTTACATTGCTGGGCCTTGTATCGCTCTCGATGGCGAATAGTTTTCACATTGTATTGCTTTCAGTGGGGCTGATAGGCATCGGCTCGGCAGTATTTCACCCGGAGGCTTCACGCGTGGCGCGTATGGCATCGGGCGGCAAGCACGGAATGGCGCAATCGCTTTTCCAGGTGGGTGGTAATGCGGGCAGTTCGCTCGGACCATTGCTGGCGGCATTGATATTGTTGCCCTACGGCCGTTTTCAAGTGATCTGGTTTTCACTGGTGGCTTTGCTGGCGATTGTTATCCTTTCGTGGGTAGGCGGCTGGTACAAGCAAAACCTGAGCACGGTTGTCAAAAAAGCGACGGGTGCCGTCAAGCAAGAATCTACCTTGTCGAAATCCAAGGTGGTTATTTCAATAGGCATTCTGCTCCTGCTGATTTTCTCGAAATACATTTACATGGCCAGCATTTCGAGCTATTTCACATTTTACCTGATCGACAAATTCGGCGTTTCCATCCAGAGTTCGCAGATTTACCTGTTTGCTTTCCTGTTCGCGGTGGCGGCGGGTACATTCATTGGTGGGCCGGTTGGGGACCGCATTGGTCGTAAATATGTGATCTGGATATCGATCCTCGGCGCGGCGCCGTTTGCATTGCTGCTGCCTTACGTCGATCTGTTCTGGACGGGCGTGTTGAGCTGCATTCTCGGCCTGATCCTGTCGTCCGCATTCTCGGCCATCCTCGTATACGCGCAGGAGCTGATCCCGGGTAAAGTAGGGATGATCGCCGGCTTGTTCTTCGGTTTCGCATTCGGTATCGCCGGTATCGGATCGGCTATCCTCGGTACGCTGGCTGATAAAACGAGTATTGAATACGTTTTCTGGATCTGCTCGTTCCTGCCATTGATCGGGTTGCTGACAGGGTTTTTGCCAAATTTGGAGAAGAAATCCTGAGTAGTTTACGTAGAGTGCTTATCCAGTAGATTTAGAAATTTTCCAACAATTTCCTGGCGTCTTCACAGTCTTTTCTTTTCAAAAGAAAATCAAGAATAATGTTGGCATCAAGGAAAACGCTAGTTGCCATATTTTTCTCCCCGGGCTTCGTGATAGGCTTTTACCAGGTCCTGATCGGCATTTATACCAACGGGTGCATCCATTTCGTCGATTACTTCGAGAATATTGCGCTTTTGTTCAGCTGAGCGCGCAATAGATTTCAGATGATCTTCAATGATTTGAGAAACACTCATTTGCCGCGCTGCTGCATAGCTTTTAATGTATGCCGGCACAGTCTCTTCAATTGTAATGTTCAAGCGAGTTTTCATACATAAATATGCGCATACATTTCAAGAGATACGCATAAATCTCAAATTTTGTTTCTCAAAATCAACTCAGGATCAGGGCATAAATTGAAATAATAGTGCTGATCGGCTGCGTGGCAAACACCGGGGAAATCGCCCCGGTAACTTCTCATATCGCGGATAACCTGGAAATGCAAATGGGGCGGCCAGTCGCCGTTTTCGGGGTAAGGGCCAATAGCAGCGAAGCGTTCTCCTGCTATGAGCGCCTTGCCTTCGTGCAAGCCTTCCAGCGAGTTTAGTGATAAGTGCCCGTAGAGTGTGAAGAAAGTTGTTCCGGCTAGCTCGTGTGCGAGGATAATGGTGGGACCGTAGTCGCCGTAATGGTCGTTGAATGCAAAACTATGCACAATCGCATCGAGGGGGGCGTAAAGCGGGGTACCTGCTTCTGCCCAGATATCGACGCCCAGGTGAATGCTTCTCGGCTTTTCATTGTCGGATGTGAAATGTTTTCGGTGCCGGTAAATAATCCGATCTTCACCGTAGCCGCCTATTCCGTTGAATGTGCTTCCGGAAAGCAGTTCATCGAAGACGTAGTTGGAGAAATCACGTGTTTTCGATAGATCGCGCGTCAGCAAATCGGTATTGGCAGCCGTAAAATCCAGCTGGCGGTAAGGTTTACCATTCTGTACGACAGCGCAGAATGCAGGGTGTTGGCGAAGCAATTCGGTGAGTTCTGACATTTTTCAAAGATTAGAAACAAATCAGGCAAGCCATAACGACTTGCCTGATTTAATTTACTTTACTTTATTTCGGATCAAGCGCCTGCTTGATTCTTTGCGACACATCCTGCAAATGGTAGCGGGTGTTTTTGTCGGCACTTTTCGCGATGGCCGCATTCACCGTTGTTTTCAGGCTTTCCAAATGCGCCCGCGCGATCGATGGCAAATCGGTTTTTTCAAGTTCCACCGAGCGTGTTGAAAAACCATAGGTAATACCCACGGGAATTGACTGGACATTAGCCCGGCCGGGTTTCAGCAGAGAAATCAGCTTTTCAGCATATACCTTTTGCAAGTTCCGGCGGTACAGATCTATCGGTTTTCCGGCTTTGGCTTCCGACCATATTCCCGCTTCGAGGTCGGTGAAAAGATCGTCGAGCGTGTAGTTTTTAGCAGAAATACCGGTTTCCATCAGTCGTACCGCGCGGTCGCCGGCAAAAAGGGAGGTTAATGCATAATCCTGTAATGCTTTCACTGCCTCCATACCGGTTTCGGGCTTCACTTTGTTGAGGATATTCTGGTCCAAAAGCCAGGTAGGCGTTTTGAACAGCTGGGCATTCAGGAAGTCTATGGCTTCTTTTTGGGTTGCTTTCGGCACGGTCGTGAAGGTCGGTCCTTCCATGTCGTAGGTTGTAGGCGTGTCGTAAATGCCGCCCACATTTTTGATCACGTGGCCGAGGTAGCGGCGGTATTGCGTGACCACATTGCCGTAAATTTCGTCCAGTTCCTTGTAGCTTTCGCCATCTTCCTTGCTCCATTCGATGAGGTTTGGCAGAATGCGTTTCAGGTTTTTGATACCGTATTCCGAAGCTTTCATGGCATTGTCGCTCAAATCTTCGGTCTGGTAACGTGGATCATAAGGGCTGATTTCCGTACCAAAATGCAGGCGGTTGTCTTTATAAGCCTCTTTGGTAAGGGTATTTAAAGCCAATTTTTCGGCCTGGGCGTCTTGTGCGTCGGGGAAATTGCTGTAACCCCATTGAATGGCCCATTTGTCGTAATCACCAATGCGTGGGAAGAGATCGGTAATGCCGTCCTCTGGCTGGGCCACATAATTGAAACGAGCGTAATCCATAATGGACGAAGTATGTCCGTGCTCGGCCACCCACGCTTTGTCGCGCAGTTTTTCTACCGGCGTAGCCGAGCTGGCGCCCATATTGTGACGCAAGCCAAGCGTATGACCGATCTCGTGAGAAGACACGAAACGAACGAGTTGGCCCATCAATTCATCATCAAACTTTTTGGTACGCGCTTTCGGATCCACAGCTGCGGCCTGGATGATATACCAGTTGCGGAGTAGGCGCATGACATTGTGGTACCAGCCGATGTGGCTTTCGAGGATCTCACCACTGCGCGGATCATGCACGTTGGGGCCATAGGCATTCTGAATGTCGGCAGCGAAATAGCGGATCACGGAGTAACGGGCATCTTCGAGGCTCATCGTTGTGTCGCTTTCGGGCCAGTATTCACCGCGGATTGCGTTTTTCCAGCCCGCTTTTTCGAATGCCACCTGCCAGTCGTCGACGCCCGCTTTCAGGTATTTGCGCCATTTTTCAGGGGTAGCCGGGTCGATGTAGTAAACGATCGGCTTTTTGGGTTCGATCAGCCCGCCGTTTTTCTGCTTCTTCGCATCTTCTGCATTTTTAGGTTCAAGGCGCCATCTCACGGCAAAGACCTCGGTGTCGGAGCGCTGCGATTCTTCCCCGAATGTGGCATATTGATTGGCAAAATAGCCTACACGACTGTCGAAAATGCGTTTTTTCATCGGTGCTTTCGGAAGCAGGATAAGTGAGGAGTTCATTTCAAACGTCACGACGCCTGCGTCCAAGCCAGATGGCAGATATTGGCCGATTGAAGGTACCGGTGTAGGTGTTAGCAGCTGAGGCGTTACATTGAACGTCTTGATCGTCCGGATCTCCGTATTGATCGGATAAGTGCTGATTTTGGAAATAAAGGAAGCCTCTTTCTTGAACGCTGCGAGTTTCAGCAATTGTTTGCTCACGGAGCTCAGCGAGAATACCTGGTTATCCGCGTTGAAAAACTCCGTAACGTCGATTACCGAAGATTTCTCGGGTTCCTTTTTAATTGCTTTGATGTCAAAAACACCGATAATCGGGTCGGAATTAGAGTTTTTGACAGCCTGAAAAATAGGTTTGGTACTATCGGGACTGGTCACGACGATCGTTACCGACCGAAGCAGCAGGTTGTTATCCATTCCCCGTTCCCAGCGGATCATCTGGCGGTTCACCTCCTCACCCCCGAAAATACCGCCGCCCGCTGCGGTTTTGGAATAGCGTGTTACAGCCATGATATCGCGGTTCAGGAGCGAATCGGCGATTTCGAAATACCATTTGTCATCCACTTTATGGACGGAGATCATGCCTTTCTGGCTAATGGCATTGGTGCTGTCGATGAGGTCTTTGAAGGCTTTCGGCCCTTTCTTTTTGTCGTCTTTCAGCTTGTCTTTGACTGCGGAGGCCACCGCGTCGACTGCCTTGTCGATCTTGACATCTTCCTGCTTGTCTTTCTTTTTCTTTCGTTGCGCGTGCGCGTCGTGCATATACACGAATGCCAGCGCCGCGAGGAGAAGGTAACGCATTAATCTCATAGAGTTGGTTTTTGGGATAAAGTATAAAAGTGTATTTAAATGATAGGTTGGGGGTTATCTGGCCATCAGCTCGGCTAGCACGCCTTCTTTGAGGGCATATTTCGAAACCTGGATTTGCCGGATACCGTGTGTTTTGAGTACATAATCGATCAGGCAGACGGCGACGACGATCATGTCCACGCGTAGCTCGATCATACCCGGGATCGCCATGCGTTCGTCGTGATTGCCGGACAGGATGAGGGCGTATACACGGTAAAATTCTTCCAGGGTGATATCGAAATCCGTTTCCGACGCGGGCGGCCAGTCGTTGGTCCGATGGTGGAAGTCGATATCGACGAGGGTATCGAATGTCCCCGACGAGCCCACGAGCTTTTCCGGGGCGTATTGATGTACGGCATTCGCGAGTGGGATCAGGTTTTCGTCGAAATGATTGTAAAGTGCCCGGCGATCGGCCTGCGAGAGCGGGTCGTTCCGCATGAATTTCTCCATCAGCCGTTGTCCGCCAATTTCGAAGCTCTGTTTCCAAAAGATCTGGGAGCGGTTGCCGATGATAAATTCCACGCTTCCGCCACCGATATCCATGATCAGTGAAGGGATGTCACCAATATCGGCCCCATGGCGGACTCCATAATATATGTACTCTGCCTCGCGGTTACCGTCAATGACGGTCACCTCGATATTGGTTTTTTCCAAAATTTCGGAGCAGAACTCCTGCCGGTTCTCCGCATTGCGCACCGCGCTGGTACCGAATGCGAACGTTTTTTCCGGTGTCACGTCAAAGGAATCGAGCTTTTCGCGGAAATAGGAGAGGACAGCAAGGGCGCGGTCCTGGGCTTCGGGTGTGATCAGGCGTTTGTTGATTCCCCCCAAGCCGATCCTGGCGGGCCTGCTTTCATGGAAAACAGTCTTGAAATGAGCGCCGTTAGGCTCCGCGATCAGCAGGTGAAATGTGTTGGTGCCTAAGTCAATTATTCCCAGTCTGGAACTCATATTGGGCTGTTTAATCTGTTAATGACTAGTGTTTCAATGCAATGGATACAAAAATAAACGAATTTTAACGACTTATTTCTTGATTTTCTGTTGGATATAGTTTTTCTTTGCAGTCCGATTTCAGAAACCAATTCAAAGAACATTAGAAATTATAAGCATGCTTATTATTAACATTAAAGACAACGAATCGATTGATCGCGCTCTTAAGCGTTACAAGAAGAAATTTGAAAGAACTGGTACAATGCGTGAGCTTCGTGCCCGTACAGCTTTCGAAAAACCATCTGTTAAGCGTCGTTTCGAAGTTTTGCGTGCCGTTTACAAAGAGAAAACTTACGGTCACTTAGAAGACTAGTTCCTAACGGAATGGTTCTCTGAAAGACTTCTATAGGATTATTGTATCCATATCATACGAAAAGGAGCTGTCTTGAATAAGATGGCTCCTTTTCGTATGTTAGGACTATGATAACACCGTTTCTGGAATTTCTCCAATTCGAAAAGCGCTCCAGTGCGCATACGATCAAATCGTACCAGACTGATCTCGAACAGTTTCAGAAATACCTCCTTTTTCAATACGACTGCGCCGAGCCTGAAACCGCCAAGGCGCCGATGCTCCGGTCGTGGGTGGTGAGTTTGATGGAAGAAGGGCTTAACCCGTCGTCTATTAACCGGAAAATTGCCGCGCTCCGGACCTTTTATGGCTATCTAAGGAAGAAAAAACACATCGATAACGATCCGACGAAAATCCTGTCGGCCCTGAAAGCCCGCAAAAAGCTGCCGGCATTCGTGGAGGAGAAATCTATGGAAATGCTTTTTGAAGAAGGTACATTCACCGATGATTTCGAAGGCCTGCGCGACCGGGTGATCATGGAACTGTTGTATGGCAGCGGTATCCGGCTTTCGGAGCTGGTGGAACTCGAATTAAAAGACCTCAATTTGTCCGCTCGCACCATTCGTGTTTTTGGCAAGCGATCAAAGGAGCGGATCGTGCCTGTTTCCACTTCCCTGGTGCAACTACTTCAAAAATATATAGAGCAGCGTGCGCCGGAAGAAAATACCAATATTCTGCTGTTAACGGATTCAAATAAAGCTGTTTATCCTGTTTTTGTACAGCGAAAGGTAAAGCAATACCTTTCGGCTGTTACGACGTTGTCGCAAAAGAGCCCGCACGTGCTCAGGCATACGTATGCAACGCATTTACTGAACCGCGGTGCCGATCTGAATTCGATCAAAGAGTTGCTGGGCCATGTCAACCTCGCAGCCACGCAGATTTACACGCATAACTCCATCGAAAAGCTTAAAAAATCGCATCAACAAGCGCACCCCAAAGCCTGAAACCCATTTTTTAAGGTTATATTTGCCTTCAGTGCAAATTTCAAAATATAATTTCGTCACTCCATTATGAATAATAGTTTCCAGGACGCAGTTGTAACGAAGTATAATATTTTTAATAGCCTGTTTCTCAGCTTACCCTACCGCGGTATATTCCAAACAGGTTCCCTACTTCCGATACTGACTCAGCAAAGCGAGATAGGCTTTCAGGAAGGCAAATCTCCCAAAGAAATCATCGAGCATTTTTTTTCAGAGCTCCTGGAAACGGCTACTCCCAAGGAACGTGCAGATCTGCTTTTTGCATTTATCCAATACATCGAACGCCAAGTCGTGCTTTTCGACTCGGTGGAAGATGCGGCCTTCGATGAGACCCACGACCTGACCGGTAAAGGCTCGGTAACCTACCTCACCGAACGGCTGGAAAACGACGAGCTGAAAAAGAAACTGCTCGCCAAACTGGAAGATTTCAGTGTACGCATCGTATTGACTGCCCACCCGACCCAGTTTTATTCGGGCAAGGTGTTGGGCATTATCAACGATCTGGAAGATGCGATCAAGGCTAACGATTTTACGGAGGTAAACCAGTTGCTGTTGCAGCTCGGGAAAACGGCTTTCATTAACCATGAAAAACCTACACCGTTCGATGAGGCGGTGAGCCTGTGCTGGTTCCTTGAAAATGTATATTACGACGCTATCCCGTCCATTCTTGAAAAACTGATCAACGGACTGGGAATGAGCGTGCACGACTGGCCTTATCCGAATGTGTTCCGTCTGGGCTTCTGGCCTGGCGGTGACCGTGACGGTAACCCGTTTGTGAATCCCGAAATCACTTTGAAAGTCGCGGACCGCCTGCGCGAAACGCTGTTGCGGGGCTACTACCGTGATATTCGTCAATTGAAGCGTCGCCTTACCTTTAAAGGGGTGGATGACGCTGTTTCGCTGGCGGAGAAAAAGATGAACAGCACCATTTTCGGGCCGTTTGAGGAAGGTTACGGGAGCGCGCAGGAGCTGATCGACGAATTATTGAAAGCACGTGAAGTACTGGTAAACAAGCACCAGGGGCTTTTCGTAGAATTGCTGGATAATTTCATCCTGAAACTGAACCTCTTCGGATTCTTCTTCGCAAGCCTCGACGTTCGTCAGGACAGCCGTAAGCATGGCAAAGCCTGGGAGGATATTCTGAAAAGACTGGAAAAGAAAATCCCGCTGTTGAAATACAGCGACTACCAAAGCTGGGACGAGGCTAAAAAAATAGACTTGCTGCTCTCGCTGAATATCCCGCTTCGCGATGAGGATTATGAGGACGAGCTTACAAAAGATATTCTGGGCTCGATCAGAGCAATCAAAACTATTCAGGAAAAGAATGGTGAAAAAGGGGCGCACCGGTATGTGATCAGCAACAACACTTCTGCATTGAATGTGATGCAGGTGGTGGCGCTGGCCAAAAACCTGATTGCAGATGAAGAAGGCAGGCTGGCACTCGACGTCGTACCGCTTTTTGAAACCGTGGATGACCTTGCCAATGCTCCGGGCATCATGCGGACACTGTACGAAAATGAATATTACCGCAACCACCTGAGTAACCGTGAGAATCACCAGACGATCATGGTGGGCTTCTCGGATGGAACCAAAGACGGCGGTTACCTGCGCGCCAACTGGTCGATTTACCGTGCCAAGGAGGAATTGACCAAGGTATCACGTGAATTTGGTATTAAAGTGACGTTCTTCGACGGTCGTGGAGGACCTCCTGCACGTGGGGGCGGTAACAACCACAACTTTTACTCGTCGCTCGGCAAGGATATCGAGGATAAGGAAATTCAACTCACAGTTCAGGGACAAACCATCAGCTCCAACTATGGTACCGTCACGACGGCCATGTACAATCTGGAAAGGTTGTTTACAGCCGGCCTCGAAAACCACCTTTTCAAAGGCCACCGCGATGACGAGCTGACAGATGCCGACAAGGACCTGATTGAAGAAATGGCTGAAATCGCCTACAATTCCTATCTGGATCTGAAAAACCACCCGATGTTTGTCAAGTACCTCGATAAAAAGACGCCGCTGCGCTTTTACGGGCAAACGAACATCGGAAGCCGCCCAACGAAACGCGGTAACGATGATGAAGGGTTGAAGTTTGAAGACCTGCGTGCGATCCCGTTTGTGGGCTCGTGGGCGCAGATGAAGCAGAATGTGCCGGGCTTCTATGGTTTCGGAACCGCTATTCGTGAACTGGCGAAACAGGACAAGGTCGAGGACATCAAGAAGCTTTACCAGAAATCACTTTTCTTCCGGACGCTGATCGAGAACTCGATGCAGTCGCTGTCCAAGGCGTTTTTTCCTGCTACCAAATACCTTCGCGATGAGGAAGAGTACCGCGAGTTTTGGGATAAAATGTACGAAGAATTCCTGCTCACGCGCGAGCTCCTGCTGGAAGTTTCCAGTCAGAAGGAGCTGCTTGATAGCAACAATGTCACAAAGGTGTCCATCAAAACCCGCGAGCGCATCGTATTGCCGTTGATCACGATTCAGCAATATGCATTACAAATGCTCGCCGGCGATCCAAAGAAATTGCAAGTGGATGTGGAGACGTATAACCAGCTGATTATCCGGGCGATGTTCGGGATTATCAATGCGGCGCGAAATTCGGCGTAGGGTTTTCCGAAAGTTTTATATTTCATGAGCCGGGGCTGTGCCCGGCTCATGTCGTTATAGAGCGTTATAATTTTCGTCGCTCCGGAATGACAATCTTTGTGTAAAAACGCCCGTTTGTGAATCGCAAGGTATCTTCCCAGGAATTCCAGGAGCGGGGAGACCGCAGAACAAAAGTTGCTTCGAAACTCCCTTTGATTTCCATATTTCCATCTTTTTCATACTTGTCCAGAATCAGGTAGTTTTCAACACCAGGAACGATCTCATATCTGTCGCGGTAAATGTCTTCATCAATGAAAGTGCAAAACTGCGTATACACAGCGAGTGTATCTTCACAATTTGGTTCGTTGGGGTTCAATTTGTATCGTCCGGGCGCCGAGGGAATGGAGTAAAAGCCAAGCGTTTGTTGTAATGTCCCGGGAGTGTCCAAAAGTAATGCCTCTACTGAGAAGTAGAGGGTTCGGCGACATTTGGGAATATGTTCATCATTCTCCATATGGGCATGTATCAGCTGATATGCATTGAAGTAAGTCTTCTCCCAATCCCGACCGTTTACTTTCGCTTTTAAATACCCAAATGAATTGGGGGAAAGTAGACATCGGATTGGCAGTTCCCGAAGCAGATCCATATGCACATTAAAACGGAATAGTGTTTCATGAGCGGTAACAAAGGTTTAATGCATAAATGCCGATGAAGTGTTTGGTTTTCCTTCCGCTGTACATCCATATTCAATTGATCATCCGCCTCTTCCTTTGTATTCAATAATCCTGGTGTGAAACCGGCCGTTTTGGAAGCGTAATGTATCGGGTAATGCGTTGGACGATCGGGGGATCCGGGCGTTGGCTAATGTAAGCTGAAAGCTCCCTTTTATTTCTTGCGTTTGGACATTGTAACTGTCGATTTGGATATAATTATCCTCAGAATCGACGGTATAGAAGAAGTCTCCTGCAACATCGCCGTCGCTGAGTGATTCAAACAATGCTACCCTTGGTTTGTCGCTGGATTCGCACCCCGTGTAGGGGTTGCATGATACAAGTTTATGCCGGCCTGTATGTGGATAAAATGGGATGTTTTGAAACAGCAACTGTTGACGATCACAGCCTTCCGGTGAATACAGTATCGAGGTTAATGCGTAGAAAACACCTTTGGGATTATCGGCATAAGTAGTGGATCCATGTGTAACCTGATAGGCATTTTTATAGGTTGTACTCCAATCTACGCCATTCATTTCAGCTGTGAGGTAGCCCCAGTTGGGCAAGCGTGGGAGAGGCCCGGCAGCACCAATTATTGCGTCGGCAATTTTACAACCAGCTAGCAGCATGATAATTCCAAGAGATATATAAAGAGTCCGAGAGCGTGTCATTTAGAAGGCTATTTTGTGATGATTACCCGGCAAGTTTTGATCCCTTGGCTAGTGAGGAGGCGAATGAAATAGGTACCAACTGGCAGATTCTTACTCTTAACAGTAGCAGAATAGCGACCCTTACGACTTATTATCTTGTCGTCTTTCAGTATTTCAATGACCTTTCCTGATTGATCCAGCATATCTAGTTTGACCTGCATATCAAATTGAAGGTTGTAGGAAATGTTAATCCGATCATCTGCTGGATTGGGAGTTGCGATTAAACCGGGCAGCTCGTGTTGCAATGCAATTGTGTCATTTCCTGCTGCTGAAACCTTGTATGGATTAGCAGGCAGCTGGGCAGTTACTGTTATGTACGCTATTGCAGACTGGCCGTTGGAGGTAACAGTACCTTTAATGTAAATCTTTTGATTTTGATTGAAATACCATGTAAATACGTCTGAGGTTATATTTGAAAGGATGTAATTGATTCCGTCGTAGCTGTATTGCCAGCTAAAAGTGTACGGCGCAGACCCGCAGCTATAATACAATTCATAGTTCTTGCCACCCGGGCTGCTTACCCATGTGGGCCCATCCACAAAAACATTCAGTGGATTAGCAGGATCTGGCCTGAATGCGCCCACGATCGGGTGCGATTCAGTAATTCTTTGGGCATTATTTTCGTCGTTCGTACCGGTGGCCCTTCCGCTTACCTGAATATTTGGATTTGAAAAATTTAGAAGCCTGTTTTTAGCTTGGTCACCGGAAATTCCATTACCTACCATCATCGTCCTGTCTACTGTAAATCCGAGGAATTTGATTTTATAGCCTTTGGCGTAGGAAGGCAAGGCAGTATTGTCGTCTTCGTGGCGGCATCCGTATAGGTGTCCGATCTCGTGAGCGAAGGTTTTGTGAGAAGTGGCACACCACAATTCAACAATTGAGTAGGAGTTTGAATTTTCTAATGTTACCGTTTGAGATTTACCTCTGGTATCGCCCCCTTGGTAGTATGAGTCGGTTAGAAGTACGACCAAATCAGCCTGATGTTGATTTCTTAGATTTTGCGCATTCGCATTACCTACAAGACTGTTGAGGTCATTGGTAATAGATCCCGTTTCCGAGAGGTTGTTCAGCGGTGCTACCCCCGCCAGTACCAAGGCCGCGGCACTCGTAATCCCGCTGTTGTAAATACAACTGTTAAACTGCGAAATGGACAGGTTTACATGGTCAGCAATTACTGCGGTACTTCCTGCCAATGTCAACGCCTTCGGCGTGTAGAGTACCAGTACTCTCGGGTAGGTCAATGCCTGGCAAGGCTGCATTTTCGCATTGACATTACCTTCTTGCTTTATTGCAGGCTCCGCAGCTGCCGTCCCCCCATTCTCCGGCTTTGCGACGGACGAGGTTGTGGCGCAGCCAACATCCCAAGCCTTCTCCGGGTCGATTACGTGCAAACAATACAGCCCCGACGGCGCCGGAAAGATCTCGTACACGCCCGCGGGTGTGGATATGTGTGCACAAACCCGACCAACCTTCGATACGATAATCACAGTGCCTCTATCTTCGTCGGTTTTGCCGATCCACTCATATTCACTGGCCGATTCGTATTCTACATGGCTGGCGACTGCGGTAATCGTTGGGCCGCCGGGAATGTGAAGCAGCAGAATGCCGTCTTTTTGCGAAGTGGCCAGCTCGTTTAGCTTGATGAAATGATAGCCTGTAATATTGGGATTCTTTCGTAAACGTTCGCCGTATGTGGCCATTTCCTGAGAGTCCGGAATCTGGCTGGCAGATACGGGTTGAATAAACGGCGTGTCCTGCGCTTGGAGGGACAGGCCGACGCACGAGATGATCGCGAATAGGCCTGTTTGGATGAAAGTGTAAAGTAATTTTCGCATAGCAGAATTAGTTTAGATAATGCATGTCGATGTAATATTTCGAGTGAAATTTTGCATTATTTCTGCTGCTCGAAAAGTGTTTTGGCTGTGAACCATCCTTCGGGCATCCATTCCTGATAAGCGGTTAACATCAATTATCGACACCAGTTTTTCCTAAACTTTTTCCCACAATTATTAGTAGACGAATTGTTGCGTAGGCTTATATTTGTTAATACTCAATCATTCTAAATTTCTATTACTTCCACATCATGACACATCAGTCGGATCATCGTGCCTATTTTTTTAAGATAGATACGACTATCAAAAAGATTCGTAATGCCTTGCAAAAGCAGTTGACTGAGGCGGGTTTTGACCTCACGGTCGATCAATGGGTGCTTATTGACCATATTTTCAGGAAGCAGGGGATCAGCCAGAACGAATTGGCGGAAATGACTTTCAAAGATCCTCCGACAGTGACGAGGATTATCGATTTACTGGAAAAGAAAGGATTGGTAGAGCGAGGCCCTGCGGCAGGCGACCGTCGCAAATTCAACCTTTTCCTGACCAAAAGCGGAGAGACGATTTATAACCAGGCATTCCCGATCGTGGCCGATATTCGTCGCAAAGGATGGGGCAGTCTGAGTGACTCCGATTACCAGCATTTCGTGCGGATCATGGACTCTATTTACCAAAATTTTACCTGATTTGACAAAATTTTTACCGTGCCATTAAGTGGAAGAATGACAGCTTTTTACGTCGTTCTTCCACTTTTTTTGTGTAGAAGTTGGGGAGCAACGGGTCATTTGTATGAGCATCCGGTTAAACCTTTCGGCATGTTTTTGTATCTAAACCATAGAACGGTTCCGCGACCAACTGGTTTGGGCGGGCTGTTCAGGTTAATATCATTTTCATTTTTATCCATCTTTAAGGCCATGAAAAAGTATTTTTTGCTCGGCGCACTGATCACTTCATCACTCATTACCCCTGCGTTTTCACAAGTCAAAACAGAACAATTATATCAGGTTCCGAATATCGAAGTGGCGGGTTTCGCCGAAATGGAGGTTGTACCCGATGAAATCTATTTCAATATTTCGCTCCGTGAGTACTTCCAGGACGAAAAAAATCAGAAGGACAAAGTCAACATTTCGACACTGGAAAAGCAGCTGATCAAGGCGGTAGCGGACGCCGGTTTGCCGAAAGAAGCGTTGTCGATCAGCGGAGTGGGAGGTTACCAGAACTATGTCGATAAGAAAAAGAAACCTGCTACTTTTCTCGAAGCGAAGCAATATGAGCTGAAAGTGTCGAGTGCGGAAAAGCTGGACGGTATTTTGTCGAAAGTTGAAAGCCGCGGTGTGCAGTTTGCGAACGTCGCGCGGGTAGATCACTCGAAACGCGAGGAGTTCAAAAAACAAGTGAAAATCGACGCATTGAAAGCGGCGAAAGTAAAAGCGGAATATCTGGTGGCTTCTTTGGATCAAAAGTTGGGTAAGGTGCTCGAAATCAAAGAGCTGGATGAGAATCTGTACTTCCCGCAACCTGTTTTTGCGAAAGCGAATGTACGCGCATTTGCGGCGGAGGCAGCGGATGCTGTTCAGGACAGCGACGTGCAGTACCAGAAAATCAAGATCAGTTACCGTATGCAGGCTGCATTTGAAATCAAATAGGCTATTTCACGCATAAACTCCCTGTCAGGTGCCCGGTCAACAGTTTGCCGGGCACAATTTTTTCGGTGTGATGTATCAGGATTTGTCAGTCCGTTCTTTTGTTGGAAGTATTAGTTTCTTTAACTTGAATATTCAATCTCAAACTAAGTAACTGGAAATCATGAGCATTAACGCGAAACACCTGGCCACATTTATCTTGGGCGCCGCTGCGGGAGTAGCTGCACACAAATACCTTCAGACGGAGGAGGGAGAAAAGCTTCTGGAAGACCTCAAAACAAAGGCTAACAACCTGAAAGCCGAAGCGGAAGGGGCCATCGATAAAGCTCCTGAGTATTTCGAGGAACTTAAAACGAAGGGCGCCGAGACGCTGAAAGGCAATTTCCCCGACGCGGAAGCATTTTTCAAGGATCTGTTCGAAAAGTTCAAGGGTACCAAGGGTACCGCTTCCACTGAAACGGATGTAACGCCGACGCCCGATCCTATTTCCTGATAGCAACAGACGACCGATGCCGGAGAACATTCTGACACGAATATTCTCCGGCATTTTATTGCCCTACCAATCCATGAATCTGCGCGTATTGGATGAGCATGATGGTTTTGGCGTCGTTGATTACTCCGTTGACAACCATTTGAACGGCTTCTTTGAAAGGAATTTCCATCACCTCGATGTTCTCCTGCTCTGTCGCGCAGCCCCCGCCGTCGCTTACTTTCATCGCGTCGGAATACTCGGCCACGAAAAAATAGAGGATTTCCGTAACGGAGCCGGGCGACATATAGGCCTGAAATATCTTCTTCACCGAGCTCACTTTGTAGCCGGTCTCTTCTTCTGTTTCTCGCTTGATGCATTCCTCCGGATTGTCCTTATCAAGTAAACCTGCACAAGCTTCGATCATCATGCCGGTTTCATTGCCGTTGGTGTAGGTAGGAAGACGGAATTGCCGGGTAAGCACCACGGTGTTCTTTTCCTTATTATAAAGCAAAATCACCGCGCCGTTCCCGCGGTCGTATGCCTCGCGCGCCTGGCGCTCCCAGGAGCCGTCGGCACGCTGGTAGTCGAAGGTGTATTTGCGAAGCGTGTACCAATTATTGGAAAGCACTTCTTCGGAAGTAATGTTGACACGCGGATTAGCCATTGATTAAAAATGATTATTTATGATTAATAATGATCAAAATTAATCAAAACTTTTCTGTTGGCAAAAAAGAATGAGCCAATGGTGAATATTTAATGATCCGGATTACTTTGCGGTTGTATCTCAACCGACGTTCCATGAAACCTGCATCTTACTGGATTGAAAAGTACAACCTGCTGCCGCACCCGGAAGGCGGTCATTTTGCCGAAACCTATCGCGCACCCGAAAGCATTCCGCACAGCGCGTTACCAGCGAGGTTTGGAGGCGACAGGGCATTTTCCACCGGCATTTATTTCCTGCTCGAATCGCACAATTTTTCGGCGTTCCACCGCATTCAGGCCGATGAAATGTGGCACTTCTATGCCGGAGATGCCTTGGAAGTATTTGTGATTGATGAAAAAACAGGGGAGTTGCGCATTATCAGGCTGGGCAATAACCCTGATAACGGAGAAACTTTCCAGGCCGTAGTACCGGCAGGTGCATGGTTTGGCTCGCGCCCTGCGAGCGGCAGCACTTACGCGCTGGTGGGCTGCACGGTAGCGCCGGGCTTCGATTTTACTGATTTTGAAATGGCTGAAAAGGACGCACTATCGCAACTTTATCCCCAACACGCCGGGCTGATAGCGGAACTCACCTGGTGCTGACCAGCCCGGCGCCTGTGCTCAGTAACCCACGCTTGTGTCGTCCCCGCGCGGGTCGGAGCCACCTTCGAGGGAACCATCGGGAAGTACCAGAATGCAATCCATCCGGCCGATGGAATTACGCTGCTGTTCAAGCATGTAACCTTTGTCTTGCAACTTTTTGATGGCTTCTGCTGAAAATGCATTGGCTTCGAAAGTCGTTTTGTCGGGCAGCCATTGGTGGTGAAATTTCAATGCATTCACGGCCTGCTGCATGGTCATGCCATGTTCCAGTACATTCAGAATCGTTTGGTAAACGGACGTGATAATAGTAGAACCGCCCGGCGTTCCTACGACCATCAGCAGTTTTCCGTCTTTTTCAATGATCGTCGGTGTCATGGACGAGAGCATTCGCTTGCCCGGTGCAATCGCATTGGCTTTGTTGCCGATCAGGCCGTACATATTCGGTGCGCCGGCTTTGATGCTGAAATCATCCATCTCATTATTCATGAAAAAACCTCCGCCCTTTACCACGACCCGACTGCCATATCCGCCGTTTAGGGTAGTGGTAACGGACACGGCATTACCCTCTTTATCCACCACTGAAAAATGCGTTGTTTCGAGACTTTCGTAGCCTGGAAGCTCGCCCCCGTGGATATTTTTGCTGTCGGTAGCTTTGTCCCATGTGAAATCGCTCCAGCGTTTTTGCAGGTAATCTTGGCTGATCAGCTCATTCACCGGAACTTTCACGAAATCGGGATCTCCGAGGAACTTGGCGCGATCGGCATATACGCGTCGCTCGGCCTCGATCATGACCTGGATGGTCGAATCACTGTGCCAGCCCCATTTACGTAACGGATGCTGCTCGGTGAGGCGCATGAGTTGCAGCAATGCGACTCCACCGCTGGATGGCGGGGCCATGGTGATCACTTTATAGCCTTTGTAGCCTTCGGCGATGGTCTCGCGCCACTGCGCATGGTAATCGGCCAGGTCCTGTTTGCTGATAATGCCTTCGCCATTCCGGTTAATATCTTTCACGAGCTGCTTGGCCACCTTACCTGCATAAAAGCCTTCACGACCTTTCTTTTGAATACGTTTTAACACTTTGGAAAGGTCCTTCTGCACGAGCAAATCGCCCGCAGCCCAGTCCTTACCGGTCGGGTTGAGAAAGTAGGACGAGCCCGGATTGACCGCTAACAGGTCGCTTTTGATCGAATTGAGGCTTCTGGCTTCCCGTTCGGTCAGAACCACGCCGTTTTTTGCAATATCAATAGCGGGTTGCAATACCTGTTTCCAGCTCAGTTTGCCATATTTCGCGTGGGCTTGCGCCATACCGTCCACAGATCCCGGTACGCCCGATGCCAGGCGGCCCAATGTGCTGGATTTCGGGATAATATTGCCGTCTTTATCCAGGTACATATCGGCGTGGCCTTTGCCGGGTGCTTTTTCGCGAAAATCAATGCTGTAACTTTTGCCTTCCTTATCCCGCAAAACCAGAAATCCGCCGCCGCCTATATTACCCGCGGATGGGTGTACCACCGCTAGTGCAAATTGCACGGCCACTGCGGCGTCCACGGCATTGCCTCCGGCTTTCAGAATATCCACACCCACCTGCGATGCCACCGGATGCGCGGAAGCGACCATGCCATTTTGGGCAACGACGCCTTTACGGTCGCTGAAAAATGGTTTCTGATTCGGGTCGTCGGAAAGGAACTGGTAGAAGCCGGTAGATTCCTGTACCGGTTTCTGGGCGAAAGAAATGCCGGATAGCGAGCCGGCGATCAGCATTAGCGTGTAGCGTAATTTCATATAGGAGTGTCAGGTTAATGTTGTAATTTATTAAATCAAACCCTTTTTCTTGCCTTTTGTACCAATTTATTTCGATGCATTGGGACGATGCGCTAACTTTTGAATTCAAATTGTCCGTAACATCATGATGAAGTTTTTACGACAGGTCTGGGAGAGTTTCCGGTTCGCCTGGGGAGCTCTTAAGTCCAATATTACCCGCACTATCTTATCGCTGCTCGGTGTCACGGTAGGCATCTTCGCCATCGTCGCCGTATTTACCATCGTGGATTCCCTGGAAAAGAGCATCCGCGACAGCCTGAGCTTCATCGGCGACAAAGTGATTTATGTACAAAAATGGCCCTGGGGTTTCGGTGGCGAATATCAATGGTGGAAGTATTTCCAGTGGCCGGAACCGAACTACGCCGAATACAAATATCTCTACGATAACCTGGAAAGTGCCAGTGCTGTGGCCGTCATGGATTTCAGGGGCAATACCACGCTCAAAAACGGCTCCAATAGCATTACCGCACCCATTCAAGGGGTGTCTTTTGAATACAACCTCATTTCGGACATCCCTATCCAGACTGGCCGCTATTTCATCCCGCTCGAAACCAACAATGCCCGAAATGTGGCGATCGTAGGTGCGGACATTGCTGAATCGCTTTTTCCGGGACAGGATCCGGTTGGAAAGCCGTTTAAGCTGGCGGGGCATAAGTTTACGATTATCGGCGTGCGGGTAAAAAAGGGTGAAAGCCTGGTCGACTTCGGAGGAAGTCCCGATAAAATCTGCCTTATTCCGTTCGCTTCGTTTTCCAAGCTGTTCCAATCCGGCCGGCGTAGTGCGGATATCGTGGTGAAAGGTTTCCCGGATGATGTAGGTATGAAAGAAGTGGAGGCGGAAATCGTCGGGCTGATGCGCACCAAACGGGGGATCAAGCCGCGCGACGGCAATAATTTCTCATTGAACAGGCCCGAAGCCGCGGCCGCTGCTATTTCAGGATTGTTTGCCGTACTGACTGTCGCGGGTTGGGTCATCGGTAGCTTTTCAATCCTGGTGGGCGGTTTCGGGATTGCCAATATCATGTTTGTGTCCGTCAAGGAAAGGACAAACCTGATCGGGATCCAGAAGTCGCTGGGGGCCAAAAACTATTCGATATTGTTCCAATTCCTGTTCGAAGCGGTGATGCTGAGCCTGGTCGGAGGGCTGGTGGGGATATTCCTGGTGTACCTGCTTTCATTCATGAAACTCGGTTCGCTGGAAATTCTGCTGTTGCCGCGCAACGTGCTTTTGGGATTGGGTGTGTCGAGTATTATCGGTGTGCTTTCGGGCATCGTGCCCGCCATGCTGGCAGCGCGCATGGACCCGGTGATCGCCATCCGTGCCAAATAATAACTAGGAAAATTCAAACCGTTTTGCGAAGTTCGCTTCTATCACCAAACTAATCGGGCATTATGCGTAAATGGGTCATTTTCGCCGTATTTCTGGCTATCATAATTGGATCTTTATGTTATGTCACTTTTGGCTATTACAGTGAAGGAAAGCGGGGGGGATATGTGACGAGGCTCAGCAAAAGAGGCTATTTGTTTAAAACCTACGAAGGCGAACTGAGAATGGGCGGCCTGTTTGAAGGCGACGGCACGATGAATTCGTCGCAATGGGTATTTTCGGTAAGCGGCAAGGACAAGGATGCGATCTCAAAACTCGAAGAGGCGATTAAAAATGGCCATCGGGTTTCATTGACGTATAAAGAGAAGATTTTTCAGCTACCCTGGAATGGTGACACGAAATTTTTTGTGACGGAAGTAGAAGTGCTGGGCCCAACGAAGCCAGTGACGCCGCCCTCATCGTCAGTGCCTGCACCAATGGAAATCGATACTACCAAAACATTATAACCCAAGCCGGAGCTACCCTCCGGCTTTTTTGGCTTTATAGCTTTTGCTTGTGAGCCACGTAATAACTTTATCGCGGTGGTCGCCCTGGATCTGCACTTCGCCGTCTTTGACGGTGCCGCCGCTGCCACAGAGGCCTTTCAGCTGCTTGCCGAGCGTTTCCAGGTCGGCATTTGCTCCGATAAATCCTTTCACGACGGTAATCACCTTGCCGCCGCCTTTGCGGTCGAGCCAGATGCGAAGGTCCTGCTGCTGCGGGGCCAGCGTTTCGGGTTCGTCTTCCTGATCGTTGTATTCAAACTCGGGGTTGGTAGAGTACACTATGCCCGAGCGGTTTTTCTTTGACATATTTTCAGCGTTAGGGGAATCAGATGATTACATTCAGGCTTCCCGGCTTAATTTTAACCTCTATTCGCGTAGTATCCAGCTGTAATGGCTCTCCATCGTAATGGATCATCGGGGGCACATCGGTTTCGACCACCGCCTGTGTGGCGCGCTGGTAGTCGATATAGGTCGATTGCTTCAATTGCTTGGTGAACAATCCGTAGGCGAGTGCCGTGCCGTACCATTGCGGGAAAGGGCTGATCGTGCATACATCGAGCAAACCATCCTGCAAGCTGGCTTGCGGGGCTACCCAGGCATTGTTTCCAAATTGGCCCGCATTGGCAAATGAAAGCGAGAAGGCCCGCTTTTCGACGCCATTGAGCCGGAACGACTGCGGTTTATAGGACCAATAAGCCTTAAATGAAACATTGACATATGTAATCAGTCCGCGCTTTTTCTGCTGGCTGAACAAATGCCCCACGTATGCGTCGAAACCCATTCCGGCAGTGCAGAAAAAGGGTATACCATTCAATTCGGCGCTGTCGATCGTCGAGGGCTTGCCTTCGAAGAGCCGTTTCAGGGCTGCATCCAGCGTCAGCGGAAGGCCGAGGTGCCGAGCAAGGCCATTTCCCGAGCCCAGGGGTAGAATACCTATTGGAATATTGGTGTCCACCAGCGGTTTGGCAATCTCATTCACAGTACCGTCACCGCCGACTGCTACGATCGCCTTCCATTTTTCCGTGTGCATATGCTCGCGCACGAGCTCGGTCGCATGGGCGGGCTCCTCGGTGAAAAGGATCTGGGCAGAGCCGGCATTCTTTTTCGCAACAGAATGGATTCGTTCCCGTACAGCTGCGCTGTTCTTGCCGATTGAAGTGCCCGAATTGGGATTCAGTATAAATAAATAGGGATGGGTCACTGGTCAGGCAAAAAATAGGAACAGAATAAGAATAAAAACAATGATGAACAGGTAGTAAAGACCATCCACGAATGGATATTTCTGGCGGTCGATTTTCTTGAAAATGCTGTCGAACTTGCTCATACCTGCTGGATCAATGATATTTCGGCTATGTGCCTTCCTGGGGCGCCGATCTTTCCGTTATATTTAGAATCGTCAATTGCATTACAAAAATCCATAAAAAATATGAGAAACTGGTTTTTTACCCTCATTCTGATCGGCATTGCTTTCATGTCGGAGGCGCAGTCGCCGCGCGACAATGAGGAGATCCTCGGCATCCTGAAACGCCAGGAGGCAGATTGGAACAAGGGGGACATTCAATCGTTCATGAACGGTTACTGGGAATCCGATTCGCTGATGTTCGTCGGAAAAGCGGGCATTACTTACGGTTACAAGCCGACTTACGAAGGTTATCTCAAACGTTATCCCGATCGTGCGACGATGGGGACATTGAAATTCAGCTTCCTCAATTTCTCATTCCCCGGCCGCGATGTGGCTTTTGTAGTAGGGAAATTTCATTTGACACGACCCGAAAAGGGAGATCTGGAAGGTCATTACACACTTTTGTTCAAGAAAATCAAAGGCAAATGGCTGATCGTTTGCGATCATACGAGCGGGTAAACAAAAAGCCGGACTGAGAAAGCCCGGCTTTTTTGTTTCTCGTATTGGAGAATGCTATACTTTTTTGAATTTCAGCACCACATCAATGGCCGCTGAACCCGGAATAACCGCAGCATCGTCAACGGAAACTTGCAAATCGGAACCATTCAGGGTGTATTTGAAAGATTTAGAATTATTCGAACTGTCTTTGAGAATCAAATTACCATCCTTAACCTCCCATTTAGCTCCGTTGATGGGTATAACGGAGTTGATGAGCGTTACAGCAGTTGGACAATCGGCAGTTGCAATGGAGTTGTCAGCCTTAAAAGTCAATTTCAAGCTGTATATACACGGTACAAGTGTAGCAGGGTCAACGGGCAACGTAGATCCCGGAGCAGCCGCAACGGCAGTAAGTTGCCATGTCGCCACGATCGGATCGTTGTTTGCTGGTGGTGTCGGTTCATCATCGTCATCTTTACAAGCAAAAACGACGGAGAGGATCATGAACATGGCTAGCAAGGAGGTTTTGCCGAGGGCGTAGGTTTTTTTCATAGTTGAGAACTTAAAAGTTAAAATCAATAGAGTTGATTCGCGTTAGTTTTAACGCTCAAACTTAGTGAAAAATGCCTTTTGGCGGGAAGTTTTATGACTTAGCGGAAAATTTTGAAGGTTGTTCGGAAGAAAGAAACAGATTAATCAGATCCGAAGCCGCTTCGTCGGGCAGCTTTTCCCCGCTTCGTACGGCTTCGTCCTCGGAGGCAATGCGCTGCTTTACCAGTTCATTTTCATAAAACCGGTCTTCGAGCGATTGCAGGATCTGCTCGCGGAGCCAGTCTATGCGTTGCAGCCGCCTGTTTTCCTGCAAATAGCCGCTGGCCGACGTTTGCGCATGGTAATCGCTGATAATGTTCCAGATCGGGGCCATTCCGGTTCCTTCCAATGCCGAACAGGCCACGACTTGCACCGGTATTTTAGATGCGGTCTCAGGAAAAAGATGTAATGCCTGCCGGTATTCCGTTACGGCTTTTGCAACGGCCCGTTCATTGCCGCTATCGGCCTTGTTGACAGCCACGGCGTCCACCATCTCCATAATGCCTTTTTTGATACCCTGCAATTCGTCACCTGCGCCTGCGAGCATGAGGAGCAGGAAGAAATCGGTCATACCCTTCACGAGGGTTTCGGACTGGCCCACACCTACCGTTTCGACCAATATAAGATCGTAACCTGCCGCTTCACAAAGCAGGATCGCCTCGCGCGTGTGCCGCGCGACGCCTCCGAGCGAGAGGTTGGTAGGGGAGGGACGGATGTAGGCATTCGGGTCGCGGGACAGCTTTTCCATCCGCGTTTTGTCGCCCAATATGCTCCCGCCCGACTGCTTGCTGCTCGGGTCGACAGCCAGCACAGCCACCCGCTTACCCAGCGAAGTGAGGTAACTTCCAAATGCCTCGATGAATGTGCTTTTCCCGACGCCGGGCACTCCGGTAATACCAATGCGAATGGACTTGCCGGTGTGCGGCAGGATATTTTGGAGGATCTGCGAAGCTAATGCACGGTCCCCGGCAAGGCTGCTTTCGATGATCGTGATCGCGCGGCTGAGCGTGGTACGATCGCCCGAAAGGATCCCTTTGGCATAAGTTTCAACAGACAGTCGTTGGCGCATTGGAAGGAAAATTTGACGTCGGCAGACAAACGGCGTTGTCCGTCGCTAAAATGAAACTTTTTCTCCTAAAACAGGTGAAAAGGTGTATATTGCTCGTTTACAACCCAATATTTCCAATTTTTAACCATTATAATGAAAATTTCAATATTTCGTCTGGGCGTCATGGCAATGAGCAGTCTGGGCTTCTTCAACAACACTATCGCACAGGAGGCGGAGAAGGTGAAATATGATGCCCATGTCCTTTTTCATCCGCTTTTCAATTTCCAGCCGGGCAATGAGTACCGGACGGGAAGTGGCGCCCCCGGACCCAAATACTGGCAGAACCGTGCCGATTACAAGATCAATGTAGCGCTCGAGGAGGAGAAAGGGACTGTGAGTGGAGAGGTAGAGCTTACCTATAAAAACAATAGCCCCGAAAATCTGGAATTCATCTGGCTGCAGCTCGATCAGAATGCGTTTGGCAGCCATTCAAGAGGTGCGCAGACTACGCCGGTGAGTGGCGGCCGTTTCGGCAATATGGGATTTGACGGTGGCGACTCCATCAAATCCGTAACGGTACAGCAAGGTAAGGGCGCATTTGTGGATGCGGAATACAAAGTGACCGATACCCGCATGCAGATCCGCCTTAAAACGCCGGTGAAAGCGAATGGCGACGTGATCAAGATCAAGCTGGCCTATTCATTCAAAATTCCGGAGTACGGCTCCGACCGTATGGGAACGCTGGAAACCAAGAATGGTATCGTGTATGAAATGGCGCAATGGTATCCCCGGGTTGCTGTTTTCGATGATATCGAAGGCTGGAACCTGCTGCCGTACCTGGGTGCAGGCGAGTTTTACCTCGAATATGGCGATTTTGAATACAATGTGACTGTTCCCTGGGACCACATTGTAGTGGGATCCGGCGAATTGCTTAACCCGAACGAAGTACTGACCGCCGAGCAGCGTAAGAGACTGGCGGATGCCGCCAAAAGTGACCAGACAGTTGTAATTCGCAGTGCGGAAGACGTAACCAACCCGAGCACAAGGCCCAAACAATCGGGTACATTGACCTGGCGCTTCCGGTGCGTGCAGGCGCGCGACATTGCGTGGGCTACTTCGAAGGCGTTTGTTTGGGATGCAGCGCGTATGAACCTGCCCAAAGGGAAAACCGCGTTGGCGCAGTCGGTATACCCGGCTGAGGACGGCGGACTGGATGGCTGGGGCCGCTCGACCGAGTACGTGAAGGGCTGTATCGAGTTCTATTCCAACTATGTACATGAATACACCTACCCGGTAGCGACCAACGTGGCCGGTATCGTGGGTGGTATGGAGTATCCGGGAATCGTTTTTTGTAGCAGCAAAAGCCGTAAAGAGGACCTGTGGGGCGTAACCGACCACGAGTTTGGTCACAACTGGTTCCCGATGATCGTAGGTAATAACGAGCGTAAATATGCATGGATGGACGAAGGGTTCAACACGTTCATCAATTTCCTTTCAGGCGATAACTTCAACAATGGCGAGTATAAAACGACCCAGATGAATGATATGCACCGCCTGGCACCGATGATCTTCCGCCCGAAAGCGGATCCGATTATGACGATCCCTGATGTGGTACAGGCTGTGAACCTGGGTTGGGAAGCCTATTACAAACCTGCATTAGGCCTCAAAATGCTTCGCGAGCAAATCCTCGGCAAGGAACGTTTCGATTATGCATTCAAAATTTACGTACAGCGCTGGGCATTCAAGCATCCTACGCCGTATGATTTCTTCCGTACCATCGAAGATGCGGCAGGCGAAGACCTGGGCTGGTTCTGGAAAGGTTGGTTCTTTGAGAACTACAAACTGGATCAGTCGGTGAAGGACGTGGCTTATGTGGAGCAAAACCCGCAGAAAGGCTCTTACATCACGATCGAAAACCTCGATCAGCTCGCAATGCCGGTCAAAGTGGATATTGAAGAAGTGAGCGGCAAGAAAACGCGGGTTGAATTGCCGGTTGAAATCTGGCAGCGCGGAGGCGCATGGACGTTTAAAGCGGCGACGCAGGGACCTATCCGTTCCGTAACGATCGATCCTGAGCATAACCTGCCTGATATCAATCCTGAGAATAATGTCTGGAAACCGGCCTCCTACAATACCGAACCCGATGTGAATTGAGTGCATTCGGACACATAGAAAAAGCCTTCCAATCGTAACGGTTGGAAGGCTTTTTTATGGTTTAATGAGAAGTACGATTAGACCGTAAGCAGCATGGCGCCATACGAATAGCCGCCGCCAAATACCGTGATCACGATATTTTCACCCTTCTTAAATTTATCCTTATTTTCTGAGAGCGCGATCGCACACCCGGCGCAGCCCGTATTACCGAGGTACTGGATGTTCGAAATCAGCTTTTCGGCCGGAATACCCAGGGTATTGATCACGTTCAGGCTAATGCGGTGGTTGGCCTGGTGCGGAATCAGGTAATCGAGGTCGTTGATTGTCAGACCGCATTCCTGCAACACCTGCTGGCTCACTTTGGGCATGTAAACACACGCATTCTGGAACACATCACGCCCGAAAGGCATTACCACACCCCGGTCGTTGGGTCGGAGTACAACGGCTTCTGTGGCTTTTCCGCTGGTGGCCGCGCCGCCGGTGATAAGCTTTTTGATCTGCATGTCGCCTTCCGTCTGCCGCTCCCTGGAAATCAGCAAAGCGGAAGCGCCATCGCCCCACAAATGCCCGGAAACCGTATCCATTTCATTGTAATAGGCCGTATTATGGTCAGAAACAACCACCAATGCCTTCGAAGCCTTGCCCATGGCGAAATAGCCTTCGACGATCTCGATCGCGTTAAGCAACGACGAGCAGGCGGATGAAATGCTTACGACCGGAATGTCGGGAATTTGAAGCTGGTGCTGTACCGCGTGGGCCAGCGTGACGATGGTGTCATAAGGCGTGTAAGTCGCGCCTACGATCAGATCTATCTCGTTTTTACTGTATGGGATATTTTCGAGCAATGTTTCGACCGCCTTCATGGCCATGGTCGATGTATTTTCGTCTGCTGATGCTTTACGTCTTTCTGAGATTCCCGTTCTTTCCGTTATCCACTCGTTAGATAGGTTGTTGAGATTTGTAAAATATTCATTACCAATAACTTCGCTTGGCAGATAATGACTAACCGTATTAATATACATGATTGAGAAGTTGACTTCGCAAGCTACAATTCTTTTCGATTCCGAAAGTTAAATATTTCGTAGAAATCGTAGCACTCCATATTTGAACAATTCAATAATAAATTTATAAAATTATAATAACTGCGCCTGTAAATTAGATTGTTAGGAATTAAAAATGTCGCTGTAAAACGACAAAAGTTTTGCCTCCTCCGTGGCCCAGTTGTAATATGCTTCGGCAGCTTTTCTGCCATTCTTACCCATTTGTTGCCCTAGTGCGCTGTCGGTAATGCAGCATTCCAATGCCTCGCGCAGCATTTCGGCATTGCAGGGAGAAATGCAAAACCCGCATTGCGCCCCCTCCACAATTTGCCGGTAAGCAGGGAAATCGGAGGTGATGACAGGCAATTGCAGCGCCATGTATTCGAACAGCTTTGTCGGGAACGACTCCGGGTAATCGGCCACAGGTTTCAGCAGCGCAATGCCGGCTACCGACTGCCGGGCATATGGCAGCGCCAGCTTCTGGTCAGTGTAACCGTGGAATGTGATATTGTTCCTTGCCTGCTGATAGCCCGCTATCGCTTCCAGCTCTGTTTGGCTTACCCGCACCGGGCCGAAAAGATGCAAATGGCAGCCGGGATGGCTGTTTTTCAGGATTGCCATGGCATTGATCATCGTATCGAGGCACCGCTCCATGGACACTACCCCGAGGTAAAAGATCTCGGGCCCGTGCACGGGGACACGCTCGTGTGCGAGGGAATCCATTACAGGCAGCGATACATAATTGTGGATCACAACAAATGGCTTTGCCAGATGATGGTATTCTTCCAGGTAAGCGTGGTCCGTAAATGCGCAATGGAATTTCCGGCGTGCCAGGCTATCGAAAAACCGGAACAGTTGCCTGAAAACCGGGTTGTTGTTGTACCGCTTGATCGCGAATTTCTTGAACAGGTTCTCCTGCACTTCGTATACCACTTTCGCTCCTGCCCATCGGAATAGGAATGCCATCGGAATCAGTTCCGGCACAAAAATGTGGACGATGTCCGCTCTCAGCCGCAGACATTTGAACAATGCTACGGGATGCGCAAACAGGATTCTGGGTAGTAACCGCCCGAATTTCGGCAGGTCGATCAAATGCAGCCCTTCCTTCATGCCACTTCCGAGGCCGGGTAATGCACAAAATACCTCGTAATGGTTTCGGAGCGAGGGGGCGATCTTGTACATAATGCGCGAGTCTGCCGACGGGTGCACCGTGCTGAGCAGCAGCACGCGTTTCATGCGTGGGTCACGATTGCGACGCCCGATGAGGTTCCGATGCGTTCGGCGCCGGCTTCGATCATGGCGATGGCCTGTTCGTAAGTTTTGATACCGCCCGAAGCCTTGATTTTCACCTCGGAAGGCAGAATCGACCGCATTTTGCGAACCGTTTCCACATCCGCACCACCGGGACCAAAGCCGGTTGACGTTTTGACAAAATCGGCTTTTGCCTCCGCACAGATTTCACAGGCCGTGTAAAGGTCGAATGAATCGAGTGCAGCGGTTTCGATAATCACTTTCAGCAATGCGTTCTGCCCATGGGCGAGGTCGGCAAGACTTTTCAACTCCTCACGAATGCTCAGGTAGGCCATCGATTTGAATTGTGACAGATTCATGACCACATCGAGCTCGGTAGCGCCATGCTGCAATGCTTCCCGGGCTTCGGCGAGCTTGGTAGCTGTTGTGGAATAGCCCATCGGAAATCCCACCACTGTCGCTATTTCAATTTTTATTGGACAAAATTCCAGCATTTCAACGACATATGGCACATAAACGGGTGCCACGCACACTGCTTTGAACTGGTGTATCCAAGCTTCTTCACAAAGCTTGCGGATATTGGTTTCGCTGGCCGTTGCTGCGAGCAGGGTGTGGTCGATGTAGGAAGAGAGATTATCCATAAAAAGGAAAAACCCCGCCGGAAAGGCAGGGTTCCATATGCTATCAGATGCTGTTTAAGCTTTGCTTTTTTCTTTTTTGGCAGCCTTTTTGGCAGGCGCTTCTTGCACTTCTTCTTCCGGAGCAGAAACTTCCGATGCCGCTTCTGCAACCGTTTCGCCTTCTGCTACGGCAAATGCTTCGGGAGTGTATTTCGAAAGCAGGTTGTACCAGGTAATGACTTTCTTGATATCCGACACATACACTTTCGAGCGGTCGAATTCCGGAAGTACCTCTGCAAGAAACTCGATGAGCTCTTTGTCTGATGAAGTTTTAACCGATAATGTTACCTCTTCGCCGTGAACCTCACGGATTTTCAGGAACACATCCGACAGGGCAACAGACTCTTCTGCACCGTCTGTAAAGATCGAAACGTCTTTCAATACCGATACGCGCGCGGTTGGCCCGATCAGTGTTTTTTCACGTTTCTCGTCCAGGCTTTCTACGATCACGCCCGCACGGCTTGGTTTCAGAATGCGGAACAACCCTGGCTTGCCGGATACATTGGCTACTTCTTTCAACAAGTCCATTCCTGTTGATTCTACTTTTTCACTCATCCTTTCTTACTATGGTTATATCTTGATGTTAATGTTGGATGCGGCAATTGAATTTTTGCGCAAAATAACGGAAAGATTGTCCGGGAAACAACCTATATCCTATTTTGTCTTCACAAACGACTGATTATAAGTTTCTATTGTCGCCAGTATGGGCTCGCGGCCCTCGTTTTTCTCTGCCGAAGTCACATACATTTCAGGTACTTCTTCCCACATTTCGCCCATTTTACGTTTATAGGCTTCTAC
The DNA here is from genome assembly GCF_017744695.1 of Dyadobacter sp. Classification (GTDB taxonomy): domain Bacteria; phylum Bacteroidota; class Bacteroidia; order Cytophagales; family Spirosomataceae; genus Dyadobacter. Next base: position 158,687 of record NZ_JAGIAS010000007.1, read on the forward strand.
CTGTGCGGCTACCTGGCCGGGTTTGAGCTTGTCGGCTTTGGTAAATATGATTTCAAACGGAATACCTGCTTCACCCAACGCGGCCATGAATTCGAGGTCGACGGCCATGGCGCTGTGGCGGACGTCTACCAGGACAAACGTACAAATGAGGTTTTCGCGGTAATGCAGGTAATCGTGGATCATCTTTTCCCACTTATCGCGCTCGACTTTACTCACTTTGGCATAACCATAACCGGGCAAATCGACCAGGTACCAGGCATTGTCGATGATGAAATGGTTGATCATCTGCGTTTTTCCCGGTTGCTGCGAGGTTTTCGCCAATGCTTTTTTGCCTGTCAGCATGTTGATAAGCGACGATTTACCCACATTGGACCGCCCGATAAATGCATATTCGGGAAGGACGGGCTCCGGACATTTCTGGTAGTCGGAGTTGCTCATCACGTATCTGGCTTCCTGAACTTTCATGGTACTCTGGTGTTAATGAAGCTGCGAAGTTACCCTTTTTGAGTTTCTTATCCGCAAAAGGTGCCGGATTGGCCCGCAGTCCATAATTGTGTAAAATAAAACAAAGGCGTATTTTCGTTATGGAATACTCAAATCAAAAATCTTATTATTCAAATGAAAAATCTTAAAAATCTCGGGTTCGCGATCGTGGCTTTGATGCTCGCCATGTCGGTGGCAATGGCCGGGGAAGGAGATAAAAAGGCGTCGAAAAATGCCGAGAAGGGAATCCAGTTTACGGAAGGGAAATGGTCTGAAATCCTTAAACAGGCTAAGAAAGAGAACAAATTAATCTTCCTGGATGCCTATACGACCTGGTGCGGCCCGTGTAAGTTGCTGCAAAAGAACGTCTTCACGCGTGACGACGTAGCTGCGACCTTCAATGGAAATTTTATCAATGTGAAGATCGATATGGAAGCTGGTGAAGGGCCTTCACTGGCAAAAAGATACCCGATCGAAGGTTATCCGACCTTGTTCTTTATCAATGGTAAAGGCAAAGTGGTGAAGCAGCTTTTGGGTTATCAGCAGCCTCAGGATTTGATCAAAGTAGCCAAATCCGTACAAAAAGGACCTGCTATCTAAATTATGAGTGTTTTTATTTGAGGTATCAAAAGAAAGCCCCGCAGAGCTCTGCGGGGCTTTTATATTGACGATCGTTCTTATTCGTAATAGTTTGGAACGCGGTGGCCGCTGCTTTCGAGCAAACGATCCTTGCGGAACAACTGAACGTCGGCCGCAACCATGTCGTTCACGAGCGCTTTCAGGTCGTATTTCGGTTTCCAGCCCAGCTTTTCCATTGATTTGGTAGGATCGCCGATGAGCAATTCCACTTCGGTAGGACGGAAATAACGTGGGTCAACCGCTACCACTTCCTTTCCGATTTCGATCTGGAATTCAGGATTGTTGCATTTAACCACTTTCGCGATTTCATCTGCGCCTGTTCCGGAGAATTCAACTTCAATACCTACTTCTGCAAACGCCATTCTCACAAACTCGCGGATGCGGGTGGTAACACCGGTTGCGATTACGAAATCCTCAGGTGTTTCCTGTTGGAGGATGAGCCACATGGCTTCCACGAAATCCTTGGCATGGCCCCAGTCGCGCTGAGCATCGAGATTACCGAGGTACACTTTGTCCTGCAAGCCCAGGGCGATACGTGCCACCGCGCGGGTGATCTTGCGGGTTACGAAAGTTTCGCCACGCAATGGCGACTCGTGGTTGAAAAGGATACCATTCACCGCAAACATATTGTATGCCTCGCGGTAATTGACGGTGATCCAGTAACCATAAAGCTTCGCAACCGCGTAAGGCGAGCGCGGATAGAACGGCGTGCGCTCCGATTGTGGTACTTCCTGAACCAGACCGTACAATTCGGAAGTGGATGCCTGGTAAATTTTGGTTTTTTGGGTCAGTCCCAGCAAACGTACCGCTTCGAGGATGCGGAGTGTTCCGATACCGTCGACGTTAGCAGTGTATTCAGGTTCTTCAAAACTCACCTGAACGTGCGACATCGCGCCCAGGTTGTATATTTCATCCGGCTGAACTTCCTGGATGATGCGGATAATATTCGTAGAGTCGCTCAGATCGCCGTAGTGAAGGTGAAAGCGCACGTTTTTCTCGTGCGGGTCTTCGTAGATGTGGTCGATCCGCTGAGTATTGAACAACGAACTGCGGCGTTTGATACCATGCACTTCATATCCCTTGCTCAAAAGGAGCTCGGCCAAATAGGAGCCATCCTGGCCGGTGATCCCTGTAATTAGCGCTTTCTTCATTCTGTTGGTAGTATGTATATGTGGATAAAGTTATCCGGTTAATAAGTAATTACATTAATTGTGGTCGGAAGCCGGATTAACCATCAGGCTCCGCTTGATATCCACCCTGTCGGCGAGGATCACCGCGGAAGCATATTGCTCACGGATCAGATCAAGGTATTGCTCTGCGTCGCTCCGGTACATAAAATCGCCCACCTTCACGCGGTAGGTCGGCTGGGTGTACGAAACGTAAGGGTTCAAATCCGGAAAGGCCTGGTAGATGTAGGACTTTGCACCATCCGCTTCCTGCCGCACATTTCCTACATAAATCTGGATCCTGAAACCATTGATGTAGCGGATAGCCTTGTTCTGCTTCGCCAGCGTGTCCAGTACCGACTCCAGTTTCCTGTTGACATACAGCGGCTTGTCTACATCGGCTTTCGGAACATTATTGCTCTTCACGGGTGTCGCCGGTTCTGTTCGGGTTACGACAGCAGGTTCCACATATTCATAGCGTGGCCGGACCGCAGAAAGATCTTCCCTGTACTCGGAACCGGAGCTCACAACCGACGTTTTAGCACAACCCGAAATCAGAATGATACCAAGATGCAGAGCCCATAAAAATTTCTTTTTTAGCGTCATATCCTGAACCATTGTAACTGAGCCCACAAACTTAATCAAAATTGGATGAATCACCATACCACTTAATTTTGAATGTAATACCTAACTTTACCCGGTTTATCCCCGATTTCAATGCTAGTACAATCCAACGTTTCGCTTCGTCATCTCAATACATTCGGACTCGATGCAGATGCCAGATATTTTGTAAATGTGCGGTCTGTCGATGAGCTAACGGCCATTTTGCGTGATCCCGAATGGAAGGGAACGCCCAAGTTCATCCTCGGCGGAGGAAGTAATATTTTGCTTACACAGGATATCGATGCGCTCGTGATCCATCCTGATATCAAGGGCATTAAAATCATCGGAGAAACTGAGGAAGCGGTCGTGCTCGAAGTGGGTGCAGGCGAGGTCTGGCACGATTTCGTCATGCATTGTGTGGATAATGGTTATGGTGGTGTGGAAAACCTGTCGCTCATTCCCGGAACGGTGGGAGCCGCGCCGATGCAGAATATCGGTGCATACGGTGTGGAGATCAAAAGTGTGATCGAATCGGTGCAGGCGGTGAATATGGAGCACGGTGAAAAACGTGTTTTCAGCAATGCGGAATGTGAGTTTGGCTACCGTGAAAGTGTATTCAAGAAAGCATTGAAGCATAAATATGTGATCACCGGCGCTACTTTCAGGCTCAGTAAAAAGCCGGTTTTGAACGCGGCCTATGGCGATGTTCAAAAAACATTGCAGGAAATGGGTGCTGAAAACCCGACCATCCGCGACATCAGCGAGGCCATTATGCGAATCCGCCGCAGTAAGCTCCCCGATCCGGCCGAGATCGGGAATGCAGGAAGTTTCTTCAAAAATCCCGAGATACCGGTTGCTCAGTTTGCACATTTGCGGGAAACCTTTCCGGAAGTGCCCGGTTATCCGGTTGATGCCGAAACGGTGAAAGTACCTGCCGGGTGGCTGATCGAACGGGCCGGTTGGAAGGGTTACCGGGAAGGTGAAATAGGCGTCCATGCACGGCAGGCGCTGGTGTTGGTCAACTACGGCGGTGGTACCGGGGCGCAGATCAAAGCATTATCAGAAAAAATTCAAGCGTCCGTAGCCGGACAGTTCGGGATCCGGCTCAACGCGGAAGTCAATTTTATATAGTATCCTATGCATCGCAAAAAGTTATATACCTCATTTGCCCTGCTCGCATTATTCATCATTGTTTTCTTCCTGAAAGACCGGTTTACCGTTGATCCCTACCAGGACGAACACCATTACCTGCCCACTGCAGTGTTGTTCAGCACCGAGCCCATTCCCTCGCTGCACCTGCTGCAAACTTATAATGAACTGAATACACCTATTCCTTTTATTCTGGGTGGATGGGTGTTGCGGGTTTTCGGGGAAGACATCCAGAACCTCCGGTTGCTCACAGCCTTTACCAGTTTTGCATTGCTTATGCTCTTCGTCTGGTACAGTCCCCAACGCACGAAGCGTTTCTGGCTTTGCCTCGGCGGGTTGCTGATCTTTCCGAACTATTACCTGGTGAGTGTCTACTACTACACCGACATTTTTGCGATGGTGTTCACGCTCGGCGGGGTAATCGCGTATCTGCGGAAATGGCATTGGGTCGGATTTCTGTCGTTTGCTGCGGCGGTTTGCTGCCGGCAGTATATGTTGGCATTCCCGGCGGCAATTCTGGCCTACGAGGTTTTCAAAAATGTGAAGTGGAGTACCAATCCGGTGGTTTTGATCAAAAGTGTATTCACCGATACTGCATGGATCTGGTATGCGCTGGCGGTACTGGCGATTGTTCCCTGGGTGGTTATCTGGCATGGACCTGCGCCGGCGTCTGTCATGGCCGATCAGCATTATAATTCGGATAAGCTGGTGAATTACAATTTCGGCTATTTAATGTACGCTTCGGCGGTGGTAGCGGTGTATTATATTGTTCCGGAAACGTTGATAACGCGCCGTTTTTCGCACTTTCTCGCATACCCGCGAAAGCACCCGGTTATGTTCGCCGGTTTTTTGGTGGTCATTGCGGCGATTGTTGCCTTTTTTCCTGCGAAACAGGCCTATAATCCCTATTTCACCTGGCCATATCTCGGTTATGTGGATGAATTGCTGATGAAAATCGGTGTCAGCGGATTAATGAAACAGCTGGTTTTCGGGGTATTGATGCTTGTTACGCTCGTGCGCTTCGTATCGCCGCGTTTCAATCTCGCGACCTGGATTTTTCTGTTGAATATCCTGCTGCTCGGTAAAGCACAGCTTTCGTGGGACAAATATTCACTCCCGATGATCATGGTTTTGTGGTTCCTGGCCATGTATGACGAGCATTGGTTTCCATCCGAAACCCGTGCCGGTAACCAACCGGAGGGATTAAATGTAAAATATTAAAGATATATTTATAACCGGCAACGATTTGCCATTTGTCTACCAGCGTCCGGTCGGATGCGGAGATTTCAATAGCCATCAGAAACAGCATCTTTAATGAAATGAACTTTACACACTTAAGACCTTTCCTGCTTTCCCTTCTCTTTTGCTGCACATCAGGCAGCGCCAGTGCCCAGCGTTTTTTTTCGGTGGTCTTCAATAAGCTGCCGCGTGATATGCAAGTGTACGCGCGTGCAGACGATAACCTGGCCGATGTGCCTATTTCCGGCAGGATTGAGCTGGCGGGATGGGATCACATGTCGGTAGTTACATTCCGGAACAACGTGCGGACCGGCTATCAGAAGTCGGCGATCACTTATGGCACCGGAACAACCGGCACATTCAGCATGAAGCCCCGAATCAAGGCGGAAATGGCTGATTACTCCTTTGAGGTATACGCTTGCCATGAGGCCGACTCGGTGCTGATCGTGCGGCGGAACGAGGTGGTCGCAGGTGATTTTTATGTGATCAGCGGGCAATCCAATGCCGCGGCAACAGTTTTTGGCGCGTGGTCGAACAAATATGCGCGCACCGTGGCCCGCACACCCGATGCAAGTCCTGCGATCACGCCGGGTGACACGCTTTGGAGCGCCGCCGCATGGTCATGGACGTACGTAGGCGCGTGGGGCCTCGAAATGCAAAAAGAAATTCTGGAGCGCGACAGCATTCCTACCTGCGTAATCAACGGGTCGCTTCCGGGTGCGAAGCTGAGCGAGTTCCTCAACAGGGACGCCAAAGACTCGACGAGCTTTTCGTTGTACGGCGGGTTGGTGAAGAGGGTACGCGTAGCAAATCCCGCACGCATCAGGGCGTTCATCTGGATGCATGGCGAGCAGGAAGTATTTGAAAATATTGGCAATTACGCCGAACAATATGACCAGCTGTACAAGTTTTGGGCGCACGATTACCCCGAAGTCGAGCAGTTTGTGGTAGTTCAGTCAAACATTATTGTTCTAAGAAACGATACGCCAAACCCACAGGGAGGCTCTGTCCGCGATTTTTTGAGGAGGACCAAATATCTCTACCCTAAAACAGACCACTTCGCCGCTGTTGGGACACCCGAATACGACGGTGTGCATTACCACAGGGCCGGTTATGAGGAGTTTGGCCGGCGGATGTACCGTTTTTTCGCCCCGACCATTTACGGCTCGAAGGTTGCGGATAATGTGAGATGTCCCGACATTAAAAGGGCATTTTATACCAGTGCAGATAAAAAGGAAATCACTCTGATATTCGAAGAGGGGCAGGACCTGAGATGGGCGGCGGACAGCACTATCAAAGGGCAGGACGGCAAGCCGCTTGTATTGAGTCTCAAAAACTTTTTCTTCCTCGACGGTGATGAAAAGAAAGCTGCATTCTCTGCCGGAAAAGCAGAAGGCAACAAGGTTACGCTGACGCTCAAAGAAGCTTCCGGTGCGACGAAACTGAGCTACTTGCCGTCGTTCTATCCGGACAACCTGCCGCTGCAAGAGCCTTATTCTTTCAACATTGGCATTTTTACCGGTCCGTACCTTCGTAACAAGCGTGGCCTGGGCGCGTTTTCGTTCGATAAAATCGCCATTGGTAATCCCTTGCCGAATGTGACGCTTTCGGCCAACCGCACCTACAATTCGGTGATACTGACCTGGCCAGCGGTAGAAACTGCTACCAGCTACGTTCTGGAACGTAAAAAATCCGATTCTGCCCCATATGAGGTATTGAAACAGCTCGATAGCAAGTCGTTATCGTTCGAAGACCGCGATATTCAACTGAATGCAACCTATACTTACCGCATTCAGGCATTCAGCGACATTTCACAGTCGGGATATTCGACCGTGAATGTTGATTTGAGTCCCATCCTGGGCAACGAGGCCGGCGTCAAAAACACGCTTTGGCAAATGTTCCCCAATCCGACCGACCGCGTACTGCGCGTAGAATTTAAAAATGCGGTTACGGGTTCGATGGCAATTTTCAATGCGAAAGGCCAAATTCTGCATCGGAAAGCCCTCAAAGCTTCCAGAAGTGAGGAAGTTAATGTAGCCGAGTGGCCGACCGGTACATATTTATTGAATTTTGAAAATCAGGACGGCGTAAGGACCGCACAGCAGTTTATCAAACGTTAGGCATATCAATGATCTTTGGCGGGAGGCGGAGCAATGTATTTTTCGTAAAACGAGTTAGGTTTTCCGAGGTACTGTTCTGCCTCTTGTTGCGACCAGCGTTGTCGTAGTGTTTCATACAGGCTCGGATAGGCATCATATGGGATCGCCACGAACCGTGCGTTGGGAGGGCTCCATAACGCGGTAATGCGGTTGAGCGTCGCCGCCCGGTAAAGCCGCCCTATTCCCACGACAGCAGGAAGTGCCAGTGCGAGCATAATAATGATGCAATTGACACCTCCCCTCAATGCTGCAAGCACTTTGGACAATGGTTGGCTCGTGAGCGGATAAAGCAAACAACAGCCGATCAATATCAGCACGGGCATCATACCACGCAGCAGCATATCATTCACCTTTCCTACCCGGACCAGCGGAAAAAGCAGCGTAATGCAAATCAGCGTCCAGAACGGCACCGGCGAAATTCCGGGCAGGCCGGCGCGACGCGATATCCGGTACACCAGCACAAAGAGCAACACATCCGCAACCGTGTTCACCAGGTATTCCTGTAAGAGATTGCCTATGTCACTTCGAAACTCCCAGATCAGCCCATTCTCCGGTGGGTGAGGGTGCGACTGAAATAGCAGCAATACCGGCACCGCTGCGATGGAAGGCAACAAAACCTGCTGAAACAGTCTCTGAAAGGTAATGCCCCACCGAATCCATTGAAAAACCAGAAGCACCCCTGTGACAAGCCCTACAACCAATGCAGGAAAAGCGGCCCACCAAAGCGCCAGCCCGATTGGGAAGCAGAGCAGTGCATAGTCCAGCCGATGGCGGATCATATGAAAAAGCATTCCGCCGAGCATGAGTGAGGGAATAAACTGGTTCGGTGCCCAGAACAGGTTTTCAAGATTCGACCAATGCTCAACGCCAATGTCTTCATACCTGTACAATTGAATGGATCCGTGCGATGCGATGCCCTTGAAAACCCTCGGAAAGTCGCCTGCGCACAACACAAGCAATGCCGCCCACCACTTCCGATCCAGCGATATGCAAATCCATAAAAGTCCCAGCGCAATACCGAGGCTGGTCCAGATCAGGATCGCGGCCGTAGAAATATAGCCAGCCATCTTGGAAACGGCGACCGGCACCAGGTAGTAGCCGAAATAATAGGCCATGACCGGATGGTTGGCTGGAAAGCGGAGCGGCCAATCGTTTTGCAGAAGGTCCTGGAATTTGGCATTGTGGCACCAGTGGTCCATTGTTTGAAATGCAAAACCGGTAATGCCGGAGGCGAGTGTCAGGCCCACAGCCAGGCTCAGGGCGATACAAATGTCTTTTAAATGAATAAATGATTTAGGGAACGGAATTTCTTGCAGTATGCATTTGCGGAGGAGATAAATGAGAAGTGCAATCCCCGCTATTGAAAATGTGTAATTAACCCAATACAAATAGTAAATGATATTGGGTATTAATAAATATATAATTGAAACGGTGTAAAGCGTTTTGTTTCGCATTTAATTGAAATAATGTGTGTATAGCTTATTTGAATTATCAGTCGGTAAACGACTGATTTTATATATCGATTTTCAATTCTATTTGCGAACCAGGGTGTAAAGTTTCCACAGGTAATCCCGGTTCACAATGCAGAATCGCACGAGGTTGCTCCGACCTCCGATTTCCAGCTTTTTGCTGATCCTCCGTTTATAATTTTCAATGCTTTTGGGCTCAATGACAAGGCATTTGGCTATTTCTGCGGTAGTTAGGCCATCTGCGATAAAGGATAATACGTCCCATTCGCGGTCTGTGAGTTGGAGGAGCTTCTGGTTGATCGACTGGCAATCGTCCGCCAGTAGTATGGAAGCTTTTTCTGATACAGGGGTCATGAATAGCGTGTTGACAGTGGTAGTTCTGATAGGATTTTAATCGCCATTATTACGAAAGTCAATGATGACGAATGGCAAAGTTATTTGTTTTATTAAAAATAAAAACCCCTCAATAATTGAGGTGTTTGGTGTAAATTTTTGATGGGTGAATGAAATAGGTGAAGTAAAATAGTAGATATAGTTTTACGGAAACTACTTTACTTATTTCGTTATGCACACTCAGATTAATTTTGCCGGATATGTTCTGGCATGGTTGCTTTTGCTTAATGCAAATCACGTGATTGCAAATGGCGTTAAAGATGAAAATGAGACGGATATCGACCCGGTTTTATTTTCAATGTCTGCGGATCGGCCCGTGGTGAAGGTTGGCGAGGAGTTTTCGATCGATATTCACTGCGCGCTGCGTGATTTTTCAGGGCTCCGGCTGTTTATGGCGCCGCTGGACGGCGAGTTTGTTTTGAAGGTGGTCTTCCCGGATGGCTTTGTACAAACGGGTGGTAACTATTATCACCAGGTCTCCGGGAAACTCCTGCGACCGGGTGAGCGCGTGGCGTTCAGGCTTACCGGCAAGTTTATATCGAAGCCGCCTTCGGGAAAGTTTATGCTGCTACGCGGAACAAAGCGTTCGGCTGACATCGACCGGTTTCTTTACAGGGGAGAGCTGGCAATGGCGGTCGACGACCCGGAAATGGCAGCAAGTGCCTCGAAGCAAAATGCCGCCCAGGTTTTCAGCCAATGCCTCGAAGCAGAATCGATGTCCGGCGCCAATGGCCCTGTTACCAGCGACCCGAATGCTTCCAACGGCCAGACGCGCGGCGCTGAGAACCAGTTCAATCACTTCGTTGATTACACGGTGAATGCGCCTTCGGCGGGGCTTTATCAGGTTACGTTACGCTATTACTCGTCGGCGGCACCGGTGGTGAACGTGACGGTCAATGGCGGTAATGCGCAGAGTATTTCACTGCCGAATTCGGGGTCCTGGAATATTGCTTATACCGATTACACCTTCGCCGTGAACCTGAACGCGGGCGCATCGATCCTGAAAATAGCCGGTACAGGTGGCGGAAGTTGCCGTCAGGACAAGATTTGCGTCACAGGGGAAGGCCAGATGTGTCCTGTTTTGAGTAAGGTAAGGTTGCATTGGCGCACGGCTGATTTTAACCGCCTCAATGGAGCGAAAATTCAGGGATCGAACGACGGTTCGACCTGGACGGATATTTACACGATCGGGGTGAATGCGACGGGCAGCTGGCAGGAATTTACTTTTCCGAATGTAACGCCCTATCAGCACGTTCGATATGCAGCCAGCCCAATCGGCTACGGCGAGTTACGCGAGATCGAATTTTACGGCGGGGCTACCAAACTTTCAGGAACACCCTTTGGCTCCGAGCCGAATGTGGCTGCCATGGGCTGGCAATATGCCATTGATGGGACAGTAAACGCTTCATGGCACGGTCAGTATGCGGGTGTTGGGGCACATGTGGGACCGAGCAATTTTGTAGGCTTGTCCATTGCCGGTTGTGCAACGACCTGTATTACACCTACTATTGTGCAAACGGCTGGAACGAATGTGTGCCCGGCGACCAGTCAGCAGGTAACATTGACGGCTTCGGGTTACTCGGGTAATGTGAGCTGGCTGTTAAATGGGTCGTCGGCAGGGAGCGGTACTGCCTTGACGACGGCCAATGCCGGTACTTACACCGCGCTGAGTAGTAATGGTAGCTGCACGAGCGGATTATCCCAATCATTCGCGGTGACACAGGCAGCGAATTGTGCCCCGCCTGCATTGGCTCCAAAGATTTCTTCGAGCGGTTTTCCTGAAATCCTCACTTTATCGATCGTTGCTGACCCTGCGAATCCCGGGGGTTGGTTATTAAGCGATGTCGGAACGGTGAGTTTGCCGGCCGGTTATGAGTGGTCCTATTTTATCGGCAGCAAATGGCTCAGAACGGGAGCCAATTTAACCAATGAACCCTGGCAGTCGGGTAGTCCGGGCAGAGTGGTGAAAATGGCAACGAAGATCGGGCTCGATACGCTCAACCGCTGGCCATGCCCTCCGGAAGGTTGTAACTACTATTATCAAAACGACGCTGTCGCACAACTCGCGCCGGGCGCGCGGGGAGGTCTCACCACTTTTATCTTTAACTGACCATGAAAAAGCTGATTCTGCTTTGGGTGCTCCTGGGCGCCCCGACACTCCATGCCCAAACAATACCTGTCATTTTCAAAAATACCATTCCCTCCGGCTACGACCCGACTTCGCAGGCACCCGGTTTTATGGAAGTGAGCCCGAACATTGTGATGCCGCCGGGGCATGTGCTCGTAAAACCGCCCACCAAGCAGTCGTACACATGGGCGCAGACGTTCGCGAAGGGCGGCACACATTACAACCGCACGGAACTTGGCAACGAAGGCTCCCTGGCGACATTCAGGAGCACTTATCCCGACAAGGAATACAATGGCGTTCCCACTATCCCAACGATATTTGGCCTGCCCTGTTCGGGGCCGGAAGAGTGGGTAGATGGCTATAACAAGAAATGCTGGCCCAACGGCCCGTTTACGGATGCGGAGGCCCGTGCAAAGGCGCACGAGATATGGAATAGCGGCAATGCATCCAATCTCTGGATCGGCGAAACGATGGAGAACTTCCCTTTTATGCCGGCCGACAAGTCGATGTGGCATTCATTCTATGATGAACTCGCGGGGCTTTACGAAGCGAAGAAGGCGCAGGACCAGAAGCCGTTTTTCCTTTGCCATAACTACTTTGCAACCGGCCCTTATTACTTGGGAAACACTTCCAAGACCCAAAACGACTGGGAAGTAATGTATACCCAGGACCCTTCGCAATGGCAGATGAAGACGTGGTTTCACCCCGGCGGGACATTATCGCGTACCAACACCATAATGGAAGGTATTTACTTCGGAGCATTCGACCTTAATCCGGGCCAGGCGATGAATACGCTCTTCTGCATGGAGCTTTGGCAAAAACTCGGCAAATACACCGGGATGTTTTTCTATAACCACCACGAATGGGCGCCGGAGTCGTTTCCCGACAAGGTTACGTTCCCGGAAGGCACATTTTTCCGCGCCGACAAACCGGTGCATGACCCTGCATTTCAGATTCTCATGGGTTTTCTGGCCCACGAGTACGGCAATATTTTTGTGGATTGGGGTACGTTCCTGAAACAGCCGGCCAGCAAGAAACCCATCGGGTATTATCAACCGGTGCATCAGAGCATGGATTACTGGCGGCCCAATGCGGGCGGCCCAGCGACGTTTCCCTATTACTACCAGTTAGGTGTCGGTTTGCCGCCGCAGGACTTTTATTCACCGTTGGCGGTCAGCAGTGATTACAGCTATTTCGGGAATTTATTGTGGATGCAAACGGGCGGGAACGTCGCAGGCGGGACGCCGTATTATTGTTCCTATCGCCTCGATGGCAATGCGTGGATCGACCGGAAAGTATCTGGCTGCGACATTGTGAGTGCTTATTTTGCCAAAAGAGGCATTGCGCGGTGCCGTATTTCAGGCAACAAGATGATCCTGTATTACTTCAATATGTATGCGGATAATCTCCGTCACACCATCGAGATCAAGCATCCGACCAATCCGGCTAAAAGTTACACCGGAACAGTTTGCGGAAACGGTATCCACGTGGTGTTGCTGGATATTTAGCTTCCCAACCCGTAACGCACGATGCAGTACAGCGCCCGGAAACCATCTTTCCAGTTGATCTTCTTGCCTTCGTCGTAGGTGCGGCCGTAGTAGGAAACGCCCACTTCGTAAATGCGTATTTTGGGGATTTTGGAGATTTTGGCTGTCACTTCCGGCTCGAAGCCGAAGCGGTTCTCGACCAGTTTCAGGCCTTTCAGTAAGTCGGCCCGGAAGAGTTTGTAGCATGTTTCCATGTCCGTCAGGTTGAGGTTGGTAAACATGTTGCTCAGGAACGTCAGGAATTTGTTCCCGATGGTATGCCAGAAAAAAAGGATGCGGTGTGGTCTTCCGCCCATGAAGCGGGAGCCATACACCACATCCGCATATCCTTCGATAACCGGTTTTAGCAATATATTGAATTCCTGGGGATCGTATTCAAGATCGGCGTCCTGGACGATAATGTAGTCGCCCGTAGCGCGGCGGATGCCTGTGTGCAATGCCGCCCCTTTCCCCTGGTTGTATTCATGCCGGAAGTAAGCTACTTCCAGCTCAGGATTCTCTTCTATGAATTTTTTAGCAACTGCCTCCGTATTGTCGGCAGAACAGTCATTTACAATTACAATCTCCTTTTGAAAATTACCTATCAGGTCAACGGATTTGAGTTTATCCAGTACATTTCGGATTGTCTTTTCTTCATTGTAGGCAGGAACGATAACCGATAATTTCATCAGGGAAAGATATAGTGAGACTGTTTAAGAGTGAATCGTTATTGTTTCGGGGTTATTCGTTATTCAAAACACAAAGAAGCTGCTCCAAGCAGTCCGGCGTCGTTAGCGAGCGTTGCGCGTTTGATATTGATTGTTTTCAGGTAGTAAGGCGTCAGCCAGTACTTGAAACGATCGTTAATAGCCGGCAAAATAAACTCAAATGAGGCAGAAATACCACCACCGATCAAAATTGTTGTGATATCGAGTATCCGGATCATCGAAACAAGCCCTTCGCCCAGCAGGTAACCCATCTCATGGAAAACCGCTTTCGCGAGCTCGTCGCCCGCCGAAGCTGCTGCTACCAGGCCGGTTGTTGAAATCGTGCCGTCGGCAGGAAGTTGGGTAGTGCCGGTGTAAGCTGCGCGCATTGCATTAGCCATGTCAAGCAGTTCTTTTTTACCGATGTTGCGTTCGAGCACTTTTCCGTTTTTGGAAGGGACGTGGCCTGGCTCCATGGCATTACCGCCACCGCCTTTGAACACCTTCTTGTCGATAATCGCCGCGCCGCCGATGCCGGTGCCGAGGGTTACGAAAATGTAATCTTCCGGGAGTTTGTCTTCCCCAAAATAATATTCACCCAAAGCAGCCGCATTGGCGTCGTTTTCCAGGTAAAAATCATGTTGCGGAAACCGTGCTTTCAAATCCGGAACAATGGTGATCCCGTCGATTTCGGGGATCGCCGTAATTTCGATCAGCGTGGTTCTGTCGCGGGAAATGAGTCCCGGAACACCGATCCCTACTTTTTTTACTTCGGGATATTCAACGAGTTGGAGAGCAATTGCATCGCCTAATCTGTCAATAAAATGCCCTGAGCTGCGCCAGCTGGCAGTATCGTGACTGTAAAAATTTGAGATTCTTCCATCCGTAGCGTCAACGATCCCCATTTTTACGTTAGTACCGCCCACGTCTATACCGAGGTATTGTTCCATGAAATGAAAATATGGGTTTAATAAATAATTTTAAAAATGCGGCAATTTAGTAAAATTGCTCTATTGTTCACTCATTAATCCAAATCTCCCAACTGCGGGCGGATCAAAATTTCTTCGACCACTGCCCTGGGAGACAATGCATACGCGGCCCAGATTGATTCGGCCACGTCGCCGGAATCCATAAAACGATCCTCGGGCAGGTCGGTGCCCTTCCAGCTGTCGGTGTAAGTCGCGCCGGGTAGAATAGCCGTTACACGCACTTTGTAGGGCTTCATTTCCTCACGCAGTACTTTGGTCATCCCATACAATGCGAACTTCGAAATGCAGTAAGAGCCGCCATTCGGATAGGCGATAATGCTGGCCGTGGAGCAAATGGTGAAGATATGGCCCTTTTTCTGCTCCATCATACCCGGCAAAAGGCCGCGGGTAAGGTGGTAGGCGCTATACAGGTTGGTCTCCATCGTTTTTTCCAGCGTACCCTCCGTTTCATTATGGACCTGCCCCGGAATAAATACGCCGGTATTGTTGATAAGTACCTCCACCGGTGAGTTATGTTTGTGGATAAATGCGATGAAAGCATCCACATCGGCCCTTACCGAAAGGTCGGCCGTTAAATAAGTCAGTTTTGATTGGGGAAAACTTTCGCTGAATGTTTGTTGCAGTGCGAGCAGGTCGCTCTCGTTTCTTGCGCAGGTAATTACATCGAAGCCTTGTGCTAAAAATTTTTCTATCGCTGCCCTTCCGATCCCTTTTGTTCCACCGGTTACAACCGCTAATGGATTCATTTTTCTGATTACTTCTTTTTTTGCCTAATTTTCCCGAAAATATTGAATACAATTAAGATATCATGTCTGTAATCGGTAAATACTTCATTTTTTTAGGGACGCTGTTCGGGAAGGGCGAGAAATTATCGGTTTACTGGCGGAGGCTGATGGAGGAATGCGTGGGCATCGGTGTCAGCTCGATCTTCATCGTTGCGATCGTATCCACATTCATTGGTGCGGTGTCTTGTATTCAGACGGCCTACAACCTGGTTAGCCCCATCATCCCTATTTCCACAGTGGCATTGATTGTGCGTGATATGGAAATCCTCGAACTCGCACCGACCATTACCTGTATCGTACTGGCCGGAAAAGTAGGGTCCAATATCGCCAGTGAACTGGGTACCATGCGCATTACCGAGCAGATCGACGCGCTGGAAGTAATGGGAATCAATTCTTCGTCCTATCTGGTGCTTCCGAAAGTTGTGGCTGCGATGCTCACATTCCCGATGCTCGTCATTTTCTCCGCATTCCTGGGCATTTTTGGCGGCTACCTCGCCGGCACGCTTACGGGCGTGATTACCGAACGCGATTATTTATACGGTATCCGCGATTCCTTTGTACCCTACAATATATTTTTCATGTGTGTGAAACCCTTCGTTTTCGGCTTCCTGATCGCTTCGATTTCTTCTTTCAAGGGATTTTTTACCTCTGGCGGTGCGTTGGAAGTGGGTAAGGCCAGCACACAGGCGGTGACCAACAGTTGTATTTCCATCCTCATCGCCGATTACTTGCTCGCGCAGCTGCTTTTGTAAGCGTTCTCAACCGGACACAAAATGATTGAAATCAATAATATCTCGAAGGCATTCAACGGTAAGGAAGTTTTAAAGGGGATTTCGGCCCAGTTTCAGAAAGGGGAAACGAACCTGATCATCGGCGGCAGCGGCACAGGTAAAAGTGTATTGCTCAAATGCATGATCGGTCTCGTGAAACCCGACCAGGGCAATGTGCTGTACAACGGCCGCGATTTTTACCATTGCGACAAAGATACCCAGCAGTCGATCCGGCGGGAAATGGGCGTACTGTTTCAGGGCGGGGCATTGTTTGATTCCAAAACGGTGGAGGAAAACGTGCGCTTTCCGTTGGATATGCTTACGACCCAATCGCCGGAAGAAAAACGGGAACGTGTCGCATTCTGTCTGCAAAGGGTGGGGTTGGAACAGGCTGCGAAACGGATGCCTTCGGAAATTAGCGGCGGGATGAAAAAGCGCGTCGGGATTGCAAGGGCCATTGTGATGAACCCGGCTTACCTGTTCTGCGACGAACCCAACTCCGGCCTGGACCCGCTTACATCGGTGAAAATCGACGAGCTGATCAAAGAGATTACCGAAGAATACAAGATCACCACTATCATCATCACCCACGATATGAACTCGGTGATGGAGATCGGGCAGAATATCATGTTCCTTTATCAGGGAAACAAGCTCTGGGAAGGTGTGAATACGGACATTACCAAAACCGACGTGCCCGAATTGAAAGAGTTCCTTTTCTCCAATAAGTTGCTGCGCGAAATGCAGGAATAGGCCTTTCAGCGCCGGTTCAATGCAGGAATATTTTTTCTTTCAAGTAAAAACACGACGACCGCGAAGATCGCCAGCACGCTCATGTGTACAGGCACGGAAATCCACAAATTGGGCATTTTAAACAAAGAAGAGGCGTAAATCAGCAATGCGCCTCCGCCTATGTAGCCTATCGCGGACGCGACATCATAAGGTACGGGGTAAAATTTTTGCCCGAAATAATAGCAAAGCGCCAGCATCACAAAGCCCGATAATGCGAATGCGATGGCGAACCCGTGGTAGCCGATCTGAGGCACAAGCACGAAGCTGGTCGCGATGGTAATGCCCGCGCCGGTAAGCGTGAGCCAGGTGCCATATTGCGTTTTATCAGTCAGTTTGAACCAGGTCGCCAGGTTGTAATACACACCCAGAAACAAATATCCCGCCAGCAGCCAGGGTACTACGCCCAGGCCTTCGTGGTAAATCTTCTTTTTCAGGAACAGCTCGGCGAAAAGGTCGAGGTTCAGGCATATGCCCACCCACATGAGTACGCATATGATGATAAAATACTTGGTGACCTTGGCAAAAACCGGTGGTGCATTCTTGTCCTCGCCTTTGGAAAAGAAAAATGGCTCCGCGGCGTATTTGAATGCCTGAATGGCCAGGTTCATGAAAATCGACAATTTGTAGCACTGCACATAAATCCCGATGGCGGTTTCGTTGCTGCGGCCGGGGTAGAAATTCGCAGGCAGCAAAAACTGAATAAACGCCCGGTCAAAGAGCATATTCAGTACCCCACCGACGTTCATGATCATCACCGGGAACGCATAAACCCAGACGGGTTTGAAAAGCTCGCCGCTGAACACAAACCGGAAGTCGGCGAATTCTTTCCGGAGCATCCAAAAGAATGCGAGGTTAGCAATGAGGTTTGCGAGCACGATGTAATCCGGTGCATGCAGCGGATTGTAAAACAGGTCGACTGCCGGTTGGAGGAACGTCAGGTATTCGCCTGCATGAATATCGCGGCAGACAAGCAGGAAGAAGAGGTTCAGAAAGATGTTGATTAAAATGTTGGTAACCCGTACAATCACGAACTTTTTGCCCTTGCCTTCCAGCCTTAACCGCGCAAATGGAATGGACACAATGCCGTCGGTAGCCATAATGATGGCGAACATTCTGACAATGGAAGCTGAATCGGGGTATTTGATCAGTTCGGCGATCGGTCCGGCGAAGACGAACATGAGCGTGGAGCAGACCACGCTGACCAGGATCACCGCGCTTAAAATCAGGTCGTAATATTGTTTCCGGTCCTTTTCCTCGCGTGCGAAGCGGAAGAACGCGGTTTCCATCCCGAATGTGTAAAGCACGAGTGCCAGGCCGGCGTAGGCGAAGAGCTGCCCCTGTGCGGCTATTTGCTGAGGTTCAAAAAGCTTGGTATGCAGGGCCACCAGCAGGTAGTTCAAAAAGCGGCCCAGCATGGTGCTGATGCCGTAGGTGGCGGTTTCACTGGCCAGTTTTTTCAGTACGCTCATTCAATGCGGGATTTTCCTTCGCAAATATAGGAGAGTAACGGCCAATAAAAGGAAAAGGCCCTTCCCGTTTGGGGGAAGGGCCTGTGGTTTTTTATCGTCAACCCCGGACATCCGAGATAATACTGTCAACTACGCGCTCGATACGCTTCCAGCCTTCATCAGTTTGAAGGTCTACGTCAAGCATTTTTTCACGATAATCAGAGGAGATGGTCAAAAAATAAATGCCTGCTGAAATGAATGCGATTAACGCGCTGGTGTCATTGTAATAGGGCAGGTCGCCTATTTTGTTGAGGATACGCGTCGCAATCTGGTTGCGGGCGTCTGAAAGCATCGACTTTCCGGTTCCGATCTCCCAGCGGAGCAGGTCGCGCGTAGCTTTACGCTGGCGCAGATCGTTGGTGAAAGTGTGCATGAGGGACGTGAGAGCTTTGTTCCGTTCTTCCGGTGTTAGCTCCGGGATGTTGTCAATGTAATCTGTGCTGAGGGTTGACGTGTACTCTCCCGACCTGACGTATTGTTCCATCAGGCCGTCTACGCTTTCAAAGTACCTGTAAATCAGTACTTTATTGACTCCTGCCGTGCGGGCGATCAGGTTGACGCCCACCTTTTCGGTGCCATGTTGTTCAATTACTTCGCCGACCGCCTTGAGTATTTTACTCTTCGTGCGCTCGCGATCACGTTTTTTAACTTTTTCTACTTTCATATGGGTGCTGTTTAGGTTAAAACATAGTAAATGTAACATTTCATATCCAAATTTTATAGCAGAAAAGTTACATTAAGTAACCAAATTTTTAAAAAGGTTTCCTTAATGTCACCGTAAAGTCGCAAAAAGTTGGAAATGCTATTAAATGGCCTTTTACCCTCCGAAATTTGGAAGTATTCTAATGTTAAGGAGCGAGATTGGATGGAAATAAAAAAGAGCTCATTGAAAAATGAGCTCTTCGATTACTGTTGGCCGACAAGGACTCGAACCCTGAATAAGACAACCAAAATGTCCTGTGTTACCATTACACCATCGGCCAAAACCGTAAACAGTGGTGCAAAAGTAATGGGAGTCGGGTAATGTGTCAAGTATTTTGAGAAAAAAATTAAATACTTTTTAGCTCAACGTTGCTAGCGATCTTTTTTACAAGGCCTTGCAAAACTTTGCCCGGTCCTGATTCGATGAAGATTTCTGCACCGTCGGCGACCATTTGCTCCACAGACTGCGTCCACCTTACCGGGGCAGTGAGCTGCGAGATCAGATTTTCCTTGATAACGGCAACTTCTGTGGCCGGCTTTGCATTCACATTCTGGTAAACGGGGCAAATAGGCTGCTCGAACTGTGCCGCGTTGATGGCTGCTGCGAGTTCTTCACGTGCGGGTTCCATCAATGGCGAGTGGAATGCGCCTCCGACGGGAAGCACCAGAGCGCGTTTCGCGCCGGCGGCTTTCAGAAGTTCGTTGGCGCGCTCAACGCCTTCGATGGTTCCGGAGATCACCACCTGTCCCGGGCAGTTGTAGTTCGCGGGTACGACGATCTCGTCGGTAATGCCGGCACAGATTTCTTCGATCACATTGTCGGCAAGGCCGAGGATGGCGGCCATTGTCGAAGGGCGGATTTCACAGGCCTTCTGCATTGCCGCCGCACGTTTTGCTACGAGCGACAGGCCGTCTTCGAAAGAAAGGGCTCCGGCTGCAACCAAAGCTGAGAATTCGCCGAGCGAATGGCCTGCTACCATGTTTGGAGCGAAATCGGGGGTGATTTTCGCCAGGATCACGGAGTGGATAAATATCGCTGGTTGGGTCACATTGGTTTGTTTCAGCTCCTCGTCGGTGCCTTCGAACATGATTTTGGTGATCTCAAAACCGAGGATTTCGTTCGCCTTTTCAAACAATGCTTTGGCGGAATCGGAACTTTGGTAAAGGTCCAGACCCATTCCTTTGAACTGCGAGCCCTGACCAGGGAAAACATATGCCGTTTTCATATGGATGATTTATGGTTATTCATGATGAAACAAAAAGCCCGGCAAAAAACCGGGCTACAAAGGAAATACTTGAATGTGAAAGAAAAAAGAATCTATCGCAGCAGCTGTACCCATCCTTTCATGGTCACTGGCACACTTTGTTTTTTAGAAGATTCGAAATAGATTTTTACTTCATAATAATATTGTCCCGCCGCAAGGTCTTTACCACCGTTGGTTTTACCATCCCAGTTGATGTTTACATCCTTGGTCGAATATACCTGTGCACCCCAGCGGTTATAGGCCTTGAATTCCAGCGATTGGACGAATGCAGGGCATTCCAGCGGCTGGAATGTGTCGTTTTTGTTGTCGCCATTGGGTGTAAATACGTTTGGCAGAACGAACATCGGGCAGTTATCGCGGCACACGGTGTTGCTTGGCGCACTTTCACTTCCGAAACGGTTGACGGCCGTCACATAATAGCATCCCGCAAACGAACTGAGGCCTGTATGGTCGAAGCTGGTTTGCAGTGGCGAAGGCGGGGTGGTCACAGTGGCGATCAACGTTGGTGAATCGCCTTCATATCTTGCATAATACACCCTGTACGCGGTGACGAGCGGGTCGCATTCCTTTCCGCCTACTTGGGCAGGGTATTCCCACGTCAAATGGTTGGTAAACCCTGATGGGGTACAAAATGCTTCCGGATGCGCCCTGAGTGAGTCGCAATTGAGCGGGTCAAGCGTGAGTACAGGCGGACAAGGCTTGGTGGTATCCGATGAGGAAACACAAAGTATCTGCGAGAAGTTATAGAGTACCGACGGTTTGATCTGACTGTTATTATAAGAACCCACCGTTTCCACCTTATAACAATAGGTAGAATCCTTCACAATCTTGATATTAACCGTTCCGTCGGCGGCATATTTATCGGTACCATCATCGGAATAAGTAAATGTCTGCGGCCCTGTAACGGCTACTTCGGCAATGCGGTTGAAAGTGCCCGGTTTGGTTTTATCTTCCCGGTATATGCGGTGGACACGGTTTCCATTGTCCCATGGTACAAGGGCGGTCCATTTTAACCCTACCTGATTGGCTGGTGCAGCACCCTGTTCCAGTCTTACCGAGCTGGCCGTTTCAGTTTCGTCGAACTTGGTAAGCTGGCCGTTCACAGTAGTATAATATTCGAGTTTGTAATTGTAGGCATTGGCCTCGGTATTGAGCCCTTTGTCGACAAAAAGAGTATCGGCTGCTCCTGGTGTGAGGTTGGTATTGATGTCTGCAATTTTGGTGAAAGCAGTACCGTTCTGTCCGATAGCCCTGTAAAGGCGGTACTGGGCAGGTAGTCCGGCCGATGCAGCTGGTCTGATCCATTTCACGGTGATCCGCCCCCTGGTGGTGCTGGTAGAATCGACAGTCACGTTAGTGATCACCGGCATCGCCAATGGTAAGTTGAGGCAATACTCTGCCGAGGCAAGGCTTGCCCCGCCACCGATCAGGTAACCTGGGTCGGTGGGGCTGGCGCCCGGCCTTGGGAACAGGGCCACGATGCGGTAGGAGTAGGAGACGCCTGGGCGCAGGCCTTCGCCGCCATTGTTGTCCAGGAATGTAGTCTGGTTAATATCCACCCTTCCAATTTCTTCATAACCCGAGCCTGCGGGAATTCCCGGACTACACACATCCTCTTGAAGGTCGGTACATTTTTCGGCCCTGTAAATGGCGAACTTGGCGCCGGGGATCTGGCATTTATAGGCATCCCAGTTGAGTCGGTAGGCGGTTCCGGTGGGATCGGCCACGGCCGTCCCCCTCAAACCCGTCGGTTTTGGCCCGTAGACGCGGATATTAAATGATGTCATGTCGGCGAGCTTCTTGAACAGCGAAGGATTTGGGTATGTGGGAGGTGGACCGTCTTCGACCTTGAACAGCACACCATAAGGGCCCATCCGAATATGGTCGCAGGATGTCTGCCACAAGAATGTGCCGGTAACGCTGCCCTGGGCTCCTTGATTAGCAACGGTGAACGCGGCCAGCGGAGGCTTGGTTAATGTAGCATCATACGTACCGCTCGCGGACGTTAGTGTCAGCTTGTCGCCGTTTTTATCAGTCGCTACGACCTTTTGATTAATCATTGTCCCTGCTTCGACGCAAATATCCTGTATTGGGGTCAAAACGGGTCTATCGTTTCGTGCGTCCTCCACGATGATCTGCATGTCGCGGACGATCTGGCCGATAAGAGTTCCGTCGCGCCATTCCTCTACTACAAAAGCCACATTATAATATCCTTTAGTAACCGGTGCATCCCAAATCAGATCACCGGTAACGCGGTTCAGGCTGAATGTTGCCGGAGATGAACCGGATTCGGTCTGGCCGGGCGGCGTAACGGTGTTAGGGTCCTGATACACGAGGTCTATACCCATGCCATTGGCCCCCCTTTGCTGGGGAACAAACATGCGATAGGCAATGCTGTCACCGTCGGCATCGAACGCGGCCGGGTTGTGAATATAGCGCTGGCCCACAGCAGCGATGTCGATAGGGGCGTTTCGGAGCACAGGCGTCCGGTTCAAACCGAAAGCGGCATTGATTTCCAGGGTGGTGCTAACATAAAAATTAAGGCTTTGGGTGGGCTTGGGGCCGATGTTCAGTACACTTTCGTTGCGTGCATCCTCTTCCACGGAAATGCGGTAGGCGCCTACCGACCGAAACGTGTAAATGGCTATATAAACATTTTGCGTGGTATTGTTTCCAATATTGATAATAGGAGGAATACGAGGTGCATCAACGAACTGAGGATCTCCGGTTCCTTTGACGTTGTTGATGGTAAAAACGACCTTATTCTGCTGGTTGGCGGCATCAGGCCCGCTAATCATATCGAAATAACCGGTGAGCTTGATTTCGTAAGTGGGCGACGAGAGCGAGAGTCTTCGTGCCGTGATCTCCCCTGCACGAAAGTGTGTTGCGAAAGCCTGGCTGAGCGATAATGTCAGTATCAGGATAACAATCGAAATCCGGAAAAATAGAGGTTTGGGCATGGGTAGGTTCGTTGGTCGTTCAGCTATGTACCAACTCAACGAAACACATGTTTGAAAATGTGTGCTATTCGGTTACAAAATAGTTGGAAAGAATGCGCTGAGGCCTTCGCACTGAGCGTCTTGCTTTTGCAAAGACTAATCAGTCTAAATAATTCTTAATAATGATTATAAATAAACGGCGCGGTTTGCAAAAATGGAAGGGATTCTTTGTCTCGCTAACGTTTGTGATATACCTTTGAAAGGTTCTAAATATACCTCATTTTTTTGCACTAAAACCATTCGTTTTTGATTATGTCGTGGTTTTCACAAACGTTAACGAGCTCTATCGGTAAAAAACTTCTGATGGCTCTTACCGGACTTTTTTTGATTAGCTTCCTGGTCATTCATGCCACTATCAACGCCATGATTTTTTACAATGACGGCGGAGAGACGTTCTCGCACTGGGGACATTTCATGGGTACTAACCCGATTATACGTACGCTTGAAATAGGCCTGGTAGCGGGTTTTCTGATCCATATTATTGATGGTTTGATGCTCTGGAAAAGTAACCGTGACGCCCGTCCGGTTAAATATGCTGTCAACAATGCAGCGGCGAACAGCACCTGGTATTCACGCAGCATGGGTTTGCTCGGGACATTGCTTCTGATCTTCCTCGTAATCCATACCTCGCATTTCTGGATCCCCAATCGGTCCAACCAGTTTGCCACAGGCGAAGAGCTGAACCTTTACCAGATGATGCTCGAAACATTCCAGAACCCGGTTGTAGTGCTGATCTACGTGCTGGGTTGCGTTTCCCTTTTCTGGCATTTGCTGCACGGTTTCAAAAGTGCATTCCAATCGCTCGGTCTCAACCACGTAAAATACAATGGTGCGATCGCATTCGTAGGAACCGCATTCTCGATCATCGTGCCGATCCTCTTTGCATTAATGCCGATTTCGATCTACCTCGGCTGGGTGAAGTAATCCCGATAGCGTCTTATTTCTAAATTTTCGATTAAATAATATTTGATATATGGCAACGTCATCTCGTCTGGATGCCAGAATACCACAAGGACCACTCGAAAGTAAATGGAGCAAATACCGCTCGTCGGTTCCGCTTGTCAACCCTGCCAACAAACGTAATCTCGAAATTATCGTTGTAGGAACGGGACTTGCCGGTGCTTCTGCCGCTGCTACGCTTGCGGAGCTCGGTTATAAAGTGAAAGCATTCTGTTTTCAGGATTCCCCACGCCGTGCGCACTCCATTGCCGCGCAAGGAGGGATCAATGCAGCAAAAAACTACCAGAATGACGGTGACTCGGTTTACCGTCTTTTTTATGATACCATCAAAGGAGGTGACTACCGTGCGCGTGAAGCGAACGTACACCGCCTGGCCGAAGTTTCGGGGAACATTATCGACCAATGCGTAGCGGCAGGTGTGCCTTTCGCACGTGAGTACGGCGGTTTGCTATCCAACCGTTCATTCGGTGGAACGCAGGTGCAGCGTACATTCTACGCGGCGGGCCAGACAGGCCAGCAGCTGTTGCTCGGAGCGTATTCAGGGTTGCAACGCCAGGTAGGTATGGGTACTGTCAAAATGTACAACCGCCACGAAATGCTCGACGTCGTGAATATCGAGGGTAAATGCCGCGGTATCATCGCACGGAACCTCATTACAGGGGAAATTGAAAGACACGGAGGCCACGCGGTATTGCTTTGTACAGGTGGGTACGGAAACGTATTCTACCTCTCTACCAATGCAATGGGGAGCAACGTAACCGCGGCATGGAAAGCCCACAAACGCGGTGCATTCTTCGGTAACCCTTGCTTCACCCAAATTCACCCGACGTGTATCCCGGTTTCCGGCGAGCACCAATCGAAACTGACCTTGATGTCGGAATCGTTGCGTAACGACGGACGGATCTGGGTTCCCAAGAAAAAGGACGATAACCGCCCCGGCAACGAAATCCCTGAGAACGAGCGTGACTACTACCTCGAACGCCGTTACCCTGCATTTGGTAACCTCGTACCGCGTGACATCGCGTCGCGCGCGGCGAAAGAGCGTTGCGATGCCGGCTACGGTGTAGGAACTTCCAAACTGGCCGTTTACCTCGATTTCGCTGCGGCGGTAGAGCGTTACGGACGTGCGGAAGCTAACAAGAATAACATTCACAATGCTTCCGACGCGGACATCACGCTTTGGGGTAAGGCAGTTGTGAAAGAAAAATATGGTAACCTCTTCGATATGTATAAGCAAATCACGGGTGAGGATCCGTACGAAGTGCCTATGCGTATCTATCCTGCGGTGCACTACACTATGGGCGGCCTTTGGGTTGACTACAACCTGATGACCACCGTTCCTGGCTTGTACTCGCTCGGAGAGGCTAACTTCTCCGACCACGGCGCGAACCGCCTCGGTGCTTCGGCGTTGATGCAGGGCCTGGCCGACGGTTATTTCGTGATCCCTTACACCATTGGTGCTTACCTGGCGAGCGAAATTCGCACCGGAAAAATCTCTACCGACCACGAAGCGTTCGTAAAAGCCGAAGCGGAGGTGAAAGAGCGTATTGACACGTTGCTGAAAATCCAGGGTAAAACTTCCCCTGAGCTTTTCCACCGCCGTTTGGGCAAGATCATGTGGGAAAAATGCGGTATGGCGCGTAATGCACAGGGCTTGAAAGAGGCGATCGAAGAGATCCGTCAGTTGAGAAGAGAATTCTGGTCGGACGTGAAAGTAATGGGTACTGCCAATTACTTCAACCCTGAACTCGATAAGGCTAACCGTGTGGCGGACTTCATCGAACTGGGCGAATTGATGTGTATTGATGCACTCGACCGTAACGAATCATGCGGAGGCCATTTCCGGGAAGAATATCAGACCGAAGAGGGCGAAGCATTGCGCGACGACGAAAATTATATGTATGTATCGGCCTGGGAACACAAGGGACCCGAGGAATGGGAGCTTCACAAAGAAGAACTCATTTACGAAAACATCAAAATCGCTCAACGCAGCTACAAATAGGAAACCCCCGGTGGCACGGATTTATGCCACGCTAAAAAGTTGTATCAGAAATAAAGAATATAGGTATGGAAGGAAATATGAGGTTGTCTCTGAAAGTGTGGAGACAAAGCAATACAGACGCAGCGGGAGGTTTCGAAGACTACAAGCTGGACAACGTTTCCCCTGATATGTCATTTCTTGAAATGTTCGATGTACTCAACGAGCAGCTCATCGAAGAAGGAAAGGAACCTGTTGCATTCGACCACGACTGCCGTGAAGGTATTTGCGGGATGTGTTCGATGTATATCAATGGCCGTCCGCATGGCCCTCTGCGCGGGGTTACTACCTGCCAGCTGCATATGCGTTCGTTCAAAGACGGTGACACCATCGTGGTAGAGCCGTGGAGAGCGCAGGCTTTCCCGGTTATCAAGGACTTGGTGGTTGACCGTGATGCGTTCGACCGCGTGATCTCTGCCGGTGGTTTTGTTTCTGTAAATACCGGTAATGCACAGGACGCAAACTCATTACCGATTGCAAAAGAAGCGGCAGACGACGCATTCGCGGCGGCAGCGTGTATCGGTTGCGGCGCTTGTGTAGCGGCTTGCAAAAATGCATCTGCGATGCTCTTCGTATCCGCCAAAATCTCCCAGCTGGCATTGTTGCCGCAAGGACAGGCAGAACGCAGCATCCGTGCCGAGAAAATGGTCGCTCAAATGGATGCAGAAGGTTTCGGAGCCTGCACCAACACCGGTGCGTGCTCGGCAGAATGCCCGAAAGAAATCAGCCTCGAAAACATCGCCCGCATGAACCGCGAGTACATCGGTGCGAAATTCTCTTCTTCGGCGGTTTAAGGATATATTTAATGCAATGCAGGGCAGTCGGTTTCCGGCTGCCCTGTTTTGTTTTTGAGGGGTAAGCCTTGAATCTGTTAGTGTTTCAAAATGTTTATATTGCATTAGGTAAGGAAACAACAACATGGATACGATAGAATTGAGATATAAGCCCCTGCGTCTTGACGATGATGAATTCTATGAATTTTGCAGGGAGAATGATCAACTCAAAATTGAGAGGGATAGCGAAGGGACGATCTATATTATGTCGAATACTGGCGGAAAGACAGGCAAATTGAATGCGATCATCATTTACTGGCTGATGCACTGGCATCTCGCGAGGGACTTTGGTCATGTTTTTGAGTCATCGACAGCCTTTCGTCTTCCAAATACCTCCGTTAGGTCTCCTGACGCTTCGTGGATTTCCAATGAGAAATGGGAGCATTTGACAGATAGCGAACAAACAAAGTTTCCGCCCATTTGCCCTGATTTTGTTATAGAACTACTCTCGGCGAATGATGATTTGAAAATCATTCAGAAGAAAGTGCAAGACGAGTGGATAGGCAATGGGTGCAAGTTGGCCTGGCTCATCGATCCGTTTACAGAAACTGTTTTCGTTTATCGACCCAATGCAGATGTTGAGATTTTCAACGGTTTTAGCCAACAATTATCAGGAGGAAATGTGTTGCCGGGATTCGAATTTGATTTGAGCAAGCTGAAGATATAAAACCAGTTTATGCAAAAAAACGAAGCAGACGATCTTTTGACCGTCTGCTTCGTTTTTTTGCAGGCTAACTTCGAAATTACTTTTTCTTAGTAGTATCAGCCGGAGCAGCTGCTTTGCCTGAGCTCTTATATTCTTTGTTCAGACCGTCGATGATCTTCTGGGTTACGTCCAATGAAGGGTTGGCAAACAAGATGCCGCCGCCCAGGGAATAGCCAAGAACGTACTCGTAGCCATTTTCCTTGTTGTATTTATCGATGTAAGAACGGATGTTTTTGTAAAGTTCTTCGTTCTTTTTAGCCTCTTCCTGGCCCAGAGCTTGCGCCGACTGATCGCGGTAGGCCATCAGGTCCTGCTGCTTTTTCATGAGCTGCGCTTCTGTGGAACGAGCTTGCTCGGGAGTCATGGTGGCTGCGCGTTGCTGGAAGAAAGCCACTTCATTTTGCAAAGAGCGTCCTTTGGTAGTCAGCTCGTTTTCAAGCTGGAAATTCTTGTTTTCAAGCTCTTTTCTGGTATCCTTGAAGAAATCGTAGTTTTTCAGAAGTGAATCCACCTGAACGTAAACAGTGCGGCGGCCTTCCACTACTGCACCATCTGCGGCTGCACCGGCGTCTGACGATTTGCTTGAAAAATGAAGGAAGAATAACACCGCCACAGCAAGCGAAAGGACGACGTTCCAGATCAATGAAGTATTGTTGTTCACGTTTTTAAGGTTTATTGTTTTTGAACGAGCCGCAAAGATAATGATTTGTGTTTAAGTACAATGAATAAGGCCAGGCCGCGGGTTTTACGAGGCTGGTCCCGACAGCGGCACCGGATGCCGGCGGAAGATCTGACGCACCCAATATCCGGCCAGGCCAGAAAAGCCGCCCACAAGGCCTCCTATGAGGGCCGTTACAAGCAAAAGCAGGATGCCGTTCGGCAACATGAATATCTTCGCAACACGGTCGGAGAGGGCGCCATCGGAGATGAAATGCTGGTAATACCCATAAAGCAGCCAGGGCACGGCGATACCGCCGAAGCCCGCCCAAAATGCCCCGGAGGATCGGGAAGGCCGCCATAGCAGGATCACAAATGGGACAATGGCGATTATCCACCATGGAGTAAAGATTTGTAATACTGCCGATAGAATGGCTATAATCAGAAAATTCATAAGTTCCGGTTTAACGTTTTTGCAATACAAGACTGGATGCCAGGTGGGGCACTTTCTGGTCCGGTGACGTGAGGAATATCAATTCATTGAGCTCACCCTTCTCCCATTTTTTTAGCAGATTGAGATAGTAGGGGCTGCCCGGATTGCCCGATTGGCCTCCCGGATAAATTCCGTAAGCTCGGGGCGTAGGACCCAGTTCGACGACCATCCGCCACGACGGCCCCTTGCGTTTCGTCATCGCATTCACAATGCTGCTGCCACCGCCCGTTACCAACGAAGGCGCGTTGAACGGCTTGATACTTCTGCTTAAATGCCTTATTTCAGCATCTTTCACCTTCGACCATTGCCACTCGGGACTCATTGCTCCCCTGCGCGCAGTGAGCGTGTCGAGCGACGCGTTAAAGCTTTGGTAAACCAGGTCAGGCAATGTCTCTTTTTCGGGGGTATTTATATTATCGAACCATTTTTCATTTGGTTGTTTCAAAATCAGATACAACGTCCGGTCCCGCGAGGGATATTCCATTGGTGCTTCGGGAGAAGAGAAGTCGTCATTCCAGATGGCCTGACCCAGTAGTGGAAACCAGGTTTCAAAAATCGACGCCGCGATGGATTCCGGAGCATTCTGATAATTCCAGTTCGAGAGCAGGATATGGGCCGCTTTTTGTTTTGGCGTTAATGACCGGGTTTCGAGAATGGTCAGCAGTTTGGGCAGTAATGTGCGGGCCAATACACTGAAATTGTCGTTTTGCAGCATCCGGAGGCTGTCCGCATTGGCATTGGTCATTGCTTGCAGGCGCTCGTTGATACGTATCCCGCGCTCGGACGGCGCAAAGCTCCAGTTGATATAATAAGGATACGTGGTATCGGCGGAAGATTGGTTTGCGCTGCTGACAAAACCTCTTGGCGGATTTTTTACGAACGGGTTTTGTTCGGCGGGAATCCAGCCGTGCCAGTCGTCGGCGAGAGAGGAACCATCCAGTAGGAATTTGCCCTGTTCCTTGTATTTCAAAGGAATTTTCCCATTCACAGTAATGGCGATATTCTTTTCATTGTCCGCAAATACGAAGTTTTGTGCGGGGCCGACGTAATGGGTCAAAGCCTTACGGTAATCGTCGTAGGTTTTGGCCTTGTTGAGCTCATAAAATGTGATGAAGCTGTTACCCGGCTCATGACCGATCCATTTAATCGCCAGGTTGGGCAAATTCCCGAACGTGCCGTCCGAATCGGTAACAGGTCCGTGGTGTGTATAAATGATCTGTTCCCGGTAGGGTTTCAGCTGGCCTTTAACATGGATGATCTCCTCGCGCTTATGCGTGGGTTTCCATTGACTATCATGCCAATAGAAATTTCGGTATTCATTTTTGAATTTGATTTTATACAAATCGAAAACATCGGCATCCACGTTGGTAACCCCCCAGGCGACGCGCTCATTGAAACCAATGATCACACTGGGAATGCCTGGCAGCGACACGCCATACACATTCATGTTCGGCGAATGCAGCTGCACCTGGTACCATATCGACGGCAGCGATAGTTCGAGGTGCGGGTCGTTAGCGAGGATAGGATAGCCGGTGATGGATTTTTCGGCACCTACCGCCCAGTTGTTACTGCCGATGCCTTCTTCCTTAGGGGCTCTTGGTGGCAGTGCAGTCAACGGTTTTGCGGACAACAGGCCGCTGTCGCCCGGTACTATTGGCAGAACGGCTCTGGGGATCGGCAGCTTAGGGAAGTCCCAAGCTGTGCCCGATGGGATAATCGGGCTTTCCTGTAACATCGGATAGTCCGGGAAAAGCTGAGCGATGGTTTCCCGGCCGTATTTTTTCAATGCATTGGTCATGGCCAGCTCGTTGGAACGCCCCGCGAGCGTGAGCGTCATCTGTTCAAGCATATACATGGTATTAATCGGTTTCCAGGGCTCCGGTTTGTATCCAAGAAGTTTGAATTCAATAGGATAATCCTTCGGAGCCAGTTGCCGGATAAACGCATTCACACCAGCTGTGTAGCCCAGTAGTGCTTCCCGCGAGCGGGGATCGGTCATCGCTACTTTGAGATTGGCTTCTGCGCCGTAACCCATTCCCAAACGGCGGCTCTGCTGGTCAAGCGTGAGTGTGGCCGGGCCCAGTATTTCGGAAAGCCGGCCCGCTGCGGCGCGGGTTTGCAGGTCCATTTGCCAGAGCCGGTCTTTGGCGGTAATGTAGCCCTGCGCGTAAAAAAGGTCGAAGTCGTTTTGGGCAAAAATGTGCGGTACGCCGGAATCGTCGAAGCGGATCGTCACCTCATTGCGCAGGCTGTCGAGGTGCAGGGTTACGCGTGTTTTGGGGTCGATAACTTCCTCGCTGTTTTGCCATAACCCGCAAAAAGGGCTCAGGAACGGCCCCAACGCGGGTGCGGGAGCCCAAGGCTTGTCCAGCACATACACGAGCCCGGCGGTGATTGCGATAAACAGAATTGCCTTTACGAACTTCATAGAGAGGATGTTGATGTACTTTTACCAGAAAAAGGCGTCATTCTGAAACGGCCTGCACCATGGCCTCGACCAGTTCGAGGTCCGAGTACATGACCGACTTTTCGTCCGGAATTTCTCCGGCCATTGAAATGCCCTCAGGGAAAAACTTCTGCCGTGCGGGCCGGAATTTTTTAGCAGTTAAATGTAATGCATGTACGCCGGCAGCTTTGAGCTCAGCCGCATTGTTGTGGTTCACGCCGCCACCTGCCATGATTTCGATTTTTCCATCGGCTTCTCTGGAGAGTTTACCGAGCAGTTCGGTCGCCTGAATGGCCGAAGGCTTCTGCCCGGACGTAAGGATACGCTCCGCACCGGTGGCGATAATATCTTTCAGGGCCTTCATCGGATCGGGCGTGAGATCGAATGCGCGATGGAAGGTTACCTTTAATGGCGCCGCGTAGTCGACCAGCGCTTTGGTGCGCGCCACGTCCACGTTGCCGTCGGGCATGAGAATGCCCAGCACGACGCCGTTAGCGCCCAGTTTTTTGGCCAGATCGATGTCTTTCCGCATGATTTCTTCCTCAAAAAAATCATAGACGAAATCCCCGCCACGCGGCCTGATCATCACATATAGCTGAATGTCAATGTTTTTTCTTACGATTTCGATGAGTCCGGCACTGGGTGTGGTACCGCCTTCGCCGAGCCCTCCGCATAGCTCAATTCTGCCCGCCCCGCCGGCCTGCGCATTGATACAGGATTCCAGTGAGTAAGCACAAATTTCAATAGTCATAATATGGTATTTGTAATGGTGAGGGAAATTAAGGGTTTTTCGGGGAGAGGGGAAATATGGAGATGCTCCGGTAGAGACTTTACTTGCAGTGTTGGTTTTAAATTACTGTAATTCAGTCTGTTAATCGTAAAAAGAAAATAAAATTTGTAACCCGGCAATTATTTTTCTTTTTTTTTGCTTTAAGCTTTTAAAAGATAGCAAATTTTTTACTTTTGCAGAAAAGTAAAGTAACCATTAATAGGCGAAAATATTATGTACTGGACTCTCGAACTCGCATCGTACCTTGAAGATGCTCCCTGGCCAGCTACCAAAGACGAGCTAATTGACTTTGCAATCAGAACAGGCGCTCCGTTAGAAGTAGTTGAAAACCTTCAGGAGCTTGAAGATGATGGGCAGCCTTATGAAAGCATTGAAGAGATTTGGCCCGACTATCCCACGAAAGACGATTTCTTTTTCAACGAAGACGAATACTAAATGCAAACGGCACTCTATCGGTGCCGTTTTTTTATGATATATGGTCCGCTTTTTTACGTGACTCACTCCCCATAATTTTTTAAATCTGACAAAAGGAATGTAAATTGTTAGCGTTAACAAATGAGGAGGACGAGGTAAGTTACCGAAAGTGATTTAGTCATAACTCATAATTTATCCATTCCAACCCGATGGAGCTTCGATTGTTGAAAG
This sequence comes from Dyadobacter sp., assembly GCF_017744695.1. Lineage (GTDB taxonomy): Bacteria > Bacteroidota > Bacteroidia > Cytophagales > Spirosomataceae > Dyadobacter. Next base: position 191,723 of record NZ_JAGIAS010000007.1, read on the forward strand.
AGCTGGTTAAGAAAGGTGAGGGGGAACATCTGGAATTCAAACTGAAATCCAATCACCCCGAAAAGATCGTCCGCGAAGTGGTTGCTTTCGCAAATTCAGGTGGCGGCAAGCTGCTGGTCGGAGTGGGTGACGACAAGACCATCAAGGGCCTCAAAGATGCAGAAGAGGACGAATTTACGCTCACCCGGGCGATCGACAAATTCATTTATCCCAAAATAAGTTTTAAAAAAGAGCGTGTGGCCATCACACCTGACCGGGACGTGCTCGTGCTGACGATCCCCAGGAGCGTCGACAAGCCGCATTATGTGGTGGACGATACGGGTGCGCGCCAGGCGTACATCCGAGTGGAAGACAAATCCATCCAGGCCAGCCGCGAAATGAAGGAAATTATGCGCCGGGGCCGCGGCGAGCGGGACATCAGTTTTCAATATGGCGATAAGGAGGAAAAACTGATGAAGCTGCTCGACGAAAAGGAGTCCGTAACGGTGGATTTGTTCGCGACGGTTGCCGGCATTCCGCGTAAAATGGCTTCTAACACGTTGGTGGTTATGGTATTGGCGCGAATCCTGGAAGTGCATCCGCACGAAATGATCGATAAGTTTACCATGTCGATGGCTTATCAGTCGAGCTAGTTTTGGGCCCACCGTAGACTTGTGAACGGTAAATACTCGTGTGTCCGGACAGGAGGTACGAGACCACGCAGGCTATTGCTACAAAAACGCCGCATTCGCTCCCGAACAGTTCGATGCCCATCAGTATGCAGGCAAGCGGCGTGTTGGTGGCGCCGGCAAATACCGCAACGAAACCCATGCCCGCGAGTAGTCCCACCGGTAAGGGGATAAAATATGATAATGCATTGCCCAGCGTAGCACCAATGAAGAATAGCGGCGTCACTTCGCCTCCCTTGAACCCCGCGCTGAGCGTTATGATGGTGAAAATGATTTTTAATGCAAAATCATACGGAGCCAGTTGTGTTGTAAATGACTCGACAATCACCGGAATCCCCAAGCCGATGTAGCGTGTTCCGATCAGCCATACACCCGCGGAAACGATTAATCCGCCCACAACAGGTCTGAGCGGCGGAAAAGCGATGTGTTGTTTGAATTGTTGGGCACAAAAATGAATGGTTTTGCTGAAAGCCGCCGCTATGATGCCGAACGCTATTCCCGCAAGAATGGCGTAGATAATGTTGGCAAAAGACATTTCGGGAATGGCTGGAATGTGGTAATGCGTGTGCTTCACTTGCCATGAATCGGTGACGAGGCTCGCAATGATCGCGGAAGCAAATGCGGGGAAAATAGCGTCGTATTTTAATCTTCCTGTCAAAAACACTTCCAGCCCAAAAATAGCCCCGGCCAGCGGGGTGCCGAAAACTGAGCCGAAGCCGGCGCTAATGGCTGATATGAGCAGGATTTTGCGGTCATAGGCATTCAGCTTGCAGAGTTTGCTGAATTGCTCGCCAATGGCCCCGGCCATTTGCAGCGCGGTGCCTTCGCGGCCTGCCGACCCGCCGAATAAATGTGTGGTAACTGTCCCGAGCAGCACGAAAGGTGCCATCCTGAAACGGATGAATTCCTTAGGATCATGAATCGTTTCGATGAGCAGGTTATTTCCCCGCTCCACTTCCTTCCCGAAATAATGGTAAAGCAAGCCGATAGCGAAACCGGCGACGGGCAGCAGCCAGATGATCCAGGTGTTCGATTCCCTTATTTGTGTAGCCCAATCAAGCGAAACGAGGAAGAATGCGGAAGCTGAACCGATCAAGGCGCCGGTTACGGAGCATATGACGAGCCATTTTACAATGTATAATGTAGAAGGGAACCTCCTGTTAAAGTCGGTAAGCTGGCTGAAAAATGATTTGGATCGGACTAACGGCTTTTGAACGGACATAGTAATACCTGGTGATAATGAGCATTTTTCGTTATACCAGGCGCCATCAGCTTTTTAGGGCGGTTAAATAGGAAGACACCATTTCCTTTTTCGTAAAAGTAGCAAAAAATCTTCGTGTAAAAATAAATCGCCAACACCCAAAGGTATTGGCGATTTGGCATAGCTTGTGTTTCGGTGATCAGAACGGGAGGTCGTCCGATTCGTCTTCGGTGAAAGTGGTGACCGGAGGCAATGGCGAGCCGCCTGCGTTGTAACCGGCGTTACCGCCGCTTGCTCCTGCTTTCTCTACTTTCCATGCGCGCACCTCAGTGTACCAGCGGGAGTTGTACTCGCGGCTTTCCACATCGATAGAAGCGGTTACCGAGTCGTTCACTTGCAGGTTAGCCTGGTCAATTTTGTCACCCCAAAGTGAGATACACACTTTTTTAGGGTATTGAGAAGGTATTTCAAGAATGAATTCCTGCTTGCGCCACATTCCGTTTTTTCCCTGGCCGGTAACTTCCGGCAGCAATGAAATGACTGTTCCTGATACTTCCATTGATAATATGTTTTTTAGTGTCGTTTCAAAAATGGTTCCAAAAGTAAGGTTTTTGGCCGTCGATTGCAACGCTGATTGCTAATCGGTACCGATCGCCTGGTCGAGATCCGCGATAAGATCTTCTACATCCTCGATACCCACACTGAGGCGTATCAATGTGTCTTTCAACCCTATTTTCAGTCGTTCTTCACGCGGCATACCCCCGTGCGACATGCTTGCGGGGTGCGTACAAAGTGATTCTACTCCGCCGAGCGATTCTCCCAGGGCAAAAACCTCCAACCGTTCCATGGTACGAACGGCTTTTTCATAACTGTCGTCTTGCAGTTCAAAAGAAACAACACCGCCGAAGCCCCGCATTTGCTTTGCCGCCAACTCGTGTCCGGGGTGGTCGGGGAGGCCCGGGTAATACACCTTCCCGACTTTGGGATGTGCGGCGAGCCAAACAGCCACTTGTCCGGCATTCTCGCAATGGCGCTGCATTCTTATATGTAATGTTTTAATTCCCCTTAATACCAAAAAGCAATCTTGCGGCCCCGGTACCGCGCCGCTGGCATTCTGAATAAATTTTAGCTCACTAGCCAGTTCGTCATTATCCGTAATCAATGCCCCCATTACCGTGTCGGAATGGCCACCAAGGTATTTCGTGACCGAATGCATGACGATATCCGCGCCGAGGTCCAGCGGGTTTTGGAGGTAGGGGGATGCAAAGGTATTATCGACGCAGGTCAGAACGTTTCGTTCCCTACAAATGCGCGCGATTTGTTCAATATCGATGATTTTCAGCAATGGGTTGGTCGGTGTTTCCAGCCAAACGAGTTTCGTGTTTTCCGATAGCAGGCGATCGATTTGGCCCACTTCCTCAATATCCACAAATTTGAAAACCAGCCCCAATGGCTCGAAAATGCGTTTCATGAGCCGGTAGGTGCCGCCGTAAATGTCGCTGGGCGCAATGATCTCGTCGCCGGGTTTGAACAATTTCAAAACGGCATCCGTGGCAGCGAGGCCCGAGGCGTAGCAAATGCCATGCTTACCATTTTCAAGCGCTGCCAACGCCTTCTGTAATGCGGTGCGGGTGGGGTTGCTGCTGCGGGCATATTCGTAGCCTTTATGCTTGCCGGGGCTTTCCTGGACGTAGGTGGAGGTTTGATAAATCGGCGTCATAATGGCACCGGTACTGGGGTCCGGCTCTACGCCTGCGTGTATGGCTTTGGTCGCGAATTTCATTTTTTAGTGGTTATTGTTGCCACGAAGGCACGAACCGTTTTGGTGGAAATTCGGGTGTTCGTGGCATAAAAAATATATTACTACAAAAGCAAGTTCACAAAAACCTTTTGTCAAAACAACTGGTTATCCCATTAGAAAAAAGTCAAATTAGCCTTGGAAACGTCAACACCAAAAAGATTCTCACTTCCGGTCGTCGTAAGTATTCTGATGACGATCGTGCCATTGGTGACGACCTCTATTATAACGGCGTGGGCTATCAATCATGAAAAAATCCTCCGCGAGTTGCCGATCGAATGGTGGCTGGGGGTAACGGTCATCCTCACATTGGCTTCTTCATCCGCGCTCACTCCTCCCACGTTTCTGGCATTGGTGTATGGTTACTTCCTGGGCTGGGCCTCGATCCCGATGCTTTTCGTTCTGAATATCGGCGCGATCGCTATTATATATGTATCGGCACATTTCCTGCATGCGGCTTCTGTCAGGAGTTACCTCATTCAGGTGTACCCGCAGGTTGGAACGTTGTTGCGACGGTTTTATAAAAATGAATTGAGGCTGATTTTTTTCGCCAAATTGTCTCCTGTACTGCCCTTCGCGATTACCAATCTGTTTTTTGCGATGGCCGGCGCACGTTTCAAACAAGTGCTCACGGGGGGAACATTAGGTATGATTCCCCGGACCGTACTGGCCGTCTGGGCCGGCAAGGAAGCACAGGATATCCGTTATCTGCTCGAACATCCGAATGAAGGATTGGCTACCAAACTTGTCTTGATTGCCCTCATCGTGATATCTACCGTCGGCATCGGATATTTCTTCAAAGACAAGAGTACAGTAGAATCCTAGGACGGTTTCAGGCGTTGGAGAGGCTCCTTTGGTAATATCGTACAATAATAGGCTACGAAACGCTACAAATCCATCAGCTTCATCCTGTTTCTTTGTGGTAAAGTTATAAATACCCGAAAAGTAGAATGAAATCCTTACCTTTCATTGATCTCATTATTGTGATTGCCTACCTGGCAGGAATGGTTGCCGTAGGGATTTACTTTTCACGGAAAAACACCAGTGCGGATCAGTTTACCAAAGCATCGGGACGTATTCCTGGCTGGGCGATCGGTATTTCGATTTATGCGACTTTTTTGAGCAGCAATACTTTCCTCGGCGTGCCGGGCAAGGCATTCGGAAGCAACTGGAGTTCCTTTGTTTTCAGCTTGTCGATGCCGTTGGCAGCCTGGGTTGCAACCAAGTTTTTTATTCCCTTTTACAGAAGTACCGGTGAAGTTTCCGCCTACACCCATCTTGAACACCGCTTCGGGCCATGGGCGCGGACTTATGCGGTGATTTGCTTCCTGCTCACGCAGCTCGCCCGCATGGGGTCGATTTTCTTCGGTATTGCATTGAGTTTGCAGGCGCTGACCGGCTATCCGATGTCCACAATCATGGTTGTAGTGGGAATCTGTATTGTTCTGTACACAGTAATGGGAGGAATGGAGGCGGTGATCTGGACAGAGGTGGTGCAGGGTGTGATTAAAACCATCGGTGCGCTGGTTATACTTTACCTGATAGTATCAGGCGTTTCCGGCGGGATGCCGAGCATTATTGAGACTGGAAAGGCGAATGATAAATTCAGCCTGGGGACGCTGGCGCCGGATTTTACCACGGCCTCGTTCTGGGTGATATTACTGTACGGGTTTTTCATGAACCTGAACAACTTCGGGATGGACCAGAACTACGTGCAGCGGTACCATACTACGTCGTCGGCGAAAGAAGCTGCGGGTTCGGTATGGCTTTGCGTGTACCTGTATGTGCCTGTGTCGTTGATATTCTTTTTGTTGGGAACCTGCCTTTTTGCATACTACCAGGGGAATCCGGAGCTGTTACAGACCATTAAAATGCAGGTAGCAGCAGAAAAGCTGCCGGGAGGAACTTCGGATGCGATCGCTAGCCTGGCTGCGACACTCACGCCCGCGGACTATGGCGACAAAGTGATGCCGCATTTCATGGTAACCAAAGTGCCGGTGGGTTTGCTCGGGCTGATTATCGCGGCCATCATGTCGGCTGCGATGAGTACAATCAGTTCGGGAATGAATGCCTCTGCGACGGTATTCTCCGTGGATATTTATCAGAAGTATATCAAATCGGACCTCACATCGCAGCAATCGTTGCGCCTGCTTTACATTGCCACTACCGCTTTCGGTTTGCTCGGAATGGTTACGGGTATTGCGATGATCGGGGTAAAAAGCGTGCTGGACGTGTGGTGGATGCTTTCAGGAATTTTCGCGGGCGGGATGCTCGGGCTGTTCCTGCTGGGTATGATCTCGAAAACTACCAAAAATGCCGAAGCGCTTACAGCAACCATGATCGGGATCGTGGTCATTGTTTGGATGACTTTCTCGACCCAACTTCCCGACACCTATTCCTATTTGCGAAACCCGCTCCACCAGAATATGATCATGGTGGTCGGAACACTGACAATCTTTTTGGCCGGCGTGCTGCTTACCAGACTGAAACGCAAACAACCGGTCGAAAAAGAGGTGCTTTTGCACAGCAAGTAACAGAAGCCCGGTGTATGAGCCGGAATTTCAGAGTGATTTTTCTTACAAGTATTTAAAACCATACACGATGTCATCTGTAACGTCTTCCACCGCGTCGTTGCCGCAAGGCTTCATTCCCGTCATGCTTACCCCTTTCCTGGAAACTGGTGAGGTAGATTATGAAGGATTAAAAGCATTGACGGACCTGTACCTCGAAGCGGGTGCCGCGGGACTGTTTGCCAACTGTCTTTCGAGCGAAATGTACGAGTTGTCGGTGGAAGAGCGGCTGAAAGTTACGCGGACAGTGGTGGAACATACGGCAGGACGAGTACCGGTTGTAGCGACAGGCACCTTCGGAGGACCGATTCCGGAGCAGGCGCAGTTCGTGAAACGTATATATGATACCGGTGTGGAGGCAGTGATTGTAATTACCGGACTGCTGGCAGATGAGGATGAATCGGATGAAGTATTTATCCAGCGGGCAAAGGAGCTGATCAGCCTTACCAGCGGGGTTCCGCTCGGTTTTTATGAATGCCCGGTTCCCTATAAGCGATTGATCAGTAGCGAAGTCCTTGCGGAATTGCTCCCTTCGAACCGTGTTATCTATCACAAAGATACCTGCCTCGATATTGAAGAAGTTATCCGCAGAATCAAAGTGGCCGAGGGCTACCGTTTCGGCCTTTATGATGCTTACATGGTGAATGCGACGGCATCCCTTAAAGCCGGAGCAGCCGGTCTATCCTGCATTCAGGGGAATATTTATCCCGAACTGGTCGTCTGGATTTGCAAAAATTATAACAATGCGGAAAGACAGGAAGATGTAAAGGTGCTGCAAGCATTTTTCGTGGAATCGATGGACATCGTGCATTCAGCTTATCCGATCATCGCGAAGTATTGCCTGCAAAAAAGAGGCTTCCCCATTTCGATGTATACGCGCCGTGATGTGGGCGAGCTGACGGCCGATTTGCAGGAACGAGCCGATCAGCTGTTGGATGAAGTAGACCGGATACAGGCTACGCTCGGGATTCCCAGTGTATTTAAAAAGGCTCTAGAAGCACGTTGAAATAACCCAATCGGATCAAACCCTAAATTTTGAGCTATGACTTTTCCTAACCAGCAAATTTTGGATCGGGTAACCGAGGGGGATGAAGTTGCATTTACGCAACTCCGTTCATACTTCCATGTCGCTGCATTTAAATTTTGTGCCGTTCTCCTGAAAGACGAAACAGAGGCGGAGAATGTCATCAACTCTGTTTTCAACAAAATCTGGAACGAGCGGCTTGATTTGCGAACCGAAGGTAATTTCCAATCTTACCTGTTCTGCAGTCTGAAAGATCAGATTTTTGGAGAGATGCGAAAATACAGCGATCCCGCTGCACGCAAGCAATATCTCGATCGTATACAGTCATTTCGGGCGGGCTGACGGACTTGTTTTTGAAGCCTTAATATTAGTATTACACTATTTAATAGTATTTTTTTAGCATTTTGTCTCTAGCACAGGATGGATTATTAAAAAAATTTCTTTTAAATTGAGCAATGGCAGCCAACCTAAACCCTGCCAGCATTGATTTAAAATGAAACCGCATTTCCATAAGGTCCCTATTCCCTCGAGGACTTCGTTCAGCATCCGTCATGACAAAGACTCTGGCTTCGGCACGGTTTGGCATTACCATCCCGAGCTTGAATTACATTATCTGGTCAAGGGAAAAGGGGTAAGGTTTATCGGAGACAATATCAGCAACTTTTCCGACGGGGAATTGATCCTGCTGGGCGAAAATTTGCCGCACACCTGGCGGGTGGAAGAGGGGGCGAGCAACACGACGGTGGAGGTGGTTATCATTCACTTTTTGCCCAATTGCCTGGGCAGCGAACTGCTCCTGCTGCCGGAAGCCTACCAGATTCCGAAACTGTACGAGCGTGCCAAGAGAGGCTTGTTGATACGCGGCGAGGCCAGGGAAAAGGTCATTCGCCTGATGCATTCCGCAGTGGACGCAGAAAACCTCGACCGGCTGATCGCATTACTTTCGATCCTGAAAATCCTCGCAGAGGCAAGTGAATACGAGACGATCGCTTCGGCGCATGCGTTCTATAAGTCCAATGATGCCGAAACGCTGCGTCTGAACAAAATCTACGCCTACACGCTTTCCAATTACCGCAACGACATTTCATTGCAGGACGTGGCGTCGATCGCCAACCTGGGCATTACATCTTTTTGCAGGTATTTTAAATTGATGACCAAGAAAACCTATAACGATTTTCTGGTAGAGATCAGGATTAGCCAGGCTTGCCGGTTCCTGATTGAAGATAAAATGGCCACCGAAGTGATTTGTTTCGAGTGCGGTTTTAACAATGTTTCCAACTTTTACCGGCATTTCAAGAAGGTTACCGATATGACTCCCCTGGAATACAAGCGGAAATATCTTTACAAAGCCGCACCCGAAATGGCCTGATCATTTGTCGTGGTTCTTCATCCACTCGTCCATCGAGAAACGTCCGGAGCCTACCACGGCAAATGTTATGACCAGGATGAGCGTAATCATCGAAAGCCACAGCTCCGAGTTGAGGTATGAAAAGCCGAGCCGGATATTGACAAAAAATACGGCAGTAAGCAGGATCGGTATTTGAATGATGGATGCGATTCTGGTCAGGCATCCCATTGCGATAAGGAATCCGCCAAAAATGTGCGCAAAAGCTACGTAGTGAACGGCTGTGACGGTGTACAAATGAAAGTCGAGGCCGGTAACCAGATGAGACAACTTGGTGGTATCGCTGATGAAGCTGATACCTTTAGCAAACAAAAATACTCCCAAAGCAATACGAACTATGTCCATCCACGCCGGATGGTGTGTATCGCCCCAATGCTCGATTCGATCCATCATGTTCATAATTTCTCAAATTTTGGTTTCAAGAAAGTTACAGGATTGAATGGACTATGTCAAGAGAAAATGGCTTTTTTCCAAGCATCTTAAAGACTAAAAATCAATGTTTTTCGATCAGGGAAGTGTGTTTAGTGTCTTTCATCCGGATGTAGACGATCAGTGAAATGAAGACGCAGATCGTAACATACCAATAGTACCAGGTCTCGTGCCCCAGGTTTTTGGCCCATAATGCAAGGTATTCCGCCGTCCCGCCGAAAACCGCCACGGCAATTGAATAGGGGAGTCCTACGCCCAGCGCCCGCACCTCCACGGGGAAGAGCTCGGCTTTCACCACCGCGTTAATGGACGTATAGCCGCTCACGATGATCAGCGCGGCCATGAGCAGCCCGAATGCCGGCCACATTTCAGTGGTATGGCTCAATGTGGTAAGGAGAGGATAGGTAAAAATCGTTCCCAAGACCCCGAAACCGATCAACAGCGGCCGGCGCCCAATCCGATCGCTAAGCGCGCCGAAAACCGGCTGCAAGGCGGCAAAAATGAACAGCGAGCAAAAGGTGAGGATAGTCGATTGGTATTTCGTCAAACCCACCGTATTGACGAGGAACTTCTGCATATAGGTAGTGTAGGTATAAAACGCCAATGTACCGCCCGAAGTAAGGCCTATTACCACCAAAACCGCCTTGGGGTGTTTCATCAGCTCTTTCAACGAGCCTTCTTTTTTCTTTGATTGAAATGCTTCTGTCTCGTTCAAATGAGCGCGCAGGTACAATGCAACCAGCGACAATAGCGCACCGATCACGAACGGAATGCGCCAGCCCCAGTCGTGCATTTGCTGGTCGGTGAGGAAGATATTCTGTAAAATGAGTTGTAAACCCAATGCGATTAGCTGCCCGCCGATGAGCGTCACGTATTGAAAACTGGAAAAGAACCCGCGCTTTTCCTCCGTGGCCACTTCGCTGAGATACGTGGCGGAAGTGCCATATTCCCCACCGACGCTGAGGCCCTGGAGTAACCGGGCGATCAACAGCAGCAGCGGCGCCGCAATCCCGATGCTGTTATAGCCGGGGAGGAATGCAATCAGCAGCGAGCCAAGCGACATCAGCAATACCGAAACGGTCATCGCTACTTTACGTCCGCGATTATCCGCCAATTTCCCGAATACAAATCCGCCGATCGGTCGCATCAGGAAGCCCACCGCGAAAATGCCTGCGGTATTGATCAGCTGGACTGTCGGATTAGAATCGGGAAAGAACGTATTGGCAAAATAGAGGGAAAATGCGGAGTAAGCATACCAGTCGTACCATTCGACGAGGTTACCTGCTGAGCCGCCGATGATGGCTTTAAGGCGCCAGGCGGTATCGTCTTTATGTAAAGTTTGCTCCATAAATCGGGATTAGGTTTTCCCAATTTACTTAAATAAAGTGCAAATCCATGTGGCTGCGTGTTCTACCAGCCGGGTGTGGCCGCTTTTTAGTTCAATGTATTGTTTTTCGGGAAGTAGTTCCGCCAGTTTATGTACTGTTTTGGGTTTGAGCAGACTGTCATAAATCCCCGCGAAAAGATAGATCGTTACCCCGTTTGCATTCGCGGTCTTCACCAACGCGGGTATATCAAATCGCAGATCCCGGAATGCGACCCAGGAGCGGTAAATGGTCTGTCTTTTTTCAGGCGTATTTAAAACTTGCTGTGTAAACCGTACAAGGCTTTTGCTGGCCAGTTTTAACGTCCTCGCCACACGCACGCCGGGGAAGAACAGGCCGGGATGTCGCATGAGCCATCCATAAACCCATCGCGCAGGCGGAATGCGCGTAGCGAGCGTGTACATCGGATGCTCGGACACGCCGTCGGGCGCGATCAGGAACGCATTATCGATGTTTTCAGGGAATGCTTCCAAAGTGGCCAGCGCAAATCGCCCGCCAATGCTGAAACCGGTAATGTCGAAGCGGGTGATGTTGTTTTGATTTAGAAAGGATTGAATGCTTTCTTTCCAGGCTGTTTTTGAGATCAGTTCGAATGGCGCGTTGCTGTTTTCGCCGTGAAATGGAAGGTCGAATGCGAAGATAGAGTAATGCGAGCCGAGGGATCCAAGGCCGGGCGCAAAGCATGATACGCCGTCCTGCCCAATGCCGTGGAATGCGAGGAGAATGCGAGGGCCGGAGCCGAGTTGGTTAAAAGGCAGACTTTTGGAAGAATGATCATTCATAGGCCTCGCGGCGATGTTTTACTGCCGATACTTGTACAATCCTGATCTGGTCCTCAATGAAGTAAAGTACCCTGTAATTTCCTACGCGAACGCGGTATTTGTTTTTTGAATTGACCAACTTTTTGCAGCCCGATGGTCTCGGATCGTGAGCAAGTGAACGAATCGCAGGAATGATCTTATTTACTTCCTGGCCGGCAAGTTTTCGTATATCTTTTTGGGCAGAATTGCTAATGATGATTTCGTAAATATCATTCATCAAACTTGCCCTCGGCTTTTAGTTGTTGCACAAAATCTTCAAACGGAATTGATTCTTCATTCATTCTCTCCTCCATCAGCAGAGCATCCAAAATATCCTCTACTATCCGACCGTGTTTTTTCAGATCGATAATCACTTCGGTTTTGTGTCCTTGTGCGTCGGTATTGTATCTGACCCCGATCATGTTGCATTGAAGATTGATTATAATATTAAATTTAAGATAAAACAAAAAGACCTCCAAACACCCTGCTCATTGAAACAGTCCGTTTGAGAGGTCTTTATTGTCTTTACGCTTCCATCAAATAAGCCTTGATGAAACCATTAATATCCCCATTCAGCACCGCTTCGGTGTTCGAAGTCTGGTAGTCGGTGCGGTGGTCTTTTACGCGGCGGTCGTCGAGGACGTAGCTGCGGATTTGCGAGCCCCATTCGATTTTGCGTTTCGAAGCTTCCACTTCGGCGCGGGCCGAGTTACGCTTTTCGAGCTCGATCTGGTACAAGCGTGATTTCAGCAAGCGGATCGCCACCTCTTTGTTCATGAGCTGGGAGCGCTCCTGCTGGCAGGCGATGATGATGCCCGAGGGCTTGTGGTGCAGACGTACCGCGGTTTCCACCTTGTTTACGTTCTGGCCACCGGCGCCGCCCGAGCGGTAGGTGTCCCAGGTAATGTCGGCCATATTCACCTCGATCTCGATGTTGTCGTCCGCGAGCGGGTAGACGTACACGGAGGTGAAGGACGTATGCCGGCGCGCATTCGAGTCGAATGGCGAAATACGGACGAGGCGATGCACGCCGTTCTCCGATTTCAGGTTGCCGTAGGCATATTCGCCGTCGATTTCGAGGGTCACGGATTTTACCCCTGCCACATCGCCATCCTGCAAATCCACCTGGCGCACCTTGTAACCATTCTTTTCGGCCCACATGATGTACATCCGCATGAGCATCGAGGCCCAGTCCTGCGACTCGGTACCACCCGCGCCCGCATTGATTTCGATCACGGCAGGCAGTTCGTCGCCTTCTTCGCCCATCATTTTCCGGAACTCGATTTCGTCCAGTTTGTCGGCGAGTTTTTTGCCTTCTTCGTCCACTTCTTCTTCTGTGGCCTCGTCGGCTTCATAAAATTCCCAGATCGTGTCCAGGTCGTCGCGCAGGCGCGCGAGTTCCTCGTATCCATTGGTCCAGAATTTTAATCCCCGGATCTCCTTCATGACCTTTTCCGCACGGGTCGAGTCGTTCCAGAATTCCGGCTGAACAGTCTGCTGTTCAAGTTGTCCTAGCTGTTGTTTCCGGTTAGCGTAGTCAAAGATACCTCCCCAAAGCCTCTACACGGGCTTTCAAGTCTTTCAATTGCTCTGCAGTCATTGAATTTTTTGAATTTAAGTTAATAATAAACGCTTCGCTGTCAGGTTTCGTCAGGGGTAGTCAAGAGGGGTCATGAGTAGTCATGAATTGTCAGGTATAGTCATTTATTGTGACTGGTCCTTATCTTGAATCACCGCGAACCGTTGCCTATTGTTTTAATGTAGTTGTTAAGCTTAATGGATAACAACTCGCAAAGTTGGTTCAATTCTGTGAATTTTTCCTTAGAAATCAGATTCCTGTTTAATGCTTTGGTAAGCCAGGTTACCGTCTCCTTTAAAGAACCTCTCGAATAGTAGCAGAAGTTCAGATGCTCTTTGTAATGGTATCTTCCAAAGCCTTCGGCGATATTGGCAGCGATAGAATCGGCGGCGCGGATCAGTTGTTTGCCAAATGCGTCTTTCACAAAATAGCTCCAATCGTCCACAATTCGCCATATTTCGTCGCCAATCCGCATTGCCAGCTGGTATACGCGTAGTTCTTCCAGTTTCATGAGTGCAGCTGATTTGTTACCGAATTGATACGCGAGAATCCCTTGTTGGTAACGGCTTGTAGAATAGGCCTATCAACTTCACAACAAATGACTTCCTGACTACATTTGACCATATCTGACTATTTCCTGACCAGGCTTGACTACACCCGACTAATTCCTGACCAGACCAGACTAATTCCTGACCAATTTCTGACGATAATTGTTACCTTTGCGTCAAAATTTTGTCAACCCATTTCGTACAATAAAAATACCGGAAAATGGCTCAAACATATGATGTGATTGTAATTGGTAGCGGCCCTGGGGGTTATCCCGCAGCCATTCGTGCTTCCCAATTAGGACTTAAAGTTGCTATTGTTGAAAAAGAAAGTTTAGGAGGGATTTGCCTTAACTGGGGTTGTATTCCAACAAAAGCGTTGCTGAAAAGTGCTCAGGTTTTCGAGTATATCAAGCACGCAAAAGATTACGGTATCAATGTAAGCGACTCATCGGCCGATTTCGGAGCGGTGATCAAACGCAGCCGCGGCGTGGCTGATACCATGAGCAAAGGGGTGTCGTTCCTGATGAAAAAGAACAAGATCGACGTCATTATGGGTACCGGTAAAGTAAAAGGCCAGAAAACGGTTGAAGTAACTGACAAGGATGGCAAAAAGACTGATTACAGTGCTTCAAAAGGAGTAATCATCGCAACAGGCGCACGCGCACGCGAATTGCCGAACATCAAACTCGACGGACAGAAAATCATCGAATACCGCAAGGCAATGAGCCTTGAAAAACAGCCTGCTTCCATGCTGGTAATCGGCTCCGGCGCGATCGGAATGGAGTTCGCTTATGTTTATAACTCCATGGGTACCAAGGTTACCGTGGTGGAATTCCTTCCTAACCTGGTTCCGGTTGAAGATGAAGAGATCTCAAAAGAGATCGCTAAGCAATACAAGAAGATCGGTATCGAAACTTTGGTAAACTCTTCGGTGGAGAAAGTGGATACCAGCGGCAAAGGCTGCAAAGTGTCCGTTAAAACACCGGATGGCGAGAAAACTTTCGAAGTAGACGTAGTGCTTTCAGCTGCGGGTATCGTATCTAACATCGAAAACATCGGCCTGGAAGAAACTGGTATCAAAACCGATAAAGGTAAAATTGTTGTCAACGAATGGTACGAAACCAGCGTTCCTGGCTTCTACGCGATCGGCGACTGCACGCCTGGCCAGGCATTGGCACACGTGGCAACAGCCGAGGGGATCATCTGCGCTGAGAAAATCGCAGGTCACAAAACCGAAGCATTGGATTATGGCAACATCCCTGGATGTACTTATTGCCAGCCGGAAATCGCATCGGTAGGTTTCACCGAGAAAAAAGCGAAAGAAGCTGGTTACGATATCAAAGTAGGTAAATTCCCGTTCAAAGCGTCTGGTAAGGCGGTAGGAGCCGGCGTTACCGACGGTTTCGTAAAAGTAATTTTCGACGCGAAATACGGTGAATTCCTCGGAGCCCACATGATTGGCGCGAACGTAACCGAAATGATCGCAGAGGTAGTAGTAGCCCGCAAGCTGGAAACAACATCTCACGAGATTATGCGCGCCATCCACCCGCACCCAACCATGTCGGAAGCACTGAAAGGCGCTACCGAAGCGGCTTACGGCGAGGCGATTGATTTGTAAGATTGTAAGACTTCGGCTGTCGGCTTTCGGCTGTCGGAATATTGATTATGGCAATGCCCGGGAGTTATTCCGGGCATTGTTTATTTTTACTCAAAACACTGCTCAACTTCCTATGTCTGCTAATACACTAACCGAGCGATATTCCGAGAATCTGGAAGCATTCATTCGCTTGAAACAGGTGGAGGGAGACCTGCGTCGTTCCAATCCGAATTCTAAAAATAGGCGAACTATGGACATTAGCAGTGGAGATGTTTTGCAACTATTGAAAAGTCTCAATAAACATCAGGTCAAATACCTACTTGTGGGTGGAATGGCCGGCGTCGTCCACGGGCATGTGCGCACTACTATGGATATGGACCTCTGGATAAGCAATACGCCGGAGAACACAGAAGCATTCATTCACGCATTGGTTGAAAACGAGGTGGTTGGAGCGGAACTGCTGAGGACAATGCCGCTTATTTTCGGCTGGACGTCGGTCCGTTTTGGAAAATCAGGTTTCGAACTGGATTTGGGACATGCTTTGAAGGCTTTCGCAGAAACAGACTTTGATGCATGTTACGAAAGGGCACTGGTAGCTGACTATAACGGGGTGCCCTTCCGAGTGCTCCATTTACCCGATTTAATAACAGAAAAGAAAGCCACCGCAAGACACAAGGATCTCGGGGATGTCGAAGAACTACAACGCATTTGGGAAGAATTGAACAACGATAAACCGTAGTCGGCGGCGGTTTGGATTGTCGTTGTTCAAAAAAAAGTCTGAAAGCCGACTGCCGAAAGCCGAAGTTCTACCTCACCTTCTGCCTACGCTGCATCGCCTCGCGCCACGTTGTCAGCACAATCCCTTCCTTCTCGATATACTTTCTTAATTCCGGGTCGATCATCGCCAGGAAGTCGCCTTCGCGGGTGGGCCAGGAGTCGGAGATTTGTGGGAAAACTTCGGTGTGGATCGTGCAATGCATGATCACCATTGTGAGACCGGGTTTCAGCTTGCCAATTGCTTCGATGTATTTCGCAGTTTTGTATTTCTGCAATGCCTTCTCGGATTTATCGCCGTTTTCGGGGCCCTTCCAGCCATAGCTGCTGTTTTCGAGGTCGTCGAGGACGGGCAATCCTGCCGCCCAGAGTTGCTGTCCTACTTTTTGGGTCATTTCGAATTGCTGGTCGATCATCTTTTCTTCACCTCGAATAGCAGTATTGTGCCCACCGGGGAACATGACCGGGATTTTCTCCTGCATTCCTACTTTCAGATACCTTTCCAAAAATTCCGGCGTCGCGAATAGCGTACCCATATGCGAGTCCAAATGTGTGGGTTCGAAGCCCATCGTACGGGCGCGTTCGAGTTGTGCGCGGATTTCGGTTTCCACTTCATCGGGCGAGGCATTTTTAACAACATCCGCCACGCTTCTCCACAATGCGCCTTCGGTATCGGTGAGGCCTTTTACATTCGTTTTGCCGGCGAGCGGCCCCCAGCGATAATCTTTCCATTCCGATGTCATCGTCAAATGCAGACCGGCGTCGATATCCTTATTTTCTTTCCAGTAATGCACAAAGCCCGGTACCCAGCCGCAGGGCATCATTACGCTCAGTGAATTGGCGACGCCTTCGCGGATGGCCTTAATAGCCCCCTGGTTGGATTCATAGGACATTCCTACGTCGTCGACGTGGATAATGAGGACCTTTTTGCCTTTTGGGTATCCGAGCTTTTCGGCGTAGGTGGGTTCGGTTGTTTGGGCGAAAACGTTGCCGGACAACAGCACGGCAAATAGCAGTAATACTTTATTCATAAGCTCATTATTTGGTTATGTTTGCGGTGATCATTAACAGACTATACCTCTTATGAAGAAGTTCGTACTAGCGTTTTTACTGCTTTTTTACATAGGCCGATCGTACGGGCAAAATGTATCGCCGAAGGAAATCGTTAGGAAGTCTTTTTTGAAAACCACAGGAGGTAGAAAAGTCAATAGTTTTAAACTCGTTACCACTTTTGACCGGCCCGGTACTGATGCTTTAAAACAAACGCAACGCAGTCCGATGCGCGATTTGATGGAGGAGCTCATGAGTATTGCCCCTGATTCGGTCAAAGAGCAGATGGCTACCGAAATGAAACGTGCGAGTGAAACCCTGGACCAGGAACTGGTCGCGATGCATGAGCGATTGGTGGATATTTCTTTTACCGATCTGAGTTTAAAAAAGGCAGCTAACCTACGAATAGGTTTAACAGGTGCTCAGGATACAAGCCGAGCAGTGACGGAGCTTCGCGATGGCAAAATGGCTGCGGTTTTGTTGAATAACCCGGTGTTAATGCTTCAATACATGGCGTCTGATACGGTCGAACTTCACTACACGGGGGCGACGGTATCGGAGAATGAGGATCAGCACATAATACAAGTAAAGGTTAACGGAAAATGGCTGGACGTGATGATTGGGAAGGAAAGCCGGCTCGTGTCACGGATCGTCATTCCACGGGTCGATACAGATCCGCTGATGGGGAAAGGGCCGGTGCATTATCAAGAGAATCATGTTTTCAGCAACTACAAGAAAATATCCGGCCTGCTGCTGCCGTCCGGTTTGGAGGAAACCAGTACCAGTTTCGGCGTGACAGTCAGGTACAATTTGGCCTGGAGTCATATCAATGAGGTATTTCCCGATTCGACCTTTGCCCGTGAGCCCACGCCGGAAGAGAAAGCCAGGTTTAGGTTTACCGATATGGGAAATAATCTTTTTCTCATGGAGTTAACCGGGTGGCATTCCGGCAGTGCGCGTACGCTTGTTGTAGAAAGTAATCAGGTTGTCGACCTGTTTACCGGATTCATTTACAATGAAGAGATTATTGGAAAAATGAGGAAAGCACTGGATGAGAAATTCCCGGGGAAAAAGATCCGGAATATTTTTGGTATAGAGGCAATTTCCTGGGTTCAGGCACTTTCTGGCCTGTTTGACACCGGCACAGAGCTATATTATCCCAAAGGACTGGGACTTAT
This sequence comes from Dyadobacter sp., assembly GCF_017744695.1. Lineage (GTDB taxonomy): Bacteria > Bacteroidota > Bacteroidia > Cytophagales > Spirosomataceae > Dyadobacter. The sequence continues at coordinate 209,729 of NZ_JAGIAS010000007.1, forward strand.
GTCGGAGGATCAACGGCGCAGGTATAACCCGAAAGAGGACTCGATCTGGAATGCGCGGCTTTCAGATGGTACACTGCATTCCTTCGAAACCGATTTTGAGAAGGATGGCTATCGCATTTTTATGCTTAACTCAAACCCTAACCCTAACTATGAGAAATGGGAGGCCGGCTATTACCTGAGCAGCCAAAAGGTGATCTACGTGAATGGATACCTCGGAAATGCCAAAAAGGGACGAAGCGCTGCCCCCTGGGAAAAACGGTTGTATGAAATGATTACTCGTGAAGGATTGGCCGTTGAAAAGATAATATGCCCCAATGCACTTGCGCGCTCCGTGCCGCTCTCAATAAGCTACGAAGAGTTGCGGCTAAGGATTGCTGCACAATAGCCCTATTATTTCCACGTTATTTGCCAACATTTAACGCATCCCCCTAACATTCCTGCATGGCTAACTCGCGCAACCTGTTAACCTGTCTGCTATTGTGCCTGATCGTTCCCGCACAAGCACAGCATTTCTCATTAAGCCGTCTTTTTTATCCCAATCTCACGCTTAAAGCGGATTATAACGTGCCGTCGAGTCTCGACGGAACACGGGACTATGGCGTATCCCGCACCGGTTTCTTTGGTATAATACCCTTGCAAAGTGAGGTGCAGCTTGGTTACAGTCTGCGTAAAAAGTTTGATCTGAGAGCGGTGCATACGGTGGCACTGGCACAGTACACACAGATTCAGCCCACTTTCGACGGTAAGAATGATCCATCCAACGGTTACAAAACGTTATCGCTTGGTATCATCCGTTTGCAGGCCAGCATTAAGGACCGGCTTTGGGTCTATGGCGGTGGTTTGGGGATGACGGAAAGTAATGAGACGTTTTTCAGCCCGCAACCATTTTTCTGGGGCGGTGCGGCGCGGATGCATATTCTCGGTCTTCGTACGCAGTTTATGTACGGGTCCGTGTTAGCTTACAACCAGAAGTTGCGTTTCATTCCGGTATTAGGGATAAATAAGGGGCTAGGCAAAGACTGGCGCGTTTCGGCCTTGCTGCCTTTTATGGTAAATGCCAACTACAAAGCTACCAAGTGGTTCAATGTCGATTTTCTAGCCGGTCTCAATGGTTACAGCGGTGGTTTCCAGGTACAGACGCCGGAGGAGAAAGCGCTGCGGCGTGAAAATTACAGGCAGATCAAAACGGGTATCGCAGCCAATGTGCATTTGTTTTCGGTGCTGAATGTGTCGGTGGAAGCCGGCGTTACAACATTCCGGCAATTGCGAACATTCAACAGCGCCCGCGAAAACCTGACTTCTTACACACCCGCGACTACGCCTTACATAGGCGCGAGCGTACGCTACATAACGAGCCGGTCGCGGCTGTCGTCCAGATTTACGCGGCGAATGGGGTTAGGCGAAGGCGGCATTAACTGGTAATGAATTTTGCCCGCAAGTGAGAGCTAAACCAGCTTTTTAGCTTCCGATTTCAACAATGCCTTGTCAATAGGTACTACGCCGACCATTTCACACACCAGTCCGCCGCCGAGGTTGGAAATGGCAGCGACGCTTTTCGGCGGAAGTCCCAATGCCACGCAGCATGCGGCAATGCTGATCACCGTATCGCCCGCGCCGGAAACGTCGGCGATCTGGCGGATATGCGCCGGTAGCTTGTGGGTTTCGTCGTTGAAATCAATAAAAACCCCTCTTTCCGATAGAGTGATCAATGCGCCATTGACTTGAAGCGTATCTTTCAAATGCTGGACGGTCGCTTTCAGCTCGTCAAGGTTATCCACATTGAAGTCCACTTTCAACCCTTCGCGGAGCTCTTTCAAGTTGGGTTTGAAAAGCGTGACGTGGTTATAGGCGAGGAAGTTGCGTTTTTTGGGGTCAACCACAGTCGGTACGCCGTTAGCGTTCGCGAAAGCGGTAATTTCAGCGATGGATTCGGGCGTGAGCACGCCTTTGTCATAATCTTCAAAAATAATCACCTGGCAGGAAGGGATCAGCTCCTTGGCCTTCGCGATCAGTTGTTGGGTTTCTGCTTTGGAAACCGGTTTGTCGGTTTCGGTATCGATCCGCACAACCTGTTGCGAACCAGCGATAATTCGCTCCTTAATGGTGGTAATGCGGCCGTTGCTGCGGATCAGGCCTTCGCAGTTCAATCCTTTTTCTTTCAGGCTGTTTTCGAGCAGGTCGCCGGGGCTGTCGGTGCCGATTACCGAACAGATAATGGCTTCTGCACCAAGCGACTGTACGTTCAGCAGCACATTGCCTGCGCCACCCAGCCGGTATTCCCTTTTTTGAACATTGACCACCGGTACGGGCGCTTCCGGAGATATTCTTTCAACTTTCCCCCAAACATAGGAATCGAGCATCACATCGCCGATTACCAGTACACGAAGGGTATCAAATGCTTCAAAAACCTGATCGATTGTCATGTAGTTATGTGCTAAAAATGCCGGCAGATCTGTATTAAAAAATCAGACCTTGGCAACAAAATGCCGGCTGGTAACCTGAAATCTTTTATTGAGATAAAGCCGGTGCGCGTCCGTCCGGGCTGCATTCACACCGGAATCGAGATGGATTTCGTTGAACCCTTCGTTCCGGGCATATTCCGCAATCCAGTCGAGCAGCATTCCTGCATAACCCTTGCCACGTTGCGACGGCAAAGTCGAAAGATCGTCGATGTAGATGTATTTTCCACGAAAAAGATTGTAACCGGTTTCAAAAACGGCCACGGCGGCGGCATCAGGGCTACCATCTTCAATGAAAATGATCTGCCGGTTATCGGCGAGGGTTTGCTTTACGGCCTCTGTATAAATGTCGTCGGTCAGGAATGGCCGCAGCGCCTGGATGGCGCCGCGGCATTTAAGAATATCGGCATCGTTTTGGACGGTCTTGATCGTCATAATCCTTTGTTATGTCCTACGATGGTCAGATTGTTCAGATTGTGGCCCATTTTGTCACGTTTAGTGAGCAGGTATTTCTCGTTATACGGGTTAGCCGGGATTTCAATTCCTACGGAATCCACGATTTCGAGGCCATAGCCGATCAATCCGGCGCGTTTCTTGGGATTATTGGTAATCAGCTTGATTTTGGTAAGTTCAAGATCACGCAAGATCTGCGCGCCCACCCCATAATCGCGATCATCCATCGGGAAGCCCAGTTCAAGATTCGCTTCCACGGTATCGCGGCCCATTTCCTGCAATTTATAGGCCCTTAGCTTGTTCAAAAGACCAATTCCGCGGCCTTCCTGGTTCATATAAACGATCACACCTTTACCAGCCTGATCTACCATTTCCATGGCAGCGTGAAGTTGAGGGCCGCAGTCGCAGCGGCACGAACCGAAAATGTCGCCCGTCACACATGACGAATGCACGCGTACGAGCACGGGCTCGTCTTTTTCCCAGGTCCCTTTCACCAATGCCAGGTGCAAGTCGCCTGTGTTGATCTGACGGTAGGCGATCAGGTCGAAATGGCCCCATTTGGTAGGCATATCCACGCCTATTTCACGTTTGATCAGCGATTCTGCGCGAAGGCGGTATTCGATCAGGTCTTTGATGCTGACGAGTTTCAAGTTGAAGCGGTTGGCGATCTCGCGCAGCTGAGGTAGCCGCGCCATCGAACCATCTTCATTCAGAATCTCAACCAAAACACCTGCGGGAGATAATCCCGCCAGACGTGGGAAGTCGATCGCCGCTTCGGTATGGCCGGTACGACGAAGCACCCCGCCTCTTTTGGCTTTCAGGGGGAAAATATGCCCGGGGCGGCCCAGGTCGGTTGGTTTGGTATCTTTGCTGACGAGCGCCTGGATCGTTTTGGAACGGTCGCTGGCAGATATCCCCGTGGTGCAGCCATGCCCGAGCAAGTCGACGGAAACGGTGAATGCCGTTTCGTGCAGGGCGGTGTTGTTGCCCACCATCATTTCCAGTTCAAGTTCGGCGCAACGCTCTTCGGTAATCGGCACGCAGATCAGTCCGCGGCCTTCCCTCGCCATAAAATTGACTATTTCAGGCGTTACCAGCTCGGCAGCGCAAATAAAATCACCTTCATTTTCACGGTCCTCGTCATCTACAACGATGATAAGCTCCCCTCTTTTGATTGCTTCGATGGCGTCTTCGATAGAGTCCAGCGCAATCGGGTTTGTATTGTTACTCATTAATCGGGTTAATGAAAAAATAGTTTTAAACTAAAACTCGTTTTTACTTGACAAAGGTACGTTGATAATGTCGAAAGTTCTATTTTTGAACGTCCGTTACAGATTGAACAATGGATTTGCATGATCCGTTTCAACGGAGCCAATCCATACCGGCGCACCTTGCGGGGAACCTACTTTACTCACTATGAAACATAAGCTACTGATCGTATTTCTCCTAGGCATTTTTTCGCTTGTTAAGCAGGAAGTTTCAGGTCAGGGCGCTGGTGCGAGGACGGGAGCTACGCAAAGCTTTTGCGGGAATACAGGCGCATTTACCGTAATACCCGAAATGGGTTGCGCACCGATGACGGTCAATGTAAAAAACCGGGTGCCGAAGCCGGAGAGCCTTACTTATGCTTTCCGTTTCGACCGCAACCAGAACACCCCACCTAATCTAAGCGAGACAACACAGGATTCCTCCTTTACCTACACGACACCGGGTACTTTCACAATTTTGCAATACGGCAGCGCCGGTGGTACCGGTTTCAGCGCATGTAAGGACGTGGTCGTAAAGGAAACCCGCGGCCCGAAAGGAGAACTGATTACTTGTCCCAACGGAAAGGTAAGGGTCACGCTGGGCAACGATCCGGTGACGAAGGCATATGATGTGGTGACGATCAACTGGGGTGACGGCAAAAAAGAAGATATCAATCTAAAAACAAATACCACTGCATTTTTCGAGCATACCTACGCTCCGGGCGGCAGCGTTCCGGCCATTACACTAAAAGGATCCTATACCAATAGCGTGTGTAGTGCAGAGGCAACTACCACCACTTTAACGCCGGCTGAGCAGCAATCGCTCAGCAGTATCCGGATCAGAACCGTGGAAATGCCGGCAGATGGGAATGCGAAAATCACTTATGACGGAATGGAAGGCATCGAAACCAAGGTTTATATCGCCAAGGGAAGCGGAGATTTCATTTTTACCAACCAGAGCGGGCAAACCGGCGGCACCCAGGCAGCGTCGGTGCCTTTGCTGGATCCAAAGACTGTTTATCGCTTTCAGTTGTGGTCGACGGACATTTGCGGTAACGTCGTTAAAAGCCCGATCGTAAGCAGTATTGCAATCAAACAGGGAGGGTTGTCGCTCGATGAAATTATTTCCCTTGAGTGGGAAACAGAGCCTAATACCGATGGAGAGGTAGAATTTCAGTTGAAACGCAACGGCGCGGTGATTTTCACCACTCCAAACAAGCGTTCGTATGAAGATACTGATGTCAAATGCGGGAATACTTATCGATACGAGATCGTCACCATCATCAAGAATGACGTCCGTTCTTATTCTGCCCCTATCGAACTTAAACCTACAACCGCTCAACCGGACGATATTACCAATGCGCTGGTTACTGTGAAGGACGATAATACGATTACAACCAAAGTCGAGCTTTCGGGTGAAGGGATCACGAGTGGGTATAATCTGATTGTGGAGCGGGCATTGCTAGGCGGTTCGAATTTCGAACTGGTTTCACCGGCAAACAACCAGAGCCTGCAATGGGATGATACGAATGTAAATACCTCGCAAAATTCCTATTGCTACCGTTTCCAGTACGAGAATGCCTGTAAAATGAAATCTCTGTCGTTCAGCAAGCCCGTTTGCTCGATTTTGCTGAAAACGAATACTCCGGACATCGTCTGGACCGGCGATACGCCATTCATCAGTAATGTCGACAGCTACAATCTTCAACAGGTCGACGAGGGAGGCAATCTGATCAATGAAACACCCAAAGGGCTTGCCACCAGCCACACGCTCGATCTGGCATCTCAATCGGAGTTCAGCTACCGGATTGAGGCCAAATCGGGCAACTATACCAGTTTATCTAATTTGCTGAATTTCAGAAGCGAAGCCATTCTCCTGATTCCTGATGCCTTCACGCCGAATGGGGATGCCTACAACGAGCGTTTCGAAGTGAAAGCCTATTTTGTGAAGGATTTCAAGATGTCTGTTTTCAGCCGCTGGGGCGAAGTGGTTTACCATTCCGACAATATTACCGACGGCTGGGACGGCAACATCAAAACCGGCAAAGCACCGGGCGGTTATTACCTCTACAAAATCGAAGCGACCAATGCCTCCGGCCAGACAGTGGTCAAAAATGGGAGCTTTCTCCTAATAAGATAGGATTTTTTCAAGACTGTATCCCTCGGGATAATACTTTTTTAATATGCCCGTTTAATAGTTACGCGTTACTGCCACCCCTAAATAGCTTATTTTTGCTATTGCGTTTTTGAATTCGTTATGATTCCGGAAACTTATTGTTCTATCTATCGTCTTTGAAAAAAAGTCAGGGTTAAATATGCCACACTTATGAGAATAACATTACTTTCCTTCTCTTTCTTTTTTCTTATACTTTCAACGCTTGCTTCGTATGGACAGGGGCTGTGTGACCGCGGCGGCGGTGGCTTTGAGCTTGATAAGTACGAAGGTTGCGCGCCTTTGACAGTTAAAATCACAAATACAGTTCCCAACCCTATTTTGCTTGGATACAATGGCGGCTATGATGGTAAGTCTCTGAACCCCAGCTTCGTAGAAGTGTCAACCGCTACCTATAATCTTCCTGGTACATACATTCTTTTGCAGCAAGCTGCGATAAGTACTGGTAGGGTATATGCATGTAAAACGGTGAAGGTAAGTGAAACCAGAGGTATTGCCTCTACGTATTCTTCCTGCGGTGGCGGTAAGATTATTATGCTTCTGACAAATGATGCTATACTTAGTGCTTACGATGAGGTTGAAATAAAATGGGGCGACGGAGAAACCACAAAATGGCAGAAGGGAGCGTCGCTTGAATTGGTGCACAATTATGCAAGCGTCGCTTCTAGTCCGACGGTGATGATCACGGGTTTATATGGGGCTGGAAAAGCCTGCGATAAAGGTGTTACAGTCAATGTACCCATTAAATTCGAACGTCCGCAACTGAATGAAATCCAAATGAGTGCCGTAGAAATGCGTAGCGACGGTACGATCAGGCTGACCTACAAGGGGGTCACAGGGATTCCCACGAACATTCAATATAGCACTGACGGAACTTCATACACCACTTCCGGAAAGCGATCGACGGGTGGCACACAGCCTTACGATATTAAAGGACTAAATACCACTCAGAGCTACAAAGTAAGGTTGTCGTCCGAAGACCTTTGTGCCGGCAGCACCGAAACACAGCCGCTCAGTACAATGGTATTGACCGGAACATCTACCGATGGTACCAACACTTTGAAATGGAATCAATATCCCGATGCTGCGCAATTCGACGGCTATGACCTGCTTCGCGACGGAACCGTCATTAAGAGTTTTACCGGCATCGGCGAGACGAGCTATGACGATAATGATGTTGAATGCGGCACATTTGCAGAATATCAAGTTGTTGCGAAGTTAAAGACAGCTACTTCCACTTCGGCTGCTGTGGGTCTTAAAGTGGAAACAGGCAGCGCCAAGCCGTTGACGGGCGGCTCGGTTTCGGTACTGGACGGGGCCAGCGTGGCGATCAAAGCCGACGTCCCCGGTGCAGGCCCGAACACCACTTACGAACTGTCGATCGAACGTGCAGAAGCAGGCAGCACGCTTTTTAAGAAGATCATTACACTATATAATGAGAATTCGTACGTCGACAATGCTGCCAAAACGAGCGAATTGTCGTACTGCTATCGCATGAGCTACGAAAACTCGTGCGGACAGAAAGTGCCGGTTTCCGAACCAATATGTACCATTCTTCTCACCAAAAACCTCACAACCCTCAACTGGACGGCCGAAGCGCCTATTCTGGGCGGGTTTGAAGGGTATACCGTCGTGCAGACGGGTTCTGCCGGTACCGCGGAAGAAATTCCGGTTCAGAAAAATTTACGTTACACAGCGAAATTCAATAACCAGAGCGATCTGGAATACAACTTCCTGATCAGGGCCACCACCGTTGACGGCGATTTCGAGAGTTTGTCGAATATTATCAACTATCGGCGCAGCGCCGGCGTATTCGTTCCCGACGCTTTTACCCCCAACGGCGACGGCTTCAACGACATCCTGGAAGCGAAATCGGAACAGCTGCAATCGTTCGAATTGTCGGTCATGAACCGCTGGGGAGTGGTCGTTTTCCACTCTGACGACATTACCAAGGGTTGGGACGGAACTTTCAAAGGGACCAATGCGCCCGTGGGTTACTACTACTACAAGATGACTTTCGTCGACGACATCAATCAAACTGTTGAAAAAAGCGGTACTTTTATGCTTTTACGGTGAGGAACTATTTCCGTAAAATAAGTTTTTTCAAGGTTTAAACTTAATAAGTACAGCTATGTTTGGAAATATGGCGGACATGATGGGCCTCATGGGCAAAATGAAGGACCTTCAGTCGCGTATGAAAGAAGCACAGGAGCAACTGGTGTACATCACCGAAACCGCCGAATCGGGTGGGGGGATGGTGAAGGCTACCGTCGATGGAAAAAGAAAATTGCTCAGCCTGGACATTGATAAAGACATCATCAATGCCGATGATAAGGAAATGCTGCAAGACCTCATTGTGGCGGCAGTCAATAAAGCCAATGAGAATATCGAATCCAAAATTCAACAACATCTGCAAAAGGTAACGGATGGAGTGCTCCCCAATATTCCAGGGTTGGATTTGGGCAGCTTTATGAAATAACCGAATACCGAATGACTCCCTCTGTTGCGATTGTAATCCTGAATTATAACGGTCAGCATTATCTCGAAAAATTCCTTCCAAAAGTCATCGAACATTCCGGAAGCCATGCGATCTGGATTGCCGATAACGCTTCAACAGATCATTCGCTCGAATGGCTGAATACGCATTATCCGGAACTGAACACACTCACGATCAGTGAAAACAAGGGCTATGCGGGAGGTTATAACGATGCGCTGCGTCGCATTCAGGCAGACTATTACATTCTGCTCAATTCCGATATCGAGGTAACCGAAAACTGGATCGCCCCCGTAATCGCATTCATGGAGTCGGACCCGCTTATCGCTGCCTGCCAACCTAAAATACGCGCATACGACCTGCCTACCCACTTCGAGTACGCGGGTGCGGCAGGCGGATACATGGATTACCTCGGTTATCCTTTCTGCCGGGGGCGCATTTTCGATACCCGGGAAGAAGATCTCGGCCAGTACGACGATGAAAAGGATGTGTTTTGGGCCACGGGCGCCTGCCTTTTTGTACGTTCATCGGCATTTCATGCGGCATCGGGCTTCGACGAATCGTTTTTTGCCCATATGGAGGAAATAGACCTTTGCTGGAGGTTGCTTAATATGCGGTTCCGCATTACCTATTGCGGCAAATCGACGGTTTACCACGTGGGTGGGGGGACCCTGCACAAATCCAATCCGAAGAAGACATTTCTGAACTACCGTAACAACCTGATTATGCTCTTCAAAAACCTGCCGAAGGGCCGTAGGTGGAAGACGGTGCTCATCAGGTTGGTGCTCGACGGTATTTCCAGCGTGCGGTTTATGGCTACCGGAGCATGGCCCGACGTTTTGGCGATTGTAAGGGCGCACTTTGCATTTTACGCCATGATCCCCGAGTTAACCCGGAAAACACCACGGACCCGGTACAGGGCACCGCTTTACTACAGAAGTGTTGTGTGGGAATATTTTATGCTGGGGAAACACAAATTCGGCCAGCTTACAGGCATCGAGCCCATTAAAGCTCCCAGATTGTAGGGCTGTTATGCCGGCGCCAATGCTGGTGCAACTCCATCCAAAAGGCCAGTACGAGGTACAGGATAATGGGTGAACCGAAGGTCATGAAAGTGGCGTAGATGAAGTATTTCCTGATACTGCTCGCCGGGAAGTTGAGCTTTTCTCCTAGTTCCGCACAAACTCCAAATATTTGGTTTTCAACGAAATACCTAAACTTGTTCATACCTGCTTTTTGATAATTGCCTCATAATTAGCGATTTTCACCCGAATATGCAATTCTGCCGTGTGAAATTTGCTTTAAATGAGCCAAAAAGGCAAAATACCGCTTGCTCGTTAAATTTTCAAATTCTTTAATCAAATAAATTGTTTTACAAACAATTTTTGTTTCTTTGTGATTGAAGAATTTGTAAGTTGTTCATTATAATCAAGATGTCTTCGGAAGATTTTCCAAAATTTCTTTTGCTAATGCGTTGAGCCTCCCTCAATTATTTGGTATAGCCATTTCGACTTTTAACTGAAACGCCTACATATCTTCTGTATTTTCACCTTATTTCAATTTTTTTATTTCAACTATTATGCCAACAGGTACTGTAAAATTTTTCAATGAAGCTAAGGGATACGGCTTCATCGTGGAAGACGACACAAAAAAGGACATTTTTGTCCATGTGACAGGATTGGGAGGACTTACTATCCGTGAAAATGACCAAGTAGAATACGAAGTCGTTGAAGGAAAAAAAGGACTTAACGCTGTGCAGGTAAAAAAGATATAATTGTATTTTTTTTGCAAGAGAAATTAAAAATGCCGCTAGTGGAGCGGCATTTTTAATTTATAAGCTATTCCACCCAGGACTTCACATCGTCCAGCAGAGGCATTTTTTCATCTATTTTGAGCTTCTTGCGCATCCCTCCCAAATCATTGAAAATCTTGTTCGGATTTGCACTTTTCAGTTGCTCGATCGTCAGGATATTCATCTTCTGCAACGCCGGTACCCACACTGCGGGTACGCCCGCAGTTACGTAATCCGATTCTTTCGCGATCTCCGCCTTTTTTTCAGGACGCATTTGCGGGAAGAAAATTACTTCCTGAATGCTGGCGTTGTCCGTAAGCAACATAGTAAGGCGGTCGATACCGATACCGATACCTGCGGTTGGCGGCATGCCGTATTCCAGTGAGCGGATAAAGTCATCGTCCATCTCCATGGCCTCGTCGTCGCCCTTTTCTTTCAGGCGAAGCTGATCTTCAAAGCGCTCTTTCTGCTCGATCGGGTCGTTAAGCTCGGAATAAGCATTGGCTACCTCGCGGCCATTGACAAACAGCTCGAAACGTTCCACCATGCCTTTTTTGGTGCGGTGCTTCTTAGTCAGCGGCGACATTTCAACCGGGTGATCGATGATGAAAGTAGGTTGGATGATGTTCGATTCCACTTTCTCTCCGAAAATTTCATCGATCAGCTTGCCTTTGCCCATGCTTTCGTTCACTTCCATTCCCCACGCCCGGCATTGCTCACGGATCGCGACTTCGTCGAGCGCTTCCACGTCGAGACCGGTATATTGCTTGATCGCATCGGTGATGCTCAATCTCGGATAAGGGCCTGCAAAATCCAGTTCCACATCCCCGAATTTCGCCTTGGTAGTGCCATTCACAGCCAGTGCTACTTTTTCGAGCACTTCCTCGGTCATATTCATCATCCAGAGGTAATCCTTGTAAGCTACATAAAGCTCCACGGTGGTAAACTCCGGATTGTGGGTACGGTCCATTCCTTCGTTGCGGAACAGTTTCCCAAACTCATAAACCCCTTCAAAACCACCTACAATGAGGCGTTTCAAATGAAGCTCCGTCGCGATACGCAGGTACAGGCCCAGGTCGAGCGCGTTGTGGTGCGTCGTGAACGGGCGTGCGGCCGCGCCCCCGTGAATGGATTGCAACACCGGTGTTTCTACTTCGAGCCAGTTATTGGCATCAAAATATGAGCGCATGGTCGTGATGATCCGGGCGCGTTTGATGAATATATCACGCACTTCCGGGTTCACGATCAGGTCCACGTAACGCTGGCGGTAACGCAGTTCCGGATCGGTAAAGCCGTCGTGAACATTTCCATCCTCGTCGCGTTTCACGACCGGCAATGGACGGAGTGATTTGTTCAATATCTTGAACTCCTGCACGTGCACGGAAATCTCACCGGTTTGGGTAGTGAAAACAAATCCTTGTACGGCGATAATATCACCGATATCGAGCAGTTTCTTGAAAACGGTGTTGTACAATGTCTTGTCTTCGCCCGGACAGAGATCGTCACGGCGGAAGTACAGCTGGATACGTCCGGTGGCATCCTGAAACTCGGCAAATGCAGCGCTTCCCATAATGCGGAAGCCCATGAGCCGGCCGGCCATCGTCACGTTTTTATAGTCGATCTTGTTGTTTTCGTAGTTTTTGAGAATGTCGGCCGCGTAGGCGTTTACGACAAATTCTTCCGCTGGATAAGGCTCAATGCCCATTCGCATGAGTTCCTCGCGTTTTTGACGGCGCAGTATTTCCTGTTCGCTCAGTAGCATCTTACAGCAATGGATTGGTAAATGGAAGTAGGTATTCCAAAAGAGTGCGCAAAACTACTACATTTTGTCCTGAATAGCGAGTAAAGCGGCCGTTAAGATACTGCAATGGCCGGTGGGACATTATTTCTGGCACGCTATTAATGTCTTGCTTATATTGTAGATCGGAGCGAATTGTTCCTATTTCATCAACAGCGATAAACCTCTTCGTTAGATGTCTCAGAAGGTCTTAAAAATCATTGGTATCGTCGCTCTGGTTTGCGCTTTACTTTTCGGGGCTGTGGAACTCTGGGTTTATAAGAACAGGGATGAGCTCTTTCTGAAGGCAAAGGAGCTGATCAATGAAAACCTTAACGGAAACCTTGAAATAGCTGATTTTAAATTCAGGCCATTCTACGGCGGGTTGGGACTGAACTTCACATTATACGACGTAAAGCTGACCGACACGCTGTACAACGTTCACCATAAACCGTTTCTTGAGGCTGGTAAAATCCACGTCGCGCTCGATCTCCAGCGCGTCCTGTCAGGCGACGTACAGGTAAAAAACCTGGTGTTGGAAGACGGTGCCCTCAAAATGTTTGTTCAGCGAAATGGGTATTCCAATGCTTCCATTTTCAAATCCGAAGCGCAAAAGAAAAAGGGGCAGCAAAAAAAGGACCCGAACGAGATTCTCAAAAAGCTAGGGAACATCCGCTTTCTCAACTTCGCTGTTGCGTATTCCGACTCGGTGAAGGAAAAATATTACGGGGCGCTTTTTCACGATGCGACGAATATCATTGAGCGGACCGATTCGAGCACGAATGCCAGTTTTACCGGCGCTGTGCTTTTCAATGGGTTGACATTCAGGGTTGAAAAGGGTGGTTTTTTGATGAACCAGGAAACGACGCTCGCTTTGGCATTGGGTTATGATGAGGGTGAAAAGAAGCTGAAAATTTATCCTTCAACCCTCGAAAGCGCAACGCACGACAAGATCGGAATTAATGGCGTCTTCGATTTTTCGGATACCATCAAAGTATTCCACCTCAATTTCGATGCAAAGGGAATCGCGGTGAAAAATGCATTGCCTTTGCTGAACCAACGGCTGCAAAAGCAGATTGACTCGATCGGGATCCAGACGAATGTGGATACGCAGGTCAAGGTCGCCGGGATTTTGGGTCGGCCGGGGCTCAAACCGCAGGTAGATGTGCATTTTGAAACAGACACTTTCCGGTATAACCTGCCGGTAGGTGTCCTGCGCAAAATGAAGGCCTCTGGTACGTTTACCAACAGGGCAGACACGACCAAACTGGCCGACGTCTTCAATTCGAGGCTGATAGCGCCCAAGATCACGGGCTTTTTTGAGACCATACCATTTGCATTCAAGCTGGTTGTCAATAACTTCCGAAATCCGCGGGCCGATATAGACGGTCGCATCGAAGCCGATTCAACCAATATGGGCGCGTTGCTGGATCCCGGACGTTATCGTTTCAAAAACGGCTCTGCGAGGATTGACTTTCATTTCAGCGGCAACCTGAGAAAGTTCTATAATGCCAGTAAGGACAATTTTGACGGTAAAGTATCGGGCAGGATTTCGCTCAAAAACATCGCGATGGATTATCTTCCCCAAAAGGTAAGGGTCAGTAAAATCAACGGCGATCTGACGTTCAATGAAAAAGTGATGGTGATGCCTAATCTGCGGTTTTACGACGGGCAGAACATGCTGTTTGTACGCGGGACATTGCTGGACCTTATTCCCTACCTCTTTGGCTCGCCCAAGCCGCTGCGCGCGAACGTGGATATCAATATTCCCGACTGGCAACTCAACTGGCTGGAAACATTACTGGCCGCAAAAGGTAACAGCAAGCCCAAAGCCAGGAAATCGCTCAAACTTTCTGAATTGCTCGATAATGCAATCGATAAGATGGAAATCGTAGCTAAGCTCGACGCCAGGAGGTTACAGTACCGACATTTTACGGGGCACGACGTGAAAGGCCAGCTCAGAATCACTAACAATGAAGTGCACATCGAGTACTTTACCTTAAAAGCATTCGGGGGAGGAAATGTCCGGCTCTCCGGTGAAATGGATAATGCGGGATCAGGGAAACTACCGCATATGGCCGTCCGCGGAAAGATCGCGAATGCGGATGTACATTCCGTTTTTTACTCCTTCGACAATTTTGGCCAAAAAACGCTGACGCATCAAAACCTGAAAGGCCTGCTCAACACCGATTTTAACTTTGAATCTACCCTTAACAATAATGTGAAGCTGGTACCAGCGAGCATGAAAGGTTTGCTGAGGATCGATTTGACGAATGCTTACATTATCAACTTCGAGCCGTTTATGAAGATGAAAAAGTTGATTTTCAAAAGGCGGAATTTCGAACGCGTCAAATTTGCCCCGATCCGTAACGATTTCAGACTCAATGGACAGGAGGTAGAAATAGCGCCGATGGAAATTGAATCCAACGTACTGACGCTCTATATTGACGGCATTTACAGTTTCGGGAATAAAACCGACATCAACATTCAGATTCCGCTTAGTAACCTGAAAAAGCGCGACTCAACCTACGTTTTGGATCCCAACAATCCCGAAAAGCGGGAAGGTTCTAAAATATTCCTCAGGGCGGTCGATGAAAACGGAGAGGTGAATATCAAACTCGCCTTCCGCAGAAAAAAGAAGGATAAGTCTAAGGACGACGAGTCTGAGGTCAAAAAATTGGAAGATATCGAGCGATGACGGTTACTCCCGCTCGTTGCTGAACATGTAGCCTACTCCCTTCAACGTTTTGATATAATTGTCGCCGAGCTTCTCGCGCAACTTGCGGATATGCACATCCACAGTCCGTTCGAGTACATAAATGTCTGCACCCCAGATCTTTTGCAAAAGCTCGTCACGGCTGAAAACCTTGTTAGGCGTTTGCGCGAGGAAGAACAGCAATTCAAATTCCTTTTTAGGCAAAACAGTCGACTTCTCTCCGCCCTGGGTGACCGTATAGTTCTTCCGGTTGATTGACAGATCGAGGATTTCGATGGTATCACCCGACTCCGCTTTTTGCGCTTCGCGGCGGAACAGGGCATTGATACGGCTCATCAATGCACGTGGCTTGATAGGCTTCGTAATATAGTCGTCGGCACCTACCTCGAACGCCGCTACCTCCGAGTACTCCTCGGAACGGGCAGTCAGAAACAGAATGTAGGTGTTCTTGATATCGGGGTTCTGACGGAGGATCCTGCCGGTTTCGATGCCGTCGAGTTGAGGCATCATGATATCGAGGAGGATGAGGTCCGGCACGAATGCTTTGGCGATGTCGATGGCCTTCTTGCCATTGGAAGCGGTTAACACCGAATAGCCTTCCTTGGTTAAGTTATATTCTAGCAATTCAACTATGTCGGAATCGTCGTCAACTACCAGTACTTTCGGAGCCGAGTTTGCAGATTTAGCAGTGCTCATTGTTTTGATGATTAAAACACGATTCGAAATTAGCAGATGTGATGTTCACATTACATGAGGAAATCTAATATTAACATAAACATAACATCAGCGAAAAGTAGTTCGATAGACGCCGCCCTGCTCATTGGTGATCAGCATATCGGTATTGTTCAAAAATTCGATGGCCTCTGTTTGTTTCCTTGAAAAGCGGAAACAGCCCTTTGGTCTACTGAAATCGATGTTGTCACCAGTCGTTTCGAAGAGCAATACTTTTCCATAAGTCAGCAGTGCGAATGTTTTACCGTCGGGGCTGATGGCTGCGGAGGTAACCTGGGCATTGATGCGTATGCTATCGGTAGCCGTGATGGTATGCTCACCGGTTTGGGCGGGCAGGCGATACATTTTCACCCATTTGTCCTTGCCCCAGTTTTTCGAAAAAAGGTACAAACTTCCCTGATGATAAAAAAAGGACTCGCAATCGGGGGGCGCCGACTGGTAACGAAACGTAATGCGCTCGCTGCTATTATTTTCAGGATTGAAGCGGTAGATGTCAAAAACCTTGCGTTGCGAGCCATTGTTCCCGAAATCACCGATATAGAGATTGCCGTTGTCGTCGTGCGTCAGGTCTTCCCAGTCGATGTTTCCGGCGTTGGGAACGGCTTTTGTATCGAGGAGTTTGCCGTCCAGGTCAAAAAGGTAAAGCTCCGGTTTGCCGCCGCTGTCGTTATGCGTCCAGAATGTACCGGGCTGCTTTCCACTGGCCAGTCCCGAACTTTCCGAGGCTACCGCCGGAAGCTTTCCTATTTTGCTATTTTTGTAATGCGCTTTAACTTTCTTAAAATCATTGGTTCTGTGATCGGGTTGACAGGTACAGAACACGGTTTTGACCGCTAACCACAGATATATCAACTTGTTCATGAATTCAACGTTGCGTCCTCTTCCAAACAAAGATAGCGAAACCCCCGTGTACTTAAAGATCGCCAGCTCGCTCGTGGCGCTCATTGCAACGGTGTATATCCTCTACGTACTTCGCGAAACGATCATCCCGCTGGCATTCTCGATTTTACTGGCAATTCTCCTGCACCCGGTTTGCGCATGGCTCGAAGTGCGGAAAGTGCCGCGGATCGGGGCTATTTTGCTGAGTATTCTGGCGCTGTTTACCGTACTTGTGATCCTTGTTTACGTCGTTTCAATGCAGATAGGCAGCTTTGCTGAAGAGCTTCCCCGCATTACCGAAAAAGCGGAGGCAATCCTGGACGAAACGCTGACGATGGGCGAACGCTACCTGAATATCAGCCGCACCCAGCAGGTAAGCGAGGCAAAGAAATACCTGATTAATGCATTGAGTGAGGGCCGTGCTGTGCTGCTCAACACATTGGTGACCACAACCGGTGCCATTTCCACATTTGTGCTGATTCCGTTGTACATATTCTTTTTCCTCCTCTACCGCGACTTTTTCAGGATGTTTGTCCACAAAGCCATTCGCAGCGTTCCGAATGAGGAGTTGAATGTACTGTTGAAGAAAATTTACGAAGTGATCCAGAGCTATCTCTCCGGTCTGTTCCTGGTGATCCTGATTGTGGGCGTGCTCAACAGTGTCGGATTGCTGTTTTTGGGCGTTCCGCACGCGATATTTTTCGGGTTTTTGGCAGGGTTCCTGATATTGATACCCTACATCGGCATCCTGATCGGCTCCATATTGCCGGCATTGCTGAGCATTGTCACCATGGATTCGCCCTGGTACGCGCTGGGGGTGATAGGTGTCATGAGCTTTGTACAGTTTCTGGAAGGTAACTTTATCACGCCGCACATTGTGGGCTCGAAGGTGAGCGTCAACCCGCTGGCGGCTATCGTTGCATTGTTTTTAGGCGGCCAGCTTTGGGGACTTTCCGGTTTGATCCTCGCCTTGCCCGTTACCGCGATCCTTAAAGTGATTATGGACAGCATTCCAAGCCTCGAACCTTACGGATTCCTGCTGGGAGAGCCTGTGCACGAGGTAGCGGAAGAAAAGGCCGATTTAGCCAGAGAACAGGCAGTAGCAAAAGAATTCAAGAAAAAGCCTTATCGCAGGCACCGCAATAGGCCGAAGAAAAAACCGGAAGGTGGCGCCCCTCCTGCATCGGCTGACTGAAATGCCTGGCTATTTTTGCACAGCCACTTTCTCCACACTGATACCCACACTGATGATAAACGGCAGCGGGTTTTGGCGCATAGACTGTGAGATCGTAAACGTGTAGGTTCCTGAACGTGGAAAACGATAATTTTTCAGGAAAGGAATTTTATGGTCGAACAAGTCGCCCAGGCCGTGGCCATAGGGCTTGCCGGTGGTTTCGTTGGAAATAAAAACCTCTTCCAGGGTATTGGAAATGACCTTTCCGTCGGGCCCGGCGAAGTTGCGGGTGATGTAGAGGTTGTAGTAGGGATATTGCAATGCATTCCGCAGCACGTAATACAGGTTGTAGGCCTGCGTAGTGTCGGTAATCTCTACCTTAAAAGAAGGCTTGTTCTTAATATACCAGAGTCCGTCATCAATATCCTCGTGGGCTTTGTAGACGACATTTTTATCACAACCTGATAAAAGGGACACAAAAAAAACGACGACAGCCAGCCGGGAGAACTTCATGAAAGACTCTGATATGTTGAAATGCAAAAGTACCTGTTTATCGTTTTTATAAACTGGTTTGCTCCGTAAAATAACGGCTCAGCCATGAATTCGATGCCGGGATTCTCCAACGGCTCATCCACTGAGCCTTGGTAGCCACCTGGTTATCGAAAATAGTGGTGGTCGGCAGGATCGTTTCGTTGATCACAGCCTGCTTGATCTTCGGTACCGGGATGGTTTTGACGTGGCCGTTCTCGTCGACGTATGCAAGCGAGCGGTCGAAGAAATCGATATTCATCCGCTGCCCGATTTCTTGCAGCCAATGTACCGACTTGTCGATCGAACAACCGCTGGGCAGCTCGTCGCGTTCATCCACGGCGATTACGATGAAGCGGTGTTCGAATATCTTTCCGGAAGCCGTGAGCGGTTTGCCGTGTGCTTCCCAGGTGTCCAGTGAAGCTTTCAGGGTTTCTGTAATAATTCCTGTTTCTTCCGAGGTGAGTTCCCGATTGGCCTGGTAAACCCAGACCCGGGATTGAAAATCGATATCACTAAAAGGGATGTACATGGTTAAAAAGGGTTAAATGCCGGTCAAACGGTTTACTGTATGAGTATTCTAAAACAACCGTGCTAGCGGCATAGTTCTCAAAATAGTTGGTTACAAACCTTTCGCCTGGGCAATCAGCTCGGCCAGGTCGTATACTTTCACTGACTGTTCTTTTTCTTTGTTTTTGATACCGTCGGTCATCATTACCATACAAAACGGGCAAGCCACGGCAATCGTATCGGCACCCGTCTGCAAGGCTTCCTCGATCCGTTCGATATTCACGTCTTTTCTGCCGGGTTCAGGCTCTTTGAACATCTGCCCGCCACCTGCTCCGCAGCATAAGCCCTTGGTGCGGCAACGCTTCATCTCGACCAGATCCGCGTCCAGCGCTTCCAGTACATGCCGGGGCGCCTCGTATACATCGTTCGCACGGCCAAGGTAACACGAATCGTGGAAAGTGATTTTCTTTCCTTTGAATACCTCGCCTCCCTGCAAGCGTACGCGGCCCGCGTCGATCAGCTGTTGAAGGTATTCCGAATGGTGCAGTACCTCGTAGTTACCACCCAATGCAGGATATTCATTTTTAAGTGTATTAAAGCAATGCGGGCAGGCCGTGACGATCTTTTTTACGTTATACATATCCAAAACCTGGATATTCGACATCGCCAGCATCTGGAAGGTAAACTCGTTGCCTGCACGTCGCGCCGGATCGCCGGTACAGCTCTCCTCAGTCCCGAGCACCGCGAACTTCACGCCGGCACTGTTAAGAATTTTTACAAAAGCGACCGTCACCTTTTTGTAGCGGTCGTCGAACGACCCGGCGCAGCCTACCCAGAACAAAACTTCGGGAGTCTCGTTGTTTGCCGCCATTTCGGCCATCGTAGGCACCCGATATGCGATCTCACTCATATTATTGATGCTTTATGATGCTGTTGAATTGTCTTCGCGGCCGCTATCTGTCACTGCGGAAGCCCAGTTGAATCGGTCACCCGGTGAAAACTTCCATGGCGCCTGGTTGGTGTCGAGATTTTGGAACATCATATTCCATGATCCCGGCGCTTGTGCTTCGTCCATGACCTTGTGCCTGCGCAATTGCAGGATAATATCGAGGGGGTTGATCAGCACCGGGCACTCCTGTACGCACGCATTGCACGTCGTACACGCGAGGAGTTCTTCTTCCTGGATATAATCGCCGAGGAGGCTTTTGTTATCATCGACAAATTGGCCCTTGTTAGCCAGTATGTTGCGGCCAACCTCTTCCAGCCTGTCGCGCGTATCCATCATGATCTTGCGCGGGGAAAGCTTTTTGCCCGTAATATTTGCCGGACAGGCCGAAGTACACCGCCCGCACTCGGTGCAGGAATAGGCATCCATCAGGTTTTTCCAGGTCAAATCAGCCACATCTTTCGCGCCGAACCGCTCGGGAACCGCAGCATCTCCTGCCTGCGTTTCCAGGCCCAGCATGATCTTCACTTCCTGGGTAATCTCGGGCATATTTTTCATTTCCCCCTTGGGTTCCAGTCGGGAAAAATAGGTATTGGGAAATGCCAATGCAATGTGCAAATGCTTGGAATAGGTGAGATAGACCGCAAATACGAAAATTCCCAGGATGTGGACCCACCAGGCAATGCGTTCGTAGGCAATCAATGCACCCTCGCTCCAACCGGCAAACAGCGGTTTCAAAAATTGGCTGATTAAAAAGTCACCTGCGACCGGGTAATGCTCGCTCCCCAGGTCCTGTAATGCGCTGTCAGCGGCATTCATGCTCAGGATCGCGATCATCAGAACGATCTCAAAAACCAGGATCAGCTTGCCATCCAGCTGCGGCCATCCGGTCATTTCACGGTGGCGCGAAGGCTGGAACCGCTCCACTTTCAGAATGCTGCGACGGATCAGGAAAATAGAACACGCGATGAGCACGCCTAATGCCAGCAGCTCGAAAAAGCCGATCAGGATACTGTAAAAGGCGCCCAATGGCCCGGCAAAAATCCGATGCGTTCCCAGAATACCATCCAGCACGATTTCCAGTATTTCAATGTTGATCAGTATAAATCCGGCATACACAGCGAAATGCAGAAAGCCGATCAGCGGGCGGTCAAACATCTTTTTCTGCCCGAAAGCGACCCGCATCATGATCGATAGTCGCCGGGCAGGTTGGTCGGTACGGTTCTCATCCTTCCCGAGCCGGATCGTTTTGCCTATAATGCCGACCCGCTGGTAAATCAGCCAGGATACCATTCCCAGGGCGGCTATAAAGATGATTTGCTGTAAGATCTGCATAGCGAAATAGGGCTGGTTTAGTATGCAAGCATACTAACAAAGTAGAACAAAAATGTATTCTGGCGCAAATGGATTGGGAATAAAAAATATTTTTATGTGTAAGTAAAAGACAATCAGTCTAATAATGCGAGCGAACAAAATTAATTTCCGAACGTTTGATTTTTTGTTTTGTTTGTTCAAAAAACATTCTACCTTTGCAGTCCCAAAAGGTACCAACTGAAACGGTGATGTAGCTCAGTCGGTAGAGCAATAGACTGAAAATCTATGTGTCGGCGGTTCGATTCCGTCCATCACCACCCAAAATGCACGACGCCTTGACAGTCACATGTCAAGGCGTTTTTGTTTTCCGGGGCTTCCTTTGAAGATTTTACCGCTAAATAAGCCATTCTCATTTATCGCCGAAGCGGCTTTTTTCTTTTTGACTTAACCATTAATTTCCCACCGGCTTCACCAGTCTCCCTCTCAGAAAATTCTCCGACCGTTCGTTGTCGACATTATTCCAGGTATTTAATTTCCAGAATTGCCTCCTGTGCCGGCGTGCGGGAGAATGCATATTCCAAACCTTCATCCAGCTAATACCATGCACTATTCCAAAGAGCAACTGATCGTGCTTTTTACATACCTGCCCGTGCTCGTGGCGGCGGGAATGGCATTGGTGCGGTACCGAAGGGCCGATCGCCCCATGAAGCTCTTATGTTGGCTGATCTTCTTTGCATTACTCATCGAGAGTATTTCGCGTGTCTTATGGTTTTTCAAAGTATCCAACCTTTTTCTCTGGCCGATTTACATTACCGTCGAGTTCGCATTGCTCATCCGGATGTACAGCCTGGTCTTGGATCAGAAGTGGCTTATTGCCCTGCGCGGCTGGATGTCGGGGGCATTTACGCTTGTCGTGCTGGTGCGCGAGCTCGGGCAGCAAGGGCAGTCGGTGTGGATCGATAATGCGGGGCGGTCGATCGAGAGTGTGGTCGTTATTTTCCTGGCGCTCGCTTATTTCTATAAAGTTTTTCAGGAATTGAAAGTGCAAAACCTGTTGCTTGAGCCTTTCTTCTGGGTATCGGCAGGGTTGCTGCTTTTCTTTTCGGGCAACTTTTTGATTTTCATATTCATGAATTTCATTTTACTGTATTCCAAAAACCTGAATGACCAGATTTGGGTGATCCACGCGCTGATGAATTATATGCTGTATATCACTTACGCCATCGCATTATGGGTAGGCCGGGGGAAATAGAATTTGCACAACTGCTTTTCGGCGGGATCGGTATTATGGTGATGATGGCCCTGGCGATCGTCATTTTTGTGCTGCTTTACCAGCGGAAGCTGCATTTTCAGCAAAGCCGCCTGCATCAGATGGAAATGGTCCATCAGAAAAAGATTCTCGAATCGATCGTAGCCTCGCAGGAGAACGAGCGTGAGCGCATCGCGCGCGACCTGCACGACGAGGTTGGGGCGTCGTTGTCGGCCGTGCGTTTGTTTGTGAGCCAGATACAGTACGAAAAGTCGCCGGAAGAAATGAAGGGCCTCGCGGCGCGCTCGGGCCAGATTATCGGGGATGTGGTGAAAGATGTGCGGCATATCGCGCATAATCTGTCGCCGATAATCATCGAAAACTTTGGTTTTGCAGGAGCTGTAAAAATTCTGCTAAACCGGATGGAAGATGCAGGAATGGACATCCATTGCACGATCGACGACCCTGCCGAGGTGCTTTCGTCGTACCAGCAGTTGGTCCTGTACCGCATTATTCAGGAGGTGATCGGGAATGTGGTCAAACATGCCGAAGCTAGTGAAATTACATTCGATCTCCATCACAACAACTCGCAACTGAGCTTACTGATGAGCGATAATGGAAAGGGCTTCGATATGCTCTCCGGTCCCAAAGCGACCGGGATGGGCATGAGCACGATCCGTACCCGTACCGACCTTTTGGGGGCCAAACTCGAACTGCGTTCGGCTCCGGGTGAAGGCACCCGTTTTAAAATTGAAATGCCCGTTTAACATTTTCTCAACGATCAAATTGGAACCGGTTAAAATAGCGATAGCGGACGATCATAAGCTGTTCCGCCAGGGATTAGGCCAGATTCTGGCCCGAAATGAAGATTATCAGGTTGTTCTGGAGGCCGCTTCAGGTGAGGAGCTTTTGCAGGAAATAGGGAATGCTGGGCCCGATGTGGTGCTGCTGGATCTTTTTATGAAGGGAATGGATGGGAAAGAAGTAGCAGGGCTACTTTTGAAACAGTACCCTGATGTAAAAATCATTATCCTTTCCATGAATTACTCCCCCGAACACATCTTGCAGCTCATGCGTGTAGGCGTGCACGGCTACCTGCCCAAGGACATCGATCAGGGCATTTTGAGCGAAGCGATCACGCAGGTTGTGACAAAAGGCTACTACATCAACGACGACATCGCGCAGGTAATGCGGCAGGGGCTGCAACACGGTGACATCAAACCGACGCGGAGTAAAGTGGCTATTCCTTCTCTGAACGTCGGCCTCACTGACCGCGAAATGGAGGTGCTGGCGCTTATCTGCAAAGGTTATAACACGGCCAAAATCGCGGAGGAACTTTTTATCAGCTACCGGACGGTGGAAGGTCACCGTAAAAATCTGCTGGAAAAAACCGGGGCGAGTAACTCGGTGAGCCTGGCGATATTTGCGGTGAAATACCAATTGCTCGATTTTTAGCCTGGTTATCAGTGTTAAATGCGGGCAAATACACGTAAGTCGGTAATGCGGTCGCGGGCGGTTTCGAGGAATGCACAGAAGCGGGCAGTTTGCTCCTCCTGATAAGTAAGATCCGCCATTTGATCATATTCTTCGAGATAGACTTCCTTAAAATCGGTAATCACATAGCGGAGGCTTCTGATGCCTTTCATTCGCAATGCCGGCAGGTAGAAGTTCTGGTGGCTTTTTGCAAAAGCGCCTTCCCGGTAATTACCGGTGGTTTTAATGTCGACGGCCAGCATCTTTCCGATGACATCCACATACCCGTAAATCAGGCTGTCATTCAATTGGTATTCGCAGTACACTTGTGTTTTCAGCATCGGGCGCGGCAGGTACGACCGCACTTTCGACAGGATTTCCGGGTCAAATGCTTCTTCGCCAATCCCTTTGATCACCGCATCTTCAAACGAGGAACCGCGAAATTGCGCCTCCGTTTGCGGCACCGGCACTCGGTTAATGCGGTCGAGCAGCTCCTGTTCATGGATGTAACCACGCTCAAACCGATCGAAACAGCTTAGCAGAGAGGGATAAAGTTTGTATTTAACAGTGGTAGAAATCATTACTTAACAACGTTAACAGGCATTCAATTTTTCTTTTGGCCGAAATGATATTGCACCGATACGGCGATGAAACTGAAAGTGTCGTTCGGCGTGTCGCTGTACGACTCGCTTTCTTCGGGGTTGATCAGCCGCTGGCCTGATGTGGCGTCGAGCTTGTCCGTCCGCACGAAATAGAAGCGATATTCGAATGCAATTTTCCATTTTTCTAACAAAGCATAGCTCACAGAAGTGCCGAGCGGTAATATCCCTTCTCTCGTTTTTTTGATGCCTTTCGGCCCCCTGGCCGGTCCCCAGCGGAGAAAAAGCGGATTTCTGGCACTTTGCTGACTGTTGGTGAAGCGTAAAAGCCGGTCGTCGTCGAGATCATAGGCATTGGCGCTAAACCAGATTTGCCCTAATCCGGCAAAAGCCGAGATATGTGCCGGTCCGGGCTCTCGATCACTGAACTGCTCCGAAAGGTCCCATTTCAAGAGGCATTCTGCACTGTTATATTCATTTACAAACCAGGAATTAAAAAAAGCCCTTTTCTCGCCGCCAATGCGTCCGGCATTGTAATCGAGTTGAATGGCGAATTCTTTGTTAATCGACCGGCCGACGCCTAACCCCGCGATCGTGTGCATGGCTTGCGCGTTGAGTTCGCCGTAAAACTGTGTGAGGCCGTATCGGAGGCTGATAAAGTTGGGCTGCGTAGTACGGCGATTGTAACTTTTCTTTTCACTGATGCCGTTCGGCGAGCGGTAACGGACAGGCTGAGCGACGGTTATGCCGGCTATGGCACAGGCGGCAAATAGTAAAATGTAACGCATGGCTGGAAATGATCGGGATGAAATGTTTGTTCAGCCATTGATACGTGCGCTTTTCATTTTGGTCACTTTTTGTAGAACCAATTAAGATGCCGGCCCGCCGTGCGATAACCGTAAATATCTGTTAGTTTTGCTTGTAGTTGAAAATACAATAGAAAGATGAGTGTAGTACCCTATAAAGATAAGGAAGGGACCAAGCGGGAGCAGGTTGCGGAAATGTTTGATAATATTTCGCCTAAGTACGATTTGCTGAACCACGTCCTGAGTGGTGGTGTAGATATATATTGGCGCAAAAGGGCCATTAAACTGCTCAAAAAACAACAACCGAAGGTTATTCTCGACATTGCGACAGGCACCGGCGACTTCGCGATCGAAGCGCTTGCTTTGAAGCCCGAGAAGATCATCGGCGTCGATATTTCGGAGGGTATGCTGGCCGTAGGGCGCGAGAAAATCGCCAAACTGGGCAAGCAAGACGTGATTACCCTGCAAAGCGGCGACTCGGAAAGTTTGGCTTTTGCAAACAATTATTTTGACGCGATTATCGTTTCGTTTGGAGTACGCAATTTTCAGAATTTGCTGGCCGGACTGACAGAGATGAACCGCGTGATGAAGCCGGGCGGAACTTGCGTGGTGGTCGAATTTTCGAAGCCTAAAAGCTTTCCGTTCAAGCAGATTTACAATTTTTATTTCAAATACATATTGCCAATAATAGGGAAGACGGTCTCCAAAGACAGCTCGGCATATACTTATCTGCCCGAGTCCGTACAGGCCTTTCCGGATGGGGAAGCTTTTCTTGATATTTATAAAAAAGCAGGTTTCATAAATACCAAATGCATATCACTTACCTTCGGGATCTGTTCAATTTACGTCGGACACAAGTAATTATCGGCATTCTGGCGCTGCTGATGGCCGCGCAGGAAGCGCAGTCTCAGGGCATCGGGTACCGTCGCAAGCACCTCGAATACTATGACGACAAGCCGATCCATTACGGTATTCTTTTCGCGGTCCCCTTCACGCGGTTCAATATCAAGCACAGCAACGACTTTGTGACGAAGGATACGGCGTTTGTGATCCAGTCGCCCACGAATGCGGCATTTCGCATGGGATTTACCGTCAATGCCTATCTGAACGAGCATTTCGACCTGCGCACAACACCCGCGGTTTCACTTTACGAGCGGCATGTTAAATTCAGCTATCCGAATGGTACCGACCGTACGGAAAAGCGGGAGTCGACGTGGATTGAAGTACCGCTCTTGCTAAAATACAAATCCCTACGCCGGGTCAACTCGCGCATGTACATGATCGCAGGCGTGACGCTGGGGATTGAGACCAACGTAAAACGTAACCGGGGAGGTGGAGCTACTGCCCTCAACACCAAGTCGAGCGACTTCTCTATCGACTACGGGATCGGTTACGAGCAGTTCTTCGAGTTCTTCAAATTCGCTCCCGAACTGCGTTTTTCACATGGATTGACCAATATGCTTGTGCCCGGCGCAAATTCCGTAGCTAATGGCATCAGTCGCATGCGTACCCACACTGTCACGCTCTATTTAAATTTTGAATAGCGTATACTGGTTATCAGGCGGTTAAAAAATATTTTAAATTTTTTTTTCAAGAATATTTGCAGAGTTCAATTTAGTCGCACATATTTGCACTCCCAAACGACGGGAAAACAAAAGAAAAAAGAAAGGGAGTTTAGCTCAGTTGGTTCAGAGCATCTGCCTTACAAGCAGAGGGTCGGGGGTTCGAATCCCTCAACTCCCACAGAAAGCATCGAGAAATCGATGCTTTTTTCGTTTCTGGCCAATCGGGAAAACAAAAGAAAAAAGAAAGGGAGTTTAGCTCAGTTGGTTCAGAGCATCTGCCCGCGCGGCGTCCGCTTACAAGCAGAGGGTCGGGGACGGTCCGCCGCGGTTCGAATCCCTCAACTCCCACAGAAAGCGTCGAGAAATCGGTGCTTTTTTCGTTTCTGGTCGTTTCAACCATTGCATGACAGTCGTCACCATTCGGCGCGAAGTAATAAATCCTCCAACTATCAGCATACATTCCGCAAAGCGCTACCGGAAAACTCGCCTTACCTTGTCGTTGTAATTTTTCAATTAATCGATTGGAGTTATGAAAACATTATTGCTGTTCGCATTGATGGGTGTATTTGCGTCCTGCCATGCGAAAAATGAGCCGTTAACAAGCGATACTACGATGCAACAGGAGGAAATCCTCAAACTGGTAAGCCGAAACGACCTGAGCGGCGTAAAAAAGATGCTTAACGAGGGAGCTAATGTCAATACCCGAGACGGAAGCGGGAAGTCGCTGCTTTTGCTGGCGACGATCGATAAGCACATGGAAATGGCCACGCTGCTGACGGAGAAAGGTGCGGATGTCAATTTGCAGGACAATATCCAGGACAGCCCGTTTCTGTATGCCGGCGCGAGCGGTCAAACCGAACTGGTGAAGCTGTTTCTTACCCATGGTGCCCGGTTTGACGTTTTCAACCGCTACAACGGCACCGCATTGATTCCCGCATGCGAACGCGGGCACGTGGAAACGGTGAAAGTGCTGGTAGGTACCAAAGGATTTCCCATTAATCATGTAAACCGTCTGGGGTGGACGGCTTTGATGGAAGCCATTGTGTTGGGCAATGGGAGCAAAAAGTACCAGGAAATTGTGCAGCTGCTGAAAGATGGCGGCGCGGACCTCGGCATACCCGACCACGATGGTGTTACACCTTTGCAACATGCGCAAAGCCGTGGTTTTACAGAAATAGTAAGCATTTTATCGAAATAGAGGAAAATGGAAAATCAGGAATATACCCTGAAAAACGTGTTGCTGGAAACAGGTTTTGAATACGAAGAAGGCGAGGTGGTGCACACGAAAACAGCTTTGTTTTGTATTGAAGTAGAGAATGGCAAAATAAAAAGTATTAAACCTAATAAACCCCATGGAGAGGGAATAGACGCGAAAGGCAGGCTTTTGCTGCCGGCATTTAAGGATATGCACGCGCATCTCGACAAAATGCTTTTCGGGTTGCCGTGGCAGGCTGTTTCGGCCAAAAGAAAGACGGTAAAGGATATGATCGCCTACGAACAACGGATGATCCCCGAGTGGCTGAAAACCTCTATCGAGCGCACCGAAAAGTTAATCGATTTCCTCCATTCTTACGGAACGCACTTCATTCGTTCGCATTTCAATGTAGATCCGACTTCGGGACTCGACTCCCTCTACCACCTGGAAGAAGCGCTCCGACACAAGCGTAAGAGTCTCGCCGCGGAGTTGGTCGCTTTTCCTCAGCATGGAATTTACTACACTCAAACGGAATCTCTGTTGAAAGAGGTAGCCCAAATGGATTCCGTGGGCTTTATCGGGGGTGTCGACCCCTATTCGATCGACGGAAGCATTGAAAAGCCCATGGAGTTGATTACACAATTGGCCTTGGACAATGGCAAGGGTATTGATCTCCACCTGCATGAAAGAGGAGAAAGTGGTGTAAAGACCATCGAATTTCTGATCGACAAGGCCATGGAAAATCCACAGCTGAGAGGGAAGACGTACGTTAGTCACGCATTCGCACTGGGGCATATGAGCACGCCCGAAACAGAAAAAATAGCCGAGCGCCTGGCAGCGGCGGGCGTGGGTATTGTGTCATCGGTGCCGTTCAGAGGTACTATTATGCCCATTCCGACGCTTAGAAAGCATGGTGTGGAGGTTTTGATCGGGAATGATAACATACAGGACCATTGGAGTACTTTCGGTTCGGGAAATATGCTTCAGAAAGCACATCTCATCGCAGAACTGTACGGCTACTCCACCGAATGGGAATTGTCGCGGACGCTCGCTTTTGCAACCCGTTACGTGCTTCCGCTGGACGAGAAAGGTTCACAGCAATGGCCCAAAGCCGGTGATGAGGCGGATATGGTGTTGGTAGCGGCAAGTTGTTCCGCCGAAGCAGTATCCCGTATGTCACCGGTGATATCGCTGATTCACAAGGGAAATATTGTGTTTTAGGAGTGTCAATGATCGCACGTGCTGGTAATGCACGAGTCCGGAAGTTATAAAATTTACAACTATCGGGATGAAAAGAGTAAAGTGATTACGTACCGCATAAAATACTTTTGTGGTGTAATTAACTTTATCAAACATGACTGATTTTAAGAAGATTGTATTGGGTTTGGTGGTCGTTTTTTGTGCCACACTATTTATTGGTTGCAGCGATGACGATGAGCCGCAAAAAGCATTAACACCCAGTGAAGTGCTGGCGAGTGTTGCTTGGGAAACAACAAACGCAAAAAATAGTAAGAGAGAAAATGTGGCGTTGACCGATGCTAATGTAGCCAACTTTGTGGGTTTTGCTTATTTCAAGGCAGATGGGACATTTGCTATGTATAATCTGGATAATTCACCCAAAATGCATGGCGACTGGACCGTTTCTGCCGATGGAAAAACCCGCACAATTGTAGCAAAGGATAATACCGGAGCTATTTTGTTCACCCGTGTTGTGGATATTACAGTACTTACAAAAGACGAATTTACGTACAGGATTTATCCCAACAATAATGACCAATCGATCTATTTCGATATCGTTCACACGCCTACTACGCACGCGGAGCCAAAGTAACCGTGTAAATGTGTTTTGAGTTTAATTTTAATATGGCAGCCTCTTCGGTTGCCATTTTTATTTAAGAGCAAATTAAGAATATATATAATTTTATTTTATATTTTGTTTTCTATAACAAACTCATTACCATTGTGTATCAACAAAATCATAATGTGTTATGGAAAATAATCGGATTATTCGTGCCCTTTTCGGTGCGGCGGGGGTGTTTGTGATGATTTGTGTGTTGTGGGCTTGCGGGGACAATCGGGAAATAGTGATACATGGCGATCTGCGGGGTGCCAACACGTTTCTGGAAGGCAAGACGCTGTATTTTGGCAATGCGGAAACCCGCAACTTTGTGGATACGGCATTAGTGCGGGACGGGAAATTTGAGTTTAGGGTTAATACCGACGGGAATTTTGTTCCGTTTCGGGCAGCTATTGTATTTGAGACTGGAAATCCCGATTGGCCACATCAGCTCGTTGGCTATAAAAATCCTTATTTCAAGAAAACGAGTGAGAGTAATTTTTATGCCGAGCGGGGTGTAATGGAGTTGAAGCTCGACACGATCCAGATATTCACTCCGAAAAATAAGGTTGTTGTATTCAAAATTGATAAGGTTAACCAGCAAACGAGCGCGGCATTCCATCACTATGCCTTCAAGGTTGATCCGAAAAAGGCGGATGATAACCAAACTTATAATGAGTCATTAGTTCAAAAGAATTTCAATTCACTGGAATTGCTGCGTACTTTGAATTTCAGTAAAGCAGCTCTCGCCACGGATGAAGCCAAACATCTGCTTTCACTTTTCGATCCCAAGCTGCATTCAAACCCCGGTTATATTGCCTTAAAAACCTATTTGGAATACGAAAACAAAACCGGCAGCGATTTCCCGACGGAAGTTGCATTAAAAACGACGGATAATAAGTCGATCAGCAAAGCTCTGGTGGATTCCTCCAAACATAACCTGATTGTCTTTTGGGCAAGCTGGTGCGGGCCTTGCCGGATGGAAATTCCGCAAATCAAAAAACTGTATGAAAGCAAAGCGGCGGATTTGAATGTAGTCAGCATTTCCGTCGATAAGGATCTAAATGCCTGGAAAAAGGCCATGGAAAAAGAGCAAATGCCCTGGAAGCAATTCCTCCTGCCCGCTGGGGAGACTTATGCGATGCTGGACAAGAAATATAATCTACAAACAATCCCGATTTGGGTGCTTCTCGACGGCAGCGGCAAAGTAGTCGACCAGCACGTAGGATACGATACGGGGGATAATGCAGTGGATTTGAAAGTGGCTGCGCTTTTGAAGTAGGATGAAGGAAGGAGGATGGAGCAAAGGGAGGATGGAAAGGGTAATACTAGTTCCTACTTTCCTCCCTTTCCTCCTTCCTCCCCAAAATTTAAAGTCTCACCTCATTACCACTTTCGGCCGAACGTAACCCGGCTTCCAGCACTTGAATGATTTTCAAACCATCGGCAAAATCCGGTTTGAGTTCGGTATCACTTTCAATGGCATCGAGGAAGTCGACCACCGCATGCACGAATGCGTGCTCGTAGCCGATGATGTGACCTGCGGGCCACCAATGCCCGGCGTAGGGGTGAATGGACTCGGTGGCAAGAATGGTGCGAAATCCATGTTCGCCTTTCGCGTCTTCGTTGGAATAGTATTGCAGCTCGTTCATACGTTCAAGGTCAAAAACGAGGCTGCCTTTGCTGCCATAAATTTCGAACGTCAGTCGGTTTTTCCGGCCGGTTGCGAACCGGGTTGCTTCAAATGAGCCAATGGAGCCGTTTTGGAACCTGACCATCATCAGGGCGGCATCCTCGACCGTCACTTCGCCCATTTCGTGGCCTTTGGACGCGCCGGACAGACTTCCGGTGGCTGTTTCGTCGGCTATCGGGCGTTCTTTAATGAAGTTCGCCGTCAGTGAGGACACGGAAACAATGTCACCTACAAGGAAGTGCGCGAGATCGACCGCATGAGAATTAAGGTCCCACTGCGGGCCGGCTTTGGCGGTCTCTTTTTTAAGCTGCCAGGTGAGCGGGAACGACGGATCGACGATCCAATCCTGCTGGTAAGCGCAACGCCAGTGAAAAATGCGCCCGATCTTGCCTTCTTCGATCATCTTTTTGGCGAGCGCTACGGCGGGCGTCCGGCGGTAATTGTGGTTCAGGTAATGCTTCACGCCGTTCTCCTGGCAAACTTTCAGCATTTCGGCCGCCTGTGCGCTGTCCATCGAAAGCGGTTTTTCACAGAAAATATGCTTGCCCGCCTTTGCCGCAGCGATTGCGACTTCGTAATGCAGATTTTGAGGCAATGCGATGTCGATAATGTCGATGTCGGGGCGGTTTATAAGCTTTTGCCAGTCGGTTTCGGTCTCCTCCCAGCCCCAATTCCGGGCGAACTCGGAAAGCGATTCCTGATGGCGACCGCACGCGACTTTCAGGACGGGCGTCGAAGGCGTGTCAAAAAATAGCGGGGCTTTTTTCCAGGCATTGCTATGCGCCCGGCCCATAAACTTGTAACCTACTATACCGATATTGATTTGCTTTTTCATCGGGAAATTTGTGTGGTTAAGGATTGAATGCCGTCAAAATTATCAAATCTTGGCGATTGGATTTAATTCGTAAATTCCTACTCCTGATATTTACTCAAACTGCACACTATATTTCATGAAACAACTTGCCCAGAATCTCCGAACGGGAGAGACGCTGCTCCTGGATGTCCCCGTTCCGCTCGCTCGAAAGGGTTGTCTGCTCATCAAAACCCGCAAAAGCCTTGTTTCCGCCGGCACCGAACGAATGCTGGTCCGGTTCAGCAAAGCCAATTTTCTGCTCAAAGCACGGCAACAGCCCGACAAACTGCGCCTCG
Organism: Dyadobacter sp.; assembly: GCF_017744695.1. Taxonomy (GTDB): domain Bacteria; phylum Bacteroidota; class Bacteroidia; order Cytophagales; family Spirosomataceae; genus Dyadobacter. The sequence goes on from NZ_JAGIAS010000007.1 coordinate 242,489, forward strand.
TTATCGACAAAATCAGAACGGACGGTTTCTGGAAAACCACGCGATCAGTACTCCGCAGGCTGGATCAGGTCCTGCCGTTGGGGTATTGTAATGTAGGGAATGTAGTAGCCTTAGGAGAGGGTGTGGAAGGATTCACCATCGGTGATCGCGTGGTCAGCAACGGGCCGCACGCGGAGGTGGTCTGTGTGCCCGTCAACCTGGTGGCAAAGATCCCGGAAAATCTGCCCGATGGAGCAGCAGCATTCACGGTCCTGGGTGCGGTGGGGCTGCATGGCGTGCGTTTGCTGGCGCCCGCATTGGGCGAGCGGGTGGCGGTGGTAGGATTGGGATTAATCGGCTTGATAGTTGTTGACCTCCTGCGCGCGCAAGGGTGCGAGGTAATAGGTATCGAACCGGATGAGGGTAGGCGACGACTTGCCGAAGAAAAAGGTATTAGAGCCTTTGATCCTTTAAAATCTACCGGCAGATTTATTTCAGAGCAATCCGGTGAAATGGATGGAGTGATTATTACCGCTTCTTCCGGGTCTGGTAAGGTTATATCGATGGTCTCTGCGATTTGCCGAAAAAGAGGAAAAATAGTGCTTATTGGCGACGTGCCCCTGCGTCTGAACCGCGCGGATTTTTACCACAAGGAACTGACATTCCAGGTTTCCTGCGCGTACGGGCCCGGGCGTTACGATCACGCGTATGAGGAACAAGGCGTTGACTATCCTTTGCCGTATGTACGCTGGACAATGAACCGCAATTTTCAGGAAATCCTCCGACTGTTAGGGAATGGCGCGCTGGATGTAAAGCCGTTGATCACCGACATTGTGCCGCTTGAAAACTGTTCAGGCATATACCAAAGGAACAGCCGATCGCTGGGAACATTAATCGATTACAGTGGCAAATGCAATACCCGCGAAACGGTGATCCAAAGCGCTGATAATGCCAGGACGTTTCAAAAAGTAGTTGCAGCGATTGTTGGCGCTGGAAATTTTGCGAGTATGACGCTGTTGCCTTGCCTTCGCGGAAAATGTATCAGATACATCGCAAGTTCAGGCGGATTAAGGGCGGCCGAACTGGCAGCGAAATACGGGATTTCACGGGTAGCCACCGATTATGACGAGATTTTGAAGGACGACGAAGTCAATCTGATTATCATCGCTACCCGGCACGATCAGCACGTTTCCATCGCAGCAGATGCGATACGGGCCGGGAAGCATGTTTTCGTGGAAAAGCCGCTTAGCATTGATTTTAGGGGTGTTGAAACAGTGAAATCGGCACTTCAAAACGCTCCGTGGCCGGTTTTCCTCACGGTGGGTTTCAACCGGAGATATGCACCGCACATTACCAAATTGCGGGAACTGCTGGGAGGCTGCCCGATGAATGTCGTGATCACCGTTAACGCTGGCTATATTTTGGGAAATTCCTGGATACACGACAGCGCGAGGGGCGGAGGAAGGCTGGTGGGCGAGGCGTGCCATTTCATCGACCTCGTCGCCTGGATTGCGGAGAGCCGCATTACGGAAGTTTGCACCCATGCGCTGGCGGTCCACGGGTGCATGAGTTCCGAGAATGCGACCGTGCTTTTGAAACTCGAAAATGGCTCGACCGGCACCGTGCATTATTTTTCAAATGGCCATAGCGGTTATCCAAAAGAGCGAATAGAAGTGCATTCGCTCGGACGGACGGTCGTTCTGGACGACTATAAAGTATTGCGCGGATATGGTTTCAAAGGATTTGCCGAAATGAGAATGGACACCGGGAAGGGCCACCGGGAGCAGTTCGACAGGCTGTTTGAATGCATTTCAGCCGAAACTATGCCGTTAATGCCTATTGAGGACATTTGGAATTCCAGCAGGGCGACATTGGCTGCGCGGGATAGCATGTGGACCGGCGGATGGGTGAAGGTACTATGAAAGCGCTGCGGCATTTGATGCTTATCTGGCAAATTGGCCGACAAATGGGTTGGCCATATGTGCTGTTCCGGGCGGGGTTCTGGTTGCAAGCGAAAACCGGGCTGTTGAAATTACGTTTCCCGAAAAGAGCCACAAGGCACTCGTTTGTAAGTATCCACAAATGGTGCAATTGCAAATCTCTATTTCTTTTCGACCCGGAGAAACTGGCTATACAGAGGAACGCAAGCCTTAAAGATTTGAAATGGCGGGCCACGCAAATAAACATTGGAAGATATCGCTATTTCAGTAAGCAATGGTTTGAAGTACCTGGTTGGCATACCAATCCATTAACTGGCTTTGTTTACCCTCGAAATCAACATTGGTCGGATGTGGACGATTTTTCACCGGAAGCTGGGGATATCAAATATGTATGGGAGAAATCGCGATTCTGCTTTTTATATGACCTGATCCGCTATGATTACCACTTCGAAGAAGATCAATCCGAAACGGTTTTTAGACTGATTACCCATTGGATCGATAACAACCCCGTCAATTGCGGGCCAAACTGGAAATGCAGCCAGGAGATTGCGCTGCGCATTTTGAACTGGACTTTTGCGCTGCACTATTATCGGAAATCGCCGACGTTAAATCAGCGCCTATTAGACAAAATACTGTGCAGCATTTATGACCAGATGTGGCATGTTGTAAGCAATATCCGGTTCTCGCAGGTTGCTCTAAAGAACAATCATCTGTTGACGGAAGCCCTCGGTTTGTACACGGTTGGCTTGTTAATGCCTTTTTTACCCCGAGCCATGCAATGGCGTAACAAGGGGAAATTTATCTTCGAAACGGAAGTATGCGAACAGATTGCACGGGACGGGACTTTCCTTCAATTTTCGATGAACTATCATCGTGTTGTGATTCAGCTAATGACCTGGGGAATCCGGTTGTCGGAGCGAAATGGCGATCGGCTGTGTGATACGGTGTACTCGCGGGCGAAGGCTTCATTAATTTTTCTGAGAACGTGCCAAGTGAATATAAATGGACGTCTTCCCAACTATGGTCACAACGACGGTGCATTGTTCTTCCCATTGTCGGAGCGTAGCTTCGGGGACTTTCGACCGCAGATGATGGCACTTGCTAATGTGCTGGGGCGCGATTTGGATTACCGAGAGGGAAATTGGAACGAGGAGTCGGTGTGGTTGACCGGTGGCAGGTCTAAGTCTTTGTCGAAAATGTGCCCCCGGCGTATATCGTCCTTTCCGATAGGTGGTTACCATATCATCCGCGATACCGGAACGCTCACATTCCTGCGCTGCGGAAAATACGACACCCGCCCCTTTCAGGCCGATAACAATCACCTCGACATTTGGATAAACGGCCGCAATATCCTTCGTGACGCCGGTACCTGGTTGTACAATGCCGATCAGGAATCAATGCGCTATTTTTCAGGTACCAGGGGGCATAACACGATCATGATTGGTGATTTTGATCAAATGCAAAAGCGACACCGCTTCATCTGGACGCATTGGATTACAAATGCAAAAGGGAAGGTTGGTTCTTCCGGCAACGAGTACTGGATTGAAGCCGAGTTTGAAGGTTTCCGTCACCTCGGTAAGGGGATTGTCCATAAACGCCGGGTCGTTAAGAAAGTTGGTCAGCTGCATTGGGTGGTTGAGGATTACGTTCAAAACGTTCCGAAAGGAGCGCCAATCCGGCAGCTTTGGCATCCGGATGAAGCATTCGACAACGATTTCACGATTAGGGCAACCGACGAGCACGGTAACGAAATTCCTCAGATTATTGAAAGTGGTTGGTATTCAAAAATGTATGGTGAAAGAGAGGAATGTAAAATGGTGGTATTCGAGACTTTGGGGCATTATGTCCGGACCGTTATTGTGGGACATTAACTTAACCAGGCTGTTATGCACTTTCTCCTTATTCATCAATACTTCCTCGAAGACAGCGCAGGCGGAGGCTCCCGTTGGAATGAAATGGCGCGGATTTGGGTGCAGGAAGGGCATTCTGTGACGGTGATTGCCGGAGACGCACATTATATGCAGGAGAACAAAGTCCACCGGGTCAGGAAGTTTTTCTATGTTAAATCGAATGCAGACGGGGTGTTGGTGATCCGTTGTAATACATCCCGGTATTACCACCGTAGTTTCTTCGGGCGGTTTTGGAGCTACATTTCCTTCGCACTTATAGCCGTTTATGCAGGAATGCGCTTCGCAAACGACCCATATGACTGCATTATCATAACCTCGCCGCCCCTTCTGGTGGGCATTCCGGGGCTGGTGCTCTCGAGAATGAAACGTATTCCGCTGGTAGTGGAGATTCGCGATCTCTGGCCTGAATCGGCGATTGAAATGGGTGTTTTGAGGAACAAGTGGCTGATCCGTTTGGCATACCGATTTGAAAAATACCTCTACTCCAAAGCAAAGCTGCTCAATGTGCTCACCCCGGCATTTCGTGAAAAGCTTATTCATCACAAAGGCGTTGATCCGCGTAAGATCGTTATGATCCCCAACGCGGCGGATCTTCGTTGGAGCGAACAGGCGTTACGTAGCTTATGTACGCGTGAGTTGCGTGTAAAACTCGGCCTGGAAGGAAAGTTTGTGATCATTTATGTTGGAGCGCATGGTTTGGCAAATGATCTCATGCAACTCCTGGAAGCCGCGACGCTGCTTCGCGGCACTGATGCCCATTTTCTGCTGGTGGGCGACGGAATGCAGAAGAAAATGTTAATAGAAGAAGCAAATTTCCGTGACTTAGGAAATGTATCATTTCTGGACCCTGTTTCCAAAGAGAAAGTATTCGAATACATTTTAATGGCCGATGCCGGCGTAGCAGTTTTGAAAAAAGCAGACATTTTCAAAACCGTTTACAGTAACAAAACCTTTGATTACCTATCCTGTAAAAAGCCGGTTTTGATGGTAATTGACGGCGTTTCGCGCGATTTGGTGGAGCAAGCTAAGGCGGGGATGTTTTCAGAGCCGGGAAATCCTGTGGAATTGGCCCGGAAGATTCGAGTATACATGGAAAACCGGGCCCTGCTGAGCGAACATGGTGACAACGGCTACCAGTTTGTACGCGTGCATTTCGACAGGGACAAGCTGGCGAAGCGTCTTTTGGAATGCATTGAAAATCAACTTAAAGTGACAGGTAAAAGTACAATTTTTGGCAGGGGGAAAGTGAACTGAAAGCGCCGCCGGAGGGTTTTCTAATAAATGAAAATCCAATGAGAAACGTAGCGCATCTATTCCCCGAATCGGTCAGAAAAGGGGCTTATACATATTCAGAATACATGCATTTAATGGAAACGGTGGTCTTGGAAAACAGGACAACCGGCCCTAAACAATCCGAGGCGCTGAGCCATTATACCAGGTTGAACCTGGCACGGATGCATCGTCTTAATAAAACAACGACAATCCAGGATTCTTTGAAAGAGGCCGTCAATCAGGTTGATAACCCACAAACCTGGTACATTCTGACCGAGGCGTGGTGCGGGGATGCCGCGCAGAACCTCCCCACTATCGTAGCGGCATCACTTTCAAACCCTTTAATCATGGTAACATTCCTGCTTCGGGATGAGAACCCCGAATTGATGGATGCTTATCTTACCAATGGCGGGCGTTCAATCCCGAAGTTGATTGCGGTGGATGAGGATTTCAATGAAATTTTCACATGGGGGCCGCGTCCGGCAGGTGCTCAGGAATTGCTGAGGGAGTACAAAGCCAATCCGGTGAAGTCGTACAGTGAATTTTCGGAGGATATCCAGCGTTGGTACATTGCTGACAAAACGGCCTCGCTGCAAAATGAATTGCAGGAGCTTTTGGAAGCAGTGGCTGTGGATAAGTGAGTTTTTGAACCGTTTACTCTATATTTGTCATAGGGTAAACCGCAATACCAACGAACAGGGATTTTGTCAGAATACTTTAAAAATATATCCGACGGCATCAGCACGACCCTCACGGGCATGCGGCTGACGTTACGGCACCTCTGGAATGCGCGTAAGAGCCGTAGACCTGCGGATATTCGTTCGTCCAGTTTTTACGACCAGCAGGATGGCATCGTGACGATCCAATATCCGCTGGAAACCATTCCCATTCCGGATAATGGCAGGTACCGTCTGCATAACGAGATGGACGACTGCATTGTTTGCGACAAATGTGCGAAAGTCTGTCCGGTAGACTGTATTGATATCGAGCCGATTAAAGCGGTAGAAGATGTAGGACGCGCCTCCGATGGTTCGCCGATCCGTCTGTACGCAGCCAAGTTCGATATCGATATGGCCAAATGCTGCTATTGCGGCCTTTGTACGACGGTTTGCCCGACGGAATGTCTTACCATGACCAAGACTTTCGATTACAGTGAGCTGGATGTGCGGGATATGGTTTACAATTATTCTAACCTCACCGCCGAACAAGCTGACGAAAAGCGGACGCTGCTGGAACAGTTCCAGAAAGAAAAAGAAGCTTTGAAAGCGGCAAAGGCAGCCCCTTCGGCAACACCTGCCGCTGCTGCTGCGAGTGCAACCGCTCCTGCCCGACCGGTTTTCAAACCAACTGCAAAGCCGAAGCCGGCCGAAGAGCCTGCTGCCAACGATACGAATGCTGACGCTGCCCAGGCGGCAACTCCGACTCCTAAACCGGCTTTCAAGCCCGTAATGAAGCCGAGAAAGGTGGAAGGTGATGCACCAGTGCAAGAAACGGCACCGGAAACTCCGCCGACAGAAAAAACCGCCGCTGCGAAGCCGGTATTCCGCCCCACTTTGAAACCAAAAGTGATAGCAGACGAAAATGTGGAGAAGCCGGTTGCGGAAGCGCCTGCGGCAGACGCTTCTGCCGCAGATACACCAGCCGAACCGGTTGCAAAGCCAGCTACCAAACCGCCTTTCCGTCCGACCATGAAGCCCAAGGCGGTTTCAGACGAAAATGTGGAGAAACCCGTTGCTGAAACGCCGGCTGAGTCGGCTTCGGAACCATCAGAAAAACCGGTTGTTGCGGAGCCTGCATTCCGTCCTACCATGAGGCCTAAGGCAGTTTCAGAGGAAAATGTAGAGAAACCGGTTGCTGAAACGCCGACTGAGTCAGCTTCGGAACCGGCAGAAAAACCGGCTGTTGCCAAGCCCGCGTTCCGTCCTACCATGAAGCCTAGGGTAGTTTCGGATGAAAATGTGGAGAAGCCAGCTGCTGAAACGCCTGCTGAGTCAGCAGCTGAATCGTCAGAAAAGCCGGTAGCTGCGAAACCCGCATTCCGCCCGACAATGAAACCGAAACCCAAAGAATAGGCGCGCATGGAGGTAATTATATTCTACATTTTTTCCGCATTGACGCTCGCTGCCGGGCTATTCATCCTTTTTTCCCGAAATCTCATTTACGGTGCATTCGCATTGTTCGTCGTGTTTTTGGGCGTAGCCGCATTGTACGTGCTCGCAGGTGCGGACTTTCTGGCCGTATCACAGATTATGATTTATGTCGGAGGTATACTGGTGCTGCTGATATTCGGGATTATGCTCACTCAAAAAAAAGAGAAAAGCGACGATTCCACCCGGCATAACCGCGTCGAAGTCCCGATTACTCGCAAAATATGGGGCTTTTTGACAGGTATCGGGCTCTTCGGGTTGCTGATGAAGGTGATTTTTTCTTCGGATTTTAGAATGGCCGGAGAAGAAATGAGTACCAAATCAACGATTAAGACGATTGGCGTGGAGCTGATGACCAGCCATTTATTGCCCTTTGAAATAGCCGCTATCCTCTTGCTGGTCGCGCTCATCGGGGCCGCCTATCTCGCACTAAACCGAAACCCGACCGCATGACGACAATACCTGTACAATACTATCTGGTCATTGCAGCTGCATTGTTTTGCATTGGATTGGCCATTTCCATTACCAAGCGGCACTTTATAGGGATGCTGCTCGGTATTGAACTGATGCTCAATGCGGTCAATATCAATTTGGTAGCGTTTGGCAGGCATGACCCGGAGCGTTTGAGCGGTCAACTTTTTGCATTATTTGTGATTGTGGTGGCAGCGGCCGAAGTGACGGTGGCGCTGGCGATCATTCTTCGTGTATATGGTCGTTTCAAAACGGTCGATCCTGATAAGGTAAATGAATTGAAGCAATAAGCTTAAAAAACTCCTGTCGCCCCGCATGAACTGGATTTTCCTGATCTTCGCTTTTCTGATCGGTATCAGCAACGCCGTACAATCGGGCGTGAATACGCAGCTTCGCGAGTCGATCAACAACCCCATTCTAGCAGCCATGACCTCTTTTTTTGTGGGGTTGATGGTTCTTACCATTGCATTTGCCTGTTTCAATCAAAACCCGGTTCCTTCCCTGGCCGACCTCAAACAGGTTTCGTGGACGCGATTTATGGGCGGAGTTTTGGGCGCATTCTATGTCATTACGGTCATCTTCATTGTCCGTAACATTGGTCCGGCCAATATGATGTGCCTGGTGATTGCGGGCCAGATGGTGACGGTCATGACCATTGATCATTTTGGTTTACAGGGCTTTGCTGTTCACCATATGAATCTGCCCCGCATTTTGGGTACCATCCTGCTGGTAGGCGGAGTATACCTTATTCTTAAAAATTAGGGCATAAAAAAACAGCAACCCGTTTGGATTGCTGCTTTGAATGCTTTCTGAATGTCTCAGGGGATTTTATTGAATATAAACAAATCCACGAAGCTCCACTTGTCATTTTCCTTCTTTCCGCGCTGGATAACCAGTTGAGTAGGGGAGCGTCTTTCATAAATGATCCGCACCGACGCATCGTCCTTTTCGAACAAAGCCTGGTTCTTTTTGGCTTCGATGAACTTGTAACGGTCAGCTACCTCTTTTTCTTCGAGCGAGATCATACCCGGTTTGAAATGCTTCACCATCGCCACAGGGCCATTGTCGGTCTGCTCGAATGCAAAAATCTCGTAAAGAGCAGGTTTGTCATCTTTGATCATGCGGATGAAGCCCACGATATTATTGCCTTTAGGAGCCGTCCAGGAAGCTTCAATCGGTCCGCCATTGTAAGTTCCGAGCCAACGTCCGTCCAGGAACGCGATATCGTTCAGGGTACCTTGCGCCTGAGCAAATGTAGCCGTCAATACCAGGGCAAATGCCAGACAAACTCTTCTAATTGTGTTGAATTGGGTCATTGAGATTTAGGTTGTGAATTGAGTTGGCAAATTAATAGAAATGTTAATTCCGTCAACGTACTGACGGAATTTAGCCAAATACAGTCAGTACGTTGACGGAATTTAGTTAAAATGGACAAAAAAATAGCCGACCTGTTCCCAAGTCGGCTATCTCAAATGAATTCTATTTATCAATAAGCCCTTTCCAATTTACCCTCGTAAGAGTTGGTGAAGGCCTTGTTTACTACTTTGTTTCCGCCTTGTGTCGGATAGTTTCCGGTAAAGTACCAGTCTCCCAAATGGCCGGGGCAGGCTTTGTGCAGGTTTTCGACAGTTTGGAACACTACCGAGAGTTCCGCATTCAAACCTTTCGGGCGAATGATTTCAGCAATTTTCTGAGAGATTTCTTCGTCCGTGAAGGGCTCGTAAAGCGCCTTCACATAATTGGTATGGTATGGATTTTTCGTCGCCAGCGCTGTAACACTTTGCGTGTAAGCATCTTCCAGTTTATACTCCATATCACGTTCTTCGAGCAATTTCAGCACTGCGCGGTAAGCGACAAAATCCTTCATTCTCGACATGTCGATACCGTAGCAATCCGGGAAGCGGATTTGTGGTGCGGAGGACGCTACCACGATCTTTTTCGGTTTGAGGCGGTCGAGCATGGTGAGGATACTCTTTTCAAGTGTAGTACCACGTACGATCGAGTCGTCGATGATCACGACGGTGTCCACGTTTTTACGCACCACTTCAAAAGTAGTGTCATACACGCTCGAAACCATATCGTCGCGCAGGGCGTCGGCGGTAATGAATGTACGTGATTTTACGTCCTTCGTTACCAGTTTCTCGATCCTTGGACGGAAGGAAAGCACTTTTTCAAGGTCGGCTTCGAAAAGGATGCCTTCCATGATGGCCTGCTTGCGCTTTTTTGCCAGATATTCTTCCAAACCTTCGATCATCCCGAGGAACGCCGTTTCGGCAGTGTTCGGAATGTATGAGAAAATCGTGTTTTCGAGGTCGTAATTAACTTCTTTAAGAATTTGCGGGATCAGCAGTTTACCCAGCTGCTTGCGCTCATTATAAATATCCGGATCGGTACCGCGCGAGAAGTAAATGCGCTCGAAACTGCATGAGCGTTTTTCCAATCGGGGCAGGATCGGGAACTCATTGTATTCACCGTTTTTGTCGACGATCAATGCAGAACCCGGTGTAATTTCGGTGATCTGATCGTAATCTACATTAAATGCAGCTTTGATGGCCTGTTTCTCGGATGCTACTACAACCACTTCATCATCAGCGTAATAGAATGCCGGTCGTATACCTGCCGGGTCGCGGATCACGAAGGATGCACCGTAGCCTGTGAGGCCGCACATCGCGTAACCGCCATCGAAATCGCGGCACGAGCGGTAAAGCAGGCGCGGCAGGTCGATATTGTCTTCGATAACGTCGGACAACGTCGGGTTTTCATAAATTCCTTTGAAACGCTCGAACACCCGCTGGTTTTCTTCATCCAGGAAATGTCCAATTTTTTCCATTACCGTTACGGTGTCGACTTTTTCTTTCGGGTGCTGGCCCAATGAAACCAGTTTGCCAAAAAGCTCATCCACATTGGTCATGTTGAAGTTGCCGGCCATCACCAGGTTGCGGCTCCGCCAGTTACTTTGGCGCAGCATTGGGTGGCAGTTTTCCACTTCATTGGAGCCATGCGTGCCGTAACGAAGATGTCCCAGCCATACTTCTCCCGTAAATGCCAGGTTTTCCTGCAACCATTTCGCGTCGTTGACGTGGTCGCGGTTGTTTTTGAGGCCCTTGCGGAATTTTTTATGGATTTTGGAGAAAATATCCGTAAGTGGCTGAGGTTCTACGGATCTGTATCGGCTGATATATCGTTTCCCGGGCGGGACATCGATCTTGATATTGGCTACCCCGGCTCCGTCCTGGCCCCGGTTGACCTGTTTTTCCATCATGACCGAAAGCTTATGGACTGCGTACAGCGGCGTTTCGTACTTGTCGATGTAGTATTGATAAGGCTTTCTAAGACGGATAAGTGCTATGCCGCACTCATGCTTAATGGCGTCGCTCATAAGAAGAGTAATGCAGTTAGAGATATTGGTGTTTGCTGGTATGCAAAGCGTATTCCCTGAATATTAGCCTAACGAATTTCGATTCTTGTTTAGTTCGTTATTTCTTACAAAGGTACAAATCCTTTGGCTTAAAAAACTCCAAAAATTGTTCAATTTTTTAAATCCTTTCCGTCAGTTTAAACTGACGGGATAAGATTGGCATACCGTCATTAAAATTGTACGCCCTCCATCCTCTTACCGGCAGTTGAAACTGCCGGATCAGAATTATAAGGGATTCTCATTATAAGAAAGATAACTATTTTTGATCAGATCGATATTAAAATTTCATATGCTTCATAAAACCCGCGGTATCGCATTGAGCTACATCCGGTACAAGGAATCCTCGATTATCGCGAAGATTTACACCGAAGCCTTTGGCATACAGACCTATATAGTGAATGGCGTCAGAAGCAGCAAGTCCAAAACCAACCGGATCGCCTTCTTTCAGCCGCTCACATTGCTGGATCTGGTAGTGTATCATAAGAATAAGGAAGACACTATCCACCGGATTTCCGAGATCAAATGTTATGCGCCATTCTTCTCCATACCTTTTGACGTAATAAAATCAGGCCTGGCGCTTTTTATGACCGAAATGCTTGGTAAAACTTTGCGCGAGGAAGAGAACAACGAGCCATTGTTCCATTTTATTGAACAATCGGTGCTCTATCTCGATGAGGCAGATACCGGATACGAGAACTTTCACATTCAGTTTCTGATGCAGCTGGCGCATTATCTGGGTTTTGGTGTGGAGACAGCCGAAGATCTTGAAAGTGAGTTGAAAGATCACCATTTCCCGCACCGGCCCGACGAGCAGGAGCATGCGGCTACGGTGCAAATGCTGGACAATGGCTACGGTTTGTCCATCCCGCTGGACAGGCCTCGGCGGATAAATATCCTCGAAAAGATGATTTTCTTTTACAAGATCCACATGGATGCGCTCGGGGAAATCAAGTCGCTGGATGTTTTGAGGGAAGTTTTGCGCTGAAAATTGCTTCCCGCAGGAATTGGCATAATTTTGATAACGTATAGGGTAATTCCATCAAACCTAATGCAATGAAACACATACTGACGACCGCCTTTTTGCTGATTTCGATCCTAACATTTTCCCAGGTGCCCAAAGGCGCGTGGAAATCGCAGGAGCCTACCGGCAGTGCTTCCACACTTATTGTAGCTGATAATTACCTGGTTATCGCTTCTTACAGCATTGGTAACAAGTATTTTGAGAGGACGGAGGGCGGCCCGTTTACCATGAATGGGAACAAAATGACTTACACGCCCGAGTTCAATTCGGCGGATACGGCCAAAATCGGGGTCCCGATCGAATTCACCGTCACGGTGAAAGATGATATCCTGACATTGCGTTATGAAGAGGCGATGGTCTGGATGCGTGTCGATGATGCCACTAGTAATGCGCCTATGGCTGGTGCCTGGCATATCACGGAACGTGATAACGGGCAGGGTTCGCTTGTTCAGGTACATCGGGAGGGAACGCGGAAGACACTTAAATTGCTTTCAAAAACCCGCTTTCAATGGTTCGCGATTGACCCGGCGGTCAAGAAATTTTATGCAACCGGCGGCGGAACCTACACGGCCAAGGATGGCAAATACACTGAAAACATCCAATTTTTCTCCAAGGACAACAACCGCGTTGGTTCTTCGCTGAGGTTTGATTTCAAGCTCGATAACGGCCGTTGGGACCATAGCGGAAAGAGCAGCGACGGTAAGCCGATTCACGAGATTTGGGAAAAGATTCCCTGATATTTATTCGATCACCTCGGCGTCTTTCAGGATGTAGTTGAGGTGATCGACATTATCCGCATTGAGTATTAGTCTGCCCCGGACTGTCAGTACTTCGTCCGTCCGGAAGCGCTGTTTCTTCTTTCTGAACTGCAATTCGATGATGGACTCGGGGCCGGCGCCGCCGCAAAAGAAACAGGCTGCCATAGGTTTGGCGGAAATCACGTAGATGTGATCGTTTTCGTCCACAGGTATCATATAGCCACGAATGCTGATCTCTTTCCCCTGCAATGCATTTACCGACGGCCCGAAAGTAGGGTAAAGGAAATACATGCTTAGCTCCCTGTTCAATTTTCGGGTAAATCGCACATCGGTGAGGCGCTTCCAGTTGATAGTTATCGGTTCAGCTGAAAATGTAAATGCAAAGAGCGGAATAAGCAGGATCCCGAATTTCTTCATTTCCGCAGGCTGTCAAGTGATATAATGGCTTGTTGCAATTCCAAAATGGCCTCTCTCGATTGCCGCTGGTAATCCAGCATCGATCCGTCGGTCATTGGTAGCGCCGCTTTGTGTTCGTGTGCGCCGTGCGCGTGGTCGTGTGCATGCGCGAAACCGGGCACTTCGATGAAGTTCTCTTCCCAAACTTCGATCAGGTTCTTTAAACTGTCAATCTGCGACTTTTCCAGGTCATCCTTTGCCAACGGTGCGAGGCTGTCGAGTTTTTGTTCGAGGTATTCTGAGATTTTCATGGCTTCAAGATGCAAACGGTTGGCTTCGACGAGCTCGGGACTTTTTTCATTTCCTGACGAGCAGGACATAGTCGCCAGCAAAAGCATTGTTATGGAAGCCGGATAGATGATATTCATTTCGGGTGGAACTTCATTAAATGCAACAATGTTGCAAAAATGAAATAAATACTTCTAACACGCAACAGTTGCGTCGATTTTCTTCCATCATGCGGACTTTTTATTCCTTGTCTTTCAGTTTGATAATTACCGTTTTACACGTCGGTTGCTGCCTACTACCATTCATTTCCATGGCATCCCTGCCCTTTTTCAATATCGATTTTCTGACCAGGCACCGGCTCGTTTTTACAATTTTACAGTGGACCTTGTTCATTGGGCTGAGCGGTCGTCTATCCATCTTTTATTTTTGGAAAAAGGACTTCCATAGCCGGATGGAAGCTTTTTCTTATGCGATCGGCTGGCTTATCGCATTGTCGGGACTGGTTATCAATCGGTGGGAGCCATTCAAAACCGAGGAGCAGATTCTGGCCGAGCAGCATTTTGAGCGCTTCAAATCTCAAAGGCAGTTTCGAGTTGATTTGGCGGGTACCTGCAATAGAGCGGAACTGCTGACCGATCTGCACCGGATCGATGGCGTACGCAAGGGAAGTATTGACCTCAACGCTCGGACGGTCACTCTGTCGTACCATAAAGAAAAGGTGTCCGCCGAGGAGATTTTCGATATATTAAAAAAGAAAGGGTATGTGAAGTGACCGTTTTGTGCACGGCAGTTATTTAGATTTATTCAAAACAATTTTTGCCAAACATTTGAATGATTCTAAATAGGTGATATATTTGCCTCAGTTTTAACGGCAATGTGAATGAGCGCTTTTACAATTAGTGATTACAATGTGGGGTCGGAGCAGGGGTGTTTCTGGATGAAAAGCTTCGAAGACAGCACCGAATGCGTGTTTAAGAAGTGTTGCGAGAAATACAAAAAGAAGGGCAAGCATTGTAAAAAGTGCCCAAAGAAGTAACATCGCTGTTACTCCTTTCGACTAGTAATACAGTTCATGGTGAATAATTGTAAGAGAGGGAGTGCCACCTGAGCGTTCCCTTTTCTATGTTGGAGGCTTTTCAGATCTTCCGTTTTAATTCGAAATTCTGTCCAAGGTATACCCGTCTCACAACTTCATCTTCCGCCAGTTCCTCTGCAGTTCCCTGTTTCAGTATCTTTCCTTCAAACAGCAAATACGCCCGGTCGGTGATTGAAAGGGTCTCGTTCACATTGTGGTCGGTGATGAGAATACCGATATTCTTGTGTTTCAACTTGGCGACAATGCTTTGAATGTCCTCAACCGCAATAGGGTCCACACCCGCGAACGGCTCATCGAGCAAAATGAATTTCGGATCCACCGCCAGCGATCTTGCAATTTCCGTCCGGCGGCGTTCGCCTCCCGAAAGGACCATACCCTTGCTTTTACGTACGTGCCCGAGGTGAAACTCTTCGATCAGCTCTTCCACTTTCCGTTTCTGGTCCGCTTTGGGAAGATCGGTCATTTCCAGCACGGCCTTAATGTTCTCCTCGACGGTCAGTGTCCGGAAAACAGACGCTTCCTGCGCAAGGTAGCCCAGGCCCAGGCGCGCGCGCTTGTACATGGGAAGGTTGGTAATGTCCTTGTCGTCGAGGTACACTTTTCCGCTGTTAGGTTTCACCAAACCAACGGCCATATAAAAGGAAGTAGTTTTGCCTGCTCCGTTGGGCCCGAGCAATCCTACGATCTCGCCCTGCTCAACCTGGTAGCTTACATTGTTATTGACAAGACGAACCCCGTATTTCTTCACGAGGTTTTCAGTTCTTAGTATCATTGTTCGTTTAAGTTCTTCCTCAATGCAGCTTAATGTCTTTCAACGAAAGCTGTAAGGTTTTCTTGTCACGGAAATTATTCTCTTCGAGGCAATAGCATATCGAGAACGATCTTCCGTTGACAATATCAGGATAAAAATGTCCCATTCCGAAGCCGACGGCCGTGAAAACCGACGAGTTGTTTTGCTTTACATCAAACTTGATGTGCTTTTCCTTCATCAAAACGGGGCGCCCAACGAGCGTCATGTTTCTTGACTCGAAAACCGGGGTCATATTCCCTGGCCCGAATGGCCCCATTTGACGGAGTATATTGTAAAACTTCGGCGTAATCGTTTCCAGTTCGAGCAGCATATCGACGTTGATCATGGGCACCAGCTGGTCCGGCTGGATGCGGTTGCTCACGATTTCATTGAACCGTGTTCTGAATGCTTCTACATTGTCGAGCGGTAAGGTGAGGCCGGCGGCAAATGTGTGCCCGCCATATTGTTCCAAAAGGTCAGCGCATTCTTCAATCGCTTCGTACACATCGAAACCCGGCACTGAACGCGCGGAGCCGGCGGCTTTCCCGTGCGATTGCGTGAGGATGATCGTCGGGCGATGGTATTTTTCGATGCACCGGCTGGCCACGATCCCGATCACCCCTTTGTGCCAGTCTTCCTTATATAATACGGTACTTTTCGCATTCGAAAACCATTCGTCGTTTTCGATCATAAAAAGTGCTTGCTCGGTAATGCTCGAATCGAAATTGCGGCGCTCGCTGTTGTGCTTGTTAATTTCTTCCGCAAATTCCATGGCCTCTTCCTCGATTTCGGAAAGCAGCAAACGCACCGCTTCTTTCGCGTGCTTGATACGCCCGGCCGCATTGATGCGTGGCCCGAGTCCGAAAACGACATTGGTAATATCCAGCGCGCCGCTGATTCCGGAAATCTGAATCAATGCTTTAATCCCCGTCCGCGGTTGCGCATTTAATCTTTGTAAACCATAATAGGCCAGAACACGGTTTTCACCGGTAATAGGCACAATATCGGAAGCGATGCTGACGACCAGCAGGTCGAGGTAATCGTACAGCATTTCAGGATCGAGGCCTTGCTTGATACAAAATGCCTGCAAAAGCTTGAAGCCTACGCCACAGCCTGTCAGCTCTTTATAAGGATACAAACAATCTTCCCGCTTGGGATCCAGCACGGCGGCTGCCGGTGGAAGCTCGTCACCGGGGCGGTGGTGATCACAGATAATGAAGTCGATGCCCTTTTCGGCAGCGACAGTCACCTTGTCAACCGACTTTACGCCGCAGTCGAGGGTTACTATTAATGTATAGCCATTAGCCCCGGCCCATTCCACGCCCTGCCAAGAAACGCCATAGCCTTCCTCGTAACGGTCGGGAATGTAATAGTCCAGATTTGGATAAATTCTTTTTAGAAAACCATAGAACATGGCCACGGAAGTAGTACCATCTACATCGTAATCTCCGTAAACCAGTATTTTCTCATTGGAATCGATTGCTTTGATCAGGCGTTCCACAGCCTGCTCCATATCGGCCATCAGGAACGGATCATGCAGATGCCTGATCTCGGGGCGGAAAAAATCGCGGGATTGGTCGAAATCGAGAATGCCGCGCTGAACCAAAAGTGTTGCCAGCGAGGGACTTACTTTCAAAGATTCGGCGAGTCTCTGTGCAACCTGTTCTTGTTCAGAGGTAAAGGGAGGGTAATGTATCCAGCGCTTTTCAATCATACGGCAAAGATAATCGGAATCCGGAATGCTTGCAGCCAAAATGTGCAATCGGGTGATCGATCGGGAAAAGCTAACCGAAAGGTCTTATCTTTGCAAACTATTAACATATTTTAAGCCCATGCCACGTCTTCTGGCGATCGATTACGGTGCCAAACGCAGCGGAATTGCCGTGACCGACCCGTTGAAAATTATTGCAACCGCGCTCGACACGGTTCCTACGCATCAGCTCACCGATTTTCTCAAAAAGTATACGTCGGGAGAACAGGTCGAGGCATTTGTGGTAGGAATGCCCAAAAAACTCGATAATACCGACAGCGAGAATGCCGCAAGGGTTACGGCCTTTGTAAAAACATTGCAAAAAGCATTTCCCGAAATTCCGGTGCATTTGCACGATGAGCGGTTTACCTCGTCCATGGCGTTGCAATCGATGATCGCTTCGGGGTCGAAGAAAAGCGACCGGCGCGATAAAGGCAATATCGACAAAGTCAGCGCCACGATCATTCTCCAGTCGTTCATGGAAAGCCGGAGGTAGAATTTGTAAGTAGTACATATTATATAGGTAGCAAAAGTTTTAATAAGCATGATTTATCCAATAGTTGCATACGGCGACCCGATCCTGAGAAAACCAACCCGTTTTATCGAAAAAGATGAAGTGGATTTGAAGAAACTTTCGGAGGATATGTTCGAAACCATGCACGGAGCGAACGGCGTGGGCCTGGCCGCCCCGCAGATCGGTCTGAATATCCGCGTTTTCGTGGTCGACGGTACGCCGTTTGCCGAAAGAGATGAGGAAGACGAAGATGACGAGCCGGATTTGTCACTGGCCGATTTCAAAAAGACGTTCATCAATCCCGAAATCCTCGAAGAAACCGGCGAAGAGTGGGCGTTTGAAGAAGGTTGTTTGAGCATTCCCGGCATCCGTGGCGATGTGTACCGTCCCGAAACACTCCGCATCCGCTACCGCGACCTCGACTGGAACGAGCATGAGGAAACCTACTCGGGTATGGCTGCGCGTATCATCCAGCATGAATACGACCATTTGCTGGGCAAATTGTTCGTGGATTACCTGCCGACGCTCAAAAAGCAGTTTATCAAGAAGAAGCTGACTGATATTTCAAAAGGAAACGTGGATGCCGACTATCGCATGCGTTTCCCAAGCCGCAGATAGGCTTTAACCCATATAATATTCGGTCATGCAGGAAAATAAGGAAATCCTTTCCATTGCATTGGTCCAGGCCGATTTGCATTGGGAAAATGTAACAGCCAACCTTGCCTCCTTTGAGGAAAAGCTGGCTGCATTGCCGGAACCGGTCGATGTGATCGTGCTTCCGGAAATGTTTAACACCGGTTTCACGATGAATACCGCGCTCGCCGAGCCGATGAACCTGACCACCACCCGCTGGATGAAGCAAATTGCGAAGCAGCACAATGCATTGGTGGTGGGAAGTTTCGCGGTCAATGAAGGGGGCAGTTTTTTTAACCGCCTCCTTTGCGTACGTCCGGACGGTTCCTACGCGCAAAACGACAAGCGGCACCTCTTCCGGATGGGGGAGGAGAATAATCATTACACCGCAGGCAATACAAGACTTACATTCGAATGGAAAGGCTGGAAGCTCTGCCCGCTCGTGTGCTATGACCTGCGCTTCCCGGTGTGGAGCCGCAACTTGCAAAGCGACCCTTACGATATCCTATTATATGTAGCGAACTGGCCCGCGCGCCGCGCGCATGCATGGAGCACGCTCTTGCAGGCGAGGGCGATCGAAAATCAATGTTACGTGATGGGGGTTAACCGTGTCGGAACCGATGGGAACGGCCTGGAATACCGTGGTGATTCCGTAGCGCTCGATTACCTGGGCGAGCCGCTGGGCATGCTGACCAACCAGGAGGCTGAAAAGGTCGTCCATATTTCGAAGGCGGACCTGCTCGCTTACCGGAAGAGTTTTCCCGCATTGTCGGACGCCGACGATTTTGAAATCCACTGTTGAGGTATAGGACATTGTGTCCTATACTTACTCAATCACTTTCGGTACCATTATATAGGTACTATTTTTCGACGGTGCATTGAAGAGCGCTTCCTCCCGTGTGAGCGTATTGGCGCCTTTATCTTCCCGCCAGTTATTTTCTTCGTCGAGCACGTGCGTCAAAGGCTCCACTCCCTGCGTATTGATTTCATTGAGCTGGTCCATCCAGGTAAGAACCGAATCCATACTCTGTAGGAGAGCCGCTTCTTCCCCGGGCCTGATCTCCAATCGTGCGAGGTGCGCGATCTTTTTGAGCGACTCCTGATCGATCTTCATGTATTTTAAGAATTTGTTAAGTTAACGGACACGCTATCTGCGGAAAGCCAAAATTACCGGATTTTTGTCATTCCGCTAGTGGTATAGTCAGGGAAATTGAGTGACAAGCGGTTGCAAGGACGAAAAAAATCGGGGCGCGGGCCGGATTGATTTAGTCAAACTTTAGGGCACGGCAGAAAATCCCGGTCGCTGAAATTTAAAATTGTTGTTAAGACACATAGTAGGAGAAAAATAATATTTGCTTTTCTAAGGTAATCTTGAAATATTTTGAAACGCAAATCTCCTCACTAAAAAACATGTTGTTACATATGAACGCAAAGAGTGCAATTATATAGAGGTTTGGGGATGGTGGTTATATCCCTAGAAGTCAGTATTAAAACTAGAAATTTTACTAAAAATAGAAGGGAGGGCATTCTTTAAAATATGCAATTCGGAGTCTTTTCGGCGAAAAATCTGAGAAAAAATCTGCCGAAACGCTTGCTTTTTTTTAAAAGGAAAACTCATACTTTTGTAGATGTCGTTTATCCGAAAAGCATTCAAAATTTTATTTTACGAAAACCAGTTTAAACCAAAAGTTTTATTTAATTCACAACCAAAATCTCAATTTAACCTTTAAAAGTAAGTCTGATGGAAAAGAAAGCTACAAGTCCGGCACCAGCTCCAAAGCCTGCTGCGGCAGCATCTAAAGGCAAAGGCGGTTTGAACCCGGCATTGGTAATCCCTCTCCTTTTTGCGATTGCATTGTGCGTTTACATTTTCGTTCTGGGTGCTCCGGAACACTTCAAAGATGGCGATCACGCAAAAGGCCCTATCGATGGTGATTACTACGGAATCGTTTACAAGGGAGGTCCTATCGTACCTATCTTGATGACATGTTTCCTTGTTGTATTGACCTTTACAATCGAGCGTCTGATCACTTTGAGCAAAGCTAGCGGAACAGGCAGCATCGATTCATTCGTTCGTAAAGTGAGAAGCCTGCTCGACAAAAACCAAATCGAAGAGGCTATCAAAGAATGCGACAAACAAAAAGGATCTGTTGGTAACGTAATCAAAGCAGGTCTGTTGAAATACAAGCAGTTGACTACTGAAACTGCGCTCGACAAAGAGCAAAAACTGGCGGCTCTTCAGAAAGAGATCGAAGAAGCTACTACACTTGAACTTCCAATGCTTCAGAAAAACCTTACCATCATCGCTACACTGGCGGGTGCTTCTACCCTCTTGGCGCTTTTGGGAACGGTAATCGGTATGATCAAGGCGTTCGCGGCATTGGGTACATCAGGTTCTCCTGACTCCGCTGCTCTTGCAACCGGTATCTCTGAGGCCCTTATCAATACCGCTCTTGGTATCGGTACTTCGGCTATCGCAACAATCTCTTACGCTTACCTGAACAGCCGTGTTGACGATCTTACTTACAGCATCGACGAAATTGGCATGAGCCTTCAGTCGAACTTTGCTGCACATTATTAATAGTTCCCAGAACTATTTTATAGTGAAGTTTCGTTAATATAAAAAAAACTTATATATTTGTATGGGAAAGGTAAGGCCTAAGAAACATGCGCCGCATACTGATATGACGGCCATGACGGATGTTGCCTTCTTGCTCTTGACGTTCTTCATTATGACGGCGACTTTTAAGTCGAACGATGCAGAGATTACAACGCCTACATCGATTTCGCAAATCAAAGTGCCAGATGATAAGATCATGGTCATTAGCATTGACAAAACAGGGAAAGTGTTCTTTGGAGTTGATGCCCAGCCTACCCGTGTGGCAATGCTGGACAACATTGGACAAGCCAAAGGCATCACTTTTACTGACACTGAGAAGGCGAAGTTTGCACTGCAGTCGAGCTTTGGTTTTCCTCTGAATCAGTTGAAGCCCTGGTTGAACATGCCAAAAGAGCAAATGAGCCAGGTGAAGCAGCCAGGGATCCCGGTTGACTCCACAGGCGCCAGCGAATTGGCAGACTGGGTTTATGCTGCGCGTAAAGCGGATAGCGGTCTACGTATTGCATTGAAGGGCGACAACCTGTCGAAATTCCCTGCGTTCAAAGACGTGTTGGCTAACCTGCAATCGCAGAATATTAACAAGTTCAACCTGATCACAGGTAGCGAACAAGCACCGGCCGGTTATACAAACGAATAATGTTATCATTTAATAATTAGAAGAAATGGCAGCAATTGAAGAATCCGGTGGTGGTGGGCACGGTAAAGGTGGTGGTAAGGTTCGCGGTAAGAAAATGTCCACCCGTGTGGACATGACACCAATGGTGGACCTAGGATTTTTGCTTATTACCTTTTTCATGCTTGCGACAACAATGTCTAAACCGACATCCATGTCGCTCGCTGTGCCTGACAAAACCGAAGATCAGGAAAAGCCGACAGAACCTTTGAAAGCGTCGAAAGTACTAACCCTTTTCATGGGTGCGAATGACGACGTTTATTATCTGGATGGTATCGCTGCGGATGACGATAAAGCACCTACTGAATTGAAGACAACCCGCTATGGGTTCGATCTCAGAAGCGTGATCTTCGCGTCTCAGAAGCGTATCAATGCGGCCAATCCAAAGGATAAAGACGGTAATGACGCGTTTGTAGTAGTAATTAAGCCGACGGACGTATCTACTTATAAAAACATGGTAGATGTTCTGGACGAAATGGCGATTACAAAAACCAAGCGCTATGCACTTGTGGACGCTTTGACCGATGCGGAGAAGAAAGTCCTGGGTGACAAAATCAAACCAAAAAACTAGTTTTTAAACAAAATTAATCACAGCGCCATGGCAGAGATTAGCCCGAATGCAACACTGGATGATATAGTGTTTGCGGATCGTAATAAGGCGTACGGAGCTTTTGAACTTCGTCAGGGGTATCGTAAAGATGTGACGAAGGCCACTATAATCGGAGCTGCTCTTTTTGTTCTTGCCATGTTTACACCGTCAATCATCAATACTTTGACGGCTGGTAAGGAAGAAGAAGCGCCGATGGTTGAAGTGGACTTGATGAAGATCCCACCGCCGCCAATTGACCCGGCAGAACCACCACCGCCACCGCCGCCACCAGTGGAAGCGCCAAAGGTGAACACGGTGAAATTCTTGCCTCCTGAGGTTAAGAAGGACGAAGAGGTTCCCGAAGAGGTACCACCACCAACAGTTGAAGAAATTAAAGAAGCTGTTGTTGCGGATAAAACCGTAGAAGGTGATCCTAACGCGAATGAAATCATTGTTGCCCCCGAAGCTGTTGCAGCGCCTAGCAAAGGAACAGTAGTAGAGGCAGCCCCTGAACCTGAAAAGGTATTTACAGTGGTTGAGCAACAACCGGAATTCCCGGGAGGTACTGCAGAAATGTACAAGTACCTTGGAAAGAATATCAAGTACCCAAGTGCGGCATCCCGTGCTAACGTTTCCGGAAGGGTTTTCATGTCCTTCGTTGTTAACACTGACGGAAGTATCCAGGATGTTCAGGTTTTGAAAGGATTGGGTTTTGGTTGCGATGAAGAGGCGATCCGCGTAGTAAAAGCTATGCCGAAATGGAAGCCAGGAAAGCAGTCAGGACGTGCAGTTCGTGTAAAATATAACCTGCCGATCAACTTCCAATTGGAGTAAGGCATGAGGGAGAAACCATTGCACGAAAAGCTCGGTGATCTGGCCTCTTCGGTAATGGCTCTGGCATACGTAGGAGGAGGGGTCTTTTTGATCCTCTCCTCCTTCTCGTTTAGACTGCTGCCGATCGGCAGCGTATGGAGGTATGCTTTTGCTGGCACGCTTATTTTATACGGAGCCTACCGGGGTTACAGAGTGTTTAGAAATAACCAGGACGACGAGTCATGAAAAAGAGATTGGCGGGACTGCTGCTGTTGGCGACGCTCGGTATTGCAGGATTACTCAGATGTACCTCTTCCAACAGCGACCTGGACAACCCACGGCAAGGTACGATCACGATTGCGGCGGATGAATCTTTCAAACCGCTGATCAATTCGCTGACGAGTGCCTATGAGGGAATCTATCCCGAAGCGCATTTCAAACTGGACTATAAACCGGAGCAGGAAGCAATCCGACAGCTATTGAATGATAGTGCAAGGATTATCTTTGCAACACGGCAGTTGAATGACAAGGAGCTGGAAATTATTCGGAAGCAAAAAGGCAGCCAGAAGTTTCAGCACATTGCCACGGACGGACTGGCCCTGGTGATTGGAAAGAGCAATCCGGATAGCCTTATCACGATTCCGGAGCTGAAAGCGATCATGGAAGGCAAATTGACGGACTGGTCTGAGATTAAAGGTGGGCAAGAGGGATTGATTACGCTGGTTTTTGATAATGCCAATGCAAGCAATCTGAACTTTGTCCTCAATAAGTTTGGCATTAAGGATATCCAGAAGCTGAGGATTATTTCGGCGGGATCAAACGAGAATGTAATCAAAGACGTCAGGGATAACCCGACACACCTCGGCTTTATCGGGGTGAACTGGATCAGTGACGGACATTCACTGGCTTCGGAAGAGCTGTCAAAGGGAATCCGGGTGATGGGAGTTGCAAAGGATGCCCAGCCAGGTTCGCTTTCGGACTACATTCAGCCGTTTCAGGCAGGATTGGAGTTCAAGCGTTATCCGCTGCACAGGGATTTATATATTATCAGCCGGGAAGGGTACTCGGGACTCGGTGGTGGGTTGATGACTTACATTGCCCGGGACGTAGGAGGGTTGATTATTCAGAAAATGGGTCTGCTGCCAACGGTAGTTTACCCGCGCGAACTGGAAGTTAAGAAAGAGTTATAGTGAATGTAAACAATTAGTAGATTTGGGGCTTGTTATTGAAAAACCAAGTTTTTTATCATTATTTTAACCGGGTAAAAAATGAACAGAAACATGAGATTGAAATTAGTAGCATTGGTATTTGGTTTATTAGCGTTTGTTAACTTACACGCACAGACGGTACAGGATGGCTTAGCATTAATCGTTGGAGAACGTTACAATGAAGCAGGCGCTTTGCTTAAAAAGCTTGCCGAGGGAAGCCCTTCTGCTGATAACCAATATTACCTTGGTTATTACTATATCAAAACCAACCAATTGGATGAGGCGCAGAAAGCATTCGAAAAGGGCTTGTCGCTGGATGAGAAATCTTACCTGAACCAGGTAGGTCTTGGAACAGTAGCATTAGCGAAAGGCGATCGCGCGAAAGCGAAAGAGCTTTTCGATACCGCTGAAAAGAAAAAGGGCAAGGATGCTGAGGTTCTTTACAGAATAGGTGAAGCTTATACACTTTTCGAGAAAAATAACGACCCTGCTGAGGCAATCCGTTTGCTGGACCTCGCAGTTAAACGTGATAAGAACCTGGCGGATGCTTACATCGCAAAAGGTGACGCGTTGATGCTGCGTAACGAGGGTGGTAACGCGGTAACAGCTTACGAATATGCTTTGACGGCAAAACCAAATTATGCCGCTGCACACAATGCGATCGGTTCTGTTTACCTCCGTGGTAAGAACTATAACCTCGCTTTGGAAAACTACAAGAAAGCGATCGAAGCTGATGCTAATTTTGCCCCTGCTTACAAAGACCTCGCGGAGCTTTACTTCTTTGCTCAGAAGTTCAAGCAAGCTGCTGAAAACTTCGACCTTTATCTGCAAAAAAGTGGTAGCACTGATCCCGAAATGAAACTTCGCGGTGCACAGTTCGCATTTACGGCTGATGATTACACTAAGTCGCTTCAATTCCTGGAAGAAGCAAAAGGCAAGCTGAACAACACGATCATAAAACGTATGTACGGATGGGCTTACTTCAAAACCAATAAACCTGACGAAGCTATCCAGAATTTGGAGGAGTTCATCAAAGCTTCTCCTGAAAAAGTAATCGGTGACGACTATAAATACCTCGGCCGTGCGCTCAATGCCAAATCAACTGATGGAAAAGGCTACGACTCGCTGGGTATGGAGTATATCAAAAAAGGTGCTGAAATGGACACCAGCAAAGCCGAAGCTGCTGCTGCTTACAAAGAAGTAGCTGGTTTGTACTACGCTGCGAAAGATTATCCTAAAGCTGCTGCTGCTTATGCAAAAGGTAATGGTTTGGATACTGCGAAAGCAACAGCGAACGACTACTACTACGAAGGTCTTGCAAACTTCCAGACTGCTCAGGGAATCATCGTTCCGAAAGCTGGCGACGCTAATTTTGCTGATAGCGCGAAAATCGCTACTGACAAACGTAACCAGTACCTGAGAGCGGATTCAATCTTCGCGACAGTAACCAAGAAATTGCCGGATTGGCCTTATGGATACTACTGGCGTGCAAGTACGCTTTACAATGCGTACGACAGACAGGAAAATGTGGACAAAGGTATTTCACAGCCATACTACCTGAAATTGACGGAATTGGCCGAGAAAGATCCGGATCCAAGCAAATACAAGTCTTATCTGAAACTGGCGTATGGCTACCTCGCATTCCACGCGCAATCGACATTGAAAGACGAAGCGAAGGCGAAGGAGTACTGGGAGAAATTACTTAAAGTAGACCCGGACAATGCTGCTGCGAAAGAGGCGTTGGGATTGGCGGTTGCTCAACCTGCACAACCTGCTGCCGGAACAGCTGCAAAGCCTGCTCCAAAGAAAAAATAAGCCCCGAAAAGGCTATAAGCAAGAAAGCCGCCCGAATCCGGGCGGCTTTCTTATTTTATAAGCTCTCGATAATCAAATGGTAGTTATTGTTGCTAATTCGACGGTGAAAGTCTTTCAAAACAAGTGTTCAACACTGGCAGGTGGACAGTCGCATAATGGTCGTAACACCATTGTCTAAGTCTTTTGATCTCAGCGGGCATTAACATGCGTATCGCTTTTCGGAGTTCTTTTTCAAATAATTTGCGGTCGAAGCTGACTTTTTGGAGAATAATTTTAATGTATTCAAGCATCGAGGCCATAGTATTATGTAGTTTTGTGGTTTAGGGACAACGATAAAACAAAGAGAAACCCTTAAAACGCTTCGTTTTCAGCAATTCCAATAAAGATAACGAAAAACTGAAATGAAATTATATGCGTTATTAAATATTTTTTTGTGTTTTTTTAGTATTTCTCTGGCGCAGACACCGGACAATGCTGCGACAATCGAGTATGGACCGAAGAATCTGACACTGGATCAGCCGTTTCTGATATCCGTAGTGCTACGGGATGTGGAGACAAGGCCATCGGTTATCTTTCCGGAAATCAAGGAATTGGAGAAGAGAAGCAAGTCGGCCACGAGCTCGGTCAGCACGGTGGATGGAAGAAAGGTAGTTATCCAGACAATTACACAGGAATATTATGCAACGAAGGCGGGAAACTATCTTATCCCCGAGTTTACGCTGACCGTCAATAATACGAAGTTGCGCTCCGAGGAAACTATGGTTGTATTTGCGAAGTCGGGGGAGGAAGGTGAGAATGCGGTAGCGGCTGAAAACGTGGACGTAGGAGAGGTTGAGGACAATAGCCAGTCGGTGTTTTTGTCGGTCCAGACCGATAAAAAGCAGGTTTATATCCGACAAGGTTTTGCGGTCCGCATATCCCTTTATATCGCTGAAAATGCGCCGGTGCAAATGGAATTTTACCGTTTCAACGAGCAGTTACAGGGGATTTTGAAGGCTTTAAGGCCAGTGAATTGCTGGGAAGAGAATGTGGGTGTAGAGGAAATCATCAAGCGCAAGGTGACGATCCGGGGCCGGAAATTTGCCGAGTACAATATGTACCAGGCCAGGTTCTTTCCAATCACCACAGAAGATATCCGATTACCTGCGGTGAAGCTGGATATGCTGGTGACCGAAAGCGGAAGGGCAGTGAATGTGGAGAAAAAGCTGGTCAAAGGATTCTACTCGCGACCAGTGGAAGTAGTCGTGAGGCAACTCCCCGATCACCCGTTGCGCGACCAGGTGGCGGTAGGGCAATATAGTTTGAACGAGAGACTTTCGAGCGATCTGGTGTATCCGGGTGAAAGTGTCAGATACATGTTCAAGGTGGAGGGGGTCGGCAATATTACAGCTATCCCCGCGCCGGTAATCCAGGCGAGCTCTTCGTTTGATATTTACCCGCCTGAGGTGAGCCAGATTACAAAGCGTAGTTACCAAAGCGTTGTCGGCGAAAAGACATTCAACTATTTTGTCGTTCCGCGAAAGGATGGCGAATTTCCGTTGGGAAGGTATTTTCACTGGATTTATTTCAATGTCGAAAAAGAGAAATACGATACGCTCAGATCGGAGGCATCGCTGGAAGTGAGGGGAGAAGATTACAAATTGACTAACTTGTCGCTTTCAGGCTCATCGGGATTGTACGATAACCTGGAAAACCTTGACAGCGGCCGCGAGACGATCGACTATAAAAAGATTTTAAAAGATTTAACCAACATCGTCATCGTGCTGTTGTTGGTAACAATGATTTGGGTATTTAGAAAGTAAGTTTAATGGGCAGTACATACGGCAAGATATTTAAAATCGCCACTTTCGGTGAATCGCACGGAGTGGGGATAGGTGTAGTGATCGAAGGTTGCCCGGCGGGCGTGACGTTTGATTCTGATTTTATTCAAAGTGAACTGACCCGTAGAAAGCCGGGACAGTCGAGAATTACAACGCAGCGCAAAGAAGCGGATGAATTCGAAGTATTGTCCGGTGTATTCGAAGGAAAAACGACCGGTACGCCCATCGCAATGGTGATCCGGAACGAGGACCAGCGTAGTAAGGATTACTCGCATATAGCGGCCCAATTCAGGCCTTCCCATGCCGATTACACTTACCAGGTTAAATACGGCGTTCGCGACTATCGCGGGGGCGGGCGCAGTTCCGCGCGTGAGACGGCCGCACGCGTTGCCGCGGGTGCGCTTGCGAAGCTGATGCTGGCAGAATTGGGTGTGAGTATTCAGGCTTACGTATCACAAGTGGGTACCATGAAGCTGGGAAAAAGCTATCAGGAACTGGATCTTTCTGAAACGGAAAACAATGCCGTTCGCTGCCCGGACCCTGAAATGGCCCAGCAGATGTTCGATTATATCGACGGCATTCGCAAGCAGGGTGATTCCATCGGTGGAGTTGTTAACTGCGTCGTGAAAGGTACGCCGGCCGGTTGGGGAGAGCCTGTTTTTGACAAACTCCACGCCGAGCTTGGGAAAGCCATGCTGAGCATTAATGCTGTAAAAGGCTTTGAATACGGTAGCGGCTTCGACGGGGTGTTGTTACCCGGCTCGCAGCATAACGACGCCTTCTATACCGACGCAAATGGCAATGTACACACGCGTACCAACCATTCGGGTGGTATTCAGGGCGGTATTTCCAATGGCGAGGATATTTACTTCCGCACGGCATTCAAGCCGGTGGCTACGATTATGCAGGATCAGGAAAGCGTGGATCAGTTCGGAAATGTCGCAATTGTACAGGGAAAAGGGCGTCACGACCCTTGCGTGGTACCACGTGCAGTGCCTATTGTAGAAGCCATGACGGCATTGGTCCTGGCCGATTTTTATCTGAGAAACAGATCGGCAAAGTTGTAATCAGGCTTTGTGACGTTTGCGGCGCTGGTTGAGGTATAACACCAGCCAGATTGTCCCGATGAACTCGATCGCGAGCCCGCTTAGAATGACAGGGTCGCTGAATTGTGTTCTGGAAGAGTTTAAAAACGAACCGGTCGCCAGCACGATCATACCGGCAAGAAGGATAAGTACAGCGTTTCTCAAGCTAAGTTTCACTGACTACATATTTCGTTCCACAATAAGTATCGTCAAGAATTCTCTTACCGAATATAGTTATTCGCTCCGAGAAATACTATTATAACGCAAAATGGCCCGCTAAGGGCCATTTTGCGTTATTGGTCTTGAATTAGATCACCTGAGTTTTACCCGGGATCGCCACAGGATAAAGTCCGTCGGGACCTGGCAGGATTTTCGGAGAAGCGTCCCACGCAAGTTTGTCAGGGAATAGGTTGATATCCGAGTTCAACGCTTCTTCCCATTTGATCTGCTTGCCTGAATAAGTTGCCATGCGGCCCATAATGGCCGTCATCGTACTTTTCGCGCCGTTTTCAGCATCTGCGAACTTGTATTCACCTTTCGCAATGGCAGCGAACAGCTCGTCATGCTCTACCTGATATGGGTTTCTGTAATTAGAGTTGTCATGATGATAAATCACGCCTCCTTTATAATCTTTCAGGATTGTTTTCTTATCGTCGAAGCTATCGATACGGCCTTTGGTGCCTACGAAAGCTTCATCAACACGGTTCCAGGTTCCTTCGAATTGGCGGCACTGGCTTGAAATTACCGTTCCATCCGCGTACACGAGGTCGAGCGTGTGGTGGTCATAAATCTCACCGTAAGCCTTGCCAGTACGTACCTGACGGCCACCTGAGCCCTGGATGGTGACAGGATAACCTTGTTTCACCCAGTTCGCCACGTCGATGTTGTGAACGTGCTGTTCGGAAATGTGGTCACCGCAAAGCCAGTTGAAATAATACCAGTTTCTCATTTGGTACTCCATTTCAGTCTGGTTTGGCTGGCGCTCCTTCATCCAGGGGCTGCTACCTACCCAGTAAACCTGACCGCCTACGATATCGCCCAGCGCGCCGTCGTGAATGCGTTTGATCGCCTCACGGTAGTTTGCCTGGTAGTGGCGTTGCAGACCAACTACAACGTTCAGTTTTTTCTTTTTAGCTTCTTCTGCCAGTTCAAGCACTTTGCGGATACCGGGGGCATCGGTTGCAACCGGTTTTTCCATGAAAATGTGCTTGTTGTTCTTCACAGCCTCTTCGAAATGCGAAGGACGGAAGCCCGGAGGCGTTGCAAGGATTACCACATCCACATCTTTCAACGCGATGGCCTTTTTAAATGCATCGAATCCTACAAATTTCCGGTCGTCGGGCACATCCACTTTCACTTTGGTGTCAACCGGCTTTCCTGATGCGTCCTTGTATTTTTTAGCGGTCAGGTTTTTGTAAGCATCGTCGAGACGGTCCTTGAAAGCATCAGCCATGGCCACGATCTGCACGTTTTGCGTGGTGCTCAATGCCTGCGCAGCAGCACCGGTACCACGACCGCCGCAACCGATAAGTGCCACTTTGATCGTATCACCTACCGCGCTGTTATAGCCGTAGCCTGCGAGCGGGCTCAGGATGGCACCGCCGGCGATGAGGCCCGATGCTTTCAAAAAATTACGTCTGTTCTGTTCCATTTCGAATTTAAGAGTTTAAATATGATCAGTAGTCTTCAATCAACTTAGGGCTGTAATAAGCATTGATCTCTTCTTGTGAAGGCGTTTTCAGCGGTCTTACAATGCGGAAACCTACAAACGACGCGCTGGTCATCCACCATTCCGATTTAGGCAACTGCGGGTCGAGGATTTTCCATTCAGGCTTGGAAGCTACGCGGGCTGCGCTGCGGAGATCGGCCGCCTCGTCGTCCCATGAACCACCGCGAACGGAAGTTGGGTAAAGTTCGGTAACCGGTGCAAAAGCTTCGCCTTTGGGCTGTTTCGCGTAGTAATCGGGAATATACTGGTCGAGTGTCCATTCCATTACATTACCATGCATGTCGTGCAATCCCCATGCATTCGGCTTTTTTGTTCCTACTTTTTTGTATGCGGCATCACTGTTTTTGCGGTACCAGGCATATTCATCGATTTTCGACTCATCACCGAAAGAATAAGCTGTTTTAGAACCGGCGCGGCAGGCATATTCCCATTCTGCTTCTGTTGGAAGGCGGTAGAAAACACCTGTTTTTTCGTATAACCACTTGCAGAAATAGATCGCCGCGTACTGCGTCATGTTGATCGCCGGATAACCCGAACGGCCCATTCCGAAAGACATGTCTACATAAGGAGGGGAGGGGCGGGTACTAGCGTCTGTTTTTTGAACGCTTTTGTCAGGATCCGGGTGACGTGCGCCCATTTCCTTTTCCATATTCTTGAAAGCGTACAAATCGTAAATGTCCCAGGTCACCTCAGTTTTGCCCATCCAGAAAGGTTCGATTTTCACCTTGTGCTGGGGACCTTCGTCGGCTCTGCGGCCTTTTTCACTGGCCGGGCTGCCCATCGTGAATTCACCGCCCGGTATCGCGACCATGTCGTACACCTGAGGGCTACCTCCGATTTTTTGCGTGTAAGTCTTGAAATTACTGTCCTGCGCTACTGCTTTAAAACAAAGAAAAACGGTTAAGATTAGGTAAAGGGATTTTTTGGACATGATAATGAATGTGTTCAATGGAACCATCTAACTGAATATAAGCGGCAATATTAGCCTATTTACCCTTTGAAAGCGAATTTTTTCTTCGTTGTTTAATATCTGTCCTAACTTTGCATATACAGAATTTCACATTTGAACATGAATTATCTTTCGGCGGAAAATATCGCAAAGTCATTCGGCGACCGGTGGCTTTTCAGGAATATCAGTTTTGGAATCAGCAAGGGCGACAAGGTAGCGTTGATCGGAACGAACGGGACAGGAAAAACCACATTTCTGAATATACTCACCGGCAAGATCCCCGCCGACGAAGGCGAAGTAAGTATCCGGAAAGACATCCGTGTGGGTTACCTCGATCAAAGCCCCGCGTTCGATGAATCGCTTCCGGTGCTGGAAGTGATATTTTCTTCGAATAATCCGGTTGCGCAGGTCGTGAAACGCTACGAACACGCGATTGAGAATGACCTTCACGACGAGCTGGCGGAGGTGATGGAGGACATGGATAAGTTGAATGCGTGGGATTTTGAATACAGAACCAAGGAAGTTCTCGGCCGCCTCGGCATTCACCATACGGATAATGCGTACGGGACGCTCTCGGGCGGTCAGCGCAAGCGCGTAGCTTTGGCCAAAGTGCTCCTCGAAGATCCTGATCTCCTTATCCTGGACGAACCGACCAACCATCTCGACCTCGATACCGTCGAATGGCTGGAAGAATACCTCAACACTTCGAACACCACATTGCTGGTCGTAACGCACGACCGTTATTTCCTCGATACCGTTTGCAACCAGATGCTCGAACTCGATCATGGTTCGGCTTATACATATAAGGGGAACTATTCCTATTTTCTCGAAAAGAAGGCGGAACGCGAAGAACTTGAAGCTGCGACCATCGACAAGGCGCGTAACCTTATGCGCAAGGAGCTGGACTGGATCAGACGGCAGCCGAAGGCACGCGGCACCAAAGCGAAATACCGCGTTGATGCATTCGAAGATTTAAAAGAGAAGGCGAGCCAGAAGAAGTTTGATGTACAAATGGAGCTCAACGTGCGGACGTCGCGATTGGGCAGCAAGATCATCGAGCTGGAAAATATCAGTAAAGGCTTTGGAGAGCGTCAGTTGATCAAAAATTTTGAGTACACTTTCCGCCGCGGCGACCGAATCGGCGTGGTAGGGAAAAATGGAATGGGCAAATCGACGCTCCTGAACATGATCACGGGCGAGTTGCAACCTGACAAAGGCAAGATCAGCACCGGAGAAACGGTTCAATTTGGCTATTACAAGCAAACCGACCTGGTATTTAATGAAAACCAGCGCGTGATCGATATTGTGAAGGATGTAGCGGAAGTGGTGCAGCTGGGAACCGGTGAAACCGTTACGGTGGGCGTATTGTTGCAGGCATTCCTGTTCTCGCCTTCCAAACAATATGATTTTATTTCCAAACTGAGCGGAGGAGAACGTCGCCGTTTGCAGCTTCTTTTGATTCTGATCAAACAGCCGAATTTCCTGATCCTCGATGAGCCTACGAACGATCTGGATATCGATAGTTTGAACGTGCTCGAAGAGTTTCTGCTCAATTTCCCGGGCTGTCTGATGATCGTCTCCCACGACCGTTACTTCCTCGACAGGCTCGTGCAGCATATTTTTGTGTTCGAAGGGGATGGTAAGATCAGTGATTTCCCGGGTAACTATACTGAACTGCGGGATTATCAGGATGAGCAGGAGGCCGAAAAGAAACTAGCAGCGACGAATGCGCCCAAGCCTGCTGCGCCCGTTGTAGTAGCTCCGAAGGAACCGGTAGCAGCAGCGCCTTCGGCAACTGCAAAACGGAAGCTAAGCTACAAGGAGCAGAAGGAAATGGAGCAACTGGAAGCGGATATTGCGAAAATGGAAGTAACTAAAACGCAGCTGGTGGAAAATTTGAACAAAGGCGGTTCCCACGAGGACCTGGCCAAATGGTCGAAACAGATAGAGGAAATCAATGACAGTCAGGCCGAGAAGGAGATGCGTTGGCTGGAACTGTCGGAAAATGCTTAATTTTAAAAGTCAACAAACCCGTCGCCGCGCTTTGGTAGCCCTAGGCCGCTGGTAGCGCACTGCTGTGCTCCGGTTGCCGGCAGCACGCGAGCGAACTCTCAGATCGTAGATTATGAATTCAATTGTCGAGTTTTTCCAATACATTGTTAATTCGGAGGAAATCATCCGTACCGGCGGACTTCTGGTGATTACATTCATTGTGTTTGCGGAGAACGGCTTGTTTTTTGCATTCTTCCTGCCAGGGGATTATCTCGTATTCCTGGCCGGGGTGTTCTGCGGTACCGGTATTCTCGACGTACCCATCCTCATTTTGCTGATCAGCATGCTAACGGCCGCGATATTAGGCTCGCTGGTAGGTTACGTGTTTGGAAAGTATTTCGGTGATATATTCAAAAACCGGCCGGATTCTTTCTTTTTCAAGAAAAAACACATCGAAACCACGCATAATTATTTTGAAAAATACGGAAGCCGCACGCTGATCATCAGCCGGTTTTTGCCTATTGTACGCACGTTTGCACCAATCCTCGCGGGACTGGTGAAAATGTCCTTTCCGTCTTTCCTGATCAACAATGTGGTGGGTGGGGCAATCTGGATCTTTACATTGACCGGCGGTGGATACCTCTTTGGAGAAAAATTCCCGTGGATCGTGGATTACGTGCAATACATCATTCTCTTCTTTTTGGCGATCACCACTTTCACGGTAATCAAAGGTTACCTGAATGCGCGTAAAGGCATGGCTGAATAATGCATTAAGCCGGGATTGGTAATACTTTCCTGGCTTTCGGAGCTTTCTGCTTCGGCAGGGCCGATTTTCCTTTGAACAATACTGTAACGACAAGTGCTACGTCCAACTGCAAACTGACAGCCAGCTTTTGCAGTATCTGAATATCCAGCTTTCTTTTGTTGTTTTCGATCCTGTTGACGACCGAAGCGGACACGTTCAAACTAATTCCCAGCGCTTCCTGGGAAAGTCCTGCCCATTCTCTCAACTTTCTGAAATTACTTCCAAAATCTGTCATAGTGTGCTTCGTTATGAGTGGCTTGACAAATTTAGCGGCTTTTTGAAATCCCCAAACAACCCACGCCCGTTCGCCGTAATTATGTGCGGAAACCGCAAACACCCCTGCGCTTTCCGCAACAGCATGCGGAAAGTAATTCATTTGCTTTGTGAGGTAGTTTCACATAGCGTAAAATGAGATGGGTAATTCATCAACAAACTTGAACCGAAAATTACAACAGCGCATTTCTAGGGGTTCTCTTCCTCCCTAAACCACCCAGAATAAATCAGATAGTTATTAGCAGTCCGATCAATGGCGGCATTCAGCTCAGGTGAAACATCTTTCAGGTATTTGGCAGGGTTGCCGGCGTAAATGGTGCCGGGAGGTACTTTGGTGCCCTGGGTAACAATGGCTCCGGCGGCGATGATCGAGCCTTCGCCGACGACGGCCCCGTCCATGACGATCGCCCCCATTCCGATCAGTACATGGTCTTCGATCGTGCAACCGTGTACGATGGCGTTGTGTGCGATGGAAACATAATTTCCGATCGTGGTGGCGAATCGCTGGTAGGTACAGTGGATCACGGCGCCGTCCTGGACATTGGAATGATGCCCGATCCGTATGCTGTTTACGTCGCCGCGGATCACGGCATTAAACCAAACAGTGCAATTTTCGCCCATCACCACATCGCCCACAATGGTAGCGTTTTCCGCAAACCAGCAACTCTCGTCGTAGGTAGGGTGATGTCCGCGGACAGGTTTTATCAATGCCATGATCTTATTTTTATTATATTTTGGGCAATATCAGTTTTTCAGTGCGAAAAATAAATATATTTCGTTGTTGAATTAACAATTTGCCAGGTCATGCCGTCAACTGCGAAAGTTTCGAAAGGAAGCTTGCTCATTGCCAAGCCGTTTTTGGGCGATCCCAATTTTGAAAGGGGGGTTATCCTTATGTGCGAACATAATGAGCAGGGAAGTTTCGGTTTTGTGCTCAACCAAACCACCGATTTATTCCTGGGAGATGTGCTGGACGAGACTATTTATCAGGACATCACGCTTCACCTGGGCGGCCCTGTTGAAAAAAACACCTTGCATTTCATTCATCGCCGCCCCGACCTTGTTGCCGGCGGGACGGAGATTATGAAAGACGTTTACTGGGGAGGTGATTTCGAAAATGTAAAAACGCTGCTAAACCTGAATACGCTGAAACAGGAGGACGTCATGTTCTTCATCGGGTACTCGGGATGGAGCGGCGGGCAGCTCGACGAGGAAATCAAGCAGGATTCGTGGATCATCTCCAGTACAACCTCCGATTTCCTGTTTTCGACACCTCCGGGCAATTTCTGGCGTGAAATCCTGCGCAATATGGGCGGGGAATACCGGTCGATCGCGCATTACCCCATCGACCCGCGTTTGAACTAATCTTGTTAGTTAGGCTGATTCAAGCCTTTCACCGACTCGTAATCCGACTTGATCCGCGCAACCTCGTGCGTAAGGAAATGCTGTAATTCTTCATTAAAAATCTTTTTTTCGTCGTCAGGTAGTGACGCGTACAGATCTTTCAATTCCTGATTGATCGCTGCTCTCTCCTGGTCGGACCCCGCGTTCATCGAGCGAATGTGGAACCGTTTGAAATCGTATTTAGGCATAACTGATATGGGATAGGGTACAAAAATACCGAAAACCGCTTAGCTACCGAAATCGGCCTTCGTTCATCCATTGCATACATTCATCCAAAATCCCGGTTGGACGCTGAACGTGAAAGGCTTTGCATATGTTTGTCGTTGATATGACAACTATCATTTTAAAATGAACAGAACCTTCTTTTTTATCATATTAACTTTTGTACTCTTTGCCATCGACTGGTATGTCTGGCAAGGTCTCAAAGTGGCTATTCGCGGCCTTGCGCCTTTAACACAACGATGGATCGGAGGCGCCTATTGGGCTTTGACGCTCGTTACCCTGGGCGCTTATATTGGAATGCAATTGCTACCGCCTGATTACTTCAAAAGCACTACTCGCACATTTGTGGTCGCATTTATCGCCATTCCGTATTTATCGAAATTATTTGCTGTTGCAATCCTTTTGATCGATGATGTACGCCGCTTTTTTCAATGGATTGTCAGCTTTTTTGTGCCTTCTGCCGCAACTCCTTCCCCTGAAACCGGCGAGCCAACGATACCGCGCTCTCAATTCCTTGCAACGACGGCCGTGGTGGCTGGTGCCGGTCTAATGGGCACATTCGCATACGGGATTCTCTCTGGCGCGCACGACTACCGTATTCGCCGAGTGAAGGTGCCTTTGAAAAATTTGCCGCGGCAGTTCCATGGGATGAAAATCGCCCAGCTTTCGGATATCCACTCGGGTAGTTTTTTCAATAAAACCGCAGTGAAAGGTGGGGTGGAAATGTTGATGAAAGAAAAGCCGGACATTGCATTCTTCACGGGTGACCTGGTGAATGACCGGGCCAAGGAAGTGCAGGACTACATCCATATTTTTGATAAAGTGAAGGCTCCGCTGGGCGTACATTCTGTACTGGGTAATCACGATTATGGCGACTATTTCCAATGGCCGGATGCAAACGCCAAAAGCAATAACCTCGCGAATTTGAAAAAAGCACACGAGTTGCTGGGCTGGAAACTAATGTTGGATGAAAACCGGCCGATTACGGTCGATGGTGAATCTATCGGATTAATCGGTATTCAGAACTGGGGGACGAAATTCGCCAAATACGGAAACCTGGAAAAAGCTTATGAGCGTACAGACGAGTACCCAGTGAAAATATTGCTCTCGCACGATCCCAGCCATTGGGAAGCGCAGGTTTTACCTCAATATAAAGATATCGACCTCGCGCTTGCCGGCCACACGCACGGGATGCAGTTTGGAGTGGAAATAGGAAAAGTGAGATGGAGCCCTGTGCAATATCGTTATAAGCAATGGGCCGGATTGTATGAGGAGAATAATCAGTATTTGTACGTCAACCGTGGATTTGGCTATTTGGGATATCCCGGTCGGGTAGGTATCCTGCCTGAAATCACGATCCTGGAATTGGTAAAGGCGTAAAATTTTCGGAAAATTGTGAAAGGGTTGGCGCAATGCATACCGAAAAGGGTGTGCATTGCGTTGCATTAGTAACCTTTGACGCGCAACGAACATGATGAAGAAAATCACTCCCTGGCTTCTGGTACTGGCCCTGATTTGCAGTATTTCAGGCGTACAGACAGTTTCGGCGGCCGCAGCTGCAACGCCCGACGCCACCAAAGTGGAATTGTTTGGTAAAAAGAAAAAATACAAAGGTTACAAGAAGCCAAGGTCCAAGAAATTCCTCGGAATATTCAAGCGGAAAACCGATTGCGGCTGTCCTAACCATTAGGAACTTCCCGTCTTTACATTTTGTACATATTCAAGAGTAAGCATAGCCATCAATCTCTGAGAGATTTGGTTGGATTTGCTTACTTTTGTATTTTAAAATCACCTAATAGCGGCATTCTCAGCCTAACTTGAATGAAAGTTAATCTTCGAAACCAGGACAAGTTTGAAAACCGTCACCACGGTAAAGATGAACAGGAATTGCAGGAAATGTTGAAGACCATCGGAGCCGGGTCAGTGGATGAACTGATCGACCAGACTCTTCCTTCTGCGATTCGTCTACAAAAACCACTGAATTTGCCGAGGCCCAAATCGGAGCAGGAATTTTTACAATACATTAAAAGAATTGCCTCCAAAAACGCGGTGCTGAAATCGTACATCGGCACGGGCTACTACGACACCATCACACCGAACGTCATTCTGAGGAATATCCTCGAAAATCCGGCCTGGTATACGGCTTATACGCCTTATCAGGCGGAAATTGCGCAAGGCAGGCTCGAAATGCTCCTGAACTTCCAAACGGTTGTGACTGACCTGACGGGTATGGAGATTGCCAATGCATCTTTGCTCGATGAAGCCACGGCAGCGGCAGAAGCAATGACGATGTTGCACGCGGTAAAGGGTGCTTCCAGAAAGAAAGCTAATACGTTTTTCGTGTCGGAGCTTTGCCATCCGCAAACCATCGACCTCATCTACACCCGTGCGAAGCCTGTCGGCATTGACGTAGTGGTAGGTAACCATGCGACGGTTGATTTAACTGACGAAAATATTTACGCCGCGCTCGTTCAGTACCCTGCTACGGACGGCGAGGTGATCGACTATACCGATTTCATTGCATCGGCTCATGAGCTGGGCGTTTCCGTAGCTGTTGCGGCGGACTTGCTCGCATTGACACTTCTGAAGTCGCCGGGTGAGATGGGTGCCGACGTCGTGATCGGTTCTTCGCAGCGCTTCGGGGTGCCGATGGGCTATGGTGGCCCGCACGCAGCCTATTTCGCAACCAAGGATGCTTTCAAACGTCAGATCCCGGGCCGCATTATCGGTGTATCCGTGGATGGCGAGGGCAATCGTGCATTGCGTATGGCGTTGCAGACGCGTGAGCAGCATATTCGCCGTGAAAAAGCGACTTCTAATATTTGTACAGCACAGGTACTGCTGGCCGTTATCGCCGGCGCATATTCGGTATACCATGGACCTGAGGGCATCAAGAGCATTGCAGCACGCGTGCACGGCCTTACCCGCCTGTTTGTGGATACGGTGAAAAAATTCAACTACGAAGTTGTTACCGGTACTTATTTCGATACCGTGACGATCAACACGCCGCTGACACGTAAGTTGCGTGAACAGGCGTTGAAATGGGGCATTAACCTGAAATACCATGGCGATGAAAGCCTCTCGGTTTCATTTGATGAGGCCAAGACGTTTGACGATGTAATTGCATTGCTAAATGTATTCGCGGAGGTTTCGGGTTTCCAGGGCGAAATGGTGATCGATGAGGACCTCGAATTTTCGCTTCCTGAAAACCTGGCGAGAACGTCGGAATATCTGACACACCCGGTTTTCAATACCCACCATACTGAGCATGAAATGCTCCGTTATCT
Source organism: Dyadobacter sp. (assembly GCF_017744695.1). Lineage (GTDB taxonomy): Bacteria > Bacteroidota > Bacteroidia > Cytophagales > Spirosomataceae > Dyadobacter. The sequence continues at coordinate 282,156 of NZ_JAGIAS010000007.1, forward strand.
GAAATCGTTGGAAAACAAGGACCTTTCATTGGTTCATTCCATGATTTCACTGGGCAGCTGTACGATGAAACTGAATGCAACCGCTGAAATGATCCCGCTTACCTGGCCGGAATTCGGGGGGATTCACCCGTTTGCGCCTACCAATCAAGTGGGCGGTTATGCACAGCTGGTGAGCGAGCTAAATACCTGGCTTTGCGAAATCACCGGTTTCGCAGCCATGTCGTTCCAGCCAAACTCCGGTGCGCAAGGCGAATATGCCGGTTTGATGGCCATCCGCGCATACCACGAGAGTCGCGGCGAAGCGCATCGTAACGTGGCATTGATCCCGTCATCGGCACACGGTACCAACCCTGCATCGGCTGTCATGGCTGGTATGAAAGTGGTAGTGACCAAATGCGACGAGCGTGGTAATATCGATGTGGAAGATTTGCGCGCGAAAGCAGAGCAGCATGCCAACGACTTGTCGTGTTTGATGGTAACTTACCCATCGACGCACGGTGTTTATGAGGAAAGCATTATCGAGATCTGTTCGATGATCCATTCATTCGGCGGACAGGTTTATATGGACGGCGCGAATATGAATGCACAGGTAGGCCTTACAAGTCCTGCCAGCATCGGAGCGGACGTTTGCCACCTCAATTTGCATAAAACATTCTGTATCCCGCACGGTGGCGGCGGCCCCGGCGTAGGACCGATCGGCGTTGCCGAGCACCTGATGCCGTTCCTGCCAGGCCACGTGAATTTTAGCACGCAGCCCGAGCATTTGCCATCCGGACAAGCCGGAGCGGTTTCTGCGGCACCTTATGGAAGCGCGAGCATCCTGACAATCTCCTATGCCTACATCGCGATGATGGGCGGGGAAGGGCTTACCAATGCGACCAAATTTGCAATCTTGAATGCGAACTACATTAAGGAACGCCTGAACGGCCATTACGAAGTGCTTTATACCGGCGCAAATGGCCGTTGTGCGCACGAAATGATCGTCGACTGCCGTGGCTTCAAGGCTGCTGGCGTAGAGGCGGAGGATTTGGCCAAACGTTTAATGGACTACGGTTTCCATGCGCCTACGCTTTCATTCCCTGTTGCAGGCACATTGATGATCGAGCCGACTGAATCGGAATCGAAAGCGGAGTTGGATCGTTTCTGTGACGCGATGATCGCGATCCGTAACGAGGTTCGTGAAGTGGAAGAAGGCATTGCTGATCGTACAGACAACGTTTTGAAGAATGCACCGCATACTTCACGTGTATTGCTGAGCGAGAACTGGACGCGTTCTTACAGCCGCGAAAAGGCTGCATTCCCGCTGCCTTACCTGCGCTTCAACAAGTTCTGGCCGAGCGTAAGCCGCGTCGACAGCGCTTACGGCGACCGCAACCTGATTTGCTCTTGTATTCCGGTTGAGGCTTATTCTGAAGTGGAAGAAGCTTAATCGGAAGCCGATAAAGCAAAAATGGAGATGTCCGAAAGGGCATCTCCATTTTTGCTTTATTAGTTTATAAGTTTAAAGTTTATGGGTTGAAATTCGAAAACTCATGAGCTCTCAACTCATGAACTCTGAACTCCTAAACTCCTGAACTAAAAATGCCGTTCGCCGATCTCTCTTTTACCTAACAACACAGCTCCAACCATCGCCACCAGCAACAGGATCGAAGCCAATTCAAATGGCAGCAGGTAATCGCGGAAAAGCATATGCCCGAGGCTTTCGATCATACCGATCTGCGAATCGTAAGTTTGCGGATTGAATGGCTCGATAGCCGTTTTGCGGTAAGCACCGAAAAGGATCACGAAAACGGTCCCGCCGACGATTGTCGCGGCTATTTTGGTAAGATTCGTCTTAGCTTCCTCCTGGTCCTGCTTCATATTGAGGAACATGATCACAAACAGGAATAGTACCATAATCGCCCCCGCGTACACGATGATGTTCACCGCAGCGAGAAACTGTGCATTCAGCAGGATATAGTGCCCTGAGAGCGTAAAGAACGTCAGGATCAGGTAAAGTACGCTGTGAATGGGGTTACGCGATACCACGACCATTACCGCACTCAGGATGGTCAGGAAAGATAGAAAGTAAAAAAAAGATACTGCTGAATTCATAATGTTAGTAACTGCTGACAGTCTTGGTTTACCGTTCAGGGAATAGCTCTTGGAACAACGTTGGTAACTTCACCGCTGGCCCTTTTGGCATCCAGCGCACGCGCTTCTTCCTTGGTCCAGGCTTCACGGGTGTAGCGGTTGTTCATATCTTCGACCAGAAGGTCTTTTCCCCATATCACCTGGTCGCGCTCAGTAAATACCGGTACGAACTCGTCGTGGCGCAGATACACGGCCTGTTTCGGGCAAGCTTCCTCACAAAGGCCGCAGAAAATGCAGCGCAGCATATTTACTTCATACACTGCTGCGTATTTTTCTTCGCGGTACAGGTTTTCTTCCCCTTTTACACGCTCGGCCGCCACCATGGAAATTGCTTCCGCAGGGCATGCTACCGCACACAAACCACAGGCTGTACAACGCTCGCGACCTTCCGCGTCTCTTTTCAGGATATGTCTTCCACGGAAAACCGGTCCCAGGTACCGCTTCACTTCCGGGTATTGGATCGTTACTTTCTTTGAAAAAAAGTGCTTGATCGTAATCGCCAGACCTGTTGCAATAGCCGGCAGGTAGGCGCGCTCCGCCAGCGTCATTTCTTTATTGCTTACTTGCTTTGAGCGATTTGTCAATTGCATGGCAATACGATTTTAATATTAATTCAACCACGCGGTGATTACGGGCTTCAGGAAAAGCACGGCTGCACCGGTGATAATGATGTTAAAAATAGCAAGAGGAATCAGCTTTTTCCAGCCCAGGTTCATCAATTGGTCGTAACGGAAACGTGGGATTGTCCAGCGTACCCACATGTAGAAGAACACAAAGAACAATGCTTTTCCGAAGAATACAGCCGTTCCGATCAGTGTCGCTATGTTATGACCCAGATCCGGCCCGAAAGATTTAACCAGTTGCGCATACACGAAATCCATTCCGGGATAGTTATAACCGCCGAAATACAGCACGGAAATGATCGCCGAGGAAATGAACATGTTGATATATTCCGCGAACAGATAGAAACCCAATTTCATACTGCCGTATTCGGTGTGGTAACCACCTACGAGCTCCGTTTCACATTCAGGAAGGTCGAAAGGAACGCGGTTACATTCCGCGAATGAGCAGGTGATGAAAATGATGAATCCCAGCGGCTGGTAGAAGATATTCCAGTTCATACCGTGCTGCTGCGCCACGATCTCGCCCAATGAAAGCGAGCTGCTCATCATGAGGATTGCGATAAGGGAAAGGCCCATGGCCACCTCGTAGCTGATGTTCTGCGAAGCCGCGCGGATCGCTCCGAGAAGCGAGAATTTGTTGTTGGAAGCCCAGCCGCCGACCATGATACCATAAACGCCGAGCGCCACAACGCCGAAAACGTACAGAATACCAATATTCGATTCGACGCCCTGCAATGCCACCTCATGGCCTGCAATGCGGAACGTGCTACCGAACGGGATCACCGCGCTCGCCAGCAATGCGGTGAGCATCGCCAAGCTCGGGCCTGCGATAAAGAGCCATTTGTTGGCTAATGCAGGGATGAAGTCCTCTTTGAAGAACATTTTACCCGCATCCGCTAATGGCTGCAAGAGTCCACCCCAACCGGCGCGGTTAGGCCCGCTGCGGTCCTGGATGAAACCTGCTACCTTTCTTTCCGCCCACGTGGAGTACATGGCGATCAGGAGCGTTAGCCCGAAAACGGCAACGATGGTTACGGTTTTAACAAGAAATTCTACTAAATCCATTTGAAAGCAATTTTATCCGGCTGCTTTGACTGATTCTCTTAATTATTGTTGGCCGCCAGTGAACGGTGGTTGGCCTTATCGTTATTTTCGATGCTCTGATGACGGATCGTTTCCTCGTCGGTCACGTACGGACGCGAGTCGTCGATCTGTTTGAACTGCGATGCCGCCAATTTCAATGCAAAGTCAGGTTTTGCGACCAGATCCTTACGGTATTTGTTGGCAGAAATCACCGAGCTGCGTTTCACTTTGGTAGGTCCTTCCAATACCCAGTCACTGGTTTGTTTTTTCTCGAAACGGCAGGTATTGCAAATGAAATCGGTTACCTCGCCCCAGGTATTCTTGCGGGCTGTTACACGGATCACCTCATCACCACGGTACCAAACGGTTGTTTTGCCGCAGCATTTGTCGCAATCGCGGTGTGCGTCTTCGGGTTTCGAGAACCACACACGGTTTTTGAAGCGGAAAGTCTTGTCGGTCAATGCGCCTACCGGGCAAACGTCGATGACGTTTCCGGAGAAGTCGTTATCGATCGCTTTCTCGATGTAAGTACTGATTTCCGAAGCATCCCCTCGGTTCATCACGCCGTGAACGCGTTTGTCGGTAATCTGGTCGGCGGTGTAGACACAGCGGTAGCAAAGGATGCATCGCGTCATGTGCAGCTGCACGTACGGGCCGATATCGATTTTATCGAACGTCCTTCTTTCTTCCTCGTAACGGGTTTTCACCGAACCGTGTTCAAATGCAAAATCCTGCAAATGGCATTCACCGGCCTGGTCGCAAATAGGGCAGTCGAGCGGGTGGTTGATCAGCAGGAATTCTACAATACTCTTGCGGGTATCAAGTACGGCCTGGTTGGTGGTGTTTTCAACTACCATTCCATCCTGAACCTGTGTAATGCAGGAAGGGACCAGTTTCGGCATCGGGCGGGGATCCTTGGCGGACCCTGCGGATACTTTCACCAGACAAGCACGGCATTTACCTCCGGAAACCGGAAGCGGTTTATAATAGCACATCGCGGGCGGAACGAGGTGTCCCTGACTTTCATCTGCCTCGGCGATTTTACGCGCCGCCTGCATGATGGTTGTGCCGGGTTCTACTTCGACCTCGATGCCATCGAATGTAATTTTCAACAATTGGGGTTTAACTTCTTCCATGTCCAGTCAAGTACAATGTTCTGAGATCTATTACACCAGGGCCATATCACCCATGTAAACCGCGCCCGGAGCTGTCGCTTCCTGCGGGTTGGTGATGTGCCACACAAATTCGTCGCGGAAATGGCGGATCGCGCTGGCTACGGGCCAGGCAGCCGCATCACCTAGCGGACAAATGGTGTTACCTTCTATTTTCTTTGAAATATCTACGAGCAAATCGATGTCGTGCATGCTGCCGTGACCGTGCTCGATGCGGTGGAGGACTTTCTCCATCCAGCCCGTTCCTTCGCGGCAAGGGCTGCATTGTCCGCAGGATTCGTGGTGGTAAAAACGCGAGAAATTCCAGGTATTGCGAACGATACAGGCTGTTTCGTCAAAAACGATAAACCCGCCTGATCCGAGCATGGTACCTGTTGCGAAACCACCGTCAGAAAGCGATTCGTACGTCATCAGACGATCCTCGCCGGCTGCGGTTTTTGTGATCAAATTTGCGGGAAGAATAGGTACAGACGAACCGCCCGCTACCAATGCTTTCAAATGGTGCCCTTTACGGATACCACCGCAATATTCATCCGAATTCAAAAATTCTTCCACGCTCACGCCCAGCTCGATTTCGTAAACGCCGGGCTTTTGAATGTGACCTGATGCAGAAATCAATTTGGTACCTGTACTTCTGCCGATCCCAATTTGTGCATAAGCATCACCTCCATTGTTGATAATCCAGGGCATGTTGGAGATCGACTCCACGTTGTTCACCACAGTAGGGCTCTGGTAAAGGCCTTTCACCGCAGGGAATGGCGGCTTATTTCTTGGGTTACCTCTTTTTCCTTCCAGCGATTCGAGCAATGCAGTTTCTTCGCCGCAAATGTAAGCGCCTCCGCCCGGCTGAACGACCAATTCAAGGTCATAGCCGGAGCCAAGAATATTTTTACCTAAAAAACCTTGTGCTTTTGCTTCGGCAATGGCTTTTTCCAGAATGCGGATCACATACATGAGCTCGCCGCGCACGTAGATGAACGATTTGTTGGCGCCCAATGCGAAGCTGGAAATGATCATACCCTCGATCAAAAGGTGAGGGATGGATTTCATCAAATGGTGATCCTTGAAAGTACCGGGCTCCGACTCGTCGGCATTACATACCAGGTAACGGGGAACGCCCTCGGGCTTGGCCAGGAAGCCCCATTTCATTCCCATCGGGAAACCAGCACCACCACGACCACGCACGCCTGATTTTTTCGCTTCTTCCACCACCTCTTCCGGGGTCATGGTTTTGATAGCTTTTTCAACGGCAGTATAGCCTCCCTGTTTGCGATAAACATCGAAGGTTTCGATACCGGGGACATTAATATGCTCCGTTAAAATTTTTCTAGCCATTTGAGGATAATATTTTCAGCTCCTGAAAGCTTATTTACTTAAATCTTCTATGATTTGGTCGACCTTCTCGTTGGTCAAATTCATGTAGAACTGCTCGCGGATCTGGAAAACCGGCCCCCAGCCGCATGCTGCGAGGCATTCTACTTCTTTCAGTGTAAACTTGCCGTCGGCGGTGGTTTCACCTGCTTCAATGCCCAGTTTTTTCTTCAGATGCCCGTACACATCTTCGCCGCCCATGAGGCAGCAAGGGCCTGTACGGCAATATTCGATCACGTGCTTGCCCACGGGGTCGAGGTGGTACATGGTGTAAAAGGTAGCTACCTCGTAAACCTCCACGGGTTCTATTTTCAGAATACCGGCCACGTAATCCATTACTTCGCTGCTCAGCCAGCCCCATTGTTCCTGGGCCACGTGCAAAACAGGCAAAAGAGCCGATTTTTGGCGGCCCTCCGGATAACGTGCGATAATTTCTTTTACTGTTTCAAGTCGTTCGGGTGTGAACGCAACCAGATTAGGTGATTCGGTCATTTCTAAATAGGTCTTTAACAAACTTTAAGCGTCCAGTTCACCTGCAATTACGTTCAAACTACTCATCGTCAGGATCGCGTCCGACAGTGATGAGCCTTTGCACATTTCAGGATATGCCTGATAGTAAATAAAGCTTGGCCTGCGAAAATGCAGACGGTACGGAGCCCTGCCGCCATCGCTGATCAGGTAGAAGCCCAGTTCTCCGTTCCCTCCTTCCACAGCGTGGTACACTTCCCCGGCCGGTGCGTCGATTTCGCCCATTACAATTTTGAAATGGTAAATAAGCGCCTCCATATTACGGTAAACCTCGTTTTTCGGAGGCAGGTAATATTCGGGGGCATCGGCGTAATACGGTCCTTCGGGAAGGTTGTTGATGGCCTGCTCTACGATGCGGAGGCTTTGCCACATTTCTTCGTTACGGACCATGTAGCGGTCGTAAGTATCGCCATTCTGTCCGATGGGGACGTCGAATTCAAAATCCTGGTAAGACGAGTACGGGTTCATCACACGCACGTCGTAATCCACACCCGCAGCACGCAGGTTCGGGCCGGTGAAGCCGTATGACAATGCTCTTTCCGCCGAAATAGGACCTACATTAATGGTACGGTCCATGAAAATCCGGTTACGGTTAAGCAGCTTTTCAAGCTCGCGAAGTACCGGCGGGAAAGATTTGATGAACTCCTTAATCTTGCGGATAGCCGTGCTCGAAAGGTCACGTTCCATGCCACCGAGGCGGCCCATGTTGGTTGTGAGGCGCGCTCCGCAGACTTCCTCGTAGATTTCATACACTTCCTCACGCTTCTGCATGACATACAGGAAGCCGGTGAATGCACCGGTATCCACGCCGAGGATACTGTTACAGATAATATGGTCGGTAATGCGTGCAAGTTCCATCATGAGCACGCGGATATATTGCGCGCGCTTGGGAACTTCCACGCCCAAAAGCTTCTCCACCGTCATGTGCCATCCCAAATTGTTGATCGGGGAGGAGCAATAATTCATGCGGTCGGTCAGCGTGGTAATCTGGTAAAAAGGCCTTCTTTCAGCAATTTTCTCAAACGCCCGGTGGATATAACCGATCGTCTGCTCACCCGAAACGATCTTTTCGCCATCCATTTTCAGGATGTTCTGGAAAATACCGTGGGTAGCAGGGTGTGTCGGGCCGAGGTTGAGGGTGGTCAGTTCTTCTACGAGTTCGGGCAACTCGCTTTGAGAAGGGACATTATGCGGTAATAATTCAATATCTGCCATATCTTACTCAATATAGATCATCGGCCGAAAAGGGCGTCAATTTTATCTTCACGGGTCGCGTCTTCCAGCGGGTATTCCTTGCGCATCGGGAAATAATCCATTTCCTCGATGTTCAGGATGCGTTTCAGGTTCGGGTGCCCGTCAAACAAGATACCAAAAAAATCGTAGGTTTCGCGCTCCATCCAGTTGGCACTGGCAAAAAGGCCTGTTGCTGTCGGGATGTGGATATCGGCCGCCGAAAGGGCCACTTTAATGCGGATGCGGAAGTTGTGCACGAAGCTGTGCATATGGTAAACCACTACGTATTCCTTGCCGGTATTGTCAGGGTATTGAACACCTGTAATGTCGGTCAGGAATATCACCTGGTAGTTTTTATGGTCTCTCAGGAACTCCATCAGTGGAATAATCTCTTCGCGGGTCGTTGAAAGCGTCAACAAACCGTACGGCTCTTCAAAGTCAAAAACCTGATCACCGAATTTTTCCAAAAGCCCTTCGGCTACCTCCTGGTTAGTAAGCATAGGGGGTTACTGAATATTATATGATGCCAATAGTTCCTGGTATTCGTCGGTATTCCGGCGGCGGAGCTTTTCATTTTGGGCCAGATACTGGATCTGCATCAGGCCGTCGATGATCTGCTCGGGGCGCGGCGGGCAACCTGGTACGTACACATCCACAGGGATAATGCGGTCGATACCCTGCAAAACGCTGTAAGTATCAAAAATACCACCGCTCGAAGCGCAAGCACCAACAGCCATTACCCAGCGGGGTTCGGCCATTTGAAGGTAAACCTGCTTCACCACCGGTGCCATTTTCTTGGCGATGGTTCCCATTACCATCAGCAAATCGGCCTGACGTGGCGAGAAACTCGGCCGTTCGGAACCGAAACGCGAAATATCGTAATGAGCGCCCATGGTAGCCATGAACTCGATCCCGCAGCATGAAGTAGCAAATGGCAACGGCCAAAGTGAGTAACTGCGTGCCAGACCGATCGCCTCGTCGAATGAAGTTGCAAAAAAACCGGATCCGCTATGTCCCTGCGGAGCCTCCACTATCTTTACTTCTTTCATAATTCTTTGTATTTCAATGTTCGAAGCCTATTCCTCCCAGTTCAGTACGCCCTTGCGGATCACATAATAGAAACCGGACAGCAACAGAGCCATGAACAATAACATTTCTACAAAACCGAACATTCCCAGGCCTTTGAAATTAACAGCCCAGGGATACATGAAAATAACCTCAACGTCGAACAAAACGAAAAGGATAGCCACCAGAAAGTACTTCACGGAAATAGGCGTCCGGGCGTCACCGACCGACTCAATACCACATTCGAACGGATCGTCTTTCTTTTTGCTTTTGCGGCTCGGACCGATAAGGTGAGTGACAATCATCGTGCCACCAATGAAGCCTGCGGCGAGCAAAAATTGCACAATGATGGGCAAATAATCGGAAGGGAGATATTCGTTTTTCATTATTATGATCCGGTTACAGAGGGTCAGGAATGAGCAAAAACTGTTGTCAGTGGGTTACATTCCTCCCCGTCTCTCAAAATTAGGCTTTGCAAATTTATCAATCAAATTCTTTCCTTTTTGTTTTGTCTAATTAGTATCATACTAAATAAGCCCCGTGGTGGCGGGGCTTATTTAGTACTTATCAAAGAAGAAATATTTATCTTATCACAATTTGCTTGGTGAGGCTTTGCCCTTGACCAGTTACGCGGAGAATGTACTTTCCTGTTGGCAAAAGGCCAACATCAATCTGCATTCGGCCGTTAAGCAGCTGCGGAGGAGTCGTTTTGATCACGTTACCGCGGATGTCGAAAAGCTCGATCGCTGCATCCTTTACATTATCTCGTGACTCAATGTAAATGTAAGCCCCCTGGCTTGGGTTCGGGTAAATCACCACCTCGTTTTGTTCGTTGGTTTTGAATTCCCTCGAAGCGGTATCAGAATAGCAAACCAGATTATTGCTGCCAATGGTGTAGGTAACCTTTGCTTTTGTGGTGTAAACCCCTGATTTCAGGATTTTGACCAACGTCGCAGTAGTATCGGTTTCGGTACCGGGGCGTCTCCACAGGAATACTTCATTTATCTGATCGCCCTCCGGAATGCTCGCCGATACGCTGAAAGGTCCTGACGGCTCGATGGTCGGCTTGGAAATCTTAGCGCGAATAGTCAGTTTGGAAGCCGACGAGTTTTCGGAAACGCATCCGAAAATGTTCTGTGCCTTCACATAGTAGTTTCCACTTTCTGCAATGCTTGCAATGGCTCCCGAGGTAACGGGCGTGGTCGTGTTTTCTTTGAACCAGTTATAGATATACCCGTCGTCATTAACCGAGAACTTGAACGAGGAGTCGGCGCAGGCTTGCTGTTCTCCCGATTGGAGGATGCTTGGTTGGGCAGGCTTCGCGTCATGGTCAAGAACAACTACCGGAGTCAAAATGGAGTTGCCTGATGCGTCACGGACGGTTGCGCTGTATGTAGCGGCCTGGCTAACGGTGATCGTGCTGCCTATGCCGATAGGCGTGCTACTTTTGCTGCTCCGCCATTCATAAGAGGTATATCCTGCCGGTAAAGAAAGTGTAACGGCGTTGTTCTGGGTAACACAGGAAGCGGTGATGGTAGGGACAGCCGCTGGTGCTGCCGGCGGAACCTCGGCAAAGAACTTGATGTCGAGGCTTTCGCTCCACGCGTTGGCCAATATCCGAAGCTGGTCCGGTCCTTCGAAGTGAAGGCCATCTTTACGGTCGGGAACGAGTGGATCGGTTTCCGGTCCCGGGTAAGTAGGGTTAAATGGCGTAGCAAGTACCGCGTTTTGAGCGGCAATGATTCCCGGATAAGGTTTGGGATCAATCTTGTCATCGCCCGAGGCGCGGCTTGTGCGGGCTATTACCCAATAAATCCTTTTGTCAGTATCGACGCTCAACTGGTCGATGATTTTTTGGAGACTTGCACGGTAAACGGCAGTAGTAGTTCCGAAGAAGCCATCTGTTTCGCCTTGCATCCAGAGTACCGCGCGCACCCCATACTGGCTTCCGTAGTTACGGGCCGCAATCCTGAGATTGGCATAAGGCATTCCCGTATTGTAGTTGTAACCGTAGAAACTAACCGTTTTCTTACCTGACGCACTTTCAGACCAGTTTGTGACCGAGGTTCCTTCCCAGGCCGTGTTGATGAAAAGCACGGGTACATTTAATTTGGCAACCAGCAAATCTCCCAATGCTCCCCAGCACCAGGCGGTTTGCCCACGGGGCGACATGGTTTTTATATCGCTTGTGATCTTAGAAAAAGTGGGAGGGACAGGATCTGTGAGCAAGTCCTTATACTTGCCATCCACGTCATTCTCGTAGTTATCGATGTAAAGTACACGGTCGTCGTTGGCACCCGGAGGGGTCGGCTTTCCTTTCAAACCTTGCGCATTCGATTGGCCTGCGATGAGGAACACTTCCCCTATACCCACACGGGCCAAGACGTCACGGCCTACGACTTTACCGTCAGCAATACCACGTACTTCCAATGTATACCAACCTCCGTACAGGGTTATCTTGCCTTTAAAGACACCACCCTTGGGGGCAACCTGCAAGTCCTGCCATGGCGTTTCAATACCCTGGCCCTGAACAACAGGCACTGCTCTCACCTCAATCTTGTCCATGAGGGCACTAAACGTACCAGATACGGTAAGCTCCCTTTGTCCGGAAATATCACGCTGATAAACGGATTGGAAAACAGGGGAGGTGATTTTAATGGTCTGAGAAAAAACCGTAGAGGAAACGACACAAACCAATAGCAATGCTTTTGCCACTATCGGACGAATAATTCTATAACGCATTGGTAAATTCTGATACGGGTAAAGTTTTGTAAGCAATAACGACAGTTGGTTTTGATTTTGTTAATGTGTTCAATTACAAAACGGTCACAAAGGTAACGGATTATTTTGGCTAAAATATCACTATTCCTTTTTTTGACAAGGAGACACATGAATGCCCCCTTATCTTACAATTACCAGCTTCTGTGAGGCGTTCAATGAGGCCGAAGTTATTCTGATAAAATAAATTCCGCTTGAAAGCCCGGTCAGGTTAAAGAATTGCTGGCTGTCAAATTTGGCGACCTTAAATGTTCTGTGAATAATGCCGCGACTGTCGATGATCTGCACATCGGCATTTACGACGTTGGTAAGCGTTTCCACCGCGACTCTTTCCGTGTTGTTTGGGTTCGGATAAGCGACAAAACCGGGATTCTCGGTGTCCAGATAAAATAGGAATGGTTCCGAAAAGTCCGATGCGCAAGTGAGCGTCGGGCTGTAAACTATGGTGTTGTTCACCACGTAATTACCTGCTTTGACGGCTTTCAGCGTTGCACTGTTTTCGGTCAGCTGGACGTCGTTATATTTCCATACGTGATCGCCTGTTGCCAGGTTGTTCTCTGCCAAAAGGGTATAAACACCTACTTTTTTGATAGTAGGAGTGGACGGCGTAGGTTTCACATCTACCACGATAGCAGCGGAATACGGCGAGTAGCAACCCTGCCCATCCACAATTCGCGCAGAATAGTTGCCTGTTGCGAACACTTCGATGCTGTCGCCTTCGAGGCCGTTATTCCAGAAGAACTTGTCGCCATTGGATGCTTTCAGGGAAATGGTATCGCCGTCGCAGAATGTAGTGGCTAATCGGGCTGTAACGGTAGGAGACGGCGGCAATGCCAGCGTTTGCGTGCTGATCTGGTTGCTGGGATCGGAATAGCATTGGAACTCATTGATCGTTTGCACCGAATAAGTGCCGGCAATTGTTACTTTCAGCGTTTGTGTCGAGGCCCCGTTGCTCCACAGGAAGCCTGCTGCCGGGGTCGACGTCAGGTTCACGCTCAGGTCGGCGCAGAACGTCGTCGGACCATCGGCGGTAATGACCGGTGTCGTCGGAAGCGGGTTGGAGACGACTTGCACCACCGGTGATACGGGCGAAACGCAGCCGTTGGCATCCCTGGCAGAAATAGTAAAATTGCCGGATGTCCGTATTTCTATTTCGCGTTCGGTAGACCCGTTGCTCCATTGGTAGGAATATGCCTCGCTGCTGCGTAATCTGGTGTAATCGCGATCGCAGAATGTAGTCGGGCGCAATGAAGTAATTGTCGGCGTCGCAGGGAGTGGGTTTACTTTTACGGATACTTCGTCGGATTTGGACTCACAACCATTACCATCGCGCTGCGTGAGCGAGAAAGTACCCGTGGTGGTCACCGAGATGGCTTTCGTCGTTGCGGTAGTGCTCCAGATGTTGCCGCTGTCGTAGTTGGAAGTCATGGTAACATTGCCGCCGTCGCAGAATGTCGTTTCGCCGCTTAGTGATATTTGTGGCTTTCCAGGCAATGGATTCACCTTTACAGTCGTCACATCTGACTCCGGAGAGTAACACCCCTCGTCGTTGAGCGCGCGGACGCGGAAATCGCCGGAACTTACCGCGGTAATATTTGCATTGGTAACACCATTCGACCAAACGCTTTTAACCTTTGAATCGGAGGTCAGTGTTACCTCGCCGCCCTGGCAGAATGTAAGTGCACCCGAGGCCGTGATCTTCGGTTTGTCCGGCAATGGAGAAGTTACTACCCTCATAGTGACCTTGTCTGACGTAGACTCGCACCCATAGATATTTTTGACTTTCACAAAATAGTCACCTCCTACGGTTACGGGCAGGCGGGAGCCTGTCGCGCCGGTATTCCAAATCGCATTGTCTTCAATACTTGAAACCAGGGTGGCCGTATTGCCAACGCACACCGGATTGCTTCCGTCGATGGATATTGTAGGTTGGTTGGGCTGGATTTGCTCGCTCACCCGGATTTCAGGCGACCATATCAGGTTGTTGCGGTCATCTCTCGCCGTAACACGGTACGTCCCGTTTCCGACCTGAACACTGCTGGAGTTCCCCCCGGCACTCCAGGCGAAATCGTGCATTCCGCCATTGGTTACTGTTAATGTCACATTCCCGTTGCCGGCGCATGACGCGACAACATTGAGCGGCGACATTCCCGAATATGGGTTCGAGCGGTTGAAAAAGTCGTCATTAAGACTATTGAACCAGGCATCGGCGAGCTGGGTAAGGCCTTCTCTCATAAAGTGAACGCCGTCGCCGTCAATGCGCGGAATTTGAATAAGGTCGGTCAACGGGCCCTGGAAAACATTGGGTACGCCATTGATGACCATTCCCTGGCCTTCGATCACCTCTGTGTCTGTTCCATTTTTGTTGTTATAGGATGTTTGGGCAACCATCCATGAAATATCTCTGCCGGATTCGTTCCGGGATGCCTCGATGACGGCTTTCAGGTCGTTGAAATAACTATTTCTGTCGTTATTCTTATCATTATCAGCCTCCCCCTGAATCCAAAGCACACTCCTTAGCCCGGTGAGTGAAGTGTAGCGCCGGATCACGTCCCGCATGTTTCCAAAAGGCATTCCGGATGGGTCGAAATATACATCGGCATAGATGGATTTTGGTCTGCCTCCATTGATACTTTCCCGCCAGGCACCCACGTGGCTTCCATACCATGCCACATTGTAAAAGAGCACAGGTACACCGAGCCTCGAAGCGAGCCTGTCGCCTAGTCTTCCCCAGGCCCACGCCGATTTGCCCCGGGGGGCGATGTTGGCATCCTTGTCAAGATGTCTGAACGACGGATAGGGGAAATCGGAACCGCCACCCGGAAGGTTGGGTTCATCGGGAACATTGGAATGGTCTACGACACTCACACGGTCGTCGCCCGCTCCCTGTGCATCCCATATGTCGGAACCATTCGGTTGGCCATCCTTATACCCCTGCCCATTTGATTGCCCGGCAATCATAAAAACCTCACCCACACCCACGTGCTCGATGGAATTCGTTCCAATTACCTGCCCGCCCTTTAATGCCCTGATTTCAAGCTTGTACCAACCGCCCTGCACATCGGAGAGTGTCCCGGAGAAGAAGCCCCCCTCGGGGCTGTCCTTGATGCCCGTCCAGTCCTGGTCGGCGCCTGAATCGGTCCGCCGGGTAAGTTTCACTTCAATTTTGTCAGCTATTTTGGTGTAGCTTCCGGAAATATAAATGTTGGCTTTATTGTTCTTATCACGCTGAAAAACGGCGCGGTCGGAGGGGAAATCAATGTTGATTTGTCCGTGTGCGGTGAAAGAAATAATACTAAATACTACCCAATAGAAATACGGTAGATAGTGTCTCATGGTGACTATAAATTCTTTGAAATAACTGCTTGGACACACAATTTGCATCGAAAGGTTGCCTCTTTCAAGAAATTATTATTGTACGGGGAACGGAGAATTGATCAATTCCCATATTTTATCTTTTAATTGTTCAATACCTTCTTGGGTTATTGCAGAAATTAAAAGTGCAGGAATACCGTTCGGTAGGTTTTTTTGTAATGTAACCCGCTCGTCGTCAGAGATTACATCCATTTTGGAGATTGCAAGAATGCGGTTCTTGTCCAGCAGTTGGGGATTGTATAAGCGGAGTTCCTGCACGAGCGTCTGGTATTCGGCTTCGATGTCTTCGCTATCGGCAGGTACCAGGAAAAGCAGGATGGAGTTACGTTCGATATGGCGCAAAAAGCGTAAACCGAGTCCTTTGCCCTGTGAAGCGCCTTCGATAATGCCCGGAATGTCGGCCATTACGAAAGATTTGTAATCGCGGTAAGGCACTACGCCCAGGTTTGGCACCAGGGTGGTGAAGGGATAATCGGCAATTTCGGGCTTGGCAGCCGAAACAACCGAGAGTAGTGTGGATTTGCCGGCATTCGGGAAGCCTACAAGACCTACGTCCGCGAGTACTTTCAGTTCGAGGATGAACCACTCTTCCTTGCCGGGTTCACCGGGTTGGGCGTATTGGGGGGTCTGGTTAGTGGCGGATTTGAAATGGTCGTTACCCATTCCGCCGCGGCCACCGCGCAGGAGGATCATCTCCTGCCCGTCTTCGGTAATTTCGAAAAGCTGTTCGCCGGTTTCGGCGTTCTTGGCAATCGTACCCAGCGGTACTTCCAGGATAATATCCTTTCCGATCGCCCCTGTGCGCCTGCCGCCTTCGCCGCCTTTACCGTCGAATGCTTTTACGTGTTTGGTATATTTCAAGTGCAGCAATGTCCAGAGCTGGGCATTGCCTTTCAGGATCACGTGACCTCCGCGCCCGCCGTCTCCGCCGTCCGGCCCGCCTTTTTCAACGTGTTTTTCACGCCTGAAATGCATGGAGCCGGCACCGCCGTTCCCGGAGCGCGCATTGATTTTTACGTAGTCGATGAAGTTAGAGGAGGCCATGTGAGTATAGTGAAAAATAGAAATCAGGCTGCTTCGATCGCATTCGAGATTTCCTCGAAAATAAAATCGATTTCACCTATTCCGTTGATAGCGACAAACTTACCTTGTTCCTGGTAGTAGTCGGCAACGGGTTTTGTCTTACTGTTATATTCCTGAATGCGTTTCGCGATCAGCTCTTCGTTCTGGTCGTCGGGACGGCCGGAAGTTTTGCCACGATTCAAAAGACGGGCCAGCAACTCGTCGTCGTCTACCGACAACGCTACCATCACCGAAATGCCTTCGTTGTAGCTCGCCAGCAGGTTATCGAGCGCCTCGGCTTGCTTCACCGTTCTTGGGAAACCGTCGAAGATGAAACCGGCCGCGCTGCGGTGTTCTTTCAGCTTGTTGTCGATCATCCCGATCACCACTTCGTCCGGCACCAGAATGCCCTTGTCCATCAGCGTTTTGGCTTGAAGCCCAAGTTCCGTTCCGGCTTGAATTTCCGAGCGCAGCAGATCTCCTGTCGAAAGGTGGATCAAATTGTACTTTGCAATTATTTTTTCACTTTGGGTACCTTTCCCGGCGCCCGGAGGGCCAAACAGTATAAGATTCAGCATAGTTGCTTCAAAAATTGATGTCGCGGTAGATTGGTGAATAAGCGGCAAATTTACAACTCTTACTATGATGTCTGCGAAATTGTTGCATAATTTTTACAAGAAAAATCCCCTTTACCGTTTCCGACAAAGGGGATTCGCTATCGTAAAAGTGGCCCCATTCAGGGAATAACTACCCTTTTCACCGCTCCATCTTCATTCTGAACCACCGTTACGAACAGCGTTCCTTTTGTATTTTTCTTAAGTTCGATCTGGCCCACGTACTCGCCTTCGAACTCGTGGATCTCCTTTTTGCCCACTTCCTTGCCTTTCGTGTCGGTGACCGTTACCGTTACGTTACCTTTTTGCGGCACGCTGAAACGCAGGTTAAGCACATCGTCGGCTGGATTATTGGTATAGGCATTCAATGACCGGATGCTTGCTCCTTTGGCGTTGTCGGCGCTATCCCAGGCATAGTCAAAGCTTTTGCCGAAATTCTTGCCAAAATCCTCCATGTCGCGCATCATCATTTTGGCTTTGGGATGGAAGTTCTTGTCAATATTTTTCTGAATCGATTTCATGCTTTCGTTGAACTTCTCCGAATCCCAGTCGAGGTCATGCTTGAAATCGCCGTCCCAGTGAAACACCATCGGTTCGCGCGGATCGCGGTGGTCGACGATCACTTTTTTGCGTTTTTTAGCTGCTATCACGCCGTCGGCACCGTCATCCACGGTAATTGAAATGGTTTGTTTGCCCTTTTTATCGACATTCAGAGAATCGAGGACTTTGTCGATGAATTTCTGCCGTTCTTCATCGGTTAGGGCGCCTACCTTGTAACTTTTCTCGATGTCGCGGGTTTTGCCGTTGTCGTCCTCCATTACCCGGATTCGAATGCTGGTCTTCTGGTCATCGTCATCCTTTTTAGGTTTTTTGTCGGACTGGGCCTGCGCAACGGATAGCAGCGCCGGTGCCGCTACGAGCAGCAGCGACCATGTCAGTTTTTGAATTGAAACAGTTTTCATAAGCATTTTTTGTTTTGAGTCTGAATGAATTGCAAAACCATGGCTATGTTGCTTGGGGCGTTGTTAAATAATGTTAAAAACACCTTTGGCCGGGGGCGAAACATTAAATTTGTTCTTGGCAAAATGTCGGGCAAAGCACGGCCCGCGTTGCACATGGGAAGCGGAAATTATGACCAAACGGAAAATACAAATTATCGTAGGGCTGATGTGTCTCGCATTGATCGGGCTCATCGGTTTTCAATGGTACTGGATCAGGGAGGCGATCGCGATCAGAAACGACCAGTTCAACCAGAAGGTCTCGGAGTCGGTACAGCAGGTAGTGCACCGGCTGGAAAAGCAGGAAATGATGTACCTCCTGCAACGGCGCATTGAAACCGAGCAGCAGAAAAGTAAGCTCGACCGCATTGCGCAGTTGCGCGACATGCCGATGAAGCGAATCCCCCCAGCGAAACCTAAAACACCTGTTCAGGAAGCGGTACCGCGAATCCAGCCCAGAATGGAGATCGCCATTGGTCCGAATGGCGAGGAAATACATTATCAGATCATCACCGAAGCGGTTCCTACGGATGTACTAAGCCCGAATTTCAGGGTGATGGCGGATCATCAGCAACGCATCATGGAAGAGTTTTTCCAGGCCCAGCAGTACGGCATGGCCGGGATCGACGAGTTTATACGCCGTCGGATGGACGATGAGCGCCGTCTGGGAAATGCGATGCGCGGCATGGCCGACCCGGAATTTCGCCGGAAGGGGGTGGATTTCCTGAAAAAGGATTCGGTTTCGCGGAATCTGGCGAACCGGAAAGTCGCATTGCCGGATAATGCAAAAGGCGGTAAGCAGAAGTCGCGGACGGTCCTTAGCTCCGGAGAGCCTGATCGTGCAGAGTTGCTCAAGGAGGTAATGAAGGATTTTGTTTATACGAAAAGGCCGATCGAACAACGTGTGAATCGCTTTTTGCTGGATACCTTATTAAAAAAGCAGCTGATTCAGAATGGTGTTACGTTGCCGTATGAATTTGCCGTGAGAGGTGCCGTGCGGGGCCGGTCGGCGGACAGCCTCATTTTCTCGACCGTGAGCATGCGTACGGCTGAATGGGAGGAAAAATCGTATAAGGCGTCGCTATTCCCGAATGAGACGCTGACCGCGCAGAATGCATTGTATGTATATTTCCCGGACCAGCAGCGCTACATTCTCAGCAATATGGGCGTGATGTTCGGGGGCTCGGGCATTCTGATCATCGTAATCATGGCCTGTTTCTATCTGGCGGTTACGACTATTCTTCGTCAGAAAAAGCTTTCCGACATTAAGAATGATTTTATCAACAATATGACCCACGAGTTCAAAACGCCTATTTCTACCATCGCGTTGGCGGCGGAAATGGCGCAGGAGAATTCGGCTTCGTTGTTAGATAACCCCAAAGGCTCACGACTCGAACGCTACCTGGGCATCATCCGCGAGGAAAATAAAAGGCTCGGCACGCACGTGGAGAAGGTTCTGCAGATGGCGCTGCTCGATAAAGGGCACGTCAAACTCAAAATCACGGAAACCAATATTCATGATCTCATCGGAGCGGCATTGAATGGCCAGAGCGTGCAGATCGAACAGAAAGAAGGTGAGGTGGATTTGCATTTTGATGCGGAGGAAGACGTAGTGGCGGCGGATGAGGTACATATCTCCAACATTTTGAACAACCTCATCGACAATGCAATTAAATACTCGCCCGAAAAGCTGTATTTGAATATCAGTACCAAAAATGAAAACGGCGGTATTGCGATCTCCATTGCCGACAGGGGAATAGGCATGAGCCGTGAGCAGCAGCAGCGTGTTTTCGATACTTTCTACCGCGTGCCTACCGGTAATGTGCATGACGTGAAAGGCTTCGGGCTCGGATTGAGTTATGTCAAAAAGATGGTCGAAGCGCATGATGGTACCGTCCGGTTGCTAAGCAAACCGGGTGAAGGAAGCACATTTACGATCTGGCTGCCAGTCCGCAAAGAGGAGCAAATAGTTTAGAAATATCGCCCGTAACCGCTAACTTGCCGTCTTTTTAAGATGACTAACCGACAGTTACGGTAAATTTCTGAACACGCAATGATTTCCAAAACTTATGCCCCTCAGGAGATAGAGGATAAATGGTACTCCTACTGGATCGAGAACAAGTTCTTTCAGTCGAAACCCAATCCCGATAAAGAACCTTACACCATCGTGATCCCGCCGCCGAACGTCACCGGCGTGCTGCACATGGGGCATATGCTCAATAATACTATCCAGGACATTCTGGTCCGTAAGGCACGAATGGAAGGGAAAGAGGCTTGCTGGGTACCCGGTACCGACCACGCTTCCATTGCCACCGAGGCCAAAGTTGTGGCGATGCTCAAAGAGCGCGGTATCAACAAGCGTGACCTTACCCGGGACGAATTCCTCGAATATTGCTGGGAATGGACCCACAAATACGGCGGCATTATCCTGAAACAACTCCGCAAACTCGGCGCTTCCTGCGACTGGGACCGCACGCGCTTCACCATGGAGCCGGATTTGTACGATTCGGTGATCGATGTTTTTATCGACCTCTATAATAAAGGGGAAATTTACCGTGGCCACCGCATGGTGAACTGGGACCCTCAGGCGCGTACGACCGTGTCCGACGAGGAAGTGATCATGAAAGAGGTGAATCAGAAGTTGGTTTACCTGCGCTATCCGCTCGAAGGGGAGAATGGAGGAGGGAGTATGGAGGAAGGGGTGGTGATCGCTACTACGCGGCCGGAAACGATTATGGCGGATGTGGCGATTTGTGTGAACCCTGCGGATGAGCGTTACCAGCATTTGATTGGTAAAAAAGTATTGATTCCGTTGATCAACCGGGCCATTCCGATTATCGCGGATGATTATGTGGAAATGGAGTTCGGAACAGGTTGTTTGAAAGTGACGCCTGCGCACGACACGAATGACTACGAACTTGGAAAACGCCATAACCTGCCTATCATCGATCTTTTGAATGAGGATGGTACTTTGAATGAAAAGGCGCAGATCCTGGTAGGCGAGGACCGTTTCATTGCCCGCAAGAAGATTATCAAGTTGCTCGAAGAGTCGGGTAACCTGGTGAAAGTGGAAGAGTACCGGTCGAACGTAGGGCATTCGGAGCGTACGGATTCGGTGATCGAGCCGCGGCTTTCGGAACAGTGGTTCCTGAAAATGGAAAAGATCAGCAAGCCGGCATTTGAGAATGTAATGAATGACACGGTTCAACTGATTCCCGCGAAATTCAAGAATACTTACCGCCACTGGATGGAGAATGTCCGCGACTGGAACATCAGCCGCCAGCTTTGGTGGGGGCATCGCATTCCGGCTTATTACCTGAACGACGGTACAATGATCGTCGCGAAGTCGAAGCGCGAGGCATTGCGTAAGGCGCAGCACGAGTATCAGCTTTTTGCATTGACCGAAGAGGATATCAAGCAGGATGAGGATGTACTGGATACCTGGTTCTCATCATGGCTGTGGCCGATCTCTGTTTTCAATGGTATTAAAGAACCGGAGAATGAGGAGGTGAATTACTACTATCCGACCAATGACCTGGTGACTGCCCCTGAAATCCTGTTCTTCTGGGTGGCACGGATGATCATTGCGGGTTATGAATACCGCGGCCAGTATCCGTTCAAGAATGTGTACCTGACGGGTATTGTTCGTGACAAGCAGGGCCGCAAGATGTCGAAATCGCTGGGTAATTCACCCGATCCGATCGACCTGATCGATAAATACGGGGCGGACAGTATTCGTACCGGTATGCTTTTCAGCTCGCAGGCGGGCAACGATTTGCCTTACGACGAGAAACTGATCGAACAGGGCCGGAATTTCGGGAATAAGATCTGGAATGCATTCCGTCTCGTGAAAGGCTGGACTGTGGACAGCGAGCTTCCGGTTCCGGATGGTTCGAAACAGGCGGTACAATGGTTTGAAAGTAAACTGAACCAGACTTTGGCCGAAGTGCAGGATCACTTCTCGAAATTTCGCATTTCAGACGCACTGGGGTCGATTTACAAACTGATCTGGGATGATTTCTGCGCGCAATACCTTGAAATGATCAAACCGGGCTTCGAGCAGCCGATCGACCTCTCGACTTACGATTCGACCCTCGATTTCTTCGATCGCCTGATGCGTTTGCTGCATCCGTTCATGCCGTTTATTTCGGAAGAGATTTGGCAGAACATTATTGAAAGAGGTGAAAAGGAGTCCATCTGCGTGGCGCATTTCCCACAAGCGGCTGAGTTCGATCAGGCGTTGCTGAATGACTTTGATATATTGTTTGAACTCGTTTCGTCGATCCGTAACCTACGGAATTCGAAAGGTATTAGTCCTAAAACGGCATTGCCACTGGCGATTCGCACCGATTCAGCGGAGCGCTACAATGCATTGACACCGCTGATCGAGAAGCTCGCGAATGTAGAAGGCATTAGTTATGTGTCGGGCGAAGCTGAAGGTACTTCGTTCCGTGTGAAGTCGGATGAATTCTTTGTGAACCTGGCCGACGAACTGGATGTCGAGGCGGAACGCGAGAATTTGCTACGCGAATTGGAATATACCAAAGGCTTCCTCGAATCGGTGATGAAAAAGCTATCGAACGAACGCTTCGTGGCGAATGCGAAAGGCGATATCGTCGAAAAGGAAAGAGCCAAGCAGGCTGATGCCGAAGCGAAGATCGCGACATTGACAGAAGCATTGGGAAGGCTCAAATAAACGTCAGAAATACAACTCTTAATGTAAAGCACAGGGCATTAGCGCCTTGTGCTTTTTTAGTATGTATGAATACTTTTTTATGTCGGCATGACATTTAAAAAGTGCAACGTGACGACCGCGTAAATGGCTCACCCTTAGGATTAATCGATGAATTTATGGAGATAAAATTATATTCATTTTTAAAAAATTTTATTAGTTCAAACTGTTTGGAAATAGGAAAAATCCGGGCGTAAATTTCCCACCAATCTCATGTAATTCAATCGACTATGGCGACGAAAACAGTACAGGACCTGGTGGTGCCGGTGGGTGTCACCCTCGACCGGTTTATCATGCACAGCCAAAGCGCATTCCCGTATGCGACGGGCGAGTTGTCGCAGCTACTTCGCGACATCGCGCTCGCGGGGAAGATCATCAACCGGGAAATCAATCGCGCCGGGCTGATCGACATTGCCGGCGGCAACGGAACAGAAAATGTGCAGGGTGAAAACCAACAGAAACTTGATATCGTTGCCAACGTACGTTTCATACGCGCATTGAAAAATGGGGGAGAAGTTTGCGCGATCCTTTCCGAAGAGGAGGAGGACATTATCCACACCGGCAACAACCACGGCAAGTACGTCGTAGCCATGGACCCGCTCGATGGTTCCTCCAACATCGATGTGAATGTTTCCATCGGCTCCATTTTCTCCATTTACAGAAGGGTGACACCGATCAACGGTCCGGCTTCGATGGAAGATTTTTTGCAAGGCGGCCGCAAGCAGATTGCAGCAGGTTACATTCTTTATGGCTCTTCGACCATGCTTGTTTACTCAACAGGGGATGGCGTGAATGGTTTTACATTCGATCAGTCATTAGGGGAGTTTATTTTATCCCATAAAAATATTGGTACGCCTGCCGAAGGAACGATTTATTCCGTCAACGAGGGACATTACCATAGTTACCCGTCATTTGTGCAGCAATATGTGGCACAATGCAAGTCGAGAAATTTTAGCGCCCGGTACATCGGCTCGCTGGTAGGCGATTTCCATCGGAATATGCTGAAAGGCGGCATTTACCTTTATCCTTCCACCAAAAAAGACCCGAAAGGTAAGCTGCGTCTGCTTTACGAATGCTATCCGCTGGCTTTCATCGCCGAAAAGTCGGGCGGGAAAGCAAGTGACGGTTTTGGGAGCATTCTGGATATTGTACCGAAATCCTTCCACCAACGTTCTCCACTTTATATAGGTTCTTCCGGGCTTGTCGAAGACGTTGTGAAAGGCTGATAACCGGCTACCGTTTTAGTTTTCGTACCTTTGCCGAATGCAAGAGACGCAAAACTCATTCGAGCAGTTTAAGCTCAACCGGCAATTGCTCAACGCGATTGAAGAAGCAGGTTATACCGAACCAACCCCCATTCAGGAACAGGCGATACCCGTGGCGCTGGCCGGACAGGACATTCTGGGCATCGCCCAAACGGGCACCGGCAAGACCGCCGCTTATACATTACCCTTGTTAATGCACATCAAATATGCCCAGGGACAACACCCCCGGGCATTGATTTTAGCACCCACGCGCGAGCTCGCGATGCAAATCTCCGAGGCTATCACGCAGCTGGGCAAGTATACCGATATCCGTACCGTGGTGCTCTACGGTGGTGTAGGCCCGAAAACACAGATTGAAGCATTGCGAAAGGGTGTCGACATTATCGTGGCGACGCCGGGCCGGTTCATGGATTTGTATTTCCAGGAAGAGATCGTTGTAAAGCATTTGAATGTAATGGTGCTCGATGAAGCAGATAAAATGATGGATATGGGTTTTATGCCCCAAATCCGCAAATTGCTCGAAGTAATCCCGCGCAAAAGGCAAAACATGCTTTTCTCGGCGACATTCTCCGGTAAGGTCGAAAACCTTTCTTACGAATTCCTGGAATTCCCGACGCGGATCGAAGTCACCCCGCAGGCTACCGCTGCGGAAATGGTGACGCAGGTACTTTATGAGGTGCCGAATTTCCGTACGAAAATCAATCTGCTCTCCTATTTATTGGAAGACAAGGAAGCCTTCACACGCGTGCTCGTATTCACGCGTAGCCGCGAGGTGGCCGGGCTTGTGCATCAAAATTTGTTGAACCGGGTAGTCACCGAGTCGGAGCTTCGCGTAATCCATGCAAATAAGGGACAGAATACGCGGATCAATGCGATGGAGGCGTTCAGGGAAGGGAATATCAGGGTAATGGTAGCGACCGACGTGGTGGCGCGCGGCATCGATATTACGGAGGTAAGCCATGTGGTCAATTTCGATGTGCCGCTGATTTATGAAGATTATGTGCACCGTATCGGGCGGACCGGCCGGGCCAATACTGTCGGCAATGCGATCACATTTATGACCATCGCGGACGAGTATCATATCCGTAAAATAGAAGCGATGATTCGCATGGAAATTCCGCGAGCGGAGTTTCCGGATGATGTCTACATGGCCGAAACGCCCTTCCAGGAACGGCAGGATATGCTCCGCGAGATTGATAACCAGCGTCGTAAGGAAGATCCTACATTCAAAGGGGCATTTCATGAGAAAAAGCACAGCTATCCGCCGGCCAAGAAAGGGACCGGGAATACCAGTAAGGGACGCAGGGGAGCGGGCGGAAGAAGTAAACGCCGGTAATGCAATACAATTCCAATAAAACCGTTTAACTTGGACAATAGAAACCTGTTCTTCTATTAAAGTCAATTATGAAAGAGTCTGTTGTAATTTGGCTTGCCCTCTTGATTCCTGTGCTGAGCTTTGCTCAAAACACGCATCTGGCAAGCGCGGGTCCAAGCACAGATACAAACGTAGCCCCCAAAAAGCCCCTTGATTTAAAGGAAAGGCGTATTATCCCGCTCTTCGGGGAAGTGAGTAAGACATCGGAGCAGATTGATGAAGAGATCAAATTCCTGAGTGAATGTGACAAATCATTTTCGAGCCGCACGGAAGCCAGCAGTTTTTTTGCGACGCGTGCCTGGGAATATTTGCAGGAAGGTTCTCTGGACACGGCCTGCTACCGTTTCAATCTCGCCCAACTGTTGAACGACAAGAATGTGGAGGCCTACTGGGGGCTCGGGGTTGTATCGTACCAGCGCGAAAACTGGGTGGATGCCAAAAGAATGCTGAGTAAGGGCGTAAGCCTACAAGCGGACAATGTACCGCTGCTGGTGGATTTATCGACGGTTGAACTCAAACTGTATGCGATCACCAGCCGGAAAGAGGAGTTGGACGAGGCGGGTGAATTATTGAAACACGCGGTTTCTATTGATTCCAGTTATGCGCTTGGTCAGTACAATCTAGCATTGCTGCATTATAATCTCAACGAGCTTGACAAGTCGTGGGAGCATTTGCATAAGGGCCGGACACTGGATTTCAGCCAACTGAACCTCGACTTTGTTGAACTTTTAAAAGCCAAGATGCCTGATCCGCAAGGATTTTTTAAATAAGGTGGCATGGTACCGAAATTGTAAAGTCTCCCGCTTGGGAGACTTTTTTGTTTAATTTACATTGCTCATAATCATTTGTTTATATCGAATGTGGTGCCGCCTGCGAGGGTTGTGGTATTAATTGGAAGAATGCATAAAACAAACGCCCCGTCGTCTCGCCGGGGCGTTTTGCATGTTATTGGAAGAAAAAGCCAGATGGTGCAATACCCACTTTGACGGAGTCGACCAAACTTCCGTCGGCTCGGTAGCGAACTGCGTAACCTGCCTGCGTATAAGACGGGCTCACGCCTGCGTAAAGCAATCCTTGCGTCGGATCAACCGCAAGGCCGTAGAACGGGCGCGGGATCAACGGGGTAACCATGGCGATTTGCGTATCGGTAATCGAAAATTTGTAGGTTCCTCCATGCTCTTTACCGGCGCTATCGTACCACGAAAGCACGAAGAAAATGGATTTCAGGTCATTGCTGAAAGTAAAATTGCCGGGCGTTTTAGTCCCTTCCGTCGCTATTGCCAGCGTTGCTTCGGTAACATTGGTTTCGGTATTTATGCGCAGCATTTTATCCCCGACATTCACCCACAATTTCCCGTTTGCATCAATACCAACCGGATTGGCTGCACCTGACGTAGTAATAGGCGAAGTCGCTTCATCAGAATTTATATTGATAATCGCCAGCTTGTTTCCGGCACCCCATAGCGTGGTCCCCACGTAAAGCTTTCCATTAGCGTAGGCCAGGTTCTCTGGACCGTCGGCCACGTTGATTTTTTTCGTAACCTTTTTGGTAGTAAGGTCAATAACTGCAATGTAGCCGGTGGTATATTTCAAATCGGAGTTTGTTCCCCAGCAAGAAACATATGCCTTTCTCCCAACGATTATCACTTCACGGGGATTTTCGATATCCGGAGCGCCGATGGTGCCTTCGTCCTTGAAAGTGTAGCGTTCAACGAACTGCACTTTATCCTGGCCAGCCGTGGAATTGTCAACGAGGATAATGCCTTGCTGTTCGGACGCGGTATAATCCTGCACGCCGCCTTTCAGTA
Source organism: Dyadobacter sp. (assembly GCF_017744695.1). Lineage (GTDB taxonomy): Bacteria > Bacteroidota > Bacteroidia > Cytophagales > Spirosomataceae > Dyadobacter. The sequence continues at coordinate 309,371 of NZ_JAGIAS010000007.1, forward strand.
CCGTTCCGTTTGCCGCCGCGAAAATATCGGCGGTAGCAGTATTGTTTTCACGCGCGAAATAGGAAATACCGCCATTATTGTTCGTGAAATTACCCTCATTCATTACAAAGACACCACTCACATAGTCGCCCTTCGGAGCCGGGTCGCTTTGGTTACAGGACCATACCGCGAGGGTTAAAAAAGCTATCGCTAATGAACTGGCTAACTGTTTTTTCATTTTCATTGATTTATTGAGAATCATAACTAAAGGTTAAACTTAATGCAAAACTTCTTCCCGGCATCGCATTATTTCTGACATTTAAATAAAACGCGTCGGTGACATTGCGGACTTGGCCTTGTAAGACCAGCTTGAATTTGTCAAAAACAAAGGTTGTCTCGGCAAGCAGGTTGGCGAGGCCATAGCCATCCAGAAACTGGGAATTATCGAAGGTGATATAGCGTTTGCCGACCGCTTGAAACTGGCCGGTAAGCTTCGTGGATTTGAACTGGACGAACGCATTTGCATTAGCCGAATGCGCAGGAACAAACACCAGCTGTTTCCCCACAATGTCCTGCGAGTAATTGTCATATGCTTTCTCCTGGCTGCTTTTGTTAAATGCATAACCCGCGTCCAGGCCTGTCCGCCAGGAACCGGTTTGGCGCTGATAGTTCAATTGCAGTTCAATTCCACGCGCGAGTACCTGTTGCAGATTTTCGACCCGGTAGCTCTTCGAAGGGTTCCAGTAAGTCCAGTCTTTCACGCGGTTGTGGTAAAGGGTCGCGGAAGTTCTTAAGGTGCTGCCGGAAGATGCTTTAAAAGTTTGTTCAAGACCGAGTTCTTTGTTCCAGCCTGTTTCCGGGCGGACATCCGGGTTCCCCAGATCCTTCCAGTAACGTTCGTTCAAAGTAGGTACCCGGTAGCTGCGGCCATAGGAGCCTTTCAGTGTAAGATTGTAATGCGCTTTTTGAATTAAACCATATTCTAAACCCACCGATGGTGTAAATGGAGGATTAAAACCGGTAACGAGCCCCTGCCGGAGATTAATAGAAGTCGTGATCCGGGCTGTCGGTTGCCAGCGCATCAGCAGGAAAATATCGGTACGGTTCTCACTCACGGGCGAATACGCGTATCCGGGCACACGCGAACGAAAGTGTGTCCATTCTCCCCCGACTTTGATAAGGACCGGATTCAGGTCGCCTGCAATATTTATCGAAAAGTCTTTTTCAAGTCTCGAAGCGAATTTGTCGGTTACCGAATGATCGGGGTGGGAGAGGTCGCCTTTGGCATAGTCGATGATGTCTCGTACCCAGGCTGTACGCAGAGCGAGCGTTCGTACCTGATAGCGGACCATCGTACGATAGGCGGTAGTGCGGGTCATTTCCCGGCCCTGCACATCTTCGGGCGTCAAGGTCAGTTTATTGTCGGTGAGCCAAATGTGTGCGGAAATTTCCCGGTCGTTTTGTGAGCGCAGAAACAGGTCCTGCACAATGCCCTTTTGAAAAGTTTCAGTAGGCAGAAGTGCGTATGTATTCCGGGTTGGTTTCGGGTAATCGTTGTTCATCCTGCCGTCGTAAAGTGCCGTTTTGCCTGAAAATGCCCATTGGCTGTTCAGTGGGAAGGCGTACCTGAGGTCTGTTTGTGTCTGGGGATTATTGAAGCTATCCTGTTGCCTGCCGACAGACACATGAAACGGCTTGCCTGATGCTTGACTACTCAATAGAACGCTTCCCCCCACGGCATCGGAGCCCACAATACTGGCCGCGGACCCATACTGGACCGAAAGTTGATCGAAACCTGCCACCGGAATGGTGGAAAAGTCTGTTTGTCCAAGGGTAGGCGCATTGATATTGAGTCCGTTCCACAAAACAGCGGTATGATTGGCGGAGGTGCCCCGGAACGATGCAGTGCTGAGTTGACCGGGTCCATAGTTTTTAAACGCAATGGGCGTATAGGCCGATAATACGTCGCTGATGTTTTGAAACCGGACCTGGGCGAGTGAAGCGGAGTCGATGCGCTGGATTTTCAAACCGCTCATGAATTTTTGCGGGACAAATCCTTTCACGATTACCGGTTCGAGGGCAATAGAGTCTTTTTGCGCATAAGCCGGCAGGGGCAGTGCAAAACTTACCCATAACATCCAGTAACCCACAAATCTCCGGTCGGTAAACACTCTAAATCGCAATGATTGGCGACGATCTTCTGTTTTTCCTCCGAAAACGGCCCGATCAAATGCTCTGGCAGGTCTCCTGGCTCGTCTTTCGCACCCGGAGCCTTCCCGTCGCATGACAGTGGCATGAAGAATCGGACGCGTGTTGGCAGACTTACAGTTGCGGGGACAGCTTCCGTGCTAGCGGAATTCCCTATTAAGCCTAATAGCTGACTAGAAGCAGCTTATGGCACCAAGCGGGTGCAAAGGTAGGTATTTCCGTCGACTTTCCGTTGTATGCAATAACCGCTATCTTTGCGGCAAATTCTGATTGCTTTTGGCCACTTCCACTGAAAATTTTCCGACCACACCCTCCCTGAAAGGCATTTACCTCATGCTGGGCGCTGCATTTTTCTTCTCGCTCACATCCGCGATCTCGAAATGGCTGGGACGGGAGTTTCATATTGTGCAGCTGGTTTTTTTCAGGAATATAGTGGGGGTCGTATTCATCATTAGCAGCATCTGGCAGCGGCCGTTACGGCAGGAAGGAGGGAAGTTAGGATTGCTTATTTTCAGAGGTATAGTAGGGACATTGTCGCTCTACATGCTTTTTTATGCGATCCAGACTCTTGGGCTCGGTCGGGCGTCGACCTACCAATATACCTACCCGATTTTTCTCGCACTTTTTTCCTGGCTGCTCATCGGCGAAACGCTGAATGGGAAGGAATGGATGGCTATTTTCGTCGGCTTTACCGGTATTTTGTTCGTATTCCGGCCTGATCTTTCGTCGTCATTGCGGGATAATGCGCTGGGGCTGGGCAATGCATTGCTGACGGCCGTTTCCTACCTGTCGATCCGCCAGCTCGGTGTCGTGTACGATACGCGCGCAATCATTCTTTCCTTTATGCTTAGCGGCATTGTAATGCCCATTCTATCGATGCTGGTCGGAACATACTATCCCATGGAGCACCTGGATTTTCTGATAGGCACATTCAAATGGCCTGAGAATGTCTGGCAATGGCTGGGTTTTCTGGCATTGGGCCTTACCGCGCTTTTGGGACAAAAAATGCTGACACAATCTTTCACTTACGATAAAGCCGGACGTGTCGCCGCGGTAGGTTATTCCAATATTCTTTTTTCCGTGCTGATCGGCTTTCTGATGGGAGAAGCTATTCCGACGCTTTCCATGCTGACAGGTATGCTCCTGATCATCACAGGCGGGATTCTGGTATCTCTGGCTAAAACCAAAAATGCTTAAAGCCGTTCATTGAATGCGAGCCGGTTCATGAACGGATCGATCACCGTTACCGAAATGGCATCCCAGGGTTCGTGTTCAAGGCCGGGGTGATTGTATTTGTATTGTTTTTCGTTGAGCTCTTTGTGGAAATCACGCACGCCGGTGCATTCAATAAAGACTTTGGCGCCGGGTGTGCTGTCGCCATGATGTTCTGAAAGGTGGAGTATGACACCACCGCGCGAAACTTGCATATAAAGCGGCGCATCATCGGAAAACCGGTGTTCCCAGTCGATCTGAAAGCCGAGCCAGCCGATGTAAAACTCACGTGCTTTCGTTTCGTCAAAAATGCGTAAAATTGGGATGACTTTGCTGGCTTCCATGTCGATTGTTTTTTGAGCTTAGTGTTGGGAACGGGACTGCGCGTCCCGGACTTCGCGTCCCGGATTTCGAATCCCGGCAATGATTTGTGGCTGAGATTTGTTTGCTAAAAGAAAACTAAGAAATTACCATGAAACGACTCCTGTCATCGCTGATAATATTTCCGTTAATGCTGGTATTTCTCGCCGGTTTCAAGGCCGACACCGGTAAGGGGCGTGTGGCGGAGGGGCCAGCTGCCGAGGGCATTCAATGGCTGACCATTGAAGAGGCATATGCCAAAATCCAGAAAGAGCCCCGCAAAATTCTGATCGATGTCTATACCGATTGGTGTGGGTGGTGTAAGGTGATGGATCGTGAAACCTTCAAAGACAAGGCGGTCACCGAATATATCAACAAGAAGTATTATGCCGTAAAGCTCGATGCAGAGCAAAAAGGGACGATCAAGCTGGGCGACAAGCAGTTCAAATACCTCGAACAGGGCGGGCGCGGCATTAATGAAATCGCATTGGCATTAACCAACAACCAGCCAAGTTATCCCACAACGGTCTTCCTGGACGATCATTTCAATATGATCCAGCCGCTCGCAGGTTACCTCAAAGCCAAAGAGTTTCACCAGATTATCACCTTTTTCGGAGAGGATTACCACAAAAAGCAGGACTTCGAAAGCTATAAAACGAAGACTTACGCGCAGTTGTATCCGGCGAAGTAACGATAAGTCAAATCACTCAACTTCCTTATAAATAGTCATTAAATAGCAGTAACAGATTTAATTATCTCAAACCTGTCTTCTGTTATTAACATTAGCTAATTATATGAAGTGCAGTGAGCTTGTAAGGATACTAAAAGATGATGGTTGGTTTATTGTTAGGCAAGAATGAAGCCATGTAATAATGCGGCATCCGATAAAGGAAGAGCAATTGGTTGTCCCTTACCACGGTTCAAAAGAAGTGAAGAAAGGATTGTTGGCGGCGTTGTTGAAAAAGGCGGATGTAAAAACCAATAAGAGATGAAAAAGCCGAAAATAGTGCTGGAAGTTACCAAAGAAGAGGATGGTTATAGCGCCGTTGCCGATGTCGAAGACAAATTCATTGGTACGCAAGGCGATAGTATGGAAGAGTTGAAACAAAACATCCTCGAAGCAGTCAATTGGGCTTTCTCCGAGGATGGTTTCAGTTATAATATGGATGAGATCGAACTGAGGTACCTTACTGAGAAACCCGAAAATTCGCTCCACTAGTCAAAGAACGAAATACGCTAAACCGCTTCCCCTTCCTGCATCCTTTCCGCATTCTCCGCAATGCGCAGCTTTTCGATCAGCTCCGCGATATCCCCTTCCATGACGGCGGGGAGGTTGTAGACCGTATAACCAATCCGGTGATCGGTAATGCGGCTTTGCGGGTAGTTGTAGGTCCTGATTTTGTCGGAACGGTCGCCGCTGCCTACCATCGATTTCCGTTGCGAACTGATCGCATCGTTGTGTTTTTTCAACTCGATCTCGTACAGACGCGAGCGTAGTACGCTCAATGCGCGTTCCTTGTTTTTGAGCTGTGAACGTTCGTCCTGGCAGCTCACCACGAGTCCGGACGGAATGTGGGTAAGGCGTACCGCGGAATAAGTCGTGTTTACCGATTGTCCACCGGCTCCAGATGATTGGAAAGTATCGATGCGGACATCGTTCATATTGATCTGCACATCCACCTCCTCTGCTTCCGGCAGAACCGCCACCGAAGCCGCCGATGTGTGAATGCGACCCTGAGATTCAGTCGCAGGTACGCGCTGCACGCGGTGCACGCCCGATTCGAATTTCATTTTGCCGTAGACATCCTCTCCCTCGACCTTACAGATAATCTCTTTATAGCCACCGTTGGTGCCTTCTGTATAATCCATTACCGATGACCGCCAGCCCATTTTTTCGAAAAAACGCTGATACATTCTGAAAAGGTCGCCGGCAAAAATAGCAGCTTCGTCGCCACCGGTTCCGCCACGGATTTCGAGAATAATGTTCCGGCTGTCGTTAGGATCTTTCGGGATAAGCAATTCCTTAATGGTCTGTTCGAGTTCTTCCAGCTTCGGAGTCAGTTCATCGAGCTCCTCTTTGGCCATTTCACGCAGATCTTCGTCTTTTTCAGTCGCTATAAGTTCTTTGGTGCCGGCAATGTCTTTCTGCAATTTCTGGTAAAGTGCATATTGCTCTACGATCTTGCCGAGATCCTTGTATTCCTTGCTGATCTTGGAATAACGTGTAGAGTCGGAAACCACTTCCGGTTGTATGATTTGTTGAGAAACCTCTTCAAACCGTTCTTTTATAGCTTCTAATTTATCGATCATCTTTATTGAATATCTTTGGCATCTCGCATTCGGGGCACAAAGATACGCATTTTAGCTAAATGAATGGTTTCAAGGAGCTGGCTGTGTGCTGTGAGAGAAACCGTTTGATGGATTAAACTAATATTTGGAACAATGAAAAGGATCATATGCATAGCCATGTTGGCAAGCGCTTTCATCGGTTGCGATTTTAAAAGCGGGCGCATTGAAAACACGAAGGAACTAAACAGGGAAATTAAAGCCTCGCAGATCAAACGGGTGACCAACGTGCAGCTGGTGTCATCGGCGGATGAATGGGGGAAGAAAATCGCGCAGATTGCAGAAAAAGCACTGAAAGGCGAATTGGAAAAGAACCCGGACGCCGGACTGGCGCATTGCCGCGACCTGAGCGGCATTCCGGTGATCGCCGCATTGGAAAAGGAATATGGCGTTAAAGTCGAGTTGTTTGGTATTAATGATGTAAAGCGTGCCGATTTGCATGCCAAGGAACGGGAAATACTTGATGCTTACGCATATAGTGCTAAAAGCAATACACAGGCAGGCGATAATTTGCAGCAGCTCAACGATAGCCTGCTCGTTTACAACGCTCCTGTCGCCGGAGGGAGCATCATTTGCAAAAAATGTATGGCTGCGCAGGACACTACTTTCGCTGTATGGCGGCTGCTTTTTAATAAGAAGGAGATTATTAGAAAGCTGGATGCGAAGTAGTTAAAGGATTGAAATGAAGATGGGTATCGTCTCAGTCCCGACGATACCCATCTGCTTATTTTCCAACAACCTGGTAAATATCATACCAATCTTCCCGGCTCAGCTTAATATCCGACGCGCTCGCGCCGTTGCGGATACGTGCTTCCGATAGCGAACCGATAATGGGTAATGTCCCTAGCTTCATGAGCCAGGCGACGGCCGTCTGTTCAATATTAGCGTCATATTTCTTGCCGACCTCGTCCAGTTTGGCTCTCAACCGTACGGCTTTCTCGTCAGTGCCATTCAGGATTTTCCCGCCGGCGAGCGGAGCCCATGCAAGGGGCTTGCTGAAACTCTGCTTGATAAAATCGATGCGGCCATCCTCGATTGCGGTCGTGTTCATCAGATTCAGTTCGATATGGTTCGTAACGATCGGAATCCGGAGGTAGGACGCCAGCAGCTGATGCTGAAAAACCGTAAAATTCGCTACGCCTATATGCTTCGCTTTGCCCGATGTCACGATTTCGGCCAATGCCATGGCTGTTTCCTCCGGGTCTGCGAGCAAATCGCTCTGATGCAGCAGGAAGATATCCAGGTAGTCGGTTTTGAGCCTTTTTAACGAACCGTTGATGGAGTTGATAATGTGCTCACGCGAATTATCGTAGTATGTCAGGTATTTATCATCCGACATCCTGATGCCACATTTGCTGAACAGCACAATATCCTCCCGTTTGAAGGATTTGTTGGCAATGATCTTGCCGAAATGTTCTTCAATTGTGTGGTCGCCGTAAACATCAGCATGGTCGAATGTATTGATGCCCAGATCGAGGCAAAGGTTGACCGTTTTTTCAATTTGAGTGGTGGTAACGGCACCTTCGTCGGTCCATCTCCAGAAACCATAAATTGCTTCCGAAACCTTCGGGCCGGAATCGCTGAGGCTTACTTTTTTCATCGGTGGTAGTTTGAATTCCTGCAAAAGTATCTATTTCTCCAATCGTTTATCCCTTACGATCAGATAAAAATCATTGTCCAGTTCAAGGTAGCCGTAGTCATACACGAAGCGATAAATGCTTCCTTTGAGGGTCGGACGGATATTCGTAATTAGGTTAAAATCAAAGCCTTTGGCTAATAAAATGTGCTTGGTTGTTTTGGATTTTTCGTCGGGACAAAGCTCTTCCAGAATGCGGCGATTCTTTCGGAGCTGGTTATTAATATTCCTGACAATGTTGTAAGAATCCGAATTGAGCCGGTTATTAAAGCTGTTCCGGCACAAGTCGGAACAAAACTTCTTGTCGACCCTACCCGTAAGGGGTTTACCGCATTCCTGGCAATTTATCATATCCTTTTTGTTTCGCCGGACCGCTTGAAGTCCGGCAGTGTGCATAGATTCTCCTGAAGTGCAATTTAGTAAAATTCACATGAGGGGTTCAAATGCGCGCATTTTTCCGTTTGCAAACGGCTGCAAATGCTTTCATACGATTATAAGCGGTTAAAAACCGACTTGATTCTTCCGGCTACTACACCTTTGCATTGCCGGTTCGCATTATTCAGTTCCGGCATCATTATTCATCATCTAAACATTATCAAAAATGAATTCGGTAAAATTAATCGGGAATGTAGGCCGCGAAATCAATGTAAAGGAGTTTGAAGGCGGCAAGATGCTTAGCTTTTCACTGGCCACAGACGAAGGCTATGTGGCTAAGAACAAAGAAGAGGTCAAGAATACGGTCTGGCATACGGTAGTCGTGTGGCGGGAACTGGCACAGCGTTGCGAGACATTCCTGACAACAGGCAAACTGGTCTCGATCGAAGGCCGGTTAACTTATCGGCAGTATGTCGACAAAGATAATCGTACGGTAAGGCGTACCGAAGTAACCGCGCATAAGGTAGAGGAGGTCCAGAAGAAGGAGGCTGCGGTGTGAGGCAATTCCAGTGGTTCGAGCGGTTAAACAGGCCTCATGCCTGGTTTCGACATGAGGCCTGTTTTGTGCTTACGACAAGCTCTTTTCGAGTGTAGCTTTCCAATTGCTGTACGCGTCGCGCGTGGCTTGTACGTGATTTGCGTCGGGCTCGATCGTGCGTAGCGCGGTAAGGCCGACAAATGCTTCTTCTCTGTTCTTATAATAACCGAGTCCGAAGCCGGCAGCACGGGCTGCTCCCTGTGCGCCGTCGGTGTTGTAAAGCTCAACGGTAGCGCCGGAGACATTGGCAAAGGTTTCCCTGAAAACGGGGCTGAGGAACATATTGGCTTCCCCGGCACGAATGTTCTTGAGGGATACGCCTACTGTTTCCATGATTTCCATGCCATAGTAAAGGGCGAAAACAATGCCTTCCTGTGACGCTCGTGTGAAATGGCTCAATCCGTGACGGCTGAATTGAAGCCCTTTGAACGTGCTTCCGGGATCCTGGTTTTCGAGCATACGCTCGGCCCCGTTGCCAAATGGAAGGCAGAACAGACCGTCGGAACCCACAGGCGCTTGTGCGGCCAGGTTGTTCATTTCGGGGTAAGAGATATTCCCCTGGAACAGCGCATTGCGAAGCCATCCATTCAGGCTTCCGGTCCCGTTTACGCACAGCAAAACGCCATACCGTGATGCCGAAGAAATAGGGTTCACGTGCAGGAAGGTATTAACACGTGATTTCGGATCGAACTTAATTTGATCGCTGACGCCGTAGACGACCCCGGAAGTACCGGCAGTCGCCGCAACTTCACCAGGTTCGAGTACATTGAGTGAAAAGGCGTTGTTGGGTTGGTCGCCCGCGCGGTATGTAACGGGAATGCCTGCGCGTAACCCAAGCTCGGCAGCAGCGGAAGCGGATACTTTCCCTTGTTCGGCAAATGTTGGAAGTACTTCGGGAAGGATATTTTGGTTGAATCCGAAATGGTCGAACAGGAAATCGGCCGGACGCTGATTGACAAAGTCCCAGAATATCCCTTCGGAAAGCCCCGATGGAGTCGTAACCACTTCCCCGGTCATGCGGGCAGCCAGGTAATCGCCGGGCAGCATGAATTTATGGACCTTCGCGTAAACATCGGGTTCATTCTGCTTCACCCAGCCTAGTTTGGATGCCGTGAAATTGCCCGGGGAGTTGAGCAAATGCGGTAAAACATATTCTTCACCTAATGCTTCCATCGCCTGGTTGCCGACTTCAACAGCGCGGCTGTCGCACCAGATGATGGATGGACGGAGCACGTTCAGGTTTTCATCCACGACCACGAGCCCGTGCATTTGGTAGGATATACCAATTGCCCCAACCTGGTCAGGGGATACGTTCGCCTTTTTGATAACAGCCTGGGATGCAAGACACGCATTTTCCCACCACATCTGCGGCTGCTGTTCGGCGAAGCCCGGCTTGGGAGCAGCAATGGTCATTTCCCTTTCAGGATAGAATGCGGAGGCGGCAACTGCCCCGGTATCTGCGTGAATCAAACAAGCTTTGACGGACGAACTGCCTAAATCGAATCCAAGGAAATACATTGCGAAATATGATTATTTTGATTTGAAATGCTTCAATGTTTAAATATAAGCGCTAAAAAGTACAAAAATGTTCAAATAACTTTAAGAAAAGAAACATATTAAGTGTAATTTTTACACTTAAATATAAATGTGTTGAATAGGTACGGGAAAGTGACGTCAGAACAGTCAGAAATTGGGTATATTAATGACCTGATGAAACTAAAGGGTTGATTTTAGGGTCTCCTTTGTGTTTATCTTGCAAGAGGTCAAATATCTATGCGATATTTGAGGAAAATTTCAAGTTGCTGACATCCTTTATCGGGAATTATGAAGAAAGTTGTACAAGTCGTTCTCATCGGTGGATTGTTTTTGTTGTTTTCAGAATTTCACCCGGTAGACAGAAAATGGGAGAAGCAGTTCTCCCGCCTTGATCGGGAAATCAGGGAAAACAGCAAAGCCTATGCAACACTGGGGGACGCAACCAGGACCATCGGGCACCGGCTTACGGGAAGCGTAAATGGAGAAAAAGCGGAGGAATATGCATTCAAGCTTTTGAAAAGTTATGGTTTCACCGATGTGGTTTATCAGCCTTTCGAAGTAGAAGCCTGGATGCGGGACACTGTCACACTATCCATTGCACCCGGCAGTAGCGACAACTTTCGTGATGTTCCCGTAGTATCCCTGGCGCATTCGCCTGTGGAATCCAATCTGCAAGGTGAAATTGTGGATGTCGGTAACGGCCTGGAAGAAGATTTCCTGGCTATGAAAGACAAAGTGAAGGGCAAGATTGCGATGGCAAACATCAATCTGGTGGGTGTAACAGGCAAAAAGAACCTGCACCGGTCGGAAAAAACAGCATTGGCGATCAAATATGGAGCACGGGGAGTGATCATGGTCAATGGTGCGCCGGGTAAGATTTTACTTACCGGAACCGCATCGGTTACCGGAGCGATTATTTCCATTCCCGCGGTGTGTATATCCAACGAAAGTGGCCACGAGATCAGGAAATGGATTAAGGACGAAGGCCCTCTGGAAGCTCATATCGATATGCACAACATTTCGAAGCCTATCAAAGCGCGGAATGTAATAGCTACGCTCAAAGGAAAATCGGACGAGAAAGTGATCATCGGGGGGCACCTGGATTCATGGGATCTGGCCACCGGCGCTATTGACAATGGAATCGGTTCTTTCGCAGTAATAGATGTGGCCAGAGCTTTCAAGGCATTGAAAGTGAAACCGGAGCGGACCATTCAATTCGTGTTGTTTATGGGGGAAGAGCAGGGGCTGCTAGGCTCGAAGCACTTTGTGAACGAACTTAAAAAGTCCGGGACGATCGACAAGGTTTCTTATATGATGAACCTCGATATGACCAACGATCCGAATGGAGCCAATACATTTGGACGGGATGAGATGACCGAGTTCTTCGCGACTGTTGGACAGGCTATCCGTTCCGTTGACAGTGATTATAAAAACGAAACAACAAACAGGGCTGGTCTGCATAGCGACCATCAGCCGTTCATGCTGGAGGGCGTCCCCATTGCCGGTTTGTCAGGCCACCTCGATCCCAATGTTTTGCAATGCTATCATGCAGATTGCGATGATTTCAGTCTGGTAAACAAGGATCAGCTGGAAAATACGGTGCGCATCGCCTCCATGTATCTATACGCACTATCCAATGCAGAGAATATCGCGGTGAAGAAATTGTCGGACCAAAAAACACGTGATTATCTGATATCGCAGGGATTGAAAGAAGAACTGATTATCGGCCAGGAGTGGCGATGGGAACAGTAAACTATTTGCCGCAACAGAAAGTACAATGCTAGTATTTCCGAATGCCAAGATCAACATCGGTTTAAATATCGTTGAAAAGCGCCCGGACGGGTTTCATAACATCGAGTCCTGTTTCTATCCTGTGGGTTGGTCGGATGCGTTGGAAATTACTTTGGCGGAGAAGTTCTCATTTCACGCCGACGGGATTTCCATTCCTGGAAACGCCGCCGACAATCTCTGCACAAAGGCGTATGAAATGCTCAGAAATGATTTTGATCTGTCCGCTGTCAAAATACATTTGTTGAAAACGGTGCCTATCGGTGCCGGACTTGGTGGAGGGTCGGCAGACGCGGCTTTTACCATTAAAGCGTTGAATCAGCTATTCGATCTGGCGATTTCCATCGAAGAGCAAGAGAAATATGCCAGACTAATCGGCAGCGATTGTGCCTTTTTTATCCGTAACAAACCGGTGTATTGCTTCGAAAAAGGTGACCAGTTTGATACGATCGATATTAATATTTCCGGTAAATGGATCGTGCTTGTGAACCCGGGAATACATATCTCGACGATCGAAGCATATTCCGGGGTAGTCGCGAAACGAAGCACCGAAAATTTACGTAATATACTTCGGGAGCCGATCACCGAGTGGAAAGGCCGCGTCACGAACGATTTTGAAGCAACTCTTTTTAAAAAATGCCCCTCTTTAGAGGAAATAAAGGAAAAATTATATGGCCTTGGTGCCGAGTACGCAGCCATGAGCGGTTCAGGATCTACGTTGTTCGGCATTTTCGGGCAGGAGCAGAATGTGAAAGAGCATTTTCCGGACTTTCGTCTGTGGCAGGGTTTTCTTAAATAAATTTAACCTTTACGTTATGTATTAAGGTGCAAAATAGTCGTTATATTCACTTTGAATTGCGCTTTTCGAAGATATCAATGATTAGGAGATGAGTCCGAAGCACACAACTAAGCAAACCGAAAACCCTTTCACCAAACGTCGTGAGCCGCTTGGCTTTATGCTTTGGCTAGGGGTTGCTGGCAGCTCAGTGCTTTTTACCTCGATTTTCGTCATTTTCCTTCTGAGGGCGCATAAAGAGACCGCTCACCTGGTTGCATTGCCTGACATGTTCTGGCTGAGTACGCTGGTCATCCTGTTTAGCAGTATTACACTTCACGAAGCGAACCTGGCTTTCACAAACGAACGTTTTCTGCATTACAGGGTATTTCTGGGCGCTACACTCTTGCTCGGATTTACCTTCATTATGCTGCAAACGGGCGGATGGATGGAAATGGTTAATTCCGGCGTTTTTAGTGGCGTCAATACCCCCGAAGGATTCATTTACCTGCTGACGGGCCTTCACCTGCTGCATATGATAGGAGGCGTGTTGTATCTGAGCTATCTGTTCCGGAAAGCGGTGAAGAACAGGAGTTATGTGGATTCGTTCGTATACAGCGTCAATCCTCCAAACCGCCTGCGTATTAAGCTTTTTACCCGCTACTGGCATTTCACAGGCGCGCTCTGGCTTGTGGTGTTTATTTTCCTGATCGTACTTTACTGAGATCCGGCCAAAGGTGCCTTCTCCGCAATTGCATTCCCGAATTCGTATATTTGGAATCCGAGATGTAATCATATGATCCCTGCTTCGCCGCCGATCCGTACCGACCTTTTTTCACTATTCATTCTGCTGGGTTGTGTGCAGGGGCTGATCCTCGCGTATGTTTTCCTGTCGCATGTAAAGGGCAGCCATCGCGCGAACCTCTTCCTCGGAATACTGATCCTGGCAATGTCGGTCATTATCACCGATGTCTGGTTGGGATATACCCATTACATGTTCCGTGTGCTGTGGCTGGTCGATTTCAGTGAGCCGCTGAACTTGCTCATGGCCCCAACCGCATTTCTTTATACCCAAACAGGAGTGAACCAGAAGACGCCCCGGCGCGCATGGCTGCATTTTTTACCCTCGCTGGTGTATCTAGCATATATGTGCGTGCTCATTTACCCGCAAAGTCTGGCATTCAAGTACAATTCAAATATTGGCTCTTTCCATCCCGAAATGGAAAGGATTGAAGCCACGAGGTACGGTAGCGATTGGATGTTTTTCCCGAAATGGCACATCAACGATCTCACGTTCGCTAGTATGGTGATTTATAGCATTGCCGGCTTCTGGTTTCTGACCCGTGCATTCCGGGAACGCGGGACTTCTTTTTTTGCGGGTGAAAAGAATCCGCTTACCTGGTTCAGGGACATGTCTTTGCAGCTCACATTCCTGATACTGGTTTTCTTTATCGTCCGAACCTCATTCCCTCATGATCTCGGCGACCATATTATCGCCGCATTCATTTCGCTGATTATCTACATTATCAGCTTCACGGTGTTGAGAAAATCACTGTTTTTTCATGAGTCGAATGAACGCACCGCCCGGAAATATGAAAAATCGTCACTGACGGAAGAAATACAATCTGCGACGCTGGGCAAACTGGAAGCGGTCATGCTTGCGGAAAAGCCATTCCTCGACCCCGGTTTTTCCCTGCCAACGCTTTCCAAAAGACTCGGTGTGTCGACCCACCATTTGTCACAGATACTTAATGAGGAATTGAAACAAAGCTTTTTCGACTTTTTGGGTGCATACCGCATTCAGGAGGCGCAGCGGCTACTTGCCGATCCGGAGAATGCTTACATCAAAATCGAGGAAATCGGACAGATGGTAGGGTACAACTCAAAATCCGCATTCAACACGGCTTTCCGAAAGATAACCGGTTCCACACCCTCCGAGTACCGTAAAAAACAGGCAAATCAGAAGTTCTGACTTATCGGGAAGAACTTCGAACGGATCAGAACGGTCGTTTTAGACCTGTTTCGGACACTAGTTTTGGGCATCACTCAAAACTATTTGTCATGGAAACAAAACCCAGCCAATTTAATACCCCATCACCGCAAATCCGCCGATATGATCTCGACTGGCTGCGCGTGCTCGCCTTCGGAATCCTGATATTCTTCCACGTCGGAATGTTTTTCAACCATTGGGGCTGGCATATCAAAAACAATGTGATCACACATGCGGTTGAATGGCCGATGCGGTTCAGCAGCCAATGGAGAATGTCGCTGCTATTTATGATATCAGGGGCCGGAGTCTATTTTGCGCTCGGAAGTCGCGGATCGGCAGCTTTTCTGAAAGAGCGTTTTGTCCGGATTTTCATACCACTTGTTTTCGGGATGTTCGTGATCGTGCCGCCGCAGATCTTTTTCGAGCGCCTTACGCAGGGGCAAACGTATGACTACGGAGATTTCTATAAAACCGTGTTTCAATTCATCCCTTACCCCGAAGGTAGTTTCAGCTGGCACCATTTGTGGTACCTCGTCTACATTTTCTGCTATTCTTTATTGGGGCTGCCGCTGTTGCTTTTGCTACGTCGTTATACCAGCTTTACGCAGCGTGTGGCGGCATTCTTTGCCAATCCCTGGGCTTTAATTGCCTTGCCGGTACTCTGGCATGTGGGCGGTAGTGTTTTACTGGAAGAACATTTCCCTACTACACATAATCTGGTGAAGGATTGGAACGAGCATTTTCATGATTTTACGCTCTTCGTGACCGGATTTGTGATTTGCACGCAAACCCGCTTCTGGGAAACGCTCCAAAAATACAGACAGCTAACGCTGGGCATATGGATTACGCTGACCATCGCCCTCTACGCATATTATTGGACTGTCGACAGGGATATGAATGCGGTGGAATGGCTTGTTTATGATGCGATCAAGACGACCAACGCGTGGTGCATTCTGCTATCTATCTTTGGATACGGCTATACTTACCTTCAATTCACCAACCCATTTCTGAAATACGCCAATGAGGCGGTATACCCGTTTTACATCTTGCATCAGACGGTGATCATTTGCCTGGCCTATCCATTGATCCAATCACCGATGCATTGGTTTGTGAAGTTCATCTACCTGTGCATAGCCACATTTGTGATTTGCCTCGGTATGTATCATTTCCTGATCCGGCGAAGTAACCTCCTGCGGGTGTTTTTTGGAATGAAAACGATGACACGAAGAAAAAGTAATGAGCCTGTGACGCCTATTTCTTCAATATCTTGAATTCCACGCGGCGGTTCTGCTGCTGTCCTTCCGGTGTGTCATTTTTGGCAACCGGCTTGGTTTCACCATAGCCTTTGCTGGCAATGCGATCGGGTTCGATGCCTTTGCCGATCAGGTATTCGCGTACGGCGTCGGCCCGTTTCTGTGAAAGATCGATGTTGAACTCGGCGCTACCGGTATTATCTGTGTGCCCGCCGAGCTCGATGGAAAGCGTCTTGTTCTCTTCCATCGAGATGGCAATGCGGTTCAGCTCGCCAAACGACTCGTCGCGGAGCGTGGCTTTTCCTGTGGCGAAGAAAATGTTGTTAAGCCGCACGATCTG
This sequence comes from Dyadobacter sp., assembly GCF_017744695.1. Taxonomy (GTDB): domain Bacteria; phylum Bacteroidota; class Bacteroidia; order Cytophagales; family Spirosomataceae; genus Dyadobacter. The sequence goes on from NZ_JAGIAS010000007.1 coordinate 325,767, forward strand.
GCCTTCTTCGATCGGGATCAGTTTCAGCGATTTGTTCGCGATTTCCTTGAAGCCCTTATTGCCGTTGCTGGTGGAGTCGGTAAGGTCGATATTTTCTCCCTCCGCGATGAAATTGGGCGCTACTGCCCGCCAGCTGTATTTCTGGCCGTACGGAAGCACGAGTTTATATTCGCCGGTGGTAGGGTTGGTCGTTGCGGTACCTACTTCTTCGCCGGTAGCAAGGTCCTCGTAAATGATCGTCGCTTCAACAGGCTTGCCGGTTTTGGAATCGATCACTTTTCCGCTGATCATGACCACGGGGTCGGAGGGCGGCACGACGGCGACAGGGGCTTCTGTTGCCGAATCGGCCGGAGCAGGTTTGGGTTGCAGGTTATAGCGGACAATATCGCCTTTGCCCTCGGTGTCTTTGAAAGAAACCATGTAGGCGAAATCGCCCAGGGCGGAAATGGTATAGTAAGCGTCGTAGCCGTCGGTGTTGATGGCAGGGCCGAGGTTTACCGGCCTGCTCCATCTTTTCCAGGATTTGTCGATCCGCTTGCTGTAATAAATATCGTTGCTGCCTTGCCCGCCCTTCCGGTCGCTGGAAAAATAGAGCGTCACGCCGTCAGGTGCGAGGAATGGGGTGGTTTCGGTAAAATCTGCGGTGTTAATTTCAGCGCCGAGGTTCAATGGTTTGGACCAGGTACCGTCTTTTTGTTTGAAACTCACGTACAAATCGTCGACTTTGCTGTTTTTCTTTTCGCTGAAAGACATCACCAACGTTTTACCGTCATTGGAGAGATAACCGCAGTCGAACTGGCCTTTGCTGAGTTTGGTATAACCCGGAATATCCAGCTTGTTTGGAGCGGACCAGCCCCGCGCCGTTTTTTTACTGGTTGAAAACCCGCGTGTCTCGTAGGTTCCGTTTTTGTACGAGCCTTTGATTAACAGAGTGTTGCCGTCGGGAGTGATGCTGTAAAGGCTGTTGTAATCTTCTTTGTTGAGGGGCGAAGGCAGCCTCCGCGCAGGCGTCCATTTGTCGCTTTTCAGTTCTGAATACCAGATATCCTGGCTGCCTTTCGGGCCGTGCGTGTTCTGCGGGTGGCTTACCCTTGAAAAATAGATCGTTTTGCCGTCGGGAGAAATGATCGGACTGATTTCATTGTATTCAGTATTGACCGATTTTCCGAGGTTTTCCAGCTGCGCGTAGGCGCAAATGGACGTGGCGACCGTAATGGCTAAGAGGCAGAAAGCACGCATTGTTCTTACAGGATGGCTAGTTTTTATCTACATACAACGACCCGTCCAGCGGCTTATTTTCCGCATTTTGCAAACGGAAGGCTTCCATTTTTTCAAGGAGCGTTGCAGGATCTTCTGCAACTACCAAAAGTGCGCGGTTATCGGGCCTCAAAAAGCCTTCATCCACCATTTTATCGAGTTGCAGAAGCAAAAGATCGTAAAATCCGTTGACGTTCAAAAGTCCGACGGGACCGTGGAATATGCGAAGCTGCGCCCAGGTCAGGATCTCGAAGAGCTCGTCGAAAGTACCGTAGCCGCCGGGTAGTGCGATGACGCCGTCGGACATCGATACCATTTTGGCCTTGCGCTCGTGCATGGTGTCAACGAAATGCAGTTCGGACAAGGTCTTGTGCGCCACTTCCAGCTTGGCCAGGAAATTCGGGATAATGCCCGTGACAAACCCGGCATTGTCCATTGCGCCGTCGGCCACGCGACCCATCAGGCCCATATTTCCGCCGCCATAAATGAGTTTAATGCTCCGCTTTGCCAATGCTACGCCCAGTTCGTAGGCGGCTTCGGCATATAGCGCTTTCTTTCCCGGATTTGAACCGCAGTATACAACTATGGATTGCATTGGATAAATGGATATGATGTTTTGAGGCGGGATATCCGGCAGGTTATGCCAAGATATCCGCAGCCAGTTTTTTCAGGTCAATGTCACCGAATGTGCCGGAACTCATCAGCAGCAGGTTTGCATCCTTCCAGGTCAGCGATTTCAAAAATGCTTCCAGTTCGGCCGAATCGGTAAACACTTTCAGATCATCACGCTTGAATGCCGCTTTGATCTCTTCTTCCGACAGGCTTTCCAGGCGCTTGTGTTCCAATGTCAGCGGGTTGAAGTAGACCACCGCCACGTCGGCTGCTTTCAGTTTGCGGCGATATTGGGATAAAAAGCCCTTATTAAGGCTGCTGAATGTGTGAAGTTCCGCGCAGGCAACCAGTGTTCTGTTCGGAAATTGCTCTTTCAGGGCGTTGGTGGTCGCTTCAACTTTGGAAGGTGCATGAGCGAAGTCCCGGTAAACATTCACCGACTCATTCGTTCCGAGTAGTTCCAGGCGTTTCGACGCGCCTTTGAATGTGCGGATCGCGTCGTAGAACTGCTCGTCGGTCACGCCCAGTCGTTCACAGACTTCGCGCGCGCCGCTGATATTTTTCATATTGTGACTTCCGAAAACAAGTACCGGAACTTCACCCTGCTCTGCGGTGATCAATATTGTTTTATTGTCCTCGATCCGGTGCGGATGTACGGTGTAAGGCGTACTTGCCACGTCCGGGCGTTCTTTTCGTCCGATTACGTCAAGCATATCGTCCGTTTGATCGAAGATGATTGCGCCGGCTTTTGGTAGGGAATCCGCCAGTAATTCGAACTGCTTCACGTACGATTCCCAGGTTGGGAACACATTAAAATGATCCCAGGCAATGCCGCTGATCAATGCGATGTGCGGCTGATAGTGAATGAATTTCGGCGTGGGATCGATGGGTGAAGTGAAGTACTCGTCGCCCTCAATCACGATCAGCGGAGCGTTTTCGGAAAGCTTCACCATATTATCGAAGCCTTCGATTTGCGCGCCGACCAGGTAATTGAAATTCCTTTTATTGTATTTCAAAACGTGGAGTACCATGGATGTAATGGTTGTTTTTCCATGGCTGCCCGCGATCACGACGCGCTGTTTGTTCTGGCTTTGTTCAAAGATATATTCGGGATACGAATAAACTTTGATACCCAGCTCTTTCGCTCTCGCGAGCTCGGGATTATCCTGCCTGGCATGCATTCCGAGAATCACGGCTTCCAGGTCGGTGGTGATTCTCTCCGGAAACCATCCCGTAACAGGCGGAAGCAAGTCATATTGTGCGAGGCGGCTGGACGATGGCTCATAGATTTCATCATCCGATCCCGTCACAATGAATCCCTTTAAATGTAGCTCGATGGCCAGATTGTGCATGACACTACCACCAATCGAAATGAAATGTATTTTATGCAAAGATGAAGATTGACTCATTGACAATTCTAAAAACTGATTCCGTTCGAAAGTTAGCAAGAATTGGCCTTTGGGCAAATCCTGCCTGCCTCCTATTTCCCGGCGTCCTTCACGAACTTGACATTTTCCTGTGTACCGTTGCCACGCACAAGGCCGATGATGTAGGAGCCCGAAGCCAGGCCCCGGATATCGATCTCCCGGCGCGGTTTGTCCGAATTATAGACGACCTGCCCTGCCGCATTGATGATCCTGACCGTTTTGATATCCTCCCAACTGCCGGCAGCGATCATTACCTTTTCGCTCGCAGGGTTCGGGTAGATGCTAATGTCCGTTTTGAAGTTCAGGTTGACAATCTTGCTGTATGAGAAAGTCTGGTCGCGGTCGACCATTTTCAGACGGTACAGATTTTCGCCTGCAGCCGGGGTAAGATCACTGAAATTGTAGCGGGTAACAGCATTCAGTACGTCGCCTCCAGCGGGTAATGAGCCAATACGCACCCATTTTTTGCCATCGGTGCTCCTTTCCACATCGAATTTTTCGCTGTTCATCTCTTCGGACGTCGACCAGGCAAGTTGCGCCTGCTGGCCTTCCTTCGCCGCAGTGAAGTTGATCAGCTTCACCGGCAATGCGCGGGTAACCGGAACGACTTTTGCCGCGGATTTGGCAACACACCCGCTGCGTGTCGACTTGGCGCTATAATTGTAATCGCCCGGCGAGTTAGGAGCAGTGATGGTAATAGAGTTGCCCATCCGGTTGGAGGCACCCTCACCGCTCCATATGTAGTTGGCGGTGTTACATTCAGGGCCCTGGCAATTGACGCTGAGCGTTACCGACGTTCCGACCACCGGCTTGGTCGGAGAAGAGCTCACATTCACAGAGTAGGAGCATGGCAGGTAGTTGCCGCTGTCCCAGATGTTTTCCCAGTAGCCGGTATCCGTCATTCTGATGGATTTCGGTTGAAGATCACTCTGTCCGAAATCCTGTCCTCCGATCTGGTTCCAGGTGTCGAAAAGGAAATTCCCGGTGAATACATTCGGGAAAATATTGACTGTCACGGCCTCCGCACGCGCGGGTGGCTGGTACGAGGGTGTCAGATATTGTTCACGGCACAATGCAAGCGTGGGGGCAAGTTGCGCCATCTCAATATCATTAAAATGCATCGCAATATGCACGTAGTTCGCACCATGCTTGTAGGCGCGTGGGAACCACTCATAGGGAATACCACCATTGATTCCCGAACCGCCGTCGGGCTGGCCGAGATCGGTCGGATCGAATTCGAGGCCTGCAATTTTATTGGGGTAGGTGCCTTTGATGACGTCGATCCCCATTATTTTTCTCCACAGGTCCCATTGATGGCTGCCGTCGGTATGGTAAATGCCGTCTGAAAGCTCCAATGCAAGAAGGAGCGTGCTGCTGTGCAAATGCCAGTTGTTTCCCTGCACCGAGCCGAAGTCGGATATGAAGTGCAATACTTTAATAGAAGAATTACGGTTTTTGACGGTTTCGTAAAAACCTTTGAAAAGCTTCAACAAACCCCATCCCGCAAAGCGATGCAGGTCGCGGCCCATTTCCGAATTGTAATTTCCGTCGGTTGGCTGGGGTGCAGTGGCAATGGGATAGGAGCTTCGGCCCCAGGTAGCGTTGGTTTGGCCCGGAAACCTGATCGGAAGGAACTTGGTGCGCCAGGCCTGTAATGCTTTGGCTTCAAACATCCCGGCGTAGTTGACCGAGTTGACGACTTTGTTGGGCATATAAAATTCTTCGGATCCATTGTTACCCATTGCTACATACAGGATCCTGGACGAATAACCTTGTACCTGGGCGAGCGCATCGTCTACAAAAGCCAGGAAGCGGCCGGTAGCATATTCGGAGAAAACGGATGGTACCGTATGGGAAATGGCCTCGCGCATGAGCGAGCCGTTGGAAAGTTGCGCAACGTCGACGGTCGAAAGAAAGTTGTCGTTCCAATACCCGGGCCGGAGATAGGAAAAGTGAAGGGCTACCTTCATGTTCGGATTAATGTCCAGAATGGCTTTAACGGCCTGGGCCATCTTGGCGCGTTGGTAATTGCCCAGGGTGGGTTCATAATGCTCCCATTGTATATGCAGCCTGATTGCCGTCGGACTTGCGTCCTTTCCGTTGTACTTGAGGTTCGCGAATTTCAGGATGTATTGCCATTGTTCGGTATTGATCCCGTTGGGTGCCGTTCGGTCGAACCCGTAACCGGTGGTGTTGAGGATCAGCTCTCTTTGCGCCAGAAGTGCGGTGGGTCGGCTGAACAGCAATGCAAGGAAAAGTGCGATGGTTAATAAACGTGAGTTGTTGGGCGGCGGCGTCAGACGTATGAAGCGCATAAAAATTTTAGTTCAGTAGGCGATTACAGCTTTTTTGATTCGTTGAGACAGATTTAATTTTCTCTATAAGTGATATAGAAGTTTATGGAGTTACACACGGCTGCCAATTTGTGGCGGTCATTTGCAAAACCCTGTTGAGAATCAGGATGGAAATAGAAGAGGAATTTTAGTTTTTAAGCCAGATAGGCTAGTTGTTCAATATTTTATTTGTGATGATAACTTGATAAAGGATGGTATGAATAGGATAGAAAGGTAGAATATTAAAACTAGATTTCAAGAGAAATAGGAAATAAATTCTACAAGCGGTCACAAAAAAAGTGCTCACCTGTGTAGGCAAGCACTTATTAAACGGTAGATCCGGGTGGTAACTACGCCAGTTTCTTGTATTTGATCCGGGTCGGTGTAGCGTCCGTACCGAGCCTTTTGCGGCGGTTTTCCTCGTATTCGGAGAAGTTACCTTCAAACCAGTAAACCTGAGAGTCGCCTTCGAAAGCCAGAATGTGGGTTGCGACGCGGTCGAGGAACCAGCGGTCGTGGGAGATGATTACCGCACAACCGGCGAAGTTTTCAAGACCTTCCTCCAATGCGCGGAGCGTGTTGACGTCCAAGTCGTTGGTCGGCTCATCGAGCAGGAGCAGGTTACCGCCCTCTTTCAATGTCATGGCAAGGTGCACGCGGTTACGCTCACCGCCGGAAAGCGTTCCTACTTTCTTCTCCTGGTCGCCGCCGCCGAAATTAAACCGGCTCACGTACGCACGCGCATTCGATTGCTTGCCCCCGAGCATGATCCAGTCGTTGCCGTCGGATACGCTCTGGTATACCGTCTTGTTCGGATCGAGGTTGTCGTGTTCCTGGTCTACATAGGCGAGTTGCACGGTCTCACCTACTTCGAAATGGCCTGTGAGTGGTTTCAACTGGCCGGTAATAAGTTTGAACAACGTGGTTTTACCCGCGCCGTTTGGCCCGATAATACCCACAATACCATTCGGCGGCAATGCGAAGCTGAGGTTTTCGTAAAGCAGTCTGTCGCCGAAGCCCATCGATACATTGTGTGCTTCGATAACCTTGTTCCCAAGCCTTGGCCCGGAAGGAATGAAGATCTCCAATTTTTCTTCCTTCTCTTTGCCTTCCTCGCTGAGCAATCGCTCGTAAGCGCCCAGCCTTGCCTTGGATTTGGCCTGGCGTGCTTTGGGCGCCAAACGCACCCATTCCAGCTCGCGCTGCAATGTTTTCTGACGTTTCGATTCGGTTTTTTCTTCTTTTTTCAAACGTTCCTGCTTTTGTTCCAGCCAGGAAGTATAGTTGCCTTTCCACGGAATACCTTCGCCACGGTCGAGTTCGAGGATCCAGCCGGCTACATTGTCGAGGAAGTAACGGTCGTGGGTTACGGCGATAACCGTTCCTTTATATTGTCTCAAATGCTCTTCGAGCCATAGTACCGACTCGGCATCGAGGTGGTTGGTAGGTTCATCCAATAAAAGTACATCCGGCTGGCGCAACAGGAGGCGGCACAACGCAACCCGGCGCTTTTCTCCACCCGAAAGTGTCGATATCAATGCATCCGATGGCGGACAACGGAGGGCATCCATCGCGATTTCGAGGCGGTTGTCGAGATTCCACGCATCGGATGCGTCGAGTTTTTCCTGCACTTCGCCTTGTCTTTCCAGCAATTTGTCGAAATCTGCGTCTTCTGCACCAAAGGCTTCATTGATCTCGTCGAATTCTTTCAATAGATTTACAATTTCTTGTACACCTTCTTCTACAACTTCGCGAACGGTCTTGTTCGGATCGAGTTTCGGTTCCTGTTCGAGCATGCCGACGGAGTAGCCCGGAGAGAAAACTACCTCACCCTGAATGTCTTTGTCGATGCCGGCGATGACGCGGAGGAGTGTCGATTTACCGGAGCCGTTCAGACCGAGGACGCCAATTTTGGCGCCGTAGAAAAAGGATAAATAAATGTTTTTAATAATATGTCTGTTGGGAGGAATGATTTTGTTAACCCCCGACATTGAGAAAATAATGGTTTCGTTACTCATTTTTTGTTTAATTTGTGCGTAACAAATATCGTTATATATCCCTACACTTAGCAGATAAAAAAAATTGAAAGAATGGAAAATGCCACATTGAATGATGAATACGGCTACGTTAAGGACAGCAAAGTATTTTTAAAGGGGTATCTGGATTTCCCCGACCGGCAAATTGGAGAAGTAAAAAGGACTGAGCAGGAAGCGATTGACTATTTCAAGAATCGTTTTAACATTGTCCTGAACAAAGTAGAGCAGCTGGAACGCGAAATTGATGAAGCACTTAATAAGGGCTCCTATCTTACCAAGCTGATCCAGTTACAGCGCAAGTTGAAAAGTTTTGATGCATTAGGCGATTTTGTGCCTTTGTTGAGAAGGCTGGAAGAGAAAGAAGAGTACCTCAAAGGGCTTATTGAGGTTAACCAGCTCAAAAACCTGGAAATCAAACGTGCGTTGATCGAGGACGTGAAAGTTGCCGCTGCTGTTACCGATTATGCCACAGCGACGGACCAGATTCAGGAGATCAAAGCCAAATGGATCCGTACCGGGCCGGTCGACAAGGAATATCAGGATGAAATCGAAACCACATTCCAGCAAATTCTGGATGATTTCTTCCAACGCCGCCGCGATTATTTCGACGAGCAGAATAAACTCAACCAGCACCGTATCGAAGAGTACGAAAAGCTGATCAAAATCACCAAAACGCTTAGCTACGCCAAAGATCTCGACGAAGCATATGCGAAAGCGAGAGATGTCCGCAATGCCTGGAACAATATCGGAGAGGTTCCGCCGAAGCGCTTTTTTAAAGTCAACAAGGCATATCGCCACTTCCTGAAACTGTTCTACGACAAGTATAATGCAGCGAAAGGTATCGAACCAAAAGTGCGTGTAGACCCGCGTATTGTCGAGCAGCAAAAATTGCTTGCACAGGCTGAAACGCTTCTGAGATCGCCTGACATCATTGAGGCCTCGCAGGAAGCAAAAGTCCTGCTTAGCAAATGGAAGGAGATCAAAATTCCATTCAAACTGGCAGACAAGGAATTGGCCGAAAGATTCCGGATGGTGTGCGACAAGATATTTGAGCTAAGCTACCTGGCGCGTGTGATCAGCCGCAAATACCCGGCATTCGACCTCAAAAGTCCGGAAGAGCAGCTCCGTACCAAATACCGCGAGCTCGAATGGCTTACCAAACGGGAGAAAAGCGACCTCGAATTCGCGCAACTGGAATTTGACCGCACCGCTACCGGTGATCCTGAACAGGACAAGCAGGCAGTGGGCCGTATCAACATCCAGAAACGCAAGGTTCAGATGAAGGAGCGTATCCTCATCGAGTTCGAAAGAAAATTGAAAGCAATTACAGGGTGACGCTCACCGGCGAATGCCTTACTGGTTGATCCTGCGGGTTAATGCCGCATAGACGACTTGTTAATAACCAAATTAGATTGCAATACCCTGGTCTCGAATTCGGCCGGGGTATTTTTGCTTTCAATAAGGTCCAAAAGCAGGGATGTGGCCTGTTGGCCCATTTCGAACGACGGCTGTGTGACCGAGCTTACCGGCGGATCGAGGAGCGACGACATGGCAATGTCGCAAAAACCTACTACCGCCACGTCATCGGGCATTTTGTAGCCGAGTTGCCGCAATGCCCAGTGAATCCCCATCGTAATGCGGTCGCTTGCCCCGAAAATAGCGTCGGGACGCTCGCGGAGGGCCATTAACTGATAGGTGCGCTCGGTACCGCCCGCCTGGGTGATTTCGCTGTGAAGCACCCATTCTTCCTGAAATTCGATCCCGTATTTCCGCAATGCATCCTTATAACCTTCCAAACGAAAGCGAGTGATGGACACGGGTTTCGGGCCGGCAATGTGCGCAATGCGCCTGCAACCCCGCTTGATCAAATGCTCGGTTGCGTCGAATGCGCCCTTGTAGTCGTCCACGCGCACTTTATGCGTGTGCATAGCGTCGCTCACGCGATCGAAAAACACGACCGGAATGCCCTGTTCCTGCAAGGATGCAAAATGGTCGATATTCTCCGACTGGCTCGAAATCGCTACCACGAGGCCATCCACCCGCCGCGATGCGATATGGCGCGTTGCCGAGCGCTCCCTTTCGAGCAGCTCGTGGCTCTGGTAAATCATCGTGTGATAGCCACGGCTGTATGCGATATCTTCCACGCCTCCGATCGCGGATGAGTAAAAGCGGTTGGCAATATCCGGTACGATCACGCCGATCGTCTGCGTGCGGTTTTTAAGCAGGCTGATCGCGATCGGATTGGGATAATAGTTGAGCTGTTCGGCCAGATCGATCACCTTTTGCTTGGTTTCTTCACTGATCTCACTGCTGTCGCGCAATGCCCGCGACACGGTCGATTTGGAAATGCCGAGTTGTCTTGCAATCTCTTTGATGGTGATAGAAACCTTTTTCATAGGGCTGTATTGAAATAGTACAATCTTGCTAAAAAGCATTAAAAATACCGTGGCGGTCAATGTTGCATAAAGCCCCCGGAGTTCGCACAAAGTTCCGGGAAAAATTGCGGGAATGGGAACGGTTCCGGGAACGGTTGCGTAAATTTATTGCTTTTTTTCAAGATTTATTTTTGTGTATCAGCGAATCAGTATTTAAACTAGGTAAATCATCGACGAAGACAAGGGGCTAAATACCACTACAATTCCAGGAAATTTTCTATAATTAACCTAGCTCAGCTAACATGGAGACAAACTCATTTGCCAGTACATTACCATCAGCCTGTTCTCAGAAAAGTATACTGGAAACCCTGTTTGGCAGAGTGGTGACTTACGGTGATTATAATGCCTTCCGCGAGTTGTTCACACGTCATTACCGGTCGCTTTGTAACTATGCCATGCGCGTGGTGGTGACGCGGGAAATCGCGGAGGAAGTGGTATCCGATGTATTCGTGAAACTTTGGAAAAATCGCGAGCAGATTGAAGTGCATACTTCTTTTCAGGCTTACATTTACAGAGCTGTGCGCAACCAGGCGCTGGATTACCTGAAACTGCGTATCCATCGTCAGAATGAGCGGGATTCGCTGGAATCGGTGCAGTGGAATATGAACCACGCCGACCATTTTTCGCCCGCCGAAGAGCTGTCGTACAACGAATTTTACGAGCATATAGAAGATTGCATTCAGGCATTACCGCGCCAGTGCCAGCTCATTTTCCGCCTCAGCCGCGAAGAAGGCCTCCGCTACCGCGACATCGCGGAGCGTCTGGAAATCTCCGTCAAAACAGTGGAAACCCAAATGAGCCGGGCATTAAAAGTCCTGCGCGAGCGCGTGCCGGAGCATCGGTTGGTAGCGTAGCATGCTGTAAGCGATAGGCTTTAGGCTATAAGCTTTAAGCTATAAGCAGTAGGCTTCAAGCGATAGGTTATGACCTTTTGGACTTTGTTTGGAATAAAATTATTAATCAAGTTAACATATATACAGGCCTAAGGCTTACAGCTTAAAGCCTATTGCTTATAGCATCAAATGGCATTAGAACAAACCTGGCGTTGGTTCGGGCCTAACGATCCTGTTTCGTTGCAGGATATCCGTCAGGCCGGGGCAACCGGAATCGTCACCGCATTACATCATATTCCCAACGGAGAAGTGTGGGAGGTATCAGAAATTCAGGCGCGCAAGCAGCTGATCGAAAGCGCCGGCCTTACGTGGTCGGTGGTGGAAAGTGTGCCTGTGCATGAATCGATCAAAACGCGTTCCGGCGATTTTGAGAAACATATATTAAACTATCAGCAATCGCTCCGTAACCTGGGGCAATGCGGTATCGACACTGTTTGCTACAATTTCATGCCCATTCTCGACTGGACGCGTACCGACCTGGACGCGCCGATGAAGGATGGCTCGACCGGTTTGCGTTTCGATGCAACACAGTTCGCCGCATTTGATCTTTACCTGTTGGAAAGACCGGAAGCCGGGGAGCTGTACACCGACGAGCAAAAACGCGCTGCCAAAATTTGGCTGGACTCGGCGTCAGAGCAAGAGAAGCAAAAACTCGTCCGTAACATTATAGCAGGTTTGCCGGGTTCGGAAGAAAGCTTTACGGTCGAAGAATTCCGGAAGGTTTTGAAAACGTATGAGCATATCGGCGATTTTGAGCTGCGCACGCATTTGTACCAGTTCATCCAGGCTATCGGGCCGGTGGCGGAAGAGGCGGGGGTCCAGTTGGCGATTCACCCGGACGACCCTCCTTATCCGATTCTGGGTCTACCGCGTGTGGTAAGCACCGAAAATGACGCAGAAATGCTGTTGAAAGCATATGATAAGCAAGCCAACGGAATTTGCTTTTGTACAGGTTCCTATGGTGTGAGGCCGGATAACGACTTGGCCGGAATGGTCGACAGGCTGGGGAACAGGATCCATTTCATCCACCTGCGCGCTACCAAGCGCGAGCACGACGGCAGTTTTTACGAGGCCGATCACCTCGATGGCGACGTGGATATGTACGGTGTCATGCGGGCGTTGGTATTGGAGCAGAAAAGGCGTGAAAATGAAGGTAGAACCGATTTGAGAATGCCTTTCCGTCCTGATCATGGCCATCGTATGCTCGACGACCTGTCGGCAACGAAGCGGACCAACCCGGGTTACACGGCCATCGGTCGCCTGCGCGGGCTTGCGGAGCTGCGCGGCCTCGAATACGGGATTGAAAGAAGTTTGTGATTGTAACAAGAAAGAGAATGGAAACGATTAGCACCGCTGTACAAAAGACCTTCATTTCCGAAGATTTCCTCCTCCGTTCGGAAACTGCGCGTATCCTTTACCATGATTATGCGAAGGAAATGCCGATCATCGATTACCACTGCCACCTGCCGCCCGATCAGATCGCGGAGGATAAGCAGTTTGGGAACCTGACACAGGCGTGGTTGTACGGCGACCATTACAAATGGCGGGCAATGCGTGCCAATGGGATCAACGAGCGGTACTGCACCGGCGACGCGAGCGACTGGGAGAAGTTTGAGCAATGGGCAGCCACAGTGCCGTACACGATGCGCAATCCGCTCTATCACTGGACGCACCTGGAACTGCTCCGGTATTTCGATATTGATATTCTTTTGAATAAAGATACTGCAAGAGAAATTTACGAAGAATGCTCTGCAAAGCTGCGCCAACCCGATTACTCGGTGAAAAGCCTGCTTACTCGCATGAACGTGAAAGTAATCTGCACCACAGATGATCCAACGGACTCTCTGAATTACCATAGCGCAATCAGCGAAAGCGGTTTCGATATCCGTGTATTGCCGACATTCCGGCCGGACAAGGCCATGCTGCTGATCGAATCGCCGGAGGATTTCAAGCAGTATTTATCCAAACTAGCGCAGGCAGCCGGAGTAGGAGAGATCGATTCTTATGAAGCTTTGCTGGCTGCGTTGCAAAACCGCCACGATTTCTTCGCGTCGATGGGCGGACGTTTGTCTGACCACGGTTTGGAGCATATTTATGCTGAATTTGATGAAGCCGCGGCTCGTGAAGCGTTTGCGGCTGCATTGAGGGGTGAGAAGCCTTCGGCTAGTCAGGCGTTGGCATTCAAATCGGTGCTGTTGTATGAAATGGCTAAAATGGACCACGGCAAAGGCTGGACGCAGCAGTTCCACCTGGGGGCGTTGCGCAACAACAACGAACGTATGCTCCGCGAACTCGGCCCCGATACCGGCTGGGATTCCATCGGCGATTACAGCCAGGCGCAGGCGCTCTCCAAATTCCTGAATAAACTCGACTCGACGGACCAGCTGGCGAAAACCATTTTGTATAACCTCAATCCGGCCGACAATGAAGTATTGGCTACGATGACGGGTAACTATAATGACGGTACTGTTGCCGGTAAAATGCAGTTCGGTTCCGGCTGGTGGTTCCTTGATCAGAAAGACGGTATGGAGCGGCAGATGAATGCGCTTTCGAACATGGGCCTGCTGAGCCGTTTTGTAGGAATGCTTACGGATTCCCGCAGCTTCCTTTCGTATCCGCGCCATGAATATTTCCGCCGGATTCTCTGTAACCTCATCGGTCAGGATGTCGAGAATGGCGAATTGCCGAACGATATCCAATGGCTGGGTAAGATGGTAGAAGCTATCAGCTACAATAACGCCAACAAATATTTTGGTTTTTGAATAAAATCCGAATTTAAATACGCTAATAAAAGGAATAGCCCAGACATTTGTTGTGGGCTATTTTAATGTTAATACTTAATTTTGGCGCGTAATCATTTTTCAATGGCCCGTCAGGGAGCTTCATTCTTTGGCAAACGGGCAATAGTTTAAAATATGGCTCAGATAGTATCCTTCGGGGAAGTCCTTATGCGGCTTTCCACTCCTGGTTTTTCCCGTTTTGAACAAGCCCGTCAATTGAATGTAACATATGCTGGTGGCGAAGCGAACGTTTCGACCGCTCTGGCATATTGGGGGCACAGTACGGCGCACGTTACCCGTTTCCCTGATTCGCCCATCGGACGTGCGGCGGCTCAGTACCTGCATTTCCACGGCGTCGACACATCGCACATTCTTTTCGGAGGCCCGAGAATGGCCGTTTATTTCCTCGAAACCGGCGCTGCTATGCGAGGCAGTCAGATCGTGTACGATCGTGCCAATTCATCCCTGGCGACTATTGATCCCAAAGAACTGGATTGGGATAACATCCTGAAAGACGCGAAATGGTTTCACTGGGCGGGCATTACCCCTGCATTGTCGCAGGAAGCAGCTGATGCATTGCTTGACGGCATTAAAGCAGCCCGCAAACGTAACATTACCGTATCAGGCGACATTTTTTACCGTGCTAATTTGTGGAAATATGGTAAAAAGCCATCCGATATTCTTCCCGAGCTGACAGCCGGAACAGATGTTGTGATCGCCAACAGCATCAATATCAAGGAGATTTTTGACATCGATGGAAACGATTTTGTCGAATCCTGCGTCAACTTACAGAAGGCTTTCCCGCAGGTGAAAACTGTGGTGGATACCAAAAGAACGTCGATTAGCGCATCGCACAACCTGCTGAGGGCGTTTTTGTGGAACGGCAAGGAGTTGCTCGAAACGGAAGACATCGAAATTAACCCGATCATCGACCGTGTAGGCGGCGGCGATGCATTCATTGCCGGCCTTATTCATGGCCTCATTACGTTCGATGACCAGCAAAAAGCGCTGGAATTCGGTGTGGCGGCATCTGCATTGAAGCATACCATCGAAGGCGACGCTTTGATCTCGACGATCGCCGAAGTGGAAGCCATTCGTCAGGGAGAGACCTCAGGAAGAATCAAACGCTAGTAACCTGGCCAACAATCATGGATAAAGAAACAACACTGATACTTTTGAACGAAGTCGGCGTACTGCCGCTGTTCTATCATGCGGATATTGAAATCGCCAAAGAAGTAATCAATGCGGCGTACCGTGGGGGTGCACGTGCATTCGAGTTCACGAACCGCGGCGATAATGCATACAATGTATTTACGGAACTTCTGGCTTATGTAAAGGAAAGCCTACCTGGTCTGTCACTGGGTATCGGAACGATTTATGATGCGGAAACTGCACAAAAATTCATCGATGCAGGCACCGATTTCATCGTTACGCCCTGCCTTAATCCAGCGGTAGGTGAAGCCTGCGCGAAGGCGGGCATTCCCTGGATTCCCGGCATTTCTACGCTGACAGAAATCTACAACGCGCAGCAAGCGGGTGCCGAAGTAGTGAAGCTGTTCCCGGGTGAAGTGGTAGGTTCCGCATTCGTACGCGCGATCCGCGGGCCTATGCCGAAAGTGAAAATCATGGTGACAGGTGGCGTACAGCCTACCAAAGAGAGCATCAACGAATGGTTCGGCGCTGGTGCCTATGCTGTCGGCTTAGGCTCAAACCTGTTCCCGAAAGACGTGGTAGCGCAAGGAAACTACCCCTGGATCGAGCAAAAAGTTGCAGAAAGCATTGCGCTCGTGAAGGAGTTCCGCGCGAACAGCTGATTAATATTCCAAAATATCGCTCAGGCGGGTGGAGAAACCGACAAGTACCTCGCCGCCTGACAGCGTTTCTTCAAAATGCATTGCAAGCTGAGGCTTGTCCGGTTCGTAAATGTAGGTTGTCTGGCTGTCCGGACATACGAGCCAGGCAAGCCTCACGCCGTTTTCGATCCATTTGATCATTTTCTTCTGCAAATAGCGCAAGCTGTCGGTTTCGGACTTTAATTCAATTATAAAGTCAGGAGCCATACGAGGAAATGACCGTTTTTCTGCTTTGCTCATCGCATTCCAGCGATCGATATGTATCCACGCTACATCCGGTACTCGCATGGAGGAATCTCCGAGGAAAAAAGCTCCATTAGAATCCACTACTTTGCCTGCTTTGTACTCCCTGTTCCAGATTCCTAACTCGCCGATTAATTCACTATTATTGGAACTGATCAGGGCGGAAGTGGGTGTCGCATTGATGTACAGCTGGTCATACTCATTGCGCTCCACACCCAGTCCGGGATTGGCCATGCAGAATGCGACCAACTCATCGTCTGAGAAAGACGGATATGCGGGTATTTTCAATGGGATAAACATAATGTGCTCTTTGGTAAATATAGCATTTGCCAAAATGAAAGCCAATTGACTTTCTCCTGCATAATTTTGTAACTTATAAGGCAATTAGCCGTGACAAAGTTATGCTTACCGTTGCCATCATCATTTCGCTGGTTTTGTTTTCACTGGGGTTTATCGTGACGCCGGGTAATGCGAAGTACCTGTTATCAGGCTACAACACGATGTCCGAGGCCGACCGTGCGAAGATGGACATTGTTTCCTACGTAAAGTTTTTCAAACGCTTCCACATATTTTTGGGCATCAGCGAGCTGGCAGGGGTACTCATCCTGAATGCAATTAATACCAATTTGGCTTCCGGATTCATGATTATGTACCCGCTTTTGGCGTACGTGTACATGATCGCCGTAGGAAACCGCTACTATACGGGCACGAGTGGTCAGCGAGTGGGGACGTACATCGTCATGGCTATTTTGATTGTAGTAGTAGTAGGCGTGGGCTACCTGATGTTCACAGGAATGAAGAACAGCGAGATATTCCTGACCACACGTACATTGGAAATCAAAGGCCTTTCCGGAATGAAAATTGCGCGGGAGGATGTGACCGACTTCACTGTTACCGACAGCCTGCCGGATATTTCGAGCAAGGCAAATGGCTTCGCGGCCGGGGAGTTCGCGAAAGGGGCCTTCAAAACCGACGACGGGCGCATCGTCAGATTGTATATCAATAAAAAATCCCATCCCTTCCTGTTGATCAGGACAGTCGGGGATGAGATCTATTTCAGTTCGGATGCCGTTTCGGCTACCGAGTTATATAATCAGCTTAAAGCGTGGAAGTCCCGGTAAATACGGGCTCGGTCATATAGCCTTTCACGGCGTCGGCAAAGCCCGGCAGCAATGTAAGGTCGGTGTCCCAAAGCGAAGCATCGCCTAAAACTTGCTGCGCCAGATCTGCCGGCGATGCGGCATTCTTCCATTTTTCATCAAAGTAAGCCGCAGAGTCGCAGCGAATCGGATAAGACTGCCCGTCGCGTTCGCCGAAATAAGCATCGTCCTTATGCACCACAGGCTTCATAAACCGCAGGAATGCGGCAAATCCTTTGGCAAACAATGCAGGGACTTCGTCGGACTTCCGATAATGGTTCAGAAGCGTCGGAATGTTGCGCATTTTCATCTTGGCCGTGTATTGAACGGTAATGTCGATCAGCTGGTGGCGGATGAAAGGGTTGCGGAAGCGGTCGAGCACCTGGTTACCGAACTCCTGCGCCTGTGCGGGATCGACATCGTAAGGGATCGCCGGCGCAAGTTCTTTCAGCATGACATCTGCGATAAATTGCGCTGTTTCGGCATTTTCCATTGCTTCGCGAACCGTATCCAGGCCGTGCAGGTAAGCGAGGCCTGAGGCGAGCGTATGCGTGCCATTGAGCAATCTTAGCTTCAACTCGCGGAACAGGTCGATATCCGGCTCAATCACCACACCTTTGTCGGCCTGGGCAAAGCTCAGTACGTTACGAACATGCTGGTCACCTTCGATGGCCCAGAGGCGGTATACTTCGGAAACGATCAGCAGATCATCGCGGAAGCCGTGTTTTTCGGAAAGCGCCTGCACCGTTTCAGCGTCGGGTTTGCCGGGAACAATGCGGTCCACCAGCGAGCTGCAAAAGTGGTTATGGTTTTCAAGCCAGTAGATAAACGCCCTGTCCAGGCCATGCCGTTGCGCCTGTTCCAATACGATAGCTTTCAGTTTAGGGCCGTTGCCGACGATCAGTTCCGTGGGAACAATTACCATCCCGGATTCCGGCGCCCCGTTGAATGCTTTGTAGCGTTCCAGCAAATAGGCCGTCAGCTTACCGGGAAAAGAGATGGGCGGATTAGCGAAAATATGATCGTCGACGAGCTGGATACCCACTTCCGTCGTATTTGAAATAACAATATTAAGCTCCGAATTGTGGGCGCATTCGAGGATATCGGCCCAGTCGCTGGCAGCGGCAAGGGTACGGCTGATGCTGCTGTTGATAACTGTTTCGTCGATCTGCCGGCCGTTTTCAATTCCGCGAATGCTATGGGAGAAAACATTCTGTTGTTCCGAAAACGCATCCGTTCCCCCGGTGCTGGTGGACTTCACCACAACGATCCTGCCGTTGAAAATGCTTTCTGCATTGGCCTTGTTGACGAAATAATCCGGCAAGCCACGTAAGAGTACCCCTGTGCCGAACTGGATTATTTTTTCAGGCAATGCGAGAAGTTTCCGGTGTTCGGGAAGAAGTTCGGGCTGCTGGTCGAGCAGTTGGGGAGAAAGCTGCGGTAACGACATTTTTCAGTAGATAAAAGGTTTGATAAGTATGACGCCGTTTGGAAAGTATAACCCCTAAACAAAAAGAGGCGCCTTTTGAGCACCTCTTTGGTATATTCTTTAAGCCGGAGCTAAACCGTCATCGTAACAAATCCGCTTTCCTCTTTTTCTTTCTTTTCATCGGGAAAAACGAAGTTCATCGGATTATTCACTTTTTCGGGAAGCAGCGCGATACCTAATACTTCATCAACCTGGTCCACGTAATGGAAAGTCAGGTCTTTGATGTAGTTCGCCGGTACTTCTTCCACATCCTTGCGGTTTTTCACGCAAAGAATGATCTCCCTCACGCCCGCGCGGCGGGCTGCCAGTATTTTTTCCTTCACACCACCTACCGGGAGCACTTTCCCACGTAATGTGATTTCGCCCGTCATCGCGATATAAGGTTTCACGCGGCGCTGTGTAAATATCGAAGCCATTGAAGTAGCCATCGTCACGCCCGCGCTGGGTCCGTCCTTGGGCACTGCGCCCGCTGGTACGTGTACGTGCAGATCGTAGTGATTGAAAATGCGGTAATCGATACCCAGCCTTTCTGCATTGGCTTTAAGGTACGACAATGCGGCAACCGCGGATTCTTTCATTACATCACCCAACTGGCCCGATAATGTCAATCCACCTTTCCCACGGCTCAGGCTTGTCTCAATAAAGAGGATTTCGCCACCTACCGAGGTCCATGCAAGGCCGGTAACAACGCCTGCGAAGTCGTTGCCCTGGTACAAATCCTTGTCAAAAATCTCGGCGCCAAGGTATTTCTCGACCTGGTCCGCTTTGACAGTCTTGGGATAATCCTGCTCCATCGCCACCGATTTCGCGATCTTACGAACTACCGTGCCCACCTTCTGTTCGAGGTTACGTACGCCCGACTCGCGGGTATAGCCTTCGATCACTTTCAGCAAAGCGGCGTCGTCCACTTTCACATCTGTCGATTTCAGCCCGTGGTCTTTGCGTTGTTTCGGAACGAGGTAACGTTTCGCGATCTGCAATTTCTCTTCGATGGTGTAGCCAGTCATTTCGATGATCTCCATCCGGTCGCGTAATGCGGGGTGAATGGTGTCCAGCGAGTTGGCGGTGGCTACAAAAAGTACCTTCGAGAGGTCGTATTCTACTTCCAGATAATTATCAGTAAATGAAGAGTTCTGTTCCGGATCGAGTACTTCCAGCAATGCGGAAGAAGGGTCACCGCGGTAATCGGAGCTTACTTTGTCGATTTCATCCAGGATGAATACCGGGTTGGCAGAACCTGCTTTTTTAATATTCTGGATGATCTTACCCGGCATCGCGCCGATGTACGTCTTGCGGTGGCCGCGGATTTCGGCTTCATCGTGCACCCCGCCGAGCGCCATACGGATATACTCCCGGTTCAGGGCCTTCGCAATGGATTTCCCCAGCGAGGTTTTACCCACCCCCGGAGGGCCGTAAAGGCAAAGGATAGGCGCTTTCAGGTTGCCTTTCAGTTTCAGTACGGCCAGGTATTCAATAATGCGTTCTTTCACCTTTTCGAGGCCGAAATGATCGGCATCGAGGACTTTCTGAGCCCTTACCAGGTCGAAATTGTCTTTGGTATATTGTCCCCATGGCAAATCCACCAGTGTTTCCAGGTAATTCATCGTTACCGGGTACTCGGGGGCCATCGGATTAATGCGCTGCAATTTGCTCAACTCTTTCTCGAAATGCATCTTCACTGGCTCCGACCATTTTTTCTGGCTGGCTTTCAGACGGATTTCATCAAGGTCACGCTCCGGGCTATCCATTCCCAGCTCGTCATGCAAAACCTTGATCTGCTGGCGGAGGAAGTAGTCGCGTTGCTGCTGGTCGATATCCGAGCTGGCTTTTGTCTGGATTTCCCGTTTCAGTTCCAGCATTTCAATCTCCCGCATCATGTATTGCAGCAAAAGCGTGGCCTGTTTGTGGCCGTTACGCTCTTCGAGCAATTTTTGCTTGTCGGCGACTTCTACATTGATGTTCGACGACAGGAAATGGATCAGGAAAATCGGGCTTTCGATGTTATCCAGTGCAATGCGTGCCTCCTGCGGGATTTCCGGGTTCAGGCGCATGATCTTGTGCGCACCATCGCGAAGCGATTGCAGTAATGCCTTCGCCTCTTTTTTGGTAGGTCCCACAAACGAATCTTCGATTGGCCGCACTTCGGCTGTCAGATAAGGCTCTTCGTTTACAATGGCTTTGATCTCGAAACGCTGACGCCCCTGAACGATGATCGTCACGTTGCCATCCGGCAAGGTGATCATTTTCAGGATTTGAGCGACGGTACCAATGTTGTAAAGATCCTCCGCCGTAGGGTCCTCCTTGTTGGGAATGGCTTGTGTGACGGCACCGAGAATACGCTGATTGATATCGGAATTGCGGTATATCTTTTTAACAAGCCTGATGGCTTTCTGGCGTACCACTGTCACGGGAATGACCATCCCCGGGAAGAGCACCGTTTGCCTGATCGGAAGTATCGCTAGTTCATTGGGAAGTTCAAAAGGCTCGTCAGAGCCGTCGGGGCCACCAAGAGGAACGATTTCAAGGCTATCCATGTCCGAGTCGGACATCAGCAGCCGGCTATATAGATCAGAAGGTTCAAATTTCATAGGCATTCTGTCAAATTGACAGATAATCTTTTCCCAATATATAAATAATGACTTTCAAAAGAAAGGCATTATAAAACAAAATAGCCGTGCCACTACACATTATGTCATGCATTTTTTGAGTGGTCACAAACTAATTACAGCAGGTGAGAAGTCTGTCCTTTTTTAAATAAAAGCGTCTTTTTTTCGGACTGGAATTTAACGTTCGTCATATTGACCTGATCGTCAAAAACTTCCATGAGGGTAACATTCAAAAGTTTACAGCCGTTCAAAGCGCCCTGAAAAGGGATTTCGAGATACACCCATGTCGCATCCGCCTCTTGTTCTTTCCCGACATATTTGATAGGCGTATTTTTTTTCTGACTATCTGTCAAGACAAACGATTTGCGAATGTATTCTTCAACGAAGCGATCATTTTGATCATTGTCCTTGATCACAAAACGTTGTTTGGCATGGCTTTGAGATAATGCCTTTTCCAGATCATCGGTAAATATCCGGATGCTCACTTCAAACGATCGTGACGAAGCATTGTATTGCATTTGCGTCACCGAAACGTGGTAGTCGTGTTTGGGTTTGAAGGACGTGAGGAGTAATAGGGAGGAAAGGAGGAAGATGGGAGGTGAAAAAAAGGTCAGGAAGCCAGGAAAGCGCAATGACCTTCCTGACTTCCTGACTTTTTCCTTTTGGTCTTCCGTCCTACCTTTCATTAAAATACCGCTTTCCATACGTCGTTGAAAATGGCGAAAGCCATCAGGCCCAAAAGGAGTACCATGCCTACTTTTTGGGCGTTTTCAAGAAATTTGTCGGAAGGCTTGCGGCCTGAGATGATTTCATACGACAGTATCACCGCGTGGCCACCATCCAATGCCGGAATCGGAAGTGCATTCATGAATGCAAGCACCATCGATAGCAAGCCGGTGAGCTGCCAGAAACGGCCCCAGTCCCAAACGCCACCAAACATACGCGCGATGCCGATAGGCCCACTCAGCGCTTTGGAAGCGGAAACTTCACCGCGGAATATTTTACCGAAACCTTTGATATTGTTATACACCACACCGAAAGCATTTTCTGTGCCAACAGCCACGGCTTCGCCGAAAGTGTATTGAACAACAGTAAAGTTGAGCAGGCTTTCAGGATAGAATCCGAGGGTGCCGTCTTCGCTAATTGCCGCTTTCAGTGATTGCTGAGCACCGCCGCGCTGCACTACCAATGCAACTTCTTTTCCTTTCAGTTTTTCTAGCTGGGCCTGTAATTCGTGGAAGAAATGGATAGGCGTGCCATTGATCGCTGTAATTTCGTCGCCAACCGCTAATCCTGCTTTTTCGGCAGGCATTCCCGGGATCAGTTCGCCGATTTTAAAAGGTTCCAGCGCACGGATGAAGTTGCGTTTCTCGTCAGGATCGGATAGTTTTTCAATGAAATTGTTAGGGATCTCGATCTGTACTTCCTGGCCATTGCGGTCGACTGTGTAGGAGCTGTTGCTTCCCAGGAAAACGTCGGAGCTGATCACATCGCTGAAATCCGTGAAAGGCTTGCCATTGACGCGGATAATTTTATCACCGGTTTTCAAACCGATTTCTTGTGCCAGCTCGCCTGCAACGATACCATATCTGTTTACTTCATTGATCGAAAGGAACTGCTTGCCCTCGTGATAAGCGATAGCGATGAAGATGATAATACCCACGATCACGTTCACGATAATGCCGCCAAGCATCACGATCAGCCGTTGCCAGGCCGGTTTGGATCGGAATTCCCACGGTTGCGGTTCCTGGCTCATCGCCTCGGTGTCCATCGACTCGTCGATCATTCCGGAAATCTTGACAAACCCGCCCAGCGGGATAGCACCTATACCATATTCTGTTTCGCCTTTTTGAAAACTGAAAATTTTAGGAGGAAAGCCTATAAAGTATTTTTCAACCCTCATTCCGAACAATTTTGCGGCGGCCATGTGCCCCCACTCATGCAACCCCACCAGGATCGACAGGCCCAGGATAAGCTGCCCTGCCATGATCAATATTTCCAATGCTTTCTGTAATTCCATTCAGGTTTTGTAATCGTTACGGGTTAATTGTTAATCAAAAAAAGTTCGATCTCCGCTGCCGGATCAGTGTTTTAAACGTAAATGTAAACAGTAAAGTTACGCAAATCCCTAAACAACCGTACAAATGCCCGGTATCAGTGTGCAAGCGGGGTTTTGTCGGGACCGATAGCGATGCCCATCATCCGCATGAGCTCCGACGCGTTGAAACTCCGGCAGATGCCTTCGTGCAAACGGTAGTCGAAATGCAGCTGGCCATTCTCCACATCCGAGCGGAAATGGAAGTTGTGGATGTAGGACTCGGTCGCACCCCACTCCCCGAGTTCGAGGTCGTGGGTGGATACCATGCCCGACGCCTTTTTAGCATGCAGCTGGCGGATCAGCGCCTCCGCGCCCCGATGCCGGTCGGCGGAGTTGGTACCTTTCAATATCTCGTCAAGCAGGTAGAACACCGGGGCTACGGCGTTTTCATCTGACAATCCGAGTAATTTCCGCAGCCGTTTAAGTTCTGCATAAAATGACGAGGTGCTTTCTTCCAGCGAGTCCTGCGTACGCATGCTGCTGAACACCCGTACAGGCGAGCACGCGAATGCCCCCGCACTCACAACCGCGCCCATTTGCGCGAGGACGAGGTTCAGGCCGATCGTTCTTAAAAAGGTACTTTTCCCCGACATATTCGAACCCGTTACCAAAATCGTCTTGCCTGTACCCCGCATGCCGAAATCGTTACTGATCCGTTTGGCGGCAGGAATGAGCGGGTGGCCCAGTGCTGTGGCGGCGATCGTAACCTCGGGTACATGTTGAACATCGGGAACGATGTATTCGGGGTTTGCAAATGCGTGGCCTGCCAGGCTGTTCATCGCTTCGGTATCGGCTAGTACGTCCAGCCAGTCGTTGAGGTGCTGGTGATGTATGGCCTTCCAGTTTTCGAGGCTGGCGAGGCAATGCATATCCCAGAGCGTGGGGATGCCGATGAAAATGGCGAAATAGGGATTGTTGCGGTAATCCAGCTTCTCGAAGAGATTTCCGACCTTGGCTAATGCAGCCGAGGAGCCGGCGATCCGGGTCTTTCTTGCTTGCCACCATGCCGATTGATAAGGGGCATGCTCTGCTTTTTTGAGCAAATCGGAATAAGCGGTGAGCGTTTGGCCCATCGAGGTTGTACTGTTCGCGAGCAATTTCACAAAGCCGGCATAGCGGCCCAATATGACAAGGTGGATTCCGAGGCTTATCAACACAACGATGCCGGGCAGCGCTCCGGCAAAATATAATACAGCGATTAAGAGTGTCAGCAAAGGATACCAGCGCAGCGGCAATGCGTTTTCCAACGGCGCCGGAAATGGCTCTACGACCCATTCCTGAAACTCACCTACATGCTTAGCCGCATGTTTATGAAGCAATGCCGTGGCTTCCCATTGCTGGATGAGTTCGGGGTGACGGGCGAAATCAGCAGCGGCTGCCTGCCGGAGGTCTACTTCGGCGGCATTGGCGGGATTTTTGAGCCAATTGGCCAACCGGCGGCTTCCTTCCGCGGTACGGGAGCGGTTGAGAAGCTTGAAAAGGGAAAATTCTCCGAAAATGTCGAGGTCGTCGGAGTAGTTATGATCTTTTTCCCGGAATTCCGCGCCGGTTTCGGGCCTTTTGAACCGCAGATCGAGGCGGGCGAGTTCGTCGTCGTTGATCGCTACCAGGTTGCGCTGGAAATTCCGGTTGGTGCGGGCCTCTTGCTGTTTCCGCATTAGGATCAGGAAAATTACCAGTAATACCAGTATCCCGACGCCCCAGTATGCCATGCCGGTTTTATTCCAAAGCAGGGCGAGTATGACCATGCCTGTGAAAGTTCCCAACCGCATGAATGCAATGTTTTTAAACCGTTCATGCTCTTGTTGCTCCGCGACAGTTGCTTTTTCTTTTTCAGTCTGAAAAAACGAGGCAGACTGGTTTGGTTCAGCGTTTTTCATGAAAGGGTTTCGACGTTTTCAAATTGCAGTTTGATGAGGTTGGCATACACGCCGTCCGGAACAGTGCTTAATGCCTGGTGCGTTCCGGATTCTGCGATCCGGCCTTCGCGCAGGACGTAAATCATATCGACTTTCCGGATCGTAGCGAGCCGGTGCGCGATCACGATCGTTGTGCGGTTTTCCATCAGCTCATCCAGTGCGATCTGTACCAATTTTTCGGATTCAGCGTCGAGCGAACTGGTCGCTTCGTCAAGAATGAGGATTTTGGGATCTTTTAAAATAGCCCTTGCAATGGCAATGCGCTGCCGCTGGCCGCCGGAAAGCTTGATACCCCGCTCGCCGACGATAGTTTCAAACCCTTCGGGAAAAGATTCGATAAATTCCAGCGCGTGAGCGCGTTTTGCGGCGTCAATGATGGCTTCCCGTGATGCGGAGGGTTTTCCGTAGGCAATATTCTCATAGATAGTCCCGCCAAAAAGCATGACTTCCTGTGGTACAATCGCGATATTTTTCCTTAGCGCCGAAATGCCATATTCCCGGACGGGCTTGCCGTCGACGAGGATTTCACCGGATTGATATTCGTAGAAGCGCATCAGGAGCTGAACAATGGTTGATTTGCCCGCACCGCTGTATCCCACCAGCGCTATTTTTTCGCCTGCCTGAATATCCAGCGAAACACCCTTCAAAACCGGCAGATCGGGCCTTGATGGATAGGCAAAATGGATGTCCTGATAAGTTACGCGGCCTTCTACATGGCTTGCCACCGCATTTTGAGCTTCCTCTACCGAAACCTCGGGCGCTTCTCCCAGAATTTCGAAGATACGTTCCGACGCACCTACCGTGCGACTGATCTGGGCATACAAATCACCCATTCCGCTGATCGACGCGCCGATGAAAGTGGTATAAAGGATGAATGTGAACAGATCCGAAAGCCCGAATTCACCGGCCTGTACCAAAGCCGCCCCGTACCAAACTACCCCCACGATCCCGCCGAATGTAGCGAAAATGATAAATGATACGAACCCGCCCCGGTACCGCGCGGAACGCAGCGTAAGTTCGACCACCTGATCCAGGATCGTCCGGTAGCGGTTAATTTCCAGCGGCTCGTTGGTAAACGCCTTGACCACGTTCACCGATTGCAACGTTTCTTCGACCACGACATTCGCTGCGGCGAGCTGGTCCATTGCCTTGCGCGCGAGCCTGCGCGTATGGCGCCCGAAGAATACCGACGCCACGCCCAGAATGGGCACAGTAGCGAGCATGAAGAGCGTCAGTTTCCAGGAAGTATAAAACAAAATAGACATCCCGACGATCAGCGTTGCCAGCTGCCGGAAGAGTTCCGCTAGCGTAAATGACAGCAGGCCTTGTAGTTGCGCGACATCGGAGGTAATGCGGCTGGTGAGCTCGCCCACGCGACGGTCTTCGAGAAACGGGACTGGTAAGGTGATGATCTTGCTGAAAACATCGAGCCGAATATTATTAACAGCCTTTTCACTCACTTTGGAAAAAAGGTAGATACGGAAGAACGAGAATACGGCCTGGCAACCCAAAACCACGAAAAGCAACAACGTGATCTGATTGATCGTGAACCGGGATTTCCCTTCAATGACTTCGATGATGCTACCTACAAGCTTCGGGAATGCAAGGGACGTACCGGTGGATAATGCAAGGAAAAGCATCCCCGCCACAAACATCATCCGATAGGGGCGCAGGTAGCGCAGTAGCTGGAATGTAATCTTTAATCCCTCCCATCTGATTTTTTTTACAGCAAACGGAGATGGAGCTTCCTTGTCGGGCAACGCCTTGCCAGTTTCATTATTGGCCATTGGATATGAGGTACACCGGGAATCAGTTCAAACCCGGTTTGGATAAACATTCGATAGCTGGTCTGCAAAAGTACGCATTATTTAAAGCCGCCCGGGTAGGGCGGCTTAAGGCACAGCATTAACGCCAAGTTTACGTGCGATTGCGGTTAAAAATTCTTAAATTTTCAATGAACGGACGATGTGTCTTTTTGCCGGTGTAAAAATGTTGTAAAAAACTTGCAAACCCCAGGCAACCCTGTAGCGGATTCCCTCGTATTGGTTAAAAAAAGCAAATAGCATGCCCGAGTATAACTCCGCCGTTCTTCAAGAACTACTCGACGGCTGTTTACAGAAAAACCGCCGCAGTCAGGAGCTGTTGTACAAGCAGTTCTACGGCTATGCTATGAGCATTTGCTTGCGCTATACACGCAGCCGGGAAGAGGCGAAAGAAATACTCAACGATGGATTTCTGAAGGTTTTCACGAAGCTGGAAAGTTTCGATGCGAGCCGACCATTTAAAACCTGGTTGAGCAGAATCATGATTAATACAGCCCTCGATCATTACAGACAGGAAGTTCGCAGAGATGTTTTTGACGACGTGGAAGTCGCGGAGCAGGTGTCCGTCGACGAAACGGTTATCAGCAAGCTTTCCCACGAAGAGCTGGTCGGACTGATCCAGCGTCTGACACCGGCATACCGGCTGGTATTCAGCTTGTCGGTCATCGACGGTTACACACACGAAGAAATTGCAGAACAACTGAGTATTTCGGTTGGGGCGTCAAAGTCTAATTTGTCGCGGGCAAGGGAAAAGTTGAGAGAGATGTTATCCAAGATTAATATTGACGACTATGATAGAGTTGCCAGATGACGAACTGGACAAGCTCTTCAGAAAGTCATCAGAAGAGCTTGATCCTGCATACGAACCCGATGACTGGAATGACCTGCGGAAGCAACTCGATAAGCAGGACGGGAGAACTCCGGCCGGATGGTGGCGGAAATGGTGGCCGCTGGGTGTGCTGGCGCTGCTGATACCTGCGGGAATTGTGCTCTATTCTATGGAAAGGGAGAAGGGAGGAAAGGGAGAAGGGAGGAAGGAGAAGTCAGGAATTGTCGATGAGTCAGGTGTTGTCGGGAATGAAGAAACGGAGGATGGAGGAAGTGAGAGAGGGGTAGTGGAGGATGGAGGCGTGAAGGCTGCTGAAAATGCCGGGGTCGAAGTCAAGTCAGGTGTTGTCAGGGAGTCAGGTGTAGCTAAGGAATCAGGTCGTTCGTCAGAAGGGGTCGGGAAGTCGGGAGGTTCGGAAGAGGAAGCTGTAAAAACAGCTGCGAGTGTTGATAAAGAAAATCCGACTGTGGATAATACAAATGCCCCGGTTGCTAAAAGAAACAAAGTTGCTGGTAACAACAAAAAAGATATTGGCGGCAAACTGAAAACCAGTGAAAAAGAGGCTGGTAAATCTTCCTCTAAATCAGAATTGAATGCTGCCGTGGGTAACGGCAGAAAACCATTGCCCCGGAGCCAATCTAAGGCAGGCGGAGTGTTCTTAGAGCCTAACCGCTCAAAAGTGGAAGGAGGCGACGGGGCTCTTTCTTTTAAAAACAATGCAAATACGCGGGGCAGCGAGGCGTCTCTGCCGCCGGCAGCCAGCCAGCCGGCAGTCGCAAGCGAATTGGTCACGAAGGTTGATGAGCCCGACCGGACTTTGATTTCTGCATCTGCATTGAATGGTAAGATGTTGAAATGGAATGTATTGCAATTGCCCGGGATTTCCGAGCCGGTGTATGAGCTTCCGGAACCGCCTGCGCCGCCGAAGCGATCGTCACTATCGGCAGAGGATCAGCCGCTGGCAGCAGTCCGGTTCGGTTATTCGCCGGATTTGAGCACGGTAGGATTGAAGGATTTTTCAAAGCCGGGCACGTCCGTTTCGTTGTTGGTGGAATATTCGGTTTTGCCAAGGCTATATCTGCAAAGTGGTGCGGTTTGGAGCCGGAAAGATTACTATGCTCCGGCGGAGGCTTATCGGTTGCCCAAGCATGGCTATTACCCGCCACCTGCGTTGAGTGGAATAGATGGTGTGTGCAAAGTGCTGGAAATACCACTGAATGTGCGATACGATATTGCGTCCGGCGAACGGTCTCGCTGGTTTGCGACGGGAGGGTTTTCGTCCTACCATATGAACAGCGAGAAATACAAATACTATTATATCGATCCGAACGACCCTAATGCGCAGAAGTGGCCGGGTTGGAATGGAGAAACCGGTTGGTACTGGCTCAGCCACGCCAACGTTTCAGCCGGCTATGAATACCGAATTTCCCGTAAACTCTCCCTCCTCGCCGAGCCGTCGATCCGGATGCCGCTCAAACGCGTCGGGTACGGAAAAGTGAACCTCATTACTACCGGCCTCTGGCTATCGGTGCGCTACACCCCTGTTTTCAAGTGAGCACTATGCCCACATTATCATTGCATTATATCTACTAATTAATTCTTTATTACTATGAACTCAATTGAGAAAGGAAGCATGAAAAGAGGCGAATTCCTGAGAAGTCTTGGGCTCAGCACCTCAACATTAATGGCATTCTATTGCCTCGGCACCACTATGACGGCCTGCGGATCGAAAAATGATGATCCCAATCCGAATCCCGATCCAGATCCGAATCCAGGCACGGGCGGCAACGGAATATCCGGTACGACGACGGGTAATAATATCAATTTCACCATCGATTTAACTAACTCCTCCAATACCGACTTGAAAACAGCCGGAAATTCGAAGATAATCGGGGACGTGTTGGTAGCCCTGTCGACAACGGGCAATTATGTGGCTTTGTCGAAGAAATGCACGCACGAAGGAAATACAGTGGGTTACAGAAAGGCCCAGAATGATATCCAGTGCCCGGTACACCTATCTGAGTTCACGCTTACGGGCGCTGTAAAGCAAGGGCCGGCGGCGAGTCCGCTCACAGCGTATACAGTAACCGTTTCTTCCGACGGGAACACTTTAACAGTGAAGGCTTAATCTCAATCAGTCATGAAAGTACTCCGCCTATTCGTGATGTTGATGTGTTCATCGACAGTATTACATGCACAGGATGACTTGCTGAATGAGTTATCCAAACAGGACAGCGCGCAAACCGTTCCGGTTACCGCCACATTCAAATCGACCCGTGTTGTGAACGGGCAGTCGGTGGAAACGATGAAGAAAAAGCACCTGGATTTCCGCATTTCGCACCGTTTCGGGAAGCTGAACTCGGGCGCCTACCAGTTCTTCGGGCTCGACCAGGCTACCATGCGTCTCGGTTTCGAATACGGGTTGACAGACGACCTGGAAATTGGCGTCGGCCGCAGCACGTCGCAGAAAGTGTATGATTTTTTTGCCAAATATAAAGTGCTGAAACAAACCACCGGCGCACGGAACATCCCGGTTTCGATCACCTTGTTCGGCGGAACGGGTGTGACTACGGTCGACAAGGAGCGGGATTTTCAGGACAAACTGTATTATACCGCCCAAGTGCTCGTGGCCAGGAAGTTTGGTGAGCGGCTGTCGCTGCAACTTTCTCCGACCTATCTGTATCGCACCATGCCGGACGTGACGGGTGATGAAAAAGTACTCTTCGCGGTGGGTATCGGTGGCCGCTTCAAGCTTTCGAAACGCGTTTCGCTGAATGGTGAATACTTTTACACCGCCCGCGAAAAGAACACAGTTACGGCCCCTTACCATGATTCGATGTCGTTTGGTGTCGATATCGAGACCGGCGGGCACGTCTTCCAACTGCACTTTACCAATTCCCTTGGCATGATCGAGAAACAGTTTATCGGCGAAACCACCGGCAGCTGGGGCAAAGGGGATATCCATTACGGGTTCAACATTTCCCGTACATTCAGCTTTGACAAGAAGAACAAAAAGCAGCCAAACTGATCCAGACTATGAAACCGCATTTTTATCGCGTGGCCTGCCTGGCCATGTTCAGTACCGCTTTGCTTTCCGGGAATGCATTTGCTCAAATGTTTGCCACTTCTGGCGGTAATACGCAATTCTCGGCATCGACTCCTTTGGAGAATATTGAGGCGGAGAATAAAAAGTCGCAGGTGATCCTGAATACGGCCAACAACGAGATCGCGATCCGGATGAATATGCGGGAGTTTTCTTTTCCCAATAAACTGATGCAGGAGCATTTCAACGAGAACTACATCGAATCGGAGAAATACCCGACTGCTACGTTTTCGGGAAAGGTCGATAAGGCGCCGGACTATACCAAAGACGGCGACTACGATGTGTCGGCGACCGGAAAATTTACGGTTCACGGCGTTACCAAGGAGCGGACGATCAAAGGGAAGATGAAGATCGAGGGCGGAAAGATCACGATCAGTTCCGACTTTGAGGTAGCGCTGGTGGATCACAATATCGAAGTACCGAAGGTGGTTTTCGTGAAAATCGCGCAGATCATCAAGGTGAAGGCGAAATATACATTGGCTCCGTATAAAAAATAATAAAGAGCTGGCAACATTCTTAAATGTTGTCAGCTCTTTATTAAAACTGTGGGGTGTTACAGACTTGGTAAGCCTTTCTTGAACTTGCCAAGTCTTTTTCTTTTTATCTTCTGCGCCGTCTGCGGGCCGGTTTTCTCTTCCGGACAACTTTCTTTTTCGCCGGCGCCTTCCTGACGGTTGTTTTACGGACCGGTGTCGCTGCTACTTCTTCCTCTTCTTCGTCATCCGCAACAGCTTCATCGGCTACGGGAGCCGTTTCTGTGATCGCGACCGTTTCATTGGTTTCCTTCTGATCAACATAAGGCAGGCGTACAGCCGCGATTTGCTCGATATTCGAAGTATTCTCGATCGGGCGCATTCTGTATGAGTATGCATAGGCGCGCGCGGGCAGCAGGTACGCGTCGTGCACACGGGGAGACCAGCTATCGTCCCCACCCAGGCCCATCTGGGCGAGATCGATGTTTACGACAGTCGCGGTACCACGGTTGAGCACTGCAGCGCGATGTTTGGCGGCGAGCAGGTCTTTGTCCGTATAATCATGGACGTTGAAATTGAATGCGGTGTCGCTCAGCACGAGCAACCCGACACCTTCCGCATTGGTCACAGTAGCCCAACGGACGCCGGTTTTGTTACCATTTTCCTGAGGGGTAATGTATGGGAAATGCTGCTCAGCCACTGTACCGGCGTAAATGCCTATTTTTCCACTCGTTTTGCGGTCGGCATAAGTCTCGTGCGGGCCGTTGCCATACCATTGGGTTTTGGTAAAGGTGGCAGGCATTCTCAGCTGCATTCCCACTTTGGCAAGCGGCGGCCATTCGCCCCTCGGTGTGAAAGTGTTTTGTACATGAATATCGCCCGAAGCGTAAACCATGTATACCGACTGCACATCCATTTCGCCTTTGGGCTGCTTTAAGGTCTGATTGAGCGTCACCTTGTAGATCTGGGCTGTCAGCCGCTGGGTTTTCATTTCCGAAGAAACGCGTTCCAGTGTATCCAGGCCGAAATTGCGCCACTGTGTAGCATAGCTTTTCGCCGCACCGCCTTCGTCGTTGTCCGTCGGCACGCGCCAGAAGTTGGCGTATGGGCCGCTTTCGAGCATTTCTTCTTTTTTATTCTTAAAAGAAATCATCCGGCCTTCGTTTTTGTCGAAAACGACCGTAAAATCCTGCCCGGAAATCTGCACGCGCGCCGCGGTTATCTGCGCAATGCGTAGCGGACGTTCGCTGTACAAGCTGAGGTTTGGCCTTGGGGCAGCCAGTTTCACCACCGGTACCTGATGCCAGGCTATTTCGTGGCCCTTGGACGCCCAGTGGGTCGCGTCTTTTAATCTTACACTGAGATTGAGGAAATACTCGGCATTGGGTTTTGCCGAAGCCGGAAGTTCGTAGGGGATAGTAATCTGCTGTTTCTGGCGTGGCAATGCGGCCAGATTGGCAATGCTTCCGCCTTTGCCCATGGGTTTGCCATTCTCTACGAGCGACCACACCAGTTCGTAACCGTGCAGCGATTGAAAGTCGTAGGCATTATGTAACGTGATATTTTTCGACCCGGCTTTCAGCGTGTCCGGCATTTCGAATTTGATGTATTGATAAACCTTCTTCACCTCGTTCAGCTCGGGCTGGGGCGTGCGGTCGGGGTTCACAAGGCCGTCGCCGGCATTGGCACCGTCGATGTAATTGAAATAATCCCAGTACTCGGTGCCATCGGGGCGTTTCAGCTTTAAACCCTGGTCTACCCAGTCCCAGATGAAGCCACCCTGCATAGTCGGGTGTTTTTCGATCAGGTCCCAATATTCTTTGAGGTTGCCCACGCTATTGCCCATTCCGTGCGCATATTCACAGACGATGAGCGGGCGGGTTTTATCCTTTTTGACCAACTCGGCCATGTCTTGCATAGAAGGGTACATGACCGAAACAATGTCGAAACTGCTTAACGTCGTCGGTTTATAATCTTTGCGTCCTTCGTAATGGATAGGCCGGGTGGGATCGGCGAGTTTGATGAAATCACCCATATCCACGAAATTCTGCCCCATTCCCGACTCATTACCCAGCGACCAGATGATCACCGAAGGGTGGTTTTTGTCCCTTTCCACCATCGCGTTGCCTCTTGCGAGAAATGCCGCACGCCATTGCGGGTTATCGGCCAGGATGATGTTCTTGCTCCATAGTTCATGGCTCTCGATATTGGCCTCGTCCATTACGTATAGGCCATACTGGTCGCACAGATCATACCATTCGGATGCATTAGGGTAATGCGAAGTGCGAACCGCATTGATATTATGCTGCTTCATTAAAGTAATGTCGCGGATCATCGACTCCCGGCTGATCACACGGCCTGTTTCCGGGTCGAATTCGTGGCGATTGACGCCCTTGATAGTTATTGCTTTGCCATTCACCAACAGCTGGCCGCCTTTTATCTTAACATCCCTGAACCCCACACGCTGGCTGGTCGCTTCGAGGACCTTGCCATCTGAATTCATCAGCTGCACGGTCAGCGTGTAGAGATTCGGTATTTCTGCACTCCATTTGGCAGGGTTCGGGACCTGCATTTCGGCACGTACGGCGCCTTCTCTCCCCATTTCCAGCGTGCCCACCATTTGGCTCACCGGGGTAGTGACCACGGCTTTGGCGGCATCGTATAATGTAAAAAGTACCTGGTGTGCATGAATGGGCTGTTCGCCATAGTTTTTCACATAGGCGCTCAGTTTCAAGGTCGCGTGCTCATGGTTTGCGT
Organism: Dyadobacter sp.; assembly: GCF_017744695.1. Taxonomy (GTDB): domain Bacteria; phylum Bacteroidota; class Bacteroidia; order Cytophagales; family Spirosomataceae; genus Dyadobacter. Next base: position 359,872 of record NZ_JAGIAS010000007.1, read on the forward strand.
CCAGAATCGTCCTGACCGAATAGTCGGTTAGGACAACTTTGGGCAAAAGCAGCAGGTTTACGTCGCGGAAAATGCCCGAAAGCCGCCAATAATCCTGGTCTTCCAGGTAGCTGCCATCCGACCAGTTGATCACTTCCACTGCCAGGTTGTTTACGCCCGCCTTCACATCTTCCGTCACATCGAACTCAAACGGGGTCATGCCATCCTCGTGATACCCGATGGCGACGCCATTTAGCCAGACATAACAGGCCGATTGCACGCCCCCGAAATGCAGGAACACCTGTTTATCCTTTAAATCCTGTGAAACAGTGAAGGTCGTACGGTACATGCCGACGGCATTGGTGTCGGCGGTAATGCGCGGCGGCGTTGCCTTGAAGGGGTGTTTGATATTACTGAAAATCGGACGGTCGTATTTGCGGCCCTCGCGTGCGCCCACGACCTGCCAGTTGGAGGGTACGGGGATATTGTCCCAGTTCGCATCGGCGATTTTGGGATCATAGAAATTCAGTTGTGCCTTCGAGGGATGCTGCGCCCATTTGAATTTCCAGGTACCATTCAGCGACTGAACGAAAGGCCCTTTTTTGTCCATGGCCAACGCTGCTTTTTCCGTGGAGTAGGGGAAAAAGTCGGCGCGGGGCTTTTCAGTATTGATGCTGATCACCTGCGGATCCTGCCACTCGGGAATGGCCTGGGCCTGAACGCCCTGGTTCAGAATTGGTAGTAAAAAAAGCAGTGTCAGAAATCCGCGGCAGGTAGAAAATTGCATATTACTTTCGATGGTAACATTCGGGCGGTGCTTTATTTTAGACGAGGGAAAGCACGCGTTTTTATTTCGGCGTTAAAATTAGGGATAATCAAAAAGAAACGGACGCAAAACCGGGGCACCATGAAGTTTTATTTAAAGAATGCCTTTATTTTGCTTCCACATGTAAATTCTCTGTTATGCTGTTAGCCGTCGACCTTGGCAATACCGACACTGTATTCGGGCTTCATGATTCCGGTAACTGGGAGCACATCTGGCGGATGCGCTCGCTGATTCAGGAAAACGAGGCGCATTACGAGTCGAAGCTCCGGTTGCATTTTCTGGAGGCCGGATTGTGGTTCGGGGATGTGGATACGGTCGTGTTAAGCAGTGTCGTGCCGGCTTTGACGCCGGTGATATTGAGAATGCTCCGCTCGCTGTTCGGCGACGGCGTGATTGTTGTAGGACCTGAAATTTACCCCGCATTATCTATCGAAATCGACCATCCGCACGAAATCGGCGCGGACCTGATCGCGAATGCGGTAGCCGTTTCAACACGATATAAAGAAAATTGCGTGGTCGTCGATTTTGGGACTGCATTGACATTCACAACTGTTTCCAAAGACAGCAAGATCCTCGGCGTGGCGATATTGCCCGGATTGGTGACGGCTGTCAAAGCATTGTTTGCCAACACCGCGCAGCTGCCGGAAGTACCGCTTCAACTCCCGTCCTCGGCCATTGGTAAAAACACAGTCGAAGCCATTCAGGCAGGTATTTTGCTGGGTTATGAAGGGTTAGTCAAATCGCTGCTGGGCCGTATCCGGGCCGAGCTGGGCGGCGAATGCATTGCCGTCGCGACGGGCGGATTGTCTTCCATCATCGATACCCTCCGCGACGAGTTTACAGAAATTGACAGAAAGTTAACTTTGGACGGCCTCCGCATTATCGGCGAAAGTCTCAGGGCCTAGTTTTGAAATAACCATCCTCAATCAAAGGCAGGTCCAGAACCGGCTGATTGTACAAATACGCCCAACAATCAATGACCATCTCCTGACTATCCCTGACAGGTACCTGACCATCCTTGACCACTTCCTGACCACACCTGACAGGTACCACCTTCCTGACATACAAACTCGCCACCTCATCTTCCAAAACATCCTCATATTCATCCAGTTCTTTGAGTACTTCAAGGGAGTTTAACTGATAAATTTCCCCGTATACGCGTGTATGCGCATCAGGTTCGTACAGCGCGCCCGGGTACCACTCGATGCGAAACAATTTTCCATTGAAATACCCTTTTCCTATATAGTTTGCAGACAACCGCAGCTTTCGCGCATAGGGGTTGTCGAAACCCTGCATCAAAGTGCCGTAAGTGAATAAATTATATAACTTTTCCATTCTGCTGCCAGAAGATCAGAAATTCCGCTTAATGCAGAACTGTATTTTTCTTATATTTACATGTAAGCTTCTTCATTATACTAATATACCGTTATGTACGAAAAGAATCTTGGTACAAAACAAAAAGCACTACGGATCAACCTCGACCGTCGGATCTATGGATCGTTTGCGGAAATCGGGGCGGGTCAGGAAACGGCGGCTTATTTTTTCAAAGCCGGCGGCGCATCCGGAACCATCGCCAAAACGATGTCGGCCTACGACATGACGTTCAGCGACGCGATATACGGGACAGAGGAGGGGGGACGATACGTGGTGGAATCCCGACTGATGAAAATGCTCAACCGCGAGTATAACCTTGTGGAAAAGCGGCTGTCGGAAAAACGCGGTGTCGACAGCACCTTTTTTGCCTTCGCGAATACAGTTGTAGCCCTCAACTTTCAGAAAACGAACGAATCACACGGCTGGATAGGTTTGCAATTCCAGCTCACGCCCATGGGCCCGACGAACTACGTCGTGATTCACGTGCGGATGCGCGATGATGAGAATATTCTGCAACAGCAGGCTTTGGGCATTATCGGTGTAAACCTGATTTACGGTTGCTACTACTATTATAAATCACCCGAAATACTGCTGATGTCGCTTATGGACGATCTGACGATCGACCGGATCGAGATCGATATGGTACGTTTCAGCGGGCCTGATTTTGCCAAAGTCGATAACCGACTCATGAGCCTGCGGCTGGTGAAGAATGGTTTTACCGACGCCGCATTGTTCGGCAGTGATGGCGGCGTATTGCAGCCTTCGGAAGCATTGTACAAAAAGCATATCCTCATGATGCGCGGTCGCCTGCGCCCGATCACGAATGTGCATATCGACCTGATCAGCAATGGCCAGCGTCAGTTTTTGGCCGAAGAAGATGTGGACGAATCGAAAGTGGTGCTTATTTCAGAGCTCACATTGCATAACCTGAAAGCCGGAGACCGCGATATCGATGAAAAGGACTTCCTCGATCGGGTGGATATCCTTTGCTCGCTGGGGCACATGGTGATGATTTCCAATCACCATGAATATTACCGGCTTGTGGCTTACCTGTCGCGGCTTACCAAATTGAAATCCGGCCTGCTGCTCGGTAGCCCGAATTTGCAGGACATTTTCGAAGAAAAGCATTACCAATTCCTCCAAGGCGGCATTCTCGAATCGTTTGCGACGCTATTCAGCCGGAAGGTGAAATTGTACATTTACCCTACATTACAGCCCGACGGTTCGGTTTACAGCTGCGAAAACTTCCGCGTGCCGGATCATTTGCGGCCGTTGTTCCAATACCTCATCGTGAACGACAAGATCGAGGATATTAAGAATTACAATACCGAGCACATGCACATCACCACCGACTCGGTGCTTGAAATGATCAAGCGCGGGGAGCCGGGTTGGGAGAAGCTTGTGCCGGAGAATGTGGCGCAGATTATCAAAGAAAAATCGCTGTTCGGGCTTCCTAGTGAGAACAACTACGTCGATACGGTGAAGCAGATTCACCAGGCTGTGGGGAATTTGTAACTGATTTAATATGCCACCGCAGCGGCGGACCGTGTAGGCACGAAGGAACACGAAGACATATTCGTGCTAATTCGCGGTCCGCCGCTGCGGTGCCTTCACGGCATATTAAAGTAAGCAGAGAAGCTTCTTAGCTTTTGGATATAAAATCCCCCTTATGTCCAAAATCCTAACCCCGCCCACCACTTTCCTCGGCAGGCTCAAATACCTCGGTCCCGGTTTCATCCTTTCCGCTGCTATCGTAGGCTCCGGCGAGCTGATCGCCACTACTGCATTGGGCGCGAAAGCCGGTTTCGTCATGTTCTGGCTCATTATTCTGAGCTGTCTCGTAAAAGTCGCATTGCAGCTGGAATTTGGCAAGAATGCCATTTACACCGGGACATTCATCATGTATAACTTCAATAACCTGCCCGGGTTACGGCTGGGTAAGGCGCATTGGAGCATTTGGCTATGGCTTTCACTGCAAGGGTTGAAATTGCTGCAAGTGGGCGGCATTGTCGGAGGTGTCGCCATTGTACTGAATATGGCCTTCCCTTTTATTTCGGTCAATTTGTGGGCCATTATTTCGGTTTTAATCACTTCTTTCTGGGTCTACAAGGGCAACTATGGCCCGGTGGAGAAAGGTTCGCTAGTGATGATCATTCTTTTCACGGTCGTTATTCTCATATCCGTCATTTCCCTCCAATGGACGCCATATGCCATTACCTGGCCGCAATTTGAGAGCGGTTTGCAATTTTCGCTGCCGACCGCACTAGTCGCGACGGCATTCGGGGCATTTGGTATAACCGGCGTCGGTGGCGACGAAATCATGTATTACAATTACTGGTGTATCGAGAAAGGCTACGCCGCCTACACCGGCCCTAACGACGGCACGAAAGAGTGGTCTGCCCGGGCGAAAGGCTGGTTTCAGGTGATGTATCTCGACGCTGTATTGTCGATGGTGGTCTATACTATTGTGACGGCCGCATTTTACCTGTTAGGCGCCGCAGTGCTGCACACGGGAGGTGCTGTGCCGGAGGGTTACCAGATGGTGGATACGCTATCCCGCATTTTCACCGAAACACTGGGCCCATGGGCAAAAAATATATTTCTGATTGGCGCATTCTTCGTGCTTTACTCGACATTGTTCACTGCCGCGGCGAGCTGGGCGAGGGTTTGGGGAGACGCATTCGGGCAGATTGGCTGGATGAAGTTCGGCTCGGAGCACGAACAAAAGCGCAGTATCGGCATTATGTCGTGGGTACTGCCCATTGCCTGGTGCCTGCTGTTTCTGTTTTTTCAAGCGCCGGTAATGATGGTAATACTTGGTGGTATTGCAACATCCGTTCTGCTGTTGCTCGTGGTGTATGTATCGCTCGTATTCCGTTACCGCAACCTGCCGGCTGCATTGAAACCGTCGGCTTTGTACGATATTTTTTTCTGGATAAGCGTGCTCTCGATCCTGTTTGTGAGCGGGTATGGTATTGTTCAAATTATTTAGGGAAGAATAGTACTTAATTTTAAATGAGTAGTACTTTTTGATAGCAAACGAATAGGGGAGTTACTTCTGATTTTCGTCTAACTGATTGCCAGTCAGGTAAAATGTATGCATTTCGAAATCCTAAATTCTTTCACATGGACAAACCAGCCGAAGTATCGAGAAGAAACTTTATCAAAAACACAACCGGGGCCGCAGTGGCACTCTCTATTCCAGCCATCATCCCCGCCAGCGCGTTCGGCGCGAACGACCGTGTACGTGTAGCCGTGTTGGGCGTGAACGGGCGCGGACAGAGCCATATTTCGGGTTTTAATGCCCTGAGCAATGTAGAAGTCGCGACGCTCTGCGATCCTGACAACAACATTTTGCAAAAGCGGGCTCAGGAATTCGAGCAAAAGACCGGTAAGAAAGTCAAAACGGAAAACGACCTCCGCAAAGTTTTCGATGATAAAACCATCGATGCTGTCAGTATCGCTACACCGAATCACTGGCATGCGTTGGCGGCCATTTGGGCATGTCAGGCAGGGAAGGATGTGTATGTGGAAAAGCCGGGCTCACACAACCTGCACGAAGGCCGTAAGCTTGTAGAAGCTGCCCATAAATATAAAAGAGTGGTGCAGCACGGCGTCCAGCTCCGTAGCTCCGAAGCATTGAAAGAGGCCGTGAAGCACCTCCGCGATGGATTGATTGGTAATGTCTATATGGCTCGCGGTCTCGTTTACAAATGGCGCCCCGATATCGGCGATAAAGGCACCGAATCCATACCCGCAGGGCTCAACTACGACCTCTGGACCGGCCCGGCGGAAATGAAGCCATTTTCGCGTAACTACGTGCATTACGACTGGCACTGGCATTGGAACTATGGCAATGGCGATATCGGCAACCAGGGTATCCACGAAACCGACATGTGTATGTGGGGGCTCGGCGTGGAATCCTTTCCGGACAAGATCACGTCATCGGGAGGCAAATTCCTCTGGAACGATGCCAAGGAAACGCCGGAAGTATTGAGCTCTTCATTTGTATATACCAAAGAAAAGAAGATCATCGAATTCGAAGTGCGGCCGTGGATGACGAACGAGGAAGGCGGCGTAGGCATTGGTAACATCTTCTATGGCTCAGAAGGCTACATGGTCGTGAAAGGCTATGATTACTACGAAACTTTCCTGGGCAAGGACAAAAAAGCTGGCCCGTCACGCAAAGCGGGTGGAGATCATTACAAAAACTTCATCGACGCCGTAGTCGCCAAGGATCCGAAGTTGCTCAATGGGCCGGTTGAGACGGCACATTTATCATCAGGCCTGGCGCATTTGGGGAATATCGCCTACCGCGTCGGCCGCGCATTGACATTTGATAACAAGACTGAGAAGTTTGTAGGGGATGAGGAGGCTAACAAGCTGTTGACGAGGAAATACCGCTCACCGTACGCGCTCCCGCAGGTCGTATAGGCGAAGCATTGGAGTGATTTAATAATTGTTCATTGAAAAGTTCTCTTTATGAGAACTTTTCTTATATTCACACACTTGTATGAAAGTACATTTGATTAGAAAAGAGAGCATTGCAGGATTTGTTGCGGATCACGCAAGAAGTGCATCTTCATTTGATGATTGGCTTGGCAAGCTAAAAGGTGCAAATTGGCGATCGCCCGGAGATATCCGGGAAAATTACCCGACAGTCGATTTCCTTGGAAATGGATGTCCTCGCGTGGTATTCGATATCGGCGGCAACAATTACCGCATGATTTGTAAATATGCATTTGGCAAGAGCTTTGTGCGCTTATATGTAAGCTGGATTGGCACTCATGCTGAGTGTACGAATTTATGTAAACGCGGACTGCAATATTCTATAAATCAATTCTGACATGGGAGAGCTGAAATACAAGGTCATTAAGACCAGGGAACAATACTACGAGTATTGTAATGAGTTGGAAAGATTGGATGATTCAGGAGAATCCGAAGGCAAATATCAGGACGAAGCAGAACTCTTGATGGTCTTGATCGAACACTTTGATGCAGAGCATACCATTTTCAAAGGTGAGTTTGACCCGGTTGAATTGCTCAAATCGCTCATGAAGGATCATAAGATGAAGGCGAAGGACATAGCCGAACTGCTGAATGTCAGCAAAGGATATGTTTCCGAGATTCTGAACTACAAAAAAGGAATGTCTAAAGAGGTTATTCGTAAGCTGGCTACGCGTTTTGCGATGAGGCAGGAGGCATTCAATAGGCCTTACCGGTTGGAGGGTGAAAGGATGATGGAGGAAGAGGAGGATGTTGTAGCGCATGAAGCTGTCAATCTGTAATATTTAAATGTTTACATTTAACCACTATACCGATGAATCACTATCAAGAAATCACGCGCTATCTCGACAATGCGAGAGAAATTTTGACCACTAAGGCTAAAAAGGAAGGCCAGGTGTATAAGGACGTTAAATACGTGCAGATGGCATCAGGAACGGCCTATAATGCGGCCTTAATGATTGCCGACGAATATTTGAGGAAGAAGGAGGGGGTGAAATTTACAAAGCCCAACAGCATTGACGAATACCGTGTGCGTCTAAATAAGCATAACAAGACTCTGCTGAGCTACCTGAATAAAGCTTATGATACACTACACCTGGCAGGCTATTATCATGCTACACCTTCTGCTTGGACTATCAAACAAGGCATGGAAGCCACGGAAAAGATGTTGGCATTGATAGCCTAATTTAAGCATCATACTAAACACAAAAAACGGCCGACAGTAACCCCGCCGGCCGTTCTTATATCTTAATTACCGTTCACTTCAGTGAACGGAGGGCTACTCAACTTTTTAGATTCGTTTACCCGACCTTTAAACTCTTATAGAGCACTAAAATCAAACGATTCCAGATATTTCGTAGTGAAATTCCCTGATTTAAACCCAGGATCATCCATCAGTTTAATATGGAACGGGATCGTGGTTTTAATACCCTCAATCACAAACTCCTGCAATGCACGCTTCATACGCGTAAGCACCTCCTCGCGCGACTGGCCGCTGACGATCAGTTTCGCGATCATCGAATCGTAGTTTGGCGGAATGGTGTAGCCGCTGTACACGTGGCTGTCGATGCGAACACCGTGACCGCCAGGGAAATGCAGGTTAGTGATCTTGCCGGGTGCCGGACGGAAGCCATTCGCAGGGTCTTCCGCATTGATACGGCATTCCATTGCATATAGCTTCGGCGTGTAGTTCTTCCCGGAGATAGGCTCGCCTGCCGCTACTTTAATTTGCTCCTTAATCAGGTCAAAATCAGTTACTTCTTCGGTGATCGGGTGCTCTACCTGGATACGCGTGTTCATTTCCATGAAGTAGAAATCACCATGCTTGTCCACGAGGAACTCGATGGTACCGGCACCTTCGTAACCGATGGCCTGAGCACCTTTGATGGCCGCAGCACCCATTTTCTCACGCAATTCAGGCGTGATGATCGGGGATGGCGTTTCTTCTACCAGTTTCTGGTGACGACGCTGGATCGAGCAGTCGCGTTCCGAAAGGTGGCATACTTTACCGAACTGGTCGCCGATGATCTGGATTTCGATGTGACGGGGTTCTTCCACGAACTTTTCGAGGTACAAACCGTCGTTTCCGAATGCAGCCGCAGATTCCGTACGGGCGTCGTTCCACGCCTTTTCGAATTCTTCGGGCTTGTTGATTACGCGCATTCCGCGTCCGCCACCACCTGCCGTCGCTTTCACGATCACAGGGTAACCGATGCCTTCAGCGAGTTCTTTGCCTTGTTCAAGCGATTCGAGCAAGCCTTCGGAACCTGGTACGACCGGTACGCCGGCTGCGATCATCGTCGCTTTGGCGGTAGCTTTGTCGCCCATTCCGTTGATCTGGGCGGCGGTTGCGCCGATGAATTTAATGCCGTAATCCGCGCATATTTGTGAGAATTCGGCGTTTTCGGACAAGAATCCGTAGCCCGGGTGGATCGCGTCCGCTCCGGTTACTTCCGCTGCCGAAATGATATTCTGGATGCTCAGGTACGATTGCCTGCTGGGCGGAGGGCCGATACAAACGGCCTCGTCGGCAAACCGTACGTGAAGGCTGTCGCGATCGGCTGTCGAGTATACCGCGACAGTTTTGATGCCCATTTCACGACAGGTCCTGATTACACGCAGGGCGATTTCGCCCCGGTTAGCAATGAGTATCTTTTTAAACATGTAATTCAGTGAGTTTTCGTTCGCTGCGTTAAGCAGGTTCAACCAGGAATAATGGCTGGTCGAATTCTACCGGAGTTGCGTTTTCAACCAGGATCTTTACGATTTTACCTGATACTTCGGATTCGATTTCGTTGAACAATTTCATCGCCTCGATCACGCAAACTACTTTTCCGGGTTTGATCTCATCACCGATGTTAACGAATGCCGGTGTTTCGGGGCTCGATGCGCGGTAGAACGTACCGATCATCGGGGATTTAATGGTAATGAGGTTCGAAGAAGCTGGTTCTTTGGAAACCGCTGGCTCGGCCGAAGCGGCCGGTGCAGCTGCTGCGGGTGCCGCAGGAGCGATTGCAGGCGCAGCTGCCGCTACCGGTGCTGGCGTGTAAGCTACAACCGGTGCAGTGGCAAAGCGTTTTACCTTGATTTTCAGGTCGGCCGTTTCAATATTCACTTCATCAAGTCCCGACTGGGCAATGAAGTCAATCAGTTTTTGGATTTCTTTGGTTTCCATTTAATTAAGATTTAACCCTTTCTACGTATTCGTATGTGCGTGTGTCAACTTTGATTTTTTCACCCTCGTCGATGAAAAGCGGCACCATAATGCGTGCACCGGTTTCTACTTCGATCGCTTTCTTAGGAGAGTTGGCCGTGTCGCCTTTCAGTCCCGGCTCCGAATAAGTTACCACCAATTCCACGAAAGGAGGAAGTTCGCAGGTTAACGCTGCATCGTTTTCAGTATTGATCAGGATCTCAACTTCCTGTCCTTCCTTCATCAGGTCGGCGTTGGTCACCAGTTTTTCGTCGATCAATACCTGGTCGAATGTTTCGGAGTTCATGAAGTTGTAGCCAACTTCATCTTTATATAGGAACTGGAACTTGTGACGCTCCACGCGTACAGGCGTAATGCCTGCGCCTGAGGAGAACGTATTGTCCAGTACTTTGCCGCTAGTAAGGCTTTTCAGTTTGGTACGTACGAACGCGTTGCCTTTTCCGGGTTTCACGTGTTGGAATTCAATCACCTGAAAAAGATCATGGTTGAAATGGATCACCAAACCGTTACGCAAATCTGCAGTAGTTGCCATTTTTATGCTAATGAATTGTATGATAATGCTTTAATGAAAATCACATGCCTACGCTTCGATACCCCATTTGAGGTACATCGCGCCCCAGGTAAAGCCTCCGCCGAAAGCGGCGAGTATCAGGTTGTCGCCTTTCTTTAGTTGTGATTCATAATCCCACAGACAGAGCGGTATCGTTGCCGCCGTGGTATTTCCGTATTTGTGTATGTTCATCATCACCTTGTCCATGCCTACGCCCATGCGGTTGGCAGTGGCTTCGATGATCCGGCGGTTGGCCTGGTGAGGAACAAGCCAGGCTACATTGTCGCTGTTGAGGCCATTGCGCTCCATGATGTCGGCAGCGATGTCGGCCATATTGGTCACGGCAAATTTGAAAACCTGCGCGCCATCCTGATAAACGTAGTGCAGCCTGTTTTCTACCGTTTCGTGGGTGGGCGGGTAGCGACTTCCCCCGGCTTTCTGGTTGAGGTAAGGATAACCTGCCCCATCCGATTTGATGATCGAGTCCAGGATACCGTTTCCGGATGTATCCGGTTCAAGCAATACAGCGCCTGCACCGTCGCCGAACAGAATACAGGTCTTGCGGTCGGTGTAGTCGACAATCGCGGACATTTTATCCGCGCCCACGACAATCACCTTTTTATATTTTCCGGTCTCGATAAATTGCGAGCCGAGTGTCAATGCATAAATAAAACCCGAGCAGGCAGCCTGGATGTCGAAGCTTCCGATGTTACGGATGCCCACCATATCGCAGATGAGGTTAGCTGTGCAGGGGAAAACAAAATCGGGTGTGGTCGTAGCGCAGATGAGCAGGTCGATTTCTTCGGGACGTGTATTGGTTTTGGCCAGCAACCCCTTTACAGCCTCGGCACCCATATGTGAACTTCCTAAACCTTCGCCTTTCAGAATACGTCTTTCTTTGATGCCTGTGCGGCTAACGATCCATTCGTCGTTCGTCGCAACCATTGTTTCCAACTCTGCATTAGTCAACACATAATCAGGCACATAACCTTGTATTCCTGTTATAGAGGCTTTAATATGGGTCATGATAAATCAACTATTCAAAATCCGAATAGATTTGGTAAAAGGGACAGTTTCAGTTTTTTCATAGTCATGTGGTTGTCGCATCCGTCGTTAGTTCAATGCTTGGGCGATGTGCAGGTAAGCTTTGGATTTCACCTGTTTGTAAGCCCAGTCAACCATATTTTTGATGGCCAGAGGTGTTGATACCCCGTGCGCGATCATCACATTTCCATTCACCCCGATAATGGGACTGCCTCCGATGGACTCGTAGTTCGTTTGGTCGATAAAATCGTCCTGGAAACCTCTCTTCTTCGAAATCTCGTACAGAGACTCTCCGAGTTTGAACAAAATATTGCCTGTAAAGCCGTCGGTAACGATCACGTCGGCCTTGTTGGTGAAGAGATCTTTCCCTTCAATATTCCCGATAAAATTGATGCGCTTGTTTTGTTTCAGCAGGGGATAGGTGGCCTGCGAAGTGAGGGAGCCTTTCTGCTCTTCTTCCCCGATATTCATCAACGCAACCCTTGGCTTGTCGATCTGGAAAGTGTGCTGGGCAAAAATCGAACCGATTTCGCCAAATTGTGAAAGGACCTCGGGTTTGCAGTCGGCATTGGCACCGATGTCGAGCATGACGGCATATCCTCCTCCTACCTGCGGCACGAGGCCTGCGATGGCGGGGCGAAGAATACCTTCAATAGCTTTAATGCTGAAAAGGGCGCCCACGTGCATGGCACCTGTGTTTCCTGCACTGCAGAATATATCTACCTCTTTTTCTTTCAGAAGCTTGAAACCCACACCAATGCTGGAATTGGGTTTTTGAGAAAGGGCTTTGGTAGGATGTTCCCCCATCTCGATTACATCTTCTGCGTGAACGACGTCAACATTAGTAGGCGTGAAGTTGTGCTGGTTGAATATCTCCCAGATCACGTTCTCACGGCCAATTAAAACGATTCTCGCCTCGGATGGTAGCTCAGAAGAGGCTTGGATCACCCCTTCAACAATTGCTTGCGGAGCTAAATCTCCCCCCATAGCATCTACCGCAATTTTCATTTACACGCTGTTATTTTGACAAATAAGTTAGAAACCGAAGGTGTAAATTTAGCAGATGTGCCGCAGTAAAAAAGAATTTCGCAACAACTTTTATAGGGCTGCTGCGAAATTGAATTGCTCATCGACTGAAACTAAACCGTTTTAGTATAGTTCTCAACTACAACCTTTCCTCTGTAAACCAGGTTGCCTTCGTGTACGTGTGCACGGTGCAATTGGTGGATTTCTCCGGTTGTAGCATCAGTTCCCAACTGCTTTCCGGTAAGGAAATCGTGCGCTCTGCGTGAATCGCGACGGGTGCTGGAATGTCTCCGCTTAGGATGTGCCATGATATTTTTGGTCTATTGTTTTTACTATTTATAATCTATATCAGTCAGTTTCAACTGACTGTAAAATGATTCTTTTTCATTCTCTCTCAATTCTTTGCAGTTGATTTTAATCAACTGATCCAAAGAGAAAGCTTATTTTTTCAAATTCTTCAATGCTTCCCAGCGAGGGTCGATCTTCTCTTCATCCTGCCCATCTTCCCCTTCCTCCGTTTCTCCGCCGGAAGTGTACACCAATGTGCCTTCTTCCTCGTCATCCTCCAAATCGAAATCGTCTTCCTCTGTCCGCAGGCTCGGGTGGAGCTTCTTCACTGGTAACGATAACGCGATGAAATCAAAAATATAACGCGCTACGTTGATCCTGTTGGTGTTACGGCTGATGATCTCGATCTCTTCCGTCAGTTCTTCATTGTGATCGCCGAACTTTAAAATAATGCGTTCGTCGGAATCAATCGGTTCTTCGAACGTTTCCAGGCTGCGGTCACAAGTCAGGGTTACGCTTCCTTGCGTGTGAAAACGGAGCTGGATCATCGTCGCCGATTTGCTGAGGATCACGTGCGTTTTGAAGTGCCCGTGCTCGATCAGATCCTGCTCCATTTCTTCAAAAAAAGCGTCGCCAGACTCCATATCATAGTCATACTGTTTGTCTTCCAAACCGTAAATGTCTATGTTGTATTTACTTAGCTCTTTCACTTTTTCTGTCAAAAGGAGTGCAAAGGTAATGTGTTTCAGTTTAATAAAAAACATTGGGCCGGAAAATTGTTGCCCGCCTGCCGCTATTCTTTGGTGTTATCAGATTTTCCGCGCCGGATTCCCGAAATAGGTAGCGCCAGCCGGTACATTCTCCACCACCACCGATCCAGCACCGATCCGCGCATTCTTGCCGACCTGTATACCCGCCACGATTACCGCGCCAGAGCCGATGAACACGCCGTCGCCCAACGCCACGCGGTCATTCACGATCGCGCCCGCGCCTATGGTCACGAAGTCGCCTATGATGGCCGAAGTATCAACGATTGCCCCCGTTTGTACAAGGCAGTGATGACCGACCACCGTGCGTGCGCCGATCGTAGCACGCGCTGCAATGAGGTTACCGTGCCCGATCGACGCCATACCGGAGATCACGGCGCTGTCATGGATCGCATTCACGGGCATATTCTTGTATTCCTCGTTCAGTGTTTCCACGAGGCGTTCCCGCACCGAGCGCTCGCCGATCGCGATGAATGCCTCGCATTTGGAGCCTATTATATTAAGGTAGCTCGTATCGTCGGTATTGCCGAGCACGCTCACATCGCCGAACTCTTTGCCGTGCAGCTCTGCGTGGTCGTCGAGGAAGCCGTAGACGAGTACATTGTTTCTTCTGAAAATATCGAGGGCCTGCATACCGAGGTCGCCGGCGCCGAAGATTAATACGGGGTTTTCCATAATTGCTGTTGTTATCGAATAAAAAGTCTTCATCTGAATGGTTGGTTCAAATGAAGACTTAAAAATTTAGGCTTGAATATCGTACTTACAGGAATGTTACCCTGAAAACAAACGGGCTGCCGTAAGGTGACAGGTTCTGTCCGCTGTATTTATCGATCTGGCTGTCGTAGCTGAAATTATACAGCGCGGTCAAATGCACTGCTTTGATAAACTTCCCGCCGATGGGCTGGGAATAGGATGCACCGGCCATGGGTGAACCCAGCCATTGCCGCTTCTGATACGAGCCCTCTACATTCAGCGCTTCAAACTCGCCGATGATGTTGACTGGCGGGATCACATTGTACATCATGAATGCGCGGCCACCATAGTAGGCGGTGTTGATATCATAATATTTATAGCGGAAATACATGATCGTTGCGCCCACGCCGCCGACGAGCTTTTCGGTCAACTCGTAACCGGCCATGGGTGAAAGGTTAATGTTTGTCACACTTCCGAGGCTCAATCCGAAGCTGCCTCCGAGGCGCAGCCTTTCGATGAATTTTTTGTCTTCGAAATCTGCGAGTTTCTTCTTTTCAGCCAGAACGGGTTTCTGATCTTGTGGTTTTCTTTCGACGGGAGGTACTTCCTTTCTTTCCGGCTGGTCCTTCCGAAGCGAATCGGGGCGGTAGTATTCGTCATTCTGCGCCATGAGCGAAGGACTGATCAAAACCGCCAGGAGAAACAGGAATGGCAGGAGAATTTTACTTTTCATCTTAAAATCGTTTATTTTATAATGTTGTAACTGGTAACGTAGGACTATCTGGTTTTTGTCTACGGAAACTGCGCTTCCGGCTCCTCTTAACACCACGCGTTTCGTATATGCTCTATCACATTTCGGTTCCTGACCCACAAAACCGTTTCCTTGACATCACTTATACCATCTCCGAAATCCACAGCGAACAGATCGAAATCCAGCTGCCCGCATGGCGCCCGGGGCGGTACGAACTTCAAAACTTCGCCAAAAATATTCAATTTATCGAAGCGATCTCTGCCGCTGGTCACAAACTGCCCCTGCATAAGGTAACCAAAGACCGCTGGCGGGTTGGAACAGCGGGCGAAAACGAGGTGCGGATACATTATACTTACTATGCATCCATTCAAAATGCGGGTAGCAGCTACGTAGACGATGAATTGTGGTACCTCAACTTCATCAACTTCTGCATGTATACTGAAGGCCGCATTGCAGAGCCTTACCTTGTCGAGCTCGATTTGCCCGACGGTTACCAGGTTGCATGCGGATTACCATCGGCTGGTAAGAATGCATTATCGGCGAGAGATTTTTACCAATTGGTCGACAGCCCGATGCTGGCCTCGGAAACCTTGCAAAAGTGCGAATACGAAGTCCGCGGCGTTCATTTTAAAATATGGATGCATGGAAACCTCAAACCCAACTGGCGGCGCATCGAGCGTGACTTCCGCCGTTTCTCGCGCGAACAAATTGCGATGATGGGCGAGTTTCCCGAGAAGGATTACCATTTCCTGAACCTGATTTTACCAACGGCATTCTACCACGGCGTAGAGCACCAGAATTCCACGATGATTGTGCTCGGGCCGGACGACGAGGGTGAAGGCCTCTACTCCGACCTCCTGGGCGTGAGCTCGCACGAACTTTTCCACGCCTGGAACATCATCCGCATCCGCCCGGCGGAGCTTTTGCCTTATGATTTTACCAAAGAAAATTACTTCCAGACCTGCTTCGTGGCCGAAGGCTGCACGACCTATTATGGCGACCTTTTCCTGAGACGCGCCGGCGTTTTCAATGATGATACTTATGTGAAGGAGTTGCAGGTTTATATGAAGCGCCATTTCGAAAGCAGTGCCCACGCGGCGCAGTCGCTTGCGGAATCGTCGTTCGATCTTTGGCTGGATGGGTATGAAAAGGGTATCCCGAACCGGAAGGTGTCGGTTTACCATAAGGGCGCATTGGTAGCGCTTATTCTGGATTTGTATTTGAGGAAGAAAACTAATCACGCCCAGTCGCTGGACGATGTGATGAAGCTGCTATGGGTGCGTTTTGGAAAGCCGTTTGTCGGTTATACGCTCGAAGATTATATCGGCATTGTCGAGGAAGTGGCCGGAGAATCGCTGGAATGGTATTGGAAAGAATGCATTTTCACAGCCGCACCACTTGAAGACCGGTTGAACGAAGCGCTCGGATTTGTAGGATTGCAAATGTCGGTTTTCAGCAATGGAAATGTGCAATTGAATGTGCTGGATGATTTTAAGGCACAAGTCCAACGCGAAAAATGGCTGGAAACGGCGCAGGTACTGACGGTCGAGGAGGAGGAATTGGAAGACGGGGACGAGGAAGAGTGAGATAGATACTTCGGCTGTCGGCAATCGGCTGTCGGCTTTTTATGGGATGTAGCGTGCGAATGCAAGTATTTTGTAACATTTTCGATAGCCGAAGTTTATCCCAACTCTGCTCTCAAAGCACCTTCCAGCTCCCCATACCAGTACCGAAACTCCGTCTCGCCTACAATCCGCTCATTAATCACATAATTCCCACCGAGCACCACCGCTGCCATTTCTCCGAAAACCAGCTTCAATGCAAATGCAGGAACATTGGGAAACCACTGCGGGCGGTGGAGGACTTTGCAAATGGCTTTTGTAAGCGCTTCATTAGTTACTGGTGGTGTTGCAACGGCATTATAGGCCCCGTGCCAGCTTTCATTTTCCAACGCCTCGATGTATAACCTACACATATCGTCGAGGTGGATCCAGGACATCCATTGCTTGCCGGAGCCCAGTGGCGCGCCCGCGCCGAACCGCGCGGGTAATGCCATTTTGGGGATTGCGCCACCGTCTTTGCTGATCACAATACCGGTCCGAAGCTTAACCGTACGAATGCCTAATGCGGCAATTTCGTCGGCCGCTTTTTCCCATTCGATGCTTACGTGGGAGAGAAAATCGTTGCCTGCGGGTGTGTTTTCAGTATTTTTGGCGTCGCCGGTATCCTGGCCGTAGTAGCTGATGCCCGAGGCTGACACGAATGCAACCGGTTTTACAGGCATTTCGGCGAGCTTTCGGGCAATGAGGCGGATCGATTCGGTACGGCTTTCCAGGATGGCTTTTTTGCGTTCCTCCGTCCAGCGGCCGTCGCCTACATTGGTACCAGCCAAATGCACGAGAAAATGCAGGTTATCCAATGCGCCTTCCTCAATATATCCTTTTTGAATATCCCATTCAAAAACCTGAACATGAGGTATACTGGATTTTTTTCGGCTCAAAAATGCGACTTCATAGTCCTTTTCGAGCAGCATTTGCGTAAGCCGCTTGCCTATAAGGCCCGCGCCTCCGGTGATCAGTACTTTCTTTCCCATAATCAATGCTTTGAAAAAAGCATACCGTGCTAGATTTCGGCCGATGGCAATGCGTCGCCCGGCGAACCGTCGCCCGGCGATCCGTCGCGCGGAGCCTCCTGCTCGATCGCCTGCGTTACGCGTGCGACCATTTCTTCTACCGACTCGTCGGGACGGAAATGCATGGGTGGCTTGAACTGAACGGTCAGCCGGGTGTTCCGCTTTTTAAAACGCAGTCCTTTTTTGTCAAATGCCCGTCTGAAGCCATTGATCACGACCGGGATCACGATCGGATGATGGTCGTTGATCAAATGCGCTGTGCCTTTGCGTACAGGGGCATACGGTTTGGTGGTTCCTTGCGGGAAGCTCACCACCCAGCCATGCTGCAAACCCATCCCGATGCGGTCCTGGGCGGAGGTATCGAGTTGGCGTTTCACGTCTTCGCCATTGGCCCGCCATGAGCGTTCGATGGTAATGGCACCACCCATACTGAACACTTTGGGTAAAAAACCACCTTTCATGGTTTCGGCTGCGGCTACGTAGTACATTCTCGCCCGGGGTGAAAGCAGGTAAAACGGCGGGGACATGGTGTCTTTATAACCCCATTTGACAGCACAGAAAATATGAAAGAATGCGATAACGTCCGCAAAATAGGTCTGGTGGTTTGAAAGAAAAAGCACGCCCTGGTCCGGAAGGTCCATCAGGTGTTCGGTGCCGGTAATGCGGGTTTTATTGACGGCCGTATAGCGGTAATAAGTGGCCCAACCGAGTATGAAAATGAGTAATCGTTTAATAGCCAGAAAGTTGCCGAATGGATCTTTCTCGAACAAGCCCAGGAAGTCTAGTCGGGCGAGCCAGGAAGGGAGTGCGCTATATGTGATCTTTTTAAAACTCATAATGGTGTAAACGGGGCATTCGGGCTTAGGAGGTGTCGTTTGTATTCAAGTTTGTTCCACCCGGTTTTGGGAAGAAGTGGTAATTTAGAGAATAAGCCGGCGTAATGGCAAATATTTTTACGACCGCCCATTGTTCAGTGCCCAAAGTCGAAAGCCGTCAGCCGAATGCCGAAGTCACTATTTGGCATGATTCTTTGCATATAATTCGCGAGAACATTTAATTTTGACCAATCCCTTCATTCAAGTCATTTTTCAAATTTTATGAAAATGAAATACGCATTTCGCATTCTGCCGGCAGTTGTGGTGGCTGGAATGCTCGCAGGTTGTTCCAAAAATCCGGTTACTGGCAAAAAAGAGATCGTCTTTATGTCGCAAGAGAAAGAGATCGCGCTCGGAGCCGAATCGCACCCGTCTATCGTGGCCACCATGGGCATTTATGACGATAAAAACCTGCAATCCTTCATCAATGAGAAAGGTATGGCCATGGCGAAGATCTCGCACCGGCCCGATCTACCTTACAAGTTCTTCATCGTGGACTCACCGGTAGTGAATGCATTTGCAGTACCCGGTGGTTACGTATATTTTACAAGGGGAATTATGGCGCATTTCAATAATGAAGCCGAATTCGCCGGCGTACTCGGCCACGAAATCGGCCACATTACGGCCCGTCACTCGGCCCGCCAACAGACCTCACAGATCTTCGGGCAGGTTGGCCTCGCGGCGGGGATGATCCTTTCCCCGCAGGTACGTGCGATGGGTGAGCAGGCGCAACAGGCGCTGGGCTTGCTCTTTTTGAGTTACAGCCGCGACCACGAGACCGAATCGGACAAAATCGGGGTCGATTATTCAAGCAAGATTGGTTATGACGCCAGGGAAATGGCCGATTTTTTTGGTACACTCAAAAGAATCTCTGAAAAAGCAGGACAGGCGATCCCTACATTCCAGTCTACCCACCCCGATCCGGGTGACCGTATGCAGAAGGTGGGCAAGCTGGCTGCCGAATACCAGACTGCACATCCCGGCAAGTATAATGTAAACCGCGATGTGTATTTGCGCAAAATCGATGGCATTATATACGGTAACGACCCGCAGCAGGGTTTTGTGGAGAATAATACATTCTACCACCCCTCCCTGAAATTCCAGTTCCCGGTGCCGAGCGGTTGGCAATATGAAAACTCGCCGATACAATTCCAGATGGCCTCAAAGGATGGTAAATCGATGATGCTTTTTACCCTCGCGGATGGCAAAACACTAGATGAAGCGGCGCAGGCAGTGGTGAAGAATTACGGTTTGAAAGTATTGGAAAACAATAAAACGACGATTAACGGTAATCCGGCGCTGGTGATGGTATCGCAGCAGGCGGAGCAATCGCAAACGGGGCAGGCAGTGGCGGCTACTGACAATACTGTGCAAGTAGGTACCTGGCTAATCCAGTACGGCGGCAACATTTACGCGATTCATGGTGTGTCCACAGCAGGGAACTATGCTTCTAATGCCGGCCAGTTCCGCTCGGTGGCACAGGGTTTCAAATCGGTTTCCGATGCCAATATCCTGAACCGCCAGCCGGAGCGCATCCGCATTAAAACTGCCCAGCGCGAAGCAACTTTGCGCGAGGTGTTGAAAGATAACAATCAGCCCGATGGAAAGCTCGACGAACTCGCTATCCTGAATGGCATGGCACTAACGGACAAAGTTGCGAAGGGCTCGCTTTTCAAAATACTGGGTAAGTAACCTACTTCGAAAAATAGGAGAGCGGCGGCATCAAACAATGTCGTCGCTCTTTTTGTTGACCGTTCATCCTGACCAATCTACCATTAGTCCCGGGATCAGAAACTTTTCACTTTAAAATTTGGTTGACATATCAACACAATATACCTTTGTAACATCATGAGCGCAAACATCGATAGCTGGCAAAACCTTAGGGAAGAATTGAAGAACTCGTTGCAATTCAAATTGGGGGCCGTTACCAAAACGGTTTTCAAGAAAATGAATGCGGAGCTCGTCAATGAAGGTATTCCAGTGCTCGCTGAGCAACTACCTATTCTGATGGTTGTATATTTCCAGGAACAGGCGCGCACGCAGCAGGACATTGCCAATATTTTGCAAAAAGATAAAGCGGGTATCCAGCGTTCTGTGCAGACTTTACACAAAGATGGTTTCCTGAAAATCGAAAGTGATATTGAGGACAAAAGAAAGAATCTGATATCGCTTACGCCGAGTGGGAAATTTGTCTGCGAACGTATTCAGTCGCTTGCGATCGCATTCAACAACCAGATTATGGAACATTTTACAGAGCAGGAATGGACGACGTTCCTGGGCTATCTGGACAGGGTCGTCAAAGTTGTAGACAAATAATTTTTTTTCAATTAATAGTTGATATATCACCAGTAGAGGTGTCAACTATCTATCATTAGCCACAATAATCAGCAACAGGTCAAATGAAAAGTAAATGGATAGCCGCAATCATCGTAGTCGCCGCGTCGGTGGCACCGGGCTGGGCGCAGACGCGTCTGACGCTCAAAGATTGCATTGCCTACGGAATCAAGAATAACGGGAACGTTAAAATAGCTCAGTATAAAGAAAGTACGGCGGTGCAGCAGGGCCGGGAAGCGCTGGCGGGTTATCTGCCGCAAGTAGCGGGTAACGCATCGCTCGACGACAACCTCAAACTGCAATCAACCGTGTTGCCGGGCGCGCTTTTCGGCGGAGAAGACCGTCGTGTGGCGCTGGGTACCAAATACCAGAGCAATGCCTCTGCGCAGGTGGATCAGGTGATTTTCGACCAGTCGCTGCTGGTGGGTATTCAAGCCAACAAACCGAACCAGGAGAATGCAGCATTGAACTCAAAGAAAACGAAGGAGACGATCATATATAATGTAGCGAATGCCTATTACCAGGTGTTCGTGACCTCGCAGCAGATCGCGCTTTTGAAGGATAATTTGGATAAAACCAGCCAGATCCTGAGCACATTGAAGTTGCAACTGGACAACGGTGTGATCAAGAAAGTGGATTACGACCGGACGCAAGTGAATCTGAACAATATCAAATCACAACTCACACTGGCGGAAAGCAACCTGACGCTATCCGAAAACCAGTTGAAGTTCCAGATGGGTATGCCGTTGAGCGATCAACTCGTGCTCGCAGACAATCCGCTCGATCAACCTTTCAAAATTGTAGAGCCGGGACAGTTTGATGCTTCCAATCTGACGGATTTCAAAATCCAGAACCTGAATATGGATTTGCAGCAATTGGAAAAAGCACGCATTAAAGCAGGCTATTTGCCCAAGGTATCGGTTTACGGCCGCTATGGCGTGCAGGCGCTGGGGAACGACCTTGGTACCTCCTGGGGTAACTGGTTCAGTTACGGCGCGATTGGTCTGAAAGTGAGTATCCCAATCTTCGATAGCTTCCGCCGCGACGCGCAGTATAAGCAAGCCGACCTGAACCTGATGACGCAGAAAGAGCAACTGAAACTCAATGTGCAGAACTACGAATTGCAGAACAGCAACGCATTGACCCAGCTCCAAAAAGCGAAATCCAATCTGGCGAGCGACGAAAACAACGTGACCCTGGCAAAAGAGGTATACGACGTAACAACGCTGCAATACCGCGAAGGCACCGTGCCGCTGACAGATTTATTGAATGCCGAAACTTCGTACAAAGAGTCGCAAAGCAACTATATCAACTCGATGCTGAGCTACTACCAGGCGAAATTGGGCCTTGAACAGTCAACCGGTAGTCTCAACGAATTTTACACAGCATTACCATAACACTTCATCAACAAGCCTGCTTGCAGGCTATTCATTCATTCACTCATTGACTCATTTGAATCTCCATGAAAAGAAAACTCATCATCATCGGTTCCATCGCCCTCATCGGCGTTCTGATCGGTTTGCGACTTGTGGCCAACAAAGCCAAGATCGACGAGAAGAAGAAAATGCCCGAAAATAAGAATGTAACCATTCCGGTAACCGCCACTGCAGTGCAGGAAGGCAGCGCCGATCAGCAGCTGATCCGCACCGGTAGCCTTATTCCTTATAAAGAAGCCGAAATTATGGCAACTGCTGCCGGTAAGGTATTGGCTGTGAAATACGAACTCGGCTCGCACGTAAGCCAGGGCGCGACGATCGTGAAAGTGGATAGCCGTTTGAAAGAACTGTCACTCGAAGCTACCGAACTCAATATCAACAAACTGAAAAAAGACACCGACCGCTATTCCAAACTGTTGGCGGGTAATGCGGCCACCGAAGTGCAGGTGAACGATACCAAATACAACTACGACAATGCATTGAACCAGGCCGAGCAGATCAAACAGCAGATCAGCGACGCGTCTATTCAGGCGCCCATCAGCGGCCGCATCGTGAAGAAAAACATCGAGCCGGGCGAGTTTGTGAATGTAGGTACTTCGCTGGGAACGATCCTGGACGTATCGCGCCTGAAAGTACAGGTGATGATCAACGAAAACGATGTGTATAAGCTTAACGAAGGTCAGCACGTGCAGGTGAGCACCAGTATTTTCCCGGGTAAAAAGATCGACGGCGTGATTTCCTACATCGCTCCGCAAGGTGACGAGTCGCATAACTATCCCGTTGAAATTGTGGTGAAAAACTCGACTGAACTGAAAGCCGGAACGTTCGTAACCGTTGAATTCCAGCAAAAAAGCAGCGCGCAGTCGCTCCTGATCCCGCGCAGCGCGCTCGTGGAAAGCGTGCGTAACCCGTATGTGTACGTGGTGGAAGGCGGCGTGGCGAAACAGCGCAAAATTGAAGTGGGCCGCGAAGTAGGCGACAATGTGGAAGTGTTGACAGGCCTGAAAGCCGGCGAGACGGTAGTTACAACCGGACAGATCAACCTGAGCGAAGGCGCTTCGGTGACCGTTACAAAATAATCTTCATCAGCAAACTGAAAGAATTATGTCAATTACCGAAGTAGCCGTAAAGAGACCGCTCTTCATAACCGTAGTATTCGTCGTACTGGTACTATTCGGTTTGATTAGCTACAACCAATTGTCTTACAACTTGTTGCCCAAATTCGAGGCCAACGTTGTGAGCGTGATGACGACTTACCGCGGAGCTTCTGCGGACGAAGTCGAAACGAACGTGACGAAGCATATTGAAGATGCCGTGTCGGCCATTGAAGGTTTGGACCAGATCAACTCGACTTCGCAGGAAGGGGTTTCGTCCGTGATTATCCAGTTGAAACAAGGCATTAGCGTCGATTTGGCGCAACAGGAAGCGCAGCGGAAAGTGGAGCAAGCGATTTCACTCCTGCCCGATGACGCCGACCGCCCGGTTATCAACAAGTTCTCGACCGACGAAATCCCGGTTTTGAGAATGGGCGTGACCGCGAACCTTTCGCCGTCTGCATTGTACGACCTCATCGACGACAAGCTGAAACCACAGCTTTCGAACGTAACTGGTGTGGGGCAGGTGACCATTATTGGTGGTACCGAACGCCAGATCCAGGTAAATATCAGTCAGGCTAAATTGAAGGCTTACCATTTGTCGATCAGTCAGGTTTCGGCCGCGATCAACAATGCGAACACTTCTTACCCGGCCGGCCAGGTAAAAACCCAGGAAGACCAGTTGTCCATCCGTTTTGACGCGAAGCTTACTACGGTTGCCAATTTGAGAAATGTAATAGTAGGTAAATCTTCGAATGGCGGGAATATCTTCCTTCGCGACATTGCTGAGGTTTATGACGGCGTGGCTGACGCTACCGCGGTGAACCACATCAATGGTCGCCCGTCGGTGGCATTGCAAATTCAGAAACAATCCGACGCGAATGCTGTGGATGTGAGCAAGCTTACCCGCGAGCGCCTGACGAGCCTTGAAAAGCAATATGCATCGCAGGGTTTGAAATTCAATATTGCTTCCGACCAATCCATTTACACATTGGCGTCGGCGAATGCCGTGGTGTTTGACCTTGGCCTCGCGGTGCTGATCGTGTCCGTGGTCATGCTGTTGTTCCTGCACAGCTTCCGCAGCTCGATGTTCATCCTTGTGGCATTGCCGTCGTCGATGATCCCGACATTTATATTGATGAGTTTGATGGGCTTTTCGCTCAACCTGATGACCCTCATGGCGCTCTCGCTCGTGGTGGGTATCCTCGTCGATGACTCTATTGTGGTGTTGGAGAATATCAACCGTCACATGGAAATGGGCAAAAGTCGCTGGCAGGCCGCATTGGATGGCCGGGCCGAGATCGGTTTCACCGCATTGGCGATTACCCTCGTGGACGTCGTGGTATTCGTGCCGCTTGCATTGACGCAGGGCTTGATCGGGAACATTTTGCGTGAGTTCTCCCTGGTGGTCGTATTCTCTACCTTGATGAGTTTGTTAGTTTCATTTACATTGACCCCATTGCTCGCATCGCGTTTTGGCAAAGTCGAAGTTTTGGATAAAAACACGCTGTGGGGCCGTTTGAACCTCGGATTCGAGAGATTCCTGGATAATGTAAAAGAAGAATATGGTCGCATCCTTACCTGGGTACTGGGCCACAAACGCTACATTTTCCTGCTTTCGATCTTTCTGATCGTCGGTTCCATCGCATTGGTACCGGGCGGGTTTGTAGGAGCGGCGTTCATGCAGCAAAGCGACCGTGGTGAGTTGAATGTCTCCATTGAATTGGCACCGACTGCTTCGGTGTATCAAACCAATCAGGTAGCGCAGCGTGTCGAAAAAATCCTTTTGGCAAAACCGGAGGTTACCAAGGTATTTACCAATGTCGGTTACAGCAGTACCGGTTTGGGGACCACTTCCAACAGCAACATTGCCGATTTAACCGTTCAGTTGGTGGATAAAAAGGAGCGTACCATTTCGTCCGAAGAATTTGGCCAGAATATCCAGAAGGAAATCCTGCAAATCCCGGGCGTAAAAGTAACCGTCGCGCCGACTTCGATCACCGGTAATGCCAACCAGGCTCCGATCCAGGTAGCCGTAAAGGGCACCGACATGGCCGTGATCCGTAAAACCGCCGCACAGGTGAAAGAAATCGTAGCTTCCGTGCCAGGTAGTTCCAACGTCGATTATTCCGTGGACGATCCGAAACCGGAAGTAGGCGTGACGCTTGATCGCGAGAAAATGGCGCAGCTAGGTATCAATGCTGCCGAAGTAGGTGCAACATTACAAACCGCTTTCCGCGGTGACGACCGTTCGAAATTCAAGCAAAACGGCAAGGAATACGACATTATGGTGAACCTCGACCAGTTCGACCGCTCCAAAGCTGACGATATTCGTCACCTGACGTTCGTGAACAGCCAGGGGCAGACCTTCGAACTTTCGCAATTTGCCACCATCCGTGAAGGAATGGGGGAAAGCGTGCTGCAACGTATCGACCGTCTGTCGTCGATCACCATCAACTCGCAGGTAGTAGGCCGCCCGTCCGGCTCCATCGGTGCCGACATTCAGGCTAAAATGGCGAAAGTGAAGCTCCCCGAAGGCATCAGCATCGAATATCGCGGTGACCTGAAAAATCAGGCTGACGCATTCGGCAGTCTTGGGGTGGCGTTGCTGCTCGGCATCATCCTGATCTACCTCATCATGGTAGCGCTGTATGAAAGTACCATTTACCCATTTGTGGTACTCTTCTCGATCCCGGTAGCCCTCGTCGGCGCATTAACCGCCCTGGCTTTGACCATGGAAAGCCTCACGATCTTCTCGATCGTCGGTATGATCATGCTCCTGGGCTTGGTAGCGAAAAACGCGATCCTGATCGTCGACTTCGCTAACCAGTTGAAAGAAGAAGGCTACGCATTAAAAGAAGCTCTTATTGAAGCCGGCAAGGAACGTCTTCGTCCGATTTTGATGACCACCATCGCAATGATCGCGGGTATGCTGCCGATTGCACTTGCTTCCGGCGACGGTGCCGAGGTGAAGAATGGTATGGCATGGGTGATCATCGGTGGCTTGACCAGCTCATTGCTGCTGACGCTGTTCCTGGTTCCTAGCGCCTATTATGTGGTGGATAAGATTAAGGAGCGCTTTGCGAAGCGGAAGAAGCGGAAGGTGAAGGAAGAGATGGTTTTGGAGGCTTGATAATGCTTTGAATAAATGTAAAATGCCCCACTGTTTTCGGCAGTGGGGCATTTTACATTAAAGTTTCGTATAGTTTGGCGGTGCTGATTGTTTGATCAAATCCCATTCGGCGTAGATGTTCGATCAATTTCTTATCGCCGGTCCAAAGCGTGCCACCCGTATGTAATGCTAGCGCAATGTAGTTAATGTCGAAACAATCAACTCCTGCGGTTAGACGCTCGGCCTCCAACCAGTGTTCTTCTTCGATGAAGGTCTCATTGTACAATTGCATGCTGGTGAGAACGGCAAACAAATCATCGATCACTTCATCAACAGATTTCTTCGAGCACTTGACAATTTTTGACTGATGCTTGAAAAGCTCTACAACCGCGTAATAGCAGCTAATGCGTTTTGCTTGAAGATTGGGATGAGTGAGGATTTTCGCCAGTTTATTATCCGGGTAATGAGTGCACTGAAAATGATGTTTACATCTACAACTATGGTCACTTGATAAAACGGCTACGGTTCTTCGCCCACCATGCACCGTGTACTTCACGCGCGAGCTCCGCGGCCTGTTCCCCAGTGCCTTGATTTTTGGCATTGGATTCAAGAAAGCGGAAATAGCTGGTAAGCTTTTGTACTTCTTCCATATCGATGAGAGAAGCGTTGAAGCGTATGACGATGTCCTCGTTTTGTCGTTCGATTTCCATAATCGCGTCGTCAGTTGTATCACAATTTAATCAAATTCAGTAATATATGATGCCACGAATGAGCAGAAGGCTGGCGGTAATCTGGCAGAAGAGCCGGAAATTGCCTTCCGTGAGATTTCTGGCCCTTCATTCAAATCATGCTTTCATACTTTCAATGCGCTGTATGAAAAATACCAGCTCTCTGAAAGTCATAAAAATGTCACTAACACGCGGATTGTAGCCGGCTTCCTGCTGAAATGCCATTGCATCGCTGTAAATCGACCACAGGTGATCGCGAATTTCAGCCGGGCTGCCTACATTCAAAAGTTCTTTTACTTGCCTGCCGTAAGCGAGGCATACCGAATCCTCGGATTCGGTTGTGTGTGATGAAGTTGTCATTTGCGTTACTTTTTAGGTTAAAGATTATGCCCTGCCTAAGGTGACCTAGCGTATGTAACCACGCCCGGAGCCTTTCGACAAGCCGCACCATCGCAGGGCAATACCGGCAAGATTTTTCATAGCGTTACATATGAATAAAGCCGGTATCTGACCCGGAAGTTGGGTTTGCGATTGAAGGAGATTTCGTAGGGGCGGAATACGAACACGGCGGTCGGCAGATCTAACTAATGGAGATATTCGAAACCGGGCTGTTTAAACTGGCAGTTTTCTTCTTTTTAGATTTGCTTTCTGCCTGCATTTGCGCCGTTTCGGCTTTCAAAATCTGTTCAATCGTCTCGAACTTAATAATAGGTGCCTTTCCAACGAGCAATGCGAGCTCAATCAGTTTTGAAATGGTAAAATTGAAATTACCATTCAGAATCTGAGAGACGTAAGAGGGGGATACATTCAGCTTCTCGGCCACCTGCTTCTGGGTTAGATTGTTTTCCTTCATGTAGGTGTTGAGGAGGTTGAAAACCTGGATTTGCACTTTTGCGAGCCAGTAGCCGGTACCTCTCAAAATTTCCTCGCGTTCTGTCATAAGTTCTCGTGGTTAAATTCCCTGTGAATGGATCTCCTTTAATAGTCGTTCCAGATATTTAAAATCTGCTTTTTGGTCAGTCTTGCGCCCGCCAATTAAAATTACCCTTCCTGTTTTTTCCAGCTTGAATAGATAGAAGCGTAAGTGCTTACTTTTAGCCTCGTAAAGCTGATAAGGCAATTTGCCGAGCTTCAATTGGCGAAAAATCGTTTTAGGCAACGTTACAAGATTACATGAATCTTCAATGGTTGAATAAATCTTTTCAATTTCAAAATTTAAGGTAGCATCGCGCCTCATGACTTTTTCAAATTCGTCGATTGGGCAAATCTGGTTAATAGCCAGCTTGAAAAGTTTAATTCTTGTCGATGATACTTTGCCCGACAACCGAATGCTGAACTTTGACATAAAGTTAAGTTTTAACTTAATATTTGTCAAGCCTGAAATCAGGCCCGTTTCAGCATAAGGCGTTGTAGATAGCTGTATTAACCTAATGTTTAATCATCAATGAGCAACCGGTAGAGATAGATGTATGAACGGGATACCATCCTTGCAGATTTAACATCGAGCGTTAAATTTACAAGGATGATATCAAGACAAAGGGCCAGAAATCGCCATACCCGACAATCCCTGACCCCCTGACTAGATGACTAAGCAAGCGCCTACTTCCACCTCTCCCCAAGTACCTTCATCCAATACCCCCCAACCACAGACCGGGCGCGGAAACCGACGGACTTACCATTCGTAGTCTCATGCCAGTCCGAAAGTGGAATGCGGTCGGTAGTACCATTGGCATACTTATAAACGGGCTGAATCAATGCCTGGAAATCCTCCGGTTTTTCAGCCAACGTGGCGGTCCATACAATCCAGTCGGATTTGGTGTAGGTTTTGCGGCTGTCGAGCGGGAGGCCGAAAGGTTGCTGTTTGGTGAGGTAGTAGGCGATTTCTTTTTGGGCGACGGCTTTTGGGAACAGGTTCAGGCCGAGGAGCTTGTCCCAGACGAGGTTGTATTTTTGGCTCCATGTGCCTTTTTTGTCGAAAGTCAATGCGTAGTGATCGCCGTCGGCGGCCATTTGCACCCATTTCTGAGCGAAGTCTTTGGTTAATGCGGTTACTTCGGCGGCTTCTTTCGATTCGCCGAGTTGCTCGGCGAGTTTGGCGTAGGCGGCCAGACCCATGATGGCTTTGATGGACAGGTTGGTGTTATGCGCCAAATGTCCCGCGAAGTCGTCGGTGCAAAGCTGGTTGGCAGGGTCGAAGCCTTCTTTTTTCAAGTAGTTGGCCCAGGTGCTGAGGGTTTTCCAATGCTTTTTGGCATAATCGGTGTTGCCTTCGGCTTTCGTGATGGCGTAGGTGAGGATCAGCATGTTGCCGGATTCTTCCACGGGCATGTCCTCGCCGTAGGTTTGTCCGTTCGCGAGCGGGTAGGTGCCTACGTCGTGCGCGGCGAAAGGTTTGGTCCATTTACCGCTTTCCGAATAATGGAAAATAGGTCCCATCATGCCTTTGAGCAGCGTCGGGTTATAAAGCAGGAACAATGGCGCCGATGGATAAGTGATATCGACCGTTCCGATGGAGCCGTTGCTGAAATTTTCTTTGGAGAAAAACAATGGCGTGCCGGTCGGGTCGGCGACGAGTTTGTGTGCGGAAATAGCCTGACGGTACGCGAGCACGCAGAGCTCGGCATATTGTTTGCCGCCTGCATGGAGTGCGTCGTCGTAAATGGCTTTGTCGGTATCGTCGCAGGTTTGGAGGATTTTGGTGAAATCGGCTTCGGCACTTTTTAGCTCGCCGGCGATGGTTTGGTTGCCATCCTTGTTCCACCACGGCCGCAGGTTTTGGCCGAAATATTGTACGGAGTAGCCGTCGTCATAAGCCAGCATTGCATGTACCGATTTCATTTCCGCACCCACTTTTCCCGCATTCAATATCAGCCCCATTGATTTGCTATCCGCCGGAGCCTCCCCGGCCTGGTCGCCGCTTAACGAGCCTTTGGAAGCAAATTCTTTAATGATATCGGTCGGAGCGCCGATTGCAGCGCCTTTTACCGTGCCTTGCGGCGCGGCCAGATAGGTCTGCCCCCAGTCAATGCGCACGTCGTCACCTTTTCTGGCCAGGAGGTTTTGGACTGAATTGGCAAGGGATAATGTAGTTAGTCCGTCCTGGTTGGCCTTTGTGCCGACTACCGACTGGGTGTTGTCGTGGGTAGCCCAAAGTCCCGATATGGCATTCAGAATGCTCACATCATGCTGCTTACCGTCGGCGGATTTTACTTCATATATCACATAATTCACCGGACGCGAGAGCAGCACCAAATCCCGCATGATCAATGGTGCCACGAAACGGACCGTAAGCTGTACCGGTCCCGCGTCGAAGCGGTAAACGGACTGCGTAGCCTTCATTTCAAAGCCAGTCTGCTTTGCTAATGCCACGGCGTCGGCACCTTTCGGTGTGATTTCGTCGGCCAGGCCAATATCGATGTAACCCGGCCCGGCGCCATTCTTCACATAGGCTGCTAATGTATTTTTGCCCTTTTTTAAAGCCTTTGCAGCGGCGGGACTGATCGGCTTGAACTCATAGTCGCTCGTAAAGCAGGGAGCACAGTCGTAGGCGGGAACGCCATTGATGAACACCTGCACATCGTCGTCGTGGAAGATATTCAGGACAGGCTTCTCAAAATCGACATTTGTGAGGTTAAAATCGCGCCGGTACCAGAGCTCCTTCGGGAATTCGGTGCCGCCTTTGAGCATCGCGTCATTGCGCTCGTGCGTACCGAATGGCGCAGGGCCTTGCTTCCAGGTGCTGATGTTATATCCTTCTTTGAACCACCATTCCGGATCGGGTTTGGTGACGGTGAATTTGGCGGTGTAGGCTTCCTGTTTGGCAGTCGGCAGAATGGTCTTCATCTCAGCCGTGGCGGCGCCCATAAAGCGGCAGGCTTTGCCGTCGACACGGATGAGACCGTCCATCGGATGTGGCTTGCCGGTCCAATGTTTGGTGATGGAGCCTGTAAGCTGGTCGCCGAACGACCACACGCTGGTGTAGGGATCAATGGTGACGAGGGGTGTGGCCGGTGGCCGCACGGATTGTGCAAAAATCGTTGAGGTAGTGAGAAGCGTCAGCGCGGTAAGCCAGCGTTTGAGCATAGTTTCGGTCGGTTTTGTGAGTGAGCCCGGGACTTCAGTCCCGGAGTTGGAATATCCCCGTAATGATAGGGGATAAGTTCATTAATGAACAGTCCGACACTTATTTCTTCAAAAACGCTGCCTTCCCGCTATCCAAAAACGCCGCGAACTTGGCCGGGTCGAGATCGTAGTTTTTAGGTTGAACCAGCAAATTTCCTTCGTGATCGACCAGGCAGTAATGCGGCTGGGCGTTGTTGTTATATTTCACAATTTGCAGGTCGGCATTCTGGGCACCGATGGTTTTCTTCACCTTGTTATCATATTTGGAAGTGTACCATTGGGCTTCGGGAAGCTCCGTTTTGTCATCGACATACAGGGCGACGATCACATAATCATTATTCAGGCGTTGCAGCACGGCCGGATCGACCCATACGCGGGCTTCCATTTCGCGGCAGTTTACGCAGCCGTGGCCGGTGAAGTCGATGAAAACCGGTTTATTGACCTTTTTGGCGTAGGCCAATGCTTCCTGGTAATCGAAGAAACCTTCGAGTTCGTGGGGTAAATGGAAAAGGTCGGCATATTTGCGGGCCTCACCGGAAAGGGTTGATGAAGCGGCCCCTGTGCTTCTTTTGTTTAAATCAAAATCCAATGTCGATTGCGGAGGCAAATAGCCGGCCAATGCTTTGAGCGGCGCGCCCCACATGCCCGGGATCATGTACACGACGAATGTAAATGTAACGATCGCCAGAAGCAGTCTTGGAACACTCACTTTTTCAACAGGCGAATCATGCGGTGTGCGGATCTTACCTAATAAATAGAAGCCGAGCAATGCAAAAATGACGATCCAGAATGCGAGGTAAACTTCACGATCGAGCAAATGCCAGTGGTAAACCTGATCGGCAATGCTGAAAAATTTCAACGCGAGCGCTAGTTCAAGGAAGCCTAGCACCACTTTCACGGTATTCAGCCAGCCGCCGGATTTGGGCAGTGATTTCAGCCATTGCGGGAACAATGCGAAAGAAGTGAATGGAATCGCGAATGCAGCCGAAAATGCCGCCATACCCACAATCGGTTTTACGACTTCACCACCCGCGGAGGCTACGAGCAGGCTGCCGACGATCGGCCCGGTGCAGGAGAATGACACGAGTACCAATGTGAAAGCCATAAAGAAAACCCCCGCATAGCCACCCTGATCGGCTTTCTGGTCCATTTTATTTACAAACCCGCTCGGCAGCACGATCTCGAAAAGACCGAGGAACGATAAACCAAACGTAATGAAGATCGCGAAAAACAACAGGTTAGGCAGCCAGTGCGTGCTGAGGAAGTTGGCAAATGCGGGCCCGTTCAGCCGCGAAACGACGGTACCTATTAATGTATAGATCAGGATAATGGATATACCGTAAACAAATGCTTTGAATTTGCCCCTTTCCTGGTTCGTGAAAAAGCTCACGGTCATCGGGATGATCGGGAAAACGCAGGGGGTTAGCAATGCGAGCAGGCCCGAAAGGAATGCGGCCAATGCGAAGCCCAGCAATGAGCCGTTGGTAGCAGGTGTTTCGGCGGTTGTCGAAGCACTGGCGGTTGGGTTGGCAGAAATTTCCGTCGCACCCGCTTTTGTAGTAGCGTTGTCCGTACTGGCGGGGATGTCGCCTGCTGAAACTGCCACGGCGGTGTCGGTGGCTGGTGCGGTGATAGGCGCTACTGCCGGTTTGTCGGCGGGCGTTGTGGTGCCTACATTAGGTTGCTCACTTGCGGAGCTTGTGGCGGAGGCTACTTTTAATCCTTTGAATTCAAAATCTTCACCGCCCGGAATGCACAGGCCGCTCACGTGGCTGCAAGTCTGGTATTCGGAAGTCCCTTTGATAACCGGATTGTCGGCCAGGATCTTGACAGTTTGCTTGAAAACACCTTTCCCTTCGAAATAGCGGACATTACCCTGCCACACTTCCTCATACTTCGTCTTCGGGTTCTGCGGTTTCAGTTTGCCGACGGTTTCGAAGGTATTGTTCTTTTCAAAAGTAAATGTAGTCAGCATCGGGCCCAGGTCCGGATCGAAATCCGACGAGTACATGTACCAGTCTTTGTCGATGGTTGCAGTAAAAATCAGGTCCACAGTCTCACCCTTTTTGACTTCCGGTTTGGAAAATGAATAGGTCCAGTGGGCTTTGGCCTTCTGGACTTGCGCCTGCGCGAAGCTGGCCACGAAAAGGAAAAAGGTGAAAATGAGTATGATACCGCGTTTCATGTCGATGTATGGGGTAATGGCTTGGGCCGGGATATTGCTGGCGAACGTCCCGGCGATCAATCTACAATTTTGATAGAGCTTTCTAAACCAACGTAATTTTCACAAAAAAATTCATCATTTGAAATTCCCTTTTCCCCGATTCGCGTTTCTGCTACCTTTGTCGCCTCAAATCCAGCTAAGTTAACAGTTATTAACATGTCCCAGACCTTATACGTAGTCAAGATCGGCGGTAATGTGATCGATAATCCCGAAGCATGTGCCCGTTTCCTGAAAGCCTTTGCGCAGCTCGATGCACCCAAAATCCTTGTTCACGGCGGCGGAAAGGTAGCCACACAGGTTGCCGCGAAGTTGCAGATCGAAACGCAGATGGTCGACGGCCGCCGCATTACCGACCAACCGATGCTGGACGTGGTGACGATGGTGTACGGTGGCCTGGTCAACAAAAACCTCGTGGCACAACTCCAAGCCGAAGGCTGCAATGCCATAGGTCTCACCGGTGCCGACGGGGGCATTATCCGCTCAGTGAAGCGCCCGGTCAAAACGATCGACTACGGTTTTGTGGGCGATATCGAAGCTGTGAATGGAGGACAGATCCATGCAATACTTTCCAGCGGACTCACGCCGATTATCGCGCCGCTGACATACAGCGCCGAAGGTCTGCTGCTCAATACGAATGCCGATACCATGGCTTCGGCAACAGCCGTAGCGATGTCGGAGGCATTTAATGTGAACCTTATTTATTGTTTCGAGAAGAAAGGCGTGCTTTCCGACCCCGACGATGATGATGCGGTGATCAGCAAATTGGTTCCGGGTACCTACGAAGAATATAAATCAACCGGTGCTATTAATAAAGGTATGATCCCCAAGCTCGACAACGCGTTTGCGGCATTGCATTCGGGTGTGAAGCAGGTGACCATCTGCCATGCGGATGAACTCGGGAACGCCGTTTCCGGCGGGGCGGGGACTGCGATCGTGCTCGCTTAGAGATTGCCCAAACCCCTCAATCGATAGCGGGTTGATTTAGGGGTTACTTTTGACATAATGTCTTTCGCCGACTAATTTCTCTGTCAAGGCTGCGTATACTCATAGACGTTTCGATTCACCGCCCGGTGAATAGATGACGATGTCAATATCCGAATAATTATGGTTGATATTTTGTCAATATTAAATGCGCTGGGAAAGGCACTCGGTGGTTCAGGTCAGTTCAGCAAATTAATTTTATTAAAAGCGGTTACATACAAATAATATGTAACTAAGGGCGCTCCGATACCAAATACTCTATCCTATTTGTTGACTATTTATTAATTTTTTTTAATAAATCTTGCTGAGTTTGTTAATAATATATTTATATTTGACATCCGAATATTACGGTAGTGTGAAGCCCTTTGACGCCGCCGGCACGTCCGGACTAATAAAGAAGAAAATGACCCGGTTAAACCATCTAAAATTCATTTAAGGGACTGTATGACAAAACTAAAAATCTACTATTAATCCTTCTCGAACCCGCCCGACGTGGTCCCTGGACGTATCCATACCCCGAAGGCAAAAAAGTCCACTCGCACAGTTGGCAATCTGTCGAACGTGTATGTATTAGTAAAAAAATTAATAAATGCACGATATTATACTAAATAATATTAAAATTGTATCCATTTTAATACCTTAATTAATCTAGCTTAACTCATGGGAAAAAATCTACTAAGACTTATCGTCATGTTGCTGATGGTAAGCGCCCCGGTTCTCGCTCAAACGATCACCGGAAAAGTAACCAGCGGGTCTGACGGCGCCACGTTGCCCGGCGTATCCGTTCTGGTAAAAGGTACCACCACCGGTACGACCACCGATGCCGATGGTACTTATAGCGTTGCCGCATCAGGCAAGGCTACCCTCGTGTTTTCATACATTGGGTACAAAACCCAGGAAGTTGCGGTAGGCAACAGTAATGTACTGAACGTTACCCTGGTTGAAGATGCTTCCAATTTGCAGGAGGTAACAGTAACCGCGTTGGGTATCGCTAAAGAATCGCGTGCGCTGGGTTATGCTACTACAACGATCAAGAATGATGCGTTGATCAAAACGGCTTCTCCCAACTTTGCAACAGCACTTTACGGTAAGGCTCCGGGTGTGACTATCAATGCAACACCTGGTGGAGCAACTTCCGGGGTGAGTATCAGTGTTCGCGGGTTCAACTCTATCAATGGTAACACTCAGCCGTTGATCGTATTGGATGGTATCCCCATTCGTAATGGTGAGTCCCGCAATGGTGATTACTGGGGCGATCAGCGTATTCGCGGTAACGGTCTCCTTGACCTGAACCCGGCTGATATCGAAAATATTACTGTATTGAAAGGTGCTTCGGCAGCTGCATTGTACGGCTCGGAAGCGGTGAACGGGGTGTTGCTCGTGACTTCCAAAACCGGCAAGGGGAAAAAAGGAATCGGGGTTGATTTCAGCGCAAGTTATAGCGTAGATAAAATTGCTTACCTGCCACGTTACCAGGATGTAAGAGGTCCGGGTTACCTGAAAAACTATGTAGATGCGGGGCAGGATGAAAACGGCTTCATTTATTACGATACGGATGGAGACGGAACCAAAGAAACCCGCGGCTTGCTGGGCGCGACTGTGAACTTCGGTCCTAAATTTGATGGCCAGCCTGTAATGGCATTCGACGGTAAAATCCGCCCTTATTCTCCATCAGGAAACAGCTATGCGGATTTGTTCCAGAACGCGAACAGCTCCAACATCAACCTTTCGGTGTCGAAAGCTACGGATAACTCTACCGTTCGTTTCTCTTTCACACGTCAGGACAATGGCATGATCAGCTACGATGCGAAAAACAGCAAGAACATTGCTAACCTGAACGCAAGCTTTAATGCGAACAAGAAGCTGAAAACCGATTTGATGGTGAACTACATCAACCAGAAAACGCACAACCGTCCGTTCAAAGTTGACCGTATGATCAACAACTTCACCGGTATGATGAACCGTTTCGAGTCTGCTGACTGGTATTTTGATAAATATCAAACCAGCCAGGGCTATAAATATGTAACGCAGTCATCCGGTAACCCAAGCTTGACACCGGCTGAAAACATCAAGTACAACGGTTTCAAGACTGACATCGCCGACTACGTTTGGAACACAAGAAAGAACACCGCTGACGAGTGGAGCGACCGCGTGATTGCGAGCATTACGCAACACTGGCAAATCACCGACGAGTTGAAACTTCGTGGCCGTATCGGTACCGACTTCACTTCGGAGCGCTTGCAAAACAACAACGCTACTGAGAAACCATTGGCATTCGGTTACACAGGTGGTTTCAGCATGGCCAACAACGTGTACAGAAACGTGTACGGTGAGGCTTTGGCGACTTACAACAAAAAGTTGACTGACGATGTATCTATCGCTTTGATGGCAGGTTATAACGCCTACAAGCAAATGGATACCAAAATGAGCAACGGTACTGACGGCGGATTGAGCACTGAGAACTTCTTTGACCTTTCGGCGTCTGTGAATAATGTTACAAGTTCAAGAGAACGTAACAATTGGACACGTGACGCGCTTATCGGAACGGCTCAATTTGACTATAAAGGAATATTCTTTATTGAAGGTACCATCCGTCGCGACCGTACGTCGACACTCGCTCCCGGAAACAACGCATTCGTTTATCCATCTGTGAACGCTTCTTACGTATTTACCGACGGACTGAACCTGCCTTCTTTCTTTAGCTATGGTAAACTGCGCGGATCATGGGGTGAAGTGGGTAACTATCCTCCGACCTACGGCGCGAACGTAGCTTATAAGCAAGGTACGTTGAACGCTCAGCAAAATGGTGGCCAGTCGGTATTGTATACCTACATGGATCCAGCCTTTGGTAATGATAAAATCCGCCCTGAAAGAAAGCGTGAGTTTGAATTCGGTTTGGAGACTAAATTCTTCAACAACCGTATCGGCCTCGATATCGCTTATTATAATGCACAGATCGTCGACCAGATCCTGCCTCTTACCATCGCATCTACAACAGGAGCCCGCTCCATTCTGGCTAACGTAGGAACGCTGAGAAACAAAGGTATTGAAGTGGCATTCAACGTTTCGCCAATCCAGGGTAAAACATTGAACGATTTCAACTGGGATCTGACTTTGAACCTTGCGAAAAACGTGAACAAAGTTGAGAAGCTCGCTAACAACTCTACCGAGTTGCTCCACTCCGACCTGGATGGTAACGCAGCGCAGATTCGCTCAGTAGTAGGTCAGCCGATGGGTGATATTTACGCGCATGGCATACTTAAAAATGAAAAAGGCCAGGCTGTTGTTGGTCCGAACGGTCTTTACCAATTGGACGGAGCAAACTGGATCAAGGTAGGTAACGCAATGCCAAAACTGACCGGTGGTTTGATCAACAGCTTCTCATGGAAAGGCTTCACGCTCGATGCGATTACCGACTTCCGTTTCGGTGGTTCGATCATGCCGACGGGTATCAACTGGATGACCTCACGCGGTTTGACTAAGGAAAGCTTGAACTACATGGATGCAGAGCATGGCGGGATGAGTTACTATTTGGATAAGGATGGTAAAGGTATTCCTACCACAGCAGCAACAGGCCCTGCCGGACAGGTTGTTTACCACGATGGTATGTTGATGGACGGTGTACTTGCTAGCGGCGAAGCTAACA
This sequence comes from Dyadobacter sp., assembly GCF_017744695.1. Classification (GTDB taxonomy): domain Bacteria; phylum Bacteroidota; class Bacteroidia; order Cytophagales; family Spirosomataceae; genus Dyadobacter. Next base: position 398,074 of record NZ_JAGIAS010000007.1, read on the forward strand.
CCAACATCGTTTCACAAGCAGTGTACTACAACGCTACTTACAACTGGGGTGGCCCTCAATATGGTAACGCACGCTACGAGCTGTACGTTAAGAAAAACACTTACATCAAAATGCGTGAGATCTCGCTTGCATACCGCCTGCCTTCATCAATCGGAAGCAAGATCGGTGCTTCGAACGTGACCCTCTCGGTATTCGGACGTAACCTGTTCTTCCTCTACCGTACCATCAAAGATCTTGATGCAGAACAGACCAACACTTCTACAAGATGGTATGAAAACATCTCCAACGCAGGTGCTAACCCATCGTTCCGTACTGCGGGTGTAATGTTGAGAGCCAGCTTCTAATTTCAATCAGACTATGAAAATGAAAAAGATATCATCAGTTATTTTGGCGGGGCTCATGCTGGTGGCAGCGTCCTGCAAAGAATCCGATTTCAGCAGCATATATCCTGATCCTTCGAAGATCTCCGCAACAACGGTCGAGAAGCAATTCACAGGGTTTCTTCAAGCCAACAAAGACTATGTGTTGCCGGGATACACGCATTACTTCACCATGCTCCGCATTACATTGAACCAGTACAACCAGTCGATCGGCTGGGTGAATGGTTCAGGTCAGTATGTGCCGGGTTCGGCAGGTGTGGAGAACATTTGGTTCAACTACTATAACCTGCTGGCGCAATATCGTGAGCTGCAAAAGGTTTACAATTCGAAAACTGCTGATGAGCAAGCTGACCGCAAGTTCTTCATGACAGTGGCGAAGATCTACCTCTACGATCAGACCCAAAGAATGGTCGATGTTTTCGGTGCGATTCCTTTCACCGAAGCAGGTATGGTAAGTACAAATGGTGGCGATTACAATGCTTCGGCAGCGAAATTCGACGATCCTCAGGTGCTTTACACGCTGATGCTGGATGATCTGAAAAGCATTGCTGCGGAGCTGAACGCAACAACAATCAACGCGGGTTATCAGAAGTCGTTCCAGACCCAGGACTTCATTAACAAAGGAGACCTGACTGCCTGGAAACGTTATTGCAACTCTCTGCGCCTTCGTATGCTGAACCGCGTTTCGGACGTAGCTGCATTCCAGTCACGCTCTAACTCGGAGATCGCGGAAATCCTGGGTAATGCGACCACATTCCCGATTGTCGAAAACAACGATCAGAATATCCAGATTAATGTATATGATCTCAACAGCCCTATCAACTCGAAAGGCTTCCAGGATGGTATGGGTCCAGGTACTTGGTATGGTAACACTGCTGGTAAAAAGTTGATCGACTACCTGAGTACTAACGCAGATCCCCGTCTACGCATGTTGTTCGAGCCGGGAGCTAATGCGGGTGGAAAGTATATCGGTATCGACCCAATGGCTACTGCTCAGGCGCAAACCGAACTTTCTAACGCAGGAGTTGTTGCGATTTACAACCGCTATGTAACCAACTACAATCAGTTCTTCCCGGGTATTATCATCAATGCGCCTGAAGTAAACCTGATCAAAGCGGAATACTACCTGAGATCCGGTAACGATGCATCTGCAAAAACTGCTTATGAAACGGCGATCGGCCAATCAATGGATTTCTATAACCGTATCAATAACGTGAGCAACGCGGCGCAAGGCACCAAACCGGCCAACGTAACCACAGCAGAAGCTGCGGCGTACATCGCTGGAAACGGCGTAAACTGGGCAAAAGCAACTACTGCTGCTCAGAAACTGGAACTGATCGCAGGTCAGAAATGGGTACACTATAACCTGGTGCAGCCATACGAAAACTGGGCGGATATCCGTCGTTTGAACCTGCCGACATTGAGCTTCTGGGTTGACAACAACAACAACCAGACACTTCCTCCCGTAAGGTTGAACTACCCAGGTAACGAGATTACTTACAATGCTGCTAACTACGCGGCGGTTCGCGAGAACGATAAACTCACTACCAAGCTTTTCTGGGACGTGAAATAATAATACCCGGATTGATAATACCAATCAGATTTAGTTAGGAATGGAAAGAGGCGGGTCGTTGACCTGCCTCTTTTTTATTCTAAACCAAAATGGGATACTACCTGCGCCGATTGGTCAGTACGAGTAGTTGAGGAAATGATAGCTGTCCACGGGAGATTAGTTTGGTCATTTCTCCGATGGTGTGAAAATAGGAGCCCAGCACAATATCGGTGTCGCCATCCTGGTCAAAATCGGCGGCTTCCATCGTCAGCCATTTGCCGGCGGCTGCCATTGGGGTTGAAAAGGCTTTGAAATTCATTTTGCCCTCATTGGATAAATAAATGAAGCTATGCGCCGGATTGGCGAGGTCAGAGTAGAATGCCGTGGCGGCAATGTCGATATCGCCATCGAGATCAAAATCGCGGGCGACGGCCTTGCTGGCGCCGTAGAGCGGGAAAAACCAGGCGAGCTTGAAATTGTCTTTCCCGTCATTTAAATACAAACGCACGCCATGGTAGTTCTTATCGATGGGTGAAAGGTCCCAGTTATCCCCATTGGTCAGCACAATATCCTGAAAGCCGTCCTTGTTGAAATCCACCATTTCCATATAGCTCATCCCATAGGAAGGCGGAAATTGCAGCACAGTTTTTTCTTTGAACTTCCCATTGCCAAGATTGTAAAACACAGTTACCTGCTCCCAGGCTTGCGCCAACAACGCGATTATATCAGGCTTTTTGTCACCATTCAGGTCCCGGATTTCGGCCTTTCTGGCACCCGGCAACTCTTTCAGAATATGCTCCTTATCCTGCTGGAAATTGTCCAGCCAGAACAATTTGCCGGAGTGATTACCAAAACCGCAGATCAGGGCGTCGTCTTTTCCATCCATATTTAGGTCCCCGGTTGCAAATTGTACAGGGCGCGGAAGGTTCTGAACATTCACAAGCGAAGGGTCTGTTGTTTTGGAAAGCGACATCAGTCGGCCCGTCCGCTGGTCGGATGGTTTGAAAACCCCAATGGAGAGCAGGCGGGGCGGGGCGTTTTGAGGGAAGTCGATATCGGTTGGCGCGGAATCGATCCACCAGGTATCTTTCAATCCCGTCTTTCCGAATACATACAAAGCATTCTGATCGTCGCCGATATAGAGCAGCGAAGAAGCCGGGTCATATTTCAGCATGGAGGTTTTGGGGACTTCTTTATCGCCTACGGTCAGGTCGGACACATGGAAAAGCCGCAGAGAGTCTTCCACAGGAAGCGTTTTTTCCTGCGGAAGCGGCACGGCGGGGGCCATAGAGCGGTAATAGGCAACGATCTCTTTCCATTCGCCCTCCGAAATGAGTTGAGCTTCGGGGTAGACGTTTAAGGCTTGCATCACATGCTTTTCTTCGGGGATCAGATCGGCGTAAGGGTCCTGCCCATTGGGCCGGATACCTAGCCGCAAACCCATATTCGGTAGCACACTGGTTACCCACGTTTTTTTGTCCAGCAATGAAGGATCGGGGAACAAATGGCAGCGCTGACAATAATCCATCGCCAGTTTTCTCCCTTGCTGGACGGAATCGGCTTGCAGCCTGTGGCCGGCGGCCTCGGATGCCGGTAACTTCTCCTGAAAAGAAAGAGAAAGCCCCGCCATTCCGATGGGTACAGAAATGAGCAGGGCCTTTTTTATCAGTATCATGACGGACCGCTTAACGGATCAGATTGTCGAGTGTTGCCAAAACTTTATCGTAGCCGAACGCGCCAATTTCCCGTTCCATCCGCGCACGAATGGCTTCCGTTTGCAAATTGCCGATACTTCCTTCATGGTTGTGTTTCAGCTCCCGCGGCGCGGTATAGGTACCGTCGCCGATTTCTGCGCCGACTTGTTTGTATGCGTCACGGAAAGGTACCCCGGCGATCACGAGTTCGTTCACACGCTCCACACTGAACAGCAAGTCGTATTTCGGGTCGTCGAGCAGGTTTTGTTTGACTTTCAAATGTTCCAGCATGAATGCAGCGATGTCGAGGCAGTCGAGGATTTCGTCGAATGCCGGCATCAGGATTTCTTTCAGCAGCTGCATATCGCGGTGATAGCCTGACGGCAGGTTGCTCAATACCATCGTTACCTCCATCGGCAATGCTTTCATGCGGTTGGTTTTGGCGCGCAGGAGTTCGGCTACGTCCGGGTTTTTCTTATGCGGCATAATGCTGCTGCCGGTGGTGAGGTCGTCGGGCAATACGATGAAGCCGAAGTTTTGGCTGTTGTACAGGCAAACGTCCATGGCAAGCCTCGAAACGGTGGCCGCCAGCGAAGCGATGGCGCTCAATGCGGCCTGCTCCGTACGCCCGCGGCTCATCTGCGCATACACGACGTTATGGTGCATTCCTTCAAAACCCAGCAACTCGGTGGTCAGCTGGCGGTTCAGCGGGAACGACGAGCCATAACCCGCGCCTGAGCCTAGGGGGTTGCGGTTGGCAAGACGGTAGGCAGCATTCAGCTGGATAATATCGTCGATGAGCCCTTCGGCGTAGGCGCCGAACCACAGCCCGAATGACGACGGCATGGCGATTTGCAAATGCGTGTAGCCTGGCAGCAGGTCATTTTTGTGTTCCTCGGATTTGCGGGTCAGCACGTCGAAAAGCTTTTCTGTGGCCTGCACGACTTCAAAAAGCCGCGCGCGGGTGTACAGCTTCATGTCCACCAGCACCTGGTCATTACGCGAGCGACCCGAATGAATTTTCTTGCCGGTATCGCCGAGCCTGCGGGTTAACAGCAGTTCCACCTGCGAATGCACATCTTCGATGCCTTCTTCGATGACGAATTCACCCTTCCGGATTTGCCCGTAAATGGCTTTGAGTTCGGTTTTCAATGCGGCCAGATCGTCGGCCGTGAGCAGACCGATGGTTTCCAGCATGGTGGCGTGGGCGATATTGCCCAGCACATCGAATTCGGCCAGATGCAAATCCATCTCGCGGTCGCGGCCGACGGTGAAGCGTTCTATTTTCTCAGAAGTGACAGTATTTTCCTTTTGCCAGAGTTTCAAAATGCAGGAATGATAAAATTTATAGATTTCAAATTTCAACACAAATTTAACATCATTAGCTCATTCCTTTCCCTTTTTCCGTCGACTGAAGTCGACGGCCATCGGATTTTTTATGGGAAATGAAATTGAGGTGTTACCAAGTTTGAGGTTTAGCGTATCAATGAGACCGCCTAGGGGTTTATTGTCGGACGTTTTTTAATCTTCTATTGGTATGAGTTGGAGCCGGATTTGGATTCATGTTGTTTTTTCTACGAAATATCGTGCGCCAGTACTGGGAGACGATATTCGAAATAAGGTGTTCATGCATATCAGGGAATATGCAATGTCGAAGGGGATTGAGTTGAATGTGATCAACGGCTACTTCGATCACGCGCATTGCCTCATTTGTCTTACCCGGCAGCAGACGCTCTCGGATGTAATGAAGATCATCAAGGGAGAGTCAGCTTACTGGATAAATAAGAACAAACTGACAAGAACCAAGTTTGTCTGGCAGGATGACTATTGGGCTGTAAGTGTCAGCGAAAAACATGTCCCGCGAGTTCGCAATTATATACTCCGGCAGGAAGAGCATCACAAAGGCAAAACCTTTGAAATAGAAATCAACAGATTCATGCAAAAATATGGCTGGACAAATTCTAACAACAACTAAGCTCCTTAGCTCGTCGACTTAAGTCGACGGCAGGGGATGATTGGCAATTCCCAGTTGAATAGGCTTCTGCTGCCGCCAGGCAGCGACAGCCGGAAGCAATCGCCTTACCGTCGACTTCAGTCGACGGAGAAAAGAGCGAAAGCAATTAGTTAAAATCACTCGATCATTCTTTTGATCGCCACAAACCGCTTGCTGTAATAAGCGGCGTTCAGCAGGTCGTAGCGGATACCGCCTTTCCAGGCCGAATGGATGAATTTGACGTAGCCAGGCGCTACTTCGGTGATAATGCCTACGTGCCCGATGCGCTTGCTTTTGGCGCTGTTGCCTTTGAAAAATATAAGGTCGCCGGGTTTGGCATTATCGAGTTCTACGGCTTCACCGTGCTCGGCCTGTGCTGCACTGGAATGCGGAAGTGCGATATTCCATTGATTGAAACAGTACCGGACGAAACCCGAGCAATCGAAACCTCGCTTGGATGACCCGCCGGAACGGTAGGGGATATGCAAATGCTTGGTGGCGAACGATACCAGCGACTGGATAGGGCTCAGCGTGTCGGCCACCACTTCCTGGGGTTTGGAGACTTGTGCGAAAGAACGGTTGGGAAGCGAACTGACGGCAAACAAAAAGGCTGTTACAATGACTGAACGAATCGAAAAATGCATGAAATCAAAAGTGGGTTCAGGACTTTAAATGGTCAAACAAGAGATTCTACGGTTTTGTGATGTGATCACCTCAGGTTTGTAAAGCTAACGACTTTTTTGCATTTGTCTTATTTTAACAAATCGTTAATTTTTGCAATATTTTGTAAATCACTGATTTGCCTAATTAAGGGTTACTTTCATTAAAGTAAAGGTTTAAGCCCCCTTTTTGCCTACTTTTGTGGCGGAATCAGGATAGCTTACTAATTAATACGCTCAGATGAAAACTACCGACCGTTATCTACAGCGCGGTGTATCGGCTTCAAAGGAAGATGTGCATAAGGCCATCGAAAAGATCGACAAAGGGCTTTTTCCGAAGGCTTTTTGCAAAATAGTCCCGGATACCCTCGCGGGCGATCCCGAGTATTGCACGATCATGCATGCCGATGGCGCCGGTACCAAAACTTCCCTGGCGTATTTGTATTGGAAAGAAACCAGTGATATTTCCGTTTGGAAAGGCATCGCACAGGACGCGATCGTGATGAATACCGACGATTTGCTTTGTGTGGGTGCAACGGGTCCGATGCTCTATTCATCGACCATCGATCGGAACAAGAACCGCATTCCGGGTGAAGTGATCGCGGAGGTGATCAACGGTGCGGAGGACGTGCTGGACATGCTCCGGAGCTATGGTGTCGAGATTTACAGCACAGGCGGTGAAACGGCCGATGTGGGTGATCTTGTGCGGACCGTGACCGTCAATAGTACGGTCATCGCCCGTATGAAGCGCTCGGAGGTGGTGGATAATGCCAACATCCAGGCAGGCGACTTGATCGTGGGCCTTGCCTCCTATGGACAGGCGACTTACGAAAGCGAGTACAATGGCGGCATGGGCAGTAACGGCCTTACCTCCGCCAGACACGACATTCTGGGCAAATACCTTTCAAAATATACCGAAAGCTTCGATCCCGAAGTAAGTGAGGATCTCATTTACAGCGGAAGCAAAAAACTGACCGACGAAGTGGAGGGGGCACCTTTGAATGTGGGGAAGCTTATCCTTTCCCCCACACGTACATACGCCCCCGTAGCCAAGGCGCTGCTCGACGAAATGCGTCCGCAAATCCATGGCATGGTACATTGCAGTGGCGGAGCTCAGACCAAAATTCTACATTTTGTTGATAACCTTCACATTATCAAAGACAACCTGCTCCCTGTGCCTCCATTGTTCAGACTTATTCAGGAGGAAAGCGGTACGAGCTGGCAGGAGATGTATAAAGTGTTTAATATGGGTCACAGGCTGGAAATTTACCTCCCCGAAAACCACGCCGCGCGCGTGATTGAAATTTCGAAATCTTTCGGGATCGATGCGCAGGTGATCGGGCGTGTGGAAGCTTCCGACGCGAAAAAATTGACAATCAGCAGCGAATACGGCACTTTCTATTATTGACCGCTTTTAAAGTTGTTGCAAAATGCTGAGCCTCCGGGAGTTATCTTCCGGAGGTTTTTTGTTTCCCAGTATGTTCGACTGCCCATGCAGGCACGACAATTGTAGTATGATTTCGAAATAAATGGTAGAAGTAGTGTTGTTTTTTAACCATGTTAAATATGAAACATATCAACCATTGTCCAATACTGCGGGGGGCTGGCCTGCTATTTTGCTTCGTTCTGGCCGCGGTACGCATTTACGCACAAATTCCCGATGTCAATATTAATCCGACAGCCGTCATCACCGGGCTCACGTCCGCCATGCAGCTGGTACACGCGGGAGACAATTCCAACCGGATTTTCATCGCGGAACGCTCCGGTGTTATTACGGTGTTCAATCCCGGCTCATTGGGGACTCCTATTCAATACCTCAATATGAATAGCGGTGGACAGGTAGTTTCGCAGACAGGAGAGGGAGGGTTGCTGAGTGTCGCCTTTCATCCCGATTTCGCTACCAATGGCTTTGTCTACACGTATTACACCGACACAAATGGCGATCTGGTGTTGGCGCGTTACACCTCCGCAAACCCGTCAGGGAACTTCGTGCCCGCCAATACACGGGTGGAAATCCTGAAAATACCGCACCCGGTCAATACCAACCACAATGGAGGGGAGCTGCATTTTGGCTATGAAGACGGTTATTTGTACCTCTCCACCGGCGACGGCGGGGCGGGTTACGATCCTAACATGAACGGGCAGAGTACGACCAGTCTGTTGGGGAAAATATTGAGACTCGATGTGAACCCGCCGCTGGGCTCCGGGCTTCCTTATGTGATACCGCCTTCCAATCCTTTCGGAAACGAGATCTTTATCCGCGGGCTGAGAAACCCGTTCCGATGGAGTTTCGACCGTGAAACTTATGACCTGTGGATCGGCGATGTGGGCCAGGATACGTGGGAGGAAATCAACCATGTAACGGCAGGCAATGCGTCAGGGACCAATTTCGGTTGGCGGTGCTTTGAAGGGAATGGCTACACGCCAAGTATCGCGATTAACGAATGCCCCGATTCGGCCAGTTTTACCAAACCGGTTTACATCTATCCGACCCGCACAGCACGGGGTAATTCCGTGATCGGCGGGGTGGTGTACCGCGGTAATGCCTGGCCGGTGATGAAGGGGTATTATATAGGAATGGATTATGGCTCGGGGGATATCCACAAAATCAATTCGGATGGATCTGTAAAGGAGTATGAAACGTCGACATTCACGGGCGTGAGGGATATCGGGGAAGACCAGTCGGGTGAAATCTATGCAGTTACGGCCACGGCTGTTTATCGTATTGAAGCTACGGACCCATTGCCGGTGACGTTGGTTGATTTTTCCGGTGCGCCCAGTGCGGAAGGGGTCCGGCTTGCGTGGCAGACCTCCATGGAAAAGGATTTCAAGTCGTTCGATATCCAGTACAGCCGCGATGCCCGCCAATTCGAGCCAATCGGCTCAGTTCAGGGCGCCAATGCGCCTGTCGGAAATCTGTATTCATTTACACATCATACTTTGGAAGAAGGGGATCTTTACTACCGGCTGAAAATGATGGACAAGGATGAAAGTTTCAGGTATTCCAAAATCATTTCGGTCCATCGCGGGGAGGGAACTTTGGGCGAGCTCTTTGTGCGGCCCTCGCTGATCAGCACCAGCGAAATGAATTTGCTGGTGGAAGAACCTTTTCAAACGGTCGAAATTGTGAATGCCGGAGGGCAGGTAGTGCTGACGGAAAAAATCGGCGGCAGGAGCGGGCCGGTCAGTATCCCGCTCGGTAACACCGCTTCGGGTATCTATGTGGTACGCATGGCCGGAGCCGACCGGGTTGTACAGCAGAAGGTTTTAGTATGGAGGTAAGGTTTAAGGATGTTCAGTGCTGAACGGATTTTGTCCGGTTGCGGACATCCGGATTTTTAAATTTCTTTGAATTAAGCGTCAGGAGGCCGTTTTATGCGGCCTCTTTTGATTGGCAGACTATTTTTGAAATATCCCTCTAAAGCGCTGTTTCAAATATAAACTGCCTGGAAAATATGATCGGGACTTACTTCAAAACTGCTTACCGGAACCTGCAAAAGAACAGGTTGTACACGTTCATCAACCTGACGGGCCTTACGCTGGGCCTCGGCGTTGCCATTATGCTTTTTTGGATCGTGCGGTTTGAATACAGCTTCGACCGTTTTCATGCAAAGGCAGACCGAATTTATCGTGTAAAATCCACCGACAAGTTCGGGGAGAAGCAATCGCACGTACATCAGACCCTCATTAAGGTACTCAAAACACAGTTTCCGGGCGTGGAAGCTGCTGCGAACTTCTACGGTATGAACCCGGCAGCGGTACAGGTAGGAACCGATATTTTCAACCAGGAGAATATCTTTTTTACTGAACCGGCCATGTTTGAAATGCTGGATGTCCGCTGGATCGCCGGTAATCCCAAAGAATCGCTCAGTGCGCCCGGACAAGTGGTGCTTGACGAGCAAACTGCGAAGAAGCTTTTCAAAGGTAATGCCGTCGGCAAGCGACTGCGTTACGACAACCGTACGGATCTCACGGTTACCGGCGTGATCGGAAACCTTCCGGTAAACACTGAATTCCCGATGGAAATGATCATTTCCTGGGAAACGATGAAAAAAATACAGCCCGATCTCGCCCAGGAAGACAAGCTCAGCGGCGGCGATTCGATGCATCAGGGATTTGTGTTGATGAAGCCGGGCGCTTCGACCGCGCCGGTTAGTGCCGGGCTGACACGCTTTTGCAAAAGCCGGCCGGAGGAGACAACAGTAACCTCATGCGAATTGCAACCGCTTTCGGAAATGCATTTCGATACCAGCAAGGATCCGTTCAATTACTCCATGCCGGAATGGATGCTCTACACGCTGACAAGCATTGGCATATTCCTCATATTTATCGCCTGTATCAATTTTGTAAACCTGGCCACAGTTCAGGCCATTCAGCGCGGGCGGGAAATTGCGGTGCGCAAAGTGCTGGGCAGTGGCAGAGGGCAGCTGATCTTCCAGTTTTTTGGGGAAACAGGGCTAATGGTATTGCTGGCGACCCTTTTGGGCGCGTTGCTGGCCGGGAAACTGGTCGCCTACTCATCGGAGCTGCTGAATACGCGCGTCGTAGCCGCTTCGGTCTGGAATACGGGTACATTCCTTTTTCTGGCAGCTCTGGCGGTGGTGGTAACGGTGTTGGCCGGGTTGTATCCTGCCCTCGTCCTTTCGGGTTTTCAGCCGGTAAAGGCGCTGCAAAACCGGGTTGCGCTGCCCAGTGGCGGCATTTCGCTGCGATCGTCGCTGGTCGTTATGCAATTTGTGATCGCCCAGGTGCTGGTGATCTGTACCTTGCTGGCGATGAAACAGATCCGGTATTTTTATGAAAAGGACCTGGGCTTTGAGAAAAGTGGCATTGTTACGGTCAATATGCCCGATCGCAGCGCCATGCTGCGGGAGCGTTTCCGGCGGCAGCTCAAACAGCACCCCGAGATACGCGAGGTAGCATTTGGCCTGACGACCCCAGCCAGCAAACGAAACCACTGGTGGGGAGCCGTGACGCATCCCGGCCTGCCTGGGGGAGAGGAAACTTTCCGTCTCCAGCACATTGATACCAATTACTTCCATTTTTTCCGCATTCCGTTGCTCGCGGGTCGCATGCTCACGCCCGGCGATACGACGCGTGAAAGCAAGGGTACCCAGTTTACAGACGTGCTGGTGAACGAAAAAGCGGCGCGCGACCTGGGTTTCAGCAATGTAGAAAAGGCCATAGGCGAGCAACTCCAGTTTTGGGGTACTAAAATGAACGTCGTCGGCGTGGTGAAGGACTACCATTCCGAAGACCTCAGGACCAAGCTTACGCCGCATTTATATGTGTACGGAGGCTGGAACTTCCAGCTGGCCAGCATCCGTATCGACAATACAAAAAAGGCTGAGGCGCTCGCACACATCGGCGAGCATTGGAAAGCCATGTTTCCCAACAATTATTACGAGCCCAAATTTCTGGAAGACGATATTAAGAGCTTTTACGACAGCGAACGGAAGCTTTCCAATTTCCTTCAACTATTTGCTGTGCTGGGTATCCTCATCGGCTCTTTGGGGCTGTTCGGGCTTGTTTCGTTTGTGGTGACCCAGCGTACCAAGGAAATCGGTGTCCGCAAGGTGCTTGGTGCGACGGTTTACAGTATCGTGCAGTTGATCTCACGCGACTTTTTGAAACTGATGCTCATAGCATTCGTTATCGCCGCACCCATCGCCTGGTATGCCATGCAGTCGTTTTTGAAAGAATATACCTACAAAATTGATATTGGAGCCTGGGTTTTTGTGTTGGCTGCGGCGCTTTCGGTGGGAATAGGATTGCTGACGATCAGTTTTCAGAGCGTCAAAGCCGCATTAACCAATCCCGTAAAAAGCTTGCGGGCAGAATAAGCTTTGCCTCTCAAAAAACAGACATTCCGGAAGCAATACTTCCGGAATGTGATCATTATACAACCCTAAAACCCAATTTATGTATGGCAATATTGGATGATCAAAGATAATGGAATTAATCCATATTAATGGATATAATCCAAATTGTTTTGATCAAAACCTTGTAGGAATTTCCTGACAATGCCGGCCTCTTCGAGTCGCCCGTTGGTGGAACGATTATTGCGATAATGCTATGTATACGTGTTTACGTATGCCCGAAAGCACCTTTACAGCAACGTTCCATCCATGAAAATGAAATCCTTCCGACACACTAACCCCAGCCACCCGGTGGAAAGGGGGATGAGCCGCAGACGCTTTTTTCGTCAATCTGGGGCGGCGGCCTTGTCCACAATGCTGCTGACATCCTGCGATAACCTGCTCGATAAAATCATCCCGTCCAGAAAGGATAAACGCGATAAAACGCTCGCTTTTTTTGGCGATAGCCTCACCATCGGAACCGGCGGCAGCAAGCCGCTGGGGGCGTGGGTCAGCGATGTCCTCACGGACAGGCCGGTGTACAATGACGGTATCAACGGACAGGTTGCATTGTCGATCGCGATACGGCAGGGCGGTGTGCCATTAACCTTGTCGGTGGCCGGTGGGAAATTCAATGGGGCGAAGCCGGTAGCAGTCACAAAGCTTAGCAACGAGTTCCTTTCGACCCCGCTGAATGGCAACGTTTATAGTCGTACGGGCACGCTCGCAGGTGTGTCATGCGCCATCACGCGTAAATTTTTGCCGGAAGTCGGGGAGCGTTATGTGGTAGAGCCAACGGTGCAAAACGACGCGGAAGCAACTGCCGGAACGCCGGCAGATGTGGAGATCCCCGACGATTCGGTGTTCGAACTGGCCGACGCGGTGAAAATGCGGACGGGCACGCAGATTCTTTGGTATGGGCGAAACGATATGACCCAGGGGAAGCCGGAGGATGGTATTCTCACGGCGATCAAAAGTTCGGTGGATTACATTGCAGAACCGAGGCGGTATCTGGTGCTGGGCATATTACCTGCCACTACGGAAAACAAGGGTACGGACGGCTACGCAAAAGTTACCGCATTCAACGACGAACTAGCGCTACTGTACCGCGACGCATACGTTCCCATGACGCCGCCGACCGAAGAAGAGATGAACAATATCGGATTTACGCCAACCGCTGGCGATCGGGAGGACATTCAAAGAGGTAATTTTCCCTCCCGCATGCGTCCGGATAATAAATCGGATGAGATTCACCTTAATAATTCCGGTTATCAGATTATCGCAAACAGGGTTGCTCAAAAAATCAGGGATCTGAAATATTAAGCTGAAATCGGCGGAGAATCGGGGCTTGTAAAGTATTTTCAGAGGAAGACGTCTTTTGAAACTAATGGCGACTAAACTAACCCTTATGACAAAATACTGGCTCCTGATCTCCTTTCTCTTAACCTGTCCGTTGGCCATCCGGGCGCAAAACAAAGGTTCGGCCGAAAGTGTCACGGTTACTTCCGAAAACACGAAAACCGGGGTGCAGACCAATGACAAAGGCGAGCTGCAAGTGAACGTGGTGCCCAAAGACGTCCGGAAGTATAAGGCTGCCGGCGTGGTGCGTTATGCCGACTTTGGTGCGCGGGGCGACGGGAAAACGGATGACGTGGACGCGATTGCTGCAACCCATGCATTTGCCAACGTCCACCGGTTGCCGGTGAAAGCCAGCGACGACGCGACTTACTACATGGGTGGAAAAGAGCGGACGGTGATAATCCAAACCGATACCGATTTCGGAAAGGCTGCGTTCATTATCGACGATAGCGAGGTGGAAAACCGGAATGCCTCTGTTTTTACGGTGAGCTCGGGTCTGAAACCGTTTAAACTGGAAACGATTACCTCCTTGAAAAGGAACCAGGAAAAGATTGAAACGTCTTTACCCGGTCCTTGCCTGATCACCGTCACCAACTCGAACGTAAAACAGTATATCCGTTTCGGGCTCAATCAAAACAATGGGTCTTCGCAAACGGATATTTTTGTGGTGGATAAAAACGGCAAAGTGGATATGAATGCGCCGATCATCTGGGATTTTGATCAGATTACGGACATTACCGCGCTGCCGATCGACGAAAAGCCGTTGAAAATCACTGGCGGGCGTTTTACGACCATTGCCAATAAAGCCGAATCGAAATACACCTATTATAACCGAAACATCGCGGTCCGGCGGTCGAATGTGCTCGTAGAAGGACTGGAACACCGCATTACGGGAGAGGAAGATCATGGCGCGCCCTATGGCGGCTTTATCAACATCGGTGATTGCTCTTATGTGACGGTAAAGAACACCGTGCTGACGGGTCATAAGACTTATAGCACCATCGGCGCGGCGGGAAAACCTGTTTCCATGGGTACCTACGACCTGTCGGCCAACCGGGCGCTGAACGTGTCGTTTATCAATTGCAGCCAGACTAACGACATCAACGACAATACCTACTGGGGCATACTGGGTTCCAACTTCTGCAAAAACCTGCTTTACGACCGTTGTACGCTCTCCCGGTTCGACGCGCACCAGGGCGTTGCCAATGCCACCATCCGTAACTCTACCCTGGGGCATATGGGGATCAATGCGATCGGAAGCGGGCTGTTGCTGATAGAGAATTCCACGATCAGGGGCAGAAGCATTGTCAATCTCCGGCCCGACTACGGCAGTACCTGGCAGGGAGAGGTGGTGATCCGTAACTGCGTTTTCGTTCCGGCGAACGGCAAGCCCAGCAATGCATCGCTGATCAGCGGTTCTTACTCCGGCCAGCACGATTTTGGTTACACCTGCTACATGCCCGAAAAGATCACCATTGAAAACCTCCGGATCGACGATGCCGCCCATCCCGAAAACTACCAGGGGCCTGCGATATTCGCCAATTTCAACCCGGAGATGACCGACGGTGCTTACCAGGAGAAGTACCCGTACGTGAAAACCCAAAACGTTGTGCTGAGAAATGTTACCACGGCCAGCGGCAAGGCGGTGAGAGTGAGCGATAATGCATTTATGTTTAAGGATGTGAATGTGAATAACGAGGGTAAGTGATAGCCTTGGAAATGGAACCACTGCAGTATCAAAAGGACGACATCGATTATTGGTCAATGCCTCCAGCAGAGGAGATCAGCCATTTGGTGGAGAGCTTCTGGATGCTGACCAACAAATCCGGAAAGCCATTGGCGGTGACGGTGTTACCCGACGGCCGGATCGATGCCAGTTTTTCGTTCGGAGGCGGGCAAGGCATTGTGCTGCTCGGTTTAGAGAGCGGGCCTTCGCGTGCGGAGATCCCGGCGGATTTTACCCTTTTCAGCATCAGTTTCCGGCCGCTTGCCGTCCCCTATTTATTCAAAGACTTCCTACCGATCCTGCCCGATAGTGCCACGGTGCTGCCTGCCGATTTCTTTGGAATAGCCCTGGATGAGTTTCAGGATATCGGGGACTTTTGTGCGAAGCTTACGGAGAACATGAAGGGTATGGTGAAAAAGAGCATCGATGAGCGCAAAAAGAAGCTTTTTGAGCTGATTTATACAACCAATGGCTCCATTAGTGTGGCTGAGTTGTCGGAAAAAACTTCCTGGACCAGCCGACAGATCAACCGCTATTTCCGCGATACGATTGGCGTGTCGTTGAAAACCTATTGCAATATTATCCGTTTCAGGGCTTCGTTTCAGCATATCAGGGAGGGAAGGCTGTTTCCTGACGAAAACTATGCAGATCAGTCCCATTTCATCCGGGAGATCAAAAAGTACGCCGGGGTTATCCCCAAAGAACTTGCACGGAACAAAAACGACCGATTTATCCAATTTTCGACATTGCCGCCGGGCTAGTTTTGTATCATAAACAACGGAAATTATGATACTGGACCATAAAAAAATAGCGATTGTCGGCGGCGGCCCGGGTGGGCTGACATTGGCAAGGCTGCTCCAAATGTCGGGCGCTGATGTGCATGTATACGAACGCGATTTCGGGAAGGATGCCCGGGTGCAGGGCGCCACGCTCGACCTGCACGAGGAATCGGGATTGGAAGCGCTTCGGCGTGCCGGTCTGCTGGATGCATTTTATCAAAACTACCGGCCCGATGCAGGGCGCGTGAGGATCCTGGATAAGCACGGCGATATCCATGTAGATGACCATGCGGCCGAAAGGGCATTTGCGGAGGACCGGCCGGAGATTGACAGGGCCCCCTTGCGAAAGATTTTACTCGAATCGCTGCAAGAAGGCACGGTGGTATGGGACAGCCGGTTTGGTTCAATGGAAAGAAAAGGGGAGGGTTGGCTGATGCATTTCAAAAACGGGACAGAGGTGTATGCTGATATCGTTGTTGCTGCGGATGGTGCCAATTCTAAAATACGACCTTATTTAACCGCGATAACCCCGGTGTATTCCGGCGTGACGATCGTGGAAGGTAATATCTACCATGCATCGTCCAACGCACCACGGCTTTGGGAGCTGGTAAAGGGTGGAAAAATCTTTGCTTTCGGAGATGAACAGTCGTTGATCCTTAGCGCCAAAGGCGACGGAAGCCTCGCGTTTTACACCGGCTGCAAAGTTGCTGAAAACTGGGTACAGGAAAGTGGTATAAATTTTAATGAAAAGAAAGCGGTATTTGACTGGTTTCAGGAAACATTCGGATCGTGGAACGATGTGTGGCAGGAGTTGTTCACCAGCGACGAAATATGGCTCACTCCCCGGCCTCAGTGCCATTTCCCCCTCGACCAGCAATGGGAAACCCTTCCGAACCTCACCATGCTTGGTGATGCAGCGCACAGGATGCCCCCGTACGCGGGCGAAGGCGTAAACATGGCGATGCAGGACGCGCTTGAGTTGTCGGAATGCCTGACGGCGGGCATGTTTGGCGATGTTCGCGCCGCGATTGCGGATTATGAAGATCGGATGCGGAAAAGGGCGTCGCAAATCACACAAATGAGTCTGGAGATGACGGATTTGCTGCATTCGGCGGATCCGATACCAGGAATGGTGGCGGTAATGGGCGGGGAGTAAAGCCCCGTTATTCCCAGCTCTGCTCCAACGCAAACCGCAGCAAACTGTTCTTCCCCGTCAGGTTCAGCTTTTTGGCAATGTTCATCCGATGGTTGGATACTGTTTTTTCACTAATGAAAAGCGCATCGGCGATTTCCTTGCTGGATTTGTATTCCGAAATCATTTTCATAATGTGGGTTTCGGAAGGGGTAAGCAATGCTTTCAGGTCATTTTTCGATTGTCGTTGCAGGGCCGATGTCTTTTTGAGAAGGTAGGCGGAGATCTCCGGGCTCAGGTAGAGGTCTCCGTCTTTGGCCTTGTAAATAGCATGTACTATATCTGAAACGGCATTTTCTTTAAGGACGTAACCCAACACGCCTATTTCCAGCGCTTTCAGAAAGGGAGCCTTTTCCTTATGCATGGTAAGCATAATGACCGGAAGGGTCGGTCGGATATGCAGCATTTGCTCGGCAGCTTCCAATCCGTTCATGCGGGGCATGTCGATATCCAGAACCACCACATCCACGCTGTGGGATTGAAAGGAATGCAGGGCTTCCTGGCCATTTTTGGCACTGACGATCACTTTCAGGTCGGTATCCATTTCGATCACTTCCTGGAGTCCTTTGAGAAAAATGGGGTGGTCGTCGGCGATCAGCAGTCTGATTTCCATCGTCAGAAAGGAATTTGAATTTGAATAATAGTACCGGACGGTTTGTTTTCGCGGACCTCGATCTGGCCGTTGAGGATGTTGAGCCGCTCCCGGATGACAATCATCCCGAAGCCGCCTTTGCCGGTTGAGGCAGGTTGCATACCCACACCGTTGTCTTCTATACGTATCGCTATCATGGCATCTGTTTTGGTAATCCGAATGCGTGCCGCCGTGGCCTGCGCGTGTTTGAGAATGTTGTTAAAGCATTCCTGGACGATCCTGAAAACATTCATTTCATTGGATTTGGAGAGTATATTATCAAAGTTCTGAATATCCGTTTCCAGTTCGATCAGGCCTGTTTCTATTACATCTTCCAGCAAGCTATGCAGCGATTGCGTGATCCCCAGCAGTTCCAGATGCAGCGGGCGCAAATTGTAGGAAATATTGCGTACTTCCTGAATAGCCTCCGTGACCATTTCTTCGAGATCCCGGAGCTGTTTATCGCGTAGTTCGGGTTTCGCGGTGTCTCGCTTGATCATCAAGACCTTGTTTTTGACCATTCCCAGGCTTTGGCCCAGGCTGTCGTGCAGTTCGGCGGCTACCCGTTTGCGTTCGCTTTCCTGCGAACCGATCAACTGCTGCGAAAAAATCGTAGCCTGTGCCAGGGCTTCTGCCTGGGTTCGTTCTTTTTCCCTCTTGAAAGTATTAAGCTTGTTGGCCAATGCAAAGGAAAGTATAATGGCTTCCAGGCCGGAACCGATCTGATAGGCACCTTCCGTAAACCAGTTCTCCGGAAAAACAGCCATATCCTTCATCATGAAAATAAAAATACCTGCCAGGAGTGCGGTGAACCCCATCAGATAATACCTGGCCGGCTTGAAACCCTGTTTCAGTACCGTAAAACCGACTACGTTGGAGTAGATCAGGAAGAAGCCCACCGTGAGCCAGCTTAGTTGGAAACCCTGCAACAAATTCCCGACAAGCGAAAGTCCAACTACGCCCACGCAGGACACGACGATCAGCCAGCCCAATTTCCGAAGCCGCGGGCAATAATGCCGCGTATTCAGGAATGAATTGGTGAAAAGTAAAGCGAATACAAAAGCGAGGCTGCCGGTATAGTTGGAATGATTGGCTTGTGGGAAATGCGGAACGATGAATTGTAGAAAAAGGCCTTTGCTATAACCAATATTCAATGCGACGAAAAAAATGTAGAACACGTAGTATAGATAAGTCCGCTCGCGTATCGAAATGAAGACGAATAAGTTATAGATGATGAGCGCGGCAATTAACCCGTAATAAAATCCGTGACCGATGTCAGTCTTCTGGCTGTTTTCATAGATGTGTTGAAGCGTCGAAATTTCGAGGGGCACGCGTACGATGGAGTTGCTGCGCACGCGCAGGTAAATTGTCGCGGTGTCTTTCCTGACCAGGTGGAGCGGTAGGATCGTCTGGTTGCTGAGGACAGGCCGGTCGTGGTAAGGCAATGCGGAGCCGACATTCGTGATGTAATTAATCGTATTGTCATAACTCGGTTGTGCGCTCTCAAACAGGTCGACCTGTTGCAGGAATGGCGCCTTGACGTGCAGAAACCATTCCGTCTCCGTTTTGCTGACGACGCGCATTTTCAGCCAGAAGGTGGAAGCGCTTGGTCCAACATTGAGCGTTTCCTGGGTCATAGGCTTAAACAATTCCGGCCTGGCCTCCACGTCGGCGTACGGCAATGCGTTGGTCGGGTCTTCCAGCACCAGCGCATTTCGCCCGACGGGGTAATTAACCCGCCCGTAAACCAGCTCGATTACAGGCGGCTCCATCGTTTGGCCCCATGCGGTCATGACAGACAGCAAGTATAAAATGACTACGAATCGACTGGTGGATAACATTATATCAGTTCGGGAGTTTTAATATCGAGAAGGTCATCAATGTATTGTGTACAAAGCGACTGAGGGTTATAATCTTTGAATTCCCGGCTGAGTTTTTTGACATTGTTTTTATAAGTGCTGTCCGCCAGCACCTTTTCCACGCCAGCCCTGATTTGCGCCGGTGTAGGGAATTCAGTTTTAAGATCGACACCTAATTTAAAGTAGCCAATCCTGGCGTTGATTTCGTTTTTACCCTCATGAATACCCGCGGCGACCAACGGCAGCTGGTTTTGTATGCCGAGCATCACACCTCCATAGCCCCCGTTTGTTACGTATACATCACAATGCGGCATGATGTCATTGAAAGGAATAAAGTCGCGGATCACGATATTCTCCTGCGGGTAGCGCGCCTGTAACTCGGCCGTACCCATTCCGCCTGTGGTAGCGATTACCAGTACGGGCGTGTCCTTGAAAGCATCGAGTGTGGGGACGAGAATCTTTGCCGGGTCTCT
This sequence comes from Dyadobacter sp., assembly GCF_017744695.1. Lineage (GTDB taxonomy): Bacteria > Bacteroidota > Bacteroidia > Cytophagales > Spirosomataceae > Dyadobacter. The sequence continues at coordinate 418,229 of NZ_JAGIAS010000007.1, forward strand.
TTCCAGCGTGCCTTGTGTGACCAGGACCACTTTTTCATATTTCCCGAGTTGTTCCCCGAGGTCGGTCATGCCCTTGCCGCGTTTGGAGAATGGCAGCAGCGGCCCCACAAACCGTACTTTTTTACTCAAATCGGAACGGCTGTATTCGAATCCGGGCGTACCACTTTGCAGGAGAAGGTCTGTTTTTTTACCCAGCACATCGAAGATATTGCCTTTTACCGGTGCCAGGCCATGCTCACGGAAAAGGCTGGCAAAGAGCCTGGCGGCTTCCCGGAAGATGATCTTGTTAGCGAAAAAGCGAAGCAGGTCCTGTTTCCTGCGTCCCAAAAAGCTTGTGGAAGGCGTCATTGCGAGACCGGTCGGAGGCAAATCCCGGGAGGTTTCGACAAGCGGGAACACGCCTACCGATACCACTTTCTTGTTCAGTTTTTCCTTTACGAACGGCATGCCGGTGAATGCGACGTCGCTGATCAGTAAATCGAATGACCATGACTCGTTGATCTCCCGGATATCCTCGTAAAACTCGGTGGATCTGAGTATAAATGCCGTTTTCAGGTCATATTTCAGCTTGCCAACCGCGCCGCGGACTTTGTCGCGCTCGGGAAAGAGGATGTGTACATTGTGCTGATTGAAATCAAGCGCATTCTTGAAAGGGTAGTAGGGAATACCGAGGCCCTCGATTTTGTCTTTGAATATGCTTCCCGAATACCACCGCACATCGTGCCCGAGTGATTTCAGGTGCATGGCGATACCCGTCAGGGGATTGAAGTGGCCCTCATAAGGCATGTTGGCAAACAGTATTTTTTTCATGGCTGGCTGGAATTGATTTTGTTGGAGAAAGGAATATGCTAATGATTGTCAGGGTATTCGGGATCAATTTAAATTGGCCAGGACGAACGCTATCCCTACGCTTTTGGTCCCGTAAAGCGCGTCGGATGGGGGTTCTTTCTCATTGGGGAAAGCCTCGTGACCAACCTGCACAGACTGTGCCGAAGCTTCCCGTGCGGGACTCACCGCTTCATTCGCGGTTCCGCCCGACTGGCTCAGAACGGACAGCGATATACTCAGGATAGATTTGAAGAATGTTTTCATGGCTGACAGACTTTGCGATTTCGGATAAATGTCTTAGTCTTTCGACATCACAAAATTACCAGCCCCACTACCCGCATAAAATGGAGGTTACCACCCATTTTCATAGGTAGTACTGCTCATATTGCGTGGAGAGTTTGGAGAGTTGAGGTCTGACCTGAAAAGTGGAATGCTGCCTAATGCTTGACCGCGTGGTAGTAATGGTTTTCGCCTTCATCTTCGAATTCCCCGATGAGCGAAAGGCCCGATGCCGCTAATAATGCCTTGTATTGTTCCGCCCCGAGCGATACCGATGCTATCCCGGTAATCGCATCATTCCATTTCATTTGCTGAGAAGGAGCCGTAAACAACAACTTTCCGCCAAGATGCAGGGCATTGGCCATTTTTTGGATTACCACTTCCTGCGTTTCCACCGGCAAAAGGAACATAAGTCCCCAGGCAATAATGGCGTCGAACTGCCGGTTGAAATAGACAGAATCTTCCGCGGCCTCGCAGGCGACGGGATTATCCGGGAAATTCTGCTTGAAGGCTTGAACCATTGAAGGCGATGCGTCAATCCCATAGACGGTCAGACCTTCGTCGATCAACGCCTTCGAAATCGGCAGGCCCATACCGCAACCTGCGTCCAACACCGTCGCTTTGGGGGCCAGTGACCTTGCCCAAAGCCGAACTGACGATGCACCGACTCCGTCGATACCCTTAGAGCGACAACGAATGAATGTCGCGGCGTTATCCTCATATCCGTTTGATTTGTCCATCGGTAGTCGGGTGAATATGGTTCTATTTATTTTGCGAGCTCCCGGAAAGCCACGGTTTCAGCACTTTCGTCACCTGCGGCATTACAACCCAAGTAAGCAGCCCGACCATACATCCAGCCACTATCAAAGTCCTAAATGCCGGATGCAGGCCCTGAATATAGGGGCCAACCACATATGTCAGGAATAAACTCGTGGGATACACCCCGCAGAGCGTCGCCAACGCCATTTTCCACTTCGGCGGAGGCACAGATGAACGGAACCACGCTTCCAGACCGGTAAGCTCCCGGTAGACCGGCTCTTCCGTCAGCGTCGATGCGTAGGCTTCCCAATCCTTGAAGAGCTGCGAATTATAAAATGCATCCCGCTCGGCCTGATCGGCGAAAGTCCTCAGTATTCCTATTTCCCGACTATCGCTGCCCGGCAGGGCCGTCATCATGGCCGCCCCGTGAACGCCGCCATGCAAGAACGAATCCCCTAAAAAGCGCCGGAGGGCATCTTTGAATTCTTCTTCTTTTCCGGGAAGGACTTTGCGGGTGATGGCTACGTGGATGGGCATATATGTGTTGATATTGTGAGGAAAGCGCTAAATGTAAAATTACGAATTGCCTCTTCGCTTCCTAAAAAACTTAACTTTTGCCGAGGTTGCAAATAACTTACCGATCTAAAAAGACTAAATTTGGCCAAATCGCGAACTGAACCTGAATGAGTAAGGAAAGCCAAATAGAAGACGATCTGATCCATCAACTGACGGACCTGAAATACGTACACCGGCCCGACATTATTGATAGAAAGACGCTTGAACAGAACTTCAAAACCAAGTTTGAAGCGCTTAATCGCGTGAAGTTGACGGAGAATGAGTTTCTGCGTCTTCGGGAGGATATCATCAAGACGGACGTCTTTGCTGCTTCTAAACTTTTGCGTGAAAGGCAATACTTCCAGCGTGAGGACGGTACGCCGTTGCACTACACATTGGTCAACAACAAGGAGTGGTGCAAGAATGACTTTGAAGTCGTTAATCAACTGCGCATCAATACGGAGAATAGCCATCAGCGGTTTGATGTCATTCTGTTGATCAATGGTTTACCCCTCGTACAAATCGAATTAAAGGGCCTCGATATTTCGCCACGAAAAGCAATGCAGCAAATCGTGGACTATAAAAGCGACGCGGGCAATGGTTACGGCAATACGCTGCTGTGCTTCATGCAATTGTTTATTGTTAGCAACAGATCGAATACCTATTATTTTGCCAACAACAGAAATCAGCATTTCGCCTTCAATGCGGACGAGCAGTTTTTGCCCATTTATCAGCTTGCAGACGAAAGCAATAAAAAAATCACCCATCTCGAAGCATTTGCTGACAAATTCCTGACCAAGTGCACGCTTGGTGAAATGATTAGCAAATACATGGTGTTGGTGGAGAGCGAACAGAAATTGCTTGTTATGCGGCCTTATCAGATTTATGCTGTGAAAGCCATCATGGATTGCATTCAACAGAACCGGGGCAACGGCTATATCTGGCATACGACCGGAAGCGGTAAAACGCTCACCTCTTTCAAGGCATCGACCCTGCTGAAAAGTAATAATGATATTGAAAAATGCCTTTTTGTAGTTGATCGCAAAGACCTTGACCGGCAGACCCGGGAGGAGTTCAACAAATTTCAGGAAGGTAGTGTCGAAGAAAATACGAATACCGAAACGCTGGTAAGGCGATTATTATCTTCTGACTATGCCGATAGGGTGATTGTTACGACCATTCAAAAATTAGGACTGGCGCTTGGTGGTACTAACCGTCAAAGTTACAGAGAACGTTTACAGCCATTGAGGGACAAGCGTGTGGTATTTATCTTCGACGAATGTCACCGTTCGCAGTTTGGCGAGAATCACAAGGCGATCAAAGAGTTTTTCCCAAATGCTCAACTTTTCGGTTTTACAGGAACACCCATTTTTGACGAAAATGCCAGTTACAGCTATATCGAAGGAGAATCGGGCTTAAATAAAACTACCGAATTCATCTTTCAACAACGGTTGCATGCTTACACCATTACACATGCTATAGACGATAGGAATGTTCTGAAATTTCATATCGACTATTTCAAAGGAAAGGGCGCTCAAAGTCCCAAACCCGGCGAACAGATTGCACAACAGGCGGTTGTGGAGGCTATTTTGGCGAAGCATGATGACGCAACCAATTCGAGACGCTTCAACGCAGTGCTGGCGACTGGTTCCATTAATAATGCGATTGAATATTATCAGCTGTTTAAAGAAATCCAATCCCAGCGGCAGTCGCAGTATGCTGAATTTCAGCCTTTAAATATTGCATGTGTATTTTCTCCGCCAGCCCAATTGATTGGTAGAGAGGGTGACCAGCAAAGCCAAAAGAATGCAGCGGATGTGAAACAGTTGCAGGATGATTTGCTGCAAGAAAAAGAGGACAACAAAACCGACCCCGAAGAAAAGAAAAGAGCGCTTACCGAAATTATTGCGGACTACAACCGGCAGTATCGCACAAATCATACTATCAACGAGTTTGATTTGTATTACCAGGATGTACAAAGGCGCATTAAATACCATAAATACAGCAATCACGACTACGCGCACGAGAACAAGATTGACATTACCATTGTGGTGGATATGTTGCTCACAGGATTTGATTCCAAATATCTGAATACTTTGTATGTGGACAAAAACCTGAAATACCACGGTTTGATCCAGGCATTTTCCCGCACCAACCGGGTATTGAATGACACCAAGCCTTATGGTAATATTCTGGATTTCCGTTCTCAACAACTAGAAATAGACAAAGCCATTGCGCTTTTCTCCGGGGAGGACAGCGGAAAGGCAAAAGAAATATGGATGGTTGACCCCGCTCCCGTGGTGATTGACAAGTATCAGAAAGCGGTAGAAACCCTTGATGCATTCATGCGGGAGCATAATCTATCAACGGAACCGGAAGAGGTGTACAATCTGAAAGGCGATGCGGCGCGCGTCACCTTTGTGAAAAACTTTAAGGAAGTACAAAGGCTTAAAACCCAGCTGGACCAGTACACCGATTTGAATGCAGCGCAAAAGGACGAAATTGACCACATTTTGCCCAACGAGACTTTACAGGAGTTCAGAAGCTCCTATATAGAAACCGCCAAGCAATTGCGCGAGATTCAGCAAAAGCAAGGCGACAAGGCACCTGTCGACATTCAAGAACTAGATTTCGAGTTTGTGCTCTTTGCTTCGGCGATCATTGACTACGACTACATCATGAAGCTGATTGCCGACAGCACGCAAAGAAAGCCGGCTAAGCAAAGGATGACTCAACAACAGGTGATCAGTTTGCTACGTGCTAATGCCAATATGTTGGACGAGCAAGAGGATTTGACAGAATTCATCAAAACCTTAGACTGGAATAAGGGGTATACAGTTGATGAACTGCAAAAAATGCTTGAAGCCTTTAAAGTTGAAAAAAGCGAAAAGGAATTGTCTGTCATCGCACACGCGCACGGATTACAAACGGCAGACTTGAAAAGCTTTGTGGATGGCATCATGAGCCGGATGATTTTCGACGGTGAAAAGCTCACCGACTTTCTGGAACCACTGGGACTGAGCTGGAAGGAACGCAGGAATAAGGAGCTTGCATTGATGGCGGACTTGGTGCCTCAGTTAAAGAAAATAGCGGAAGGGCGGGAAATATCTGGATTGGCAGCGTATGAATGATGACAAAGTAGCGGTTCCGGGCTTTAACGAAGCGGCGTATAAGGAAATACTCAATCAAGCGATTGGCCAGATCCATTCAGCTCGTATTCTCATTGCCCGACAGGTAAATAACAGCACGCAGTCTGTTTATTGGAATCTGGGGAAATTGCTCAGTGAAAGAAAATTGGAAGAAGGTTATGGCAGCGGTGTTGTAAAACAATTATCCATTGACCTCAAAAACGAGTTTCCGGACATGGGTTTGTCTCCGCGAAATCTATGGGACATGAAACGCTTTTATGAGCGCTACTATCGGGCAGATACAAAACTGCGACAGGCTGTCGCAGTTTTGCCATGGGGGCATAATCTACTGTTGATCAATAAAGTAAAAGATGATTCTTCTGCTGAATTCTATGCCCATGAGGCCCTGGCAAAAGGTTGGTCGAGAGATTTGCTGTTGAATGCCATTAAAATGGACAATTATGGCGAGGCGCGGAAGCAGGTCAAAACCCACAATTTTGACCAGACGCTCCCCGAGGCACATGCTGAATATGCCAACGAAGTATTCAAAAGCACCTACAATCTAGGATTTTTGGGTGTTACGGAACCAATTAAAGAGTTGGAGCTTGAAAACAGATTGATCGCTAAAATAAGGGCATTTATACTGGAATTGGGCAGAGGGTTTAGTTTCATCGGGAACCAATATCGACTGGAATACAATGCCAAGGAATATTTTGTAGATATGCTTTTCTTTCACCGCGGCTTGCGGTCTCTGGTGGCGATTGAACTAAAAATCGGCAGTTTCAAAGCGGAATATGTCGGTAAAATGAATCTTTACCTCTCCTTACTCGACCGTTTGGAGAAAAGTGAAACCGAAAACCCATCCATCGGCATCATCCTCTGTGCCGATAAAGACCACCTTGATGTGGAAATAGCTTTGCAAGACATTAATAAGCCGATAGGAGTTGCTGAATATCAGCTTTTGCTGCCGAGGGCTGAACTGCAAGCCCTGGTAATGAACGAATTAAATGCCACTCAACAAGACAATGAATAATAAGAAAGATAAATTATTACCTGAATTGCGTTTTCCTGAGTTCAGGAGTAATGGAGAATGGGATATCGAGCCGTTAGGTATTTTAAGTAAAGAAATCACCGAAAAAACTAAGGGGCGTAAGTTTAAGCTAATGAGTATTACCTCTGGTATCGGGCTTGTTTCGCAAATTGAAAAATTTGGTAGAGAGATCGCGGGAGATTCTTACAATAACTATTACGTAATACATGCTGGGGATTTTGCCTATAACAGAAGTTCAACAAAACTTTATCCCGAGGGTGAGGTTGCCATGTTTGAAGATGAAGAGGTGGGCGCTGTTCCAAACAGCATTTTTACCTGCTTCCGCTTTGATAGGTCGAAAGTTTATCCAAAACTTGCTAAATATCAATTTACAAATAATCTTCACGGAAAATGGCTTAAAAAATTTATTTCTGTTGGAGCTAGGGCAAATGGGGCCCTCCAAGTCAATGTCAAAGATTTATTTTCAACACCATTCCCATTTCCCAAATTACCAGAGCAGCAAAAAATCGCCTCCTGCCTTTCTTCCCTGGATGAAGTGATCGCAGCCCACAATCAAAAACTAGAAGCTCTAAAAGAACATAAGAAAGGCTTGATGCAAAACCTTTTTCCACAAGAAGGGGAGACGGTACCGAAAATGAGATTTCCGGAGTTTTTAACAGATGGAGAGTGGGTCGAAGATACGCTGGGTGAGCAAGGAATGTTTTTAAAAGGAAAGGGGATCGCAAAGTCTGATATTGCTGAAAATGGCAGTGTGCCATGTATTCGATACGGAGAACTCTATACTTATTACAATGAAACCATAAGTGTTGTCAAATCTTATACCAATCTAAGTGTAGATGATTTAGTATTAAGTCGAACTAATGATGTTATTATTCCCGCATCAGGAGAGACTCATGACGATATTGCAACTGCTTCTTGCGTATTAAAAGATGGGATAGCCTTGGGCGGGGATTTGAATATTATCCGGACAAAAATTAATGGTGTATTTTTGTCGTACTATCTGAACAATATCAAAAAGAAAAAAATATCCCAATTGGCGCAAGGAATCGCTGTCGTTCATCTTTATTCTAACCAATTGAAGAAGTTGAAAATAAATGTACCCAAGCCAAGAGAGCAACGAAAGATAGCAGAATGCCTTTCTGATTTGGATACATCGATTAGCGCACGTATTTACAAAATTGAGCAATTGAAATTGCATAAAATTGGTCTAATGCAGCAGTTGTTTCCTAAACCGGTGAAATAAAATATGAGTGGTGAGAAGAAGTTGTATAGATACAAAAATTTAAAAAATGTAGCTGTTAGGCTACGTGATGATCTTAATGACCATCACTTTGTTTTGCTTTATGCGTACAATGGAACCGGGAAGACACGCCTGTCGATGGAATTTAAAGATATATCTAAAAAACGTAGGAGAAATCCGGTAAGAGACACACTCTACTACAATGCTTTTACAGAGGACCTTTTCCATTGGAACAACGATCTGGCAAATGATTCTGAACGTCATTTGATTATAAATCAAAATTCGAGCTTTTTCGAAGGGTTCAAGGAGCTGGCGCTGGAAGAAAAAATTTTCGGATTTCTTGAACGGTATGCAGACTTTAATTTTACTATAAATTATGACGATTGGAATATAACTTTTAGAAAGCAAGTCAAAAATCCAAGGTTTAGACCAAACTCCGAGGAGCCAGAGTATATTGTCCAACAGAACATTAAGGTTTCTAGGGGAGAGGAAAATATTTTTATATGGTGTATTTTTCTTGCTATTTGTGAGCTATCTATCGACGGAGATCAGTCATATAATTGGGTGAAAAATATTTATATTGATGATCCGATTTCTTCACTTGATGACAACAATTCCATTGCAGTGGCTAGTGATTTAGCGCAGTTATTAAAAAAAGGAAAGGATAAAGTAAGAGTCGTTATTTCGTCACATCATGCGTTGTTTTTCAACGTGGTGTATAACGAGCTTAGGAATATTGCACACAAAAGTCATTTTCTTCACAAAAATGGAAACGAAGGTTATGTGTTGAGGGCCACGGACGACACTCCCTTCTTTCATCATGTTGCCTTGCTAAGCGACTTAAAGAAAGCGTCAGAGACTGATGTAATAAATACATATCATTTCAATATGCTACGGAGTGTTTTAGAGAAGACGTCTAGTTTTTTCGGTTATGACGAATTCTCGAAATGCATTTATGGCGTTGAAGATGAAGTGCTTTATTCACGAGCCTTAAACTTACTTAGCCATGGTAAATACTCGATTTACCAACCAGTTGAGATGAATTTAGACAACAAAGAATTATTTAGGAAGATATTGGAAGCTTTTCTTGACAAGCATAGCTTTCAATTGCCGGAAATTTTCGCTTAAAATACATGACACAAAAAAAACAACAGCAACAACTGGGTAGAACCCTTTGGAGTATAGCAGATCAATTGCGGGGTGCAATGAACGCGGATGATTTCCGTGATTATATGCTTTCATTTCTTTTTCTAAGATATTTGTCCTCTAATTACGAAGAATCAGCAAAAAGAGAGCTTGGTTCCGATTATCCTGAACTGGAAAAGGGAGATAAGCGTACACCCCTATCTGTTTGGTATGCCGCTAATGAAACTGACGTACCGGAGTTTGAAAAGCAGATGCGTAGGAAAGTGCATTATGTAATTTTGCCTGAATATCTTTGGAGCAATATCGCAGAGCTTGCACGAACACAAAGTGATGTGTTGTTAGAGACACTCGGAGATGGATTTAAATATATTCAAGAAAAATCTTTCGAAAATGCATTTCAGGGATTGTTTTCAGAAATAAATCTGAATTCTGACAAGCTCGGCAAGAATGAGTCGGAAAGAAATAAGAAACTCATTACCGTTATCCAAAAAATTGCCGAAGGAATCGCAGAGTTCTCAACTGATGTCGATGCATTGGGAGATGCTTACGAATACCTGATCGGTCAGTTTGCAGCCGGCTCGGGCAAAAAGGCAGGCGAGTTTTACACACCACAGCAAATCTCAACCATCTTATCTGAAATCGTAACGCTAGACAGTCAGGACCCAACATCGGGTAAGAAGAGGAAACTGGACAAGGTGCTAGATTTTGCTTGTGGCTCGGGCTCTTTGTTGCTGAATGTGAGGAAGCGGATGAAGGATAATGGCGGTAGCATCGGGAAGATTTACGGGCAGGAGAAGAACATTACCACCTATAACCTAGCCCGGATGAATATGCTGCTGCATGGGATGAAGGACACCGAGTTTGAAATTTTTCACGGGGACACTTTATACAATCAGTGGCCTTTGCTCAATGAAATGAATCCCTCTAAAAAGATTGAGTTTGATGCCATTGTCGCTAATCCACCGTTCAGCTTACGCTGGGAGCCGAATGATACGCTGGGCGACGATTTCCGTTTCAAGGGCTATGGTTTGGCACCTAAATCGGCGGCTGACTTTGCGTTTTTGCTGCATGGCTTTCACTTCCTGGGCAAAGAGGGCACGATGGCGATCATCTTGCCGCACGGCGTTTTGTTCCGTGGTGGCGCAGAGGAGAGGATCCGCACGAAACTTTTGAAGGATAATCACATTGATACGGTGATCGGCCTGCCTTCTAATTTGTTTTACTCCACCGGAATTCCTGTTTGTATCCTGGTGTTGAAAAAATGTAAAAAGCAAGATGACGTTTTGTTCATTAATGCAAGTCAGAATTTCGCAAAGGGTAAGCGACAAAACACGCTGAGAGAAGGAGAAGACGGAGAACCCAACGACATTCAGAAGATTGTTGACACCTATCAATATCGGCCGGAGTACATCGAGCGTTACGCTCGCAGGGTGCCAATGGATGAAATCGAGCGGAACGGCTATAACCTGAATATTTCGAGGTATGTAAATACGTCGGATGATGAAATTCAAATCAATTTAGCAGACGTGCATGCAAGATTGAGCCAAATAGACAAGGACATCAAAAAGCACACAGACGCTCACAATGCGTTTTTAATTGAACTGGGACTGGCACCGATTTGAGAACGCAATCCATACTCACTTGAGGCGAGTCAATGCTTGTCTTCCATTATCTTCAATGACGTGCCATAACCTGCGCATTTGAGCCTTTTCTATTTGGAAATTGGCTTAAATGCGCATTACTCTTTTGGTTATCCTGCGGCTCAAAGCCACAATCTTCTGACTCTTCTCGGTTCAAAATATTCCCCTATATTTGCCCCGCAAATTCCATTCAATGTTTTATGAAATCATTAGTTAAAATCAGGCCAAAATGGCCTTGGAGAGGCATACGGGTGCAAGTCCCGAGACCTGATCGATGGTTTCCATTGATGGAGTTTGCGGTGACCTCTCCTTGTTTTTCACCCAAATCCATTTACAATGCAAACTCCAAATGGTCCCGGTGTCGACTCGACCGAACATTCAGTCAACCCCACGCATGATGCACGTTACGCATTCAACGTCAGCGCTCCGCTGACGCAATCACAGGCCGAGTTTTGGTACCTCGTCGAGTCTCAGGGCTGCAAGGAGCTGGCGCATTCGCTCAGAATGGTCCACGATCTGGCGCTTTATCATTCGGACGTGCCGTTTAATGCGGAAGAAAAGTCGGCGCTTTTTGATTTGAAAGTGCTTTGGGAAGGTTTGGAGAAGATGGGAGAGAAGATTTAGGAAAGTGAGGGGCTGCGGTGGCAGTCCTTTTTTATTTTCAGATATTTGGAGACAATAAGTGACTGGTTACTGACATTCGAGTATGCAAATCTTTAAAAGCAACAAACAAACCCTCTCCAATCTCCGCGAAGTACCTTTCAAACTCGAAAGGGATATTCAAAACCTCTTTGAACAGAATCTGGAAGTACTTACTTCGCTGAAATTGGTGAAGTCGGAGTTTACGATCAAGCAGTCCCGCATTGACACCCTGGCTTTCGATCCGGAAAGCAGGGCATTTGTGATCATCGAATACAAGCGTAGCCAAAATTACAGCGTGGTGGACCAGGGCGTTTCGTATCTGAACCTGATGCTGGAATATAAAGGCGATTTCATTGTGGAATACAACGAATCGCAGCAGACACATCTGAAACGCAGCGATGTGGACTGGTCGCAGAGCCGCATCATTTTTGTCTCTCCCTCCTTTACGGATTTTCAGAAGCAGTCTACGAACTTCAAGGATTTGGCCATTGAGTTGTGGGAGATCAAACAGTTTGAGGCTGATATTGTAACCATCAGTCCTATCAAGAAATCCAAATCGGCACCTAGTTTCAGGGAAGTACAGCAAAATGAGGACACCGAAATCGGCAAGGTTACGGCGGAGATTAAGGTGTATACCGAGGACGATCATCTGGCCGGAAAAAGTGATCATGTAAAGGAGCTTTATGAGGCTTACAAGGCAGCAATCCTCAACTTGTTGCCAGAGATTGAGGTAGAAGCAAAGAAGCTTTACATCGCTTTCAAAAGACCCAAGAATGTAGTCGACGTCCGCATTCAGTCTGAATCATTAAAAATGTGGATTAACTTAAAGAAAGGACAGCTTCTGGATGAAAAGGGACTGACGAGGGACGTCTCACAATCGGGGCATTGGGGCAATGGAGATTACGAATTGACAGTTGCAAACACGACAAACCTGGAATATATCATGAGCCTGGTAAAGCAGGCATTGATTCCCGTTTGAAGCCCACAAAAAAAGCCCTGAAAATTCAGGGCCTTAAAACTGGGGAGGGAGACGGGTCTCGAACTTTGCCATTAATTAGCTCATGTTCAATTATTTGTCTCTTATATTTGAAGTGAACTACACGAATGACTCACTATTTTTTATACATATAGTACAACAGTATATTTGTTATGTATAATTTCTTTAAGCGAAAATTGAAGTGTTTGAATGGTGGTTTTCGCTGGATTTTGGGTGAGTTTTCGGGCGGTTCTTGGTGTTCAAAGTTTGGGAAATGCCTGTGGTTTTTGGCGGTGGTAACTGCGATTTTACTAGGCGAAGTTACAAAATTCCGAACGTTCTATCCCGTAATGTCGGAGGAACATTTTAGCTTATCTAATGTCTTTGCCGATCAAACCGATAAACTTCTAATCTATAAGATTACTTAGAAAATAGCCTGCCATTGTTGAGGTCATTTGCTTATTCTGATTAGAATTTACCCGGAAGCCCTCGGAATGAAACCAACGAATTATTCACGGCTGACAGTCCTTTCTTAGTCTATTTTGCGTTACCAATTTCCCTGCTCCTTCAACTCTTCAATCTTTTCAAAAATACCAGCTTTCGCCTCGCTGACGTAATTGTAAGATTTCGAGCCAAAAGTTTCATCAATTTTGCATCTAAATTTGCCAGATCTCTTGTCGGTGTATATCAAGAGCAAATGACCCTCAAATTTGAAATACTGGTTGCCCTTCTGGCTTTGCTTCCACTCCTTATACTTCCAGTTTTCTTTGCGTTTTGCTCTGTTTTCAAGTTTCCGCTGTCTTTCCTTTGGATTAACGTAGTCGCTGGTCATCTTTTCGGCGCAAACGCAGCCAACACGATACGTTTCCGCAACTTCATCGTGTGACACTATGTGAACGTAACGAATCTCCTCTTTACCACACATCATACACGTTTCATAGTCTTCGCCCTCTTCTTTGAGGTCTATGACCGTCTCGTATTCCCAACCTTTGTGCGGTATACCCGCTGTGCTCCAATAGTTAGACATATTGTGCTGCAATTAACAATACAAAGAATATCTGAAAACACACTTACGTACGCCAAAAACGCTAACTAACGATTGTCTCAGCTAATATAAGAATTGGCAGTGATAATCCGGTGAGGGCTCGGTGGGAGAATAAGATGAGTTGAAGCCGCTTATGATCTCAGCATTCTTGCTGCGCCTTTGTTCGTTTATTATTGCCTTCCGCACTATCCAGAGCGTTGCAAGGGATACAAGTCCACTTTCCTGAAACCCTTGATACGTAGTAGTTTTGAATTGGGCATAATTTTAGCCAGAGGTTCAAACTACACCAGCCATGTGGCCTTGAACCTGATAAGTCAAGGAAAAGAAGAATTGACTACATGGTAATAATCTTAGATTTTTTTGTAAAATTGCGTTTTAATGTGACTTGTTCATTCACATTAAACCCTCCTATCAATACATTACGTTAAGACTTATGAAAGAAGGAATTGAAAAAATTTATTCAAATAGAAGAGATTTCCTCGTTATAGGCCTAACCGGCCGGACCGGATCGGGTTGCACAACAGCCGCAAGTATTCTTGCGCAATCCCCGGCAATGTTTAGTTTCCCAGATGTTGACTCATTCGAATACTCGAATTCTAATGACAGACGGAAAACAAATATTGTTCTGAAATTTGTTCGAGAGAATAGATTTCCATTTTATCGGATTCAGGTTAAGGATATCATAACCGCATTTATTTTAGAACATGATTTTGAATCTTTTATCTCGTATGTGGCAACGTTGATTTCTGATATCCAAGTTATTGAAAACCTGAAATCAATTGAAACAGAGTATGCAAAATTTTATTCAAAACGCAGAGCGATCAAGGAGCTTAGAGAAGATGATGCAGGAGAGCCTCACATAAATAGCGTGTTTCAATTCCATTTTGTGGAATTGCAAGATTTCTCAAATAGGCTCAAAGGTCTTCTGGATAATGGATATGCATCTGTTTATCAATCTATTGCAAACAATATTAGATCTACTGGTAGTGCATTTGCTGATGAAGATTCCTTCGATGTATCAAAGACGGATTCAATTGTCAGAAAAATAAATAAGTTTATAAAGCTAATTAAAAGGAAAGTAGAATTTGATAAATTGAAAGATGATATGACCACCGAAAAGGCGTTTATAGTGATCGACGCTTTAAGGAATCCATTTGAAATAAATTTTCTAAAAGAACGGCATTCCGCCTTTTACGTATTGTCAGTGAATACATCTGAGGAGGATAGAAAGAATCGCCTTGTTTCACAGGGATATGATGATTCGGCAATAACAAAGCTTGATAATCAAGAATATCCTTCAAAATTGAAGGGAGCTAAATTGTATATATCTCAAAACATACAAGCGTGCATCGAATTAGCAGATATTCATGTTCATAATCCACTATGTAAAAATGATAACTTCAATGAATTGAAACGTCAGCTATTGTGGTATTACTCTTTGATTTTGAAGCCAGGCCTTGTTACTCCTACACCAGTTGAACGGGTGATGCAAATCGCTTACACAGCAAAGTTCAATTCTGGTTGTTTATCTAGGCAGGTAGGTGCTGTTGTAACGGATAAGCATTATTCAATAAAATCGATTGGTTGGAATAATGCGCCACAAAACCAAGTCCCGTGCCTACTTAGAAATGTGAATGATCTAACAAATGCATCTGATATTGAGGCGTATAGTGACTATGAGCTGTCGAACAAGAAATTCCGTGACTTCGTTTCCGTTTCTTATGATAATGAAGAAATTAAGAATTTTTCGTCATGTGGAAACAACATTTCATTTTGCTTTAAAGAAATACAAAATGGTTTAACCGGTGACAAGAACCAGGTACATACTAGATCGCTTCATGCAGAGGAGAACGCATTTCTACAATTAACGAAATATGGGACTGCCGGGATTGAAGATGGCATTTTATTTACAACCGCGAGCCCGTGTGAATTGTGTTCAAAAAAAGCGTATCAATTAGGAGTAACAAAAATCTATTACATTGATCCCTATCCGGGAATAGCGACAACGCACATACTCAAGGGCGGCTCTAAGAATCCGAACTTGTTACTTTATCGAGGAGTGGTTGGTGGTGCGTATTTCAAAATCTACAGTCCCCTGTTAGCTTATAAGGATGAGATAAAGCAGGCAACACAATTGGAATTTCTAAATGTTCCACCTAAGAATGCTGAATTGGATGCTGCTCGGCTTAGAATTGAGGAATTAGAAGGTCAGATAAAAGAGCTGAAAAATACAAAAAGTAAAACGCCCTTCTTGAAGAGAGTATTTAGAAAATAGTAGGGGCAGTGTCTGTTGTTTGATAATTTTGGCATGGACTTATCTCTCGATATACCAACTTGGCATGAATCACCGCTCTAAGTGCTAATAATCAATCACTTGAATTCGAAAAAAAAGGGTGTTGAGGCGTAGTTCAAAAGCATTTAATTAAGTCATTACCTTTAAGTAGTTACCGTTTGATTGATACGTCGCGGAGTACCCCGACATCTGTTCACGAGCTTTAATATACCTATTCTAGCACCCCGAATATTCAGGCCGGAAAAGTCCATTGAGAGCGATGATTGTTTTTTCTGTAATGACCCTTCCGTCTTGCAGTTTGATGTAAGGTTGCAGATCGCCTGTGTGGATCTCAGCTATGATGCCCTCAGCACGTTCGAGCCCGTTGATGTCCAATATCATTTCCGCTTTTGCGCCACGATTTTTGCAGTCTGTCAACATTTCGAGAAAGCTCTCGTTGACGGATAATGTCGTACGTAAGTCCATTTTGTAAGTGAGAATGTTCATATTTTTAACATCGTTTGTAACACAAAAATGCCCGGTACTTGTGTTTTTTTAACGAAGGTCGTTCATCTTTTGCTTTTGTACACGATAATAACGGTTCTTCTCTGAGGTTGTCAGTTTAAATATATAAGGTATTGTATATTTAAAAATTTTGCTTTTCAACAGCTCAATCTATTTGAGGCCTTTGATCGACTTTATAATCATTGACAGGGTTTTCGACTTAGGAGCATCGCTCAGCCATGTCTCCATGACTTTTGTATCGAGCTCTTGCAAGTCATCTTCGTCAATTCTTAAATTTTCGATGAGATATTCAATAGCGGACTTCGAGCTATTTAGCTTTACGCCTATGGTAGTCACTACTTTATCAAATAGCGCCTTCTCCGGCGAAGCAATAAGAATATGTTGCTCATCTCCAAGTTCAAAATGTCGAATCCCGAAGCTGTAATAGGGCAATGGCAGCCGCGCGAAGCTAAATGCACCTATTGAGGTGTTTAACCGCTGGGCACGTTTTGTAGTCGCTGAGGTCACTTCATATACTCGCTCAGGAATTAACCCGTAAAAGAATAGGGCACTGTCAAGTGAGACATAGCTGGGGCCGAACAGATGGTTTGCGAGTAGGAATGGCTCCGGGCGGAATGGTGACAGCTTTTTAGTAGGTATATAGAGGCCATCCCTCACAATTTCCAGAAGGCCGGCAGATAGCAGCTCATTGATTTTATGATTGGGCTCCTTGTGATCTTTGAGAAGCGATGCCAGCAGCTGCCGGGTAAGCGGCTGATTTGAGTGGCTTCTGATGTTTTGTAGGAGATTCATGACAGACGTTATATTATAGGTCTTTTAGCTCACTAGCAATCTTATGATCTCGTCAAGGGATTTCGACTCAGTCCAAAGGTTCATGGTGGAAGACTTAATGTTAAAAGCAATATAATGCTTAGTGAAATTTTAACCGCTTGCCAGTCACCCGAAATTATCCTCTGGGATTGTGCGACTGCTCACGAGCAATAAACAATGTTGATTATTATCAACATTGTTTATATTTTTGTTTGTAATAATCAACATTATGCAGACCAAAAAGCAAGTTGTGCTACCCAGATTCCAGAA
>NZ_JAGIAS010000008.1:0-140983 GCF_017744695.1 Dyadobacter sp.
AAGTAAGAAAATGGCTGGCAATGTTGATGGCGCCGGGCTCCTCTCTGGGTGGGGCAAGACCGAAAGCCAATATCCTTGACGAAAAGGGGCAGCCCTGGATCGCTAAATTCCCGTCAAAAAATGATACAATCGACCGGGCGGCATGGGAATACCTGGCTTACCGACTGGCGATAAATGCAGGAATTGAGATGGCCGAAAGCAAATTAGAGCATGTGGCGGGAAAGTATCATACTTTCTTTACGAAGCGATTCGACCGAAAAAAGAGTTCCCGCATCCATTTTGCCTCCGCCATGACCATGACAGGTAAGAATGAAGAACTGATTCGCGACGACATTCCTTCCTATCTAGATATAGTCGAATTTATACAGTTTTCAGGAGCCGGCGTGGCCGAAGACCTAGCCCAACTGTGGCGACGAATGGTATTCAATATACTCATATCTAATACGGATGACCATTTGAGAAATCACGGTTTTTTGCTCACTTCCGCAGGATGGAGGCTTTCGCCAGCTTTTGATATCAACCCCTCAATTGATAAGGATGGACTCGCCCTGAACATCGATATGGACAGCAACCAACTTGAATTGGATCTGGCTAAACAGGTTGGCGTCTACTTTCGCTTGAGGGAGAATGAAATGGATGGCATTATAGAAGAAGTAAAATCAGCCGTGGCTGAATGGCAGAAGTTAGCGAGAGAAATTGGAATAGGTCGCGGCGAGCAGATGTTGATGGCTGCGGCATTTCGGGTGTAGTGGAGTTTCCCAAGATTTATGCACCTAACTCAACGATTAATTTACTTGCCATCCTTCGCGTGCGGAGGATCAAAATTATCCCGACAAATCCTACCTAGCGCTCGCCGGTGAGCAGTATAGCAAATATCTTCTGAATATTCCAAACATCGCTACCTGTCTTTAACCCTGATCACCAACTTCAAACCCGACCAAACCGCGTCGACCGCGCATACTTTCACATCTACCAAGCCAATCGCGAGAGCAAGA
Source organism: Dyadobacter sp. (assembly GCF_017744695.1). Classification (GTDB taxonomy): domain Bacteria; phylum Bacteroidota; class Bacteroidia; order Cytophagales; family Spirosomataceae; genus Dyadobacter. The sequence continues at coordinate 996 of NZ_JAGIAS010000008.1, forward strand.
TTACGGATTACGTCCTCAGTGACATCGGTAGGTACCTTCGAGGCCTTTTTGGGCCAGGAAATCCAGATGACACCGTTCGATACGATCTCCTTTTTCAATGCAGGCAGGTCTCTTTCCAAATCAGCGGCTTTTTGGGTGAAATAATGAATGAAATCTACGCCCGGCGTAGGGTCTTCCAAAACCGCAATATCAGCAGGAAGCCCTTCCAGCAAATCAAAATAGCCCTCCGGCGGATCTACGAACCTGATTTTGAAGCCAGCCTTGATGCCCAACTTTTTGACAAGACTTGTATTGGAATAACCTGCCTGACCAGCCATAATATAAGTAAATGATACATTACAAGTAAGTTACAAACAGGTTGTTTCAGACACAAGTACCTGATTCCAAAAGCTTCAAAAGAATGCATTTCCGGCACTTTTCACCTATTTTTAGCCATTCACATTTCCCTTACCTGTAATTCTGACGCATGATTACCAACGACGCTGTCGTTCTCGGCCTTTTAATGCTTATCCTTGCCGGCATTTTCTACACGGCCGCGCAGCCTGGCTGGAAGCGGTTTTACACCGTCATACCTCCCCTGCTGCTCTGCTATTTCATACCGGGTTTGCTCAATTCGTTCGGCATTGTCAATGGGGCTACGTCTCAGCTCTATCCGGTGGTCTCCAAATATTTCCTTCCGGCCTGTCTTGTGCTTTTCACGGTCGGAATGGATTGGAAGTCGCTCACGCGCCTTGGCCCTAAGGCATTGGCCGCGATGTTGATTGGCACCGCCGGTATTATGGTCGGAGGGCCGGTGGCGTTATGGATCGTTGGCGCCGTCAGCCCGGCCACCGTTGCCGGCGAAGGTGCCGATGCCGTCTGGCGCGGATTAGCAACGATCGCCGGAAGCTGGATAGGCGGCGGGGCTAACCAAACCGCATTACGCGAGGTTTTCCACCCAAGTGACGCGCTTTTCTCTCAAATGGTGGCCGTTGACGTGCTGATCGCCGAGTTATGGATGGCCGCTTTGATTTACGGCGCCGGGATCGCCTCGCGTGTGGACGTATTCCTGGGTGCGGACGCCCGCGCGGTGCAGGAAGTGAAGGAGCATCTGGATTCGGACCAGAAGGCCCACGAGCAAAACCCGATGCTGCGCGATTACATTTTTCTGGCGGCAGCAGGATTCGGGGCGACAGGCGTCGCACACGGGTTGGCAGAAATTATCACCCCCTACCTGGCCAAAAATTATCCGGCACTGGAAAAATACAGTCTTACTTCCAATTTCTTCTGGGTGATCAGCATCGCCACCCTGATCGGCATCCTGCTCTCGCTCACACCCGTGCGCAAGCTGGAATATTATGGCGCATCCAGGCTGGGCTCGGTGTTCCTGTATGTGCTCGTGGCGACAATTGGTATGCAAATGGACCTGGGGGCGGTCGCCGACAATCCGGGACTATTCGCCATTGGTTTAATATGGATTTCCATCCACGGCATAATCCTGGTTATAGCATGCAAATGGCTTAAAATACCTTTCTTCTTTCTCGCTGTCGGCAGCCAGGCAAACGTGGGCGGCTCGGCTTCTGCTTCGGTGGTGGCGGCCGCTTTTCACCCGTCACTGGCCCCGGTTGGCGTATTACTCGCAATTTTGGGATATGCTATCGGAACTTATGGAGGGTATTTAACTGCTTTAATGATGCAATGGATCAGCATCTAAACATCGATTGACATGGAAGAGAACAGCAAACTCGATAAAATCGTCGAAGCGCGCATGAAACTGAAAGCCCGCTTCGAACAACAAATGGCTGAAACACCCTCCGTTTCCGATACCAGGCCCATGGGAAGCGGCGCGCCAAACCGTCACGGAATGCCCCAACTGCCTATTGGTCAGACCCGCACAGTGAAATGGCCGGTCCTGGACCTGGGTTTCAAGCCCGATGTGCCGCTTAGCAAATGGAAGCTCGTAGTCGACGGCGAGGTGGAATCGCCCGTCACGCTTACCTGGGACGAATTTATGGCGCTGCCTCAAACCAGTGATGTAAGTGATTTCCATTGTGTGACCACCTGGTCGCGCATGGACGTGCCCTGGGTAGGTGTGCGCCTGGCGGATATCGCCGCGTTGGTCATGCCCAAACCGACGGCTACGCACGTTCTGTGCCACGGTTATGACCAATACACAACCAATCTTTCATTGGAAGAGGCACTGAAAGAAGACGTTCTGCTCGTTCATACCGCCGATGGCAAGCCGCTCGAACGCGACCACGGCGGCCCGGTACGCATGATCACCCCGCAGCTCTACGCATGGAAGGGCAGCAAATGGATCAGCCGTATTCAGTTTTTACCTAAAAACCAGCTGGGTTTCTGGGAATTGAGAGGGTATTCCAATACGGCTTATCCATGGCGGAACGATCGGTACAGCTAGACTAAGTTCTTTTTACATATCCAGCACCAAGCCGTCATAAGCAAGATGTACATGCGGAGGGAGCTCACTCTCGACTGCGGCGTGCAGGCCGAGTTTATGGCTGATATGCGTCAGGTAAGCTTGCGGTACGTTCAGCTTGTCGATCAGGTCCAGCGCCTCGGGAAGCGTGAAATGAGAAAGATGCGGCTCCTTTTGCAAGGTATCGAGCACGAGCACCTGCGAACCTTTGATTTTCTCCTGCTCTTCTTCGGAGATGTAGTTCGCGTCGGTAATGTAGGTAAAATCGCCGATACGGTAGCCGTAAACCGGCAACTTATGGTGCATTACCTCGATTGGGGTCACCTTCACCCCCGCCACTTCAAACGGCTCGTTCTCGATGGGATGCATTTCGAAATGTGGTACACCGGGGTAGCGCTTTTCTGAAAACGCATAGGCAAATTCGGTTTTGATCTGATTGAGCACTTCCTGCCTGCCGTAGAGCGGCATATCCATCTGCTGGCGATGATTGAATGCCCGGATATCGTCCAGGCCCGCAGTATGGTCTTTGTGTTGGTGGGTAAAAACAGCCGCGTCGAGACTACGCACATTGGCCCGCAGCATTTGCTGTCGAAAATCGGGACCGGTATCGATTACAAACGATTTGCCGTGGGCCTGAATCCACACGGAAGTGCGCAAACGCTTGTCATGCTGGTCATTAGAACGGCAAACGACACAATCGCAGGCAATAACCGGTATTCCCTGCGATGTGCCGGTTCCTAAAAATGTAATCCTCATCAGGTGTTTATTCGGTCAGATGCGCCACCACTTCAACCAGGCGGTCGAAATTCAATGGTTTCATCAGCGCATCGTCAAATCCTGCTTCTTTGAAATCTTCGTCTGAGTAATTTTTGGCATTGCCCGTGATCGCCACGATCGGTGTCTTGGCTTTTTTCTCGTCGGACAATTTGCGGATGCTTCTTGCACATTCCATTCCATCCATCACAGGCATATTGATGTCCAAAAGAATGATATCAAAATCCTCTTTTTCAAGCAATTGCAGCACTTGTTCGCCGTTTTTCACGGAAGTGATTTCATAATGCTGAAATTCCAGAATCTTCCTTGCCAGGTTTTGAATAACTGAACTGTCTTCGGCAATGAGTACTCGTTTTGTGTATGACATACAATGGGCAGGTATTGTGTTTAAAGTTTTTTCCCAGGTCAATTTAGATATATTTCAACCAACATCGCAAACCCGATGGTCGCGAAGTTTCAAAATTATTCCAAAAAAGTAAATAAACCTTCCATACTTTTTCAAAGCGCGCGATCAGGTGTAAGTTTGCAGTCCGATTACCCAATATTCCTTGTTATGTTCAAAAATAAAGTGATCCGATACAGCACGATTGCCATGTTCATGGCCATCCTTGCTTACTTCATTATTGAAAACATGGGCGGCAGCACCAGCTCCGACGACGCTATCGCGGCCAATCCGGCGGCCTATAAAGCTAAGATCCTCGAAGAACGCGCGGCCAAGGACGAGCAGTTCAAATCCGGCGACGACTCTCCTATCAAGGATAAGGAAAGCTTCCACGGCCTGCATTATTTCGAGCCCAGCCTTGCATTTCGCGTGAAGGCCAATATTTCCCCTTACATGCAAGAGGATAAGGAGGTAATCGTGAAATATACTGACGGTACGACCGAGAAATATGAAAAATACGGCTATGCCAATTTCAGCATTGAAGGCCAGTCGCAAAAACTGCTGCTTTTAAAGAACGAGGGCACTATTTCGGTGCTTTTCCGCGATGGTACCAGCGGCAAAGAAACCTATGGCGGCGGCCGCTACCTGGACTACCCGGTGGATCAGATCAAGAATAACACCATTGTACTGGACTTCAACAAGGCGTATAATCCCTACTGTGCTTACCAGGAAAGCTACGCCTGCCCGGTACCGCCTGCCGAAAATACATTGACGGTCGCCATTCATGCCGGTGAAGTAACCGAGGAAGCGACACACGAGTAAGCTCGCCGGCATAAAAAACGGCCTTGGCGCATAATGCCCGAATGCCGTTCAAACTAAATCATTAATTTTGCAAACAGGCCGTATTTACAGCGCCTGATTTATTATTGTTATTAAAGCATTCTAGATGAAGATCTCTTATAAGTGGCTTAAAGATTTAATTGAAATAACTGAAACACCCGAACAAATCGACCGGCTATTAACCGGCACCGGGCTGGAAGTCGAAGGTATTGAAGAGATCGAATCGATAAAAGGCGGTTTGCGGGGCGTGGTGATCGGTGAGGTACTGACCCGTGAAAAACATCCCGAGGCCGACCGACTGAGCCTGACGACCGTGGACGTAGGCGGCGAAGCACCGCTTTCGATCGTCTGCGGCGCGCCGAATGTGGCTGCCGGACAAAAAGTGATCGTAGCGACCGTTGGCGCTACATTATATCCGACCGGCAGCGACCAGCCGCTGGTTCTGAAAAAATCCAAAATCCGCGGCGCATTGTCGGAAGGGATGATCTGCGCCGAAGACGAGCTCGGCGTGGGAACCTCGCACGATGGCATTCTCGTGCTCGATACCCAGCTACCAAACGGCACGCCTGCCGCTGAATACTTCGGCATTTCCTCCGATTACCTGATCGAGATCGGCCTCACACCTAACCGCGCGGACGCGGCTTCGCATTATGGGGTCGCGCGTGATCTGAAAGCAGTTTTGAAGCGCGAGATCACATTGCCTTCCGTTGAGGCCTTCAAAGTAGATAATCAAAATCTGCCGATCCCGGTGGAGGTTCGCAATACGGAGGCCTGCCCTCGCTATACCGGCCTTACGATTTCGGGCATTACCGTGGCCGAATCGCCGGAATGGCTCAAACAACGCCTGCAAACGATCGGTATCCGCGCGATCAATAACATCGTCGACATTACCAATTATGTTTGCCACGAGCTCGGTCAGCCCATGCACGCATTCGATGCGGATAAGGTTTTGGGCAAAAAAGTGATCGTTACCACCGTGGCTGAAAATACGCCATTTGTGACGCTGGATGGTATCGAGCGCAAAATCTCGGCCAGCGACCTGATGATTTGCAGCGAAGGCATCGATGGCAACCCCGAACCGATGTGCATTGCCGGTGTTTTTGGCGGACTTACTTCCGGCGTAACAGACACTACCACTTCTATTTTCCTTGAATCGGCCTATTTCTCGCCTGTGTGGGTACGCAGGACCGCGCAGCGTTTTGCATTGAAAACCGATTCGTCATTCCGCTTCGAGCGCGGTACCGACCCGAACATGCCGCTTTTCGCATTGAAACGGGCTGCATTGCTGATTCAAGAGATTGCTGGCGGAAGCGTTTCTTCCGAGGTCATCGATATTTACCCCGAGCCAATTGAAGATTTCAAGGTAAATATCAAATACAAAAACATCGACCGGCTGATCGGCAAATCCCTGGGCAAAGATTTGATTAAGGACATTCTCGAATCGCTCGATATCCGCGTTACGGATGAAACAGAAGCCGGTTTCATCGCGATCGTGCCGCCTTACCGCGTGGACGTGCAGCGCGAGGCCGATGTGATCGAGGAGATCCTTCGCATTTACGGGTTCGGTCAGGTGGAACTCTCTAACTCATTGAGCTCCGATTACCTTTCGGATTTCCCAGTCAACGATCCTGAGAAGCTCAAACTGCGCGTTGCGGAGCTGCTGGTAGGCAATGGTTTCAATGAAATGATCAACAACTCGTTGACCAAACCCGAGTACCAGGCCATACTGCGCGAAGCACTCGCGGGCAACCCGGTGAAAATCCTGAACTACCTCAGCGAAGACTTGTCTGTAATGCGCCAAACTTTGCTTTTCTCCGGTCTTGAAGTGATTGCTTACAACAGCAACCGCCGTCAGAAGGATCTGAAAGTATTCGAATTTGGAAAAACCTACCACGAAACCGACGGCAAATACAGCGAAAAAGAGCGTCTGTCGGTATTTTTGACGGGTAATATCCGCCAGGAAAGCTGGTTCGAAAAATCACGCGAGGTAGTTTTCCATGATCTGGCTGCATTTGTGAACCAGGTACTGACTTCGATGAAAATACGCGAAGTGCAGAAGCAGGAGGCCGATAACGCCATTTTCAAAAGCGGCTTGACATTGCTGGCTAATAAAAAACCAGTGGTATCCTTTGGTTTGCTGAATGCAGCCGTTGCCAAGAAGCTCGACATTAAAGCGCCGGTCTTCTATGCCGATTTCGATTGGGAATACCTGCTTCGCCAGTACAACGCTGCTGTTGAATACACCGAAGTTCCAAAGTTCCCCGAAGTACGCCGTGACCTTTCGGTGGTGCTGAACAAAAAAGTGACTTTCGAAGAGCTTCGCCAGGCCGCCTACAAAACCGAGCGGAACCTGCTGCGCGCCGTAAACGTGTTCGACGTGTACGAAGGCGCGAACCTGGAAGGCAAAAAATCGTATTCGATCAGCTTCATTTTGCAGGACGAGCAGCAAACGCTCACCGACAAGGTAATCGACAAAACGATGCAGCGGTTGATCGCTACCTACGAAAGAGAATTTGAAGCGGTAATCAGAAAATAAACCACAGTTTTTTCATTGTCGGATTTTTTCAGTTGAGGAAAATGGAGCGGACTACCGAACGTATTATCGAGCACAAACTATCCGACGTCGAGAAAAAACTCGAAATCCTGATTAACCATAAAGAGAAATTAACCTGGTCGATCTCAGAGCTCCAGCGTGAAAACGCGGAGCTCCGGGCGGCTAATGCGAAGCTCACGGAAGAATCGAAAGAAATAAGGAAAAAATACACCTCTTTAGAAAAAGACTTTAATAAGTCTAAAAGTTTCGCTAAACTTGTCACTAGTAAACTGACACCAACAGGCGCAATTGCCGAGCTGAAAGAATCAGTTGAAAGATATATCCAGGAGATCGATAAGTGCATCGAATTGCTTGAAGATACCTTATGAAAAAAAATAGCATACCTAATCCAGACGTTTCTGTCTTTATAAAACTGCTGGACAGAGGTTTCAAACTGAGCGTTCCGGCGGATCAGGAGAAATTTTACAGGGATGGGTATGAGGTGTTCATGCAGCGTGTGCAACAGCATAAATTAAAAGGGAAAGTATACGGTGACATAGAGGCGATTGCATTAACCTCTATCGAATGCCTGGTGGCATTACAACGGAACCAGGAAGAAATGGACGACCTGGTAGCGGCTTTTAAGAGCAGAGTGGAAAAACTGGACGAAACAATCGCCAGTGCTATCGAAAGCTGACACCCATACCTGACCCTTTGATTTTTTAGAGTATCTGCAAAAATATACTTTCAATTTCTTCCATTTTCGGCATTTCAACGCGGGTGTAGTCGGTAAAACCAACTATATATAACCATTATTGAAATGTCTAGTTCATTGTATTTCATCGTTATCCTGTCCGATATCATCGCCGTGGGCGTGGGTATTTTTGCAGGAAAGTACATCTTTCAGCGATCGTTTGACGCAAAGGAAAAAGAAGCCCAGGACCGTGCCGCTGAAATTCTCCGGAATGCCGAGGTAGCAGCCGAAAACATCAAAAAAGACCGCATTCTCGAAGCGAAAGAAAAGTACCTCCGGTTGAAATCGGAATTCGAAGAAGACGCCAATAAAAAGCGTAGCATCCTGCAAAGCAACGAGCAGAAACTCAAACAGCGCGAGCAGAGCCTGAACCAGAGCATGGAACAGACCAAGCGCAAGGAAAACGAGCTCGATAACCTCAAAAATAACCTCAACGCGCAACTCGAAGCGGCTACCAAGCGCCGTGAGGAAGCCGAAAAATCGCTTCAACAACAGGTTGCCCAACTTGAAAAAATCGCCAACCTTACCGCTGAGCAAGCGCGCGAACAACTCGTAGACGCATTGAAAGCGGAAGCGGAAACCCGCGCGGGGTCCTATATCAAAAGCGCTATGGAAGAAGCGCGTCTTACTGCTACTAAAGAGGCGAAAAAGATCGTTATCGAAACCATCCAGCGCACCGCCGCCGAGCATGCGATCGAGAACTGCGTGTCGGTATTCAATATTGAAAACGACGATATCAAAGGTAAAATCATCGGTCGCGAAGGACGTAACATCCGCGCTCTGGAAGCGGCTACCGGCGTGGAAATCATCGTGGATGATACCCCGGAAGCCATCGTTATCTCCGGTTTCGACCCTGTAAGAAGGGAAATCGCACGCCTTTCATTGCACCGCCTGGTGCAGGACGGGCGCATCCACCCTGCCCGCATTGAGGAGGTGGTTGCCAAAACCCGCAAAAATATCGAAGACGAAATCGTCGAGATCGGCGAAAGAACTGTGATCGACATGGGTATCCACGGCTTGCACCCCGAGCTGGTAAAAATGATCGGCCGTATGCGTTTCCGTTCGTCGTACGGGCAAAACCTGCTGCAACACTCCCGCGAAGTGGCCAAATTGTGTGCTACCATGGCCGCAGAGCTTGGCTTGAACACCAAACTGGCCAAACGCGCCGGATTACTCCACGATATCGGTAAAGTATGGCCTGAGGAATCGGATCTGCCACACGCAATCCTGGGTATGGAGCTGGCCAAGAAATACAAGGAGAACCCTGAGGTTTGCAATGCGATCGGCGCGCACCACGACGAGATCGAAATGACTTCTATCCTCTCGCCGATCATCCAGGTTTGTGACGCCATTTCAGGCTCACGCCCGGGCGCACGCCGCGAAATGATGGAATCATACATCCAGCGTCTGCGCGACCTGGAAAACCTGGCCCTGTCGTTCGACGGAGTCGAGAAATGCTACGCGATCCAGGCGGGCCGCGAGCTGCGCGTGATCATCGACGCCGACAATGTGTCCGACGAAAAAGCGGGATTGCTGTCGTTCGATATCTCGCAAAAAATTGAAAAAGAAATGCAGTACCCCGGCCAGATCAAAATCACGGTAATCCGCGAAATGCGGTCGGTGGCGTACGCGCGTTAATCCACTATTTGATACATGACATACTCAAAGCTGACAAGCACAGAACTACTGGGAATCCGAACGCTCGGAGAACTAAAAAAAGCAGGTTATCAGTCGCGTTCTATCAAGCAGGAGCTGAGAGATAACCTGATTGAAAAGATCAGAAGCAAGGAGAATGTCTTCCCGGGAATCTGGGGTTATGAAGAAACGGTCATTCCCGATGTGGAAAGGGCCATTCTTTCGATGCATAACATCAACTTCCTGGGCTTGCGCGGACAGGCCAAGACGCGTATCGCGCGTATGATGGTGAACCTGCTCGACGAATATATTCCTTACATTAAGAATTCGGAACTGCACGACGACCCTTTGGCGCCTCTTTCGCGGTATGCCAAGGATGTGCTGGCCGACCAGGGCGATAGCACTGAAATAGCCTGGTTGCACCGCGACGAGCGCTACACCGAAAAGCTGGCCACGCCGGATGTCTCGGTAGCGGATTTGATCGGGGACGTCGACCCTATTAAAGCAGCGACTTTGAAACTGCCTTATTCTGATGAGCGCGTGATCCATTTCGGATTGATCCCTCGCTCTCACCGCGGCATTTTCGTGATCAATGAGCTGCCCGATTTGCAGGCGCGTATCCAGGTCGCGTTGTTCAATATTTTGCAGGAAGGCGATATTCAGATCCGTGGTTTTAAACTGCGTTTGCCGCTGGATATCCAGTTTGTATTTACGGCTAATCCCGAGGACTATACCAACCGCGGAAGCATTGTAACACCGCTTAAAGACCGGATCGAGAGCCAGATCGTGACGCATTATCCGAAAACGATCGAAACCGGCAAGCGCATTACCGAGCAGGAAGCCGTGGTAAAACCCGAGCAAAAAGGCATTGTGCGCGTCAACGAGCTGGTAAAAACGTTGATAGAGCAGATCGCGTTCGAAGCCAGGGAAAGCGAATATGTGGATTCTAAAAGCGGCGTTTCGGCACGCTTGACGATTTCCGCTTATGAAAGCCTTCTGAGTACCGCCGAGCGCAGAGCGCTGATCAATGGCGAAAGCTCGACTCACGTACGTATTTCCGACCTTTATGGTGTTGTTTCGGCGATTTGTGGGAAAGTCGAGCTGGTTTACGAAGGCGAAGTGGAAGGCCCGGTCATTGTGGCCCAGAACCTGATCGGCAAAGCCATCCGCACGCAGTTCCTGAACTTCTTCCCGGATCCGGAAAAAAGCAAAAAAAGCAAGATCAATCCTTACGCGAAAGTGGTGGAATGGTTTGGCGCCGGCAACGAAATGGAAATGCCTGCCGATATGACCGACCGCGAGTATGTCGCCCGCCTGAAAACCATCGACGGCCTGGACGATTTCGTAGATATGCTCTCCGCTTATGGCGATGCCGAAGAAAAGCTTTTCATGATGGAATTTGCATTGCACGGCATGGCCGAATTCTCGCTCGTAGGTAAGCAGGCGCTCGATCAGGGCATGAAGTTCCAGGATCTGGTGAGCAGCATGTTCTCTGGTCCCGGTGAAGAAGACGATTACGACTTCGACGAGGACGACGATCGCAAGCCTTTCTGATATTTGAATGGATACAAATAAAAATGCCCTGCTAAAACAGGGCATTTTTTGTATGCTTCGCTAATGCTTATTCAGGAGAACCGTCATCGGCAATGTTAGGCTCGCTGGTGTCTATCAGTGAATCAGGATCGGTGTTTACCTGGCCGCGGATTTTGCCTTCCAACTCTTCCATCAATTCAGGATTGTCTTTAATCAAAGCTTTCACAGCGTCGCGGCCTTGTCCGAGGCGGTTGCCTTCGTAGCTGAACCACGAGCCTGATTTCTTCACGATATCGAGCTCCACCGCAAGGTCGATGATTTCCCCTACTTTGGAAACGCCTTCGCCGTACATGATATCGAATTCCACCACTTTGAATGGAGGCGCCACCTTATTTTTAACCACCTTCACACGCGTGCGGTTACCCAGGATTGCGTCGGCGCTTTCCTTGATCTGGCCCACACGACGGATATCCAGACGTACAGATGCGTAGTATTTCAATGCATTACCACCAGTAGTGGTTTCAGGGTTACCGAACATCACACCGATCTTCTCGCGAAGCTGGTTGATGAAAATACAGCAGCAGCCTGTTTTGTTGATCACACCGGTCAGTTTACGCAGCGCCTGCGACATCAAACGTGCCTGCAAGCCCATTTTGCTGTCGCCCATTTCGCCCTCGAGCTCTGCGCGCGGCACCAATGCCGCCACCGAGTCGATGACGATAATATCCACTGCGCCCGAGCTGATCAGATGCTCGGCGATTTCGAGCGCCTGTTCACCGCTGTCGGGCTGTGAAATAAGAAGGTTGCTGGTGTCAATACCAAGCTTCTCCGCGTAAGTTCTGTCAAATGCGTGCTCCGCATCGATGAACGCTGCCAGACCGCCTTTTTTCTGCGCCTCGGCAATGCAGTGCATCGACAACGTGGTTTTACCTGACGATTCAGGTCCGTAGATCTCCACGATACGGCCCCGGGGAACACCACCCACGCCGAGCGCAAGGTCCAGACCCAGTGAACCGGTCGAGATCACCGGAATATCTAATACTTTGGTGTCGCTCAGACGCATCACAGTACCTTTTCCGTAAGTCTTATCGAGCTTTTCGAGCGTGGTCTGTAACGCTTTTAGTTTGTTGTCTTTATCTGTTGTTGCTTGTGCCATAGAAATGGTAACAGTAATTTGGTTGGTACATAAAAAAGCGGCTTTTGCAGGACAAAAACCGCTCGTAAATGGGTCTTTATTGTTTTGTAAAAATAGCTAATTCCCGCTAAAACAACAACCTGAATTTTGCCTTAAAACTTAATTTTTCCCGAAATTTTCGCATTTTACAGCATTTGCAACGGAAGTACAAAAATGGCGATATGCAAGTGGAGAGAACAGATTATCAAACGGTGAAGAAGCTGGGTTCCCGATATTTAAATGTCCGCCAATTGGCTATTTTTGTGAACGACAAGAGCGCGTCCCGGCAGGCTATTTCCGGCGCGTGCTACCCGAAGGCCGTCCGACGGCTCGCTGCATTCATTTTAACATTGAAATTGTGATCAAGAAAATATTGGTTGCCCTGCTGGCTGTCGCGGTATTGCTCGGCATTTGGCAAAGGGATGTGCTCACCTATGCTTTTTTACAGGCCAAAGGACAAATTGGCATACTCATGCAGGTTGAGCAAGTAGATGACGTACTGGCCAACAAAACGTTTCCCGATTCCCTCAAAGCGAGGATCCGCCTCATCCAGGAGATCAAGCAATTCGGCGTGGACTCGCTCGGCCTGACGCCTTCTGATAATTATACCACCTTCTACAATCAGCACGGACGGCCGTTGATATGGCTCATTACAGCCTCCGAACGCTATAAAATAGAGCCATACCAATGGCACTTTCCGATCGTCGGCACATTCCCCTACAAAGGTTACTTCGACTCGACCCGGGCTGTCGCCGAAGAAAAGACACTGATCGACAACGGATTAGATACAGATATTGGCGAAGTTTCAGCCTGGTCGACGCTCGGCTATCTGAAAGATCCCATCCTGTCGACCATGCTCCTGCGCCGTGTTGGCAGCCTGACCAATCTGATATTGCATGAGCTTACACATGGTACGCTTTTTGTAAAAAACAACCTGGAACTCAATGAAAACCTGGCCAGTTTTGTTGGTGATCAGGGCACTATACGATTCTTAAAATACAAGTATGGCGCCGGTTCCGAACAAATGCGGCAGTATGAGTATTCCAAACGATATAATGACGCCTATTCGCGCCATATGCTCAGGGGGGCAGGCCGTTTGGATAGTCTTTATAAAACATTCGGTACGGATCCAACGCCAAGCCCTGAAAAGGACTCATTGAAGATGAAATTGATCACTGATATCGTCAGCGATACGGATACACTTCTTTCAGGCAAGCGTACGTTAACAAACAAAAACCGCTGGCCCGACGGAAAACTTCCCAATAATGCTTACTTTATCAGTTACCTGACCTACAAGTCGAAACAGGACACTTTCAGGCAGGAATTTGAAAAGAAGTTTGGGGGGGATTTGAAGAAATACCTCAATCATTTAAAGGGCAAATACCCTTCCTTGTAATGTTATTAAGAGCATGAAAAGATCGTACGCATTACTATTAGCCATATCGACATTCGCATTGCTGTTCTCCTTCCGCCAGTACGACGAGAGTGCGGAAATGGACCGGGTAGTTCACAATAAGAGTTTCGGCACCGGCGAACGCGTCGAGTACCGCGTGCATTACGGCTTCATCAATGCAGCAGAAGCAAAAGTCGAGGTGGGTAAAGCCGTTTCCATGATCAACAACCGGCCTTGCTACCGGGTCAACGTCATTGGACGGACAGTAGGCGCGTTCGACCTGATATCACGCGTGCGCGACACCTGGCGTTCCTACATCGACACTACCGCGATTCTTCCCCATATGTTCGAGCGGCAAATCCAGGAGAACAAATACCGCAAGGAGGAAACCGTGTTTTTCAACCACAGCAAGGATCAAGCGGTTTCCAATGTGAAGGATGAAAGCAAGACTTACAATGTTCCCAACAACATCCACGATATTATCAGCGGCTATTTTTTCCTGCGTACCATCAATTTCGACAAGGTCCGCGAAGGTGAGATCATCGAAGTCCCTACTTTCTTTGACGGAGAGGTTTACAAGCTCCGCGTTCGCTACGTGGGCAGGGATGTGATTAAAACCAAGTTTGGCAAAAGCAAGGTATTGAGGCTATCCCCTCAAATTCCGACCAACAAGTTCTTCAAAGGCGAGGAACCCATGGCGTTGTGGGTATCTGACGATTCAAACAAGATTCCATTAAAAGCCGAGGTTGACCTTAAAATCGGTTCGCTGGAAATGGATTTAAAATCCTACAAAGGGCTGAAAAGAGATATTGCCTGGTTCTGATCAGCCATTTTCGAAGCCGCTGCATTTGCCGAAACGGGAAGGGTAATGTATTCCTTTTAACACACCAGAATGGCATTGCAACCGCCCCGTAACCTGCATAGTAATCCGCGATGGATACTTTCGGTGGGCTTTCAAAATCAAAAATCAGCTTTCTACCTGCATTTTCGCGAAAATAAGCGTCCAGCACCAGCGCCCTGGCATTTCCCCTCCGCCCGGCACGATCGGCTGCATTAAAAAGGTAAATTGTCCGCCCGCGATAACGTGTGAGGAACACGCCCGCTCGCACATGCCCGCCTGCCTGCGCGTACACGAGACAGCCATGTGCATTTCTAACACATTCCATTCCGAGCCGTCTTAGCAACATATAGGCATCCGCTTTTATCCTACCGATTCCTGCGGCGTGATTTTCTGTAAAAAGCGCTATTAACGGCCCAAAATCTTCCGATTCGACGATTTCCCAGGCTGTTTTACTTCCTCTTCTCAGATTTGCTTTCCGGTCCCCGGAATAGCCCGCATAAAGTTCGCCATAGGGTTGATTCAAATTCAGCCAATGCGTTTGAAACAACTCCCATTCAAAGCTTTTCAGGCAAGGCTTCCCGATTACCGCGAAGTTTTCGGGGTTGAATGAATAGTTGGAAATGTAAGGGAAGTGCGCTGTTAAAGCTTGCAGAAATGCCCCGCACTGCTCCGCCGTCAATTCGTGTTTTGAAAAAACACCTAAATACTGACAAAACAGTGGCTGGTACAGGACACGCCGGCCGAACTTCCGCCTCACAGGCAGCGGCATCACAATCGAGTAATCGGTGGCAGTGGGCCATACGAGCGCTTCCCATTGCTCACAG
Organism: Dyadobacter sp.; assembly: GCF_017744695.1. Classification (GTDB taxonomy): domain Bacteria; phylum Bacteroidota; class Bacteroidia; order Cytophagales; family Spirosomataceae; genus Dyadobacter. The sequence goes on from NZ_JAGIAS010000008.1 coordinate 16,095, forward strand.
ACGATGTCCAGGTACCAGCTTAACGCGTAAATGACGCATTGCCGGCTATGATGAATGTGGTTATCCCAGGTTCGCGCATCGATCTGCTCCCGGGAAAGAAGGATAGGCTTCGGTACCATGTTGTTCAGGGTTTGTGCTGAACATTGATACGTCAAAACCTATTTGAAGTAACTGCGCAGCTTCTGCAAAGTTTCTTCCACATCCGGCGTTTCGTCCATAAGCAGGTTAATGCTCTGGATCGAGTGGATCACCGTACTGTGGTCACGACCTCCAAAATGATAGCCGATGGATTTGAGCGGCAGGTCGGTATATTCTTTGGCGAGGTACATCGCGAGTTGGCGCGGGTAAACGACCTCCTTTTTACGGCTCTTACTTTTCAGGTCGGCAATCGAAACCTGGAAGTAATCGGCGATAATCTCCTGGATCGTGTCGATCGTTACCTCCTTATCCTCGTTCATGACGATGTTGCGGAGTGTATTTTTAGCCAGCTCGACGTCGATATTGCGACGGGTAAGCGAGGCCTGCGCCATCAGCGACACGATTACTCCTTCCAGCTCCCTGACGTTCGAGTTTACGCTATGCGCAATGTATTCGATCACATCATAGTCGATCGAAATGCCTTCCGACTGGATCTTCTTCTGAATAATCGCGATACGCGTTTCGAAATCCGGCGCCTGCAAATCGGCCGTCAAACCCCATTTGAAGCGGGATAGCAAACGGTCCTGCAACCCTTGCAGCTCACGCGGCGGGCGGTCGCTGGTCATGATGATCTGCTTGCCGAGTTGATGCAGGTGGTTGAAAATATGGAAGAATGTGTCCTGCGTTTTCTCCTTACCCGACAAAAATTGCACGTCGTCGATCGCCAGCACGTCCACCTTCATATAAAAGTCGGTAAACTCCTGAAGGGTATTGTTTCGGATCGAGTTGATAAACTGGTTTGTAAACTTCTCCGAAGAAACGTAGAGCACCAGTTTGTTCTCGTAGTGGTTGGTAATGTAGTTTCCGATCGCCTGCACAAGGTGCGTCTTGCCCAATCCAACACCACCATACATCATCAGCGGGTTGAACGAGGTAAGCCCCGGACGCTGCGCCACCGCGAAACCGGCCGAACGGGCAAGCCTGTTACAGTCACCTTCGATGAAGTTATCGAATGAATAATTGGGGTTCAGATACGTATCGAGCGTCAGCGAATCCTGGTCTTTCTCCTTCACGCTCGCTCCCATGCGCGGGTCGGTTGAGAAATTATCCGGCTTGGAATAATTTGGAGATTTCTGGGTTGAGACGTTCATCGTCAGCGGCTGGTGCTTCTCGTTACCAGTGTCGACAATAATGGAATATTCCAATAAACCGTCGCGGCCGATCGCGTAGTCCAGCGCCTTTCTCAGCAGATTGACATAGTTATCTTCCAGCCATTCGTAGAAAAACTGGCTGGGAACCTGCACGGTAAGTACTTTACCATAGAGCTTTAACGGACGAATGGGTTCAAACCACGTCTTAAAACTCTGCTCGGGAATGTGCTGCTGAATAATCCTCAGGCAAGCATCCCAAACCTGGTCTACCTCTCTATTTGTGCTGATTCTTTCCAATGTATAATTTACCAAACTCTGAGTATCATAGTTCAAAAGGACGGCAAAGATATAAAAATACCTGATCTCTCCAGAGGAAACGAACATTCAATTTAATCGTCACAAAGTGTATCTGCAAACCCGAAAATAAAATTGCAAGCGTAATCGTGCCCAAAAGGTTACAGAAGCGGTTTTGATGTTTAGGCACCCTTAATTGCGTGTCAAAATTTGTAGTTTTGCTAATGGCGTCTTTCCGCAAACTGTTCATCAATCCATCGGCCCATGTCAGCAAAACTCTTTTCCGAATTTCTCCCGTCAGACAAAAACGCCTGGGAAAAGCTTGCGGCAAAGGAGATGAAAGGGCGCTCCGGGCTGCCCGAAGCGTGGGAAATTGCGAAGAATTTGCATTTTAAACCTTACGTTACCGCCCAGGAGATCGATTGGGCGGCTGTTGCGGAAATTCAGCATGCCCAAAAGCAAACCGCCGGTTGGATTAATGTAAATGCAGCGCCTTTAAGCGAATCCCGGCCATTGCGGATCGAACTCCATGGTCCGGACCCGGTGGCACAGCTGGTAGCAGCCCTTATTTCTTTTTCCAATGGGTATTCCAACAGTGGTTCGCCTGAATATGCATTTGATCAAACCACATTCTCGGTTTGGATCGGTCCGAAATACCTGACTGAAATTGCCGGATTGAGAGCATTAAGGTATCTGTTAAAGAAAATAGCACGCGCATTCGGATTGCCCGAAACGCAAAGCATACCCTTCATTCACGCAACGACATTCATCCGCTACCGGCAGAATGAAACCGACTATACCAATCTCATAAGGGCCACTGCGGAGGCTATGAGCGCCATTATCGGCGGATGCGATGCGCTTACTGTGCTACCATTTGATAATGCGGATAATGCCTTGACTCGTCGGCTGGCCACGCATGTTTCTTACATTCTCGACCATGAAAGCCATTTTGCCAAAGTGGCCGACCCGGCGGCGGGTGCATTTGCATTGGAAGATATGACTTTGAAACTGGCCAATGCTGCCTGGGAAATATTTTCAAAAACGGCAGACAGTAACATTTTCAAAAATACAGGTGGTAAAATCACTGCGGGAATCCGAAACACCGGCCAGAAGGCACCGTTTCAAACCGCCGAAGGCATTTCAATCAAAACCCAATTTACCGCAAAAGACCTCGACGGTGCCCAACATCTCGCGTTCGGCGCAGGCACTCCCCCATTCCTTCGCGGGCCCTACGCGAGCATGTACCTCGAACGCCCGTGGACGATCCGGCAATATGCGGGCTTTTCTACCGCTACCGAATCCAATGCATTCTACCGCCGTAACCTCGCAGCCGGTCAAAAGGGATTGTCGGTCGCATTTGACCTGGCGACCCACCGCGGCTATGACTCCGATCACCCGCGCGTCACAGGCGATGTAGGCAAAGCCGGCGTGGCGATCGATTCAGTGGAGGATATGAAAACGCTGTTTGACCAGATACCACTGGATCAAATGTCGGTATCGATGACGATGAATGGCGCGGTAATACCGATAATGGCCTTTTTTATCGTCGCTGCCGAAGAGCAGGGCGTACAGCCCGAGCAACTTACCGGGACGATCCAGAACGACATCCTGAAAGAGTTTATGGTGCGCAACACCTACATTTACCCGCCGGGACCGTCGATGCGTATTGTCGGCGATATTTTTGCCTATGCTTCCCAAAATATGCCGCGCTTCAATTCGATCAGCATTAGCGGCTATCACATGCACGAAGCAGGCGCCCCCGCACACATCGAGCTGGCATACACACTCGCGGACGGGCTCGAATACATCCGCACAGGACTTGCGGCAGGGATTCGGATCGACGATTTTGCGCCCCGGCTGTCGTTTTTCTGGGGTATAGGAATGAACCACTTCATGGAAATCGCCAAAATGCGGGCAGGAAGGATGCTCTGGGCAAAAATTGTCCGGCAGTTCGACCCGCAGAACGAAAAATCGCTGATGCTCCGCACGCATTGTCAGACGAGCGGTTACAGCCTTACCGAGCAGGTACCGTTTAACAATATCACCCGCACGACCATCGAAGCGATGGCTGCCGTCATGGGGCACACGCAATCACTCCATACCAATTCATTCGACGAGGCCATTGCGTTGCCTACCGATTTTTCGGCTCGCATTGCGCGGGATACGCAGCTTTTTATTCAAAACGAAACAGACCTCTGCAAAGCTGTCGATCCGTGGGGCGGCTCCTATTACGTCGAATACCTGACTATGCAACTCGCTGAAAAGGCCTGGGAGCTGATTGAAGAGGTAGAAGCTTTGGGTGGTATGACCCGGGCCATCGAAACCGGCCTGCCCAAAATGCGTATTGAAGAAGCCGCCGCGCGAAAACAAGCACGGATCGATGCAGGCAAGGAGGTTATAGTGGGGGTTAACCAGTACAAAACCGACGAGAAGCCGTCTTTTGAAATACTACAAATTGACAATCAGGCAGTAAGAAACGCGCAGATTGAACGGCTGGAAGCTATCCGGGCGCATCGTAAGGAACCGGAAGTGCGCCAGGCGCTGGACCGCATCACCCGGGCCTGCAAGGAAACGGGCGGCAGGGACATGCATTCAAATCTGCTGGCGCTGGCTGTGGAGGCGGCGCGCAAAAGAGCTACATTAGGAGAAATTTCTGAGGCTATGGAAAAGGAATTCGGCAGGTACCAGTCCACAATCCGCTCGGTTTCGGGTGTTTACCGGACCGAAGTCTCCGACGACGAAAATTTCCGGCGGGCGCGCGAAATGTCCGACGAGTTTGCCCGGCTGGAAGGTCGCAGGCCAAGGATAATGGTGGCTAAAATGGGCCAGGACGGGCACGACCGGGGCGCGAAAGTGATCGCAACCAGTTTTGCCGACCTGGGCTTTGACGTAGACATTGCGCCCTTGTTCCAGACGCCGCAGGAAGTGGCCAGGCAAGCCGTTGAAAACGACGTGCACATCATCGGCGCATCGAGCCTGGCTGCCGGGCATAAAACGCTCATTCCCGAGCTGATCGGCGAATTAAATAAATTGGGCAGAGGCGATATTATGGTCATCGCCGGAGGCGTCATCCCGGCGCAGGATTACCAGTTTCTCTACGATGCGGGCGTAAAAGGCATTTTCGGTCCCGGCACTGTCATCTCCCTGGCCGCACAGGAGATTCTGACCAAACTGATGGAAGACTAATTTATTCCTGCAAAAACAAGTGAAGTACAATTCCCCCCGAAGCCGAAGGAGTTGGATAAAACGTAGCGCAGTGGGTATTCGCCCTGCCACTGCGAAACTGGCGCAAGCCCGGGCCCGCTGATAGCTTCCTCCACATTTAAGCCCGGAAACAATTCCGAATGCACGATGCCCAGGACACTATAAATAGCCTCCACGGCGCCGGCCGCGCCTAACGTGTGCCCTGTGAATGATTTGGTGGAACTGTAAGGCGGTATCTGGTCAAACAACTCTCCCATTCCGAAAAACTCGACCTGGTCGTTGTTCTGCGTGCCGGTGCCGTGCGCATTGATATACCCGATTTGTGAGGGCTGGATCCCTGCCGAGCGGATTGCCTCGCGCATGCAGCGGATCGCGCCCGTAGCCTCATCGGACATCGCCGACGGGTGGTGTGCATCGTTCGCATTGCCAAAGCCGGCTATTTCCGCGTATACTTTTTTGCCTGCTGCCAGCTCTTCCGCTTCCAGCACAAGGTAAGCCGCGCCTTCGCCCAGGTTCAGGCCGTCGCGGTTCACATCGAATGGTTTACAGGGCGATTCCGACAGGATTTTTAATGCATTAAAACCATTGACCGTGTATTTGGCCAGGCTGTCCACACCGCCCACGATCGCTCTTTTCACCCTTCCTGAGCGGATCAGCCGCGCACCAAGCATAATCGCGTTGGCAGACGAAGAGCAGGCCGTGTTAATCGTATCGGTAAAACCTTTGATGCGGTAGCGTTTGATCAGTTTCAGCGTATGTGCCGAGCAGCCATAGGATTCCAGGTACTCCGAACCCTCCGACTTGTGATTGGCGTCTTCGTAAAGCTGATCGGTAAGGCACATGCCGCCCACGGTGCTGGCCGATATTAACGCGGTATCGAGCGAGGATACCTGGCCCGGCGTCAATGCTGCATCGGCGACAGCCTCGCTGAAAGCCTTATCTGCCAGCAAGCAGGTACGCGTGTAGCCGGTAGCTGTTTCCAATTGCTGTGCTTTTTTAAGCTCGTCGTTGCTGAGCTTCACTTCGCCAAACGGCAACCGCGAAGCGTACAGCGATTCGAAAAAAGCCACCTTACCGATTCCGGAACAACCGTTACGCAAGCTCGTATGATTTTCCTGCACATTGTTGCCAATGGCCGAAATCATGCCCATACCCGTCACCAACACCCTTCCCATCGAAAATTAAGCGGCTTTTGTATGCGCGAGAATGTACTCGGCCATGTGGTTTACATCGACGAGTATCTTGCGTCCCTCAGCCGGATTGTTGATTTTGATACCGTATTCTCTTTCGAGCAGCACCACCAGTTCGAGCGAGTCGATGGAGTCCAGCCCCAAATCGCCGCCGAAAAGCGGTTCGTCATCCTTGATGTCGGCAGGGTTAATGTCCAGCAGGTTCAGGTATTGTACAATTTGCCCTTTCAGAATGGGCTTCAGGCTTTCTATGTCCATATTGATTTGTTAATCACTCATGTAATTGCCGGTTACAGCTTTGCGAACCGGCCGGGGAATATCAAACTTAAATAATTCTTTCGAACCTCAACTTAAAATATGTGCCCAATTGGCAAAACACTATAAAAATGCCCAGAAAAGCGAACACCGTCCGCAGATCCTGCCAGCTGCCGCCTTTGAGGAATAATACATAGAAACCTTCCAGGCACCAGTGCAATGGTGAAAAGTTGCTGAAAAACTGCATAAAACCCGGCATTACGAACGTTGGCACCAGAATCCCCCCTATCGCCCCGAAGATGATAATGGATATCGCGCCGAATCCGTTGGCTTGCTGCTCTGTTTTGGCAAATGCGCCGATCATCAAAGCATAACTCACGGCGGCCATACTACTGATGAAAATCACCGCGATGGTGGCAATGACATTGTCGGGAACGCTGAGTTTCGGCAGGCCGAGTTTGGGCAGAATCCAGATGCCCATCGAAAAGGTGAGCGCCACTTGTAACGCCGCTACCACCACGTAAACCGCCATTTTACTAAACATGACCACCATAAATGTGGTTGGCATGGTTTTCAACCGGAGAAAACTGCCGTTAATGCGCTCTTTCACAATGTTGCTACCCAGCGAGACGACCATGAAAAACATCGCAAAAATCGTCCACGCTGGAACGTTATGCTGGGTGGAATTGGGAATGGCAGTCGAGTTATTATTCCGCGCCACGATCTGATCGATGCCGACGCGGTTGGAAATCATTTTGTCTTTCAGCTTCGCAGACCTTTCGGCAATGTCCATGTTGGCATACATACGGTCGATCATCAGCGAGTTTTCGATCACGCTCATGTACGACTGGATCACGCTCATGACCGAATAACTGTAATTCTCCTGCAAAACCGGGTCATTATAAAACGAGAGCTTCGGCATCGAAACCTTTTCTCGCGCCGTTGTGTCGCGTTCCAGGCCCAGATCGTCCATCAGAATCGTGCTCACATCTTCCGCATTACTTTCAAGCCCCGCCGAAAACGTGGCCGGAATGTACAATGCGATCATTTTGCCCCTGGATAATAATTCCGACTTCAACGACTCCTGCGGGATCGCGTTCTGCGAATCGATCTTAAAAAGCCCTGATTTTGTCAGCAAATCCACCAGTTTCCCGCCCTCTTTGCCGTTGTCATGATTGACCACCAAGAGCGGTATCTGGTTCTCATTTACCATCTTATAGGCGCTGTCCTGAATAATGGTAATGATAAAAACCAGCAGCAAGGGCATCAGAAACATCAAGGCCAGCCCTACTTTATCGTTGATCAGCAGGAGGAGTTCTTTGCGTAATGATGCGTATAATTTAAACATAGGCTTTTAATCGCGGTATTCTTCGCCGGTCAGGTTGATGAATAATGTTTGCAGGCTGCCTGCATGGTGAACACTTTTCAAATGCTGCAATCCTCCTGCTGCGATCACCTTTCCATGGTCGATCAGCGCGATATTCTTGCAAAATTCCTCTGCCTCCGACATATGATGCGAAGTATAAACGATGGTCGTTCCGGCCTGATTAACCTGCTGCAAATAGCGGATGATCGCATTCCGGCTCTGCACATCCACGCCTACCGTAGGTTCGTCGAGGAAGAGAATATCCGGTTCATGGATAATGCCGATCGCCAGGTTTACCCGGCGTTTCATACCGCCTGAAAACGTCCCGATCTTCTTGTCAGCCGCTTTTTCAAGGCCCAGTACTTCCAGCAAATGCTCGCGGCGCGCTTCCAGCTTTTGGGGAGGCAGGTTATACATCGCACCGAAGTAATCCAGGTTCTGGCGTGGAGTCAGTTCCTGATAGAAGGCGTATTCCTGGGGAACAAAACCAATGCGGCTTTTTCTCTCACGGTCAGAATAGGGTTTGCCGTTGTAAAAAAACTGAACATCGCCGGTAGAAACAGGGATAATGCCGCAGAGAATCGAAATCAGCGTCGTTTTACCGGCGCCGTTGGGGCCCAGCAAACCAAACACGTCCGACTGCATAATGCTCAGCGAAACCTGTGACAGGCTGTCCTCCTGGGCGGATTTATAACGCTTATACACGTCCCTGATCTCAATGCACACCTGACCCGCCATACCTATCCGCACTTATTTACCCAGTTTCAGGCTGGAAAGCTTCTGAAATGCTTCTTTCTCTACCTGACGGATTTCCAGCATCATATCGGCAATTTCTTCGAAGTCTTTCTGTTCGGTCAGGCGGCCCTTATACACGCCTGACATTTTGATGGCGCTGGCACGCCACATGTCGCCGGCTTTGGTAAAATCCTCCGAAACATTAGCTACGCGGTCGTCCTGCAGATAGGCCGCTGCTTCTTCGAGGAATGCCCCATAAAGGAAACGGAAACCGCCGCCGCCCGTGCCGATTTCTTCCTGCATGCGCACGATCTGACCCAAATAAAGGCTCGCCTTACGCAAACCCAGCTTATCGCGCCATTTGCGGACATGGTTGGAGGTATGACGGATACCATTCACTCCGGCGAAATTGCCCGGAATGCTGAGCATATCCCGCACATTCCGCCGGATACCGGTCACAATGCCTTTACGGATCATATCCCCGGTAATGGGTTTTATTTTTTCGGGGAAATAAATATGCCCCTTAGGAGCGAGCGGGCCTTGTGCGAAACGCACGCGCGAGAGTTCTTCTTTGGAAAGAGAGGTCACATCTTCCATGACCGGGTCGCTTACCAGGTAGCGACCATTTTCCTCGCCGAAGACGATAAGGTTGTGTGCGTTGAAATGGAAGCGGTATTCTTTGGGAAAATAAGTGAGGTGAAAAACGCCCACCTGGCAGCCTACCGGCACGCCTTCCTTTACTTTCTTGTCCAGAAATGCCTCCGCAGCGGCGGGATTCGAAAATTTCTTGCGGGTTACCTCCACACCCAACGACTTGCAGGTCCGTTTGAAAATCGCGCCGGGCATCGTCCGGAACGAGATTGCCGGGCCATTATTGACCGTCAAAAAAGGTATTTGTATGTAAAACAGGCCCGAGCCCATGCCGAATGCCAATGGCTCGGTCATGAAATCCAGGCCGTGGTAACGCAGCAAAGCCGTGGTAACCCCGTTTTCGCAATGGGCGGTCTGGACGTGATGGAATTCATCCGTTTGACTGTCAATATTCACTGGATCAACCTTTAAAATTTTTCAACTCGTCCACTGTAATGTCGAAAGCCCTGGCATATTTTTCCAGTTTTCGCTCGCTGAGACCTTTAAAAACGGATGGCTTGAAATGCCGTTTGATAAAAAACGGGAAGATCCCCGTGTAGCCCGACAGGACCGGCAAATCCATCAGGCGAAGTTCCATAAAATAGTATACCGGGCTTTTTTCGCCATTCGCAACCGCCTTTCGGGCTTCCTCCACCCGCTCGTTTACCTCTTCCCAGGCGCTGTCCAGCGCCTGTTTTTTCACATCCCAGCCCTTGCTCAATGCGGTTTCGTACTTACCGTCGTCGTTTTTGACATAGCATACTTCCCGGGTAAACTTGTCGAGCGCTCCGGGGTCTTGCGGAAGGTCTTCCTTTTTCATCGATATGGGCAGCTTTTGTAGGATTTCAGCACACGGTGAGCAGGCAGAACATATACGAGAATCGCGAGCTCTCGGGTACTGCCAGCAATATTTTTTCGCCCTTTTTCAAAGCCCCGCTATTGAACACCTCTTCGAGCATCATATAAATAGACGCCGCGCCTACGTTGCCTTTCGTTACGAGGTTGGTATACCATTTTTCCTTGGGAATAGGCATACCATTTTCCTGGAAAAACTCGTCGATTTTGCCTTCAAAGAAATAACTTGACAAGTGCGGCAGGAAATAGCTTACATCGTCCATCGTTACTCCTTTTTTTACAAGAATATCTTTGAGTTTGGCGAAACCCAATTTAACAATTTTTTCACCTAATAGCTTCACATCCTGTTTGATACTCAAAACAGAACGTTCCTGGATCTCTTCGGCTGAGAAATCCTTGTAGCTTTTCAATGTGCCGTCTTCCAGCTTGTCGGCGCCCATGTACATACACGCCTCCACCTCATTGGCATACGAGCAGCCTTCAATCCAGTCTATTTTCAGCGAGATTCCTTCCTGGTTCGGAGCCGATTCCACCAGGAATGCGCCTGCGCCGTCAGAAAGCATCCAGCGCAGAAAATCTTTTTCAAAAGCAAGGAAGGGATTCTTTTCAAGGCGTGTCAGCTGCTGGATTTCATCCTCGAACTGGTCCGAACGCAGCACGGTCGACAGGCGCTCCGAAGCGCAGGCAACCGCCTTTTCCTTCTCACCCAGCTTCACAGCCATGTAGGCATATTTGAAAGCGTGCATTCCCGCACAGCACACGCCCGACGGGGACACTACCTCTATCGACGCTGCCTCGGGCAAGTAGCCATGTACCATCGAACCGTGCGAAGGCATCAGTTGGTCGGGGCTGGATGTGGCGCAGCTCAGCAGGTCCATTTGGCCGATTTCGGCCGGATTGCTGCTGAATAGTTCTTTAATAGCAAGAGCTGCCATCTCCGCATTGGTATGCGTAGGCGTTCCGTCTTTGCGCAGCGCATAGTAGCGGTTTTTGATACCGTTATTGCGCAAAACAATGGCTTTTGATTTGGAAGGTTTTCCGTTGATGTATCCTAAGTATTCTTCCATTTCCTCGTTGGAAACGGACTCATTCGGTAAAAACTTGGCAATTCTGGTAATATATGCTTCTGACATTATGATTTGGTTTCTACACCACAAAAGTATTCTTTTTTCTTCTTAATCGCATTGGCAGCGAACGGGGCGATCAGTAACCGGTAAACCGTGACCAGCACCGGCGCCACCATAAAAAGTGCCACGAGCAGGTAGTATTTGAAAAAACCAACCAATCGTTTCCGTTTTTCAGGCGTGGTACCCTTCGTTTTGATCAGGTTAGCCCAGATCCTGAACAGCTTCTTGGCCCGCCCTTCTATAAAAAGGATATCAGTGGGTATGTTAATAAGGCCTGTGGCCATGATTTCCTTCTGTAATCCGCTGTACTCCCGGTTGTCGTAATGCTTTTTGACGATCGCCCCGAAACGGGACGCGCTTTGAATATCTTCATCACTCACGCCCGGCTTCGGAAAAATCCCCCATTTGCGGTCTTTGCGGCCGGTAAGCATCCAATGCAAAATCGTTACTGCGCTGACAAGGTTGGAAACGCGGTCCATCAGCGGGATATTTCCTACCAGCTTTCCTCCTGCATCGGCGATCAGCTTTTTAATGCTTTCCTGCGAATTGAGCCACATATTCCGCCCGCCGATCACCGTTACGATAGGCGTTCCATCAGCCAGGAGTTTAAACTCCTGGCTCTTTAGCAACGACGTTATAGGCAAAGACGGCGACAAAAACCAGGGCTGATAGCCCAGCACGATCAAATCGTAACGCTCCGCACCGAAATGCAGCGGTTTGAGCTCTATCGGGTCTTCCTGCACACACTCGGGCATTTTGTCGAAAAACTCATCCGAAGTCCAGGGAAACACAAAGGATTTTGCGGGAAAAATTTCCAGACGCTCTACTGTTTCAGGTTGAAACGGAATCAGGAACTGATCGATAATTTCATTCAACTGACCTGATTGAGAGTAGTTTACGACTAATATGTTTTTCATTGATCCGTAAAATCCTGTTAATGCTCTTCTATTTGAGATCCGATTCTTTCAACACCTTCGAATCCTTCGCATAATCGGCGATGACGTTTTTAAGGTCGGCGTCCAGCTTGTCGTAGCCCGAAACGACGGCCTGTTTATCGGCATCTATTTCTTTGTTGTATTTTAAAATCCCGGGCGCATGTTCCTGCACGGTCAGGCGCAGGAAACGGAACTCGGTATTGCCCGGGTTACTTTTGATCTCGTCTTCGAGCAGGTGCGCCCCTTTTTTGAACGTCTTCACTTTCCCTCCTACCCCTTTCACAAAACCTGCCTTTTTCATCGTCAGCGCGCCTTTATAGGCATTCACTTTCGATGAGGATTTTTCATTTTCGAGCCGGGCGAGCACTTTATCGATAGATGCTTCTTCGCCGCTCGACAATGCTTTATAGTAAACTCCTTTATCAACCTGCGCATGAGCCGTAAAGACAGCCGCGAGCAGAAGAACAAGGCCAAACGCCACTATTCGCTTCATAACAATCAATATTTACGTATTCCGGATTTAAAAGGATCGGGCATCAAGCCTTTTTCCTGCATTCCAGAATCGTATGATAGCTGTCACCGATCAGCGGGTAGGTGTTAACGACCTCAAACCCAGCCTGGCATACCAGCTCCTTCATCACGCCGATCCTGTACATTTTGCTGTTGCCGTTGGCCATGATGGTGAAATACAAAGATGTCGCCACCAGGCTATAATGTGCAGCAGGATAATTCTGGTTATCAAAAAATGGTTCCAGAATGTACACTGTGGTGTTTTCAGAAGCGGCCTGGTAAGCATTTTCCAGGATCGCCACGATTTGTTCTTTCGAAAAACAATCCAGAAACTGGCTCATCCAGATCACATCGGCACCCTGCGGGATTTTCTGGGTCGTATCCAGCAGGTTGATCGCGTGAAAATCGATACGGTCGGTCAGGCCCCGCTCGGTTGCATTCGCCCGGGCCACATTGAGCTGCACCGGCAGATCGAGTATTTTAATCCGCACATCCGCATCATAGTCACAGCATGCAAACGACCATTTCCCGGTGTTTCCCCCAATATCGAAAAGCATTTTCGGTTTTTTGGCGAACACGATTTTCAGCGCGTCGGGAAATGCGTTGTCAGAGTAATAATGATCGAATTCGAACCAGGAAGTTTTGGCAGGTTCAGGCAAAATCGAGAGTCCTTCATAGATCGTCGGCCAATTACCCAGCTCTTTGAGTCCTTCGGGCTTGCCGTTGACGATACTTTCGGTCATATGGCTCGCGCCCAGGTAACACACGTCTTTCATGAAATTCATGTTCACGCGGGTCATTTCGTCCTTTAAGAGGAAGAAGCCTATTTTACTGATCTTGACAATATCATCTTCTATTTCCACCACGCCCACGATTTCCGCCGCTTCCAGCAAAAGGGTTACGCCGTATTCGGAGACATTCACATTTTCGATAATGTTGGCAATGCTCACTCCCTTGCGGTTTTCGCTGATGTACTGCAAAATGCCCAGGTCCCTGAGCGCCACCACCGACTGAAAGTACATCGGACCAAACGCTATCTTCTGTGCTTCATACTTGGCTTCAATAGCCGACAATTCTTTTTTCATTGTACGCTTTAATTGTTCCCTGATTGTTCGGAAGAGGGTATCATCCGATCCTTATATCTCCTTCTGTACTTTGCCTTTTTCAAATCGTCTTCATGCCAGACGATGTACTTACCCATTGTACCGCGGAAACGTTTGAAAAAACCTTCCTTATCTGACAGTTTGACGAACCCCTCCTTCACCATCGCATTGCTCTGATCTGCTTTTGGCTCGTATACGTTTAATGTTTTCACCGTATCGATCACCGTCGGTAACAAGCCTACCGGAAGCTCATACTTTTTGATGAACTTTCTCATGTAACTTGTCTGTATCGGATCGGTGGAAAGCGCAATTTTCGAAAAGCCGAGGTCTTTTGCAAGGCGGTAGGAATAATATACATTTTCTGTACTGTGCTGGGCTTTTTCTTCGGTGAACAAATGCTCGCGCGGAATCCCCAATGCCTCAGCGTAGTTGGCCATTACCTGGCTCTCGATGTAGGGAGTAGCCACTGCGCCGCCCGAAAAAATGACGTTTTTTGTATAACCTTTGGAATACAGATAATAGGCCCAGTGAATGCGCAGTTGCAATACCATGTCCCATTTTCCACCATTGTAAGGAAAGCCTGGAACGATAACCGCGTCATACGGAGCTTCCTTGGCCCCTTTCGTGAACGCCTTTGCCGCCGAACGGTAGAGCATTTTACCGCAGCTGGTAAAAAGCAGGCATACGAGCAGCAGGAAAAATGAGTTGGCTATGCGCACGATAACGGGTTAGCGGTTTTTTAAACAGTAAGCTGTGAACGTTCACCAGACTCAGGCAAACAGCTCACAGCTTACAAAAGAATGATACGGTATCGGTAATTAATCTGAGCTTTAAAAATAAGCAAATCTATTTACTTTTTAAGCTTTGAACGATTTGCTCCACTTTTTGTAAAGGTTTTTGTCGATCTCCTGGTTAATCTTGTAAACAGCGCCGGCCCAGTAGTTGCGGAAACCAAAACCACCCGCTTTACCTTCGACTTTTTCGGTGTGAATCACCTTTTTAGTGGCCAGGTCGATGAATGTAACCCAGGCAACCAGCTTCTCGGCGTTCTTGTTAAGGCTTTCCACGACATAAACGATCCCAATGCCATCCTTTTCACTTAGTGAATACTTAGCTACCGACTTTTTCACCTGATCTTCGGTAATGCTGTACTCGTCGTCGGTGATATTCTTCTCTACATTCACCGATTTGTTCAAAGTCACCATGTCTTCCACTTTCGACTTGTACTGGTCGTCTTTGAGACTGAATGCTTTTTGCAGCGAAAACTTCTTGGGTTCGAGCTCGATCAGGTTGTTCCAGCTCACGATGTGCTGATTCTGGATGGCCTGCGCGTCCATAAAACCTGCTTTACCAATGTATTTGGCTTGGGTAAAATCAAGGCCCAGGAAAACCAGCTTGGTTTTACCAGCGAAGAGGTCGGCCATGGTGTTATCCGCCTTAACAACGGCAGCATTGAACAACACGAATGCGATCAGTAATAACTTTTTCATACTCTGAGTAATTGGGAACGGTTAGTTTATTTCAGTTTTTTATCCAGAAATGCCGCCAGGGATTTGCCCGCTTTCGCATAAGATTCAGCAATGCGGACGCCGGTATCGAAGTCGAAACCGCCGAACTGGCCGCCTGGAACATTTCTCATTCCAATTTCAGCAACTTTATTGGATTTGTTAGCTGATTCAACCAGGTCTATTTCAAAGTCGACGTAGGCATTCTTGCGCATCACCCCCACGTTGAAGCCGGGCTCGACGAATTTGGTTTTCACAATGAGGGTATATTGTGCGTCCGGACGGGCCGTAACAGCCGTCAGTCCCTTATCTGCCATACCTTTGTTGAAAAGCTCCTCGAACTTAGGCTCATAGCGTGCCTTTCGGTCCTCCACCCATGCCTTTTTCCAGGCATCGCCCTTACCGGCTTCCTTGGCATTATACTCGGCCGATTTTTTATCCAGATACTCCTGCTCGGTGGCAAATTTACCTACTCCAAACTCTGAATAATCGTAGACAACGTTAACGGTTTTCTGGCCCGACAATACGCTTACATCGCCGGAACGGAGGTCGACGCGTTGGGCGAGGGCTGCATCAGCGGCGAGGAACGAAATCGCTATTGCTGACGCATAAATGAACTTTTTCATGATCGTATTTTTATTTTTATGGTAACAGAGGGGTCAAATATAGATCAATTTTTCAGGTTTGCGTTTCTCCTGTTTGTAGATCCGGAAAGTTAGTTCTTCAGCGGTTACGAAAGTTAATGCCGGTGAAACGCGGAGCCTGGATTTGAACAATGAATGCATGGTTTCCTTGAATGCCGAAGTCTGTAACTGCATCGGAAGCACCACGGTGATCTCGTCGTTTCCGAACTCGTTTTTAGATACGACCACCTGATACAATTCGATTTCCTTCACCGCATCCAGCACGTCAAATAATGCCGGCGGGAAGATGGTCGTACCTTTGAATTTGATCATTTGCTGTTTGCGCCCTACCACAGGTCCCAGGCGCGGGCTCGTTCGCCCGCACGCACAAGACTGGTAATACACATGGCAAAGATCGCCGGTCTTATAGCGCAGCAGCGGCATACCTTCCACGCCCAGTGTGGTTACTACCACTTCGCCGAGCTCGCCGTCTTTCACTGCATTGCCTTCATCGTCCACCACTTCCAGGATCAGCAGATCCGGATTCAGGTGCCCTCCTTTGCCTTCACTGCATTCGGTGAATGCCGCTCCCATTTCAGTGGAGGCGTAGGTTGAATACAGTTTCACGTCCCATTGCGAGGTAATGCGCTTACCCAGTTCATTCAATGAGAAATCCGGGTTGCGAATCGGCTCGCCGATACAGATAATGGATTTTATGCTCGAAGCGGCGAAATCGATATCGTTCGCCACGGCGTAGTCGATCAGCCTGGGGATAAATGAAGGGATGGCAATGATCACCGTCGGCGAAAACCGCTGGATCGACTCCCATTGCAGAAACGGGGCTCCCGGCCCTACACGGATCATCCCCGCGCCCATCTTGCGCGCGCCCATCCAGTACGCGAGCCCGGCCATAAAGCGGCGGTCGATCGTAGTCATCAGCTGGTAAATGTCGTTTTCAGAACCTCCCGCACAACGGAACGATTCCGACTCGTTGGTAGCAAGCCTTTCGACATCCGAGTCCGTAAGGTAAAATGCTACCGGGTCCGAGAGCGTGCCCGAGGTAGTTACGAAATCAGTAATGCGGCTTTTGGGCACACACAGGAAGTCGTCGTTGTATTGCGCCAGATCGTCTTTGGTCGTAAATGGCAGCTGAGCCAGGTCGGCCATCGTTTTGATCGCATCGACGTTGATATTGTGCTCGCGGAAAATACGTTTGTAGTAATTCGAGTAATTAGAAACGTGCAACAAAAGCTGCTGCAAGGCGGGCTGCTGTGTATCTGGACTCATGGCATTCAAAGGTTGGTATGGAAATGCTAAATATGCAACGGGGCATTAATGCTTGCCCTTTTTGCTTTCGGCTATCCGTTCCCGGATTGATTTCTCCTCGTTCAACGAAGAAACTTCATGTTTCAAAGCCTGCTCGTAATAGCCGATCGCTTTGCTGAAATCGCCTTTCTTCTGATGGTACTCACCAAGGAAAAAATACGGGAGGTAACTCTGCGCATTATTCGCGATGAATGCCTCCTCATCCCGTGGCGTCAACGAAAGCGGCGCATCCAGCATCACATATTTAGTGATTTTCTGTCTCACTGATTTAAATGCCTCAAACTTTTTATAACCGGCCGATTCCAGGAAAGGGTCACGGTCAATATCCAGCGAGTCAAATGACTGAAAATGACCTCTTTGCAAAAAAACACGATTCAGGTCATAACCTACAAACGCTCCCAGCTGATAAGGCGGTGCCGAAATCCAGAATTCCTTTCTGGCCGGCTTGAAAACAATACCGTGATGCGCTATGAGCTGGTTGAGCAGTTTGGAATTGCCGTAACCAATGAATTTATCGTCCACACCCTTCTGGTCACGCAAAATGCCCGCGGCCTGGTTGACGTCCATCGGATGCATGCGCCCGATGAGCTGAGTCATCCGGTCGAAACGGGCTTTGGAATCGGTATCTTTAATATTATGGATATTCACCGAATCCTTGATGAAAGCATTGCTCTGGTAATGGTTCGCGCAAACCAGGGCATCCTTACCTGAGTCATACACGTCCATTTTCTGGGGCGATTTCTCGATAATCACCGCTTTATCATCCGCTGCCGAGCCGATCAGCAGCGATTCCGAAACGAATGTCTCGCTTTTAGAAGCGATTTTCCGTGCCTCTTCGATGGTACCCGCATATTGCAGAATCTCCCTGGCCAGAATAGAAATGGGCTCTTTCGCCGCGAATGGAATATCCGATTTCGAGGCATTGAGCGTAACAGTAATACCCTTTTCATTGATGCCCGAAACCACGCCCGTAAGCCCCGCCCACGCGTAGGAGGCGAATTTGTAGCCTTTATCGGGGTTCATAAAGACGATCAGCTTGTCTTCTGCAAATGCATCGCCCATATAAAAGTCGAAGTTGCGGGCAATGAGCAAAGTCGAATCTTCGGTAAGCGAGTGGTTAACCGCAAATGAGGTGCAGCCCACCATGTTCAGGTCGGTCAATGCGTGGCCGATGTCGTGCGCGGCGTGGTAATTGAGAATGCGGTAATATTTGGGGCCTATATAATTGAACTGATCCGAAAACGACTGCGAAACGCCGTAAATTTCCTGCTGATTTTCCTTGGGAATGTATTTGTAAATATCCCGGTTGAACCAGCCTACAAAACCTTTTAATACTTGCAGGAACATCGCACTCGGGATCATTTCCTTAATCTGCCCTACGAAATGTACTTCCTGTTTTTCCATGAGCTCCCGGGCGAGGATGCCGTAAATAAGCCCTCGCTCATAAGGTGCCCCTTCCAGGTACATTTCCCAGATGCCATGCTTGTTTTTCCGCAGCCAGTTGTTACCCACGCGGTAATGGTTCTCCCCCACTTGCTCGCGTTTGTAACTTTCAACAGTTTTAGTACTTTCAAGCTCCGGCTTTGGCACACGGATACGCCAGATGAACAATCCGAAGAGTATCCCGACGATCAGAAGGAAAATGGAGAATGCTTTGAGTGCGGAACGCAGGACTTTGTTTTTAGGCCACATAAAATCAGCTGGACGGGCGCATACTCTGACGCCGCATCTGATATCAAAATTAGCAATAAATGGGTATCGTTTCCATAAAAACCATTTCACCGGTATCGAAACTGGGGCTCTGGCGTATGACCGAACCGTGGGAAGATTTGCTTGGAATGCTCGACTTACCGGCTTCCGAAATGGCGGTATTCGACCGCATTTCGAAAGAAAAACGCAAACAGGAATGGCTGGCTTGCAGGATGTTGGTAAGGGAAATGCACGGAACGAATGCGATCATAGGCTACGACCCGGAGCGCAAGCCGCATCTGGTCGACACAGACGTTGAAATATCCATGTCGCATTCGGGCGAATATGTGTGCGTGTACCTGCGCAAAGGCGCGTCTGTGGGGGTCGATGTTCAGCAGATGAAGCCATCCATTTCAAAGGGGGCATTCTATTTTTTGAATGATGAAGAGCTGCAATGGGCCGACCTGGACAACAATCTGCAAATGCACCTGATCTGGTCGGCCAAGGAGTCGGTATTCAAGTATGCCGGCGATGCTTCTATCGATCTGAAAAAACATATTATCATTCATGCGTTTTCCGGCAACCAAAACAGCCGATTTGAAGTTAACCTGCAAAAAGGGGACTTGCCGGAAACGATACAGATTCAATTTGATACATTTGAAGATTATGTCCTGACCTGGACCCTTTAACCAGCCCAAAATCAACCACCTTAACCCGTTATGCATCGTTTCTTTACGCTCGTACTCGTACTGTTTGCCACCAGGCTTTTCGCGCAGACACCCGCCCTGTCGTCCAGTGAAATCTTTCAAAACATTAAAAAACTCGATGTACTGGGCTCGGTGCTCTACATTGCAGCCCACCCTGACGATGAAAATACGCTGATGCTCTCCTACCTGTCCAAGGACCAGCTCGTGCGCACCGGTTACCTCTCACTTACCCGCGGTGACGGCGGTCAAAACCTGATCGGCTCCGAACAAGGCTATAATATCGGGGTGATCCGTACACAGGAGTTGCTGGCGGCGCGGCGCGTCGACGGCGCGCAACAGTTCTTTTCAAGGGCATACGACTTCGGTTTTTCCAAAACCCGGGATGAAACGCTTAACTTCTGGGACCGTGACAAAATACTCGGCGATGTGGTGTGGATGATCCGCAAATTCCAACCCGACGTAATCATTACCCGCTTTCCACCCGACCCCCGCGCGGGCCATGGTCACCACCAGACCTCGGCTTACCTGGCCGAAGAAGGCTTTAATCTGGCTGCCGACCCGAAAGCATACCCGGACCAGCTGAAATTTGTAAAAACCTGGCAAACCAAACGCCTTGTTTGGAATACATTCACGCCCGGCTTCACCAATAAAGCCCCTAGCGACGAGAAGAACCCGTTCATTTCGATTGAAATTGGCGGTTATAACCCGGTTTTAGGCAAATCGTATACGGAGATTGCCGCATTAAGCCGCAGTCAGCACCGCAGTCAGGGCTTTGGTAGCGCCCCACAACGGGGTGATCGCGTGGATTACTTTCTGCACAAAGTAGGCACGCCGGCGCAAAAGAATCTTTTTGACGGCATCGATGTGAGCTGGAAACGCGTGAAGGGGAGCGAGAAAGTACATGCGCTAATTGCCGCGGCGATTAAGAATTATTCGGTCAATAAACCATCTGCCTCCGTTCCTGAACTTTTGAAAATCAATACAGAGCTGGATAAACTGGATGGGGAAAATATTTATGTCAAAACTAAAAAAGAGGAAGTCAAAGACCTGATCCAGCAATGCGTGGGGCTTTGGTTTGAGACAAATCCCCATGACTTTTCCGGCGTTGCCGGCGACGAAGCGCGAATTAATATCGGTATCGTAAAACGGTCTGATTATCCTGTGAAGCTCGTTTCGCTACGCTGGACAGGCAAGTCGGTGGACAGCGTGTTGAACCTCCCATTGGAAAGTAACGAGATGAATGCTTTCCCAAAAATGGCATTGCTTCCGGCCAGTTTGAAAACCAGCCAGCCTTACTGGCTCGAAAAACCCATCGAACGCGGCATTTTCCAGATCGATAATCAGCAGGATATCGGTTACCCGGAAAACCGTCCGGAAACCAAAACTACCTACAAGTTCGAGATCGGCGGACAGCAGTTCGAATTTGAAAGGCCCTGGGTTTACAAATCAGTCGATCCGGCGGAAGGCGAGATTTACCGGCCATTTGAAATCCGGCCGCTTGTAACGACGACCATTACCGAGCCTGTTTTCATATTCCCTTCCATGGAGCCCAAAACGGTGAACATCGTCGTGGAAGCCCAGCGCAGCAATGTGAAAGGCACTTTAAAACCGCAAATCCCGGTTGGTTGGAAAGCTGTTCCTGAATCGGCCGAATTCAATTTGAGCAATAAGTACCAACAGCAATATTTCTCGTTCATCGTCACGCCACCGGCTGGTAATCAGGAAGCTGTTATCAAAGCCGTGGCGATTGTGAATGGCAAAAATTACGACAAATCGGTCAAGACCATTGCCTATCAGCACATTCCGAGCCAGACGCTTTTTCCAGAATCGGCGGCCAAACTGGCAAAAATCGATGTTAAGATTGGCGCCAAAAACATAGGCTACATTGCCGGTGCGGGCGATGATGTTCCCACCGCCTTGCGGCAGATGGATTGTCAGGTAACGATGCTCAACGAAGCCGCATTGGCCAAAGATCTGAACGTTTACGACGCGATCGTGGTCGGCGTACGCGCGTACAACACGGAGGCGTACCTGAACAATTATCAGGCAAAACTGATGGATTATGTCAAAAACGGGGGAACGATGGTGGTTCAATATACCATTCCCGGCGGGCAAAAAGTAAAGCAAATCGGCCCTTATGATATTGAACTGGGACGCGAGCGGGTGACTGAGGAAGATGCGGAAATGCACTTTCTGCAACCCGAAAACCCCATTTTGAATTATCCCAATAAAATCACGCAAAAAGATTTCGAGGGCTGGATCCAGGAGCGTGGGCTGTATTTCGCCCAGGATTGGGATAAAAAGAACTACGTGGCGCTATTTTCGGCTCACGACAAAGACGAACCAGCCCGCGAAGGCAGTACGCTTTATGCGCAGTATGGCAAAGGGCATTACATCTACACCGGCCTTTCGTTCTTCCGCGAGCTGCCTGCGGGCGTTACTGGTGCGTACCGGCTGTTCGCGAATATGATTTCGGTCGGCCGCACCAAGTAATGAGCGTCGTTGGTCAAGAAGTTGTCGGGTGTTGTCAGAAATGGTGAGGTGTTGTCAAATTTAGTCAGGTGTTGTCAGGAATAGTCAAATGTTGTCAGGAAAGATATGCATTTCTCAAATGACTATATCTGACAATACATGACCACACCTGACCACACCTGACCACACCTAACCCTACTTGACGTTCTTCCGCCTGTTCCGTTGAAAATCTTCGAGAACAAATCCCCCTAGCCCCTGTAAATTGCTGTAATAGGCCCGGCCATTGTTGACCTGCGTGAAATTCTGCACGAACTGTTTCAGGTAAGGATCGGTCGCGATCATGAACGTCGTCACCGGAATGTCGAGCCTGCGGCATTGCGCGGCTAACGTGAGCGTTTTGTTGATAATCTTGCGGTCGAGGCCGAAGCTGTTTTTGTAATAGCGGATACCTTCTTTCAAACACGTCGGCTTACCGTCGGTAATCATGAAAATCTGCTTGTTACGCGTCTTTTTGCGGCGCAGAATGTCCATCGCGAGCTCCAAACCCGCTACGGTATTGGTGTGGTAAGGGCCTACTTCGAGGTATGGCAGGTCTTTGAGCTGGATTTGCCAGGCGTCATTGCCAAACACGATAATGTCCAGTGAATCTTTGGGATACTTGGTCCTGATCAATTCCGCGAGTGCCAATGCCACTTTTTTGGCGGGCGTAATGCGGTCTTCGCCATACAGGATCATCGAATGGCTGATATCGATCATCACCACCGTTGCGGTAGTGGTCTTCTGCTCGCGCTCCACTACTTCCAGATCGTTTTCCATCAGCATAAAATCCCCGATCCCGTGATTGACCTGGGCATTTTTGATGGATTCGGTCATGGAGATCTGGTCGAGCGTGTCGCCGAACTGGAAATCACGGATATCGCTCGTGAGCTCGTCGCCCGCGCCCAGGTGCGGCGTGTGATGGTTACCGCCGGATTTAGACCTTTTGAGTTTACCGAAAATCTCGTCCAATGCACTTTTGCGAATGCTTTTCTCGGCTTTCGGCGTCATAATGAGCCTCCCTTCACCTTCCTGCTTTTCCTCGGTCACATAACCTTTCTTTTTCAGATCGTCGAAGAAATCGCCGATGCCGTAGGAGTCGTTGGTGAGATTATACTGGCGGTCGAGCTGGCTCAGCCACGACATGGCCTCGGAAACATCGCCCGAAGTCATCAGCAGCAGCTGTTGAAAAATATCAAAAAGCTGATCGAACTTGCTGTTGGGCCCTTGCTCGGGCGGAATGTATTTCGTGAAACGGTGTCCTCGCATATCGGCAGGTATTGAAAACAGACGGCTACTTTCAAATGTAATCGAAAGTAGCCGTCCAGTCGTTAAATCGGTTTTGAATTATGCCTCTTCTGTGCAGAATTCTTCAAAAGCCATTTTCAGGTGCTCAGCGATCATTTGTGCCGAGCGGCCTTCGATGTGGTGACGCTCTACGAAGTGGATCAGCTCACCGTCTTTGAACAGCGCTACGGCTGGCGAAGAAGGTGGATAAGGCAAAGTGTACTCACGCATTTTAGCGGTAGCTTCCAGGTCAGCTCCTGCAAACACAGTCGCCAGGTGGTCAGGCTTCACATCGCTTCCTGCGAGCGCCGCGCGCACACCCGGACGTGCAGCACCCGCCGCACAGCCACATACCGAATTGATCACTACCAAAGCAGTTCCTTTGGTGTTTTGCATGAAGTTATCGACTTCCTCGGCGGTTGTCAAATCCTGAAAACCGACATTTACCAGTTCGGCCTTCATGGGAGCCACTAATTGTGGTGGATACATATATGTTAATGTTTAAAAGTTGTTGGTACTAATTTGTACTTCGGCTGTCGGCAATCGGCTTTCGGCCTTTATATTGCCTTGGCTGTCGGCAATCGAAGTTTAAAAAAAGCCGACGGCCGATAGCCGACAGCCCAAGTTCCTACATGAACCCCAGTTCAAGTTTCGCCTCCTCGGACATCATTTCGGTCGAATACGGCGGATCGAATGTCAGCTCCACGCTCACATCGTTCACACCTTCCACTTCACGGATCTTCTGCTCCACTTCGCCGGGGAGCGTTCCTGCCGAAGGACACGAAGGCGACGTCAGTGTCATCGACACAAATACATTGTTGATCGGAAATACTTTCAGATCGTATATCAAGCCAAGCTCATACACGTCGACCGGTATTTCAGGGTCGTAAACCGTTTTGATCGCCCGGATAACTTCTTCTTTCAAATCTGACTCTGACATCGCAAGTCTTATTAATTGTTATGCATTAATTGATTTGGCCTGGAAGGCAAAGCCATATGCCTTCATTTGTTTCAGCATCGCCGCCAGCCCGTTCGACCGGGTTTGTGCCAAATGCTGATGCAGGCCGACTTTTTCCATAAAATACACATCGGCTTTCGCGATCTCCTCGGGTGTGTGTCCCGAAAGTACTTTCACCAGCATACTTACCAGTCCTCGCACGATGATCGCGTCGCTGTCCGCCTCAAATTTCAAAAGGTCGCCGTCCATGTAAGCATTCAGCCACACCCGCGACTGACATCCTTTGATAATATTATCCTCGGTTTTGTATTGTTCTTTCAACGGCGGGAACTGCTTTCCGAGGTCGATAATGAACTCGTACTTGCTCTCCCAGTCATCAAACAATTCAAAATCCGAAATTAGTTCGTCCTGTGTTTCGTTTATGGTCATTGTGTAATTCTATTTTTAAGCCGCTGCCGTGCGGGTTTCAACCCAGTTGATGAGTTCTTCGGCTTCGTCCAATCCTTCTTTTGAGACAACTACATTTCGCTCACCATCGTAGGCCATCGACAGGTGCAGAATGTTATAAATACTATTAAATGTATCCAGGGCCTTTCGATCTATTTTACGAAGATTCTCCTGATACCATTCGGCACTCTTCCTGCCTTTCTTTCCTCCGATAAGAACATCTAATGCAATCAGGACACCGGAATATGCCGCATGTCCGGCTAGTTTAACATACTTCTTATCCTGGTAATATTTCCCCTCCTTCTTAGCCTTATCTCTGAGTAGGTCTTTTGCATTGTCAAGGTACCTTCTCGCTTCCTGTACTGAATTTTCCATAATGCGTATATAGCTAAAAATTGAAAGTAAATAAGCTAGTGTAATTATGCAATCAAGCTGCTGCGGTGCGGGTTTCAACCCAGTTGATAATATTTTCAGCCGTTGTAATTCCGTCAGCAGAAACTCCCGCGGAAATGTTACCGTCGTAACCCATTGCGAGGTGTAGGGTATCATATGCCGAATTGAACGAATCAAGTAATTTCCTGTCAGTCTTACGGAGCTGTTCCTGATACCATTCTACGCTTTTTCTTGTTCCTTTCTTTACATCAAACAATTTATCCAAGGCTACCAACACTCCCAAATAAGCTGCATGTCCAGCCAGCCTGACGTATTTTCGGTCCTGATACACACCATTTTCTTTCCCCGCTTTTTCTCGCAGCAGCTTCTTCGCATTGTTTATATATCTTCTGGCTTCACTTACTGTTTCTTCCATAATGTGTACATAGTTTTAAAGTGATTAATGCCAGTAATTTAAAAAATTATCCCAACATCCGCTTCACCTTATGCAGCCCCTGAATGAGCTTATCGATCTCCTCGGTCGTGTTATAAACAGCAAACGACGCACGTGAGGTTCCGGTAATGCCGAAGCGGTTCATCAGGGGTTGTGTACAATGGTGACCCGTGCGAACGGCAATGCCTTGCTGGTCGAGCAGCACACCGATGTCCTGGTGGTGAATCCCGTCGATGACGAATGACAGCACACTTACCTTCTCTTTCGCCTGGCCGATAATGCGCAATCCTTCGATCTCTTTAACAGCCTCGGTAGCATAGGCCAGCAGTTCATTCTCATAGGCTGCTATGTTGGGCTTACCCAATGCATCCACATAATCCAATGCAAATTTAGCAGCCACCACATCCGCAATGTTCGGTGTACCCGCTTCAAACTTGTAAGGCAGCTCGTTGTATGTCGTTTTGGCGAAAGTCACTTCCTTGATCATCTCGCCACCGCCGCGGTAAGGAGGCATCGCATTCAACAAATCGCGCTTGCCGTACAGGATACCCATACCGGTAGGGCCGTATATTTTGTGCAGGGAAAGCGAATAA
Organism: Dyadobacter sp.; assembly: GCF_017744695.1. Classification (GTDB taxonomy): domain Bacteria; phylum Bacteroidota; class Bacteroidia; order Cytophagales; family Spirosomataceae; genus Dyadobacter. The sequence continues at coordinate 42,057 of NZ_JAGIAS010000008.1, forward strand.
AAATCGCAATCCAGGTCTTGCACGTCAATTTCAATGTGAGAGCTAGCTTGCGCGCCATCAATGAGCACTTTCGCGCCTACCGCGTGGGCCTTGGCGATAATCTCCTTGATCGGGTTAATGGTACCCAATGCATTGGAAACGTGCACGACCGATACGAATTTGGTCTTTTCGGTAAGCAACTTCTCGTATTCGTCCATCAACAGCTCACCCTGATCATTGATCGGGATCACTTTCAGGATGCAGCCTTTCTCCTCACAAAGCATTTGCCAGGGCACAATGTTCGAATGGTGCTCCATGGTCGAGATGATCACTTCATCGCCTTCCTTCAAAAATTTCCGACCGTAGGCCGACGCCACAAGGTTGATACCATCGGTGGTGCCGTAGGTAAAAATGATTTCCTCCGGATGCGCCGCATTCAGAAATGCCTGCAAACGCTTCCGCGACTGCTCGAATGCGGAGGTAGCTTTTTCGGCCAAATGGTGAATACCCCGGTGAATATTGGCATTGTAATGCTCATAGTAACCCGAGAGCGCGTCCAGCACCAGCCTTGGCTTCTGGGTCGTTGCGGCATTATCAAAATAGACGAGTTGTTTGCCATTGACGACTTCGTTCAAAATCGGGAAGTCGTTGCGGATGGATGCGATATTGAGGTTGTGGTTCATTGTGATTCGTCATTTAAGAAAAATACCCAACCCCAAAAATGGCGGTTGGGTACCAGGAAATGTATTAATTCGGGTATTCAAACCCGCTAAAAGCTATTTTGAAGCCAGCTTCTGCGTGATCACGTTTTCGAGGTATTCACGAACCGAATCGATCTTGATCTGCTGCACTACGTCAGCACAGAATGCAAACATCAGCAGCGACATGGCCTCCGATTGCGAAATCCCGCGGGAGCGCATGTAAAACAACGCTTCCTCATCGATTTGCCCGGTAGTAGTCCCGTGCGAGCATTTCACATCGTCGGCAAAGATTTCCAGCTGTGGTTTGGTGTTCATCGTCGCGTCCGGCGAGAGAACGATATTCTTGCAAGACTGGAACGCATTGGTTTTCTGCGCGTCAGGCCGAACGAAGATCTTTCCATTGAAAACACCTTTCGATTTATCACGCAAAATACCTTTGTAAAGCTCATTGCTTTCCGAGTTAGGCTTTTGGTGGTCGGCAACGGTATGGTTGTCAACATGCTGGGAGCCATCCGGGAAGTACAGGCCGTACATATGCGCATCGCAATGCTCGCCATCGAGAACGATGTTCAGGTTATTGCGTGTGAACTTGCCGTTCAATGTCACAGTACCTGCGTAGAAATGCGAGCCATCGAGCATACGCACCTGCGTAGTGCCCACGTGGTAAGCATTCTCGCTCTCGTTTTGTACTTTATAATATTGCACGTTGGCTTCTTCCGCCACGTGAATTTCAGTCACTGAATTGGTAAATGAGCGCTGGTCGCCCAGTGTACGGAACGCTTCTGCCAGTTTCACGTGCGCATTTTTACCCACTGAAATGATATTCCGCGGCTGGCTGCCCACATTCTGCTCACGCGCATCGCTCACGAAACGCAGGATAATCGGGTGCTCTACCGACTGGTTATCAGGAATATGGATAAACACGCCGTCCTGCGTAAATGCGGTATTCAACGCAGTGAATGCATCGTTGGCATCCTTGGTTAGCTCATTGAAATACGATGCCACCTTCACCGGATCGTTTTTATACGCCTCCGAAAGCGCGCTGATCGTAATTTTTTCAACGGGTGAAATGATCGTTGAAAGCTCCGCTTTGTAGCGGCCATTTACGAAATAGAGGATATTCGCTTCCTGTTTGGGAACTTTCAGGTCTTCCAGCTCGGCAAGGCCGATAGAGCTTTCCGCATTGAAATCATAAGAAACACTGATCAGGTCTCTTACATTGCTATATTTCCACTCCTCGTGCTTGATTGTCGGGAAGCCTAATTGCTCAAAAAGGGCCAGTCCTGCGCGCTTTTTTTGGTGAAATTCAGAAGACGCCTCACCGTTCATCACCGCCTCACGCGCATGAAAATCAGTGATCAGTCTGGTTTTTAAATCTATGGTCTCGGTACTCATCGATAATGGGGTATGGTGCTGTATGGGGTTAAGTTTTGGATAGACAATGCGCCTTATACTTAACCTACCGCTTCAACTTCCGCTTTGATCCAATCGTAACCTTTTTCTTCCAGTTCGAGCGCAAGCTCCTTCGGTCCGGATTTGACGATTCGTCCTTTGTACAACACGTGTACATAGTCAGGCACGATATAATCCAAAAGGCGTTGGTAGTGCGTTACAACGATCGTCGAACGCTCAGGTGAGCGAAGTGAGTTAACACCCTCTGCCACAATGCGAAGCGCATCAATATCCAGACCAGAATCGGTTTCATCGAGGATCGCCAGTTTCGGTTCGAGCACCGCCATCTGGAAGATTTCGTTGCGTTTTTTCTCACCGCCGGAGAATCCTTCGTTCAATGCACGTTTCAGCAGGGAGTCGTTCATGCTCACCAGCTTGGCTTTTTCGCGCACCATTTTCAGGAACTGCGCGGCGTCCAGCGGAGCTTCACCTTTATATTTACGGATTTCGTTAACAGCCGTTTTCAGAAAGTTAATGGTCGTAACGCCCGGAATTTCCACCGGATATTGGAATGCAAGGAAAATTCCTTCAGCCGCTCTTTCCTCAGGCGCCATTTCAAGGATTTCTTTTCCGTCAAAAACTACATTTCCGCCAGTAACCTCGTACTCTTCCCTTCCTGCCAACACCGAAGCCAAAGTACTTTTACCGGAACCATTGGGCCCCATAATCGCATGCACTTCACCCGGCTTGACTTCCAGATTGATGCCTTTTAATATTTCCTTACCTTCAATGGAGGCACGCAAGTCATTAATAGAGAGCATAACTGATTTATACTTAAAAGATAGTTCGTGGTAATTTCCCGCAAAAGTAATACGCATTAGCCGTAAATGAAAATGAGCGTCAATGTCTTAAACCGCGGGACACTCTTTTTGTACAACCTTTTTAAGTGGCAGGATGTTCCCGTACAAGAGATATTTATGCCTTAAATGGTCAGAGAATAAACGGGTTGAAGAAACGCCGGTTTTTAATTCCCCAAGAAACATTTACTTTGTGCCCCCAGCGTTCCAAACACTTCATTTATGGCTATTAATCCGATATCCGGACTTCCCATCGGCGTATCCTCCGAAACAGGCACCCTTCAAAGGCTGCTGATCCACAGTCCTGACCGTGGCCTGGGCAAAGTAGTACCCAGCAAAGCGCAGGACTGGCTTTTTGAGGACATCGTGCACCTGGACACCATGCGCAGGAAAGAGTACGATTATTATGTAAAATTGCTTCTCTACTTCCTCGACCCGGAAAAAATCAAAGGCAAGCTCGCCGAAATTAATGACGATCCGACACGTTCGTTCTTCATTCCCGGTACGGATAAATACTTCGCTTCCGACCACGTGGTGGACATTCAGCGGCTGCTTGGCGACATATTGGAAGACCCGAATATCCGCATTAAACTCACCGCCGCCATTTGCGGTATCGAACGCTGCTCCTACCAGATCCAGGAAGAGCTGCACGGTTTCGATGCACATGAGCTGGCCCGTATTTTCATTTCAGGATATTGTTCGGACAAAAGAATGCTTTTCGCGCCGCTGCCTAACCTGATTTTCACGCGCGACATCGGCATTGTGATCAACGACCACATTCTGCTCAACAAGCCGGCCAAAGCAGCGCGGACGAGAGAATCCATACTGGCACAGTTTGTATTCTTCTACCACCCGATGTTTGCCCACATCCGGAAAAATATCATTGAAATACCCGAAAACGAGCGGCATTTCCTGCTACCAGACGACGAAAAGGCCAGTGACTACAACCGCTGTACGCTTGAAGGAGGTGACGTGATGATGGTAGCACCAGGGCATTTGCTGATCGGTTGCAGCGAACGCACATCCATTTACGCGGCGCAACAGGTGATGAAGATTTTGTTTGACAAAAATGTGGTTAAAAAGATTACCATCATCAAAATCCCTAAAAAACGGGATTATATGCACATCGACACCATTTTTACGCAGGTTAAAAAGGATACCTGGGTGCTGTTGAGCGCGCTGGCTCGCGTGGGCGACGAGGCTAAGAAAAAAGACGTACTGCATTTCTTTGCGCCTGTGGATGTGAATAAGGAGTTCAGGATTCTGCAATTTGTCAAAGGCAATGAGCAACAGCCGCGGGAAATCGAAAACCTGGAAGATTTGCTGACCGAAATCAGCCGTGACGATCTCGGCGTCAGTGGCAAAGTCCGCTTTATTTACTCGGGCGGCAATGAATTCCCCTATGGCGAGCGCGAGCAATGGACCGACTCGTGCAACCTGCTCGCATTGCGCGATGGCGTCGTGATCGGCTATGATCGCAACGATAAAACGCTCGAAGCATTCAAAAAAGAAGGTTTTAAGGTAATAACCGCCAAAAGGTTGCTCGAAAAGTTCGAGCACGACGGGCTTGCGCCCGAAGACCTTACTGACACATTCATCACATTACCCTCGGCGGAGCTTTCCCGCGCACGCGGCGGATCGCATTGCATGAGCATGCCGCTGCTTCGTGGGTAGCTGCCTGACACGCGAGATTTACCCGATTTTACTATTGTAATCGAGCCGTCAGAATCGTAAATTGCATACAGGACAATACATGACTTTGTTCTGACAATACATTCCCAATCACTACCAGATACTCCTATGCGCGTCATCACTTCATCCGCTCAAATCCAGCCGCAGTCGACATGCCGGATCATGATGATCAGGCCTGTGCGGTTCGGTTTCAATGAGGAAACCGCCGGAAGCAACGAGTTTCAGCAGGAGTCGTTCGCGCAGCAAACCAAAGGCACAGCCCAGGAAACGGCCCGCGAAGAATTCGACCTGATGATCGACCAGCTGCAAAAAGCCGGTCTGGAACTGCATATTTTTGACGATACCGACGAGGTGGACCGCCCCGACGCTGTTTTTTCCAACAACTGGGTTTCGTTTCATCAGAGCGGAAAAGTGGTACTGTACCCGATGATGGCCGAAAACCGCCGGCTGGAACGCCGAAACGACATTATCGAATCGCTTGCCGGCGATTTCAAAGTGGAAGAAGTGATTGATCTGACTCATTTCGAAGCGGAGGGCAAGTACCTGGAAGGCACTGGAAGCATGGTATTCGACCGCCGTTACAAGATCGCCTACGCGTGCCTGTCCCCACGCACGCATAGGGAGGTACTGGATGCGTTTGCGGACGCATTGGGCTATGAAATTATTACATTCTCGGCCTCCGACGAGCACGATAAACCCATTTACCATACCAATGTGCTCATGTGCGTAGGTGATATCTTCGCTGTCGTGTGCCTGGAAGCTATCAAAGACCCGGATGAACGGTTAATGGTGAGGTCGGTTCTGGAAGAGACCCATAAAGAAGTGATCGAAATATCGCTGGAACAAATGCGGCATTTCGCGGGCAATATGCTCATGGTGCGGAATGGAAAGGGCGACAAGTTCCTGGTCATGTCCACGCAAGCCTACGAATCGCTCACGCCCCGGCAGAAGGACCGGCTCGACGACTACGCGCTGTTGCTCCACACCGACCTTTCGGTGATCGAAGGCAACGGAGGCGGCTCCGCCCGGTGTATGATGACCGAGATTCACTTGCCCGTCAGATAATGAAAATGCTCCGAAACAAACGGAGCATTTTTCATTAATCCATAACCCTCATCAATTTATTAGTCCTTCAAATCTGCCTTCACTTTGGCGATCTTTTCTTTGGTGTTGGCCTTGAACTCGTCCCACTTGTCGGCGGTCTCGTTCTGGGCGCGTTTCCAGGAAGCCTGTAATTCTTCTTTCTCGGCATTCAGCTCCTTTTTGCGCTCTCGCCATTTGGCTTTTTCCTTGTCGGCGGCCTTGTCTATTTTGGCGTCGGCTTCTTCTATTTTACGGTCGAGCTTGCCGATAGCGTCGTCGATATCTTTCTTCAAATCGTCCTTATCCTGCTTCACTTTGGCCTCAAAATCATCCCCTGCTTCCTTGATATCGGCTTTGGCGTCAGCCACGTTTTCTTCCATATCGTTTTTCGCTTCCTCCACGGTCTCTTTCGCGGAGTCTTTTGTTTTGTCCGAGCAGCTCGTCAACGAAAGCGTACCGACGAGTAGCAGAGAGGCGACAATCCAGGTGATCTTTTTCATGTTTTTGGGTATTAAGGTTGGTTGCAATTACTATGTGAATGCCATTGCCTGAGCAAAAATCTTACCAGCGCGCATGGCGTATACGCACGTAGTTTTTGTGGAAATTTCTTCTCAGACCGCCGGAAGTCGGTGAACTTCGCATCATACTGCACGGTTAACCGGATAGCGATGGGTTGAAACTGTTGGCATTTATGATCAGCTTTGCATTTTATTGATATCCCCTAAACTCTTATGTTCAAAATCTCTATTACCGGCGTTCTTGCGGCTTTTATCATTTTCCACGATTCGGGTCCGGCATTCGCCCAGAGCGATTCGTTGCAAGCGCGCGACCTGCGCGAGGTCACCGTGCGTGCATTTGAATCCGAGAAAGACCCGCTTACCACTACCGCAACCGTAGGAATGCTTACGCCGCGTTCACTGGGCCGGTTTTCCAATTATACGTGGGCGAATGCGGTCAACACGATTCCGGGTGTGCGCATGGAAGAGCGCTCGCCGGGCAGCTACCGGTTTTCGGTCCGCGGAAGCCTGATACGCTCACCATTTGGTGTGCGCAATGTGAAGTTTTACTGGAATGGTATCCCCTTCACCGATGCGAGCGGCAATACCCCGTTGAACTCGGTCGACTACGGCGCTATTCAAAGCATGGAGGTGATCAAAGGGCCGGGTAGCAGCATTTATGGAGCAGGTACCGGGGGCGTGGTGCTTATGCATAGCCGCCCCGACAATGAATTTCAGAACCGTGCGGAACAAAGCGTGAGTTTTGGCAAATATGGTTTCCAAAGCCGCAATTCCACCTTGCAGATCGGTGATATTTCCATTCAATATGGTCACAGCGAGCAGGACGGCTACCGCAACAATAGCGGCATGGTGCGCGATGCGATACGGTTTACATCCACTTCCAGCATTGGCGAGAAAGGCACTTTGTCGCTGTTGGGAATGTATTCGGATTTGTATTACCAAACTCCCGGGGGAATCAACCTTGCGCAGTATCAGACAGATCCCAAACTCGCCCGTCAGTCGACGCCGACCGTGCCGGGCAGCGAGGCTCAAAAAGCAGCGATTTATACCCGACTCGCATTACTGGGCGGCAATTATGTATTGCCACTATCGGAGAAATGGACGCAATCCACAGCACTATATCTGACTTTCACGGATTTTGCCAACCCATTTATTTCCAACTTCGAAAAAAGGGATGAAAATGGCATTGGCGGACGAAATATCTGGCAAAACAAATCGGAATGGGGGAATGTGAAAACCAACTGGACCAGCGGTTTCGAATGGCAATATGGTAAATCGGCGCAGCGCAATTACGACAACAAAGGTGGCATTGCCGACAAGCAGCAAACCGTAGAGGATATCCGCACCACAAATCTGTCCGTATTTAGTCAATTGGAAGCCACTCTGCTCACCGACCTGACCCTGAGCGCAGGTTTGAGCTACAATACTTCGAGATACAAATACGAACGCTATTTTCCGCTCCCATTCAACAAAGATCAGAAGACTTTCGACGGCATATTCATTCCCCGTTTTGCGGCCAACAAGGTGATCGCCGGCAACTGGTCGGTTACGGCCTCATACAGCGGTGGGTTCTCCCCTCCTACTTTGCAGGAAGTGCGCCCGTCGGCGGGTGGTTTCCGGAAGGACCTGGAAGCTGAAAAAGGTAACAATACTGAAATCGGCATCCGGAAAGTGGGAAAAGTCATTTCCGGGGAAATCAGCCTGTATCATTTTGGGCTGCGCAATGCGATCGTGCGCAGGCTCGATGAAGCGGGGGCCGAGTACTTTGTCAATGCAGGAAAAACCAGGCAGAACGGCGTGGAATGGAACATCAATTGGGACATCCTCTCCGATCCAAAACTGCCAGTTATGCTGAAACTCTGGAATACGGGGACTTACACGAAATATACTTACGAAGAATTCCGGCAGGCCGACGCAGATCTGAGCGGGAAACTCATCCCGGGAATTCCGCGTTTCTCGCAGTCGACAGGCCTGGATGTATTGCTCAAATACGGCATTTCCGCATTCCTCACCTACCAGCACGGCGATTCGTTCTATCTCAATGATGCGAACACGGTTAAAAACACCGCTTACAACCAATGGATGGCGCGTGTTAGCTGGAAGAAAAGTTGGGGAAAACATTTGTACAGTGAACTGTCGGCATCCGCAGAAAAGGTCAATGCGGGCATTTACAGCCTTGGCTACGACCTCAATGCGTTCGGGAACCGCTATTACAATGGCGCGCCGAAAAACAACCTCTGGGCTGGTGTGAAGATCGGCTGGGAGTGGCAGAAAAACTCAAAATAATGCATTTATACATCCATATCCCCTTTTGCAAACAGGCTTGCCACTATTGCGATTTCCATTTCAGTACCAACACCACCCACAAACGTGCCGTAGTGGAGGCCATCGCGCGGGAAATCGTTTTGAGGCAGTCCTATTTGCCGGACGGGGATATGGAGACCATCTATTTCGGCGGGGGTACCCCCTCAATGCTCGATGAAGTGGAGCTGCGCTTCCTGCTTGACACCATTCACCGACAATTTCGGGTAGCGCCCAATGCCGAGGTAACGCTCGAAGCAAACCCGGACGATTTGAATGCGGCCACCCTTCAAATGTTTGCCCGAGCGGGTATTAACCGCCTCAGCATTGGTATTCAATCATTTCACGAGCCGCATTTGCGTTTTATGAACCGTGCGCATTCCGCGGTCGAAGCCGAGCAATGCGTCAAGGTGGCTCAGGACGCGGGTATCGACAATATTTCCATTGACCTCATTTACGCCATCCCCTCGGAGAATCACGACATTCTGCTGCGTGATTTGTCCAAAGCATTTACACTGAACGTCCCGCATATCTCAGCTTACTGCCTTACCATCGAGCCGCAAACTGCTTTTGGTAGCTGGCTGAAAAAGAAGAAGATAAAACCTATCGAGGAGGAATACGCGGCCCAGCAATTTGAAATACTCATCGGCGCCCTCCGTGAAAATGGTTATGAGCAGTACGAAATCTCCAATTTTGCCCGAAACAGCCTTTACAGCAACCATAACAGCTCTTATTGGAAACAGCATCCCTATCTGGGCGTAGGCCCGAGCGCGCACTCGCACAATGGCGTTAGCCGCGAGTATAATATTTCCAATAATACCAAATATCTCGAAGCAATCCGGAACGACCATATTCCGGCAACGGTAGAGACGCTTTCTCCTGCTGACCAGACCAATGAGTACCTGTTGACCGGACTGCGGACCAAATGGGGCGTTGAATTACAAAAACTGGAAGCACTTTCGGCAGGAAAATTCGGAGTACAGGCCGAAGAGGAATTAGGAAGGATAACCCGGAAGGGCTGGATCAGGGAAGATGCCGGGATATTGCTGCTCACCGAGGCCGGCAAACTCTTCGCCGACCGCATTGCAAGCGATCTTTTTATTGATTGAAATCGGTTCGCCGGGCTGTCATGCCCTGGCGAACCGATTCATTGACTTATACCAGCTCTGCGTTCAATGTAATTTCGGCATTAAGCAACTGGGAAATAGGGCATTCTTTCTTCGCTTTGTCGGCAACCTGCGCGAACTGCTCGGCGCTGATACCCGGAACCTGTGCTTTCAGGTCGATTGCGCTTTTGACAACCTGGCCCTTTGCAGGGTCCAGCGAAACGGTAGCGGTGGCGTTCAGCTCGTCGGCTGTGAAACCGGCAGCATTCAGTTCGAAGCTCAGCTTCATCGCAAAACATCCGGCATGTGCAGCTGCAACCAGCTCTTCGGGGTTGGTTCCCTTACCGTCCGCGAAGCGGGTATTGAAAGAGTACTGGGTATTTTCCAGAACTGTGCTTTGCGTGCTGATCGTACCTGTACCTTCTTTGCCGGTACCTTTCCAAATGGCTGTTGCTTTACGGTTAATCATCGTTGTTCCTTTAATGTTAAATCCTAAATCGTTGTTTCCGGGAAAAGTAGCATGCAAACGATATCTACGCAAACAATCCCTGCATTAAAAACACAATAATTACTTACCGTCCTCTGTTCCAGTATGTGCCTCCTTGTGATGCGTGGTACGGCGTTTTTTAGTTAACAAAGGTTAATGCCCGATCGGGATTTAAACTTTATAATTGCATCATTATCTAATCACAAATTTTTAACAGATTTCTCATTTTTCTCAACTCACGAGTCATGAACAGAAAACTCTTGCCCCTATTGTTACTCGCTGTCCTTGCATTATTTCAAAGTTGTACTGGTCCGAAAGGAGACCCAGGCCCCCAGGGCGTTCCAGGAGATTCTTACGTGGGACAAACTTTCGATATTGTTAAAGTTGACTTTACCGCGGCCAACAAGTATTCCTATACATTAAATTTCAAACAGCAGAATATCAAGGTAGTGCCAACGGACGCGGTACTTGTATATGTGTATTGGAACGATGCGGGAGGCCTGAAAGCCTATCGCCCGCTACCTCAGACAGCCTATCTTACCAATCCGAATGGCATTATTACTTACAGTTTCGATAGAACTGACGACGACATGATGATCTTCATGGACGGCAATGTGAACTTGGGCAGCTTGGCAACCGACTGGACCCGGAATTTCGAGTTTCGTGTAATAGTCATTCCTTCCGACCCGCTCAAACGTGCCAATGCAGAAGTGGATCTGAACAACTACGAAGAAGTTGTGAAAGCATACAACATCGACGAATCGAAAGTGAAGAAAATTTCAGCTCAATAAGGAAAAAGTTCCCGCATTTTTGGGTTTTTGGAATAAATTTTATAAAATCCGGTAAAAATTACCGGATTTCTTTTTTCTCTACCGTATGAAAGTTGTTTTTAGCACACTGTTTACAGTTCTGGTCGCGGCGTTTGGATCACAAGCACAAACTTTTTCCGAAGAGACTAATCAGTACAGAAATCATTACAAGGAGGAGTTCCTGCACTCGGAGAACTCACCGCTCAAAGCAGCGGATTTGTCCTATTTACAATTCTATGAGCCCGATTCCACGTATCGCGTGGTAGCTCATTTTGAAAAAGCGAAAGGCAAATCCTTCGAAATGCCGACTTACAGCGGAATGAATAAGACCTATGTCAAGTACGGGGTATTGAAATTCAAGGTAAATGGCCGTAGACAAAAACTGACAGTGTACCGCAGCCTTAGCCTGCAACAACTTGCCAAATACAAAGATTATCTTTTTGTTCCTTTTAAAGACAAGACCAACGGTGCCGACACCTATGGCGGTGGCCGCTACATCGATCTGAAAACGACCGATCTGAAAGGAGGAACCTGTGTCCTCGACTTCAACAAGGCCTACAACCCCTATTGTGCATACAGTACCGGCTACAACTGCCCGATCCCACCGCTAAACAACCATCTGGCGATCGCGGTTGCGGCAGGCGAAAAGAATTTCACCAAGCAACATCACGAAGCGAGCATCAAATAGCTTCGGATCAAATTTCAACAAAAGAGGCCCGACTTTAAAAGCCGGGCCTCTTTTGTTGAATGCCGTCGAATCAGGCTTTCAAAATTTCTTTTTGTTTCAAAATCCGTTCGAAAACTTTGATATCGTGCTCCGAAGTGAAAATATTGAACGGCAAATGCAGGAATTGTCCTTTTGAAATGACCAGCACATAGGCGTCCTTATCCTTATAACCTTCCAGGATCTGCTCCCATTTCATCACGCTACCCTCCTTCATGTTCAACTTCATGATGATCTGACGGTTGTCGATCTCGTAAGAGAACTTCTCGAACATCGGCTTGTACTGCGCCAACTGCGTGATGCCCGTAAACTGGATCAACCAGAACAACACATAAAGGAGAGAAGCAACCACAACGGTGAAGTAAATCCACAAATTGGGATAAATGCCTGTGAGGCTGATCACCGCATTGATCAGGATCAGAGCCACGGGTACCAGTACCCATTTAAGCTGCGTCTTGAAAAAATAACGCATGGCCAGGGAAATGTATTTTTGGGTAGGTAAGGCGTACTTCTTGGTACGAACCGCAGCCGGGTTCGTAGGCATTTGATAGACGGGCTGGTGTTTGTTTACCGAAACTTTGGCCATAACTCTGTTTAAATTAACGATCTTCTCCTTTTGCGACGGGTGTTCAAAACATTGTCCGGGCAAAATGAAGTGCAAAGTTAGAAAAAAGCGCCCGAGATATGAGAAAGCTCCTCAAATAAAAAACTGTTATGAGAATTTGGTGTAATTTGTCTTTACTAACTGCGTTGAACATTTGAAAAGTGCCGTTTTGAAGCCATATTCGGCAACTGATCCTTGAAATAAGACTATCCTAAGCTACATGAGTTTCCTTTTTCCGTCCTTCCTGTGGGGTTTGCTGGCCATATCGGTTCCGATTGCCGTACATATTTTCAATTTCAGGCGGACAAAAAGGGTATACTTTACCAACGTAGCATTCCTGAAAGCGGTTGAAACCCAGACAAAGTCAATCCGTCAGATCAAGCATTGGCTGGTGATGGCCGCCCGAATACTCGCTATCGCCTGTCTGGCATTCGCGTTCTCCCAGCCATTCATCCCCGCGGAAAGCAATGTGGCTGTCGACAGGCGCGGTATTACGAGCCTGTATCTGGATAATTCCCTGAGCATGGAAAGCGAACTGAACAACAAGCGCTATCTCGACATTGCTACCGGCCGATTGGGTGATTTGTTAGGGCTATTCAAAAATGCGACGTCGCTACAACTTGTCACCAACGATTTTTCCGCCCAGGAACAAGGCCTCTACCCTGCCGAAAAGCTGCGTGACCGTCTGACGACCATCGGGCTGTCGGGGACACCACGCACGCTCGAACAGGTTTACAAGCGCCAGGAAAACCTCATGGCCCGCCATTCCCAATCCGGCAAAAATCAGCTTTTCTGGTTTTCGGACTTCCAGAAAAGCACCGCCGGCGACCTTTCGGCCATACAAACCGACTCGACCAACCAGATTTTCCTCGTGCCTGTGCAAGCGGAAGCCGAAAAGAATGTATTTGTAGATTCGGCCTGGCTCAATACCCCGTTCATCCGCGAACTTCAGAACAATATATTATTCGTCAAAGTGAGCAATTCCGGCAACCGCGAGGCGCGGAATGTGGTGCTCAGGCTCAGTCTCGATAATACCCAGGCGTCGACGGCGTCTGTCAATGTACCTGCCAATGGCAGCGCGACTGCGAAGTTTAATTTCAATCTGAAAGGAAAAGGATATAAAAAAGGACAGATCACATTCGACGATTTCCCTGTCACATTCGATAACGACTACTATTTTGTACTCAATGCCTCGCCGCTCATCCGCGTGCTGCACGTGTATGGGCAAAAGCCGGAAGGAAATTACATCGAGAATGTTTACGCCAACGATAGCCTTTTTACACTCCAGAGTTACAGCGCCCAGAATGTGGACCCGGGCCTGATCAAAAACTCGGACCTGGTAGTACTGGAAGGTGTGACGCAGCTCTCCGGAACCTTGCCGCAGGATTTGCAGGACTTTGTAAGGCAAGGTGGGAGCCTGGCAATTATTCCTCCCGCCTCACCAGCGGCCGACAGTTACGGACGTTTCCTGAGCGTTTTGGGGATGAACGGAATCACTTCGGAAAAAGCCCAGGGCGCTCTCCCACTCGCAGTACCCGACCGCAATAATCCGTTTTTCAGCGATGTTTTCGAGGAATCGATGCGGCAGGAAATGAACCTTAACCTGCCCAATGCATTGCCTGTGTGGAGCTGGGCAAGCGCTGGGCAGCAGTTGCTCACTCTGCGCAATGGACAGACTTACCTTAATCAGGTGCTGGCGGGCTCCGGAAAAACCTACCTATTCGCGGCACCTTTAAATCAGGAGAATGGGAATGTGGCCCAGCACGCCATATTTGTGCCTGTAATGTATAAAATCGCCGCTTCGAGCGTAAGGCAGCAGCGGACCTCATTCACTTTCGATGAGAATCCGATCAGTCTGACGATCGATAAACCCAAGCCCAATTCTGTTTACAAACTAAGGCGCAACAAAACCGAGATAATCCCTGTGCAGCGCGTGGCTGGCAACCAGTTGTTACTCGAAATCCCGCAGGGTGACCAGGCCGCAGATGGTCTCACTGCCGGCTATTTCGAGCTTGTCCTGGATAACAAAACAGAACAGATTATCGCCCTCAACCACAACCACGCCGAGTCCAGACTACAATATTATTCTCCCGACGAGTTGCGGGCCGCATTTTCCGGAAAAAAGAACATCCAGGTCTTCGACCGCATCGACGATGACGCCTTTTCCACCGCATTCCAGCAACAGAATATGGGGACCAACCTATGGAAGTTCTTTTTGTACGCGGCGCTGTTCTTTCTGTTAGTCGAGATTGGGCTGATCAGGTTTATGAAGTAGTAATTATCGTGTGACGATTTAACGGTTTCCTACTCCATTTGGGAATGCGTAAATTTGTGAAAATCAAAAAGAGCACACCACTATGAAAACTCCTTCCCAAAACAAATCTGTCAAAACCGGTAACGACGCTGTGCAGGCGGCATCGTATGATGATCCTGAAGATATGCAGGTTCGCCAATTTAACGAGCCCGGTTTTACTTATGCACGCCTTGATCCCACCAAACACGGGCGCGTAATTTGTGAGGACCTTACACCCGAAGAAGAGGCTATGGCCGATGATCCCAACGTGAAACCTTTCTCACATGTCTCGGACTCTGCCGAATATGTTAGAAGAATCCGTCGGGATTTCAGATCGTGATATGCTTTTGCTGGACACTAACATCCTCATTGATTATTTGAGAGGAAAGCAACCTGCCATCGAGTTTATTGATTGTTCAGGCAAACTCTGCTTTGCGGTTAATACGATCATTGTTCTGGAACTTTATAATGGCTGTCTGAACAAAGCCGAGTTGGCGAAAATCCGTCGTTTGCTTAATGGCTTCATGCATTTTGAATTGAATGAAGCCATTGCACATGCCGCTACGCAGATCGGCCATTCCTTTGCATTATCTCACTCAGTAACTGCGTCGGATGCGCTGATAGCGGCTACTGCATTGGTTTACAACCTCGAACTGCGGACGGCAAACCTGAAAGATTTCCGAATGATTCCGGGGCTGAAAGTGTCAAATACGCTACTTTAACCACATTTCCAAAATAACAACACCTGACTTCCCGAAAATCTCAAACCTGACATTTAGCTCACATCCCTTTTTTCTGACCCGTTTTTAAACGATTTTTGCGGGAAAATATCATTTTATAAATGCTTTCATCCCGAATAGGAATTCTTGGCGGCGGGCAGCTGGGGCTTATGCTTCTCCAAGCTGCTGTGGACTGGAACCTCGATATTCATGTACTTGATCCGGACGCCGAAGCACCGTGCCGGAAAATAGCACCCCACTTTACGCAGGGATCGCTGCAAGATTTTGACACCGTATACAACTTTGGCAAAGAGCTCGACGTCATTACGATCGAAATCGAAAAGGTAAATGTAGAAGCCCTCGAAGCGCTGGAAAAAGAAGGCAAAAAGGTCTATCCTCAGCCTTCGGTGATCCGCCAGATACAGGACAAACGCATTCAAAAGCAATTTTATGCTGAAAAACAGCTTCCCACCGCGGAATTCATTCTGACAGAAAACCGGGATGACGTCTCAAATTACATCTTTTTTCTACCCGCTTTTCATAAACTCGGAAAAGACGGGTATGATGGACGGGGCGTACAACGGCTGACATCGGCTGCCGATCTTGACAAGGCATTCGATAAACCAGGCCTGCTGGAAAAAGCGGTCCCGTTTGAAAAAGAGCTGGCGGTCATTGTCGCCCGGAACGCAAATGGTGAAGTCGAAACTTTCCCCACCGTCGAAATGGTGTTCCATCCTGAACTTAACCTGGTGGAATACCTGTTTGCGCCAGCGGAAATCAGTGACGAAGTAAATGCAAAAGCGCAGGAAATTGCGCGTAAAACGGCCGAAGCGTTCCAGATTGTCGGGCTGCTGGCAGTGGAGCTTTTCCTCACACCGGAAGGCGAAGTGCTCATTAACGAAGTCGCTCCGCGGCCTCATAACAGCGGTCACCACACGATCCGCGCCAATGCGACCTCGCAATATGAACAGCACTGGCGGGCAATCCTGAACCTGCCATTGGGCAGCACCCATGCCTATGGGCCATCGGCTATGGTGAACCTGCTGGGCGAGGACGGACACGAGGGCCCTGCGGTCTACGAAGGCATGGAGAAATTGCTGGCAACACCCGAGGTGTTCCCTTTCCTTTACTGGAAAGCGATCACCAAGCCTTTTCGCAAAATGGGGCATATCACGATCATGGACGCGGATATCGCTTCGCTCAAAGCCAAAGCGGATTTCGTCAGGAACAATATTAAAGTAATCAGTCACAAAACGAAGTAAGACAAACCAATGGTAGGGATTATCATGGGCAGCCTTTCAGATAGAAAGGTAATGCAGCTCGCCGCAGACGCTTTGACGGAACTGGGCGTTTCATATGAAATGGAGATCGTATCCGCACACCGCACACCCGAACGTATGCTTGAATATGCGGCGTCGGCACGCAGCCGCGGGTTACAGGTGATCATCGCAGGCGCAGGCGGAGCCGCCCATTTGCCTGGTATGGTAGCTTCGCTGACCTCCCTTCCCGTAATCGGGGTGCCGGTTTTGTCGAGTAATTCGATAGACGGCTGGGATTCGGTGCTTTCGATTCTTCAGATGCCGGCGGGCGTTCCTGTTGCGACGGTGGCACTGGACGGTGCAAGAAATGCCGGGATTCTCGCTGCACAGATCATTGGAGCGAGCGATGCTGAGCTCGCAAAAAGGCTTGATGCATTCAAAGAGAGCCTGAAAGAGAAAGTTGCGGTGATGAACGAGGAATTGAAAAATCAACTTGGAAACTAGGTTGTCTTTATTATTTTCGTAGAAAATTAACTCCACTAAAAAATAGAATCCGGCCAGGTTATGGAAGACGAATTCCCGAAGAAAAGAAATGTCCGTCCCACTGAAAAGTCGAATCTGCCCATTGTCACATTGCTCGTGTTAGTGTTGCTGGTGCTCGCGATGCTCTATGTCGGCTACGAGTATATTTCTGACAGCTCTTCCAGCTCCGAAGAACTTACCTCGGTAGTCGTCGATTCGACACTCGAAGAAAGCGCCACTGAACCGGTGAGCGATGAACCTGCGCCAACTGAGGAACCGGCCGAAGAAAAGAAGCCCGAGCCGGTGAAAGAAAAGACCGAGGAACCCAAAAAAGAAGAGAAGCCTTCTATCTCGGCCTCATCTATTGGTGGAGAGCAAATAACGCATACCGTTCAAAGCGGTGAGACATTTTCGAGCATTGCCTCGCGCTACAACCTCAAAACGGAAACCTTGCAAGGTCTGAATTCTTCCGTTTCTGATGTAAAAGCCGGCGTCACCAAGCTGAAAATACAAGTAAAAGCGGTTCATACCGTAGGCCCCGGCGACGTGCTTCGCGTGGTGGCCAGCAAATATGGCATTACCAAAGAAGCGCTGATGAAAGCCAACGGCAAAACCCGCGACTTCTCGGAGAGAGGCGAAAAGCTGATCATCCCTTTCCCGGATAAGAAATAGCATTAAGGTATTTTCCAAAGCAAAGAATCCCGGAGCCAACCGCCCCGGGATTTTCTTTGCACTGAATTGAAGGGTTTAATGCCTAATTGTTGAAATCCCTGCCTCCTCCGCCGCCGCCCGGCCCGCGGTCACCACCTCTCGGGTAGCCCATTCCACCGTCGAAATCACGTCTTCTGTAATTTCCGTCGTTGTTGGTCGGCATCTTGCCAAAGTTTCTCAACGTGTAAGTGAATGTGAGCATAGCGTATTGCGTGAGCACGCGGTTGGTGACGTCCTGCACGTAAGTTTCGGTGACATTGCGGGTAATGCTGTTGTTCTGTTTCAAAATGTCGAAAACGGTCAGTTTCAGCTCGCCCGCATTGTTTTTAAGGAATTTCTTGCCGATACTGGCATTCCACAGGGTAAAATTCTGATTGTAACCTGCTCCCAGCCCGCGGTAAGACTGGTTGTTGATATCGCTTTGGAATACAAATCCTTTACCGAATATCCAGTTCACCCGACCGGTAATGCCCTGTGTGTAATAGTTGTTGTTCAGATTGGGCTGGATACTGTTGCGCACCACGTTGTAGTTACCTGAATATGATACTGTAAAATCGAGCTTGTCGCTGATATTGCTGCTCACCACCAGTCCTTGCGAAATCGCATACGTGTTCGAATAGTTGGGCACGTTGTTGATCATACCCGGCGAGCGCACATAATTGAATCCGGTAGTCACGTTCAAATTCAGCTTCAATGGCGCAATCGGTTTGCCGTAGGCGAAGAACGAACGTGCATTCCAGCTGCCGTCCACGTTGATCGGCGCGGTAAACTTGGCGCCTCTTTCGAGGAACAATCCGTTAGGTAATGTCTCGGGTTTCTGTGCAATGTAAGTCGAATTCACGATCGCATTGTTGGTCTGCGTCACGAAAATCATGGCATTCAAACTGTACGGTCTCTTCGCACCTGCCAGCGAGTAGCGAACGTTGACCATATTGCGGTATTCCTGTTTCAGATCAGGGTTACCGGCGGTGAGCGACAGCGGGTTGCTGTTATCGACTACATTCTGCAACTGCGAAATCGATGGCTGGTTGGTCGAACTGCGGAAAAACGCACGGAACTGTGCACCTTCTTTAGACCGGTAGTTAATCATCGCATTAGGCAGAATGTTGGTAAACGACTGGTCAACCTTGTTATTGATCGGTGCCAACTGCTGGCTGTACAGACCGGTATTCTGAAAATCCAGGCCCACGTTGGCCGACCAGCTGTTTTTGCGGTAACGGTATCCCAAACCTGCGCGGTTGGTAATGTAGCGGTTATCAAAATTGTTGGTCAAAAGCGAATCCAGGTCTGAATAGGTCCCGTCGTCATAGCTCATATTATAGGTATCCTTATTCGAATTACTGTTCTGGATCGTTAGCCCATAATTGAACTGTAACTGGCCGGTCGTACTGATCGGCTCGGTATACACCAGGTTTCCACCCAATGTAATGCCATCCGAATGGGTAAAACTCCGCTGATCGATCGTATCGCCCCGCATGACGGTGTCACCCAAAGCCAGGTTATCGAAATAGGTATTTCTGGAATACAAATCACGCCGACCGTTCTTGTCATTCACCTGGGTATTGAAATTAAATGAAATCGTACGACCCTTTTTCTCGAATGCATGACGGAACAAAATATCGTTGGAGAAGTTATATCCCTTGTTGACATTGCTCTGGCTGTTATCGGAGCTGTTGACACTGCTGCCGTCGGAAGCCAATGTGGTAAGCCCGGCCTTCACACTTCCCGAATGGTTATCCTGGAAGCTCAGTCGCGGCGTGATAATGAGTGAGTTTTTGGGATCGATATTGTATTCAATCCGGAAATTCAGCCTGTGGTTGGAGTTGGTTGTATTAGTCCGGCTGTTTTCTTTGTAAAACTGGTTGCTCGTAGCGCCTTGCAGAAAATACTCCTGCGAAAGTCCCTGCACATTGCTGTTGCTGGTTCTGTTAAAGAAGTAGCTGCCACTCACGTCGAATCTTTTGCCTATTTTATTGGAATAGTTTAAACCAAATGAATTGGTACCGGTGATACCGCTCTGGTTCCCTACCAGGAAGTTGCCGGCAGAACCGCCACCTCCACGGTTACCACCGCCTCCCCCGCCTCCGGAAACACCCAGTAAATCCTGGCTCGAAAAGTTCTGATTGTTGATATTGTTGCTCAGACCGATGACAGATATACGCTGATTACCTTTGAAAAAACTCACGTTTCCACCCGCCTGGTAACGATCATCCAGGCCGTATCCGGCGAAAACTTTCCCAAACTGCCCCATGCGCTTGTCGGCCTTGGTGACGATATTGATTGTTTTCTGTGCATTACCGTCATCAAAACCTGTGAATTGCGCCTGATCGCTCAGCTTATCGAATACTTCAATTTTGTCCACAACTTCCGCGGGAAGATTTTTCAGGGTTAATGCAGCATCGTCGCCGAAGAATGGCTTGCCATCCACCAAAACTTTATTGACCGTCTCTCCGTGAGCCGTTACCGTTCCGTTTGTGACGGTAATGCCCGGCATTTTCTGGATCAGGTCCTCGGTAGTAGCGTCCGGATTCGTTTTGAATGCAGCCGCATTGAATTGCGTCGTATCGCCTTTCTGCTCCATCGCGGTCACCTGCCCTACGACTTTCACCTCTTTCAGGTTAGCGACCGCTTCCGTAAGGGTGATAGTCCCCAGATTTTCGACGTCCTTGGTAACTGTAACGATCCGGGAGAAATCTTTATAGCTCAAATAGGAAACCTTGACCAGGTAAGAAACCTGCTTGGTAAGGCCTGTAAACGTGAATTTACCGTTAACATCCGTCGTCACGTATTCCGGTTTCGCATCGGGGGTGTTGCGGCTCACAGCCACATAAGCGCCTACCACCGCTTCCCGGCTGACACTGTCGACAACGCTGCCGGCAATCTGGGCATTTTGTGCGAAGGCCGGGGCGGCGAAACCGGCGAGCAGGAGGACGATGAATGTAAATCTGTTCATGACTTGTAAAGGTTTATTGCTGGTTAGAGCTCCCTTTGTTACCAAAGTTTAATGCGTTCCGGCAATAAACCTTTACAATCGACAGTATCGGATATTTTAATAGACTAACAGCCAATTTTCACCGACGAAACAGACGGCTATCGGCAGTCAGCCGTCGGCCGTCTATTATTTCAGCCATTCTCCTAACAGACCCTTATAACTCGCCAGGAATCTTTCATAAGCCTTTTCCAATGCGGGAAGTGCCTCTGCGAGCGTGCTCGTATCGTCCGATTTGAGCCGCCATTCGGCGTCCCGCGCAATTTCGGCCACCTGCGACACGCCCACCGTGCCACCGCTTCCTTTCAAGGTGTGCAGATTGCTCTTCACAGTTTTAATATCGCCATTTTTATAAGCCTCCAGCGCGCCGCTTACCAGTTCGTCCGATTCGCCCACAAAATCTTCGAACACCGACCACACCAGGTCCGCTCCGCCGATGCCGGCCAGCTGATCGATGATTTCCTTGTCGAGCACCGGCACCATCGCTTCCTGGGCGATTTCCTTCTGCTTTTGTTCGAGTTTGCGGTTTTCGATATTACCCATCAATTCCTTCACCTTTTGCACGAGTGTCTGCGCGCGTATGGGCTTGGCGATGTAATCGTCCATTCCCTGACTCATAAACCGGTCGCGGTCCTCTTTCATCGAGTAGGCCGTCATGGCGACAATCGGCGGCAGGCCTTTTGAGAAGCGTTTTTTCAGCTCCTGGGTCGTTTCCACCCCGTCCATATCCGGCATTTGAATATCCATAAAAATGATATCATAGCCCTTCTCATCGGAATGGTACCTTTTCTCCACCATTTCGATCGCTTTGAATCCACTTTCAGCCAGGTCGGTTTCACAGCCCGATTTTTTGAGGATTTCGTTCGCTACTTTCCGGTTCACCGCATTGTCGTCGACCAGCAGGATCAACGGATGGTAATCGGTGAATACATCTTCGATCGGCGTATCTTCCTGCTGGGTAATGGTACTTACCTGCGCGATCGACGTTTCTTTTGTTTCAAAAGTAAACCAGAACGTACTACCCTCCCCAAGCGTCGATTCGACACCGATTTCCCCGTTCATCAAAGCACAAAGCTGCTTGGAGATCGCCAGACCGAGGCCCGTTCCGCCAAACGATTTCCGAGACGAGTTGTCAAGCTGGGTGAATGAGGTAAACAGGATCTGCTTGTCGGTAGCACTGATACCGATCCCTGAATCCTGCACTTCTACCTTGATTTTATGGAATAAACCTTCTTTTTTCTCTAAGGTAAGCAACACCTTTACAGACCCATTCTCTGTGAATTTCAACGCGTTGGATGTCAGATTGGACATAATCTGCAACAACCTCGTCTGATCGGCGATAATGAATTTCGGAATGCCCGGCCCGATGTGATATGTGAGCGTATTGCCCTTGCTTTTGGCCGTCTGCCCGAAAAGCGATACCAGTTTAAGCAGCAGTTCTTCCACCGCAATGGGCGCTTCGTGCAGCTCCATCTTGCCGGCCTCGATTTTCGAAAGGTCGAGAATATCGTTCAGAATATTCAGCAGCGTTTCCGACGATCGCTTGATGGTCAGCACATAGTCTTTCTGCTCGGTATTCAATGGCGTCTCTCCCAGCAGGTCAATCATCCCGATCACCCCGTTCATAGGAGTTCGGATCTCATGGCTCATGTTAGCCAGGAACCCTTCCTTCACCTTCAAAGAGCGTTCGGCGTGCTCCTTGGCTTTCAGCAATTCGAGCTCGTTGCGTTTCAGCTCCGTAATGTCGCGCGCCAGCACCGCTACTTCGGTGGGTTTGCCCTTGTCGTTGGTAAACATCAGCATATTGATCATAAACTGACGCTCCGTACCGTCTTTGCGGTACATGGTAATCTCGAAATTGCGCAGGCTCTTCGTCTTCCGAAGCCGGATCAGGGCAGAGTGAATGCGCTTTTTGTCGGCAAAAAACTCGGTAACCTTGTGCCCGATCACCTCTTCCGGTAAATATCCCAACCTTTTCAGCACCGACTGGCTGATCATCGTGATCTCGCCAAGCCGGTTGATACGGCAATAAATATCCTGCAAGTTTTCAAAAATACCCCTGAAAAGCTCCTCGCTGTGCCTGAGCGAAAGTTCGGCTTCCTTACGTCGCGTAATGTCGCGGGCGATACCAGACACCTCCTCTATTACGCCGTCGGCATAATGGATCGGGTTCAGGTAAAATTCCAGCCACATCTCTCCCGCATCCTTCCGGTCGATTTTAAATTCAAAATACTGCGGCTCCCCGCGTAAAGCCTGCCGGTACTTGGTCTCCAGCGTCCGCCGGTTGCTATTGCCGACCATCCGCCAACCGAACTTCTCTGCACTGGATTGCAGTGAAGGCCTCACACCAAGCTGGTTATGAATCAGATCGGCATAGTTTCTGTTAAATGAGGTGAGTTGCAGCGATTTGTTCACCGACCAGATCAAATGCGAGCTGCTATCGAAGATCGCATTCAGTCGCGCCAGGTATTTGCTGAGCTCTTCCTCACTTTGTTTGCGCGCGATCGCCATCGCCACCTGACCGGAAATGAATTCCAGCAATTCCAGGTCGCGGGTATCGAACATATTGGGATCATCATAGGATTTCACCCCGATAATGCCGGTCACCCGGTCGCCTATACGCAGGGGTACACACAGGAGTACCTTGGGCGTGACGCCGTATAAATACAAGCTATTCGTTTTAGCCAGCTTCTCAATATCCTGGTCGGAAAGGAACAACGGCTTGTTGGAAGCAATCGCATATTCGGTGAGGCCATTGCCCAGCTTCCGTTTGGTAAACCGGACATTGCCTTTGAAATACTGATCTACATAATACGGGAAGTAGATGTAGCTTTTGCTAGGGTCATACAGTGCTATGAAGAAATTACGGACGTCGATGATCTTGCCCAACTCCTCATGAATCCCGTGGTAAAACTCTTCCAGGTTTTGCGTGTTGACCGTCCAGTTGGCAATGCTGTAATAAAGGTTCTGCGCCTTCTCAGCCCTTATTTTTTCGGTAAAATCATTTAAAATGCAGCGGAATGCCGTCGGTTTGCCATTGTCGAAACGGCAATTCACACTACCTGCTACAAATACCTTTTTACCTTCTCGGTTCATAAAAACCGCCTCAAAGCTCGGGTTGGCTATCCCTTGCTCGATCAGTTTGAGCTGTTCGAGCGCCTCTTCCTTGTGCTGCGGATGCAGGATGTCCTCCATCCGCATCGATGCAATTTCATCCAGCCCGTAGCCCAACACTTCGCGCCATGCCTTGTTGACAAATATGAATTTGCCATCGATCGCTACCAGCTGAATCAGATCGCTGGTATTATCGACCAGGTCCTGCAATTGCGAGTTGGATTTGGCTATGGCTGACTCCATTCTCCGGCGACGGGTGATATCATCCCCGACGAGCGTAATGCATTCGACCTCCTCGTTTTCCTGATGCATGAGCACCGAATTGATCGAAAAGGTTCGAAGCGTCCCTTTCTGGGCCAGAAATGGCACCTCCCGCTGTTCAAGTTTGCGCTTGCCCTGGATACCCTCTTCGAGCATTTGCCGCACCTCGTGCTCCTCCTCTTTCGGTATCAGCTTATCGAATATACTGAACCCCACCAGGTCCGACTCATGCCAGCCGGTTTTCATCAGGGCATGCGGGCTTACGCTACGAATCGTAAAATCAGGCGAAAAGGTAATTCCGATCAGGTTTAAATGCTGAAGTGTGTGGTGAATAGTCTGCCAGTCGGTTTGGGATAAAATCAGTTCCATGGGTCCCGGTACAATCGCACTTTTAAGTTTCCTTCCAATTCTTTATTCGATAAATCTACGAATTAAGACGTAATTTTGGCTTGTGAAAATGAATTATAAAAAACCGGATGATTCCAAAGTGCGGGCTAAAAAGCATCTGGGCCAGCACTTTCTGAAAGATTTGAATATTGCCCAACGCATCGTCGACGGACTCTCCGGGCACGGTGGTTACGACCGTGTCCTCGAAATCGGTCCGGGTATGGGCGTACTTACCCAATTTCTTTTACCCAAAAACAACTTTACGACCCATGTTATCGAGATCGACACCGAATCGGTGGCCTATCTTGAAAAGCACTATCCGGATCTGGCCGCGCGCATTATCGCGGGCGACTTCCTGAAATTCAATCCGGGCGACTATTTTACCGGCAAGTTCGCGATCATCGGGAACTTCCCATACAACATTTCTTCCCAGATATTCTTCCGGGCGCTCGAAATCCGGGACCGTATTCCTGAGATTGTTTGTATGCTGCAAAAGGAAGTGGCGCAGCGCATTGCCTCACCTCCCGGAAACAAGGACTACGGCATTCTGAGCGTGCTATTGCAGGCATTTTATGATATCGATTACCTGGTATCGGTGCCTCCCGGCGCATTCGATCCTCCGCCGAAAGTACAATCCGGAGTGATAAGGCTTCGCCGGAATTCGGTGACGGCACTCGAATGTGATGAAAAACTGTTTTTCAGGGTAGTGAAAACGGCGTTCAACCAGCGGCGCAAAACCCTGCGTAATGCGTTGAAACCGGTAGGCGAAATACCGGACCATCCGTTACTCAACAAGCGGGCCGAACAATTGAGCGTTCAGGACTTCGTTACGTTGACGTTACTTGCCCAAAATACGCAGGCAACGAACTAAACCCTCTCTGAGACAGTATATTCAGTAAGCTAAAAGCATTTCGCCAATCGCTAAAAGCTCATTACGATGACGTTCGAATTAACCCAGCTATACGTAGACCACATTCAGGAACTGATTGAAAAAGAGGACTCTGCGGCCATCCGGTCGGAAATGGAGAATCTTTTTGCTGCGGATATTACCAGCCTGTTATCCGAGCTGGAAACCGAAAGTGCGAAGTTCCTGGTCAATCAGCTGAATATCGAGACGGGTGCGGCAATCCTCGCCGATATGGACCGGGGTGAGCGCCGGGACTTTCTGAAAGCCTTCACCTCGGAGGAAATATCCAAATTCGTCAATCTGTTCGATTCCGATGACGCCGTGGATTTGCTCAACGAGCAGCCCATTCGCGTGCGCGAAGAAGTGATCGCCTTACTCGAGGACCGCGAACAGGCACGGTTCATTCTGGACTTGCTGCATTACGATGAAGACGTAGCCGGCGGTCTGATGCAGAAAGAGCTTGTGAAGGCCAACGAAAACTGGACAGTTAACCAATGTATTGAAGAGCTTCGTACGCAGGCTGAGGATGTCGAGAAAGTCTACGCCGTGTACGTGGTGGATGATTTTGGCAAATTGCTGGGTATTCTCTCTCTGAAAAGGATCGTGCTGGCCCATAAGAATACGAAAATCGAGAGCTTGTACGATAAAGACGTCATCTTTGTAGAAACCTACCGCCCCGCCGAAGAGGTGGCGGAGCTCATGCGGCGTTATGACCTTGACGCATTGCCTGTCGTGAACGTGCAAGGGAAGCTCCTGGGCCGCATTACGATCGACGACATCGTGGACGTGATTACCGACCAGGCCAGTTCGGATACGCTTGCTATGGCGGGTATCACCGGGGATGTGGAGGAAGACGACAGCATCTGGCAACAAACCAAAGCGCGTTTGCCCTGGCTGCTCGTCGGTATGATGGGTGGAATCCTGGCCGCGAAGTTTATCAGCTTTTTTGAGGGCGATCTCAAAATCATTCCCGCGATGGCCGCATTCATTCCTATTATTGGTTCGACAGGCGGAAACGTCGGAATTCAGACATCCTCCATAATTCTGCAAGGTCTGGCCGACAAGACGGGTATCGATACTACGCTAGGTCAGCGTTTGATCAGGATGTTTGCTGTCGCTTTTATTAATGGCATTATCATCAGCGCCATTGTATTTGGGTTCAATATGCTGATCGGGAATGACGTGCAACTGGCGCTCGTTGTGTCCATCGCGCTAATGTCGGTAGTGTTTCTTGCCTCTTTCATGGGCACATTAACGCCGATCCTGCTTGAAAAAATTGGTATTAACCCGGCGGTGGCGTCCGGCCCCTTCATCACCACTGCCAATGACCTGATCGGCTACGGTGTTTACTTCGGTCTTGCGCATTTGTTGCTCAAATTATGACTTGGGTAATCTAGCATTCGCTGAGGCTGATCGGGATATTCACAGCAAGGCCGCCTTCGGAAGTTTCCTTGTACCGGTTATTCATGTCCAACGCGGTTTGCCACATCGTTTTGACCACATTGTCGAGTGAAACTTTCGCATTCCCCGGGTTGCTTTGCAAAGCGAGTTGAGAAGCTGTAATTGCTTTGATCGCCCCCATTGTATTACGTTCGATACATGGGATTTGCACTAATCCTGCTACCGGATCGCACGTGAGCCCGAGGTGATGTTCCATCGCAATTTCTGCGGCCATCAGGCATTGCTCTACTGTTCCGCCCGAAACCTGCGCAAGTCCGGCCGCCGCCATCGCCGACGACACCCCTATTTCCGCCTGGCACCCACCCATCGCCGCCGAAATCGTCGCTCCTTTCTTGAAAATACTGCCGATTTCTCCCGCAGTGAGCAGAAACCTGAAAATATCCTCGTTCGTGCCGCCGCAAAATGTCACATGGAATTGCAGCACTGCTGGTATCACTCCCGCTGCACCATTGGTAGGAGCAGTAACCACACGACTATACGAAGCATTTTGCTCGTTCACCGCCAATGCGAAGCAGCTCACCCAATCGAGCGTGTAGTTGAAACCTGTGCCGCCCTTACGGATAAGCTCGATCCACTCATCACAGCCCGAACAAGCATGGCCTTTCAATAATTTCTGATTTAGTTCGGCGGCTCTGCGCTGTACATTCAACCCGCCCGGCAATACGCCCCTGTGCTGGCATCCCAGAAAAATGCTGTCCTGCATGACGCGCCAGATATTCATCAAGTCCTTCCGGATTGTCGCATCATCCCGCCACACACGCTCATTATCCAGCACCAGCTCCCATATGGTCTTGCCTGTCACACGGTGCCATTCCAACAAGTCGGAAGCCTGATCGACCGGATAGGGAATCTCTGCCGAAACCAAGCCCGCAGCGGCCTCCCGTCCTTCCTGGATCACAAAACCACCCCCTATCGAATAGTAAGTTTCTTCAAATATCTGCCCATTTGCGCAAACAGCCGTGAAAGCCACCCCATTCGGGTGGAACGGCAGCGACTCCGTTTTGTGGAACACAACGTCCGTTTTAGGATTGAAATGAATTTGCATTTCCCCGTGCAGTCGGATCGACTCGCTGGCCGCGATATCCGACAGAATGCGATCGATCGAGCTCGTCTCGATCGTTACCGGATCGTAACCACTCAATCCGAGAATAACTGCAATATCAGTACCATGCCCCTTGCCTGTTTTAGCTAGCGAGCCGTAAAGGTGTACTGTCACTTTTTCAACGGTCCCCAGCAGTCCCCGCTCTTTTACCACATTTAGAAACTGCTGCGCTGCCCGCCATGGACCAAGGGTATGCGAACTGGACGGGCCAATGCCTATCTTAAAAATGTCAAAAACGGAAATGCGTTCTGATGTCATTGAATGGGAATAATCGAAAGGATACTATTTCTTGACCTGCCGGTTTTGAAGCTCGGGAGGCAGCCCGGCTTTTGCGAGCATTTCTCTTCCCTTAGCTACTTTTTCAGGAAACCCCACCGTATCCTCGTATTTATCAAGTTCTGGGTTGTACCTTCCCAATCGCTTGTTGGATGTCTCTGTTTCAGTGAGTATGCTTTTCATAATGCCTAAGATTTTCATAAAACTATAACAATTTAGATATGAGAAATGCTTCATAATTTATATTTTTTTGAAAAGGGTGAAAGCCGCCGTTCAAATAGCCCCAAACCGAATAACCGTTTCTTATCGCGTCATATCGATTACTTATAATAATCCGGTACAATCTAGTTCGAGCGGGAGTGCTGCCGGTTAAGTGAATGATTACACCAGGATTTTCAGACAGAAATTCTACCGCTATTCTTACAACAGTTGACAGCACTATTTCCATGTCGCCGTTATCGGTAATTGCGAGGTCATCAAACCCAGAGTCACTATCCTTCCAATCACCAAAACCGAGATTGAATATACCCGCCTGCATTAAATCGAATTGAACCTTCTTTTTAACCCTACCTTTCCTCCCTTCGCTTACAAAGGAATAAACGTAGTTCTGAAGAGAGCGTTGAACCTCATAGTGCGGTTGATCCATCGGAGATAATGGCATGTACCTGACCTAAATTCTATACTTACTCAAGGTCTGAACAATGAGGTTTACCCAACTAAAAATGCAACCGGTCACATTCATTAAACCACCGGCTTTTACTCGGCATTCGAACTCATTTTTAAAGATTACCCTGTACTTTTGCCCCACTCAAAAATCAAGACACGATTAACATGATTGCAGTAATCCAGCGCGTGAGCAGCGCTTCGGTGACCATTGAAGGAAAAATAAAAGGTGAAATCAAAACGGGCTTTATGGTGCTGCTAGGCATTACGCACACCGACGCGACGGAAGATATAGAGTGGTTGGGAAAGAAGATCGTCGGACTGCGGGTATTCAATGATGAGGAAGGTAAAATGAACCTGGATTTGAAAACTGTAAATGGAGATATTCTGCTGATCAGCCAGTTTACCTTACACGCCAGCACCAAAAAGGGTAACCGCCCATCGTTTATCGAAGCGGCTAAGCCAGACGTCGCTATTCCTCTTTATGAAAAGATGATCAGTCTCCTCGGCGAGGAGCTGGGAAAGCCTATTCAAACAGGCGAATTTGGAGCGGATATGAAGGTATCGCTGCTGAACGACGGCCCTGTAACAATCGTCATTGATTCAAAAAACAGAATCTGAAACCGATCTCAGAACAGCAGTATTCACTCATTCACTCATTCAAAACTAAATATGACCATCCAGCAAGCACAGGAACAAGTCGATCAATGGATCAAAACTTACGGCGTACGGTATTTTTCCGAACTGACCAACATGACAATCCTCACCGAAGAGGTGGGCGAGCTCGCGCGCATTATGGCGCGTACGTACGGCGACCAGTCGTTCAAGAAATCGGATTTGGGAAAAGACCTCGGCGATGAAATGGCCGATGTACTTTGGGTGCTCATCTGCCTTGCCAACCAGACCGGCATTGATCTTACCGAGGCATTTGAAAAGAACCTGGCCAAAAAGACGGACCGCGATAAAGACCGCCACAAGCAGAACACTAAACTGCAATAGCCTATAACAGAACAAGCCCGGAAACCCGGGCCTGCTCTGTTATCTATTTTTCCGAAATGATAATATTACATATCCAGTAACAGACGCATCGGATCTTCGAGCAACTGTTTCACGCGAACCAGGAAGCTTACCGAATCCTTACCGTCTATTGTACGGTGGTCGTACGAGAGCGCCACATACATGATCGGACGAATAACGATCTGACCATCTACAACTACCGGGCGTTCTACGATGTTGTGCATACCAAGAATAGCCGATTGCGGCGCATTGATAATCGGTGTCGACATCATTGAACCGAATGTACCGCCATTAGTGATGGTGAATGTACCACCCGACATTTCGTCAAGCCCCAGCTTACCGTCACGCGCACGAACCGCCAAACGAACGATTTCCTTTTCAATCGCTGCGAACGAAAGTGTCTCAGCATTGCGGATAACCGGCACTACCAATCCGCGCGGTGTTGAAACAGCTACCGAAATGTCAGCGAAATCGTTGTATACCAGCTCATCACCATCGATCTGCGCATTGATAACCGGGAAATCTTTCAACGCGACGGTTACCGCCTTCACGAAGAACGACATAAAGCCGAGGCCCACTTCGTGTTTTTCCTTGAATTTATCCTTGAACTTGGAACGCAAATCCATCACCGGCTTCATATCCACTTCATTGAAGGTGGTAAGCATGGCCGTTTCATTCTTCACTGCTACCAAACGGCGTGCGATGGTTTTACGCAGTGAGGACATTTTCTCGCGACGTGACGCGCGCGCACCCGCAGGGGCCGCGGCAGGTGCTGCAACAGCAGGTTTAGCAGGGGCTGCCGCCGGAGCGGCTGGCGAAGCCGGTGCTGCTTTCTCTGCCTTCAATGCATCGTCTTTCATGATTTTACCTCCTGAGCCGGAACCGTTGACGTCTTTCGGATCGATCCCCTTTTCCGCCAGAATTTTAGCCGCAACAGGCGATGCGTGTTTTTCGCTGTAAGCTTTGTCGGCAGCAGCAGGGGTGCCGGTCGCCTGTGGAGCTGCCGGTGCAGCCGCAGGAGCGCCCGCAGTTTGTGCAATCGTGCAGATTACCGCACCGATCGACAGTGTATCGCCTTCTTTTCCTACAATTTTCAATATACCCGCAGCTTCGGCAGGAAGTTCGAATGTGGCTTTGTCGGATTCGAGCTCGCAAAGGATTTCGTCAACAGCCACGTAGTCACCATCTTTTTTGCTCCAAGAAGCAATGGTTACCTCGCTGATAGACTCTCCCACCGCAGGAACTTTCATTTCATAAACCTGGCCGGTCGCAGCAGCGGATACAGCTGGTGAAGCTGCCGGAGCAGGTGCTTCCGTTTTCGCAGGTTCGGCCACAACAGAAGCTATTGGTGCAGCTGCTTCGGCTTTGGGGGCCGTTTCTTTCGGCGCAGCGCCGTTAGCCGCGTCAATTGTCGCGATCAGGTCGCCGATATTCAGCGTATCGCCTTCCTGCGCTTTAATATGCAATATACCTTCAGCTTCCGCGGTGAGTTCAAATGTCGCTTTGTCCGAATCCAGTCCGCAGATCACCTCGTCCATCTTCACAAAATCGCCATCATTTTTGAACCAGTTTCCTATCGTAACCTCAGTAATCGACTCGCCAACAGGCGGTACTTTTATTTCAATTTCAGCCATTTTATGTGCAATCTTGTTATCGAATTAAGTCAAAAATTATAGGAATATCATTCAAAAGCTCTGTTGATGATCTCCGCTTGCTCCTTCGTGTGAATTTTAGAGAATCCTGTCGAAGGTGAAGCACTTGGTTCACGGGCGATTACCTGCAGTGGCTTCACACCTTTGTACATGCGCAGCATGAACGTCCAGCCACCCATATTGAACGGTTCTTCCTGCACCCAGTAAACACTTGCGTTTTCGTACTGCGCCAAATGCGCGTCGATTTGCGTTTGCGGGAACGGATGCATTTGTTCCAGACGAATGATTGCCACATCGTCGCGTTTGTCGGCTTGCTGCTTTTCATACAGCTCGTAGTACAGCTTACCGGTACAGAGCAACACTTTCTTCACTTTCTTCGGATCTGCGTAAGTATCACCAATCGTTTCCTGGAACGAGCCGCTTACAAGGCTATCGATCGGTGAAACGCACAGCGGGTGACGTAGCATCGATTTCGGCGACATCACGATCAACGGCTTCCGGAACGGGAATTTCAACTGCCTGCGTAGCAAGTGGAAAAAGTTGGCCGGCGTTGTTACGTTCGCTACGATGATGTTATAATTTGCCGAAAGCTGCAGGTAACGCTCCGGACGTGCATTGGAGTGCTCCGGCCCCTGGCCTTCATAGCCGTGAGGAAGCAGCATCACCAAACCCGTCCAGCGGTCCCATTTGGTTTCGCTGGATGTTACGAACTGATCGATGATCACTTGCGTACCGTTGGCAAAGTCGCCAAACTGTGCTTCCCAGATCACCAATGCATTCGGATTTGCCATCGAGTAGCCGAATTCAAAACCCAACACGCCATATTCTGACAACAACGAGTTGTAAATCATGAACTGTCCCTGGCCCTCCTGAATGTGCTGCAAGCTGTTGTAGGCCGCATTGGTCTCCACATCACGCAATACCGCATGACGGTGCGAGAATGTACCGCGCTGCACATCCTGGCCACTCAAGCGAACGATATTGCCTTCGGTAAGAATCGATCCGTACGCAAGCAGCTCGGCAGTAGCCCAGTTCACTTCCTTTTTATCGAAGATCATCTGCTCACGGTCTTTGAGCAGCTTGTCGATCTGTTTCAGTCTGTTGAAATTTTCAGGAGTACTAATCAGCGCTTTACCGATTTTTTCAAGCACGTCCAGTGCCACACCCGTTTCCGGCGATTTCTCAAAGTCTTCCGGCTTCGATTTACGCAAGGTGTGCCATTCCTGTTCCAGTTTCGGCATGGTGTATGGCAATGCTTTCTGCTTCACCATATCAAGGCGTTCCTGCAACAATTGCTTGAACTCCTTATCCATATTAGCCGCCAGCTGTGCATCCACATCGCCACGCTCCGCCAGCGTTTTCTGGTAAATTTCGCGCGGGTTCTGGTGGTTCTCAATGGATTTGTAAAGAACCGGCTGCGTAAACTTCGGTTCGTCCGCCTCGTTGTGTCCGTGACGACGGTAACAAACCATATCAATGAAAATGTCCTTATTAAATTTCTGACGGTATTCAACCGCGAGGCGCATACAATAGACCACTGCCTCAGGATCATCACCGTTTACGTGCAATACAGGTGCATCCACGATCTTGGCGATGTCCGTACAATAGATCGACGAACGTGCGTCAACGAAGTCGGTGGTGAAACCAACCTGGTTGTTGATCACAAAATGGATCGTACCACCGGTGTAGTAGCCATTCAGCGCGGACATCTGGGTTACCTCGTAAACGATCCCCTGCCCTGCCACCGCGGCATCACCGTGGATCAATACCGGCAATACGCGATCATAGTCGCTATCGTACATACCGTCTGCCCGGGCGCGGATGTAACCTTCCACCACCGGGTTCACCGCCTCGAGGTGGGACGGGTTCGGCGCCAGTTTCAGGTGTACATTGTTGCCGTCTTTGGTCGTAATCTGGCTCGCAAAACCCATATGGTACTTCACGTCCCCATCACCCCAAACCTGGTCGGGCAGGTTACCTTCAAATTCGTTGAAGATCTGTCCGTAGGTTTTCTGCATGATGTTCGCCAGCACGTTCAAACGACCGCGGTGCGCCATACCGATCATCACTTCCACCACGCCCATTTCGGCGGCTTTGTTGATCATCGCGTCGAGTGCCGGGATCGTCGTTTCACCTCCTTCGAGCGAGAAACGTTTCTGACCGAGGTATTTGGTATGCAGGAAGTTTTCAAAAACAACCGCCTCGTTCAGCTTTGAAAGAATGTGTTTTTTCTCTTCAATCGAGAAAGTCATCGTCAACGCTTCCTTCTCGATCTTTTTACGCAACCAGCTTTTCTGCTCGCGGTCGCGGATGTAGAGGTATTCGAAACCGATATTTCTTGCATAGATCGTCTGCAATGCGTTTACGATCTCACGCAAGGTGGCCGGACGATCAAAGACCTCAATACCGGCTTCAAAAACGGTATCGAGGTCTTCGGGTCCCAGATTAAAATCAGCTATGTCCAATTGCGGGCGACGGTCTTTCCTTTTCTGGATCGGGTTCGTAGTCGCCAGAAGGTGTCCCCTCGACCTGTACCCACGAATCAAATGCACCACTTCCATTTCCTTCCGGATACGTGCAGGATCCGTTTTCCCCACTACCGCAGCCTCTTTGCCGTTGGCAGCACCATTGGCGTGTCCGTTACCGCCAACAGGGTATTTTTGATAAAAATCATAACCTTCAAAAAACTTTTGCCAGCCTTCGTCCACGGAAGCTGCATCTTGCTTATAAGAATTGTACAATTCTTCAATATAAGCGGCGTCGGAATTTGCTATATAAGTGTATTTATCCATCACAAAAGTGAGTATTTCATTTACGGCACAAAGGTACGAGACTTATGTAAAGATTACGAATAAAAAATATCCTTTTAACTTAACCCGAAAGACGATTTGAAAAGGTTCCTGACATTAGTATTTCTGAAATCCTTTGGGATTCGGAATAAATTTCAGCATGAGCTCGTGGATACCTTTCGGTCCTGAATAGGAAGTGTAGATCTGCTCCACCTGCCGCGTGCTGTAAAAATACCCCAGCCGCACATTTCTTCCCAGCTGAACCTCAGCGGTTAACTGTAAATAATCCACTTTTGCCGAAAAGGAGTTGTACCCGCCACCTATCCGGTATGACGCGCCCAGCCCAACCTTCTCTCTGAACCAGAACCGGGACCCAAAATCGACTCTCAGCTTATGATCTTTTTCCTGGATCACCAACACATGAGGCAGCATCATAACATCCTCGCTCAAATCATGACTTCCTCCGGCTGTAATGTAGAGCGGTCTGCGGTAAAAGGTCCCCACAATCTGGTCGCCAAACTTTTGAGAGAGTACCTCCGGCTTTGAGATGCCGAAATACAATTTGTCCGAACGGAGCCAGGCACCAAGCCCGAAACTACCCAACGCGCGGTTATTGCCGATGGAAGTTCCATTCGTAACGGGCAACACATTAATTCCTCCCTGGGCGCCTAGTCCCAGCTTCCATGTATCCGACAAGCCTAGATGAAATGCAAATGAGCCCACAAAGCTGGTGGTAGTGAAATAGCTGGTCTGGTCGTTCAATGCCTGAAAGCCTATCCCGAACTTACCGTCAGCGATGGTACCGTCTGCGGCAAAAGTTTGGCTGGTAGGAGAATTGGGGATATTGAACCATTTCCTGCGGAAAATCGCAGTCATATTGAAGTCTTCGCGCACACCCGTGAAGCCGGGATTAATCGACATCGGGTTCTGTACATATTGCTCATAAAGCACCTCCCGTTGCGCGGTGGCCAATCCAAAACTTGCCACAGATAATGTTGCAGCAAGAAAAAACTTTCTCGAATAGTGATGTGTGATCTTCAAAAACATAGCACTGAATGGGTTATTTTAAACAAAAATGGCAGGAGAGTGAGTCCCTGCCATCTTAATAACTCTTGAATATTACTTTTTTACTGTTAAATCAGGTCAAAAATCGTAACCCAGTGTTACGTAAGGGATTGGCTTATTGGTGTAACCGTTGTCAACTCCCCAGGCGTAATCAAATTTGGCATAGAATCCGAACAATGTCGTCCTCACACCGGCGCCGTAGCCCATCAGGTAAGGGTTTTTGTAGTTGGTCACCGTCGCCCGGAATGTTTCGTTTTCATCCCCGATAATCTGGGTATTCAAACTGTTGTTCTCGCTGAAAGGCCCCTTGCCGGTCCAGGCAGTACCAATATCGCCGAAGCCGACAATCTGGAAGTTACGCAGGAAGCTCGACGTAATGGCACCCCGGTAGAGGTATTTCACCAATGGGATCCTCAATTCGGCATTAAGCAACATATAACTTGTACCCGACAGCCTGTTGAGCTTGAAACCGCGCAGATTAGTTGCAAAATCAGCAAAGAAAATATCGCGGTTATCGCGCTGGAAGTTCAGCGGGTTATCTCCCGTACGATTTTCCTTGCGGTTACCGAGCCAGTTTTCCATACCACCGAGGATATTCTGTTTAGGCGCACGGCCACCTGAATGGCTCGCGGCCGCACGCACTGCGAGGATCAGGTCGCGGTGGATTTTCTGGTAGTGACGGAAGTCCAGGCTTACGCGATTGAAACTCTCATTTGCATTGCTCAACCCTTGATACAGATCGTAACGGAGCTTGAAACGCGTCCCTTCCATCATATTCATACCATTTACGCGCGTGTTATCGAATACAAATTCGCTGCGCACACCTCCGTAATTCGAAGACAGGTCCGGATTAGGCAGCAGCACGTCGATCATTCTCGTAGACGTGAACATCGGCGATACCGACAAACGGCTCGTGGTCGAGAAAGGATAAGAGGCGGTAAACATCAGTTGGTTGAACCGGTATTTCTGGATCAGCCCCTCCGAATCGTTGTACAATGTCTTTCTGTCAACACGCAAGCCGAAGTCGACGCGGTAGGTATTGTTATTATACTCGGCAAACAAATCGCTGTTCCGGAAGTTGGACGAAATGAAAAGGCCCGCCTTGATCACGTGGTTTTCGAGCAGGTCGTTCATCGAGATCGATTGCGCATAGCCAAATCCACGAATAGGATCAATGCGCCAGTCGGAACTTGCGTCATTGGTGATGAACAAGCCTTTATAATTGTACGGCCCTTTGATCGCGATATTTTCACGAACCGCCTTCGTGCGCGAGGCTACGCCCGGTGTCGTAGGAAAGCTTCCGCGATTTCTTCTCGATTCAAATGCCTTCAGAACGTCTTCATCAAACTCGTAGTTGTCAGTATCCACCTCACCTTCTTTCAAAGCCAGCTTTTTAGGCTGGTCAAGCTGTGCTGCTTTGGCGGTAGAATCCGCTTTCACCGCATTAGCCGCTCCATTGCCCGGACTTCCGGCGCTGGCCACGCTCAACGACGGCGGATTGACCGTCGCATTGATATCAAATCCGTTCTTAAACGCAGCAGTGTAGTAGCCGTCATTCAAATACGTATAAGCCAACGCTCCGCCCGGTGCTTTCAGGTTCACATCGGCATTGCGGATATTCTGAATATAGTTGGTCAGCTGTGAGCTGGTTTGTGAAGCGCGGTTGTATTTGAAAAGGTTATTGACACCTTTTCCATTGGAAAGGTAAACTACATCGTTCTCATCGGCATAAACCGGCGTTATCTTGGCCTTTCCTTCCGATTCCACCAGCTTAATGACGTTTTCTGACCGTGGGGTCCCGTCGTGTTCAAAAAGCGTATAAGAAGGCGCAATGGATTTGAAGTTTCCTTTATCTCCCCTTCCCAACGAATCAACCGGCCTGTTGGAAGAGAAAACAACGCGACGCGAAGATCCCTGGATAAAACGGGGTGAAAGGTCGTCGTACAGATCATTGGTAAGCGGCAATGCAGAAGCCCTGGCTACGCTAATCAGGAAAATGTCGTTCTGACCGGCCTTGTCCGCGCTCACGGCGAGCATCGAACCATCGTGCGACACATCCATGTCCACGACCTGATCCAGCCCGCGGATATTCCTTTTTGTTTTGATCCTGATCTTCTTGGTCCCTACATTTTCATACATGTAAAGGTTCTTCTTGTCATTCTCGTTCGCAAGAATGGTCAGCACATTGTTTCTCGACCATCCCAAAAGCGGCGGCTGTGTTTTCATGCGGCCACCGATGATATCCAGTTTACCCTGGCGTACCACCTTTTTGGAACCAGATTCACTATCAAACAAATACACCCGATAGCGTCCGTTTTTGATCTCGCTCACTGCCGTGAATTTCTTGTCCGGAGAGACTTTGATCACCGCGCTGGCATCAGTCACATTGAACTCGTTGAGCTTGTACTTCCAGGTCGGTTTGGGATCTGAATAGAATTGCTCTGCATTCTTGGTCTGGTTCAGGTAATAAGCCCGCCAGTCGCGCAGGAAACGATTGTAGGACTGCACGCCCAGCGTACTGGTAATACTGGTCTGCTCGGTACGAATAATGCGGGTGAGGTTCAGAATGTCGGAGATCTTATCTTTTCCGTAACGCTCGGCGATGTAATTCCAGATCGAATGTCCGATCAGCGTCGCATCGTCGCCCGTCATGAGCGTGGGTTTACGGATGTTACGGTTTTTGAAAAAATCACGCATGTAATCGTTCAACTCCGGCGACCAGCCTTCGGCAATATAAGCGGCCGTTCCGGACATGAACCACTCCGGCAATGTGAGCAGCAGCGAGCTTTGCAATGCCTCCTTCATATTACCGCCATACAGCATGTCATACACGAAAAGAAGGCTGATATCCCGCACGAGTTTT
Organism: Dyadobacter sp.; assembly: GCF_017744695.1. Taxonomy (GTDB): domain Bacteria; phylum Bacteroidota; class Bacteroidia; order Cytophagales; family Spirosomataceae; genus Dyadobacter. The sequence goes on from NZ_JAGIAS010000008.1 coordinate 80,360, forward strand.
TTACGAAACCCAATCTGGTCGCCCGTATAAGCCACCTCCACGCGCGATTGCGAGAGATTGAGTTTCTGGTCCGAAAGGTTATCCAACACCGAAAGGCCCATGTTGCTTTGTTCAAGCTCAGCGGGCGAGTTGTAGAGGAATATTTTTACGCGGTTATAAGGCGTCCAGCCGAGAACATCGGTAATTTTGTCAAATTCGCTTTCTGCGTATTGCGCCGTCAGCCTGGCAAGATTAGTTCCGCCCTGATAGTGATAGATTTCGAAGTTGGTGGTCCGGAAAATCTTCCAGTTAAACTTCTTGTACTGGACCCGGTTCTTTCCAAAAGTCTCCTGTGAAGGATAGCGCTGTGCTACTGATTCTGTAAATAATCCAAAAACCGCTAAAAGACCGATCGAAAAGGTTAATGTGTAAATATATCTTCTGCTCATATTGCTTAGGCTGTCTTCAACGGAAATATAACGAAAAATACCTTTTTATATTCACTAGCGGGTTCAATTCTTTGCCGTAAATCAGGTGGTTACAAAACTCTTTCGCCAGAAAAGGAGCAAGTGTAACACCCTTTGTACCTAACCCGTTGAAAATAGACACATTAGAAAACTCCGGGTGAATACCGATCAGGGGACGACGGTCACGCACGGATGGCCGTATACCTGCCCGAGCGCCGATTAATGTGTAACCGGTGCTTAGCAGGCCCTGCAATTTGGCTTCCAGTTCCTCTGTCGCGGCCTCTGTGACCTCCCAGTCGAGCGGGTTCCAGGAGTAGGTAGCTCCTACTTTCATCCTATTTTCCGCGAGCGGCAATGCGAATATCCCCTGGTTTATGATGTATGGTTTCAGCGAAACGTCTGTGGCGATTTCCAGCATTTGTCCTTTTACGGGAGTGAACGGCAGCCAGTTGAAAAGGCTGTTTTCCAAAGCAAAAAAACCCTGGCAAAAAATGACGGTCTTGAATCGCTTACCTTTCCATTCAATACCTTCCTCCGACCGTGCCAGATCAGCCTGGTCAAATGCCCCCTCTACATATAATCCATTCGACTGAAAGTACGCCCGGCTGGCGTCCAGCAAGGCAGGCAGGTCAATCCAGCCTGATTGCACCACTTCCAAACCGCCAAAGTCCGCATGTACATAGGGTATTTCGGTTCTGGGATCCGGGGTATTGGCTATATAAGGACTAATACCGGGGTCTGCTGTCTGTGCGAGGTAGGTATTTTGCTCCTCGATGGAACGGAAAGGCCGGTAAATCGGGATAAGGTGCATAAGCTTACGGCCCAGTTTTTCTTCAAGGTCTCCGTAAAAAGTTCTGGCATAGGGAAAAAGATCATCGGCCAGCCAGGTTTTGACCAGCTTTTTGCCGGTTAGCGGGTTAAAAATCCCGGCTGCAACCCGCGACGAAGAAGGCATTGAAGCGTCTCCGACAATTTGGAAGCTCTTTCCCAGACCGTGCAGATGCCAGGCTACGGACGTACCGCCTATCCCCTGGCCTATGATAAGGTAATCGTAGTCGAATGAGGGCATATCAGGCATTATCCGCGGCGCGGCGTCTGAGTGATAACCCGATTTGCTCATCGGCGAGGCGCACTACCACTTCCACCTGTTCGTCGAGCGTCATAAACGAGTTATCAATGTAAATGGCGTCCTCAGCCTGCCGAAGCGGGCTTTCGGTGCGTGTAGTATCAATATAATCGCGCGTTTTGAGGTTTTCCAGGATTTCCGCCAGATCCACGATCTCGCCTTTTTCCATCAGTTCCAGCTGGCGGCGGTGCGCGCGGATCTGCGGATCGGCCGTCATGAAAATTTTAAGTTCGGCCTGCGGAAATACCACAGTACCGATATCCCGGCCGTCCATGACAATGCCCTTGGTCTTCCCCATTCGCTGCTGCTGAGCTACCAGTGCGTGCCGTACTTCGGCGATCGCGCTCACTTCGCTCACCCTTTCGGAAACGTACATTTTCCGGATCTCATCTTCCACATTCAGACCGTTCAGATAGGTATCGTTGCGTCCCAGCTCGGGATGCCGGCGGAACGAAATATGCACCTTTGACAGGGCGTTTTCTACTTCCTTCGGATTAGTGAGACTGATATGGTTTTGGATAAAATAGAGGGTAACAGCCCTGTACATCGCGCCGGTGTCGATGTAGGGGTAATTCAATTGCTTGGCAACCAGCTTCGCCGTCGTGGATTTACCACAACTCGAATAACCGTCGATCGCAACGATAATCTTGGGCATATCGGAAAGTGTAATTTTACAGAGCGTAAAAATACATTTTTAAAGCTCATTCCCCGGCTAGCTTCACAAACAAATGTTCGTCCAGGACCTGGTCGTTTTTAATAATGGCCTTGCGGTGAACAGCTTCCAATTTGTAACCGGCTTTTTCCAGCACCCGCATCGATGCCGGATTGGTTTCAAAAACACCCGCGTAGAGCCGTGTGACGGTGGTATTGGCAAAAATCCAGTCGGTCATTTGCAGAACGGCGGCGGTCATAATATTCAGCCCCCAATAAGGTTCACCGAGCCAGTAACCGATCTCGGCGTTGTTGCGGTGAATGTCTTCCTGACGTACCACGCCTATTCCTCCTACAAATTCATCCTTATAATAGATCGCGCGGTGAAAGCTCTCGCCGCTATGCCGCCCATTGCAGAAATCGATCCAGTAATGAGCGTCGGAGAGCGCGTAAGGTGAAGGGAAATTATCCCTCACCTGTGCTACCACGTTCTTATTGTTGGCCAGAAGCGCCATCCTTTCGGCAATATTTCTGGTAAACGGTCTGATTGTTACCTGTTGGTCCATACGAAACTACTCGCCTTCGAGCAGGAAGATCACCATGCTGCGCGCTCCGTGCGCGCCGATGACCAGCGATTGCTCAATATCAGCAGTTTTTGACGGACCTGCAATAAAACAGCCCCACCCGAGCGTGTCCTGCAAGCGCACGTACGCCTCATGCATATTGTCCACAAGCGCATTGCGCGGGATCACGAACGCGAGGTTTTGCGTAATAAAAGGTAAAACCCGGTGCGGCAAATACTGGTCCGAAATCCAGACCGCCCCATTTTCAGCCACACCAAACTCGGCTTGCACAATGGCTATTTCCACCGTTTCCAGCTCGTGCGGATCGGAAACGTTAAGGCTGAAATCCGCCCAGGCGCTCAATGCGGGAATGGTGGTAGCACGGTTGACGACGCCCGTGTAGAGCTCTTCTGCTTTCGCCGCGAGTTCTTCCGGGTTTTTTACCACGATCACCTCGGTATAGATCGCCGCGAGCATTTCCCGGAATTTGTCTTCGGTATTCTCAAAATTACTGGCAAAAGTAGCTATCGCCGGTAATGCCACTTCCTCTGGTTTATTCTGCCTGATTTGGCTTAAAATTCTATCTCGTGAGCTCATAATCAATTCTTTCTGTTACGAACATACCAATCGCGGAAGCTTTCTTTCGGCGGTTCGGGCATGTCGCGTTGTTTGTACCAGGGGTTCAATGCATTATTGACCATGAATGGCATCGCCCGCATCACCGTCCGTCCCAGCCTGCCCGACCATTGGTAAAACCGCGGCGCGGCCAGCACAGTCGACATGGCTCGGATACCGATTTCCTTGCTCTTATGCACGTGGCCTTCCTTCGCAAGTACCTGCCTCCATTTATACAGCTGGTCATGAATATCAATTTTCACCGGGCATACATTGGAGCAGCTGCCACATAATGTACTCGCAAATGGCAAATCCGCATTCTTGGTCATGTCCAAATTCGGCGCCAAAATCGAACCGATCGGCCCAGCCACTGCATTATGGTAGCTATGCCCGCCGCTCCTTCGGTAAACCGGGCAGGTATTCATACACGCCCCGCAGCGTATGCATTTCAGAGAATTCCGGAAATCTTTCCTTCCCAGCTGCGTGCTGCGACCGTTATCAACGATCACAATATGCATTTCCTGCCCCTCCCGCGGCTTTTTAAAATGGCTGCTGTAAGTGGTTATCGGCTGGCCGGTAGCGCTTCTTGCGAGCAGGCGCAGGAATACGCCCAAATGCTCCTGTTTCGGGATAATCTTCTCAAAACCCATGCAGGCAATGTGAATATCGGCCAAATGCGCGCCCATATCCGCATTCCCCTCGTTGGTCGAGACCACAAATCCCCCTGTTTCTGCCACCGCAAAGTTCACGCCTGTTAATGCAGCTCTGCGTGTAAGAAATTTATCCCGTAAATGCTGGCGGGCAGCTTCGGTGAGGTATTGCGGGTCGGTCGCGCCGGCGTCGGTGCCCAGGTGCTCATGAAAAAGATCGCCGATATCTTTCTTTTTCAAGTGGATTGCCGGCAGCACAATGTGGCTTGGCGGCTCGTTGCGAAGCTGCACGATGCGCTCGCCCAGGTCGGTGTCAATCACTTCGATGCCGTTCTTTTGGAGGAATTCGTTCATGTGACATTCCTCCGTGAGCATCGATTTGCTTTTCACCATCTTATCGATCTTGTGTTTTTTCAAGAGGCCGAGTACAATTTCGTTATGCTCAGCCGCATTGGCAGCCCAATGCACCTGCACACCGTTTTCATTTGCTTTTTGCTCAAAAGAAATCAGTAGCTCGTCGAGGTGCGAAAGCACGTAATGCTTGATACCCGACGCGGCTTCGCGAAGCTGCTCCCATTCGGGCAGTTGTTTGGATGATTTATCGCGCTTCTGGCGGACGAACCACAGGGTTTCGTCGTGCCAGTTTACATACGGTTCGTCTCTGTTGAACACCTCGGAAGCGTCCGCGTGCTCCATTACTGTTTTGGACATAGCTGCCTTAACAATTAGATAATGGTATTTAAAGAAGAATAAGCTTTGTAGTTTTCACATCCATTGCATTATTTCAAGTTTCGAGTTTGTTTAATAAACAACTTTTCACAAATCGAAAAAATGCTATTTTCTTGTATTGCAATATCTTATACTTTTGAATCAACAAAGTTTTTCGATCGGGGCATCGGAGTCTGAACTAAGTTCAGTTTAACTTTTTTTAGACATTAAATATTAACTCCTATGAAAACCAAAAACACTCTTATTATTGCAGCCATCACAGGTTTGCTTCTATCAGGATCGGCATTTGCAGCAAATGCCCAGAACAACTTCGCTACCGCAGACAAAACTGAAAATGCTTCTACCAAGCTGACGGTTCTGCAGGTTAAACCATTGCAATTCCGCGTTTCTTATAATAATCCAATTTCAAAGAATGTAGTTGTGCGTATTCTGGACAACGAGAAGAATGTGCTTTTCTCAGAAAACCGCAAAGTTGAAAACAACTACCTGAAATACTTCGATTTATCAACTTTGATGGACGGAACTTACACGTTCGAAATCACGGATGGTAAAGAGAAGACTGCACAATCGTTTGATATTTTGACTACAACCAGCCGCGTTGTTTCTTCAATCAACTAATAACGGGGCGCTTCTCAGATTCCATCCCTCGCGGGAACGCGCATAAACTTTGTATGAACCGGGGCTCAATGTATGGGCTCCGGTTTTTTAATCCTCGAGTTTAGGATCTCGGCGATGTGCTTCACCTGCACATTGGAATTGCCGCGTTTCAGAATGCCGCCCAAATGCATCAGGCAGCTCATATCCGAGCCGGTAATGTATTCGGCATTGTGGCGGATATGGTCGGCCACGCGGTCCTTACCCATTTTCACCGATACCGCTTCTTCGCTCACGCAGAAAGTCCCCCCGAAACCGCAACATTCGTCCGTACGGTCAAGATCGATCAGCTCGATGCCCTTCACTTGTTTTAATAGCGAAACCGGTTTGGAAAACGGCGCCGCATTCAGCTCCGACATTTGAGACAAATGCAACCCGCGCTGCCCGTGACAACCCTGGTGCAGGCCGACGCGATGCGGGAATTCCGCTTCAATCGTGTCTATTTTTAAAACGTCGGTCAGAAATTCGACCAGTTCGTACACTTTCTTTCTGAGTACTTTCGATTCGTCGGCCTTGTTATCGGCCTTCAAATGGTCCTTGATATGCAGTACACAGCTCCCTGACGGCGACACTACGTAGTCGCAATCTTTGAAAATATCATAAAAAAGATTGTCACACGAGCGCGAGAGGTGTTCGAATCCGGAGTTGGCCATCGGCTGGCCGCAGCAGGTCTGATTCAGCGGAAATGTAACTGTGCAGCCAAGTTTCTCGAGCAATTCGAGCGTTGCAATCCCTACTTGCGGATAAAACTGATCAACATAGCAGGGAATAAATAATCCGATCTTCCAATTTGAGTAATTCATTTTCTACCAAAATTCAATGGTGGCCTGAATAGGATAGTGATCAGAAACGTCCGGATAATTTCGGATCACCTTGTAGTTTTTGATACGGACCTTGTTGTTCAGCAAGGCAAAAATATAATCGAGCCGGTCGCCCGGTAAACCTTCGTTCCAGGTCTGCATCTGTGACCCGCGGGCAGCGTCCTGCCAGTTTCTGCGGAACGAAAAGTAAGGCTGTTCATTCGGTCTTGCGCCCATGTCCATCCCCAAAAGCACAGGCTGGACGCTGTTGACAAGCATTTGATTAATATAAGCAGCTTGTAATGCACGATCCATCACCGAAGCATACTCAAGCCGGGAGTTGCAGAACCGGAACGTAACCGACCTCGACAGCCGGATCAATCCGCATTGCAGCACTTTCGGGTCGGCACCCGCTGTCCGCGGCAGGTTGATCACCTGTGTTTTTTCAAACGGCCAGTTGGAAAGTATTCCCACGCCCTGCGTTCCATTCTCATTCGTATCGGCCACTGCGTACGCATAGTACATGCCCGTCTGCGCGGCAATCTGTCTGAGCTGGAACTGCACCTTTCCCTTATCCATCAGGCTGTCGACCGCCTGCAATGCCACAAGATCCGGGTCATTCTCTTTAATTATCCTTAAAATATCCCTTAGATTGGACTCTTCCTGGTCATTGAGCCCATGCCGGATGTTGAAACTCATCAACTTCACTTCCACAGCCTGGCGTGGCTGCGACGAAAGCAATGCAAATGATAAAATAAGGATGGATAATGCGTAAAATAGTCTACTCAACCTGTTCGAATGCTAGTTCATACTACGACCTTTATTCTCAGAGGGCAAATATTTGTTCCATTAATACCCACTTTTCACCGGGTTTGGCCGTGGGCAGTGCTTGTTGGTATTTCCACATGAGCTGCTCCCATTCCTGTACTTTCGGGTTGTCGGCATCCATCCGGGCTTTTGTTTCAAAACTAAAATCGTCCTCGGTTTCCATGATCATAAACAACCGGTTTCCGACGCGGTAAATATCCATCACCGTAATGCCGGCGCTGGTGATACTCTTGTGGATTTCAGGCTGGATCTTTTTATGATAACCTTCGTATTCCGCAATCATTTGTGGGTCATCCACCAGATCCACCGCAAGACAATATCTTTTCATAATCAGTAATTAAATATCGAGATTGTAAAATCTTCTCGCGTTGTTTCCCATTACATCCCGTACCTCGTCATCGGAGAACATGCTCAGGTAATCGGTCAAGATGCCTTTCGCGCCTTCGTATTCGCCCGCGACCAGGCATACGGGCCAATCGGAGCCATACATGATACGTTCCGTTCCAAACGCTTCGAAAACCACGTCGAGATACGGACGAAAATCGGCTTTCTCCCAATGCTGCCAGTTGGCTTCCGTCACCAAGCCGGAAACCTTGCAATGCACATTCGGCAGTTCGGCAAGCCGGCGAATGTCGTCCGCCCACGGCTGTAATTCCTGCGCTTTGATAAGCGGCTTCGCAATGTGATCCAACACAAAATGCACATTCGGCAACTTTACCGCGAAATTGAACGCTTCTTTCAGCTGATTCTGGTAAATGAGGATGTCGTAGGTAAAGTCAAATGCGACCAGTTGTCCTACTCCCCTGACAAACTCCGGTTGCAACAGAAAACCTTCGGGTTGTCCCTGAGCTACGTGCCTGAAACCTTTCAGCTTTTCAAACTGGGAGTATCTTTCGAGTTGATCATACAAATTCGCCGCCCGAAGGTCAACCCACCCTACCACACCGGCCACAAAATCATTGGCCTCGGCCAAATGCAGAAGAAATTCCGTCTCCGAATCGGTTTGTGAAGCCTGCACGGCCACGCAACCGTCGACTTTATTCGTTTTCAGGACCGGCCACAGATCCTCCGGCAAAAAATTCCGCCGGATTACCTCCATATCGGGCGTGATCCATGAATCACGATCCTCGTCAAATATCCAGAAATGCTGGTGCGCGTCTATGGTCATATACTTCTTTACTATGCTGGTAACTTGGTCAGTTACGGTCAGGTGTTGTCACTGGCAGTCAGGTGTTGTCATTGTATTGTCATGTGTGGTCATTCTTTGTCAAGTGTAGTCATTTTTAGTCAAGTGTTGTCTAATATCAAAAATCAAATGCACCTGACAGCGAATCACTATACCTGACTACCTGACTACACCTGACAATGAATGACCACAAACGTCGCAGAATCCCTTACACCGTCGCTTTCCAGGCAATCGCTTCCTGTTTTTGTGAGCCCAGTTTTTCAATACCCAATTCTACCACGTCGCCTGGTTTGAGATAAACCGGCGGCTTCATGCCCAATCCTACTCCTGCCGGCGTTCCGGTGGTGATCACATCTCCCGGAAGCAGCGTCATGAACTGGCTCAGGTAGCTTACCAGGAAAGGAATCTGGAAAATCATATCGGAAGTGTTGCTGTCCTGGATCTTCTTACCATTCAGGCTCAACCACAAGTCGAGATCGTTGGCATTACCCACTTCATCGGAAGTGACCAAGTATGGGCCCAGCGGCGCGAAAGTATCGTTGCTTTTTCCCTTCACCCATTGTCCGCCACGCTCCATTTGGAACGCCCGTTCCGAATAGTCGTTATGAACAGCGTAACCTGCAACGTAGTCCAGCGCATTCGCCTCGTCCACGTAGCTCGTTTTTTTACCGATTACCACGGCTAGCTCAACTTCCCAGTCGGTTTTCTCCGAATTTCTAGGGATAATCACCTGATCAAATGGCCCGCATAATGCAGTAGTTGATTTGAAGAAAATGATCGGCTCTTTCGGCAGTTCGGTCGCGCCCGATTCGTAAGCATGCTTGGCATAGTTCATGCCAATGCAGACGATCTTGGAAGGACGTGCCACACAGGACCCATAACGGAACCCTTCCGCCACTTTGGGCGCGGAGGCCGCACTGGTTTCCAGCCAGGCCGACAAACGCGCGATGCCGTCGGTCGCAAAGAATTTCTCATTATAATCTTCACCAAATGCCGAAACATCCAGCTTCGTACCGTCGGCCAATTCTACGCCCGGCTTTTCATTTTCAAATGCACCAAATCGAAAGAGTTTCATGAAAAGGGATATTTGTGACGGAAGAATGCTATAAGTAGCAGGCCGTAAGCTATAAGCTTTAAGCGATTGAATTCCGCCGTCTTAATGGTTAATGTATTTTAAATTTTACCAAGATGTAAACTGGGCCTGGACTTATAGCTTACAGCCTTCCGCTAATTATTTAATTTCTCAAACCCACCATCAATCAGATAGTCGCAGCCGGTGATGAAACCTGCCTCATCCGAACACAGGTACAGTGCCAGTGCACCGATTTCCTCCGGCTTCGCCATACGGCCGATGGGCTGGGTTTTGGACAGTTTTTCAAACATTTCCTGCTCCTTACCCGGATAGTTTTTGGAAATAAAACCATCCACGAACGGCGTATGCACGCGCGCCGGCGAGATACTGTTGCAACGGATTCCATCGGCCAGGTAATCGCGGGCTACCGACAATGTCATCGAGTAAACCGCCCCTTTTGCAGTAGAATAAGCAAAGCGATCGGGTATTCCTACTGTTGCCGCAATGGAGGCCATGTTCAAAATCACCCCTCCGCCATTCGCTTTCAGGTGCGGAATGGTGGCCATCAGGCAGTTGTAAACACCTTTGACATTGATATTAATCACCCTGTCAAAATCGATTTCAGCGGTGTTGTCCGCTTTGCCGATATGCGCAATCCCCGCATTGTTGACCAGGATATTAACTTGTTGCTTCGCCGCGATGGCGTTGATCGTGTTCACGACGTCCGCCTGTTTGGAGATGTCCAGTGCGTGTGCCTCAGCTTGTCCGCCTTCCGCCGTGATTTCATTCACTACCTGGTTGGCCAGATCGATATTGAGTTCCAGAATGTGCACATAAGCGCCCTGTTTCGCGAACGTTTTGGAGATCGCCAATCCGATCCCGCTCGCCCCACCGGTCACCAGTGCTGTTTTTCCTGTTAGATTAAACATACTGTGCTTCTTTAATAGCCTTAAATAGCTTTTTTGCTTTCCTTTTTCTTCTCTTTTGCTTTGCCTTTGATCTGTATCCGGGGGTTAAAACCCCCGGCAATGGATTTTGCTTTGCTTCGCTTTGCGAGTTTAGTCATTCCCTGCCAGTTAATTTCTATCCAATGCTGTCAGTTTTAACTGGATTCGGGTTTATCGCCGGCAACAGATTTCGCTTTGCGATTTCAGTGATCCCACCAGCCAATTTTTTATCTAATACCGTCAGTTTTAACTGGATTCGGGTTTATCCCTGGGCAACAGATTTTGCTTTGCAATTTCAGTGATCCCACCAGCCAATTTTTTATCTAATACCGTCAGTTTTAACTGGATTCGGGTTTATTCCCGGGCAACAGATTTCGCTTTGCAATTTCAGTGATCCCGCCAGCCAATTTTTTATCTAATACCGTCAGTTTTAACTGACGGAAGGGAGTAAGGCGGCGGAGTTGGAACGGGCGATTTTATAGCGAAACGCCCCTTTTCCACGGAATAAAATCATCCTGACCCAATTGTTGCGCCTTGGTCAGCTCGCCGCTGGCTACTTTGATCACATATTCCAGCAATGCTTCTGCATTCTGCTCGATAGACTGGGTACCGTCTACAACCGGGCCGCAATCGAAGTCGATCACGTCTGGCATGCGCTGGGCGAGGGCCGAATTGGTCGCTACTTTCGCAACCGGGCAAATCGGGTTCCCTGTCGGTGTACCGAGGCCGGTGGTGAAAAGGATAATGTTGGCGCCTGCCGCGGTTTGGCCCGTGGTTGCCTCCACATCATTACCCGGCGTGCATACGAGGTGCAAGCCCGATTCCGTCGCTCTTTCGGTGTAATTCAAAACATCGGAAACATAGGCATTACCGCCTTTCTTAGCCGCTCCCGCAGACTTGATAGCGTCTGTAATGAGACCGTCCTTGATATTACCCGGCGACGGGTTGAATGCGAACGCGGAACCTACGGCTTCGGCTTTGCCTGCGTAGTCGCGCATGAGTTTTTCAAATTTGGCCGCTTTTTCTTCGGTTACACAACGGTTAAGGAGCTCCTGCTCTACCCCATTCAGTTCAGGAAATTCTGCAAGAAGCGTCTGGCCACCCAATCCCACAACAAGGTCAGACAAGTGTCCCAGTACCGGGTTGGCCGAAATGCCAGAGAAGCCATCCGAACCACCGCATTTCAGACCTACCGAAAGTTTGGAAAGTGGCGCGTCCGAGCGTTCGAATTCATTGATTTTGGTTAAACCCATGAAAGTCTCCTTGATAGCACCGGACATAAGCGAGTACTCAGTGCCCTTCTGGTGCTCAAATGCAAAGAATGGCTTGTTGAAATGCGGATCGCGTTTACGGATTTCGTCTTCCAGTGTTTTCAGCTCCGAATTCTGGCAACCCAGGCTAAGTACTGTTATACCCGCCACATTGGGGTGCACGGCGTAAGCAGCGAACAGCGAACACAACGTATTTGCATCCAGACGCGTACCACCGCATCCGCCTTCATGCGTGAGGAACTTAACGCCATCCACATTTTTGAACGGTCGTTCCGGTTTCCTTTTGGCAACAGGCGCATCTACAAAAGTTTCCAGGTTTTTGATGGTACGCATATCGCCCTGCTGGTACAAATGCAGGAACTCGCGCACCTGGTCACGGTACATATCTGTTTGTGCGTATCCGAGTTCGCGCTCGAACGCGTCCTTCATGATCAGCACATTACGGTTTTCGCAGAATACCAATGGCACTACGAGCCAGTAATTGTAAGTTCCTACACGGCCGTCTTCCCGGTGATAACCTTTGAAAGTCCGGCTTTGCCAATGGCTCACGTCCGGCTGGGTGTATGAATACGGTTTACGATTCGCGGTGCTGTAATCGTGCGCGTCGTGTTTCAGGTTGAATGTCGTGATCGGCTCTCCTTTTTTAATAGGCTGCGTGGCACGCCCTACGAGCACGCCATACATAATGATGGCGCCGCCGGTTTCGATATCCTCAGTAACAAACTTGTGCTTGGCCGAAACGCCGTATTGGAGATGGTAGAGACTCCCTTCGTACGTCACGTCCGCGCCGGCAGGCTGGTCGCGCAATGCCACAATAACATTGTCGGAAGGGTGAACTTTCAGGAATTGGGACGCCATATTAATGTTCAGGTGAATGGTAATCTGGTATATTCCTCTGGTTTTCAATGATGCCAAATAGAATATATCAGCAAAACAACAGAATTATTTGAATACAATGAACTCAGACATTAGCAAATTTTTCAACTATATTGGCATATATTTCTCTTTTACGGTTTTAATCGTGTAATTATTTGTGAAACCGCAGCTACTTAAAGTTCCAAAGGGCTTACAGAAATCGTTCAGCATCCGGCGCGACGTGGTACTGTATTTCTACAACCGCTGGCACTACCACCCTGAATTAGAGCTCATTCACATCGAACAGGGCTCAGGTACACAGTTTGTAGGCGACAATATCCGCAGTTTCCAGAGCGGCGACCTGCTGCTGATCGGCCCCAATCTACCACATTACTGGCGATGCGACGAAAAGTACTTCCAGCGCGGCAGCCAGCTTTATGCACAGGCCACTGTCGTCCATTTTTCGGAAGAGATTTTTGGCAAAAACTTCCTCGCACTACCCGAAAACAAATCGATCCACGATTTGCTCGTGAAAGCCAGGCTCGGGATCAAGATACTCGGCGAAGGCACCGATAAAGTGAAAACGCTTTTACACGAGCTTCTTAACCAAACCAACGGCAACCCGATCATCTCATTGATGCAAATCCTCGAAACCCTGGCCCATTGCGAGGAGATCAACGTGCTTTCGAACACACAGTACCAAAACGAGTACGACCAATACGATACCGACCGGATCAACCATATTTATCAGTATTCAATCTCGAACTTCCAGAAAAAGATCTCGATTGAGGAAATCGCCGAGGTGGCCAACATCAGTCCACATTCGTTTTGCCGGTATTTCAAAAGCCGCAGCCGCAAAACCTATTCGCAGTTTCTGCTCGAACTCCGCATCGGCCATGCGTGCAAGTTGCTTTCCGAAAGCCGGATTCCCGTAGCGCAGGTTTGCTTCGAAAGCGGTTTCAACAACTTTGCCAACTTCAACAAATATTTCAAACTCCATACCGGCAAGAGCCCGATGCAATACCAGAAGGAATTCCGCAAGATTCCCATTTCAGGCCATTTGCCAGCATTTAACACAACCTTATGAAAGTCAACCTGATCAATATCTTCGAAAAAACCATCCGGGAAGCCGAGATCCACATTTCCGACAAGCATATTTCCAAAATTGACTTCACCGGTCCGGAGAACAGGACCCTATCTTATGCATTGCCCGGCTTCACCGACGCGCACGTACATGTAGAGAGCTCCATGCTTACACCCGCACAATTTGCAAGGCTGGCTGTGGTACACGGGACGATCGCGACCGTGTCCGACCCTCACGAAATCGCGAACGTATTGGGCGTGGACGGCGTACAATTCATGATTGAAGACGGTAAGCGCGTACCCTTTAAGTTCTGTTTCGGAGCGCCGTCATGTGTCCCTGCTACGGTTTTTGAGACCGCCGGAGCAATCGTAGACGCGGAACAGGTCGGTGCGTTGCTGGCGAACGGCGATATTGGTTACCTGGCGGAAGTGATGAATTTTCCGGGAGTATTAACTGAGGACCCGGACATGATGGCGAAAATCAACTGGGCGAAACATTATAATAAGGTAATAGATGGCCACGCACCCGGTCTGCGCGGCGAGGCGGCGAAGCGATACGCGAGTTACGGCATCAGTACCGATCATGAATGTTTCACCTACGCGGAGGCGCGCGAGAAGATTGATTATGGGGTCAATATCCTGATCCGTGAAGGAAGTGCCGCAAGGAATTTCGACGCACTGATCCCCCTTATCGCCGAGTTTCCCGACCGCATTATGTTCTGTTCCGATGACAAGCATCCCGATAATCTCGTTGAAGGGCATATTAATGTACTCGTCAAACGGGCCCTCGCGCTCGGGTACGACCTCTGGAATGTATTGCAAGCGGCTTGTATTAACCCGGTGACGCATTACAGTTTGAATGCCGGCTTGCTCCGCGAAGGCGACCCCGCCGATTTTATTGTAATCGACAATCCCGAAGCATTTAATATCCTCGAAACATGGATCGATGGCGAGCTTGTGGCACAGAATGGCTTCTCACTTATACCCGATCTGCGCAGCGAACATCCCAACCATTTTGAATGTAAACCGAAGACTCCTGCGGAATTCAGATACCCTGCAAATAATTCCGAAACACGAATCAGGGTGATCGAGGCTTTGGACGGTCAATTGGTTACAAATGAGTGGATAACGCAAGCAAAAATTGTCGGCGGCGCAATAGTCCCCGATCTTGAAAAAGACGTATTGAAGGTAGTCGTCGTGAACCGCTATTCGCCGGGTCCGCCGGCCATTGCGTTCATCCGCAATTTTGGTTTGAAGCAAGGGGCATTAGCATCATCGGTCGCACATGATTCGCACAATATAATAAGCATAGGATGTGACGATGAAAGCATCGCGCAGGCGGTGAACCTGATCATCGGGGCGAAGGGCGGCGTATCGGCCGTGGGTGCTGGTGAAGAGTATTTGCTGAAACTCCCGATCGCCGGATTAATGACCGATCAGGACGGGTATGAAGTAGCCGAAAGTTACACAACCATCGACCGTTTTGTAAAGGAAACGCTCGGATCCACACTGAAATCGCCGTTTATGTCGCTGTCATTCATGGCGTTACTGGTGATACCATCCCTGAAACTGAGCGATAAAGGCCTTTTTGACGGAGAAAACTTCAAGTTTACCGCGCTAAGTGTGTAAAAAGCAGCGATTTTCGGGAAATAGTATCATTAACCTTTGAAATATAATTTTATGATGAAAATATTTTTAAAATATGTTTTTTTATAAATATATTTACAAGTGTAATAATGACATTATTCACAATCATTCCTAACCCCAATTCCAAATCCTTTCCAAACAATGGCTCACCTACGCTACAAGCAAGAAGAAGAACTATGCTTTTGGGATCAGTTCAGAAAAGGCGATGAAAATGCCTACGCATGCCTCTACCGCTCTTACGTTCACATTCTTTACCAGTACTGTTCGCAATTCACGATCGACAAGCCTCTTATCAAGGATTGTATCCACGATTTGTTTGTAGAATTATGGAGAAACCGCATGACGCTCGGTGACACCACTTCGGTCCGCTTTTACCTGATGGCCTCCATCAAACGCAAATTGGTCCGCCATTTGAATGCACAGCAAAAGCATACCAGCAACGAAGATATCCCGGTTGAATACTGGCATATCAACACCCCCTCCCACGAGAACCACCTGATTTCGGAAGAAGAATTCGAATCGACCAACCAGCACCTGAATGTGGCCATCAACGGCCTGCCACGCCGCCAGCGTGAGGCTATCTTCCTCAAATTCTACATGAACCTGAACAATCACGAGATCGCAGATTTGATGAAAATAAATATACAGTCGGTTTATAACCTGGTTTTTGGTGCTTTGGGTAACCTGAAAAAGCAGATGACACTCGACAGACTGACTTTTTGATAGCAGCCTGTTTAAACGTTTAAATACATTGACAGAAAGCGTGGCGAACTATGCCGCGCTTTTTTTGTGTTAAATTTGCTTTACATTGACAAGCTACATTCCGACACTTCACCCATGAACATCATCACCACGCCCCTCGCCGAACGCCTCCGCCCGCGGACGCTCGACGATTTTGTAGGGCAGGAAAAGCTGCTCGGCCCAAAAGGACCACTACGACGGGCCATTTTACAGAATGCCATTCCCTCCATGATTTTCTGGGGCCCACCCGGTGTGGGCAAGACTACCCTCGCATTGCTCATTGCCGATACCACCAAACGGCAGTTTTACAACCTCAGCGCGATTAGCTCCGGTGTGAAGGACTTGCGCGAAGTACTTGCACGACCTTCCGGTTTGTTCCCCGCGATCCTTTTCATCGACGAGATCCACCGTTACAACAAGAGCCAGCAGGACGCATTGCTGGGTGCGGTGGAGAGAGGCCAGGTTACGCTGATTGGCGCCACAACCGAAAATCCGTCATTTGAAATCAACTCGGCGTTGCTATCGCGCTGCCAAGTGTACATTCTTGAAGCATTCGGTGAAAAAGAATTAAAAGACCTCATTGCCCGTGCGCTCGAAAAGGACCCTTGGCTGAAAGAGAAGAGTATCAAATTCAAGTCATATGATGCATTAATGCGCCTTTCCGGCGGTGATGGCCGCAAATTGCTGAATCTGCTGGAATTGGTGGTATTAGGCAAAGGCGATGCCAAAAAGATTGAAATCACCGACGAATGGGTCACCGAGGTAGCCCAGCAGAACATTGCACGCTACGACAAATCAGGCGAACAGCATTACGATATTATTTCGGCGTTTATCAAATCGCTCCGTGGCAGCGACCCCAATGGGGCGGTATACTGGATGGCGCGGATGATCGTAGCTGGCGAAGATCCGTCGTTCATTGCCCGCAGAATGCTCATTATGGCTTCTGAGGACATAGGCAATGCCAACCCGACGGCGATGATCATGGCCAATGCGTGCATGCAGGCTGTGAATGTGATCGGCTATCCCGAATGCCGCATTATACTTTCCCAAACGGCGGTTTACCTGGCCACCTCCCCCAAAAGCAATGCGAGCTACATGGCGATCGGAGAAGCCATCGAAGCGGCCACGCGTACCGCGCACCTGCCTGTGCCCCTGCACCTGCGTAATGCGCCTACGAAGCTGATGAAACAGATCGGTTACGGAAAGGATTACAAATATTCGCACGATTTTGAAGGAAACTTCGCGAAGCAGGATTTCCTTCCCGACGAATTAAAGGGGACCAAATTCTTCGAACCGGGAAGAAATGCACGGGAAGAAGAGATCAGAAAGAAGTTGCAACACTGGTGGGGCGATTGGTACGGCTACTGACGATCCCGCGCTTTTCGTTTCTGTTCGAATTTCTCAAAAGACAGGTCCGGTGTGGGTACATCGGGCTTACTTGTGCTTTTCAAGTCGTTCCCCAGTTTCTCAGCAAGTCTTTTCAGATTTTCCCCCGTTTCCATACGCTTCACGTAATCGGAAAGCGGCTCCTCGCTTCCGCCATGGTTGTCATCCGGGCGAGTTGAGTCGGGGTGTGATTGTTCCATATGTTGAGTCGAAATGAATATTGACCGGCTTATGTTCAGATTAGTTGAACAATGTAAATGTAAAGGAGCAAACTTTCCGGAACATTGCAAGTAAAGCCGGCACAAAATGTGTCTATTACCATTAACTTACCAAAAATGTCGAACCAGCTTTATATGATCCCTGAAAGCATTTCCCTGATTGAACGACAACTACTGATCAACCAGTGCAGAATTCTCTCCACCATTGGAAACGAAAATGAACGCGAGCTCTACGAAAAGCGGATTGAAATACTCGAAAAGGGCTATACCGGCCTGTATCCCAAGGTATTCAACAATTTGTACGAAGAAGTGCCGCTGAGTGTCTACAACGAAATTTCCGACATTATGAAGATGTATAGCCGCATCAATGACTCGATCCGTCTACTGCCCGAGGCCGATAAAGAGTTACTCGATCTGGCGTCGCTGGAATTCGAAGGATTCGACCAGGACAGCGGCATGCATTATTATATGATGTCCTATCTGGTCGACCGTATGGACGAGCACGGCGAATACAAAGGGCGCGAATTAAAGTCGCATAAAAGCGATTCACTGATCAAATATAACCGCATGCTTTCTGTGTATTTCGACTACGAAAATGAGAAAAAACGGCATTATTCGGTACTGGACTTACAAAAGTTTATCGACCAGGTCAAAACGATAGTAGCTGATACTCAGGCATGATACGTAACCGCTAACCGTATAGTAAATACATGACACTCAACGGCTACAAAAAATATTATTTCGTAAACAAAAAACAATGTTTTGAATAAAGAAATCATTAAGTTTGTATCGAAAACCCGTCAAAAGGTTTTCAATAACGTTGAGTAAAATCAAACATCCCGGTTACTTTGTAATTGGGATGTTTTTTTATACCCCTGCCTTAATGTAGCTGCATTTTACGAAGCCTGTTGGCATTGCGTTTGAGGAACAAACGATCACTTTGCGAGTAATGGGTGTAGACGCTTCGCTTTTTTAGTTCAACAACCAGCCAGAACCCGCCTGCTGCCGCACCTGCAAGGGCGATCATCGCCAGGATCGGTGCAATGTTATAGAGGTTTTGAAGTAACTGTGCCATGGTATCCGCTGTTAGTCAGGTTTAGCGGATACATGTAAATAATCGTACCAACCAGCTTTCACCACAAAGGTTACAACCTCGCAGTCAACACTTTTACATCACAACCTACCACCGAATTGTTGACATAACCAACACTCAGGCCGGATACTTTTGCTGATTTCTTTGCCGGAATCGGCGTTTTGATCGTGATCACCTTGGACGTTACCACGGCCTGCACGTCATTGAGGTATTTGAATTCCACCTCCACACTTTTTACCGGCGAAGCGGATGTGTTTTCAATCAACAGATTGTGGATGGCCAGCCCGCCTACCTGATGCCATTCGTTGTTGGTAACGTGTATCTGGCCCGCCAGCACCTCCGAGCGCCCTATGCCAGCCTGCAACGAATCGCCGGAGCTCAGCACCCTGGTCTCCGTTTTCACCTGTTCTTTCGGTTTCAGGAAATCGAGTTGCTTGTAGTAGTAGAGTATGTAAATGAAAGCACAAACCGGGATAATCGCGCTGGCCCATTTCAATACTGGAATCAGGACCTTTTTGAACTTGTTCTTTTTACCTCTTTTGCTAGGCATATTTAACTAACGTTGATAATCGGGGATACTTTAAAGCTCAAATATACCGCTCTGCCGTTTCAAAAAAAGTAGTTGCGCTCCCTTTTTGGAATACGGCTAAAAAAACAAACCGCTGACTTGGGGCCAGCGGTTTGTGTGTATCGTGTGTGACAGGACATTTACTGTCTTACAAATCTCTGTGAGCTTACAGTGCCATCAACATGAGTCACCTGTACCACATATGCGCCCGCCGCAAGATTGCGTGCACTAATTCCAGAGAGCAATGCATTGGAAGCTTCGAAAACTACCTTTCCAGCAGTATTCACCACTTTCACCTGGCTTACTTTGCTCCAATCTCCCACATTGAACGTCAGGTTTTGCGAAGCGCTTACAGGGTTAGGATAAACCAGTGCAAGGCCATTGAAATTCAGGTGTTCGATACTGCTGTATGCGAATGTCTCGTCACGATCCACCATTTTCAGACGGTAGTAGTTATCGCCTCTCAAAGGTGCTGCATCTGCGAATGAATAATATTGATTCACATTGCTTTCCTTGTGCGAAGACAGTGAACCGATTTTCACCCAGTTCTTACCATTCTGGCTACGCTCGATATCGAAACGGTCGCTGTTGGTCTCCTCAGAAGTAGCCCAGGACAATGAAGCTGTCTGACCTTCACTCAAAGCTTTAAAGCTAACCAACGTAACCGGCAGCGCTTTTTCGATCGCCAGAGTGAAACTAGTTACGCCTGTCTGACCAAATTGGTTCGTGGCTTGCACATCAAACGTAAAAGTACCGTCCTGCCCGGCTGTCGGAGTACCCGAGAAAGTTCCGTCCGGATTGAGGGTAACTGTGCTTGGAAGCGTTCCTGCCATCGTACGACCGCTCGGTGCGGATACTTGGTACAACGCATAAGTGTAGTCTGTCGGCAAACCGCACTGGATGCTGAAACTTCCGGAACCACCGGTTGTTGCAGTAAACAGCGTGGAATTTATTGCATCGCCCACACGGCCCGCCGTCACTTTGCCACCCGTAAAAGATACCGGCGGGCGCGAAGCCAGTTCATGTATACGCAAGCCTGTGAACAAGTTCGCGCTCACACCCGTGGTAGACGTAACCACCACCTTGTCAAAGCTACCTCCCGGTGTAAATTTAACCGGAGTCAGCGCATCGTTTTGGAACAGGCCAAGCAAATCGAGCGACAACAAATTCGTTATCGGTTGTGCGGCACCTACCGGCGTGTCGCCCAGGTATGCCTGAAACGAGATATTATCGAGAACTGCCAAATTGGCCAATGCGGGAGGTCTCGAAATAATCGCGACCAACTCGTTGTTCGACGCTGATGATTTGGCCAGATAGAATGTCTCATGAACGGATGTGATAACAGACACTGCACCGTTTTGAAGCAACGAGAAGTTAGTCGGGCTGATAATACCGTCAACCGCATTTTGAGGATTCTGCAAAGACTGCGTCAATGTCACGCCGAGAACACCGGTCGATTCCGGGTCGATTCCGGTAAAGCCGTAAGAAATCAGGTCGCAAGCACCGATAGACGCATTTTCATACGAAACGACACCATCAACATTCAGGGTAAGGTAACCAAGTGATAGGCCTAGTGTACCTGTGTAATTGGCCAGGTCGGCTTTAAGCGAGATCGTACTAAACGCAGCAGATGACGTAACTGCAATGTAAAGGTTGTTCGCTCCATCTTTAACAAGTGTACTTTGGGCAGTACCCGCATTGGTCGTAACCTGAATAGCGTTGGACGAAAGCAAGCCCAGAAGATTGACCAGGTTACCCAGGTCCAGTGTTAATCCGGTAACTGAGGGGGGCTGAATCTTTACAAAAGCCCTTTTACCAGCAGGAATCGCGGTAGGCATCGTCAGATTTAAGGTTGCACTACCCGTCAACGATAAACCTGATGCGACAATACCAGACGAAGTCAGCGTCGCATAACTGTTGTCAGGTGCCCCGAGCGCATTGGCCGCACCGCTGATGGTACCGGGTGCTTCGACAACCAAAAAAACTCCCTTCGTTGTGGAATTCGTCTGGCTGGTCGCGTACTCCTGTGCATAGGTATTGAATGAAAACGCCGAAGCAACCAAGGCCGCCGCCGTCGCGCGATGGAACCGCGATGGCGCCAACTTTTTAATCAAATGGCCGATAGAACTTTTCATAATGATAGAAATTTAGAATAGAAATAAACCGTTATGTGATAAATGGAACATAAATACAAGAAATTCAAGCAGTTATATAAAAGAAACCTAATCCCGGCAAAACCGGTAGCGTGGTCTGATCCAATGTGGTGCCCCATCGGTAAGCGCACGCTAATTGTATACGCGCAGGCGCCCGATAGTCTTTCTTGTGAAGGTGTCGTCTAACGAATAACCGGAGTGCCGGTCAAGAGAGATGAGCAGGTAATTTTTGTATTCGTAGTATAAATGGTTTAGGCGTTGATGATTTAAAGAATATGGGTGAAATCAAGTACGTCCATGTAGTTATACTATATTCTCAAACTAGATAGTACTTATTTGCAAATGTATCTATAAATGGATCAAAATAAACCCACATATTTTTAGTATGATTGCACCCCCAAAAAATTGGGGGTATCGAACTAATTTTATCCACGTGATCGTTAGTTATTCACCGAAAGTTACTACCGGCAAATAACTAACACGATCCGATCGGTGGCCAATTTGCGTTATATTCGAGTATTTTGTGTAGCTGAATTAATTATATCAAAAAGCGACAAGGGTTTTAGGATTTTTCCCTTTCCGGCTATAAATATCAAATGATCGAATTGTATAAAATCGGGGCCTCAAATTAGGTTGTATAATACTCAAAAGTAATTCTATGAATATAGTTTTAGTAGATGAACACCTCCTTCTTGCCAATGCCCTTCAAAACCTGTTGAAGCTGATACCGGAAGTAGAAACGGTAGAAGCCTACACGGATGGTAAGGATTTCCTGACAGAAAGAAGTACCTCGCCACCCGATATCCTGGTTATGGACCTGGCCCTCAACGGCCAGAATGGTCTGGAACTGCTCGACGTGTGCCGATCAACGTTACCGCGGGAAATGAAAGTAATAGTCCTGTCGACCGTCACCGATGCGCAAACCGTCAAACACACGATCCGGCGTGGGGCGAATAGTTTTCTGTCAAAATCGATGCTTTTCGAGGAATTTAAGGAATCAATCTTCCAGGTGCGGTCGGGCAAGCAATACATCGGCAAAACCATCCGTGATAACCTGATCAACAGCGTTTTCACGGAAGAGGAAGTGGTTATGCACCTTTCTCCGAGGGAAAAAGAAGTACTTCAAAAGGTCTGCGGCGGGCATACCATTAAGGAAATTGCCTATGAACTGAAATTAAGCGCCCACACCGTGCAGTACTACCACCGTAGCGTAATGGATAAACTGAAAGTACGCCGCACCACCGACCTCATTGTGTATGCCATGCAGCACGGGCTTTATATCCCGGAGGCCAGGTAGCAAGGCGTATAATCGCCCAAACCCAACCTCCGGCACTCTTTATTGTCGCGCCATCAGATGGCTGTAAAAATCAGGAAGGGGATTTAATGCCGTATTTTTCCGCTGATGCCAGTAGGGATAGATCGGCGACTTTTCACTCGCCTCATCCAGGCGCTTCACCTGTGCTAATGTAAGGTTCCAGCCCACAGCACCTAGGTTTTGCTTCAATTGCTCCTCATTGCGCGCTCCGATCACGATATTACTGACAGTGGGACGTTGCAACAGCCAGTTCAGCGCCACTTGTGCAACGGTCTTTTCCGTTTCGGCCGCTACTTCGTCTAGCACGTCGATGAGGTTAAAGAAAAAGTCTTCGGGTATAGCGGGCCCTTCTCCTCCTCCCTGTGCGATACGCCCTTCCGGCGGAAGAGGCTGGCTCCGGCGGTATTTCCCTCCCAGCCGTCCTGCCGACAACGGGCTCCATACGATCGTTCCTACTTTCTGATCGACGGCGAGCGGCATCAGTTCCCACTCCAGCTCCCTGCTCAACAATGAATAATGCGCCTGATGAGCAATGTATTTTGCCCAACCATACCGTTCCGAAATAGATAGTGATTTCATCAGGTGCCAGCCCGAAAAATTGGAGCAGGCAATGTAGCGGACTTTCCCCGCACGGATCAGGTCGTTCAATGCACTGAGTGTTTCTTCAACCGGGGTGGTACCATCGAAGCCGTGCATATGGTAAACATCGATGTAATCCGTTTGAAGCCTGCGCAGACTGTCCTCACAAGCCTTGATCAGGTGAAAACGCCCGGAACCCGACTGGTTCGGCTTATCGCCCATTCTGAATGTAGCTTTTGTGGAAAGAATAATCTTATCACGCAGCCCGATAATCGCTTTGCCAAGGATTTCCTCGGACAATCCTTGTGAATAGACATTAGCCGTATCGAAGAAATTGAGCCCTGCATCCATACACAGC
Source organism: Dyadobacter sp. (assembly GCF_017744695.1). Classification (GTDB taxonomy): domain Bacteria; phylum Bacteroidota; class Bacteroidia; order Cytophagales; family Spirosomataceae; genus Dyadobacter. The sequence continues at coordinate 103,894 of NZ_JAGIAS010000008.1, forward strand.
CCCACCAGCTTCGTAGCTTCATCAACCTGGGTATTGCCCCAAGCCTTGAAGAAGTCACCGGTACCTCCAAAAGTGCCGGTACCAAAGCTAAGTACCGGTACCTTCAGGCCCGATCCTCCCAGTTGTCTGTATTCCATTTGAGTTGACGTTAAAATGAATAAAGCGCGGCTTGTGCAGCCTGCGTGACGCGCCCCCCGGCGGCGGCGGCCAATTAAAGGATAAAATCCCCAAACGGCAAGTCAAAAGCCCCTTTTATACGCAACAGGGCATAAAAAAGGCCGGACGGGTCCGGCCTTTTGGCCTCAATCGTACAATCAGGAATCCGCCAGTCTCCCAGGAACTGCGACGATCTCGGCTGTTCGTTTAGTCAGGTTGGTTACACACTATGAACTGTACTTAGGTTTTTGGGATGCCTCTCAAAAAAATATCTCCCCTGAAACTCAGGGAAGATATCCACATTATTTACTCAACGTTCCTCTATTACCTAACCTTTAACTGGCGCAACAGGATCTCTGATGGATCTCTGACTGGCTGTTGCCTCAGCCCCTAGTCCAATAATATGATTCAAATATCATCACAGGATCTGGACCTCACGAAATTTGATGTGCAAATGGTCTTTTTGGATGAATATTCGGAAAAAAGGCTCTGTTTTGATGCCAAAAACGCCCTTCTTAATTATCTTTAAAGGATATTTTTTATAGCAATTTGAATTCCTGACTTAATAACCTAACCATGAACCGTAGAGAAGCTGTTCAAAGAATAACCTTCCTGCTTGGCGGCGCTATTTCGGCCCCGCTTATGGCCGGCATCGCAGGCGAACGTCTGAATTTCGGCCCATCCCTCGAAGTATCCGATCAGCAGGAAGCCCTGCTTGCGGAAGTTGCGGATGTGATCATCCCGACCACCGGCACGCCGGGCGCCAAAGCCGCCGGGGCCGAGAAATTCATCGTACGCGTCATGCGCGACTGCTACCCGATGGAGGAGCAGAAAAAATTCTATGATGGTCTTGCCAAAGTGGATGCGCTCGCCAAGGAAACATACTCCAAGAATTTTGCCGAGCTGGACGCTGCACAGAAGAACGACATTATCAAAAAGACTACTGTTTCCGACAAGCCCTTTTTCCTGCAAATGAAGGGGCTCACCGTTACGGGCTACTTCACTTCTGAAATCGGCGCAACGAAGGCACTCGACTACCTGCCGATCCCCGGCCGGTTTGAAGGCAGCTGGCCCATGCCGAAAGGACAGAAAAGCTGGGCTCTTTAATCCGGAAACATTTAAAGGGATAGTAGCGGCAGGCAACGCATGACGACCTGACTACTACCTGACATTCCAAACTCTCTAAGAAAAATGGCGAACCTGAATATTGACGCAAAAAAAGACATCACCTACGACGCCATCGTGATTGGCTCCGGAGTTTCCGGCGGCTGGGCGGCGAAAGAACTGACCGAAAAAGGCCTGAGAGTGCTCATGCTTGAAAAAGGCAAGAACCTTGAACACGTAACGGGCTATGAAAATGCACTGAAAGCTCCCTGGGAAACCCAATACAATGGGCGGCTGACAGTCAAACAAAAAGAAACACACCCATTCCTCTCGCGCGATTATCCATACAACGAAATGACCGAGAAGTACTGGATGAACGATATGGACCAGCCCTACGAAGAAAAAAAGCGCTTCGACTGGTTCCGTCCGAATATCGTCGGTGGGAAATCGATCATGTGGGGACGGCAGTCGTACCGGCTGAGCGACCTCGACTTCGAAGCCAACCTGAAAGACGGTATCGCAGTCGACTGGCCGATCCGTTACAAAGACATTGCTCCCTGGTATTCCTATGTCGAAAAGCACGTGGGTATTTCGGGAGAGAAACTCGGCTTGCCGCAGTTGCCCGACAGCGACTTCATTGCGCCCATGGAAATGTACCACGTCGAAAAGGAAGTTCGTAAGCGTCTTGAAAAGGAATTCCCCGGACGTGTTATGACGATCGGACGTGTTGCAAACCTCTCGCAACCAACCAAGATACAGCTCGACGGCGGTCGCGGCCCTTGTCAATACCGTAACCGCTGTTCTTACGGTTGCCCTTACGGCGCCTATTTCAGCACCCAGTCGTCGACATTGCCGCCGGCTATGAAAACGGGCCGGCTGACGCTGCGCCCCGATTCGGTGGTTCGCGAGATTATATATGACGGTAAAAAACAAGGTGGCCGCGCTACCGGTGTACGCGTGGTTGACACGGTTACCTTGCAGGAGCGCGAGTTTTTTGCAAATATCATCTTCGTTTGCGCAAGCGCAATGGCGTCCACGGCATTGCTCCTCAACTCCACTTCCGACCGCTTCCCGAATGGAATGGGTAACGACTCGGGCGAGCTGGGCCATAACCTGATGGACCACCACTTCCGTACAGGCGCGAGTGGCACCTGGGAAGGTGACCTCGACAAATATTACTTCGGCCGCCGGGCGAACGGTATCTATGTACCGCGTTACCGCAACGTCGGCTCCGACAAACGTGATTATCTCCGCGGCTTCGGTTACCAGGGCGGCGGTGGCCGCCAGGGATGGCAACGCAACATTGCTGAACTGGCATTCGGCGCCGATTTCAAGGAGGAACTCACCACGCCGGGCAACTGGACAATGGGCTTCGGTGGTTTCGGCGAAACATTGCCTTACCATGAAAACCGGATGTACCTGAACAAGGATAAAAAAGACAAATTCGGTATTCCCGCGGTTGTTTTCGATGCAGACCTTCGCGAAAACGAGAAGAAAATGCGCAAGGATATGATGAACGACGCAGCCGAAATGCTGGAAAGATCGGGTGTTAAGAACGTCCGCACTTACGACAACGGCTCATACCTGGGTATGGCGATCCACGAAATGGGTACCGCCCGCATGGGACGTGATCCCAAAACGTCGGTTTTGAATGGTAACAACCAGCTCCATTCGGTGAAAAACGTATTCGTTACCGACGGTGCCGCCATGACTTCCGCGTCGTGCGTGAACCCGTCGCTTACTTATATGGCGCTTACGGCGCGAGCGGTGGACTTCGCGGTGAAAGAATCCAAAAAGAAAAACATCTGATGGCATGTTCGGAGGCCAGGTCGCAAAACCTGGCCTCTTTTTTACATAGATGCTCTGACAGCTTGCAAAAACAGAATGCTATTTTTTGCAATATTTTGCAATTTTCTGCAAAATTATATTTCTTTGTAGAAAATCCACGCTTACATTAATGGAAGAGAAACTGAGAATCAGCGCAGCCAGGAGAGCAACCTTATTGATATTTCTAGTTTGTGGCATCGGCCTGTCCAGCTGGGCGCCGATGGTCCCTTTTGCCAAAATCAAACTAGGCCTGAATGACGCCGATTTGGGCGTGGTCCTGCTCGCGTTAGGAGCGGGAGCCATCCTGACGATGCCACTCACCGGCTTGCTGATCAATAAATACGGCAGCCGCGCAGTGGCAATCGTTTCGGCATTGGTAATTGCTTCGCTCCTTCCGTTACTGCTCCTGGCAGGTTCTCCCTACCAACTTGCAGCTGCATTGTTTGTGTTTGGTGCTGGAATAGGCTCTATCGACGTTTCCATGAATGCACAGGCCGTGGTGGTCCAGGAACGGCACGGCAGCCACATTATGTCTTCTTTTCACGGGATGTTCAGTCTTGGCGGGCTCATGGGCTCCATAGGACTTGGTTTTTTGATCAAAGCCGGACTCTCGCCCACTTACGCGGCAGTTGCGATTTCCGCTTTGCTCGTCTTTATTACAGTAACCCAATCACGCTACCTGCTACCGCACTCGGAAGAAGCCAAAATGGATGGAACCAGCTTCGTTTTACCAAAAGGGCCTGTTGTACTGCTCGGCATCATGTGTTTTATCCTTTTCCTTGCCGAGGGGTCCCTACTCGATTGGAGTGCTGTTTTCCTGCAATTTTCGCGCAGTTTCGATCCCTCATTCTCCGGACTTGGTTATGCAGCATTCTCGGTGGCCATGGCCATTATGCGCCTCACAGGTGACGGCCTTATCCATCGGCTGGGGCCTGCAAAAGTCGTATTTTACGGCACGTTGTTGGCCGGCGCCGGCTTTATTGTCGCTGTGACGATCCCTTCCGCCATGGCGGCATTGGTCGGGTTTGTCATGGTCGGGTTGGGCGCTGCCAACGTGGTACCGATATTCTTCACCGCCGCCGGGCGTATCCCTAATGTCCCGCCATCCATTGCCTTGTCGGCAGTTACCATTCTGGGTTATTCCGGCCAGCTTGCCGGCCCTGCGCTGATTGGCGTGCTCGCCGAAATCACTTCGCTGTCCTGGGCACTTGGATTAGTCGGTCTGCTACTCTTTTTCGTCGCATTCGGCTATAAGCACCGGGAATAGTGTGCTCGCGTAAAAATCAATCTACCTCCATCAAGTAGATGCAATAAGGCCCGGCTCTTTTCCACCAAATCATTCATTTTGGTATGAAAAGCCATATTCTACTCCTTTACTTTATACTGAACACAGGCTGTCTCCTCGCGCAAAACAAGGCCGATCTCTGGTGGAAAAGAAACAATCTGAGAGTTATTCAGATGAACCTGCCCGCCTATGAGGCAGCGACGATCAACGCCGATTCGATTGTAACGGACCTTGTCAGCTGCTCGGCCAACACGCTTTTGATCAATGCCGGCGGCATTATGGCTTTCTACTCTTCCCGGCTGGATTTTCACTACCGTAATCCCTACCTGAAAGACAACAATGTACTGGCTGATATTGTCCGCAAATGCCACGATAAAGGCATTAAGGTTATTGTCCGCTTTGATTTCAGCCGCGTGCACGAAAGCATTTTCAAGGCGCATCCCGACTGGTGCTACATTTCCCCCAAAGGTGAGCGTATCATCAATACCGATATGTACGTAGTATCGATCAACGCACCTTATGTGCAGGAAAAGGCTTTCAATATCATTGAAGAGGTGATCAATACCTTCCCAATCGACGGAATTTTCCTGAATATGCCCGGTTATCAGGTCAATAACCCGTATGAAGGTAAATACCATGGCATCGATCAGAACGAGTACGATAAAAAGCGTTTTGGGGAATTCAGCGGTGGCAAGGCGCTGCCTACTGAGGAAAACAAAGCAGATCCGCTTTTTCAGCAATACCTTGAATTCAAAAAAGTGACCGTGGAAGAATGGTCGGAGAAGCTGCACAAGCTGGTAAAATCCCGAAATGAGCAGATTGCCATCTGTACTTACTCTGACAAGTTTGTAGACATCATCCGCCACGAGTCGCAAAGCATGACCACCCTGCCCTATTGGCCTTACACCGCATCCGACAATGTCGGCAATGCGGTCAATTCCTTTCCGGATCACATTATCAGCAATGCGAGCATTCAGCAAATATCTTTCCAGTCGCGCTACAATGCAGTGGAGCCGGAAGAGACGAGGATCCGACTGTACGAAAATATCGCCAATGGCTCGGGCCTGGACATGAGCATGATGGGCGATATGCGCGGGTATGAAGACGAGCGCAACTATCCTGTTTTCAGGAAAGTCTATGGTTTTCATAAAAAGAATGAGGCCTATTTCGGCAAATACAAATCAGTGGCCCAAATAGCAGTCGTTGCCCCGGGAGCCTGGCCCAACGGCGAACCCATGCAGGAATACCGCGGCATACAACTTATGCTCCGCGAAGCACATATTCCATTTGATATCGTGGAAGACGGCCAGATTGCGAACCTTGAACAAAAAGTGAAAGGCTATAAGCTGATCATCCTGCCGGAAATCACCTACCTGAAACCCGAAGCGCTCCGCGTGCTGAAAGAAGCCAGCCAGCAGGGTACCCACCTGATCGCCACCAATCGGACGTTGTTTGATAGTCCAGAGGCATTACAGGCGCTTTTCGGTGCAAAAATTGAGAAAAAGGATAACGACGGCGCGGGAAATTACCTCGTACCCGACGACCGGGGCATTTTCAAGAGCTTCAAGGGACAAAGCATGCTTTTCTGGAAATTCAACCTCGGGCTCTACGATCTGTCGGGTGCCGACCTAAAACTGCTTCCGATTTTAGCAAAAGGCCGCCCAGGCCCTCCGGAAATCATCGGCGGTCACGATCCTACCGGTTACTATGCATTGGGTATTAAAAACCATCCGAACAGCAAGGCAGCACTTTTCCCAATTAACCTCGGTCGGATCTACTACATGCATGGCTATCAGGAACACAAGAACCTTTTGCTGGATATGATCCGCCACATGCTACCCGAAATCGCACAGAATTTCGAGACGAATGCGCCGGCACGCGTCGAAACGGTATTGAAGGAGTTTACCAAAAACACCCCCGAAAATCAGTCAAAAAACACCTCTGACGGCCATATTCTGCATTTAATCAATCTTACCGGTTTCAGTGGAAATACCTACTTCCAACCCTTGCCTGTCAACGATCTGCAATTCAGGATCCGGCTGTCGAAAAAACCGCAAAAAGTGTTTACATTGACGAATCACAAGCCTTTGAGCTTTACCTGGAAAGACGGCACGGCCAGTGTCGTACTCCCGCGCCTGGCGGAGTTCGAGAGCATCGTGATGGAATGATAAACTAAATCGAACGCTACCCCATGAAACCAAGACTCGTCCTGCGCATCGCTGCGCTGTGTATCCTCATTCACTTAATCGGGCATTCTTTCGGCCATTTCTCCTGGAAAGAAACCCCTGATCCCGTCAAACAGGAGGTGATCCGGCAGATGACCGGACCGAAATTCGAGTTCATGGGCGTAATGCGGAGTATGGGTGAATATTATGAAGGTTATGGCCTTATCCTGTTCGTCGTATATGGCATGTCGATAGCCCTCATACTGTCGGCCGCGCGGTATGCCGACAGCTACCAGGACATTGCCCGCAAAGTGCTTACGCCCATTGGGATCGGTTACCTCACCATGGGAATTATCGAATTCATGTACTTCTTCCCGTTTGCAGGCTCGATAAGCCTCGCCGCCGGCGCATTGGTGATCCTCGCTATTTTCCTGAATGGCTAGCTGCCTACAATTTGGGAGCGTCCGGTTTATTGGGCGCTTCCCCCGGATTTATGCCGCGGGTTTTCAGCTTGCGGCCATAAGTTTTGCCATCGATTTTAATGTACAGCACATCGGAATTGTCTCCGCCAAATGTTATTTTGCTGGCCGCACCATTGGGTGTAGGCAAAATAGCATTCACGCGTCCGGTCTGATCGAGGATTTGCACGCCTGAATTCGTAGCAACATAAATCCGGCCCTCGCGGTCACAAACAATGCCGGAAGCGCCCGCTTTATTTTCAGCATCGGACGCGTGTAGCCATCCAAAGCGCTGTCTGTACGCCAGTTTTCGGTTCGGTTGAATCTGATAGGAATACACCCAGTGCGAGGAGGTGTCAACAGTGTAAACCAACGTCTGGTCGGGAGAAAGGGCTGCGGCGGCGGCCTTCAGTGTTTTCAAAGAATTCTCGCTGGAAGGTGTCGGTTTCCCCTTTATTGGAAAAGCATCCGCTGCCTCCATCCAATCCTCGCCCGGGATCAACAAAGCCGATAGAAATGCATTCTGCGACTGTCCTTTTTTGATCTGCTCCGGCCAGCCTTTCCATAAATAGCGCATTGCTTCGGGGAACAGCGATGTTCCTTGCTTACCATTATGGCCTCCCTCACCCCATTGATGCCGCACTTCATAACCTGCAAACGTCAGCGCACGAAGCATGGTCTGATTCGCCATCCACCAGTCACCGGCGTAGATATTCAGATCGTTGGCACCGTCCTGCATGTAAATACGGATAGGCTTCGGCTCGACCTTTCTGAGCAATGCCGGGTAACGGTCTGCACCTCGCAGGCCCACATAAGTCCCTATCGCGCTGAACACGCGGGAAAATGCGTCGGGGCGCTCCCAAGCGGCGGTAAATGCGCACACCGCGCCACTGCTCGAACCGCCGATCGCACGGTCGTTTCCGTTTTTGGAAAGGCGAATCTGCCGGCCGTCACTCGTTTTTTTCTTTTCAACCTCCGGCAGGATTTCTTCCAGAATAAATCGTGCATAGGCGTCGCCCAGACCGTCATATTCAAAGCTGCGGTTGAAGCGGTCGTTGGCAGCAGCCGGGTCTGCGGCTTTCACACGCCCGTGCATCACGAAAACGCCAATCGTTACCGGCATTTCCTTTTGATGAATGAGATTATCGAACACCGTCGGCGCCTTCCATTGGATACCGTCCTGATTCACGTACACACACGCGGGCGTGTCGGGCGAGTATTGCGCCGGCACGTACACCCAATACTCACGCCACGTACCCGGAAATATCTTGGATTGGTCAAACACAAATTTCAGGACCTCCCCCTTTGGTACATCCGGATGCTCTTCCGATGCCGGATCTACCGGGTAATTTTCTTCCGGGGCCTGGGCATTGGTGATCAGAGGCGCAAAAAAGCAGAACAGGAGCAAAAGATGCTTCATGCAGTTTGTATTTAAATTGAAAAACATTTACAAATAGCTCAGCCACCATGTCCGCTTACGTGCCCGGTACTCGCCATACCACTTGCAGGGCCAGTATAGCGCCACGACGATCAAAATCCAGATCAGGTAGGTTTGCCCAAGCGGATACCCGAATTCGTTGGGCCGGAACTTGAAGAACAGGCTGTCGTCAGTGGCCTGTTGCCAGGTATAGCCCGACAGAAACACAGTCACCATAGTCATGATGTGAATGACGTAGAAATGCACCAGGAAGAAAAAGAATGGCACCCGGCCATAAACCGTACAAATACGGCTGAATGCGTTATCCGTTTGCTCGGTAAGGGCAAGTAGAATGAGGATCGGCCCCTGCGTCATGAAAGTAAAGAACAGCGAAGGCGGATATTTGGTCACATTCAGGAAGGACATGAAAGTTTTGATACCTGTATCCTGCGTCGACCATGGAGCCGGATCACCATATCCATTGATCAGCCTCAGCACGACAAACAACACGGTAAGCACCGAGCCGATCAGGATGAGCAGCTTCTTGCGTCGCGTGGGATCCGCATTGCGGTTATACAGCATGCCCAGTCCGTAACCCGACATCATAATACCCGCCCAGGGGAATATCACGTACAGGAAGACAATGGCACCACCGTCGGGACGGGGCAGGAATGTTCCCCTACCGGTAAAGAATATGCGCAGCAGGATGTCGGCCGTCGAGTTTTCCTGCAACTTCACATAATCCAGCAGATTGTGACCAAGCACCAATGCCAGTCCGAGTATCAGAACGGTTTTGGGCGAAGCAAATCGCACGGCAACACCGAGCACGATCATGGCCCCGCCGAGTGCCCAGAACACCGCAAAAAAGAGTGTTTTGTAATAAATATCAAAGGTGAATGCGAACGTCATAAACACCATTTCCACTAGAATAAGCCAGAAACCGCGTTTGATCAGGAAGGCCGACTTTTCCGCGGCCGTCTTGTTCTGCCCGGACAAATAGGCCGATAGCCCCGAAAGCATCATGAACGAAGGTGCGCAGTAATGCGTGATCCAGCGGGTAAGAAACAATGCGGGCGTGGTGGTAGCAAGGTCGGTAGGGTCGCCAGTGGCGCCTGCGATATGAAAAAAGTCGCGCACATGGTCGAGCGCCATGATGATAATGATCAGGCCTCTGACGGTGTCGATCGACCTGATACGGTTGGTGAGGGTGCTGGTGGCTGTGGTATACATGACTAATGCAAGTTGATGACAACTGACCTAAGAAGCCACATAAATTACTGATTTACTGCCTATATACCTGCAACACCAGGCAACAAAAATCCCGGCATTTTTCAACCGAATGCTGAAAAATGCCGGGATTTGAAAGATCGGACTCCCGTTACAGCAACGCCGCCCCGAAAACGCCCGCGCTATCGCCCAGTTTGGGCTTTACGATCGGCGTCGTTACGATTCCTTTGTTGAATATATACTTGCGGATGCGCTCGAATCCGGCTGTGTAAAGCAAGTCGATATTACCTACACCTCCGCCGATCACGATCAGGTTCGGGTCGATCACGTTGATGAGCGTCGAAATAGCGCGGCCATAATATTCGAGCAGACGTTCGATCGTTGCTTTGGCATGCTCATCGTTGCCCGTGTGGTATCTTTCCAGCACGGTTTTCAAAGATACCTTCTCCCCGCTCAATCTTTCGTAGTGCCGCTCCAATGCGGGACCTGCAATCACCTGCTCCACGCAGCCTGCTTTGCCGCAGTAGCATGGGTCGCCGCCTTCTTCGAGAATGTTGTGCCCCCATTCGCCGCCGATGCCGTGATGCCCGCCGATGATCTTGTTGTTCACGACCAATCCGCCGCCTACTCCGGTACCCATAATCACCCCAAATACCACTTCTGCACCGTGATAATCTTTTCCGGCGCCCATCAATGCTTCTGCCAGGGCAAAACAGTTTGCATCGTTAGCAAGTTGGCATGGTACGCCCAGTATTTTTTCCAGATCGGCCTTCAACGGCATTCCATTGAGGCAGGTCGTGTTGGAATTTTTCATCAGTTGCGAATCCGGTTCGAGCACGCCTGGTGTCGCGAAACCAATTTTACGCGGCCGCTCGCCTACCTGATCCGCTACCATGTCGATCAGCTTCTTGATCTGCGACAGAATATGATCATAGCCATTTACTGATTCCGTCGGTACGCGCATGCGTACCACCACTTCCAGATTCCTTTCGGGATCCAGCACTGCACATTCTATTTTAGTACCTCCTAAGTCGATTCCCCAGAGTTTCATTGTTGTTGTTTTTATAAGACTTCGGCTTTCGGCAGTCGGCTTTCGGCGGCGTTTTCAAAAAACCTTGATATCCGATTGCCGATAGCCGAAACAGCTCAATTCCTTTTGTTAATTAAATAGGCCTTCGACAGTCAGCCGTCGGCAATCAGCTTCACGCATAACCGAAAAGCCGATTGCCGAAAGCCGACTGCCGAAGTACCTCAATGCGATTTGTAAAATTTATAACCGAACAGGAAGATCACCGCGTAGCAGATGATCGGGAGGTAGTAGGCATGTGCCACATTAGTTTCTGCCACAGCGCCCATCAGGAACGGGAAGAATGCTCCACCCGCTACACCCATTGCGATGAACGACGAGCCCTGTTGTGTATGTGCTCCGAGGTTTTTCAAACCAAGGCTGAAAATCGTCGGGAACATGATACTAAAAAAGAAATTAAGCATCATGAGCGCAATGAATGACGGCCATCCCCACGCCTGTGCCACGATGAGGCACATCACAATATTGCTGAATGCAAAAATGGCCAGCAATGTATGTGGAGCGACAAAACGCATCAGGAAAGTTCCTACGAAACGTCCGACCAGCATCAACGCCATAAAGCCGATCATGTAATTGGCTGCTACCGCATCGGAGAAGCCCATTTTTTCATGGCCATAATTAATAAAAAATGCCCAGGTACCACCTTGTGCGGCCACATTGAAGAACTGCGCAGCCACAGCCCACACGAAATGGCGATGTTGGAACAACGATTTTCCGGGCTCTGTATCCACATTTGCCGCTTCGGGATCAACGTCCGCAGCGTGCGGATCGATGAGCGCGGGTACCTTCACAAATGAAAAGGCTAATGCGATCAACGCGATAACCGAACCGATGGCGATATAAAGGTTTCGCACGGAAGTAAGATCGGTACTACCTTCCACGTGATTACGGAAAAGGAAAAAACTTCCGATTGCCGGGCCGAGGATAGCGCCCAATGCATTGAACGCCTGTGCGAAGTTAATACGCTGGTCACTCGTACGCTGGTCACCCAGTGAAGCCACAAAGGGGTGCGCCACGGTTTCAAGCGTTGCCAAACCACAACCCAGGATAAACAGCGCGATACCAAAGAAAGGGAAGGACGCCGTGCTGGCGGCCGGAACGAACAGGAATGCGCCAAGTGCAAACAGCGACAAACCAAGCAATACACCATTTTTATAGCCAAACCGCTTCATGAACAAACCCGCAGGGATACCCATAATGAAATAGGCTCCAAAAATCGCGAATTGAACGAACGCGGATTGCGTCTTGCTCAGACTAAGTACCTTCTGAAAGTGTTTGTTGAGCACGTCGCCCATCGTAATCGCAATCCCCCAGCACATGAAAAGGGAGGTAACAAAGACCAGGGTAACAAGGTATTTTTTGTCAGTAAACTTAGGCGGGGAGGCGTGAACGGTGCCGGCAGACGAATGGTTGCTCATTTAGCTGAATAGTAAAATTAAATATTGGTTCGGTCTATTTTTGCAAATGTAAATCAGAGAAATTTAAAAACTGTATCCAGTCGAACATTTTAACGTCATGTCCGCCGGGCCGGATATGAAAGCCGATTTGGCCCATCAGAGGCTGATTCAGCGCCGGAAACGGGCTGCCAGGAAAGCCGTTCGTCCCCAAAAATCGGTACACGGCATCCGAGGCCCGAGCGGTGGCAAACTCACCCTGCGGATCGGCGTTCTTGTCGTCTTCGGCCGTCGCCAGGTATACCGGACGTGGAGCAATGAGCGAAAGGACGAAATGCTGATCGAACGGCAGTTCCGAATCCTTCCCTTTGTACTTACTCAGGCTCCGGGCGTACCAGTGCGGAAATACCGTACAGAGTCGGTTAATGTCCTCTCCGATCCCGCGCCGGAACTGCTTGCCCCCGCCCGCTCCCGACTCATTGCTTAGTACGGCAGCAAACCGGCGGTCTGTCGCACCGGCCCAAAGCGCGGCCTTTCCCAGTCGTGAAAAACCAAAGACCGCCACGCGTTTGGCATCAATGTCCTTGTCAGTTTCGAGGTAGTCCATTCCGCGGCTCAAAGCCCACGCCCAGGCGGCAATGGTACCGAAATTATCTTCGCGCTGCTGTAATTCCGGGTATAATGTGTGTGCACCTGTTTGAAACGCATACTCCTTACGGTCCGAAGCAATTTCCTCCCGGTAGCATGTTACCAGCGCGTACCCGCGTGCGAGGATGCTATCCACGGCCCATTGAGAGGCATTCACTCCCCGGCAGGCATCGGTTGCTTTGCCATCGGCCGCGCAGGGGAACATCCGGCTGTTCTCGACCCACGCGGTCGTCAGCTTAATGCCCGGATCGGCATGAATAGCCTGGTTACCAATGAAATTGATCCCGATAATCGCTGGTACCGGTTTCTTTACCTGGTTAGGAATGTAAATCAATAAGTCGAACTGCGCTTCCTTACCTTTTTCGGTAATGTGCACTGTCACCTGCTTCCGCGTCGCTTTGCCTCCCAATGCATTCTTATCCAGGTCAAAAACTTCGAAACGCATGTTTTGAGGCCTTCCCGGCGCCACGCCGTACATTTCACGTGTCATCGTTTCAAGGATTTCCTTTCGCCTGCGCTCCCATTCCTTTACCGACTTCACTTTTTTGCCGTTGTTAAAAGTAAATGGATCAGGCAATGCCCGATTACCCTCCTGGGCGTATGATATTTTGGATAAAACAATCAGGCAAAACGCCAGCGCGGAAACAAGGACCCTCATAGTAAGCAGGTTATGTTTATTTTTTATTAAAATAAGTATTCATAAAAAGGAACTGATGCTGCACCGCGTTCTCCCAGTAGGGCCAGTTATGCGCCCCGGGACGTGCAATGTAATCGTGCGGAATCTTGCGGTATTCAAGCTGCTTATGCAGGTTTTCATTCACCCCATAAAAGAAGTCGTCGGTACCGCAATCGATAATGAGTGAAAGTGAGTTGGGAGTAAGCAAATGAAGCATATTGATCACCGTATTCTTCTCCCATCTTTCGGGTTGCTCGGCGTAGTTGCCCAGGCGCTTGGCCATATCCCAGTTATTGGGGAAAGGACGGATGTCCACCCCACCACTCATGCTCCCGGCTGTGCCATACACATCCTGATGCTTTAATGCCAGGTATAATGCCCCGTGACCGCCCATGCTCAGCCCGGTAATCCCGCGCCCTTTACGGTCTTTGATGGTTTTATAGTTTTTGTCGACATAAGAAACCAGCTCTTTGGAAACATAGGTCTCATATTGGGACTGGGGATCCACCGGACTATCCCAATACCAGCTGCTGAAACCGCCGTCTGGACACACGATGATCATATTGTAATGGTCCGCTGCTTGCTGAATGCGCGGCGCTTTGGTAATCCAGTCCGAATGGTTGCCGCTGTAACCGTGCAGCAAATAAACAACCGGAAACTCCTTACCTGTACTATACCCAGCCGGCCGCACTACGACCACTTTAAGGTTTTTCCTCATGACCGCGCTGTTCACCTCCACGGTATCGACTTGTGCAGCGGCGACCTCCGTGGCGTTTAGCAGCGCTAGTACCAACAGGGTAAATGCAAAGAGTGACTGAAATGCTTTTTTCATTGTAAAGAGCTAAAAGGGAATTGAGAGAATGACGATAACGGAGAGGCTGCCACCGTAAGTTTTTGAGAAAAATTTCTACAACTGCATGGTGCAAAGGCCTTAAACCCCGCAAATATTGTAGAAACCGGGGAAATATCCCGTTTCAGCCCACAAGAAAGTGGCTGGCATTTAAATTGATATAATCCAGATATCTCTAAAATAACTCTAACTCAAAATTTTACAACAATGGGAAATCTCCTGTATACCATAGCCGTAATCCTGGTAATCCTCTGGCTGATCGGCTATTTCGGCTTTGCGAGTTTTGGATTAGGAAATATCATTCATATTCTGCTGGTGATCGCCGTGATAGCGATCATTCTCCGTGTGATACGTGGCGACAGGGTGGTATAGCGCCCACCCACTCAGCACAATAGGCCCGGGACGTTAGTTTTCAATCGTTCCGGGCTTTTGTTTACAGCAGTCTGGTTACAAAAGCTTACCTTGAGGTAGCCTTTGCACGATAACCCCTATTCTATGCAGTTGATTTTACACAAAAGTCGCCCGCTGTTGTGGCTCATGCTATTGACGCTGGCTTCCGGCCGCATGCTGGCGCAAACCTATGTCGGGAATGTTGAATTTACCAGCCAGAGCGCGCTGAATTCCTGGGAGTCACAATGGAAAACGGTAACAGGTAATATCTACATCACCAGCCTTGCGAGCGATGTGGTTACCAGCCTCGCCCCACTGCAAAATATCACCAGCGTTGGTGGCGCCATAATCATTGCTGAAAATCATTCACTAACCTCGTTGAACGGCCTCGGCGGGCTCCGAAGCGCAGGTATGCTCGAAATATCGTTCAACGGAGTACTCAACAATCTCGGAGATTTAAGCGCGCTCACCAATGTTTCCGGAACGGTGAATATCGTCGGTAACGAGTCGCTCACCTCGCTTACGGGGCTGGCAACGAGCCTCGCGATCGGCGGGGACCTTACCATCCGCAACAACCCGATGCTGTCACTCTGTAACGTATCAGCCGTTTGCAACTATCAGCATGCCCATCCGGCCGGGACCTACCTGAATGTGTCGGGCAATGCCGGCATGTGTAACAATGAAACAACGCTCTATTCGGCCTGCAATGGCCCGTTGCCGGTGGTCCTTACCGAATTCGATGCGACCGGCGAAGGCGGTTCCGTACGCCTTAGCTGGGCCACCACAATGGAAAGCAACGCGTCCCATTTCGATATCGAGCGCAGCGGCGATGGCCGTTCATGGCAAAAAGCAGGTGTATTGCAGGCCAAAGGTGAAAGCTTGCAGAAAGAAGTTTATTCTTTTTCGGATAATTATCCCTTTACGGGTGAAAATCTCTACCGGCTACGCATGACCGACCGTGACGCTACGTACTCGTATAGCCGCGTACGGAGCGTTTACGTGCGCGAGGCGCCCGCGTTGGCCTATCCGAACCCATTTTCGGAGTCATTATTCCTCTCGCAGCAGGCCGGGCTTTCCGGTACCGTGGAGCTTACCGACACCGGCGGCAAAGTAGTTTACCGGTCCGGCGGGCAGTTGCCCGCGCGCATCGCTACTTCGCAATGGCAATCCGGTATCTATTTGTTGAAACTCACCGGCCCCAACGGACTTTCGAGGCAATTCCACGTGATGAAAGCGGAGTAACTTTGCCTGGTTCCTGGCACAATTGTTTTTCAAATCGCGCGATACACCAAACCGCGATGTCATGGAAACTACAATCGAATACAACTATCCCTCGCTGGTGAATGCGGTATTCTCCAACCGAATGGATGCCCAAAAAGCTTACGACGAATTGATTTACCGGGGTTATAAGCCAGAGGAGATCAACGTGATCATTTCAGACGAAACACATCGGATACACCACGAAGAAATTGAAGATAAAAAACCAGCCCATTCCACGATGGAGAATGCCGGCATTGGTTCCGCGATCGGCGGCACGGCGGGGGCTATTGCCGGCGCGATCATCGCTATTGGTACTACGGTCGTCATTCCCGGCCTTGGGATAGCGGTGGCCGGTCCCTTGCTCGCAGCGCTTACGGGTGCGGGGGCTGGCGGACTCACAGGCGGCATTGTGGGCGCGTTACACAACCGCGGTGTGCCCAGGGAACATGCGGCTGCATTTGAATCCAGCATCCGCGAAGGCGGTGTCGTCATTTCTTTTACGCCACGCACGGTGGACGACAGGATGGAAATCATCAAGGCCTGGAACCGCTACAATGCCCGGCAGCTCCATGGTAATGAAACATACAATGCCTGAAATGCAAGAACCCGCCCGACGGCGGGTTCTTGCATTCATAACAAATCTTTGATCCTTATCCAGACATTCTCAGCGAGAATCTTGTGGCCTTCCGCGGTAGGGTGAATGCCATCGGCCTGGTTTAGTTTCGATTCGCCGCCCACTCCTTCGAGCAAAAAGGGAATGAGGGTTACCCCATTCTTTTTCGCCAGATCCGCGTACACATCCTTGAATTCGGTTGCATATTTCTGTCCCATATTCGGTGGAATCTGCATACCGGCCAGCACGCGTTTGGCATCGGGATATTTGGTTTTCACCTTATCGAGAATTTCCTGCAGGTTCTTCCTGGTTTCGGAAACCGGGATGCCGCGCAAGCCATCGTTACCACCGAGTTCGAGCACGAAAACGTCGAGCGGTTGTTTGAGCAGCCAATCAATACGGCTATTGCCTCCGGAAGTCGTTTCGCCGCTCACGCCTGCATTCACAACCTTGTAATTAAGTCCCAACGAATCGATCCGTTTCTGGATCAGCCCCGCAAAGCCTTGCGACGGATCATCGAGCCCGTAACCGGCCGTTAGGCTGTTGCCGAAAAACACGATGATCTTCTTCTTAGCGGCAGGCGTTTTAGCAGCTGTTTGGGTGGGACCGGCTTTCTGGTCCGATTCTTCCTTTTTATCCCCACCACAGGAAAACAGTGCTGCGGCCCAAATGAATAATGCCAAAAATGTCTTGAAACGACGCATATCAGTCATAATCTATATTCAAAAGGAAAGGATTTAATAGTTTAAAAATGCATACCCGGCCATTCATTCTCAAATAAAAACCGTTTAAACTATATTTATGAGAAACAATAGCCGAAAAGAGCCAAATTAGGTCTTTCGCGCCCCGGGCACCACGCAAACATAAAAGAAAAACGATTGATGAATACCATACTCGATCTGCACGACGTCAGCAAAATATATAAAAGCGGTGACCGCACTCTCAAAGTCCTTGATAATATCAGTTTTTCCATCGAAACAGGCTCCACGGTCTCCATCGTAGGACCATCGGGCAGCGGCAAAACGACGCTCCTCGGCCTCTGTGCCGGGCTCGATCGCTCGACAGCCGGCACCGTGGAACTGCACGGGACCCGGCTGAACGGCCTCAACGAAGACCAGCTGGCTGCCGTTCGTAACCAATATGTAGGTTTCATTTTCCAAAACTTCCAGCTCTTGCCGACGCTCACCGCGCTGGAAAATGTGATGGTACCGATGGAACTGCGCGGGGAAAAGAATGTAAAGTCACGCGCACTCGACCTGCTCGATAAAGTGGGCCTGGCCGAACGCGGCCATCACTACCCTACCCAGCTCAGCGGCGGCGAACAACAGCGTGTGTCGCTGGCACGGGCATTCTCCAACCAGCCGCAGATCCTGTTTGCCGACGAACCGACCGGTAACCTCGACGCCGAGACAAGCGAGAAAGTCGTAAAACTGCTTTTCGACCTCAACCGCGAGGCGGGCACCACGCTCGTGGTCGTCACCCACGACCTCGAACTCGCTGCCAAGACCCAGCGCATTATCCGCATCAAAGGCGGCAAAATTGTGGAGGCCAGCTAACCGTGAATTTCCGATGAATCCCAATACCTTCAATCTTTCCTGGTTATTACAAATGGCCTGGCGCGACAGCCGCAGAAACCGCGCCCGGCTGGCCCTTTTTATTTCGTCCATTATCCTCGGCATTGCTGCGCTTGTGGCCATTTACTCGCTCGGCGACAACCTGCGCGACAATATTGACAGCCAGGCGGCCACGCTCATCGGTGCGGACCTATCCGTTTATAGCGGCAAAAAAATCGAGGGCAAAGCGATGGTGTTCGTGGATTCGCTGGGCAAAATGCGCTCCGAAGAACGGGCATTTGCCTCCATGGTGTATTTCAACAAAGGCGGCGGCAGCCGTTTGACGCAGGTGAAGGCCCTCTCCGGCGATTTTCCCTACTACGGTAAGCTGGAAACCATTCCTGTTTCGGCTGAAAAGACGTTCCGAAACCGGCAGGAAGCATTGGTAGACCAAACGCTAATGCTGCAATACCGCGCACAGGTGGGGGATTCTATCCGCATTGGGGAAGTCACTTTTGCTATTGCAGGCGTTCTCGAAAAAGCACCTGGCGCAACCGGCGTTACCGCCTCGGTGGCGCCCGTAGTGTACATTCCGATGCGCTTCCTGGATCAAACGGGCCTTATGCAAAAAGGCAGCCGGGTTGGTTACAGGTATTATTTCAAATATCCCGCCAAAACGGATGTCGAAAAGATGGTCAAAACCCTCGAACCCAAATTTGAGCGCTTTGACCTTGACTATAATACCGTCCAGAGCCAGAAAGAAGATACCGGCCGCTCATTCCGCGACCTCACGCGCTTCCTCTCGCTGGTAGGGTTCGTTGCGCTCCTGCTCGGATGCATAGGCGTCGCGAGCGCCATACATATATATGTGCGCGAGAAGCTGAACTCCATTGCGATACTCCGCTGCCTGGGGGTAAAAGCATCGCAGGCATTTCTGATCTATCTGATCCAGATCGCGGGCATCGGGCTGATCGGAACAGTGCTCGGTACCGTTCTGGGAACGATTATCCAGCAGTTTTTGCCCGTTGTATTGAAAGACCTGCTCCCATTTGACCTCATTACCGACATTTCATGGCCTGCAATCGGGCAAGGGCTCGCGATTGGTATACTTATTTCCATCCTTTTCGCATTGCCGCCGCTCGTATCGATCCGTAAAGTATCGCCACTGAATGTCCTTCGCTCGGCTTCCGACGCATCCCATCCCGAACGCGACGCCGTGAGCTGGGCATTATACGGGCTGATCGTCCTGTTCATTTTCGGGTTTTCTTTCCTGCAAATGCAGACGTGGTTGCAGGCGCTCATTTTTACCGTCAGCATTCTCGCTTCATTCCTGATCCTTTTCGGCATTGCCAGCTTACTGATGTGGCTTGTGCGCAGGTTCTTTCCCACTTCATGGAGTTACCTCTGGCGCCAGGGCCTTGCGAATTTGTACCGGCCTAATAACCAAACCACCATTCTTATCGTGTCGGTCGGGCTGGGCACTTCGCTGATCTGCACGCTCTTCTTCATCCAAACCATCCTGCTTGCACGCGTGAAGCTTTCGAGCAGCGGCAACCAGCCTAACATGGTACTTTTCGATATCCAGAACCATCAGAAAGACGGTGTGCTGGCCATCGCCAAGGCCCAGAATGTACCTATCAACCAAAGCGTACCCATTGTGAACATGCGTTTGGAAGAAGTCAATGGCAAAACCGCCGCCGATTTTGAAGGCGACACCACAGCTGAGCAATCGCGCCGCATTTTCGGCCGCGAGTACCGGGTCACATTCCGCGATTCCACGACTTCTTCCGAAAAAATCACCAAGGGAAAATGGCTAGGCAAATACGACAAATCCACTGACCTGATCCCCATCTCCGTGGAGCAGGGCTTTGCTGAAAGGAGCCGTCTGGAACTGGGCGATACCATGGTTTTCAACGTACAGGGCACCATTATGCCTACCACCATTTCCAGTTTCCGGGAGGTGAACTGGAGTGAGGTGCGTACCAACTTCCTGGTGGTATTTCCAACCGGCGTACTGGAAGATGCCCCGCAGTTCCATGCGATGCTCACGCACGTGCCTAATCCAACTGTTTCCGCACGGTTCCAGCAGGCGCTCGTCAGGCAGTACCCCAACATTTCTATCATCGACCTTGCCCTGGTGCTGCGCGTGCTGGACGATATTTTTAACAAAATCGGTTTCGTAATCCGCTTTATGGCCGGTTTCAGTATTCTCACGGGACTCATTGTCCTTATCGCGTCCGTCATGATTAGCAAGTACCAGCGCATTCAGGAGAGCGTCCTGTTGCGGACATTAGGTGCAAGCCGCAGGCAGATATTCGTTATCACTTCGCTCGAATATTTCTTTCTGGGCGCGTTGGCCGCATTCACCGGCATACTCATCGCCGTCATCGGAAGCTTTTGCCTCGCCAAATTCAACTTTGAATCCGAATTCAATCCTGAACTCGGCCCAGTGGTACTGATATTCCTTTTCGTCTCGTTGCTAACCGTAATTATCGGTTTGCTCAACAGCCGCGGCATCCTGTCCCGGCCACCTTTGGAGGTGTTGCGGCAGGATGTTTAAGTGTTTAATTTTCGGTATATTTAAACTGAAAATTAAACAACACACACACTTGGAATTTGACATCCAGGGCAACTTGAAGCCTTACGACATTATTTATTGCGACTGGTCGACACTGAAAACTGAATTCGTCGATGCCTTTCCTGAATCTGATACAAGGCCGGGAATTTTCCGGAATTACTCAGAATATCTGGAGAAGCTGATCCCAATTATCGGAGCCGGATTTCACCAGTGGATTGACGGAAGTTTTGTTACGAGAAAACTTAATCCCCGAGACATCGATGTTGTAACTTTTGTTGATGCCAATATTTACTATGCCAATGAATCTGAAATCGATATTTTAAGAGCCTACCACAGGGTTCGACAGACAGGAGTAGATGAGTACTTTGTCAAAAGATATCCTGAAAACCATCAAAAGTACGTTTTCTATCATATGGACCTACTTCAGTGGCGCAGTCAATTCTCTACTTCGCGTGCCCGAAAATCAAAAGGTTTTATACAACTAAACTTCTAGATTATGGATATGAAGATATTGGAGGAACTTCACGAATGGGGAGAGCAGGTAGCAAGGCTTATTGAGCTGGTAGCACTTACTAACAGAACCCTGCAACTCCATCGCGAGCTTGGCGACACGCCGTCGATAATCAAACAATACGAGCGGCTATTGGCCGAGCATCAGCAAGAATTGGACGAGCTTCTGAAAACCTATGGCTTGACCGTTAAACTTCTGCCGGTAGAAAACGCAGCCTGACCGCCTTCTCTTCGGGCCACTCCACCGATCCTGCACACCTCGCAACCTGCATTACTTCACAAATCCGGATTTAACAATTCCTTAAAACCTATTCCTGCATTTATTCTTCTCCGTCATACCATTTTTGGTCCGGAAATGATGCTTTAATGCAACTTTCCCCATCCCGATTAGACTTTGGGGTGATTTAAAATCACTATTCCTACACCGCAACAGGTAATATTAATTTCATCCAATTTAATCTTCATATTTTTTCAAACGTTTGCACAGAATTTCAAACGTTTGCATTAACTATAAAGTTATTGCTATTAATTATCTTAAAAATACAATTTGTAATCTTGTGATTCATAACCCCAAATTTTCCTCTATGACTAAAAAATCTGTTTTGCCTCAACTTTCTATTCATTGTAAAATCCAATAATCCACGACTATGAGAAAGACTTCGACTCTATCAGTCAGGACCGGAATAATCAGAAACTGCCTCATGCAAGTAACGGCCGTGTGCGGCCTCCACGCCATTGCCGCAGCTGAAATACCCGTTCCCGAAGGCCAGCCCCGAAAACATGTTGAATCCAACATGAACACATTGCAGGAGGTTACCCTCACCGGAAAAGTAACAACCGAAGGTTCTGCCGAAGGTCTGCCCGGTGTTACCGTCGTGATCTCCGATGCCAACGGCAATAACAAACAAGGTGCAACTACCGATGAATCAGGCTCATTCAGTTTTGCAAAGCTGCAAACAGGCCAGCGGTATAACCTGGAATTCAGCTATATCGGTTTTGAAAAGCAATCGATCAAGGACTTTCTTCTGACCCAAAGCAACGCCAGTTCCATCCAGGTAAAACTCAAAGAATCGGCTTCCAACCTCAGCGAGGTGGTGGTGGTCGGCTACGGCAGCGCTACGAAAAAGGACATTACCGGCTCGGTGAAGTCGCTGAAAAGCGCCGAGTTCAACCAGGGGATCATCAACTCGCCCGAGCAGCTGCTGCAAGGAAAGGTGTCGGGCGTGAACATCACGTCGGCGACCGGTGAGCCGGGCGGCAAGACCAGCATTACCGTTCGCGGTCCGGGTGGTGTGCGTACAGGTAGTACGCCTTTGTTCGTTGTGGACGGCATGGCACTCGACAACAGCGGTACCGGTGGCGACGCCAACCCGCTCAACTTCCTGAACCCGCAGGATATCGAGTCGATCGACGTACTGAAAGATGCCTCGGCCACAGCCATCTATGGTGCGCGCGGCGCGAATGGGGTAATCCTGATTACCACTAAAAAAGGTAAGTCTGGCCAGGCTAATGTTACCTATTCGGGAAGCCTGGGTATTTCCAATGTGGCCCGCCCGCTGGATGTGCTCTCGGGACCTGAGTTTTTGGCCGAAGCCACCAAACTCGGCGCAACCATAAGCGACGGCAAAGCCAATACCGACTGGCAAAAGGAAATTTTCAGGACCGCTACTACCCACAACCACAACGTGTCAGTAGGTGGTGGTAATGATAAAATGACCTACTACGCATCGTTTGGCGCACAAAAACAGCAGGGTATTCTGAAAAACAGCCAGCAGAACCGCTACACAGGCCGGATGAACCTTTCACAAAAATTATTCGACGACCGCGTGACGCTGGATTTCAACCTGAATGCTACCAATACCAAGAACCAACGTCCCAACATCCAGGGCGCGATTGGTAGTGCCCTGACCATCAACCCGACTTACGCTCCTTACGACGCGAACGGACAGATTGCTCAATACCAGGATTTCACCAATCCGTTGTTCACGTTGCAGCAGTATAAGGAGGAATTGACGACCAACCGCGTGCTGGCGAGTATTTCGCCTTCCGTGAAGATTATCGACGGGCTGGTTTATAAACTGAACTTTGGCATCGATAACTCAACGGCTACACAGGATAAGCAATTGCTGCCAAGCACGATCCCGGCCGAAGTCGGACGTCTGGAAAACTACGGTCTGCGTAATACCAACAGGCTGATCGAGAACTACCTGACTTACAACCTGAATACCAAAATGCATAGCCTGACGGCGTTGCTCGGTCATTCATACCAGCGCATTTTCATTCAGAGCCGGAATTTCAGCATCAACAAATTCCCGATCTCGGACATCGAGCCGATCTACAACCCAGGCCTCGGGCAAGATCTCTCATTGGCACTGAACCAACCCGGCGGTTTCGCGACCATCAATGAGTTGCAATCCTTCTTTGGTCGTGCGAGCTATGGTTTCAAAGACAGGTACCTGCTCACCGCAACATTGCGTATCGATGGATCGTCCAAATTCGGTTCCAACAACAAATACGGATCGTTCCCTTCATTTTCAGCGGGTTGGAGGATTTCGGAAGAACCTTTCATGAAATCGTCGCCATTCTCGGAATTGAAGCTCCGCGCAGGCTGGGGATCGACGGGTAACCAGGAAATCCCATCCAAAATTACACAGGCTCGCTTTACATCCGTGGTTTCCGGAACTGCGAGCTACCCACTCGACGGCGGCACCACCTACCCGGCCGGTACAACCTACACACGTTTGGCTAACCCTAACATTCAGTGGGAAGTGTCCAAACAGACGGACTTAGGTCTTGATTTTGGTTTATTCAAAGGTGCATTGAGCGGTGAAATAGATTATTTCAGAAAGGTATCTGAAAAGATACTGCTTGAAGTGATCCCTGCCGACCCCGTTCAACCTGCCGGTACTTTCTGGACCAACGTACCTGACATGCAGATCATCAACCAGGGCTTGGAGCTTGACCTGAATTACCGGAATACATTGGAAAACGGCTTGAAATACTCATTAGGTGGAAACATTACTTTCATCAAAAACCGCGTAGAGCACTCGCCTTACACAGTGATCCCGTCGGGTTCGGCACAAGGATCGGGTCTGACGTCGGCGACTATCAACGGCTATATCAATGGCGAGGCGATCGGTTCATTCTACCTGAAAGAGTTCATGGGTTTTGACGAGAAGGGTATCAGTAAGTTCCGTGACGTGGACGGCAATGGCATTGTCAACGACGCCGACCGGATTGTGGCCGGTTCTGCATTGCCTACGCGCATGTACAACTTCAACGGGAACATCAGCTTCAAGGGTTTCGACCTGAGTGCGAATTTCAATGGTGTTGCGGGTAACAAAGTGTATGACAACACCGCCAACTCCAATTTTTACAAACTGAAATTGTCGAAAGGTGTGAACGTGACTCCCGAGGCACTTGCATCACCGGAAGAATCGGTCAACAACTCGGCGGGTGTTTCCACAAGGTATCTCAAAAGCGGTGCTTACCTGAGACTGAACAACCTTGTATTGGGTTACAACCTCAACACTGCGAAGCTTGGCATCAACAGATGGGTGCAGACAGCCCGCATTTCGGTAACTGGCCAGAACCTGGCATTGTGGACCAAATACAATGGCTACGACCCGGAAGTTAACAACGACCGTTCGATCGCCGGCATTACCTCTTACGGTATCGACTACCTGAGCTATCCGAAAGCGAAAACCGTCATTTTCTCGATCAATCTCGGCTTTTAATTATTGACCCATGAAGAAGAAACTATCCACCATATTTGCGGTAGCCGGCCTGCTGATGCTCAGCAACGCCTGTACCGATCTGAAAGAACAAGTGCTCGATGAAACACTCACGGCCAAACTTTCAGAAGAACAGACTGCCAACGGGCTGCTGGCCCCTACCTATGCATTGCTTCCCAACCTTTTCCAGCATACGACCTATTTTGCGTTGCAGGAAATCTCTACCGACGAGGCGATCCTCCCCTACCGCGGCGGGACCGACTGGGGTGACAACGGTATCTACATCGCATTGCACGGGCACAATACCACCAGCACCGATCCCAACGTAAACAATACCTGGAACCAGCTGGTACAGTCTATCTCACGTTGTATCACGGCTATTGAAGGTCTCAAAACCGCTACATCGCCCAACGCGGCACTGTATACCGCCGAGGCTCGCGGTATGCGCGCTTATTACAACATGGTCATGCTCGATTTGTTCGGGATTGCATTCGTGAAGGATGAGCAGGGAACTACTTCGAAGATTATCCGTGGTGACGAGGCGGTAAAATACATCGAAAGCGAATTGCTGGCTATTGAGCCGACCGTTCAGCCGAAATCTGTTGTAGGTCCGGGCCGACTGAACCAGGCAGCAGTATGGAGCCTGTTGGCACGTCTGAGCCTGAATGCCGCTGTGTACCGCAACATTTACGGTGCTACATTCGATTTCAAGGCCGAGGATATGGACAAGGTGATCCAGTATACCGACAAAGTGATCAACTCCGGCCAGGCTAAACTTTCGGCTGATTATTTCGCGATTTTCGGGAATAACAACCATACCAACGAAGAGATCATTTTCGCGGTAGACCAACGCGCAGAACTGAACGGACATAATCGCATGGCCTACTTTTCGATCTCGGGCGACCAGTTCCCATTGGCCGAATTCCCTGCCGCGAACGGTACCGATGGACCTGCGATCACTTCTGATTTCTATCAGTCGTGGGTACAAGCCTACGGGGCGGTGGATCCCTCGCGTGACCCGCGTTTTTACCAGCAAAACATGTCTATTTATACCAATGCTGCCGATACCTGCGTAAATGACGCCGATTATAAAATCAATCGTGGTATTCTTAGAGGTCAGCAATATGGTGCACTGCGCGTAAATGGTGCCTTCCTCCGCTGCCCTGACGGCAAGTTGAAAGTGGGAAAACTGAACTATGTGACGCGTAACCGCGCCGATTTGCCGGTAAGTTTCACCGAGATGATCGACTTCACTACTGCGGGAAGCAACTATAACACCGGCTATCGCGTAGAGAAATACGAGTTCAGCAGTAAGTCGAATACCGGCCGTAACCGGGGCGAGGCCGATATCGTCATCGCACGTCTGGCGGACATTTACCTGATGCGCGCCGAAGCGAAACTGCGCAAAAGCAACGATGCAGCCGGAGCCCTGGCCGATGTAAACCTCGTGCGCGCTTCACGCACAAAGACGCTCGCACCGCCGGCATTGACCAGCATGACCCTCGACCTCCTGTTCCGCGAACGCGGCTTCGAGTTCTACTGGGAAATGCTGCGCCGCCCGGACATGATCCGTTTTGGCAAATACGAAGGTCAATGGACGGAAAAAACCAACACGGACGTGAAGAAACGTATTTTCCCGATCCCGCAAACGGCTATCGACGGCGCGTCGAACGAGCCTGGGTATTTGAAGCAGAATGATGGGTATTGATTGTTAAATGCGACAAACAAAAGCGAGACGGAGGATATCCGTCTCGCTTTTGTTTTTACCAACGCGGCTTATTATTCTGCATTTTCGACTCTTTCACTTTGCTCATAATCGTGTAAGCCTATCTGATCTTCATAGGTATTGGCAAATATTCTTTTGACGCTCGCTGATTTATACATGTATGAAGTTAACGCGGCAGCCCAAATGATTTGGACAGGCATTGTCACGGCAATATTTGTTTCCTGGGGTGTCGAAAAACAGTAATTGAGAACGACGGTCAGAATGTCAAAGGCGAGATTTATCGACAAAAAGCCACTGTACATCATCGGAAACGAATCCCGTTTCCCAAAATACAGTCGACAGAGAAAAACAGAATAGCACCAAAGTCCCACATAAAAAATACATTTCAATACCAGAAAAGTGTGGTAACCCAGTATTCTCATTTCCGTCGTACCATCCATGCGGTACCATTCGGCATCGGTAAAAAAGGCCCCTGACTCGGCAGTAAGCAAGCTCACCGGAAGCAAAAACGAAGTCGCAACAATACCTATACCGATCAGGATCAACCAACCATTCTTAGAGGTCGCCGGTGCGTGAAAGCGCGGGCCGGGGGAATACTTAACGAACTTTCGCGCAGCCATGAAACAACCTGCTATAACCACCAATGCCAATAAAAGCATCCAACCATTTACTCCACTCCAATTGATAAAACTACTGGATGAATCATCAAGCCTTTGTTCGAGGTAACCGGTTAATTTTTCAACATCTTCCCGGTACTGCTCCAATTGATCACCAGGAATATGATCTTGCTTGGTTTTATAGACATAGGTAAGCTCCCAGACCTTCTCTTTCGGTAAAAACTCCGATTTGAAAGAAATATCGTAGGCCATTCGTTCGACTTTCCAGTTGTCCACCGGCACGCTCCTGACGGCCCCGAAGTGTACACGGGCCTTGTAAATGATGTGTGACGGATAATTCAGGTACATAGGCCCGACACGCTTCTTCGCGGGCAGGACGCGCACCTGGTCGTACATCACTCGCCCTAATATCCGGAAGTACCACTCGCCCGTGATATCGTCTTTTAGCCAGGCATCCTGAATTTGGTACCTCTCCAAAACAGAGATATTGTTGGCATCGCGCTGGTCGTAAAATTCGAGTGAATCCAGACGTTCGACGCGCGTATTTTTGTAAAGCTCAGTGTAAAAATTGAGGTAGGAATCTTCCAGTTCGGACAAAACCGATTCTTGCAAAGTACTCCGGAAATTCTCGGCTTCGTTATCGAAATACACTGTTTTTACCTGCAACAACCCCTTCGAAGCGGTGTCGCCCATCGCTGGCAGATAGAAGTCCTCGGTAATCTCCGTCGAACCCGGATTCTGGACCCCCATATGGAGCAATTTGCTTTCACCTTCCTTCAACAATAGCCCGTGACCGTAAGCAGGGAAATAAGTCTGCGGAATCGCCCCGCCCTGCAACGACATGGTTGCATCCACAAACAGGTAGTCGGACGCCTGGGGAGCTCGGTTTTCGAGGTCGTGCAAGAGTATCCGGGCCACCACATGATTAAAATCGGTTGGTGACGGCAGGAAATTCACCAGACGGGAGAGTTTGTAGCTATTCACCAGCACTGGGGCCGCGTCAATATTGTTCGCTTTCAGGATGGCGCAAAGCAGGAATACTTTGTCCTTGCAATCACCATAACGTTGGTTAAACACGTCTTCCGGCTTGTGCGGACGGTGCGAATTCTCGCCGGTTTCAATGCCCAGGTAGCGCACCTCGTCCTGCACAAACCGCACCGCTTTTTCGATATAGTCCAATCTGCTTTCCGAAGTCCGTTTCCATTCTTCAACCTTGGCCTGCAATGCGCCTGAAACGACGGGGATGCTGTAAAAATTCAGTCCCCAGTCGACCACCTCTTTCCAGCTCTTGAATTCCGTTATCTGTACCAGCGGTGTCTGATCATACCATGTTGGCGTGTAATCATCGTACTGAATCCGTTTGACATTTCTCGCGTCCCATTCATAAATCCGTACCCCGCCCACGGTCCGCTCCTTACGTACAGGCGGTTTATTGAAATCCTTGATATACACCGGTCGTGCAGTCTTTACCAGCACTGCTGCATGGACGTGCCCCAGGTAATCATTCGAAGCAAAACTGAATTCATCGGAGTATTTTCCCTTAAATACCGGGTTCCAGCCGGTACGGGAGTAAGACAGTTCGATACGGTCGCCTTTACGTATATCTTTCAGGATGACCGATGCCGTGTAGTAGCCATTGTAAATAAAGCGCTGACGGTCAGTTTCAACGGGAATAAGCTTAAAATCCGCGAGATTCAGTCTTGATTTCGCCACTCCGTCCCGCCAGACGACCAGACTATGCACATGCAGGTGTTCGTAGGAAGGGTCAAAACCGATGACCATTTCTGAGCCGTTCTGCACGCCGCTTTCAGAGACGATTTGCCGGATGACCCGCCTGTAAACCGTTTGCTCATCCAGATTGGCCTGGATATCAGAAAAGGCGACGTAATAACCGTTTGAAAAATCCTTGGCCCCAGCTGCCTTCCCGCCCGGCGTAACCGGAATAACCCACGAAGGAACAGGCTTGATACCAATGGAAGGAGCTGCCCGCAGTTCGCCGACGCACATAGCAAGCGCACACAATACGGACAGGAAAAGTCGGATTGAACGGAATGTAAAAGTCAAGTTAATAAATCAGATAGAAGAGTTACAGACCGACTAAGCTATTGATATTTCTTCAAAGTATCTGGGAGCTACAAACTATTTATTTTACAAAAAAGCCATTCAATGAGAATGCATTAAATCCGCAACGACGATTCCCTGATCACCAGCTCGGATGGCAACACAATACTCTCCGGCGCGAAATCACCCGACCCATTCAATTGATTGAGAAACAGACGCGAAGCCTCCATACCGATTTTACGTCCGGGACGGTGCACGGTGGTGAGCGAAGGGAATGTGTAGGCGGATATCGGCGAGTTATCGAACCCTACGAGCCCGATGTCTTGCGGAATGCGAAGCCCTTTGTCTTTGGCGACACGCATCGCACCGATCGCCACCTGGTCGTTCACGCCGAAGATCGCGTCGGGCGGAGACGCGAGTTCGAGCAGGCGCTTGGTGGGTAGGATAGCGCTCTCCACCTTGAAATTCGTATTGATAATCAGATCTTCGCGGATGGGCATATTGTACTTTTTGAGGCAATTGATATAGCCCTTGAAACGCTGCTCCGAAACGGTGAGGCCGTTCGGGCCCTTCAAATGCGCAATTTGCTTGTAGCCGATGGAAATCAGGTGTTCTACGGCGGCAAACGCACCGTGATAATCGTCCACCGTGGCCCGGCTTGTTTCGAAATCCTCATATTCACGGTCGATAAAAATCAGCGGCGTTTTGCGCTGGATCACGCTTTCGAGATGCTCGTAATAACCTGCATCGTAAGTCTCCTGAGAAACCGACAGGAATATCCCCTCCGTACGGTTGGAGAGCAGTTTGGACAACGATTCTTTTTCAAGCAGGTAACTTTCGTTGGTTACGCAGATATTGAGCGTGTAACCCATAGGCTGCAACACGGTGTGCAGGCCTTCGATGACCGCCGTTTCGTAATAATTGCTGATCGTCGGCACCACCACACCCAGCGAGGCAGTCTTTTTATTGAGCAGGCTCAGCGACACTTCATTACGTTGATACCCAACCTCTTTGGCATATTCCTGGATGTTTTTCCGGGTGTCTTCATTGATTGCGGGGTGGTCGTTGAGTGCGCGTGAAACAGTGGAAGGAGAGCACCGGAAACGGCGTGCAATATCTTTAATCGTAACAGGACGTGAGGAATTCATGAGTTGGAATAGGTCAATTATTTCTTTGAAATTTTTTCAAACGTTTGCATTCAATATTAACATATTTACATTTTGTGTTTAATTTATACAACACTATCATTGTGCAAATGTAATGGATTTACCACAATGAGTAACCTGCTGATCAAGCCTCAAACACACGACAAGACCTATCATTCCCTCACCGCCGAACAGGCCGGTTGGACGTACCTGAACTTCGAAGCTAAAATACTGGAAGCAGGCGAACAAATCGTGGGAGATACGGGCGAATATGAATATTGCTTCGCATTGCTGGGCGGAAATTTCAAGGTTGAAGCCGCCGGGCAGGTCTGGGAAACGGGCAATGGTCGCAAAGACGTGTTCAGCGGCATTGGCCACGCGATGTACCTGTCGCGCCGGACGCCGTTTGTACTCACGGCTCAGTCGCCTGGCACCGACATTGCGATTTGCAAGGTGCTATCCGACGAAGACCACCCCCCTCGTATGAAACGCCCCGAGGAAGCCGCTATCGAATACCGCGGCGGCGATAATGCCAACCGGCAGATCAACAGCCTGCTCGAACCGGGCTTTGGTTGCCACAAGATCGTTTGCGTGGAAGTATACACGCCGTCGGGCAACTGGAGTTCTTTTCCCGCGCACAAACACGACGAGCGCAAGGTGGACGCCGACGGCAATCTGCTCGAAGCAAATCTGGAAGAAATCTATTTCTACAAAATCGACAAACCGCAGGGCTACGCCATCCAGCAGGTTTATACCGAAGACCGCTCACTGGACGAGATCATTCGTGTGAAAAATAATGAAGCAGTGCTGGTTCCCAAAGGCTACCACCCGGTAGTGGCTGGTCACGGCTACAATGTGTACTACCTCAATTTCCTCGCCGGAAGCGACCAATCGCTAGCCAATACATCCGACCCCGACCATGACTGGATTTACGGAACCTGGAAAGGCGCCGATCCGAGATTACCGATCGTCACTGCTGAAATGAACGGATGACAGGGAACTTCGGCCGTCGGCTATCGGCTGTCGAACCTTTTGAAAATAGAAATGAAAAGAGCCGACGGCTGACAGCCGACAGCCGAAGTAAAACCAAAAAGCTGACAGCCGAAGTAAAAAACAATTCCCATGCCCAAATACGACCTTCTTACCCTTGGCCGCTCGTCCATTGACCTCTACTCGGCCAACGTGGGCAGCCCTTTTGAAAAAATCGAGGCATTCAATGCATTTGTGGGCGGCTGTCCGCTCAATATCGCCACAGGAAGCCGCCGGCTAGGTCTGGAAACGGCCATTCTAACCGGGATAGGCAATGACCAGGTTGGAAATTTCATCAAACATTTCCTGGACAACGAAGGCATTGTGACCGAATGGGTCCCGACCATTGAAGGCACCCGGAGTTCAGCCGTTGTGCTGGGCATCGAGCCGCCCGACCGTTTCCCGTTGGTTTACTACCGCGAGAACTGTGCGGATATCAACCTGAATATCGATCACGTATCCGCCATACCGTTCCAGGATTTCAAAGCCGCGGCATTCTCCGGGACCGCATTCAGTAAGGACCCGAGCCGTACCGCGATGTTCTACGCTTTGGAACTAGCCAAAAAGAACGGGGTTATCCGTTTGCTCGACATTGACTTCCGCGCCGACCAATGGTTCGACCCGCGTGCATTTGGGGTCACAATCCGCGCGGCATTGGGCAGCTTCAATATTGTAGTAGGAACCGAAGAAGAGATTCTTGCCACGTTTCTGACTGACAAAGAGCAACTTTTAATCAAACATCAGCAAATATCAGCACCCGAAATCCGCGGGAATATCGAGAATGCAATCCATGAAATCCTGAATTCAGGGGTAGAAACGCTGGTAGTGAAGCGCGGCAAAGATGGTGCTTCTATTTTCCAGCCAGGTAAGGAAGAAGTAAAAGTGCCCGGTTTCCCGGTCGAGGTACTGAATGTGCTTGGAGCGGGCGACGCATTCTGCGCCGGCTTCTCATACGGGCTGCTGCGGGGCTGGGATTTGTACAAAAGTGTGAGAATGGGTAATGCGTGCGGGGCGATCATCGTCACGCGCGAAGGCTGCGCGAATTTCATGCCGGCCTATGACGAAGTAATGGAGTTTGTGAAAGGATACGGAGGATTATAAGTTTTAAAATACAGATGGAAAAATTACAGAATTACATCAACGGCCGCTGGGTCGACAGTCATTCCGACCATTTTGTGGATGTGCTGAACCCGGCTAACCAGGAAGTGCTGGCGAAAGTGCCTTACGGCAATGCACAAGACGTTGCCGATGCCGCCGCAGCCGCCCACGAAGGTTTTCAGGAATGGAGAAATACGCCGGTTTCGAAGCGTGTACAATATCTGTTTAAACTAAAAACACTGCTCGAAGACAACGCGGACGACATTGCCAGAACCATCACGCTCGAATCGGGCAAGACGTTCATCGAGGCGAAAGCCGAAATGGTGCGCGCGATCGAAAACGTGGAAAATGCCTGCGGTATGCCTACGCTCATACAAGGTGAGTTTTCGGAGGACATTGCCAAGGGTATCGACGAATACATGATCCGCCAGCCACTGGGCGTGTGCGCATGCATTGCGCCGTTCAACTTCCCGGGCATGATCACGTTCTGGTTCCTCCCCTACGCGCTTGCATGCGGGAACAGTTACATTATCAAGCCGTCGGAAAAGGTCCCCCTTACGATGACCAAGATCGTCGGATTAATGGAGCAACTGGACCTGCCGAAAGGCGTGCTTAACCTCGTGCAAGGTGCACGGGAGACGGTGGACGCCATTCTCGAACACCCGGTGATCAAGGGGATCAGCTTCGTAGGCTCCTCCAACGTGGCCCGTTATGTGTATTCTAAAGGTTCAGCCAACGGCAAACGCGTACAGGCGCAAGGCGGCGCCAAAAACCCGGTGATTGTGCTACCCGACGCTGATATTGATATGACGTCGCAGATCGTGATCGACAGTGTTTATGGTTGTGCAGGCCAACGATGCCTCGCCGCCTCGACGATCATCACCGTAGGCGAACATAAGGACATTACCGAAAGCCTCGTGGAATCGGCCAGAAATCGCAAAATCGGTTTCGGTCTGGATTCGGACGTCTTAATGGGCCCGGTAATCACTGCGGAAAGCAAAAACCGTGTTCACAACCTGATTGACAAAGGTTTGCATGAAGGAGGCCGCTTGCTGGTCGATGGACGAAACACGAAAATCAACGGCTACGAAAACGGGAACTTCATTGCTCCTACCATCATTGAAGACATTCCTCTGGACGGCGAACTGGCCGCCACCGAAATTTTTGGCCCGGTGCTGAGCCTGGTACATATTAATACCATTGATGAAGCGATCCGTTTTATCAATTCGGGTAAATATGGGAACATGGCCTGTATTTTTACCAGCAGTGGTTTGAATGCGCGTCGTTTCCGTCATGAGGCGGAGGCTGGGAATATTGGTATTAATATAGGTGTCGCCGCTCCCGTGGCTCAGTTCCCTTTCTCGGGTTGGAAGGATAGCTTCTATGGTGATCTCCATGGCCAGGGCAAACATGCGGTCGAATTCTTTACACAGACCAAAGTGGTGATCGAGCGCTGGCTGAAAGAATGGAGCAGGAAGTTTTAGAAATTAAAAAATTCTAATCAATTCAATTTTAATCATTTGCCGTCGACTTAAGTCGACGGCAAGAAATGATCAAGAATTGCAGAAATAAATCTTTTCAAAATCTTTGACCGCCGACTTAAGTCGACGGCTAGTAACTCGCTCGCAATACTAGAAAATGACAAAAAAACTCAAAACCGGTGTGATCGGACTCGGCCGGATTGGCCAGATCCACCTTAGCAACCTGGTGCACCATATGCCCGACGCGGAAGTAATCATCGCCTCCGACCTCTCGCCTGCTGCGCACGCATTCGCCCGCGACCTGGGTGTTCCCGAGGTCGTTACCGATGCCTACGATGTGATCAACCACCCCGACGTGGAAGCGGTGATCATCTGCTCCCCCACTCCTTTTCACGTGCCCTATACAGTGGCCGCCGCTGAAAAAGGGAAACATGTTTTCTGTGAAAAGCCTCTGGATGTAACGCTTGAAGCGATTCAGGCTGCTGAAAAAGCAGTTTCGGACAACAATGTGAAACTGATGCTTGGCTTTAACCGACGCTTCGACGCTAACTTTATGAATGTGAGACACCTCGTCGCAAACGAAAAGATCGGCGAGCCGCACATTCTTCGCATTACCAGCCGCGACCCGGCACCGCCACCGGTGGAATACCTGAAAGTTTCGGGCGGCATTTTCCTGGATATGTCGATTCACGACTTCGATATGGCGCGCTACATTGTTGGAAGCGAGGTAAAAGAGGTATTTGTGAAAGGCGACGCCCTTATTCATCCCGAGATTAAAGAATTCGGTGATATCGACACTGCCGTAATTGTCTTGACTTTCGAAAACGGTGCCATAGGTGTGATCGACAACAGCCGTAAAGCCGTTTACGGTTATGACCAGCGCCTCGAAATCTTCGGTTCAAAAGGCATGGCGAAAGCGGAAAACAATACCACCGACACGCTCATTCATTTCGACAGCAATGGCGGCCACAGCTCGTTGCCGTTGCATTTCTTCCTGGAAAGGTATGAAACAGCTTACCGCGTGTGCCTAAAGACGTTCATCGATTGCGTGTTGAAGGATACTCCTTCGCCTGTGGATGCACACGACGGCCTTATGGCAACTGCGATCGGTATCGCGGCCATGAAATCGCTGACCGAAGGCCGGAGCGTGAAACTCGACGAAGTGCTGCAATATGCGACGGTTTAAAAGGACTGTCAGATGTGGTCAGGTATAGTCAGGTTTGGTCATTTGTAGTGAAAAATCAATAAGTTTGGCCTCTTACAGACAGCATTCATCACAAAACCTGACCACACTTGACTACACATGACTAATTCTGACAACACCTGACCAACATCGGCTCCCGACGTCCATTACCGTACCATTTAACCAACTAACCCTTTCATAAGCATGTCCACTACCGGTCTGCAATCGCTGGATTACATAGTATTTTTCATCTATCTGATAGGCGTTTCCGCTTACGGTTACTGGATTTATAAAAAAAAGCGCTCGAAAGAGGTTAGCTCTACCGATTATTTCCTTGCCGAAGGCTCTCTGACATTCTGGGCGATCGGTGCTTCCATTATCGCCTCAAATATTTCGGCAGAGCACTTTATAGGGATGTCGGGATCGGGATTTGCCATTGGCCTGGCTATCTCTTCCTACGAATGGATGGCCGCGGCCTCGCTGATCGTCGTAGCGTTATTTATCCTGCCCGTGTATCTCAAAAACAAGATTTACACCATGCCCCAATTCCTGCGGGAAAGGTATAATCCGACGGTTGCGACGATTATGGCGGTTTTCTGGCTTCTATTATACGTGTTTGTCAACCTGACGTCCATTCTCTACCTCGGCGCCCTCGCCCTCGAAGTAACGGCTGGAATTGACTTTCAATACGCCATCGTCGGTCTTGGACTTTTCGCCGTTGTGATCACAATCGGTGGTATGAAGGTGATCGGGTATACCGATGTCGTGCAGGTCGTGGTTCTTGTTCTGGGCGGTTTGGCGACCACCTACCTCGCATTGGACCTGGTTTCCCAGCATTTCAACCGGCCGGGCCTTTTCAACGCGTTGGGCTTGCTACGCGAGCAGGCGGATTCGCATTTCCACATGATTTTACCCAAAGAGCACCCGTTTTATAAAGACCTTCCGGGCCTTACCGTAATCCTGGGTGCAATGTGGATCAACAACCTCGCCTACTTCGGTTGCAACCAGTACATTATCCAGCGAAGCCTTGGTGCCAGTTTGCCGACAGCCCGGAAAGGGATTCTTTTCGCCGCATTGCTCAAACTGCTCATCCCGATCATCGTCGTAATCCCGGGCATTGCCGCATTCGTTTTGTACCAGAACGGCATGTTCCAGCAGGAAATGCTCGCCGGCAATGTGGTGAAACCAGATCACGCCTACCCCGTTTTACTGAACTTGCTGCCAGCCGGCTTGAAAGGAATGGCCTTTGCCGCGCTGACCGCCGCTATTGTAGCGTCGCTGGCCGGCAAGGCAAACAGTATCTCTACAATATTTACATTAGACATTTATAAACAGTACATCGCCCCGCACGCCACCGAACGCCAGCTTGTGCGCGTGGGGCGCTACACGATCTACGTCGCGATGGGCATCGGTGTCCTCATTGCACCACAACTGAGGGTGCTCGATCAGGCCTACCAGTTCATTCAGGAATACAGCAGCTTCATTACCCCCGGTGTGTTTGCGATATTCATTCTTGGTATGTTCTGGAAACGGACGACGTCGGCCGCGGCATTGGCGGCCGCATTGCTGACAATCCCATTGTCGACCGCCGGTAAGTTCATGTATCCCGAAGTGCCGTTCCTCGACCGTATGGGCTACATCTTCCTGATTCTCTGTGCCGTAATTGCCGCCATTTCCCTGGCCGATCCAAAAAGCAAGGACAATCCGAAAGGCCTGAAAATTGAGGCTTCGATGTTCCAGCCCGGAAGGAGTTTTGTCATAGGCTCGGTACTGATTTGCGGTGTACTGGCAGCTTTATACACGATTTTCTGGTAGCTG
>NZ_JAGIAS010000008.1:141081-393317 GCF_017744695.1 Dyadobacter sp.
TGTCGGCTGTCGGCTGTCGGCTGTCGGCTGTCGGCTGTCGGCTGTCGGCTGTCGGCTGTCGGAGATAAATGGGATTATGCAATGCTTGGTTCACGGGAAAATGTATTCACAATAAAAACGTGGCTGATACCACACAAATAATCGACTGCCGATTGCCGACAGCCGAAAGCCATTAACCAAATGCTCCTGACGACGAAACAACTGTTCCTGAAATGCTATGGCCGCTACGCGATACCGGCGGTGAATGTGTTTTTCATGGAAGAAATCCATGGCCTTTTCGCTGCTGCGCAGGAAGCCAATGCACCTTTTATTGTGCAAACGACGCCTTTCGCCCGTGACTATGCCCACGCAGACATGCTCCTGTCCATGATAGGCGCCGCGGCGCGCATTTACCCGCATGTCACATACGCGATCCACATGGACCACGGCTATGAAGAACATATTTTTGAAGCGATCGAGAAAGGCGGATATACATCCGTAATGATCGATGCCTCGCACGATAGTTTTGAAAAAAATGTCGCCCGTACCAAAGCCGTGGTAGCTGCGGCACATGCAAAGGGGATCAGTGTGGAAGCGGAGCTTGGCGTGCTGGCCGGTGTGGAAGATGACTTGACTGTCGATGTGGCTCATTCATTTTATACCAACCCGCAGCAGGTCGAAGATTTCGTAAATGCGACTGACTGCGACAGCCTGGCCATCGCGGTCGGGACCAGCCATGGTGCCTACAAATTTTCAGGCGGCCAGGGTTTGCAATTCCATATTCTGGAAGAAATTCAGCGAAGACTGCCCGGCTTCCCACTTGTACTGCACGGAGGCTCTAATGTAGTACCGGAAGTCATCGAGCGCATCAATGCGGCCGGCGGCCAGTTGAAGACCGATGCCAAAGGTGTGCAGCAAGAAGAGGTGAGAAAGGCTATTCCGCTCGGCATTTGTAAAATAAATATAGCAACCGATACCCGCCTGCTCTGGACAATGGTTAACCGGGAGTTTTTCCGCGACCGCCCCGACGAATTCGCTCCTACCACCCCGGGGAAGATTTTTATGGAGGAATACAAAAAGTTTATGCTGAAAAAGTTCGACTTGTTCGGTTGCACGGACAAGGCAGGCGATTTCAGCGACATTAACAGCTGACTCTGTTTCGAACAGTAAATATTCAAAGACATGACCAAACGACTCACGGTGGCGCAGGCTACCATCATGTTTCTAAAAAACCAGTACATCGAGCGCGACGGCATTGAGGAGCCCTATTTTGGCGGCTGTTTTGGCATTTTCGGGCACGGTAATGTAGCAGGGCTAGGCCAGGCTTTACAGGAAAACCCGGATTTCCGCTACTACCAGTGTCGCAACGAGCAATCGATGGTACATACCGCCGTGGCTTATGCAAAAGTCAAGAACCGACTGGGGGCATTCGTTTGTACGACGTCGATCGGTCCGGGAGCTACCAATATGATCACGGGCGCGGCATTGGCGACTATCAACCGGTTACCCGTACTGCTGCTACCCGGCGATATTTTCGCTACCCGCGAGCCTAATCCGGTCTTGCAGCAACTCGAAAGCGCCGCATCGCAGGATATTTCGGTGAATGATTGTTTCAAACCTGTTTCTAAATATTGGGACCGCATTAACCGTCCCGAGCAGCTCATTTACTCGCTGCCGGAAGTCATGCGCGTACTCACTTCCCAGGCCGAAATGGGTTGCGTAACACTTTCGATGCCGCAGGATGTGCAAACGCACGCCTACGATTTTCCGGAGTCATTGTTCCAAAAGCGCGTGTGGCACGTGGGCCGGCCACGTCCGGATCTGGTCTCCTTGCAAAAGGCCGTCGAATGGATCAAATCTGCCCGAAAACCGGTGATCATAGCGGGCGGCGGGGCTATTTACAGCGACGCCACCGAAACGCTTCATCAATTTGCTTCCCAAACCGGCATCCCGGTCGGTGAAACTTTCGCGGGGAAAGGCGCGGTGCGCTACGACGCACCGTACAGCATTGGTGGCCTCGGCGCGACCGGCACCAAATATGCAATAGACGTAGCTAACCAGGCGGATCTCGTCATCGGTATCGGAACACGTTACAGCGATTTTACCACAGCTTCCAAATCGATCTTCAAGCATCCGGACGTCCGTTTTATCAACATCAATATCAGTGAATTCGATGCATTCAAGCATGCTGCATTGCCGGTAATCGGGGATGCAAAGGCAGTGCTGGAAGAATTGGCCGGACTTTTGGGTAACCATGAAGTGTCGGCGGACTACCGCCAGCATATTGCCCACATCAATAAGGCATGGGACGACGAGGTAACGCAAATTTATGCCGATGGAAACGGTACAGTTCCTCCGATCGATCAGGCCGTTGTGATCGGTACGCTGAACGGCTTTATGGACGACCGCGATGTGATGATTAACGCTTCCGGCAGCGCCCCGGGGGATCTGCATAAGCTCTGGCGTGCCACCGACCCGAAAAATTTCCACCTCGAATATGGTTTCTCCTGCATGGGTTACGAGATCGCCGCGGGATTGGGCGCTAAAATGGCAGACCCAACGCGCGAAGTGTACGTACTCTGCGGCGACGGCGGCTACCTGATGAACAACCACGAGATCGTAACGGCCATTCAGGAAGGGGTGCGCTTCACCATCCTGCTTTTGAATAACAACGGTTACGCCAGTATCGGCGGCTTGTCGGAAAGTATCGGCAGCGAGCGCTTTGGTACCATGTACAAATACCGTGAAAATGAAACCGGTCAGCTGTCGGGCGGGTTTTTGCCGGTTGACCTTGCCAAAAATGCCGAAAGCCTTGGTGCTAATGTCATCCGCGCTACCGACAGGCAATCGCTGGAAAGCGCGTTGGCACAAGCCAAAAATGCCGACCGGACCACCGTTATCTACATCGAAACGAGCCTCTACCGCACTGTGAAAGGTTACCACGCGTGGTGGGAGGTGCCGGTAGCCGAGGTATCGACGTCGGAATCGGTGCAAAAGGCATTTGAAACTTACCGCGAGAACAAAAAAACGCAACGTATTTTCTTATAAGGAGGAAAGGGAGGATGGATCCTCCTCTCCTCCCTTTATTCCTTTCTTTCAAAAAATGAACTTCGAAAACATCAAACTGGGCGTTGCTCCTATCAACTGGACCAACGACGATATGCCGGAGCTTGGCGGCGAGAATACATTTGAGCAATGCGTGAGCGAAATGGCGCTAGCCGGATTCACGGGCTGCGAAGTAGGCAACAAGTTTCCACGCGATACCAATGTGCTGAAAAAGGCGTTGGGACTCCGCGGCTTGCAGATCTGCAACCAATGGAACAGCTATGAGCTAACGACCAAATCCTTCGCAGAAAACCGTGAAAATTTCACCAAACTGCTTGACTTCCTCGAAACAATGGGGGCCAAAGTAATCGGCGGAGGTGAAACCGGGAACAGCTGCCAGGGCCAAATGGATGTGCCGGTATTTGAAGGTAAAGGCATGCTGAACACCCGTGAGGAATGGGACACCTTCACGTACGGTCTCGACGAGCTCGGCAAAATCGCCCGCGACCGAGGTATGAAACTTGCGTTTCACCACCACATGGGCACCTGCATTCAAACCATGGAAGAAACCGACCGGCTGCTGAACGAAACCAACCCGGACTATGTGTTCCTGAATTATGACTGCGGTCATTTTCATTTCGCTGGGGAAGACCCGGTAGCCGCATTGAACAAATACATCGGCCGTACCGCGCATATACACCTGAAAGATGTGCGCCCGAACGTATTGCAACGCGTACACGACGAGCGCCTGAGCTTCCTCACGGCTGTCAAAAACGGCGTTTTCACCGTACCTGGGGATACCGAAGGCTGCATTGATTTCCCGTCGCTTTTCGCCATCATCAAAGAAAGCGATTATGCCGGCTGGATCGTCCTCGAAGCTGAACAAGATCCCGCAAAGGCGAATCCTTTGGAATACGCCATTATCGCAAGGAATTTTTTCAGAGGATTGACAGGGATTTAAGTACTCATTCCTTCATAAATTGCCACTGGCTCGGCAGGTAGCTTTTGTTTCAAAAGCCCGCGAACCAGTGGCGACAATTTCGTTAACTCCAGATAAGTGTTGTTCCGAGCTGAAAGAATAAAAAATGCAATTAAGGATTTTGAAAAATTTTGTTGATACCGAATATTCTTGTCAAAGGTAAGAAGCACCTGAAAACCCGCTTTTGAAGCTATTGACAAAAGAGCTGCATCGCATAATCCATTCCACCCCATTTCTCTCACGGTGCGGATGTCATGTCCCGGAAAATCCTGCTTTAATCTTTTTGGGTAAGTTTTCATCCAGTAACAGATTCATACAACTGCTCAATGTGCTTCGATGACAGTAGCTTGTTTGCTGCCTCGAGTAACGCTACCGCTTGATCCCTCGTAACAGACGGGAAGTCATCCAGAAAATCGTCAAGTGAAACGCCCGCTTCAAGGTGATCAAAAAGCGAGTCAATAGGCACCCTGGTTCCGCTAAAAACAGGCTGCCCGCTCAATATCACCGGGTCGATCGTAACAATCTCAGTAATTCCCATATTCTTCTTACGTTCCATCTTGAAAAAGGTAACGGCGTTGTAGTACCAAATTACCAAATTTTTCGCGTTAAGGATTACTCCCACCGCCACATTTCCCCGCTGTCCTACGTAACAACATTATATTACCGATTAACCCATACTGCATTGCGGCCTATGAAATCAGTTTACGCATTACTTTAAACTGAACACTATGTTGAATTTCAAACAATTACATCTTCTCTATGTCCTGATTTTTGCGTTGGCCGTGGTGGGTTGCAAGGACAAGGATGTCGCCCCGGCCGTCAAAACAGTCGATTCCACGACTGCGGCGGACTATCCTGATATTAATAGCTGGCTTTACGATATCATGGACGATGCTTATTTCTGGTACAAAAACCTGCCGGCCAAAAGCAGCCTTGACACCAGTATCGATCCCAATGACTTCTTTGAAAAGCTTGTTTATCAGCGCACTACTGTCGACCGCTTTTCAATGGTCACCGACGATATCGACGCATTGCAGAACGAGTTCAACGGTATCAGCAAGATCTTCGGAATCAGCTACTCATTGTCTTATATTGATAATGGCAAGTCGAACATTGCCGCGTTCCTGAACTATGTGGTGAAAGGCAGCCCAGCCGAAACGGCAGGCTTGAAACGCGGCGATATTCTCATGAAGGTCAATGGCACGCAGCTTACATCCGGCAACTATTCGTCACTGCTGAGCGGTAACGAAACGGCCACTTTTACATTGGGAGAAGTGTCCGGCTCAAACATCGTGGCAAGCAGCCAGACGATCACCATGACCAAGGCCGAGGTAAGCGAAGATCCCGTTCTGTTTTCGACAGTTATTTCAAAACCCACGTATGGCAAAACAATCGGTTACCTGGTGTACACCCAGTTTGTGCCTGGTACCGCCACCGATGAGTCGAAATACGACAACGAGCTACGCCAGGTTTTCGCCGATTTTAGGAGTAAGGGGGTGAATGAACTGGTACTTGATCTGCGGTTCAATCCGGGAGGATACATCAGTTCCGCAGAAACACTCGCGTCGCTGATCGGAACGGGCGTTTCAAGCTCCAAAATCTTTTATAAGGAACAATGGAATGATAAATACACCTCCTACTGGCAAAAAATGCAAGGAGCGAATGCATTGAACTATCCATTTCTGAACGAAGCCAACAACGTCGGAAGCGCACTAAGCCGCGTTTTCGTGCTGACCTCCAATGGCACAGCATCGGCCAGTGAACTGGTGATCAATGGGTTGAAACCCTACATGAGCGTGATCAGGATCGGCGAGCATACCGCAGGCAAAAACCTGTTCGGTGAGGTGATCGACGACGACCAAAAAAGATGGAAATGGGGCGCCTACATCATGCTGGGGCAAACCGCCAATGCCAATGGGGAGTCGGATTATGGTACGGTCAATGGGATGACGCCCGACTACGCAGTAGATGACTCCACGGTGCCTTACCTGCCTTTCGGCGATGAAAATGAAACGCTGCTCCGCAAAGCGCTCGACGTGATGGGTATTCCCGCTCCGGACGGCCAACGTCTGGCAGCAACGAAGAGCGTCGACAGTTTCCGCAAAATGCTTCATGACGACCTCAAAACGAAGGAAAATCTCATGATCCGTCGCGGAAATATAAGAGCAATTCCTTAATGAACTCTCACATACATATTGTTCTCTGGACCGGGCCTGCACTTGCGGGCCCGGTCCGTTTTGTGTCCGTTCCATCAAAAAAGCAGCATACTGGCATCGTTTTAGTTGTATTTACCGTAATTTTGAATCCCAATTTTTACTCACGTTCGGTATGCAGGCAACGATATGAAGTTGAGCGCTTTATATATCCTCCTTTTTTTCTGCTCTTTTCTGCCTTTTGCCCAGGCACAGACCGGCAAACACACTTATCGTTTTAAAAACGAATTTACTGTGGCACAGCCGGAATGCGGCCCTAACCTTGTACCGGTAAAGGCGGCGGGCTCGTGTAGTGCCGGAACTTCGGACGGAGTATTTATTGGAGAAGTGCTTCCCTGCGGTGAGCGGCGGGCTGTTTATCACAATAACATGAACCGGGGTTTGATGTACCCTAATACCGACGGCTTTGTTTCCGAATCCTACACCATTCAGCTTTACCTGAAAGTGACCAATTGGGGCCAAACCCGGGCCCGGATCATCGACTTTTCGAATGGTACCCGCGATGATGGCATTTATTTCAAAACCGCTCCGGGAAGTAACAACCACTGCCTTGAACTATCTCCGAACAGGGTTATAGGCGAATGCCCTTATTTTGATTCCTCCACTTACTACTTACTGACTTTCACACGCGATGGCGCTACGGGAAGGATGGATATTTATGTCGGCAACAACCTGTTTGTCAGCTTTGTCGATACCAATAAAAACTACGTGGGAAAAGCCGGAGTCCCGATTTATGTTTTTCGGGATGACAATATGGTCTCCTGCGAATCGGGAGAAGCGAATATTGCTTACCTGTCCTTCCGCCGTGAGTATTTTGCGCCGGCCGCGGTAAACAAATCCGCTTCGGAAATCTGCTTTGAGGCCAATATCAACTCGTATGCAGATTTTTCTATTTCTGTCAGTCCGGATTGCGATCTTTCAAAAAACGTCGAGGTAAAATACACGGGCTCGATTCCTGCTCCCGGCACGGGCTACGATTTTAAATGGGGCTGGGACGGGGCACAGGTTATCTCTGGCTCGGGAATGGGTCCTTATGTATTAAAATGGTCTACTGGCGGCGCAAAGTACGTCAC
Source organism: Dyadobacter sp. (assembly GCF_017744695.1). Taxonomy (GTDB): domain Bacteria; phylum Bacteroidota; class Bacteroidia; order Cytophagales; family Spirosomataceae; genus Dyadobacter. The sequence continues at coordinate 148,371 of NZ_JAGIAS010000008.1, forward strand.
GCTCGCAGTGACGAGCCTGGCCTGCGGCAATACGCTGGAAAATGGCAAACAGATTGTGCTCGGTAAACCGGCACTTACCGCCGAGGTGGCATCGGGCAGCTGCGATACCGGGACCGACGGAACGATTACACTTACAGCTGCGGATGGCGTCTCGCCCTACCAATATTCGATCGATTCGGTCAATTTCCAGGCATCCAATGTATTTCATGCACCGGCAGGAAATTACAGGGTATTTGTCAAAGACCATAATGGCTGTACCACCGCGCAGAATGCCAACTTGAAATTTATCAGCGATATTACCGTCAGCACAATGCCGGATACCACCATTTGCACGGGGCAATCGGTCTCGCTTGCCACAACCAGCAATGGCCAGGCGTTTTCATGGTTGCCGCAAAACGGGTTGGATAATGCCGGCGTGCTGGAACCCGTGGCCAGTCCCGAAGCCACCACGCAATACGTCATCACAGCCACCAAGGGCTTTTGCACCCAAACGGACACCGTACGCGTGACCGTATCCCCGAGAATCGAAGTAAATGTAACGCCCGACGCCGTGATCGAATACAATGTTCCCTTCCGGCTCAATGCTACTTCACCCCAGATCCGCAATTACGCGGCGGCCACGTTTCTCTGGACACCGTCCATTGGCCTTAACGACGCCAATATTCAAAGCCCGGTTGCTGTTTTACAGGAAAATCAATCTTACACTGTAGATGTTACCTCCGAGCTGGGGTGCAAAGGGTCTGGTCAGGTAAACCTGTCTATTAAACGTCAGGAGAGCATTATCATCCCAACTGCATTCTCGCCCAACGGCGACGGCAAAAACGAGGTGTTGGTACCCGTTGTGAACGACATCGAATCCATCCGTTATTTCCGTATTTATAACCGGTGGGGGCAATTGGTTTTTTTTACCAACCAGCTCAATACGGGTTGGGACGGCTCTTACAACGGCAGTTCAGCCATTTCAGGTAACTACGTGTGGGAAATCGAAGGGGTATCGACCAAAGGGAAGGTTATCAGCAAGAAGGGCGCTGTGATGTTGTTGCAGTAATTTTTTCGGCTATCGGCAGTCGGCCATCGGCAGCCTTTTATAAAAAGCCGATAGCTGACTGCCGAAAGCCGATGTAATTTTTAGCGGCTTATCCAGCTAAACTCATACGCCAGATCCGGAATACGGGTACGGTCGGCGATTCTTCTGAGGCGTGCGGGAAGTGCCATCAGATAGTCTCTTGCTTTCTCTGCTTTTTCATTAATGTCGCGTACCGATCCGATATTCCACTCGTTGAGCAGGTCTTCGAGAATATCGATATAATCCAGCGTCGTGTACACACCCAGGCGTTGTGCGGCGTCGGAGAAGTGAGAGAAGGTTTCTCCCATTTTCACCCCGGTTTCGCGCATGAAGTGCGCCGGCATGACAATCTTTTTCCTCATCATATCTTCCAAAGCCAGCATGAGCTCCGACGGGTCAACTTCCAGAATGCGTGTCACGAATGTCTTGTATGCTTTCGCGTGGCGCATTTCGTCGGAAGCGATCACGCCGCATATTTTCGACAAATGCGGGTTACCGAATTTCTTGGCGAGCGTAGCCGTACGGCGGTGCGACACGTTGGTAGCCAGCTCCTGGAATGACGTATAGATGAAGTTCCGGTAGGGATCGCGGTCGGTGCCGATATCAAAACCATCGGCGATGAGATATTGGGTAGAAACCTCCATTGCCCGCATATTCACACGGCCCGAAAGGTAGAGGTACTTGTTGAGCAGGTCGCCATGGCGGTTTTCTTCGGCCGTCCAGGCACGCACCCATTTCACCCAGCCCGATTCGGGCTCATCCACCTGATTAATACCGATTACATCCACCAGCCAGGACTCGTAGGTGGGCAACGCTTCTTCTGTAATCGTATCCCCGATCAGCACGGCAATGTAGTCATAAGGCAGATCGCGGCAACTTTCCTGCAAGAGCTTTACTTCGTGCAAAAAGTTCTCCCGGGTTGCATCGGGAAGAAAATCAGATGGTTGCCAGTTTTCCTCGATCGGTTTCAGGTATTCTCCAATCAGCCCGTCCAGGTCTTTGCCTATATGTTTCATTACTTCAAGCCTTTCGGCTGAAAGCGTAATATCCATTGGTATTTCGATTTAAACACTATTGACTATTTTACAAATAACGTGAATTATACGTAAGTTTTGAATGACAATTGTCATTTCACGTTTTAGAATTTGGAGTAACCAAAACAGATTTAGACTATTTTTGCAGAAAAAATAAGAATGAAAAAAATCCTCGATTACGTTCTGAGTACCCTTTACCTGATCCATTTCGGCCTTACCCTATTAGTTTTTCATGTTATACAGGTCATCGCATTCAACGTCTTTGGCAAAAAGGCGCACAAAGTGTCAGTCGACTGGCTTAATTTTTCCCTCACTTTCGGGCTCTATCTGACCGGCACCAGCATCAACCTCAAAAACCTTGCCCAGCTTCCCGACAACCGTCCGTTGATATTTGTAGCCAATCACCAGAGCAGCTACGACATCGCTCCTATTTACTGGTACATGCGGAAATACAGTCCTCGTTTTGTTTCCAAAATAGAGCTTGCAAACGGCGTTCCCAGCATTTCCTACAACTTGCGCAAAAGCGGCGCGGCGCTCATCAACCGTAAAGACGGCAAGCAGGCCATTACCGAAATCGCGCGCCTCGGCAAGCTGATCCACGACGAAAGGGCATCCGCCATTATCTTCCCCGAAGGCACCCGTACTGCTAGCGGCGAGATGAAGGCATTTCAGCCGGGTGGTGTAGCTACCCTGCTGAAACGGGCCCCTGACGCGCTCGTCGTACCGGTCGCAATCAACGGTACCGGCTCATTCAACCCCAAAGGCATATTCCCGCTGAAATCTTTCGCGAAGCTAAGTTTTACCGTGCTGCCAGGCATCGAGCCCGCAGGACGGAAAGCGGAAGAAATTTTAAATGAAGCCCAGGAAGCCATTCGCGTGTCGATCGCAGGCTGATTTTCAAATGGTTAAAAATCCTTCATTTTCGGTTAACAATCGTTAACAACCCCCATTTAAACCTCTGCGGCAAGCGGCCCTCTAACCCACAAACATTAAAACTTTTGGGTTATGAAAAAGATACTTTTTGCCGCAGTGGTTCTCGCATTAGGATTCACCAATGCTTCCGCCCAATATGGTCCCCGCTACGATCGTGACGATTACCGCGACGGGTATCACGATGGCGCCAGCCGTGAAAGAATGTCTGACATTAACAGACTTCAAAGAGAAGCACGACAAAATATAGCTAATGGTGTGCAATGGGGTACGCTCACTTCCCGTGAGGCAAACATGCTCATGAATCGGTACGAAAACATCGAAGACAAGGAACGGCACTTCGCACGCCACGGCCGTCTGTCGAACCGCGAAGAAAGAATTCTCCGCAACGACCTGCACGAGTTGATGTCGGATACCCGCCGACTGAGCCGCGACCGTGACCGCTGGTCACGCGATGGCCGTCACAGAGACAGATACTAAGATTTTAAAGGTTATAGTTGAAGGTTTAGGGTAATGCAAAAAGCACCGGGACGTTGGCCCGGTGCTTTTTTATTCGTTTTTGAAATATCTAACCAGTTTGACATGCGACTTTTCAAACCCCTCGCGCTGGTAGAACCTGTGCGCATGCTCACGCGTAGCGCGCGAAGTGACTTCCATTTGAATGGCCCCCTCTCCTTTCGCAAACCTGGTAACATGGTCCATTAATGCTTTTCCAACCTGCTGTGAGCGATATTCCGGCTCGACATACATTTCCTGAATCTCCGAAACCAGGGCCGCGTGATGTAAAAGTGGCTGAATATGGCAGCTTACCATTCCAACAGGTTTCCCTTCCAATTCGGCGAGGAAGTAATGGATGCTCGGGTTTGCTATGTTGCGGTCAAATGCTGCGTCGAATCCCAGCCGGTCGAGTATCATGTTTTCGAGGCTGCATATCATATTGTAAATAACCTCGCGGTCGGCAGCGGATGCGCGACGGATCGTAATGGATACCTGCACTTTGGTAACGGGTTGGGTTGAGCGGCACAAATTACACCGTCTGATGCGGAAAGGCAAGAATGCAGGCTACTACTGCGGCCAAATGACGGGCCCTCGTGTGCCTTCCCCCCGGAGCGTTTTCAAAAATTCCTGCATCTCTTCCTGTGTGAACTTTGACAGATCCAGGCGGGAGCCGTCACAGCGATACACATTGCAAATGTTGCAAGACATATAAAGGATGGTGTAATCGAAAACGATTTCGTCCTTGTATTTCACGACCGTGACCGTAAGCATTTGGTCCTGCTTTTCCTTCTTCAAAGAGTCGATCTTCGCTTTCAACCAGGGAAGATTTCGGATGGGATCTTTTATGCCACAGACTTCGAGCCTTGACGAAACGGTATCCTCTTTACAGGAAAATACCAATACCAGAAAAGAGGCGAGCAGAAGTTTTTTCATGGGTCGGAAGTTGAGTTGTGATTTGAAAACGAGACACCTCATTTACAAAAACAGTTGTAAAAGTCTGTTTACCCATCATTGTACCGGCCATAACATTTATATTATTTTAATATACGGTTACAAAATTTAAATTACATTTGAAAAAACCTCATCAACCCGACAAACAATGAAGCAAGTTGTACTGGCAATTGCGCTGATTATTTCTTTTCAAAGCCGCGGTCAAATTACGTTCATCAATGATAATACGTCCTGGGAATCACTTTCAAGAACAGCCAAGAAAGAGCATAAGCTTATTTTTATCCATCTCGAAGGCAATGAGTGCGAGCAATGCAATCAGGTTGCCACTCAGGGATTTAATGGCGTTGCCCTTAAAGATGTATTCCAGAAGAATTTCATAGCGATTCGCAGCAATGTAGCTACGGAGAATGGCCGGAAACTTGCCGAGAAATTCGGGGTTAAAGGTGCATTGGTGTCGCTTTATGTGGATGCAGACGGCAATATATTGAACCGTTTCAACGGCTCAACGAGCCATTCAAAAGCATATCTCGAACAAGCTGAGGTAGCGATCGGACGCAAAGGTGGCAAGCAGCTAACCGATTTTGAAAAAGAATATAAAAACGGCGAAAGGTCTGCGGCGTTCTTAAAAGCCTATATACTAAAGAGGCGCGAAGTGCACATGCCCGCCAGCGACTTGCTGGATGAATACATAGGTAAATTGCCGGTCGATTCGATCGTAAACTTCCAAATAGTCAAATTCATTTATCAGCAAGGGCCAACGATGGATAGCCGGGCGTACAAATTGGTGCAAACCCTCGTCCCGCATTCAATGATAGACAGTTTGTATAAGTCGGTTCCTCTGTCCGAAGCAGCCGCATTCAACAATGGCATTATTGGAAGTACGCTAAAAAAAGCGATCGAAACCAAAAACCAGCATCTGGCATTACAAGCTTCGACTTTTACGCAGCAAACTTACCGGGACGACTTTATGACGGGGAATCTTAACTACCGGCGGAATATGATTTGGTATTACCAGCAAGTGAAGGATACTGCCTCTTACTTTGCGGAGTGCCGCTATTTTTTTGACCAAATCCATCTTCTGCTAAGCGTCGACTCGCTGAAAAGAATGGACCAGGCTGCGCTGAAGAGAAACTTTGCCGCCCAAACCCCGCTGGGGCCTGCCGGTGAGAAACAAGCCGTCCGGTTTGCGCCCCCGTCTCAGCAATTTCACATGGAGCTGAATAACCATGCGTGGCAGTTTTATCTTTGGAATAATAAGCCCCGTGACCTGGAACGTGCATTGATGTGGTCCGAAAGGTCGATGGAATGGCATGAAAAACTGCGTCGGGACAAGAATTACTTACCGCTGGGCAATCCGGCTTACATGGACACTTACGCACACTTACTTTACAAATTAGGCCGGAAAGACGAAGCCATCGAATGGCAAGCAAAGGCCGTGGAAGCGCAAAAAGTGACCGGCATGTCGTGGGTTTCCATGGAAAAGGACCTCAACGAAATGAAGGCGGGAACACTTAAACGATAACTAAAAAGGGCAGTTAAAATTGCCCTTTTTAGTTATACAAACGCACTCTCCCCTGTAATCGCCCTGCCCACGATCAGCGAATTGATTTCCTTCGTGCCTTCGTAAGAATAAATGGCCTCGGCATCGGCCACGAAGCGCGCGATGTCGTATTCGAGCAGTATACCGTTGCCGCCGAACAGCTCCCGCGCGTGGTCCACGATGGAGCGCATACGCAGCGTGCAGAACACTTTCGCAAGTGAAGCATGCTCGTCGGCGAGATCGCCCGCGTCCTGCAACTGCGACAGCCTGTAAACCATCGTTTGCATGGCCGTGAGGTCGCCAAGCATGGTCACCAGCAGGTCCTGCACCAACTGAAAACCGGCTATCGGCCGACCGAACTGCTTTCTCTCCATCGTGTATTTCAAAGCCAGTTCGTACGCACCGCGCCCACAGCCAACCGCCTGCCACGCAACCCCTGCCCGCGTCATGCGCAAAACGTTGGCGGTATCTTTAAACGAATTCGCATTTTGAAGCCGGTCGGCTTCCGGTACTCGGCAGTCTGTCAATGTAATCAATGCATTCTGTACGGTACGCAGCGCCATTTTATCCTCCATTTTCTCGGCTTTAAAACCCGGGTTTTCTTTGCGCACAATGAATCCCTTCACCTGATTATCATCCACATTGCGCGCCCAGATAATCGTAATATCGGAAAAAGTAGCATTTCCGATCCATTTCTTCTGCCCGTTGATCACCCATTCGTCCCCTTCCCGCTTACAGGTCGTGGTGAGACCTCCGGCGGCACCTGAACCTACCTCCGGCTCGGTAAGCCCGAAAGCGCCGATCAGTTCCATACGCTGCATGACGGGCAGCCATTGCTGTTTCTGTCCCTCCGAACCACAGAGGTAGATCGAGCCCATTGCAAGGCCGCTATGCACACCGAAGAATGTAGAAATGGACGAGTCGATACGCGCCATTTCCATGGCGATAAACCCTTCCAGCAGCGCCGACCGTCCCGCGCAGCCATATCCGTGATAGGTAAGGCCGCAGATGTTGAGCTTGGCCATCAACGGGATTACATGCATAGGAAACTGTGCGTTGTTCCAGTAGTAGTTGGCGATCGGCCGGATTTCCGTCTCCATAAATTCCCGTATTTTAAGCTGAATCTCCCGTTCCTCGGGATTGAGCGTCGCCCCCAGCTCATAAAAGTCGCCATTCACGACGGGTGGCGTTTTCTTTTTGCCAGAACCGGCTTGCATAAGTTTCAGCATTTTGCCCAAGTCCTCTTCACTCATTTTGGAAACGATACCCATCATTTGATTGAGGTCTACTTTCCGGGAAAGCTTGGCAACAGCTTCGATATCGATGGATTTGAGGAGGTCGCGTATCTGGGAAATGGATTTGAAAAGGTTCATCTGGTTTGTCGGATTGTGATTTGATAAAGAGTCGGCCCCGCAGGCCGTTCTACTGCACAGCGTTAAAAAAGTAACGCCAGCGGGAATGGAATTTGCAAGTATCGGCCTAAACCTGAAAAATCATGAAAACGCAAACCAACAACGTGGAAGGCGGCTCACCGAGCCATGGTGGCCCGAAGAGCAAAGCCAAACAAAGGGACGACAGCCGCAAACCTTCCGGCCTTTTGAAACAGGAAGCCATTCAAAAGTCCGAAAAGGTGAACATGACTAAAAAGAAAGGGTATAACGAAACGCCGGAGACAGTTCCGGTAAAAGGAAAAAAAGCTTAAAACGGGGCTATTTCATCGTCGCTTCCAGTGCAGCAGCGAGGTAAACCATCGGCGCGTTCCAATTGATGGCGATCTCGTTGGAGGCGTATGAACAATCGTTATCGGTAAACGACTCGTCCGCAAATTTGTTCGGGTAACCGGCGCATTTATCCTGCTGCCCCGGATTTGGCCCACCGGAAAGCAAACCCGGTACGGGCTCCACAATTCCGTCGGCAATCGAAAGCCGGTGATGCGGGTGCATGACGCGCTTGGAGCCAAAACCCGTCAGGAAACAATAGCCGGTTGCATTTCGGCCGAGCAGGTAGTCGAGGTTCCCAAGCGCCGCGTGAAGGTATTTCCGGTCCTTTGACAACCGAAAAGCATACAACAATGCAATACCCTGGTTCGCCGCCACAGAGCTGCTGCCCCAGGCATAATCCTGCGCGCTTTTGCCCATTACGGTATTGTATGGTTGCGTTTCATGGTTTGTCAGAAGGCCGTCCGCATAACTCAGGACATTCCTTCGCAACCCATCGGATTGACCTGCGGGCAATTTTACGGCCTCCGCAAAACGGAGTAAAGTATAATATCCTAATGTCTTCACCTGGCTCCAGGTCGGTAATGCCATCGGTTGCTGCAATTCCAGGTCGATGTTTTTAACATATTCCGGCTTTCCGGTAGTAGCGTACATTTCACACGCCGCCCAGATCCATTCGTCTTTCACAGAACGGTCACCGTAAGTGCCTGTGGCCACGTCGGGATCGAACTCCTTGTTCATTGCCTCCTGGTTGTACATCACCGCGGGGTGCTTCTCGGCCCATTGCCAGCCTTTCACAGCCGCCGTAATGCACGAATCAGCCAGGCCCGGGAATTTGTTGTCAAAGTTTTTGAATACCCGCGACGCCTGTGCCATGACTGCGACCAGATCGAGCGTTGCCGCCGTGCCTTTCTGCACCACATATCGTGGATTTTTCGCAGCATCCGGCATCACCATACCATCGAAACGAGGATTTGTGAGCTTGTGGTACACACCGCCGTCTGCCGGATCCTGCATCGTAAGCATCCAGCGCAGGTTCCAGGCAACCTCGTCGAGCAAATCGGGAACGCCGTTATTACTCTCGGGAATATTGGTATTAAAATCTTCAAAAAAGAGCGGATAATCTTCATATAGCGAAAGCAATGTCCCCATCGTAATGCCGGAATTGACGATGTATTTGTTATAATCGCCGGCATCATACCAACCGCGTGGAGAAGAGATAACGGCATTTTCGGGCCGTCCCTCGGAAACCGCCGACGCATGGACAAGGACCTTGTCATCGGGATGTCCGGCCGGGCGCGCCCACTTGCCTGCATACTTTTCGGGGAGATCAATCGAAGCACGCTGATAGTAGAAACCTTTCAATGCAGCCTCGGCCACGTCCCGATGTACACGGTCACCGATGGTGAACGCCGCCGATTTCCCTAATCCCGCAATTTCAACGACGTAGGTTCCCGGCTTTCGCAAAGCGCTGAAATCTGCCAAACGGGTATGCTTCCCTGAGTGCGGGCTGGTGCGCATTTCCCCGAGCGTCCCTTTTAAAACCGTTTTCCCCGATTTCGCTTCTTTCACCTCAAATCCACCGCCCGCATCTGCTGCTATAACAGCTACCTTGGGCGCCGCCGGATAAAATCCGACCTGGTTCAACCGGATCGCATCCGAATGTTGCTGTGCACACGCGGGCGAGCAGTACAAACCAAAAGCAGCCAGGGCAGCCGCCAGATGAGGGAATATCTTCATTGCGCTTAAAGAGATTTTATTTTAAAATCACAAAGTCTCCCGACACACAACTTTACCTCAATCCTGCAATTCTTTTATCGGATGTTCGATATTAGTACCGGTAATCACCAGGCGATGGTATTCACCCCATTTGCGGAGTTCTTCAATCAGCGGTTCAAGCGTATGTGCATGTGCGGTACGCTCGTACTCGATCACGGGCGGAAATGAATCGTACACCCTGCGTTCTACCAGCAGGTTCATTTCTAATTCTTTCAGCTCCTTCGATAACATCCGCGGCGTAATATTCGGAATGGCATTCTGCAATTCCATGAACCTCTTACTGCCTAAGGACATGGCTATGAGGATAGAAATCTTCCATTTTCCGCTGATTACATCCAGTGCATCCCGTACCGGCAGGATCAATTCCCGGCATTCAGGGTGATTTTCCTTGAAATTCTCTTTCATAGCATTACTCCTTCAAAACATTTAATCAACCTTTTTGGGCCCCACGGAGTCGTAAACCACTACTTTTTCCCATAAATGGGCATAGTGCTCAATAAAATCGAGGTGGATAGGATGTGTCTGATAGATCTCTTCTTCGATGATATTCTTGAAAAAACACATCCAGGAAATTGTGTAGTCCTTCACAATCACCGACCGGTTGGTAACAGCCGGCTTTCCGATATGCACGTACTGGATCGTCGGAACCTTGGCCAGCTTATGCAATCCTTCCAGAAGCTCGGCCTCGTGTTGGGCATTGTTAGGCTCTTTGAGATAAAAGAAAACATGATGAATAAACAGCTCCCTGATCCTTTCCGGCTCGGCGTTGATCGGGGAAACCGAAGCGAGTGAAGCCAATCCCGCATTTTGCAGGAACTTTCTTCTTGATTGATCTTCCATGAATTGCGTACTAACGGACTGCGGAGAGTTTTCCGCGTTTCAGCTCCAAGGATAATGCTTATTTGGCCATTATCAAAACAACGTAGTGCTCACAAACCACTTTTAAAACTAATCCAATAAAAATTTAAATTATTTTGACAAAATATTCAAGGTAAACCCGTCCGATAGAAGTCTTTCTACTAAAACTACTCAATATACCCCCTATTATGAAAATTACTAAAAGAGACCTGACCGTCGCCTCCCTCTCTGTTTGTTGTACCTTGACTTGCATTATCGCCCACCCCAAAGGCAGTATCCTTGAATCGACCGTTTTCGACTGGAATAACATCGCTGTAAGAGGTACCGCTATCGGCTCCGTGAGAACGTTTTTTCGTTCTCCGACGGCTACCACCGACGAGCTTGAATGCCACGTCACCACATTGAATCCGGGCGAAGCGGCACATGCGCCTCACAAGCATCAGGAAGAAGAAGTAATTATTATAAAAGAAGGCACCGTGGAGGCGCTCGCCAATGGAGAAAAGAAAAAAGTGGGGCCCGGTTCCGTCATCTTCCAGGCATCCAACCAGATGCACACGCTCCGCAATGTAGGCAAAACGCCTGCGACCTACCACGTAGTGAGCTGGCATTCGCCGGGGACGATGGAGAAGTAGTTATTTCTTTTTGAAGAGGTGCTCGGGAGGAGGATTTAGTTCAAGAAAACGTCTCGCCTCCTCGGCTTTTTTTCCGAAAAATTCCTCCTCATTGACCGGACGCACAATCGGCCCAGTAGCTCGTTTCACTTTAACCTTGCTGATTTCAATCACCGACATAGCTATCCTTTTTTGGCTATTCTAAGTTAAACATTCCATTTTTACAAATCAAGAACGCGTCGTACTCGACTCCCAATTCAATTTCATACCATTGTCCATGTCCACTGAAAGCCATTTCGCCCGTATGTTCGTAACGGCTACTTTTTGACTTGTATCCTGTCACTACATAATCGCTCAAAAATGGTAAAATCTTATTGATACCCATTTGATAAAGTCGTGTGCGCGATCTGGTGCTTCCTGTTGCATAGACTCGTACCAAGGGAAATAGTTCCAAAAAGAGAAGTACTGTACCAGCCACGGTTGCCAATATCTTCTGGCTGTCGCCATTCCTCAGTTCGATCAAGTCGTCTAGTGCTTCGGTCTCCGGATCCAGTACCCCGAATCCAAGATTGAAGTAATTTTTCCAGATGTAAGTAAACTTTACCCGCATTTCAAATTTACCTTTCGATCCTGTGCTCCAAAAGCGATAGGTAAATTCGTCCATTTGCTCAATTTCGTAACGTTCCAAATTCATACCGACAGATTTTCAGGGCAAAAAAATAGCCAGCGAAAAGTCGCTGGCTACCCTTTCAATCTGCTATTATACAAACTATTCCGTCTTCGCGTAAGCGGCTGCGAGGTCGTTTAGGGTCGCATCTTTCAAATGCTCGGAAGCAATTACCAGACGGTAACGGAAGGTCGTCGATTCACCCTTTTTCAGTTTGAAATTGAGTGTTTCCTTGCCATCGCTGAGCGCTTTCATGCCCAGAGGGTTCACGGCGAACAATCCGTAACCTCTCGCGTGCCAGTAAGCCGGGTAACCCACGTTTTTAGGATGGTCGATCATCGCAATGCTGATGTTTTCATCCTTGATCTTACCAGTCAGGTTGCACCAGATCGCGCGCTTGCCCCATACTGTTTCACCTTCCACGCCATTGCTGTTGCGGTAGTTACCGGTAATACCTTCGTTGTTCATCACAGGAACCTTAGTGGCAATACCACTCGCATCCGTGAAGATCTCGGGCTTATTCGAAGGCAGTTCGAGCTCACGTGCTACACGGATCGCATACATACCGTCTTTCACGTCGGGCATATTTACCTCCGGCAATACCGCAGTGAGCGTGGTGCTACGGTCGATTATGCGCGTATCGCCTTTACCGCTGAAAGTGTATTTGGTCACTTCTTTCAGCGTCAGCGTGCCGTCTTTATCTACCCAATCGGCAGTCACGGTGAGTTCACCCTTGTCTTTACCACTCTTTGCGGAAGTAATACCGGTATGGATAATCGTTCCGTAAGCGCGTTTCTCGTGATTTACCGCATTGGAGTTGTTCCAATAGTCGTTGCCGTTGACATCCTCATAGTTGAGCCAGACACCCACATGGTGCGGGTGGTCTATGCGCTCGCCTGCACGGGGATCCAATGGCCAGCCTCGGGTGATCACGGTGCCTTTGGCAGTCATTACCGGGTACAACACCGCCTTTTTCAGCGTTTCTTCACCCGGGTAGTAGTAGGCTGTGAATGGCTTTCCATCGATCTTCACCTCCACTTTTTTGTCCTTATCGTTCCGGACAAGGTCAACCTTCTGCGCGAATGCGCTTCCGGCAAAGGCGACGGCGGTGAGCGCCAAAGCAGTATGTTTCAAATTCACTGTTCGATCTTTTAAATTGGTTAGCTAAGCACGATTTCCTTTTTCTTCGGATCCCAGTTCACACGTTTTCCGGTATGCAATGCTTTCGTGGCCATGATGTTGGCTACCGAATGATTGAAACCTACACGGGCAGGTGCATTCGTTTCCTTACGGCTACGGATACACTCCATCCAGTTGCGCATATGCAGCGAAGTCATCGGGTCGGCACCGGTATTGGCATCGGTCGCGATTTTTTCACCGGTTTTCAGGGACATTTCAGGAAGCAGATTTGCATGTAAGCCCATTCCTTTGGCATCCTTCTCTTTCAATCCACCTTCCGAGGTGATCTTGTTCGTGTCGAGATTGATCATACCGCCATTGGAATAATAGTATTCCTTCACACCGCCGGCCTCGTTGTTAAAGCGTGAAGAGTAAATTACCTGGAAGCCTTTGCTCTTGTCGTCGAAAGGACCGTATTCAAATGCCGCACTGAAAGTGTCGACATTGGTACGACCGTCTTTCCAGGTGTAAATACCCCCATTGGCAACCACGTTACGCGGCGCATCGAGTCCGGAGAACCAGTGTACTGTATCGATCTGGTGAGCCATCCATTGTCCCGGAATACCCGAGGAGTATGGATAGAACAAGCGGAATTCGAGGTAATAGCGCGGGTTCCACTCCACTTTCGGACGGTTCATCAGGAAACGGTCCCAATCCGTATCTTCCTTGCGGATTTGCGAAACAAGTTCCTTACGTCTCCAACGGCCCGGCTGGTTCACGTTCCAGGTCATTTCAACGGTGGTAATATCCCCGAATTTGCCCGATTTGATATATTCATAAGCAGCCCAGTAGTTAGGTGCACTGCGGCGCTGCGAACCCACCTGCACAATCTGCTTCGATGCTTCCACCGCTTTCAGTGCCACTTTCGCATCTTCAAGAGTTTCTGCAAATGGCTTTTCAACATATACATCGCGGCCCGACTTCACCGCTTCCGCACAATGCAATGCGTGTTGAAAGTCGGCAGTACTGATAATCACCGCGTCCACATCCTTACGTCCCAGCAATTCTTCATTATTGCGTGCTTTTACAAATTCGCTGGCTGCATATGGTTTTCCTTTCATGAATGCCTCCGCTTCATCGCGGCGACGGTTCCATAGATCGGAGACACCCATAAACTCAAAGTTCAGTTCCTTGGCGTGATCCGAGAAAGAAGGTGCCAGCGAGCTGCGAAAACGGTCTGAAAACCCGATGATACCTACCCTTACGCGATCATTCGCTCCCACGATACGGCGGTAGCTGGCCGCACTGAAAGCATTGGCGCCTACTGCGACACCCGCAGAAGCCAGTGCTGCATTTTTAAGAAAATCCCTTCTACTGGTCATGATATTGGATTTGAATAAAAGTTGACTTTTTGATTGCCTTTGGGTTCGATTTACAGGCAATCGTCTCTAAATGTCTGACGCCCGTTTATCTACTGTAATTTTTTACATTTTTTCCGCCCATTCGGACTATTTGATCTCCTTCACTTTTAAACTTCGGAAAAATACATTGTCGCCATGGTCCTGCAACAACAGGTTACCTTCCTGCGACAACCCGAAGCCTTCGAACTTGGCAAATTTCGAACCTGCCACAAACTCCTTGAATTGCGGGGAGCCACGCACGTATTCCACCACTTTGTAGCCGTTCAGGAAATGCTGCACAGTACCGTCCTTCTGTACTACAATGCGGCCCTGGTTCCATTCGCCGATCTTTTTCACGGCATTCTTCGGACGATTCGCCGGTATCACATCATAAAACGAAGCGATGGTGCGGTTGCCATTCTTGCCCAGTTTCGCATCCGGGTGGCGCTCGTCGTCGAGCACCTGGTATTCGCAGCCGATACCCGACTTACCATTGGAATTGAATTTCTGGTCTACGAAATATTTCACACCGCTGTTGGCCCCTTCGGTCAGCTTAAATTCAAATTCGTATTCGAATGCTGGTCCGTAAAGCTTGCGGGTAACAATGTCGTTACCGGTTTCGGAACCGTCGGATTTCGAAATTTGGATTGTCCCATCCTGATAATTCCATCTTTTGGTCGGGAAGTCCGTGCCGCCGTAAGAACGCCATTGGTCCACCGATTTCCCATCATACAGTAGCGAATATCCCTGTGCTTTTTCCGAGGCATCCAGGTTGTTCGGAATCAGGTTCACAATACGCACATTGCTTGCCGGACTAGGTTTCAGTTTTGTCGTTTTAATGCGCACATTCTTCCAGCTTACCTGCGTGCCTTCCATTTCCTTGCTGCCGATCGCGTGCACTTGCAGGCATATGAAGCCTGCGGGCGTCATATCGTCCACCACGTGCGCCACAGGCACTCCATTCAGGAACGTGCGGATCGAATTGCCAATCGCCTCGATACGGTACTTGTTCCATGCATCTCTTTTAAATGCTTTCTTACCTTCCGGATTCAGGTCCAGCGGGTATAGCCAGCCGCGGCGTGCCTCGTCGTAAATGCCGGCCGAATAAGCACGATCGCTCGGATCTATTTCCACCTGGTAACCATGTACACGGCCATTCATATAATCCGGTTTTGACAAGCTGCGGATCTGAATGCCCGAATTCAGCTTGTTATCAACTTTCACATCGAGTTCAAGGATAAAATCTCCATAATCTTTTTCTGTTGTGAGGAACGAATTAGGCGTGCCCATCACCGAAGTACCGACGATTGCCCCGTCCTTTACTTCATATTTGGCCTGTCCGTTGAGTTGCTTCCAGCCCGTGAGGTCTTTCCCGTTGAAGAGGTCTACCCAGCCATCTTTTGACTTTTGGGCTTGTAGCGGAGCGGCAAGGAGGAACGCGGCCATTGCAGCCAGCGGTAATCGGAATTTTCTCATTGTATTGAATAAAAAAGATGAATAACTGAAAAACGCGAAAGGGCTTTCTTTCTAACATCAGCTATTACATTCATAACGAAATATCAATAGAAATACCCTTACAAATCCAGTTCGGACTACAACGGATATTTTAAAACCTCGGTGATGTATTTTTTATTGGTTTCGGCGCAAATCAGCGGTGATTTTTCCGGATCAGGTACGCCATCAAGCTCCACTACTGCCCAGCCTTTGAACTTCACTTTATCCAGCGCTTTGAAAACCGCAGGGACGTCCACCCTGCCCTGCCCCAGTTCCACAAACTTATAGCCATTTTTGGTCTCGGCTGGTTTGGTATCTTTCAAATGCAGCGAATGCAGAATATCCTTGTACCTGACAATTGCCTCGTGCGGTTCTCCCCCACCTTGTTTGTAATGCGCAATATCAAGGAGCAGTTTAATGTAACGCGGATCCATTGCCTGTACGATCACGTCTACTTCCTCGGGCGTTTCACCAAGCTGGTTCATATGGTTGTGATAAACAGCCTGCACACCCAAATCGGCGGTTTGCTTACCCACTTCATTCATTACCTGCGCCAGCTTTTTCAGCTCCTCTACGGATGGAGCCCGGTCTTTCGGACGGAGGCTGTTAGTCAACTGCATGGCATTGCCTCCCAATGCTTTCACAAAGCTTGCATGTGCCACGTGTGTGTCCACCGTACTTTCAAATTTGGCAGGATCAATCTCGACATTACCGCTCGAAAACATGCAAAGTGTCAGGTTGTTCTTCACCAGCGCATCTTTCAATTCGGAAGGCTTGTTACGGTAAGGCCCGAAAGTATTGGCCCGCAACTGAATGCCCCTGAATCCCAGCCCGGCCAGATCAGCGATGGCTTGCTCGTCCTTTCCACCCCATGTAATGGCCGAATACCCGATTTTAATGTCTCCTTTTTTTATAGCGGCTTCCAGCCAGCCGGTTCCAGCGACGGTAGCGGCCATCGCAAGTGAAGTGTTTTGCAGAAAATTCCGTCTGTTCATTTCAGGTTTAGATTAATGTAAAAATCCATAACTCCCAGACGATATAAAACAACAATGACCCGCTATCTACGGGTCATTGCATGTGAATTTATTTCGGTATCTCCGTTAACGGGGGGACATTCTTCTCATACCCCGCATATCCCTTGTTCTGGTTGATCCTCGCCTGCGTGTTGCCATCGATCGCCGATTGCGGGATAGGCCACAACACATGGTAGGGGCTCATCGTGTATTCGTCGGCGTGGCGCGTTTTTACACCTTTATTATAAAAATCGCTTTTCTCCATGACCCGGTCATAGAAATAATTGTCGTCAGAGAACTTGTCGAGGCTGTATGTCTTGCCATTTGGTGCCGGCTTACCGGTTTGCGCGAAAATATAGGCAATGCGCGTCAGCTCGGTTTTGCGGGGCTCTTCAAAATACAATTCACGCGCACGTTCGTCGAGGATCGTCCCAATATTGATTTTACCGGCTGCCAGCGGCGCACAGTTGGCGCGGGCTCGTACGACATTGACATCTTCAGCTGCTTTCGCCATGTCACCTTTCCATGCATACGCCTCCGCACGCAGGAGGTAAGTTTCAGCCAACCTGAAAACGTACCAATCCGAATTACCTCCCTGCGGCTGCACGCGTAACGGGTCTTCCACGAAGAGTTTATAATTCGGCCAATCGAACCAGTTCCGGATAGTATCGATGGTCAGTACCACGCCTTCCGCGTTTTTGAGCTGCAAAGGCTTGCCGTAATAGCTGTCTTCCCCTTTTATAGCCGGATTGTTGTAGTATATATCTTCCATGCGAACCCAGTTTCCCGGCGCGTGACGCAAGTCGTTTTTGTCATCCCAAATCTGGTTCTGAGAGTAATCGGTCGGGCGCAAACGTCCGATCCCGCGGCCGTACTTAACCACCTGGTCTATCTCAATACCGTATGTATCAATCGTCCCGCGGTTTCCATTCGGAGTATTAATGTTGTTAAACCAAAGCGGAACGGCATTGCGCATGATAAGCATACCGCCCTCCACATTTCCTTCGATATTCAACCGGTCGATTACCAGCATCAACCCTTCGGTATTCGCTGCGATTGCCTTGTTTTGTGGCCGGTGCAAATCCCAGATCACATTCCGGCTCGCGTCGTTGGCGTTCGCTCCGAAACGAGAGGTCATCAGTTTGTGCGTACCGCCATCGATCACATTCGTGGCGGACTTGATCGCGTCGTCGAACAATCCCAATGCCAAATTCACTTTCGTCAACAAATGGCTCACGGAGCCCTTGTTCACCATTCCCTTATCCGTTACGGCAGGCACCCATTGTTCCGCAAATTCCAGGTCCTCCTTCATTTTTTTAAGGATTACCTCACGCTTCGTGGTTTGGAAATCGAGCTTCGGACCGTTAATTTCTGTCAGGATCAATGGCACATCGCCAAATTGCTGCGTCAGCCGGTAGTAGCGCGCGGCGCGGTGGAAATAGGCCGCACCCAGCAGCTCGTTTTTCTCCTGCTCGCTTTTATAAGTAGGCAAATCGATCCGGGAAATGGCCGTGTTGGCATACTTGATCCCTTTATAACCTTCCAGCCAGTACCAGCCGATCCGATTGTAATCAATGTGGTTCAACTGCGCGTCCGGCGTGATGAGAAGGTTCAGATTTTGCGCCGGGCCGGATTTATCGGTCGTACCTTCGACGGCGATATCCGAAAAGATCGATTCGGTGATCATCGGCATCGCGTCGCCATACCATTCCAGGCGCAGGTTGCGCTCGCACGCGACGAGCGTCGCTTTTAACCCACCGATATCTTTGAATGTCAGCTCCGGCTCATAAAAAGAAAGTGGCTCGGGTTTCAGCCAGGTTTCCTTGCAGGAGGTAATGGCCGTTCCCGTGCCCAGCAAGGCCAATACCAGTATATATTTGGATGTTTGATTAAACATAATGCATGCAGTTTTGTATGATAGTGATTACAGGGTAATGTCCAACCCGATGGTATAAATGCGCGGACTGGGGACCGATGTGGCAATGCTGTTGTTGGTCGTGCCATTTGTTCCATTCTCCGGATCCCAGAAGTTCCATTGCGGCGCCCAGAAGCCGATATTGCGGACATTACCATAAATGCGCAGATTCTGAACGGCCACTTTTTGCGAAACGGCTTTCGGGACCGTGTAGGCCACGGAGAGGTTTTCAAACCGGACAAATGATTTGCTTCTGTAAACCGCATAGCCCGTCGCCGACCCCTCGCTGGAATACAGCCTCGCCCATTCGTTGGAGCGATTTTCCTCCGTCCAGTAAGGGAACACATAGGAACTGGTCCGGTCCACGAAGCCGTCGCGGTTCTTCATCTGGTTAAACGTCCCTTTCTGTCCCCAATAGGAATAGATCATGAATGAAACATCCAGACTTTTGAACAGTTTGAATTCATTGCGCAGCGTCCAGCGGAAACGTGGGGAAGTATAACCAAGAAACTCCTTGTCGTCGTTTGTGAACTTGCCGTCGTTATTCACGTCTTTCAGCTTGAAATCCCCTGGTTTTACGCCATATTTGGCAGCTTCGGCTTCCTCCTCCTTCTGCCAGACGCCCAGGATCCGGTAGTTCCATATCTCATCGAGCGCGTGGCCGATGAACCAGCGGTTGGTAACATCATCTGCCTCCCTACGACCGGTAACCTTGCCCGAACCGTCTTTGATATCGACGTAGTTGCCATACAAATGCACGATTTTGTTGCGATTGAGCTGGAAGTTGAAAGTACTCCGCCAGGTAAAGTTTTCACGACGCATATTGTTGGAATTCAAACTGATTTCCAGCCCCTTGTTCCGCACTTCACCAAGGTTATCCCAAACGTTGTCAAATCCCAGCACATTGGGTAATGCGCGTTTCACCAGCAAGTCTTTGGTAGTCGACTTATAAAATTCGATGCTTCCGTCGACCAGATTGTTAAACAATGCAAAGTCAAATCCGACGTTCAATGCATTTGTTTTCTCCCATTTCAAATTCGGGTTGGCCATCCGGCTTACATAAAGCTGGCTGACCTGGTACACGGTGCCGTCGGGCTTCACATGCAGGTATTTGCCGCTTGCGAGGTCAGCCAGCGCATCGTAACGCGGGATATCACGGTTGCCGTTGTTGCCGTATGAAAGCCGCAGTTTTCCATAGCTTAGCCACTTGGAGTGCAGGAACGCTTCATCTGTAAACACCCAACCTATTGCCGCTGATGAAAATACTGCCCGTGGGTTCTTCTGTCCGAAAGCAGAATACCCATCCCGCCGGCTCGACAACGTCAGCATGTATTTGTCCTTGAACGAATAGAACAGGCGTGCCATTAATGCGTCGCCGGTACTGGTCTGATCGTCGGTATAAACAACCGGCAGACCACCTGCCTGCATATTATGGTACCCCAGAACGTCTGTCGGTGCAAAACCTTTGTTGGAAATACTGTCGCGCCAGCTTTTAAAGCGCTCGGCATTGGCCAGAAAAGTCAGGTCAATCTGATGTTTCCCGGCGATAGTTTTGTTCCATTTCAGGATATTATCGACCTGCCAGTTGAACACGGTCGAATCCTTACGTGACGCTCTTCCACCCTCGGCCGCCCATTCGGTATGCTTGGCAGATTCGGCATTGTAGCGGTGTGTATAGTCGAAACGGGGGGTGAAATTGATTTGGTAACTAAATCCGAACGGCAGGGTCACCTTCGCAAAAAGAACGGAATTCAATGTCTGCGCGCCCTGGTCACGCTTGATGAAACTCGGCGCGTAGTAAGGATGGTTTCCTCCGGCCGCTTCCCCGTTGGGTCGCCAGGAATAATTGCCATTGGCGTCGAATTCCGAACCCCAGGGTGACAGGACCCTAGCCAGGTCATAGTTCACAGGCACCTGACTTTCATCCCGCCTCGCAAATTGCGTGTTCATCCCCACCGACAGATGCCTGTTCACTTTTCCTTCCAGGTTCAGTCGCGCCCGAACCGTGCCGTATTTATCGCCGACTACGATGCCTTCGTTATTCAAATACCCCAAAGACATATAGTAGGAGACGCGATCGCTACGCCCGGAAAGGCTCACGGTATGATCTTGCCGGAAACCCTTTTGAAATACTTTGGAATACCAATCCACGCTTTTGCCGTCCTTGTAATTCTGGATTTCCGCAGGCTGCATGCCCAGCCGTTGGAGCCAGACGGTCGTCGGGTCGCCCTTGGAACCATCGTAAGCGAGCCATTGGTCCAATGTTACACCGGCGGGAAGCTTGTTCGGATCGGCGAAGCGCGCGGGCTCTGCCGTCGCATTGATGTTCCGCATTACTTCCTGCCGCCAACTGATAAATCCCTGCGGGCTGAGTACCGGCTGATTTCTCGCAACTTCGGCGAACCCGAAATTGCTGTTTATATTAATCACCGGCTTTCCTTCCTTGCCCCTTTTGGTGGTTATCAGAATCACACCGCTGGCTGCTTTGGCCCCAAACACCGACGAAGAGCTTGCATCCTTCAATACATCGATCGTTTCGATATCATTGGGGTTCACATCTTCCAAACCACCGTTGTAAATTGTGCCATCGAGTACAATCAACGGGGTGGAGCCTGCATTGATGGAGTTCTGGCCCCGCACCGAGAGATTCCCGCCGCCTTTCGCGGAAGTCGAAAACCCGACATTCATGCCCGGTACATTCCCGCGCAAGACATCCTGTACCGATTGCGGGTTTTCATTTTCCAGCCGGGTTGCATTCACTTGTGAGACCGCCCCGGTGAGATCCCGTTTCTTTTGCGTACCGTAGCCAACAACTACGACTTCGTTAAGCGTTTTCAGGTCCGTGGCCAGCGAGATGTCAACCACACTCGCATTGCCGGTTTCCTGCTCTTGCGTGACATATCCGACGGCCGAAAATACCAGTACCGCCGAACTGCCGGCGATTTCGATAGAGTACTTGCCGTCCGCATTGGTTGTCGTGCCCTGGTTTGTCCCTTTGACAACGACCGTTACACCCGGGATGGGCGTATTTCCATCTTTGGCCAAGACAGTACCGGTAACAGTTTTCTCGGCTTGCATTACATGGCCAAGCTTCGCGACCGGATTCGCGGCGACACTGGCGGGCACCGGTGGATGCATGCATATCGCACATATGCATAGTCCGCTCATGCGTCGCAAGGAGGTAAAAAATCCTTTTGTGATGTGCATAGGTAAGTGGATTAAGATGATGTTATAGGTGAAATATACCACCCTGACGCCACCCATTCCAGCCCGCACACACGCAGAATAAGTCCTAATTTTCAACCGGATAGTACCATTGATTCTCCGGTAGGTTTTTTTTCAGGTACCCTTTCAAAAAACAAAAAAGGATGGCTGCACCAGGCAACCATCCTTACTAAAATTGAGTGACGAACCGATCAATATCCGGTGTTCTGCGGAAAGACCGATTTGCCGTCCGATGTTTTGGCACTGCGGTCGATCTGGGTTTGAGGGATCGGCCTCAATGCGTGATACGCTTGGATCGCCGAAGCCTGCGGGTTGTATTTTTTCACCCTCTCCACAAGCAGTCCCCAGCGCTTCAAGTCCACCCAGCGGGTTTGCTCGCCAGCCAGCTCCCGTGCACGTTCCTCGATAATCGTTTCCATTGTCAGGTCCTTCGCGTCGATCAGCATTTTGTCCTTCTTGCCAGGCCAGCCGGCACGGTATCTTACCATATTAATGGCTTCGGCAGCACCTGCTTTATCGCCCGATTGCAACAACGCCTCGGCAAGCATCAGGTAAACATCCGCCAGACGCACCACATAGTAATCGCGGCTACCTGGTTCATAAGTCATGTCAGGGCGTTTCGAATCAAAGAACTTCTGCAAGGTCGGGAACAATGCTTCCGAGTATTTGCTAGGCACAAGCACCTGGTATTTTTTTGTAGCACGTACCTCTTTTGACATTTCATAGCCCGGAATGAAAATCGCCGTATCGCCAGCTGCAAACGTTACTTTGGTTTTGGAATCATCAAATGACGCCGCATTGTAAGTTCCCGGATTGTTGGACAACCACGTGTCACGGAAAGTCTTTTTATAGCGCGAGTCGTTGACGCGATCAGCGAAGACGGTATTGAGCAGGTATTCGGTCGGTCTCAGACGCTTGAAAGGGCGTCCCCAATACACGTCGCGCTTCATACCGGGCTGCACATCGTACTGCATCCCGAAATAGAGGTGCAAGCTGTTACCGGTTCCGTTTGTCAAAGCATCGGTTGTGTATTGCACCGCAAATACTACCTCGGCATGGTTCTGATTGTTTTCATCGAACACCGCCGAGAAATCGTCGAGCAGTTTGTAACCATATTTGGTAGAAACCTCTTTCAGAAGGTCAGCTGCTTTGGTAAAATCGTCCGGTGCTTTTTCTGTTGAATACCCTTTTGCCAGATATACCTTCGCCAGCAACGCCTGCGCGTGAGGCTTCGTCGCGCGGCCATAGTCGCTCGACTGTGCTTTCGCTTCCAGGTCATTAACCGCATCGCTCAGATCTTTGATAATCGCCGCATACATTTCTGCATCGGTCGCACGCTTGGTTTCCTTGGTTGGAAGCACCGTTTCCGTCAGACGGAGATCTACGCCGCCATACTGCTGGTGCAGGAGGTAATAATAATGTCCGCGCAGGAATTTGGCTTCGGCAACACGCAGCTTTTTAACATTATCCGCAACACCCACCACATTCGGAGCACGTTCGATGACCGCATTACAAGTGTTGATCCCTTTGTAAAGCTCATCCCAGGTTGTCGCCAAGTAATCCACTGTCGGGTTCAGCTGGCCGTCGTAGAAATGGAAGCCTTTGTAACCGCCATCCGCACCTGTTGCATAGATATCCGTACCATACTCGGTCAAGGTCAGTCCTTGCTGGGTTGCGTAGTAAAAACGCAGCGATGAGTAAGCGGCCTTCACACCGTCCTCAAATCCTTTGGCAGTATTCAAATAATCGTTACCTACACCGGAGATGATGTTCTCATCGAGCACATCTTTACACCCCTGCCCTGCCAGCATCAGCGCTGCCATCCCGCACACCACAATCGATTTTCTTATATTTTTCATTTGTCAGTATCTTTTAAAATTTCAAAACCAGGCCGTTAGAATTTCGCATTCACGCCGAATGTGATCACCATCGTAGCAGGCGTTACACCGGTACCACCCGCAGCAAGGCCGGTAGTTTCAGGGTCAACACCATTGTATTTGCTGCGGTATTTCGCCCAGATAAACGGCTGCTGAATGCTTGAATACAAACGTAGTGATTCCATTCCCAGTTTTTTCGACATCTCCGGTGTGAAAGTATAACCTACGTTTACGTTTCTCAGCTTCACGAATGTTCCGTCGAAGTAAGTAAGCGTGCTGCCGTAAACCGGGAATTCCTGGTTGCTTTTCGGACGCGGGAACTCGTTGGTCGGGTTATTGGGCGTCCAGTAATCCACTTTCATTTGCTGATAGCGGCCGGCCAATGCATTGTTGTTTCTGTGGAACTCGCTGCGGATCAGGTTACCCACACGGGCAAAGAAGAAGAACGAAAAGTCGAAGCCTTTGAAATTGAAACGGTTGGTGATACCCGCACTGAAATCTGGAACGTCCGAACCGATGATCTCGCGGTCGTTCGCATTGATCTTGCCGTCTCCATCGATGTCTTTCAGCTTGATCTGCCCCACTTCGCTGTTAACCGCTTTCGCAGCATCCGCTTCGTTGGTCTGCCAGATACCGATTTTCCGATAATCATAAACCGTGCTCAGTGGACGGCCAATGAACCAGCCGTTACCGAGGTCATCCACTTTTCCATTATAAAGCGACAGGATAGCTTCGGTGTTTTTGGTAAAAGTAAAGTCTGTGGTCCATTTGAAACCGCTGTTGGTATTGACGTTCGTAGTAGTAATGCCCAACTCGATACCACGGTTACGGGTCTCACCTACGTTGCGGGTAACAGCGTTAAAACCGATCGATCCGGGAAGCTGGTCAGACAAAAGCAGGTCGGTAGTATTGGTCTGGTAAAACTCCAATGAACCTTGTACACGTCCGCGAACGAGGCTAAAATCGAGACCTACGTTGGCAGTAGCAGATGACTCCCATCGCAAATCCGCATTTCCGATCGTTCCGGGGCGGTAACCGTACGCCGCCGTTGTGTTCCATGCATAGCTGGTACGGCCAAGGAACGCCTGTGTCTGGTAAGGGGCCAAACCGGTGTTACCCACTTTACCCCATCCCGCACGGACTTTCAATAAGTCTATCCAGCTTACGCCTTTGAGGAAATCCTCGTTACCGATATTCCAACCTACTGCGACTCCGGGGAAATTACCGTACTTGCTGTTTTCACCGAAACGGCTCGAACCATCGCGACGCATAGTTAAAGTAACGAGGTATTTATCGTTGTAATCGTAGTTCAAACGTCCCATGAAGGAGTTGATCGTCCACTCAACCAGGCCGCTGCTGGGAGAAAACACAGTTGTCGCTGCACCGAGATTATAGAAAGATTGCGTTTCAACGGGTACCCCCTGTACCGACGATGTGAATGATTCGGTTCGGTCGCGCTGAATAGAGTGCAGCAAAGTGACATTCAGGTTATGCTTGCCGCCGAATGTTTTGGAATAGTTGACGATGTTCTCCAAAGTCCAGTTGAAACCGATTGCATTGCCGGTGCTGGCTTGTGCATCCCCGCCCTTTCTGGCATTGGTCATAGAACCGACAAAACGCCCGTAACGATAAATATTGAAATCCGGACCGAAGTTTACGCGGTATTTCAAACCAGGCAGGATGCTGAACTCCGTGTAAAGGCTATTGAAAATACGGTAACGCTTCATCTGATCAACCTGCGCGCCTTTCACCAGTTCCGCGAGCGGGTTGGTCAGCAAGGCGTCGTTGGTAGGGGAGAAAATCAGCTTGCCATTTTCGTCGTACGGCACTGCCAGCGGGTTCTGATTGATCGTCATACCGTAGGTGTTCAGGTTTTCACCGTTACGGATGCTGTTCATCATGTAGGACGAAAGGCCTACTTTCAGCCATTTGTTCACACTATGATCAATGTTCGCACGGAGTGAAAAGCGGGTGAAGTTTGCTTCTTTCACAACCCCTTTATCGCGGAAGTAACCACCCGAAATATAGAATTGGGTACGGTCGCTTCCTCCCTGAATGCCTACCGAATGGCTTTGCATCATGCCGGTACCCACTACCAGGTCCTGCCAGTCGGTGCTGGTGCCGTTGGCGATACCTTTCGCCACGTTGGGGTCACCGCCCAATACCGCCACTTTCGCGTCGGCCTCTGCGTTGATCACGCCTGTCGGAATGGCATTGCCGGCAGCATCCTTATAACCGCCTGTTGCGCGGTACGCTTCCCGTACAAACTCGGCAAATTCGGGCCCACTAAATAGTTTTACTTTATCGAGTGCTTTGGAAACCCCCGCGTAACCATCGTAGCTCACGGTCGTTTTGCCTTTCTGGCCACCACGCTTGGTGGTCACGATCACGACCCCGTTCGCACCGCGCGAACCGTAGATCGCCGTCGCGGTAGCATCTTTCAAAACCTCCATCGACTGGATATCGCTGGGGTTAATATCTTCATAGCCTCCCGCCAACGGAATACCGTCCACTACATACAAAGGATCATTACCCGCATTGAACGAGCGGCGACCGCGGATCAGGATTTTCGGCACCGTTCCCGGCTTCGAACCCGACTGGGTCACGTCCACCCCGGCAGCACGGCCTTGCAGCGCCTGTCCGAGGTTGGTAATCGGCATTTCATTGATTTCCTTTGAACCCACCGACGAAATCGCGCCGGTCAGCTGGCTTTTCTTCTGCGTACCATAACCCACAACCACCACTTCCGTCAGTATCTTCTGATCGCTCGCCAGCACGACATCCACCACGCTTTTATTACCAACAGCAATTTCCTGCGTCACGAAACCCACTGCTGAAAACACGAGGACCGCATTGTCTTCCGGAATACTCATTTTGAAAATACCATCGGCATCCGTGTTGGTACCGCTTTTACTTCCTTTCAGTACTACCGAAACACCGGGAACGGGAAGGTTGTCTTCTACGGAAGTCACCTTTCCTGAAACTGTCCTGTCGATAACCCTGATGGTCGGATTTGAAGGCCTCATTGCATAGACCTGCCCTGTAAAACCCGTCATCACCGCACCAGCCATTGCCCAACGCATCATACAGTGGCCAATACTTGTAAAGTTTCTTTTCATACGCATCGATTGTTTTAACCATTAATAGTAGTTCACCATAAACTGTGTCAATTCTGACGATCACTTGATAGATTACCCCTTACAAATAATTATATTTTTTCTTCCAATAGTTACAAATAGACACACAGTTACTTAACACAGATTTGTAACTAATCTGTTGAAATATTTTTATCTGAAAAGAGGCTTAGGGACGATAAGGCACTTTTGACTCCGGCCACGGACTTATTTGAACAATTCTAATAAGCCTATTAATTGTACTAAAAGTACCATTCGGAAATCTATGGGAGAATAGAGATTCGGGGAGAAAATTGAAAACGATACGCGAAGTTTATTTATGCAATCGTTATCGGGAACGTTGCCAAAATAGACTAGTTCCAATATTTTATTATAAAATATTTGCACAAACGAATACAAAAATGCCATATCCGCCGAACACACTCCGCCAGAATATTGTACTTAAACAATATTAAGTAAGAGTATTACCCAGCAAATATGGCACTCCGATTGCTGATGAAGCGCTAATCTGACACTATTTATAATGGTCCGGATTCTCATCCTGCCACTCGTTCACGCCGTCACGAATGCGGTTCCTGAATGTGAGTGTATCCTGTGCGAAAGACGTCGTACCATCCTCATTTTCATATTTATAACTCAAAAACAATTTCCGTTCCTGCAACAGCTTCGCCCGGTTGAAAGTACTCGCGCCGTCGGGCTTCACATCGACTGCTGAACCATCCGCTTTGCTGATTTTAATCGCATTCCCATCGAGCGTAATTTTAAACGAGCCTTCCTGGTCGCTGATCATGTTCGTCACGAGTGCATCCGGCGCTACGGTTTTCAGCTTGAAAATTTTGGCTTCCGGAGAAGGGATCGTCGTGTAGTACTTCACCGTTTTCACCACTTTGCCCGCGGCGTCTTT
Source organism: Dyadobacter sp. (assembly GCF_017744695.1). Classification (GTDB taxonomy): domain Bacteria; phylum Bacteroidota; class Bacteroidia; order Cytophagales; family Spirosomataceae; genus Dyadobacter. The sequence continues at coordinate 176,104 of NZ_JAGIAS010000008.1, forward strand.
CACGGTTGTAACACCTCCATGCCAGTAGTTGCCGAAAAGCATATTTTCATATTTGAGTGCGACCACTGCCGAACGCTTGGCACGAACAATCGAGTCGGCGTCGGCCGATGTGATGTAGAACGGGATCGCATACCCGGCGCGGATCGTTGCGGCGTCTTTCAGAAACCGTGCGGAATCGGCCTTGATCACCACGGAGCCCATATGCGTACCGGCTTTGATCACCATTCTGGAATTGTCTGAAATCGTGAAATAATCGGCCGGCAGCGGTTTGAGCGTATCAACCCCGCTTACGGCTTCGCGAATGTACCCCGCGCCGGCCTTCATCGCTTCCAGCGCATTCGCATTGACCAGCGCCGCATTCATTTGGAAGCCTACGACGCGGTCCTGCCTGTTCTCGCGCACGCCTGCGAGCGCGGCGCCCACCTCTATGCTCATCCCCTCGCCCACCACGAATGTGCGTGCGTTGGTCTGGTACATAAAATACACCGAGGTGTAGTCGAAATCCTTGATATAGTCGTCATAGCAGGCGCTCAGGGCCATGGTGAGCCCGAGGGCGACGGCGATTCTCTTTTTCATAGCATTCATATTTATTTCCAGGCCTCCCAGCCATCGTTTTGTACCAGGTTTGACATTCTAAGCACTTCGTCATAGGGAATCGGCAGGAATGCGGATCGGTACGATCGCGCTTCCACCACTTCGTCGAGCTTGTATTCAAAAGTCCCGTCGGAATTTCGGGTGATCTTCGCCATCCGAACAGGTTTGTTCAGGTCGGTAAGGTTGGTCGCCCAGCGGCGCATATCAAAGAACCGCATGCCTTCGAAACAGGTCTCGATCCTTCTTTCATTTTTGATGAACCCGTCGAAAACCGCTTTGCCTTTGGACGCAGCTTCTGTGAGATAAGGGTCGGCTGTGAAACCCTTTCCACCGTCGGTATTATCCTTCTTCCGGAGGTACTCCATCGCATCTTTGGCCGACATTCCATATTTGCCTCCATCGGGGCCTTCCGCCTGATTCGCTGCTTCTGCGAACGTGAGTAACATATGCTCCCATCGGATGAAAAATTTCGAATGCGGCTGTCGGTTGATCGAGTTGTCCGACCAGTTAAGCCCCATGAAAACCATTTTCTTGATATGATAATTGGTGCGGCTGTTCACTGCGGGGCCGGCGGCATCTTTTGCATTCTGCCAGTTTTCAAAAGTATACATCACCTTATCGCTATTGATTTTCAAGGCCTTGGCATTGTTATGAAAAATAGTGGCATAAAAGCGGGGGTCGCGGTCGGCATATGGATTGGCCGGGTCGTACTTGCTGCGCGGATCGGTAATGGGATAGCCATTCTTCATCGGGAATGCATCCACCAGGTCCTGCGTGGCCCCTACGGATCCCGTGCCCTGGAAACCGCCGGGATAGAACATCCGCTCCATCGCATCATTGGCATTGTTATAACGCGACGCCCAGATAATCCCCGGAAAGTTGGGATCAAACCAGTTTACGGCCTTTGCCGGATTGAAGCCATTTGTAACGGCATCAGTCTTCATTTTGAAATCGATCACCTCCTTCGCATTCTGCGCGGCCAGGTCCCAGCGTGTGATATCGTTCGACGGATTGAAGCGCGGGCTGGCCCAGGTAAGATACACCAGCGCCTTAATGGCCCTGGTGGTAATGCCGTCCATCCGCCCCCAGTACCTGCCGCCGGCATAGGCCCGGTCATTCACATTCTTGACCAGGAAATCGCGGTGCGCAATGGGCAGGTACTTGTAGGCCGAGTCACAATCGGCGACGATCTGCTTAACACATTCGTCATACGTATTACGCTTAAGGTTTGTTTCTGCCTTCACATCCACCGGATCCAGCACGATCGGAAAGCCGAGCAACTGACCATTGGCCATTCCCCCGAATTTTTGCAATAAATCCCATTGAAACCATGCCCGCAATGCAAATGCCTCGCCCTGCAAACGGTTTTTGACGAGACTGTCCAGGTGCGGATCCACCAGAAAGCGCGTATTATATCCCCGGCGATCTTTGAGAAAAAGGTTTAAAAGGTAAATGGAGCGGTAGTCCCTGTCCCAATAGGTCCGGAAGGGATCGAGGCTGGTAGGCATGGCTCCCACTGCGAGGCGGTTGAGCGGATGGGTAGTGCTGGTGATAACGACGTCGTCGGTGGCGCCATCGAGAAAAACGCCTTCATTGTCGTTATAGTTGCGGGTCATATTGTCGTAGCATTGTCCCACAAGCCCCTGCACCATATCCTGGTACTTCCAGATGTCGTCCGTCGTCCTGTTGCCGTTCGGATAAGGTTCCAGATAGTCGACGCATGAGGTGAGCCCCAGGGCGGCAACGGCCAGGGACAGGATACTTTTGATATATGATGATTTCAAATGCATAATTCTGGCTTTAAAATGTCAGTTTAACCCCTCCGGAAAATGTGCGGAATAGCGGATAAGAAGTAATGCCCGAGTTCACCGACTCCGGGTCTACTCCCTTGATCTTGGAGAATGTGAGCAAATTCGCACCACGTACATACACGCGTATGCCGCGCGCGGCGATCAGATTGCCCATCCGTACCGGCACATTATAGGCCAGTTCCACATTCTGGATCTTGAAAAAGCCGCCGTCGCGCAGCCAGAAATCCGAAGCCACGAAATTGTTGTTGACCTTGTAATAGGTAAGCCGCGGATACTGGCCTCCTATATTTTCCTTCACAAAATCGGAGTAATTGTTATCGCCCCATCCGTTCCAGAAGTACTTGTTGGTAAACGGGATCTGATAGAAGGCCCGGCCGGTACCAATAGCAGTAAGTTCCAGGTTCCGGAATGCAAGTTTCAGGTTCAATGCGTAGGTCAGTCGGGGCGAGACATGACCGATCCGGCTCTGATCATTGTCGTCTACAACGCCGTCGCCATTCATATCCCGGTATTTCAGGTCGCCGGCTTTGAGGTCTTCGTCATAAATTTGCGGGACGACGTCGGTTTCGGCGTCTGTCGCAAACTTGCCCGTGTATGTTTGCCCCCAGTAGCCGTCAGAAGGTGTGCCAATGCGCGTCTGGTAACCGAAGCGGAAATTAGGTTCGTCCCATTTCAGGATTTTGCTGTTCTGCACCGTGGCATTGCCGCCTATCGAAAACCGCAGCTCTCCCACACGCTCGGTGTATTGCAGCGCAGCCTCTATGCCGGAACTTCTGACTTTATTGTAGTTGTACCACGGCCGCGCAGTGGAAATGCCCACCACCAACGGCACGGTATTGGCCAGTTGCGACACGATGCCGTCGCGCAGGTTATTGAAGTAATTGACCTCAATCGAAAGCTTGCGTTTCAGGAATAACCCGTCAATTCCGATGTTAAACTCTTTCCTTTTTTCCCAGGTCAGGTCGGGATTGCCGATGCGGCCCGGCGTGGTACGGTAGACCAGGTTGTCGGTATTGCTCCCAAACCATTGTCCGGTCGAATAGGGCCCGAATGCCGAACCGGTCGAATTCACGCCCCAACGGTCGAGATAATAAAAAGGCGGCAGGAAGCTTTCATAACCGAGCACACCGGCTTCCGCCCGGATTTTGAGGTAATCAATACCCTTTAAATTTTTGAAAAAACCTTCTTCCGAAATCACCCAGGCCAGGCCAGCCGCCGGGAAAAACGCATAGCGCTTGCCCTTGTCGAAACTGTACGTTCCCGCATAGTTGAGCACACCCTGGAACACATACCGGTCTTTCAGGGAATATACCCCGTTGAACACCGCATTCTGTTGGCGCTGGGGTTCTTCAATCCCGTTGCGCGACAATTTGCCCAGGTAATAGGTAAGCCCGGCCTGAATACTATGCCCACCCCAGCTTTTCTCGTAGCTCAGGTTTTCATAGACTACAAACCGCTGCGAATAGTAGTCATGCAGTTTCGCCTGGCCCGCCATATCCGCGCCGTCATGCACTTTCGAGAGCCTGATCGTATCGATACCGGCATCGGTTTTCCCGGGCGTCACAATGTAGGCGATGTAATCCTCGGCCTTGCCGATCCGCAAGCTGTTGAACAGGTTGAACCCCGCGTAGGTCGTCGACCTGAGACCTGGCACCAGCTCTTTCAGGTCGTAGTCAAAAGTGAGGTTGGAAGCGCCCGTCCGACCGGTTTCCGTGTAGTACCCATTATGCATCAGGTTACCGATCGGGTTGGTCTTGTAATTGGAGCTCACCCCATACCACGGTGCCACCGGATTATCGCCAAATGCCGCATATACGGGAAAGGCGATCGGCGGCGTGTTGGTGATGTCGTTGATGGCACTATTGAATTCCACGAGGTCCAACGCAGTGTTGGCATTGCCGTCGTCGCTGGTAAAATTGACATTGTACCCGTAGTTGGGTGAACGGCGCAAGCCAAGCCCACCGAAAAAGTCGAACTTGACCTTGATCAGCGGGTTGATTTTAATGTCGATATTCGAACGAACGTTAATGCGGTTGTAATCCGATTTAGCGCCGATCCTGTAAATGTCCCCTTCCCCGTTGTAGCCCAGGTAGGCATTGTACTGCACGGTCTCGTTCCCGCCGGTCGACGAGACGTTCACCCGCGTGAAAGGCTTCGAATCTTTCAGCATCATCCGCCGGAAATCGACGCTGGGCCGATAGAGGTCATACGCATCGTTCCTGGCATAGGCAGCGATATCATTCTCGTTGTAAAGCGGCGACAGCAAGCTATTGGTCCGTGCCGCATTGTTCAACGTGGCATATTCCGAACCCGACGCCCAGCCCGGGAACCGGTCGACCACGCTCACACCCTGTTCGGCATTCACGCTCAGGATGCGTTCATTGACTTTCCCTCTTTTGGTTTTAATGTAAATAATGCCATCCGCACCCCTCGGCCCGAGCATGGCCTTACCCACAATATCCTTGATGATCGTCACCGATTCGATTTCCTGCGGGTCTATCGGCATTTCGGTAATATCGGTCGGAATGTCGTCAATAATGAAAATCGGGCTGCGGCCGCGTGTAGCGAGTCCGATCTTTTCCGTGATCCTGAAATTCCCCAGCTCCTCTTCGGCCGTCAGCCCGGGAGAACCGTCGCGTTCCACCACTTCCAGGCCATTGACAAGCCCTGAAAACGCATTACGGAGGTCGTTGGTAGGATACTTTTCAAGATCGGCGGTTTTTAGCGTCACGTAACTACCCGTAGCCAGCCGCTTTGGCATATTCATGAAAGGCATGGGAATGGCGTCGTCGGCCGTCGCAAACAACTTGGCTTTTTTCAGTTCCACCACGCTGTTGGTCACAATATCCCCGACAAGCGATACCGACTTACTGTAACCGTACGAGGAAACCGTTACAAAATCCTCCGGCAATGCTTTGAAATCGAAATCACCGCTCTCGTTGGTTTCCGCGTGGATTTGCCCCTCCCCTACGACCACCGAGGCATTCGGGATCGGGTTACCATTTTCGTCGGTCACTTTAAGACTTACATTTACCGGCTTCAGCTTCTTGGCCGGCTTATCCTGGGCGAGCACATTACTGCCCCATAACAGGCATAGCATTATCATTCCGACAACCGCCTGCGCTGCATAATGGATCACTTTTTTCATCATTGGATTGAGCGTTAGGGGTTACCAGACTTCGTTAGGGACGAAATTTTTCATTTTGTACATATCCTCCGTGTTAAACGGCAGGTAATACATGGCTTCCTTCCAGCGCGTCTGTCGGTCGGCCGACAGCGGCATGCGGGTATACTTGAAGCCTGTCGGGTAAGCGGTGCTCGTGGGTACTTTCTCCACTTCCATCCGGTAAAGTGTGCCCCCCATTACTTTCGGGGCGTCTTTCCAGCGGCGGATATCGTGGTAGTAGTGCCCGCCTTCGAAGCAAAGCTCGATGGTGCGCTCATTCTTGATGCGGTCACGGAGTTTGTCCTTCGAACCCGTGTATGCCTGCATGACGTTGGGCATGCCCGCACGTGTGCGGATGCGGTTGAGCGCCTGCAAGGCTGTGAGCGACGAGCCCGGCGCCGCGCCATTCGGGCCGTAGGCTTCGTTGGCGGCCTCGGCGTAGTTGAGGTACAACTCTCCCAACCGGATCAGCGGGTCCGTGTATTGCGGGGTGGTTTTGTTGTTCACACTCTGCTCGCCCCAGGTTTTGCGCTCATAGTAGCCGGTGCGTGTAATACCCGCATAAGACTGATCCAGAAGCTGACCGTACACGGCCGCGCCATCTTTGGTCTCGTAGTAGATCTTGGCATTGCCGTAGCCTGGTACCGGGGCCGTGTTGTAGATAATATCAATGTAAAAGCGCGGGTCGCGGTCTTTGTAAGGATCCTGCTCGCTGTAATGCCCGGCAGCCACTGCGGCCTGGCGATCGGCAGGGGTGTTCAACGGCTCTCCCCATTTGGTTTCAAATTTATCGACGGTGTTCTGCGTGGGACATTCTCCCGACCAGCCCGTTTTCCCTCCGCCGAAGACGCCATTCATCTGGCCGTTCAAACTGCCGTCGTTATAGGTTTTCGTACCGGCATACCATGCCCATAGTTGTTCGTTGGAATAGGTCGTACCGATGTAATTTTTCTTGTAATCGTCAAGCGAAAGCAGCTCGTAGCCATACTTTTCTGCGATCTGAATAGCTTCCCAGTTGGCCTTCGCGGCATCTTCCCAGTCGGCATTGCCTTTTTCGTTGTTCAGCGGGCTGGCCGCGTAAAGCAATGCCCGGGCTTTGAATGCCTTCGCTGCCACGCCGGTGGGGCGTTTTTGTTCGGGGTTGTTGAGGTGTCCTGCCACGCCCGGTCCGGGGTCGCGGCGCATAAGATCGGCCTTTTCGAAATAGGCGGCAGCAGAATCCATATCCATCGCGATGCGGATCAACGTTTCCCGCTTCGAAAGCCTCGGGATGTCCCATTCATCGTCCTGACCCATCACTTTCGTAAGGTAAGGCATCGGCCCCCACAGCCTGAACAGCTCGAAATGCGCAAATGCCCGGATGAAATGTGCCTGGCCTTTGAAATCGTTGATATCCACCGGACTTGCGTCTTTCAACATACCGATGTTTTTCAAAGCCATGTTGCACTTCCGGATAATGTAAAACATCGAACCCAGTATCGGTCGGCGCTGCGGGTCGTAGGTCATTTTATTGATAATCGCCGAAATCTGCCCGCCTTTGATGACCTGCGCATCCATTACGCGGCCCATGTCGCTCATGTCCGTGAGCGCTTCGAGGGTGTATTTCTGGTCCCAGAAATCGAAGTAGAGTGAGTAAGCGTTCTTGATATTGTAGCCGCGCCAGGTAGTACCGTCCAACCTGTTGCCTTCATACATGTCGTCGAAGTACTTTTTGAAGTTTTCGTACTTCGAAAAAACGTCAGCCTCCGTCAGCCCCGACTCCGGCGCTTTATCCAGATAGTCTTCTACGCACGAAGCCAAAAGCAAAATGAACAGCACCGGTACACACAGTATCGTAATTAATCTTTTCATTGTCTGTTGGTTTGGGTTAGAATGCCGCCCTGATGGCAAATTTTACACTGGTCATTTGGGGATAGAAACCCTGGTTGAAATCCTTCCTTTCGGGATCGCCTTCAATGAGTTTGGTGAAGGTCCAGAGGTTATTGCCGGTCACGAAGAACACCAGGTTCGAGGTGCCGATTACGCGCCGGAGGAACTTGGAATTGAATGTGTAAGACGCGTAAACCTCCCGTAACCGCAGGTAATTCGAATTGCGCCAGAACCGGTTTTCGATCATGATATCAAAGCCCCTGTCGGCCTCGCCGCCGCCCCAGAAGAGGTTATCGGTGCTACCACCGCCGGAGTAGTGCAATGTGGCATGGTTCGCTCCCGGGTTGGTAGGTGTCCAGTAATCCAGCTGTGAGGCATGCACGCGCCAGTCGCCCTTGATAAACTCAACTTCGTAGGGCTGGTTGAACTCGACATATTTGCCCACATTGCCCTGAAACATGAAGTTGAAATCAAATTTCTTCCAGGAAAACCCTGCCGAGAATGAATAGGTAATAGGCGGATAATCCGAACCTGGGATCGGGTATTTATCGAGGTTGGTCACCTTGCCGTCGCCGTTGTAATCGAGGAATTTGTAATCGCCTACATTCAGTTTTTGCAGGTCAATGGCCGCCACGTTGTTATGAATGTCATCCACCGAGGTGTAATAGCCGCTGCCAGTCAGTTCTACGCCGCTGAGCTGCGCGCCGAGCGGCTTGCCTGCGTCTTTCTGATAATCGTAGGCATAAGGCAGGTCGTCCTTGAACAGAATGCGGTTTTCATTAAAACCGAACAGCCCTTTCACAAAATAACTGAGGCCCGACGCAGTGTTGTTCCGATACTCCGCTTCGAGCTCGATGCCATGTTTTTTAAGCCGACCGAGGTTGAGCTCCTTGAATGAGTTACCCACCAGCATCGTAACGCTTCGCGGGTCGAGGAGCATTTTCTTGCGCCGCTCGTCGAACAGGTCGACGCCGAACGTGAAAGTATCGTTCCATAACCCTAGTTCAATACCAAAATCCCGTTTCCGGGCTTCCTCCCATTGCGAGACAAGGTTCGGGCCGAGATCTTCGTGAATATATCCGGCATTGTCTTTGAAATAATCACTCAAATACAACCACCGGTTGGTCGCGATGTCGCTTCCCACTTTACCATCCGAATACCGCAGTTTCAATTTGCTGATCCAGGGAAGTCGGTCTTTGAAGAATTTCTCCTCCGAGACTACCCAGCCAATTGCCCCCGACGGGAAAAAGCCGTATCGCATACCCGGCGCAAAACGCTCCGAGCCCGTGTAGCCGACATTCACTTCGAGCAGGTATTTGCCCGAATAATCGTAAGTACCGCGACTTACCAGCCCCTGGTTGTAATAGGGGAAATTCGTCTCTCTGTCGCGTTGCTGGCGGTTCACGAGTACCAGCCCGCTAACATTATGTTTGCCGAACGACCGGTTGTAGTTGGCCGACAGTTCATAATATAAATCCTTATAATAACCGCCTTCGAGCGCGCCAACATTGATATCGAGCGGCGTTTGCTGAAATACCTCGTTCCCCTGTCCGGCACGGAACCACGGATTTTCCTCAGTGCCGATCTTATCGTAATTCAGCTGATACTCGGGGAACGTGTAGCGGCCGGTCAGGGACAGGTTTTTGTAATAGGTACTCAGCGAAACCTTGCCTTTTGCGGTCAGTCCCGGGGTGATGAAATCCAGTTTCTGATCGAGGATCAGGTCGGTAAAAAGCTTGGAATCCAGGTACCGGTCGAAAGAGCCCTGGTTCATCGAAGTATAGGGATTGCCCGTAAACTCGCCGAAGTTCATCGCAAGGCGGTCACCGCTGTCGTTTGGATAATCCGGGTCTGGTACCTGTTCGAGCACCCAGGCCGGGAAATAGGCCGGGTAACGCGACGGCCCCGTCGAATACAAATTGCGCCAGGGCGTACCGCTCGGTTGGTTTTTAATGCCTGTCTCGCCTCCTACGTTCAAAGATAAGGTCGTCGAGCGCGTGAGGTTAAAATCAATATTGGTCCGGTAGTTGAAACGGTTGTACCAGTATCGGGTGTCGTCGTAGCCTTCGTGATAAGCTTTGAAAAAATCGCCCTGGTAAGAATAGCCGAGCGACGTGAAATACTTGATGAAGTTAGTCCCGCCCGACACATTGAAGTTGGCATTTGCATTGGTTGCAAACGGTTTGGTCATCAGATCAAACCAGTTTACATCCGGGTAACGCAGGCTGTTCAGTGGTGTGGAAGGATTCCTGTATTCATTCAATGCATATTGCGGAATGAGGTCGGTGAACTGCTGACCGTTCATCAGTGCCTGGTTGTACATCGACATCGTCTGGTAGGAACTGATGTGGTCCGGAATGCGCGTAGCCTTTGTCAAACCATAGGATGCGGTAAAGTCCAGCTTCGGCTTGCCGATCGTACCGCGTTTGGTTGTCACGATAATGACCCCGTTAGCCCCTTTCGCGCCAAAAACGGCCGTAGCCGATGCATCTTTCAATACCGATATGGTCGCGATCTCGTTGGGGTCCATGTCGCGGAAATCACGCTCCACGCCATCCACCATCACCAGCGGCTGCGAACCGTTCCAGCTCGAAAGTCCGCGGATAACGATCTCCGAATGGTCGCTGCCCGGCTCGCCGCTCTGCTGCATCGTGAGCACGCCCGAAAGCTTGCCCGCGAGCGCGTTGGTGACGTTGGACGTGCCCGAGCGCATGAGCGCCTTGTTGTCGACTTGCGAAATAGCTCCTACTACACTCTCCTTACGCTGCGTGCCGTACCCGACCACGACTACTTCTTCCAATGCCTTGTTTTCCGGCACCAATTTCACATCCAGCGAGCGCCGGCCGGCTACTTGTATTTCCTGGGAAACATATCCTATATAACTGAATACCAATATGGAAGCATTATTGGTAACGGTAATTTTGTATTTACCTTCGGTGTCTGTCGAAAGCCCGTTGAGGGTACCTTTCTCCACGACGTTCACACCCGGCAGGCCGATCCCGTTTTCGTCCCGGATCACCCCCGCCACTGTCACGGTCAATGAAGCGATTGCATTGTCCATTACCTGACGCAGCCGCTGGGCATGATAGGCCTCCGCTGAACCTGCGAATGCTTCGGGTCTTCCCGTAGCAGATGCCTTGAACACCGAAGCGCCATTGAGCACCTCGGTCACCGCATGTTTTTTGGCATTGGAAACGTAAATGGTTTCGTTGACCCTGCTGAAACTGAGGCTCGTTTCCTGCGAAATGTGCCGCAGCAGCTTCCCCACGCTTGCCTGCGGGAAGCTGAGGTCAACGGTTTTGTTCTGTACGAGTTTGTGATCGTACTGAAAATTGAAATTGGTTTTGTCGTTGATCACCACAAAGGCATCTTCCAGCGGCACGTTGTGCAGGTCGATGGAAATGTAGATTTTCTCAATGCTCTGCTCCTGGGCTTTACCATCGGATGCCGACAGCAAGCCCGCAAAAATGCATTGCAAAACCGTCCCGATAACCGCATACCTAGACATCGCTACAATTTGTCGTAGTAGTTTATATTGCATATTTTTGATCGTTTTGAATTTCACGTTCATGACACGTGACTTTCCCCGTTACCTGATTGAGCGCCAACTCTTAGCACGGGAAAGTCACACGGACCGGTAATCAGCAATGGTTACCGGTTCTTTTTTTAGCTGGTATCAGACCGCATAGGCTGGTGTGGTTTATTGGAGGTTTACAATGTTGTTGTTGACTTTGTATGAAAACCGGTTGGGATAACTCATCACGCCGAGGATATAATCGAGCGACTTATCCTGGAACTTCCCGCTGAACCGCCAATCGGCATCCATGCGCACGCCCCGTGCCACTTCGAACTTCACGCCATACCAGCGTTCCAGTTTGAGGATAGTCGAATGGAAATCCGATTTCTGGAAGTACAGCATGCCGTCTTTCCAGCCTATCTGCTCTTTTTCGTCGTAAGTGCTCACGATGAGCTCGCCGGCCTCTTTCTGAAAAGTCGCCATTTCACTTTTACTCAGAAAAACGCAGGCATTCTGGTCTTCCGAGCCGATTTGGGCATTCACTTTCACTTTACCACTCACCACGGCCACTTGTACGGCCTTGTTTTCGGGATAGGCACTGATGTTGAATGATGTACCCAGTACTTTGGTCACTACATCACCGGTGGTGATCACAAAGGGCTTCTTTTCGTTTCGCTTGACGTCGAAAAATGCCTCGCCTGAGAGGCTTACTTTCCGGACATCGTCTTCAAATTCCTGGGGATAGGAAATCGAAGAACCTGCGTTGAGCGTCACGCGGGTGCCGTCGGGGAGCAGAAGCTTGCGTTGCTGGCCATTTGCCGCCTTGTGCTCCACCGGCACATAAGCCGAGGCGGGGGCATGCGGGCCGATGAGGTAGCGGTTCGCAAAGAAAAACGCCCCCACCACCACACACGCGGCGGCAAGAAGTTTCCAGATCCATGCAAGATTGATGCGACGGGGCGACGTTTCGTTTTCTTTCGCGGTTTCGGAAACGGCGATGGAAGATTCGAGCCGTTTCCATTGTTGTCCGATATCGTAATCCGGGACCGATTTCCCCTGGAAATGCAGGGCAAGTACAATCTTCCGGGCTTTGTCGATTTCAGAATGGCGGGACGGGTTGGCAACAAGCCATTTCTCCCACAGATGGTCTTTTTCGGGGGCGGTGCCGTTGAGCCACGCACGAAAATCGTCGTCGAGGACGAAATCCTTGTAGCCAAACCGGTCGTATTTGTGCGCTTCCAATAGGATAATATTTATTCTTTACTTTGATAAAGCCAGAATAAATACCGAGTGACCCTCGACCAGTTAAATTTTTTGTAAAAATTTTTACATAAACTCCTTAATAACTTCTACACCCTCGCTCATGACGCCTCCTGCACTCAATAAGGCCATGTAAACGCTCAGCACGAAAGGCACGTCACGCCCTTGTGGAGCGAGTTCTTCATTCAACGCGTCCAGCGCTTTGTAAATAAGTTTGTAAACGGCCCGGGTAGAAATATTCATGATCAGGGCGATCTCACCGAACGACTGGTCATTATAGAACCGCAGGTATAACGCCTCCTTCTGTCTCGCCGGAAGGTTTTGAATGGCATTTTGCAGGGAAACCACATTTTCTTTGAGGGTCTGATCGCGGATCATCTGCATTTCGACCGACAGTTCGACGTGGAAAAGCGAATCCTCGTCGTCGAGCGCGATGGTCGTCGGGTTGGCCTTTGCCCGTTTGAGGATCAGCCGGCGAAGGGATGCGAGCAGGTAATTCCGAATGGAGTCGGACGTGCCGAGAAACGCCTTTCGCTCCCAGATATTCATAAAAAGGATCTGAATGCAGTCCTTCACCTCCTCGTCGTCCTTGTTGAAGCGGAGCCCGTAATTGAGCAGCGACGGATAATAGTGCCTGAAAATCTGCTCGAAAGCCTCTCCGCTTCCTGCCCGCAGCATATTCCACAACGGTGCGGCCGTTTGGGACGCTGCCGGTCCGGACGCGGCGGCATCCGCCGGGTTCAATTTCCGGTTGTTAGTCAGGTTTATCGCTTCCATGTTCGCTGAGATTGGCTAATTTTTCGGTTCAGGCGGCCATTGGCAATATGTAACTGCACAATGATTTTTAGGTGACGCAGAAATCTCAGGACACCCTTAAAAAAATCAATATTTTTCGGGAAATAATAAAATCAGCAGCGAGGAGGTGTGGGCCTAGTTACTACCCAGTATAAAATAAAAGATAAAAAGCAGAAATGTGACCGACATCAGGATCAGCACGATGTTACCTGCCGAAAGGCCGCTGACCGGGCCGTCCTGGGTATTTTTTCTCGAATCGCGGTCCCCCATAATGTCGAGCGAGCTCATAATCCGGCCCCAGATTGAGTTGACGTCCTGACTGGAAAGGCTGTCGGGCTTCCAGTCGGAGGCGATCAGCACCAGTTCGCGGGCTTTGGCTACGGTATCTTTCTGCGCGGGATATTTGAGGATCCAGTTTTCCCAAAAAGAACGGATTGGCGGATCATCAGGAAACCGTACCCATCTTATGAAGAGGTTTTCCATTGCCAACTCCTCAGCCGATAACTCTGAAAACGGTTTCATCGATATTAGTAGATTGAATTTTAGGGCCTATCAAACTTAAATCCGGATTTAAGCCATTCACGGCATTATTTGTTTGTTAAGCTTTATGTCTAAAAAAGGAGGCGTTTCAGGGTTTATACTCACTTTGGGAGTCGTTAGTAAATTATTTCAAAAAAAGCCATCCTGTACTGTGGGGTACCCCGAAATTTGGAATATGCGGAGCGGCAGTAACTTAATCTCAATGCAACTATGTACCTTTGCGGCAAATTTCACGATGATATAGTATCAAAACAGACACAATGACCTCGCATCAAATACGTCAGGCTTTTCTTGATTTTTTCCGCAGCAAAGAACATTTAATAGTACCCTCGGCGCCTCTGGTGGCCAAGAACGATCCCACGCTGATGTTCAACAACTCGGGGATGGCGCAGTTCAAGGACTTTTTCCTCGGTAACGGCACCCCTCCTTCGCGCCGGATCGCGGATACTCAGAAATGCTTGCGCGTGTCGGGAAAGCATAACGACCTGGAAGATGTGGGCTTTGATACCTACCATCACACCATGTTTGAAATGCTCGGCAACTGGTCGTTTGGTGATTACTTCAAAAAAGAAGCGATCGCCTGGGCGTGGGAGTTGCTGACGGATGTATACAAACTGCCGAAAGACAGGCTGTATGTATCTGTTTTTGAAGGAAATGAAGCCGATGGCGTCCCCTTCGACCAGGAGGCATGGGACCTTTGGAAAGGGATCGTCGGCGAAGACCGCATTATCCTTGGAAATAAAAAGGACAACTTCTGGGAAATGGGCGATACCGGTCCGTGCGGCCCCTGCTCCGAAATCCATATCGACTTGCGCTCGCCAGCGGAAGTAGCCGAAGTGTCGGGTAAATCGCTCGTGAACAACGACCACCCGCAAGTAGTGGAGATATGGAACCTGGTATTCATGCAGTTCGAGCGTAAGGCCGATGGCTCGCTGATCCCTCTCCCATCGACACACGTCGATACCGGAATGGGCTTCGAGCGCCTTTGCATGGCCATCCAGCAAAAAACTTCGAACTACGACACCGACGTTTTCCAAAATACCATTGGCGTACTCGAAACGCTTTCGGGCAAAAAATACGGACAAAACGACGAGCCGTTCGCGGACATCGCCATGCGCGTGATCTCCGACCACATCCGCGCCGTTTCGTTCGCCATTACCGACGGGCAGTTGCCTTCGAATGTAAAAGCGGGTTATGTGATCCGCCGCATTCTCCGCCGCGCGGTGCGCTACGGCTATTCCTACCTGGGTTTCCAGGAGCCATTCTTCCACAAACTGGTACCGGTACTGGCCGAGCAGTTCAAGGATGTGTTTACAGAGTTGAAAGATCAGGAAGAGTTCGTGACGCGCGTGATCCTGGAAGAAGAAAAAAGCTTCCTGCGCACGCTCGAATCGGGATTGAAAAGACTTGACAGCATTATTTCAGGACTAAAAGAGACCGGCCTCAATACCATCCCAGGCGACGAGGTGTTCGAGCTGAGTGATACTTTCGGGTTCCCTGTTGACCTGACCGCATTGATTGCACGGGAGAAAAGCTTCCAGATCGACGAAACCGGTTACCAGGATGCATTGGCAGAGCAGAAAAAACGCTCCCGCCAGGATGCCGCCAAAGAAGCTACCGATTGGGTCGAGCTGCGCGAGTATGACGGTGTTGAGTTTCTTGGATATGATTTTGAAGAAACACACAGCCACATTGTAAAATACCGCAAGGTGAAAACCAAGGCTGGCGAGGAATACCATATCGTACTTGACCGTACTCCTTTCTATGCTGAAATGGGGGGACAGGTTGGTGATACCGGCACTTTGGTTTTGGGGAGTAAGGAGGAAGGAGAAAGGAGAATTAATATTATTGATACCAAGAAGGAGAACGACCTTTTTGTACATATTTCGCGGGATAAGAATCTCGACGAGGCGTTGTCGGGATCGGGCATTGTTACTGCCAAAATCGACATTGACCGCCGCAACAAGATCAAGGCGAACCACACGGCTACGCACCTTATGCTCTCGTCTATGCGCGAGGTCCTGGGTACGCACGTGAGCCAGAAAGGTTCATTCCTGAACGACGAAGTACTGCGTTTCGACTTCGCCCACTTCTCGAAAGTGACCGACGAGGAACTGAGAAAGATCGAAGACCGCGTGAATGAAAAGATCCGCGAAAACATTGCGCTCGAAGAAAGAAGGAATGTACCTATTCAGCAGGCGCTGGACGCTGGTGCTACGGCTACCTTCGGCGAGAAATATGGCGATTTCGTACGCCTCATCATCTTTGATCCCAAATTCTCATTCGAGCTTTGCGGAGGTACGCACGTTCCTTCGACGGGCGAGATTGGCGTGTTCAAATTCATTTCCGAAGGTTCGGTTTCCGCAGGTGTACGCCGTGTGGAAGCTGTAACTGGTGAGAAAGCGTTGGAACTGATGCGCCAGCAGGAAGAGACTTTGAACAAAATCAAAGACCTGCTCAAAGGCCCGGCCGATCTTATCAAAGCGGTTGAAAGCCTGATCGAAGAACGCTCGGCATTGCAGAAAAAGATTGCGGCGCTCGAAAATGAGAAAATCCAGGCGTTGAAAGCGACATTGATCGGGAATATGGAAACCCACAGTACTTTCAACCTGATTGTACAAAAAGTAGATGTCCCAAGCGCGGATTCCTTGAAGCAACTCTCCTACGAGCTCCGCGACCAGGTCGAAAACCTGATCGCCGTGTTTGGTGCCGAGATCGGCGGAAAGCCACAGCTTTCGGTATTCATTGCGGAAAATATTGTACAGGAGACCGGGCTCAATGCGGGCAAGATCGTGAAAGACCTCGCGAAGGAGATCCGCGGCGGCGGCGGCGGGCAGCCTTTCTTCGCCACTGCGGGTGGTTCCGACGCAAGCGGACTGGACACCGCGTTGGAAAAAGCGAAGGGACTTTTCTAAACAAGCACTACTACTTATCAGCTCATAACAAAAGAGCGGCATCCTCACGGAGCCGCTCTTGTTTTTTGCACTGTGTGAGTGCCAAACCAGTGGGTTATTCCTCAGCTTTCAACTGACCTCTGATCTCGCCGGTCGGATACTTGGCTGTATGAATGTTTACATAATACAAGCCTGCTTTCAGATCGGCCACTTGTGCCTCGGTAAGGGTGTCTTTAAATGCGAAGGGTGTTTTGAAATCGGTGCCGAAGTCGATCACTACTGCGCCTGTCGAATCGGGCGATCCTTTGTGGATGTGCCAGCCGGTTGGTACGAATACCGAGTCGGACGACGCCGAATCCGACGCCGCGGAGTCACTGTACATGATGTTGAGGCTCAAAATCCTCGTCTCCTGATCCAATGTACCATCTACTGAACCGGTAGCTGTTGATGGATTAGCGGGTACTTCGTTTGCACCGGAAAGTGTTGTGGATACTTTCAGTTCGGGCAAAACGGGAGTTGGGTCTGTCGGATTGTCGTCGTCATTACATGCTGCCACCATCCCGGCGATCACAAACACACCCATGAATGCTAATTTTCTCATAATGCTTCGTTTTGGTAAATAAATTGGTTTGACCGCCGTCCCGTAAAATTATGGTTCCCTTTTGAACCTATATTACACAACTAACTGCACTTCAATTATTTACAAAAACAGTTCAAAAATCAAGACTTGGGGAAAAGACCTACCCTTTGCTGAATATTACAACAATTACAAGGCATTGACCGGCTTCTGCCCCTGCCGTGAATGGAATTTCCAGCGGTTATGCGACCAAAGCCAGAGCTCCGGTTGTCGTTCGATGGTGTTTTCCAGAGCCTTATAGTAATGCTCCATAATACCTGCCTCACCCAGCTCGCGGGCCTGTGCGGTAATGAGCCGGAACCGGAAATCGTAGGTATTGCGCTGCCTCCGGGTCACGTCCAGGTACACCACCGCACAATCGCGCTGCACGGCAATGCGCGCTGCGCCCGACTGCACGAAGGTTTTCCGGTTCATGAAATTGAGGTAATACTTGCCCGACTCCGGCGGGCGCTGATCGGCAATGGTGACGAAAATCGCGGATGAATCCGCATTCCAACCCAGCGTCCGCCGGTACCATTCCGATTTGGGGATCATCACCACCCCGAACCGGCCCCTCAATTTCAGCAGCCAGCGATCGAGCCATTTGTTCGAAACCGGCGCGTATGCGGCCACCACCTGGCAATCGGTCTGCAATGGAAGCGACAGCAGATATTCCCAGCTGCCATAATGCGAGGCCATCAGCACAATGTGCTTCTTTTCACGCAAAAGCCGCTCTATCAGCGCCGTGTTCTCATAGTTGACCAACCTGCCGAGGCTACCCCGTGCCACCCCGCCGATCATGAATGGCTCGACGATGAGATCGGCGAGGTGGCGAAAATAGGCCGAGACCATCTGCCTGATCTCTTTTTCCGAGCGAGTCGGAAAGCAGCGTGCCATATTCAGCAGCACTGTATTGCGGCGGTAAGGCCAGAGCCTGAACACGACCAGGAAGATCAGGTCCGACAGGGAACGCCAGCCCCATAGGGCCAGCCTGAACCGTAGTGTCTGCATCAGAACAAATACTGCACGCCGACGTTAAACCCTACAAAAAGTCCCTGAAAGTCTTTGGAACTGTTGTTCTTCCAGATGTATTTCTTGATAAAATCGTAGTCGTTCTCCCGCTCGTAGGAAACATAGTTGAGCGTAGGGCCGGCGAAAGCTTCGAAGCCGCTACCCAGTCTCAATGCGGGCAGAATGCGAAGCGAGTTCTTGTTGTAACTCCCTCCGTGAAAGTCAGTGAGCGTGGTCCCGACGGCTTCCAAATTAATCCGCAGAGGGCCACTCAAAGGAATATGCGCCCCCAGTCCGCCCTCGGCCGCATACATGGCTTTCGCATTGTCCCTGAAATTGTACCCGATACCCGCAATCCCGTACAACACACGCCCGCCCGAACGGAAAGACACGATGCCCGTCATCGTTTCGTCGAAAGTAACGGCAACCGATTTCTCACCATTTTTGATGAAGTTGAAAATCGCGATCGGGTAATCGCTGCTGTCGGCGATATTGATAAAACCAGCGAGCTGGACACCCTTTACTTTTTTGGCGACGTTGGCAAAGCCGGCCACCTGGGTATTTACTTCACCGCCTTTATTCAGAAACCCTGCGAGCTGCAAACCTTTCGCATCCTTTTTAGCAATGTTCGCAAAACCGGCCACCTGTGCCGCCCCCGACGCCTCCGCAAGGTTTAAAAAGCCCGCCATCTGGGCGCCGCTTGCCCCTCCTCCTGTGATATTGGAAAAGCCAGCCAGCTGGACGCCCGTCGCACCGCCGCCGATCACGTTAGCGACGCCCGAAATCTGTGCGCCGCTGGCTGAGCCTCCGATCACATTCGCGGCGCCAGCCATTTGAACGCCGCTCACATTTTGTTTCACCACATTGGCTACACCTGCAATGGATGCACCTGTCTCGGCTTTGGAAAGTCCGGCAATAGCGTGCAGCGAGAACCGGTTGGTAATGGACGCGGCATGCTTGCCATTAGAACTTACCGGGTAAATGAAACCCACGTGCACCGCTGCGGTACTGTCGCGCTGGGCCATTGCGCCAAATGAACTGGTGATCAGTAATATGCTGATGAAGAATAGACGGGATGGATTAGAAAGCAAATTTTTCATGGGTAATGCATTTGAGAAATAATTGTCTGAATGCACACAGTACCCGATTTCATTGCAGGCCTTCAAATCGATCGGTCAGAAACCGTATGCATTAAACCGACAACCGGATGATGCCTTACCCTAACTTTTTTGAAAAATATATTCGATAGCAATAGCCTCTTTTACCGATAAGTAAATATATCTCTACAAATTATGTTCACATCTGACACATATTGGTAGAAATAATTTTATTTGCAACTCTTATATTCTTTAAATATTTATATACATTTATTTGATTATCACATTTCCTCTTACACTTAATCTAGATCAACTATGATGAAACGTTATCTGTTTTTTTGCCAATTGGCATTACTTTCCACACTGACCGCACAAGCGCAATTCACCGTAGGAACCCCCGGCTTTTTTATTGCGCAGAATACCCAGGTCTTTATTGACAGCCTGACGCTGAAACCAAGCGTCGATTTCACGCTTACGTCCCAGACGCTGACGATCTCACCAACACCTATTCCGGGCAGTCCGCCCAGCATCGCGCGGGTTTACAACCTTACCACACCCGTTGATTTTACAGGCGTTGCAGGCTTCTTCTATCGGGGTTCGGAACTTAACGGGAACACAGAGAGCACATTGCAGCTTCAACATGGTAACGCCAATTTCGTATCGACCACCGGAAGTACCGTCAATGTAGGCCAGCATTATATCTCCAACACCCTGCCGCTCACCAACTTTACCTCCCTTACTGCCGCGCAGGAGAATGCACTACCGGTAAGCCTGATCGGATTTCAGGTAAAACGGGTGGAGAATGCGACCATGCTTTACTGGCAAACTTCCGAAGAAAAAAACAGCGATCGCTTTGAAATTCAGCAGAGTGAAGATTTAAGAAAATGGAATGCCCTGGGGAACGTCAATGCAGCCAAGGAGAGCGCTCAGCGAAGAGAATACTCCTTCCCGGATCTCGCGGAACGCTTCGGAACACAGTATTACCGCTTGAAAATGGTCGACACCGACGGCAGCTATGCATATAGCAGCATTCAGTCCATCAAACTGGCTTCTTCCGGACTCGTCAGTGCATACCCTAATCCTGTGGTCGACAAACTTCAGATTGGCTCCCAAGAAGCACTCGCGAGCGTGAAAGTGACCGATCTGACAGGCCGTGCATTTCTGGAACTTTTGAAACCCAAACCGGGGCAGGAGTTCAGTTTGAAAAACTATCCGGCCGGTACTTACCTCGTGAAGGTGGAAACAGCTGCCGGCAAGACCCAAGTTATCAAAATCATCAAACAATAACATTCGCATTCCCATGAAAAGAACATATATCTTCAACGCGCTTTCATCTTCTCCGAAATTGAAGGGCGCACTGCTTACTGCACTTCTCGTATTGTTCGCATTCGTAGCCAATGCCCAGGTAGGTATCGGAACCATTTCTCCAGATGGAAGTGCGCAACTGGATATTCAGGCCACCAATAAAGGTTTGCTGATTCCCAGAATGTCGCTGAGTGACAGGGGCACGATCGCCAGCCCTGCTACTGGCTTGCTGATATTCCAAACCGACAACACTCCGGGTTTCTACTACTATAACGGTTCGGCCTGGGTACCACTTACCGCAGCAGCCGGTGGTGGTGCCATCATACCTTATGCTTCGGGCGCTCCTACTACCATGACCACTGTATTGGGCGGTTTGCTAAATGCCGGTTCGGTGCTGGGCTTCGGTGCTTCGACACCAGGCATTACGGCTTTGGGCGGATTTATAGACGCGACATCGCTCACCAGCAACATGGCCTTTTCCGTTCCACGCGATGGCACCATTACCTCTCTTGCCGGCACATTCAGTAGTAGTGCCGCAGTAGTGTTACTCGGATCGACAGTCACTATCCAGGGACAATTGTATATGGCCGCCGCAGGAACCAACGTCTTTACTATGATTCCCGGCGCTACGGTTGTTATGTCCCCTCCGTTGACTGGCGTTGTTTCGGTCGGTACGGCGTCGTCAGGCACTACTGCCGGCCTTTCTATCCCAGTTACCGCGGGTACGCGGTTATTGCTGGTGTTCTCGGCTAGCGTCACTGCAGGTATTGACCTCGCGACGGTTATAGCTGGGCATATCAGCGCAGGAGTCGGGATAAACTGATCTATCTTTTCGGTACATGTATCAAACGAAGGTCCGGAGAACCGGGCTTTCGTTTGATGATGGTCCAATTTCAAAACGTATCCCAACCCTGTGACAGACAATAGCATTCTATATGAAAAAAAACTACATTTTTAACTTTTCTATCTCCCCTCTGAAACACGGAAGAGTATTACTGGCTGCATTTCTCACATTATTCACATTCATAGCCAGCGCCCAGGTGGGTATCGGAACCATCAGCCCGGATGGAAGCGCTCAGCTGGACGTACAATCCACCACCAAAGGCGCATTGATTCCCCGCATGCTGGATTCGGATCGGACAGCGATCACAAGCCCTGCAACGGGCTTGCTGGTTTATCAGACCAACGGCGCAGCAGGGTTTTACTATTTTGACGGAACCAACTGGCAACCTTTAATGTACGGTGTTACTAATACGCCTTATGGTTTCACGGCAACGAAGACGTCTTTGGTTGTAAATGCAAACAGCTCAATTAACGCTTTCACGCAATTGTATGCCGACGGAGGAGGACTGAATGCGGCTGCCGGAACCTACACCGTTCCCGCCACCGGTATATACCGTATATCGGCGGTAATCAATTACTCAACCACTGCGGCTGTTTCAGCATCGATTGTCGGCACTATAGATCCGAAAATAGCCCTCAGGGTAAATGGTGTGGAAACATTGTCCGGGCTTTTTCCGATTCTCAACGTCAATGTCGCACTGGTACTTTCACTCAGGGCTATCCTGGGCAGTGGCACCGTTGTAATCTCCGGCGATATTCCACTAACAGCCAACGACGTTCTTGATCTTCAATATGTAGCGGACGGCCTTGGTGTTAACATTAATTTGGGTGGGACAAGTACTACTAACGGCATCGTTTGGTCTGTAAGGAAGTTGTAACACGCTACAAGTACCGCAATTCAGTAAAAGAGGTGTCCCGCAAGGAGACACCTCTTTTACATTATGCATTTACAACTTGCCATATCGCCAACTGATACCCACCTGCCAGCCGATCCACGACGTAACCTTCTTGCTACCGAAATCGATCTTCGGGTAGCCGGATGGGGGAAATTGTTTGTAACCTTCTCCAACCTCCACACCATCGTGATCATAAACCGAGCAGGAAGGCCCGCCGAACAGCATCAAATGCTTGCTGAGCTTGTAAGTAGCGGCGATCTGTAAGCGGTACAAGGACGGCATCCTGTCCCAATCTCCCACATAAACGTTCTGGTTTAATATCTCGACAAAGAAACCCGCTTTCCTGAATGGAAAGAACTCGCGCCCGAAGCCGGCTCCGAAAGTCGTTATCTTTTTATCGCCATTAAGGCCTGTACCGGCCATCAGCAGACTGTAAAACCGGTGTGTACCCATTTTCCATGCCACATTAACCGGCGCCAGGTCGGTCGCGTACACCGAAATATTGGAAGTACTTTTCCTGACAATATTGATAAATCCGATGCTCGCGCCGGAAGAACTGTCGGCGATATTGACGATGCCTATCTGTACGCCTCGCATCACTTTAGCATAATTGAAGGGTGCCAACTGCGCCCCCTTAATGTTCCTGGCCATGTTGATCCCACCGGAAATTTGTGTTGCGCGGATCGAATCGCGGGCGTTATTGGCTGCACCGGCAATTTGCACGCCCTTAAAAACACCCCGAACCTGGTTGTAGCCACCGGAAATCTGTGCGCCATGCCCTCCGTTGCGGATCAGTCCGATGGCCCCCGTAACCTGTGCGCCCGCGATGCCTCCTCCGGCCCTGCTCAGAAAACCGCTTACCTGCGCCCCATCGACGTGTTTCCGTACCATTCCGCTAAATCCGGAAATTTGTACGCCATGCAATGAATCAAGTACATTATTACTGAAACCGGCGATTTGCACGCCATTCACATGCCCCGACACCACATTGAATGCGCCCGCAAGCTGCACGTAGCGGACATTCTCTTTGGAAATATTAAAACCGCCTGCTATTTCTACCCCGTTCACACCGGCCGTATACCCGCCCGCTATATTAAGCGAAAACTTGTTGACTACTTGCCCGCTCATGCGTCCGTGCGTACCCAGTCCGGGCGTAAGCGATGCCTGATAGGGCAACGCCACAAAGAACTGCCCGATGTTCCGGCTCTGCGCGCGCAGGCGCTGGGACAGGAACAACCGCCCCAACCAGGTCGACTCCCCTTCGGAGTAGCGGACGATCAGCGGGTCGAGATCCACGGCTTTGGGCTGTATGCGCATGGTTCGCGCTGATTCCTCGGTGCTCTGGATGACCATCGTCGTATCCCCATACCCTACCTTGCTGACTGTCAGATAAATGGGAAAGGCCCGCTCTTTGATGCGCAGCCGGAAACCGCCGTCGTCTTCCGATAGCGTCGACACCAGCAACTGTCGCGAATAAACACTTGCATAATCGACCGGCTTCCCTGTTTCGTCGTCCAGGATAAGGCCGGTGATATGAAACGACTTTTCCCTAACCGCCGGAAGGATGATCAGGTAGTCGCCCTTTTCCTTGTATTGAAATTTATTGTAAAAAAGCTGGTCGAGCACCTGCCGCACCGGCTGCCGGCTCATATTTAGTGTAACCAGGCTGTCGCCCGCGATCAGGTTGCTGTTGTAGGAAAAATAGAACTTACCCTGCTCGCTCATGGATTTCAAAACAGCAGAAACCGGCTGCCCCTTTACAGAGATATCAACCGGTTTATTCAGAATCTGCTGTGCAAAACTCCCGCACGGGATCATTACCAAAATCACAGCCAGCCTTAATACAGTACGGAATATAGAATTCTGATTCATCCCGAAAGATAAGGCTATTTCAAAATGATCTGGTCGCCATGGTGTTCAACTTTAAGTGAAAGGGTTTCGCCGACGACACCCAGGATACTTTCAAGTGAATTCTGGTCAAAAGTTGTATTGATGGGCAAGTTCCTCAATCGCTCGTTACCGATCACGATATCAGCTTCATAAGCCTCGTTCAGAATTTCAACCAGTCGCCAGAGCGGGGTTCCGTCACAAAACAACCTGCGTGTGCGGTAGTAATTGTGAAATTCGTCTGCGGCAACGCCCTTGCGCATTTGAGCACTCGCCTTTACTATAATTGCTTCTTCCCGCGGGGTAATGCGCACCCGCTGAGTGTCCCTGGATACCTCGACAATGCCGGTTTCCACGATCACCTCCGTTTTCTCTGCGTTATCTTTTATATTAAACGAAGTCCCCACCACTTTCACCGTCACGTCATTCACCGAGATAAGGAACGGTTTCGATTTGTCTGGTTTTACATCAAAAAACGCTTCTCCGGTAAGCCGGACATCCCGCGTTTTACCGTCAAAATCCTTCGGATAGCTGATGCTCGATTTTCTGTTCAGGGTCACTACCGAACCATCCGGCAGCGTGTCGGTGAGTGTCTCCATACCGGACCTGACCGTCAGCATTTCGCGAGGGGTACTGCGTGTAGAAAACAGGTAGCCCAGCCAGCCCACGCCGGCTGTCATGAGCACCATTGCTACCATCCGCAGTATCCTGAATACCGGTTTGGGATACATGGGGATTACTTCGGTCTCCCGCTCTTGTGCCCTCGTTCGTGCTTTGAAGCGCTCCCAGGCGGCATTTTCATCCACAGTGCTCATGCGGGCGATGCGTTTGCTTTCGTTCCAGATCAGTTCGAAATGCTCGAAATACCGCTGGTTATCATCATCATCGAGCAGCCATTGCTTGATCTCGATCTGCTCTGCAACGCTGGCTTCGTCGAGCATCGACTTCACCAGCAATTCATCTATGTTCGGGTTGTGTTCTGTTTTCATGACTGATCAGCTGAGGAAAAAAAGTAAAAGGGAAGCCGGAAGAAAATCGGCCAGTTTGACCCGCAAAAGCCGCAATGCCTTGCCCATTTGATTTTCGACTGTTTTGACGGGCAGTTGCAGGCGATCCGCAATTTCCTGGTATTTCAATTCTTCAAACCGGCTCATTTGGAAGATCGTCCGGCATTTTTCGGGCAGTTCGCGCAATGCAATGTCCAGGCGGGTTTCGAGCTCCGACAATTCAAGGCCTTGCGAAGCGCTGGCACTCTGTTGCTCCTGCTGCAAAGTGTAATCGCGATGCGCCTCCCGCACTTTCAGGTGTTTGAGGTAGTTGAGGCTTTCGTGGTACACCGACCGGTACAGGTATCCGCTGACCGACTCGCGGATATCGATGTGATCCGTCTTCTCCCATAACCTGCAAAATACATTCTGGACCATCTCTTCGGCCATGATATCGTCCTTCAAAATAGTGCAGGCATAGGCATGCAGTCCTTTGAAATGTTTCTTGAAAACTTTCTCAAACTCTGATTCCCTGTCCCTGCTCAAAACCGTTACGTGGTCATCCGCTAAGGCTGCATTCATTGCACCGACTGATTTATGTAAAAAAATAAGCGCCCGACTCGGGTTGTACGATATATTGACAACCGGTCGGGCGCTTACCCTAAATTTCCCAGAAAAATATTCTGGCTAATGTCTTCGACTTTTACTTTTTCTTCGCTGCCTTGGTCGTATCGGCTTTGCTGCCTTTATAACGTTTGTCGGGCGTACCGTCCTTTTTGAGGTGTTTATTTTCCTTGTAACGTTTATCAGGTGTACCGTCCTTTTTCAGTTTCGCTTCGGTTTTTTGCTTTTCTGTCGCAGTCTGTGCAAAAATCGGTGTTGCAACCGCCATCAAAGCGAGCAGCATCCATGCTTTCAGGTTTTTCATAGTTGACAAAATTTTACGTGAACGATATTGTAAAGTGGGGCTAAATTACAATTCCTGAGAGAAATGCAAGCAAAGCAGGCCTTGGAAGAAGTAAGTTTAATGAGGATTTAATGCTACTACAAGCTGTTACCTTTTAAGGAAGCTATCGTAAAAGAAGAATGTATCGACTAAACATTCTTCAAAATGAAAAATCAAAGACTTATTGTAAATGATCAGGAGATTGCCGTACTGAAACAAGAAACCGGAGAATTCATTTCTCTGACTGACATTGCACGGCAAAAGGACAGAGCCCCGGGCCTGGTAATTTCAAACTGGATGCGTAACAGGTTCACCATTGAGTTCAACGGCCTTTGGGAGCAGATGCACAATCCTGGTTTTAACATACTCGAATTCGATAACATTAAAAATGAAGCCGGAAGCAACAGCTATGTGCTCACTTCCAAACAATGGGTGGAAAAAACGAATGCGATCGGTATTATATCAAAATCGGGACGGTATGGCGGCGGCACATTTGCGCACCGGGACATCGCCTTCGAATTTGCTTCCTGGATTTCACCTTCATTTAAACTCTACCTGATTAAAGAATTCCAGCGATTAAAAGACGAAGAAAACAATCGCCTGCAACTCGACTGGGATTTGCGGCGCAGTCTGGCAAAGATTAATTATACAATTCACACTGATGCCGTTAAAGAGAACCTGATCCCTAAAGAACTGGATCCCATTGCAATGAGTAAAATTTACGCGGAAGAAGCCGACATCCTGAACCTGGCGCTCTTCGGTATGACCGCCCGTGAGTGGACGAAAATGAATCCAAACCGCGGAAATCTGCGCGATTCCGCGACGCTGGAACAACTGGTGGTACTTTCTAACCTGGAAAGTATCAATGCGATGCTCATTGGCCAAGGACGGTCCGCAGTGGAACGGGCCATTGAACTGAACAGGATTGCCATTATTCAGATGAAATCACTCGTCGCTAACCAATCACTGCAAAAAGCTGCTCTCACAATAGATCAACCAAAGTGATAAATATTATTTTTGCATAAATAATATTTATAAACTACTTAAAATGAACATCCAGCAACTGGAATATATCGTCGCCGTCGACAACCATCGTCACTTCATCCAGGCTGCGGAGCATTGTAATGTAACGCAACCTACGCTTTCCATGATGATCCGGAAATTGGAGGAGGAACTTTCCGTAAAGATTTTCGATAGGACAAAACAGCCCATTGTCCCAACCAGCGTCGGGCGTGAGCTTATCGATCAGGCGCGGGTGATTTTGCGGGAAACATCCCGGATCAATGAAATCGCCAAGCATTTCAATGGCGACCTCTCCGGGGAGTTGCGCGTGGGCGTCATTCCGACCATCGCACCATACCTGCTTCCACATTTCGTGAATCCGTTTATTTCCAATTTCCCGGATATCAAACTCCATGTTTCCGAAATGATTACCGATCGGATCATTACCGAACTGAAAATGGGCAATCTCGACGTCGGCATCATCGCGTCCGTCTCGGAAGAGAACAGTTTGCAGGAAATCCCGCTCTACAAGGAACGGTTTTATGCCTATGTTTCAGAGAAAACAGATTTATATTCCAAACAATACATCCTCCCCACCGACATTGAACCGAATGAGCTCTGGTTACTGGAAGAAGGCCACTGCTTCCGTACGCAGATACAGCGGCTGTGCGAGTTGAGCCGCAGCAGCCAATTCGGCAGCAGTTTCAGCTACCGCTCGGGCAGTATCGAAACGCTCATCCGGATGGTGGAACGAAACGGCGGCATCACAATCCTGCCGGAAATGGCCGTTATGGAACTCTCCGAAGAGCGCCAGAAACATATCCGCCACTTCCGCTTCCCCGAGCCCGCACGGGAGGTTTGCCTGGTTGTCAACCGCGAACAAATGAAGGCCCGACTAATCGACGCGTTGCGGCAGGGCATCACGGCACATTTGCCGGAGGAAATACTGAATAAGGATTTAGAGGTAAAAGTTTTATAAGATAAATGGGAGGTCTTATTGCAAAAAGCCTCCCCAAATAAACCCTTCGAACACTCTAACGGGGTGTCTCCCGATTACATACGACTCATCTATAGCGAGGTTCCTGGCCAAGGACGTGGTATTCTTCAAGTCAGCCTCGGCCGCGGTCTCCTTCACTTCGAAGCATTGCTTCTGATCGAGGATAAAATCAATTTCGCGGCCGGTTTTGAGCTGATAGTAAGCTACTTCGCCCCTATGCATTAGCTGATTAAAAACAGTGTTTTCAAATTTAGACCCGCTGCTGATTTCCCCCGCCAGCGATGCGATGCCATTATCGAGGAAATAAACTTTCTTTGCTTTCACTATTTCACGGTCAGGGCTATTCGCAAGCACCGGGATAGTCTTAATCAAATAGCTCTTTTCCAGCAAATCCAGGTAGTTCTCAACTGTTTGCCTGGCCATTCCCGTCAGGCTAGTTAGTTTTGAAATATCCAGCTTTGTACCAATCCTCACCGAGAGCAGCTTGATTAATTTGAACAAATTCGTAGGATTACGAATGTCTGACAGCATTGTCAAATCAAAGTTGATGTACGAGCTCAGAATATCGCTGATCAAGTCGCGCTTATCCTCTGCGGAATTTGCCAGCACTACTTCCGGAAATCCTCCAAAATCTATATATTCATCGTAATACCCCTTTAAACGCTCGTATTCGGATGAAATGAATTTTGATGCTTTATAAATTTCCGGCCTGCCGGCTTGTACTCCCTTGAATGCGAGTAACTCTCCAAAAGTCAGAGGGTAAATTTCAAAGATCTTTTTCCTGCCTGCGAGAGATTCGGAGAACTGGTTTTTCATATAATAGGCACTCGAACCGGTGACGATAAACTTGACGTCGTAGCTATCGTACAGGTATTTGAGCACGCTCGGCAAGTTGGGTACCAGCTGAATCTCATCAATGCATATCAGGACTTTCTTAGAAAAATCAGTCCCTTGCAGTGTCAGGGCCTGCACAATGGTTTCGTAGTTCTGTTCGGAAAAGAGGGTGCGCACATCTATCCGCTCGAGATCGAAATAGTGCTTCTGCGGAATATCGCATTGCGCCATCAACTGTTTTAAGAGCGTTGTCTTCCCCGTCCGCCGCATTCCGGTCAGAACCGTGATTTGCCTTTTAGTGGAATGCGCGAGAAGTGTCGGATAAATGTAGCGCGTGACAAACATGTTTATACTATTTTCAAAGTGTATCACAAATATAGTTATACTATTTTATAAGTACACCTTAAAAATAGTATAACTATTTTACAATCACACTTTAAGAATAGTTAAAATACCCTACCGGCCCTCTTTTTCAAATACTCCTCCATCTGCACCAAGCTCAGCGCGTTAAAGGTCATATCCTTCGTCAACCCGCCCTTTCTTGCGTTGGCTACGCCGTAATGCATATCCAGGTAGCCTTCCATGGCGTGCGCATCCGGGTTGATACTGAGCATTACCCCTTTTTCCATGCAATAGGCAATCCAGCGCCAGTCCAGGTCAAGCCGCCAGGGCGAAGCGTTGATTTCAACGACAACGCCGTTCGCCGCACAGGCGTCGATAATCACCTGATGGTCGATCGGGTAACCTTCACGGGAGAGAAGCAGACGGCCGGTCGGGTGGCCCAAAATAGTAGTATAGGGGTTTTCGATGGCTTTCAGCAGCCGGGCGGTCGCCTTTTCGAGTGTCATAGAAAGATTGCTATGCACGGAAGCCACAATATAATCGAATGAAGCAAGCACATCTGCCGGGTAATCGAGCGAACCGTCGCCCAGGATGTCGGATTCGATACCTTTCAGGATTTTGAATGGTTTTGCGGGGTTCTCGGAGGCAAAGCGCGCATTAAGCCTTGCTATTTCTTCGTGTTGACGGATCACCTCTTCCACTTTCAGTCCCTGCGCGTAAGTCGCAGTCTGGGAATGGTCGGCAATGCCGAGGTATTCGAAACCGAGTTCACGGCAATAAAGCGCCATTTGTTCGAGGGTATGCTGACCGTCGGAATAGGTGCTGTGGTTATGCAAAATACCTTTCAGATCATCCCAGGTCACCAACTGGTCGGGCGTGCGGGTTTCGGCCCAGGCAAGCTCCCCTGCCCCTTCGCGCATTTCGGGCACGATGTAAGGCAGCCCGGCCTTTTCATAAATGGCGTGTTCCGTATCTACGGTTTCATAATAGGCATGCCGCCAGATCGTGTTGCCGGAAGTCCCTGCCAATCCAAGGTGATCCTCACCCGCGGTTTCGAGGAAAAGCTCATTCACCAGCCGCTCCGGTTTCACCGCGACGATTTCGACCGACACCGCAACATCCTGGATATTACCACGCCACACAAATGGTGACGATTTCAGCTCGTCCTGCACCAACTGTTCGATTGCACCGATTGTATTTTGCAAGAGTGCCGGTGAATCGGTCCCCACCAGGATCCGAATCGTTTCGACGACTTCTGATTTCCTTCTTATCTCGCCCGCCGCTTCCACCTGATCGAATGTCTTCTTCAGCTCATTTACAATCAGGTTTGCCACAGCCTCGGCCTTATCCATGCGCAATTTCCCCGCCTGATCTTTCAGGAATGCCAGTGAATCAAGGATCTTCTGCTGCGTATTCGCCCCGAAACCTTTCACTTTGGCAACCGTACCGTTCAAACACGCCAGTTCCAGCTCATGGAGGTTATCGATGCCCAGTTCCTGCCATAAAACGGCAATCTTTTTGGGACCGATACCTTTGATATTGAACATTTCCATCACACCCAATGGCGTGTTGGCAATCAGTTCTTCCAGCTCCGGAAAGGTTCCGGTTTGCGCTATCTGCGCGATTTTCGTGGCTGTACTTTTCCCTACCCCCTGCAATTTGGTGAGCTCCTGCTCGGTCATAAATTTCAGTTCGCTCTCCTTGTATTTATCCAGGTAAAAAGCCGCTACGGAATACCCTTTGATCTTGAAAGGATCGGCATTATGCAGTTCCAGCAACTTGGCCGTTAGTTCGAGGACTTCTACGATTTCAGAATTACTCATGGGGATCGGGATTGATGAATTCTCCGCGAATTACGAAGTATGGATCAGCATTTGCAAGCGCACAACCCGTAGTGGAAGCCTTTGCAGAGTAAATATTCCATAAAAAAATATTTATAGTGATAATTAACACGAACCGAATAGCCGACGCCCGCTTCATGAAAGTATATCCAACAACCATTTCAAAACTCTGACCATATTTTAGACCAATGAATGTAGATCAATTAAAAAGCTATCGCGAGGAAATCCGCCAGCACTTGACGAAGGAGTTGCTCCCCTTCTGGGAAAATCGCGCAGTCGATAAGGAAAACGGTGGTTTCATCACCCATTTCGACAACGCAGGCAACGACTCGGGCGAGGATGAAAAGTCGCTGATTGCCCAGACGCGTACAGTTTACACTTTTTCCTCGGCGCATCGCGCGGGTTATGGCGAGGGCCGGTATGCCGAAATTGCCCGATACGGGGTGGATTTTCTGATCAACAAAATGTGGGACAATGAGTATGGCGGGTTTTACTGGCTGATGGACCGCAAAGGCAACGTCAAAATCGATGAAAAGATCGTCTACGGCCACAGCTTCGCGATTTACAGTTTGGCAGAATACACCCTGGCCACGGGCGATCCGCGTGGTTTGGAATATGCCGAAAAGGTTTTTGATTTATTACAAAAACACGGAGCGGACACCTACTACGGCGGCTACTTCGAAATGTTCCATCGCAACTGGGACCTGAAAGGCCCCGGCGCTGCGGGCGGCGACCGCAAAACGCTCGACGCCCATATGCACCTTATGGAGGCTTTTACTACATTATATGAAGCATCGGGCAAGCAGGTTCACCGCCGCAAGCTCATTGAAATTATCCGTTTGCTGATCAATAAGATCATGCACCCCCAATACAAAACAGGCATCCCGCAGTTCTGGGAGGACTGGACCGTGGCTCCGCAGATCAAGTTCGACATTATCTGGGGTTGGGACCGTTTCACCGAAGACGGTGTGAAGAGCGCAGCCGAAGACAACACCAGTTACGGCCACAATGTGGAATTCGCCTGGCTGCTCATGCATGCGCTCGACATCGCCGGCATTCCTTATGATGAATACCATGACCAATTGAAAGCATCCTATGACCACGCCGTCGAATATGGCATCGACTGGGAGTTCGGGGGCGTATACGTGGAAGGCTCGCACGCAGGCGAGGTGTACGACCGCGAGAAGGAATTCTGGCAGCAGGCCGAGGTCATTATCGGAATGCTCGATGCCTACCGGGTTTACGGCGATGAAAAGTACCTGAAAGCATACGATGCCACCCACCGGTTTGTATTTGATAAAATGATCCACCATTCGGTTGGCGAATGGTTACCGCTGCTTACGCGCCAGGGCGAACCCATCTGGAAACACATGAGCCATTCGTGGAAAGTCAACTACCACTCGGTACGCTCGATGGTACAGGGTATAGTCCGTTTGAATAAGCTGATTGGGTAATGTCAGTCAGGAGCGGAGTCGAAGACAATCCGTAAATCACGATGGACGTCATGCATTACCCTTCGACTACGCTCAGGGTGACAAGTCGCACCTTTTGGGGCGTTCCGTGTAATTTTTTGCTCAGTGATGAATGCCGAATACGCTACAAAGGCCGGATTTAGCAGTGGAATGGTTCTTTGAAATAATGCTGTACAAAGCGCTTGAAAGAGTGCCATTATCAAACCAAAAACCACATAATCATGAGCTCATTCACCCAACAAGTTAAAGGTAACTGGAACGAACTCAAAGGAAAGTTCAAGCAACAATACGCTGACTTGACCGACGACGACCTGCTTTATGAAGAAGGAAAAGAAGACGAACTTCTTGGAAAAATTCAGAAAAAGATCGGTAAAACCAGGGAAGAAGTAGAACGCGAAGTGAACAGCTGGTCAAACTAGATCTTAAAACAGGTCGATATAAGCCCCGGAATCATTGGTTCCGGGGCTTTTTTGTAGTAGCCAGCCATGCGGATGCGCTTTTAGCACTATATTACCTGCATCAAATCCTAAATCCGTTTTCTGAAATGAATCCAAATGAAATCCCTGTCGGCATTGTTGGTCTTGGTTTAATGGGTTGCAGCATCGTGACCTGCCTGCTCATTGCCGGCCACCCGGTAGCCGCCGTTGCCCCGGTTCCCGCCGACCTCGATCATGCCGAACGCCGGATTCGCGAGCATTTGCAAACGGCATGGCAGAACGGGATCATCGACAATGAACCGGAGTACTACTTACGGAAACTGATCATTACAGAAGATTATTCAGTACTCTATCCCTGCAAACTCGTCAACGAATGCACGATCGAAAACATCGATATTAAGCATGCGGTGTACCAAAAGATCGAGAAAGAGATTGCGCCTGACGCCCTGCTCACCAGCAACACCTCGGCTATACCGATCAGTCAGCTTCAAAAACTGACGCAGCATCCGTCGCGGTTCCTGGGCCTGCACTGGACAGAACCCGCGCACACGACCCGTTTCCTGGAAATCATCTGCGGCGACGAAACCGATATCCAAAATGGTGAATACCTGTACGAGCTTTCACATTTGTGGGGCAAAGAGCCTATTCTGGTACGGAAAGACATTGCAGGTTTCATCACCAACCGCCTCATGTACGCCATGTACCGCGAGGCCATCAGCCTCGTTGAAAATGGTTACGCGACCATCGAGGACGTCGACCGCTCGTGCCGCAACAATGCGGGCTACTTTATGACGCTCGTCGGGGTGTTCCGCTGGATGGACCTGACAGGCGTTCCTGCCTATCATACCGTCATGAAAAACCTGCTTCCTACCCTCAATAACAGCACCGAAGTGCCTGAGCTGATCGATAAAGTCGTTCGTGAAGGAGGCAAAGGCATACTCAATTCGCACGGCTTCTACGAATACGAGCCCGGCGAAGCGGAGGTGTGGGAAGAGACCTTCAAGGAATTCACCTACGACATTCGCGAGCTGGCGCTGAAATATCCGGGAGATATTGTGAAGCGGCGGCTGGCCGAGAAGCAGAACCAGGAATCCGCAGAAAACAGCTAGTCTACCCTCCCATCCTTCAAAAACACCGTCGTCCCGGAAATCCCATCCGTGTCCTTCAAATAAAAAAAGGCATACTTATACCCTTCTTTGGGAATCGGGTGAATGACCGTTTGGCTATCCTCGTGAATCGTTGCCGGGCTATGCTGCCAGACACGGTGCTCATTGTCGGAGGTGATGTCATTGGTGTAATAAAACTCGACGGAGGATAGCTGCTTGCCCGCAACCGGTTTCAGAATGGCTGTTAACTGGTTTTTATCCAGGCTAACGGCACTCACAGTCACGAATGGATGCGGGTTGCCGTTCAATGCGCCATCGAAAAAAGTACGGATTTCGGCAGGCGCCCAACCGTCCTTGTGGCTGTGCGGCATATCAGGAATGATGCACACCTGCTTGTTCTTGCTCAGTTCATACGTTTTAATGTACGGCCCCACATTATAATGCTTGTCCTTATTTCCGTTGATAAAAAACATCGACGGCCGGGAATAAGGCAGGTATGCCGATGGATCGAAGTACTTCATCCAGCGCGCTTTCGCTGCGGGCGACAATGCATTGAGGTTTTGTTTAAAAACATCGGATTCATCATAGAAACCGCAACCATAAACCGGTGCCGCGGCGATAAAGCGACTGTCGAGACTCGCCACCAGGCAGGTAAGGTAACCACCCCAGCTAATGCCCGTGACGCCCGTGCGAAGGGGATCGATTTCGGGAAAACTCAGTAGCAGAGAATGCGCTAAAATCGAGCTGGCCACCGCGTGGTAAGTCCACACATTTCTCAAATCGCCCTTTTCGATCTTCTGGAATTTATTTTCAGCGGATTGCTCCGGCCCCGGTCGTTCCACTTTCTGTCCGTCCGCTCCGTTGCCCGACAAGTCCATGGCAATAGCCGCATAGCCCTCATTCGCCCATTTTTCCACCCATTCGCGGAATGCCTTCCCGCCGCCCCCGTGGATTAATACCAAGCCGGGAAACTTCTGTTTCGTCGCAGGTCGCCCGGCGATCATGTCGGGATTGGAATAGTACGCAAATACTTCCGTCGGTTTACCTTCGAAGTCGACGCTCTTGTATAGCAGCGACCGCACGGTACTGGTGTCGTCAAGCCACCGCGATTGCGGGGCCTTGCTGAGCTCGTTGAGGTCCCACAACAGGTTTTCAACTTGGATGTGCCGGGCATCTATCAACCACGGTTGTTGGAATTGCGCTTCGGCCCCGCCGGTCAGCAATAGCAGTATGGCAATGATTTTTTTCACCGTGTTCATGGTTGTTTTGAACGCTTGGAACATTTTGATAAAAAAAGGCCGGAAGCCCGATCATTTTAGCGCAAATGATGGTTCTTCTAAAAAGTCTTGACTAGTTTTGAAATACCCTTTGGCAGCTGTTCCTAACCCGGAAAAAGGTATTTTTTCAGTAAATCTATTCCCATGAACGACTTCATAGCCGCCAGATCCCAAATGGCCCTTTCCCTGGGCTTTCACATCATATTTTCCTGCATCGGAATGGTCATGCCGTTTTTTATGGCCGTTGCCCATTATTACTATCTCAAAACCGGCCAGACCGTTTATAAAAACGTTACGAAAGCTTGGAGCAAGGGAGTGGCCATTTTCTTCGCAACCGGCGCGGTGTCGGGTACGGTACTGTCGTTTGAGCTCGGGCTTTTGTGGCCGGAGTTTATGAAACATGCCGGGCCGATTTTCGGAATGCCGTTTTCCCTCGAAGGAACGGCATTTTTTATTGAAGCGATCGCGCTGGGCTTCTTTCTTTATGGTTGGGACCGGTTCAATCCCTGGTTTCATTGGTTCACGGGCGTGGTCGTGGGCGTGAGCGGGCTCGCGTCGGGCATACTTGTGGTCGCGGCTAATGCGTGGATGAACAGCCCGGCGGGTTTTGAACATATCAATGGACAATACCTTAATATCGACCCCATTGCCGCGATGTTCAACGAAGCCTGGTTCTCGCAGGCCTTACACATGACGATCGCCGCATTCGCCGCAACAGGCTTCGCGGTCGCGGGAGTACACGCGCTCATGATCCTGCGCGGGAGCAACGTGCTTTTCCATACCAAATCGTTCACGATCGCGGCCGTGTTCGGCTGCGCGGCGGCGCTCGTGCAGCCATTGAGCGGCGATATTTCCGCCAAAGATGTGGCGATCAGGCAACCTGCAAAACTGGCTGCTATGGAAGCCCACTTTCATACCGAAAAATCAGCATCACTGATTGTGGGAGGGATTCCCAACGAAGCAGAAAAAAAGGTCGACTTTGCGATCAAGCTACCAGGCTTCCTGAGCTTTTTGGCGCACGGCGATTTCAAGGCCGAAGTAACAGGCCTCGACCGCATTCCGGAAGAAAATCATCCGCCCGTCGCAGTAACCCATTACGCCTTCCAGATCATGATCGGGATGGGTATGGCGATGATGCTGGTGTCGGTGCTCTATTTTGCGGCACTATGGAAAAAACGAAAATGGTTGCAGGAGCCGTGGCTTTTGAAGCTGTTCGCCCTAGCGACACCGCTTGGTTTTATAGCCGTTGAAGCCGGTTGGACCGTTACCGAGGTCGGCCGCCAACCGTGGATCATCTACGGCATCATGCGCACCGCCGACGCGGTCACCCCCATGCCCGGCATCGCCTATTCATTTTATCTTTTCACAGCCATTTACGTCTCATTGGCAGCATTTGTAGTGTTTATGCTCTACCGGCAGATCCGGATGGTTGGGAAGTTGTACGATTTGTAATCAGTGAATGAGTGAATGACTGAATAAATTAAGTCGGAAGTAGTCATGAAGTTGTAGAGTTCGTCACAAAAACATTGACTATACCCGACCCTCATTCACTTTCACTCGTTAACTGACTCATTCCCCGTTCCACGGCAGCTCATTCAATCATTCAATCATTCACTCATTCAAAACTAAAAATGCTCTACATCGTCATCACATACCTCTGGGCGTCTATCCTGTTGTACCTGCTGCTGGGCGGGGCGGATTTTGGCGCGGGGATCATTGAGCTTTTTACCTCTCAGAAAAACAAGCAGATTACCCGCAAAACGTTGTACTCGGCCATCGGGCCTATCTGGGAAGCCAACCATATGTGGCTGATTATCGCGATTGTGATCCTGTTCGTCGGCTTTCCGGTAATCTATTCCACCATGTCGGTGAACCTGCATATTCCGCTCACCATCATGCTGATAGGCATTATCGCCCGCGGGACGGCGTTCACGTTCAGGCACTACGATGCGGTTGTAGATGATATGCAGCATCTCTACAATACCATTTTTGCCATTTCCAGCTTCACTACGCCGCTTTTTTTGGGGATCATTGCAGGAAGCGCGGTGTCGGGACATATCGATCCGCAAGCCGGTTCTTTTGTCGATGCCTACATTTTCAGCTGGCTGCATTGGTTTGCGGTCACGGTCGGATTGTTTACAGTATCGATTTGCGGATTTCTGGCATCCGTTTACCTGATCGGAGAAACCAATATAGAGCACGAGCGGCTGCGGTTTGCGCACAAAGCGCAGTTTTTCAATATCGCCGCCGTCATCTGCGGCGCACTGGTATTTATCGCCGCATGGTTTGAACATATCCCGCTGTTCGACTGGGTGTTCGGCAACTGGATCGGACGCATTGCCATCCTTTCTGCTACGCTCTCGCTCGTTTGGATGTGGACGCTGTTATATCAGGGCAAAATCAGCCTGTTGCGACCGCTGGCTGGATTTCAGGTAACAATGATCCTGCTAACGACGACTTTCAGGCATTTCCCCAATATCGTCATTCTGAAAGGGGGTGGCTATTTGTCGCTTACCGAGCATGCCGGACAGGAGAAAACGATAGAGGCACTTGCCTGGGCACTGTTGCTGGGCAGCCTCCTGATCCTGCCAGCGCTTTTCTACCTGATTTACAGCTTTCAGAAAAAACCGGTCGGTTACGAGGGACAGCTGCATTAGAACCCTGTTCAAAATCTTGTAAAATCAGGTTGGTTTGGGGCTGCCGTTCCTTTCAATAACCGTTTGGTACCATACGGACATTGGAATAAGCTGGGTTGTGCCCGTTATCATACTTTGTGAAAAAATCGCAGCCGGGTAAGCTGCATTCACAAGGTATTTTAACACTATACCCACTATGATAAAAGCGCTGATCATCGACGACGAGCCCAGAGCCCGCAATGTTTTGCACCAGCTTATCATCAGTTTCGTACCCGAAATCACGGAGGTACGGACTGCCGCATCCGTGGAAGAGGCCAAGGGCGTGCTGGAATTCTATCAGCCCAACCTGGTTTTCCTCGACGTGGAGATGCCCCACCAGAACGGGTTCGACTTTTTGCAGCTCCCCAACAACCCCGATTTCGACGTCATCTTCATTACAGCCCACAACCAGTACGCCATCCAGGCGATCCGTTTCAGCGCGCTGGACTATCTGCTGAAACCCATTAGTCCGGAAGACCTGAAAGAAGCGGTAAAGCGGCACCAGACCAAGAGCGAAAGCTCCCGGCAGCGCAAAATGCTGTTCGAAAACCTGGCCGCCAATATCGACAAACGGGATGTCAAGGATTTCAGGCTGGCGGTACCTTCGAGCGAAGGCGTTTTCTTTTTTTTGGTCCATGAAATACTCCGTCTGGAAGCCGACCGGAACTACACGATCATCCACCTGATCAACAAAAGGCCATTCATTGCGAGCAAAACGCTGAAACATTTCGAGGATATGCTCGCCAAATTCCGTTTCATCCGGACCCATAAGTCCCACCTGGTCAACCTCGACCATATTATCCGGATCAGCAATAACAACGAGTTCATCATACTCTCGGATGGCTCACGCATCGAGGTCTCACGCAGGAAAAAGGACGAAGTTCAGCGGCAGCTTAACATCTGAAATCCAGTCTTTGCAAAACAATGTATCGGAATATTTATGGGGCAAAGAAGCATTTCCCCCTAAAAAAATATAATTCCTTTGCATTGTTTTGTTTTACTTTACAGCCGTTCCTGCATCTATTAATTTTTAACCTTTATGACCGATCGTAAGACGCGGCTGGCTGTCATCCTCATCACGTCACTGTTTTTCCTCTGGGGTTTTGCCCTCAATCTCAACCCGATCCTGATTCCGCATTTAAAAAAAGCCTGTCAACTCAGCGACTTTCAATCGGCGCTGATCGACTCCGCTTCCTACATTGCCTACTTTCTGATCGCATTACCCGCCGGGCTTTTCATGAAAAAGTATGGGTATAAGGCAGGTATCGCTTTTGGATTGCTGCTCTTTGCCACCGGCTCATTTCTTTTTTATCCTGCTGCCGAAATGCGGCATTTCGGATTCTTCCTGTTCGCATTGTTTGTGATCGCCAGCGGGTTAACCATGCTCGAAACGGCGGCGAATCCTTACATTACCGTATTGGGCGACGCCGATTCCGCTACACAGCGGCTCAATTTCGCCCAGTCCTTCAACGGCCTGGCGGCATTTCTGGCGCCATTAATGGGCGGCAAATTCATCCTTTCCGGGAAAACGCTCAGCGAGGCTGAACACCAGGCTATGTCCCCCGACCAACTGAATGCCTATCTGAACGAAGAAGCATCGTCGGTACAAATTCCGTTTATACTAATAGGACTGGTCGTACTGTTCGTGGCGGTAATGATCTGGCGGACTTCGCTGCCTGAAATCAAGGAGGAGGAAGAAGTAGAACAAAAGCCGAGCGGCTCGATCTGGGGCGAAAAAAACCTGATCCTTGGAACCACAGCGCAGTTCTTTTATGTAGGTGCGCAGGTTTGTATCAGCAGCTTCTTTATCCGTTTCGCTGATCATGTAGCCGGTATCGATGAAAAAACGGCTGCGTACCTGCTCTCCGGCGCACTGCTGGCATTCATGATAGGCCGGTTTATCGGTACTTACCTGATGCGTTTTGTAGCGCCGCCTCGCCTGCTGGCCATTTACAGTGTTGCCAATATCGTTTTACTCATTATAGCAGTACTCACCGACGGCATGTTCTCGGTTTACGCGCTGGTGGGTGTCGAATTCTTCATGTCGATCATGTTCCCGACCATCTTCGCATTGAGCATCCGCGGATTGGGTGAAAAAACCAAGATCGGGTCTTCGCTGGTGATCATGTCGATCGTGGGCGGCGCGTTTTTCCCGGTAATTATGGGACAAGTGTCGGATATTTCGTCCATTCAAACAGCCTACATAGTCCCTGCGGTGTGTTTTCTGGTAGTACTATACTTCGCGATCCGTAACAGCTCTGTGAAGAGCGTGACGCTGAGCACTTCGCACTAACAACTAAGCAATTCATTTATAAGTTTTTATATTAATCATAATGGATTTAAAACTTCAAAACAAGGTGGTCATCGTGACCGGCGGGGCCAAAGGTATTGGCGAGGGCATTGTACAAGTGCTGGCGTCCGAAGGCGCGATTCCCGTGATCGTCGGCAGAAACGCGGAAGACAACCAGAAGGTCGTCGACGCACTGGCGGCGGCAGGTAAAGAGTCTTTTCAGATTGCAGCAGAGCTCACTCAGCCTGAGGCATCCGAAAAAGCGGTTAATGCGGTTCTGGAAAAATATGGACGGATCGACGGCCTGGTCAATAATGCGGGTGTAAATGATGGTGTGGGCCTTGAAAACGGCACTTATGACGGATTCATAGCTTCCTTGCACAAAAACGTCGTGCATTACTACCTGATGGCGCATTATGCATTGCCTGCTTTGAAAGCATCCAAAGGCTCCATCGTAAATATCAGTTCCAAAACTGCGGACACGGGCCAGGGCGGAACGTCTGCCTATGCCGCTTCCAACGGAGGGCGTAATGCGTTGACGCGCGAATGGGCGGTGGAACTACTCAAATACGGCATCCGCGTAAACTCGGTGATCGTAGCAGAATGCTGGACGCCGCTTTACGAAAAATGGATCGAAACACTGCCTAATCCAAAGGAAAAACTGGCGTCGATTACGGCGAATATCCCCTTGGGAAACCGCATGACAACCGCGGAAGAAATCGCGAACATGACCGTTTTCCTGCTTTCGGAAAGATCCAGCCATACTACGGGACAGCTCATTTACGTCGACGGCGGCTACGTCCACCTCGATCGCGCGCTGGCCAATTCCTGATCACGATCCATGGAAATACTCGTTTGTACCACGCCCGGCTCGTTCTCTTACGAACAAGCCGAGGCGCCGGTGGCCACGCCGGGGCACACCCTATTGAAAATCAAAAGAATAGGCATTTGCGGAACCGACTTGCACGCCTATGAGGGTACTCAGCCATTCTTTAACTACCCCAGAATACTCGGCCACGAGCTGGCCGGAGAGATCGTGGAAACCGATGCGCCGGGTTTTGCAAAAGGCGAAGCGGTAACATTTGTCCCCTACTTCAACTGCGGTAAATGCGTTGCATGCCGGAATGGCAAGCCAAACTGCTGCACGAGCCTGAAAGTGTCGGGCGTGCATATCGACGGCGGTATGGTGGAATACCTCTCCGTGCCCTCCTATTCGCTGGTGCATGGCGACGGCCTGAGCTTCGATGAGCTTGCACTCGTGGAGCCGCTCGCCATAGGCGCGCATGGCGTGCGCCGCGCAGATGTGCGTAAGGACGAGTTTGTACTTGTGGTCGGCGCGGGACCTATTGGTTTGGGGACGATGGAATTTGCCCGCATTGCCGGCGGAAGTGTAATCGCCCTGGATATCAACGACCAGCGTCTTGCATTCTGCCGGGAGCGCATTGACGTGCAGCATACCATCAATGGCCTCCATGAAAATGTGGCCGAACGCCTGGCCGAAATCACCAGCGGCGATATGCCCACCGTGGTCATCGACGCTACCGGCAACTTACGGGCGATCAACACCGCGTTCGCTTACCTGGCTCATGGAGGCAGATATGTGCTCGTAGGCCTCCAAAAAGGCGAAATCGCATTCAGCCACCCCGAATTTCACAAGCGGGAAGCGACATTAATGAGCAGCCGCAACGCTACCCGCGCCGATTTCGAGCATGTGATCCATAGCATGAAAAACGGTTTGGTCGACCCGAAAACATACATCACCCACCGCGTTGTATTCAGGCAAGTGAAGGATGAATTCGAAGGCTGGCTCGACCCGGCAAACGGGGTGATCAAGGCGATGGTTGAGATGGATTAGCCGGAGCCGGTCAGGGCTTGTCAGGATTGGTCATTTGTTGTTAGCTGTATATTCGGCGGTCTGTTTTGTCAGTTCGTTTTTTTATAGTTCACAATGGCCCAGCTGTTTAGAATCAGAGCCATTAATGACACTATTCCAACATGCGGCAATACGTCGGCAAAGTTGCTGCCTTTGAGAATAACCATCCGCATTACCTCGATCATGTAACGCACCGGATTGACGCGCGTGATCAGTTTTGCCCATTCGGGCATGCTGTCGATCGAAGTGAACAGGCCACCGAGCAATATGAACAGCATCATGAAAAAGAACATGATGAACATGGCCTGCTGCTGGGTGTCACAAAACGTCGATACCAGCAGGCCAAAGCCCAGAACAGCCAGTAAGTACACCGAAATAAAGGCGTAGAGCGTCAGCAAACTGCCTACCGGGACGATCCCGTACACAAACCGCGCCACCAGCAGGCCGATCGTGAAGACGATATTGGCCAAAACCCAGAAAGGGATCAGTTTTCCCAATATAAAAATGTGCTTCTTGATCGGCGTTACGTTGATCTGCTCGATCGTCCCGATTTCCTTTTCCCGTACGATATTCAATGCCGACAGAAATCCGCCAACCATTGTTACCAAAATCGCAAGTATCCCCGGGACGATAAATACCTTGTAATTCAACACAGGGTTAAACCAGTTGGAGGTTACCACGTCGATTACCGGGAACTGGCTGAACCTCGGTGGTGTGACCAGCTGCATCCGG
The DNA here is from genome assembly GCF_017744695.1 of Dyadobacter sp. GTDB lineage: Bacteria > Bacteroidota > Bacteroidia > Cytophagales > Spirosomataceae > Dyadobacter. Next base: position 219,015 of record NZ_JAGIAS010000008.1, read on the forward strand.
ATATCCGCATTGAAATCGCCGATGATACTTCCCAGATAGGAACCACCCAGGCTCGCCTTCGTACCATTGATCGCGTTCACGGCAACAAAGAGCTTTTCGTGATCCTCCCGGATCAGGTTTCTTTCAAAATCGTGGGGAATTTCCAGTATCAGGTCCGCCTTATCCGACTCTATCAGTTTAAATGCCTCATTGAATGACGCGCTATAACCGGCAAGCCGGAAGTAGCCGGATGCAATGATTTTGGAAATCAGTTTTTGAGAATAGGGAGATTTATCATGATCGACCACCGACAAATTGATATTCCTGACCTCATAGTCGGCAGCAAGCGGCATTAATATCAGCTGCACCATCGGCATGAAAAAGATCATCGCCACGATAGATTTGTCCCTGAAAATCTGCCGGAATTCTTTGCGTAATAAAAATCGTAGTGTCCTCATTGCAAACGGATTTTAAAGCTTTTCAAACTCACCAGCAGCAGAAATACAGTCATCCCGAACAAAATCAGGGTTTCCTTCCAGAGCGAAGCCAATCCTAACCCCTTAATCATGATCGATTTGACGATAATGTAAAACCATTTGGAAGGCACGATGTTGGAAATCACCTGCAAGGGCAGCGGCATGTTCTCGATCGGAAACAGAAAACCGCTGAATATCATCGTCGGCAACAGCATGCCCATCAGTGAAATGAGCATCGCAATCTGCTGTGAGGAGGTTTTAATGGAGATGAAAATACCCAGCGCCAGACAAGTGATGATAAACAAGGTGCTTTCCGCGAACAGCAGCACCACACTTCCTTTTACGGGCAAATCCAGTACAAAAACGCTCAGCAACAATATCGCCGTCACATTGATCAGCGACAATGCGAGGTATGGAAATGCTTTCGCAAATATCACCAGCACCGGTTTGAATGGCGATACGAGCAGAATTTCCATCGTTCCGGTTTCTTTTTCGCGAACGATGGAGATAGCCGTCATCATCACCGAAACCAAGAGTAACACCAGTGCCATCACGCCCGGCACAAAACCGTGAGCACCTTTGAGCTGCGGATTATAGAGCATGCGTACCTCGGGTGTAATGCGGTAAGGGATTTGCAGGTTCTGGTTGACCTCATTCTGGTAATCCATGATGATCGACGACAGGTAGTTCGTGATCATACTCGCCGTGTTCACATCGCTGGCATCGGTAATAAGCTGGATCTGGGCCTTGTTATGATGCAGCAAATCTTCATTGAAATTGGCCGGGAACACTACCACAGCCTTGATTTTACCTTTCTGAAACGTACCCAGTATTTCCTTATGGCTTAATGCAGCCTGCCGGATGTTGAAATACCTGCTCGATCCGATCTTCGTAAGCAGCTCCTGCGAAGCATTATCCTTGGCATAGTCCACGACCAGGATTTCAGAATCCTTCACCTCGTTGGTCAATGCAAAACCGAAGATTAATATCTGCGCGATGGGCATTCCAAACAGGATCAGCAACGTGCGGCGGTCGCGGAGTACGTGGTAAAATTCCTTTCTGACAAATGCGAGAAATTGTTTCATGGCTAATCCCCTCTTTTGGCGCCTCGCGCGAGTTGGTAAAACACCTCGTCCATCGACCGTGCGTGAAAGCCGTTTTTCAGGTTTGTCGGCGTGTCGAGCACTTCCATTCGGCCATCCACCATAATGGATATACGATTGCAATACTCTGCCTCGTCCATATAATGTGTGGTCACGAAAACGGTGATACCACTGTCCGCCGCTTCGTAGATCATGTCCCAGAACTGCCGGCGGGTCACCGGGTCTACACCACCCGTGGGCTCGTCGAGAAACACGATTTTAGGCTCGTGCAGCACTGCAACCGAAAACGACAACTTCTGTTTCCAACCCAGCGGCAGCGAAGCAACCAGCTTGTTAGCTTCGGATTTTAATCCTAGCCTGTGGAGCAATTCATCTGTTTTCGATTGAATGCGCTCGTCGGAAAGGCCATAAATGCCGCCAAAGAACTCGATGTTTTCCAGCACCGTCAGGTTTTCATAAAGCGAAAACTTCTGGCTCATGTAGCCGATATTCTTCTTGATTTGCTCCGTTTGGGTATATACATCATAACCCGCAATGGTCGCCTTACCCGAGCTGGGGGCGGAAAGACCGCACAACATGCGCATAGCGGTGGTTTTACCCGCGCCATTTGCACCCAGGAAGCCGAAAATCTCTCCTTTATGTACGTCGAATGTAATTTCGTTGGTAGCCACAAAGTCGCCGAACCGCTTGGTAAGCTTCTCGCAGACTATCACTTTGTCGTTCTGCATCATGGCGGTTTTAGTGTAATAATTTGATAAATGAATCCTCGATCGTCACCTTCGCTTCCCTCACTTCCACACCCGTGAGCCCCTGCCCGCGCAGGAACGCCTGCAACGCATGCGTATCCGCATGAGCCTCACGCAGCGTCGCGTGCGCGTACTCGCCGAAAGCGTAGCTGTTCAGAATGCCGGGATGATTTTCCAGGGTTTTCAGGAGCTTGTACATTTCATTGGCTTTAATAGCCAGCAGCCGGTCGGGATAAGCCCCCACGATATTCTGCGGCGTGTCAATGGACAATATTTTGCCGCCCTGGATCAAGGCAATACGGTCGCAAAGCGAGGCCTCGTCCATATAAGGTGTCGAAACGAGGATGGTAATGTTCTGTTCTTTCAATCTTCTGAGCATTTCCCAGAACTCTTTCCGCGAAACCGGGTCTACGCCAGTGGTGGGCTCATCCAAAAACAAGGTGGTCGGTTTGTGGATCAATGCGCAGCACAATGCGAGTTTCTGCTTCATTCCGCCGGACAGCTTTCCCGCACGCCGGTTTTTGAATGGCTCTATCTGGACGTAAATGTCTTTGATCAAATGGTAGTTCTCCTCGATCGTCGTACCGAAAACGGTGGCGAAAAAATGCAGGTTTTCTTCGATGGTAAGGTCCTGATAGAGCGAAAATTTACCGGGCATGTATCCTACCGAACTGCGTATTTGCCTGAAATCCTTCACAATATCATGTCCGTCGACACTCGCAGAGCCGCTATCCGGCAGCAGCAGCGTGGTCAGCATACGGAAAATGCTCGTCTTCCCCGCCCCATCGGGTCCTATGAGCCCGAAAAGCTCACCCTGGTCCACAGAAAACGACACGGTATCCACCGCAACGGTCTTTTCCTTCCCGTAAGTTTTGATCAGGTCCTTGACAACAACCGCTTCCATTATTTCAATGCCACTTCTCCGTACATCCCTATTTTCAGGTACCCGTCATTCTTCACGCGGATTTTCACTGCGTAAACCAGATTGGCCCGTTCATCCTTTGTCTGAATGGTTTTAGGGGTAAATTCCGCCTTATTGCTGATCCATTCTATTGTTCCGGGCAACGAGCGGTATTGACCACCGGTGCTGTCTACAAGCACTTTCACCTGCTGATTCAGCTTGATTTCCGTCAGTTGATCGCCCGTCACATATGCGCGCAGGATGATCGTCGAAAGATCTGCGATTTTGTACAGTGGCTTGCCGGCTGCCGCTACTTCGTTGGCTTCGGCATATTTGGTAAGCACAGTACCGTTCACTTCGTTAACAATCTTTGACTTCGAAATCTGGTCATTAATCTGCTCGATCTGAACAATCAACGGCTGTACATCCGCCCGTAAGCCGGAAGTTTGGGTTTTCAAAACCGAGGTTTGCGCGGCATCCTGCTTACGGATCACATCCAGTTGCTTTTGCAATTCCTCTACCTGCGCACTGATGTCGTCGAGCTGCTTCGGCGTAGCGGCGTCGGCTTTCAGCAGGTTTTGAATGCGTTTCTGCTCATGAAACAGATTATCGAGGCGCACTTGCGAAACGGCGATCTGCTGTTTGTAAACGTTGGTCTGCGCTACAATATCGGGCACCCGGCTACCGGTGGCCCTGATCTGCGCTTCGAGCTGCTTTTTGCGCAGCGATAATTGCAAACTATCGATGTAGCCCACCGTCTGCCCGGCTTTCAGCTGCTGGCCTTCTTCCAGGTCCAGCGCCATAATGCGGCCCGTTGCCTCGGCGGACACGATCGTTTCCACCGCTTCAAAAGTGCCGGAAGCGTCGTAAAGGTTCTCTTTTCCATTGCAGGCCGCCATTGCCGCAGCCAATATGATCAGACAAGAATATGTTTTCATGTTGTGCTCGTTTTTATATGCTTATTCAAAATTGGTCCCCAGCGTGTTATCGAGGCTATACTGTGCCATCAGCAGTTGAATGCCGTGCAGGATCCTGTTCAGCCGCGCCTGGTCTTCGGCGTTCACCTCGCGCAGGAAGTCATTGGTATTGATCACGCCGTTTTCCAGTTGGGCTGCGGCAGTGGTCTTGATGCTCTCGCGGAGGATAATAATCTCGTCGTCGGTCGCCAGCAGCTGGTTGAAACGGTCGAGTTCCGCATTTTGCTGTTTGGCCACCAGATTCGTATTGAAAAGAAATGTCTCTTTTTGAAGCTGAATGGCATCCCGGTTGTTGCGGATCAGCTCGCGGTCCTTCTTAATGGTGTACAACCCCGAGAGCGACCAGTTCAGCCGCAGCCCGGTGATGTAATACGGATCGAAGCCATTGCTCAGGATGTTCAATGCCGGCCTGCCATAACCTCCCTGGAAAAAGAAGTTCAGTTTGGGGCGGTTGCGGACATCCAGCAGCTGTGCCTGCACGTCCAGGCTGCGGTTCTGGGCATCGTACAATCTGAGTTCCGGGCGGTTAATGCCACTTCCCGCCGCCAGATTCGCAGGTTTTTCCAGCACCGCCGAATCTCCCAGCGGCTGCGCCGTCAGCATTTCGAGCATTTCCAGGTATGCTTTCCGGCTCGCATTCAGATCGATCGTACGCTGGTCGGCTTTCAGTAATTCTGCTTTAAGCGTATTTGCATTGCTTTTAAATGCGGTCCCATTGTCGATGAGCGCCTGTACCTTGCGAATACCCAGATTGATATCTTTTTTCAGTAAATCGTTCTGTTTGAGCTGCTCGTCGAACATTAATACCCCGAAAAACAACTGATTCACCCGTTCGTTGAGCTTATACAATTCGATTTCCAGCTTTTGCGATTCCACCTGCGCATTCGCTTCGTGCGATCGCACCTGCGTACGGACGTTGCCGCCATCGTAAATCGTCTGGTTTACTTCGCCATACACCTTATACTGATCCTTGCTAATACTCGGAAACTCGACGGCCGGGATCGAAACCGGCAGCTTAAACTCCGTCACGGCCGACTGATATGTGGCCTGCCCCTGCACCGTAAGCTGCGGCAAATAACCTTTCGCCGCATTGCTTACCGAATAGTCACGCGTCTTTTCGATCAGCACCTGTTGCCTGATCATCGGGTAATTTTTCCGGGCAAGCTGGTAAGCTTCCCGGATCGTCAGCGGTTTGTTCTGAGCCTGCAAATGCATGGCTATCAGCGCCAAACCACCGATTATGAGTATTGTTTTCAATCCATTAATCATTTTATTTATTCGATTTATTTAATCATTTGATTAATTTCTGGGTAAAAAAATAGGGTTGCTACCCCTTGTCCAGTATCAGCTTCATCCACGCCGGAACCAGCTTTTTCCGCTGCTCCATAAGCTGCCGGTACATCTCTTCATTACCCAGGATCGGTTGCAGGACGGGCTTTGCAACAAACGGAAACAAGTTCATTCCCAACAGGTTCATTAAAAAATGAAAGGGATTAACATCACTTCTGCGCGCCATAAGCTGTTTGATAAAAACAGATTCCGTGAGGTTCTTGCGGGCCTGAAAGCGGTTTGAAAGCTGCTCTGGATTGTTACGGATTTCACTCAATACGAAAATCGGCAGGTCGGGATGTTCGAGCAGCATATTAATGTAGCTCTCGGTAATTCTTTCCAGCTTCTGTTCCAATGTCGTCGACTCATCGTTAAGGACCGGCCCGAGTACCCCGAACAACTTGTCAATCCGCTCGGCCATCACAATCTGGAAAAGCTTCTCCTTACTGCGGAAATAGTAGTTCAGCAGCGCCAGGTTAATACCCGCCTCCTCTGCAATATCCCTCGTACGGGCATTGCCGTATCCTTTTTTAGTGAATACAATGCTCGCCGCTTCCTTAATCTTCTCCTCGGTGCTCAGATCCAATTCTGCCTTTTTTGCTTTCGCCATCAGTCCATTTCCGTTTGATGCTTCAAAGGTAAAAGCCAATTTTGTATTAACCAAAATATTTAATCAAACGATTAAATATTTTGGTTAAACCTGCTTTTGAAAGGTATATGCATTCCCTCAGGCTATTTTCCTCCTACCAACTTCTTTTCCAGGTCGTTTTTTTCCTAACTTTTACAAAAAAAATCTAAAACTCCTGACGCCTCTATGATCCGTAAATCTACCGCGCACTCATGACCTCACTATCCCTAAAAAAATGGCTTCCCGGAATACTTTTCCTGTCAGCCCAAATCATCAACACACTGTACGAGCTCACACGGGACACCCGTACGATCTCCTGGGCGCCACATACCACACAAGTCTTCTATCGGATCGATGCTTTTCAGGATGGCGCTGCCTGGGAGCGACAGGCTATCGAGGCCCGTTACGGCCTGGCACAAACCCAATGGGAAGCACACGCACCTGGCAACCTGCGAAGGCTCGTCTATTCGGTGGAAGCACAGGCTCTCACCCACCCCGATAGCGTAAAGATTTCCTATCGCCGCAATGGGGCCCCGGAACAAACTTATTTGTGGAAAGCCAGTCGCTGAGCCTTATGCGTCACTTCAATCCTTTCTATGTCAAGGGAAAGGCCGTCGTCCCCGAGCTCGTACTGGCGGTAAGAATGCTGGCCGTTTACCTGCTTCTGACCGGAGAACTCCCCTTCAATGGTAACCAGGGCGGCCGCAGGTTTTATCCGCTCATTGAATTGCTCGGCCAGATAGGTACCGACGAACAGTTCAATACCGGTGTCAGATTGCTGTTTCTGAGCGGCATCGGCGTACTCCTCTTCTCTCGTTTTGTCCGTCTTGGCGCGCTGTGCGTCGGTTTAGCTCTTGCCACGGGGCTGCTTTCCTGCCAGATATGCATTTCGGTTGCCCATCTTTTTACGGGTTGTGTCTTCCTGTGCACCGCGCTTAGCAATTATGTTACGGGCACAGATTTAATCCGTTTTCAGCTCGCGGTACTCTACCTCGGTGCCGACCTGAACAAGGTTTTCGATCCCGATTGGTGGACCGGTGCCAGCATGGAAACGCTGTTGGTGACCAAACATCAGATAGCCTCCTACATGAAGGTCGCCAGCATGTTCTCCCGCGGCCTTTTGTCCCAGATGATGGGCATAGGGGTCATAGTATTGCAAATAACCATTGCCATCCTTCTGCTTCGACGCGGTACCGTCATTTACGCCATGCTGCTGGCCCTTGTTTTGCATTTACCCATGGTATTGCTAATGCAGATGACATTCGGGCCCTTTCTTTTCGCGCTTATTACTGCGTACGGCTCCCTGCTCTCATGGCCTACCCGCCTGGCTTGCGACAGCCGTTTGCACAGTAGCTTGCTTGTCAAATTGCTGGCACGGCTGGATTTCAATGAGCAGATAAGTCCCTGCGGAGGTAATGCGAAGGAGTCGCCGGTCCGTTGGCTAAGAACTTGTCTGCATTATCTGGCACATCCGGCTATCCTGTTGTCAATGACTATCCTGACCGCCATCCTGGTCCGATATGGCAAACTAATTCCGCTGACGTTGCTCGCCATTGCAGCATATCGGATCTACGCCTGGCCGCAGCGGAAGCGCGCAGACCGGGCCCCCTCGGTCGCGGGCCTGTGAGCGCGCTTGTCATTTTTAGTTTGAACTTCTGTTTGAAAACATCTTGAAATATTAATTACCCTCGTAATTTTGTGATTGCTTTGACCTGAACTATATATTCAAAGCATTGGAATAGGAACAACTTTCATGAAGAAAATCCGTAATTTTTGCATTATTGCCCATATTGACCACGGGAAAAGTACCCTGGCGGACCGTCTGCTGGAATTTACCAAAACTGTATCGCAGCGCGAAATGCAGGCGCAATTGCTCGACAATATGGATCTGGAACGTGAACGCGGCATTACCATCAAGAGCCACGCGATCCAGATGAACTATGTTTATAAAGGAGAGGAATATATACTTAACCTGATCGACACACCCGGGCACGTGGACTTTTCCTACGAGGTTTCCCGCTCGATCGCCGCCTGCGAAGGCGCATTGTTGCTTGTAGATGCTTCCCAGGGCACCGAAGCCCAGACGATCTCCAATCTCTACCTGGCGATCAACCACGACCTGGTGATTATCCCCGTTTTGAACAAGATCGATCTTCCCGGCGCCATGCCCGAGGAAATCAAGGACGAAATGGTGGACCTGCTGGGCTGTGAACGTTCCGACATTATCCCTGCCAGCGGTAAAGAAGGTATCGGTATCGAAGACATTCTGAATGCGATCGTAGAGCGCATCCCTGCCCCGGTCGGCGATCCGGAAGGCCCGCTGCAAGCACTGATTTTCGACTCGGTTTTCAATTCCTACCGCGGTATCGAGGTAATTTTCCGTGTGAAAAACGGAAGTATCAAGAAAGGCGACAAAGTGAAATTCATGGCGACCGGCAAGGAATATATTGCCGACGAAATCGGAACGCTCGGCTTGCAGCAAATACCGAAGCAAGTGGTGGAATGCGGCGACGTAGGTTACCTTATTTCGGGTATCAAAGTAGCCAAGGAAGTGAAAGTGGGTGATACATTCACCCACATCGACCGTCCTGCCAGCGAGGCCATCGTAGGTTTCTCGGAGGTCAAGCCCATGGTTTTCGCCGGTATTTACCCGGTCGATACGAGTGAGTTCGAAGAGCTTCGCGAGGCGATGGAAAAGTTGCAGCTGAACGACGCTGCGCTGGTTTGGGAACCTGAAACATCGGCAGCACTCGGTTTTGGTTTCCGCTGCGGCTTCCTGGGAATGCTGCACATGGAGATCGTTCAGGAGCGTCTGGAACGCGAGTTCGACATGACGGTGATCACGACGGTACCATCGGTGCAGTTCCGGGTTTTGACTACCAAAGACAAAATTCTGAACATCAGCGCTCCGTCCGAAATGCCTGAGCCTAACCACATTAAATACATCGAGGAGCCGTACATCAATGCACAGATCATCACCAAATCGGACTACATCGGCCCGATCCTGAACCTGTGTATGGACAAGCGCGGTATTCTTAAAAACCAGATATATCTGACGGCAGAGCGCGTGGAACTTCAATTCCTGATCCCGCTGGCCGAAGTGGTTTTCGATTTTTTTGATAAACTTAAAACCATCTCCCGCGGATACGCCTCACTCGACTATGAACTGGCAGGTTACCAGGAGTCGGACATGGTGAAGCTCGATGTGATGCTGAATGGCGAGGCGGTGGATGCATTGTCGGCGATCGTACACCGTTCGAAATCCTATGAATGGGGTAAAAAGCTTTGCGAAAAGCTGCGAGAGCTGATCCCGCGGCAAATGTTCGAGATCGCGATCCAGGCAGCCATCGGGCAGAAAATCATCGCCCGCGAAACCGTGAAAGCCATGCGGAAGGACGTTTTGGCTAAATGTTACGGAGGTGATATTTCCCGTAAACGCAAACTCCTCGAAAAGCAGAAGAAAGGTAAGAAACGGATGCGTCAGGTGGGTAGCGTAGAAATTCCGCAGGAAGCATTTATGGCTGTTTTGAAAATCAACTAGTAATTTCACCGTATGAAAGCAAAATACCGGCAATACTACCTCAGAGGGTTGTTGCTGGTATTTTTGCTTTATCACGCCCCCACTATTTTCCTGGGCCAGGGGGCCTTCTTCAATGCTTTCGATTCGCTCGATTCATTCGTCGTCTGGTACCGCCTCGCCACGCAGGCGGCTTACGCATGGGCGCCGCCGTACGCGATCATCGAGCCTTTTATGGGAGGTGTACCGAAATTCACGCTGGTCAGTACCTATAATGTCTACTACTGGCTGAATCTCTTCCTGCCTACTTTCACTGCTTTCCAGTGCTACAACATCTTCATCAGCGGTGTCGCGATGATCGGCATGTGGCTGCTGTGCCGGCGGCATTTGGGCACCAACGAGCCTGTCTCTGCCTTTCTGGCTTTATCATTTGCATTTACGCCCTTTCTGCCAACCTGGGGACTGAGCATTGCAGGCCAGCCCTTGCTCTTATTTGTCATCCTGAATATCCGCAGCGGAAAATCGGCTGTCTGGAACTGGCTGATCCTGGCTGCATTTCCGTTTACCTCCAATTTCCAGTCTGCCGGGGTATTCATCCTGTTTGCGTTCGGCGTGCTGATTGCCGTGGATATAATTCAGAAGCGCCCGGTCAAAATGATGCTACTCGCGTTTGCGATCCTGCTGGGCGTTTACCTGGTCACGAAGATCGACCTGATCCAGAATTTACTTGGAGGAGAAGGGTTTGTTTCCCACCGGATAGAAATGCGGCGGTTTCCGGTGCCGCTGGGCGTTTGCTTTAAAATATTTGCCCGGTACTTCCTGCTCGGCAATGTAGATGTGGCGTTATCGCTGCATACGTTCGTGCTCCTGCCATTTGTGTGCCTGGTGTATGCCATGCACGTTATTCGAAAAAAGGAACTGCCGCTGAGCCTTACCATCACACTGGGCACTATCGCTCTGATCTGCTTTTATATTGCGATACTTAACTGGGGGCCGCTGGTAGCGCTTCGGAACGACTCCGACCTGCTGCGCATGTTCAGCCTCGAAAGGTTTCATATTTTCTTGCAATTGCTCTGGCATATTGCGGCCGCGCAGGCATTACTGCTGATTGCTCCCCGCTACCAAAGCCGCGTGTTAATGGTGGTAGCGGCTATGCAGCTTGCTGTTTGTTTCGCCTATCAACCGACCTACTACGAACGCTTTGTCAAAAAACTCGTCTCCATTGTTCCCTACCATTATATCTTCACCTACGAGGATTACTATGCCGAGAGATTGTTTGACAATATCAAAACGGCGATCGGCAAACCGGTGCACACCTATCGCGTAGCCAGTATCGGCATTCCACCGGCAGTGGCCCAGTACAATGGTATGTGGACGATCGACGGGTATTCCAGTAATTATCCCCTTCCTTATAAACACCAATTCCGGAAGATCATCGCCGACGAACTGGAAAAGAATGGTAACAACCGGGGTTTCTTCGATTTCTGGGGAAGTCAAAGCATTGTGGTTTACGATCAGGGGCTACCCTATTTTGAAACCCATATGACACGCGGCATGGCCCCTTCCGAACGCCCTATCTCACTTTCGTATGACGCGCTAAGGAAGCTCGGGTGCGACTATATTCTATCCGCGGAAAACATCCTGAACCCGGAAAAATCGGGCTTACGTAAGCTGGCGATATTCCGTTCGGCGATCTGGCATATAAGTCTATATGAAGTCACTAAGACTCAGTGACGTATATGTAACCGAAATATATTTATTACCGCTTGAAAAGTCGTAGCTAACCGGTTGCCCATTGGGGACATTTTTGCGTATATTCACCACACCAAACGATCCCCCATTCTTTATGAGCATCGTAGTTTCCAACATCAAGTTCCACAACAACCAGCAGCTCGACTACTTCGGGCACAAGATCAAAAAAACGATGATCCCGGTTTCTTCGCCTTACGTGCGCAGGCATGTGAAAGAAGTGATCGACTTTGCCGGGATCAAAAAGTCCGACAGGATCATCGACGTGGCCTGTGGAATGGGGAAATACACGCTGAACTTCCTCGCCCAGGGTTACCGCGTGGAGGGGCTCGATTTGTCGCCATTTCTTTTGCAGCAACTACTGATCTACAATGACAACAAATTTCCCGTCAAGCTCCACGCCGCCGACATTCTGGATGCGCCCGAGGAACTCAACGACCAGTTTGATGTGGTAATGGGTTTCATGGCGCTTCACCATTTTCATAGTCTGCACGCTTGTTTCCAGGCCATGTACCGAATATGCAAACCGGGCGGAAAGCTGGTATTTCTCGAACCGAATGCCTACAACCCGCTTTACTACCTGCAAATAGCGCTGACGCCGGGCATGTCGTGGGAAGGGGATAAGGGCGTGGCGGACATGACTAAAAACAAGCTGTTCAGCGCCATGGATTATGCCGGTTGGAAGAATTTGAATATTAAAAGATTTGGCTTTTACCCACCCTTCCTCTCCAATACTACATTGGGCCAAAAAAGTGAACCAGTCCTGGAAAAAATTCCCGGATTGAACACGTTTTTGCCTTTCCAGATCATCACGGCAGAAAAAAGATGATTGAAGAAAAAAAAGAAAAGTGGCTTGTATCCTATCCGGACGACGGCAACTCGGTGTGTTTCGAAATGGAAGACATGTCGTTCTGGTATCAGCATCGGAACGGGTGCCTTGTAGAGGCTATGAAGGCGAACGGTTTTCCTAAAGATTTCCTCGATATCGGGGGCGGCAACGGCATTACCGCGTTGGCCATGCAAAACGCGGGCTATCATGTAACGCTGGTCGAGCCGTATGCTACGGGGATCGAGAATGCAAAGAAGAGAGGAATCCGGTCGACGATCCAGAACACTTTGGAGGAATATGTGGCCCAGGCGAACGGGACAGCTCCCGCTGCGGGGTTCTTCGATGTGATGGAACATATTCGTGACGATAAATCCTTCCTCGAAAACATCAACCGGCTACTCACGCCCGACGGACAGATCATGCTGACAGTACCCGCTTTTCAAAGCCTGTGGTCCGAAAACGACGTGCAGTTAGGGCATTTCAGGCGGTACACCCTTGGACAGCTCACTACGCTACTTGCCGGGGCCGGGTTCAAGGTCACTTATGCCAGCTATTTCTTTTCGCTCGTATGGGCGCCTATGTGGCTTGCGCGGGTATTGCCCGAAAAATTCGGGATTAAGAAGGATAACACACCGGAAAAGAAACGGAACGAACACATGGCCGGCCGACCTACCACTGCACGTTTACTGAGACGTTTGCTGGGTTGGGAGGTCAATGCCATCCGAAATAAGACAAAAATCCCATTTGGTACCAGTTGCCTGATCGTTGCACAGAAAACAAGAGCCTTGTGAACCAAAATTTACCCAACCATTTCCAGCTCTTTCTATTCTCGACCGAACCGGCGATCGTCCGAACGGCCGTCGCGGCCGGCGTAGACGGTATCATCGTCGATTGGGAGAACCAGGGAAAGAAGCTCCGGCAGGAGAATTTCGATACACAGATCAATTATGATACCTACGAAGATCTGTGCCGTGTGCGGGAAGTGACGCCGGCAGGCAAATTAATCTGCCGGATCAATGGCTTCTCACCCGAATATACCTACGAGGAGGTCGAGCTCGCGTTGCGCGCGGGAGCCGATGAGATTTTCCTGCCGATGGTCAGGACGGTTGCCGAAGCCCGTGACACCCTCCAAATGATCGGCGGCCGGGCAGGCTTCAATATCCTGATCGAAACGACCTCGGCACTCGACTGCATCACCGAACTCAGCAAGCTGCCTCTCCATAGGGCCTACATTGGGTTAAATGACCTGCATATTCAGCAAAACAGCAGGAATATTTTCGTTCCGCTCATGAATGGCACGGTCACTGACATCCGCCGGCAGTTCGACATACCGCTCGGAGCCGGAGGGGTGACCTACCCGCCTAATGGCCTGCCGATCGCCAGCAAATACCTGATCAACGAATATGCCCGTCTGGGGATCGATTTCAGCTTCCTGCGCCGTACGTTCATCAAAGACTATGCCCATCACAGTATGGAACACATGGTCCATCACATCAGGAAGGCGTACGACGAGGCCCGCAGCCGGCCCGGCGAACAGGTTTCCGCAGATTTCCAGGCATTTCGCGAGCAGGTCGAAAGCTGGACCACCAATCCGCATCACGCATGATTCTTCTGATGTATGAACCGGTACAGACACATTTGCATCGCTTGCAACAAGCTGCTCCGGATCAGGAAATAGCCATTGCACACTCGCTGGAAGAAGCGCAAAGGCTCATCGAAAACGCTGAGGTCGTACTGGGCAACCGCTATTTTATCCAAAGCCTTCCCTTTGCGCGGAAGCTCCGCTGGATGCAATCCAATTCAGTGGGGGTAGATATTATATTGACAGAAAAGCAACTTCTTCTTAACAAAGGGATCACGCTGACCTGCGCCCGCGGCGTGTACGACACCGAACTGGCAGAGCATACCCTCACGCTGCTCCTTGGCCTTTTCCGCAATGTCCATCTGCTTCGTGACGAACAACGGGCGCATTCGTGGCAGCGACACCGGTTGCGAACCGTGCATGGCAGCCGCTGCCTGATCCTCGGCTGGGGCAGCCTCGCACAGGAAATCGCAAGACTGATCACCGCAATGGGCGGGCATGTTTCGGCCGTAAGAAACCAGCCACACAACTCGGAAGAACATGGTATCCCACTGCTCGGTCAAAAGAACTGGCAGATATTACTGCCCGAAACGGACGCATTGATCATCTGCCTCCCAAAAACGCCCGAAACCCATCATTTCGTGAATGGCTCCGTTCTTGACCAGCTCTCCTCCGGGGCGTTCGTGGTCAACATCGGCAGAGGCGGCACGCTCGACGACCAGGCATTACTCGAAAGGGTGCAGGCTGGCCAACTGGCCGGCGCTGCGCTGGATGTATTTGAAGAGGAGCCATTATCTGCGTCGCATCCGATGTGGGCGGAGCCGCGGATACTGATCACCCCGCATGTAGGCCGGAGCCTGGAAGGGCCGGAGTTTAAATGGCAGCCGCTTTTTGAGGAAAATCTGGCGCGCTACGTGCGCGGGGAAAAGCTGCTGAATATCGTCAACTACGAAAAGGGCTATTGATGATCAGCATTGTTGTTCCCGTCTACAAAAGCGCCTCCACCCTTGTGGCATTACATGAACGGATCAGCCAGGCAGCCGCATTGCTCGCGGTTTCCTGCGAAATTGTGTATGTGAACGACGCCTCTCCGGACCATTCGCTGACTATTCTGCGGCAATTGCCGCCCACGGTTTCCTTTCATATTATTAATCTGAAAAAGAATGCCGGCCAAAGCAGCGCATTGATTGCCGGAATGGCATTCGCGCGCGGAGAATTCATTGCCACCATGGATGCAGACTTACAGGACGAGCCAGAAAACCTGCCGATATTGATCGACGCATTAAAACCGGGTATAGATGTTGTTTTTGCTAAACGCCAGGGCAAATACGAGTCTCCCGGCCGGTTGCTTACCTCCTATTTTTTTAAAGGAATGGTGCACTGGTTTTCAGGCAAAAAAATACCGATGAATGCGGGGCTTTTCATGATAGCAAGAAAGATTGCAGTCGGTAATTTCACTTCTTATTTGCCCTACTCCCCTTACCTCATTGGGCTGATCGCCAAAGAAAGGCTGCGGTGCGCCACCATAACCGTGGAACGCAGGGGAAATGCATTCGGCGAAACTTCCTATACTTTCCGGAAACGCATGCGCGTCGCGAAGAGCTTTTTCCGGACGCTTCGGCTTCCGCCTCCCCAGCCCGGCCCGAAAGGTACTGAATGGCTTAATTTACATCTTTTGGCCGATCATTTATATATTGCCCGGGAGTCGTGAAAGCGCTGTACCGACGTGCATTTTGGGACACGCCAAAATGCCAAAACCACCACAAACAAGCATAGCACACTGATTATCAAGCATTACAAGAAAGATGAATTTCCCGGGAGAGGACTTCAACGACCGATAGGGGCAATTTTATAATGTCAAACATCTCTCCTATTCACCTTTTATTGTAATTTTGACCAAAGTCTGAATTTCGACCAAGAACAAAAATACCTTAACAAGCGATATGGCAGAAGTAATTCGTATGCCCAAGATGAGCGACACCATGGAAGAAGGTGTTATCGCGGAATGGCACAAAAAAGTAGGTGATAAAATTAAATCCGGTGAAGTGATTGCGGAGGTTGAAACCGACAAGGCAACCATGGATCTCGAATCTTACTGGGACGGTACCCTTCTATATATCGGCGTAAAAAAAGGCGACGCGGTGCCTATCGACGGTATCATGGCGATCGTAGGCGCTGAGGGTGAGGATTATCAATCGCTGCTTAACGGTGGTACAAGCACAAATGGTGCGGCTGCCGCAGCACCTGCCCCGGAAGCACCGAAAGCAGAAGCTCCTGCCGCACCGGCCGCTGCAAAACCTGCTACGGCAACCGCTGCCGTTTCTACCGAGAAAATCAATGCTGCGGTAGTTCGTATGCCAAAAATGAGCGATACCATGGAAGAAGGTACGCTGGTTTCATGGCAGAAAAAAGTAGGCGATAAAGTAAAATCAGGCGATATCCTGGCCGAAGTTGAAACCGACAAGGCTACGATGGAGCTGGAAGCATACGAAGACGGTACGCTGCTTTATGTAGGCATTAAAGAAGGCGACGCGGTACCTGTGGACGCGATCATCGCCGTAATCGGTGAAGAAGGATCGAATGTGGAAGCATTGCTCGCACGCGAAAATGGCGAAGCACCTGCTGAAACGGCTGCTGCACCGGCCCAAGCTGCGTCGACGCCGGCTGTAAACGGTTCTGAGAAAGCCGTTTCGGTGGCGGATTCGAACGAGCGCGTAAAAGCATCTCCATTGGCCAAACGCCTGGCCGACGAAAAAGGCATTAACCTGAGTGAAGTTTCGGGAAGCGGCGACAACGGACGCATCGTAAAACGCGACGTGGACGAGTTCAAACCGGCAGCACAAGCTGCTCCGGCCGCTGCACCTGCTGCTCAGCCAGCACCTGCCGCCAAAGCAGAGGCAGCTCCCGCACAGGCAGCACCCGCGAATGGAGATTTCGTGGATACCCCGGTATCACAAATGCGCAAGACCATTGCACGCCGCCTGAGCGAAAGCTTGTTCACCGCGCCTCACTTCTATGTGACCATGGAAATCAACATGGACAAGGCTATGGCATTACGCCCGCAGCTGAACGAAGTGGCTACCGCGAAGATCTCTTTCAACGACATGGTGATCAAAGCTTGCGCAGTAGCGTTGAAGCAACATCCTGCCGTCAACTCCGCATGGCTGGGTGACAAGATCCGCAAATACAACTATGTCAATATCGGTGTAGCCGTAGCGGTAGACGAAGGTCTGCTGGTGCCGGTGATCCGCGAGGCTGACAAGAAAACGCTTTCTGCCATTTCAGGTGAAGTAAAAGACCTGGCCGGCAAAGCGAAAGATAAAAAACTGCAACCGAAAGACTGGGAAGGCAACACATTCTCCGTATCTAACCTCGGTATGTTCGGTGTAGACGAATTCACCGCGATCATCAACCCGCCGGATTCTTGTATCCTGGCGATCGGTGCGATCAAGAAAGTAGCTGCTTTCAAGGAAGATGGAACGGTTTACCCGACCAACATCATGAAAGTAACGCTTTCAGCAGACCACCGCGTGGTAGACGGCGCAACCGCAGCTCAATTCCTGCTGACAGTGAAGAAACTGTTGGAAGAGCCGATGAGCATGCTGGTTTAACCTCAATGCAAATGCATGAAAAAGTGTCAGGCCCGCAAGGTCTGGCACTTTTGTTTTCAGAGGGTTTTCAATTGTTTCGGGAAAATATTGAGTCATTAAATATCGATATGGAGAAAATACACGCTACTACCGTCCTCGGGGTGCTACACAATGGAACTGTCGCATTGGGCGCGGACGGTCAGGCTACAATGGGCAACACCGTTGCCAAGAGTAATGTAAAAAAGATCCGCACGCTGCAAGGCGGCAAAATCCTTGTTGGTTTCGCGGGCTCAACAGCCGACGCATTCACCTTGCTGGATCGTTTCGAAGAAAAACTGAACGGCTATGGCGGCAATATGAAACGCGCGGCCATTGAACTAGCCAAAGACTGGCGCACTGATCGCTACCTGCGTAAATTGGAAGCCATGATGATTACTGCTAACAAAGACGAAATACTCGTCATTTCAGGAACCGGTGATGTTTTGGAACCGGAGAATGGCATTGCCTCGATCGGCTCAGGCGGAAACTTTGCATTATCCGCAGCGCAGGCTTTGAAAAAACACGCAGGCCATCTTTCAGCCGAAGAAATGGTGCGGGAAGGGTTGACGATTGCGGCTGATCTTTGCATTTATACCAATCATAATCTGGTGATTGAGAAGGTGGTGCAGTAATCTGATTTAACGATATGGCGCGAAGCTCCTGCTTCGTGCCGACTATTCGTAGGCCTCCGGCCGATCTTAACATCCCGCAAGGCAGCCAGAGGCTGCATAATAGCCTGCGCGAAGCCGGAGCTTCGCGCTATCACTTCACAATTCCGCCATCAAGGTCATCAGCTTCACCAGCGAATCGGAAATCACCCGGTTGCTCCCAGGCACGTATTTATGTGCGATGATCGTAAAGCTTAGCAAGGCCCCCGATTTCGCATTCACATACCCTGCAAACGCCCGGGTACCTTCTATCGATCCACTCTTCGCGTGTATGTTACCCGCAGCGCGTGAGCCTTCTCCAAGGTTACGAACCGTGCCATTCTGTCCCATCACGGCAATGCTTTGGTAAAAGTCTTTGAAGCTGGCATCCCTATTAGCCAGGTTCAAAATATCAGTAAGACTACCCGCTGTG
Organism: Dyadobacter sp.; assembly: GCF_017744695.1. Taxonomy (GTDB): domain Bacteria; phylum Bacteroidota; class Bacteroidia; order Cytophagales; family Spirosomataceae; genus Dyadobacter. The sequence continues at coordinate 237,540 of NZ_JAGIAS010000008.1, forward strand.
ATAGAGCCCGAGGGCGATAACCCGCTTCCGTCTTTAATGTAAAACCCTCGCAAGTCCGCTCCCCGGCCAGACCAGTAGCCGGTAATGGCCTTAGCTGCCTCATCGAACCCGGAACTTCCCGAAAGCCTTTTGCCGGATTGCTTAAAAAACACGTCCGCAAAAAGGTTAATGCTCCAAAAATTGGCTTGCTGACAAAGCTCGCGCAAAGGAGGGGACTTGTATTCATCGATGATTTTCTTTGGATTGGGAGTGAGCAAAACAGCGCTGCGGGGGAGTGAATCGGCTTCCGCTACTACTACCCCATTGCCCGATAATGCATTTTTCAAAGCGTATGCCGCATACCACGCAGGATCGGGAATGGAGCCTTTTACAGTAAAAGAAGCATTGCCGGCTGGTACTGTGCCGGTGAGCAGCACGTTATTGCCCAACGGGCTGCTGTAAATGATCGTCTGGTCGCCGGAACCTCGTTCGCCGGTGGTAACCTGGTTTGTGAAAGACAAATAGGGAATCGCTGGTTCGGTACCGAGCACTACTGTAGGGTCGCCCGGATCGACGCCGGGTTTGAATTTTACACGATAAAGGTTTTCATTAAAGTTGAGCCCTTGAACACCTGCGCCATAGTAGTTGCCCATATCGCCCCATATCCACGTACTGGCAACAGCTTCCTTGTCGAAAAACGATGCATCGGCCAGGACTTTCCCTTTTATATATTTAATTCCCGACCTTTTTACCGCCTCGACCCACCGGCTGATCATTTCAGGCGCCGTTGGATAACCTTTGAACCGGTCGCTTCCGAGTGACGGGTCTCCGGTCCCGTGAATGTAAAGATTACCTTCAAGCGTATCGCCGCGAAGGACGCCGTCGTGTTCCAGGAACGTCTGGAATTTGAAATCGCCTCCGAATAAAGCGAGAACCGTAGCCGTTGAGACCAGTTTCAGCGTGGAAGCCGAAGGCAACGAGCGCTCCGCATTCAAAGCAAACAGGTTGCTACCCTCTTTTACCGCTTTTACGCTCACGGCCAGAGAACCGCTCCGCATGAATTCGCTATTCTGAAGTTCGAGCACGGCATCGCTGAAACGAACCAGCCCGATGCTATCGATGGCCTGTGCCGATGCCGTCCGGCCTGTGAGTAGTATGCAAAGCAAAAGAAGGGTGGTTCTCATCATATTAAATATTCGCCGAACACAAAATTTATGCAGCTTTGTCTAATCTAGTAACTAATGTCCGTATCTCAGGCTGTTTTTTGGTACTTTTGTAAGATATTAGACAAACGATTAGTAGTTTACAAAGAAAAGATACAATAGTGATATTGATTTTTCCGCCAGGCGAAAAATACCAATATAGCTTTCACCCCATACTATTTATATGAAATTGACATTTTGGGGGGCTTCGCAGCAGGTCACAGGTAGTATGTTCCTTCTCGAATCGGACGACTACCGCATCCTGATCGACTGCGGCTCCGATTTTGATCTGGATGAGATCGGGAAGAAGACAAGATACGAACAGCAAAAGAGCGTTTTCCCATTTGAACCCAGCCTGATCAACACCGTACTGCTCACACACGCGCACATCGACCACTCAGGTAATATTCCGAACCTGTACAAGGAGGGTTTCGAAGGCAGGGTGGTTTGTACAGAGCCTACCATGGCGCTGACGTCGCTTTTGCTGAAAGACGCAGCCAATCTGCACCAGAAACGGCTCAATTCACGGGTTAACTCCAAAAAAAGAAGCGGGAAGAAAAAGCGGGAAGTGCCTATGGATTACTATGTTGAAAAACATGTGATCGAGGCGCTGGACAACTTTGTACCCGTTTCGTTCGGCCAGCGCTACCGCATTGCGGATAATGTCACGGTTACCTATTACGCGGCCGGTCATTTGCTGGGCGCTGCCCATATTGTACTGGAAGTGTATGAAAATGGCGAAAAAAAGCGGCTTTGCTTCTCCGGGGACATTGGGCGCAAAAACTATCCGTTGCTGATCGATCCACAGGAAATCCCCCAGGTGGATTACCTGATCTGTGAATCGACCTATGGAAACCGCTTGCATGAAGACCAGCGGGGGCCCGTAGAGACGTTGGCCGAGGTCATTAAACGGACATGCATCGACATTCCCGGCAGGCTTATTATCCCGTCGTTCAGCGTAGGGCGCACGCAAGCATTGCTGTACACGCTCAACAAACTCTACCTCGACCGTTCGTTCCCTTTCATCAAAGTATTCTCCGACAGCCCGTTAGCGCATAGCAGCACCAAGGTTTATCAAAAGCATTCACGGATGCTGAACAAGGAGGCGCGCGACTTTAAGGAGGAGAATGATATGCTCTTTGATTTCGAGAACCTGATCTACCTCGAAAGCGCCGATGCAAGCCGCGCCGTCTCGAATTATAACGAACCTTGCATTATCATCTCGTCGTCGGGAATGGTACAGGGCGGGCGCGTGGAGGCACACGTGGAGGCTAATATAGGCAATCCTTACGCGACGATCCTGATGATCGGCTACGCATCCGAAGGAACCCTCGGCTGGCGCTTGCTCAATGGCCAGGACACGATCTCGATTCGCGGAAAGCAGCATCCGGTCTTGGCTAATATTGAAAAAATTGACGTATTTAGCGGCCACGGAGACCAAAACGACTTAATTAATTTTGTAAAAATGCAGGATCCGGAAAAACTGAAACGCGTTTTCCTCGTCCACGGAGAGCAGCAAAGCATGGCAGAATTCCAGAGTAAAATCCAGGAAATCGGCTATCATTCGGTGGAAACGCCGTTAAGGGGCGATACTTACGAACTCTGACCGCACCTGATCCCGCCCACTAATCACAGAACCTGAATTATGAGAACATACCTCGATTTTGAAAAACCTATGGCCGAGCTCGAACGCAAGCTCGAAGAAATGAAAGCATTGGCGAATGAAAACAATGTGGATTTTTCGGACGCCATTGCGTTGCTGGAAGGCAACATCACCAACCTTCGAAAAGAAATATTTGAAAACCTCACGCGCTGGCAGCGCGTACAACTCTCCCGCCACCCCGATCGTCCTTACACGCTTGACTACATCGAACTGATCTGCGATGAGTTCATCGAATTGCACGGAGACCGCCAGGTGCGCGACGATCCGGCTATTATCGGTGGTCTGGCGAACGTCGGCGGGCAATCATTCATGCTGATCGGCCAACAAAAAGGCCGCAATACCAAGCAGCGCCAGCACCGGAACTTCGGTATGCCGAACCCGGAAGGTTACCGCAAGGCATTACGTCTGATGAAACTGGCAGAAAAATTCAACAAGCCTATTGTGACGCTCATCGATACGCCGGGTGCATTCCCTGGTATGGAAGCAGAAGAGCGGGGACAAGGCGAGGCGATCGCACGCAACCTGAAAGAAATGTTTATGCTGAAAGTGCCTGTGATCTGTATCGTGATCGGTGAAGGGGCTTCCGGCGGCGCATTGGGTATTGCCATCGGCGACCGCGTGCTGATGCTTGAAAACACCTGGTACTCGGTTATCTCCCCTGAAAACTGCTCGGCCATTCTCTGGAGAAGCTGGGATTTCAAGGAACAGGCAGCCGAAGCGATGAAAATCACGGCCAAGGATATGACCAACTACAAGCTGGTAGACGGCATTATCGCCGAGCCACTGGGCGGTGCACACCTCGACCACAAATGGATGGCCGATGAGCTGAAAAGAACAATTCTCGAAAATATTGCCGAACTCGGCGCCATCAGCGAACAAGACCGCATCGATCAGCGTATCGATAAATTCTGTTCCATGGGCGTGGTAGTAGAAGCGTAAGCATATCCATGAAAAACGACAAGATCAGGAATATCATTTTCGACCTCGGCGACGTCATTCTCAACATCGACGTCCCTATTGCTTCCAAATCGTTTGCAGAGCTGAGCGGACGGGAACAGCACGAGATCTTCACGATCTTCAAAGAGAGCGAAGTTTTCCGCCAGTTTGAAACCGGATTGATGGATGAACCCACCTTCCGCAACTATGTGCGTGAAATCCTGAATTTTCCTGACTTGTCGGATGAAGCCATCGATACCGCCTGGAATAGCCTGCTGCTCGACCTCCCGCCCGAACGTGTGGAGCTGCTGAAAAAGCTGGCGACGAAATACCGGTTGTTCCTGCTCAGCAACACCAGCTCGATCCACATTACGCAGGTCAACAAAATCCTGGAAGCCTCGACTGGCGTCGAAAAACTGGAAGATTTGTTCGAAATCGTTTTTCTTTCCTACGAAATGGGCTTGATGAAGCCCGATACCCGTATTTACCAGGAAGTGCTCGACAAAGCCGGCCTGAAAGCGGAAGAAACGCTTTTCCTCGACGACAATGCGGACAATATCCGCAGCGCGGCGCAGCTTGGCATCGAAACCATCCACGTCCAAAAGCCGGTCACTATTCTGGAATATCTTAAAGACTATGCAGTCTAACACACGGACTCACATTATCCAGGCAGCACTTTTTGTCATCACCATCATCACTACGACGATGGCCGGTGCCGAATGGATGTTCGGGAATATATTCGGATTCGTCTATGACATGCTGTTTTTCCTGATCGGCAAACCGGACGGTAAGGAAGTACCTGTCCCCACCCGCCCTATGGGATGGACGGAATTCATGCAAGGTTTTCATTTTTCGATTCCGTTCCTGCTGATCCTCACGATCCATGAATTTGGGCACTACTTTGTTGCGAAAGCGCATAAGGTAAAAGTCACACTGCCCTATTACATTCCATTGTGGTTCGGTATCTCGCAAAGCATTGGAACACTGGGCGCATTCATCCGGATCAAGGAAGTGGTTAAATCCCGTGTCAAATTCTTTGACATAGGCATCGCGGGCCCGCTGGCAGGTTTTCTGGCTGCATTGGTAGTGCTTTGGTATGGTTTCACCCATTTGCCTCCGCCGGATTACATTTTCAAGATTCACCCCGAATACGAGCGTTTCGGGCTGAATTATCCGCAATTTGCCTACGAAAATCCGGCTGGTAATCTGATACTTGGAGACAATATCCTGTTCTGGTTTTTCAAGAATTACGTGGCTGACCCCGCACGTCTGCCACATGCGTATGAGATCATCCACTACCCTTACCTTTTTGCAGGATATCTGGCGCTGTTCTTTACTTCGCTGAACCTCATACCTATTGGCCAGCTCGATGGCGGCCATATTCTCTATGGTATGATCGGCAAGAAGCGGTTCAATGTAGTCGCACCGGTTCTGTTCGGTATTTTTGCGTTTTATGCAGGCCTGGGCGTGTTCCGCACGGAGTCCTTCGCAACAGGCAGCGATGCCGTGTTCTACGAGCGACTTTTCTACCTCGCCATTTACGTCTATTTCCTTTACATCTGTTTCAAACGTGCATTTGATAACCCGTCGACAGCCCTGATGACCAGTTTACTGATCGTTGTCGGCCAGTTCGCGGTTACCTACGTCCGTCCGGATTGGGATGGCTCCGTCAATTTGCTGCCGTTTGTATTCATTCTCGGTCGCTTTCTGGGTATCCGTCACCCCGACACGGAAGATAACACGCCGCTCGACACGCCGCGGTTTATTCTCGGCATCGTCGCGTTTGTGATTTTCGTGATCTCGTTTAGTCCGACGCCGTTTATTATTATTGAGTAAAGGAGATCAGTCCTATTCATCCCTTTTACTATATGAAAAGGCTGAATAATGGCACCACACATTTCCCGCAGGCACTTCCTCGCCACCATCGGCGCAGCTCCCCTTGTTGCGGGAATGAGACCTGCAGCCTCCCCTTATACCTATTCTGTCAAGGGAAAAATTGCTACCTCCGAGCTTGGTAAATCGCTGATTCACGAGCATGTGCTGGTCGATTTTATCGGCGCGGAGAAGATCTCGCCAGACCGCTGGAAGCATGACGAAGTGATTCGTAAAGTCCTGCCTTATTTGCTCGAGATCAAACAGCGGGGTATTCGAACATTAATGGAGTGTACCCCGGCATTCATTGGCAGGGATGTGATTCTGCTTAAAAAGCTTTCTGAAAAATCAGGCTTGAACATCCTCACCAATACCGGCTATTACGGCGCTTCCGACAACAAATACCTGCCCAAATGGGCATTCACCGACACCGCAGAACAACTCGCTCATCGCTGGATCGCCGAATTTGAAAAAGGGATCGATGATACAGGGATTCGGCCCGGATTTATCAAAACCGGTGTCAATAGTGGTAGTTTATCGGAACTTCATCAAAAGCTGATCAAAGCCGCTGCGCTCACGCATTTGAAAACCGGACTTACCATATGCTCCCACACAGGCCCCGCGTTGCCTGCGCGGGAGGAGATAGAGATATTAAAACAATCCGGTGTGCATGCCTCCGCGTTTGTATGGGTACATGCGGGCGGGAGCCCGGAAGAGCTGGATGATGTCGGCAAAAGCGGCTGCTGGATCAGTCTGGACGGTGTGAATACCGGCAATATCGCCAGACACGTGGAATGGATGACGTTTCTGAAAAGCAAAGGTCGGCTACGGCAAATCCTCATTTCGCACGATGCCGGATGGTACCGCCCGGGAGAACCTGACGGAGGTGAATTTCGGGGATACACGACCATTTCCGACAAACTCATTCCCGCATTAAAAGGGCAAGGATTCACGGACGCGGATGTCCACGCATTAATGGTCACCAACCCGGCGAAAGCCTTTGCTATAAGTATTCGGAAAGGTTGAGGCCCTAGTTCTCAATCCTGAATTCGGTCCAGCCGTCGGCCCCCGTCTCCAATGCAAAATCGAATCCGTGGTTGCCTAGTATTTCGCGGGTTAATGTGAGACCGATGCCCTGTCCGTCCCGCTTGGTACTGAAAAACGGGTTGAACAACTGAGTACTCACGTCCGGGTCGATCGGCTTTCCATTATTACGCACGACCAGACGATCGCTCGCGACACTGATGCGCACTTCCTGCCCGTTTTCACAAGCTTCTATGGCATTTTTAATCACATTAATCAGTACCTGCTCCATTTGCCCTTTATCGACCTCCCAGAATACGTTTTCGGGCGATTCGCTCAATACCTTCACATTCCGTACCGATGCCGCATTCTGCATAAATACGGCTACATCGCGTGTGAGCATACCCATATCCGTACGCTCCTGAACGGCCGCAGGCAGGCGCACGACGTCCGCGAAATTGCGCATGAAGCGCGTGAGTTGCTGATTGCGCTCCGACGCGACATACAATGCGTCCTTAATATCGCTGTAATCGGTGTCGGGCAGTAAATGCGTTGTCGTCTGCAATATCGAATCAGTGGCACCCAGGGTATTGTTCACTTCATGGGCCATCATCCTGATCACCTTACCATAGGCATTCTTCTCGGATTCGAGGATTTCACTGGTCAGCTCCTCAATCATCAGAAACGAACGCCGGAAGCCACGGTCCATAAAATGTGAGCGCTGCGCCTTGAAAGTGGCAATACCATTGGTTTTAATCATTCTGGATTCGCCATCGAGCAAACCTGCGAGCTCGGTAAGCAATGGCAGGTCGGTTTCCTCCGGCTTTTTCCCCAACAATACGTCAACTTCATGCTCAAACTGGCTCTTCGCCTTGCTGTTGAGCGATGCAATGCGGTCGTCATAGTCGAGGATAATAATCGAAATAGGCGATGCTTCGATGAGTTTTTCCAGAAAGAAATGCTGTTCGTTCAGCTTGATCCGCTCCTGACGCAGCTGGTCGATCATCATATTATAAACCTCTATCAGCACATCGACCTCCCCTTTGCCCGTCGGGACAAATTTGATCGAAAAGTCCTTGTCCTTAATGGCTTCGATTCCTGACTTCACAAATTGGATAGGTTGCATAAAGTTGTTGTAGAGAACGATAGACATGCCCGCCGATAGCAGCAAAAACACTTCCGAAGCGATAAAGAAGGCCTTATTCTCGAATAGCAGTTTATAAACCAGCAGGATCAGTACCAGGTGGAGAATGGCGATATAGGCAATGTATTTTGCCTTCGTGGATAACCTCATACTTCTTCCGAATCAAACGATATGCCGAATTTCTCCAATCGCCGGTACAATGCAAAGCGGGTAATCCCCAGCGATCGGGCCACCTTGCTCACCTTGTTCTGATGATGCTGCATAGCTCTGACGATCATCTGGTACTCCATTTCCTCCAAAGTAATACTGCCTACCTCCGGCACATGCTTCTGCGCGGACACCGCATTACCGGCATGGAGGTTACGCTGAAAATCCTCGATATCGAGCACATTATTACCCGCCAGGAGTACCGTCCGCTCTACCAGGTTTTTGAGCTGACGGATATTGCCTTGCAGCGGTAAAGTTTTTAGCCACTTCAAAGCCGCATTGCTTATTTTAAGCTCCGGCCGGTTGTAAATGGTTTTCAGGTTATCCGCGAAAAACGCGGAGAGCAGCGGAATGTCGTCGGGCCGCTCGCGCAATGCGGGGAGTTTAACGGTGATCAGGTTAATGCGGTAATAGAGGTCCTCACGGAATGTGCCCTGCGCCACCATTTCTTCCAGGTTCCGGTTGGTAGCACAAATCACCCGCACATCCACTGTGCGGCTTTTGCTGCTTCCCAGCGGCTCAAACGTACGCTCCTGCAACACGCGCAGGAGCTTCACCTGGCTCGACAAGTCCAGCTCTCCGATCTCATCCAGAAAGATTGTCCCGCGGTGCGCCATTTCGAAACGGCCCATCCGGTCAGTTTTGGCATCCGTAAAAGCGCCCCGCACATGCCCGAACAACTCGCTTTCGAACAATGTGGACGAAATGCCGCCCAGGTTCACCTTCACGAACGGCCGCATTTTACGGCGGCTGTTCAGGTGGATGGCTTCGGCGACGAGTTCCTTCCCTGTACCACTCTCGCCCGTAATGAGCACAGGCGCGTCCGTGGGGGCGACCCGGCCGATGGTTTCGAGGATATCAAGCAGCTTCGGGTCCTCGCCGACGATGTTTTCGAAATGATATTGCTGGTCCAGCTTGCGCCGGCTCCCGGCCTGCTGTGCGGGTTTAGCCAGGTTCAGGATCGTGCGGATAGACTGGATGAGGTAATCATTCTGCCAGGGTTTGGTCACAAAATCAGCAGCGCCTTCCTTCATTCCCCGCACCGCGAGGTCTATCGTCCCCCAACCAGTAATCAGCACCACCGGAATAGCCGCATTATGTTTTTTGATACGTTGCAACAAATGCATTCCCTCACGTCCCGACGTTTCGATCGAAAAATTGAGATCGAGCAATATCAGCTCCGGCGTCACCATTTTCAATATTTCAAACGTTTCCTCCGGCGAGCCGGCCCCACGCACCTCGAAACCCTCCTTTTTCAAAAGAAGCAAGAGGGAGGTACGGATAGCCAGGTCGTCGTCTACGATTAGGAGCATGGGCGGTCGTTAATTTTTAATGATTGAATGATTGAATGATTGAATGATTGAATGATTGAATTTTGAATGAGTGAATTTTGAATGAGTGAATATTTTAGTGGTGAATTTGATGCTTGACAAGCTTGAGTTTTGGAATACCTAATTTGAAATGCTTTGTTTTATTGACGAAGGAAACATTCAATCATTCACACATTCACTCATTCACTCATTCAATCATTCACACATTCACTCATTCACTCATTCACTCATTCCTCATGCAACGCCACCGCCGGATGTATCATGGCGGCTTGCTTGCTGGGGAACCAGGCGCATAGTGTTACAATGATATAAATTACGGCGACGGCGGCCAAAATCGCGATGATGTAAATTTCCTTATCGAGATCGAAAACGTTCATGAGCGGAAACTGGACGGCAAAAATAAGGCCGATAATGAGACTGAAAGTAGCCAGTACCCATATTTCGCCGAGGAACTGGCCCGTAACTTTTGATTCGGTGGCTCCCATAGCACGGCGCAGGCCTATTTCGCCCTTACGTTTGGCAATATTGAGATTTAAAACTCCAAAGAGTCCCAACGCTACATTCGTAAGCAAGAAGCCACTCACAATCAGAAATATCAGTACAGGAACGAGTGTCAGATTTTCACGGTTTTTGCGCGAATCTTTGAGATAACCTACTTCCACACCCCAGCCTGGCAACATCATGGCAACATCTTTCACCAGCCTTGCTTCAAAGTTCGCGTCGGTGCCCGGTTTGGTCTTGATAAGAATATTCGAATTCCAACGATCATTTTTTTCCAAAAGCTGAAAAAGCGCCGGACTATCCGACATAAACAGCCCCTTTCCCTTGAACTTGTCAACAACGCCCACCACCTTGTACGTGACGTTGTCGCTGCGCTTAATGACCTTGTTCAGGCCCGACTCGTTCTGAAACAGCTTGTTTTCCATCACCTGGTTGATCACGATCGGGATGAATTTGCCCACCAGATCAGCGTCGGCATACCAGCGGCCTTTTTTGACCGGGACGTCAAGCACACGATTGAACTCGCTATCGGTGTAGTAAAAATCAGCTCCTACATCGACCTTGTTGTAATTGACCGAATTGCCGATCTGGTTGGCCGAAAAAGGCGTGTTACTGCTCATCCGGCTGGCAGCGGTTACCTCTGAATACGACCTTACCCGCTGCATCGTCCGCTGCAATTTCGCGGCGATATCGGTAGTATCCTGGTTCGACGATAATTCCAGGTTCCATACCTGCTCATACTGGAACCCAATAGGCTGCAAATAGTTGCGCAGGTTAAAAACAATGAGCGTGAGTACGCCGAAAAGCACCATAAAAGCGGCCCATACCTCGATAATGAGCAGGGAATGCGTGCCTTTTTTATTCCAAATCAGTTTGAAAAGATGTCGTAGCATGGCTATGCGGGATTAAAATGAGTGAATCGACGTCAGACTTTCAGCGCTTCCGCTATTTTCAGTTTCGACATTCTGAATGCCGGCAAAACGCCTGAGAGTAGTCCGAAAACGAGGCATACCAATACGCTGATCAGGAACACCGGCAGATTGATCGTGAGGTCGGCGTAAGCGATCCACCCGCTGGAATTGATAAAATGAATGACCGCGAGCGTCAGTAACAGCGCAAACGCGCCACCAATGAAAGTAATGAATACGTTTTCGATGATAAACTGCCATAGAAGGGCTTTCGAAGGTGCTCCGAAGGCTTTCCTGACGCCTATTTCCGACGCGCGTTCGAGAATGCGGCTGACGTTGACATTCACCAGATTTACGGCCGGCAAGCCCATGATCATCAACAGCACCAGCCCCACAATCACGTAAAGCGTAATCCGGTCCTTGTCGTTTCGCGCGAAAGTGTGGAGAAAATGATCGAAATAGGTATCCGCCTTGACGATCAGTACATTGAAATGATTGTTATCCGAGTAGTCCGAACGCGGGATGCGTGCGACGTAGCTGTCGAACTCTGCCTGCACGGCCGGAAGGTCATCGGGACTTTTAGACAGGACAATGGCTGCAAACCGCCCGCGGATCCCCTTATTCTCATAGTTACTTTTCGGGGCGGTATAGGGGAAATAAACATCCGAATAGGTGTAGACCCTTGTTGGTGGGCTGCCTTTCACAACCCCGATCACGCGGTAGTTTATGTTTTCTATATCAATGGTTTTTCCTACTACCGTTTCCCCAGCGTTTCCAAAATACTGTTCGCGTAGCGCATCCGTAATCACCACCACGTGGTCGGCATTCCGGATATTCGTTTCATCGTAAGGTTTGCCCTCGAGGAATTCGAAATCGGTCACCGACCAGAAATCTACGTCGGTGTATTTGGTATTCAGCTTGATCCGCTTACCATTCGTGTAAGCGTTCGAAAAGCTGAAATTGCTCATAATGGCCACGCGTTCGGCCGATTTGATCGACTTGGCATATTTCGTCAGAAACTCGAAAGAAGCCGGGCCCGACGACATCGTCGTATTCGCCGAATCGGTTTGGACAATGTTCGCAATATACAGCGACCGGTTGCGCTTGCTTTCCGGATAATGCGACCCGAAAAGGTGATCAAGAAAAGAAGTAACCACCATCAGCACCGTCAGCGTAAGCGTAATGCCGAAAAGCGTTATGAAAGTATAAAAGGGATGCCGCAGCAATACCTTCCAGGCGATTTTTATATAGTTTGAGAGCATGGCGCTATTTGATGATTGAATGATTGAATAACCCATTAACCCACCTGCGTCCCGTCAAACAGCCTGATGAGCCTGTCGGTCTTTTTCGCCATTGCCTCGTCGTGGGTGACCATTACGATCGTGGCGCCGTCACTATTCAGCTTTTGCAGGATGCCGAGGATTTCGTTTCCCATGGCGCTGTCGAGGTTACCGGTGGGCTCATCGGCGAGGATAATCTCGGGATTGCCGACGATCGCACGGGCAATAGCGACACGCTGCTTCTGCCCGCCCGAAAGTTGCTTCGGAAAATGCTTCATGCGATTGCTCAACCCCACCTTTTCCAAGGCCGCCTGCGCAAGCTCGCGACGCTCCTTGCCCGACGTATTCCGGTAAAGCAGCGGAATTTCGACGTTATCTATCACCGATAGATCATTGATCAGGTGGAAGCTCTGAAAAATGAAACCCAGCTTGCGGTTGCGGAGTTCGGCCAGGTGCTTGTCGGTATAACGCTCCACCGGCGAACCGTCGATTTCGATTTGCCCTTTCGAAGGCGCATCGAGCAGTCCGATAATGTTCAGCAATGTACTCTTCCCGCAACCCGAAGGCCCCATAATCGACACGAATTCCCCTTTCTTCACATCGACGTTGATGTTGTTCAAAGCCAGGGTTTCAATCGAACTGGTGCGGTACACTTTTTCTACGTTTTGGAGTTTGATCATGGCACGGTACTGGTTTGTTGGATGTTTTTGAATTTTGAATGATTGAATGAGTGAATGAGTGAATGAATTTTGAATGAGTGAATGAGTGAATGAGTGAATGAGCGACCGGGTCGCCGGAGCGATGAGTGAATGGGAAGTCAGGTCTGGTCAAGTGTTGTCAGGTGTTGTGTTTAAACTAATCTTGACAATTTCATGACTACTTCTGACCTTTTGGCGACTTACTCAATCATTCGGTCATCGCTCCGGCGACCCGGTCAATCATTCAAAATTCGCTCATTCAGAATTCACTCATTCACTCATTCACTCATTGATAACTTATCTTCCTACCTCGTTCGAAGTCATAAAGTGTCAGCAGCCGGAGGCTATAATAGGCCTGCCAGTAATCCCTCAATGCGAGAATGTAGTCGCGGCGGGCTATGTCTTTTTCCTGCGTGGCGATGCCGAGGTCGGTTACGCTGAGATCGCTGAGAATGAACCGTTCCTTGGCGATCTGGTAGCGATCGGCCGCAATGCCGTCGGCCACCTGCGTGAGCTTTACCTGCTTTTGAAGCATTTGTAAAAGGGTTACCTGGGTAAATATTTCCTGTTCGAAGGTAAGCTTATCCTGCTCCACCGATTGCTGCGCAAATTCCTGAGCGGCACGGGCTACCTCCGTCCTGGCCTTGTTCCGTCCCCAGGTGAGGATGGGCAGCGTGAGTTGCAGCTCCACAAACTCCCGATCCTGCGGGCTCACGTACACATCGCGCGGAAGGTTACCCTGATTCGACAATCCGAAAGTGGCATTCAGCGTTGCGTTCAATCCGTTGTTTTTCCTGGCCTGCTGCACATCGCGCTCCGCTTCGAGCAATCTGCGGCGAAAGGCCACAGAGGCCGAGCGGTTTGCAAATGCTTCGTCGAGCGCCACTTGGGGATCGATCGCGAATTCGCTTGCCTCAGCCGGAATACCGAGTTCCAGGTCCCGTTCGTCACGCGAACCCATGTACATTTTCAGTTTGAGCGAGGCCACAGCCGCCGATTGCTGAGCCGAAGCGAGGTCCTTTTGGGCAGTAAGCAGGCCCATTTGCAACTGCAAAAGGTCATTTTGAGAAATCTTACCCAATGCGAGCTTGTGCTTCGCAATTTTAAAAAGCGTGTCATTATTACTCCGGTTTTTCTCGGCAATCTGCAAATTCACCTGCGACACCAGCAAATCGAAGTAGTAGCCGGTCGCATCCAAAGCCACCTGTTCCAGCGATTGAATGTATTGCTGGCTGCCTTCCTGGTATTTCAACGGTGAAATCCTACGGTCCCATTTCAACGGGTTGAACTGGAAAAGCGGCTGTTTGATGCCTATTTCAAACGGGATACCATTATAGCGGGTAACGTCGCGTTGAAAATCGTCGAAACGCTGCATTTGCTGCTGCATATAAATCGTCCCGCCTGTCATGGCTATACTTTGGCTGAGCGACAGGTTGAGCGTCGAATTGTTGTTCGAAACTTGCTGGAAAGAAACCGTACCATCGGGCTGCACGACCTGGATGAAGGAACGTGTAAATCCCGGGACTGTTCCAAGCAGACTCAGCTGCGGTTTATAGTCGGCCTGGAACGAGCGAAACTGCCAGTAGTTGGTCTTTTTTTGCGTTACGGCCTGTTTAGAAGCAATCGATTGCTCTTTGGATTGCTGTACGACTTCTTCGAGCGTTAACTTGCGTATTTGCGCAGAAACGGCGCCGGAAAGTAAGACGAAAATCCAGAGGAAAAGCTGTCGCATGGTCATTGAATGGTTAGCTCTTCCAGATGTTCGTAGTCATTCATATTGGTGAGGATCACCTTCTCCCCTACTTTCAAGCCGCTTTTGATTTCGACATAATCAAAATTGGAGAGCCCTGTTTCAATCTCCCGCCGACGCGCCTTGCCATTTTCGAGAATGTAAACATATTGCTTCCGCTTACCCGTAAACGCGGGGCCGTTTGCGACACGCAGTGTTTGGGCACTTTTGCTTGTAACCACATACACTTCCACCTTCATATTGGGCCTGAGTGATTCGTTGCGCGCATTGTCGAGCTGGATCGTGAAGCCAATCACGCCATCCTTTACGGCAGGTTTCACTTGCGTAATCACCCCGCGCAGCTGCACCTCATTAATTTTGATAACAGCCCCGAGCCCCGCTTTCACCTGGTCCGCATATACGTCCGAACAGCTTCCTTCTACACGAAAACTACCCAGATCGGCCACTTTGGCCAGCATTTCGCCTTCGTTCACCGATGAACCGATATTCTCGTTCACCCACGTGAGCACACCCGGCCGATCGGCAATAATGTCGGCCATTTTGAGCTTATGCTGTAACTCTTGCAAATTTTTGCTTTCGATCTGCGCCCCCAGCTCGGTCTCGCGCAGGCTCGCACCCATCGATTCGCGGTTGTATTTGAGGTCGTTTTCCAGCTGTCGCTTTTCAAGTTCAGCGATTTTCAATGCATTTTCGGCACGGGTAACATCCTCGACGGTTCCTCCACCCACTTTTTGCAGCCTTTTGGCATCTTCAAAATCTGCTTTCAGTTTATTGATATTCAAAGACTTGATCTTGTCATTAATCTCAGCATCGTACAAATTCTTGTTCAGCTTCATCCGCAACTGGTCGATACCATTCTTTTTCAGTTCCAGCTGGTCTTTGTAGCGTTCAAACTCGATTTCCGTCAACGATTTATCGAGTTCAACGATTGGTTGCCCCGGCTTTACGCGCGTTCCGGGGGTAAGCAGTATGCGCTTGATGCTCGCGCGAATGGGACTTGCGAAGATTTGCTCGTAGGCCGGGATAATTTCTCCCGAAGCAGTAAGCGTGTTTTCGACATCACCGGTTTCGACTGTCCCCGTTCTGACGCGTGCGCTTTCGAGCGTGCTGGAAAGCGACTTTTTGAAAAAATAAAACAGAACTGCAAGCCCTATGACGACGGCACCGACGACAACCCATCGGCGGTTCCTGGTTTGCTTGACATATTCCGGTGCAATTTCCCGATCCATGTGGATTTGATTGGAGGTTTCGGTGGAAAAATTCATGGCTAATATGCCTTTACATATCCGAAATCCGTGCCAATACGCAACCAGCTAAACATCAATAAATTAACTCACAAAACAAAAACAAAAAACCGTGCGATAACGCACGGTTTGTGTGGTTTCAAACGCTTTTCTTCCGCTGTTAGCTTTCCGGTCAGGTCTTTAATTTTTTCTTTTTTGCCGCCGGAAAAAGAATGTTATTCAGGATCAGACGATAGCCCGCCGAGTTCGGATGGAGGTTCAAATCGGTAGGTTCTTCACCTACACGGTGCTGGTAATCCTCCGGATCGTGGCCGCCATAGAAGGTGAAAAAGCCCTTGCCGTGCGTACTGTGAATGTAGCGTGCTTCCTTGGCATTCTTGTTCTCCGCCAGGATGATCACTTCCGGTTTAATCAACCGGTTTTTGAATGCGGTGGTCTGCCCCAGGAAGCCTTTGATAATGGTCTGGTGATTTTGGGTGAGCATGCTCGGCACCGGGTCCCATTTGGCCGAAAACTGGAAGAGCGAGAAAAAGTCGTTCGCTTCGATCATACCCCGTTCGTCGGGCTGGTTGTCGATGTCCGAAAACTCGATTTCATACGGATAAGGAATTGTTTTGAAATCCTGAAATGCAAACGAATTGCCATAGTTCAGCTTGGTATTAGCAGCAGGGTCGGCGGGCGTGCCGTCGTACATAGCGTCCACGATATCCACGCCGTCGGCCGCCAGCGCAATGTCAAAGGTATCCGTCGCATTACACATCGCGAACATATACCCTCCCCCGGTTACAAACTCGGCGATTTTTTTGGCGACCGCCAGCTTCATTTGCGGCACGTTATTGAACTGGAATTTGGTGGCGGTCTCTTCTGCTTCCTTCTTCTGCTCGCGGTACCAGGGGTAATCCTTGTATTGGAAGAATTTACCAAACTGCCCCGTAAAGTCTTCGTGGTGCAAATGCAGCCAGTCGTATTCGGGTAATTTATTGTTCAAAACTTCGTCGTCGTACACCACATCGTACGGAATCTCGGCATAGGTAAGCACCAGCGTCACCGCATCGTCCCATGGCAGCTTGGATTTGGGAGAATACACCGCAATGCGGGGTGCTTTTTGCAGTTTCACGGCATCCATATTCACGTCCGGCGAACTGATCTGGTTTAATATCTGTCCTGCCTGGCCTTCTGAAATCACCTCGAAGCTCACGCCGCGCACGGTCATTTCAGACGCAAACTGCTGATTGTAAGCCACCATAAAACTGCCGCCCCGGTAGTTGAGGAGCCAGTCCATTTCCATTTCATAGTTTTTCAGTATCCAGAAAGATATGCCGTAAGCCTTCAAATGGTTCTTTTGCGACTCGTCCATCGGGATCAGCAGGCGGTTTGCCATAGCATTCAGCGAGCCGATCAAAAAAATGACGAGCGGGATATACAGGCGTATCACTGGTTTGATTCTTTCGACTTTCATGCGCAGTTTTACATTCAGGTAAAGATTAAATATAATAAAGAATCCGGCACGTTCCGAAATCTGCCACAAAACTCGTACCGGTTTCTGGCGTCCGGCAGCAATTCAGCCCTTTGCGGATTCCGTACAGACACTATTACTAACGACCAAACCCTGTTTCTGGTGCACCACCTTTATATGCCATGATTATACGCGAAAACATCGAAGAAGGCCTGCGTTCAATCCAAAGTAACCTCCTCCGGACTGTGCTGACAGCCATGATCATCGCCATCGGCATTACTTCCCTCGTAGGGATACTCACGGCCATCGACGGCATTCAGGGCTCCGTGAACAGCAGCTTCGCCGACCTCGGCGCCAACACCTTTACCGTTCGCAATCGTGTGGATGACGATTTCCGAAGCGGAGGGCGCCACAGCAAACAATATCCGTCGGTCACCTACCGTCAGGCCAAAACCTTCGCCGACAAATTCAAAGCCACCTACCAGGCCACAGCTTCCCTTTCGGCCGACATTGCGGGAGCGGTTCAGGTCAACTACCGGAGTAACAAAACCAACCCGAACAGCAACGTGGTCGGCTCCGACGACCATTACCTGGGCATTAACGGCTACAAGATCAGCCTCGGCCGTAATCTGGACAAGAATGACCTCGAAAAATCCCTGAATGTTGCAGTATTGGGTCAGGAAATTGCGCGCAAACTTTTCGAACGAAACGATCCGCTCAATAAAGAGATCACCTTCATGGGCAGCCGATATAAAGTAATTGGTGTTTTGGACAAAAAAGGCTCACTCGGCGGCAATAACAACTCCGACCGGCTCATCCTCATCCCGCTGGAAAACGGACGCGGCTTAGCCGCCAATCGTGCATTAACTTACAATATCACCGCCTCAGCGCCCAACGTGGCCGACGGCGATATGATCGTCGAGGAGGCGCGAGGCATGATGCGCCGCATCCGCGGTGACGAGCTGGGCAAAGAAGACTCGTTTACCATTGACCGTGCCGACGCCATGGTGAAGGATTTCGCGAACATTACCGGTTACCTCCGTGTCGGCGGCTTCGTAATCGGCACCGTCACGCTGCTTGGAGCTGCCATCGCATTGATGAACATTATGCTGGTATCAGTTACCGAACGGACCCGCGAAATCGGTATCCGTAAATCCCTCGGCGCCACTCCGCGTGTGATCCGCATGCAATTCCTCATCGAAGCCATCGTCGTTTGCATTCTGGGTGGTATCGGTGGCTTGATCCTCGGGATCATCGTCGGCAATTCCATCACCGGCGTGATTAGCGAAAACAGCACATTTGTAGTACCGTGGCTCTGGATGGCCGTCGGCATTGCGATATGCGTAATGGTGGGCGTACTGTCGGGCATCTACCCCGCCATCAAAGCATCGCGCCTGGACCCGATAGAGGCACTGCGCTATGAATAAGCAGGTTAGGGTCAAATCAGGAAATTTTCCCTAAAAATCTTGCAAAAATTTGCATTCCAGGCTTGTTTAATCTCTTTTTCTGTCTACTTTTGCACTCCCAACCCAGAAGATCAATGCCCAGATGGCGGAATTGGTAGACGCGTTGGTCTCAAACACCAATGAGGTAACACTCGTGCCGGTTCGACTCCGGCTCTGGGTACGCAAGCCCCTCGGCGCAAGCTGAGGGGCTTTTTGCATTTACAGTCACTGAAAATTGCAATTCAGACTTGTCCGAAAACGGATCAAATCAAAAACTTGTGGAGCGCATAGGATTTATCTTTGGATCAATGCCAAAACTTGGGGACTAAACAGGTGCTTGTCACTATTGTTCGGTCTCGGAAAATGTCGGTGGCAGTTGTGCATCAGCAACCGACGTTTTTTGAGACTGAGATATTTAGTGTATTAAAACTATTGAGGACGTTACATCCGTGATTAATAAAATTCCAAGGTTTCCAACTATTACAGATCAACACCCATCCTATTCAAAAACTTCAAAATATGAAAAATCTCGTACTAGTACCAATACTCCTGTTTGCCCTTTTTGCTTGCAAAAGCGATAATCCAAAACCGGCTCCGGAAATCGAAGGCATTGTTGGCACTTGGAAATATGTGGCCACAGAAACAATTGTGAATGACAAACCAGAATGGGTTTCTGTCCCTGGAGAATCGAATGTCAGTTTTACGCACGATGGTGTTATACTAGATTCTAGGAATTTGCCTAATTGCTGCGCACCTAAGGTGTATCAGGTTAACGGGGAGTGGTTTGTCATAAATAAAGATATAGCGAGGGAAATTTCCGAGAAATGTGGGCCTGTAGATTGTATGGTTTGCTCTACTGCATGGAACATTTTTCAGACAAATGATGAGCTAGTAGTATTTTCAGGTTGCGCGCCGCGCGTGTTAACAAAGAAATACATCCGAGAGTGATTATGAGATTGTTTACTTATCCATAAATCTCAAAAACCCTCATTTTTTGTGACGAACGTTGTCGCATCCGTCTATTTGGGCGTATACAAAAACCCTTGAATGTGTACGGCAGTATTCCTGGAATTTTCATGGCAGCCACCACACATTAATAATTAATCAACAAATAATAATTTCATTTTAGATAATTATATCTAACAACTTCTGTAACTCGATCAGAATTTGGTTCGACATTTATTCCGTTGCGGGTATGGTAGCCCTTCGGCGTAAGCTGAGGGGCTTTTTTGTGTATAAATCCGTTCAAAAAATACCTTAGGATCTTTTAGGTTCATCCGCGTGGGTAATCAAGCGAAGCTCTGACCACTAACCATTTCTTAACGGACAGTACCGATTTAATATATTGATTTTCAGCAAATTAAATATAAAATATCCTCCCCGCGGTTCGGCACTCAATTACATTCGAGAGCAAGAGCAAAAAGGTAAAACAGTGCCCGTCTTGCGAGTCTATTCCATTCTCAAATTTGGGATAACTAAAAAACGTGTTTCACTTGGGTTTGCAACACTATCACAACTAAGCTGGTATTACCTATAAATACCTCACTCTCTTAGCCCATGATTCGAAATTATTTCAAAGTAGCCTTTCGCAATATGCGTTTGGGCGGCTGGTATTCTGCATTGAACATTGGCGGTCTGGCCGTGGTGCTGGCTGTAAGTTTGCTACTGTTTCAGTGGGTGCAGGATGAGCTCGATTTTGATCGCTTCCATGCCGATGCCGAGCGAATTTACCAGGTCAATACGCATTTTGGCAAAGGTGAGGACGAATACACATCTACCGCAACGCCCGGACCCATCGCGGTGGTAGCGCGCAGGGAAGTGCCCGAGGTGCAAAGTTCCGTGCGTATGGGCGATTATCCATCAGCCACTTTCCTCGTCAACAACAAAACATTTACGGAAAAAGGCAACCTGGCTTATACAGATGCCAATTTTATTGAAGTCTTCAATGGCTTCAAAGTGCTTTATGGCAACAAAAACGCACTTTTCCCTGCCCCTAACGCTGTCGTGTTGTCCGAGAAACTGGCCCGCAAGTTCTTCGGCACGGCAGATGCCATCGGAAAAACCATCATCAATGTTGAAAGCAACACAACATTCACAGTAAGCGCTGTTTTCGAAAATGCACCGGATAATTCGTCATTCAGAAACGATATGTACGTAAACCTGGCGATTTTGAAAACCCTGAATTCCCAAAAAGGAGTACGACGGGTAGATGAAAATTGGGATGATTACGGGTTTGGAACTTACGTAAAACTGGTGGCCGATGCCGATCCGTCGGCTGTGGCAAAAAAATTGACTTCCATCCAGGCTAAAATGCTGAAAGACGCTACAACCACGTCTGAATTCAGGTTACAGCCGCTTTCCGACATCCATCTCTATCCGGTCGAGGGAAATGAATCCGCTGCTAAACAGGTGGGGATAATGGGAGCTGTTGCGCTGCTTTTGCTTAGCATAGGTTGTATTAATTATGTCAATCTGACTACCGCCCGTGCGACGAGGAGGTCCAAGGAAATTGGCATTCGCAAAGTCGTTGGTGCAGGCTCACAACAATTGGCCATCCAGTTACTGGTGGAATCTTTACTGACATTGAGCCTTTCATTAATCTTATCCATTGGGCTATTACAAGCAATCCTGCCATTTTACACGAGCATGACGGGCAAGTCAGGACATTTTTCACTTTTCGATCCGCAGACGTGGCAAATCCTGCTCGGTACACTTACATTCTGTTTTGTTCTGGCGGGACTGTATCCCGCATTTCTGATTTCGGGTTTTAATCCCATCCAGGCCTTAAAAGGACGTTCCAGCCGCGCCCATGGCGCTTTGCTGCGTAAATCGCTGGTGATGGCTCAGTTCACGCTGGCAACAATGCTCATTGTTGACACCTTTGTGATTGGTGAACAAATGCGTTTCATACGTGATCGCGATCCGGGCTTTGACCGGAAACACACCTTCACGTTCGATGGACGGAATTTCACGCCACAGATCAAACAGGTACTAAGCCGAGAATCGAGCATCCTGGGTGTGAGTACTTCCACAGACACGCCGGTCAATGTCTTAACAGGTACGTTGTCGACGGATTGGGATGGCAAGGCCAAGGGCAGATCGATGATTATGGCACAATTAAATGTCGATCAGGATTTTATTCCCAATTTTAAACTGAAACTGACCGCAGGCAGGAATTTCAGCGGCACCAGGGCGGACTCTGCCTCGATTATTATCAATGAAACGGCGCTCAAACAAACGGGGATCAAAGATCCGATCGGTAAGCGCTTCAAACTCGACGGCACGGAAGGGACGATCATTGGTATCGTGAAAGATTTTAACATTACTTCAATTCGCGAGCCAATTATGCCTTTGGTCATATTCAGCCTTCCCAACCGGCATTACCAAGTACATGTGCACACTACGGCACAACTCGCGCCAGCGGCTATTCAAAAAGCCGAACGGGTATGGAAACAGTACATGCCCGCCTACCCGTTTGAATACGCATTTCTCGATGCTAACTACAATGCGCTCTATCACACCGAGGAGCAAACTGGCCGCCTTTTTAACTTCTTCGCAGGAGTTGCCATGGTGATTTCATGTCTCGGGTTACTCGGCTTAACGTCATTTACCACCGAACAGCGCACCAAAGAAATCGGCATCCGGAAAGTGCTTGGGGCAACCGTCCTGAACATTACCACGTTGCTATCGAAGGAGTTTATTAAGCTGGTGCTCGTCGCCATTGTAATCGCGTCGCCCATTGCCTGGTTTGCGATGGACCACTGGCTAAAAGATTTTGCCTATAAAGTGGAGATGCGTTGGTGGACTTTCTTACTGGCAGGCTTGCTGGCTATGGTCACCGCGCTGCTTACTATTTGTTTTCAGAGTGTCAAAGCGGCTTTGATCAACCCTATCCAATCGATCAGGGCCGAGTAAGAGCAATACAGCTATTCGAGCTGACGCCAGGTATATCCTATGGTAGTTGCATAAAACTTGCGCCGATCACTTTCAACCCATCACGAAAGCGCTTCCAAACTCTGAAATATCTAAATTTCCCCTCTAATGGTGTTCCCATCATTTTTCCCTTCGCTGTCATTGTAACGATTGAAAGTGCGGTGTCGCCAAGTATTTTAATCTCATCAATGATTGTGGAAGCGTCTTCAATAATCATTGTTTTTGCTTTATGTGAGTCCAGGTCCATTTTTTTCGTCAGAACTTGTCCTGTCGGCGCAACTGCAATTAAATCATTGTGTAACAGTTGATCGAGAGTATCCACGTTACTCACAAGTTGGGCCGAAAAAAGTTTGTTTTCAGCCTCAACTACGTCCTCTCTGGTAATTTCCGTTTTTTCCATATTTCTATTTTTTACTTCTAGAACTCAAGATTGCCCCACATTTCACGATTCATCCTAGCACTCGCCAATTAATCGTGGCCGACATTTGCCTGGTTCAGATTTCGTGCGGTTGGGGAATACCTTTGTTCAACTATGTAGGCCGACGTGATATCTGAGTTATTGAATACCAGTTTTGTATTGGTTTGGAGTAATACCTACGTGCTGTTTGAACAAACGTGTGAAGTGATTAGGATACTTGAAGCCTAACTCATACGCTACTTCACTTACGGATTTATTGTTGTCAAAGAGGCGTGCTTTGCCTTCGTTGATTACTCTGTCTTGAATGTACTCTAATGCTGATTTACCCGTGTCCTTTTTGATCAGTTCACCAAAGTAACTAGCCGACAAATTTAACTCACTAGCACACCAACCGACGGTAGGTAGTCCCAGGAAATCTGGTCGGCCAGATGTAAAATAGTCCCTTAGCAAGTTTTCAAACCGTTCCAAGATCCCCTTGTTTACATAATTTCTTGTTATAAACTGCCTATCATAGAACCGTAGGCAGTAATTTAACAAGACTTCAACCTGCGCTACAAGTATCCGTTTACTGTGCTGGTCAATAGATTGGTGTAGTTCTGTGTCTATTTTGGCGTAGCAATCAAGGACTGTTGCACGTTCGGAATCCGACAAATGGAGGGCTTCATGAACCTGGTAACCAAAAAATGGATAGTCCTGAATGTTCTGTCCAAGGGGCATACCATGCAGTAAATCCGGATGAATCACAAGGGCGTATCCGAGCGGTTGATAGAAGTCGTCCTCATATTCTACATTTACAACCTGTCCGGGGGCAAAGAATAGCATCGTTCCATTTTGGTAGTCATAATAATGACGGCCGTAACGAATATCCCCTGTCTTCTGATCTTTTAGCATGATTGCATAAAAACCAAAACGCATTCGCGAACGATGCCGGGGTGGCGCTTTGGCAAAATCCACAACACTAATCAGGGGATGCCTGGTCAGATGATCATTAAATGTATTGTATTGATCTACCGTGTCGAAACTCAGTTGATGATCCATGATGTCGGAATTTTTATCAAAGGTAAATGTCTTTGATGACCAAAGTTTATAGGCGCTCACGGATCCGGCAAATTGGTAGGTGATGCCGTAATTTGTGTAGGTATATCGCCCTTAAAGCAGCCTAAATTTGCAGCCATAGAGCAAACAAAACATGAGTGTAGCAGACAAACAGCTCTACATATAAACTTAGAAAAACTATGAACGAGAAACAAAATGTATGGTTTATTACGGGGGGTAATAAGGGTCTCGGGGCAGCCATTGTACAGGAAGCCCTGGCAGAAGGAAACAAAGTAGTGGCTACGGCCAGAAGTATCGAAAGTGCCAGGCAAACGTTAGGGGAACATCCCAACCTACTATTGGTTAAGCTTGACATTACGAATAATGAGCAGGTAGAAACGGCTGTTTCGGATGCCATTGCCAAATTTGGCAGGATTGATGTGTTGGTAAATAATGCTGGTTACGGGCTGTTAGGTTACTTTGAAGAAATGTCGGATGAATTGATCCAGCACCAAATGAAAACGAATGTGTTCGGGACGATGAACATCACCCGGGCAATTTTACCACTCATGCGCCAGCAGGGATCGGGTTTGGTAATTGTAGTTAGCTCTACATCTGGTATTAAAGCTGTTAGAGGGGGCTCGGTGTACAGTGCTTCCAAATTTGCCCTGGAAGGATGGGCGGAGGGGATGAATCTGGATCTGCAACCATTCGGCATTCGATTCATGATTTTGGAGCCGGGTGGATATCGCACCGATTTTGCCAATGAAAATGCCTCAATGCAGCTGCCAGATTTAAAAGTCGATGGATACGAGCATTTACGCGATGAATTAGCTGCCCATTTCAAAAACATGAACGGCCAGCAGTCGGGAGATCCTGCCAAACTAGCCGCCGGTTTGCTGCAAGTTACGAATAGTGAGAATCCCCCGCTACGTCTTCTTATCGGAAAAGGGGCAATCCCGGCGGTAGATGAGTACTATAAAAAGCGGTATTCAGAATTCCAACGATGGCAAGCGGTATCTGCGAATAGCGATTTTGAAGAGTAAACTGCAAATTGCGGGTACGGAGACCAGGGTAGCGCTCGCGTGTATAATGTATATAATTTATTTATATATTTAGAGCATCAAATAACGCAACCTCCAAACCCCATGAATGCTGGGAAAATCATCCTGCTCTTACTCCTCACCTGCTGCCTATCCTGCTCGGAGGATCGTGCAAAGCTGGGAAAACCTGCCCCAGGCACGAAGGATGCGCTTTCCGACTTCTCGCATTGGTGGAGCTACCATTCCGGTAACATCAAATTCTATAAGCATTTTATCCCGCTCGACACCGATACACGCGTAGTGCCGCTCGATTCATTCATGCAAAAATACAGCACGGGTGATTATGCAGTTTTGAAGTATACCCAGGGTGATACGACTATCCAGTACCAGCTCAAAAAACTGGATGCCGGCAGCGAAGAAAATATCCGGAACCAGCTTCGTGCCACAGCGTATAGTGATTTCAAGGATTTCCTTAAAATCGGGAAACCTCTTGAAGGGTTTAACTATCAATCCATCGACGGCCAGGCCTTTGACTCCAAAACCACCCGGGACAAATTCGTGGTCGTGAAATTCTGGTTTATTGGCTGCCAACCCTGCGTCGCCGAAATGCCCGAATTAAATGCCATCGTGGCCAAAAACAGCGCAAGAAAGGACGTTATTTTTCTCAGCATCGCACTGGACGCTCAGCCCGCATTGCGAAAATTTTTGACTAACAGAAGGTTTGACTATGCCGTGGTCGGCGATAAGAAGGATTATGTCGCGGACACGCTGGGCGTGAATGCTTTTCCTACCCATATGCTGCTGGACAAGCAAGGGCGTGTAGCGGGCATTTGCAGTAATGTAAAAGATTTAAAGGAAATGTTGGCCGGTTATTTCATTGCAAATTAAGGGGCTCTATTTTGTAGGGTAGCGATTCATTTAACCGGGTTCAACGAGTCGGAAATCGCAAGTTAGCTGTCGCGAAAATTCGACACATAATTCGCTTTTTAAGGTACAAACAGCTCGTCTGCCGGAAGGTACTTTTAATGCGTTCGTCAGATTTCTACCCGCAAAACCAAGCCCCTTCCCCATGAGCAAACTTTACACCTTAGCACTCCTGTTTTTGATTTGTACATTCAATACCCGTGAAACAAACGCTGCGGTACGTTATGTAAGCCTCAACGCCGCAGGAACCAATAACGGCACTAGCTGGGCGAATGCTTATACCAATCTTCAAACCGCTATTGATGCAGCCGTAAGCGGCGACAGCATTTTTGTGGCACAGGCTACCTACCAGCCAGCCAGTGGGCAAAGCTTTGTCATGAAGGAAGGTGTAAAGATATTCGGCGGCTTTATGGGTACAGAAACTGATTTCACCCAAAGGAATCTTGCCAACAAAGCTACGTTGCAAGGCAATGGCAGCAGGGTGATTACAAATGATAGTAATGGCTTGACCAATGCGGCAGTATTGGACGGATTTATTGTTACGGGCGGAAATATCAACAACGACGGCGGTGGCGGGATGTATAATGCTTATTCGTCTCCGAAGATCAACAACTGTACTTTTACGAATAACGTTGCGTACTCCTTAGGTGCCGGCATGCTAAATTATAATGCCTCGCCTGGCATTACCAACTGTGTTTTTTCGAAGAATATAATAACCGTGAGGACAGGCGGCGGCGGAGCAGGCATGTTAAATAATTCATCTTCTCCTGTCATTACCAACTGTACTTTTGTAGGTAATAGTGGTCCCACTGGCGGCGGGATGTATAATTTTGCATCTTCTCCTGTCATTACCAACACCATTATCTGGGCTAATACTGCAAGGCTTCTCCAAGCTGGGATACTCAACTCTAGTTCAACACCCATAATTACCTATTGTGATATACAAGACGGTGTAGTGAGCGGCACGGGCAACATCAGCACCGATCCGAAGTTTGTAAATGCCGCCGGCGAAAACTACCGGTTGCTCTCCTGCTCACCCGCTGTTAATGCAGGCAACAATGCCGCCAACAGCATTACAGCTGATCTGGATGGTACCCCCCGCATTTATGAAGGCACGGTGGACATGGGCGCCTATGAATTGCAAATCGCTGCAATCGGCCCGGTTCCATATCCTGACAATCAACAAATCACGATGTCTGTTTCAGACAATGACGCCGTGACTTTTGGTGAAAATTGTAATGTGCTGGCCACGCTGGAGTCGATGGGCGGCAATCCTGTGGCTGGCGAGGCAACCGCCAAAGTCTGGATTGAAGATACCCAACCTGCTCATTATGTAAGACGGCATTATGAAATCACCCCTGCTGATGCGAATGGGGCCGCTACCGGAAAGGTTACCCTGTATTTTACCCAGCAGGATTTCGACGCTTTCAACGTCGTCAACCCCACCACTACCCTACCCGGCAACCTGCTCATCGAAAAGCGGGGCGGGACGAGTACAGACGGCACGGGACTTCCAAACACTTATCCCGGTACACCCGAAACCCTGTCGGATGTTGAGACCGTCTGGAACAGCAGCGCCCAGCGTTGGGAGGTCAGTTTTGAGGTGACCGGTTTCAGCGGCTTCTTTGTCAAAACATCCGAAGCCCCGCTGCCAGTGAGCTGGATATCGCTTTCGGCCCGCCGGAATGACACTTCCCGGGTAGTACTGGATTGGCGCGTAAATGAAAGATCGGTATCACATTACGAGGTACAACGAAGCCTGAATGCACGGAACTTCGAGCCCGCAAGTACGCTGGCTGCCAAAGGTGACGGAATGATGGGATATACCTTTACAGATCCGACGCCGGTTTTACAGCAAGTCTACTATCGCATTAAGCAAACCGATCTGGATGGAAGTTATAGTTACAGCCGCATGCTGAGCGTATCTGCAATGGAAGACACAGAGTTAACAGCTTTCCCGAACCCTACCGTCGAAAGCGTTACGGTTCAGTTGGACAAACGGTATATGGGAAGCCGGTTGAAGTTGGTGAACAAGTCTGGGATTGTTTTAGAAAATATCACGGTAAAAGGGCAATCTGTCACCCTTGATTTGGGTAAATACGCGTCGGGCACCTACCTCCTGAGCACTGAGGATGGTAATGTGGTGAAACTCGTCAGGCAGTGAGGTTGCGATCGTATGGCATGGATCATCATTTACGATCAAAAATTTAGCTGGCGATGAAGCAAGAAAGGGATATTTCTTCGCTGAATTGTTAATTACAAGCATTGCCACACTATTCGACGCCGCGGAAAATTTCCGATTTGGTTTTTGTCAACGTGCCTAAAAGCGAGGTAATGGGAACGGGTATTCCCAAACGTTCTGCCGCGTCGGCAATCGCCAGGTTCATGGAGTCGATCTCGGTCTCCCGTCCATTTAAAATATCCTGGTAAGTAGAGATCTTCTGACCATCGGATAGCGCGCTAATGTTTAGTACATTTTCAAGCACCTCATCCTCAGTCAGCTGAATCCCTGATTCCCGGGCCACTGAAAGGCATTCGCGGATTACTTTTTTCCCAATTTCAAGAGCGGCTTCATTTCGCCTGAATACTCCGTTATCCGTTTCCAAGAGCGGGCAAATCGAATTGAACAGGCAGTTGCTGATTACTTTCTTCCAAATAACCGGCTGTATATCCGGCTCAGCGCGAAAGGAGAAAATGCTGGTCGTCAACTGTTCTACGATGTTTGTCAGCATCTTTTCAGAACCATTAATAACCCCGATCGGAGAGGCTGCAACCAACCTGAACCGAACTTTATCCTCTGCCGCTGCCTGGCTGGTAGCGAGCAATACGCACCGGTACAAATTAGTGAATCCCAGCTCCGTAAAACTGTCCTCAATGTTCAATCCGTTTTGCAGGAACACGATCGGCGACTGCCCGACTTTGGACCGCAACTTTTCGGCCAGCCGACGATTCCCGAACGATTTGTTGGTCAGCAGGATGATGCCATTCAACCTTTCAAAGCAGCTTATCGAGCTGATCCGAATGTCGGCTTCCCATGTTCCATTGCCTGTTTCTACCTGAATACGCTTGTGAAAAGTTTCCGCCCCATCTACCGAACCACGAAGAATGGTTACGTTTTTACCATTCAGCGACAAGGCCACCGCCAGGGCCTTGCCAATTACTCCGTTACCTATTATATAGACGCTATCTAAGCGATCTATGCCGGGATCATTTTCAAGTTTCATGTCGGACCGGCTAAACAGCTTTGGGTTGTTTTGAGCTCAATGCGCGGATCTGCTTTTCGAGCAAATTGAAGACAAGGCCGGCGATTATGAACAGACAAGCCAGCAGCTTCCAGGACGACAGTTCTTCTCCCAGGAAAAAAGCAGTGCTCACAAGCCCTACTACCGGGACCAGGAGCGTAAACGGGGTCACCACCGCAGTAGGGTAACTGTTCAGCATAAAGCCCCAAATACCATAACCGACAAAGGAAGAGACATAAACAATGTACAAAACCGCCAGAATCGTATCCGTCGAGACATTTTGCAGAGAAGCGACGATAAGATCAGGGCCTTCAAAAATATAGGACAACGCCAGCATCACCGGCGTAGCGACCAGGCTTCCCCAGGCAACAAGGGCCAGTGGCGATTGAGCAGCAATTTTCTTAGAAAAAATATTGCCGATTGCCCAGGAAAGCGCGGACAATAAAGTAAGCAGCAAACTTATGAACGTTGTGTTTCCATCCACATGACTGGCCACAATACCGATACCTGTAAACGAAATCAGCGCTCCGAAGACTTTCCAGATACCGGGCACATCCCGAAAGAATAAGGCCGCCAACCCCATCGAGAAAAACACCTGAACCTGGATGACCAGGGACGACAAACCGGCCGGAAGGCCGAGATACATGCCTCCGAAGAGCAAGCCAAACTGAATGGCAAACGTAAAAATGCCGTACCCGGCAATTAGCTTGAACGGCGCCTTCGGCCTGGGAAGAAAGAAAACCCACGGAAGGGCAGTAAGCGCAAAGCGAGCCGCGCATAACAGGATCGGGGGCAGCACTTCCAGCCCGACATGAATAGCGATAAAGTTCAGGCCCCAGGCAGTTACGGTGACAAGAGCCAATAATAGGTGTTTTGGTTTCAATTGGAACTGCTTAAAGATTGATTCACATATATGCAAAATAGCAAAGCAGTTTTCTATGATAATAGATATAGTTTTTGATTTTTTAAGGGATACAGATTCAAAAAGCTTGTTTCACAAGATTACCAAGCCGCTTGATATCCTGCTCTAAGGAACCGTCCCAGGGCAATGCGAAATTCAGGCGCATACAGTTATTGAAGTTGCTGTTTTGAGAAAACATACCGCCTGGCGCAAAGCTGAGCTTATGCTTTAAAGCAGTCTCATATAGCTCGGTTGTGTCCACCCCTTTATCCAGTTCCAGCCACAGGAAGAAGCCTCCTTGCGGCTGGGATATTTTGGTATTTTCCGGGAAATAGTCTTCAATGGCCCGCTGGAACCTCAGGCAGTTCGTATGTAAGGTATGCCGCAATGTCCGCAAATGGTGATCGTAACCGCCAAATTCCATAAAGTCGGCGATCACCTCCTGAAACAGCGAGGGAAGCGTAACGGTTTGCACCAGCTTCTGCCGGATAATTTTGTCCTTGAACCGCCCGGGTGCAACCCATCCGACCCGATAACCCGGTGCCAGCGTTTTGGACACGCCACCACACCACATCACAAGTCCGGCCTCGTCGAACACCTTACAGGGCTTCGGGCGGGTACCGCTGAAAAACAGATTCCCGAACAGGTCGTCTTCGATCAGCGGAATATTATGATCAGTCAGAAGCCCGACCAATGCTTGCTTGTTCTCGTCGGGCATGAGGCTGCCCAGGGGATTGCTGAAATTAGCCGTAAAACAGCAGACATTAATTTTGTGTATAACCTTTTTCAATGCATCGATCTCAACGCCCGTCAGCGGATGCGTGGGCAGCTCGATCACATTCAGCCCCATTGATTTCGCCAGTTGAAGTATTCCAAAATAGACGGGGCTTTCGGTGGCGATCGTGTCTCCCGGCCGGGTCGTTGCCAGCAGGCATTGGTAGATTGCGTTGGTGGTTCCGGTCGTGGTTACCACGTCGTCTTCAGTGAGCTTTCCATCAAGCACCAGCGACCATTTGGCAATGTTCCGTTTCAGGTTGACGCTCCCCTGGGTGGCCTCGAATTCGGTTCCATTCCCTTCGAGTTGCCGCATGGCCTTAATCACGCCCTTATTCAGCTTGGCAAGCGGGAGCAGCTTGCTGTCCGGGATGCCCAGGGAAAACTGCCTGATACTTTTGTCGCGGAGTATGTCGAAAACGCTGCTGATCAGGTCGTCGGTGTTTTTCCCTTTTTCCGGGGACTTAAGTGTACTGACAGACGGGAGGGCCAGCTTTCTCTGTGAGGTCTTGCTTACAAAATATCCGGACTTGGGCCGCGATTCAATCAGTGACTTGCTTTCAAGCTCAGCAAACGCCTGGACTGCGGTGTTCAGGCTTACGCCGTAGATTTTCTGAATGGTCCTAATGGAAGGCAGCTTATCCCCTATCCGCAGCGTTTCAGACAGAATCTGCTCTTCCAGGATCTTCGCAATTTTAAGATAAAGTATCTCTTTGGCCATAAAACGTCCGTGACTGCACCTGGCAAATTTACAGAAACACAGCCTGTATCTGTTTTACTTCAAAATCAACTTTAAATCTCCGGATCTGTTTCAACACCAGCACCGTCTCGGTACTGCGGTATACTATTGGCTGACCAGTTGGCTTTTTTGCAATTTCTCAATCATTCGCCGCAGTCTCGGACGGATGTATCGTTGCAATAGCACGGGGTAAATATTCAGGAAAGTGTTGAACAGGATCAGCCATAACGCACCGCGGAGTGAGTAAGTGAGTACGACGTAGCCTGTCACGATTAAGACAATGACTCCCGCCACTAAATGCCCGGCTTCTGCCACGCGGCTCGCCCGTTCGTAGGCCTGAAAGTCATGAAGGCTTTTTCTAATGGGTGTCGCCTTTTGCCTCAACTTCTCCCATCCGCTTTTGACCAGAATAGCCCGGTACCATTCTATACCCAACATCCGGTACAATTTCCCTTCCGTTTCAAAAGGCAAAGCGTTAAAATATGAAGAATCGAGCGCGGGTTTGAGTTGCGTTTCAAGTATCGAAACCCAGAACATCAGCGCAAAGTTGAATGCCAAACTGAATGCCGCCGATGTGACTTTCATGAAACGAAGCATCAGGCCCATAGTCACCAGCATTAAGCAAACTACAAGCAGAATTTTAACCCATTTAATAAGCATAGAAGAGCGATCTGTCATTTATCGCTCTAAGCTATCAAAAATTTTGCGGCACATCGAAGTATTTTTTGCGGCCCGATTCACCTAAGGGTATCGTTATCCTGCGCCTGTTGGAAGTTTGAAATGAAGAACTTTCACTGGTCGACCTGCTGTTTCAGTGGTTCATAATAAAGGATTACCGCGCCGGAGTTGAAAGTTTTCGTTTTGATCAGTTTCAAAGGCACCCTGTCGTGCATGTTTTCAAACAATGTCAAACCCTCCCCGGCAATGACGGGATGAACCATCAGCTGCAATTCATCTAACAGGCCCAGCTTCAAGAGCTCAATAATCAGACTTCGGCTACCCACCAGAATATGCTTATCCGGTTGTTGCGCAAGCGCAAGGGTCTCTTCTGAGAGGCTCTTTTTTGCCAACGTCGCGCTTTTCCAATCGACATCGTGCAGCGTACGCGAAAAGACAATCTTGGGAACTGCATCCATTGCTGCCGCGAACTCGTCCAGGGCCTTATTCCCCGTCGGATTTTCCAGGATACTCTTCCAAAACTCCATCAGCTGGTAAGTTATTCTCCCATACAGAATCGCGTCGGTCTTGCGCAGCAAGTCTTCGTAGTGCTGATGAACCTCTTCATCCGGGTCCACCTTCGTATGGTCGCAGACCCCGTCAAGTGTCATATTGATCCCTCCAATTATTTTTCCCATATTATCCGATGTCTGGTGAGCATTCCTTGAACCAATGCCAAATTAGACAGATACAGCAGAACATCGCGTAGCTATTCAGGACAAATAAGGGGGGAATTACAGACACGATACTTCACAATGTGCCTTCAGGGAACTACCTGAATCAAAAAAATGAAATTTTTTAGAACAAACGCCTAGCAAATGCATCAGGTACCCAATAAAATTACTATTTTTAAAAAAACTTCAAAACGAACTACCTGTTCAACACACTTATCACATAATTTAATTACTTTTTAATAAAAATTACGAGTATTGCCTATGCCTTAACCCTCTACGTATCAGTCCCACCGTCAAAAGAAGCCTCAAAGTCAGCACTTTAATGAGCTTCAACACCTGGTCGCCTCGCGGAGGCGATACAGAGTTTCTATGCCAAATTTTTCCTAAAAATTTAACCATTCAGAGTTATGAAAAGAAAACAGGAAGTAAAGTGTCCGCAATGGATGAAACTTTCTATTTACCAGATTGCCGCGCTTACGGCTTCCGTAGGCACGTCCTTTGCCGTCCCGATGACATCGGGAGGCATACCGAACCACAGGATTGCGTCCGTAGCCGCTGTAAGGGGCGTTACAGGTAAAGTGACCGATAACAAAGGCGAAGCCGTGCCAGGCACAACGGTCGTGATCAAAGGCAGCGAAGTCGGTACAATCACGGATGCCGAAGGTAAATTCTCCATCGAGGTCCCCAATGATCAAACCATATTGATATTTTCTTCCATCGGCTTCACCCGTAAAGAAGTAGTTGTTGGGTCGCAAAGTGTGCTGGACGTAGTCCTGGAAACATCAGCAGCTACCCTTGACGAAGTGGTTGTAACGGCGTTGGGTGTTCAGCGTGACAAGAAAGCGCTGACTTACGCGACGCAGCAAATCGGCGGACAAGAATTGAGGGCTGCCGCCAATACCAACTTTGTGGATGCACTTAATGGTAAAGCAGCGGGTATCGATATTAAAGTAAGCAGCTCGGGTGCGGGTGGTTCTACCAGAGCCGTACTCCGGGGAAACAAATCCTTGCAAGGATCCAGCGAAGCACTTTATGTAATTGACGGTATTCCGATGGTGAATAACAAGGGCGGCCAACCAGGTTCTTATGGCGGAACAGATGGTGGTGACGGTCTTTCGTCTATCAACCCGGCCGATATCGAAAGCATCAGCATCCTGAGAGGCGCCAACGCTTCTATTCTTTATGGTAGCCAGGGTGCCAACGGGGTAATTTTGATTACCACTAAAAAAGGAAAAGAAGGTAAACTTTCGGTGGACTTCAATTCCAGCGCGGTTTTGGAAAAAGTATCCGGCCTTCCCAAGTTTCAGTACCGCTACGGAACCGTGGGCGGGGATTACAGCTGGACACCGGTTGGAACGACAGAGGTGAAATCGGACAATTATCAGAAAGATTACATTAACGACTTCTTCCGCACGGGTACTACCTTCACCAACTCGGTGGCCGTTACTGGCGGGAATGCGAAAACAAGCGTCTATTTCTCGTACGCCAATGTTTCTTCCAATGGTATCATGCCGACAAATACCTATCGGAAAAACAACTTCTCGTTCAGACAAAGCACCAAAATGCTGAAAGACAAGATCACCCTTAGCTCCGGTATAATCCTGTCTTCCGAAGTATCCAAGAACCGCCCGGGGGCAGGTTATTACAACAACCCTTTGACGGGCCTGTATCTGTTTGCAAGAGACCGCGATTTCCAAAGCTACAAAGACAACTACGCGGTGTTCAACAAGGAGCGGAATATGGATAAAATGAACTGGTATTCCACCGAAGAGAAACAGAACAACCCTTACTGGGAACTTTACAAGGACCCGAAATTACAGTCGTACAAAAGGATCATTGCCAATGTGAAAGCTTCTTACGACATCGTAGAGAACCTGAGATTCGAGGTGAGAGCTAACATTGACTATAATAATGTTTTGGACGACAAACGTTACGCAGCCGGCGGTAACTCTGTGAGTGTGAGCCCGAACGGCACCTGGAACTACGCACGGTACACAGATCAGTCCATTTACACGGACGGTATCCTGACCTATAATAAGAGTCTGGGTGATTTCAGTCTGAATGCATTGGCGGGTCTTAGCTACCAGAAGAACAAATACTACGATGGTATGACCGTTAACAACGGAACGGTGTCGTTGCAGTATCCCAACGTGTTCACCTTCTCGAACATGCCTTACAACGTAGTTTTCAACAACCACCCTGGTTATAGCAATACCATCAAACAGGGAGCATTCGCTAACTTATCGCTCGGGTTCAAGGAATTCCTCTTTTTGGATCTGGCGGGACGTAACGACTGGGCTTCAACACTGGCACTTACCGGTAACCAATCCTACTTCTACCCATCTATCGGTGGATCTGCGATCATCAGCCAGATGCTTGACTTGCCCCAGGCTATTTCACTGTTGAAAGTACGGGCTTCGTTCTCGCAAACTGCTAACGAAGTACCTTATAACAGAGTACTTCCTTTGAGCAGCATTGGCGGTGCGGGTGGCCCGAGCGGTATCGGTGGTATCAACAGACCTACACAGGTACCATTTACCAACCTGAAACCGGAAAAAATCGTAGCTAATGAATATGGTATTGAAACCAAGTTCTTCCACAACAAACTGGGACTTGACTTTACCTATTACAATGGCGTGAGCACGAACCAGTTCCTTGCATTGGCAGCACCTTCGGGCTCAGGATATACAACCTATTATGTCAACGCGGGAAGGATTGAAAACAATGGATTTGAGCTAACGCTGAATGCAGAGCCTGTGCGCACGGATCATTTCAGCTGGAACACGACAGTCAACGCTTCACAAAACAAGAACAAGATTGTTGAACTGATCGCTTCCAACCCTAACTACCAAGTGGGCGGCGACAACGAGGGTTTTGCGTCGATTATCAAAGCGGGCGGTTCTTTCAATGACGTTTATGTGTATCATTTCGCACGCAATGATGCCGGACAGATTATCCTCGATAAAAACGGCGTTCCTACAAAAGCAGCCAAACAAGAAAAGGTTGGTAATGTAAACCCTAAGCTTCTTTTGGGATGGACTAACAACTTCAACTATCGCAACTTCTTCGCGAATGTGCTCGTTAACGGTAAGTTCGGCGGCGTTGCATTCTCCAAAACAGAGGCATTCCTGGATTCTTACGGCGTGAGTGAAAGATCGGCGGAAGCGAGAGATGCAGGGTCAGTACCTATCAACGCGGTTACACCGGAAGGAACAGCCGTTAACTCCATTGCCCCGTACACCTACTATTCTGCCATCGGTGACAGGAACAAGATCATGGAACCTTATGTGTATTCCAGAACAAATATCCGGTTAGGGCAACTTGTTTTAGGCTACAACTTTAAAAGCAAGGGTACCGTGTTCAAAGATGCCTCTATCTCTTTCGTAGGCCGGAACTTGTTCTTCTTCTACAAAAAAGCGCCTTTCGATCCTGAGCAGGCTATGAGCACCAACAACGATCTGCAATCGACAGACGTGTTCGGTTTGCCATCCACAAGATCCTACGGATTGAACCTGAAGTTTTCTTTCTAAAAAACTCTAAAGTCATTGACATGAAAAAAATAGTTATAGCACTGGTATCCCTGATTGCATTCGCGGCTTGTACCGACAATTTCGTCGAGACAAACCAGAATCCATATCAAATTTCAGATGAACTTCTCAAGCAGGATTTTAACCTGGTAGGTTCACCGTTTTCCAATATGATCTTCAACCTCAACGGTCACCAGATCGAGGAGGACCTTTGTTCCGACAACTGGATGGGTTACATGGGAACACCGACGGATTTCGTGGGTAACGTAAATAACACGACCTACTACATTCGCTGGAATACCTATTGGGATCGTGTATATGGCAGCGTTATGTCTCCGGCGAAGCAGGTGATCAAGCTTGCTGCTGATAATAACCTGCCGCTGTTTGCGACCTGGGCCAAATTGATCCGTATTTACGCGGTTTCCAAATTGACAGGGGTACACGGACCGGTTATTTATTCCCAATACGGAACCACCGCCAATTCGATCGCTTACGACAAAGAGTCGGATCTTTACCCGCTTTTCTTCAAGCAGCTGGATTCTATCCAAACCGACTTTGGCGCTAACAAAGAGTACGGAGGTTTCAAAAAATTCGACCCTTCACAATACGCCGGCAGCATTCCACGCTGGCAAAAGCTCGTCAACTCTCTGCGTTTGAGATTGGCTATGCGCATTTCAAAAGTGGATCCGGCGATGGCAAAAACCGAGGGAGAAAAAGCGCTGGCTGATCCTGCCGGTTTGATTACCGCCAATTCAGACAACTTTATTAACTCATTGAATGGAAACAAAATACCGGTAGCACAAATTTGCTACGAATGGGATGACACCCGGATGGGAGCTGTGATGGAGTCGTTTATGGTAGGTTTGAAAGACGGCCGGATTTCCAAATATTACGCCCCTATGACCAACGCAGCTTTGTACGCCGATCACCCTTCGGTACCTTACAAAGGCATACGTAATGGCGCTTACATCAAAGCGAAAGCCGATCACGTTCCTTTCTCGAAAGTAAGCGAAGATTTTCAGACTGTTCAAACCAGAAGAAACTTTACGGCGGCAGAAGTGGCATTCCTGAAAGCCGAAGCCGGATTGAGAGGCTGGGCAGGTGCTGGTGATCCTAAAACCAACTATGAAGAAGGCATCAAACTTTCGTTCGCAGATTGGGGCGCAGGTGGTGTAGACGCTTACCTGGCGGATGCTACCAGCAAGCCGATCAGCTATGTGGATCCGATCGACGCGCGCAACAACTTCACTGCTGCTTCTACCATCACAGTTGCATGGAACAATGCGGATTCAAACGAGTTGAAACTGGAAAAGATCATCACACAGAAATACCTCAACACCTTCACCAATACGCAGGAGGCTTGGGTGGATTTCAGACGTACAGGCTATCCTAAAATCCCTCACGTGGCCAAAAACGATAGCAACAACGACTGGGGTGTGATCCCTGCAACCGAATGGATCAAAAGAATGCCGTTTGTAAATTCGGAAAGAAATGGTAACACTGCTGCCGTTGCGGATGCAGTGTCCAAAATGGGTACAGGCGCCAAGGATGATATTGCCACTCGCCTGTGGTGGGATACCGGTAAAGCGAACTTTTAATCATATCGCAATACCGGATACTGACGTGTAAATATTTTCGTACGTATCATATAGAGGCTATCCGATTATTCGGGTAGCCTCTTTTATGTGCTGTACGCAAGCCTAAACACACCCAAGGCTCACCCGAGAGTTGTTTTTCACTTATGCTCTATTTCCCTGAATGGCTCCGGCATGTTGGCACGACACTAAAAATGCAAACTCCGCACGTGCTCCCACCCGGATCGCAGGTATGCGCCTTTGCGAACGATGGCCAGTAGCTCATCGTCCGTAAGATCACGGAAGGAGGCATACACTTGCCCTACCGCGTAAAACCATTCGGGCATAACCAGTATTTCCAATGCATCGGCGTCGTTCAGGTGGGCATCGAAGTTGTTACCCGCCACCGGCACGGCCACTATCACGCGGTCGGCACCCCTATTGCGGCAAAGACGCAGCACAGGTACCAGCGTTACACCCGTAGCGATTCCATCGTCCACGATAATGACGGTCCGCCCCCTCAAATCCGGGAGCGGTTTTCCATGCTTGTACATTCCGATCCTGCGGTTCACCTCGTCCGTCTGCTCGTCGATGATCTCTCCGATCGTCTCCGGTTCGAGCGAGGACCTGAACCGCGGTGCGATGTACACCGACAAATCTTCGGCAATGGCACCGAAACCCACCTCCGGATAGCCAGGGACAGGTAATTTCCGGGAAATAACCATGTTCAGATCTGCTTCCAGACATTGGGCGACGTAATACGCCACCTCCACCCCGCCCCGGGCAATACCCATTACGAGTGGATCGGCACTTTTGTAACGTGCTGTCAGGAAACGCCCCAGTTGCTCTCCCGCATCTTTCCGGTCGGCAAAAATGATGTCGTTGCTTCGGTTCATAGGCTTCGCGTCTGTACAAAAAAATCCACACGACCGGACCAGTAAAAATCGATGCCGGAACCGTAATCGTTAATGTTGCGAAACCATTTTCAGCCCCGCAATGGAGAGAATCAGCGTACTGATGAAGAATATCCGCCAAAAACTGACGGGATCTTTAAAAACCAATATCCCTACCAGCACGGTACCCACCGCCCCTATTCCTGTCCACACTGCATAAGCCGTGCCAATGGGAAGGGTTTGTGTCGCTTTTAGTAGCAATGCCATACTAATCACCAGCGAAATGATAAATCCTGTAAACCATAAATACATTTCGTTTCCGCTTGTTTCCCGGACTTTTCCCAAACAAGAGGCAAATCCGACCTCGAACAGGCCGGCGACGATCAAAATAATCCAGTTCATAACACTTTGTTTTTTGATACAAAGGTCCTGAGCCGGATCCACAAAAAAATTTACAAATGATAAAAAAGCAGTGCTCTACCTGATCTCCGCGCGAATGCGGCTCAGGCTCACCTGCGTAATCCCGAGGTAAGAAGCAATATGGCACAATGGCACACGGTGGAGCAGATCGGGCGTAGCAGACATTAAATCGAGATACCTTTGCTGGGCGGTTTTGAACTGCATGGAAATAAGCCGCTCTTCGGTCTTGATCAGCTCCTGGCCGATCAGTTTGCGCCCCCAGTTGGCAATATGAATATCGCTCGCAAAAAGCATTTCCAGGTCTTGTGCTTTCATCTGGTACAAGTCGCACGCTTCCAGGGTTTCGACATGCTCATAACCGGGTTGACCGGAAACGTAACTTTTCATTGAAATCACCACGTCGCCTTCCTTCCCGAACCAAAATGTAACATCCCCGCGATCGGCATCGGAATAGGCCCTCACAATGCCGCTTCGTATGAAATAGAGCGTTTTCTCCACCCTGCCTGACCGAATAAGCGTGTGCCCTTTCGGATAACGGGCCTCCGAAATGCAAGCCTTCAGGGCCGCCTTCGAAGCGGGCGGCAACGGGTGAAAATGTTCCAGGATTTCCTCTATTTCCATCGCATTAGCTTGACAATCTTCCGAGGGCTTCTTCCACCGAAGATACAAAATTGACCTGCCTTCCCTTGTTGCTTTCGAAAACAAAATCGCGCAGGCTTTTGCTGTCATAGCGCGCAAAATCACCTACAATGGCCAGCCGGACGCGGTAGGTAGTAAATTTTTGCAAAATTTCGCCGGCAATGCCCGTTTTCAGATCGAAGAAGTCAGGGGTGATATTTTGCTCATGCAAAATCATTTCACCGTAGCCCTGATAGTATAAATCTACCATCAATTGCAGGCCGTCGTCGGGAGTCTGAATAAGAATTTGGTCGGATGTTACTTCCGCAATCGCTGTTTCGTTGTGTTGATGGACTTGAATATTCATGGCAAAAAGCACCGCGTGGTTGGTTTACGGCGGCATGCTAAATTAGTCAAAAAGTGCTCCGCCGGGCACAAACAATGCTTGAACTTTTTCTACATTTTGAATTATTTATTCTAACCCCTCATTTCGCATCCGAGAATAAAAAGCACAAGTTGCAACGACTAACTCCGTAAGCCCATGGGCCGTTCCGCCAGCCATTATTTGCATCTATCAGTGTACAAGCAGGCATTAATTCAGACTTAGCGCCAGGTTGATCGACAGCTAAAAAGCTTCTCTCCCACTCTCTCAGCCGCTATTACGGTTCATCAATAAAACTATTTTTACAAATCCCGTCGAATAGTATTTTTACGATACCAGCAAGGCTAATTTCTAAAAAGAATGTACGGTTGTTTGGCATGAGTTTTATCATTAATATTCGAATACGCCTCCTGTTAATTAAGCATCCATGACCCCGGAAACTGCGCAACATCTTGCCATTTCAAACGACCGTATACCACTTTGCCGTACGGGCGCGGTACCCTTGAAAACGGGCCATCACGGAATGCCGGAACAGGTAGCGGAATTCTTCCGGGGGATTTTCAGCCAATCGGAATGGCCTGCCCGCTGGTACTGCGGTTCGTGGTCGGATTTCCATGGCTGGCTGTACATTATTTCCGATATCGTGATCTGGGCGGCCTATTTCCTGATCCCCGTTTTCCTGATCCGGCTCATTCTTAGCAGAAAGGATTTCCCGTTCCGGAAAACGATCTGGCTTTTCGTCGCATTCATCGCTTTCTGCGGTGCTACACACTTAATCGACGCATTGATTTTCTGGATTCCCGTATACCGGTTCAGTGCACTCGTCAGGTTCGCCACGGCGATCATCTCGATGACAACGGTTTATTACCTGTTCAAAATCTTCCCCAATGTGCTCTTGCTCCGGTCCGTCTCCGATCTGCAACGGGAAATAGACGAACGGACAGCCGTAGAAGAAAAACTGGCGGAAAGCGAGTTCCTGCTCACCGCTGCAAGCAATGTCGGCAAACTCGGCGGCTGGGAATACGACCCGGGCACGGGGCAGTTTCGCTGGACCGCCACTTGCGGCCATATCCTGGAAACCGACGAAGAGAATATCCACGACGAAACCGACCTGCTCCGCTT
This sequence comes from Dyadobacter sp., assembly GCF_017744695.1. Lineage (GTDB taxonomy): Bacteria > Bacteroidota > Bacteroidia > Cytophagales > Spirosomataceae > Dyadobacter. The sequence continues at coordinate 279,115 of NZ_JAGIAS010000008.1, forward strand.
CTTCCCCGAGCCTTATCAGTTGATTATCCGTGCGGCGCTGCGCGAATCGATAGAAACCGGTAGTTCGTGGGACCATGAACTGCAACTCACTACTGGTACAGGCGCCCGGAAATGGGTGCGCTTTTCGGCCACACCATCGCTGAATGCCAGCGGGCAGGTCAGCAAGATCAGAGGCATTATCATGGACATTGACCGATACAAAACACTGGAACTTAAACTGGTCAAATCGATTGATCAGATGGCCCAAAAGAATAGCCAGCTCCAAAGCTTCACCCACATCCTCTCTCACAACCTGCGTAACCATTCCAGCAACATTGCCTTGCTTGCAGATTTTGTGGACGAGTCGACCCTTACCAAGGACAATGAGGAGCTTTTTCAGAAGATCAAAACAGTGTCCAAGCACCTGAACGGAACCCTCGACGACCTGTCACAGGTGATCAAGATCCGTGATAACCATCTGGAAGGCGAAAAATTGGATATCAGGCAAGTAACGGAGCAGGTGCTGGGTGTACTGGATGAAAGCCTGCACACCAGCCAGGCGGAAATCGGGATGGACTTCATGGAGAACGAGATCGTCTTCCCGCGCATTTACCTGGAAAGCATTCTGATGAACCTGATTTCCAATGGTATCAAATACAAAAAGGACGGTCAGCGTCCGGTGATCCAGCTTCGGTTCTACCGCAATGAAAAGGGACTCAAAGTACTGGAATACAGCGATCAAGGCAAAGGAATCGACCTATCCCTTCATGCCGACAAAATCTTTGGCCTGTATAAAACTTTCCACAAGCATGAAGATGCTCACGGAGTTGGCTTATTTTTGATAAAAAATCAGATAGAAGCCCAGGGCGGGAACATTCAGGTATTCAGTAAGGTCGACGCGGGTATTACATTTAAAATTATATTCAACGAAAATGCTTGAAATACTCTGTGTGGTAGACGACGACAAAATCTTCACTTACCTGCTGAAACGCATCATTGAAAAAGCCAAAATAGCCCGGGAAATCATCTTTTTTGAAAACGGCAGGGAAGCCATGGATTACCTGACGAGCCACAAGGAGGATGCGTTGAAACTCCCTCAACTGATACTGCTCGACATCAATATGCCTATCCTGGACGGCTGGCAGTTCCTGAACGAATACGGGAAGCTGAAACCGGATGTCCCTCAACCCATCTCGATTTGCATGATGAGCTCTTCCTCCGAGATGGAGGATTACGACCGGGCTATGGATTCGGGGTACGTCATGGATTACCTTCAGAAGCCTGTGCAAATACCATCCCTCAAAGACGTTACCGAGCGCGTGCTGTCATTTCTTGGTCAGAAATAACGCCAGACTCGCTATTTTTGCTTTGTAACCATATTCTGAATATACCCTGCCATTCCGTATCCTGATAGCGCCGCTGGACTGGGGACTGGGACACGCTACGCGCTGTATCCCTGTCATCCGGCATCTTATTGAAAAACAATGCGAGGTAACCATAGCGGCCTCAGGTGCTACTGCAGTGCTGCTAAAAAAGAATTTCCCCGATCTGCCACAACTCACGCTCCCGGGCTACAACATTACGTATAGCCGGAGCGGCGGCACTTTTGTACTGAAAATATTAGCCCAGATCCCGAAAATCCTGGGAGCAATCCGTCGGGAACGGCAATGGCTCCGCGAAGTACAAGCTACGTACCAGTTTGACCTCATCATATCCGACAATCGCTACGGATTGAAAATTGACGGGTTAAAATCAGTGATCCTGACCCACCAGTTACAGGTACTAACGGGCTTCGGCACGACAGCAGACTCACTGATGCGTCGGTTGCATTACCGTATACTCGAAAAATTCGATGAATGCTGGGTGGTGGACGAACCGGAAAACGGGGGCCTGGCCGGTGTGTTGTCGCACCCCCGGCAACTTCCTTCCAATTCCCGTTACATTGGACTGCTTTCCCAACTCCGCCAGCCGGATGCTTCGGCAGTGGGTTCGCATCACAATGTCCTCGTGTTACTTTCCGGCCCGGAACCCATGCGGAGTATTCTGGAAGAAAAGATCCTTCAACAGGCCGCGTCCGCTGTCGGTTATCATTTCCATGTCATTGCAGGCAATCCTTCCGGACAGTCGCGCGCGCATTTGCCCGCACATATTACATACACTGCCTACGCGAGCGCGCAGGAACTCACCGACGCGCTGGCTCGCGCCCGGCTCGTCATTTGCAGAAGCGGCTATTCGACATTAATGGACCTGGCAATGTTCGGCAAAAAAGCATTGCTAATTCCCACACCCGGGCAGTCGGAGCAGGAGTACCTGGCCGAACATTTGCAGGCGCAGGGTATCGCTTTTAGCAAACGTCAGGCGGAAATCAATTTGACCACCGACATGACCGAAGCATTGCGCTATAATGGGTTTTCAGCCGGCAGATTCGCAGGCAAATCAGGCGTCTTAGAAGCCGTGATTGATAAAGCATTACAACAGCTAAAAAGCGAAGCGGGGCACAATCAATGATGCCCCGCTTTACTTCTCCTAGTGGCTCTCCGCCGCCACCGAACCGGTATTCCGGTGTGCACGCATCACTTGCAACATTTGCAACACCACCGATAGGATGATCAGTGCAAGTCCGAGGTAAAACGACCAGCGGAGTTCCTTGTTTTCGTGATAGATCAGAATGGCGAGAATAATCGTATAAACCGGTTCCAGGTTCAGACTGAGGTTGACCGTGAACGCCGAAATGCGACGCAGCACCTGCGTTTGCAGCATGTAGAGGACAACGGTACAGAAAAACGCGAGCAGCAGCAGATAACCCAGGTCGGCCCAGGACGGAACGAGCGTCGCGACAGGGAAAAAGTAAAAGTACAGCGGCATGAGCGGGGTCAATGCAATGGCACCGCCGATCAATGCGTACACTGTGGCCGTTTCACTTTTGAACGAATGGGCAAGCCGCTCATTGTTGATTGTAAAAAGGGAGCCGAGCGCCGACGAAACCACCCCTAACGCAATGCCGATCCGATACCGCGAATCGAAACTGAAAATCAGTGCGATACCCAGCAATGTGAGCAGGCTCAACAACAACTCAGAAAGCACGAAACGTTTGCGATTGATCAACGGAGAGAAAATGGCCGTAAAAAAGCCAACCAGCGAGAAGCAAACCACCCCTACCGAAATGTTGGAATACTTAATGCTTCCGTAAAAGAAAATCCAGTGTAACCCGAGCAGCAGCCCGGTCAGTGAAGTACGGACGAAATCGCGGAAGGATATGCGTTCCAGGTTTTTGGTAGCCGCCAGGATCAGCAGCATCAGAATGCCTGCGAGCCAGATCCGGTACCACGACAGCAGACCTTCATTTACCGTAATGAGTTTTCCGAAGATACCGGTAAACCCGGCGAGAATGATCGCTATATGAAGCTTGATGAAAGCTTGTTTCATTGTATTGTCTGTTCAAAGGTGTTAATCATGAAATCGGGCGCAGTGAAAAACAGCGCAAACCGGTAAACCACAACCCTGCGAAAGGGCTAAGGCTCAACAACCTTCGTGAACAATGGTAACAGGGAATAACAAAACCGCTTCCCGAAGAAACAGGAAGTACCAAAATAGATTCCGGTCATTAAGCCGTTCAGGCTACCGGAGGAGGCGAAATGCAGAAAAGAAGTCTGTTCTCGGACATAAGATGGGTAATTGTCGTGCAAAAGTAGGTTGATTTGCCCGGAAGATCAACGTAACGCCGCCTTTTCATTTTTTTGGGCAAGAAATCATTGTACAATATTTTCATTTTTTTGACTTTATTTACCTTTGCAGCATTCATTTTAAAGCAAAATCTCAATACATCAGAAACATTCCCCCAATCAGAATGAAAAAACTTTTACAGATCTCAGCCGCATTGGCCATTACCCTTTGCGCTACTCAACGTTCATTTTCACAAGGCTGCGTAGCCATTCGCGGCACAGGTAATGCTTGCATGATCGCGCACGCCGACAGCAGTAACCACAGCCAGTGGGTGGTGAGTGCCAGCGGCCGCTACTTCAAATCATTCCGCCATTTTTCCGGCGCGACCGAAAACAAGGAACGGCTCGTCCAACACACCGAGGTGATTAACCACACGGCATCGGTCGATATCAATATCATGCGCATTCTGAACGATCGCTGGTCGTTGATGGTCGATCTCCCGGTTATTTCAAACACCCGTTCTTCGCTGTATGAACACGGGTTGGTCAACGGCGCCAACAAGTTCAACGAGCGGCACAGTATGCATTCGTTTGGTATCGGCGACCTGCGTATCGCAGCGTACCGTTGGCTTTTAGATCCTAAGAAGAGCTATCGTGGTAATATCCAGCTGGGTTTGGGCATTAAGCTGCCTACCGGCGATTACAACTACCAGGATTACTGGTACAACGTAGGCCCGAACGGTACAAAGGAACTTCGCCCTGTGGACCAGTCCATTCAATTGGGTGATGGCGGAACCGGTGTCACCGTGGAGCTGAACACGTTCTATAATATCTTTCACAACTTTGGTGTGTATGGCAATTTCTTTTACCTCGTGAACCCGCGCGAGCAGAATGGCGTACGCACGTACCGCGAAACGCTCTCGCCGCGCCTTGCCAACGAAGCTATTATGAGCGTACCCGACCAGTACATGGCGCGTGGTGGTTTCAGCTATTCGCTTAATCCGATTTTGAAAGGCTGGGCAGTCGCGGTGGGTGCTCGCCTGGAAGGTATCCCCGTGCACGACCTCATTGGCGGCAGCGGCGATTTCCGTCGTCCCGGTTACGTATGGAGTGTGGAACCGGGCATTACCTATTCGGGTGAGAAATTCAGCTTCTTCGCTACGGTGCCGGTCGCATTCGTCCGGAACCGCACCCAGAGTGTGACCGACAAAGAATACTCCGACAAAACCGGTGTTTTCACCCGCGGCGACGCTGCATTTGCGGATTACTCCATCAATGCAGGCGTTTCCTTCAAGTTTTAATTCGAAATAACAGAACCGAAAAAAAGCCAGGCCTGCATCGCAAGTCTGGCTTTTCTATTCAAAATCTTCATTAAATACCGCTGATCTGCACGCCGAGCAGTTTGTAAAACTCTTTCAAAATAGCCGGGTGACCGGGCCAGGCGGGCGAAGTAACGAGGTTACCGTCCACAACCGCCTGATCTGCGGGGATATTCTTCCAGGTTCCGCCAGCCAATTCGATATCGGGACCTACGGCTACATAAGCGGTAAGCGTACGCCCCTGCAATACTTTCGCGGCGGTAAGTATCTGTATCCCGTGGCAAATGGCAGCCACCGGCTTGTTAGCCTCGAAGAAATGGCGGGTAATTTCCAGCACACGCTTGTTAAGTCGTGTGTATTCGGGCGCGCGGCCACCCGCGATGTAGAGCCCGTCATAATCGGCCGGATTGATACCATCAAAATCGGCGGTGATCGCAAAACGGTGGCCTTGCGTTTCCTTGTAGGTCTGGTCGCCCACAAAATCATGCACGGCCGTTGGCACAGTGTCGCCCTTTTGGCGATCGGGAGCGAGCGTATCTACTTCAAACCCGACAGAAAGCAGGGCCTGGTAAGGCACCATAGCCTCATAGTCTTCCACATAATCCCCTGCCAGCAGCAAAATTTTCTTCGACATAATGGTTTAAGGTTAGTGATTAAAGAAGTTGTATTGTGCTTAAAGCTACATGAAAATCGGCCTCCTGGTTCCTCCGGAGGCCGATTTTCCTATTCATATTCTTTGAGTAACGTCCGGATATCGCGGATGAGCTCGTAGGTACCTTCGTCGGTGGTTCCGTCGTACATGCCGCGGATGTGGCGGTCTTTATCCAGCAGCACGAAATGCCCGCTGTGCAGGAATCCTCCCGGTGATTTGGCGTCCTCAGCCGCGGTGATGAGGTAATGCCGCTGTCCAATATTGTAAATCTCCTCACGATCGCCGGTCACAAATTGCCAGGTTGCATTGCTTACGCCCAGATCGTTGGCGTAGGTTTTCAGCACCGCGGGTGTGTCATGCTCCGGGTCGATGGTGTGGGAAAGAATGCGGACGGCCGGATTGTCCTTAACTTCATCATACACTTTCAGCATATTCTTTTTCATCACCGGGCAGATTGTCGGGCAGGTTGTAAAGAAGAAATCCGCGACATAGATTTTGTCTTTGAAATCCTGCTCGGAAACGACCCGGTTATCCTGATTAATGAATGAAAACGCCGGAATCGACGGATAATCCGTTTCTTCAACAGTTTTTCCCCCGACAGTTTTGATAACAGTTTGAGGTTCTCCCAGATAGGGCAATTTACGGTCTTCACAGGCAGCCAGCACAGCCGCTGCCAGCAAACCGACGATGATTCTTCGGGTATGCACGCGCATGATAAATTTTGAGGATAAAGAAATGGGAAATGACGGGCGGATGGCCCGGGGCCACGCCTTTCAAAAACTTAAAAAAGAGGATATTTAAACCAGCGGAGGATGAAAAATATCCGCGGCAACCGTGCGGGAAAGGAATGGAGAAATATAGTCGAATGCTACGATCAACGGCCGTTGAAAATATTCCGGTGATTTGAAAATGAATGGCTTACCGGTATCCATGGTCTGAAATAACAGATTAGCCATGAAAGTTTGCTCCGCGCGGCGCTCGTCCTGCTTTTTCGCATCGACAATCTTTTCGGCGAGGTAACATTGGCCCTCGCATACCACGATCGGATTATCGCGGTTTATGCAAAGATTGGCGATGATATACTCCTTCCGCAATTCATAATCCAGATACACCAAAGGGATAACCCATGCTTTGATAAGCATCAGGAACGTGAAGCCCAGGGTAATCCACTGTTTACCGGAAGTTTTCAAGGAATGAATGGAAGATAAAATGCACAAATGCAACGCAAAGCTAATGCCGAAGCCTGACATAACAAATCCCACACACCTCCTCCCCTTCCTCCATCCTCCTTTCTTCCCTAAAAAAATATTTTCGCTTTTATTTTGTACCAATCAGTAAAGTATTATATCTTTGTCATATCAAACAAAGCGAAAATGGCAGGCAGACCTAAAATATATGACGAAACAGCGATCCTGGACAAGGCGGTGGAAGTCTTTTGGGAGAAAGGATATGCCAACGCGACTGCCGACGACTTGCTCCATGCCATGGGAATCGGAAAAGGCAGTTTTTATTTCGCATTCAAAGGCGGCAAGGAAGAATTGTTCCGGAAGTCGATGGAACGGGTCGTCGAACTGAACTTCAAAGCGATCCGTGACGCGCTCACAACCTGCGCCGACCCGGTACAGTTTATCAGAGATTTCTTCCTGTCGCTTACCGGTAACGAGTCGCCGGTTGGTAACAAAGGCTGCTATTTCGGCAACGCATTGATACAAGTGTCGGCCGACGACTCCGGCCTGAAAATGATTGCAGCGAAGTACCTTCACTTGCTGGAAGAGATATTCACCGAAGCGGTTCAGAAAGGCAAAGACCTGGGGTTGCTTCAAACCGAGGAACCCGCAGACGCCCTGGGAACCTACCTGGTGAACCTCTGGAATGGCATCAACGTGACGCGCAGAATGGAACCGGACCAGCGTAAACTCGCTGAACTGGTCCGTATGAACCTGAAAATCCTGAATTAATTTTTTTACCTAATTTTGTACCAAATAGTACAGTTTATTTTCAAACCATTTTTCAATTTTAAACTCAAAAGATCATGAAACGCAAAGCAACAGCCGTATGGAATGGTGATATCAAAACAGGCGCCGGACATATCACAACAGGCAGTACCGTACTCAACCAAACGCAATACTCATTCAACAGCCGCTTCGCCGACGGCATCGGCACCAACCCTGAAGAGCTTCTTGCCGCGGCTCACGCGGGATGTTTTACGATGAAGCTAGACCTTGATCTCACCCAGGCAGGCTACACTGTCGACTCTTTGGAAACGCAATCGGTCGTCACATTGGATAACGGTAAAATCACCAAGTCCGAGCTCACGCTGCAAGCCAAAGTTCCCGGCATTTCAGAAGAAGAATTTCAGGTAATCGCCAAAGGCGCAGAAGAAACCTGTCCGGTAAGCCAGGCATTCAGCTTCGAAATCGTGTTGAACGCGACGCTACTTTAAGGAGATTATCATTAAGGAGTGGTTAACAACTGATTTTTAAACAGTTGCTAGTCGCTCCTTTTTTGCCGTTTGACAATTTTCCGTCACTCATACATATTATAAATACTACAATAATCGCCAAAAATTGAGGGGTTGCATGCCATTGCAATCATGTCTGAACCGTTTACTTTTGTAACAAGTACTAGCTAACTTGTCAACCACATCCAAACACACTAATCTATGCAATCCTCCATCACAACAACTAAAAAACAATGCAGCGGAGATGAATGGAGCTCCCTGGTTCCTTCGCTGATCTCAACTTCCATGGGCGGCGCCGTGATCGGCGGTAGCATTGCCAACATTTCCGGCGCTTTGGCAGGCGGCGCATTTGGGATTTTTATCGCCCTTTGCTCCGAATACAAAAGTGCCAGAACGTCAACCACCAAGAACTGAGTTTGACTTGGTCGATGTGCTGAATTCAGTTATCAGGGATGTTCTCGCTCCCAGGATCATCTTTGTTTTGGCCGGCTTTGGAAGCATTGCTTATCTCTTTACATTTTGGTTTCAAAACCGTTTCATTCAAACCAACCTTCCTGACCTGATCAGTACGGGGTTCCAGATTGTGTCCTTTACCAGTGGTTTTAAACTGGTTCTTCATGTGTTTATGGACTTGTGTAAACCTGAGGCCGTGATGGAGATGGACAAATTCTATACGGGCTACGGAGGTGCCGCGGTTCTGTGGATTTCAATTACTACTCTGAAAAAACGGTTCAGGAATCCGGACTACTGACGGAACCCGGGTTCTTCGATTCAATCTAATGCCAATTCGAACCAATGAAATCCGGTTTTTTGTTGCATAAGACAAAATGCGACAAACATGGATAACTTCTTCAAGAGCATAGCGTCGCCGACCGGGACGCTTACGCTGATTGCCAGCAGCAAGGGATTGAGGGCCGTGCTTTGGAACTATGATCCGCGTAAATCGAGTATAGACTGCGGCGTGGAAGATCCGGACCATCCGGCGCTGCTCGAAACGGAAAAGCAGTTGAATGAGTATTTTGCCAAACAGCGCAAAACTTTCTCACTTGAACTCGATTTTGTCGGCAGTGATTTTCAAATACAGGTGTGGGAAGCGTTGCTGACCATCCCATTCGGCGAAACGAGGACGTATGGTGATATCGCGCGACAGATCGGCAACCCCGATTCGGTCAGGGCCGTAGGCGGTGCAGCCAACAAGAACCCCATTCCGATTATAGCGCCTTGTCACCGGGTTGTAGGGGCCAATGGCAAGCTCGTAGGTTTTGGCGGCGGCCTTGAAAACAAAGCACTTCTGCTCGAACTGGAAGCGCCGTATCGCCAAACCAATTTGTTCGATTAAATCGTGTACAATATGGTAACCGATAGTTAACCTATTTACATTCGGGATTTATTCTTACCTTTGCAACATTATTCACCAACCAGAAACACCAGGTGTAGGAGATCATTTCTTTCAGGAAAATAAATGCACGCGGCCGTGATGGCGGCTGCTATTATTCATTCTCAAAAGAAATTTTCTATGCTTTTTCTTCAAGGTGTTACCTATGCACACCCCAATCGAGACGTGCTGTTTTCTGATATAAATCTTACTGTAAATAGGCAGGATAAAATCGCCCTCATTGGCAACAATGGCGCTGGGAAATCCACTTTACTCAGCATTCTGGCGGGAAGATTGAAACCTTCATCCGGAACGGCCGGAGCAGATTCGAAGCCCTATTTCGCTCCCCAGCTCTTTGGTCAGTACAATGCGCTGACGGTTGCCGAAGCACTGGGCATTCACGACAAGTTACTGGCACTCCGGGAGATCCTGGAAGGCCATTTAACGGACATTAACCTCGAACTATTGGACGACGACTGGGGTATTGAGGAGCGCTGCCAGGAGGCTTTCGCGCACTGGCAGCTTCACGGAATAGCGCTTTCCCAACCCATGTCCGAGTTGAGCGGCGGACAAAAAACAAAGGTATTCCTGGCGGGTATCATGGTTCATGAGCCGGATATCGTGCTGCTCGACGAACCCAGCAACCACCTCGACGCCCCTAGCCGGGCACTTTTGTACGACTATATCCGCTCAACGGCCAATACGCTGGTCGTTGTGAGCCACGACAGGACGTTACTGAACCTGCTCAATACGGTCTGCGAACTCGGCAGGCGGGGCATTACCATGTATGGTGGCAACTACGATTTTTACGCAGAGCAAAAGACCATCGAGCATGAGGCGCTAAACCTCGACGTAAAAGCAAAGGAGAAGGCGCTGCGCAAGGCCAAAGAAATCGAAAGAGAGTCGATGGAACGGCAACAAAAGCTGGATGCGCGCGGCAAAAAGAAACAGGAAAAGGCGGGGCTGCCTACGATCGTCCAGAATGTATTCCGCAACAGTGCGGAACGCAGCACGGCCCGGATGAAGGGGATTCACGCCGAAAAAGTGGGAGGAATTGCCCAGGAACTCAGCCATTTGCGTAGCGAATTACCTGCGCTCGATAAAATGAAAGTCGATTTTGATAATTCGTCATTGCACAAGGGCAAGGTACTTGTAACAGCTAGGCACGTCAATTTCGTCTATGGAGGCCAGCCGCTTTGGCACGAAAACCTCGATTTTCAGCTCACCAGCGGTGAGCGCATTGCGATCAAAGGAACCAATGGATCCGGAAAAACAACCCTGATACGTATGATCCTGGGTGACCTGCAACCTATGGCAAGCACCGGAGCGCCGGCTATTATGGAACGAGCTGACTTCAAGTCCATTTACATTGACCAGGATTACTCACTGATCAACAATGCATTGACGGTCTATGAACAGGCTCAGCAATTTAATTCCGGCGCATTACAAGAGCACGACATCAAAATCCGGCTCAACCGCTTCTTGTTTACCCGGGAATATTGGGATAAACCCTGTATAAATCTCAGCGGCGGAGAAAAAATGCGGCTCATGCTCTGCTCGTTGGCCGTTGCCACGCAAGCACCGGATATGATTATCCTCGACGAACCGACCAATAATCTCGACATTCAGAACATCGGCATACTCACGGCCGCAATCAACGAATACCGCGGAACACTACTTGTGGTGTCACATGACGCACATTTTCTGCGGGAGATTGCGGTGGAAAGGGAAATCCTGCTGAGCTAAGTAAGGTTAGCTCACTTTATCAAACTCCGGAGAATGCTGGTTCACCTCCATAATCCTTCATTCTCCGGCCACGTAGCCGCTTTGGGGATATTTGACGGCATAACGCAAGTTCAACTCCTTGCTTTCCCCCGCCGGTAAAGACAAAGTCCATGTCAGCTCGCCGGTATAGTCATCCAACTTGGCATCCGGCGCCGATTTATCGAACACCTCGATATCCTTGCTCCGCGCCAAAGGATACTGATCTTTGACCACGATTCGGGCGGGCGCCTTTTTGGTGTTTCGTAAAACAATACGGTACGTGCGATTTTCGGTCACATTATTGCCCAGAAACTGCCTCTTAGTGTAACTCTTGACCTGCTCACGATGCACAGACATCGATTTATCTACTCCAAATGAAAGACTGAGCGTATCCGACGCATTAGCCGGATCGAGGCGGGTTTTACCGACGTAGCTGTTTTCGAGGTACAGGTTTACGTCGCCCGGAAGCAAATTCAGGTTCGCCCATGACGGGAGATAGGCATTCAGGAAAACTTCTTGCCGCACTTTTGGAACAGCCAGGTATTCGTAGTAGCTGTCGGAAATTTGTTCTGTTTTCAAATCGGCAAAACCGACAATACCGTCAGATCCGCGAGCCCTGAAAGCCGGATACTCTCCTTATCCAGCGAACCGGACAGGCCTTTGAATATCAACTCATGTGTACTTTCATCCAATGTCACGGAAATGTCCCTCGTCACTTCCGCCCCGTTTCGGTAAATCGTGACCTGCCCGATGTTGCTGTTTACGACCTGTGTCTTTTGCGCAAGTCCCTGAAACGATAAAAAGGTTATGACAATGCTGAGGGAAAGGAGCCGCATGTTTGAATTCGATTAAGGTGAGTCGGGATTGTCTGAGGATAATGTTCAAAAAGTAATCAAAAAAAGTAAAATACGAATGCTTTAAGTAACTCTTGCTTAACCAAGGGCACTTCTCACTTACCCTGCATTCCCTTATCTTTAACCAAAAAATACAGCATGCTGGATATCGTAATCGAAGCCCGAAAGGCGGCAATCAGTGAATCGGTGGTGGTGAAACGGATACTTCCTTTTCGTCTCCGGAGGATGGTCGGGCCATTCATATTCATGGACCACGCAGGGCCGCTGGGTTCGGTTCCGGTCAACCCGTCGTTGATGGACGTGCTGCCACATCCCCATATCGGGCTGTCGACGGTGAGCTATCTGTTTGACGGGCAAGTTACGCATCGCGATAGTACGGGCGTTCAGCAGATCATCAAGCCCGGCGAAGTGAACTGGATGACGGCCGGCAGCGGGATCGCGCATTCGGAGCGTTTCGAAGATCCTGCGGCACTTGCGGGCGGGCTGGAAATGATCCAGACGTGGGTGGCATTACCCGAAAAGGATGAAGAATCTGTCCCGAATTTCAGGAACTATACGAAAAGCGAACTACCGGTATTCACTGACAAAGGCGTATGGATGCGGCTCATTGCCGGCAATGCATTTGGAGTATCCAACGGCGTTGAAACACTTTCTCCGCTGTTCTACCTGCATGTCGTTTTAGAGACGGGGGCAACTTTTCGGATTCCGGACGGGTATTCCGAAAGGGCTATTTACGTAGTGAAAGGTTCGGTCCAGGTCAGCGGACATTTTTACCAGCCCGGACAGATGCTGGTTTTCAACAAGAATGCGGAGCCGGTCATCAAAGCCCGGGAAAATACGACACTGATGTTACTGGGTGGTGAGCCGCTTGGCGAACGTTTTATTTGGTGGAACTTTGTTTCGTCCAGAAAGGAACGTATCGAGCAGGCCAAGGAGGATTGGAAACAGGGGCGCATTCAGTTGCCCCCTGCCGACGATCACGAATTTATCCCCCTGCCCGAAGACTATTCCCGGCCAGCCGGCGCCCCTCCCCGACCAGAACCGCTTTCCTGAGATCAACACAGAACACCATTATGCCAATTTCCTGATGCGATGAAACATCAGGAAATTGGCAAAGCATTATACCTGCGCTTTTTCAACCAGCGAGCCTCGACGGCGGAACGCCAAACATCTTTTTGAATGCAAATGAGAAATGCGAAAGGTCTTCAAAGCCGATTTCGAGATACACATCAGAGGCTGTTCGCCCCTTTTCTTTGATCAGGTAATGTGCCTCCTGCAATCTTCGTTGTTGTAGCCAGCGGCTGGGCGATGTGTGAAATATGTGTTCAAAATCGCGTTTGAATGTCGCCAGGCTCCTTCCTGTCAGATAAGCAAAGCGGTTTATTTGCACATTAAAATGGAAGTTTTTATTCATGAACGCTTCCAGATCGATCTTGCCCGGCTCGCTGAAATCGAACAGGATATCTTTCATTACAGTCGACGAGCGCAAAAGTATCATAATGGCTTCTCGCAGTTTCAAGGCCTGCAAATCTGCATCGATCAGTTGGTCGTCCTCACTATAAGGCATCAGCGAGTCCATAAATCCCTTCAACAGTCCCCCTCCCTTCAATGCGATAACTGACTCCGCCTCCTGGCCAGGTGCAGGATCGGCCTGGTACCCGTGCTCCATGGCGAAACTTCGCAGCGTTTCCTGGTCCAGGTAAACCGAAACAGATTTGAAGACACCATCCGCAGGTGGTTGTTTGATGAATTTCAGGAGTTGATTTCGCCGGATAAACCGGTAGTCGCCTGGTTTGAAAATATATTCCTTTTCACCGTTGTTGATCGTGAGCGACCCGGAAATTTGGTAACTGAACACGTGCTCGGGCGCAAACTGCTCCCCCTCGCGATTCCGTGTGAAATAGCAGGAATACGCGATGGGAGATTTCGGTTTGTTGGATTTCAGATCGATCATGAACAAAGTTAGCTATCAGGCGTTCTTTTTGATACCGGTGTACCATTTACCCATCGAAGTTTCCAGAAAATCCTCCGATTCATGGTGGTCGGTCGAAATGCTGACGTGCTCCCAGGCTTCCATCTCTGCCTTCCGGGCCTCGTCGGCACTTTTCAATATACCGATTGCTTCACTACCCAGTATGAGGTGGACAGGCGGTGCGGGATGTACAGCCAAAGCCACCAGCACATCGGCAGCCCTTTCAGGATCGCCCACCGGCACGAATTTTCCGGATTTGAAATAATCGGTACGCTGGTTGACCATCTCATAGCCTTCAATCTCGCGGGCGTAAGTCATCGACGCCCCGGCCCAGTCCGTACGGAAGCCCCCCGGCTCGACACTGGTAACATGAATGCCCAGTGGCGCTACTTCTTTGGCCAGCGCTTCGGTAAATCCGCCCAGACCAAACTTGGCCGCCTGGTACATGGTAAGACCCGCATTCCCTACACGTCCTCCAATCGAGCTGATCTGCAAAATACGGCCGCTTCCCTGTTTACGCATATAGGGCAATACGGCGCGAGTAATTTCAATCGGCGCGTAAAGATTCGTTTCCAGCTGGCTGCGGACCTGCTCTTCGGTGTAAGCTTCCGCGGCGCCAATGATACCGAAGCCAGCATTGTTCACCAGCACATCGATACGTCCGAAATGTGAAACGGCGTCGGCTACCACGCGATAAACCTGCTCGTAATCCGTCACATCCAGTGAAATAGGATAAATCTGATCGCCATATTGTGCAACCAGTTCATCCAGTTGCGCGGTATTCCGTGCTGTGGCAACCAATTTATCTCCGCTTTTCAAAACTGCTTCTGCCAGGTTGCGTCCCAATCCGCGGGAGCTGCCTGTGATAAACCATACTTTTGTCATTGTCTTTGTGTTTTTAGTACAATGCAAAAGTAGGCCACAGCCCAGGCCCCGGCTTTGTTGAAAAGCTCAGAGTTACTTTGTTAAAAAGCTCACCGCTTCAATACATAAAAGAATATCTCCGTCCGGATCTCAAAACCCAGCGATTCGTACACGCCAATCGCGCGCGCGTTATCAGCCTTTACATGCAGGAAAGGCTGTTCTCCATTCTGCTGAATGCGGTTTACCTGCCGGAGCAGCAAATGCTTCGCGTACCCCTTGCCCAGGTGATCGGGATGGGTACAAACGGCGCTGATCTCCGCGTAACCTTCCGGGTGCATCCGCTGGCCGGCCATTGCCACCAGCTTGCCATCATCAAAAATTCCTTCATAATGCCCGAAACGAATGGTTTCTTCCGAGAATGGACCCGGAGCGGTAAGGCTGGTTAGGGCCAACATCTCAGGAACATGCTCCATAGTGAGTGGAATAGTCGCCGGCCCCTCAGATCCCGGATATGCCTGACCGCGGTAAAGCATCTGATAGCCGGGAACGGCAGCCAAAAGTTGCCACGGACCAGGTATTTCCACGTTTTCGTTACTGACAAATATCACGTTGTTATCGAAGGGAATGGCGCCATGTAGCGCCGGCAGCCCTTCCAACGCGGGGCCTTCCACCGCCACGAACGGAGAAACTTCCGGCCGGAAATATGCTGAACCTTTCTGTACGTTCCCAAGCACACGATTGTGTGTGCGCAGTGCGTACCAGGCCGGGTTGTCGAGGATTTGTTTCATTTCAGATAATCAATACGTTGGAGGATCGCCATCGGCTACCGGTTTCATCAGTCAACAACGGCCGCACCCGCTTTGTTGCACTTTGAGGAATAAAACAAAAAAGTGGCTGCCATGAAAAAGCAGCCACTTTTGCCAAAACACACGAAAACACTATTCGAAACAGAAGGCCGCAAAGCCACTTCATGCTAGTCAATAACGGGCTGTCGGCCCGTATTTTGCATATGCAAAATTGATATTACAAATATCGGGAAAGCGCGGTCCACTAGCCCGCACGATCTGTCCGAAGGTTAGGACAATCTGAACATCCTCACGACCTGGTTCATCCGCTAATGAGCGCCGGCACGGAACTCCTCCGGCGTGAGTCCGGTCTGTTTTTTGAAGAAGCGGGCAAAATAGGATTGATCGCTAAATCCTAACCCATAGGCAATTTCCTTTACCGAGTGCTGTCGGTGGTACAATTCCCGCTTCGCCTCGATAAGCATGAGGCGGTAGAGCAGTTTGCTCACGGTCGTTTTCATTTTTTCCCGGAGCAGCTCATTCACTCTCTTGGGCGTAAGCCCGATTTCCCGGGCATAGAATGCCGCCGACTTTTCCTGCCGGTAATGCATTTGCATCAATTGAAACAACCTTACCAACCGGTGGTCCTCAGCCCCGGCAACCCTGTGATTCCGTTTTCCAAAACGATAAAGGTGAGTGAGATAGGCCGTTGTATATTTCAGAAGCAATGTCAAATCGGCGGCACCGGCGCATTCGAGGAGTATGAGGTCAAAAAGGTGCGTCAATGGCGCCTGCATTTCGGCGGGAATGGCGAACGCCTCGTTTTCGAAAGGGAGGAATAGCTGGCGTAAATGCGGCTCGTCGATCCGGTCGAAAACATCATGTGCAAACACGATCGTGCGTGCGCGCGGGAGTCTGACCGCAGGAATCGAATGCACCTGGTTCGGCGCCAGCAGAAACACTTCGTTGGCCTTTACCGGAAACGATTCGAAGTCGATATGGTGCGTGCCGCCCGTCTCCAAAAACCAGACAATGGCAAAAAAACTGATACGATGGCTCTGTGCATGATCGCCCAATGCCAGTCCGCTATCCGACGCTAAAAAGCGTGACGGCGGTAGTTCGTGCAATGGAAAATCGGTGTGTTGCGCCATGAGCTATGAGTCATAAACTCCTGTTGAATGGAACGCGCCAAGGATACCCGCGACGCGTTCCACAAATCTACATACCAAAACTGCACTACCAGTTTTTATATCAGGATTGTTCTACATGACATCGTGCTGTGCGTGGTATCTAACTGTATAAAATCTTTGTTAACACCGGCTTTTGAGACGCCGTTGAGCCGTGCCACTGTGATTCTGGCCAACTGGAGTTTTGGCTGGGGTAGTGCTTGCGTTTTCATCGGGTTGGTTATCATTTAAAAGTTATCACTCCCCGAAATAAGACAGCAAAAACATTCTTTTTAAACTTTTTATACCAACCTAAATGAACGTTCGACCAAAGTGCGAATCCTTTCGTGCAAGGCTATTGTACCGGTATTTGTAGGGAAACCTTAAACTCGCTCTTAGTTTCAAACTTTTCAAATTTATACCGTCGTGGAAAATAAATCGCCAACCGTTTTTCCAGGTTAACCAGCCCGATGCCGCCGCTTCCCGACTTGTTTTTCAGCGGCTGCGATGGCTTGCTGTTGGTGATCTCAAAAGTTAACGTACCGGCTAGCACAGTGATTTGGATATCAACAAATGAATCGTGCCGGGTCGAATGAACGCCGTGTTTAAACGCATTTTCAACTAAAGTGATCAGTGAAACAGTCGGAACGCGTTGCGTTTCTTTAATTTCCCCGTATTGCTCCACATTAATCTGACAGCGATGGTTACTGCGTATCGATTCCAATTCGACATACAGGTTCATATATTCGAGTTCTGTTTCCAGCTTGGTAAACTCGTCGTCCATCTTGTACAACGATAATCTCAGAATCTCGGAAACTTTCTGTAGGTATTCCGCAGCGTCTTCCGAAACGGGTAAAACTTTGGCGTAGGCGGCATTTAGTACATTAAAAACAAAGTGCGGATTTATCTGAGACTTCAATGCTTTCAATTCCATATTACGGGCGTCATCCTGGATTTTCTGCCTCATAAATCGCTCATTAGCAGCATATTTTGCCGTTTTCAAAGCGGCAGGCAATATAAAGAACTGCACATCGGAAATGTCATTACCAAATACCAACCACGCAGCGGGATCTCGGAAATTGAAGGGTACAAGATACATACTGGCATACATTCTATACCTTTCTGTCATGTTTTCCAATCCAAAAAAATGGTCTACGGCCGAATACAATGCAAACGAAAACACGTGATTGATCGCCAACGCGAAAATGAAAAGAACAAGAAAAAGGAAGAAGCCTTTTAGGTAATCACGAAGCAAATAAAAGAACCCGACGCATAGATAGTACTCTGGAATTACTTTCATGAAATAGCCAAAGCTCGCAATGGATACGGTTGGATCTGCATTCTTCTTTAAGATTGTCGGCAACGCATAGGAGTAATGCAGCAAAATAAACAAGACCCAAAACAGAACATGATAGGAGATTCTTAACTTTTGCGTCCGGGGAAACAGCAGCCTTTCTATCAATGATCCCCTCTTTGTAATATCGTTATTCATTCAGTGGGCTTATCTTTCTGTCAATTGGCGGAGTACTTCGTCGCGCGTAGGCGACACGGCTATCGACACTTTCATGCCGTTCAGCATGGTAACCATATTTCCTTCAATCATTTTGATCATGTTGCGGTTGACAATGTAGGACCTGTGTGTCCTCACGAATGTGGGCGAGGGCAGGCGGGTCGTCATGGCTGCCATGGAAGCTAATGTCACCAGCACCCCGTCGGTATAATATACTTTCACATAGTCCTTCAAACCTTCCACAAAATAAATGTCCTTGAACCATACACAGTACATTTTGCGGTCGGCGCGGATCCACATGTATTCTTCCTGCACCGTCTCGGGCCGCTGTTCAGAAGGTTGCGGAGTGGGCAACTGCTGGTGATCAGCCGGCTCATTAGCGCCCGTATCCGGGACTCGTGCCCTTTCATTGGCCAGATGACTATCGCCGATCAGCCTTCTGACCTTGGTGACAGCTTTTAAAAACCGGTCGAAGCCGACGGGTTTCAGCAAAAAAGCGGTAACATCGAATGTAAAACCATCTACTGCATACTCGGGATAGGCGGTGGTCATGATCACGTGCGCATCCGGAGCATGAACGATATTCAGCAGATCAAGTCCCGACAACTCCGGCATATTTACATCCAGAAACAGGATATCCGGCTTCACTTCCGGGATCATTTCCAGCGCCTCCAATGCATTATAGCAACTTCCTGCGTAGGTCAACCAACTGAGTTTCGAAATCAGAAATTTAAGGACTTCATGAGCCGGTTCCTCATCATCCACAATGAGGCAACTAATTTTCCCTGTCATACTTAAACCGCGTCCGGGTAGTAACTTTTGAATTTACTGCCCGTGCAAAGCAAATTCCGCTAAGCACAAACAAATGTCAAATGTGCCACTTTTTCCCTTCTTGCCAACTTAGACTCGTAATATTTTTTCAAATAATGATACACAACTAACTCATGTTCACGCTGTTGAGAAACAAAAAGCCTGTTCAGAAACATATGCACAAAGCTACTGGCGAAATTACCCCGTGAAATTTCACTCCGCGGCAAAACAATCCCGAGCGAAGCCCTGATGCGGGCGGACCGTTTTTCGAGCAACGTAACGATGTCGTCGATCCCGTTCTGAGCGTCATGTCCCGAATCCAGAAAACGCCTGATCTCTTCGGTATGCTGGCGGTATTTGTTGTTTAGCTGGACATTCAGGTGGGTATCTCCCCGAAATTCCCGGAAAAAGCGTTCCTGTAACTGCCCGGCAAACACTTTTTTATCTTCCAATGTAAAACCCAGGTCGTCCAGAAGCATATCCACTCCCTTCAACCCCGACAACCACCGGAAATGCTCACCGTCGTCGCCCGACAGCCTATTCAGAAGGTCTGCCGTCGCGACACTATCGGCAAAAAATATGGATTCGATTTCTTCGAATGCCTGATGCCCGTAGCGTTCCAACTCCCGCTTATAGGTATCGACCTGTATTTTATGGACGGTTCCATTGCTCAGGTACGGCTCCATCAGTACATGCAGTTCCGCCAGGACTGTCTGCCAGAACGACTTGTCCTTACCATGAAAAAATCGCAAGCGGATGTGGTTATCGGGGTCTCCGTAACGGATGAAAAACCATTTTTCAATGGCGCTTTCCGCAATAAGGCGATCGGCAAACGGTTTAATGACCGACGTCAGCAGGCGATCGGCGGTCCGGGTCCCGGCGTAGATTTTGACATATAACCATTCACTGCCAGCCATAAACTCGCGCCTCACGAGAGGCTCCGTTATTCGCGGTTGTTCCCAAACACGCGCGGGCACTGGTGACTCCTTTTTATTCAAAAATGGCAGCAAAACCTCATTCACGTAGGTTTCCCCCGGTTTGCCGAGAAAACCACTCTGTATATGCTCGGGAAATTCTGTCAAAGTGACTTTGTCAAACTTCCTGATCGAATCACAAATCACCTCCACCGCAAAATCGGAATCCCCGTCGATCAGCAATTCGCTATCCCCTTGTCGAAGCTGAACAAAACGAGGAATGTCAAAGGCATTTCTAATCACACGCCATTCCCTGGCTGTCAGGGCTTCGCTCCCTGTAAGACTTCTCACCACTTTTTTATCGATATTCCAGGTTGCCCGGCTTAGTATCCAATGCTTGTATTCGACGCGTGGCAGAAACGTATGGGAAGCAAGATAACCCCATTCCCAACCCAGGTAGTGGTAATCGTGCTGGTAGGTGAGTTCGCAGAGAAACCGGTACACCGGCAACCCATCGGAGAAGTTATGAGCATTGGTAAGTCTCGGAAAAACGCGTTTGTTCAACCTTTTTGACCGCAATATCACCTCCCCGGAAACCGATATCGACACCATCAGGTCTTCCGGAAGAATCTGGTTTTCGCGCGGCATGGAGGAGCCCGAGAGGTATGGGATTTCAAATTCACGCAGATGCGGCCGCATGAGCACATTCCCTATGCGTGCCTCGGGCAGGTGGGCAATCTCCGCATAAACTCCTTCTTCATGCAATGCTTCCTCCTCCGCCACTGCATTCTTTACCCGTACGGATAGCTGTTCGTTCCCATGGCAAAAGCGCCCGATCAGTTTCAGGCCCGACGGCCCTCCCATCGCTTTGAATGCGAATTGGAAATTTCCATTATCGATATCCGCCTGCGAGCCAGCAATGAGATTTCCGAAGAGGTAAAAGCTGTCCGGTGTCTGGCCCGCGTCCCCGACCGTCTTTCGAAATTCATCCAGGATACTGTCAGTGAGGCAAATGCGATGACTATTTTCCGCAATGGATTGCCGATATAACCTCTCCCTGAGTTCCATTGTGGCAGAAATATCGGTT
Source organism: Dyadobacter sp. (assembly GCF_017744695.1). Taxonomy (GTDB): domain Bacteria; phylum Bacteroidota; class Bacteroidia; order Cytophagales; family Spirosomataceae; genus Dyadobacter. The sequence continues at coordinate 300,289 of NZ_JAGIAS010000008.1, forward strand.
TCCCCGGGCCGGGGCGGCTCCGGCCATTGCATTTCGTCCAGCAACGGGAGATTGTCCGCCCTGCCCGCCATGGCATCGCCATAACCGATCCCGGTTTCACAATCCAGTACTTCCAGCAGCGGCATTTCGCGTTGCTCATACCTTGCCAGAAATCTTTTTTTGAACTGATCCATCTCCGGCAGCCGGTTCCGGAAGCCCAGGCACTCGAGACTTTGATATTCTTTTGCTAATACCGTAACTGCCTTCTCGTTGATCGTACAGGATTGGGTTTGCAGAAAAAGATCCGTCTGCACCAGGTCCTTGCTCCCGGTCGTGACGAAATGCTCCGCCAATACCGACTCCACTTCCCGGTATTTGTCCACACCCTGTTCGCCCGATTGGAGCAGGCCGGCGATTCTGTTCAACTGCTGCAAATCCTGCCGTGCTCCTTCTATTCCGCGCAGCTTGTCGATAATTGTAAAAAAGAATTCTTTACCAGTGACCGTAGCTGCCAGCTCGGAAACGAGAATTTGGGCACTGATGATCGCATCGACAAACTGCTCCGCCTCCGCCCGGCTTACCTCTTCGGATACAATGCAATCTGCGATCTGCCACGCGGTAGTACCTTCTCGGGCTGTGGCGATAACCTTGTCCAGATAAGCATTACGGTCTACCGACGCCAGCACATAAAGCCGCTTCTTGTTGCTCAATGCGCTTTCGACATAGCGGTAAGCATCGCCGATCGGGTAGAGACTTGTGTTGGGAAAGAACTTCACGTTGTTACGAATGGTGCTTTTTTGCAAAAGTCCGTCTGCGAGTTCGGCTACGTAGTTCATATCCAGCCGCACATGTTTTCGAAATGGTTCGGCCTCGTCGAATGCAATGCATGTTTTCTGAGCCAGCTCGCCCGTCGCGCACCCGGCGAAGAGGCCGTAGGGAGTACTGCGGGACGTCATCCTGACAAGATACTTATATAGCGTTTTCAGCAACTTGTCCACGCCGGTTTTGACCTTGCCTTCGATCAGACCCGTGAACGAATGATACAGTTCCGGCGAGGCCACGTAGAGGGCCTCCAACATCGACGATTGCGAGAAAAAACGGATCAGCTCCCGCTCGAACAGCTCCGGGCGGTTGCCCACCCGCTCATTGAATGCATAAAGGACGTCCAATGGCAACCTGGGACGTCTCAGCACGAAGAATCCTTGGGATACAATAGACATATAACAGGAAGAGTTTACAATCTCTGGCTGAAACTAATCACCCGAACTAACTGAAAACAAACTATTTATGCGAACAACAGCGTTTCATCGACAAAGCGAACCATACGCCCGACGGTCATTTCCGCCTGCTGTTTCACAGTTCGTCGAATTAGATACAAGGTTGGTCTAAAAAGTTCTGCTCCCACTCCCGGTTGTCGTCACATTTGTATATAAAAACCAACCGGTACCATGACGACATCAACAGGAATATCGGGGCTTTCGGCTATGATCGCCGCTGCCAAAATCGATGAGATCTATGAAGTTGTAAGTACACATAAAAAACAGCTGAGCAGTTTCGGTTTTACCCGGGGATACCTCGGCGTTTCTGTTTTCACTTATTTATATGCAGTGCATTCGGGCAAAAAACAATACCTCGACGCTGCGCGGGATGCATTCGACCATGCCTGCGACCTCGTAGACAGCGATCCGCTGAAAGCCTATCCGCAGGACTTTGCCAGTTTGGGTGCGGTGGCGCAATACCTCTGTCAGGTCAGCGTGCTGGACCTCGACCCCAATGTTTTCCTAAGCGACATAGATGCTGTTTTGCTCAAAAAAATGCGTTCCGAGTTATATATCGGGAACCTGGGTGGCTTTGAAAGCGGTGCACTCGGCTACGGCATTTATTTCCTTCAAAGGAGCTATTACAACAGAGCGTTCGCCCAACCGGTTATCGATGAACTAGTCCAGGGCATTGTACGCTACGCGATACCTACGGGCGAAGGTTGCTACTGGCAATCGGGATTGAACGGGCACCATACCAGGCCTGCCGTGTTCTCCCCAATCGAAAGTACAGCTATACTTCTTTTTCTGGCCCGGGCCATCGATATGGGCCTCTGCCCTGCCGATTTCCTGGAAGGGATCGTTGGTGAGGCGGTTACTTATCTGGAAAATCAGCAGACTGACGCGAATGCCGAAACCGGTTATGCATTATTACGCACCGGTGCGGCATTCGGCAATCCGTCCTGGACACGGGCAGGATTGGAAATGCTGAGAAAATACGCCAAATGCCGGCAGGAGCACCTGAGTGCTACCAGGGATGCCGGAATACAATACGGGGCCGCCGGCATCGCATTATTGTTCGATCGCGTTGCCCGGCTCACCTACGACCAAACGCTTGAAAACGCTGCCGGATTCTGGTACAGGCAAATTCTCCGGTTCGATATTCACCCTGATGGATTTGCGGGTTACAAAACGCCCGAAAACTCCTGGAATATGCAAAAAAACCTGGCATTCGGGGAGGGCATCGCAGGCATCGGCAGCGCATTGGTGAAAGCGCTGCACCCTGAAAAAGTCAACTTCGATGACCTTATCTGGCATTTCTGATATAACGCTTCTTCAACATTACTTAAAAAAATAGCCCCCGGGAAATTCCCTGGGGCTATTTGCATAAAGAGGTTTAACACATGAAGCAATTACCTTGCAACGATGATCTTCTGTGATTTTACTCCCCCATCTTTGTTAACGACTTTCACAAGATACATTCCGGCAGCAAGTCCGTCGACCCTGAACGTTCCGCCCGCATCGATACCAGTTTCCTTCACGGTTTTTCCGCTCATGTCAATGACCGAAATGCTTTTGACATGATCCGCATCCTGAATGTACACGATGTCGCGTGCAGGGTTCGGATAAGCAAGCTGCTTCGAAAGCTGATCGAAGGTCACGTTTTTGATGCTACTGTAAGCGAATGTTTCGTCTTTATCCACCATTCTCAGGCGATAAAGGTTTTCGCCACCCAATGGGTTTGCATCGGTGAATTTGTAATTGACAAGCACCTTACTTTCGCCTGTGGACGCCACGGTACCTATCTTGGTCCAGGCCTTGCCATTCGCGCTGCGCTCAATCTCGAAGCGGTCGCTGTTGGTTTCGGCCGTGGTAGCCCAATTGAGCGAAGTCGTAGCGCCTTCCTTGCGAGCATCGAATGACACCAGTGTCACAGGCAACGCGATGTTTGCGCCAAAAGTAAATGCCGAATAGTTGTTGGGTATTACACCAGTGGCGGTAACGCTGCCGGTACCTGCCAGCGTGCCTGTCGTGCCCCCTGCTTTACCCAGGCTTTCCCATTGAGAGGTGGCCGGGTTGTATCCCACTATAATCAGATTGACCATATTCGAACTCGTGAGCGCAGTCAGATTGCTCGCCGCATCCCAGTTAAGCGTAATATTTACCGGCCCCGCGCCGTCCAGGTCCCAATATTCCAGGGCGCTTACACCGGTCACATCGGACTTCATGTTTGTCAGCGGAAACGGTGCACCGGCAGGCAACGTGGCAGCCCCGGCACTTTCGGACCAGTAAGCGGCCTTATAAACCCCTGATGTGGCAGGAGCAGAAATGCCGATGGGACGTAACCTGGTACCATCACCAACGGGAAAATCAAATGCGCTTGTTCCGTCTTTCGACACATAGCCATCTACGTGGTTCGCGTCGTCCTGCCCGGTGTAGGTGGCACTGGCTCCAAACCCGAGGATTCCCGGCGAAAGGGCACGATTGGCTTTGATAATGCCCGGTTGAATAGCCGCCCCTCCTGTCAGGAAGGTGTGCGTTCCAAACACGGTCATCTGCGTGCCGCTTTCGATGACCGTATTCCCCTGGCTGCTCGATTGCGCAGCCGCGGGATCGGTCATCAGCGAGAGCGACAGGCACAGGCCTGCGCTCAGGCCAATGAGCTTTTTATGGATGATTTTGTGCATAGTTCACTCATTTTGAAATGGTAGCCTCAGATGATTTCTGCCCGGCATTGCCCAACATCGCCTTGATGCTGGCTACTTCTGCTTTCAGCGCATTCATTTCGCTCAGTTGCGCTTTCAGCGATTCGATTTCTTTCTGTTGATCTTGAACTGCTTTTACCAGAAGCGGGGTGATTTTGCTGGCATCCACTCTCCATGGATTGGTTTTGGCATCTTCACCACCCACGGTAACCGCTTCCGGGAACACTTTGTAGAGATCCTGTGCAAGGAAACCGATTGTACGCTCTTTCTTCGGGTTCGCGATGTAGTTGTATTCCACCACACCTATTTTCATCAGATCCTGGATCGAGTAATGTGTGCTTTTGATATTTTCCTTCAAACGGCGGTCAGAGGTTGGAGCTGGAAAACCCACGTCTCCGTTGCTGTTACGGAATATTCTACCCTCTTCGCTACCGTTCACACGGAATACGACAAATGGTTCCGAGGCAGGAGGCATATTCTTTTTTGTTAAAACCAGGTTCGGAGCATCGCCAGACTGAACAACAATTTGAGCTCGGTTGATTTGTACGTTTTGACCATCAACAACTCTCACGCCTTCCTGATAAAGCCGGTAACCGCTTAGGTTTGCTGTGCCTTGTGCCAGTTCGCCTGCATCTACATCCTGCTCAGACCCTTGAAGCGAGCCGTTGACATGAACCAGGTTGGGTGCATTAACGAGTGTAACCCCGATGCCCAGTTTACCGCTGGGCGTCAGCATCATTCTTGGCTGTGGAGTTTCGCCGCCGGCAGCAGTCGTATGGAATACCAACCCGCCGTTACCGTTTTGTACGGTAGGGCGTACAGCAATCCGGTATTGAAGTGGATTACCGGCAACGTTTGTCAAGTCGATAGCCCCGCCGTAACCCGCGTCGATGGCATTGCCTCTGTAAAGTTGAATGATACCGCCCGGTGTGATGGTCGATTTACCACTGTTGGCCGGCGTTTCCCGTCGAACTACTATATGACCGAATCGGGAGATCAGGCCTCTCTTTGCACCGCCAGCATCATTTGAGGTTAATCCGGCAAAGAAAGGTGTCTTGGTAGGAGAAGAATAAGCTACCCAGGCTCCATTGATACAGCTCCATTGCTGACCGAAAGTAGCACTGTTTTCATCCGAGTCTGTATAGATGGTTTTGGCCGGACAGCTACCGGTTGGTGCACCGTTACCTTCGATATAATTATACGTATCGTTCGAGTTCAATCTCACCCATGTCGAACCATCGAAAAAGTATTCGCCTGGCTGTACCTCAGCGTTGTCCGTCGTGTTGTACACGTGCATACCGGCTACGGCATTGGTAACCGGAGCTGCCACTGTGGTGGAAGTAAGCGCTACGCGAGGAAGCAATAGCCCTTTCGTTGCACTTTCCAGTTCCAGAATAGAACTTGGATTAATCGTGTTCGGGTTGTCCCCGATCTTTACCTGCGCCATCAATGGCGAACCCGCAAAAAGCAAACCGGCGGTAATTCCGAATGCACCGGTAGTGCGTGTTAGTAGTTGTTTTACTTTCATTGTTTAATTGGTTTTAATTAACAAATGGTTTAAAAACAGTATTAAATTGACAAGCGATTGATTTTCCGGGACGCGACTTCCAGCCTTTCATTGCTGAATGGATCTTCTGGGTTATTTTGATTTCTATGGGGCTTAATGGACTGGCTGAACCTTGAAAGGATCAGAGATTGCTATCTCAAAACAGCTACCGGACGGTCAGTCACGGCAATGACCTGTGATGCAAACTATATCTACAAAGTAGCGGCAAAAATGTATCCGATTCGAAGGACGTGCGAAACAATCCGAATCCGCGTTTTACACAAATATCTGTTTATCAATATATTAATAAATATGTTTTCGATAAAGCATAGAAACAGTTCTATACTTTACTCTCATAAAAAATAGATAGTAAATGGAGGTATTTTTATTCCGAACGTGGATCGGCAAACTATTTGGAGAGGTGATACAGCTCGACGCGCTTCGCGAGATCCAGCAGGTTATTAACGCCAAGTTTCTTGAAAATGCGGGCTTTGAAAGTGCTGACAGTTGTGCTTTTCAGATTCAATTGACCGGCAATATCCTTTGTCCACTTGCCTTCCAGCAGCATCTCCATTACCACCAGTTCTTTGGGCGATAAAAGTTCGGCGGGATCGGCTCCCCCCTGCTGCACCATGGAACTCAGCAACTGCGCCCGGACAACCGGGCTGAGGTACTTCTGTCCTTTAAGAACCACCCGGATGGCATCCTGCAATTCGGTGGCTTTGGATTCTTTGGAGACAAACCCGGCTGCGCCCGCGCGAATGCAATGCAAACCGTACAGCTCTTCCTTCTGTCCCGAGAAGACGAGTACCGGAACGTTGGGTTGCAGCGCACGCAACTTCTCGATCGTCAGCAAATGGTTGGCACCGGGTATGTTCAAATCGAGGATAATCAGCTGATAATTCTTCGAAGAGACCGCATACGCCGCTTCCTTGAAGTTAGCCGCAGTGTCTACGACAGCATCATTGATCACCTCCTGAACGAGCATGCTGGTGGCGATTCGGACGATATCGTGGTCTTCGACGAGTAAGATTCGGGCTGGGGAAGGCTGCAATGGTAGTGGTGGTTGTCAATGATATCCCGAAGTAACAACAAAAACTCCAGGAAATTCCATCGAAAAGCGTAGTACTATGTTGACAACCCGAAATCAACATCTCCATTGCACCCGCGGGTGCGCGTACCTAGTTTTGATGTGACAAAGCCGTAACCGCGCTTGTCTGAATCAAATTACTATCTGAGATGAATGCATTACTAATTGAGGATCATGCCGTTGTCAGAATGGGCATGCGTCTGGTGATACGCGAACTATTTCAAAACGCAACGGTTTTGGAGTCCGAAGATTTTAACGAAGGCATCCGGATCGTTCAGAACAAACCTATCGACCTCGTTGTGCTCGACATCCATCTTCCCGGCGGCCAGGATGTCAAGATGATCGACATGATCAAAAAAGCGAGGACGGAAACAAAAATTCTGATTTTCAGCGGACTACCGGAGGAAAAGTATGCATTGAAATATATACAGGCCGGGGCTGACGGCTATTTATCGAAGCGATCCGACCCGGAGATGTACGGGGAAGCAGTGTCGGCGGTGGTAAACGACAGGAAATACCTCAGCGAGGCCGTCCGCGAACAACTGGTGACGCAATTACCCCAGAATTACAACAAAATCAAGCGACGGAAATGGATCGGATTGACCGACCGGGAACTGGAAATCAGCAGACTGCTTATCAGGGGAATGTGGACTAAGGAGATCGCCACCCAGTTACAGCTGAAATTGAGTACCGTGAGTACGTTTAAAAAGAAGATTTTCCAGAAATGCGGTGTCACGAGTGCGATTGAACTCTCCAAAATCATTGACGATGTCGCAGCAACGGCCTGTTAATGTGCCATAATTACGGGTAGCCTCCTGCCGGCTACCGAAGTATTTCCATTTTTTCCGACAAGGCTACCAGATTGCTCACCTGCAGCTTCTTAAAAACGTTCGCTTTAAACGTGCTGACCGTGCTTTCTTTCAGGTTCAGCATGTCGGCAATCGCTCTTATTTTATTTCCTTCCAGTAATAAATGCACTACCAGCCGTTCCCGCGGCGTGAGCGACTGTAACGGGTTGTGGTCCGACGCATCCACATTGGCAATCACCTGCGACAGCAGGCTTTCCTGTATCGCTTTACTAAAATAGGTCTTCGAATCGAGTACCATATCGATCGCAATGCGCAGTTCATCGCCGGAAACGTCTTTGGACAAAAACCCGTGCGCACCGGAGGAAACCGCAGGCAGCGCATAGGTAGCCTCACTCATCGACGAATACACGAGGATCTTACCTCCGCGCGCCATCGCCCGCATTTCACGGATCGTGTGCATACCCCCGCCGGGAATGCCTATTTCGATAATGATCAGGTCGAAGAATTGCTTTCCGATTATTTCGATCGCCTCATCGAGCTGTGCCATGAGCATAACCCTGGCCTGCGGCTTGTGGTCTTTTACTTCCCGTTTAATGGCCGATCTCATGAGCGGATGGCCGTCAATAACGAGCACTTTCATAGGTCAAAAGAAGGGGTCAAGGCTTAAAATTGATGTGATAAATAACAGATGTTCATGCGCCGAGGCTCCCGGGGAGTCCGTTTCCGGCGCGTGTGTATAGTGTGAACAGGTTTATCATAAAATCGGGATTCCCGAAAGACAAAATCCCCATGCCATCGCCCACTACAATATGAACGATTATATATATACGCAATCTATAAAATCCTCAGATTTGATAGTGCGGGGAAGCTCAGCCTATCCGCATCAAAACTAAATAGAAATACGTCGTATTAGCTCGCACCGACTGAAACTATACCATAGAAAGATTTCTATTACTTCAAAAACCCGCGGCTTTCTGCGATAGCTCGAACGTATCTATCACATTCATTTTCTTATAGATACGCTTTTTGTACGTGCTTACCGTGTTGCATTTTACATTAAGCAGGAAAGCAATCTCCTTGGTCGATTTTCCCTGTACCACCTGGTTCATCACAATCCTCTCGCGCTGGGAAAGCGTTTCGAGCGATTCTATGGCTTCCTTCTGATGGTCGGTATCGATCATCGAGATCAGTGCAGCCTGCAACCCGACGCTCAGGTATTTCCCGCCCGAGCCAACGATAGCGATCGCCTTGGCGAGGTCGGCGGGCTTTTCGCGCTTCATGATGAACCCATCGGCGCCGCCCCGGAGCGCCGGAAGGGCAAAAATGCGTTCTGACAGGCCGGAATAGAATAATATGGCAATGCCGGGTTTGACGGATTTCAGCAATTGGATAATCTCCGAAGAAATCAATCCCTCCATTTTGACTTCGGTGATTACCATTCCGATATCGGGATTTTCTCGGAGCACCACCCTGGCAGTTGTCAGGTCCGCAGCCTCAAAAAGTTGATAGTCGCCGGGAATGGTTCCCAGAAATAACCGCATGCCGGTGCGCAGCAGCGTTTGGTCGTCGATAATGAGTATGTTCATGCTAGTAGGGCCAATGGCCGGTCGGTACAGACAACAGCCGCGCCCGGGCGCGACGTATAGGAGTAAAAGAATAAACTGGTGACATCGGTAAAAGTAGGCTGAAACGGCTTTTGTTACAATCACCCCTTCACAAATAAGATATAGAATGATTTCTACGGTTTCGAAAGGGGCATTTACGATTACCTGTCATTTTTTTGTTATCGGCAACTGAATGATTTCGCTTACTTTGCCTTGAAATCCCGATATACCTAAACCACAAGTATAAATTCAGTGAATGATCGGATACAAGAGAACGCATTGACATCGGGCCCTGTTGGCCGGGCCGTGAGGCGGATAGCAATGTGTGTCTGTATCTTACTACAAGTTCCCGCGTTGCCGGTCGCCTCGCAGCCCATGGCGAAAGCAATGAAACATAGTGTCCGTCACTACACCAGCGACAATGGATTGCCCCAAAATTCCGTAAGGGCGATCATGCAGGATCACGACGGCTTCGTTTGGCTCGCCACCGACATGGGCCTGGTCAGATTCGACGGACAATCGTTTGTAACCTTCGACAAAGACAAGTTGGGCCTGAAATCCAGCAGTTTCCTTTCATTTAATACCGACATTGAAAGTAGGGGCGAGCGGCTGTATGCCGTGGGAGAAAACCAGACCCATATCCGAATCGCCGGCGGCAAAGCTATTCCCGACAAAAGTCCGCTGGAAAAACGCATTCATAAAATATTCAAACCCGGCGCGGGCCCCTACGATCTGATGTATATGCTGGGCCTGCCCGACCGCTGGAACAAAGATTTTGTGCCGACATATAACTTGTTTTTATTACCTAAGCCGGACGGTGATTTTTACATATGGAGTAAGGGTGGAAAAATCGATCTTTACGCTGGATGGAAGAAACAAAAGTCCTACGAAACCCGACTGCTTTCGCCTATCGGGCTTTTCAGGATCGGGACGAACCTCTATTACGACGACGAGGCGGGCAGCATACGGCTTGTAGCCACCAGCGGGCCTACCGCCACAGGTGCGAACGTAACGTTTGTCCCCGCACATATGAGGGCGGAAAAACCCGATCTGGCCAGGCCCTACAAGCTCTATGCAGACGATTTGTCGGGCAATGCATTTATCTATCAGGATCGTAAGCTGTATTCATTGTCGGAAAGGATACCGGGCCATTTAACGGCAACCGTTTTGCTCGACGACGTCGACTTCGGCCGAAATGGCCTTACCTCCGTTTTCCATGACAGCCGACACCAAAGGCTTTACCTGGGGACAATCACCAATGGTCTTTTTATTTACGATTTAAAGGTTTTCGACGCTGTTGGTATTGACACCGACGATCCCGGCCTGAATGTTTATTATGCACAGGCTGTATTGTCCGACAGCTCGGTGATCACCCCACACTTCTACGTACTCGGAAAAGGTCAGGACGGGCAGCGCTTTTCGCGGGTCATACCTCACCCGCTGGGAAAGGCCATCAATGGCTACACAATCGTCAAAAGCCGTTCAGGTGATATCTGGATCGCCGGCTATGGCTGGTCGTACCAACAGCTATACCGCTATGATAATGCCGGTAAACAGTTGAAGCAAGTCTGGAACCTGGGGAGCGATATTTCTTTCCTCTATGAAGACGAGACCGGGCGTATCTGGCTTGGCATGGAGACGGATGGGGTGAAATACATCGACCCTGGCGAAAACGGGATGCCGGTACATACCTTAACAAAAAAGATCAAGCATGTTTCTTACATGCTTAAAGATGGGAAGAATATGCTTTGGGTTGGTACACACCCGGGCTTGTATATGGTAAATCTCGCGCGAAAAACCATTTCCGCCATTCCGCACACCAACGGGCATTACATCAAAAGCCTCCTGCTGGCCCGCCCGGGCGAGCTCTGGTACACCACCGACGACGATGGCTTCTTTCTTGTACAAAACGGAAAGCCGGTGCGGTTCCCCCTGGACAAAGACCACTTTCTTTCTAACGCTCATTGTATCGTACACGACCGCAGGGACTTTTTCTGGATCCCGACAAACCAGGGCTTATTCCGCATGCTCCGGAGCGACCTGCTTGATTTTGCCAGCCATAGCGACAGTACCCGGCTATACTACCATCGGTACAGCAAGCAGAGCGGCTTTCAGATCAACGAATTTAATGGGGGATGCCAACCCTGTGCGGTTAGGTTGCAGAATGGTTATGTATCGCTGCCGTCGATGGGAGGGCTGGTCTTTTTTAAACCCGAACAAGTCCTGGTCGACACACCGCGTTCCAAAATTTTCATCGACCGCATTGAGGGTAATAACGGGGACATTCCCGTCGACGGTTCGAAAATCCAGCTCACAGGCGTAACTGACTTGCGCGTATTTGTGTCATCACCGTACCTCGCAGACAGGCAAAATCAGCAATTGTACTATACGATTTCGGCGGAAGATCGCACTGCCTCTTCGCAAACATGGTTCCCCATTGAACAAGAACAGCATTCTATCCTCCTCAACAACCTTACATCGGGCACATACGCACTTAAAATCCGTAAAAACACGGGATTCGGGCAAAACTCCGTGCAAGTGAAAACCCTTACGATCATCGTCCCCTACCCCTGGTACGATACCTGGCCTTTTAAATTGCTGGTCATTACCCTGGTACTGATAGGTATTTATTTCTATTTCAAAAACCGTCTGAAAAAAGCCGATCAGCTAAATAGAATCCTGGAATCCCGCGTGTCGGAAAAGACGCGCAGTTTGCAGGACACGCTGAGTGTACTGAAAGGATCGGAACAGGAACTCCTCCGGCAAACCCGTCTTCAAATGCACCTGATTGCCTCCATCAGCCACGACATCCGCAGCCCGCTGAGATCGATTGAATTTGCCTCCGGAAAAGTGTCCGGCCTTGTCCAAAAGGGCGACTTGGCGCTGGTGGAAACAATCGGTTCCAGTGTCAACGAGTCTTCCAGAAGGGTCCTTATGCTACTGGAAAACATGCTTTCTTATGTCAAATCGCAGATGTCGGGGGGCTCGGTAGCCTACGACACCTTTGCCGTGCGGAGCCTGGTCGATGAAATTGCTGTCATTTTTAACGCCTCGTTTAAAGTTCAGGGAAACAAGTTTGTCAATAATGTTCCTGAAACGCTTATGCTCCGAACCAATCGGCAATTGCTGAAAATTATCCTGCACAACCTGATCGACAATGCCAACAAATACACCTCGGATGGTTCGGTAACTGTGAGCGCCATGAAGGAAAGCGAAGTAATGAGGTTGTTCGTGACGGACACGGGTCCCGGATTGCCTGAAACCGTGCAGAACTGGTTTAATGGCAATGAAGAAATCCACTATCCTGAACCGGCAGATAGCGGACCGGATATTCATGGAATCGGGTTGGTGATTGTAAAGGAACTGGCGGGCATGCTCAATGTGCGTATTACAGCGGCATCCGCTTCCGGGACAGTATTTTCTATCGAATTTTGGAAAGAGTAAAAATCTATGAGTTTGATTTTACGTGTTCTTTTTCAGGTATGGCTGGTCTTGACCACATTTTGGTGCGTCGCGCAGCCGCCTCAATATACCCTTCGGCATTACACCAGCGAAAATGGCCTGCCTCAGAACTCGGTGGCCGCTATTGCACAGGACCGTGACGGCTTTGTGTGGCTCACTACCTACAATGGCCTGGTCCGATTTGACGGGCAGTCGTTCCTGACATTCAACAAAACCGAACTTGGCCTGGAGAACAATATGTTCGTGGATTTCCTTCCGGGCGCCGGGGCGTTGTTCGCCATAACGGATAATCACAACTATGTTAAAATCCATGCAGGCAGGGCAAAAAAAGAGGTCCCACTACCGGTCAGGCGTATTCGGGAGATGTTTAAAATCGAAGAAGGTTTTCATAGTTTGTTCTTTTCAAAAGGGCATGCCGACCGGCTTAATATGAACTGGTTCCTGCACGATGAGATTGATTCATTCAAAAAGAGATGGTTTCCTTCCCATTACGTATTTCTCATCCCCAATTCGAACAACGACTTTTTTATATGGCAAAAAGACGGCAGCATCGGTTATTATTCCAATTGGAAAAAACAGAAAAACTACGCCACGCAGGTGCGCTGGCCGCGGGGAATTTTCAGGATCGGGACGAGTTTGTACAACGACGACCAGGCCGGTAACATCGAACTGCTGGCGACGGGCCCTGGCAAGAACCTTGCAACGGAAAAAGTGAGGCTGACCGCTGAACAAAAGCACGATCCCAGGCTGGATTTGACCGAACCGTACCTGGTTTATTCCCATGATCTGTCGAAAAACGCTTTCATTTACCAGGATCAAAAGTTGTTCGTCCTTTCAGAGAAGCATCCGGGAGAGATACAGACCAGCCTTCTCCTCAACGACTTCGATTTTCAAAAGAACAATGTAGCTTCCGTATTTTTTGATGAAAAACATCGAAGGCTCTTCCTCGGAACGCTCAGCAATGGACTATTCATTTTCGACTTTCATGCATTCGAAACCCTGACGGCCGGCAGCAACGAACGCGAAGCGAATGTCTACTATGCGCAGACGGCATTCTCGGATTCTTCGGTAATCACACCGTCCTTCAATGTGCTCGGGAAAAGCGCAACAGGCAAAACGATCGCCTACCGGCTCCGGCCGCCGGTCGACGAACTGAGCATGAACAAGCGCACCACCCTCACAGACCGGCACGGCGACATTTGGTGTGTAAGAAACGATGTACTTTATCGCTTCGACGCCAGGGGTAGCAAATTGAAAGGCCAATTGAATGCAGGCGGGGAAATTTCGCATATATATGAAGACCAAACCGGGCGAATCTGGCTCGGTACCCGATTCGCAGGGCTCCGCTACATCGATCCCGCAGAGAAAGGCATGCCCGTGCACGTGTTTACGCCAAAGATCCTGCGCATTACTTACATGTTGCAAGAAGGCCGGGAAACGCTCTGGGTAGGAGCCGATACCGGGTTATTCAGGGTTAATCTCAGCCGGAAAACGTTTTCGCTCATACCAAACACTGAAAACATTTTTGTCAAAAACCTCTACATGCCGTTCAAGGGAGAACTTTGGTTTGCTACTCGCGACCACGGTCTTTGCCTGTTCCGAAATGACAATCTCACGCTATTCCCCGTGGATAAGAATCGCTTCATGGCCTCGGCACACTGCCTGATCCTTGACAAGAACGGCTATTTCTGGATGTCCACAAACAATGGCTTATTCCGGATGCTCCGTAATGATCTGCTTGACTATACCAATCATCGCGACAGTACCCGGCTGTATTACCATCGCTACATCCGGCGGGACGGTCTTCGCATTGATGAATTCAATGGCGGTTGCCAGCCTTGCGCGGTGCGTTTAAACAACGGCTATGTGTCGATGCCTTCTCTCGACGGCCTGGTCTTTTTCAAACCTGAGCAAACGCCGATGGATGTGCCCGACTCCAAAATTTTCATCGATCGCGTTGAAAGCAACTCGCAAAACGTGCCTCTTACAGGCAACCGGATAGAGCTGCCCGCAACGGCTACCGATCTGAAGGTATTCATTTCTTCGCCTTACCTCGGCAACCGGGAAAACCAGCAGCTCTTCTACGCGGTGTCAAGCGACCGGAGAGCAGAAACGGGGCAGGTCTGGTTCCCTATTGAAAATGAGCAGCAATCCATTCACCTGAACAACCTGGAATCGGGCACATATACCCTGAGAATCCGCAAAAATGCAGGATTTGGAAGCAATGCGGAGCGACTGACGACCTTGACCGTACTCGTTCCCTATGAATGGTACGAGACCTGGCCATTCAAAATGCTGATGCTGGTTCTCGCGGCGGTGGCTGTTTGGGTATATTTCAAAAACCGGCTGAAAAAAGCGGACAGGCTTAACAGGGTGCTCGAATCGCGCGTTTCGGAAAAGACACGCGACTTGCAGGATACATTAAGCGCCCTCAAAGTTTCCGAACAGGAGCTCATCAAGCAGATCAGGCTGCAAATGCATTTGATCGGTTCGATCAGTCATGATATTCGTAGTCCGCTCCGGTCCATTCAATTTACCTCATCACAAATCCCTTCATTGATTCAGAAAGGAGAATATGGCCTTGCGAAAAATGTAGGGGCCAGCGTAAGTGAATCTTCCGAAAAAATCCTGCTGCTGCTGGAAAACATGCTTTCGTATATTAAATCACAGGTGTCGGGCGGCTCCGTGGCATTCGAAGCGGTACCCGCGCGTAAGCTGGTAGACAACGTCGCCACGATTTTCAAAGACGCATTTGTGCTTCGGCAAAATACATTCGTCAACAACGTCCCCGATTCGGTAGTCGTCCGATCGAACCAGCAATTGCTGAAAATTATCCTGCACAACCTGATCGATAATGCCAATAAATTCACGTATCAGGGGGCTATTACCGTAAGCGCAGGGCAGGACGGTGGGCTGACTACCTTGTTGGTATCCGACACCGGTACCGATCTTCCGACGCCGGTGCGGAACTGGCTCAACGACAGTAGCATGGCATATCCCGAATCGTCTGACGGCGAACAAAGTATCAACGGCATCGGTCTGATGATCGTCCGGGAGCTGGCCGAGTTACTAAACGTTCATGTCCGCGCAAACGCCGGTCCCGGTGCATCGTTTTTGATAAAGTTTGGCAAGACCAGGGAATGATCATCCGAATGCAACTATCCAGCGTTCAGCGCCAGCCCACCCCTATGCCCACGCCCGCGTGTGAAGCGAGCTCATTAGGGAGCAATGGGGGCGTGTAACGTAGTTTGAGCATATAGATCCATTTTTGGGAAACAATGTGAAAGCGAACACCGGCCACGCCCGATGGTGTCAGCAATCGTTGTTTGTTTTGATCGAAATAGATGCCGTTATCGTAACGGTCAACCAGGAAACCGCCTATTCCAGCCTCCAGATAACTTTCAATGAGATAGTTGCCGGGCTGAGGAACACAGGAGCTGCGCTTATAGGGATTTAAAATAAAACAATGCGTCAACGCCGCCAGAACACTCGGGCTGCGAAAATGCGCGCTGGTGATAGCACCAACTCCTGCCTGAACATTCCAGAATGATTTTTTGAGGTATCCGAAGGCTGCCTCGGCAGTAACCGCCGCCTTGGGTGCGATACCGTATGCGTCGGCTCCAAAAGCCCCGCGCACACGCGTGTAATACGGCTGCGCGGCGGCGTAATGGAAACAGAAGAAGAGGATTAACAAATATCTTGATAACACGTATGAAGGCTTTGCCTTTTAACGGTTCAAACCGACTGATCATTATGCAGATTTCAGTCTTGGGCTATTGAATTGTATAATTTGAAACTAATTCCCTAATAATCAATAAGAAGAATATGACGAATACACTAATTCCCTATCACCATTGAAGGACAAATACCAGTGCTCATTGTTGCTGTTACTGAGCGCAAATGTATATCCCCGGTTATCTTCATATTCATTTCTGAAACTATTGTTGAAATTAAGGAAGTTGTCAAGATTAAAGCCCAGGAATTGCGAAGATCCGGCCAGCAGATCACGGAAATAAGTAATTTCCTGCGATGTTAAATTAGGTGCCCACAGTGCGGGTGAGCCATTAAAATCCTGTTCAAACTGACGAATCCTATTGAATGAGCCGACCCATATTACCTGTCCGTTTTCCTTAAAAAGAATAGGAAGATTGGTCGCTCCAAGGAACTTCACAGAAACCATGTATTGCTTGCTTCCGTCGGACATTAACCTGATTGTACAGTCGGAAAATACCAATTCATTGTTATTGATGATGTAATTGCGGCTCGCCTCGTTAAGATTCGTAAGCGAATTCACAAATGTCGGGTTAGGCTTATTTCGCGCGGCGATATATTGCTGGATCACATCGGGCAAATCCTTGATTTCCCTTGTCACAAATCCCCTTTCATAACTCGTAAGCGTGACACCTCCATTGACAAACCGTACCAGATATTTCAAGCCATTCAATTCGTAATCAGCACCGTATGAATCCTGCTCATTGAGATAAACCAGCTTTCTGTAATTACTCAATTTACCTCCTCTGATCGCCAGGCTCTGAACCTTTGCAACCAATGAATCCGGCACCGCTTCTCCGGCCGTCGCCGCCACCCTGAGAATACTGGATGTACCGACGATAGCATTGTAGCCTGCGTTGTTATTTTCAAAAGACAACTCGTATACCCGACCCTTTTCCACCTCCGAAAGACCCTTCAATTTGCTTGCCGATGGGTATGATTTATATACGAGCTGCTTCACCGATTCCGGCAACTCTATCTTTGTTTCCGGTATTTCCAATTCCGGCTCTGGTGTCGTTTCTGAGTTTTTGGGAGATTTACATCCCAAAATAGTTAATAACAGTACCGCAAAAAATAGAAGAAATCTCATTGGCTTTTGTCCTGGTTTACTGGCTTTCATCATAGACCTGCTTTTTTGTTTCAAACGTTGCCCGGTCCGGAAATAAATTGTCCGTTATTGGGGAATGAAAAACATTTTCAAAAAAAATGGTCGATGCAGGCAACACTTTTTAGCCATAGACCTGTCTCTTACGCAAACAAGCCGGCGTTACGCCCTATTATAATATTAATGAACTTCGAAAAGATTGCACTTTTTATCACAATCGTCTGCCTGTCAATGATGATCGGTTGCAATAAGGTTGTCGATGTGCAAGAACCTGATACAGAAACTGTTCCCGACGCCACCATCACGGCCATAAAAACGGACTACCCGGATGCTGCGAAGTTTGTATTCAAGACTTTGCTGAAAGACAAATTATGGAAAGCAAAATTTATCAGCAATGCTTCCAATTTTGAAACACAGGTCAGTCCCACGGCAATCGTTGCCCAGGTGTACAGGGAATCTTCCGACGTCACACTGTACAAGAACCTTACCGATAAGCTGAAAGTAAGAGGCGGATCGATATCCGGCGTGCAGCTGGCTGACAAAGCCACCGATAACGGAGCGAGGATGAAGTACCTATTCAACGGCAAGCCATTCCTGCTGAATTACTATATCCTTAATGACTGGCATATTATCAAACTGACCGCGAAAGCGCCTACCGAGTCGTTCGTGGTCGATACCGGGGATTTGCCGGCAGCTATCCAGTCGTTTTGTCAGCAAAAATCTATATCGCTGGCCAACAGCACCATCAATCTGATCACCGATGCCGATGGTAAGAAAGCCTATTACATCTACCCAGCAGCACAACTCTACCCGCTTATTTTCAGTGAGACGGGAGAACTGCTTTGGATAGCCCGCAATTCCGACGGATCGAACGTCGTGAACAAGACTAACAGCGAGGTGGGTACCGCAGAGCTGCTTGCGAAAGTGACCGAGGGGTACGAGGACTTCACGACGCCCACTAACGTCGCGTTCGAATCGCAATTCGACGGCCTGAAAAGTGTCCGGTATGTATTGCAGAAAAAGTCCGGAGTAGAGGGCACACGCACATTCATTAATGAACTGAGAGAAGTTTTTGTCAACGCCACCACGGGAGAAATTATTTATGACCAATACTCATCCTATGTATTTAGATAGCTTGTTCATGCAGGACCCTCGAGCAGTCAGCAACTAATAGCCCCTGTTTCGATCAAACTTGCGAATGGCCTTATTTCAATCCAAAAATAAAATGGAATTAGCTGAGCTCGTGAAGGCTTGCCAACGGCAGGACGCACGGGCACAGGCTGTTTTCTACGATCGCTATAAAAGCAAATTGCTGGGCGTTTGCCTTCGCTATGCGAAAACCGTGGCCGAGGCCGAAGACATTTTTCAGGAAGGTATACTACGGATTTTTGCAAAAATCAATGACATTCAAAATCCCCAGGCGATCGATAACTGGGTCAAAACGATCATGGTCCGCCATGCGATCGATTATTACAACCAGGTGACGCGCAAGGAAATGCTGAGTACCTCCCACGAGGACGTGCGACTGGATTGGGAGAATAACGACTACACGGTGCTATTCAGCAAACTGGACGTGAGCCTGCTTCTTGAGGCCATCAACGAACTGCCCGACGGCTACCGTATTGTGATCAACATGCATTTCATTGACGGCTACAAACACGCGGAAATAGCTGAAATGCTGGGCATTAAGGAGGTCACATCCCGCTCACAATTATTGAAGGGGCGGAATCTTTTAATTAAAAAACTGGAACAAAAAGGGATCAAGCAGCATGAAATCTTTTGATGACGAATTAAATGATGCCATTCAGAAGGCCCTTCACGATTCGTTTGAGAATTTTGAAAGAAAGCCAGGTGCATCCATTGATCAAAAAATATATGAAGCCCTCGACAAACCGTCCAGGGTAAGGCCTCTGCTGCTTTTTGCGGCTGCGACACTTTTGTTACTGCTTGGCTTCGGAGTAGTGGAAATGCGCGACCGTTATACTTCTTTCCGGTCAATTACGGATTCACGACCCACAAACCAGGCATTAGAGGAGACTGCTAGTGTGGTACCGCTTCACGGCAATATCGTGGTCAGCGCCGACCAACCATCCCATGCCCAAAACAGTACCCATGCAAATCTGGCCAAACCGGGCATCCGGAAACCGCAGGAAACAGTTGCACCGGTAAAAACGGCACATATTCATTCAGATCGTGAACGAGCGAAACCTGCATTTGAAAAGATCCGGGCTGTGGCGGCTCCTGTTTCTCCTGCTAAAAACAATTTGCCGACCGTAACAGGTGGCGAATATACTTTACCTGTTCAAACGACAAGCAGTCCCGTTAGCCACGCGAGCGTGAGCGCTATCGCGCCCGGCTCCCTGTCGCCATTGCTTGTCGACCTGACCATGCCGGAAATCAGCGATGTGTCCCATGCAGAAGATTCGACATTACAGGCTCCGGCAAATCAACCGGTGAAGGAAAAGCTCGATTTCCCACGCTATCAGCCATCGGATAAAAAATCATTTGCCTGGCTGTTCAACCTCACGGCAACCAATACCTTTCAGAGCATTTACCTGCTGCCAAACGCTGAATCACGTATCCTGAAAGTCTCGTTCCCGGTTTCGACCGCGAATCTGGGTTACAAATTGGGCGCGGGGTTCCAAATAGCGGGGTTCCAGTGGCTGTTCCATTACAGCCACCTGAGCTGGAAAGCAGAATATATTTACGCGATCGATGAATTTAAAGCTGACGAGGAGGGGGCCAATCGCTATGTTTTCGAACGGTTGGGAAAAGCTGAAACTGTAACGAGTAAAGTAGAATTGGCCGGGATTGGGCTCAAAAAGCAGTTCAATTTCAAAAGCAAACGTACCGGACGGTTTTTCACGCAGATCGGTGTCGACTATTCCCGTCAGCTGCAATCCAGCGGACAAAATTTCATCACGGGAGCGCTTTCGGCGGGAAAGGTTCTTACCGTGAACAAAACTACCGATCTGACAGTCGGCCCCTACTTCGAATACAACTTCAATAAGGTGCATACTGCCGAATACAGTATCAAAGTACGGCCCAATCAGGTCGGTTTATCGGTTGGTTTGAGGATAAACAGGACGAAGTAACAAAGCCCGGAAAAGTGACGCGCCCGTAACCCTCACCGCAAGGTTTCAAGGTAATTTTTCAACTCTTCCAAATAGGGCAGGTACGCCTCTTTATTCCTTTCCAATTTGCCAAAGTTGCGAATGCCCCAGTAACCTGCCATGACGAACATGACAACCTGCCTCGCATTTACGTCCTTGCGAATGGTGCCGTTCAATTTACCACGTTCGATCAACTGGGTCATCGATTCGGTCCATTGCCCGGTCAGCTCGTTTAGCGCCTGATTGAAATCTGCATTCCAGGAAGTCATTTCGTGGGTAAGATTGGCAGCCGGACAGCCGTATTCCACTTTGAGAAATTCATTTTCCATCAGCAAATTATGCATGAGCTCGTAAATAGCAGTGGAAGGATCAGCGGCGCTTTGCAATGGCCCGATGAAGCTGCCTACGAGTGTCGGTTTCAGCAGTTCGTTGATGATCGCGAGGCCCATTTCGTCCTTGTTTTTGAAATGGTAATAAAAAGCGCCCTTCGTTACCCTGGTCGTCGCGATGATGTCGTCGATGCTTGTGGTTTGGTATCCCTTCACATATATCAGTTCAAATGCCTTTTCCAGAATAGTCAACCTGGTCGCTTCCGCCTTTTTCATGGATCGATCAATCATTTTTCACCAAACCTACATTTTTTACAGTTCAAATTAATCCGCAAGGCTTTTAATATAGTCCCGGATTAACCGCGCCCCTTCGTCGTCAATCGTCGTCGTACCTGTTTTAGGCATGTGGTACTCGCCCATCGTGCCCATCCTGATGACGATATTCGCTCTGTTATAGCCAATACCCGTTTTTTCAAATGGCGTGTTATAGCTCAGGTCCAAAGAGGTACTCGCTGCCGTACCGGCTTCGCGGTGGCAATGGGCACAGTTCATTTCGAGGTAAGCTCTGGCACGCGAAGCCAATGGGAGGGACGAATCTTTGTAATCAGGAAGTGAAGTAATCCGGCTGACATCCGTCTGTGCAAGCATTCCTCTTTTCATTAAGTAGGCAAGCTGATTCACTTTTTCGCCTCCCACGTCGACAGACACATTCAGATTTCGCGCTTGCGGGCCGAGCGGAGTCAGTTCATCCCCCGACCGGTGGCAACTCCCGCAATCGTTCTGCGCCGGAATCTTGTAGGTTAAATGCCTCCGCTGACCATATCGATCTTCGAAATACACCGGCACAGTCGCCCCTTCGGTCAACAGCTCCGCATCGGTCTGGCCGGCGTTCCAGCGATAGGTGGCGACGTTCCATTGATTACCGGAATACAGCAGCAAACGCGTTTCGATAATCTGCCTGGTCCCCTTCCCGGATTTTGAATAATAGAACGTCTTCGCGATGAGCGTGCCATCCGGGAACACGGGTAGCCCATCGCCTGCAATAATCATCTTTTGTCCGGCAGGAATTTTCAGCAGGCGCTGCTTTTCGGCGTAATCGGTAAACAACGACGAGCCGATCTGAACCGGCACTACATCGTCGGCCGGCACAAGGTCCGGCATATTTCCTTTAAACAATGCGTACTCCGACAACCTGCTTTTGAAAGAAATATTGTTGCGGATCTCTTGCGGGCTACCGCCACACGCGACCAATAAAATGGCGACCAACACCAGCCATAACGGCTCTGCCCCTATCCTATCCCCTTCTCCCGGGAGCATCGCTTTAATTTTGGTGGTTTTCCCAAACAGATTGTTCACGTGCGAGGATATGCTTATCAATGTAAAAAGTCCCGAATGGAATGATGCAACCGAGCAGGACCTTCCAGGAGGTTTTTGAAAACTTCCATTGGTAAGTCACACCCGCACTCAGTGTTGCCAGCACAAACAGCGTAAAAAGCAGACCGTGAACAGGTCCTATCACCTTTACAAACAGGGGCTGTCCTCCCCAATATTTCAGCGGGACAGCAATGAATACCAGGAGTATCAACGAAATACCTTCTAAAAAGCCGAGTAATCTCAGGCGTCCCAATGGCGTTTTGAACAGTCGAAACATAGGAAAGAAGTTAAAATGATCTGAAATAGGGCCGGCCGGCCAATGGGGAGAACGGCCAGGGGATGGCTGCGAGGATAATCAGCAAACCAATTGTAAACCAGACGAGCATTGTCCTGAATTTTTGTCCGTCCGACACGACGCGCTTCGCTTTGGCCGATCCGATCGTGATAACGACCACAGCAATAGCCATTAAAGCAATGTGAATGAACCGGAAGAACATATGCTCGCTGACTAGCCCGGTCCCTGCGGCTTCCGCAACATCGAACTTTACCACCGGACTGATCATGTAGAGCGAAAGCCCGAGCAACAACTGGACGTGCGCTATGGTGGCCGTAACATGCCTCACGGTGTTGTGGGCTACGGAAAATGCGCTGCCGGACCTGAGTCCCGACAGCGCAATCCCGATTGCATAAAGCAGGCTTGCCAGAACAAGCCATCTGTTGATGGAGTGTAAGATAAGAAGTGTTTGATGCATGGGTTTGTTGATTTCCATGCAAAGCTAAACCAAAAACATACTAGTTAGTATGTTTTTGGTTTAAGATATTTTTACCGGTGCCGGATTATCGACCATTCGATGCCCTGGCGCAGCAATTTCCGGTAATTGGGACTTCGAAAAGCCTCCGGCCCATGCCCCAGCTGAATGAAGAGTACTTCGCTGTGACCGAACGGATTGGTCCAGGCAATGTACTTTGAGCTTCCGGGATGCGTCGTACTCAGCAGCGGACGGATCGTCGGCTGGGTGAGGAAGTTACCGTAAACCTCGTCGTATATCTCAAAATCGGCGAGCCCTTTCGTCACCGGATGCGTCGGATTCTCAATTTTCACCGGAATCACCACATCATGCTGGTAAGTCGATTTTACCAGACTACCGTTGACCGCCGTTGCCTTTTCATAATATTTACCGCCTATTATCCGCTGAAAATCATCCCATTGCTGGTAGGAAACCAATGCATGATGCAGGAAGACCATCGCCTTCCCTTTTTGCAACAGCCGCAGGTAGGCCCGTTTTTGCGAAGGGGTAATCGAGTCGTTCATGTCGTAAAAAACCAGTGCATCATACTTATCGATCGCGGGGGAAGCGATCAGCTCATTGGCTTTGGGCTGTTCGATATGGTCGTAGGTGAAATTGCCCAGCGAATCCATCATGTTGTAAAATGGCACTTTTTCGAATCCATGACCGCCGGTAATTACCAGCAGGTGATGTTTATCCTGCGCAAAGGCAATTCCGTGAACAATGCACAATAGAACGGTTACCAGCAATATTCTCATAGCGAATCAATTAGCTGCAACCGCTCGCCGGGAGAGGTCGCAAAGGTGAATGTACTACCGCTCAGCCGCTCTGCTTTCTTTCCGTTCCGAAGCAATTGCACCGGACGGCCGGGCCAGGGGTTTTCTATGCGACAGGGCCTACCCGCTTCACTCCAAAGTTTCACAACTCCTATTTTACCTTCCTGTAAATCGCTGCTTACCAAAAAAGCACCATAAGCCCGAAGCTGATTGAAGCTCGCATTCTTTGTCCTGTTCCAATTGGGGAATATCCTGATAACGCCTTCATAGCTCTGCATCATCATTTCGTTGATCGTCAGCGGAACAGCCGACAGCGTCTCAATACCACCACCTTCCGCGGTAATCCAAAGATTAGGCAACGACTGGCGCTTGATACGGTCTGTCAGTTGCTTCATAACCTCGTCGGCATCGTATCCTACCCTGACTGCGGCAGGAAAACAGGTTTCGACACCATTGCCGAGGGTATTGGCCCATTCTCCCGGCGCTTTCATTTTGTCTTTCCAGCGGCTGACGTCCCCCAGCAGGACCTGGTTGAATGCGGGGTCCGTCACCGGCCCGCACACGCCGCCCGGCAGCACCAGCCCGTGGATCGACACCCTGGCCAGCCCCTCGACTCCGCTGTGTATCGGTGAAGGGCTGGATTCGACACCTTTCAAACTTGGTTTGCCATCCACCTCGCGCACCGTAAACTGGCTCATGTGCTTTACGATATGTTCCCATTTCGGGCGTCTTTCCGTATCTACATTTAAAAAACCGCTCACGTCGATCATCCCTTTGAAAAGCATTTTTACCAACCCAACCGACAACGTCGAGTTGAAATCCCCCAGGAGCTGACGCCATTGGCCTTTGTTTTTAAGATTAGGCATGACCTCATTATAGTGATCCATGTAGATGACGTACCGCCCGTTCTCAAACTTCAGATAATCTTCCCAAAAATTCGCGCACTCGTGCATGTATGGGTACACCTTGCGCGCATACGCGGCGTCATAGGTGCTGTAAAAGCGCATAAGCATATTGCCTACACTGAACACCGCATTGATTTTTTGCCCCAGGAATTTATATCCTCCATCGATCGTGTTTTCGCGGGACGCATACCTTTTCTCCATTTCATCGGCCGTTAATGGCCAACGGGTAGTCACCAATCCCATCGGTCCGATTCCGACCGGGTAGTATATTCCCCTGATACCCAGAAGCTCCTTGGCATGCTGCTTCCCGCTTTGCATATAATCGAGCAGGGGCTTATCGAAATTATCGGTTTCATCGATGTGGTTCGAAGAATAAGCCGCCCAGTAAGGGGCCTGGTAGTTGTAGTTCAGGTGGTAATCGCCACCCCATGCGGCAGAATCCCTGGTGATAAATGGCCCCCAGATGCCCGGCGCAAACTTACCCGCCCGCGAGGTCGCTCCGAAAAGGTATTGGGAAGCATAGTAGTATTTTTCCAGAAAAGGATCGCCGATCTGTACCGACGAACGGCTCCAGTACTTTGCCCACCATGCGTAATGTTCCTTCCGCAACTGGTTTAATTTCGCTGGCGTCGTGGTCTTTGCCCCCGTTATCGCTTTCTGCTTCCAGTCTTTCGAGTCGTGATTGGAATACATGGTAACCACCAAAGTTGTTTGGGTGCCTGGCTTCAAGGTAATACTGCCGCCATTTCCCGGCGTCGTTCCCAACACCTTTACGGCTATCGCAACATGCGACGGCCATGCCAGCAATGGTGTATTTTCAAAAGAGCGCGTCACCCAATGCGTGCCGGCTTCGACGCCTTCCGCATTTACGGATGTGTTTCCTTCTGCCGCTTTTAGTGCAAAATCCACGGAGCAAGGTCTATTAGTCCCCAGCTCCACTACAACCGTATTCGTCGTCGCCGATACCCAGGTTTTTACTGACACGGAAAGGCTATCCTTCGTAAACCTCGCTGCAATCTGGGCTTTGTCCTGTATTTGCTCGGCATAGTAATCGGCACCTGCAAGGGCGGGGATATTCATTTCCAACCAACCTGGTAAGGCAATTCCTCCGCCGGGATAAACCGGATAAGCACGCCAAAAATCGTTCTTTCCCAAATAGAACCGCAGTTTGTCAGGATCTCCCCCGAGCGTCAACCCGATATCCCCGTTGCCTGCCAATGGCCCGTCCGGGGTTTTGGAAGTCGGGACTTTACGGGGTGTGCTTGTAAAAACAGCTTTGTAGCGTCCCGCATAGATCTCCTGCGCGTTTACTTTTTGCAGCAGGCCTGGCAGCAAAGCCATGGAAAGGCAAAATCCCTGAATAGTCATTGTCCGAAAAACCGCGTTCATGGGCGTACAAATTTTGCAATGAAACCACCGCCTTCTCCGAGGTTCAACCGAATGCTCCCGTGTTTGTCATAGCTTCCCTTGCCGAGCACAACACTTGCGGGATTTTCCGCAGAATCCCTTACTTCCGACGCGCTGAAAGTCCCTTCACCCAGAAAGTTCAACGGAATATCGATGCTTTGAGGCACTGCGCCATTCATTACAGCCAGAAACCAACGCTTCCCACTCCTGCGGGCATACACGGCCGCCTCACCGATCGCAGATCCCGGTAACACGATGGTCTCGTCCCAAACGGACGGAATGCTTTTAATCATGTCAACCGCGGGGTTTTCCAGCAAATGCTCCGGGCTGGCCGAATAGGTAAGCAATGGAGCCGAAAAGATGGCTGCGCT
Organism: Dyadobacter sp.; assembly: GCF_017744695.1. GTDB lineage: Bacteria > Bacteroidota > Bacteroidia > Cytophagales > Spirosomataceae > Dyadobacter. The sequence continues at coordinate 326,682 of NZ_JAGIAS010000008.1, forward strand.
GGCAATCTGATGCGCCCAGGTCGTGTTTTTCCGGCGATCACCAAAATGCACGGGCGTATACTCGGCGTGCCCGGTCACGAAACGGGTAAACGGCAAAGTTACATTATGCCCGGCCCGGTCTTTCAGCTTGCTGGCCTCCATTCCCTTCACGGCTTCACGGGTCAGTTCATTGGGCCATGTGCGCTCCTGGCCCGTTGGTTTATTGGCGCCATGAAAGTCCACCATGATTTGAAGCTCCGCCGTTTCCCGCAGGATTGACTGGTATAAATCAATTTCCTCCTTTGCTTCGTGGTCGAAGAAGTCGATCTTCAAACCGCTAATGCCCAAATCATGGCAATGTCTGAAAAAGGCCTGGCGGGCTTTCGCATCACGAAGCTCTTTCGAATGCTCCCACAGCCAGATATGAACACCCTTTTCGCGGGAGTAGTCTACCAGAGCTTTCAGCTCGCCATCCGGCCATTTTTTCCAAAAGCCTTCAAGAATGTTGTGCTTGAAACCCAATTCGGCTGCCTGCCGGGAATATTCCTTCATGGTTTCCAGGGTGCCCCCGCCCCCATTATCCAGGTATTTCCAAACTGCGGAGCCCGGTTGGATCCAGTCGGTCTTAATGCCCTGCGGGAAAAGTTTTTTGTCTGGCGGCGGACACAGATTATGTACGATATCGCTATTAACCAGGGTATTCAGCCCATCGGCGATCAAGATCACCCGCCAGGGCGTTGTAATGGTCCCGGTAATAGCGGCAGGCTGCGAGAGCCGGAGCACGTCCTCGGCACTGTAGCGCAATTTGTAGGGATAGGAAGTCGGTTGGTTTTGAGGCAATCTCAATACCATTCCCCTGTTTCCGTCGGTCTGCAAAGCCATTCCACCATAATTTTTAAGATCTGCTTCCGTCACCGACAAATAGAGCTGGCTATCGGACAACCGGAACGTCACCGAAGGGGCAGCCCATTGTCCGGCTTTCACGGTATCCATACTTTTCCGGACATATTCGCCTTCGTAATGCATATTCAGGTCGTGGTACCAGGAGGTGGTTCCGACCGGTAACCTGAAAACGGTGGACTCGTCCGCAATGCGTTTTGCGTCGGGTTTACCGGGCACGATCAATTGAAATGCAGCTCCGTCGTTAAACACCCTGACATCAACAGTGTATCGCAATGCACCCTGGCTGACGCTGATTTTCGAGCCGTTACAATGGTTGCGCGCGACGGAATGAACGCCATTCCAGGGATATTCTTCCTTTACCTGGTAGCTTTCTGATTTACCAATCCTGACTTTGTCGGCAATCGCCTTCGCGTCCAGTGACATACGGACGGGCGAAGCTTCTATGACGTCCTTGTCTGCATAGGAAACACGATAAAAAAGGGAATCACTTTTTGTAAAAAGGTGGAATGAAATCCTGTTATCGGGGCTATTGACAGTCAGATTTTGCGCAGACAGTAGCCGGGCGGATGCCAGAAGTACCAGCACCACCAATCTTTTTATACCAAACATCATTTTCAGTGATCAGTAATTTTCGTTTTGCGTCCAAACCCCTTTCATAATATCCATTTGCCCCAGCGGGATCGGTAACAGATAGGCTTTGAACTTTCTTTTCGTGCCTTTCGCGTCGTATGCTACCTGGGGGATCACCTTCTCGGCCAGTTTCCAGCGTACGAGGTCGTTGTAACGCAAACCTTCGAAGGCCAGCTCCACTCTCCGTTCGTTACGGATCACCTCGCGCGTGAGGGCAGTTTTAGCAGGCATTTCCACACCCGGCCTCGCCCGCACGTCGTTCAACGCTTTCAATGCATTGGCATCGCTTCCCTTCCCGCTTTCGAACATGGCTTCGGCATACATGAGCAGCAGGTCGGCATAGCGGATCTTCACCATATGCTGCTCGCTCAATGTGGAGCCCGACCCGTTGTTGATCGCCGGATTAACCCATTTCTTGAAGGCCATGCCGGTGTAAGGGATCTGTCCTTCGGCAAGACTCCCGGTCTGTTTAAAACCGGCCGGGTTGTAAGCCCACGGGTCTCCTGCTTCGAAGATGGTCATCTTCCGGCGCGGGTCATTGGGCTCATAAGCATCGCGGAGTTCAAGTGTAGGAAAGACGGACATCCGCGCGCCGATAATCTGGTCCAGTGAATGATAGTCGTCGGGCGCCTTAAATTGAACAGAAAACATGATCTCCCGATTGTTGATCTGATTTCCAAAGAACACGCCTGAGTAATTGTCCGAGAGTTTGAACGGGTTAGTCGCATCGCCGATCAGGCTCCATGCGGCATCCGCAGCGTCGGCATAACGCTCGCTATTCAGCAATACCCTCGTTTTTAATGCAATGGCCGAGCCCTTCACGGCACGCCCGTCCGTATACGCAACTGCGGGGAGGTATGAAATCGCCAGGTCCAGGTCTTTCAATATTTGGGCTACCACCTCCGCTTTGGGTGCTCTCGGTGTTGCCCGGATGTTGTCATCGAGCTCGGCCGGTTTCAGCATAATGGGCAGGTCACCGTAGAGTTGTGCAAGATCATTATAATAAAAAGCCCTCAGAAACAAGGCCTCCCCCTTCATCCGGTTCCGGACGGCGTCGGTAGTGGCCGTTACGCGGTCGATGTTCGCCAGGAAATAGTTGCAGGCGGCAATACCCTGGAATCCGATCGTGAACGACTTGCTGACGATCCCGGTAGTAGCCGAGTTATGCTCGCCACGCATTACGACATCGAATGCCTCGTAATTGGAAGTATTGGAAGCATTATCGGATAGCGATTCCCAAAAGAGAAAGTTTCCGCTCTGCGCAGGACCGTTGGATATAATCGGTTCTTTGAGCTTGGCATAACAGGCGATGAGGGCCTTGTTGGCTTCTGTTTCTGTTTTCCAGAAATTCTCGGAATTGGGATTGGCAAGCGGATTTTTATCCAGCGTGTCCTTGCAGGCGAACACAACCGTGGTCAATATCAGGAGGAATATATTTTTTATGAATCTGGTCGTCATAGCATTACGAATTAAAATGTGACTTTAACCCCAAATGAGTAGATCTTGGCTTGCGGATAAATGGCCGCTCTGCCGCTGGCAGCGGCGCGCTCGGGATCTATACCCTTAAAAAACTTAGTGAATGTCAGCAAATTATCACCCGACACATACACCCTGAGCATCTGCACTTTCACGCGGTTAATCAGCTTGGCAGGGAAGCTGTACCCCAGCTGAAAATTCTTCAACCTCAAATAGGATGCATCTTGCAGCCACCAGTCGGAAACCTGGGTGTTAGGTGCGTAATTTTCGTTGAAGATATGCGGGATCGTGTTCGATGTTCCTTCGCCGTCCCAGGCCTTTTCCCAGAATGTAGGAGGCGGTCCCGCTTGCCGGAAAGGTGCTATCCCCCACTCCTTGATGTAAATCTTGCGGCCTTCTACGCCTTGCAGGAAGATTCCCAGGTCGAAGTTTTTATAATCCGCATTGAAAGTCAGACCGTAATTGAATTTCGGAAATGCGCCGCTGACCACCATCCGGTCGTCGGTGGTAATCTTACCATCCGGCACGCCATCAGGCCCACTGATATCCCGGTACTTCATATCTCCGGGTTTGGGTTTCACGAGTGGTGTCGGGCCATTGTCAATCTCTCCCTGATTTTGATAAATACCGTCGAAAACGTACATGAAATAGGAATTGTAAGGCAAGCCCTCCTGCGTTACGGTACCATTCCCGTTGTTCACTTCCCGTGCGCCAAACTTCAAGACCTTGTTTTTGTAGGTTTCAAAATTCCCCTGGATTTTGTACCGGAAATCCTTGATCCTGTTCTGGTAACCCAATGAGATTTCGACACCGGTATTGCTCATTTCCCCCAAATTGACCGTCGGACCAGCTACTCCGATAAAATCAGGCACTTGCAAAGGTCTCAGGATGTTCGTCGTCTTTTTGGAATACCAGTCAACGCTCCCGAACACGGATGCCCGGAACAGCCCGAAGTCGAAACCGACATCGGTCACCGTCGTGGTTTCCCAGGTAATGTTGCGGTTAATGAGGTCGGTTTGCGTTACACCTTGCTGCAATGAACCGCCGATATTGTACACCACAGGGTTCAGTACCTGCTGGTACGGGTAAGGCACCGATTCGCCGCTCAGTGTCCGGTTCACGTTTTGGTTACCTACCTGTCCCCATGATACACGTGCTTTCAAGCTTTCAAGCCAGCTGACCTGTTTCAGGAATTGCTCTTCCGAAAGCCTCCACCCTGCCGACGCCGACGGGAAAAAGCCCCATTTGTTGCCTTTCGGAAAGCGCGACGAGCCGTCGTACCGGAAATTCCCCTCGAGCAGGTATTTCTCCTTGAAATTGTAGCTCACCCGCCCGAACACCGATTGCAATGCCCATTCGTAAGCCAGCCCATCGGCCAGTTGCCCGCCAGGGGAATATGCGCCCAGTTCCAGAATGTCGTTCGAGGGCGCATTCCGTTTAAAGCCCTGCAAGCGGTCATACCGGAATGTCTCCTGGCTTACACCCAGCAATGCGTTCAGGTCATGGTTTTCTCCAATTTTTTTGGTGTAGTTCAAAGTACCAAATACCGTGTACTGCACGTCATTTTCTTTCCGGACCGTCAGGTTGTTTTCACCCACCGTACCATTCCATTGCGTGTTGTACAAATACTGCCCGCTGGCGTCCGGCAAAAACATATAAGCCGGAATGCCTACCACATGGACTTTGGTTTGCCGGTCATTGAACTTGACGGCGCCCTTGATCTGCCCTTTCAAACCCGGCAAAATATGGATATCCATAAATGCCGATGCCAGCGCGTAGTAATTTCTGACATACCGGCCCCCGTTTTCCGCGAGCGCAACCGGATTCTTGTTCCCTCCTTCCTGAATGTAAGCCTTGGCGGCATAGCGACCGCTTCCATCGGGGAGCTTAGGCGTAAATGTGGGGTGCGCTGCCAATGCGCTCAAAATCTGGTCCTCCGTTGAATTTCCGTCGAACTGCGTATTCAATGCCGTCTCATTCCGGTCGCCTTTCGAAAAAGCCAGGTTGGTACCGAAGGTAATTATCTTGTTCAAGCTTGTTTTGAAATTGAACTGCGCGTCGTACCGTTTGTAGCCCGTCGCAATCAGGATACCCTCCTGATTCAGGTAACCCGCTCCGAAATTGTAGGTCGTATTTTCTTTGCCGCCATTCACGCTTACGTAATGCTGCTGCATCGGGGACGTCCGGAAAATGGCGTCCATCCAGTCGTAACTCGGATATTGTGCGGGATTGGTAATGCTTCCCTGCCGGTATTCCTCGATCTGCGCAGGCGTATAAAGCTGGTTGGCATTCGTACCCGTGTGGGCAATAGCCTTGTTGAGCAACTCCATAAACTGCACCGAGTTCGTGATCCTGTCATAAACCGACGTCGCCCGCTGGCTGCCGAAGTTGTAGCTGTAATCGACATTCAGCCGCCCCGCTGTACCCGTTTTCGTCGTCACCAAAATCACCCCGTTGGCTGCCCGCGAGCCATAAATAGCAGCCGAAGCCGCATCCTTCAACACGGAAATGCTTTCGATCTGGTTCGGGTTGACGTTGTTGAGGTTACCTTCCACGCCGTCGATCAAAATGAGCGGATCGTTTCCCGCACCACTAAATGTGCCCTGCCCGCGGATCTGGATACTCGCGTTCTCTGCGCCCGGCTGCCCCGAGTTCTGCGTTACCTGCACCCCGGGCATTCGGCCCTGCAAGAGTGAAGTGGTATTCGGCGCTTGCCGGGTCGTGAGTTCCGAGCCCGTCACATTGCTGACCGCGCCGGTCAGGTTCACCTTTTTCTGCGTACCATAACCTACCACAACCACCTCCTCCAAAGCTTTTTCATCCGTTGCCAGTACGACGTCCAGCACGTCCCGCTTACCCACTTCCACCTCCTGGGCTACGTAGCCTACGAAACTGAATATCAGGACCGGGTTTTCTTCCCGCAACTCAAGATTATAACTGCCGTTCTGGTCGGTAATAGTCCCGTGGCTGGTTCCTTTGATAATGACGCTCACGCCCGGCAGCCCCTGCCCATCCTTGTCCGTGACTTTACCCCTGACCGGTGCCCGGGTCTTCGTTTCCGGAATGACGACCTCTCTTTCCGTGAGAATGATATTTTTCCCCTCCTGCCTGAAAGCAAGGTTCGTTCTGTCCAGAATCAATTCCAGTGTTTTCTGAACAGTGCGGGATTCCTTTCGGAGGGTAATGTTGTCAAAAGGCGAAACTGCCTTTGAAAGATAGAAGATATTGTAGCCCGATTCCACCTGAAGCGTTTGAAGTGCTTCCCTTAAAGAAGACTTTTCCAAACCCATGGTGACATTGGCATCCCGGATGTCCTGCGCGCCGCTCACCCCCGCAAGCAGCAGCTGGGTTGCCATGATCAAAACACCGATACCATAAACGCTGATCTTCATTAAATTGCAAAGATATCGGCACAAGATACCTTGCCGGATAGGCATAGTTCTTCTGCCTACGGATATAGGTTTTTTCATATATTTGTATTGTCTAGAAATTTGTTTTTACGAATTTTCTATTCAAAGCTCCCTATTGCTGTCCAAGGCCGGGGAGCTTTTTCATATGATTGCCGGGAAGCTACGGTGCCCGGCCCGAATGGATGGAGATTTGTTTCATAAGAATTTAGTTATCAGTCAGTTTAGCGGCATCCTTCACCACTCAATATCAATTCGCCGCTCTCCAGGGAATATTTCGTATTGCTGGTCAGTGTCAGCACCTTAAAGACTTCATCCAGGGTTTCTGTCCCTGAAAACCTTCCGGTAATCAGGCATTGTTGCATTTGCGGGTTTTGAAAAGAGATTTTTACGCCATAGCGTTTTTCCAGCATTTCGGCCAGCGCTCCGAAAGGCATTTCCTGAAACACCATATCGGCTTGTACCCAGGCCGTCAGCTCCTGGGATTTCACCACTTTCTCGTCCGCAATGGTCGTTTGGGTGTTGTATGTTACCTGCTGGTTCGCAGTCAGCAGACTGGTGTGTTTGTCACCGTCGTCCACCCGCACTTTACCCCGGGTAACCGTCACCACAACCTCCTTTTCCGAGGGAAGTGACTTGATGCTGAATGCCGTTCCCAGTACAGTCGTCCTGATTTTTCCCGTCTTGATTACAAAAGAAGCCGGTTTCCGGCCTTGCACATTTAAATGCACTACATCGAAATAGGCTTCACCAGTAAGCGATACTTCCCTGGTTTCCTGATTAAAATCCCGGTCGTACTCGATCTGCGTATCGCCATGGAGCACGACCCGGCTTCCGTCAGGCAGTACGACGAATTTCGTCTGGCCTTTCACAGACCGGTGAACCACCGTGCGCGCGACTGAACGGTTGACTCCGGGCTTCCGCTCCTCCCTTACCACAAAGAAAACCCAACCCGTTCCGATCAGAATGAGAACAGCCGCCGCCACGCGCCAGAATATGCCAGGCAGCAGTGGGCGCGCTCGCACAGGCTCGGGCGTAATGCGTTTGGAGATATTCCCCTTCATTCTTTCCCGGACCCCGGCAAGCTCGTCGGCCGACAGCTTCGAAAGCCGGTCTGGTTTCCCTGCGAAAAGTTCATAGTATTTTTCGACCATATCCGATTCCTCTTCATCGGCACTACCATTGAGGTACCTGGCGACAATCGACCTGAACTTATTCCTATTTCCGCTTGGCATGTTTATAGAATGCTGTTTATATACCAGTGAAGGAATTCCCGAAAAAGTCCCAGGCAAACTTCTAATTTTTTAAAAAAATTTCCGGGAAAGTTTAAAAACTGCCGCGAAGGCGCTACGGGCGAAGGAGCAAAATGGCCATGGCAAGAAGTTTCCCAATGCTTTCTCGCAGGCTTTGCTGTGAAGTATTGAGCTGATTTTGAACCGTTTTCCTCGAAATATCGAGCTGCTCTGCGATTTCGAGGGTAGAAAGCCCTTCCAGGTAGCGTAGTCTGAAAATTTCGCGTCGCTTTTCCGGCTGTGTTTCCAGCCAGAGATGAATGCTGGACAGCAGTTCGTCCCTCATGTAGTTGGAATCGGCGTCATCACTGGAAAACGCCATATAATCCAGCGGCTCTTCGAAGGCCGGCAAATTCTTCCGCCTGTGGTAGACGGCAAAGACCTGGTATCTAACCGCACCCAGCAAATATCCCCGCAGGTTATCGATCTGTCTGCTCTCCCGCTTGTTCCAAAGGTCAACGAAAACATCCTGCACAATTTCCTCGCTATCCGAAGAATCGCTGAGCCTTTTATACGCTTCATTGTAGAGCTTTTTCCAGTAACGCTCATAAATCAAGTCGAATGCCGCCTCCGAGCCGTCCATAAGCATGGCCACCAGATCGTCGTCCGCTGCATTTTCGTCGATATACATATAAGGGAGTGTCGAGATACGAAAACAAAAATAACAAAAAAATAAAGACGATATGTCCTATTTTTCTTCGCGACGGGGTTTGTAAGACCGTAGCAATCAGTTAAAATCCAAAGGAATCAACTACCGATTCAATATATACGTCTATCGATAATCTGGTCCGTCAAAGGCGTCGTTGGCATAATGAATGACACCGCGATGTTTTATCCTACTCGGGGAGGCAACGTAGCAAGCGAACAAACCCGTCTGTATTTTGGTTGACATGAGACTCAGCTTCATTCGAACATTTTCCTTAAAGCATTGACTAATTCCTTAAAAACTAATCCTGCGATCTGTTTGTCGAAACATAGTCGCACATCCGGTTGGCTAACCTCGCTCGTATTTCTCCTGCTTCCACTGATATATGGTTGTACGATGAAGGAAGCCGCTCCAAACAGCAGTCTGGTGATTTCTGAACATGCACGACGTTTAGTCTATGAGAAATTTCCCAATGCCAGGAACCTGACGGGCGCCGTCATCGAAAAAGGAAAGGTGTTCGAATTCTCTTTCAACGTGGATGACGAACGGTACTCGGCCATTGTCAATAATAGTGAAATCATTTCGACGGCCAGAACCAACGGAGAGGAAGTACCGGACTCTTTAGTTAACAGACTTCAAAACGCAACGATAAAGGGCGGCGCAATCTCGGATTACCGGACCATTACTTTGTTCGATGGCTACGTCTCCAATCCCGCGGTAAACTATCGATTAAACGGAATGGATTTCGTGGCGTCTTTTGGCGTATCGTCGATTTACATGTCTCCTTATCCAAGATGGTATTATATAAAAAACATCAACGATTTGCCGGATCCGATTATCGACTTCATCCAAAAGCGAAGCAAACCCAATCCTGCATTTGTCAACACACTCACCAATTTCAATGAAGAAACCAGAAAATCGATCGCCCAAAATAACGAATTTGAGTTCGGAGGGGCCACGGTATACACCAACCTCGACGGAACAAAAACATATGATGTCGCAGTCAGATATTTGGGCACCGATTCACAGAATCTGCTCTTCGATAAGGATTACAATTTGATCTGGGTAGGTAGTTTTAACCAGATCCGGCAATACAATGAGGATTTCTCCGGGCGCAACTTCGATACCAACCTGACACGAAAAGAGATATCAACCTTTACCGATATTTTCGGAGCTCCCTCTCATTTTCTCAATTTCGGGCTGGATGTAGGCTATAACCTCATGAGAAGTTACCGGAATGAATACGAGGGAGTCACAAGCTACATCTTCTGGCTGGATAACGGCCGGGGCGAACAATGGATGCTTCGTTATAATGCCGACAAAAAAATCGTGTTTTCTTCTTATTCGAAGCCGTGAACTGCAAATTGGCAACAAAAAAGCACTTAGAAGTTAATCTAAGTGCTTGATTTTCAAGTGATCCCGTTTGGATTCGAACCAAAGACCTACTGCTTAGAAGGCAGTTGCTCTATCCAGCTGAGCTACGGGACCGGTCATAAAAAAAGGCAGTCAGCAGTGCAGTTTTACTGCATACGGCTTACTGCCTTTTTGCTTGTTGTCGGGGAGACAGGATTCGAACCTGCGACCCTCTGGTCCCAAACCAGATGCGCTACCGGACTGCGCCACTCCCCGATAATTTTCCCTTTCTACTTTAAGAAAGAGCACTTTTCAGAACGTTCGGAAACCGCGTGGAGGAAGCGGGATTCGAACCCGCGGTACCCTTGCGAGTACGGCAGTTTAGCAAACTACTGGTTTCAGCCACTCACCCATCCCTCCTTCGTCCGTCGTTCTTGGGTGCAAATATAGCTGGTTCATTTTCAGAAAAGCAAACATTCCAAGAAAAAAAACTTCGCCAGAAGCGTGAAATGCCTATTTTTGCCCAAGTTTAAATCACACAATACGTTCATTATGAACTGGAATTACCCCTTTGAGAGCACTGAATATTTTTTTATATTTTTTTTCATTTTCGCTTATACAGCCTATATCATACGTACCGTTCGGATCGCCCGACAGCTTCAAACGACCGCCCGGACACTCATCATCAAACTCTTTTTACGCACCATTACCTTTTCACTTTTGATCATTAGCCTGCTCGGCCCGTCGTTCGGAGAAGCCGAGCGCGACATCCAGGCGAAAGGGAAGGACATATTTATGGTAGTCGACCTTTCGAAGTCGATGGACGCCGCGGACGTGATACCCTCCCGGCTGGAAAAAGTAAAATTTGAGCTGAACCGCTTTGTGGAGAATGAACGGGCGAACCGGATCGGGATTATTATTTTTTCAAACGACGCGTACATACACGTACCGCTCACGTATGACGTAGCCGCGCTCGAACTTTTCATTCAATCGCTGCAAACGGATCTGCTCCCCACCAATGGTACCAATGTATGTGGCGCCATTGAAATGGCTTATAACAAGCTGATGAACGCGGCTGATCCCACAAGCCGGGCTAAGATGATGGTGCTTTTCACGGACGGCGAGAACAGTACGGGTTGCAGCAATGCCTTGTTCAACAATCTCCGCCGATTCGGGATCGGGGTATATTCAGTGGGCGTGGGAACAAAAGTCGGTATCAGCATTCAACAGAATGGCAAGCCGCTGATGGACAAAAACGACAAACTGGTGATCAGCAAGCTGGACGAGAATTTCCTTCGCGGTGTGGCCGCTTCGGCGCGCGGCTCGTATTATGAGCTCAACAATTCTAAAAACGATGTCCAGAAGCTGATCAGCGACATCAACCAGGCGGAAGGCGCTTTGGTGGATTCGCGGACGATCACGGTTGTTTCAAACAAGTACTATTATTTCCTGGGGGCGGCACTGATACTGATCCTGCTCGACGTTTTAATTACCATCGGAACGTTCCGACTCTAAGCGCAATTCCCTATTTTTGCACGCAAATGTGAACCGATATGACGTCTTTGATCCTTTATGTCCTGCTTTGGCTTTGGGATAACCGTACGTTTGATTCCATTACCAAGGCGAACCAGAGAAAGCTGGATGCCGAACAGGCCTTCCGGAAAAAAGAGTTTACCAAATCGGCCGAGCTGTACCGTCAAATCACCTACGGCTCGCTCTTTTCGGATCCGGCCGCACGGTTGAACCTGGCCCATTCCCTGTACAAGGCGGGCGACTACAAACAGGCTTTGAAACACTACCGCCTGTTAAGCGACATTGACAATAACAGCATTGCCTCGATAGCAAACGCACAAATCGCATTGATCCTGGTCAACCGAAAAGATACCGCCAGCGCATTGACGAACCTGAGAACCGCATTACGCCTCGAACCAGGCAATGCACTGGCAAGGACCAACTATATTATCCTGAAAAAGAGCTTCTCCGGTATTGACGAGCAATCGGACGTAACCACCCGAAAACGCCAGTCGAACCAGCAGCAGACGAACCAGGTGCAACCGGCACCTCCTCCGGCCCCGCCGCAGGAAATACGCGAGGTGAGCGAAGATCTTAAAAAGGAAGAATTGCTTAAGAGTCTCAAGGCCATGAACATGTCCGAAGAGCAGGCGCGGGCGATCCTCGATGCCATGAAATCGAACGAATCCCAATATATTTACCAGCTCCGGCGCAAACAATACAATACCAGGCCCGGACAAAAGAGCGAAATCGAATGGTAATTTTACCAATAATCTAATGAACAGCATACCAGCAACCAACTTCCAGTTCCCCGGCCAGACAGCCTTCTATAAAGGGAAAGTACGTGACGTTTACTCGTTTGAAAAACGTCTGGTGATGATCGCCACCGACCGCATTTCGGCATTCGATGTGATCCTGCCGCGCGCTATCCCTTATAAAGGACAGGTTTTGAACCAGATTGCCGCGCACTTCCTGAACGCTACTTCCGACATCGTGCCCAACTGGCTCGAAGAGGTGCCGGATCCGAATGTGAGCATTGGAATCAAATGCCAGGCTTATCCGGTGGAAATGGTCGTACGGGGTTACCTTGCCGGCCATGCATGGCGCGAGTACAAAGCCGGAAAGCGCGAGGTATGCGGTGTAGCATTGCCCGAAGGCCTGAAAGAGAACGACAAACTCCCCCAGCCCATCATTACCCCCACTACCAAGGCGCACGAAGGGCACGACGAGGACATTTCGCGCGAGCAGATCCTCGCGCAGGGGCTCGTGAGCGAGGACGAATACGAACACCTCGAACGCTACACGCTCGCGCTGTTCGCGAAAGGGACTGAAATGGCGGCCGACCAGGGATTGATCCTGGTGGATACCAAATATGAATTCGGACAATTGGATGGCACGATTTATTTGATCGACGAGATCCACACACCGGACTCCTCAAGATACTTCTACAAAGACACTTATGAGGAAAATCAGCGCGCCGGAATAGCCCAAAAGCAACTTAGCAAGGAATTTGTTAGGGAATGGCTGATCGAGAACGGCTTCCAGGGTAAAGACGGCCAGACTGTGCCTGAAATGACCGACGAAAAAGTGACCTCGATCTCCGACCGTTACATTGAGCTATTCGAAAAGGTTACCGGCATGAAGTTTCAGAAAAACAACCTGGATCACCCGCTGGAAAGGATCGAGAAAGCCATCCTGCGCGCCATTGCCTGACGTTCGCTATGCACCTGACAGAATATTTGTTTGACAAAACGACAACCGAAATGGATTTTAAACTGGAAAAGAAAGAACAATACGTCTATATCGAAACGGATGCCGCCGCATTCGCCGGCGATGTACCCGCGGCGTTCGAAGAAACCGCTCGCGGCCTGTTCCGCGAAGGTTATCACAGCCTGATCGTGAACATGCAGACCGTGAAATCGCTGGACGCCACTGGCATTACTATATTAAAGAAAGTAAACCGCCTCTGCCAGAACGACCTCGGCATGCTCGCAATCGTCACGCGCGACGACGATTTTATAGATGTGCTGGAAGACCTGCGTATTCCCGATCTCACCGTTTTGCCTACCAAAGAAGAGGCGATTGACGCCATTTTCATGCACAGCCTTGAAAACGAGTTCGGTGCGGGAGATGACGATTATGACGACGAAGATTACGAAGGCGTGAGCGAATCGAAGGAGCCTTAATATTTGAATAGTATAATTTTCAGCATTTAGAAAAGCGTCCCGCCGGGTTTTGGCGGGACGCTTTTCTTATGTTATTCCAACACTTTTTATATTTTCCTTAGGCGCTTTTTGTAATCCTCCAAGTTACCGAAAACGGCGTTTGCGGCTTTTCAAAATGGTAACCAATACGGGTATTCGTTACATGTTTATCAATATTTTGATAATAATTGTGATTAATCGGCCAAATGCATATTGGTGATAGAAAATTTTGCCATTCCCATAATAAGCCAAATATTTTTTATGGGTATATTGCGTGGCTTTACCCAAAACATCACACACTGGCGTTTTCGCTTTCCTTTTAAAGTGCTTATTTAAACAGATTCTAATTACGAATTTGTTAATTACCTACAATTCGATAAATGTCGCAAATGTCTGAACAAATGGTAGAAAATCAGGGACTGTACCGCCCGGAATTTGAGCATGATGCATGTGGAATCGGTTTCCGGGCTAACATCAAGGGTCGTAAGTCGCACCAGATCGTGGCTGATGCCATTCATATGCTCGAAAGGATGGAGCATAGAGGTGCTACTGGTTTTGACCCTAACACCGGTGACGGTGCTGGTATTTTAATTCAGATCCCTCACGAGTTCTTTGTAGAAGAATCTACCAAGTTGGGCTTCCACCTGCCGCCGGCAGGTGAGTATGGTGTGGGAATGATCTTTTTCCCGGGCAACGAGCTTGCCAGGGAGGAAAGCAGGGATATCCTGAACCGAAAGATCAAGATGCTGGGCCTGCAACTGCTCGGCTACCGAAAGGTACCTACCCTGAACAACACCCTGGGTGAAGGCTCTCTCTCCGTTGAACCCAACGTAGAGCAGGTTTTCATTAAACGTCCGGACGACATTACGGACGATATGGCGTTTGAACGCAAGCTGTTCATTCTCCGCCAGGTTTCTGCAAGATTGATTAAAGACACGGTAAAAGGCGCCAAGAATTTCTATTACTCGTCGCTTTCATGCCGCACGATCTCATATAAGGGACAGCTTACGACTGCCCAGTTGAAATATTACTTCCCGGACCTGGAAAACGAATCGGTGGTGTCTGCATTGGCCGTAGTACACTCGCGTTTTTCGACCAATACTTTCCCTTCATGGGAGCTGGCCCAACCATTCCGCTACATTGCGCACAATGGGGAGATCAACACAGTGAAAGGTAACGTGAACTGGATCCGCGCCGGGGAAAAATCTTTTGAATCGAAATTCTTCACGAAAGAAGAAATGGACATGCTCCTGCCGATCTGCGACAGGAACCAGTCCGACTCTGCGAACCTCGACAACGCGATCGAATTGCTGCACCTTTCGGGCCGCTCATTGCCACACGTGATGATGATGCTCATCCCCGAAGCATGGGACGGCAACGAACAAATGGATGCTGAGCGCAAGGCATTCTACGAATACCACGCGGCTATTATGGAGCCATGGGACGGTCCTGCGTCAATCTCTTTCACCGACGGTAAAATGGTAGGCGCTACGCTCGACCGCAACGGTCTGCGCCCGTCGCGCTACTGGGTACTCGACGACGATACCATCATCATGGGCTCGGAAGCGGGTGTATTGGAGGTAGATCAGTCACGCGTTGTTACGAAAGGCCGCCTGCAACCCGGACGTATGTTCGTAGTGGATATGGAGCAGGGCCGCATCGTTCCTGACGAAGAAATCAAGAAACAAATCTGTACCGCGCAGCCTTACCAGCAATGGCTGGACGAGAACAAGCTGCACGTGGACGCGCTTGATCACCCGATCCGCACCTACCGCGCATACGACGAAAATGCATTGCTGAAACGTCAGGTAGCATTCGGTTATACTTCGGAAGACTTGCGCATGATCCTCGGGCCAATGGCTCAGACGGGTATGGAAGCGATCGGTTCAATGGGTACTGATAGCCCGCTGGCAGTCCTTTCGGATCAGTCGCAGCATTTGTCTACGTATTTCAAACAGCTGTTCGCGCAGGTTACCAACCCGCCGATCGACTCGATCCGCGAGCGTGCGATCATGTCACTGATCTCTTTCGTAGGCAGCACCGAGAACATTCTCACAGAAACGCCAAAACATTGCCGCCAGATCGCATTACCTCACCCTATCCTTTCGGTACAGGAATTCGATAAGCTGCGTTTTGTGGATAAAGACGGCTTCCAGGCCAAAACCATCAATACCTACTTCCGTGCTGACGAAGGCGGAAAAGCACTGGAAAGAGCTTTGGAAAGAATCTGCCGTTACGCGGTAGACGCTATCGAAGACGGATTTGAAATCTTGATCCTCTCCGACCGCGCCATCGACTCCGACCACGCGCCGATCCCTTCATTGCTTGCAACGGCGACCATCCACCACCACCTGATCCGCGAAGGATTGCGTGGTAAAGTGGGTCTGTTGGTAGAAGCGGGAGACGTTTGGGAAACCCATCACGTAGCGACGCTGATCGGCTACGGTGCTGCGGGTATTTGCCCTTACATGGCATTCGAAACGCTTTCGTACATGAACCGCAAGGGCATGATCGAAGGTGAATTCACCGACGAAAAACTGCATTACAACTACATCAAGGCCGTTAACAAGGAGCTTTTAAAGATTTTCTCAAAAATGGGAATCTCTACCCTGCAATCGTACCAGGGTGCACAGATCTTCGAATGCGTGGGCTTGAACAAGGATGTAATCGACAAATATTTCACAGGAACCATCTCGCGTATCAGCGGTATGGGCATTCCTGAGATTGCACGCGAGATTTTGGTGCGTCACAAAGTGGCTTACCACGAAAGCGCGGAGCAAAAGCCACGACTCGAAGTAGGTGGTGTTTACCAGTGGAAACAACGTGGTGAAGCACACATCTTCAACCCGCAGTCGGTGCATTTGCTGCAACAATCTACCCGCAATGCAAGCTACGAGCAGTTCAAGAAATACTCTAAACTGATCGACGACCAGAGCCACAAAGCGCTGACATTACGTGGATTGCTAAGATTCAAAAAAGGTAACCCTGTTCCATTGGAAGAGGTAGAACCGGTTGAAAACATCTTCAAACGCTTCGCGACCGGTGCGATGTCCTTCGGATCGATTTCGTGGGAAGCGCACACTACCCTGGCGATTGCGATGAACCGCATTGGCGGTAAGTCCAACTCCGGTGAAGGTGGTGAAGACGAACTGCGCTACAACCCGCTCGCGAATGGCGACAGCATGAACTCGCAGATCAAACAGGTTGCTTCGGGACGTTTTGGCGTAACAAGCCACTACCTGAGCAATGCGGGCGAGCTGCAAATCAAAACTGCGCAAGGTGCCAAGCCGGGTGAAGGTGGTCAGCTCCCTGGCTTCAAGGTGGACGACTGGATCGGCCGTACGCGTCACTCAACCCCGGGCGTAGGTTTGATCTCCCCTCCTCCGCACCACGACATTTACTCGATCGAGGACTTGGCGCAGCTGATTTTCGATCTTAAAAATGCCAACCGTGCGGCACGTATCAGCGTGAAGCTGGTATCCGAAGCCGGTGTAGGAACCGTGGCATCCGGTGTAGCGAAAGCACACGCTGACCACATCCTGATCTCGGGTTACGACGGTGGTACAGGTGCCTCTCCATTGAGCTCGATCCGCCACGCGGGTCTGCCTTGGGAGCTTGGTCTGGCGGAAACGCACCAGACTTTGGTGAGAAACAAATTGCGCGGCCGGGTAACCGTTCAGGCCGACGGACAGCTCCGTACCGGTCGCGACCTCGCGATCGCCGCATTACTTGGTGCCGAAGAATGGGGTGTAGCAACCGCTGCACTGGTAGCAGCAGGCTGCATCATGATGCGTAAATGCCACCTGAATACCTGCCCTGTGGGTGTGGCTACGCAGCGCAAAGAACTCCGCGCATTGTTCTCGGGCAAGCCTGAGCACGTGGTGAACATGTTTACCTACATGGCGGAAGAGCTGCGCGAGATCATGGCACAGCTTGGTTTCAGAACTGTAAATGAAATGGTTGGTCAGGCCCAGTATCTCGAACTGCGCAATGATATCAAACATTGGAAATACAAAAACCTGAACTTCGACGCGATCCTGTACAAAGAAGGAGACCTTTCGGTAGCTCAATTCAAGCAGGAAGAGCAAGATCACGGTATCGACGCCATTCTCGACCTCGACCTGATCCGCTCGGCGCAGCCGGCGCTCGATAGCAAGGAAGAGATTTACGCTGAGTACCCGATCAACAACCTTAACCGGTCGGTGGGAACGATGCTTTCGAACGAAATCTCGAAGAAATACGGTGGTGTGGGCTTGCCAAACGGCAATGTACACTTCAAATTCCGCGGTACTGCCGGACAGAGCTTTGGTGCATTCAACACATTGGGTGTACGCCTCGAACTGGAAGGTGACGCGAACGACTATTTCGGAAAAGGCCTTTGCGGCGCCGAACTGATCGTGTACCCCGACCGGGACGCGAAGTTCAAGCCGGAAGAGAACATCATCATCGGTAACGTGGCCTTCTACGGTGCTACTTCGGGTGACGCCTACATCCGCGGAACCGCGGGCGAACGCTTCTGCGTGCGTAACTCGGGTGCGAAAGTAGTGGTGGAAGGTGTCGGCGACCACGGTCTGGAATACATGACGGGCGGTCTGGCGATCATCCTCGGCGAAACAGGCCGCAACTTCGCGGCAGGTATGTCCGGCGGTGTGGCTTACGTGCTCGACAAAGCAGGCAATTTCGAAGAGAAAGTAAATAAAGAAATGGTGACGCTGGAAGCATTGAACGAAGAAGACCAGGGCATTCTTCGCGAGTATCTGGATAAACACTTCCAGTACACGACCAGCAACATCGCTTTCCAACTGATCCAGAACTGGGAAGAATCTGTGAAGCAATTTGTGAAAGTAATGCCGTCCGACTTCCGCAAAGCGCTGGAAGGACGCGGTATCACGCTCGCACAGCAGATTGCCGACAAGAACGTGGTGTACAAAGACATCGTCGTAGACGTAGTGCACCAGTAATTTTCAGTTTCAAGATCAACTATCAGAATTTTTTAAATCAGTAATAAGAATGGGAAAACCAACCGGATTTTTAGAGTTTGAAAGGGAGTTGCCGAAAAAAAGAAGCGTAGAAGAGCGTTTGAAGGACTACCGTGAGATTGAAACCGCACCGACCGACTCTAATTCCAAACAGCAGGCAGCCCGTTGTATGGACTGCGGAATTCCTTTTTGCCATAATGGTTGTCCGCTGGGCAACATCATACCCGAGTTCAACGACGCGGTGTATGATGAAAACTGGGGACTGGCCTACGAAATATTAGCGTCTACCAACAACTTCCCTGAATTCACAGGCCGCATTTGCCCCGCTCCTTGCGAAGCATCCTGCGTACTGGGTATCAACAAGCCGCCGGTAGCGATCGAGTACATCGAGAAATCGATCATCGAAAAGGCATTCGAGTTAGGTTTGGTGAAACCGCGCATTCCTAAAACCCGTACCGGCAAAAAAGTGGCTGTGGTAGGTTCAGGCCCTGCGGGTATGGCGGCTGCTTACCAGCTCAACCAGGCCGGTCACTCGGTGGTATTGCTCGAAAGAGCGGATCAAATCGGTGGTCTGGTACGCTACGGTATCCCCGATTTCAAACTCGAAAAAAGCATTATCGACCGTCGTATCGAGGTAATGGCAGCCGAGGGCGTTGAATTCCGTACCGGCGTGAACGTAGGTGTGGATATCAAAGCAGAAGAACTGCAAAACGAATTCGACGCGGTGTTGCTGACCGTTGGTTCGACTGTTCCTCGTGATGTAAAAATCCAGGGCCGTCATTTCAAAGGCGTACACTTCGCAATGGAATTCCTGAGCCAGCAAAACAAACGCGTAGCCGGTATCGACCGCGTGGTAGATCACCGCGGCGTGGCTTATTCAAACGGTGAAATCCTCGCTACCGACAAGCACGTTGTCGTAATTGGTGGTGGTGATACGGGTTCCGACTGCGTGGGTACTTCTGGCCGTCACGGCGCGAAATCCGTAACGCAGATCGAGCTCATGCCAATTCCGCCAAAAGAACGCGATGCAAGCACCCCATGGCCGAACTGGCCGATGATGCTCCGCACATCGACTTCGCACGAGGAAGGCTGCGACAGACATTGGTCTATCAACACCAAAGAATTTGTTGGTGATGAAAACGGCAATCTGGTTGCATTGAAAATCGTAGACCTCGACTGGCAGAAAGACCCTGAATCGGGCCGTATGCAAATGAGAGAGGTGGAAGGCAGCGAGCGTACCATTCCTTGCGACCTGGCGTTCCTGGCGGCCGGCTTCCTGCACCCGCAGCAAGAAGGCCTGCTGAGTGACCTCGACCTGGAATTCGACGAGCGTGGTAATATCAAAACCAACGGGTACCAATCGACTTCCAACGAGAAAGTATTCGCAGCAGGCGACTGCCGCCGCGGACAATCACTCGTGGTATGGGCGATCAGCGAAGGTCGTGAAGCGGCACGTTCGGTGGACGAGTACCTGATGGGCGAGTCATTCCTCGAAGCCAAGGCTGTGTCCATGCTGAATCCTGTATTTGCTCACGCATAAACGATACAGGTTTAAGCCAGCCTCTATATATTGTTATTGCAAGAAAGCTGCCGGAAAGGGCAGCTTTCTTGTTGAATGATTCATATATAATCCTCTATAAAATCGCAAGGCTGTCTGATAAAGCAGCTTTTTTTATTTTATTTGAATGATTATATATGAATCATATCGTCCGTTTACGGCATGTTCTTGCATCACTCCCCATTCTGGCTGAAAGCCTTTTTCCCCGGTTTTACCTGGCACATTCCTGTCAGGGAAAAGACCATCTTCCTCACATTCGATGATGGCCCTATTCCCGATATTACCGAGCAAGTGCTTGAATTATTAGCCAAATTCGACGCCAAAGCCACTTTTTTCAGCATTGGCGCCAATGTGCAGAAACACCCGGATGTTTACGAATTGGTCAAAAACGGCGGCCACTCGATTGGCAACCACACGTTCAACCATATGAACGGCTGGAAAACCGAAGACGCCATTTACCTTGAAAACATTCAGCAATGCACCGAGCAACTGAACCTCGAAACAAAGCTCTTCCGCCCGCCTTACGGACGCATTAAGAAGAGCCAGTCGAAAGTCGTTTTGCGCGACAAACAGATCATCATGTGGGATGTACTCAGCGGCGACTTTTCCGCCGAAATCAGTCCGGATATCTGTTTAAAAAAATCCATTCAACACACCCGACCTGGCTCGATCGTGCTTTTCCACGACAGCATTAAGGCGTCAAAGAACATGCTTTATGCATTACCGAGATACCTCGAAACTTTTACGGAACGCGGTTACAGGTTTGAAGCGTTGGAAATGCGGTAGGCTGTAAGCTATAAGCTATAAGCCGTAGGTAAAAAAGCCGAAAGCCGACTGCCGACTGCCGACTGCCGAAGTCCAACAAACCCTTTCCTTAAAAACCAACCACAAAAAAGCATACAGCCTAAGGCTTACAGCTTAAAGCCCCATAACAATGATCGACACCCACGCCCACATATACAGCGACGACTACACCGAAGACCGTACCGAAATGCTCGATCGCGCCTGGAATGCCGGTATCGAGCAGATATGGATGCCCAACTGCGACCACGAGACCATCGAAGGCATGCTCGCACTCGCCGAAAAATACCCCGGCAAATGCCTCCCGATGATCGGCCTGCACCCTACTTACGTGAAGGAAGATTTTGAAAAGGAATTGCAGATCATGGAAGAATGGCTCGGTAAATACCAGTTCATCGCCGTCGGTGAGATCGGAATGGACCTTTTCTGGGATGTCACATTCAAAGAGCAGCAGGAAAAGGCATTCCTCTACCAATGCGGCCTCGCGCGCAAGCATAACCTCTGGATCGACATTCACAGCCGGAGCGCATTCCGGGAAACTGTAAAATTGATTGAAGATTTCGCCGACCCCGCATTGACCGGCATTTTCCATTGCTTTACCGGCACATTGGAAGAAGCGCAGAAAGCCATTGAACTCGGTTTCAAACTCGGCATCGGCGGCGTGGCTACATTTAAGAACGGGGGATTGGACAAAGTGATCCCGCACGTCGGCATCGAGCATTTGGTACTGGAAACCGACGCGCCTTACCTCGCACCTGTCCCCTTTCGCGGTAAACGCAACGAAGTCGCTTATATCGATCTCGTAGCCCAGCGCGTGGCCGATCTCAAAGAAATGACCAAAGCCGACGTGATCGTCGCCACTACCGCAAATGCGAAAAGCATGCTTGCTAAGGTGCCTTAATAAGTTATATCAAATGCGCGTCGTCAACAGACTATCAAAATGAGTTATACCAAAATACATATCAACCCCATTTCCCCCGAACCAACTAGTGGTTCCGTGCTCGTGATCTACACCGGAGGCACACTGGGCATGGTGTACGAAACCAAAGGCAAGCAGCTCGTCCCATTTGACTTCCAACAGATCATCGAAAAAGTCCCCGAGATCAGCCGGCTGGATTTCGACATTACCTTTCTCTCATTACCCGAGCCTATTGATTCCTCGAATATGCACCCGTCGATCTGGATCGAGCTGGCCTGCATTATCGAGGAGCATTACGAGCGGTTCGACAGCTTCGTGATCCTGCACGGCACGGACACAATGGCTTACACCGCCTCCGCATTGAGTTACCTGCTCGAAAACCTCAACAAGCCCGTCATTCTCACGGGTGCGCAGCTGCCCATAGGCGTAGCGCGCTCGGACGCGCGTGAGAACGTAATAACAGCGTTGGAACTGGCCGCCGCCAAAAACGAGGAAGGCCGTCCCATTATCACCGAGGTTTGCATTTATTTCAATTCCAACCTGCTCCGCGGCAACCGTTCCAAAAAGCAGGAAAGCTCGGATTTCAATGCATTCCATTCTGAAAACTATCCCGCGCTCGCGAATGCAGGTGTGCGCATTGAATACAACCTTCCGTATATCAAACCCTATAAACCAGGCCTGACACTGAAAGTCCACAAAAGTTTCGACAACAATGTGGCGTTCCTGAAAATGTTCCCAGGCATTAGTCAGCAAGTAGTGGAATCGATTCTGAACATCGCCGGCCTGCGCGGCATCGTGCTCGAAACTTACGGTGCCGGCAACGCTACTACTGAGCCCTGGTTTCTGAACGCCATCAGCAATGCCATCGAGCGCGACATCGTCATATTTAACGTCTCCCAGTGCGACGGCGGCCGCGTATCGCAAGGGCAGTACCAGACCAGCAAGTTCCTGCAACAGATCGGCGTCATCAGCGGCTCCGACATCACTGCCGAAGCCGCCATCACCAAAATGATGTACGTTTTCGCCTGTGAAAGCCGAGGCGGGGCGTGCATCGACATGCTCGGTAAGCCATTACGCGGAGAAATGAGCATTTGATTTTGCTGCTGCATTTGGAAACAACAATCTGTTCACTATATTTGCAGCCCGATAGAGAGGTGCCCGAGTGGTTGAAGGGGCCACCCTGGAAAGGTGGTATGTGGGTAACTGCATCGAGAGTTCGAATCTCTTCCTCTCTGCTGATAAGAGTAACAAAATCCTGTAAATAAACCATTTACAGGATTTTTCTTTTTTATAACCCAGTCAATATACTTGCTTGCGAAGGGATTCTACAATCCTGTCCATGGCTTCTATTTGTTATTTCCCTGTTTACCTTGAAATTCATTTGTCATGATGTACTCAAACCCCTTACTCACTACGCAAGCTTTTCACCGGATTGGTCAATGCGGCTTTGAGACTCTGGAAGCTCACTGTGAGTAATGCAATGCCAATGGCCAGCAATCCCGCCAGCGCATAAACCCACCAGCCGATGGTAACCCTGTAAGCGAAATCGTTCAGCCATTGGTTCATCCCCCACCACGCAACCGGCGACGCAAGTACGAAACCTATCAGCACCAGTTTGACAAAATCTTTCGAAAGTAAAGCAACCACGCTGCCCGTGGAAGCGCCCAGGACTTTCCGGACACCTATTTCTTTCGTGCGCTGCGCAGCGGTGTAAGTGGCTAATCCGAATAATCCCAGGCAAGCGACGAAAATAGTCAGGCTGGAAAAAAGGGTTAATACTTGTCTCATTTTTTGATCGGCTGCATAAACCTGCTCAAAGCGGTCGTCCAGAAATGAATACGAGAATGGGGCGGCAAGTGAAAATGACTCCCACTGTTGTTTCAAAGAAGCCAATAACTGAGGAAGGTGATCCGTACGGGTTTTGAGAAGAATATTACCGGAATTATTCCCCAAAAACAGCACGAGCGGCCCGATCTTATGCCGCAAGGATTCGAAATGAAAGTCGCTCACCACGCCGATAACGCGGTAGATTCTTTTAGTTCCGTCATCGTCGGTGTGCCCTATTAGCTCTTTACCGATTGGTCCCTGCGTCCATCCCAGCGCACGCACAGCGGTTTCATTCAAGAGGACGGCGGACGAATCGCTGGCCAATTCCTTTGAAAAGTTGCGTCCCTGCACAATGTGCATTCCAAGCGTAGGAATGTATTCATAGTCAATATGATACAAGCGACTGGCCACTCCTATTTCGGGATTTTCTTTCGGCATGACGGCCGCATTATCGGAACTAACACTCCCCACAGGCACGTCCCCCGAAAGAGTTGTGGCAACGACCTGGGGAATCTGGGCAATCTGATCCCGAAATATTGCTTCATTCTTGCGAAGCATATACGTTTCATGAATCACCAGTACCCTCTCACGATCAAAACCGACTTTTTTGGATTGCATAAAGCGCAGTTGCTCGTCAGCCGTGAGGGTGGCAATGATGAGCGTGATGGTGATAAAAAATTGAAAAATTACCAAAACGCTTCTAAAATTGAGCCCCCCGCCCCCACCGCTATCAACACGTCCTTTCAATGCCGACACAGGCTTAAATGACGAGAGGTAAAACGCCGGATAACTGCCAGCTAACAGCCCCACCATTAGCGCAACCACTAATGATGCAGCCATCAGCAGCGGACTGGCCGAATCACGCAATGCAAATGCGCTACCCGTCAGCTGGCTGAAATAGGGTTGTGCGGCAATCGCAATAAGCATTCCGATAAACAGCGCCATCAATGCCAGCAGAACCGATTCTGTCAGGAACTGCTGACGCAACTGTGTTTTCTGCGAGCCCAGTACCTTGCGTACGCCTATCTCGCGCGAGCGTCTGACAGCCCTGGCCGTTGAGAGATTCATAAAGTTCACACAGGCAATCATGAGCATAAAAATGGCTATCGCTATCAGCACATACACATTTTGAATGTCGCCTCCTGGTTTCAGCTCGGCTCCGGCAAACGGGGATCGAAGGTGAATATCGGTAATGGGTTGAAGAAAAATCTCGAATTTATCGCCTCTTGCACAGAACTGTTCGAGGCTGACACTTAGAAACTTACGCAACTCACCTTCTATTTGCTTCTCAGCGAGTTGCGGGCTTTTCACAATCAATTTCTTATAGTCATATTTTTCGGGCAGCAGCACATAGGTATAGAAATTCATATTGTCAAGCCAGCCAACAGTTTGTGCTTCTTTGAAACCGGCCAGCGAAGCGAGCATATCGAACTCAAAATGGGAATTCGTTGGCACGCTTCCGACCACCGCCGTAACCCGATAGGGCGCCTTTTCACTCCCAAACAGCAACACTTTTCCGATTGGCTCCTGATCTCCAAAGTATTTCCGCGCAATTTCTGCGGTAATTATCACTGTATTGGGTTCAGTCAGCGCTTTCTTTGGATTTCCTTTGATGAAATGAAGGGTAAAAACATCAAAAAAAGTCGAGTCGGCATACAGCAACCTTTCTTCCTTGAATGCTGTGGTCCCATTGCTAACAAACTTTCCTCCCTGATTCCGCACACGCGTGGTTTGCAGCACCTCTGGAAACTCCTGTTGCAGATCCCTGGCGGCGGTAGGCCCCAACGTCGGTCCATTCACATCCTTGCCATTCAAACGCAGATTAACTCCCACCCGGAAAATACGTTCCGCATATTCGTGGCAGCGATCATAGGAAAATTCCTGCTGCACGTACGCCATGATCAACAGGCATGTAGCTAGCCCAATAGCCAACCCAATCACATTGATAACCGTCGAAACCTTCTCCCGTTTCAGGTTCCGTAACGCGATTTTCAGATAATTACGAATCATATGGAATGCGAGGTTAACACACCAGAGAATATAGTTGCCAATATCCGGAAGATGTCAGAAAGACATTCCAGGTTGCTTGCAATGGTGGCGTGCCGGAAATAATAATCCTCGCACGGCTGTTGATTCCCCGCAATCAGGACAATGCAGGATTGGGCCCTAAAAGAACTTGACGTCCTCCCAGGTATTCAGACGGTTAAAGTCCGATGTTTTGATTTAACAAAGCTGCCAACGGGAAACAGACCTGACCTATTTCCAATGACTTGAAGATCACCTTTAAGTCTGTATCCGTTGGTATTCGCGGATTCATCGCCATGTATGCCCATTGCAGGCCGGCTGCGTATTACCAAACCTCCCTCCAATCACCTATTTACCCAATACACGCTTAAAGAAACCGTAGGTATGTATAATCGCTAACCATGCGTTCCTTTTCACGGCATCAAACCAGTTCGCGATACCGACGTATGGCGTCTGCCTGATCTCCCCAAAATTTTGTTCGATATAGGCTTTGGCATTTCGTTCGGCATTCTCGTAAATATCCCGACTGGTATTCGCCTGCGTGCCGCTTCCGGTTCTATCGAATGGAGCGTGTAACGCATAGTCCTCCAAACACAAATGTTTGAAAACATATCCTTTTTTATACATGTCGTGCGACCAGACCGTGGCCGTATCTACGCCGCCCCAGTTTCCCCCATAACAGCCGATGTTCCCGTTGGGTACGGTTTCGAGCCGGTATTTGTCGACATCGATAAGGGCACAATACTCATTTAACCGACATTCCGGTAGCATGTGAACCCTGCCGTGTTTGATAACCTCCATCTGGAGTTTTTGCCTGGGAGTGGCATAGGCGGCCGTTATTTCCAGGGCTTCCTCCATCGACGGAACATACTCCCGATATATATACGAGTTGCATTTATTCCCCCAGGCAGGACCGGCAGGGCAAGACCAGCATTGGCCGATCGACCCGACACCGGCTAAATTGGGTTCGCCGGCATCAAATTCTTTGAGCATGTCCCCGATCATATCTTTGGAATAGAGCATATCATTGTGCATGATGCACAAATACCGCTTATCCGTGGTTTCCAAGGCATACTGGTACATAATGCTCTGCCGCCAGCGTGTATCGGTTTTTGCCCGCTCAATATCCATCACGCCTAACCCCAGATGGTGGTAAGGGTATTGAACGACCAGCCGTACATCGGGGTCATTCCGGAAGTAGTCGATAACTTTGAAAATGCCCACATAATCGTTGTGAGGCTGCTTTCTTTCCCTTGAAAAATAGATTTTGTCAATGTGCGCACCACTGTATTTCATCAGTGTCTTTATGGTAACAATTGCCTGGTAAGGTTTACCATAAAATGCGATGCTAACATCTACCCTTTTGCTCATCGTTAAAACTTTGATCTATGATGGTCACAGTTCTCCGGGGACCTGAATGGTCCCTCTGATTTATACTTTTATGAACAATAGATTGAAATAGTGATCGCGGCCCTTTCTCCTTCCGGATTTCATGCCCTTAAATTAAAGAAATACTACCGAACTGTCATGGAAGCTCGTCCGATGATACAAAGTAATTAGGTGCTATCCGCTAAATTTATAAACTAATGTCTTTGTAACCAAACAACACTTAAACATTAAACCATCAAGACCTTAACCTTATGGAGCAATACCAAAACCCAGGTGACAGAGCCTATACCCAAACGCTGATCGATGCTGCTAAAAAGGAGGCAGTGGCTTTTCTGAATTTGAAGCACACCGCGGAACGTGCGGACGGAGTAATCCCCGTCAAATACCGCGAATTGATGTCTATCGCCGTTGCGCTGACGACCCAGTGTTCTTTCTGCATTGAGTCGCATATCGAAAACGCCGTTAAAGCGGGTGCAAGCCGCGAAGAAATTGCAGAAACAGTTTTCATCGCTGCGGCTTTACGTGCCGGCGGCGCAGTCGGGAATGGGTTGTTTGCTATGCGACTATTTGAAGAAATTAGTCAGAAGCAATCTTAGCATAGCTCCCAATATGCCCTCTGATAGCTTTCAAAAGTGCAAGTTTGTCCAAACATTCATACATTTACAGATTATTTAATAAAAAATCTACTTTTCTTCTAAGTGTTTCCGGCGGTGAGAACGACATTATATAAAAAGCCGCTTGAACCGGCTTTTGTCGGCATTTTTTAACCCGCTAATCATGGATAGTTTGGAATTGTCTGATCATCACGAGGATGGTCCCGGCCAGCCCGCTCCTCCCGGCCACGGTCCGGACCGGCTTTCGCCCCGGCCGGCATTTCCTGCCGAATCGGAGATGTTGCTGAAAAAGGCATTTGAATCGGACACCAATACCGGGATCGAGCTCCTTTTCCGCTGGTACTACCGGCCTTTGTGCAGCCACGTGGTACGCTATGTATCATCGAAGGAAATAGCGGAGGATATCGTATCCGAAGTTTTCTACAAATTCCATAAGGACAAGGTTTTTGCGAACGTAGAGACATCTTTCCGTAACTACCTGTTTTCGGCCGTGCGATACAGTGCATTCGATTATGCCAGGTTGGAAATGAAGCGGAATACCTCGCTGGAACATGCCGAATATGTGACGCTTCAGCCGGAACAGCAGCCCGACCATATTACGCAATATGAAGACCTGTACAACGATGTACAGAATGCCATCAACGCGCTTCCGCAAAAGCAGCGCCGGGTGTACCTCATGCACCGCTATGAGGGCAAAAAATACAGTGAGATTGCCACAGAACTGGGCGTATCCTACCGGACGGTGGAGTCGCAGATGTACACGGCGATGCAGGAGCTCAGGAGGATTATCAAGGCCAAATGGCTGTTCGCGCTGTTCTTCCTATTCAACTAGTCCCAGCCTTTACCGCGCGGGAACACATTATCCGTAAAATTAACCATGAAAGATCCAATAAACAAAGAACTGATTTTCAACTACTTTTCAGGAAATGCAACCGCACTCGAAAAGGACCTGATCGATCGCTGGAGTACCGATCCCCGGGCCAGGGAACAATTGTTCATCTGGCTGGTGGAATGGGAAAATCAGAACATTCAGTACAATGCGGACGTCGAGCAAGCACTTACGCGCCATTTCGCGCGCATGGACGAGCTGGCGGTGGAAAGCGATGAACCACCTGCCGTGGCACGACCGGTACTGAGGTTACGGGCACAAAAGTCCCGGCTCATCGCAGCGGCGGTTGCATTGGTGGTACTCGCAGGTGGATGGCTCGTGCGCGATCGCATGCGCTATGAGATTCACACGACCGGTTTTGGTCAGATTGAAAGGCTGGTACTGCCAGATGGCAGCAAGGTCGTGCTCAACGCCAACTCCACACTCCGGGTTCCGCGATTTGGCTTTGGAAAAACCACCCGGGATGTATACATGACCGGTGAGGCGGATTTTGCTATCACACACACGGCCAGTCATCAGAAATTCATCGTGCACACGGAAAAGAATTTTGATGTGGAGGTGCTGGGCACGGAGTTTAACGTATATGCACGACCGCGGCGTTCACGTGTTGTGCTCAACAAGGGTAAAGTCAAACTGCATTACCTGAAAGGCTCGGAGACCGATCAGATCGTGATGAGGCCCGGAGACCTTGTCACTTTCGATGCCCCCGGACATGCATCCCTCAGGAAAACAACCAATCCGGCCAACTATTCGGCCTGGAAGGCCCATCGGTTTGTTTTTGAGAATGAAAGCCTGCGCGAGATATGCGACCTGTTTGAAGACAATTTTGGTTTGAAAATCCAAATACCCGACTCCACCCTCGCCGCACAAACGGTTTCCGGCTCCTTCACGGCTCTGAATGCCGAAGAACTCTTTGAAATACTGGCCGACGACTCCGGACTGTCCTATTCCCGTTCGGAGGATGGAAAAGTCATCACACTCGATTATTAATGCCATTCATCTAAACCTCTGACTACCATACCAACCCCTTAATCTTTTCTTACCCTGCTTAAAACCCATTTTCTATGAAAAGACCGTTACGATCCCTTCTATTCGTGTTGGCAGCAGCGGGCGCCGGTTCGCCCGGCCACGCACAGTTGCTGGCGGCCATCGGACAGCGGCAACATCCGTTCGTTGCCCAGCAATCTACCAGAAGTCTGAAATCAGTATTGCAGGATTTCAAAACCCATTACAAAGTCGACATCCTCTATTTCGACAGCGTCGTGCAAGGCTACGAGGTGCCGTTAAGCGCACTCGATTTTCAGGCCAATGCGGAAAAATCCCTCGCCCGGATTCTGAAACCGCTCGGCTTGAAATACCGGAAGTCCAAAACCGGCGGGTATATCGTGATCAAACCGTTGAAGGGCGATAAGAAACCCCCACAGGCCCCGGTATCCAATGCGGCCGAACAGCCAGCCGACAGCCCGCTCCGCGCATTGTCTTTCATCGCCTCTACGGGTGGACAAACTACCGGCGCAACAGCCGAAATCGTGCTTAAAGGCAAAGTGTCCGACGACAAAGGCGCAGGATTACCCGGCGTAAGCGTGGTAGTGAAGGGTACGCAGCGCGGGACGATCACCGACGAAAACGGCGAATTCAAAGTGGAGGCGGCTGACAAAGATGCGGTTCTGGTTTTTTCGTTTGTTGGATTTTTGTCGCAGGAAATCGTTGTCGGAAATAAAACACGCATCGACGTAACGCTGGCCTCCGACACCAAAGCCCTTGAAGAGCTCGTGGTCGTCGGTTATAGTTCACAGAAAAAGTCGCTGATGACCGGCTCCGTAGCTTCGATGAATGTCACGGAGGAAATGCAGAATATCCCTACGACTTCTACCGGCAATTTGCTCTCCGGCAAGCTGGCCGGCGTCTACATCGGTACGCCCAACGGTATACCCGGTACGAACCCGCAAATCAGCATTCGAACGGGCTCCTCGCTCAATGCGCAGCCGGTGACTTACGTCATCGACGGCATTATCAGAACCTGGGAGGACTTCAACAATTTGAGTCCTAACGAAATAGAAACCATCTCCGTTTTGAAGGATGCCGCCTCGGCCGCCGTCTATGGGTCGCGCTCTGCCGGTGGGGTAATCCTGGTCACCACGAAAAGAGGAAAAACGGGAATCCCATCTTTCAATTATTCCTTCAATACCGGGTTCGATACCCGCACCAAAAATGTGCCCCTTACCAGCGCAGTGCAGGCAGGTGAGCTATACAACCGCATCAACGGCAACTCCGACCCCGCAGGCTGGGCGTGGTCGCAGGAGGAGATCGACCATTACAAAACCATCAACAACGGATGGGGCTACGATCAGCTGGAATCGGTTTGGCGCAACCCCTCCACATCGCAGCATAACCTGAACGTCTCCGGCGGCACCGAGAAAGTAAAATATTTCGCCGGCGCTTCCTATGTCAAACAGAATGGCTTTTTAAAACCGCTGACGTACGACAAATACAATATCCGTCTGAACACGACCGTCGACGCGACCAAGGATCTGCAATTCTTTGTCGGTCTGGGCCTGAGCAATAATCTTCAGGGGAATGTCACCTGGGAAGGCCCGCAATCACTTTACAGAAAATTGCTCGTGTGGCAGCCTGACCAGCCTGTGTACACCGACAGCGGCAAACTGCTCGACTACGGCTGGATCGCCAACGTGGGCGGAACCGTAAACGGACATGGCGGGTACGATAAGAGCAATTTCCTGAGACCGCAGGTCGTCCTGAATGCCACTTATAATATTCCGGTCATCAAGGGCCTTAGCGCGAAAGCCATATTCAGCAAGAATTTCAGCAGCTACCGCCGTAAGGTTTTCCAGAAGAGCTATCAGATGAATATCATGAAGCGGGACGGTGCTAACAAGCACATTATCCATACCGACGATGCCAGCATTATCGGTACCAAGGCATCAACCAACATCTCCAAGGATTACCTGCGAACCGACGCGTCGTGGGGGCAGGATTACCAGCTTGACCTCCAACTGAACTATGAAAATACGTTCAACAATATCCATCACGTGCAAGGCATTCTGGTGTATGAAAAAGCGGAGACCAGCGGAAGCGGTATTTATGCGGGCCGTGAAACGTTCCCCGTTTACACGACCGACCAGTGGTGGGCAGCCAGCAACGCACGCGCCGACGATTATGCAGGCGGAAGCAGCGACTACGTAAATGGCCGGGCTTCATACATTGGCCAGTTCAACTACGATTACGACGAGAAGTACCTGGCTACCTTCTCATTCCGGAAAGATGGTTCGATGAACTTCGCGCCCGATAAAAGGTGGGGCTTTTTCCCCGCTGGCGCACTGGGGTGGGTGGTGTCCAAAGAGCCCTTCTTTCCGGCATCCTCCGGCATCGATCAGCTGAAACTCCGCGTATCGGCCGGTCTTACCGGAAACGACGCAATCGGCTGGTTGAATGGCAGCCCGGTACTGACCAGCTGGCTCTGGCAGGAATCCTACAAGCAGGGAACTTCCGCTTATTTTGGTACAGAACCTAAAACCGCAACAGGGATAACCTATGGCTCGGTGGTGAACCCGAACCTGACCTGGGAGAAAGCATTGACCTATAATGCGGCCGCCGACATCTCCTTCCTGAAAAACTGGACGGCAACAATAGAATACTGGAAGCGAAAGTCCTACGATATTCTCGGCCCGAGAACCCTATCCATTCCACCGACATTCAGTCTCAACTTGCCGGCAGAAAACTATGGGGTGATCAAAGCACAGGGATTCGACCTGAGTGTAGGTTATGAAAACAAAAAGGACAAGGCATTCAGCTACTACGGCGCTGTCAATGCTTCGTATGGTTGGAACAAAGTTGTCACGCAAGATTACGCGCAAAACGCGCTATCTATCGACGTACCGACAGGCAGGTCCATGACCGTCATCAGAGGTTTTCAGTTCGACCGTATTATCCGCACGCAGGCAGACCTTGACAAGTTCAACGCAGAACATCCCAAGTATTCGTACAATGGCATTGCCCCTGAGCTCGGCATGATGACCTACAAGGACCTGAGCGGCCCACAAGGTACTCCTGACGGCATCATCGACACCTACGACCGTGTGGTGATCAAAGCGAGCAATTTCCCGATCGTGTACGGGCTAAACCTCGGTGGTACGTGGAAAGGGTTCAGCGTAGACCTGATGTTCAACGGGAGTCTGAAACAACAGAAGTCATTCCGCGACCTGGCAGCCGGCGTGGAATGGAACCGGATGTACTCTGCGTGGTACGATGACAGCTGGACGCCCGAAAACCCCAATGCGACTTTGCCTAAGCGGGTCTCGGCCAATCAATCCAACACCTACGGCGCGGAGTCCAACTTCTGGTACCGTAATGCGGGTTTTGTCCGGCTGAAATACCTCACAGTAGGCTACACCATCCCTAAGCACCTGTACAACAAGGCACTGGAAAACGTGAAGCTCTATTTTTCAGGTACCAACCTGTTTAACCTGACCGGCTTCTCGTACTACGATCCCGAAATCGGCGACGGCACGGCATATCCTGTCATGCGGAATTTCAACTTCGGTATCAATGTCACATTCTGATCAATGTTAAAGGATTTAATCATGCGAAAATATTTTAAAAACCTTCCGTTCTCATTGCTGTTTGCGGCCGTTATGATGGTACCGCAAGCCTGCGAACCCAACCTCGACTACGAGAATACGAATGCGATCAACCCGGATAACGTCTGGAATGACGAAAAGCTGATTACCGCGTTTCTCACGGACATTCACGGCAATATGATCCCATCCTGGCCTGTCAACGGCAATAGCAGCGATGAGGGCATGAACTCCCCCGGGTCCATGGGCACTTACCTGCGGGGAATCATCAGCGTAGCTTCGGACGGACAGAACCTGGTTTATACCAATATCGACAAGATCAACTTTTTCCTCGCACGAATCGCGGATGTGTCGCCCGCGATACTTTCCGAAGAGAAGCAGCAGCAAATGACCGGTCAGGCGCTTTTCTGGCGGGCATGGGATTACTTTGGCAAGGTGACGATCTTCGGAGGGGTGCCGCTGATACTGAAACCTCAGGATCCTGCCAACAAGGAGAGCCTCTTCGTACCAAGGAGCAAAACATCCGAATGCATGACGCAGATTCTCGCCGACCTCGACGCCGCCATCGCCGCATTGCCCGACCAATGGGATAATGCCAACTATGGACGGATCGACAAAGGAACAGCCATGGCTTTCAAAGGGAAAGTGTTGCTTTGGTACGCGAGCCCGTTGTTCAACCCATCGAACGACCAGTCGCGTTGGCAAAAGGCCTATGAGGCCAACAAAGCTGCCGTTGATTTCCTGAAAACGCAGGGAAAAGGCCTGCTCGGCGCATACGGGCAAATCTGGAAACAGGAGCGCAATAAAGAGGTGATTATGGTCAGTCAGTTCTCCTACCCCGATCATCCCTTCAACCAGGCGGGCATCCGCCCCCAACCACTCACCCAGGGCGACGCGAATAAGAACCAGCCGTTGCTGCCGCTATTGAATGCCTATCCGAAAAAGGACGGCTCACCGATGCAGTTCGATGCGGCAAAACTGGCGACCGACCCGGCTTACAATGAGCAGTACCTGACAGATTTTGTCACCAATCGCGACGACCGGTTCTACGCAACGATTTTCACCGGTGGTACGCCCTATCCCACCCCCGATCTCCCCACAGGCACCCGTTACTGGAGCGCTTGGAGGAAAGCCGCAGATGCCTCCGCGCCCGGCGGTTTCAAATATGTTTCGCTCGCGAGTGACCAGAAAGCCGTTACGATCGGCGCTGGCGTTTCAGGGTTCTTTTGTATCAAAGGGCTCGATAATACACTTACCAGTACAGTCATCGGCAATGCATCAACCGACTGGGTGGAAATACGTTTCGCGGAAGTGCTGATGCATTACGGCGAAGCAGCCAATGAGGTGGGTAAGCAGGAGGAAGCTCTGCAGGTGTTGAAGGATATCCGTGCGCGGGCAGGCATTACGCCGGGCACATCGGGCAAGTACGGCATTACGGCTACCACGCAGGCAGGCATCCGCGAAGCCTACATGGCGGAGCGGTTCGTGGAGTTCGCATTTGAAAACAAGCGGTGGAACGATCTGCGGCGATGGAAGCGATTCGACGTGGTGAATAAAACCGGGTTTCGTCAGGGTATCTATTTTGTATTGAAGGATGGCGCCAAAATTGACTGGACCGACGACATTTCCGACGCCCCAGTCCGCAAGAAATTCACGGCGGTATTCATCGAAAACCTCGATGGCGACCCGCAATACAAGTTCAATCTTGATACGAACCATTGGTTTTACCCCATCAGTCAGACAGACCTCGAAGCCAGCTCCGCATTGAAGCAAAATGTCGAATGGGGTGGTACATTTAACCCATTGGAATAAAAACAAAGTAGGTCACGGGGGCGATGATGCTTACTCTTAATGAATAGGCATCATCGCTTTTTTATGAAGGTCACCTTTCAGGAAGCGTGTTTATTAATTATTACCCAGCTATGCGATTCCAATTTTCCAAAACATTTGTTTCAAGCCTGATTGCCGTTTTTCTGGCATCCTGTGCCTATGCCCAGCATGATTTCAGTACCCGTTATTTTAAGATCCACATCAACAACAAGGGATGGATCACGAGTATGAAAAATGTCACGGGTAAAACGCACCAGCGCGAGTTCAGCCCCACCGACAAGCCGTCGCCCCTATTATCACTTTTCGACAGTAAAAACAACAAGCATTACCAGCCGACAAAAGCCGTTTTTAACAAAACCAAACAGGCATTTACGCTGCATTATGCCAATGGCTCGGTGGCTACGGTTGCGCTCGTCCCGCAACAGAAATACTTCAAACTGACCCTGCAATCGCTCCACCCCCGCAACGGCATCGATAATGTGCAGTGGGGCGCTTATCATACCAATATCACCAACCTTTTCGGCGAGATCATCGGTGTGGCGCGGGATACGAGCGAAGCGGTCAACTACGCCATCGGAATGCTGGCGCTTAATGACAACACCCTCGGTGGCACGTCCGAAACCGTGGCCGACGCGGCGCCATTCCAATACATCATCCACAGCCCGGACAAGAAGCGTTTCCCGCTTCCCGCCCAACTGCATGAAGGCCAGATATTCCCCATCGGCGGCGATGGGATCAGCGATGTGGCGTTTTATGCCCATAAGGAGCCCTATTACCGGATTCTGTATGGTAATGCTGCGCAGATCGACGCACAGGGCAGAATATCCATTGCATACAACTCCAGGGACAGGGCCCCCAAAAGAACCGTATTCTTTTCCCTGATCCCCAACATGGAAGCCAATATCCCGAACCACCTGGATGTACAACCACTCCCAGGTATCGATTATGTGGGCTCTTCGGTGGCATTCTGGGGCAGTCCCGATAGTACTGCCCTGCTGGATGTCGTCCGGAATATCGTATTATCCGAAGGCTTGCCCTACCCTACCTTTAATGGCAAATGGGTCAAAGACCCTTCCGCGTACAGGCCCGACGTACTCACCAGCGGCGGTGTGTACGATAGCATTGTACCTTATACCCATCAATTGGGTTTCAAGGCTATCAGCCTGTACGATCAGGGTTTTATCCGCCCCGACCGCGGCAATGGAGGATACATCGATGGAAAGAACTTTGAGAAAAAACCTTTGAAAATGGCGGCAGGGGATAAATCCCACAAGGAACTTTCCGAAATCGCCGCCCGGCTCGGCATTATCATCGGCCGCACACCCATCACCACCGCGCTCGCACCCGGTACCCACGACGCCAGCCCTTTCCCGAGCGACAGCCTTTGTTATCAGCAAAAGCGCATTCTCACGCAAAGCATCACGGCCTCCGACACCCTGATATTCGTCAACGATCCCCAGTACCTGGATGAAATAGCCAGCTGGGAAGGCCATTGCAAGAACCTGAACATGATCAAGATCGGCAAGGAGCTCATTCATTACCTGGGCATTTCCAAAGAGGCCCCATACCGGTTGCTCAACGTGAAACGAGGCTACTGGAACACCACAACCACCCATCACGCGGCCGGTGACACCATTTACAAGCTGCAAGTGACGATCAATTACGGTTACGACGGGCTGATCCCCAATATGCAGTTGCAGGACCAGATCGCCGCGTATTATGCGACGGTTTGTAAAGTCAACGGCATGGCCTACTACGATTTCGACGGTCAGGAGTTTTTGTTCAACAACGGCCACGGGTACTACTCCGTCAAACGCTTTTTCCGTCACATGTTTGAAAAAGCCCAATCGCTGGGTGTGCCTTACATCCGATTCACCGGATCGACGCTTTCCGAAGGTTCCTGGCATTACCAGAGTGTGTGGAATGTGGGTGGGGGTAAAAACCTATACGATGTGGATACACGGGAATGGGGCAGCAGCACGAGCCAGGGCAAGGATCTCCGCGACGTTACCTATGCCAATTTCTTCCCGTCGGGAATGGGCGGCAACTTCCCGATCAAGGCGGGCTCGACAGTGGCGCAATATGAGCACATTCAGGCCATCTCCGTAGGTATTGGCTCTACTTACAGCCTTCAAATCAACCAGAAAGATGTAGAAGCCTGCACGGAGAAATATGCGATTTTCAAAGCCATCAGGACCTGGGAAAATGCCCGGGCCGCCAATGCGTTCCCCAGGTGGCTCAAAAAGCAGCTTGCCGACCCTGTTAACCAGTTCCACCTCGAAGAACTTGACAAGGATACCTGGAAGCTCTACAAAACCGACCTTGACGGCCGAAACAGCAAGCCGTTCTGCGTACTCAAAAGGCAGGCTCTTTAATAAATCAGGCCCGGGGGCTTTCGTCTCCGGGCCTTTTCATTATAAAAGCCCGCAAGTCAATGACCTGCGGGCTTATGCATCACCGATTAACCTAATGGACTAAATAGCATGAATATGCCATAACAGCCTTTAATTTACAATTACTTCGTCGACAAACAGCCAACCTTTGTTGCCTTTACCCGAATGCCAGGCTGGTATTTTTGAAAGCGGTTTCGCAACCAGTTTGATGCAGCTCAGCTGTTGAGGCTCAAATCCGGCTTCATAAACAATATTCTCCGTGCCCGGAATGTCTTTGGCCGGGATTTCCGGGGTGATTACTTTCAATAATTTCAGTGTTTTCGGATCGGCACCGCCCCACACCTCGATCCTGGTGGGCTCGAAGATGAAGCTCCCGAAACTCCGCAACGTACTCAGCGTCACAACACTGGCTTTTACCGGTTTTTTAAAGAACAGATAGCTCTGGAAATCATTCTCGACATAGCCCAGCCAGGTGCCGCTTACGCGCTCGGTGTCGCCAACTTTGCCGTCGGAGACCGAAGCGGCCCCTTTGGCATGGTACCGCTGATCTACCGGCGTGATCAGCTGCGCACTATCGACGTGAAAACCTTCTTTGAAAAACAACTTGCTCACCTGTGTGCTGCCATACCATCCTTTCCTGAATGCCCTTGCTTTGAGCTTTAAGTTTCCGTTGATGGAAATCGGCTTGTCATAAATAGGAGATGTCGCGCTATCAGGCTCGGAGCCATCCAGCGTGTAACGGACGACGGTGCCGGCAATCTGATGTTTCATGGCCACCGTTTCTCCCTTGCCTATCAGCTGCTTCTCGTTGATGATCACCGGCGGGTTAAGCGCCATCACGAGTGTGTCGCTGCGGAAACCGGTTTCAAATGCGATCTTTTGGCCCTTTTTCAAAGTTTCCAGTTCCTGCGGGCTAATGCCGGTGCTCCACAGATAAACCCTTCTGAGCGCGGGAAAACCATCGAGCGATTTGACATGTGCCATGGTAATGCCGGTGCCGCTCAGCGAAAGCTCCCGCAGATTAGCCAGTTTTTTAAGCTCAGGCAGGTTGCCGCCGGTAATATCTGTGAAATTCAATATCAACCTGCGGAGTTCGGGGAACTTGGCCAGCGTTTTGATATCCTCGTCCTTCACGGGCATTTTACTCAAATCCATCGATACGATCTGATCTTTCAATGGCAGCAGCCCTTCGATGTCCTGGCTTTTGAAACTAGCCCTGTTATAAAAATTCACGAACAATGCCGGAGATCCTGCCGACAATGGTTTAATCAGGCGATAGTTGGTGTTGAGCTTCCTCACCTCGTCGGCGGATGCGGCGCTGAACGTGTATTGCTCCTCGGTACGATCCCCGCCCAGCACATTCTGCGCGTAAGCATACACCGGACTTTGGGGCGAAAGCGAACTCACCAGTTGGTCGAAGCGCGAACCGCTTTTTACCCAGGCCGCGAGCAATACCACTTCCTCTTCCGTCAATTGTACTTTACCGCGCGGCGGCATATGCTTTTTATCGTCCAGCGGCAAATGCAGGCGGCTGATCAGCAGTCCCAGATCCGCTTTGGTGGTATCCCAAAGCACCCCGCCTTTTCCGCCCTTTTGGAGCAAGGCTTGCGTCTGCATTTGTAATCCGCCTTTCGATTTTTCTTCGTTATGACAGGAAAGACATTTCTGTTCAATTACCGGTTTTACCAGGTGCTCGTATACTTTGGCCTCCTCGAAAGCCACATGCTGGGCAGGCTCGGCCGATGGCCCCAGCGGAGAGATCAGGAAATCCTCGCCATGGGTGAGATTACCGCCCAAATGCCCGCCTACGAAAAGCAGCACCAGGAATGCCCCCGCAACCACCTTTGCCCCGGCCGTCCACGGCAACAGGGACTTTCTTATCCCGTACCAGATCACGGCAGCAATGGAAATGGCGATACCCAGCCATTTGTGCCAAAGCAGTGTGTCGGATTCATAACCGTCCTCGTGCGATAAAACAAAGCCGGAAAACGCCGCTACTGCGGCCGTAAATGTGCCAATGACAAGCAGACTCTCGGCGAGCCCTTCATTCCAGGCGGGAGAATCCGGCTTCCGCACAATCAGTACCCAGAGGCTGTAAAGGATCAGCACAACCAATGGAAAGTGCAACACGAGCGGGTGCATTCTTCCCAACGCCTGCATCCACTGCGGAACAGCAAACCGGCTTTCGAAGAATAGCAGAAATACGAGCAATCCATTCAGGAAAAAGGCCATGTTATATACGTACCCTTTCCAATCCGACAAAATTCTACTCACTGTATTAGAGGTTTGTACTTTACGCAATAATTCCCTTCACCAACTTACCAGCCACGTCCGTAAGGCGGTAGCGGCGGCCCTGATGTTTGTACACCAACTTTTCGTGATCCAGTCCCAGCTGATTGAGAATGGTTGCATGAAAATCGTGGACATGGACAGGGTCTTTGACAATATTGTAGCCAAATTCGTCGGTTTCGCCGTAAACGATGCCCGGTTTGATACCGCCGCCGGCCATCCACACCGTGAACGCCCTTGGATGGTGGTCGCGGCCATAGTTGTCTTTGGTAAGCGTTCCCTGACAGTAATTGGTACGCCCGAACTCCCCTCCCCAGATCACCAGCGTTTCGTCCAGCAATCCGCGTTGTTTAAGGTCGGTAACCAATGCGGCCGACGCCTGGTCTACATCCATGCATTGCCCTTTGATTTCCGTCGGCAACCCGCCGTGGCTATCCCATCCCTGGTGATAAAGCTGCACAAACCGTACGCCCTGCTCGGAAAGTTTCCGCGCCAAAAGACAGTTGGCTGCATAAGTACCGGGTACAAGGCATTCGGGGCCATACATTTTCACGATCGATTCCGGTTCCTTGCTCATATCAGTGATTTCCGGAACGGCTGTCTGCATGCGGAACGCCATTTCATACTGCTGTACTTTGGCCGTGATTTCCGGATCGCCAAAATCATTGAATGTGCCTGCGTTCAATTCCGCCAGGTTATCAAGCATTTTACGGCGCTGGGTACGGTCCATCCCGTCGGGATCATTGAGATACAACACGGGATTCTCGCCGCTGCTGAACTGCACGCCCTGGTGTACCGAATCCAGGAAGCCGTTGGTCCAGAGTTTGGAATAAACCCCCTGCCCGTTCCCCTTTCCACGCGAGAGTAATACGCAGAAACCCGGCAAATTCTGGTTTTCACTACCCAACCCATAGCTCAGCCAGGCGCCGAAGCTGGGCCTGTTCCCCACCTGTGCACCCGTCTGAAAGAACGTAAGTGCGGGGTCGTGGTTAATGGCTTCGGTATTAAGGGTTTTGATAATGCAAAGATCGTCGGCAATGCCCGCCATATGCGGCAGGAGCTCGCTCATCCAGGCACCGCTTTTCCCGTGCTGTTTGAAATTAAAAATCGAACCTGCCAAAGGGAATTTGGCCTGATTGGCGGTCATACCCGTCAGGCGCTGCCCGCCCCGGATCGATTCCGGCAGGTCCTGCCCGTGCATTTTGTTGAGCATCGGCTTATAATCGAACAGGTCGAGCTGCGATGGTGCCCCGTTCTGGAACAGGTAAATCACCCGCTTTGCTTTCGGGGCGAAATGCGGCAGGCCGGCCATCAGCTCATTCACATCCGGTTCACCGCCGCCACCTTTGAAAAGATCCGGTATGAGCAGCGATCCCAGCGCCGCGCTGCCGAGCCCGAGGCTGAGTTTGGATAAAAAATGCCTGCGTGTAGTGTTGACTCCGTAGTCAAATATTGGCTTTTCCATATTTTTAAGGCTGCAAGCGTTAGGCTATAAGCTGTAAGCTCTAAGCTGTCTGCTTTAATTGACATATTCCTTTTACTTTACTATCTCAGTTCTTTATTCAAAAAGCTTAAAGCTTATAGCATACAGCTTAAAGCCCCTCACATCAACTCTTCGTTATCGTCTCCTCCATATTATACAGCGTGTTGATCACACGCATCAGTGCTGCTGCACGCACGGTATCGGCCTTTGCTTCGTGCGGGAATTCGCCTACATTCAGGACTTTGGCTGCATTGTCTTTTTGTTTCGAGAACATGGAGGCCTCTTCATGGTAATATTTTTTGAGCAATTCCACTTCCTTGTCTGTGGGCTGGCGGCACACAATCGCCTGGAAGGACGAACGGATATTGGTCTCGACATCGGTCGATTTCGCTACCAGGCGTTCGGCCATCACACGGGAAGCTTCCAGCACGGTCGGGTCGTTCAGCATCACCAGCGCCTGCAAAGGGGTATTGGTTTTGGAACGTTTTACCTCGCAATGGTCGCGGTTGCTGGCATCGAAAATGATCATCGACGGCGGCGGCACGGTCAGTTTGATGAACGTGTACATCCCTCTGCGGTACAACGCATCGCCTTTGTCCTGCTGGTAGGTGCGCAGGGTGCCCCGTCCCGAGGTCGCGGCTTCCCACAAGCCTTTCGGCTGGTAAGGTTTTACACTCGGCCCACCGATTTTGGGATTCAGCAAACCACTGGTCGACAGCACCATATCACGGACCAGCTCCGCCGGCAGGCGGTAGCGCGGGCCGCGCGAGAGGTAAATATTTTCCGGGTCGGCTTTTAGCTTTTCGTCGGTGACTTTGGCGGATTGCCGGTAGGTGGCGGAAGTCACGATCTGCTTGACAAGCCTTTTAATGTCCCAACCGTGGTTCATGAAGTCGACGGCAAGCCAGTCGAGCAATGCGGGGTTCGTAGGCAAGTCGCCCTGCATTCCAAAGTCCCCCGTGCTTTTCACGATTCCCCTTCCGAAAAACTCCTGCCATATCTGATTAATAAACACCCTGGCTGTAAGCGGATTGCTCTTACTGGTTGTCCATTTGGCCAATCCTAACCGGTTTTGCGGTAGTTTGATGGTGTCAAAACGCATTACCGCCGGTAATGCAGAGGCGGTAACCACCCTACCCGGCGCATCGTACGAACCACGGTTGAGGATATGCGTAGGCCTGAGTGTATCCAGGTCGCCCAGCACCGATACCATCAGACGGCTGGTATCCGGCCGGTTGATGAACGAGAGCAGCGTCCGGGCCTCTTCGTCCGAGATGGTCATGATCGGGTTTTTAGCCGGTTTTGTCTGCGAGATATCCCCCTCAAAACCGGACTCTTTGGAATTATTAAAAAATGCGAACATCCGGTAGTAGTCTTCCTGCGAAATAGGATCATACTTGTGGTCGTGGCATTGCGCGCACTCGACAGTAAGCCCCAGCACGCCCGTACTGAATGTCTTTGTTTTATCGATATTGTATTCGATTCGGTATTCTTCGGGGATCACCCCGCCTTCTTCGGTGTATTTATGGTTTCTGAAAAATGCCGTAGCCAGTATCTGCTCCTTATTGGCATTAGGCAGCATATCGCCTGCTATCTGCCACATCAGGAACTGGTCATACTTCATATTCTTGTTGAATGCGTTGATCAGCCAGTCGCGCCACGGCCATTGTGTACGCACTTCGTCGTCCTGGTAACCATAGGAATCGGCGTAACGCGCTACGTCCAGCCAATGAACAGCCATCTTTTCGCCATAAGTTTTCTGTGCCAGCAACTGATCCACTACTTTTTCGTAGGCTTTGTCGCTTTTATCGGCTTCGAACTGCTGCTGCATTTCCACGGTCGGCGGTAACCCTGTCAGGTCCAGTGCCACCCTTTTCAGCAGGTGACTTTTGGCCGCTTCATCGTTGGGTGCCAATCCGGCGCCCTCCATTTTGCGCGACACGAAATGGTCTATTTCGTTTTTGGGCCAGTCTTCATTGGAAACTTCGGGCACCGCCGGCAACACCGGTGCGGTGAACGCCCAGTGCCGCTCGTACTTGGCACCTTCTTCGATCCATTTCTTCACCAACCCGATTTCGTTTTCATTCAGCAATCCCAGGTGCGACTCAGGCGTGGGCATTTGGTAAGACGGGTCCGGCGAGGTAATTCTTCTGTACACTTCCGACTGCTCCGGCTTGCCCGGGAAAATCGCCACGCCTTTTCCGTCTTTCAGCTTGGCATAGGCGCTTTCAGCCAGATCGAGCCTCAGCCCGGCCTCCCGCTTTTTGGCATCGGGGCCATGGCATGCGAAACATTTATCGGATAAAATGGGCCGGATATCAAAATTATAACTCACGGCTTCACTACCCGACTGGGACTGCAACACGCCGTTCTTTTTGAAACAAGAAACCGCCAGAAAAGCAACGGCGCCGGATAGTACCCCCAGATACAAGAACTTCTTTTTCATTTGCAATTTTTTACACAATCAACCAATCTTTACTTCGCCTTTCACAGTCTCCGAACTCAGGAACTGTTCTATTTCTTCCAGCCGCTTTCCTTTCGTTTCAAACAGGTTCCGCTTCGCGTACACGTACGAGCAAACGCAGAAGAAGGAGAAAACAAAAAATGTATTAGCCACACCCAATCCGTCGCGCATAAGCGGAAAAAGCAGGTTTACGATCCAATCCGACACCCACATCGTCATAATGCAGATCGATAATGCGGTCCCTCTGATATGATTTGGAAATACTTCCGTAGCAATGACAAACTTTAAAGGCCCGAGCGAGAAGGCGAAAAAAAGCAGGAACAGCATGATGCACACCAGCATTCCCCACCCATTGATGCCATAGGTGAAACACAGGCCGGTCAATGCAAGGGATACCGCCGCCCCGGCAGAGCCTATCAGGTACAGCGACCTGCGACCCAGCGTATCGACCTTCCAGATGGCAATCAGCGTGAAGACCATACTGGCCAGGCCCAGCATGACCTGGTACAACAGCACGTCGCCGATCACAATGCCGGCCGACCGCAGGATGGTCGGGCCGTAGAATATCACGCCATTAATTCCGCTGAATTGTGAAAGGGCCGTCAGGACCATGGTCATCACCAGTAGTCCGCGCAAAGGATATTGCATCAGCTCCTTCGCCCCACCCTCCTTTTGCAGGAAGGCCTTTTTGATTGCCCCGAATTCGGCACGGGCATCGTCCTCCCCATTTATTTTGATCAGTATCGCGAGCGCTTCTTCGTTTCTGTCGTGCTTAGCC
The DNA here is from genome assembly GCF_017744695.1 of Dyadobacter sp. Lineage (GTDB taxonomy): Bacteria > Bacteroidota > Bacteroidia > Cytophagales > Spirosomataceae > Dyadobacter. The sequence goes on from NZ_JAGIAS010000008.1 coordinate 370,917, forward strand.
AGCCAGCGCGGACTTTCCGGCACCGTCACCAGCAACACGCAAAACACGGCGGCCGGGATCACGCTCACAAAGAACATCCCGCGCCACACCTCTTCTACAAACAGCCAATGCAAAATGCCGCTTCCCATACTCGCATGCGCAAGCGAGTACCTGTGCAGGAACAAGTTGCTGATATAGGCCGCCAGCACGCCTATCGTGATCGCCAACTGATAAAACGTGACCAGCCCACCGCGCTTAGGGGCGGGCGCAATCTCGGAAATGTAGAGCGGCGATACATTGGAAGCCACTCCTACCCCCGCTCCGGCGAGTATGCGGAATAAAATGAGAATTGTATAGGTATTTGAAAATGAAAATCCTATGGCACTCACCAGAAAGAGTAATGCCGCCACAAACAGGACTTTCTTCCGCCCTATCTTATCGGCCAGATACCCCGAGAACGCTACCCCAATAATGCAACCCAGCAACGCAAACGAAACAAACAACCCCTCTTCTGCGGCCGACAAGCCATATTGGGTCCTGACTGGCTCGATGATCCCGCTCACGACCGCCATATCGAACCCGAACAGAAAGCCTCCCAACGCCGCGATGAGCGTGATGAGAAAGGTAAAATGTTTTACGTGTTGTGTTTGCAAGATGTTCTTTGATTAAGGGCTTTCTGAGTATGACCAGTTTTGTGTTACAAAACTGCATTCGTTTCAATAGCAGAATCGAGGTTCACCAGCTTTCCCTCCCAGCCACACAAGGCAGCGCCGGTGCCGTAAACAATGCACAGATCCATGGAAGCGTCGGGGCGCAATACCCTCATTTTCTGATCATCCAGCGAATGAAATCCGTTTCCTAAACTTGCGACGCCCCCTTCGTCGGCGGAGGCTTTCAGGCAGGCATCGATGTCGTACCAAAGCACACGCCGGCCAGCCGCCGTCAGCGCGGCATGCAGCTTCTGCCGGGCGACCTCCCAGGAATGCACCTGAAAACCGTCGATCGCCGCTGTTTTCTCAAGACGGAGCTGCTCTACCAAATGATCGGTGTCATATACAGGTACCGGAGTCGCGGCACCCTCGTCGTTAATATCCCCTTCCCGGTTGGCCAGGCCTGCCGCTCCGGTCAGTATGCACGCTTCGGTGTCATCGCAAAAAGTCACATGTACTTTACTATCAAGCGATTTCAACTCATTTTCTAATGCATTGCCAAACAAATGGCCAGCCTTTGCGATGTTCCCGCCGATCACCAGCTCATCGCACCCGAAGTTTTTCAGCCATGGAAGCAGAAATTCGCCCAGGTTGGCGCCAAATTCGTGGAAAATACCTTTCGAAAGTTCCGAGTCCGTTTCAGCCAGTTCGCGTACACCTTTGATCGTCTGACCGGCAGCATGGTAGAACCAACGCGTTGAAAAGTAGTCGTCGGCAATGGAGTCCCTGAACGGCTCATTATAGAATGCCCCCGGCAATGCAGGATGACGCTCCAACAGTTGGCCGTTTTCCATAAACGATGATCCGAAACCCGATCCGAGCGTAAGAAAAACGGTCCGTTTACTTGCCAGGCCATGCCTCGCGTAAGCACCGACGGCAAAACAATGCGCATCATTGAAAAACCGGAATGCGGTGTCGGGCATGCCGGTAGCATCTTTGAGTGCCTGCCCAAGGTGAAGCCCAAACATTTGCTCGAACTTCCCGCCCACATCGAGGACCGTACAAACTCCCTTGGGGTAGTTGAACGGCCCGGGAAACGCGATTCCGATTCGGTCAACAGCCCCCCTGCCTGCAAGCGCCTCCGTGATACAACCACCTATGACGGCGACGATCGCCGACGCAGCGGCAAAACTATCCATCTCCTTTCGCACCAGCGGAAGCGACAGCCCGCCAGCGAGAGACATATCCACGACTCCAGCCGTAACATGGCTTCCTCCGACATCCAACCCCAGACTGACTTTCGGCGCTTTCATAAGGGACTTTGTAATATATGTTCAAATATACAAACATATCACTAACAGTCAAAAAAGTTGCATTAAATCAACATGTAAAAATAATCAAAAATTAATATAACTAATTCATTTAAAATTAATTATAAAAATTAATCAAAATATAGTTTTGCATTTTAGTTCTACAAGCCTCCGCAAAAGTGAAAATTTTTCGTCGAAATTTAGCCAATATGTATGATATGTATATACATATTAAATGCACCAGCTATACATATCTCACAAAGCTCATTTCATCCAACCCTCGAAACCTTGTCGCCCTGGCGGCAACCCGAGGTTTCATTGAGACCGGCTATAAAAACCAATGGCGGGTATACCCCGCCATTGGTCCCAAATACCTCAACTATTTACTAATTCACTCTATGAGATTCTGTGCCATCGATCAGTAGCCCGGATTCTGTTTAAGCGCGCCATTGCTTTTCCGGATCTCGGTATTCGGGATCGGGAAGAGGTAGTAGTGGTCGCCTTTCCAGGGCTTCCGTACCTCGGCTTCGGGAATCACCCCGTAGGTATAAGCCAATTTCCCCAAAGCATCCCCGGGCTTCGCGCCTGTCCAGTCCATGGTAACCTTTGTAAGCCCTCTGATTGCTATATCCACATTTCCGGGGGCCGCTTTCCATCGCATGAGGTCGAAGAAGCGCGAGTCTTCCAGATGCAGCTCGATAGCCCTTTCGTTCCGGTACACCCGTACCAGCTCTGCCCCGGCACTTTTGACATCCGGCATGTTCACGGATGCCCGCTTTCTGACCTTGTTGATGTATTCCCTCGCGACTGCCTCGTTACCCAGCGCCATCTGGATTTCGGCATAGTTCAGATAAAACTCGGTCAATCTCATGAACACCACCACCTGGTTATAGTCATAGTCAAAGCTCGCACGCGGGCCGACAAAATCGTCAGTCTTTTTGAAAGTATAACCCGTTTGTACCCGCCAGTGGAAAGGCGTGAGGCCTTTTACCCAGTAGGTTTTCGAATCGCGGCCGAAATCGAACAGGTTCTGGCCGTTTTTAGGATCCACCTTATTCGGATTGATATAAGGAGGCGCATTGTCGGGATTCGGATTAGCATCCTCCCAGTATTCGTAGAGGCGCTCGGTACTTTTCGAACCATCGACGATGTTCAGCGGACCAGCCCCCGGGTAGATCACCGCGTCATAAAACCTCGGATCCCTGTTTTTCTCCGGTTTCTGCGGATCGTAACCCGAAGCCGCATTCACCGTTACACCATCCGCCAGGTAGGGATACTCGCCGTTGGCCATCTGGAACATATTTACAAAGTTCTGTGTAGGCACAATCCGTTGTTGCGCATCGAAACCACTGGGCCAGTAGTCGTAGTTGTAACCCCAGCCGGGTATACGCGTAGCCGGTGTGAACGACTTTCCGAAAATCGTTTCGTCTGTTTTCAAAGGTTTTTTGAACAATGCCGCATATTCCGGGTGCAACGTAAATCCCAGATCCAGCACAGCTTTGGTAGCCGTTTCGGCCGCCTTCCATTTGGTCAGGTCGTTAGATGGATTGTTCAGCGGGCTTGCCAGAAAAAGCAGCACCCTCGCTTTGAGTGCCATCGCCGCAGCTTTGCTGATCTTCCCGGTATTGACCGGCACCCCATTCAAAAATCCGATAGCCTTATCCGACTCTTCCAATACAAACTTCGCGCATTCATCGAACGTATTCCGGGGCACATCAAAACTCTCCGAGTTCAGCTGAAAACCGTTTGTAATAATGGGTACGCCACCAAATGTGCGCATCAACTCGAAATACATCCAGGCACGAAGAAAATGCATCTCGCCCTTCATGGGATCCAGCTTCTCGGCAGGAATGCTCGATTTTTCGATATTCTCAAAAAATACGTTCGTCTTTCTGATATAACCATATTCATAATCCCAAAGCGGCGTGGCATCTTGCATGGCCGCCAGATCCGAAACATTGTCCGCGGTCATATTCCCTTCGATGTAGTTACGGATACCTGCCGAGCGCTCATGGGTTTCGGGCTGGTTCACGGCAATATCCGTCAGCGCATCGTAACCGCCGGTGCCCGGTGCCCAGGGAGGCTTGATACCATTGTAAACGTTATACACATAGTTCTGAAGAAAAACCGCATCGTTAAACACCGCCTCATCCGATATCGCGTCCAGCGGCTTCTTGTCAAGCACGTTACAGGAAGTAGCCGCGGCAATGATCCCGACGACCGACATCGTGAAAGCCCGCTTCATGACCTGATTTTTTATAACTAAATATTTCATAGGTTCTCTGAATTAGAAAGTAAGATTGAGGCCAAAGCTCAGGGTCTTCATGTTAGGGTACGCCCCACCGTTGCCACTGAGGAATTCAGGGTCGCCGTTGCCATACTTTTTAAGCGAATTGAATAGCATGAATGCATTATCCCCGGAAACGTAGATCCGCAGAGCAGCAATCCTTGCTTTCGAAAGCAGGCTTTTAGGAAGCGTATAACCCAGCTGCACGTTTTTCATGCGCATCCAGGTGGCCTTGTGGTAATAGAAGTCGCTGTCCGAGTTTGCCAGACCGGTCGGAGCGATCATCGGTAATTCAGCATTCACATTTTCCTTGGAATAACTATTCAGCGCTACGTATTCCAGGCCGTTACCGCCCGCACCGGAGTTAAATCCTGTGCTCAGCCGGAACTTGGCACCGCTCTGTCCTTGCAGCAACATCGTCAGATCGAAATCTTTGTAGTTCAATCCTATGCTTACGCCGTATTGGGTGCTGGGGAAAATGGTTGTAACATCCAATCCTGTGACGGGGTCCTTGGCCGTATTATTGGTAGTATTGAACATGTAACGGTCGTTGCTGTCGATTTTCCCGTCGTTATTCAAGTCGGCAAAAATCAGCCCGCCCAAGGTCGCACCCGGATACTTCACGCTGTTGTCCAGATCCTGCTGCGTCCGGTAAATACCGATGGCCTTGTACACCAGGCGGGAGCCGAATGGCTGGCCTTCCAGCTTTTGATAAGGCTCCGCCTGAGGGGTTTCATCGAAATAGATGATCTCATTTTTGTTGTAGGAGATATTTCCGTTGATACGCAGCGTGAGGTTCGAGAAGTTGTGCCGGTACCCCGCCTGCAACTCGATACCCTGGCTGTTCATCTTACCAATGTTCTCATCCGGCAGAATTAGCCCTGTGTAGCTGGGAATAGAGGCCTGCCTTCTGCCGAGGATGTGGGAAGTTTTGTTTTTGAAAATATCCGCTTCAAAAGTCAGGCGGTTATCCAGAAATGCCGCTTCCAGGCCCAAATCGGTCTTCTCGCTCACCTCCCAGGTGATATTAGGATTGGGCGTCGACTTGACGGCAATTCCGCGGGCATCTACCCCGTTCACCACCCATCCGGCGTCATAACCATAGGCGGCGATGTACTGGAACGGATTTACCCTGTCGTTACCAAGTCGTCCCCATGACGCTCTCAGTTTCAAATTACTGATGATATTCTTCGGAATGAATGCCTCGTTGCTGATCACCCAGCCAGCCGATACCTGTGGAAAAAAGCCGAAACGGGTTTCTTTCGGAAAGATCGGCGAGCCGTCATACCTCGCGCTGAAACCGAAAAGGTATTTTTCCTTAAAGTCGTAGCTGACCCGTCCGAAAAAGTTCTGACGCCCGGATTCGGTAGCAGTACCGTCGTTATTCCAGTTCGCCCGGTTGGTACTACCCGCAAAAAGCTGGTCGATCAACGGAGAATCGTAGCCAAGGCGCTGTGCCCAAAACAGGTTGTCATTATAGCTCATCTGCTCATAGGCCACAAATGCGCTTACTTTATGGTCCCTTGCGAACGTCGTAGCGTACGAAAGCTTCACGTTTCCGGTGGTACGCAAGCTTTGTTTGAAATCCTCTCGCAGACCGATGTCCTCCACCGTCCTGGATTGCTTTTTAACGATCGATCCATCCGGAGCGCGCTCATAGTAAGGCCACACGTAGTTAAATTGCTTGTTGTAATCCACTGTTTTGACCAGTGAGAGGTAGCCGTCCAACGCCAGTCCTTTCACGAACGGAATGTTGTACTTGGCCCGAAGCGTTCCGCTGGCTACATCGGCCTTATACCTGCGGTAGCCCGGGCTTTGCAGGCGTGCGGCCGGGTTCAAATGCGACCATCCTTCACCCGGATACCGGTAATCGCCACCGATATAGGCTTCCTGCAACGGGCTCGTGCTCGCGAGCGACCCAACCTCCCCGCCGGCACCGCCCTGGGGCGTTTGGGTATATTTTTCGCGAACCGAAAGATCGAGGCCCACCTCAAAATCTTTGGTCACCGTTACATCGATATTACTTCTTACATTGTACTGTCTGAGCTTCGATTTAGTGTCGCCACGCAGGATACCGCCCTGGGAGGCCGTACCCAGCGACAAGAAGTACCTTACCCGGTCGGTTCCGCCACGCATCGTCAGCGAGTAACGCGTTTGGTGCACCGGAGGGCCTATCAGAGCATTCCACCAGTTTTCGGGCCTGCGCTCACCTTTCCTGAAGGCTTCTACCAATGCATCGGGGAAATCAGGCGGCGTTCCTTCCAGCGCCCTTCGGTCATTCAGCACCTTCATATATTGAAATGCGTCGGCCGACTTCACTTTCATCGTCGGAGACTGCCACGACTGGGTCGTCGAGAAATCGAATGCAGGCTTTCCGGTAGTCCCTCTTTTGGTCGTGACCAGAATAACCCCACCCGCGGACTGCGCACCGTAAATGGCCGCAGAAGCATCTTTCAGTACCGAAATAGACTCGATATCGTTGGGATCCAGGCGATTCAAACCATCTGGATCAGCATTGGCTACCCCATCGATTACGATTAGAGCCGAAGTATTACGATAGGTACCCGCACCTCTCACGAGGATTTGCGAATCGTCAAAACCCGGCGCGGCGCTTCGCTGTGTCACATACACCCCTGCCATGCGTCCGGCCAGCGAGTTGGAAAGCGATACTGCATTGGATTTCTTGATCTCCGCACCGGTTGTCTGCACCACGGCATTGGTCAACTCCGATCGCTTTTGCGTACCATACCCTACCACCACCACGTCGTTCAACTCCTGGGGCGATACATCCAGCTTCACCGCAATCGTCGACTGCGAACCAACCTTCACTTCTTTGCTAGTGTAGCCAATGTAAGAAAAAACCAGCACGCTGTTTTCGTCTTTCACCCGGATAGCGTAGTTCCCGTCCTGATCGGACACCACCCCATTATTGGTACCTTTTTCCAGGATGTTAACGCCCGGAATCCCAGCATTGTTTTCATCCGTAACCTTTCCGGAGACGGCTTGTTCGGCACGGGTTCGGTGTGCAGCATGTGTGGCAATGCCGGACGCCCGCCCGCCCGGTGCGCGACTGAGCGGGCCGGCATTCGCCCACGTCATGGGAGCGAGAAACCCCATCAACGCAATCCCCCATAAGGCGCACGAGGCACCGTGCCCCTTGTCAGTCAGTAGTTTTGGTTTCATAAAAGGATAGTTTAATTAATAAAGTCCCGCCCTGCTGGTCGGAAGGCCTGCCGGGTTATGATGCTAAATTCTTCGGGTTTGCTGATGATACGTATAACGGTAATAGGTAAACGTCAATGCATCCTACCAGGCTCGCATGCGGTCGCTATGCCGCAATTGCTCCATCTGGCAGTCCTTTGGGCTTTCTGCTTCGCTTTATACTGAAATACAAACAATGCAGCAGCCATCGGAGCGGGGCTCACGTTATTCGGTTATGATATTATCGGTAATCGCATTTTAATATGTACAAACATATAAACATATAATCGAACATACAAATATTATCAGAAATAATAATTCATGGATTTTGTATGAATTTTATAAGTAAACCTCATGGCACAAAACTGAAACCCGTAGAAGTATACGTGCAGAATGGCGGTAAATGTATCTACAATTGCCGTGAGAGATTAATACGCATTTAACCATTTACGATAGCCTATTATCAATGCGATTCAAGATGGGCCGTTAGTACCGCAGCATTTAACAAAACAATGAGCCGGCCAATCCGGCTATGTCCGGACCTGGCGGCTCACAAATGATGCGCAAAGATAGCGACGGCTACTCTCTTACACTTTCAACTGTATACACAAAGCTATCGGCGCGATAATAGCCAATGTTATACTCAATAGGACGTTCTCCCTGGTCAAACACGAAACGTTTTCTGAAAAGAATCGGACTTCCGGGTTCGACTTCCAGTTTCGCGGCCGTGAATTTGTCGGCGGCAATCGCGCTGACCTCTTCCTTCGAAAGGGTCGCGATCACCATATGGTCTTTTTCAAGAATATCGTATAATGGTCGTTTGAAATCTTCTTCACCTGTTAGTCCAACCCGTGGATGGAAATAGGAGATAAAATAGACAAACGGACCTTCGGCCTTGCCTCTGAGCCGCTCCAATTTCAGCACCTTTTTGTCGGTTCCGATATCAAAGAAGTTCGCGATTTTCTCGTCGGGCGTTACCCAGGTCACATGCAGCTCGAAATTTTTGACGATGATCCCGCGCGCATTCATTTCCTGCGTAAAACTCAGCCAGTTTTTTGATTTTGAACTAATTACAGGCTCCGTCACCTTTGTACCGACCCCTTTTTTGCGGATAAGCAATCCTTCATAAACCAGCTTATTGAGCGCCTGGCGCAAGGTTGACCGGGAAATGGCCAGCCGCTTTGCCAGCTCCACCTCATTCGGCAAGAACTTCCCATCCAGGTGCTCCGGAGAGTTGATCATGTTGCGCAATAGGTTCTCTGCCTGGATATGCAAGGGAACAGGACTCTTGTGATCGATACTAAATTTCATATTGACGGATTGCAGATAGACAAAAGCAAAAATAGCAATTTTGACCACGCCCGGAAATAATAAGCAAAACGATCCCTTCAAAGTCCCGAAACCCGCGACCTGTTATTCCAGTAAAAAACTCGCGGGCTGGTATGCGCCGAGGAGAAAACCGAGCTTACGATGCGTTACGGGAACAGGTTTTCCCATCACCTCTCCGCGCCGCGGACTATCGAAATTCCAATCCCTTTATTTTCTCACATAGGCTTTCAGCGTGGCACATTTCTCCCCTATGCTCTTTCCGGACGGGGTTATCGTGTACGACGGCACATCTGCCGGCACGATAAAAGTCTCGGCATAATGGATCACATACGGCTCAAAAAGCCCGTCGGGACTCTCGACGACAGCTTCTTCGCCCTCCACCAGATTAACCACATTCAGGTTGCCATAGGTATAGTGGGTCACTTTGCTGTCGAACCAGTGCCTTCTGGTTTCAATGAACTGGGTATTGAACAGCCCGGTCGATTCTTCCATCGAATGGCCATTCATCGAAATCCGCTCAACATTATTGAAGAGGTTTTCCTTCACCCAATCCTCATCACGCCCCCAATCGATCACGTTTTTACCATGCTCGATGTTGATGGGGCGTGGCTTTCCGTCCAGCCCCAGCCTGCCCCAATCCCATAATTTGAACGTAAAAATGTAAGGGGTAGCCGAAATTTCGAGTACCACCGCATTCTTGCCGGAGCAATGGATCGTACCGGCCGGGATCAGAATGTGGTCATGCTTTTTGACCGGTAACTTATTGACATACTTTTCCGCATCGAAATCTTCCAGCCCGCTCTGGGCTTTTTCGAGATCAGCGATCATATCGGCCGCCTTCACGCCCCTGCGCGTACCCAGGTATACGCAGGCATCCTGCCCGGCTTCGAGGAAGTAATAGCTTTCATCCTGGGTATAATCCATTCCAAAATGCTCCTTGATGTACTGCCTCGTGGGGTGTACCTGCAAGCTCAGATTGCCGCCATCCATGGTATCGAGGAAGTCGAAACGGATTGGGAACTCGGCACCAAACAAACCGTAAATATGCTTCCCGAGCAACTGGCGGGGCCGGGTAAGCACCAGGTTGATTGAAGGCAGCTCAAAAATACATTCTCCAAACTTGAAGAGCAGGCTGTTTTCCTCCGGAACACAATCGAACCCCCAGGCATAGTTCACCTCTACCCGATCCAGGTCAGCGACTTCCTTCAACCATTGCCCCCCCCATGGCCCCGGATCAAAAAACGGGACAACACGGAATGGCCGCCTGACGGCCTCATCCAATCCCTTATGGTAAAGCTGTGCATTCACCATTTTAGGTTCGTCGTCGTGACAGGCATCAATGAAAAAATCGATTTTATCAAAGAACAGGAGCTTGTGGCGGTCGAAAACCCGCCAGTCGAGGAAATAGCCCTGCTTGTATTTCAGGGCAAATGGATCATCGGCATTATCCATGCCGAAGTTACCGACTACGCCGCGCTTCATTCTTTTCTGAATTTCCCACCGGGCCAGATCGGCATAAATCAGCACGTCGGGCTCGGTAAAAAGGGCCGCTCCCTCTCCGTAAACAACGACTGTTCCCGAGGTAACGCTGCGAATCCGCCCGCGCGCCCGTTCCAGCTGGTCCGCATCAAAAAAATCGGCTATTTCCAGGTCATTCATTTTTCCGAAGACCTGGTCGTCGGTCACAAACGGGTACACCATCGTTCCGATCTCGCCCGCACTTTTGAGCACATCGGTGGTATGGATTACCGTGGCGCCGGCTATGTACCGTGCGATCGCCTCACGCACCGGCCGTGTATCTACCCCGTGGTACACATCTATGCAAATCACACATTTCGGCTGGCTCGTTTCCTGAACAAAGCGCGTTATTTCCCCAAAAATATCATCCCAGCCCACAAAGCACATGTCGGAAGTTTTGCTTACTTCTATAAAGGGGTATTTATCGTAATTCGAAGACATTTCTATTTTGATTTGGAGCTTTGGCTAAATCTGATCCGCACAAAGCGTGGACGGTATAAGTTAGGTTGCTTGGGTAAAACTTCCAGAAACTTGAAAGTATTGACATTATAGGAAATGAGTAATTCACCCGGTGCCGACAATGCGGGATGCGCTTTGGCATTGTAAGTAAACAAGTCCGGGTCGCGGATATCCGCTGACGTTTTGTACAATACCATTCTCGGCCCGAAAGGTCCATAAGGCGTTGGCGCCACCTGCATACAAATTTCAGGAAAAATACTGCTCAGTTGATATACCAATACGTACTTCCCTGGGGCCAACATACTCACACTTAACTCATTCGAAACGGAATCACTCAACGCTGTAACCGCCCTTACGTCTTTCGACCAACCCTTGTCGCCGCGGAATTCCCACTGCTCAAACGATGTAATCCGGTCCGGTTTCACCCTTGCCGCAACCAGCTTTTTGGCAGGCCCTTTAGTACCATACATGTAAACGAACCCATCGGGCGAGGCTTCCCCGGCAGCTTTGCTATTATTGTAGATACCCGCACCGAAAGAAATCGTTTCTCCGCCGGCGTGGTAGTCATTGAACGGTAGCGCAAACTGCTCCTGATCCTCATAGGGGAAATGGCTACCTGCCGGTACCCTGATCACCGAATTCCCGGTTTCTTTAAATGGGAATGGAGAGTTATCGTGTGTGTTGGTGATTTTGTAAGCAAAAATGAAAAGATCTTTGCCCGCATCCGGATTGACAAACCCGTCGCCCAACCAGAAATAAGTATCCTTGTCCGGCTTATCAGTTTTAGGGATAAATACGGCCCGGTCCCCTTCCGCACCGCGTGCGATCCTGAATGCCGCTTTGGCCGGGTCGGGTGATTTCTCCCTCAACAATGCGACCGAATTGTTTACCATCGAGAGTCCCGATTTCAGCACAGTTCCGTCAATTTCTCCCAATACCGTGTCGCTGAAAAGGAAAAGAATACTGTCCCTTTCCTGCGCATCGCGGCCCGAAAACGGGATCGCAAATATGCCATCGCCGCCCAGCCAGCCTGATTTTCGCAGGAACAGATCCGACCACTCCGGTGCCGGCGAAGCTGTGAATTCGTTCACATTCAGCTCGGGTACACCTTTCCGCGTTTGCCCGAAGGCGTACCCGAGGCAAGATAAAGTTATCCCCAAAATCAGCGTGGTGTTCCTCATCCCTTATCCAATTTTTCCTAAATATAGTTTATATGTACATATGTATATACATTATTTCAGTAACCGGCTTCTTTTCATTTTTCCTTATCACCGGGCAGAGGTCACGATCAGCTCCTATGTTACCGGAATATTACAAAAATCCTTGGAACTCTTGTGTTCAGGAAATACTTTTGCGGCACTCAAATTATAATAAGTCTAAATAAATGAAAAAGCTATTATCACTATCCATTTGGTTGCTTTTACCCTCACTGGTATTTGCTCAAATGGGAAAAGTAAGAGGGAAGGTTATTGACAATACCCAAAGTGGCCTGCCGGGTGTAAGCATCGTCATTAAAAGCACCGGGCTCGGCACCCTCACGGACGAAAATGGCGTATTTGAAATATCCAATATCAATGATGGAGGTTATACTTTATCCGTTTCATCCGTCGGTTTTAAAACCCGGGAATTGCCGCTGGCTATTTCGCAGAATGAAGTCGAGCTTGGGGCCATTACGCTTTATGAAGGTGACGAAATATTGCGTGAAGTAGTGGTGGAAGGCGAAAGGGAGAATAAATTCTCGCGGAGCAACACGGCATACGTAGCTAAGCTGCCCTTAAAGGATTTTGAAAACACCCAGGTGTACAGCACGATCACCAACTACCTTTTGCAATCGCAGATCGTTACCAATTTCGACGACGCGCTCAAAAACGCGGCGGGGGTCGATAACCTCTGGACATCCACAGGTCGCGGTGGCGATGGTGCCGGCTACTATTCGCTTCGCGGGTTTTCGGTGCAGCCAAAACTCGTGAATGGCCTTCCGGGGTTAACAAACGGAACGATCAACCCGGCCAATATCGAGCGGATCGAGGTACTGAAAGGGCCTTCCGCGACGCTGTTCGGCAATGCGGTGAGTTCTTATGGCGGGCTTATCAATGTAGTGACGAAAAAGCCTTACGTCGGAACAGGTGGCGAGCTGTCTTTTACGACCGGCTCTTTCGGCCTGAACCAGATCACCGGCGATTTCAACACAGCCCTGAACAAGGAGAAGAACCTTTACTTCCGGCTGAACACTTCATATGCGACCGAGCGCAGCTTCCAGGACGCAGGTTTCAGGAAATCCTTCTTTGTGGCGCCTTCCCTTTCCTATAAAGTGAACAACAAATTGTCCTTCTCGTTTTACGGCGAAATCACCCAGACAGAGCAGACCAACCCGATGTTCCTCTTCCTGAACAGGGCTGCTCCTTCGGTCGCGAAAAATATGAAGGAATTAGGATACAACTACAAATTGTCGTTCACCAGCAACGATCTGACTTTGCAAAACCCGACCCAGAATTACCGGGTTGAAATGGATTACAAGCTGTCCGATACCTGGCAATCGCAAACACTGGTTTCTAAAAGTGCTACTTCCACCAAAGGCTACTACACCTATCTCTTCGACTACGGTATCCTGAAAGGCAACACATTTTCGCGCTTCCTGAACAAACAGAATGAGTATACCGGCACATCCGATATCCAGCAGAACTTCATCGGGGATTTCAAACTGGGCTCATTAAGGAACCGCGTCGTGCTAGGCCTGGATTATTTTACAGCTACTTCCACCAGCAACGGTACCGGCTATGCGTTTTACGGGAATGTTACTGCCGACGGCGGTTCCAATGGCGACAACCCATTTACGCCCGCTGTGGAAACGACCGCCTACCCACTTTCCGCAGCGGCCGTCGACGCTGTGCTGGCGTCACAACCCGTGGCGAACGCCAAATCGAAATACAATATTTACAGCGCCTACGCTTCGGATGTGTTGAACATTACCAAAGCATTGTCCGTCATGGTAGGCCTTCGCCTCGACCATTTCGACAACATAGGCAGCGTATCAAGTTCCGACGACGATTATAACCAAACCACGCTCTCACCGAAATTCGGGATCTTGTACCAGCCCGTGATGGACAAGCTCTCAGTTTTCGCCAATTACCAGAACGGTTTCACCAACGTGGCGCCCGAACTCGTAGGAAACCCCGAGGACGGCCCTCAAACCATTAAGTCGTTCAGGCCAGAGCAGGCAAACCAGATCGAGTTCGGTTTTAAAACCAATATCATCAAAAATAAACTGAACCTGACCGTCAGCTACTACGACATCAAGGTAAAAGACCAGGTAATTACCGATCCGGCCTCGCCTTTTAACAAAATCCAGGGCGGAGAGGCTTACAGCCGGGGATTCGAAGTAGAGTTGAATGCTAACCCCGTGAGCGGACTGAATATCCGGGCTGGGTTCAGCAACAACGAAAGCAAGACAACTAAATCGGATAACGAGCAGATCCTGAACAAGCGTCCGTTGGGCGCTGGCCCCAAGACACTCTACAACATGTGGGCCAACTACGAGTTACCGGCAGGAAAACTGAAAGGCTTCGGCGTGGGTGCCGGTTTCAACGGCGCAAGCGAACGGTACGCGATCAACTATGCCTCGACGGGCGACTTTATGTTGCCTGCTTACACGGTCGCCAATGCCTCTCTGTTTTACCAGGCTGCGCATTACCGCATCGGATTGAAACTCAACAATGCATTTGATAAAGAATATTACAAAGGATGGTCAACAATAGCCCCGCAGACGCCGCGTGCATTCCTGGCCAACTTTACTTATACCTTTTAAAATTCCGCCTGAAACAATTCCGGTTAGTAACCGGACGCCGCCTTTAACAGGCGGCTTTTTTGTTTATCCGCACTTTGGCACAATATTTCTAGCCATATTTGCCAAAACAACCTTGATGCCTATGAAAAGGATCTCTGAATTAATGAGTGGTATCTTGTTTACACTTCTAGCGGTCTCATTGTCTGCTTCAGGACAAAATTCCGGCCTTCAAATCACAACCACGTCTTCCAGCGAATACAGTAAAAGTCCCCAAACCTCGATATATCCCGCATTCGTCGACAACATCCTCTACCAGTCATGGACGGAGGCCGGGCCATCGCCCTTCTTTCAACTGACGGCCGAAGGTGGTACACCGCCCTACACCTGGGCCCTGGACGGCGGCGAATTACCGAAGGGACTCCGGTTGGATAAGTCCGGAAAAATCCGGGGCATGGCCAGTAAGGAGGGCAACTACGCGTTCACCGCCCGCGTCACCGATTCCAAAGGTGCTTCCGTTACCAAACCACTCGTTTTCGAAGCAGCCCCATATCGGTCCAAATGGTTTTCTGACGCTAAATTCGGCTTCTTCATACAATGGGGAGTATTCACACAACCGTCGCTCAAGGGCAAGGACGGCATAGCGCAGTTTGAGAAAAGAATCACCAAGTTCGATGCCGACAAGTGGGCACAAAACGTGGTCGACCTGGGTGGCAAGGTACTGACAGTGACAATCAACGCGGGCGACGGGGTACGCCTCTGGCCCTCAACGACGCCGAGTAAGCTTGAACTGAAAACAAAGCGAAACCTTGTCAAGGAACTGGTTGATGCCTGCCACAAAAAGGGAATCAAGTTCATTGCCTATTTTGCACCCGATAAGGCCTGGAACAAGGACGTTGTCGACACGGGCCTCGACGGCACCTACGGCACCTTAAACCTGGGACTCATCAAAGAACTGGTGTTAATGGGTGTGGACGGCTTATGGATCGACATGACCTCTGCTACGGAACTTTACCAGGGCTTCGACTACAACTGGTTTCCCTGGAACAAGATGATCCCGATCATGCGGGCCAATAATCCCAAGCTTATATTTGCCAACAATACAGGCATATACAACGGCGGCACGGTATTGCAATATCCCAATACCGATATCATTATTTATGAAGGCGGTACGTCCTCATCTGAAACAGCGCTGGAAGTGGCGAAACCAACTACCGTCAAGAAAAAACTGGCTATCGAGGTTGACAATTTGCTGGACAATACCTGGTCCTGGCGGGAAGATCCCAAACTCAGGTCTCCGAAACCGCTGGATATGATGATCCGGAACATCAAAAAAAACTGGGAAGTAGGCGCCACTTACATACTTAGTTATCCGGTGCCTGCAAATGGGGACATTTTACCGGAAATCTATCAGGAAGAGCTGAAACAGATTGCCGATTTTGTTAAGAAGAATCAAGGGTGGAGTGAGACGCCCCGTGCCTCACTTTCCGATACAGTTGACTACGATAAAGGCCAAAAGTTAGTTTTGACAGCGTCTGCACGTTCAAAGATATACTACACTATTGACGGAAATCGGCCGACGACCGCGTCGAAGCTCTACAAAACACCGATACCCATCAATAAGACCACCCGCATTCAGGCTATTTCCGTGGAACCGGGAAAACCTGCCAGCAAGGTCTTTGACCAGACATTTACCGTTTTGACCAATTCCAACAAGGTTGCGGCCAATGCCCGTTCGGCCGCAACCACCCCGGCCCTGGCCGCCACTAACATCGCCGGGAAAACCGAACCAAAAGGGTTTTACAGAGGAATGCGTATTACGGTGGGCTCCACGCCCATCCGGCTCACAGATATCGGCCGAAAATATTTACCGGGCAACAACGACCGCCATCCAATCATCATCACACGCTTCACGGACGATCGTCCCGTACTGACCGCTTCGTTGAATACAGCGTTGCTACCGGTCGCAGATGACGGTTATCAATATGCGCCGATTCCTCCGCTCGTGTTGGAGGCCGGAAAGTCGTACATCATCAGTATCGGTGAAAATGGCAACGATAAATTTGCACCGGAAGATTTTAAAAACATCCCCTCTTTCGCAGACTATCGAATTATCGAATACAACATTCTGAGCCCGCAAGGCACCAAGCGGCCGATTGTAGACGATAAAATAGGGCAGTTGCTTAGTTTGAAATACGAAAAGGTGAACATCGGTGGAGCAAAAGTTGACCTTGCGCTTGGTAAACAGGCATTTTTGCGAGCTAACAATGAAGCCGCTCTCGGCCCGTCCAGCCAGATATATTTTGCCGAAAATGCTGTCGACGGTGATCCCGCCACAATGGCGATGGCCGGAGGGCAATATCCCTGGACACTATTCGTAGACCTTACGAAGGTTGAAACCGGTATCAAGCAAGCAAAAATTACCTTTGCTCAATCAGGTTACTCGACAGAGTTCCAGGTGATGGCTTCTCAGGATAACAAAACCTGGACGACACTATTGGAAAAAAAGAACAACTCAGACCGGGTCATCGACCTGAAATTCGATCCTATCGATGCGCGCTATTTCAAAATCCGGTCATTTAAACCTGAGAAAAAAGGTGATGTAGGCGGTGCGATGGCTATACTCGAATTCGAACTGTACCGGTAAAGCGGAGGAGCGTCCGGCGCGAACGCGCATTGTTCGTTACCGGACAGTGATTGCGCTTTTAATATTTAACAATACATTGATTATCAAATATTTATTTTTTTGGCAGACTATTTGATTCAAAATATTTCAGATTTGTCTGGAAGAACAAAAAGATGCTAAAAAACTATCTCAAAATCGCATTCAGGAACCTGCTCCGAAACAAGGCTTTTTCGGCAATCAATATTCTGGGGTTATCTGTGGGTATGGCGAGCGCCGTGCTTATCCTGTTTTGGATGTATAATGAAATCGGCTACGACCGCTTTCACAAGAACAGGGATTACCTGTACGAAGCTTGGAACCGTGGGACGTTCGACGGTAAATTACAATGCTGGAATTCCACACCGCAAGTCCTCGGCCCGGCCCTCCAAGCCGAGTACCCCGAAGTCGCTCACATTTCGCGTAACTACTCGAGATGGTTTGTGACACGCGTGGGTGACAAGAAAATTTCGAGCGAAGCCATTATTACCGATCCTGCATTCCTGAGCATGTTTGACTTCCCACTCTTGCAGGGAAATGCTCAAACAGCCCTCAATTCAGTCGGCTCGATGGTAGTTACGCAGAAGATGGCTATTAAGATGTTCGGCACGGAGGATGCGCTGGGCAAAGTGATTTCGATCGACAAGGATAATTTCACGGTCACGGGTGTAATGCAGAATCTCCCCCCTAATACCGCATTCCGGTTTGAGTACATTCTCCCGATCG
This sequence comes from Dyadobacter sp., assembly GCF_017744695.1. Lineage (GTDB taxonomy): Bacteria > Bacteroidota > Bacteroidia > Cytophagales > Spirosomataceae > Dyadobacter. The sequence continues at coordinate 388,819 of NZ_JAGIAS010000008.1, forward strand.
AGTACCTGAAAAAAATCGGCTCGGCCGACGACGGGTGGACGTTCAATACCGTTCATACTTATGTCCAACTGAAACCGGGCACCAATCCGGAAGCATTTGCGGGGAAAATAAAGGATATTACGATTCGCCATTCCAACAAAACGGAAGAACACGAAGTATTCCTCCACCCCATTAGTCAGTGGCATTTGTATTCCAATTTTGAGAACGGCAAGGTCGTTGGCGGGCGTATTGCCATTGTGCGACTATTCGGTATTATTGCCGCATTTATTCTGCTGATCGCCTGCATCAATTTCATGAACCTTAGTACCGCCCGCAGCGAAAAACGCGCCAAAGAGGTGGGAATCCGGAAAACAGCCGGTGCAGCGAAAGGTCTCCTGGTAGGCCAGTTTATCGGCGAATCGATCCTGATAGCGACGATCGCTGGTGCAATTGCTTTGCTGGCTATTTACCTTACCCTGCCTGCATTTAACACGCTGATCGGGAAGGAACTCGAAGTACCGGTCACTAATCCGGCGTTTTGGGCAGCCGCATTGGCCTTTATCCTTTTCACGGGTATAGTTGCGGGCAGTTACCCGGCATTCTACCTGTCGTCGTTCAAGCCCATCAGCGTGTTAAAAGGAGCATTTAAAAAGACGCATTCCGCATTCAGTCCCCGGAAAATACTGGTGGTCGTGCAGTTTAGTTTTGCTATTGTGTTAATCATTTCCACGCTCATTGTGGTGGAACAGATTCGCCACGCCCAGAACCGCGACGCGGGTTACGACCGTGGGCACGTGGTGTACCATTGGATTACCGGTGATTTGGGTAAACAATATCAGCAAATCAAACGCGAGCTATTGAGCGCGGGAATTGCCACGTCGGTAACTAAAACTTCCTCTCCGCTGAGCAGCGTCTCCTCCGATACGTGGGGAATTGAATGGCGGGGCAAAAACATGGCCGAAAAGATTGATTTCGACATTTTCACCGAAGATGAAGGGCTTGTAAAAACTGCCGGTTTACAGCTCATCCAGGGCCGTGATATGGATCTTACCAAGTTCCCCTCCGACTCTGCGGCTGTCCTGCTTAATGAAACCGCAGCCAAAATCCTGGGCTTCAAAGATCCGATTGGGCAAACGCTCAAAGACAACGGCGTTCAGTTTCACATCATTGGTGTAGTAAAGGACTTTGTGATCCGCTCGCCTTATGACCGCCCGAGCCCGCTGATCATCGAAGGGGGGCAAAGCTATTTCAATGTCATCCACATGAAACTCAGTGCCGACAAACCTACCGATGAAGTGATGCCGGCCGTGGAAGCTATTTTCCGTCGCTATAACCCCGAATACCCCTTCGAATACCATTTTGTAGACGAAGATTATGCCTTGAAATTCGAGGACACCCGCCGGGTTGCCAAGCTAACAGGCATTTTCGCCGGCCTTACTATTTTCATCTCCTGTCTGGGGTTATTCGGACTGGCTGCTTATATGGCCGAAAACCGCGTAAAAGAAATTGGTGTGCGCAAAGTACTTGGCGCCAGCGTGATGAGCATTACCGCTTTGCTTTCCGGCGAATTCATGGCGCTCGTGGTCGTCTCGATTGTTATAGCGGTACCGGTCGCATGGTATGTTATGAACCTCTGGCTCAATGATTTTGAATACAGGATCGGCATTCAGTGGTGGATATTTGCCGTGTCGGGCATTCTGGCGATCGTCGTGTCGCTGGCGACCGTCAGCTACCAGGCAATCCGTGCGGCGCTGCTCAACCCTGTTAAAAGCCTTCGCAGCGAATAGGTCCTGTTTAAATACCTGCAAACATTATTCGGAGCTGGTCTTGCCTTTCAGGGCGATGATCAGCTCTTGTTGTGTTTGGATCAACTGGTGCAATACCTGATGGTCTTCGTTTTGAAATCCCGTTTTCAAAAACTTTACCTTATGCAGGCTTACCAGAGTTTCAATATCCGTTTCCAGGACTGCCGCGATCTCAGAAAGCCGGCCCATTGTAATTGAATCCTGTTCTTCATTTTCCAGTTGCCGGTAGCGTTGCTTGGAAATCCCTAGCCGCCCGGCCACGTACTCCTGCGAATAACCTAACCGGTTTCGCACCAGACGTATATTATCGCCAATGGGAATTTTGTTCTCTTTCATGGGGTGCCAGTAACAGATCTTTACATGATAAAGGCCGGTTGTTACCCGTCGCTCCTATTCCCACTTTTCAATCGGCAACGGATTGATTAGCCTGTGTACACTCCTATTTCTACTCCTGTAAAGAACTAGTTAAATGTACCACCAGACTGGTTCTTAACCACCGGAAAAAACGGCGGAATGCGGTGTTTTTTCAGGCTATTTGCAATATGTATTTAGTACAAAAACTACACGCATTATGAAGAGATTTTTACTATTGCTTTTTTGTTTTTGGATATGCCTGTTGGCAGTCAACGCAAGCGTTCAAGCCATTCCAAATCACTGTACTATTAATCTTCTAAGACGGCTTCTGATTGCTATTTTTATCACTGCGTTAACTCACTTGGCCGTTTGCGCCCAATCGATGTATAGCTTAAAGAATGTTGACCGGACCGCCATGTCTTTTTTTGACGGCCAGCAGACGTTCAGGGCGTTAGAATATTACACCGACCCGCAACTAACCAACAAGGTATACCGGTTGGAAATGTTGCCAGAAAACGGACTTCCCGGCATCATTCTGAAAGGTAAATATCAGGGCGCTGAAGTCTACTTTGAGGACAAGGTGCCATATGACGACCAGTTTACCGACAATGCGACTCCATACCTCAGTTCTGAGGGTGTTCAGGTATTATATGGTTTCCAGAAAATATTAAAAGAAATAGACAAGAGATTTAATTGGAAAGGCCTCGATGGCGGTGGCATCAGACCTATTCAAATCTATATCAAAAATTCTGACGAAGAACTTGGCTCTCTACCAGGCCAGGCCATCTACTACGGCGGACCTCAATTCGATGATGAATATTTTGTGTTTTACAGAAGTGTAAATGATAACCTCCCCTTTAACGCCGTACTTGAAATAATTGGGCATGAAATGGGGCACGCAATCTTTCTAGAGCAAACGGGGATTGTGGACGAGTTGGATTACCTCTGCCTCGAGTATCGGACAGTAGAAGAGGGCATCAGTGATATATTAGGAATATATTTAAAGAATAAAATAAAGCAGTATCCCCCAACAGACTTTAGTTGGCTATTTGGCGAGCAATACAAAGTTGCCGAAGATTTTGCTAATCCCAAAGCGCACCAGTTCGCGGATACTTACAATGGTCAATATTTTGTAAATACATGTACGGAAGACCTTGACCCTCACCCCGGTGGCGGCGTAGCTCAAAAATGGTTTGTACTCCTGAGTGACGGCTTCCAGGGTAGTACATACAACGATCTGGGTTTGGGTTATTCCGATTTAACAGGAATCGGACCGGAAAAGGCGATTCAAATCGTCTGGGATGCAATACCATTATTAAAAACGTACTCGTCTGATTACCCGGCATTTCGTTTTGCTACACTGAAAACGGCCGAGAAACTCTACGGCCTACACTCCACGGAATACCTCGCGGTCCAGAATGCATGGTGCGCCGTCGGGGTTTGCGACAACAACACGGCGACTTTCTCGATGTACCCGGCCAACACGACCAACAATGTTAACCCATGGCCAACTACAAAAATCAACCTTACATGGACAAACAGCGGAGTGACCAAATGGCGGGTGCAGACATCAACTAAATACGACTTTTCCGAAAACGTTCAGGAAACTGAAGCAGACAATTTCACGATGGTGGTCGATCCGAACGGCTTGCTAATATATTCCGCCAGCATCGACGCCTATTATCATCCCGGCGAAAAAGTGTATGCGCGGGCCAAGATCAGCGAGGCAGTGCCTAATTTTTGTAAAGGCCTAAACCCCCTTTGTGCCTTTTACCAGCAGTTTGGCCCTACGCACGCATTTACGTTAGAAGATCAACAAGTCAAGTTCTGGCCCTACAACAGTTTATCGATGGTGGTTAATCCCTGGGATAAACCGGAACTTAGGTGGAAATCGATCGATGGTGCCGACCGTTACAGAATTCAGGTCGCTACGGACAACGTCTTTAATAACCTTATCTACGACGAGGTTGCTTTGCATACGAGTAATTTCACCGAATCCACAGAGATCAATACAACACTCGATATGGGACACGATTACTTTGTCCGTGTCAGAGCAGAAAGGTTGGATTTTGTCAAAATCAATAAGAACTATGGTAAATGGTCCGATATCTTCAAACTTCACACAGCCGTTCCCGTAACTTCCATACTACCCGCGTTGAAACAAAAACCCGGCGATCCACCTAAAATCGTCAGCAGCCTGGGCTTCTGGGTCAACTGGTATGCATATGCTGGCGCGAGCCATTATGTCATCCAGGCCGCGAGTGATCCTGCATTTGCAAATGTTCTCAGGTCTCAAACTGTTGCCGGCAATCTGACCTCCATTCAGTTCGCATTGCCCGCTGCACCCGATCAAACCCATTT
>NZ_JAGIAS010000009.1 GCF_017744695.1 Dyadobacter sp.
ACCCTCGGTTATACGTGAAGCTGAATGATTTCCTACCCTTGGCTTGTTGCGCAGAGAGCGTCCCGATCAGTTTTGGCCCCGCCATGCCGATCCAATCTGCATAAACATAAATGTCCGTCCGGTCTGCCATACTAAGACTTGCCAATCAGTTTCAAATCCTGCAATTTCCTTCCCAATTCATCGTCAGCAGCCAATTTGAGAAAATCGTCTTGCAAGCCCAGAACGCGCAGAACATTGAAATATGCTCCTATCGACACGCTAGGGTTACCTTTCTCAATGTGGTACAATGTAGTGCGATCAATACCTGCCCGTTCAGATACCTGAATGGTCGTGAGTTTCCGCCGCTTGCGGGCTAACTTGATGTTTTCGCCCAATTGTTCCAGAATTTTCTGGAATCTGGGTAGCACAACTTGCTTTTTGGTCTGCATAATGTTGATTATTATAAACAAAAATATAAATAATGTTGAAAATAATCAACATCATTTATACCGTGCGCAGTCGCGGCATCCCGGAGGATAATTTCGGGTGGCTGGCAAGCTGTTAGAAGTTCACTAAACATTATATTGCTTTTAACATAAAACTCTTCCACGATGACCCTTTGGACAGAGTCGAAATCCCTTGACGAAATCATTAAATTACAGACAAAGGCTACAAATTAATAGGCGTTTCCTGACGCAATCCTTAGCGAAAAACGCCCTTTTAGGGGGGCAGCAAAAAATAAATTATTCAAATCGCGATCGTTGGAGGAGCAGATGTTGTTGTCGAAAACGGAGCCAATCCTTTTTTTACCAACAATCATCAAGAAACCTTCACCATGAGTACACAGAACGAAACCACCACGCTCAAAAACAGTAAAGAATTATTTGTTAAAATGGTAGTCTCCAACTGGGAGCTGCAAAACCAGCGACTGAACGGCTGGCTGGCCCAATTGTCCGACGAGCGTTTGTTGGAGCCCGTTGCCGAAGGCAAAAACCGGGCAGTTTACCTGCTGGGCCATCTGATAGCAGTCAATGACGGAATGATCTCATTACTAGGCCTGGGCGAACGTCTGTACCCGGAATTGGATGAGATTTTTGTTAAAAACCCTGACCGCACGTTTGATGAAATCCCGACGGTAGCGGACCTGAAAACAAAATGGGCTAATCTGAATGCGGTATTGACCCGCTACTTCACCGAGCTCGATGCGGACGAATGGTTCGGCAAACACAATGCGGTTTCTCAGGAAAATTTCGCGCGCGAACCGCATCGGAATAAGCTTAATATATTGATTAACAGGACGAATCATGAAGCCTACCACCTCGGGCAGCTTATTTTTTTAAAAGCCTGACATCGCTTTAAGATTGTTGTAAAAGTCAGGGAATTTGTAATATTTTACAGATTATTCACCACTCCATAAACCTTCATCACTCACCACCATGGCTGTATACAACCTATCATTAAATGGTAAAAAGGTGAAAGTCGATGTGGAACCCGATATGCCTTTGCTATGGGTGATACGCGACTTTGCCGATCTGAAAGGGACCAAATTCGGGTGCGGAATGGCGCTATGCGGCGCTTGCACGATCCACCTGAACGGTCAGCCGACACGGGCATGCCAGACACCGGTTTCGAGTGTCGGGAAAAACGATAAAATCACGACGATCGAAGGTATCGGCGAAGGCAAGATGAGCATTATCCAGAAAGCCTGGATAGAGGAGCAGGTCCCGCAATGTGGTTATTGCCAGTCGGGACAGATCATGTCGGCCGCAGCGTTGCTGAAATCCAACCCATCACCGACCGACGCGGACATAGACGCGGCTATGAGCGGCAACTTGTGCCGCTGCGGCACTTACGACAGGATCCGAAAGGCGATTCACCGCGCCTCGGATGAAATGAAAGTAGCCGGGAAAGGGATCGGTCAGCGTTAATGCAAGTTCATCAACCTTAGCCACAGAAAACATTGGAAAATATACAAACATCGCGGCGCGACTTCCTGAAAGCCGCCGGATTTACATCGATCGGACTGGCCGTAGGCATTTCGGGCTTTACCAGGGATGCTTCCCTGAAAAAGATCGCCCCGGCGGTATTGAAGCTGGAAATCAATCCATTCATTATTATCGATACCACCGGAAATATCACGTTGGTGAATCCGCGCCCGGATATGGGCCAGGGCTCGACGCAGGCCGTGCCGTCGCTATTAGCCGAAGAGCTGGAAGTGAGCCTGGAAAAGGTGCTCATTGTACAAAGCGACGGTAAAGGCAAATATGGTAGCCAGACCTCCGGTGGCAGCAGCTCGGTGCGCGAGCTGTGGATGCCGATCCGTAAAGCCGGTGCAGCAGCGCGGGAAATGCTGACGACCACCGCAGCCAAAAGGTGGAACCTGCCCGCTGCGGAATGTGTAGCCGAAGACGGTAAAATATGGCATAAGGCTAGCGGAAAGAGTCTCTCTTACGGAGAGCTGGCAGATGATGCCTCGAAGCTGGAAATCCCCAAAGAGCCCAAGCTGAAAGAACCGAAGGATTTCAAGATCATCGGAAAGTATAACAAGCGTCTCGATGTACCCGAGCGGGTGACAGGAAAGGCTGTTTATGGCCTTGATGTGGACGTGCCGGGTATGGTGTACGCCGCCATCGTGCATTCGCCGATGATCCATGGCAAAGTTGCCTCGATCGACGATTCGGATGCGAAAAAGGTGAAAGGCGTTTTGCAGGTAATGAAAACCGAGCGGACCATGCCGCACCGTACCTCGGAAGCCGTAGCCGTTGTGGCTACCAACTGGTGGGCCGCATTGAAAGGCAAGCGGGCGCTGAAAGTCAATTGGGATAATGGTAATTATGCCAAAACGGTGGATACTGCCAGCTATTTCGCCGCGACTTATGAGGCCGCCCAAAAGGAAGGCGTGAATTTTGAAGAGAAGGGTGATTTTGCAGCCAAATATGCTACCGCGAAGGACAAGCTTGAATCTCACTATGAAACGCCATTTCTCGCGCATGCGCCTATCGAGCCCGAGAACGCGGTCGTACATGTGAAGGATGACGGCTCGGTGGAGATATGGGCGCCGATTCAAGGGCCGGACTGGGCATTGAGAGATGTTTGCGGGTATTTGAAAGTGAAACCCGAACAGGTGAAAATCAATGTGACGTTGCTGGGTGGTGCATTTGGCCGCAAGGCTTACCATGACTTTCTGCTCGAAGCATGCCACATTTCAAAAGAGCTGAAAAAGCCCGTCAAAGTAATCTGGACCAGGGAAGACGACATTACCCAGGGACCGTATCGCCCCGGGATGCTGAGCCACATGCAGGGATTTGTAGAAGATGGCAAGATCACGGGTTTCCATCACCATGCAATCGGGGAGTCCATCGTAGGACAGGTTTTTAAAGGACTGAAAGACGACGAGGCTGATCCGTGGCTGAGCGAGGAAATCAGTACAGGGAACAACAAATACCAGTTTGCAACAGCTTCGAAAGTGAGCTGGACGAATGTGAAAACCGACATTCCCGTGGTTTGGTGGCGGTCGGTGTATGCTTCCAACTTCGGCTGGGGGCAGGAATGCTTTGTGGATGAACTGGCGCATCTGGCCAAAAAAGATCCGTTAAAAGCACGTCTTGAAATCCTGCCGGACGAGCGCTTCAAAAAGGTGCTCGAAACGCTGGCGGAAAAAGCCAATTGGAATGAGAAGCTTCCCGAAGGCAGCGGCAAGGGAATTGCGGTCTTCAAATCATTCGGAAGCATTTCGGCCTGCTGCATTACAGTTTCCAAAAAGGACAGCGGGGTTAAAATCGATAAGGTCGTGTCTGTGATCGATTGCGGCTATTATGTAAACCCGGACAACGTAAAGGCGCAGACAGAGGGAAATATCGTGATGGGGATCACTGCCGCGATCAAGGATGGAATCACATTCACCAACGGCATTTGTGACCAGACCAACTATCACCAGTTCAATGTCATGCGGATGAACGAGGCGCCTCCTATGGAAATCCATATTGTTGACAGCGGGGCCGTTCCGGGCGGGGTAGGAGAACCTGGCCTGCCACCGATCGCTCCCGCGCTGGGTAATGCGATATTCGCAGCCACCGGCAAGCGACTTCGGAAACTGCCTTTTGACATTACTAATATTGCCTGATAAAATGGCCTATGATGAACGGGTAGCCAATCGCATTCGCGAGGCTCTGGTTAATCAGCCCTTGGTGGAGGAGAAATCCCTCTTCCAGGGGCTGGCTTTTATGGTCGATGATAAGATGTGCATCTGTGTCCGCAACGATGTGCTGTTATGCCGCATCGGGCCCGACGAATATGATGCGGCGCTGGAAATGAATGGCGTGGAGCCGATGATCCACAACGGGCGGTCGATGAAGGGTTATGTATTTGTAAATCCGGAAGGATATGCCTCCCGGGAAGCCTTTGAGTCATGGGTGGCCAGGTGCCTTAGCTTCAATAAGGTTGCCAAGTCATCCAAAAAGAAAAGTAATGGAGGAACTGTTGGTTAACCAGAAATATCAGCTGGAAAAATTTCCCGGAAAGGGAGGCTGGACATACGTGGTCCTGTCCGAAATCCCGCAGAATATCAAACGGAAGTTCGGGATGGTGAAGGTTAAAGGGCGCATTGATGATTATGAATTGATGGGCTACAATCTGATGCCTATGGGAACGGGCCAGCTGTTCCTGCCCGTGAAAGCGGAAATCCGCAAGCGAATCCGCAAAAAGGAAGGTGATTGGGTAACGGTAGAGCTCTATGCCGACAATTCGGCATTAGTTATCCCGGAAGAACTGATCGATTGCCTTAAAGATGAGCCCAAAGCCTATACCAACTTCATGAAACTCGGCGAAGGTGCTCAAAAAGAATACCGCGACTGGGTTTATTCTGCCAAAAAGGACGAAACGAAAGTAGCCCGTATCGCCAAAATGATCGATATGCTATTGCAGGGAAAGCGGCTGACGGGCGATCAGCCGATTTGAATTAATGTTTCCAATAAAAAGTCCCTACCGAATTGCGATAGGGATTTTTTATTGGAAGCATGCCAATCCTTACTCCGCGCCGTCCGTCTTAGCCCGTTGAACGGCATAGCCGCCGATCTTGTGGCCGGATGACAGGCCGACTTCGCAGTCGAAGCGGTAGTGGATCATACCGTAAATGCGGGACACCGATGCTTCGGACGCCATGTCGTCGACCTCCTTCTTTTTATCAGGGAAAATGTGCGCTAACACCTCGGCTGCGGCTCCCGAGAATGTAGAGTGGCCCGATGTGTAGGACGGGAAGTTAGGCAACCCGACAGAGGTTTTGATCTTGCTGCTCATCTGGTTCGGGCGTGGATAATAGTACCAGTACTTCACGTCCCAGCAGCAGATTCCCGCATCCTGCATGGTGGTGCCCAGCAGGGCAAGTGTACGAGCGGTGCGCACCTCGCTGTATTTGTTTTCGTGGCATAATTCGGCGCCCTTCCTGTGCCAGTGGCCCGGAGGGGTGTAGCTTCCAACGCCATCGGACCAGAAGCTGGCGATACGTGCTTGCTCGCGCGTCTGATTTTTAGCGATGTTGAGCAATTCGTCGAGATCCTTTTGGTATGCAGGGCTACCGATGGTTGGCGGCGCCTCGGGACGGAGCGCTACTACCGTTGCCGAATCGAAATTCCAGGGCTTTACGAGGCCGTAGGTCGGCAGCATAGGCGGACGTGGGGGGAACTCCTGGCTTACCCACGGCTCGGTAACACCGATTTTCCGTGCGTTCGCGATCATGGAGGCTGTTTGCGCCTGGTTGTTGGCGCCGCTCATTTTGTCGGTTTTAGCGCGTGCCATGATTTTGGCGCCTACCGCTTTGCCCAGCTCGGATCCGGCCAGGATATCACTTTCGACGTTCATTCCTGCCGATATTCTGCTTTGTTTGTGCTCGGCCAGTTTGGCTTCCAGGAAAGGTACTTCGCCAGGGAACATTGCTTTGAGGATCACGCAGGAAACCTCGGCAACGACTGCGTCTTCTGATGGGTAAGACGGAAGATCGCTCACAGGTAGCAGCGTTTTGATCGAAGTATCGTTCTTGGAAGGGGCTTTACGGTTGTATTTGAATTTGTAGTTCCACGCGGCTACCAGCGCGTCATACTGCGCTACACTCAGGTAGGCAAGGGCGCGTGCTGTGTAGGGCGGGTTGGCAAACGGGAATTTTGGATCTTCCAATGGTTTGCTCGCGTCGGGTACCGGGTACTTGCCATCCGCATTTGAAGCCGGCGGGCTGTTGTAGCGTGCAGCTAATTCGCGTGCTATTTCGTTCCACCGGTATACTGCGCCTGCTCCCCAATAATTGATTTGCTCGCGTTGCTGCGGAGTAACGGCGTCAGTTGCGGTTTTCAGCTTTTGAAGTTCAGCTTTATATTCAGCGGAAGCCGCTTCCTTGGGTTCTGCAACAGCGATGTCGCCAGACGAAGCTAGTACGTAAGGTTTCCAGGTACCGGCTTTTTCGTCCAGGCTGGAAGGAGTGTTGATGCCCGCAGTGGGTTCATCGACGGTCTTGGAGCAGGACCATAGCATCATCACCGCCATAGCCGGTAGGGCAAAGCGAGTGATGGATTGCCTAAGAGAGATATAGTTGATTTTCATCGTTTCAGTCTGGAATGTTAGTTTTTAGCTTCTTTGAGGTAGCGGAACTGGTAAAGCACGCCTACGGAAAAGGCGGTGCTTTGCCCCATATTCTGCCCCGAGATCACATGCGACGCGCGCGCATTCACGCCAATATTTTTAGGCTGGAATTTGGCATATAACCCTACCAAAGTCGCCTTCATATTGTTGCTCGGGAAAGGCATGTCATTACGGCGGATGTTATCGCCGCCATCACATGCGCCGTATTCGATAAAACCTTCGGCCTGGATGGATTTTTTTAGATAACCGAGTCTTGCCGAAGCGTCGTATGCATTGGGGACGGATACCTTGTTGGTGTTATACAGCTTGCCGTCGGCCTGATAAGAATCGCGGTCGATGGTAATTTTGCTTCTGAAAATATAGGAGCCCGAGGCGGTCAGGTAAATGCCGCTGCTATGCCGGTAACTGGCCAGCAACCGTGCAGTGGCTGTTTTGCATTGCAGACCGATTGACATCGGCAGAAAGTCGGGGATGTAGTTGGATGCGGGAATCGATGCGCCTCCGATGGCGTGCAGCGAGAATCCCGATTTGTTCAGGAGGCGGTATTTCAACCAGAGGGAGGCATCCTGTACGCCCTTCTGCCACCTGAGGTTACCCGCGCTGGCTTGTGTCCATACGTAAGGCAATGCCACGATGGCATTGAGGTCTTTCGTAATACCGACTGCCAGCATCGGCATGATGCTTTGTGTCGTATGCGTACCGATATTGAGGTTTTCACGCTTCAAAGTGTTTTCCCAATATTGGTCCCACGAGCTGTGCGTGTAGGATACGGCCAGACAGGCCGTTTTCTTGCCCATATAAATAGCGTCATTGGGCATCTGCGCGTAGGCGGAGGATATCGAGCCGGCGATCGTCAGCAATATGCCGAGCAGACGCAGCCCTTTTTGATGTAAAGAACTTATCATAGATCAGAAATTAATATGATGGCGCACACCTGAATGGTGCAAATAGTGTAGCATAACACCTACGGTTCAGCATGTCTGAACCTAGTGCGTCATGATTTTAAAGAGCATGTCAGCAATGTTCGGGCGGGGGAGATGCCAGCGAGGTTGGGTATGAGGGGTAATGCGGCGCAACATAATGCGTATGGGCCGATAAACGAAGTTCTTGCGCGATGGCCTCGGAATGAGCCGGGAACTGCTGCGTATTGGGAATATAAATTTTCCAAAGGTTGCCGAGCAACTCCACGGCTTTGCCGTACGGACTCTGGGGAAAGTCGGCCTGGGGATCATTCAGTACCTGGATCGCATTGGCCAGTTCAAAAAAGTGGTCGCGGGCTGCTTCATTGGATTGCAGCGTCACGTAAAGCGTATCGTTCTCGTGTACGACATGGGTGGGGTTGTAAAACTGCCCGTCCTGGCGAACCAGCCCTTCTATGTTTTCAGTGATTTCCAGATCGCCGGAATAGGGTAGCGACGGAAGGTACATTTTCCTGACCAGCGAGCGGCCCGCTTCGCCGGCAGTAGCGATCTGGTAGTCCTTTTCAAAGTAAAGAACAGCGAAGCTTAGCCCAAACATGTTGTAGAGCAGCAATATCAGTAACCCTATCGACGCCAGTCTTCTCAATTCTTAAAGAGGATTTATGATCAAATGTAATCACTTTAGGTACATATAAACAAGGGACTCTTTAAATCATTAACAGGCTCATTTACTGCAATATGTAGTAACCATGGGTTATTTAATATAGGATGAATGGGTTATTTATTTGGATTTCAGAGATATGTATAGCAGGCCTGGGTTAACGATTGTTAAAATTCACTATCTTGATCCCTCCAACATGTACCCCTGAAAGCCATGCGAACCGAACTGTCTTTGTCTGCGCTTTGTAAGCACACGGTACTGAGCCTGTTGCTGGCCTGCTGTGCATTCTCCCAGGAAAACACATTTACCCAAAAGGATTTCGAAGAGCTGAAACCGATCGTGGGAACCTGGCTGAATAAACGCCCGAGAGGTGATATTTACGAAACCTGGACCCGAAAAACTGACACGGAATTTATCGGGATGAGCTATACGGTGGCCGGCGCCGGTGCCGCAGCTGGCGATACGACGCCCCTTGAAAAGATCCGCCTTTATATCCGGGGTGGACAGATCGTTTACGCTCCGGTGGCCGCAGGGCAGAACGAGAATAAGGAGGTTTTGTTTAAACTAAAAAGCATCGAAGGCAAACGTTTCGTGTTCGAAAACCTGCAACACGATTTTCCCAAGCGCATTGTCTATGATTTCAGGTCAAATGATTCGCTTTATGCCCATATTGAGGGGGAAGTGCAGTCCCGGCAGCGCAGAGTCGACTATCCCTACCGAAGAATACATTAAATTATCCATAACACCATGAAGAGATCAGAGATCCTACCAATGCCCCCGTTTTTTGACCGATACATCAACCTAGTAGACGATATTGACCTTTTCGATGGTTTTTCAACACTTACGCCGGGGCATGTTTTTGCCGAAACGGAAAAGCTGATCGCGCTTGGAGACAGGGTTTATGCAGAAGGCAAATGGACTGTCAAGGACATTTTGCAGCACATAATCGATAATGAAAGGATTATGTCCTACCGGGCGCTTCGTTTTTCCAGGAATGATAAAACCCAGCTTCCGGGCTATGACGAAGCGATTCTTGCAGCAAATACGGTAGCCGGCCACCGCACCGTGGCCGATTTGATGGAGGAATGGAATGAGCTGCGCCGAAGCACCATCACTTTGTTTAAGAACATGGATAAAGCCATGCTGACGCGCGTGGGCAATGCCAATCAGACCGAAATAACAGCGCTCGCTCTGGGTTTTGTGATCCTTGGGCATCCGGTACACCACATGAACGTGCTCCGCGACCGCTATTTCCCGCTACTTTAAACCCCTGCTAACTGTTCGAGCGCCTCTTCCACCTTAGTTACCGGCAACTGGCAGGTTTTATCGAAGCAGACGTAAATGGCTGTTTTGGCATTTATTTCAGTTCGATTTTCCAGCAGCGGCAGCGTGGAGGAGGTGCTTGTGCCCATCACGATTTTGTTGGGGACAAAAAAGCGATCAAAATCCTTGCGCATCGCATCTGCATCGCCACCGACGATCGCGATTTCAGCGGTGGGCACGGCACGCTGGCAATACAGGGCAGCCCAGTTGGTAACCCATTGCACATCCGCCAGCAGCAGTTTGGTCATTTTAGAAAGCATATTGTCGGCTATTTCCAGGTACTCGTCGCGATCCAGCATTTTACCCAATGTGTAAAGATTATGGGCCATCATGGAGTTGGATGCCGGGATGACATTGTCAAAGAGCTCTTTTTTGCGCGCGATGAGCGCTTCGCCGTAGGTATCGGTAAAATGGAAGAAGCCTTCGGACTGGTCGAAGAAATTGCTTAACGTGTAATCGGCCAGGGTTTGTGCTTTTTGCAGCCAATCTTCCTCAAATGTGACCTGGTACAGCCCAAGATACCCCTCTATAACCGCGGCGTAATCTTCCAGAAAGCCGGTCACCGTGGCTACACCATTCTTGTAGCTGTGTTTCAAACGGTTTCCCTCCGTCATTTTGGATGCGATGAACTGCCCGGTAGCAATGGCCAGACCGCGTATTTCTTCATGCCCTAGCGCGCGGTAGGAATCAGTTAACCCTTTGATCAGTAGTCCGTTCCATGATGCCAGTATCTTGTCGTCCAGTCCCGGCCTGATTTTCGACCGGCGTTTTTCGGCCAGTTTGGCTAATGCATTTTCATACAATGCAGGAAAATCGCCGGCCTGAATTCCGGCGGTTTTTGCCGCATATTCAACGGGCTCGGTCAGGTGTAGGTGATTGTAACCGTGCTCCCAATTCCCTTGCCGCGATATTTTGTAAAGTTTTGAAAACCAGTTGAAATCTTCGCCCAATGCGGCTTTAAGCTCCTGCTCGGTCCAAATGTAAAATTTGCCTTCGATGCCTTCGCTGTCCGCGTCCAATGCCGAGAAGAAGCCGCCGTCCGCACTGCGCATCTCGCTTGTGAGCCATTGAATGGTTTGCTCGATACGGCTTGCATAAAGCGGGTTCTGAGTCAGCGCATAGGCTTCTGCGTAAATGCTAAGCAACTGCCCGTTATCGTAAAGCATTTTCTCGAAATGCGGGATAAACCAATCCTCGTCCACCGAATAGCGCGCCCAGCCGCCACCGACGTGATCGTAAATCCCACCCAGGGCAATGCGGTTCAGCGAGAGCTCAACCTGCGCCAATGCTTCGGGATTTTGGCTGATATCGAAATAGCGCAGCAAAAATTTGTAGATCGAAGGCATCATGAATTTCGGCGCACGGTCCATACCACCTTTCTGTGTATCAAAACGCCGCTGAATTTGCTCGAACATCAGGTCTGCATCGCTGGTATTGAACTGAACAGTACCACTGACCAGGCCGTATTTCTGGCTCTCGGAAGCGACCATGTTTTGGACAAAGCCCTCAGCGGAGCTGGCCAGCTCGTCGTAGTGATTGGTAAATGCCTGGTTAATGCTCTTTAAAAGCTGCACCCAGTTTTGAGCAGGCAGGTAGGTCACCCCGTAAAATGGTTTAGTATCCGGCAGCAGGAACACATTCAGCGGCCAACCCCCACGCACGCCCATGGCTTGCACGGCGTCCATGTATACCGCGTCCACGTCGGGCCGCTCTTCCCGGTCGACCTTGATGCACACGAAATATTCATTCATTACCTGGGCTATGGGCTCCTTTTCAAAGCATTCGCGTTCCATCACGTGGCACCAGTGGCAGGCTGAATAGCCGATACTGACCAGGATAGGTTTGTTTTCGCTTTTGGCTTTGGATAATGCTTCTTCACCCCAGGGATACCAATCCACCGGATTGTGGGCGTGTTGAAGCAAATATGGGCTGGTTTCTTTGCTGAGTCGGTTCATAGCAGTGCAGGCAGCGGCTATTGCAGGATCACTACCTTTTTAATGACAGTTCGGTTATTGGTAGTAAAACGGGCAAAATACATGCCAGACGATAGTTTAGGCAAAGGGATCGTCATCCTGGTTTGGCCGGCGAATGCTTTCAGTTTTTGTTGCAGAAATATCTGCCCTTTGCTATTGGTCAATGCAAATTCGACGTCGGTAACGCCGTTGATACCCGCCAGCGAAACGTTAAGCTCCCGTGCCGCCGGGTTTGGATAAACATTTACCATATCGATAGACGGTTCGACACCATTGACAGAATCGTTCAAATCGAATTTACAGAGGAAAACCTCTTTTCCCTTTAACGTAATGTTGCGCGCCCAGTTCTGATAGGAAACGGTGATCGAAGTCGTAGCGTTATCGGCTGCATATGGATTTTGAGCGGCGATCAGGATATTCTGGCCCTTTACAATGCCTCGCCAAACCGGGCTTTGCTGTTCCATATTGTCCCGCGCCGACATGGGGATCACCAGCTGATAAGCCCCTTCAAGCATATCCTTGAATTGGGAGAGCCTGTACAGCCCGTAAATGAAATGCTCGTAGGGCGCATAATTTTCCTGCCTGTCGGCCGATAAAAACGGGTTTTCCCAAAGCCAGAGGCCCTTTGCTCCGGAAAAGAAGGGGAAAATAGCGGTGGCTTCCGCCATAAAATCGGTGATCAGCGGGATGTTCGGGTCATAGCTATCGTGTACACGCAGCCATACGAACGGGATGATAGGCTTGGTGCTCCAAGCGGCATTCACTTCAATACTGAATAGCAGGTAGGAGAGGTAGTCCTTGCCGATAGGGTGATCGTAACCATAATAGTAATAGGGCGAGGGCGACAGAAAGTCCATGGCATTGTAAAAGCTACCTCCGATCTTTCCCGCATTGTCCTGCATCAGGTAATGCGTACGTGCAAGGTTAGTGGTCCAGTCCTGCCAGCTGTTGGCGGTGATATTCAGCCAGGTATTGCGGATGGGAACGTCGCTGTAACTGGTCAATGAAGCCTTTACACCTTTCGCGCGCAGACGGTTAGCGGCCTCGGTATACCACCAGCGGATATCCCGCTTGTAAGTAGCGAGGAAGTCGGCGTCGGACAGGTTTCGGTAGCTTTGGGGGATCTGCGTATTGGTTTTCAAGGCAAGAATATCGCGGTCTTCGCGCTGCATGCGTTCAATGTCCAGGCACACCACATCGGTGCTGGTAACAGTGCTTGCATAATTATCCCAGTAGCTCCGGTAAGCGGCAGTATCATTGCCCCACGGGCTTTTCAGCACATTATCGGCCCACGGCTGGTTACCACTCGATGTGGCCACCCCGTACCAGAGCATTGCGCGCTGGCCTGGCGCGAGCGAGCCAGGTTCAGAACCGCTGAATGCGGAAATATGGCTGAAACCATGCCTCAGTGGCTGTGACTGGGTGTCCCCGAAGCGCGGTCCGCTGTAAATTACTTTAAATGGGAGCGAAAACTCGGGGAATTTGCCCCATTCGATGCTATTGTTCGTTTTTACCGGGTTTAGCACATAACCGGGCTGGCAATTTTGACTCTGCGCTTTTGATGCGCAGAGCAGTACACTCAGAAATATGCTGAAAAATGCCTTTGAATAGATGTTTGTATAGTATGTCATAAGATAAGACCAGACAAATTCGTTACTTTTGCAATGTCGCCAATTTCATTTTTCCGGGACGCGCAGTCCGCGACGCGTAGTCCGGGACGCGCAATCCGGGACGCACAGTTCAGCAGAATAGAAATTGCCTTGAAACGTAAAATACAATCAACATGAAACGACTACTTCTTTTTGTTCCAGTCCTGTTTTTCTCGCTTTTGATGATTAGCTGTGGTGGCAAAGATAACAACGAAACGCCGGAGCCGACAGCAAAGAGTAAAATACTGGTCAATTATCCATGGAGAATGTCTTCCGTAACGGATTTGTCTGGAAAAGACATTCCTAAAACGCAATTAAGTGGTGACACAAAGTTCATTCTGGAAATGGACATTCAGTTCCAGCAAAACGCGACGGTGAGGGCTTTGGATCAAAATTCCAGCCAGGTAATCAATGGCGGCACCTGGTATCTGATCAACGAAGAAAAGGCGCTGGATATCAAGATCGTCGGATTCTCCGGTGAATTCGGACTGGAAGAGCTGACCAACAGCAAAATGAGGCTGAAAAGCAAAATGCCGGTTAACGGGGTAGAGCAGGAGGCGATCATGGTCTTCCAGCCTGTGATCAAATAACCGGTGGTGCAGTATACAATTTATAGTGAAAAGCGGCGGCTAAAATCTGCCGCTTTTCTTATTTTGTACAAATTTTTTTGAATGAAAAAGAACGTTCCCTCCATCATCAACGCGTGGTGCATGTACGACTGGGCCAATTCAGTGCACGCATTGGTGATCGTTTCCAGCATTTTCCCCGTCTATTTCAGCGCGACCGCATTAAGCGCTTCGGGTACGCCCGAGGTTAATTTTTTTGGGGCGCAGATCAAAAGCTCCGTACTTTTCTCCTACACGGTCTCCGTTTCATTCCTTATCACAGCATTGCTGATCCCCATTTGCACGGCCATTGCCGATTTTACAGGGAAGAAGAAGCGGTTTATGCAGTTTTTCTGCTACACCGGGGCGGTGAGCTGTATGCTGCTATATTTTTTTACCAAAGAAACTATGCTTTCCGGGGTGTTTCTCTTTGGTTTGAGTTTGATCGGATGGAGCGGTAGTATCGTCTTCTACGACTCTTACTTGCCCGAGATCGCTACCGAAGATCGATTCGACAAGTACAGTGCGCGTGGTTTTTCGCTGGGGTACCTGGGTAGCGTGTTGTTGTTACTGTTCAATTTGAGCATGATCCTGGCGCCGCAATTCTACGGCATTACCCAGAAGTCGCTTCCTGCACGTATTTCATTTTTTACCGTGGGAGTGTGGTGGATACTGTTTGCCCAGATCCCATTTTATTACCTGCCATCAGGCAACGCGGAGAAGGAAAAGAGCGGGAACTGGATATTTCACGGGTTTAGGGAACTAAGAAAGGTATACGGGCGTCTGCGCGAGCAGCCTTACCTGGCCAAGTTTCTGAGCGCGTTTTTCATCTATACGATGGGCTTGCGCACGGTCATGTACGTGGCGACGATCTTTGGTGCAAATGAATTGAAATTGCCTTCGCAAAGCCTGATCATCACCGTGCTGCTGATTCAGCTGGTCGGGATTGCCGGCTCTTACACATTTGCCTGGCTATCGGGAAAGATCGGTAATATCTATGCTTTAATGATTGGGGTCGCTGTCTGGATCGGCATCTGCACCGGGGCTTATTACACCACCGAAGCGATGGAGTTTTACGTGATCGCCTGCACGGTGGGGATGGTAATGGGCGGCATTCAGTCGCTTTCCCGGTCGACTTATTCCAAACTGATCCCTGAGAATATCACGGACACTGCTTCCTATTTCAGCTTTTACGATGTGACCGAAAAGCTCGCGATCGTGATTGGTACATTTATATATGGTACCGTCGAGCATATTACAGGCAGCATGCGCAACAGCATATTGGCATTGCTGGTTATTTTCGTGATCGGCTTGATGCTGCTATACCGCATTCCTTCCAGGAAAGTTTACAACTTCGAATTGGATCGTAACGAAAATTGAGCTAATATCGCGGCACCAAAAAGCAGGATGTTAGCTCAGCTGGTTCAGAGCGCCGCCTTGACAGGGCGGAGGTCAGCGGTTCGAACCCGCTACGTCCTACAAATGTAAAGGCCTGTATGATTGCAGGCCTTTGTTGTTTGCTTCTTAATATCAATCCCTGATAACCAGTCGGCTAGTCACAATGGATGGGCGATCACAAACATGTCGCGTACACCGGCTGCGATTTTGGAGCTGCCACCGAAAGTGAGATTGCCTCTGTAAAATCCTGTCAGGTAAGGTTTGCCATGAGACCCTACCGCGACGCCCGTACCGATGACAAAGTCGTCGCTGCGCGGAAATTCTGCGCGTTGGAGCGAGCCGTCCGGACCATATTTTAACAGGACCGAAACATTGCTGATCACATAAGTATTGCCCGATTGGTCTGTGGCTACTCCCGCGCCCTGGGAATTCATATCAAGGGGCGTGCCCCATAACAAACTGCCGTCGGAACTGTATTTGTTTAAAAAGCCGTTGGCTTCTACTTCGTGTTGGCCGGTCACAAATATATTGCCAAGCCTGTCTGTGGTGATGCCTATGCCTGAGTCAGAGTCCGGCCCTCCGTTTGACAGCATCCATTGAAACGAGCCGTCCTTGCTGTATTTGGCAATAAACACGTCCGCGTTACCTGCGGAAGTTCTGGTGGTATTGCCAAAGGTTGTTGTGCCGAAATAGGTACCGGTTACATAAACATCGCCACTATTGGGGTCTGTGGCAATTCCGTTGCCGGTTTCGCGGTGGCTGCCTCCTGCTGATTGTACCCACAAAAATTCTCCGTTGGTGTCGTATTTGGCGACAAACAGATCGAATTCTCCGGCGGATTGCTTACGAATGCTGCCAAAAAAGCCGGTGCCCTGAAACTCCCCGGTCACATACACATTGGCCATATTATCGATGGCCAGGTCATATCCGCGCTCCCCACCGTCGCTGCCGGCGGAGCGTATCCACTGTGCCTGTCCGTTGGTGTTATATTTGGCGATGAACACATCGGCGCTGCCCGCGGAGGTAACCGAGAAGTTGCCGGCAGAAATTGTTTCATAATAATGGCCGGTCACGTATACGTTGCCGTTTGCATCGACGGCAATGCCGTGTCCCTCGTCGTATGAGGTGCCCCCGATGGTTTCCACCCATTCAAGCAGTCCGTCTGGCTTATATTTCGCGATAAATACATCGGTGTTTCCCGCAACGGTTTTGGTAATGCTTCCGAAAGTGGTAGTAGCAGAAAATGATCCGGTCACATAAATGTTGTTTGCCGTGTCCAATGCAATGTCATAGCCGATGGCATTTCCTGCGGTTATAATAATGGGTGGGGTTATAGTCCCGATTGTATCCGGTTTTCCGACACTCTCAGGGATAGGAGCAGGTTCATGGGTGTGTGAGTTTTTGCATTGCCATAGTCCTAAACATAAAATGAAAAGACAAATATATCTCATGATAAATGAAAGATTTGGTAAGAAGTAAATCCGGCCGGATCAGGTGATTGCGGATACATAGACCAAAATACAGGCCCATTGAGTTGCACGGTTTCAGTAATAATTTCAATAACCAGAGTTTTATTATTACTTTAAAAAGACAAAGCTGAATTGAATCTGGAATTGTTGATTGTATTGAATGATTATGCTGGAATTGACGGAGCGCCGATGGGCGTTGTTTGATTATGTGAAGGAAATGCACGGCGGTCAGAAACGTAAATACACCGGTGCACCCTACTACACGCATTTACTGAGCGTAGCCGACCGCGTCGAACAATACGTGCAAAATGGTTATGAAACCGAAATAGCATTTTGCCACGATTTGATCGAAGACACCGAGTGTTCATTGGCTGACTTGTCTTACAAACTGATGAGCATTGGCTATAACATCGAGGAGGACGAGGTGATACTTGCCGGCGTAGACGACCTGACCGATAAATATACCACCGAAAGGTATCCGTCACTGAACAGGGCGGAGCGGAAGGAGCTTGAAAGCGCAAGGATAGTAGCGTCACGGCCGATTGCCCAGACTGTCAAGTACGCGGATATTATCGATAATATGCTTTCGCTGGCCGAGCATGATCCGGGCTTTGCACGGGTGTACGCGCGTGAAGTGGATAGTTATTTATGGAAGATCAATATGGGAAATCCAGGGCTCTACGCGGCTTGTTGCCAACTTCTGACGGAGGTCAAGGGCAAACTGAGGATCGACCAGAATTAGATCAGGCTCATTAAAAAAGCCTGCTTCGCAAAAAAAGAAGCAGGCTTTCATTATATCGGTAGCTAATTAAAGCGTCCGTTTTACTTCGCGTAGCTCGAAACTTTCGATGATATCGCCGATTTCGATGTCGTTGTAGTTTTTGATACTCAAACCACATTCGTAACCGTTTCTTACCTCCTGAACGTCATCTTTGTAACGTTTCAGCGAGTCGATTTCGCCCGTGTAAAGTACGATACCGTCGCGGATCACGCGGATCTTGTTGTTGCGTTTCACATAACCATCCGTAACGTAGCAACCTGCAATGGTTCCTATACGGCTGATCTTGAACACCTCGCGGATTTCGATGTTTCCGGTGATGATCTCTTCGATCGTCGGAGCCAACATACCCGTCATCGCGTCTTTGATCTCTTCGATCGCCTGGTAAATTACCGAGTAGTGGCGGATCTCGATCTGATCCTGTTCGGCCATTTTCTTCGCATTCGAAGAAGGACGAACCTGGAATCCGACGATGATCGCATCGGAAGCAATCGCAAGGTTGACGTCCGACTCGGAAATCTGACCTACCGCCTTGTGAATGATATTTACCTGAACTTCCGAAGTTGAAAGTTGCAGCAATGAATCCGAAAGCGCTTCTACCGAACCATCCACATCACCTTTTACGATCAGGTTCAACTCGCGGAAGTTACCGATCGCCTTACGACGGCCGATCTCTTCAAGGGTAATGTGCTTGCGGGTACGGATCGATTGTTCACGCTGGATCTGCTCACGTTTGGTAGCAATGTCACGCGCGTCACGCTCGTTTTCGAAGACGTTAAAGCGGTCACCCGCCTGTGGCGCTCCGTTAAGACCAAGCAGCTGTACCGGCATGGACGGACCCGCTGTTTTGAGCCTTTTTCCAAGATAATCGGTCATTGCTTTTACTTTACCGAAGTGCGCACCGGCCAATACCACATCTCCAACTTTCAAAGTACCGGTTTGAACGAGGATCGTCGTCACGTAGCCGCGGCCCTTGTCGAGCGATGCTTCCACGACGGTTCCCGCCGCGCGGCGGTCCGGATTGGCTTTCAGTTCGAGCAATTCTGCTTCGAGCAATACTTTTTCGAGCAGCTCGTCGATACCCAGACCTGATTTGGAAGATATCTCCTGGGTTTGGTATTTACCACCCCATTCTTCCACCAAAAGGTTCATATTCGCCAGCTCTTCGCGGATTTTCTCGGTGTTGGCACCTGGCTTATCCACTTTACTGAATGCAAATACAATAGGTACACCGGCTACCTGTGCGTGGTTGATCGCCTCGCGTGTTTGCGGCATGACGCTGTCGTCCGCTGCGATTACGATGATTACTACGTCGGTAATTTTCGCACCACGTGCACGCATCGCGGTAAATGCCTCGTGACCCGGGGTGTCCAGGAATGTTACCGGCTTGCCGGTTTTGGTTTTAACACTATATGCACCAATGTGCTGGGTAATACCTCCGGCCTCACCGCTTGCTACGTTTTCCTGACGGATGTAGTCAAGGAGCGATGTTTTACCGTGGTCAACGTGACCCATGATCGTTACGATCGGTGCTCTTTCTTTCAGGCTGTCCTCGTCGTCGACTTCCTCCTGAACGTCGTTTTGTACTTCTTCTTCCGCTGAAATAAAGGCTACTTCAAATCCGAACTCGTCGGCAATGAAAGTAATGGCTTCCGCGTCGAGGCGCTGGTTGATCGAAACGAACATACCCATGCTCATACATACCGAGATTACCTCCTGCACGGTCACGTCCATCAGGGACGCCAGGTCGTTTGCAGAAACGAACTCGGTTACGCGCAATACCTTTGTTTCTTCGTCGTCGAAGCCGTTTGGATCGTTCTGATCTGTGCGGTCGCGGCGACGGCCTTTTCCTCTTGCAGGACCTTTGGCGTTACCACCACCCATACGGGCCATTGTCGCCTTGATATTGCTGGCAACTTCCTTATCGGAAACCTCCTCGCGGCGGCCGCCTCTGCGGTTGTTGTTGCTGTTATTGCCTCCACGGTTGCCCGGTCCGCCTTGCGCAGGACGTTGCCCGCCTCCTTGCTGGTTACCACCCTGAGAGGTATTACCCGGCGTGTTAGGACGGTTGCGGTTAGCATCGGTGCCAGCAGCATTGGTATTTGTATTATTGCCCGGAGTTGCTGCATTCGCGTCGGCTGGACGGTTTTCACCAGGGGCCGCCGCTCCGTCGCGGATTCGTTTCCTTTTTCTCCGGCGTTTTTTGTCAGCGGCATTGTCGCTGGAAGCTACCGGATCTTTCTTTTTATTAGAAGGGAGTTCAATTTTTCCAACTACCCTTAGGCCTCTGAGTTGTTCACCGCGGGCTTCGATCAGTTCCGATTCACCGGATGGCTGCTCTTCCGGCGTATTGCTGCTCTCCGGAGCAGCAGGTACCGTCGGTTTTTCAGCAACTGGCGCTGTCTCTTTCGGTTCCACAGGCGCAGGTGCTGGTTTAGCTTCTGCTGGTGCAGCCGGGCGCGGTTCTTCTTTCACAGGAGCCTCGGCGGCCGGAGCTGCGGCAGCCGGTGCTGCGGCAGCCGGTGCTGCTGGTGCAGCCGGAGTTTCTTTTACCGGGGCCTCTGCCGGAGCTTCCTTCACAGGTTCAGGCTGGGTTGCAACCGGTTTGATTTCTTCCTTCTCAACCGGCGCAGGAGCAGGCCTAGGAGTTTCTGCAACCACTTCCTTCGGAGCTTCCGCTTTGGGTTGTTCCTCAGGAGCGGGCTGTTGTACTACCGGCCGTTTTGCATCCAGGTCGATCTTGCCAACTACTTTGATACCAGGAAGTTTATTTTCAAAAGCAGGTTGTGGCTCGGCAGCGGAAGGTTTTTCTTCCACAACCGGTTTCTCGTCTGCTTTCGGTGTATTTCGGAAATATAGAATTCCCTCAACATCGCTTTTAACTTTGTCTTCCTTCACCTCAATCGGTGCTTCCACAGGAGGAGCAGCCGGTTTTTGTGTCAGGGAAGTTCTCAGCTCATTCGATTTGAAGTCCTTCGCAAGAAACTCAATTTGATCGGCATTAATTTTGGTATTCGGATTAGTTTCCACCTTATACCCCTTGGCAGACAGATGATCCACGATCGTAGTAATACCCACGTTCAGGATCCGTGCCACTTGGCTAAGGCGCATCATTTTATCTTCTGCCATATTAGCAATTTAGTAGAATAAGGTTTTGCATTGATTGCAGGGCTGTTTTGCACAGCCCCACGGGTTAATATTATTCAAATTCTTTCCGCAGAATATCGAGTACTTCCTCGACAGTCGCTTCTTCAAGATCGGTCCTTCTGACAAGCTCTTCCTTGCTCAGAGCGAGTACGCTTTTGGCGGTATCCAGACCGATTTTGTGCAATTCGTCGATGATCCACTCGTCGATTTCATCCGAGAATTCGGTCAAATCAACGTCTTCATCATTTTGTTCTTCGATATCGCGGAATACGTCGATTTCCATTCCCACCAGTTTGCCGGCCAGCTTGATATTCTGCCCGCCTTTACCGATTGCCAGTGATACCTGGTCTGGTTTGAGGAATACCGATACGCGTTTGGCGTCGCGGTCGATCTGCATCGAGCTTACTTTTGCAGGGCTCAATGCACGGCTGATCAGCAGTTCGAGGTTGTCGGTGTAGTTGATAACGTCGATGTTTTCGTTACCCAATTCACGAACAATGGAATGGATACGTGAGCCTTTCATACCTACGCAAGCACCCACCGGGTCGATCCTGTCGTCGTATGATTCAACGGCAACTTTGGCACGTTCCCCTGGTTCACGAACAACTTTTCGCACAGAAATGATTCCATCGTAGATTTCCGGGATCTCCACTTCGAAGAGCCTTTCCAGGAAAACTGGCGACGTTCTCGACAAGGTGATCTTGGGCGAACCGTTGTTCATTTCCACTTTATGGATCACCGACTTCACGGATTCTCCCTTGCGGAAACGGTCTTTCGAAATTTGTTCGGTACGTGGCAGCGAAAGCTCATTACCCTCCGAATCCACGATGATTACCTCGTGTCTCAAAGTTTGGTATACCTCCCCGGTGATCATTTCACCCACCTGATCCTTGTATTTTTCGTACATGATCTCCTTTTCCATGTCCTTGATCTTCTGGATCAGGGTCTGGCGGGCTGTTTGCACCAGGCGGCGGCCAAATTCCACCAGTTTTACTTCTTCGGCCACTTCTTCGCCTACTTCAAAGTCACTTTGGATTTTGCGGGCTTCGGCCAGCGGTATTTTGTTATATTCCCAGATATCCTCGGAGTTGTCGTCCACGATCTCGCGGGTACGCCACATTTCGAGGTCACCACTCTCCGGGTTGATGATCACATCAAAGTTATCGTCGGTGCCATATTTCTTGCGAATCATAGTACGAAATACCTCTTCCAAAACACTGATCATCGTAGGACGATCGATGTTCTTGGAGCTTGCGAACTCCGCGAATGATTCAATTAATATTCCGCTATCCATGGGTATGTTAAAGAATATTTGCTGATACTAAGTTAGACATATTATATAATTGATCACAACCAGAAAATGCGATTCCGGCGTCGTGAGTCTATTTAAAAGAGATTTCGATCAGAGCCTTGGAAATTTCATCCAGGCGGATCGTCCGCACCAGCGACGCCTCGTCGACCGGTGTTTTCGGTTTTTTCTTGGGAGCGGGCAGCTGGATGGTAATGCTTTCATCACCTGCATCCGTCAGATTTCCCAGGAGGGCTTCACCGGTTTTCAGGGTAATCTTGAGGTTCCGGCCTACATTTTTCTTGTACTGGCGCGGCAACACCAACGGCTGGTCCAGGCCAGGGGAAGAAACTTCCAGCGTGTACGCGTCTGTGAATATTTCCAGCTCTTCAAGCTGCTTGGCTAGCCTGCGGCTGATGGAGGTGCATTGCTGGATGGTAATACCCTCGTCGCTGTCGACAAGGATGGTAACTTTCTGATTGGCCTTTGATGGTTTCATAACGATGTCTATCAGAAAACAATCGCCATCTTCCAGAAGCGGGGCCAACAAAACTTCTAAATGTTCCTTTACGGTCATGTATAAGCTATACAAATAAAAAAGGGGATTTAGACCCCCTCAATCAATCGATCAAAATAGAATTGGATGCAAATATAAAATTATTTTATCATTTCTACAAACATTCGGGGATGTCTTCCAAATCCGTTTCCGTCGGCTATTTTTGCAAAAAATGCTATTTAGAATCAATGAAGGGGATCAAGAAGTTACTGTGGTTTTTATATCAATGCTTTGCTTGCTATACCCTGCTGATTTACATACTGATACTGTGGGTGCCGCTGGATGGCTGGGTGGCCGGATTTATGATGATGTCGTTTCCCGCGGTCGTGCTCGTCCACCTGATTTCGGTGCCTGTTTGGTTTGTGGTGGAGAAGAAAAAGGCCATTTTGCCGCTGATCATGTTTGTAGCCGCTGGTTTATTTTTTTCAAGAACCTATCAATTCGGTGGTTCCGATGATGCTTCGGCGGAAAAGGACGGTAAGCGCAAGTTCTCTGTGATGAGCTATAATGTCCACGTTTTTCAGAAATTTTCGGAATGGCGGCTCGTAAGCACGCAAAAGGAAATCAGAGAAATGAAAGCCTGGATAGGGGATAGCGGTGCCGACGTGCTTTGCATGCCTGAATATTACGACGAGGACGACACTATTTTCGATTCGGGAAATTACCTGCGAAAAAAAGGATACAAACATTCGGCCCATTTCTATCGGAGGAAATACGGCAAGTCGTACTGGGGATTGGCAATACTTTCGAAATATCCGATTGTAGCATCCCGGGATACGATTTTTGTGGCCCAAAACGGAATGATCCAGGCCGACATCAAAGTGGGGCGTGATACGGTGCGGATAATCGGTTTGCATTTGTATTCGATGACGCTGGGCCTCAGTAAACTGGTACATCAAAAGGAAATGGACGGTGTGAAGGCCGAGGGCCGCATTACACTTCGGAAAATGAAAAATGGATTCACGCAAAGGGCCGAAGAGTTTACTGTTTTGCAGGACTGGGTCAAAGCATCGCCCTATCCGGTGCTGGTATGTGGGGATTTTAATGAAGTACCTTACAGCTATATCTACGGCAAGCTACGGAAATCACTCAAAAACAGCTTTGAAGAGAAGGGGAACGGGTTTGGCTTTTCTTACAACCACCTGCCTTATTTTATCAGGATCGATCATCAGTTTTATGATGAGAACAAACTATCGGTGCTGGACTTCACTACCTACTCCAAAATAAAGTACTCGGATCATTATCCGATCATGGGTACTTACCGCTTCAAATAAAAACAGGCTCCCAGGAGCCTGTTTTACTGATATTTAATGCCGAGACTGTCCAGCTCATGTACGGAGACCGTGGGCGGGAAAATGCCTCTGTCAAGTTTTTGCTTGACGAGCCCACCCGTTTTGGCGGCTTCCTGCTCGGTCGTAAAACCATCCATACCGGGCACTCCGGGAATAACCTTCTGCTCGATTACCAGCGTCGTATCCTGGCGGATGTTGTAGCCCCAGCCGTGCTCGCCCCTGATGGTTTCAACCTTGAAACGGGAAAGGCCTTCGCCGCCCTGATTTGCCCCCTGTCCTTTAAAGAACAAAAAGTAAATCGCTGCTGCGAAGGCCGTGGCCAATATACCTATGATCAGGATTCTGCTGTTTCTGCGGATCACAGATCGTCGTCAGTGTTAATTGGCTGGGAAGGATCAAAGCCCCAGAAGTCATCTGTGCCGCCACCTGAGCCGGATGCGCTACCTGTTCCGAGGTAACCGATCTTACCCACTACGAATGCACCTGCAAAACCTCTCTGCGTTGGGAAAGGAGCCCTTTCGATCCAGCTGTTTGCGCCCGGATCGTACTCCCAAACATCAGATCTGCCTTTTCCGCCCACTACATAAGCTTTTCCATCGATCACGAAAGACGAGCCGTATGAACGCGCTGGAAATGCATCCTGGTCGAACCCGTCAGCGAAATCTACACGGGTCCAGTTACCTGCACCGCCGTTACCTGCCGGATCGAAGCTGTAAATATCTTTATACGAAGTTTGTGAGTTGCTTTCTCCGAACCCTACGTAAGCTTTGGCACCGATGGTAAAGGAGATAGCACCAGTTCTTTTACCACCTTTGAAGGTCGCCATTTCCGTCCACTTGTCGGTAGTAGGGTTGTATTCATAAAAATCCTGGTAGTAGTTGCTCGCGTTGTAGCCAAGGCCTACGTATGCTCTGTCGTTTACTACGAATGAAGTAGCAAACTGACGGGGACCGCCTCCAAAGTCAGCGATCGCATCCCATTTGTTGGTAGCAGGATCGTATTCGTAGAAGTCTTTTTTGTAACCTGCGTCGACGGCCGTTACATTGTCGAAGCCGCCGCCTACATAGGCTTTGCCTTTCAACACGAATGCGGTGGCGCTGTTACGCCCCGATCCGGGGAATGGAGTTATTTGTGACCAGGTTTGTCTTTCGGCATTGTAAGCCCAAAAATCTTTTACCCGGGCAACTGTTTCATTTGTATAACCAGTACCAATGTAACCTACGCTACCAATCACAAAGCTCACTGCGTTGGTCCGGATCGATCCTCCGAAGTTCGGCAGATCCTTTCTGAACCAGTTTCCTTGTTTTTCTGCATCATCATCCTTGTGACAGCTCATCTGAACCAACGCGGTAGAAGCGACTAGAAGGGCTAACGAAGTCTTTTTTAAGGTATTAAACATGAAATTATTGTTTGACGAATTGTTACAAATGAGTATTGAGAATTATTGAATATTTCAATTGGCCGCTTGCCTGCATGTGATATGACAAGTTCACCGGTAACCTAAATTTTTTGCAAACATAACATCTTGATACTGCTAAGTAAAATAATCAGAAATTTTTTGTCCAAAACTTTAATCTGTCAGTTACTTTCAACGCGTAACAGGTTACAATGTTGCGCCGTTGGCGCCGGTCACTTGCCTCTGGATGCATTCCAACCCCGAAAGGTTTAAAATAGTCCTGCATCTTTTACGTTTCTTACCGTGTTTGCCACTATTCCGGTGCCTGCGGCGTAACGGTTCAAAAGCCTCTGTTTAACTCTTACGTATGCATTCCGTTTTTTGTTGCAAACCGGATTTTACTTTCTTATTTGTCCTAAATCGTTGAATCATGTTGTATTTAAGAATGCAACTGATATTTTTGCACTTTTTACTGTTCTTGCTCTAAATGAAATTTCAGTCTTATTCCTTAGGGAAGTCGTCCATAGTCTATAAGCTTCTGATCATAATTGGATTTGCATTTTCGCTCACAGCGTGTGAGTGGGGAGATCAGGTCGAATCCCTGGCCCAGCCTAATCCGGATGATTTTGCCGTACTTAGTACCGATACTGTCACAATTAAGCTCTCAACAATCGGCACGGATTCGCTGATGACCGGCGCTGCCTCGCGTATGCTTCTGGGCAACTATAAAGATCCTTATTTTGGAAAGGTACGAACCCTGAGCTTCTTTCAACCAACGCTGGCTAGCGGTATGTCTGTGGTGCAGGAGGCAGAATATGACTCGCTGATTCTAACCCTGAGATACGATAACTCTTACAGCTATGGCGATACGACCAAGCCGATGAACCTGACGGTTCACAAATTGCTTACCGATATTCTCGAAAAAAGCGCTTATTGGAATCACAATTCGACCGCATATGACCCGACAGCGATAGGAAAGATCACCATTGTGCCAAGGCCTACTACAACGAAACTGTTGAAAATCAGACTTTCGGACGCATTAGGGAAGCAGATTTTTGAAATGGCCAAAAACAACCAGTTGACTTCTAACACAGACTGGATAAACCTGGTGAAAGGATTGGTTGTAGTGCCCGCCACGACGGATAATGGCCCGGTTGTCGGCTTCAAATGGGGCCCTCCGGTAGGAGATACCACTTCGCTTCAACTTCATTATCATACGCCGCTGGTGAGCGAATTCAAGAAGGATTCGGCGTTATTTCGGGTTACGGCAAGCTACAATCAGACGTTGGCCGATCATGCAGGCACGCAGCTGGCGAAATTGCCTCAGAACACACGTGTTTCCCTGCCGTCCTCGCAATCTGGTAACCAGGCCTTCATGCAGGCGGGAACAGGTGTCATGCTGCGTGTAGATCTACCTTACCTGAACCAATTCAGATACGCGAAATACACAGCGATTAATAAGGCCTATCTGCGTGTGAAGCCGCTGAAAGCTTCTGTTACTGATGCGTTTAGGGTTCCAAAGGTTTTGTATTTGTACCGCCTCGATAAGAATAACCAGTTTTACACGGATGCCAGCGGTGCGCCTCTGGCGGTCACCCTGCTTGGTACCCCAAACGGCGTGAGCAGCGCTTATTTCACTGACCTGATCAAGAACGAGCAATATTACCGCTTTGATATCAGCTCATTCGCAACGGAAATAATGGTTTCAGAGTCCAATGATATAGGCGGGTTTGTGCTGCGCAGCAGCCCGTTTGGTTCGAGCGGGACTTTCCGTGAAGCAGGCAGTCTGTACTCGATGAGCGTCGACCGGCTGGTGGTGGGCGATCAGTTGAATGCAGATAAAGGCGTAGAGCTTGAACTGTATTACACGACGGTGAAACCTAAGTAGTAATTCAAAATCAACAAAGAAAAGGGGTAAGTTTAACGCTTACCCCTTTTCTTTTACATAACCACCCCATTCTTGGGCAGTATCTTCTCCGGAATTTTCTCGGCGCCGATCAGTTGCAGCAGGTTGATCTCGATGTTGCGCGACATCGAAGTCATTGGAATATCATTAGGCCCGTTTTCGAAAGGGTTTTGCATGATATAGGCAATCCATTCCACATAAAAGAATAGGAACGAAATCGTGAATGTGATAGGGATGGCAATGCGGCCAATGCTCTCGACAAGGCCCATCGGAAGTACCAGCGTGAAAATGAATATCACCAGGTGTACGAAAAAGGCGTACTGGGTAGGAAAAACGGTGTTCTTGATCCGCTCGCATTTACCCATTGCGTCGCAAAGCCGTCGCAGGGTATCGTCGATGTTCTGGTAGAGCAAAGTCTTGATTTTCCCCGAATCGTGTAAGGCAGCCATTCTAAACTGGATCAGGTTTAGAATGGCGTTGGGGATATTGTCTTGTGCGCTCACGTACTCGTGCTCCTGGGCAGTCAGGTGCAGGTCGGCATACACGAGCACCTGTGTGCGGCGAAGCGAATTGGCCAGCGCGTAGCACCAGGCAATTTGTAAGTGTGCGATATTGGAAACCAGCTCTTCCTTTTCTTTCGCGGGCGCTTTGGTGAACGCAACCGTCTGGCGAACGAGCGTCCGGCTGTCGTTGACAATTTCTCCCCAGGATTTACGGGCTTCCCACCAGCGGTCATAGGCCGAATTCGTCCTGAAACCCAGCAGCAGCGAGAGTGCCGTGCCCAGAATAGTGGTAATCGAAATAGGGAAGGAAAGAAAATGCCAGTTTTGATAACTGAAAAGATAAAATACCAGCGTTGCGTAAGCGGTAACCGCAACGACGCCCACCCAAATGCCTTTGAGCAGGCGCCAGATCGAAAAGACCTCTTTGACGTACATAAATGATCATAATAAGTTCTTTGCCAAAATAGAAAAAAGCGGGCCATAGTGTTTGCTATGACCCGCTTTTTGAAATAAAAACAATATCCTGTTAATGCGCAGCAGGAGCGTCGGAGACACCGCCGGGCCTGGCCGGCTGGTTGCCTTTTTTGCCTGTCGCCAGCTTTTCGATGGCTACAAACAAGACCGGCACAACGAAAATAGCCAGCGAAGTTGCAGCGAGCATACCGCCAAACACCGTCCAGCCAATGGTTTTCCGCGACTCGGCCGCCGCACCGCTTGCAAATGCCAGCGGAAGCACCCCGAGGATAAATGCCAGGGACGTCATAATGATCGGCCGCAAGCGCAGCTGCACCGCTTCGAGCGTCGCTTTGACGAGCTCCATCCCATTATCTACCCGCTCTTTGGCAAACTCGACGATCAGGATCGCGTTTTTGGCTGCGAGACCGATCAGGGTAATCAAACCGATTTGCGCGTAAATATTGTTGGACAAGTTCGGCAGGAATGTCAGCGTAAGGATCGAGCCGAATGCACCGATTGGTACCGCAAAAAGTACGGAGAACGGGATCGACCAGCTTTCATACAGCGCTGCCAGGAACAGGAACACGAATACGATCGAGATGGCGAAAATAGTTACCGTACTGTCACCCGCCTTAATCTCCTCGCTACTCATGCCGGAGAATTCGTAGCTGTAACCGGCAGGAAGCTTGGCTGCTTCTTCACGTAATGCGGTGATCGCCTGACCACTACTGAAACCGGGTTTCGGCGTACCGTTGATCTCCACCGAACGGTAAATGTTGTAGTGCGAAATCAATGCAGGGTTTTCTACGACCCTTGAAGTAACCAATGCGCTGAGTGGCACCATATTGCCAGCCTTGTTGCGTACGTAGAACTTCTGGATCTTGTCCAGCGACGAGCGGAAACTGCTGTCAGCCTGCACCATTACGCGAAAGTTCCGGCCGTAGAGGTTGAAGTCGTTGACATACGAACTACCCAAAAGTGTCGATAGTGAATTGAAGACATCATTCACCTGCACACCGAGTTTCTTGGTTTTGTCACGATCCACGTCGATCTGGTAGCTCGGCGTTCTGGCATTGAAGAAGGTATAGGCCATCGCGATTTCAGGGCGCTTGTTGACTCTTCCCAAAAACTCGCGGGCTACCGCTTCAAACTGCTGGATGTTATCGGTACTGGTTGATTGTTGCAGTTGGAATGTGAAACCGGAGGTTGCTCCCAAACCAGGGATCGCAGGAGGCGCGATGGCCAGTACGCGGGCTTCTTTGATGTCGGCGGTACGCTTCTGAATCTCCTTGATCACGGCTTGTACGTGGTGCTCGGCGCCTTTCCGGTCGGCCCATGGGTGCAAGCTGACAAACATGGTACCCACGTTGGATTTGTTCGAGAAGCTGATCACGTTCAACCCGGCCAGACCACCGACAACCTTCACTTCCGGAATAGAGGATACGCGGGCCATAATGTCCTTGATCATCGCCACGTTGCGGGTCGTAGAAGTTGCTTCCTGCATTTCATAGGTTACAAAAAGACGCCCTTCATCTTCCACGGGAATAAAGCCGGAAGGCTTGTTTTTAAACAGGAAGAATAACCCTACAAACAGACAGACCATCATCACTAGCACCAGCGGCGTGGCTTTAATCCATTTTGAAACCCCTCTTGTGTAGGAATGCGAAACCTTATCGAACCAGCGGTTGAAACGGTCGAAGAATTGTTCCAGAAGGTTCTTTTTATCGTCGGCTCCTTTGGAGGGGCGCAGCATGATCGAGCAAAGCGCCGGCGTAAGGGAAAGCGCGACAAATGCGGAAAGCAATACAGAAACCGCGATTGTGATCGCAAATTGCTGGTAGAGGCGCCCTACGATACCTGGTACGAAGCCCACCGGCACGAATACGGCCGCAAGGATCAAGGCAATCGCGATTACCGGACCGGAAATGTCTTTCATCGCCTGCTCGGTAGCAGCGCGGGGCGACATTTTTTTCTCATCAATATAATGCTGAACCGCTTCGACCACCACAATCGCATCATCCACCACAATACCAATCGCGAGTACGAATGCAAACAGCGTCAGCGTGTTGATCGTAAACCCGAAAGGAATAAAGAATATAAAGGTACCGATCAATGAAACCGGGATCGCCAGGATCGGGATCAACGTCGCACGCCAGTTTTGCAGGAAGAGGAACACCACCAGTACCACCAGGATCATCGCCTCGCCAAATGTGTGCAATACCTCCTCGATAGACACTTTCACAACCGATGCTGTTTCAACCGGAATGACGTAGTCGATATCTTTCGGGAAGGTTTTCTTCATCTCGGTCAATGCCTTCATCACACCTTCATAAGTGTCAAGGGCGTTGGCGCCGGGAGCCTGGTAAATCAGTACAAATGCTGCGGGTTTACCACTTACAAACGCATTTACACCGTAATCAAACTTGCCCAATTCCACGCGCGCCACGTCACGCAGGTATACTACGCTGCCTTGCGCGGGGTCGGAGCGTACGATGATATCTTCAAACTGCGCTTTGGTGTTCAGCCGGCTGTTGGTCAGCACGCTGTATTCGAATGCCTGCGCGCCCGGTTGCGGGGTACCACCCACGGTACCGGCCGCGATCTGCAAGTTTTGCTCTGCCAATGCTGCGGAAATATCCGAAGGGGTCATTCTCAGGTTGGCCAGTTTCTCGGGGTTAAGCCAGATACGCATCCCGAAGTCGTCGGCACGCGATACGATATCACCCACACCTTTCACGCGTTGAAGCGCGTCTTTGAGGTAAATGTTGGCATAGTTACCGATAAACTGCGCATCGTGCGTGCCGTTAGGCGAGTACAGCGCCAGGGCGATCATAATGCTGGGCTGGCGCTTGCGAACGGTCAGACCAAGGCGTTTTACCGCATCGGGCAGGGTAGGTTCGGCCACACTTACGCGGTTCTGAACATCCAGGGCCGCAATATTGACGTCGGTACCGACATCGAATGTCACGTTAATGCTGCTTTGCCCGCTGCTGGTACTGTTGCTGGACATGTAGGTCATGCCAGGCACCCCGTTGATCTGTGTTTCAATGGGGGTCGTAGTCGTTTGTTCGACCGTCTGGGCGTCGGCACCCGTGAAGTTCCCGCTCACCGTTACGGTAGGTGGGGTGACATCGGGATACTGGGCAATCGGCAGGGTGGTCAGGGCAATGAGCCCCACCAGGACTATCACCACCGAGGATACTATCGCGGTGACCGGCCTTTTTATAAAAACATCTGCAATCATTTCGTACTGGTTTATGAAATAGTAAAAGGGACCGGCTGCTTATTTTTTCTGAGGACCGCCCTGATTCGGTGCCGCACCCTGGGCAGGTGCACCTTCCTGAATGGCTGCTCCTTCACGAAGGTTCTGCACACCTTCCACCGCGATTTTCTCGCCTTCTTTAAGCCCGTCCTTCACAATGATGTTGGATCCGATAGCGGTACCGAGCGTCACTTTGCGCTGAGTAACCTTGCTGCTGTCGCCGGCCACGTACACAAAGAATTCGCCCAATTGCTCGGTTACGGCTTTATAAGGGATTACCACCGATTTCGAACCTGCATTGTTGAGCACCATCACCGTGCCGCTCATGCCGGCGCGGAGCTGGTTATCCTTGTTGGGGAAAACCAGACGGGCTTTGATGCTACCGGTCTGCGGGTCCACGGCGCGGTCGAGCAATGCGATCTTGCCGTGCGCCGGGTAAACGTCCGTTCCGAATTTGATTGAGAAGGTCGAATCACTGGCCTTTTGGGATTTCATCAATGTGGTGAAGCGGTAAATCTCTTTCTGGTCCACGTTGAAATCGACCGCCAGCTGATTGTCGGTCGAAACTTTGTTGAGCACTGTCTGGCCCGCGGAAACCGGCGCGCCGACTTTCACTGCCGAAATGCCGATGATACCATCAAATGGCGCAGTCACTTTGGTGTAGCGCACGCTGGTCTGGCTCGCTTTGATGCTCGCTTTGGCCGCGTCCACCTGTCTTTTGGCTACCTCGAGTGCGGCGTCCGCATTATCGACGAGCTGTTTGGCCACCGCGTCGTTTTTTTCGAGCTCGTGGTAGCGGTCCGCATCTTTCTGCGCGCGGGCCAGGTTGGCCTCCTGCACATTCAGGGTAGCCACAGCCTGATCGTAGTTGGCATCGTAAAGCTGGGCGTCAATCGTGTAAAGCAGCTGACCTTTGCGCACGCGGGCTCCGTCGGTGAAATGGATGCCGGTTACAAAGCCGGTAACCTGCGGACGCAGCTCGATTTCGTTCAATGGCACTACGGTTCCGGGGTACTCGTCATAGTATGAGGCCTCGGAAGTTGCTACCTCTGCCAAGGTTACTTGTACAGCCGGAGGGGCGGTAGGCGCCTGTTGCTGGTCTTTTTTGCCGCATGAAAAGATCGTCAATGCAAGCAGGGCAGCGGGGTAATATTTGGTTGTATTTAAATACATATCATTAAAGTATTTTCTAATGGAAGCAGGAGTTAAGTGTCGGCTTGGCCGGTTATTGGATATTGATCTGTCCGAGTGCTTTCTGAACGTCGATCTTGCTGGCCAGTACCAGGTACAATGCATTGTAATAGTTGATACGCGCCAGACGAAGGTCGGTTTCGGAAGTAACTACTTCCAGATAGGTTTTGATACCCGATTTGTATTGCAGCTGGATCACATCATACACCTCACGCGCCAGCTCTACGTTCTCTTTCTGAGCGAGCAGGTTAGTCAGGT
The DNA here is from genome assembly GCF_017744695.1 of Dyadobacter sp. GTDB lineage: Bacteria > Bacteroidota > Bacteroidia > Cytophagales > Spirosomataceae > Dyadobacter. The sequence continues at coordinate 32,638 of NZ_JAGIAS010000009.1, forward strand.
TACCTTTATAGTTGGCTAATGCACTGGCATATTCAGAGTTTACATTGTTTTGAAGACCTTTCAGATCCCAGTCCAGGCGTTTGAGCTGCCATTCGGCTTGTTTGGTATTGGCTTTCCTTTTTCCGCCCTGGTAAATAGGCAGCGACAAGGTCAGCAAACCAAACGAGTTGGGGTAGTTCTTGTTATAAAGGTCTGAGAAATGGTTGTTCTGAAAGTTCAGGTTGTAGGCCCCGTTCAGCGACAGGTTGGGCAAATAGCTCCATTTGTTGTATTGCAAGTTCGCTTCGGCCAGCTTTTTCTGGGTGGCCAGAATCTGGTATTCGATCCGGCCGTTCAGATCTACATTCTGCAAAGTGTCCAGGGCGATTTCGCGTTCCATTTGCAAGGTATCATAGCTGATCTGCAACGCTTTGTTAATCGGATAGCCCATCAATGTTTTCAGGTATTCCAGTTTGGCTTTCAATACTTCCTCGTTGCTTTTCTTATTGGCACGGGTGTTGTTGAGCGAAATCGTCGCCCGCTTGTAGTCGATCTTGTCGGTAATACCTGATTTGTACTGGTTTTGGGCATCTTTCAGGCTGCGTTCCAGGCGCAGGATGTCCTCTTCGGCCACGCGGATCTGCTGGGTGGTGGCCAGCACGTCATAGAATGCCTTGGAAACGCTCACGGCCAGATCGGTTTTGTTGTTCACCGTGTTCTGACTTGCCGCGAAAAGTACATCGCCACGGGTACGCTTGGCTAGTAGCACGTCACGGTTGAAGATCTGCTGCGAAAGCGTGAACTGTGTAGCCGAAACGTTGTTAACCCCCAGCTTTACCGGGTTACCGGCGATAATGCTGGTCTGAACAATAAAGTTGTGCTGCAAATTGTAGTTAAAGCCGATCTGAGGGTACCAGTCGGCCAGTTTGGCGCGGACCTGATTGGCAGTAATCTGCTCGTCGATCAGCGATTGCTGGATCGCTGGCTGGTTTTTGATAGCGTACGCAACCACTTCCTGTAAAGTTGCCTGTTCCAGCACCGGCGCTTCCCGGTTACTTTCCTGGATGCCCTGAGCCAGGGCGGTACTGAGCAAATTCAATAAGAGGAATGCCGAGCTAAGCGCCAAACGCGTCGTTTTTTGTGGCTTAGACCAATGCTTCATGTAGGTTTTAATTAGAATTTTGGATAGAAATTAAGAGCTTCTGTCTGATGATGAACAGGTTTGATAATTGGAAAAAAACGTGAAAGGATCAGCTATCTGTGGCTAGAAACAGGATTTTGACCCCTGAAAAGAAAGGATGGTGTGGCGTTAACATGGCCGGTAGGTTTAGAGAACGTTTTTGTAAACAATCGGTGACATTATCGGGCTGCGTATAAGCTTCCCCGTTGTCCGATTGTACTTATTAAGGATTAAAATGAGGGAATAGTTTCCTATGTCTTTGAAAAAAATGAGCAGCGCACCATGAATTCTTTAAAATGTGTAATTTTAAAGCAGAATTGTGCCGTTCTAGGACATTTCAAAGGTTTTGGTTATGCGTAAAAATTACGCATTAGTGTTTTCTTCCATGCGTGTTTCATGCTGCGGCCAGACCTTTTCGATCAGCCCCGCGAAGATGATCACCAGCACGCAGCCGATCAGGTTCAGCCAGAGAAATGCGGTAAGGTCGATCACGTAGCTGACGACCACGAATATTTCCCCGATAATGCTTCCCCAGAAAACCGCGCGGCTGCCGATATTTTTGAAATAGAATGCGACCAGGAATATACCCAGTATTGTCCCGTAAAACAGCGAGCCCAGGATATTGACCGCCTCGATCATACTTCCCAGCCGTGAAGCATATTGCGCGACGGCAATACAGAACACACCCCAGAAAAACGTCGCCCAACGCGAGGCGGCTACGTAATTGCGGCCGTTCTCGTCCTTGCGGACAATCCGTTTATAAATATCGACAATCGTGCAGGAAGCCAGCGAGTTATAGGCCGCAGCTACCGAACCCATCGACGCCAGAAGTATCACCGCAATCAGCAGCCCCACCATCCCCGCAGGGAGGTAGTCGATCACAAAGCGCAGGAAAATGTAGTTCACATCGTTGGTATCGCCGCCATTAGCTTTCGAGAGCACAGCTGCGGCCTCTTTACGCACATCCTTTACTTTGCCTTCCAGACCTGCCAGAACACTGCGGGACGCCGCAATCGCTTGCTGATCATCCTTGCGAATCGCCTCTGTAAGCGCCATTACCTCGGGGCGTTTCACCGCCTGGATTTGCTCATGCTGCTTTTCCAACGCCGCATATTCAGTAGCGTAAGGGCTGGATTTGACGCGGTCGACGGCCGTCTGGTTGAAAAATAGCGGTGGTGTGGTGAACTGGTAGAATGCGAACACAAGTACGCCAACCAAAAGGATCAGGAATTGCATCGGAATTTTCAGCAGGCCATTCATTGCAAGTCCGAGCTTGCTTTGGCCTTGTGAGCTGCCGGTCAAAAAGCGGCCGACCTGCGATTGGTCCGTGCCAAAATAGGAGAGCTGCAAAAAGAACCCGCCAATCAGTCCCGACCAGACATTATACCTGTTATTCAAATCGAATGTAAAATCGATCAGATTGACTTTGCCCATCTTGCCTGCCACATGCAAAGCGTCGGTAAAAGACACTTGTTCGGGCAGGAACTTTACCACCATCACGCCCGCTACGACCATACCGATCGTGATAATGCCCATTTGCTGCAAATGCGTATGTGAAACGGCCCGCGATCCGCCCAACGTCGTATACAGGATCACTACTCCGCCGGAAATGATGTTTGTCCAGGTAATGTCCCAGCCCAGAATGGCCGAAAGGATCAGCGAGGGGGCATAAATGGAAAGTCCGGTGGATAAACCGCGCTGCAAAAGGAATAAAAATGCGGTTAATGCTCGCGTGCGCAGGTCAAAACGGCCTTCGAGGAATTCGTAGGCGGTGAATATTTTGAGCTTGCCGAATTTGGGAACAAAAGTCACGCACAATACCACCATTGCAAGCGGCAAGCCGAAGTAGAACTGGACGAAACGCATACCGTCGGTATAGGCTTGCCCGGGAGCGGAAAGGAAGGTGATCGCGCTGGCCTGGGTAGCCATCAGCGACAATGTCACATGGTACCAGGGCATGGATTGGCCGGCAAGCAGGAACGAATCCATCGTGTGCTTCTCACGGCTGCGGTAGATCCCGTAAAGTACTACAAATAGGAGGGTAAGCGAAAGAACAATCCAGTCGAGTGTGCTCATTGAAAACGGGTCATAAATAAATAGAAGAGGACAATTTGCAATGCGAGCATGCCGATCAGCAGAATGTACAGCTGTTTCCAGCTATTGACAAATGGGGGCAGCCCGTCGCGGTCCTGCGAGCTATTTTCTTTTATGATCATCGTTCGGGTCGAAAGGTTTAGTACGGAAAAATGGCCGGGTATTGTACCACAAGCAAAAGTAGAACGGTTTTGACATACTTTTAGCATGTAAAAATGTTAACGAAGCGTTAACGGTACCTCTATCCGTCAACTGGCCGGACAGGACAGAACAGGCTAGTTGACTAGTTAATAATTATTTATTTTCCCGCAATATTCCAATCCTGAACACCAAAACGATCTACTTGTGAAAAACTACCTGGCCTTCCTTTTACTTTTTCTAGCAGTACTTGCCGGCAGAGCAGCCGCGCAGGACCTTCCTCCGGCTTTCGATAACAGTTATGATGCCCAGAGGGATTCAAGGATCAGGCAGTATCTTTCTCCCAAACGCATTGTGTGGATGTCCGACCGCAGTGGGGCCAGTGTGGCAGACCCTACCAATTTGCTCAGGAAGGGTACCGGCCAGGCGGATCTGGTTCACAGAAACTTCGCGAAGCTGGTCAGCAAAGAGGGGGAAACGCCGGGGATATTGTTTGATTTTGGCAAAGAAATACAAGGAGGCATTCAGATCGTCACCGACCAGCCTGCGGACCAGAAACCGATCCGTATCCGCATTCGCCTGGGTGAGTCGGTCAGCGAGGCCATGTCCGATATCGATACGATTCACGGTGCGACCAACGACCATGCGATGCGCGATTTTACGATTCAGGTGCCGTGGCTCGGTGTAATGCAGGTAGGCAACTCGGGTTTCCGCTTTGCCCGGATCGACCTGGTGGATCCGGGTCGCGAGCTGCAACTGAAAGAAGTCCGCGCTATTTTCGAGTACCGGGACATTCCCTACCTGGGCTCATTTAAAAGTAACGACCAGCGCCTGAACACAATCTGGAACACTGGCGCCTATACGGTGCATTTGAATATGCAGGAATACCTCTGGGACGGTATCAAGCGTGACCGCCTGGTGTGGGTGGGCGATATGCACCCCGAGGTGATGACGATCAATACTGTTTTTGGTCAGAATGAAGTAGTGGCCAGAAGCCTTGATCAGGCCCGGGACATTACGCCGCTGCCGGGCTGGATGAATGGCATTAGCGCCTATTCGATGTGGTGGGTGCTCATTCACCGGGATTTATACAAAAACCAGGGTGATCTGCAATACCTGCGCAAGCAGCAAAAATATCTTGTCGCGCTGCTGGACCAGCTCATGCAGAAAACCAAAGACAATAAGGAGGATCTCGACGGAACGCGTTTCCTTGACTGGCCATCGAGCGAAAACCCGAAAGGCATTCACGCAGGTCTGCATGCGATGATGATCATGACGCTCGAAGCGGGCGCCGAGCTATGCCAAATCCTGGACGAGCCCGCGCAAGCGGCGCGTTGCAAAACCATGGCGGCGCAGATGAAAATGTACGTCCCCGACGCCAACGGTTCCAAGCAAGCCGCCGCGCTGATGGCCCTGGCTGGGCTGATGCCTGCCGAAAAGGCCAATGCAGAGGTGATCGCCGTGGGCGATTGCGAGCGTTTTTCGACATTCTATGGCTATTATATGTTGCAGGCCAAGGCCAAAGCGAAGGACTATACCGGCGCGCTGAACTGCATCCGCAATTATTGGGGCGGCATGCTCGACATGGGCGCTACCACCTTTTGGGAGGATTTCGATCTGGCCTGGACCAAAAACGCCGCACCGATCGATGAGCTTGTGCCGGATGGGAAAGACGACATTCACGGGGATTTTGGCGCCTATTGCTACAAAAAGCTTCGCCACAGCCTCTGCCACGGCTGGGCCTCAGGGCCTACTTCCTGGCTTTCCGAGCATGTGCTGGGGGTGAGCATCGTCGAAGCGGGCTGCAAAACCATCCGCATTCAGCCTAACCTGGGCGATTTGCAATGGGTAGAAGGGACTTACCCGACACCGCTGGGCGTGGTGAAAATCCGCCATGAAAAACAGGCTGATGGCACTGTCAAGTCCAAAATTGATGCACCGAAGGGTGTGAAAGTGCTGCGTTAAGATTTAATTCGCTTTTTTTATGAAAAAAAATATGCTCTCAGCTATGCTGGTATTAGGTACCCTTATGGCAAGCGCAAAGGGGCTGGTGCCTGGCTACCTTCGCTGCGAATACAAAGAATCACCGGTGACAGATGCCCTTCGCCCACGCCTGAGCTGGGAGCTGTCAGCGGTTGAAAACAATCAGGTGCAGACAGCCTATCAGATCCTGGTTGCTTCCTCAATCGAAAAACTTACCGAGAAGGATGCTGATTTGTGGAATTCAGGAAAGACAGCCGGCAGGAGCACTGCGCAGGTCGAGTATGCGGGAAAACCACTCGCGTCGCGCAAGGTTTGCTATTGGAAGGTCAGGAGCTGGGACAAAAATGGTCTAGCAGGAGAATGGAGTAAGCCGTCGCAATGGGAGATGGGGTTGCTTGGTAAATCGGAGTGGAAAGGGCAATGGATTGGGCTAGACCTGGACCGTTTGGGCAGGGGTAAAGTGTATCATCTGCCACCTGCTCCATACCTGAGAAAGGAGGTAACGATCCGTAATGGGATTAAGAAAGCACGGCTATATGTTACGGCACTGGGCCTGTATGAGTTTACTATTAATGGAAAAAAAGCGGGTGATGCGTTTCTGACTCCCGGCTGGACGGATTACGACAAGCGCGTCTACTATCAGACCTACGATGTGACTGCCGATTTGAAAGCCGGTAGAAACGCGCTGGCTTCGCAGTTATCCTACGGTTGGTATGCGGGTTATCTAGGCTATTCATTATTGGTCAAAAACCCGGTGGTACGCGCGTTTTACGGGAAGGTTCCTTCGCTGAAAGCGCAATTAGAAGTCGAGTATGCAGATGGGAAAACAGAAACTTTCGTGACTGACCAGACCTGGAAAGCCAACCAGGGAGCGCTACTTGAATCGGATTTGCTCAATGGCGAAACTTATGATGCACGTTTGGAGCAAACCGGATGGAACATGGCTGGTTTTGATGACTCCCGATGGAAGAACCCCCAGGTATTTGCAGATAAAGTGGAGCGTGAAATTCAGGTCTATCCCGGCCCGCCGGTGAAAATCACCCAGACGCTGCAAGTCGTGAGCCGGAAAGACCGCGGGAATGGCGCTTACATTTTTGATATGGGGCAGAACTACGCGGGCATTGTCAGGCTGCACGTAAAAGGCCGGGCCGGTGATACGGTTCGCCTGCGTTTTGGCGAAAAGCTTTATCCCGATGGCCGGTTGATGACCGAAAACCTGAGAATGGCCCGGGCTACTGATACCTACATATTAAAAGGGGATCCTGCGGATGAGACCTGGGAGCCCAAGTTTACATTCCACGGATTTCAGTATGTCGAGGTGACAGGGCTCAGAGAAGCGCCCACAGACCAAACGCTACTGGGATTGGTCATCGGCTCGGACACGCCGAAAGTCGGAACATTCCAGACCGACAATGCGATGGTCAACCAGCTTTACAGCAATATCGATTGGACGCAGCGGGCCAATTATGTGGATATCCCTACCGATTGCCCGCAGCGCGATGAGCGTATAGGCTGGACGGGCGATGCGCAGGTGTACGTGAAATCAGCGACATTCAATCGGGATGTGGCCTCGTTTTTCACCAAATGGGTGGTCGATCTGAATGACGGGCAATATGAAAATGGCGCCTATCCGCTCTACGCGCCGCGTCCGAACCTGCGCAAAACCGATACTTTCTCCCCGGGCTGGATGGAGGCGGGCATTATCTGTCCGTACCAGATTTACCAGACCTACGGCGATACCCGCATGATCCGCAATGGCTGGGCCGATATGGTGCAGTTCATGGATTTTCTTGACGTAAGAAGCAAGGGCGCCTATCTTTTTAAAGAGAATGCATTTGCCGATATCAATCCGAAAGGCGGCTTTGGGGATTGGCTCTCATTTGGCAAGAAAACCCCGCCGGATATGCTCGCCTCTTTTTACTACGCCTATTGCGCGGATCTGATGGCCGAAATGGCGGCAGCGATCGGGAATGCAAAAGATCAGCAGCGGTTTGCCGAAACGGGAAGGAAAGTACGGGACGCGATCCGCGGGCATTATGTGGATCAACAGGGGCGTTTCAAATGCGACCAGAAGGCTTATGGCAATGGAGCAGGTTATGTCGACGGTTCCCTGGGTTTTACAGGGCATACCCAGACAGCTTACGCTAATGCTATTTACATGGATATTATCGCCCCGGCGGACCGCACCAAAGCGGGAACCTATCTTACGGAGCTATTGAAAGAGAATGGTGATAAGCTCGGTACGGGTTTTCTGGGCGCCAAGCCGCTGCTTCCAGCGCTTTCGGCCACGGGCCATTCGGATCTTGCCTATAAATTATTTCTGAGCAAAGCATTCCCATCCTGGGGATTTGAGGTTGAAAATGGCTCTACAACTATTTGGGAGCGGTGGGATAGCTTCACCAAAGAGGACGGCTTTAAATACAATGCGGCCATGAACTCGTTCAGTCATTACGCGTTCGGAGCCGTGTGCGAATGGATGTTTGGCAATGCGGCAGGGATTGTGATGACCAAACCCGGATTCGAGACGTTTGATATCCGCCCCGAAATCGCGCCCGATAGTATGGGGAGGGATGGGATCAATCATTTAAAAGCTTCGCTGCGCACAATTAATGGCATCATCGCCTCCGAATGGAACAAGGCTGACGGTAAACTGACCATGAAGGTGACAGTGCCTGTGAACACGCTCGCGCATATATATGTACCCGCAGGCGAGAATACGCAGCTGCTCGTGAATGGAAAGCAGCTATCCTCCTCCGCGCCGGTAAAAAACCTTGGGAGAAGAGATAGCTGCACGGTTGTCGAGGCTGGCTCGGGCAGTTATGAATTTACGGTGGAAAGGTGAGCAACTAGCTCACCGTTTCGTTTACCAACCGGTCGATACAAACGCCGAGACTGTCACGCCAGTAAGGAATGGCAATGCCAAAAGCGCTTTTGATTTTAGACTTGTCCATCACCGAATAGGCCGGGCGGACCGCGCGCGTGACATATTCCGAAGTTTTAACCGGATTGAGCTTCACGGTCGTTTCGCTCAGGTCAAAAACCGCTTTGGCGAAATCATACCACGAAGTAACGCCTTCATTGCTGTAATGGTAAATGCCGTAGGCCGTGCTGCCGGATTCGGTAATATCCAGGATCACATTGGCCAGATCGATCGCATAGGTAGGAGAGCCTATCTGGTCGATGATCACGCCCAATTGCTCGCGTTCGCGACCGAGGCGCAGCATGGTTTTGACAAAGTTGTTACCGAATTCGGAATACAACCAGCTGGTGCGGATGGTGAAATGCTCGGGCAAAATCTCGCTGATAGCCGATTCGCCTTCCAGCTTGGTTAGTCCGTATATATTTTCAGGCTCGGCCGGATCGGTTTCGGTGAGCAGTTTGGGAATATCGCCTTTGAAAACGAAGTCCGTCGAAATGTGGATCAGCGTTGCCTGGTGTTTTTTACATACTTCGGCGATATAAGCAGCGCCGTCGCGATTGACTTTCCGGCAAGTGTCCACGTCGTCCTCTGCCTTGTCGACAGCTGTGTATGCCGCGCAGTTAATGACGAACTGCGGTTTTTCAGCCGTAAAAAGCTTGTCGAGCAGATCCTTGTCGAGGATGTTGGCGTTTTCTTCCGAAGGGAAGGAAATGTCGGTAATGTTACGTTCCGTTGAGTTTTTTTTAAGGCAGCTTCCCAGCTGACCTGAGGCTCCTAATACGACTATTCTCATTGAGTATTTGTTCAAATGCGTTCTTTGCAAATTTAAAGAATGCCTCAGGGAAGCAGGTATTATTTGTTGATTATTATTTTTCGGGAAGTGGTTTTGCCCTTATCGTCTTGGATATTTACAAGATAGACGCCGGCGGGAAGACTGTTCACATCGATGCCACGCTCGTAGTTCCGGTTGACTGATATAATGCTCCGGCCGCTCATGTCGACAACTGACATTTGCTTAATGCTTTTGCTGTTGCGAACAAAAATCCTGTCGCGCGCCGGGTTGGGGTATACCGCTGTATGCATTTCGTCAAGCGAATTGTTCTGCGGTTTCAGTATTTCCGTACCATCTGATGAGACCAATGCGCTGTCGGCGCCCGGCGCCATTTCACGTGTTGAGGAAAGATCCGCCCCGAATGTGTAAGCCAGGTAAGTGTTCGGAACAATGGCCGCGTTGGTCGTCATCGATCCAGCGCTAATGTAACTGGTACCGCCAAACAGCGACACCGGGTCTACTGTGGACGGGACTTTTACCCATTTGGAGCCATTCCAGCCGATGATATAAACCTTGCTCAGATTCCCGCTCGGCGCCAGTGTGGACATGCCGCTTTCCAGGTGCCATGATAGCGTGATTTTCGTAGCGGTTGCGCCGTTAATATCCCAATATTCCTGCGTTGAAATCTTGCCGACATTGGCATCCTTGCTTGTGGCCGAAAACGGGGCACCGGTAGGAAGTGGGGGATAATTGCCCCCCTTATGGCTTGATGTAATGCCTATCGCCGGATTTGCTGAAAAATAGGCCCCGGTGGTGCCGTCTGCGCTGGCCGCAAAGGGACGGTATACGGAATTATCGCTGGTGGGAAAGACAAAGCGGTTACTACCGGTAACCTTCACATAGCCATCGACCGTATTGGCGGTGACAACGGCAGTGCTGGGATAAGTAACTTTCCCGAATGCCAGGCGGTCGGTAAATATCCTCCGCCTTTGCGCATGCAGGCTGTCCATTCCGGTCAGCAGCACGCATAAGAGTGCTAAAATACGTAAAACCCTTCTCATCGTTTCTTTTATAAATTCTATGTGTATATAACACTTTTTGTTACGTAAAAATAGAATTTATACTACACATAAAAAAGTGTGCCCTGCGAAAAGTGATGAAAGGGATTGTGTAGGAAGTACAAAAGGCACTCAAGGCGCCTTTTGTAGTGCATTAATGTTGTGGATACTGTAAGATAAATGCTACTGACCGCGTCCAAGTACCATTACTTGAACCGTTCTGAAAATCAGCTGAACATCGTCAAATACGCTGTAAGATTTCAGGTATTGAAGGTCATATTTGAGGCGCTCGACGTTCTTGGCAACCGTATCGGCATAGCCTACATTGATCTGTCCGATTGAAGTAATGCCGGGTTTGACCGTCAAAAGGCGCTGGAAGTCGTGGGGAGCTGCTTCCATGAGCATGTCCACGTCATATTTGTACAAGGGGCGCGGACCTACCACCGACATTTCACCTTTCAACACATTGATAAACTGTGGCAGCTCATCAAGGCGCGACTTACGCAGGATACGGCCTATTGGTGTAATGCGTGGATCGTCGTCACCTTTGGAGTGTTGCAATCCCATTTTATCCGCATCCACTCTCATACTACGGAACTTGTAGATGTAGAACAACTCGCCCCAACGCCCCGAACGTTGCTGCTTGAAGAACACAGGCCCGGGTGAAGTGATCTTGATCGCTGCCCACACCAGGAAGAACACCGGCGCGCCGAGGATCATCACGATCGTGGAGAATATCAAATCGAATGCACGCTTAACAGTCTGTTCGTTCAGGCTTGAAAACGGCTTGGTGTTGATCTCGATGATCGGGTACATGTCGTGGTATTCGATCGTGGCCATATTGGTCATAAAGCCACGGAAGTCGGGTACCAGGCGAATGTGCGTCCGTTGGCGCTCACCCATGCGGATCACTTCCTTCACCTGCTCGTCATTCATCTCCGAAAGGCAGCAATACAGGTAATCCAGCTGCTTTTCTTTCACCATCGCTTCGAGCGATTCTATGGGATTTTTTTCCGAAGAAGGATCGATTGATCCGGAAAACCGGTAGCCTAGTTCTTTACGTTCTGCATAGAATTCGCGGATGAGCGCAGCAAGGTCGCCCTTACCCACGATCCCGTACCGGTTATAGTTGTAACCAGCCTGTCGGTAAATTTTCAAAAAAAGCACGGCTGCGGCCCTCGACGCTGTCGATAGCGAGATGAACATTACGTAGGTCATCAAAAACTGATAGCGCGAATACTCTTCTCCCTGCTTGCTAAGGTAAAGGAATGCCATCATCACCGCACCATGCACTGTCACCGCTTTCAAAAAGCTCGCAAGCTGCGTATTGAAATGGTAAGATAGCCGGGTGAAGCGGTAAGTTTTAAAAACGTAGATCGTAAAAATCCAGACCAGGTTTGCAACCAGGAGCAGGTTTACATACTGATTTTCGAAAAGCGTGGTGATCCCGTTATCAAAACGGAAGATATAGGCAAAGAAGAACGATAGATTTAGGAGCGCGACGTCCGTCCAGAGGTGAGCCTTAGGCAGTAGCCCAGGATAGTGATTTTTCATAAGTTTTATAACGTTGAGTATAATGCTTGCCTGGATACCAACTCCTTTTCGGGTTAATCTGGCCATCGGTGCTGAAAATATTCAGAGTTCAGTTCCGACCTGCCAGCCCCATATAAGAGGCATTCGATGGTACGTAACAAGTTTACGCTTTTTCCCTTTTAATTCAAAATCATCGATCCATACTATTACTACAAAGTGCGAGTAATCAGTAGATTATGTTTGAAAAATAATAGAACTAGGTGGAATAGTACTGTTAATATTCAATTTTCTTTAAACCTTTTATACGGAAGAAATGATGCTCAAATACAGTAATATTCCACCCCGTCGTTCTATCATGCTTTAAACGGCTAGCTCGGCACCGCTCGGCAATAACCGAAGCAGGTATTTGCCATAGCCGCTTTTCACAAGCGGCTGCGCAATTTCCGTCAGTTGCTCCGCCGTAATGAAGCCCATTCGATAGGCAACTTCTTCAATGCAACCTATTTTAAGACCCTGGCGGTCTTCGATAACCTGTACAAATTGTCCGGCGTGCATCAGCGACTCGAATGTCCCGGTATCAAGCCATGCCGTACCGCGGTCCAGCACACCGACCTTCAATTTGCCGGACTCCAGATAGACTCTGTTGACATCTGTAATCTCATATTCACCCCTCGGAGAAGGCTTGATCGACTTGGCGATTTCAATCACGTCATTATCGTAGAAGTACAAGCCCGGTACCGCGTAATTTGATTTAGGAATTGCCGGTTTTTCTTCGATGGACAATGCCTTGAAAGATGGATCGAATTCCACCACGCCGTACCGCTCCGGATCGTGGACCTGATAGGCAAAGATCACGCCACCTTCGGGATCGTTGTTAGCCTGCAACAGTTTGGAGAGCCCGGAGCCGTAAAAAATATTGTCTCCTAATATCAGGGCAACCTTGTCATCTCCGATGAATTCTTCGCCGATGATAAAGGCTTGGGCAAGTCCATCCGGACTTGGTTGTACGGCGTAGCTGAATTTACAGCCGATGCGGCTTCCGTCTCCCAAAAGCTTTTGAAAATGCGGTAGATCGTGCGGAGTGGAAATGATCAGTATCTCGCTTATACCTGCCAACATCAGGATGGAAAGCGGATAATAGATCATCGGTTTGTCGTAAACCGGCATAAGCTGCTTGCTAACCGCGAGTGTCAGAGGGTGCAGGCGCGTGCCGGAGCCGCCTGCGAGAATAATTCCTTTCATTTGTAATCGTCGAGTTTAAAGTTATCGCGCGTTGATCAATCAACGGCCGTCGTACATTTCTTCGTAGTAGTGGCTGTACGCACCCGATGTAATGTTATCGAGCCACCCCTGGTTGGCGAGATACCAGTTGACGGTTTTCTCCAATCCCTCCGCAAATTGTAGCGAAGGTACCCATCCAAGCTCTGTTTTTAGTTTCGTCGCATCGATCGCATAACGCAAGTCATGGCCGGCGCGGTCGGTAACATAATGGATAAGCCGGTCGGATGTGCCTTCGGGACGATCAAGTTTTTCATCCATGATCTTGCAAAGCAACTTCACGAGATCGATGTTTTTCCATTCATTGTGCCCGCCGATATTGTAGGTCTCGCCATTCGCGCCTTTATGGAAAATAACGTCGATCGCTCGGGCGTGGTCTTCCACGAACAGCCAGTCACGTATGTTTTCACCCTTACCGTAAACAGGTAGCGGCTTATCATTGAGGATATTGTTGATCATCAATGGAATAAGCTTCTCGGGGAAGTGGTTGGGGCCGTAGTTGTTGGAACAGTTGGAAATCACCGCCGGCATTTTGTAGGTGTTGTGATATGCCCTTACAAGGTGATCCGAAGACGCTTTCGACGCGCTGTATGGTGACCTTGGGTCATATTTAGTAGTTTCCAGGAAGAATTCGTTCGGGTCGTGAAGTTCGCCGTAGACCTCGTCGGTAGAGACATGATAAAACAAATGCTCCTCGAGGTTGTCTTTCCAGCTTTTTTTTGCCGCGTTCAGCAAATTAGCTGTCCCGATTACATTGGTCATCACGAACGCCATTGGGTCGGTAATCGACCGGTCTACATGCGACTCGGCTGCAAGGTGAATAACTCCGTAGAAATCATGTTCCGAGAAAAGCTCGCCAAGGAATGCCGCGTCCACGATGTCGCCTTTCACGAAGGTGTAGTTGGCGCTGTTTTCGATATCACGCAGGTTTTCGAGATTGCCCGCATAAGTCAGAGCATCGAGGTTGAAGATATGGTATTCGGGGTACGTTGTTACGAAGCGGCGAACCACGTGTGATCCGATAAAACCAGCACCGCCGGTGATGAGTATCTTTTTCATAATTCGTTCAAATTTTTTTTATTACAAACAGGAGTGTAATCAGCCTTTGAATACTGTCTTGAACACCTCCTCGAAAAGCGGAAGTATCTGGTCCTTTTCAGAAACGATAGGATTTTCGATTCCCCATGGGATAGCAAGGGTAGGATCGTTCCAACGGAGACCACCTTCGGCTGATTTATTGTAGAGACCGGTGCACTTGTATTGGAAAATACTGTCTTCCAGCGCTGTGAAACCATGCGCGAAACCCTCTGGAATGTACACCATATTGCCTTTTTCGGCATCCAATTCAAATAGTTCATACTTACCAAAGGTAGGGGAGTCTTGTCGCAGGTCCACTGCCACGTCGAGTACCTTACCTGCGATCACTCGTACAAGTTTGCCTTGCGCATGGGGAGCATTTTGGAAATGCAAGCCTCTTATTACCCCTTTTTTGGAAAAGGATTGATTGTCCTGAACAAACTCGCTGGTCAAGCCCTGGGCTTTCCACACTTCGCTGTTAAACGATTCAAAAAAGTGACCGCGGTCATCCCCGTAGATCGAGGGAGTAATCAGCAGCACATCAGGAAGGGATGTTTTGTTGAACTTCATGTTGCGTTGAGTAAATGGTTTTGAAATGATTTTCGTACTGGTCTATGATCTTATTCCACTCGTATATATGCTTGATTTTATGCAGGTTATTTTCAACCATTGAGAGATGTTGCTGTTTCCGCACAGTATCGATGCACTTCTGCACATCCTCCGCATTTCTGAAATAGAGTGCGTCATTTTCCAGGATCGTCGAGTTGAACTCGTTCTCGTTTGCGCAGATTAATGTCTGTGACGCCATTGCTTCGAGCAGGGAAGGGTTTGTTCCACCTACTGAATGCCCGTGGAAGTAAATATTCGAGAAGTAACGCAGGTTGTTCAGGGCATTGATATCATAAATTCCGCCAACGAACCTGATGTGTTCAAAGTCTTTGTATTTGGCTTTGAGGTATTCACCGTATTTGGTTGCATGCTTGCCTACGACGAGGAATGGCAGCTTTTGCTTCGCTTTTGAAACCCCTTCCAGAATTACATCCACATTATTTTCAGGTTCCAGACGGGCTATAAGCATGTTGTAAGCGTACTCCGTCAACCGGTATGGATCCAGAACGTTACTATCGGCATCTTCAAAAGGGAATGCGCCGTATGGAATGTAAGTGGAGGTGATGTTATACTTCTTCGTCAGGTAGCTTTGAATACCCAATGAGTCGGCAATCCAGTGATCGCTGTAAACGGTTCCCAGGTATTCAGCCCATTTCAAAAAGGACCTAACCGGCTTGGAATATTTCGTACGCTTCCATTCCAGCCCGTCCATATTCGTTGTAACGATCGACTTGCGCCGGGGCAGGAGCCAACCCCAGATCGTGCTGCTGGTATATCCCAACTGTAAGATGATGTCGAAGTTTTGGGACCGTGTGTGAAGGATGCAGTTTAAATCATACGCGAACTGTCCCACCGTACCCCATTTGTCTTCCGGGTCATTGCAGTGCACAATTTTCACCCCGTTCCATTCCGACTTTTGATAGGGATGGGTATGGGAGTTGTACACCGTGATGTCATGGCCGCGTTCCACCAGCCCCTTCGCCAGGTACTCGGCGAACTGTTCGAAACCACCGTAGTGGTTAGGGATTCCCCTTGTGCCTATGATTGCTATTTTCATGATTTTTAGTATCTACTTTTTGAGAAGAGAAACCAGCCTTTCCGCCGATGTTTTCCAGGAATATTTCTGCCGTATCTGGGCCTGTATATTTGAGAGATCATTTGAAGAAATAGCATCCTTATCTTCGATAAATCGTTTTACGGCTTGCGTGATAGATTCACGGTCGGCGTTGACGTGGAAGGAATCAAAGAAAGTGAAGTCTTGCATGGCAGTGGCATTGGTTGAGATCGTCGGGATTTTCAGCGCCGCGGATTCCAGTGGCGGAATGCCAAATCCTTCGGCAGATGAGGGGTAAACGAACAACTCCGCAGCTCTGTAAAACTCCATCAGGTCTTCGTCCGAAATATTCTTGAGAATCTTGACGAGCGGTCTGTAATCTTCAGGAACAGAATTGATAAGGTTGTTAAATTCAGGATCAACAATGGATTCATGCCCGATGAATACAAGGGAGATGCCGCGATTGTAGAGTTTCAAGTCAAGATATGCAGAAATAAGCAGCTTCTGTTGTTTCCTGGGTTCGATCCTGCTGACGTACAATATGTAGTCTTTCACACCAAACCGGCTTTGAATTTTTTGCTTTGATATCCGTTTATCGTAAGGTTCAAAGTAGAGCGAGCCAACCCCGTTCGGAATTACTGAAATGTCGGATATGTTCAGCCCGTAGTGTCGGCTGATGGCTTCCCGTGAGTATTCTGATACTGTGGTAATGACGTCCGATATTTTAATAGAATTCTTAAACAGGAAGTCCTTTGATAACCTGTAAGACAAGGGGAATTCACCGGGAAAATCCTTGAATAACAGGTCGTGCGTCGTGACAATATACTTGCAGAACTTTATTGGTGGAACCACGTACTGGAAATGCGCATAGTCCGGCCTAATCTTCTTAAGAATATACGGAAGTTCCAACGACAAGCGCAGTAATGGCGATTTTGAACGATACTTGATGAAAGATAAGTTACTTCTTTTACCAAACTCTTCCTGCAAAGTGTCGGTATTTTGAGCAGCTATGAAAATCTCGATATCAGGGCGGTCGATAAGCTGCTTATAGAGCTCCCTGATAAAAGTTTTGGTGCCCTGATGCTCCTTATCGAATACATGTCCGTCGACAAAAATCTTTAAGCTATTCATAGTAATAGGTCGATTGCTAGCGTACATTAACGTTGAGTGATCTTTTGAGACTTTTAAGCCTGTCGTGGCCATCGCTTGTGGGGACGAGATAACTACCCTCGCCGAGCTCGTTCCATGCATAAATCATAATGATCGGGTATACCTTACCGTCATTGGCATGTTTCCTTAACCAGGTACGACAATTCTTCATCGACTCGTATACCGAGTTGGCAGAGAAGCCCGTAAAGTATGCAGTGGTATCGGCCTTCGCGCGGGAATTGGTCCATGGTCTTGGGTCCCAATTGAGGGTGACAGCGGGGAAGTAAGGAATTTCGGATAATTGAGTGATTCTTTCCCATGTTCTGGTTTCATATGCCACCAGGTTATTTACTGGCTGTGTCCTGCGACCGGCTTGGTTTATATTGTGGTAGTTGTAGCCGGTAATGAAATCAAATCCGCATTGCCCCGCCAGAGAAAGCGTGTAACGGTCGTCAGACGAGCAGAGTGCAATTTTCAGACCGGGCAACCCCCGGCCTTTGGCTGCTTCCCTCAAACTGGAGAGAGCGGATTTAATTGACTCAGCCGACCCGAAATTTTTGAGTAGCGTGCCGGCGGAAAGGAATATTAAAAGTGGTGCGCCGTCCACCTGTAAATAGTTGTCTTGCTTGATGTCGGCAAGAATGCGCTCCTGAAAGACGGCCCAGGAGTCCGGTGAAATCTCAAAGCCATAATGATTTGAAACCAGTAGGCAGTACCTGAGTTTTGACTTGTTTACTGACTCTTGAAAGTACCGGAGCGCAGCATTCAGTGAATCCGCTTCACCGCTTTTCTGGGTTGAAAAATACCAGCAAAAGGAAAAGAAATCCAGACCTGCATCGGACGCCGCCAGTATTTGTTGATCGATCGCTTTTTTTGAATCGGAGTTCCAGCCCCAGACGGGTTTGCGATCAGCGAAAGATCCGGTCAGTTTTTGAGTGATATGTTTCGATCCGGCAGTCCATCCCCCGAAATAGTAAGCACCAACCAGCGGCTTTTGCCGGTTGTTGGTCTGACCGAACGTGGGGCCAGCTATCATCAGTTGTAATAATATGATTGCCAGTATTCTCATTCGTTAATAGGCGGATTATTTTTCGTTTCGGGCGTTTACACCTGCTTCAGAGCTTGCAAGTATTCCAGGTATGGGAGTTTGTTTTTTGCTCGTAAGTGTTTTTCCCAATTGAAGGAATGGATACTCAATATATCTGTAGGTTATGAACGATATCCCGACAATGAGGGCGATCCACATGACGAAGGTCAGAACGGGCTGACCAGGAATTTGAGGAACGGTTTTGAAGATCAGGCCTTGTGTCAGATAAAGTGAATAACTCACTACACCCAGCCTTAAAAAGACCGGATTGAAACTTTTATTACGAAAGAAATATCCCAGCATGAAGAGCAGGTACGCGGACACCAATGCAGATGTTACTGGCACAAACGAGAAAATGCCAAGGTCTTCCGGGTTGTTTGGTCTCCCGTACAGGTTAGCGTACGTGTTTGCGACCAGAATGCACATAGCCAATCCCAGAATCGTCAGTAATGTGCGGGTTGAAATTTTCTTGTCGTAATGTTTGAAGATCACTGACCCGGTAAACATGGTCGCTAGATAGAAAGCGGTTCCCCAACCCTTTTCGGCAAAATGCAATACCTTAACTGCTATAACGCCGAATGCGAAGCAAAATAGGAGAGCGCCGACAGCGATAACCACGGTTTTACTGAGCATACGCAAAATAAACAAGCCTGAAACGATCAGGTAAAAGACCATTTCCAGAGAAAGCGTCCAGTACAGACCGAGTATGCATGGTTGTCCTACCAGGCGCATCAGCATGGTTGTATTCCAAAGGATTACTTTCAAAGACGGAAAAGGATCCGCCATCAATCCTAAACTGATCAGGGCCAATGTGGCTATCAGGCTGACGTAATACAACGGGAACAAGCGAAATATCCGGCCAATCCAGAACTTCTTGAGTGAACCGTGCTTTTCAAGTGACACAGGTATGATAAACCCGCTGCAAAGGAAGAACACAGTGACACCAAAAACACCGAATTGAAAGTAATTATAACTTATTTCTCGGAAGAATGGTGAGAGTTTTTCTCCGCCATGCTGCAACAGAACCGCGAAGGCGGCGACAAACCTTAAGAAGTCCAAAAACTCGAGTCGGTGACGCATTGCTATTTGACCTTAATGTATGATTAGAGACTTGTTCGGATATTTTTCCTGTTGAGAGATCCGTCTATAAAACCCAGGTAAATTCCCTTTAACGATCGGCTGTCTTTCAGATATGTCAGTTTTAATGTAAGATAGAACATCCATCTCATGGCGAAAGCAGAATAGAATACGGGTAACATTATCAAAGGCAGGTGTTTCTTTTGCAGCAATATGAGATTCCTTGTTGCCATGTAAAAGGTGAACCACTTACCTTTATTCGACTTGAAAGAGTAGCTGACCTTGTGATAAACAATGGCATCTGCGGCATATATGATCTGGTGACCCGATTTCAGAATTCGCAGGCTATAATCGGCATCCTCGGAATTGGCAAAAAAACGCTCGTCCAGAATTCCTATTTCTTCAATAGCCCTGGCGGATATCAATGCCGAACATCCGTTCATGAAATCGATAGACTTGGAATCGTTAAATTTTGGAGAATCCGTTTTGTTGATTCCGTAATGTTCAACGACTCCTGTCAGCCGGGAAATTCCACCACCGGCGTACCACAGAACCTGTGGACGGTCATAGTAAAAAATTTTGGGGACCACAGCAAAACAGCGCGGATTGGCGGCGAACTGTTGCTGCATCACATTCAGGAACGTTGGGTCAACTGTGGTATCATTATTCAGCAACAGATAATACTCAGGGGCGTACTTTTCTTTTGCATACAGTATTCCCTTGTTATTTCCTCCGGTAAACCCGTAGTTTTTGTCTAGTGGCAGAATATCCAGATGCGGGTGATTCGGGAAATCGCGTTTCAACGATTCCACTGAGCCATCTGCCGATCCGTTGTCGACCAGTATTAGTTTGTAGTTTGTGTATGTAATATTATCTAGGGATTCAATACAATCCTTTGTAACCTGATAGCCATTCCAATTCAGGATGATAATACATATTAAGGGATTTGTATGCATAGGAGTTTCCGTTTTTACTATTAGTTTGAAAGGTTTGACAGGCTTTTGGGAGCTTGCCTTCTGGCGGAGTATTCAATATCCAGCTGCTTGAAGATCAAAGCCAGGTAAATGAGCATGAATTTCATCAAGCCCTGATCACCGGTAAGAAGGGCAAATGCCAGATAGCCTGTGAAGAGCGACACGCCTATCATGCCGGTATACCGGTTGACTTTTCTGTAGCGGCTCAAAAGTTTGCTGTACGCTGCGGAAAACATAAAGAGGTACGCTGCTGCTCCGAGAATACCGCCGCTGATGAGGACCTGGAAGACGATACTTTCGGCCCCGAGAAGGTCCCCTGTACGACCAGCTTCCAGGAGATATTGTATATAGTTGAATCCCCAACCCAGAACAGGCTTTTTGGAATAGATTTGCAGGGCACTGAGCAACTGGGTGTACCGCATTTCCAAACTACTTCCGGAAACGTTTCCCTCTTTTCCCAGCGTGAAAATGTTGTTAACAGTAGGCAAATAATCCGCAAGCAATTCGCTGAACAAGGTAAGTACGATCAAGGTTGTGCTGGCACCAAGAAATACGATCTGAAGAGACTGTTTAAGCCTTCCCAGAAGGATAATTACAAAAAGTGAAGCGAATAGACAGACCAACGAAGATCGCGAGTTGATCAGGAACAGACTCAAAATACAAGCAAGAATTGTTATGATCGTCATTAACTTACTCTTCTTGAAAGCCAATCCTTTATCAGGTTTTAAGTAAAGGAGGCAGAAAACCAGGTGAAGTGCCACTACACCACCATACAGAATGGCATTCGGGTAGTATGCCTGCAAACGTCCGGTGACATTACCCCTGATCTTTTCGGAAAAATCCGCGAAAACGATTTTGGAGTTAGGAAAAGGGTTGTTGTACTTGAAAAAATCTACTACGGGATTGACGTGCGTAAAATGGGTAATAAGGCCATAGAGTATGACGAACCCGAATGAAATGTTGATATACTTAGTTGCAACCCGCATATCGGCATTATTCGAAATAAATGCCCATATCAGCAATGATGGGAGAAAATAGTCGAATGCGAACGAAAGGACAATGTTGACGTTCATTGAAAAATATTTCTCACCAAGCGAAGCTATGGCCGACAATAGCATGATTAATAATATAGCCTGGTAACTCCTGAACAATGGGAATGTTCGGATCCTCTTCACGAATGGTTTTCCATGAAACATCAGGATGGCACCCAGCAGAAGGAATGTTAATATCCTGGTAAAACTGATGATCGGTAGGCCGGCCACATAAAAGACAGGTATGTAACTTGGAATTGAAAAGTAAAGCGCAACGCATAGGTAAACACCCTTTTTTAGTCCTTTGTAGTAACTAAACAAGAGTGTCAGAACAAATAGTGGTATAAAAATCGCTGTTAGCATGAGTGCAAGTCGTACTGTTTGTTCGTACTTATGCCGATTTCGGCGCTTTTAAGAGTCTTTTCGTCATCCCTAGAAAATTTCGGATATTTTCGATTTTTGTAGCTTTTTTCGAAGCTCGCATCAATGTACGCCATTCAAAGGAAGGTGTTTTCATGAGCAACACTTTCATAGCCATCACCCTCGGGATGACGTTGGCCTTTCTCGCATGCTGATAAGGCTGAATCCGTTTCAACAGCGATACGTCGAATGACGCTTCTTCGATATTTATTGCGTTTTGTGCCAGTGCCCCGTCCAATAGCTCGTCTCCTTTTTTAGTACGGGTCACGATCAGGCTTCTTCCGGGTCTTTGTTCGAAATCCGGGTAGCCATCGCTGGATTCTTCCCAAGCGTCGGCACAAACCAGATCCGCCTGTTCGCCGGTGCCGTCGGGGCAAATTTTGCAACGGAATTGAAGGTATTGATTCAGAATCCGCCCCCACGAATCGTTGTAAGTCATTTTGTGCTCGTTACCAGCCTTGTCGGTGAACTTGAAGTAGCCAGGCCAGCCATCTCCACGGTACCGTAACGACTGGACTTCGCTCGGCTCGCCGCCCAAGCTTCTGATCGCTGCTTCGGTTCCGCGCATACTAGGCACGCCTGCGCAGAAAAATGACAGCAGATACTTAATTTTGCTGCCTTTTTCCGGGTACAGTTTCTGATATTGCCTTACCGCAGCGATTTCGCAAGGTTTTGCTACTACCGCCAGCCTATCATACACTTCAAGTGCTCTTTCGAGGCCGAGAAGTGTTGCAGATGGAGCATAACGCGAGCCAGCATTTTGGACAGTCGCAGTGGTATCTGTGCTTACCTTGCTTTCGATATAAAGCGGTTCGCTCGCCGATGCTCCTACCTGAATCACGGCCTGGACCGTCCCGGAAGACAGGAGGTAGCCCGACACGGCAGTTAACACACCCCCGGAAGACCCCAGTTGCCTGCTTTCGCTATCGGTCGCATATCCGGTGCACATCCGGCTGTATATTCCCCAGATCGGATCATTTTGAAAATTATTTTCGAACGTGAGACTGTTCTCGATATTTAATCCCGGGCAAAACTTTTCAAACTCTTTGTTTTCTTCACTGGTTAATGCTTCAACCTCCTGAGGACGCAAAAAACCAGCCTTGTTGAAACCCAGACTTATCTTTCCGTTGAACTTGCCTGCGCACAAACCGCAACCTACACAAAGGTTGTTATTCAGCACAGCCCCGATAGATGATCTTGATTGAGTTTTCATAATATTGGATAGTTTTTCTCGCCAGCGTTTGATGTGGCTAATTCGGACTGAATTTGATCGCGCTGCCCTACGAGTGTAAGTATTTGGTTAACTGTTGCGTCGATGTTTTCCGACGACAGCGACGACAGGTTAATGACCCGGCTCTGTTGGCCAAAGTTTGCGAACGTTCCTTCAAATTTGTAGCTATATGCAAGGCCAATCGTGGGCACCGAGGATGAAAGTCCGGCGATGCACGAGTGCATACGTGAGCCCATAAAAAAGTAGCACTGCGAAACAATGTATTTCAGCTCCTGTGCCGAATAGTTTTTATCGATTACTGAGATAGATTTATCATTGCCAAACTCCTTGAGTATTTGATTCGACGCGACGAGATCATCTTCCGTATTAGGGCTATCGGCATTGTAGGTGTGAGGAATTAGCAGAACAGGATATCCATTTTTGAGAAGCTCGGATATCAATTTATGAACGAACTGTTTATAAGAACTGTAAGCTCCTGCCATCGCAGCGTAGCTTCCAAAATACATTAATCCGTTGATATTCAGCCCGACAGTTTTTGGGCTCAGGCCAGCTAGCTCAACTTTTTTGGGTTGCATTACCACTGCCATGTCCCTGAAAAGCTGGTACTTAACGTCAATTTCATCTAAAAGGGAAATTGCTTTGGTATCTCTCACAAAGACGTTCTTGCAGCGTTTCAAAATAAAGGATCCCAGAGATTTACCTGTAGGTGTTTTGAATGGTCCGATTGTTTGAGGCAGAAAGACCAATGGTTTCCTTAATAGCAATGCCAAATATGAATCAAGGACGTGACGGATTTGTCGCCTGAAACCGTAAATGTCACTGAAAGAATCTCCCTCGTTTACATTGTACACGGTACGCGCACCGAGTATGAGCTGACTGATCGGGTCGTCGAAGTCCTTTTTTCCGAAAAGCGACAGTGCCCTCACGCGAAGTACATGTGTGAGTAAAGTCCTGAATCTTATGTAGTAGACGTCGATATTTTTAGTGGCGCCGTTGTATTCAAATTTATAGTCCGATTTCCAGGGCCCGTTTTCGACACAGAGCACGTCGATTTTGCAATCTTCGTACTGTTTATACAGCAAAGTTGCAGCACCGATACCCAGGGCATTTACTCCTCTGTTGTCACTATTGTAAGATACTCCAAGGAGTAGAAATCTGTGTTGTTGAGAGCTCATTTCTATAATTATTTGTATTGGGTATTAGTTATAGCTTTTCGAATTCTTTTATGTCGTACATGAATTTCATTTTCGCCACAAATGCATCCTTTGGCAAATTGAATATACCGCTGTTTAAAATTGCCTCCTGGTGTTTCTGCTCAAACCGAGACCGTATGAAAGTGGCCGGATTGCCGGCAACAATGGCAAATGCCGGAACATCTTTTGTTACAACAGCGCCCGCACCGATAACTGCGCCTGTACCAATCGACCCTACATTAGGCAGGATAATCGCATTGGCGCCAATCCAAACATCGTCTCCAATAACCAGTGCGTTCCGGGATATTCTTTCCTGTTCGACATAACCCAGTCTCGGATTATACAAGTAGGGGTGAGTCGACGCCCAATTTATTCCATGGTTCCCGTTAAATATCCGTACACCCGGACCAAACGAGCAATAGCGACCAATTTGAGTTCCGGCAGGAATTCGCTCGGGATCGAAACAGCCATATGAATACTTTCCGACAGCAACGCGGTATTGTATTTGAAATAATTCCCTCAAAAGATCGGAGTCCATTTCGCGTCTACGCAAAACTTTGAACACCACTTTTTTTAGCTTTTCCGGCAAGTGTTTGAATATACGTACGGTTATGCGATGAAATATGGAACTCATTCTTTTGTATTTCTTAACGAGCTGAAAGAGATAAAACCAAGGTTATTTAAGGTAAATGCTGTTCTGATGATGACCTGGATATACATTAGTACAACAGCAAGAATGGCTCCATAAATACCCAGCACCATTATTAACAAGGTCGCCGCTATCGCGAACGTCACTATGACTTCGATCTGAATTTTCAGCTTTTGTTTCTGAAACTTTTTCGCTACCAATACGGCGGCAAGAATACCACTGATACTTTGCAGGAAATTTGCTACGAGCAACAAGACTGTGAGAATGTATAGATTGTCGTAGGTTTCGCCGAACGCCAGATGGATAATCGGTTTCCCGGATATAATGAACAATATCAATATTCCAAGGTTGACTGCCGAAATACTGCTGATGCTTTTTAAAGCTACGTTAAACGGCTGAGAATCTTCAATCAGTTTTGGCAGTATTATTTTGATTTTAGACATCGAAAGAATCAATGCGGCAGATGAAATAGTGAATGCCAAATTGAATTCGGCCACTTCCTTACCTTTAAGAAGTATTACGACTAGAAAAGGGACTAGCCGCATGTAGACCGGGATAGTTACATAGTTGAGACCGTAATTAATCAGATCGCTACTGATAAGGGAAAACCCGGTTGGTATTGCAGCAACATCCGATTTTTTCAGAATGTTGTAAAGCTGTTGTGCGGTGACTACTATTGATACTATTATGCTGCCGGTTAAGAAAAGTGTTAATGGAATTTCAAAAAAGAATAACAGAATGAGCATTCCGGTTGAAAGAACAGAAAATGCAAAATTGATAGTTGTCAATTTCTTGAAGTTGGCCGTCTTTTGATACCATGGTAATAAGAGTTCGGGAATTATGGTTTCAAGAAATACCTTTGTTAATACCAGGTAATAAAGCGGGCTGGAATCCACCATCGTTATCGTTGCAAATGCTATTGTGAAAATGCTGACGGATAAGGAAAGGAAGAAGGCAAGGTATCGTTCGATTGTGTTTTGCTGATTCGATTTTACCAGCATGTATTCGCTGAATCCGAAATTTGCTGCAAGTACGATGTATACACTAAAATTATAGTACGTCACATACGTGGCGTATTCATCCGGCAGCAGGGTACGTGCCAGTAAAAGGTTTGTAAGAAAACTCAGACCTTGCCTGATCAGGACTGAGGCAGGAAAGGTCAAGTTGGAATTACTTGCCTGTCGTTGAAGGGATTGAATGGAAATAGCCACTTTAAGCAATTTATCGGATGAACAAAATAGCTGTAAGGGTACTCTATTTTCTGCCGAGCTGATGTTACAGAGACCTGATACGGATCTCTTATCCCCGGAAAAGTGCGATGCTTTTATGCCAGTGCGCTAACGTTTGAACTGAACATTAACAGCACAAAAAAGACCGACCGATCAATGAATTGAACATGGCATGAGGAATACATGCCTAGACTGTCAGGTAGAAAATAGCTTACTTCCGGGCGCATCAACCGCAAGGTTGTGCGCCCGGAAGTATAACTAGGCCCTGGTAACCAATTTCTTGATTTTGGTTGTTAGTGTTCCCGTATTTGCTTGCCCTTCCTCGGCATAATAGCCGTATCCGTAGCCTCCATAGCCGTAACCATAGCCGTAACCCGCACCGTAGTTTACACCATTGAAGATGACTGCCAGGTTACTGAATCTACGTACGTGTTGAAGCTCTCCAATTCGTTTCAGGTGATCGAGAATCGTGTAATTGAAACGAACGATGTACAGCGTGGCATCTGCATGCTCAGCAATGAGTGCGGAGTCTGTCACCAAGCCATATGGAGGTGAGTCGATAAGAATATAATCGTATTGCGTTTTGAGCTCCTCGAGAAGGATAGGCAGTCGCCCGTTGCTTAGAAGCTCCGACGGGTTGGGAGGGATAGGACCGCTCGTAAGTACGTCGAATTTGGGGTGCACGCCTGTAGATTGGATGAATTCTTCCGGACGGCCTTGTCCGATCAGACAGTTAGATGCTCCAAACCGGTTTGTTACGCCCAATCGTTCATGTAACGTTGGTTTACGAAGATCCAATCCGATCAGGAGGACTCTCTTATCGGAATAGGCAAGACTGGCGGCGAGGTTAATACTCACAAAGCTCTTGCCTTCACCACCAATCGATGATGTGAACATGATTACCCGGCAAGTTCCGTCCCCAAGGTATTGGAGGTTGGTTCTGAGTGCCCTGAATTGCTCTGCTACGGCACTTCGACTGGTCATTTTTATGATAGCTTCCTCACCGGGAATAGTGGCGGCAAGGGCCTTCATTTGCCCAATTTCACCCAGAATTGCTGAGTGAGTAACTTTTTCAATCTCTTCTCTGCGTTGGACGGTGTTATTCAGCATAAAAAGCAGATTGATCAGCAGGATAGGAATAACCATCCCGGCAGCCCCGGCTCCAAGCCATATCAGGGATTTCTTCGGTTTAATCGGCTTGAAGCTTGAAATCGGCGCGTCTATCAACCGGCTATCGGTAACAGTAGATGCGTAAGCCAGCGCAGTTTCTTCCCGCTTCTGGAGTAGGTAAAGATAGAGTTCTTCCTTAATCGATTGCTGGCGCTTGATGCCGACAAATTCCCGTTCTTTTTTAGGTATACTCCGCAGCCCGGCTGAAAACCTAGTATTGATGCCTTCGAGGTTTCTTTTCGTTACGGCCATCCCACGCTTTAAGTTCTGCACGTTTTCGCGGATAGACTGTCTGGTGCCGGCAAGTTGTGTATTGATCGTCTCTAGGAGCGGGTTATTGGGCGAAGTTGTGCGGGCGTACCGTTCTCTTTGCAATTCGAGTTCATTGAATTTTGTCAAAAGAGAGACCAATACAGGGTCGTCGATCATATATGTTGCAGGAGCAACTGCACCTTCACCAGCATTCTGAATGTAATTATCAACGCTTTCCAGAATACTTATTTTTGTATTTACTTCGTTGAGCTTCGAATCGTTCTCTTTGATGTTTTCAAGAAATAATTGAGATTCTGCACTGATATCGGTAATTCCCTGATTGGTTTTGTAAGATTCGACATCTTTTTCTACGTCGCCGAGCTCACCAGTAATCAATCCAAGACGATTTTCGATGAATTTAAGTGTATTGCTTGCTTCGCTGTTTTTGTCGCTCAATGAAGACTGGACATAAACATCCAGTAACTTATTGAGCACGTCTTTTGAACGTTGTACATCGGAATCCTCGTAAATCAATTCAAGAACTGTACTTTTAACGTTTGGTTGTTCAACTGAAAGGCGGGTAAGCATATCTTCCGCAAGTTGTTTGACCTCAGTAAAGTGTAACTTCACATCTTTGTATTCAGAGTCAACTCCCTTGGTAACAATAAATGCTCCCCAGGCGTTGTTGAACCGCTGATTGAACGTAAATAGCTTTTCTTCATCATTGAACCTGAAGTGAGTGCTGTCTTCCACATGGATAACCATGGGTTCCTGATAACCGAATGGATTAATCACTTCCGCCTTTACGATAACAGGGCTTCTTTTGTACAGGTTAACAGTGCGCAAACCGTCCTTTGATGTGTAGGCAACATCAAGATTTAACTCTTTAATTACCTGCTCCATCAACGTTTGCGACTTGATGATCTCGAGCTCGTTTTCAACAAGCTTATTTCCGCCGAATTGAGAACTTAGCTCGGATAGGATGTCGCCTTGTGCCCCGCTTAGCCCTTTGTTTTCGTCCTTAATAAGGATGCTTGTCTTGGTGCTGTAAACGGGCTGGGTTGTCTGCAGGTAAAAAAACGCTGCTGTCAAGCAAAGGAAAACGAATATCGGAAACAGATACCAATACCTGAAGTATCGGGCGACGTATTCGTTGAAGTTGAAATCCTGTCCTTCCTCATCAAAAATATCTTGTGAAGAGGTGTTTGAGATGTTGTTTTTCATAACGTTGAGTGTAAGGAACTTTCTATTTACTAGCGGTGCTACTTTGTCAGATTGATTATTAAAATCCCCAGCGTGCTGATACCACCTACAACTGCTACGATGATAGGGACTGTTCTGATCCTGCTATCGGTATCTAGCATTCTTGCTTTGACGGGTTCGACATAAATGATATCGTTTTTATGAAGGTAGTAATAAGGCGAGTTGAACACATCTCTGGATGTAAGGTCCAGTCGTGCATATTCCCGTTTCCCGTTTTCCTCGCGGATGATCATTACATTACTTCTGTTACCATAAATAGTAAGGTCACCAGCCAAGCTCAGTACTTCGGGCAAAGTGATTTTTTCATCCGGAATAACGTAAACAGCCGGTAGTTTCACTTCTCCCAGCACCGATACTTTGAAGTTGAGGTTCCGGACAATTACCGAGGGCTCTTTGAGGAATTCCTTTAACCTGATCCGGATACTGTCGGCTGCATCGTTTGTGCGTAACCCAGAAACTTTCATTCTTCCCACCAATGGGATCTCAATATTACCGTCATGATCAACCAGATAACCCAGTGGTTGAACGCGAGCACCGCCCGTGCTTGAATAGTTGGTACTGGCCGTCGTAAACTGGTTAGGGGTATTAAAAACCTCGTTCGCTTCTGCATTCAAACTTCCAACAATGATTGAAAGCATGTCGCTTGGCTGAATCGTCGGGACATATTTTTGAGTAACCTCCTGCGAATAATATCTGGTTGAGTCTCCTTGGAAATATACAATCGATTTTGGTGACACGCATGACGTCATTCCTGCGATTGTCGCGAAAAAAATAATAGTGATTGTGGCTGCTAGTCCTGATTGACTGAAAGTGCGCATAACGATGTTGAGTATTGAGATAAAATTAGGTATGTATTAACTAATTGTTATAGAGCCTATTTCTGGGTGATACTTACTGGATATTCTTAATTCAACGGCTTGCGGCCGGGGCCTGGAATTTCGGAATTACCAATTGGAGCAATTTTTGCGATACTGGCAAATCTTAATATTTTACTATTCGGATGCTTTTTTGATATTTAATACAAATATAAAATAAATTCAATTATCGATGCTATTTTGATACAAGTTTTTCATTCTGGAATGGATATTTGGATAGCCAGCCGTTTTTGTCACATTTCGAAATCATATCGAGATGCCCCATCTTGTGGGCGTCGGATCCTAAAAAGCTCACTAACTGTTTTTCCAGTAACCAGTTGGCCATTTTCTGAACGTTGGGACCGTAGTAGGAGCTAAGCGATAAAACATTTACTTGCAATTCGCACCCTTGTGCTACCAGCTTTTGAAATACCTCAGGTTGCGAGTGGAAGTAGGTGTAACGCTCGGGATGGGCGAGGACCGGCTGGTATCCTTTTGCCAGGATTCCGAACAAAGTTTCGGAAGTATTCATCAGCGGCGTTGAATAAGGTAATTCAACGAGCAACCGCTTGCCAGGCAAAGTGAGTAGCTCTTCGCCTTTCGAGAGCATTTCAACGAAATGTTCGTCGATGAAATATTCGGCGGCCGCTTGTACATTGACTTCAATATTCGCGTCACGGCAGGCATCCCGAACTTGTTTTAAGCCTTGGCGTATGATGTCCGGAGTGTTTCTGTAGCAATCCCATATCACGTGCGGGGTGGTGATGATATGCGAGTATCCCAGCTCCTTCATCTTGAGGATCATTTCTATCGACTCCTCCACCGTTTCGACCCCATCGTCAATCCCCGGAATCAAATGGGAGTGAATATCGATCCCGATTCTGTCCAACTGAACTATTTCTGCGGTCTTACTTTTTCCGAATAACCAACTTAGCATATTGCAATTAAAACGTTTTGGAGAGCTTTATCTGGAATCCTGCAGAGTTATAAAGAAGCTTTCCATTGTCAAACGCCACTATCCCTGCTATCTTAAATCCATTCATTAACTCGCGATTTACTTCAAGCATTCCTGAAAATTGTCTTGTTGCTTTAAATATTCCATAAATTGGCTCAGTATGAATGGTACCGGTGGTATGGCCGACGAGGCTCGTTCCGAAGGTACCGTAATTGGTGGAGTAAGTAAGTTTAGTCATAATCCCCAGCGGCCCAGCTGAGCCTGCAAAGCCGAAATGGAAAGCAACGACCCGGTTGTTGGTGAAATAATCCATCGGGTATGTCGGCAAACCCTTTCTCATATCCCGTCGATTGGTAATTAGTGGTGTGCCCAGTCCTACGGTTTGATAAGACCATCCTTCCTTGTATAGATAATTGTTATAATAGTCTTCATCACCGGAAGGAGTAATCTTAGACCCTGCCTCTCCTCCCTGGTTCTTGGTGTAAAGGAATTCGAACAGTAGCTTGTTCCACTTTACTTTACCTGTGCTGATGGTTTTGTTGATGATGCTCAGTCCGTGAAGCCCGTCTTTTACGTTGGAAAGGTGGGCAAGCCCCCCGACTTCATAAAAGGTCTGGCGGTAGGCGAGCAGCTTCACGTTTTTGAAATCGTACTCAAAACCGACGTCGATTGATCCCATATGGTTGCCTACCTTGCTGGAGTTCCAGACCTTTCCGAAAATCACATATTCGTAAGTCTCCAACCCGCGAAGCTCGAATCTGTTTTTACCAAATGTTTTCTCCGACCACACATACTTCTCATCCCCAAAAAACACCTGATGATTAAATCCTCCATACAATTTGAATCTGGCTGCCGGCTTACCCAGCCGTACGTAAAGCGACTTTTGGTGAAATTGCGTGGTCGTCATGTTCGTGTCTCCATATTGCACCGGCGTCTTGCCGACCCAGCCGTGAGCGAAGTTGCCCTTAAATGCCACAAAACGTCCCAAAAATGGGATCGGATAATACTCGGGTATCGAAATCTGAACCTTTGGGATGCCCAGCGCATTGCCGGATATCGCATAGTTTCCCGAGGTCAGCAGGGTGTCGGATAATCCCATTACTTCCTTGATCCGGCCGCCTTGCAACTGAAATATACCTATGCGGAGTTTGCCGTAGCCTTCAATGAGTGTCAGGTTGGAACCTTTCCCGGCGTTGCCACGAACTTGTAGAGATGCTCCCCAGTCGACGAGTTTGGTCTTGGAGGTGTCATAGTCTACGCGGGCGCTGCCGATCAGGCTTGCCGAAGGTCCTGACAATGGGACACTTCCGAATTGATTGGAACGCATCCAGAAGGGAACCTGGTCATTAGAAGTAAAGCCGGCCTGACCTTCCAGACCAAATCGAACGTATGGAAATTGGGCCTGGGCGTTAAGGAGGGGTGTTGTGCACAAAAGTGCAATCAGGATTTTCTTCATGTTTTACGTTGAGTACAAGCAAAGTTACTGACTCCGATCAATTATCCAACCATTGAAGGAATGCAGTTTGAATTATTCCTTGAACAATCCGTTTGGCGTCAAAATGATTTTGCCAGTTTCGTAATTACTCCCACAGAGGAGGGTAACACATCGCCGGCGTCAAGAGCCGCCGCCAATCCTAAACTAAAATCGTGCCTGAATACTTTGCGAGCTTCCAGGTAACCGGAAAATTGCGAACGTTTACCAAATGCCTTTCCGGTCGAAAATGTTCCGTAATTCGTTGAGTATGTTAGCTTAAGAAGTGCTGACCATGATTTGGAGTTTGCCGAGGCAGCACCGTGAAATGCCAGCAGACGGTTGTTGATGAAGTATTCCCGCTCATTTCTGGGAAGCTCGCTCTTGCCGTCCAAAGTGGTGGTGATCAGGGGAGTTCCGAGTACGTTACCGTAATAAGACCAGCCTTTGCGGTATATATAATTATTATAATAATCCTCGTAACCCAGCAGCCCAAGCCGCTTCACGGCATCTGCTGCCTGATTTTTGGTATAAACTGCTTCAAATGTCACCTTTTTCAACCGAAACCGCTCATCAGCAGGGGCTTTGGTTGTAAAACTTATTCCATTTAGTCCATCGGCTGCATTGGCCAGGTGTTTGAGGCCGTCTTTGTCGTAAAAGCTCTGACGGTAGAGCATAATGGTTAACGACCCGGTGTCGTAGGTAAGACCGAGATCCACGGAGCCCAGGTGGTTTCCGACCTGGGAGTATTCAAAGCGCTTGCTGAGCACGACGTAGCTGTATTCTTCCCAGCGCGAAAGTGTAAACTCATTTTTTGAGAAAATAGACTTGTTGTTTCCCCACTGCACGTTGTCGTTCAGGCCTGCGAAAACTTTGAGTTTTGAAGTCGGCGTTCCGAAACGCAGGTAAAGGGATTTTTGATGCAGGTATGTTCTGGCTTCATCCACTTGTCGATAGGGGAATTGGATTGCCAGGGTACCCATCCAGCCATGTGCGTAGCTTCCCTTGACAGCGATAAACCTTTTGAGTATTGGAATGGCGTAAAATTCGGGCACGGAGAGCTCTACTTTGGGGATACCCAGGGCATTACCCGAGACGGAGAAACTGCCGGAAGTCAACAATGTGTCGGTCAGCCCGATGGTTTCGCGAAAACGGCCGCCACGTATTTGAAAGGCGCCGAGCCGCACTTTTCCGTATCCCTGAATGAGTAGTGCTTTCACGCTGCTGCCTGCATTCAAGCGGCCTTCCAATCCTGCGCCCCAATCGAAGAACTTGTCGCGTGAAGGGGCAAATACTTTTTCAGACCTGACGATGAAGCTCGCCGAACCACCCTCCAATGGAGTACTTCCGTATTGATTGCTCCGCATCCAGAACGGCACCACATCATTTGTTGTGACCGATCCCTGCGCTTCAAGGTTTAATTTATACAGTGATCCCTGCGCAAAGGTCAAATGAGAGAATAATACAAAAAGAAATGGTAATAGGCTTATTTTCATGCATATAACGTTGAGCTTAACCAAATATAAGGAACAACGTTACATTTCAATGATCGGTCAAACTAATTTTATAGAGGATTTTACTAAATGATAATATAGTTCCCAACAGGTGACTTACCGCCCGGCGAGCGTCTCCTGATGCCGCCACAAGTCCTGGAATGCCGGGCTGTTCCGGTGAAGATGATCAAATGTTCCTTCGTCGATCAGGTAGCCATCGCGGAGGATGTATACGTAATCGAACTTGGTGAGCAAATGTAGCCGGTGGAGTGTCGACACGACGGCTTTGCCACTGAATTCGGCAAACATTTTATCATAAATCGCCGATTCGGTTTTCGGGTCGATACTGCTGGTCGGCTCATCGAGCAGCACAATGTCGCTCGTGCGTGCTGCGAGGATGCCGCGTGCGAGCGCGAGGCGTTGCTTCTGGCCACCCGAGAGGTTTACACCCTTTTCCTGGATGCTGGATTCGAGGCGTCTCGGTAGCTTTTCGACTACCTCTGCGAAATGGGCAGTTTCGCAAACCTGCATAATGTCGTCTTCTTCGAATGGCAACCCGAGGGTAATGTTGTAGGCAATGGTATTTTCAAAAATCTCGGGGTCCTGCGGAAAGAGCGTCACCTGGTCAGCAAGCATTTCAATGGCTGCTTCGTACCGGCCGTCGACGGTTACTTTCACGTCCTTTTCAGGTTGATACAAACCTCTTAGCAAGGCAAGCAGCGTACTTTTCCCGCTACCGCTTTCGCCGATGAAAGCGATGCGCTGGCCGCGGCGAACGCGGATATCGAGCCCGTGGAGGCTGTGGGCCTGTTTTTCCGCATCGTAGACTTCGCCATGGGAGAAATTCAGATTGCTGATGTGGATTTCCTGCCAGTTTTCCGGAAGGTCACCGGCCTCGTCGATGCGGTGATGCTCGCGATAGGCCTCGCCGATGGCCCGGGCAGTTTGTACTTCGGTGTTGTAGCGGATGATCTCGGTGTATTGCCAGGCAATGTCCTGAAATACTGAGGTAAACTGGTTGACATAACTCAGCAGCGTAACCAGCCCGCCGACCAGGAACACTTCGCCCGGCACATAATGCTGGTAGACGTAGCCGATGGTTACTACAATGTAGATGATCGCAATAAACACGCTTGCCACAAACCACTTCCATTCGTTAATCGACACCGATCGCCGGAAAGGAGGAAATACGTCGGCTACCTTGCTCATCAAACTGATTTTCATCCGTTTTTCAAGCCTTAGTGTGATGACGGTGATGATATTGGAAAGGCTGTCAAACAGTGTAGAGGAAACAATGTGCTCTTTCTCGTTGGATTCGTCGAGCGCCTTAATGAAGGGCTTATCAAATTTAAAAATCACATACACATTGATAACACCAATGAGTACGCCCACCGCGCCAAACAGGGGGGAGAACCAGATAATCGCGACGAAGGAAAATATGAATTTGGCAAATGCGTGCAGGAACATGAAGCCGTTCTGAAAGAAGTCCTTCAATGCTTCGTATGCCTTACGTATGCGGTTGATGGTCGCGCCGCTGTGGTGGTCCTGGTGCCAGCGAATAGGTAAATGCAACGCCTGGTGATACAATTCGTCGAGAAAATTGCGGCTCAGGTCGAATGCCAGTTTACGTTCCATCACGCGTGCGGGCCCGTGGAACGCCCATTCGAGCAGGATCAGGCCCAGGTATGCGCCCCCGTACACCCACACGTTGCGTAAGGTGCCCTCTGCATCCTGTTGGATGGATTGGATAAACCAGCCATAAAGCAGCGGATGCGCCGCCAGTACGAGGTTGGCCATCACAAACATTCCATACACGAGCAGGTAGCGGCTGCGTTGCTGCCGGGCATAGCGCCAGGCCGTAGCGAGCAGGGACAAATAGGGATTCTTCATGCTAAAAATCAGTGGTTGCAGGAACGACGGAACGTCCCCCGGCTCACTAAACCACAAAATGCATTCGAAGGTTGCCTCCCGGTCGGTAAACTTTGCGTGAAGAATCAGTAGTTTTTAGGAGTTTGCGGTTTAGTTACACGTTGACCGATTTTGACAAACCAACCTTTTTGAACTACCAAACCGGAATTTTATGAAAAGATTAATGCACGTTTTTTGCAGCGCTGTTTTGCTGAGCATTGCCCTTGGAATTTCTGCACACGCACAGGACGGCTGGATCAGCCTGTTCAACGGAAAAGACTTTACCGGTTGGAAAATCGGTGCGAATGCCGGTTCCTTCACGATCGAGGATGGCACCATTAAAGTGGCCGGGCCGCGGGCGCACCTTTTTTATGAAGGGCCGGTTAAAAACCACATGTTCAAAAACTTTGAATTTAGGGCACAGGTTAAGACTACGCCGGGCTCGAACTCTGGTATTTTCATCCATACTACTTACCAGGAAGATGGCTGGCCGGCGGTAGGTTACGAAGTGCAGGTTAACCAGTCGCATACAGACTACAAGCGCACCGGTAGCCTTTACAATGTGATCGACGTAAAAGATACTTACGTGAAAGACAATGAATGGTATACCGAGTATATCAAAGTGGAAGGCAAGCACATTACTATTAAAATCAACGACAAGGTAGTGGTAGATTATGAGGAAACCGGCGTTGACAAACGTGAGGGCGAGATGAAGAATAGATTCCTGAAACAAGGTACATTTGCATTGCAGGCGCACGACCCCAAGAGTGTGGTGTACTACAAAGACATCCAGGTAAGACCGCTAACCGAATAACCCACATTGCTTCCGATGGAAGAAGAAGTTCATTTCGAATCGATGTTGGAACGCTTCCCCAAAAAGGGAGGCGAATTTTATATGATAGTGCCCGATGAGGTAGCTGCGCAATTCGTCGAAGGACGTAAGCCCGCGCGTGTGCGCTGCGTGATCAACGGCCAGGTGCATTTCCAGTGCGCGATCCGTTCGAAGGGTGGGGGAGGCTTTTATATTAATGTAGCCACTCAGCTTCGTCAGCAGGGTAAGCTGGTGTTAGGCCAGAAACTGCACGCGACTGTTCGAAAAGACGACAGTGAGTATGGCAGGGATATGCCAGAGGAATTGCAGGAATTGCTGGCGCAGGATGAAGAAGCGAAGCGGCTATTTGAAAATGCCAAACCGGTGAACCAACGGGCTATTATCCACTATATTGCCAGCGCCAAATCGGTCCAGGTAAGGATTGACCGCTCCATTATGATGACGGACCGCCTTAAAGCTGGACGTATTGTGTAAAGAAGTGTCAGACGTTGTCAGGAATAGTCAAGTGTAGTGAAGTATTGTCACTGATTGTCAGGAGTAGTGAAGTGTGGTTAGGAATTGTCACTGATTGTCACGAGTAGTCAGGTGTAGTCATGAATTATTTTCCTCTCAATACATGACTACACTTGACAATATTTGACTACGAATGACAACGCCTGACTACAAATGATAAGACTTGACCAAAAAACATCATTCATCGCGGTTAGAGACATTCCGGTACTGGCTCGGAGAAATGCCTTCGGATTTACGGAATTGCCGGCCGAAGTAATTCAAATCAGAGAACCCCAGCTGATAGCAGATGTCGGAAATGCTATCCTTGGTGTGCGACAGGAGCTGTTTTGCCTTTTTAATCTTTTCCCGCAATATAAAATCCAGAGGGCTGATGCTGAACTCGCGTTTGAACGCGCGGTAGAACGACGCCCGGCTCATGCAAGCCTTCTCGCTCAGGTCTTCTACCTGGATCTTTTCATTGATATTGGCTTTGATATAATTCACAACAAATGCCAGCGGATTGTCTTCGTGTTGGTAGGAGGCATCGTCGGTGGCGGCAAGGTGTTGTGTCTGGATAATATGTACAATGAGCTCCTGCAACGTCAGATCAGCGAGAATGTCTTTACCTAACGCTGAGCCGGAACAGATTTTAATCAGTTTGTTGAGCGTCTGTGCCAGTTCGATGTTATTGAGGAAATGATACTGGTTATGCTGCAAGGACCAGAACTGCTGCCGGCCTTCGCGGGGATAGGTCTCGCTGAGGCGGTCTACGATCTGCTGGATTTTCATCTGGTCGATGGCCAGGGCAATGCATTGGGTGGGATTGTCGCGCTGAGCCTCGGGGAAGTCGATTTTCATCGTCACATTCGCAGGTACCAGCACCGTTTCTCCGGGAAGGTAATCAAATCCTGGCTGGTCGAACAAATGCATGACTTTTTTGCCCCGCAGCATGCTGGTCACTACAAAATCCGGGAAAGTAAGCGGCACAAGTGCCGAAGGTTGCAAAGTTTCAAACAGGTTCAACTCGCAGTTTTCCAGCGTGAATGCCCTGCGGTTCTCCACCAACGTTTTCAACGATTTCTCCCCCGAAACCGCCACCTGATCCAATCTGAAACCCGCTGCCATTGTTTTCTTTTGTTTTAAACCTCAACATCTCTTACAGCTCCCACACGCTTCACCACAACTCAACATCAATACAAACTCGTGACAATACCTGACTATCAATGTCCATCTATGACTATGCCTGACTACAAGTGACAATCCTTGCTACGCCGGCCACCCTTACTCCTTCGTCCTTTCTTCCATCCTCCCACTAATCCATTTAAATATAACTCTTTTTCGAAAAAATGAGATAATTATCCTAACACTTGACACGATCGTACCAATGATTAACGCCCGGCGAAGCTAGGTTTGTATTGTTAATCATTTCTAAATATAACCTTTAATCATGGATACGATCACCGAAAAACCGGCAGTTGAAAGTAAGGCTTACAGCAGCGAAAATCTGGCTAAACGGCCTGATTTTAAGGAAAAATATGACAACTATATCAACGGCCAATTTGTCGCGCCGGCCAAAGGCGAGTACTTCGAAAATATTTCACCTATTGACGGGCAGGTATTCACCAAAGCCGCCCGCTCAACGAAAGAGGATATAGAAGCGGCACTCGACGCGGCGCATGCTGCGTTTCCGGCCTGGAGTAAAACTTCCGCCACCAATCGCAGCAACCTGCTTCTGAAAATTGCGCAGGTAATAGAAGATAACCTCGAATACCTCGCGATCGTCGAAACCATTGATAATGGAAAGGCCATCCGCGAAACCCGCGCAGCCGACCTCCCACTTTGCGTCGACCATTTCCGCTACTTCGCCGGCGTGATCCGCGCCGAGGAAGGCAGCATTTCAGAGCATGACGAAAATACGGTTTGCATTAACCTGCACGAGCCACTGGGTGTGGTGGCGCAGATCATCCCCTGGAACTTTCCGCTCCTGATGGCAACCTGGAAAATCGCGCCGGCACTGGCGGCGGGTAACTGCGTGGTGGTCAAACCGGCCGAGCAGACGCCTACTTCTATTATGATACTCATGGAGTTGATCGGGGACATTCTGCCTGCCGGCGTGCTCAATATTGTTACCGGTTTTGGTGTAGAAGCCGGTAAACCGCTCGCATCGTCGCCACGCGTGGCCAAGGTCGCATTTACGGGTGAAACCACTACTGGACGGCTTATTATGCAGTACGCTTCCGACAACCTCGTGCCGGTGACGATGGAGCTGGGCGGTAAATCGCCTAATATTTTCTTCCCGTCGGTGATGGATGAAGATGATGCTTTCCTGGACAAAGCCATCGAAGGTGCCGTGCTATTTGCATTGAACCAGGGCGAGGTTTGCACCTGTCCGTCGCGGATGCTGGTGCATGAAAGCATTTACGACAAGTTCATCGAAAGAGTAATTCAACGCACAAAGGCGATCAAAATGGGGCATCCGCTCGACGGTACCACCATGATGGGCGCGCAGGCTTCGAACGATCAATACGAGAAGATTTTGTCTTACCTGAAAATAGGCAAGGAAGAAGGCGCGGAAGTACTCACCGGCGGAGATGCGCAGACTTTCGAAAACGGCATTTCGGGAGGTTACTACATTCAGCCTACGATTTTTAAAGGCCATAACAAAATGCGGATTTTCCAGGAGGAGATTTTCGGTCCGGTAGTGTGCGTGACCACTTTCAAAACCACCGAGGAGGCTATTGCGATTGCTAATGATACATTGTATGGGTTAGGTGCGGGCGTGTGGACGCGCGACGCGCATGAGCTTTACCAGGTACCACGGGCGATCCTGGCGGGTAGGGTGTGGGTGAATAACTACCACGCCTATCCCGCCCACGCTCCGTTCGGTGGCTACAAAAAGTCGGGTTTTGGCAGGGAAAACCACAAAATGATGTTGGGCTACTACCGCCAGACCAAGAACATGCTGATTTCGTACGACAAGAACAAGCTGGGATTTTTCTGAGGATGTTATGACCGAGCGCGTTCTGATTACTCCCGAAGCCAAAAAGGTCGTGAACCAGCTTCGGGAGTTGCACGGTGAGCTGATGTTTCATCAGAGTGGAGGTTGTTGTGATGGCTCACAGCCCATGTGTTTTCCCAAGGGAGAGTTCCGCGTATCGGAAAGTGATGTGTTGTTAGGGGAAATAGGAGGCTGTGCGTTTTTTATGAGTCGCGACCAATTCGAGTACTGGCAGCATACGCAGCTGACGATCGATGTCGTACCCGGTCGGGGCGCGAGTTTTTCATTAGAGATACCATTGGGTGTACGTTTCATCACCCGATCGAGACTTTACACGCCCGAAGAGGCTGGCGATCTCAGGGCAGTCAACGTCTGAAAACTGTATTGTTGCAAGAAGTTATAGTCAAGTATAGTCAGATGTGGTCAGGTTTTGTCAAGGGTTGTTTTTCCCTCAATGACAATACCTGACCATACCTGACTATTCTTGATTGCACTTGACTATACCTGGCCACAATGACCACACCCGAGCCAGTCGTGTAGTGAATCTTTTACACGGTGGTTTCACACCTTTCTTGTCGTTTTAGCACTTAATGGTTATATTTGTTCAAATCGAGCGGTTTGCTGACTGGGAAAATCAAGGTCAGCTATATGTATAACACATCTGTAAATCAACGAATTTGCGGATATTAAAAGCTGAATTTTGAATTTCAACGAATTTGAACTCCACGAAGACGTTTTGAACGCCGTGGATTCCATGAACTACCAACTGGCAACGCCTATCCAGGAGCAGGCTATACCACACATTCTCAGCGGGAAAGACCTGTTAGCTTGTGCACAAACAGGAACTGGCAAAACAGCCGCGTACCTGATTCCCATTCTCGACAAAGTTGCCCACGAGGCCAACGCGCACACCGGCGCGCTGATTCTGGTGCCTACCCGGGAGCTTGCTGTGCAGATCGATCAGCAAATCCAGGGACTGGGCTATTTTGTAGGTGCGACCAGCATTGCAGTCTATGGTGGCAATAAAGGCCCGGAATGGGATCAGCAGAAGAAAGCATTAACCCAAGGTGCGGACATTATTATTGCTACGCCGGGCAGGCTCATTGCGCATTTGCAGCTGGGCTACGTTCATTTCCGTGACCTGCGGCACCTGGTCCTCGACGAGGCCGACCGTATGCTGGACATGGGCTTTCTGGGTGACATCCTGAAAATTATGAGTTATCTGCCCAACGAGCGTCAGACATTGATGTTTTCGGCCACCATGCCGCCCAAGATCGGTGACCTGGCCAAACGCATTCTGAAAGACCCCGAAGAGATCAGGCTGGCGGTTTCGCGCCCGGCCGACCGGATCGATCAGCAGTTTTATCTGGCCAAAGACGAGCAGAAGCTGCCGCTTCTGATGCATTTGCTGAAAGGCGTCGAAAATATCAGTATGGTACTGTTCACCTCCCGCAAATCCAACGTTGAACCGATCGTGCGGGCACTGCGTAAATTGGGACTCGGCGCACATGGTATTTCATCGGATTCGGAGCAAGGGGAAAGAGAAATCGTACTGCGTGACTTCAAAAACCGGCAGTTCCCGATCCTGGTTGCGACCGACGTATTATCCCGCGGCATAGATATTGATAATCTCAGCCATGTTGTGAACTACGACGTTCCCCGCGACCCCGAGGATTACGTGCACCGTATAGGGCGTACAGCACGCGCCGAATCAAAAGGCACAGCCATGACGTTCATCAATGAGCACGATCAGAAATATGTATTGAAGATCGAAAGGCTTTTTGAGAAGGAATTGGAGAAAAAATCCGTTACGGCAGAACTGGGACTGGGCGAGGCTCCTGTATTCGAGCCGCCACGTTTTCGTACGGCAGGACGTAATAGCAACAGAAAGAACAGGAAAAAATCCGGGCAGGGAGCGCCATCCGCGAGGAAACCACGCCCCGAAACAAAGCCCCAGCATACGACCGGCGCAGAAACCGCCGTTGTAGCTGGTGATGCGGCAGCGGCCATTGCACCGAATGCGGCCGGCAGGGCGAAGCGCAGGAACAAGCGGAGGAGACCCAAGAAGGATCAGCCGAAAACCGTAAACCCTACTGAGGCACAGGCCTCTTGATCAGAGTTAGTCAGACGTGAGCATTGTTTGTCTTGCTTATTCGTCATGAAAGAACTTAAATTACGTACACTTGGACCGTTTGATAGATTGGATAAGGAATTATAAATTCAGCGTATCCGATCCTCCCATCATTACGATGGAAGGCTTGTTTTCGCTGTTACTGCTTTTGCTTCTGAGCCTGCTTGCGGTATTTTTTCACCTTGTCCGCATCCTTTTCAACTCCCCGGTTGATTTTTCGCTCGATTGGAACCTGTTTCTGAGCTGGATACCGCTCATTATCGCCTTCATGGCGGATAATCTCACGAAGCGTTTCGGACACATTCCATTCGTTTTAGGGATTCTCAGCATTGCCTGGCTCGCATTCTTCCCGAATGCACCTTACATGATCACCGACCTGGCGCACCTGACCGTGGATTACCAGCGCGATTTGACCTGGCATGATATCATCATGCTGTTTTCTTATGCAGAAGTGAGCCTTTTCAATGGGCTGGTCTCGCTTTACTGGATCCACCGCTCCTGGCGGAAGGTATTCGACCGGAAGCCTGCCAACACGCTGCTGCTTTTAAGCCTTCCGCTGGCGGGCTTTGGCGTATATCTCGGCCGCGTGCGCCGGATGAACAGCTGGGACATTATTCATGAGCCGCGCGCGATCCTTAATAACCTCTTCGAAAGTCTGTTGGACCGCACCGCGTGGGTGTTTGCGATGGAGATCGGGATGTTATTGGGGATATTATACCTGGTGCTGTGGGGGGTGATACGTTTCCGGATCCGGCATTCGAAGAAGAACACCGAATCCGGAGATCACTAGTTATTGATAAGAATCTCGAATGTTTCTGAGCCTACCGTCACGAAATGCAATCCGTTGTTGATTTTCGAGACGTCGACGGGTTCTGATGGTACATATTTTCCAGATTTTACGATCTGGCCCTGGACATTTCTAATATTAAACGGCTGATGGGGGTTTTTTGCCTTGATTGTCAGATTATCTTTGACTGGATTGGGGAAAATATTAGTAGCATCTGAATTCACTCTATATTGCGAAAAGTTGTCTTTTACTGCCACTATTTTGGAATATGCAAAAGTTCCGTCTTCATCTTTTTGTTTTAAGCGATAGTAAGTTGTGGGGTAGGGCGCAATATCCGGGTATTCATACTGGTGATTTGCTTTCGAATTGCCATTCCCTGGGATGAATGCCAGAACGTCAAACAGCTTGCCGTTACGACTTTTTTGAAGTTCAAATCCGGAGTTGTTGACTTCCTGCGCGGTTTCCCATTTCAAGATGTTACCTTCCCGGTTATTGGATCCCGTAAAACTAACCAGTTCGACAGGTAGTGAGGCGCAAACGGTGTTGATCTCATTATCGCTGTTGCACCCTTGGGCGTTCCCTTCTATCAGATAATTGGTGCGGTTGGCCATGAAATTGCAAATACCCTTGACGCTACAGAAAGAAAGAAGCGGATTGTCAATGAGCTTGATGTAGGACGGGGTTGTATAATCCAGGCTGTCGAGGCCGGCGAGCGTGGTTAGCACGCTATTTAATTCAAAATTGATATAATCATTTACAACTCTGAGGTTGCGTAGTCCGGTAACACTGGTTAATCCTGCATTTTGACCTATGTATAGAAATCCACCGATGCGGGTCAATGCACTCAGCGGGTCAAAATTGGTAACCAGCGGAATCGCTCCCAATGCGACCGCGCCCTGTATTTCAACAATATTTTCCAGGCCGGTGAGATTAAGCAGGTTTTCATTTCTACCAATGGACAAAAAGCCGGGTATAAGGGTGAGTTTGCTTAATGCTGAGACGGTAGTCAATGCTTTGTTATCAACTACCCTCACGTTGTACCCCACAGTTGTTAAATCAGAAAGGCCGTTTAAGTTAGTGATTAATGGATTATTGTTTATATCGATTTCCCCCACCACGTTTTTCAGACCTGAAAGGCCATCCAGACTTAACAGGCTTGGATTCTGGTAGATGTATAGAGGGCCATTAATGGTGTCTATTCCCGAAAGGCCTTCTAGATTGATAATTCCGGCTCCGGAAACGGTGATTCCCTGGATCTCACAGGATTTGGTAGCAGGAGAAAGTGTATCGATGCTATGCTGGCTTGTCAGGTTGAGCGTTATCGTGCATCTTTGTGCGTTGGCCGACCAAGCGGCCGAGAGGGCCAGTACGGCCAGAAGGAGAAATTTTCTCATAAGATATTGTCCAGTGAATTTTGTAACCGATGCAATATAACCTATTTCGGCATGGCGAAATTTGCGGCAACGAAAAATTGGCAAAAGGTTTCCAAAACTAACTTTTCAACTATAACAAATGGAGCCTTTACAGATTTTGTACCGGTGCGAGCACCTGGTGGCTATCAATAAGCCCAACGGCCTGCTCGTGCATCGCTCGCCGATCG
The DNA here is from genome assembly GCF_017744695.1 of Dyadobacter sp. Classification (GTDB taxonomy): domain Bacteria; phylum Bacteroidota; class Bacteroidia; order Cytophagales; family Spirosomataceae; genus Dyadobacter. The sequence goes on from NZ_JAGIAS010000009.1 coordinate 76,559, forward strand.
CAAGTGATGCCGATGTTTTCGCCGTGCAGCTCCTGCGCGATCAACTGGGCAGGAAAGTGTACCCCGTCCACCGTCTCGACCGCAAAACTTCCGGCGTGCTGCTGTTTGCCTTAGATGAAGCCATCAACAGCGAAATGCAGCGCAAATTCATGGATGGCGAGATCAACAAAACTTATCACGCCATCGTGAGAGGCTATACTCCCGACACCGGTACGATCGACTATCCTTTGAAACGCGACGACGGCGTCACGCAGGACGCTGTTACTTATTTCGAGACATTAATGCGCAGCGAAGTGCCATTCGCCATTGGAAAACACGCTACCTCCCGCTACTCGCTGGTGAAGTTAAACCCCGACACCGGACGTATGCACCAGCTTCGCAAACACATGGCGCACATTCTGCATCCGATCATTGGCGATCGCCCACATGGGTGCAACAAGCAGAACCGGTTTTTCAAGGAGCATCTGGACATGATGCAGATGATGCTGCATGCAGTGGAGTTGGACTTTATGCATCCTTTGACAACAGAAAGGGTGACCATTCAGGCGCCCTTTCCGGTAGAGTTTTCGCGAATGCGCCAGGTATTGTTGCTGGAATGATGGGTATTTGACAGACGTAGAAAATATCTCGAAAAAATTTGTAGAAATACTTTGATAAATATTTTGCAATTGATTAGTTTTGTGATGTGTTAGGAAGTGATGTTGTTCAAAAGAGATCGAAGTATGTAAAGACTATCCAATCCAGATCCGGGATAGTAGGACGCCCAATCTTACACTCCATTTTTCGGGCGCATTGGCGTCCGGCAGAGAACCCTCAGTTCCTGAGCTCTTTTAATCACGACGAATCAGGCAAGTATTTCCTTATGGCGAATCGACCGTAAAGGACAGACATATTGTGCCCGTCAGAACCGCCTCCGTACCGGAATTTCAACAAGTCGGAGATATTCCTTAAAGTTTTTCACGCTTTGTAACCATTACGCCAACCTCATGGCATACCTGGATACCTATACCACCCCCTTAACGGCTGCGACGGCTGCACACCTGTTAAGAAGGGCGACTTTTGGACCGACGCAGCAGGAAATAGCCGACTTTACCGGCAAGACGGCATCGCAGGCTGTTGATATTTTGATTAATAATGCATCCTACCGGGCGACGCCCCCGCCGCCGGTGGAAATGGATGCGACAAGAAGCGATGCGGGGCAGCCTTTTTTGGGGAAGTCCTACGATGAAAATAGGAGCTTTTCCTACTACAACTATATTAGGAATTGGTGGATTGGATTTATGGCTGAGCAAAATGGCCGTCCTTCCGTTCTCGAAAAACTCACTGCTTTCTGGCAAAATCATTTCGTAGTTACCTATGCGTCCATCCAAGACTATCGGTTCGCTTATCGTTATCTCGCATTACTAAGGTCGAACTCGCTTGGTAATTTCAAGGAGATGGCGATTAGCATGACCAAGGATCCGGGCATGCTGATTTTTCAAAATGGTAACGAGAACTGGAAAGAGCTTCCAAATGAGAATTATGCCCGGGAATTACAAGAGCTGTTTACCGTGGGGCAAAAGGATTTTAATGGAGTTGCCAACTATACCGAACAGGATGTGAAGGCGGCGGCGAGGGTCCTGACCGGCTGGCAGGCATCCAACCTGAGAAAAGCAGGTACAACAGAAATCGGATCATCTTTCAATCCGGACAGACACGATACGGGGGATAAGACCTTTTCAGCAAAATACAACAATACGATTATTGCGGGGAGATCCGGGGCCGACGCGGGCGAGGTGGAATTGAGGGAGCTGATCAATATGCTTTTGAGCCATCCTGAATCTCCCAAATACATTTGCCGGGAGTTGTACCGGTGGTACGTAAACCCCAATGTTACAGCGGAAATCGAGGAGCAGGTTATTAAGCCGTTGGCAACATTTTTCGCGGGAAGTTCCAACAACTTTGCCATAGAGCCCATAATTCGCACGCTTTTGACCAGCGTAATTTTTTTTGACAGCAGAAATTTCGGAGCGATCGTCAAATCTCCTGCGGAGCTCTTGATTGGAACAGTCAGGATATTCGATGTAACCGTGCCGGACTACGTGACCGACTATTCCGCATTTAATAAAATGATAGCCTTCCTCAGCAGTGGAATGGATCTCTTGCAGCTCAATTTGCTCAACCAGCCTTCCGTTTTTGGTTCGCTTCCATACTATCAAACAGGGTACTCAAGAAACTGGATCAACGAAACGACCATCGGGCAGCGCGGCACACGGACGGATGCATTTATTTACCCCTACTTAGAGCTCAAACCGGGCAGTTTGATGGCGATCGATATTCTCGGGAGGTTAAGACAAATCCAACCTAATTTTTCCGACGTATCCGGGACACCGGGTATTACCTGCGAGCAGGTTTTGGCCGAATTTACCAAAAACCTCTTTCCGTTCGAGCTTCCACAAGCACAAAAGGACTTTCTGATAGACTCCATTATGATGATGAAGAACAGCGCACGGACCACATGGGTGCGGGAGTGGGACGCGTATAGGTCGGCACCCAACGATCCCGCCAAGCAGAACGTCGTGCTGTGGAGGTCCAGAACGCTATTAAAGTATTTGTTGCGCATGGCAGAATACCAACTGTTTTAACCGGGTGTATATGAAAAGAAGGGATTTTATAACTGCAGCGTCGGCGTTGGTGGCTCCCGTCATTCTAGACGGCTTTGGCGTTAAGTCGTTTGCGAAAGGCTCAGCTCTGGTACAGTCGCTTAAACAGACCGCTGCGCTGAATGGCGACCGGATTCTGGTCATCATTTATCTGGCGGGTGGGAACGACGGATTGAATACGGTAATACCACTTGAATTTTACTCACAGTATTACAACATGAGGAGTAATATCGCAATACCCGAGAGTGCCATCCTGAAATTGTCGGGAAATCCGGAGACCGGCTTTCACCCTGTCATGACCGGCATGCGCGCACTTTATGATGAAGGTAAGCTGGCGATCGTCAATGGTGTGTCGTATCCCAACCCCGATCTCTCACATTACAGATCAACCGATATCTGGATGACCGGGGTTGAATCCAATCAGTATGCCTTGTCGGGGTGGGCAGGCAGATATATCAATGACCGTTATCCCGGCTTTCCTGACAGCTATCCCAATGCTGAAATGGAAGATCCACTGGCTGTTCAGATCGGACAAATCAGCACGACTACCCTGGCTGGAAGCGAACAGGGGATGGGTATTACCATTCAGGATCCAAATTCATTTTATCAATTGATTGGAGAAAGCAGTGCTGCCATAGATTGGCCCACCCCATGCTGTGATGCAGGCGACTTGTTGAATTATATTCGTCAAAAACAATCATTTGCGGTGGGGTATGCTTCCGAGATCAAAGCGGCCGCGGACGCTGGAAGGAACCTGGCGGCTTATCCGGATTCAGCACAAAAAAATGAATTGGCAGATCAGCTCAAAATCGTAGCCCGGCTTATACATGGGGGACTTAAATCAAAAATCTATTATGTGGAGCTCGGTAATTTCGACACCCATTCCGGTCAGGTTGGAACAAGTGTCACAGAGGGTGTCCATGCACAGCTGCTTAAGAAACTTTCCGATGCGGTCTATGCCTTCCAAAATGATTTGAAACTGCAAGGAACCGAAGAGAAGGTACTTGGGATGACATTTTCTGATTTTGGCCGAAGAGCAAATTCGAATGCTTCAAAAGGGACCGATCATGGCATTGGGGCGCCTATGTTCGTGTTCGGAACCGGAATCAAAAGACAGCTGGTAGGGATGAACCCGAACCTTGTGAACGGACTTCTGCCTGCCAACCCAGGTGCCGGCGTGGTTAACCGGGATATTAAAATGCAAATCGATTTCAGACGGGTTTATTCGGATGTTTTAAACGACTGGTTTGGAACCGCAACGACCAAGACAGACCAGCTCTTGTTTAAAAATTTTCAGACAACCTCATTATTCTCGGATGTAGTGCGGACGATTTCCTCCGGTTCCTGGCATAATCCAGGTGTTTGGTCGTCTGGGCGCGTGCCTACTCTAAAGGACATTGTGCGGGTAAGTAAAGGCCACGTCATTGAAGTCGGGTCAGCAGTTCAGGCGAAAGACTTGAAAGTGGAGATAGGAGCCGAGTTGAAATTTTTAGGAAAAGTTGGGGTACAAATACAGAACGGGGCCTAGATTATGAAGAGATTTCGACTGGCATTAGTTTTATTCGGCTCGTTGTTACTCGCGACCGGAGCATTTGCCCAAACGGGAATTTTGCGGACAGAACGTGCCCCGACTTCGGTGGTGACTTTCACCGAAAGCGCGGATTTCCTCGGGCTGAGCAGCACTCATTTTATTGATGGGTATGTGAAAAGGGATGGAGTCGGGCGTTTTATTTTTCCGGTTGGCCATGGTAGTAAAGCAGGCCCCTTCGCCACAGACGGAGGAGGAATTATCGGCGCATATTTTGCCGAATCGGCCAGTGGTTCGGTTGTTTCCGGCGGGCCTTTTTCGGTCAACACCAAGACAGATGAAGTACAAGCGGTCAGTACTAACGAGTACTGGCATATTGACGGCGCGTTGGCGACAACCCTGACCTTCACCTGGAATAATGAGAGTGCAGTTGCTGCATTGACCGGAAGTACGTTACAGAAACTATCCATTGTTGGCTGGAATGCGACTAACAAGCGATGGGAAAAAATTCCTTCGCAGGTAGATGCTGTGTCCGCTCTCGGTGGAAATAGCACATTAAATGCAGGGTCAATTTCGAGCAGTCGGCCGTTTGTCCCAAACGGCTACGAGGTATTTACCCTAGGCGCCTTGACCAACAGCGTTGCTCCGAGCGATTATGCCGGAAAACTGGAAGTCGCCGATTGCAGATCGATATCCGGATGGGTTTATGATAAAAACAATATAGAATCCGAATTAGTGGTTGAAGTAGTCGAAGGAGCGACTGTACGTACTCAAACTCTTGCAAATACTTTCCGATCCGATCTGTGGAATCAGGAGATAGGAACAGGAAAATACGGATTTTCGATCCCATTGCCGGAGGATTTCCGGGACGGGAACTACCGTAACCTTTCTGTTCGCGTTCGAGGTACCGAATTCGTTTTAGACGGTTCCCCGAGAAGCGTTGGTTGCGGTTACCGTGGAGAATTCGAAACTGCTGACTGTTACACGATTAAGGGATGGACAATGATCGGGGAGTATCCCGATTCTTCGTTGGTGGTCGACCTTCTGGCCGATGGTCAGATGCAAGGATCATTTCCGGCCAACCTGTTCCGCGCGGATATTCAAAGCCAGATTGGTGGCAGTGGAAAAATAGGTTTTGAGTTTGCTTTGCCTAACTCGGTCAAAACCAACGTGCCGAAACAGATTAGTTTGAGAGCAAAAGACAGCAAGTATGTGCTGGATGGGTCCCCGAAGACATTGCAATGTGGGACGCCACAACTCTTTGGGAATTTTGAAAGCGCCGATTGTGCTACTTTCCGTGGCTGGGTTTGGGATAAAACGTATCCTTCCAGCGCATTGGCAGTTGAGATTTTGGAAGGGGGCAATGTGGTGGCTAGCGGTGTCGCCAATATTTATCGCGCAGATCTGAAAGCAGGCGGCTACGGTACTGGTAACTACGGATTTGCAATCCCGCTACCTGCTTCATTTAAAGACGGCAAGGCGCATCAACTGACAGCGCGGGTGCAGGGCAGCAGCTACATGTTAGGTGGTTCGAAAAGCGTTACTTGCTTGCAGGAGGAATACGTAGGTTCATTCGAGGAAGGTGATTGTAACTCGCTTCGCGGGTGGGTCTGGGACAAGAACCACCCAGATGTGGCGTTGACAGTGGAACTGCTCTCGGGCGGGATAGTGGTGGGGACGAGCGTGGCCAAGACCTACCGTGCGGATTTGAAAGCGGCGGGCTACGGTACAGGTAACTACGGTTTTGCGATCCCCTTACCTACGAATTTGAAGGACGGTCAATCACGTTCATATAGCATTCGTGTTCAGGGTACAACTTATGTTTTAGGCGGCTCTCCGCGCAGTATTACCTGCGCAGTTCCGTCGCAGTACCTGGGCAGTTTCGAGTTGGCAGACTGTTCTGTTTTCCGTGGCTGGGTTTGGGATAAAACGTATCCTTCCAGCGCATTGGCAGTTGAGATTTTGGAAGGGGGCAATGTGGTGGCTAGCGGTGTCGCCAATATTTATCGCGCAGATCTGAAAGCAGGCGGCTACGGTACTGGCAACTACGGATTTGCAATCCCGCTACCTGCTTCATTTAAAGACGGCAAGGCGCATCAACTGACAGCGCGGGTGCAGGGCAGCAGCTACATGTTAGGTGGTTCGAAAAGCGTTACTTGCTTGCAGGAGGAATACGTAGGTTCATTCGAGGAAGGTGATTGTAACTCGCTTCGCGGGTGGGTCTGGGACAAGAACCACCCTGATGTGGCGTTGACAGTGGAACTGCTCTCGGGCGGGATAGTGGTGGGGACGAGCGTGGCCAAGACCTACCGTGCGGATTTGAAAGCGGCGGGCTACGGTACCGGTAACTATGGTTTTGCGATCCCCTTACCTACGAATTTGAAGGACGGTCAATCACATTCATATAGCATTCGTGTTCAGGGTACAACTTATGTTTTAGGCGGCTCTCCACGCAGTATTACCTGCGCAGTTCCATCGCAGTACCTGGGCAGTTTCGATATGGCAGATTGTACGGGCCTGAAAGGCTGGGTCTGGGATAAGACGTATCCTGCCAGCGCTTTGACGGTAGAGATCCTGGAAGGCGGTACGGTGGTGGGCAGTGGTTTGGCTAACATATATCGTGGAGATTTGAAAGCGGCGGGATACGGTACAGGTAATTACGCTTTTAATATCCCACTGCCCGCGTCCTTAAAGGATGGGGTAGTCCATCAGTTGAGTACGCGCGTGAAGGGGAGCAGTTTTACGCTGGGCGGTTCGCCTAAGAGTTTAGGTGTTTGTAGCACATCAGCTAGGATTACGGAGCTGCATGCTGCAGGGATTGAAATTCAGTCTGTCGAAGAAGGGGAGCCTGCCTTTACTTTCTTCCCTAATCCAACTTCCGGCATTGTAACGGCACGACTCGATCAAGTCAAAGCAGGGACAAAATTGTCTGTGGTGAATTTGGTTGGCCGAACCGTATGGACGACGCAGCTTTCAGAAAGAGATTATCCCATTCACCAACAGATTGACCTTCGGGAATTCTCCCCTGGTATTTATGTTGTGAAGCTGGAAGCGGGTTCTAAAATAAAATTGAGACGACTGGTTCTGGTGAAGTAACCTCCGTGAGTCGCTCCATCAATTGAAATAGTACCCCTGTTGATTGCGTAGTCGTGACGCGATCAACAGGGGTACTAACTTCATAAATCCAATCCTCAAGCCCGCACAGCGACATCCTTATGCGGAAATCTCACAACAGGTTTCCCCCCGCGTGAGCCGGCCTCCGATTTGCTTCCGGTAGTTTCTGTTTTGAGAAACCCCGGTTTTTTTGCAAGATCCACCAAATCCGCAAAATGCTTCGTGGCAAACCGCTCCATCAGCATTCTGCGGTGATATTTGAGCTCGATCATCGATATGTTCAGATGGTTGGCGATTGCTTTGAGCGGCTCTTCCCGTGAAAGGGCTTCCAGTATGGCCCGCTCAATGCTCGATAGATAATCTACCGATGGAGCTCCCGCGGTAATGCCTGCTGACAATATGTTCTGAACATCTTCGGAGAGAAACAAATTGCCTTTCTGAACCTGTGCAATCGCGGTAAAAAGCTCTTGGGACAAGCAGGTTTTGGTCAAGAACGCCTTGGCGCCTAACCGCATGTAGCTTCTGATCAGCCAGTCGTCATTGAGCGATGTCAGCACGATTATTTTGGTGCTTTTGTCAGTATGGCGAAAGATGGCGTCTACGCCCTTGTCGTATTTGCCGTTGAAGCATAGTTCGGTGATTATAAGGGTAGGAGGGATAGCGCGAACTTCCGTTGTAAAAGCCTGGATCGAGCTGTAATGGTCGATCGATTCTATGGCAGGCAGAGAGTTGATCAGATTTATTCTGAGGGCTTCGGTGAAGATCTGGTGGCTATCAATTAGTGCTATTCTCATTGTTGGAGGGATTAAAGATTAGTTATGTATTGTACTGATTATCAGGGGTTATTTGGCAGAGAGGCGCTCCATTCAGGTTTGCAGGTGAATGCATACCAGCTGGAAGCCGGGCAAAATCTAGCGGACGATATCTGTTATAGAAATCTAGGAGCTAGCTGGCAGCTTTGGATGTGAAACGGTAAAAAACGGGACTTGCCGGCCAATCAGCGCTGGCTGGATGCTTTTGGTCGAATTGATTGGCTCATCAATGTAGTCGCGACAGATAATCGTTGTGTGATCTGCCGGGGAGGCCGGCCCTGTCGGGCAGTTGTGGGAATCGTTGCTGGTAACATCTTTCTATTATTAACGTTGAATAAAATATTACTTCATGGCTATACCGCATCAGATAGATTCTGCTCCGAACGATCTCTGATTTGCTTTCAGAAATTGTAGAAGGCTCTTGGCTGGATACGGATTTTAGTGCGTGAAATGAGCTGGGGTCGAATACCCGGAGTAGAATATTGAGTTGAAACTATATAACAAAGTTTACTATCACAAATCATAGATCAAGTATATACTTTTAATCAGACTAGTTATTTAAATAGTTATATTAATAGATAGGATAGTTTTATTTTTCTCGTAAGAGAATATTCGGCGACACCTCATTGAATTGAATTCGAGTTGTTTATAAGGTAATTGTTGATAATGAATAGGATAAGGGGCAAGTTAGCGTCAATTAGAATAGTGCAAATTGACACGTTATTGCATATACGCAAACTGGTGCGAAGGTTAGGCCGCCGGATGTGACAGTGTAGTATTTGTAGCCGGGTATTGATCGCTAAATAGAAAGATGTTGTAATATTAATTCTACATATAAGTATTCCAGATGAATTGCGGTCGTGGAGAGGTTTTGAAAGACTTTTACACTGCTAACCGGTAGGTAATTATGTTGTAGAATGTAATAGAAATTACTATTAACCTTCGAATTAGGTCACTATTTTGCTTTCGATTTTACTCAACGATATAATGAAGGGGATCTTGCGGCATGCAGATCCCCATTTTTGTTTCTAATCTGCGCTAGCCAGTTTCGGCCGAAATTTAACCACCTTGTTGCTCTGCGGCTTCACGGTTTGCAAATACGCGAAAATCGCGCGTAGGTCGCCTTCTTTCATCCCCGCGTACATCGTCCAGGGCATTGGCGTATTCATTTCATTTGATGCAACCTTGTATGGCTTGTAGCTCGAATCGGCGTAGGGTTTGAAGCGCTGCACGAATACATCGGCCGTCCAGGTACCGATGCCGTTGGTCTTGTCGGGCGAAATATTTGCCGAGGTGGTAATACCATTTGGCATGATAAATTCCATTCCGCCACCAAACTCTGTTCCGGGTACTTTTTCGCCTTTCTCGCGCTTGCTGTGGCATTCTATGCAGCTTGCCGCCGTGGCCACATAGCGGCCATAGGCAATCTGGTCGGTTTCCGACGGGCGCTTGGTAAGATTGGCTTTGGCAGGCATTGTGTTGATCAGGATATTGACAGGGAAGTCATATTCAGGGGCGGCTATGTCGTGCTTCACTGGCGCGAGGGTACGTACGTACGCGATGAGGCTGTAAATATCTTCCTGGTCGAGCTGGCCGTAATTCCGGTAGGGCATAATCGGGAACAGCGCCTGACCATCTTTGCTGGTACCGGTGGTGATGGCGCGGAAGACCTCGCCGTCGGTCCATTTGCCGATTCCATACGGAGTAATATTTCTGGCATAAAACACGCCCGGAAAACCCATATCACGGCTGAAAAGCTCGCCTCCGCCGCCGAAATTGCCGGCGGCCAGCGGGGCTGAAAACAGCGTCCAGTCACGGGTACTGTGGCAATCCACGCAGACTGCGACGTGATTGGCAAGATACTTTCCTCGTTCGATGCGTTCGGGCGTTCTTTCCACCGAAAGAACAGGAGCTTCGCCGACATCGGGAAGCGCAGTTTTTACATAGGTAGCAGCCGCGCCGGCGGCGAGAATGAGCATCAAAAGGAGAATGCCCACGATTTTAAAGAGCTTTTTCATAACAGAGGGGTGACAGTAGATGGTGAATGTGAGGATTGATCATAAGGTACGATAATTCCCGTAAAGCTCAAATACTTAGTTATTTAGCGAAACTTGAAGGGCAGGGTTGCAACGTTTAAATGCAACATGGTGTCTAAAACTCAAAATTCAATCCGGTCATGGCCATGAAAAGAACTTTATTTGCAAGCTGTCTCGCATTGCTGATGCTCTCGTGCTATCCCAGGGATTCTGAACCCTTTGTCGGCAATGTGAAATTCAATGGCACGGGTTACCGGCCGGTTTACAAAAATCCCGAAGAGATATCCAAAGTGGAAGTTCAGGCGGCACAGGCGCTCAAAACGCCGGGGAAAATCTATACGTTCGACCGGTATCTTTTCATCAATGAGCTCGGCAAGGGCATTCACATCATCGACAATACCGATCCTAAAAAGCCGGAAAATCTTTCATTCGTCTCCATTTTAGGCAATTATGACATCGCCGTGAAGGACAATTGGCTGTATGCCGACAACTTCTCCAACCTGCTGGTGATAGACATTGGTGATCCGAAAGTCCCGAAAGTTGTGAAAAGCATTCCCAATGCCATTCCCGTGCATAATTACCCGCCTTTGCAAGGGATCTATTTTGAATGCGCCGACGAGAAAAAAGGCGTCGTAGTGGATTGGGAAAAAGTGGATATGGCAAAGCAACCCAAATGTTACCGGTAATCACTGAACGATATTGATTAGCTATGAAAAAGTTGATACCTCTTTTATTCCTTGGGCTTGCGGCGATCGGCCTGATGCTGCTGCTAAATGCATGCGATGATGGTAAAGCTGACTCGGGACCCAGCCCGCAAACCGGAGCCGGTGGTTCGATGGCAAGGTTCGCAATTACCGATAACACGTTGTATATCGTCTCAAAACAATCTCTGGAAGTGTACGACATCAATGATGCTGCAAATCCCACCAAAGCGATAACCAATAATATGGGTTTTGGCATCGAAACGATTTTCCCATACCAGAAGAACCTGTTTATCGGCGCGATGGACGGCATGTACATTTATGATAATACTAAACCCAATGCGCCTGTGTTGTTGTCCAAATACACACACGTGTTTTCTTGCGATCCGGTGGTGGTGCAGGGGCGCTATGCTTATGTGACGTTGCGCGCGGGTGTGACCTGCCGGACGGGCACCGCTTTCAGTTCGCTGGATGTAGTCGATATCGGCGACCCTGCCAAACCGCAACTGGTGGGTAGTCACCGCATGGATTCGCCGTACGGATTGGGTGTGTCCGGGAACAAGCTCTTTGTATGTGAGGGCGATAAGGGCTTTCGGATGATGGATATCAGCGATCCAAGGGTGCCGATTCAAAAGCATCTTTTCCAGGAAGTCCCGGCTTACGATGTGATCGTACGCAGCAACCGGTTGATCGTGACGGGTAAGGATGGCCTTTACCAATACAAATACGACGATTCGGACAGCCTGGAATACCTCAGCAAGATCCCTGTTCTATGAGAACCAGCCTGCTTACTATTATCGCTTCATTGTGTTCGCTTTGCACCTGCTTCGCGCAGTTCGATGTCGAAACTGCCAAACGGCACGTAATTGTCAAATACTCGCCGCTGCCGATGTTTGATCTGGACAATACCATTCAATTCGGGGTTGAAATACCTTTGGGTAAAGGGGATTTTGCATTGCAACAGGACCTGGGGTACGGAAATTCTTCTTTTAATGGTTGGTATCACGATAACAGCCAGCGGCCCGATAAGGAGATTTACAAAAGCCGGACGCATTTGAGATGGTATTTTGTAGAGAAACGCAGGATGCGTGCCTACGTTGGGCCTGAGGTCTTATTCAAAAAGGTAGTCTATCGCGAAAGCCAATGGTTGGGTAAGGATTGTGAGTCGCCTTGGGGGCCATGTAGTTTTTTCCAGAACCAGCAGGTAAGGGTTGATAAGAACGTTGTGGCGGGGCATGTCCGTTTTGGGTGGCAGTTTATTACCCCCGGCCGGTTTGTTTTCGACGTTTTTACCGGTATCGGCTTCCGCCATATATTCGCTACATCACATTCACCGGGCATACCCGACTCGGATATACGAGGTGTTGATGACAGTTGGGAGCGCATTTCCCCGAATGAGTCCGATGTTCGTCCCAGTGCTGTAATGGGTTTTCATTTGGGAATTCTGTTAGGTAAATACCGCCGGGATTGACTACATTACCATTCAATCCCTAAACATCGGACAACCATGGACAATGCTATCAGCTGGTTTGAAATACCAACCACCGACCTGGATCGTGCTACTGCTTTCTACGAATCGATTTTTCAGATCAAGTTCATTCCGCTCGACACCCCGAACCTGAAAATGCGCATGTTCCCTGTGGACAACATGGCGACAGGGGTAGGCGGGGCGCTCGTATACAGCGGTGGGTTCCATAAGCCTTCCGCCACCGAAGGCCCATTAATCTACCTCAATGCGAATCCGGATGTCCAGATCGTGCTGGACCGGGTAACAGATGCCGGCGGCAGAGTAATCGTTCCCAAAACACAGATCAGCCCCGAATACGGCTATATGGCCGCATTCATCGATTCGGAAGGAAACCGCATTGCCTTGCATTCGGCACCAGTTGCGTAAGCCTAGATTTTGACCTGCAATGTCAGGTAAAAGCCCCGCCCGTCGGATGGCAGGATACCCGGACCGGGATAGCCTGTTGCCCGGCGGGTAAAATACATTTCGTTGGTCAGGTTGTTGATGCTGCCCTCCGCTCTGAACCGTTTCCACTCATAGGAAAGGCTCACATCCAGGATCTTGTAAGCGGGGATGAGCCCTACTACGGAGGACACGCCGCCATCGACCGCATTGGTCGCTTCGGAGAACTGGTCGGTAAGATGAGTAAGTTGCAGGGAACCTTTCAGCTTTTTATAGCCCAATCGCAAACCGGTTTTCAGGTTGATTTTAGGTACAAATTCCACCTGGTTACCTTGCACTCCGGGAATCTCGCTGTGTTTGTATTCGGATCTAATGAATGCAACGTTTGCGAATAACACTCCGCTCCAGACCGTCTGCTCGGGCCGTGCGAGCCTGAGCAGATCGGCCTCCGCGTACGATTCAATTCCCATGATAATTGCCTGGCCAACATTGCTTCTCAGGCGTAGCACACGGTTGCTTTCATCATAAAACTGTACTTCACCAATGCGGTTGTTATAGTTCAGGTAGAACAGGCTCACGTCGTAATTGAACAGTGAGGTTTGATGACTGCGCACGCCCAAGTCGATCGAATAGCCTTTCTCATCCTTTAAATTCGGATCGATGACCGACGACGGGTTCGCAATGCGCATATCGCTGAAGGTGATCGACCGGTAGTTTTGTGATATGTTGCCGTAAAGCTCAACCTTTTCGATGGGCTTATATCCAACCCCGATGCCGGCGAGCAGGAAATGACGGCCGTTGGTGCGGTACTCTTCGGTCCGGGAGATGTTGATGACATTACCCGCAAGGTCTCGCGCGATGTTGCCATAATAGCCGTCTGCGGTTGTTTTGATATATTCAAAACGCAGGCCGGGCGTGATCGACAGCTTGTCGTTGAGGTAAAATATATTTTCTGCAAAAAGGGCAATGTTGCGGTTGGGAAAACGGTAGTCGTAAGTAATGAACCTGTCAGGTTCTACGAACGTAAAATCAGCATCCTTTCCTTTGCTGCCCAATCCTTGCAAGTTGTGGTTGTATCCATAGTAGTAGCGCGAGCCCACGAGTAATACCGACATTTTCTTGGCAACAGAATACCTTTTCAGGTAACGGGCTTCGGCGCCCCAGTTGGTGAAATCACCTTTGATCAGGTCACGTTCGCTGTTGTCGTCGATAGTCGCTACGCGGTTAGGTCTGAAACCGAGCGAATAGCGGTTGGCGGCCAGCCCGAAAACACGCAGGTTGAACTCGTTGCCTGCATTAAAACGATGGTCGAAATGCACCGCCGCCATATTCCAGTTGACATTAAACCAGTTACGTTCGCGGTTGGTCTGGCGGGGATTATCGGCAAACATAGCGTCCGAAAGTCCGCCAGGTTGCTTGGCCAGGTAATGCATATGTGTGATATCGAGGCCGATCGTGGTTTTATCCGAAAGCTTGTAATCCAGGTCGGTATAAAATGTATAATTGTTGAAGCGGGAATTCGTACGCCAGCCGTCGGCCCTTTTGTATTGGAAAAAGGTATAGTAGCTTACCTTTCCGACCGTCCCGCTTGCGCTGGTAAATGCATTGTAAAATCCGAATGAACCCACGCTTTGCCGTGCTACGACCTCTATCTTGCGATCCTGAACCGGCTTTTTCATCACAAAATTGATCAGCCCGCCAAATTGCGTACCATATTGCAGCGAAGCCGCGCCGCGCACGATCTGGATCTTGCCGACCGCCTCAATAGGGGGGGTATAGTAGCTTTCGGGGTAGCCCAGCGCGTCTGCGCTGATGTCGTGGCCGTTCTGCCGCACATTGAAATTGGCCGTCCGGTTGGGATCCAGGCCGCGCCCGCCGATATTGAGCTGCAAGCCGCCACCCTCGTTTTCCCATATATTGAGCCCTGCTACACGGGAGTACACCTGCCGCGCATTATTGGTCGATAAATTAGCTACCAGCTGTTCCGGGGTAATCACTTCCGATTTTTTGCCCTCGTAAATGCCCATGCTTTCCACACCGCGAAGCCGCGAGAACCCAAAATCCGCCGCTTTTTCCTTCACGGTCAACTCATCGAGGTTTTGTTCAGACGAGGTAAGGTAAAGCTTGAAATGCAGGTCCTTCCCGCGGGCATTGAATTGCTTTTTCTCGATACGGTAACCCGATAGCGTTGTTTGCAGCGTGTAGTTACCGTTCGGGACGGACTCGAAAATAAACTTACCTTCCTCATCGGTGACGGTGGTGAGGTTTTCGCTTAAAGAGATAGTGCAACCTTTGATGGCACTGGTGTCGGATTTGGAAAAAATGTGGCCCGATAACCTTGTTTGAGCCAAAGCAATACTACTGATTAGCAGCAGGAGGGGTAAAAATTTAAAGACCTTTAATTTCATTGTTAAATGGGGTAATCCAGGATTTGTGTCGGAACGAGTCGCATTGCCGGGACAGGTCCACGTCGGGGGCGATCAAGGGCCTGCCGGTGCGGCCGTTCAGGGCTACATACGAATCTACGTACACGTGTGGTTGCACGAAGCCGCGCGCAGCGTAATGGTCGCGCAGCATATGCGCGTATTGCAGGATCATATCGGGCTGGGTCGACATCATTTTTTCCTGCAAGCGCGTAAGAAAATCATTGTTGTTGACAGTCTGCCGTTTTCCATTGGCGTCCGTGACGGTAAACTGAGTATACCCCGCTTTCTCCATCAACATAACCCTCCACGAAAACCGGTAACCTTCCTCGGTCCAAAACAGCTCGTCGGGGTAGAGCAGGTACCGGAACGGGAAAGCGATTTGGAATACGAAGAAAACTGTAAAAACAGCGTAAACGGCCGGTTGTACCAATGCCGGGTATCGGTAACGTCCCGCCGGCTTTGTAATGATCGCAGGCCGTCCGAGCAGGCGTCCAACCCGATTGATCAGTTTTTGATGAAATTCAGCCGGGAAAAATACAAGTGCAGTCACGATCATGATGTAAGGGAACATGCCGATCGGAAAAAGCAGTGAAGTTAGTAGATGGAACACTACCACCGAGGCATAGGCAAATGGTCTCGTCCGGCGGTTCCACAGCAGAAACCCGACGCTCAGATCGTACATGCATCCTATCCAGCTAAAAACGTAGGCGGTTTCAAGGTGATTGAACAAGCTGCCGATAACGGGCGTGTCGTTCTTGGCAGGCAACCATATTTTCAATGGCAATGCTTGCAAAAGCCAGTCGCTATTGAGCTTTGCGATGCCGGCGTAGAAATACAGCATGCAAACAAGCACGCGGACGCAGTCGATGCACCAGGCGGGGATTTGTCCGGCGTGCGCGGCTTCATTGCGACGCGCATCAACGGAGAACATCGTGTTTGCAGGCAGGAAGATGAGCATAAAGCAAAGCAGGCTCACAAAATAATAATGGTTTAGATAAGTGCTCTTGTCCATGAGCTCGATGTAGGTGAAGCTTAGGAAAAGCGCGATCGAGGCCAGCCGGTAATACCAGCCGATCGAAACAAGCAATGCCGAAACGCCACAGACCGCGAACAGGAGATAAGTCCACTCGCCAAGCGGCTTGACAAACCCGAAACCATAAAAGGAGAAAAAGAACTGCGGGTTGATATACAGCTCCCTGACCCAACCCAAAGCCACAAAACGGGCTGTGCTGATCATCAGCATCAGTCCGAAAATGGCCCTGAATACAGCCAGGGGAGCCGCTGAGGTATATTTTTGCAGATATGCCCGCATGGTGTCCTACTAATCCCCGTCGTTGTCGGTGTAAGTGATAGTAATGCTCATAGCGGAGGTCATGTCCACTTTCAGCATCCGTACGGCCTTTTGCATTTCGCTGTATGTGTCTTTCATCACCTGATTATTGGTTTTGACTTCTTCGTACAAGTTGGGTTTCAATGCGTCGAGCCTGGCAGCAGCTGCCTGGAACTGCGCATTGATACTTTCACTGAGCAATTTGCCTGTGCTGCTGTCTTTGGCCCCCAATGCATCCAGGTAGGTTTTAAGACCTGGCCCGGCTTCTCCGGTTACCGCGTACCTGCCATTGAAGAAATCAACATAGGCTTTGTGTGCTGTCTGGGCAAGGGTCTTTGAAATATCTTTTTTGTAAAATGCCTCTACTTTTTCGGGGGCAGGAATGCCGCTGGCCATCGCGCCGGAAGGAATCCCGAATTTGCCCGAGCGGATGTAGCGCTCATAATGCAGCACAGTAGCATTGACCATCAGAGAGGTCGACGAACCAATGTCAAGGCCGGTTTTGCTGATAAACGTGTTGAGGTAATCACCCTTCCATTCGCCCATCACCTTCCCCAGCAAGGACTCCATCCTGGCGATAACGCGGGTAATGTAGGCGAGCTTTTTGGCAGCATCTTTATCGGTCGTGTAATGCGCAAGAATAGCCGCATCGTCAGCGCCAATGCCGTTGAGCAGGTAATCGAGCGCGGGAAAGCCCTGGGTGGCATAAGAAGCCGGTACTTCGAGGCTCGATGCAGGGTCAGCAATATTGGCCGCAATGGCCGTCTCGCTGGCTGGGTAGATGTTGAAGAAATTCCGGACAGTTTGTTTTTCCCCGGGTCCGAAGTCAAACAGTTCGACGCGCTCCCACGCTACATATGCACCCGCCCACGCGCTGCGAAACTCTCCGAGCGTCTGGGCATCGGGCTTGGCAGTGAATGCTTTTGATTTTTCCGACATCAGGTCAAACTTGATCTTGAACTGATCGTAGGAAGGGATGATAATGTTTTCGGCCAGGGCTTTGAGCATTACCGACCGGTCTTTTCCTTCGTCGGTAGGTTGAGGGTCGGGCTTATCGCTTCCGCCCGAACAGCCGAGGAAAAGCATTGTCAGCAGGAGCGCGAAGTACTTTTTCATTCTATCAGAGGTTAGATTTAAAACGACAAATGGTGGACCGGCTAAATGCCGATCCACCCACTTGAAAAGAGATAATATGTGTTATTGAAGCTTGAATTTCTTCGTAATTGCGTCGGCTGCGGCATTTACTTTGTCATTGGTCAAATCCCAGAACTGGTTCGGCGATGCCGGTCCGATCAGGCCCAGCAGGATCGTGTCGGAGAAGTTCGAGTCGGCACCGTTGATGGTGCAGTAACGCAACGAGTAAATAAAGCCAAGGCCTTCACCGATGGCGTGTGCGCGGGCTGCATCGGTCGTTCCACTTTTCCATTTCGCCAAATAACCCAATGCCGCCGAAGCGATAGCTTTCTCCATTTCCGTACGGATGAAAGTAGCCTGTGTTTTAAGCTCAGCCTTATCGTTGTTTACGATGGCTACGCGGCCTTTTACAAATGCAGTGTGGATTTTGGCATAAGAAGCCTTGTTGTATTCCCAGATATACGAGCCCAGGAACGATTCGGTCGCTTTGGCGCCCTTTGCAGCGTCGGTTGCACCTTCTAGGAAAATAGGGTTTGGCGTAAGCAAGCCGAAAGCTTCATCCCAATTGTGTTCAAGTGCGGTATATTTTTTGCCCGAAACCAGGGTGGTGTTGTCGGCTTCAAGGCCTTTGTCCATTACCACATTGCCGATATAATCAAGCTGCAACGCGCCAATAAGGCCTTTCTGGATGATTTGCGCGATTTCGATACCTCTTGAAGTCACCAGGTAAGTTCCCAGCTTACCGGCTTTGCCTTTGGCTGCGGTCTCTTTCACCGACTTGCTGATCTCGGCCATTTCACCGAAATAGCCTTCCAGTGCTTCACGGTCCTTGTCCGCCGATGTTCTCGAAGAAGCCGTCAGGTTGCGAAGTTGTACGCCTGATGCATTCAAATCGGCACCTACCACCTGGATCGCCCCTGATTTGATATCTTTGAACGGGTTACCAGTATTCGCAAACATGTTTTTCATAACAGTTGCATCGAGCGTGGCCGAATCACGCACCGCGCTGCCCAGGTAATAATTCAATGCCTGGAACATCCTGTACCGATCAACTCCGGATTTCAAGTCTGCCGTGGTATCACCTTTGGTATCGATAAAAAGGGCTTTATAAGGTGTCGTGGGCGTTACTTTCGCATAGTCGATCTTGGTGCGAAGGTCTTGCTGCGCAGGAGGTGTAGGCTCGTCGTCATCTGAGCAGGAAACAAGTCCGAATGCAGCGACAGAGGCGAACAATATAGCCCGCAACTTGAAATTGTAGTGTAGCATTTATCCAGTAAGCGTTTTTGTTGGGGATGTAACTGTAAAGATTTATTTAGATTGATTATAAATCGCTGCAAACATAAAGATTATTTAGAATTGGAACAAATTATGAAAGAAATGAAGGCAAAAACTTTTTGGGTGTATCAATAAAAAGAAAATTCCCTGCTGAATGCGAGCTTGTTAGCTTACATTCAGCAGGGAATTTTCGTTGATAAATCTCAGCGAGCGTGGCGCTCAGCTGCCTGTTTCCGGTTTCTTCCTGCTGTTATATTTCTTCTCGGCCGTTTTGGCTTTTTCAAAATCCAGTACTACGCCGTTGATACAATACCGCAGGCCGGTAGGGGGAGGACCATCGTCGAAAACATGCCCTAAATGCGATTTGCAGCGGCCACACATAACTTCGATGCGGTGCATTCCCAGACTGTTGTCCGCAGCTTCTATGATGGATTTCTTACTGATCGGCTCAAAGAAGCTCGGCCAGCCGCAGCCGCTTTCGTACTTGGCGTCGCTTTTGAATAGCGGGTTACCACAAACGGCGCAGTAGAACGTGCCGATCTCTTTCGAATGCTCGTACTCGCTGGTGAACGGGCGTTCGGTGCCTTTCAGGCGTGCCACGCGATACACTTCTGGCGACAGGACCTTCTGCCAGTCGTCGTTGCTTTTTTTGACAGGCGCGGTTTCGGTATGCGAGTATTCGGGTGCTTTCTCGGCTGGTTTGCTCTGGCCAGAGGAGGATTGCCCGTAGCAGTTTTGCAATGTAAGGGCAAACACACCGGCGATGGCGGCCATAATGAAGTTTTTCATGCGTTTATCATCTGTTTTTTCAAGATATACGATTAAAACGCTCGCACGGGTCAAACAAATTCCCCGAATTTTATAACAAAAGTATCACAACGCGCCTCAGATGAACACCGACAGGTCGCGCACGCCCAGCTTACGGGCGGTGGTGAAGCCTTCGCCGTATTTCACGCCGATCGCGTGGCCCATTTCTTGTGCACGCGCGATAATGAATTCCAGGAACTCCGGCGACGAAATGTAGCTCTGCGGCTCGCCTTCAACTTTATATTCGGGTACGTGAAACTGACTTTTGAAAGCCTTTATAGCTTCCACCTTTTTGTCGTGGAAATCGGTTATGTCGACGATGAAATCCGGGGTAATGTACCGGTCCTGGATAGAATGGAACACCTGTTTCGGACGCCATGCCTCCTGCTCGTTACCCTTTTCGTCGTAAGTTTTGACCATGCGCAAGCCCGAATAGAAGCTGGCTTCGGCGACAAGTGCCCCGCCGCGGCCGTGATCGGGGTGACGGTCGTCGATTGCATTGGTAATGACGATTTCAGGGCGGTATTTACGGATAAATGGAATGATCGCTTTTTGGTGCGCTTCGTCGTTTTTGAAAAAACCATCGGCCAGGCCTACATTTTCGCGTACTTCCACGCCAAGAATGCGGGCGGCGTCGATGCCTTCCTGAATGCGGCCTTCGGGTGTACCGCGGGTACCCAGTTCGCCTCTTGTCAGGTCAACAATACCCACTTTTTTACCCAGCGCGATTTGAGCGAGCAATGTGCCGGCGCAGCACAGCTCTACGTCGTCGGGGTGAGCTGTGATGGCAAGAATATCTAATTTCATGATGGTTTCGGGATTATTTGATGCGCAGTTTCTGTCCGATCCGCAGTGTGGTGCGGGTGGACATGCGGTTTTTACGTGCAATCGATGAAATGCTTACGCCGTAACGCGAAGCAATAGAGCCCAGTGTATCACCTGAGCGCACCTTGTGCAGAATAGAACGGGAGTAGGCCTTGGGGGCGTCACCCGCTTCAAATTCGCTTTTGGTCGATTTGCCACGGATGTGGCTCCATGCCGCGCTAGTCAGCAGGAAGTGGTCAGACTTAATGGCTGCGCCTGGCCAGTCAAAAATATGTTCGGGATCGAACGGGTTCCCTTCATAGCGGTTTTCGTAATGCAAATGGGAGCCTGAGCTGCGGCCGGTATTTCCCCCCAAACCGATCACTTCACCGGCTTTCACCAATTGACCCGATTCTACCATTTGTTTGGAAAGG
Organism: Dyadobacter sp.; assembly: GCF_017744695.1. GTDB lineage: Bacteria > Bacteroidota > Bacteroidia > Cytophagales > Spirosomataceae > Dyadobacter. The sequence continues at coordinate 97,511 of NZ_JAGIAS010000009.1, forward strand.
TGACCGTACAGCGTTTCCAGGCCATTGTAGTGCCTTACCACCACAAAACGGCCATATCCGCTGCCATCCCACGCCACGATCCGGACCATGCCATCGTAAGTACTTCTTACCGAGTCACCCGTTTCCAGGTCCAGGTCAGTACCATTGTGCCAGCGGCCCCAACGGTAGGCAAAGTGGGAGGTAACCGGCGTACGTTCCATCGGCGCCGACCACATGCGGTTGGCGGCCTGGTCATACAATTTGAGGTCTACGGGCTCATCGAAATCTTCCGGTTTCAGGCCGTAGGGGTTGATCGTGCGGGCATCCCAGATCACGTAATATTCAGCTGCCTTTACCCATTCATCCGCAACAAGCACAGAATCTTCGGCGATCACTACTTCGGTTTCCCCTTCGTCAATGGTGGCAGTATCTTCATTCACGACGGGGTTCAGCGGCTTGACCGGCTCGAACTGGCTCTGGAATTTCAGGTTGGAGGTTTCTACCTCATATTCGTCCTCGGGCTGAGGAGGTGCTTTGGTCGTCGGGCCCTCGTTGGCATTATTGCCCGACTGGTTGATCTTGGGATTTTTTCGGAATTTTCCTCGCTCTTGCGCTTGCGTGTTCCAGGAGATCAGACACACGGCCATTAGCAAACAGACAATAAGCTTTACTTTCATAAGTATAATACCAAATCAGACTACGCTGGTGCTTATTATTCAGCGTAGCCTGATCCTTTTAGGGGTTGTGCGATTGATTTAAGCTGTTTCTTCTTCGATAATAACGTCCACTTCCCGCTCTACGAGGAATCGCTCAGCATCCAACGCCGCCATACAGCCTGTTCCCGCAGCGGTGATTGCCTGGCGGTAAACATTATCCTGTGCGTCACCGCAGGCAAATACGCCCTTGATGTTGGTCAGAGAGGTCCCTTTAACAGTTTGGATATATCCGGTTTCGTCCATGTGGACATAGCCTTTGAAAATATCCGTGTTTGGTTTGTGGCCAATCGCAACAAAGAAACCAGTTGCTTCCAAAAGTTGCTCCTCGCCCGTTTTATTATTTTTAACCAATACCGATTCAAGTCCTTCTTCACCGTTCAGCTTCACGGTTTCGGTATTCCAGAGGATTTCGATATTTGGCAATGTTTCCAAACGTTTCTGCATGATCTTCGACGCGCGCATTTCGTCGCGGCGCACCAGCAGGTATACTTTGCGGCAAAGTTTGGCCAAATAGCTGGCTTCCTCGGCAGCTGTATCGCCGGCACCTACCACCACCACGTCCTGACCACGGAAGAAGAAACCGTCGCACACCGCGCAGGCAGATACCCCGCGTCCGTTCAAACGTTCTTCGCCTTCAAGGCCAAGCCATTTGGCAGAAGCACCTGTTGAAATAATGACCGCGTCGGCAGTGATTTCGTGCTTATTGTCGATGATTACTTTATGCGGATAGCCGGTGAAATCAACCGAAGTAGCCAGGCCGTAACGGACATCGGTGCCGAAACGTTTGGCCTGTTTTTCGAAATTGATCATCATTTCGGGTCCCGTAATGCCATCGGGATAGCCCGGGTAGTTGTCAACTTCTGTGGTGATTGTCAGCTGGCCACCCGGCTGGGCACCTTGGTAAAGTACAGGATTCAATCCCGCGCGGGACGCATATATGGCGGCTGTGTAACCGGCAGGGCCGGAGCCAATTATTAAGCAAGAGACTTTCTCGGATGACATGTTAATATAAAACTACTGTTAATGACGAATGTTCTACGTTTTGGCTGGAAATTCCAGCGGTGCCAGACAAGGCAAATACGCGTGTGTGAACTTGAATTTACCCTTATTGTACCTGTTGGTACAACACAGGCAGACTGACAAAAGTGCAAAATTTCAGCCCGTTATGCAAATGCGTTTAAAGGATGCGCCACTCGATCCTTCGGTTTTTTTGCCGGTTCTCATCGGAATCATTGGGCGCCATGGGTTTTGTTTCGCCATAACCTTTGGCCAAAATCCGGTCGGCCGCAATTCCCGACTGTTGCAGATAATATTGTACCGACTGCGCCCGGCGTTGCGAGAGGGCCATGTTCTCGGTGTCCGAACCCACGTCGTCGGTGTGGCCGGATATTTCAATTTTAATGTTTTTGTTTTTATGCAAAAAGTCGCTCAGCTTGTCGAGCTCCACTTTCGATTTGTCGTCCAGGATATATTCCCCGGTTTTAAAGAAAATATTGTTCAAAACCTCCGCGCGGTCCTTTTCAATGGCTTCCAGCGGGATTTCAAGGTCTACAAACGATTGATCTTTATCGACTGAAAATGAAAGGCTTTTGAACAGATACCCTGGCCTTGACACAAAGAAAGCATATTCACCTCCGCTATTTAAAACCGCCAAAAACGAGCCATTCTGGCTGTCGGAAGTGAAAGAGCCTACCTTGGTCTGGGTTTTCAGGTCAAAAAGATCAATATCGGAAGCCAGTACCGTACCCGTTTTTTTATCAAACACCTTACCCTTCGCATAGCGCGTAGGCGTGATGAGCTTTTGCAGCGACTCCGGCACGCGGAAGGTATATAGCAGCGAGCGTCCGCCGCCCTTTTCGGTGTTATCATCAGTATAGTAGGCATTTTCGCCGTTGGAGGCTATAAAAAGTCCTACCTGATCGGAAACGGTGTTGATTGGGTAGCCAATATTCGCAGGCGCTGCCCATATCGTGTCTGTTTTTTGGGTGATAAAAATATCGAAACCACCCATTCCCGCCAGACCGTTGGAAGAGTAAAACAACGTACGGCCATTGGCATGAATAAAAGGGGCATTCTCGTCATCGGGCGTATTAATGCCCGGGCCAAGGTTTTTCGGGGCGGTCCACTGTTTCTTGTCGTCCAGGTGCGTTACCCAAATGTCGCGTTTTCCCACGCCGCCTTTCCGGTCGGATGCGAAGTAGAGGGTATGTCCATCGGCCGACAGAGAGGGTTGTGACTCCCACTCACGGGAGTTAACCTCTTGTCCCAGGTTCACTGGTTGGCTCCATTCTTTTCCCACTTTATGAGAAATGTACAAATCACAGCTGCCAAGGCCATCGGGGCGGTTGCAGGCTGTGAAAACAAGCGTGCGGCCATCGGCAGAAACCGTACAGGTCCCTTCGTTGTTGGTCGTATTAATGTTTTTGGAGATTTCCTCGGGTACATCCCAACGGTCAGCCGGGCTGCGGTCAGCCGGGCCGCCTTTTATTCGCCGTGTGAAGTAGATGTTTTCGTCGCGGTTAGCGGTCAGGCCGGTGAATATCAGCGTCTCATCATCGGCGGTCATTACCGGGAAATATTGAGTTCCCAGAAAGTTTACCGTATCTCCCATTGATTTTTTCTCAATAGGAAGCGGGTTTTTAACGGCCTGCTGCGCAAAACGGGCAGATGCGACCGATTTTTCCGCTAACCTGCCCAGGCTGGACCTGGCAGGAAACAATGCGAATGCTTTTTCGAAATAAAATTGAGCTGAATCATACCGCTGCACATTGAAATGGTCACGGCCTATCCATTGAAAAGCCGCTGCCGATTGCGGTGCGTCCGGTTTGAGATTGATAGCCTTATAGTAATGCTTGCGGATCAGATCCGGCTTTCGTTGGAGCTCGTACACCTGCGCCAGACGTAAATGTGTATCGTAACTGTTCGGCTCAATTTCGAGCACTTTTTCAAACAGCTCTGTGGCCTCAGGGAGCTTCCTTTCCTGCCATGCCTTTTGTGCCTTATCGTATACTTCTCTCGCTTTTCTGGATAATGTAACGTCCTGAGCGGAAACGTTTTGGAGGGTGATAATGGCTAGCGCGAAACAGAAAAGAAGAACCCGGTGCATTATGGAATGTTCATAAACTTGTGAGTTTGTAACGACATTTTCCATTTGGGATTGTCTTTGATATAGTCAATTATCAAAGGCAACATCCCGTCCTGCTTACTCCATTCAGGTTGGAGAAGCAGCGTGCAGTCCGGCGAAACTTTGGCGGCATGTTCTTCTGCGAACTCGAAATCGCTTTTATTGTAAATGATCGCTTTCAGCTCGTCGGCATTCTTGTAAATGTCCGGGTGGGGTGTTTTGAATTTTTTGGGAGAGAAACAAACCCAATCCCAATGCCCGGTGAAAGCATACACGCCCGAGGTTTCGATATTGGTTTTGAAGCCAGCGGCTCGCAATGCACCCGTGAGCTCGTCGAGGTTGTACATTAACGGCTCCCCTCCGGTAATTACTGCCAATCGACCGGGAAACTGTAACGCGCCGTCCACAATCGCATCAACGCCGAATTTAGGGTGGATACTTGCGTCCCACGACTCCTTCACGTCGCACCAGTGACAGCCTACGTCACAGCCGCCGAGGCGGATGAAATACGCAGCACGACCACTGTGCTGGCCTTCACCCTGCAGGGTGTAAAAGGCTTCCATCACCGGAAGTTGAGAGGTAACGATGGGCAAAGTTTCAGTAAGCAAAGTCTTGAAATATTGAATGTTGAAAAAAGTGTAACACGCCTGAGCGCCGTAAAAATCCCGTAAAGGTACAAAATTCAAACTTCCTGAGAGGGTTAATGGTTCTCTTTAAAAGTAGCATCTTTGCATTTATGAATACAGTAGCAATCCATCAGCAGGAAGTGATTTGCGCGCTTGCGACGCCTTCGGGTGTGGGCGCGATCGGTGTTATACGCGTGTCGGGCCTGGGCGCGATCGCGATGGTCAACAGCGTTTTCAAAGGTAAGAACCTCGAAAACGTCGAATCCCACACCGTACATTTCGGTACCATCAATGCCGGCGACGAGATCATCGACGAAGTGCTCGTATCCGTTTTCAAAACGCCACGGTCATTTACCAAAGAAGATTCCGTCGAGATTTCCTGCCACGGCTCCGACTATATTATCCGGCAGATATTAAAGGTGCTCATCATCCAAGGCGCCCGCATTGCCAAACCCGGTGAGTTTACCCAGCGTGCCTTTATGAATGGCCAGTTCGATCTGGTACAAGCCGAAGCCGTGGCCGACCTTATCGCCGCCGACTCGCAGGCCAGCCATAAAACCGCATTGAACCAGCTGCGCGGTGGCTTTTCGAAAAAGCTCGCCTCGCTGCGCTCCGAACTCATCCATTTCGCTTCCCTGATCGAACTTGAACTCGATTTCGGTGAGGAAGACGTAGAATTCGCCCAGCGCGAGGACCTACGCAGGCTCATTGATGCGTTACTTTCTACTATCGAACCACTTATCAGCTCCTTCGACTTTGGCAATGCAATCAAGGAAGGTGTTCCCGTGGCCATCATCGGCTCGCCCAACGTCGGCAAATCGACGCTTTTGAATGCATTATTGAATGAAGAAAAGGCTATCGTTACGGCCATCGCCGGCACCACCCGCGACGTGATCGAAGACACCATCGTCCTCGAAGGCCTCAAATTCCGCTTTATCGATACCGCCGGCATCCGCGATACCGATGACGTCGTAGAATCCATTGGTATCGAGCGTTCGAAAGCCGCTATGGACAAGGCTGACATTGTAATTTTCCTCTTCGACAGCGCGGAGACGCTTGCTGATAACCGTGCATTGGCTGCATTGCTGCCTGCGAATAAGGAGGTGGTTTTTGTTTTAAATAAAACTGATATTAATCCTTCTCTCGCTTCCGAACTGGCTGGCGACGCATCAGACATCATTCCCATTTCCGCTCACACGCAGCAGAATTTGCCCGCATTAACGCAGAAACTCGTCTCACTTGTGCACGGGCAAGCCGCCGGGGATACAGTCGTGACCAATCTGCGGCACTATGAGCATTTGTTGAAGACTTCGGATTCTTTGACGGATGTTTTGAATGGCTTGTCATTGGGCGTTACCGGAGATTTTCTCGCGCAGGATATCCGGTTGGCGCTGCACCATTTGGGAGAGATAACGGGGACGATTGTGACGGATGATTTGCTGGATAATATATTTTCGAAGTTTTGTATCGGCAAATAAATAACGCAAAGTGTCGATAAACAAACGGTTGAGAATTGGGTCTTTTAAACTATAATTTGTTCGTGGTTTTTTAAGTCTTCTATGGATATTTTCGGCAGCAACTTTGTTTCGCCTTCAATTGACTTACTATGGTTTTTCGTTGTTAATAGATGGTGGGTGAGTTCCAAACGTTTTTGCGTTAGTCATTTTATAGCGATGAACTCGGCAATATTAACAGATACAGATTTAACAGGTATTTACCAGATTTAAGGTTTATCTTCAAGCGATAGGAAGTAGGTCGGATCTGTTTCCCGTTTTGCAGCTTTGTTAAATTAAATGAAAATAACAAGTCTGGTAATAGGCCTGCTCCTTTTATTGTGGACGTTGACGACAGCCCAGCGCGCTGCCGCCCAACCGGGTGCACCTCCGCGGGGGACTGAAAATGTCTATGTAGCATCGGTGAAGCACTATGGGCCGGAGAATGGTTTGGCTCATCGGGAGGTAAATGCGATTTTTCAGGACCGGCAGGGCTTTATGTGGTTCGGTACCAAGTTTGGGCTCAGCCGTTTTGACGGAAAAACATTCACTAACTACACGAAAGATCGCAACGGACTTGATTTTGACGATATACAATCCATTGCCCAGGATGCTGATGGATTGCTCTGGCTCATGGGGCCTTTCGGCGAGTCACGGATTTCGCTGTTCAATCCATTGACAGGAGCGACAATTCCGTTTGAAAAAAAATTTGGTAAAAAGCATATCGGAACCTACCTGAACATGCCGCAGCGGCTACTGGGTAGCCCAAACGGTACGATATTTTTTGCCAACTATATCCCGGCAATGCTATCTTCCTATCATCCTAAATCGGGTCTGAGGCATGTCCGTCTTTCCCGATTTAAGCAATTGACCATTCGCCAGGTAACCGTCAGGAACACTGTCTGGGCCATTGCCGACGGACGGGTCCTGGTTGAACTCACCGCCGAAGGGCGTGTTCTTCGGCAGTTCGGCCATGCAGAAATCATGTTTACCGGCTGTTTAGGGCATCGCAACGCGGGTAGCGAATTTTTCTACCCGGCCACAGATTCGGCCACCAGGGCTGCCAAGGTTTACGGAATTGATGAATCGGGGAATCAGTTCGAGCTTCCGCGGGCACAACAACCAGATTTGCTACATCCGCTTTTCCCGATTTGCTACACCTTTGATAAAACCGGTGCAGTGTGGGACGGAGCGCGTCTTCGGGACTCAACGGGCAAAATATTGTTGGATATTAGTGACCAGCTGACGGGTGAAGCAGTGGTCAACCGGAGTTTTTTTGCCGATCAAAACGGCGCAATGTGGCTGGGAACGAGTTTTGGCGTGTATCAGGTCAAGGTGGTACCCAATTACTTCCGCAGGTTATTTTACAATGCCGCGTACACCGGCGAAAAAACAGCGGCCATTCGCGGGATCACAGTCAGCGGGGATGGCGTTTACGCCAGTTTGGAAAAATTCGGGCTCTATACCTGTAACGCCAAAGGTGAATCCGTAAGAAAGCTGTTGAGCGAGCCGCGTTATGGACCGACGGTGGCACTATTGGATCATCCGCCCGGGAGGCTGATGCTGGGGTTGGGACATTACCTGGTGGATTATGAAAGGAAGACTGGTACGCAGAAGGCGTATCAGCTGCCCGACAACACCACAATCTGGGCGCTTCAACCGTTTGCTGACGATCGATGGCTGGCCGGTGGTCGGCTGGGACTGTGGTGGGTTGATTTGAAAGCAGGCCGGGTAGAATCATTTACCCGCTATAATCAGTTTCAGGAGCTTGCACAATCGCATGTACTGTATATTGCCCCGGACTCGAAAGGGACATTCTGGATTTGCTCGGGAACCGGTTTATATACGATCGACCCGGTAAGGGGCATTACCGCCCGTTATTGGAGTGGGGGAAAGGGGCGTTTCTATTTGCCTGCTGACGTTTATGAACATTTTTATCAGGATCAAAATGGTATCTATTGGTTGGGAACAGCCAATGCCGGGTTGATACGATGGGACCAGTCCCGGAATACATACCGGCAGTTCCGGCACTCCGAAGGATTGACCAATGACAATATTCACGCGATTTATCCCGACCGCAGAGGCCGCCTCTGGTTAAGCAGCGACCGTGGTATCATGCAGTTTGATCCGGTCCGGCTGATCACCAGGGCGTATTTTACCCAGGACGGCGTTACAAATGACGAGTTTAACCGTACTTCACACTTTCAGGACAAAACCGGGAAACTGTATTTTGGAGGACTAAACGGGGTTACTTCTTTCGACCCCCGGGACTTTGAAAACGAAAAGCCACAGGACCCGCTGCCGATGCGCCTGGTTTCGTTCCGTCAGTTCGATAACTCGCTCGGTCAACTCACAGACAAAACCGAAGAACTCGCAAAAACATGGGAGATCATCGTCCGGCCGGGCGAACACACTGCAGTGCTGGAATTCACGATGCTGAATTTCGCAGATGCTGAAAAGAACGTATACGCTTATCAGTTAAAGGGGCTTGACAACACATGGACTCAGCAAACCGAATCGACGTTACGGCTGGGTAATCTGCCTTACGGTAAATACCAGTTGCTGATCAGGGGCCAGGCGGCAAACGGGCAATGGTCAGCCAATACGCTGACAATCGGCGTTGACGTCAGGAAGCCTTTTTACCTGCAGACCTGGTTTTTGGTGCTGGCAGGAATGTTATTGATTGCAGGTATATGGGGTTGGTTAAAATGGCGGATCTGGAACCATCAGCAAGAACAACTGAGACTCGAAGTGGAGATCAGGCATGCCACTGCCCGCATCGAGCAAGACAAGGAGGTTATTGAAGGGCAGGCCAGGTCGCTTCATGCGCTCAATGAAGCCAAGTCCCGCTTTTTTGCCAATATCTCCCATGAGTTTAGGACACCACTGACTGTTATTCTAGGCATGACCTCCGAGCTGAAACGGTATAAACCGGATGAGGTAGTTGAGCGAGGCCGCCGTGCTGCCGACCTCATTGAGCGCAATGGGAGCAGCCTGCTGCGACTAATCAATCAGATTCTGGACCTTTCCAAACTTGAATCCGGGACGATGTCGTGGCAACCTGTCCGGGCTGATCTGGTCAGATTCACCCGTTATGTGGCTGAATCTTTCGATACCATGGCCGCCGCGAAGAATGTTCAAATGCATTGCCATTCTGATGAAGATGATCTGGAAGTGGATTTTGATAAGAATAAAATGCAGGACATCCTGTCAAATATCCTGACTAATGCCATTAAATTCACTCCCGCCGGTGGGCAGGTCTATCTCCGGCTGACTACGGTTGCTGTAACTGGTGAGAACAGTGAATCGGTTGGGGGCCAGGAATATTACGAGGCGGTTTCACCGGTGCAGCAACCGGGCAGTGAATGGATTTTAATTCGTATACACAATACCGGTCCCGGTATTGAGGTGGACAAGTTACCTCTGATCTTCGACCGTTTTTTTCAGGTCTCCGGCCAGCCGACCTCCGGAACAGGGGGGACAGGTATTGGCCTTGCGCTGGTACGAGAACTGGTTTCGCTAATGCAGGGTGGGTTGAGCGTTCGAAGCATTCCGGGTGAAGGAGCTGAGTTTGTCGTCCGCTTCCGTCGCACCCGTCAGGCACCGTCCGGATCACTATTACAGGCTGAGTTGGTTCCGGGGAGTTCCGACCCGTCGGACGCGATTGGCCCGGCCGGTGAAGGGGCCGAAGAAAACCCTGTTCTCTTGCTGGTGGAAGACAACGACGACGTGGCGACTTACATCGTATCCGCCATCGGCACCAACTACCGCATTATTCGTGCAGGCAACGGGCAGGAAGGTATAGATCTGGCTTTGGAAAACATTCCGGACCTGATTCTGACGGATGTGATGATGCCGCTGAAAGATGGCTATGAATTGTGCGATACGCTTAAAAGTAATCCTGCGACGAGTCATATTCCTATTGTTATGTTAACGGCCCGCGCCGGAACGAGTGACCGGATCAGCGGACTCAGGCGCGGCGCCGACGCATACCTGACCAAGCCGTTTCAACGGGAAGAGTTGGAAGTCGTGCTGGGTAACCTGCTCAGATCCCGTCGCCGTTTACAGGCCTATTACAGCCTGCGGGCGATGGGATCTCCAGAGCCTGGCCTGGCTCCCGTGGAGGAAAATGAGTCGGTGGAAAACTTGTTTTTGCAAAGGCTGCGGTCCGCGCTGGAAGCACAGTGGGGGAACAATGAGGCATCGATGGAGGCGATTTACCAGGAGATTGGTATGAGCCGCTCGTCACTCCACAGGAAGATGATTGCCCTCACAGGGATGTCGGTCACCCGCTATGATCGCTCCCTTCGCCTGGCTCGGGCGAAATATTTGCTGACTAGCACTCCCATGAGTATTTCGGAAGTAGCCTATGCGGTGGGATTCGAGGATCCGAAGTATTTCAGCCGGTTGTTTTCCGAGCAATTCGACCATTCTCCAACTGAATTCCGGCGGCTGGGACAATAGTCCACCCTTTTGAGCACGTGGTCCACCTTCGTTTCTGCGTCCTGCTATAAGTTTGTTGCGTGGGTTTTGATCCATCGTAACCTAAACTTAATTTACTCAAAACCATGACAACGAACCACGCTAAACAGCCTTCCCCTGAAAGCATCCTTCAAATGGGCACCGGCTTTTGGGCATCCAAAGTACTATTGGCCGCCGTCGATTTCGACCTGTTTACCCTTCTGACAGAAAGCAGCCCTCCGACGGCCGCCGAGTTGAAGCAAAAGCTGGGTTTGCATTGCAGCGACCGGAATATGTACGACTTTTTAGATACGCTCACCGGCTTTGGCTTTTTAAACCGTACCGGTATCCTCGAAACAGCCACCTATTCCAACACTCCCGATACCGACCTGTTTCTGGACTTGAAAAAACCGACCTATGTAGGCGGAATGCTCAAAATGCTCAATAACCGCCTGTACGGCTTTTGGGGAAACCTGGAAGAAGGGCTGAGAACCGGGAAGCCGCAGAATGAAGCCAGGAATGGGGGTAATTTGTTTGAAAACATATATCAATCTCCTGAACAGCTGGAAAATTTTGTGAACGCTATGAGCAGCATTCAGGTGGGCGCATTTATGGCTTTTGCCCAAAAGTTTGATTTTACCAGATACAAAACGCTGACAGATGCGGGTGGTTGCAGCGGCTTGCTCTCTGTCCTGATAGCTAATCACCAGTCCCATATGTCGTGCGTAAGCATGGACCTACCGGGTGTGACGGCCATCGCAGAGAAAACAATCGCGAAAGCGGGCTTAAATGGCCGGGTGAAGGCGGTATCTGGCGATTTTTTCAAAGACGCATTTCCGGCTGCGGATATGGTGGTCATGGGTAATATTCTCCATGACTGGGACGAGAACCAAAAAATCGGCCTGATGAAGAGCGCGTACGCCGCATTGCCCGACGGAGGTGTTTTTATAGCCATCGAAAATGTGATTGACGGCGACCGGAAAGCGAATGTATTTGGCATGTTGATGAGCCTGAACATGCTTATCGAAACAGGTACCGGCTTTGACTACACTTTGGCGGACTTCAACCGGTGGGCTATGCAAGTTGGATTCAGTTCCACCTCGCTATTGCCGCTCGTCGGGCCGACCAGCGCGGCGATTGCCATAAAATAATACAGCTTCTTTCCTGAAAGAGCGTCCGGTATTCCGCCGGACGCCTGAATAACTATGTCCAACCAACTCGACGGAAAAATTTAAATCAAAATTATGATGGATCATTATGTGTTATCTGCTGAATATCGGCTACGAAGTATAGCTGTGTTAGCTTTCATCCTTTTGGTCACCAACAATGTATTTGCCGATACGATCTGGCAAGGCGACATCAGCAGCGACTGGGACACACCTGGCAATTGGTCGGCCGGGGTGCCCGATGCGTCCGACATCGTATTCATTCAAGGTGTGGCGCTACCTAATGTTAACCCCATTATCGCTGGTGCGGCAGTCGCCAAGGCTGTTTCGCTGTCTCCCGGTGGCTTCCTGACCATCGCCGTAGGCGGAACCTTGTCCGTCGCCAATTCTTTAACACACGGGATATTTATGTCCGGCTCAATAGAAAATAACGGGACGTTGAATATCGATGATGTTGCTTACAATGCCATTGGGCTGGCATCAGGAAGTCTTTTTACCAACAAGGGCACGATCAACATCGGAAATACAGCGGATATTGGCTATTCCGGCATATACAACGAAGCTGGTACTTTTGTGAACGAAAGTGGGGCCATTTTCATTAACCGAACCGGCAAGGCATCGTCAACCGTTGGTGCAATTGTGGTTTCGGGGACCTTCACCAACAAAGCGAATATCACCATTGGAGGCGTTGTGCCAGGACTTTACGATGGCAAAGGCATTTGGTGTGCTATTTCAGGAAATTTTTTAAATGAAGCCGGCGCCCTCATCTCGATTAGCCGAACGGTCTCGGACGGGATTTACAATGTTTCGGGCTTTACGAATAATGGATCCATTGATATCGGGGCGGCGGGAGATATCGGCGGTTATGGAATACTTAACCATAATAACTCGTCCTTTACGAACCAGGGGGCTATTGCTATCGGAACCGGAGGAAATATCGGTGGAGATGGAATAGCGAACCTTAGTGGTGCGTACTATACGAATCAGGGATCCATTGATATCGGAACCGGAGGGGATATCGGCGGCGATGGAATTTTCAACGATGGTTACTTTGACAATACCGCCAGTACCGCCTATATCAACATTGCATCAGACAACGTCATCTCCAATAACGACAACTACGGAGAGTTTTACAACGGAGGGGTGGTCATTGAAAACGCAACCGGTTATAGCAGTATCTCCGAAAACACTGGCGTGATACAAAATCTGAATGGCGGCAGTTTCGCGGTTCTTTCAGGTTATGCCGCCATTTCTGCATCTGGTCAGATATGGACGGGGTTCTCGGATGCCGAATGGAATAACTCGTCCAATTGGCATAATGCATTGGTGCCTACGGCTTCCGATGATGTGACCATAGCAGACATGACTACTGACCCGATCATCAGCACGATTGAAGCGAAAGCGAAGTCAGTAACGGTTCAAAATGGTGCATCACTGACAATAGGGGGCTCGGGGACCTTAACTATTGATGGTGCAGATGTTCAAGGTTTGTTAAACCAGGGCACGGTAGTTAATAACGGATTGCTGAAAATCGGGCTTACCACAGGCACGGGAAGTTATGGTGTGCGAAACGAAGGGCAGTTTGCCAACAGCTCCGGCGGGGTGAAAATCGACAATGCCACCCAGGCTGCGTTTTATAATTTCTCAGGCACATTCACCAACAATGCGTCGCTCTCGCTTAAAACTGTGGTAGCTGCGCCATTTTTGCTCAAATCAGATGGAGGTACAATCAGTAATAATGCGAGCGGAACCTTGTCCGGTACAGGCATAATCAACCCTGCGCATTTTACTAACAATGGCATGCTGTCGCCGGGGTATTCGCCCGGGATTCTCACCTTCGATGGCAGCGAGAATTTTGCAACCAGTACCCTGGCCATTGAAGTAAACGCGGCGGGAGTTGCGGGGATAGATTTCGACCAGATCGTAGTGAATGGAACAGCGACGCTGGGCGGTACCCTGGCGCTCACCTTCAATTTCCCGGCACCCAGTGACGGCGATGTCGTGACTATTATAGACGCCACTGCGCTAGCCAGCACATTCAGCTCGGTAACAGGCTTGCCTGAACATTGGACTGTGAAATACGATTCACCCAATACCGGGGAGGTAAGTCTGGAGTATTCGAATAACTTGCCGGTAACCCTGGTGCATTTCGCAGCTAAAAAACTGAATGATGGTGTAAAACTGGATTGGCAAACGTCGGAAGAAACCAACAATCAGGGATTTGATATCGAACGCCTACTTTACCAGGGAACATGGGAAAGTATCGGGTTTGTGGAAGGGCATGGTTCTACAAAAGGAAACAGCACTTACTCCTTTTGGGACGGAAACCCCCTGGCGGGTGTGAATTACTATCGGTTGCGCCAGCTGGATTTTGACGGGAAAGTTGAATATTCCCGGATCGTTAGTGTGAGTATGGATGAAGCAGCAGTTGTAAAAATATACCCAAATCCAACTAGTGGAATTATCCATGTAGAAGGTTCCCGGTCCGAAGTGAAAATTCTGGATATTCTGGGTAGGTCTGTGATGGATGGAACAATAACCAATCAAAAAATCGACGTTTCCCATTTACCTGACGGTTTTTACATCCTGGCGGTTTTTTCTGAAAGCAAAGTGCAGTCAATTCCGGTTGTGAAACTCTCATCGAGGTGACACCGTTCTGACCGCGCTCTGCGTCGGCGACGTTTCCATCAATGTGACTCAAAATAGAAACCCTTACAGCAATACTCGCGCAGGATGAACGGGATTCTCAAACCGGAGCTCATCCCGAAGTGTAACTTTTAAGCTCACAAAGAAGCTAAGAATGTGATTGAAGTAATTATAGTCAGCAAAGACCGCACGCTAGTTTAAATTATTCGATTTTGGAAGTGGCCTGTGTAGGAAATACCATTAGGCAGGCGGGAACAATTTCTGTATCTTATTTAGTCAATTTTGTATGTAATTTATTGATATGTAGTGGATTGTGTGTTTTGTGTCGGCAAATAAAGTAGGTAATAATATACAAACGTCTGAAAATTACATTGGAAAATACGGCGTCACTGACCACCTGACATAGTCTGTATGCTATGACTTAACTCACTGATGAAAAGAAAAATACGGGAACAACTTAGAACGAAACAGCCTGGTCAGTGAAAATTGAAATCAGCGGGGCCGCCCGGCGGTAATCAGTTATGCCGTATTTTCCATTTGAAGGGGGTGAATTGAAGAAAGTAAGCCGGACGCCATCCACGGGGCATAAATTCATTTCAATACCTGCACTTTACCAGTATATTGAACGCCGGTGTACAATGTCACCAAAACATTGTACAAGCCAGGCAATAGTTTGCTTACCTCAATACCCTGCGCGGTAAGGTTTTCCCTTTTAAGGACATTCACTCCTGACGCATCGTACATGGAAACTGCTTTCACTTTCCGATAATTGTGGATGATCAGTTTATCGCTGGCCGGATTTGGATATACATAGAAATCGGCCGGTTTTTCGAAATCTGCGCGCTCAATATGGCTGTACGCAAAAGTTTCATCGTGATCCACCATTTTCAGACGGTAGTAATTGACACCATTTGCGGGTGAGCGATCTTCGAAGTGGTACTTTTTCAAAACCTTGCTTTCGCCAGTTGAAGGGATACTACCGATTACCTGCCATATTTTGCCGTCGATGCTGCGCTGGATATCAAAACGGTCGCTGTTGGTTTCCTCCGTTGTCGACCAGGTCAGCAATGAGAAGGACTCTTGCCTGGAGGCGGCAAAAGACACCAGCGTCACAGGCATGCTGGTACAGGTTGCGTCAAGACTGTCGCCGGTGATGGTCCAGGATTTGGTAGCAGTCAGATAGCCCCGTGCGAGCTCTGCGGTCTGGCCGTATGTCTTTTCATCGGCCTCAAGGGCAAGTCCAAAAGGAGTAGCGGGATTGGCTGCCCATCCTATGAGCGTATTGCTGTAATTAGTGCAATCCAGGCCGCTGCCTATCAACATCCCTGACATATCGACTGAATCATTTAAAGTCAAGTTGCCAAGCGGTTGATTGAAAGCCGAAGCATTTTTAAACATACTACTCATATCAGTTACATTACTAACGTCCCAGTCTCCGATAGGCTGATTGAAAACCTGGTTTGCATAAAACATTGCACCGATATCGGTTGCGCTGCTGACATTCCAGTTGCCGATAGGCTGATTAAATGCTGACACACCAAACATCCCACTCATGTTGGTTACACTACTGACATCCCAATCAGCGAGTGGCTGATTGAAAACAGGATTGAACGCAAACATGGAGGCCATGCCGGTAACGTTGCTGACGTCCCAGTCTCCGATAGGCTGATTGAAAGGAGTATTATTAAACATAGCATTCATCCGGGTCACATTCCCGACGTTCCAGTTGCCAATCGGTTGATTGAACGCGTGAGCTTGAATGAACATTTGCGTCATGTCGGTAACACTACTGACGTCCCAATTTCCAATAGGTTGATTAAAATTCTTCGCGCCGTCGAACATATGTCCCATATCGGTCACACTGCCAACGTTCCAGCTACCGATAGGCTGATTGAAAGCAGAGTTTGTGAACATAAAGGCCATGTCGGTTACATTTTTCGTATTCCAGTTTGCAACAGGTTGATTAAAGGCCAGGGTCCCCGCGAACATGGAGTTCATGTCTGTGACCTTACTGACATCCCAGCTTCCGATAGGCTGATTGAAAAGCTGGGCCCCGTTAAACATACTAGCCATGTCCGTAACTTCACCCACATCCCAATTGTTCATGGCGGGCGCGTTGCTCAATGAAGAACAACCTAAAAAAGCCCGTTGCATGGTGGTTACACTACTAAGTATGGGCGCGTCGGTCGCTGAAATCGCGGTCAAATTTACGCAGCCGGTATAAGCAGATTCCATGGAGGACCACACTACACTGCCCCATTGCTCAATAGTCAGCAGTTTCGGGTAACTGCCAGTGTGAGCGGTGATTCTATGAAACGGGACGGCGCCGGTCGGCCTGATGGCTATGCGGTAGATTCCGGCAGCGGGTAATGTAATGACATTCTGGTCTGTAAAAGTACCTGCCGCCGGCAAGGTCCCGGCCAAACCGGCAGGGATGCTCTCGTAGTACACGGTGTACTCCCCAAAGGCTGGGATTTTAATTTGAGTGTTGGCTGTGCCGTCGCCTTGAATATCCGTTTTCCAGGTCGTTACATAATCCGAAGCAGTAATTTGAGCTTGCGACTCGATATCTGCGAGTGCCCCTAGAAAGATCATCAGGAGCTGCGTGATAAAAGAATAAAACTTTGCAGTGGGGTAGATATTTGCCATGTTATATCGGAATGGGGCCAAGCGATGAAGTTATAGATTTATTTTCAGGTACACATACTAAAAAACACTATGACTCTGTCGAAAAATTGTGACAGGCACTTGGTTTATCGCGCAGTCCGGGAAACTAAGAGTTAGGTGAAAGACAGACTGAAGTGGTTACTGGTGACGGCATCCGTAACTGGCGTAAGTTATTGAATTCCAATGCGGAAGATATGTATATTTAAGGCATAAGTGAGCGCATCAAGTATATTCTTATGTCCGATGACCTCGGCGAAGTCGAAACTGTTCGGAATTTCCGAACAGTTCAACGGGAGGGGAGCCGGTTGGTAGAGCGCAACCGGATTCACTATGATTTTGATCATCATCGCGGTGGGATACAGAGGGAATACGAGGCTAGGAACTCAATTCCGGCAATAGGAAAGCCAGCGGCTCAAAGATTTTCTTGTAAAAGGTTATGCAGTAAATGAAGCTTATCCATCGATCGAAGAAAAGGCTGCGACTTTACTCTATCTTATCATCAAGAATCATATATTTTGTAGATGGTAACAAACGTGTTGCCGTGGCATGTTTCCTGCTATTTTAGGAAGAAACGATCTGCTAATATCTGACGGCGGTGATCCAAATTTCAGTAACAAGGCGCTAGCCAGCCTTACCTTGTTTGCCGCAGCCAGTAAGCCGGCAGAGATGGAGATGGCAAAAAATCTCATCATCAGCATACTCAACAGAAACCAGTAGTTTCTGTATCTTATTTGGTTCTTTATTTATGTAATTTACTGATAATGAGATTAGTGAATGTTCTGTATCGGCAAATAAATAGATAGAAGACTGGTAAGTAATAATATACAAACGACTGAAAATTAGATTGTTGATCTGAATTTTCAGTCGTTTCTTTGGCTCTTTTCCTGGTGATCTACTAGTTTTTGTCCCTTAAGACCAGTTGGTTTTGGAAGGCATACGAAATAGAGGAGATAACTTCTCTTATTTACGCTTGACCTAACTACATTTTGATTGGGCGATGCTTATTGATTGGGCGATGCTTAGAACATAGCGTAGTTGACCGGAACGCTGTCTACAAACTGTTCAAAGCTGATTATTCTTCCATCTTTCAACTTCCAAAGGTGGGCTACACGTGCAGAAAAATATTTGTTTGTTATTTTGTAGGTTCCGCTGTAAGTTCCATAGGCAACCACCTTGTCCTGGTCAGCCAAATAGCCTTCCGGAGTGAATTTATAGTTGATCCATTCGCTGGCCAACCTGCTAAAAACGTTTTGAGTGATCGCCTCCAATCCGATATACCTTCCCGCATAGGGAAACCCCTTAGCTTCTATCCAGATGATGGTATCGGCCACATACTTAGCAAGGTTTTTTCCGTTTTCCTCGGAACTGCCACCCTCGTAAGTGCCCTTGATAATTTCTAAATTTGTCATAAGTTCAACGGGGCTTTGCCTCCCGGTCATGTTCTGGGCATAGCCGGAATTCGATCAAGCATTCTACCATTTCATCTCGCCCGTATTGACTTTTGCGCCGATTTGCAGGGCCGTTTCAAAGCTGAGACCCGGGAATTCAGCAGTAATGGCTTCAATGAGCTCTTGTGAAGTTTTGTTATTTTTCAACGCCTGTTCGTAGAACTCGACGTAGGACTTGGTGTGTTGCACGGAAGTGAGATCCAGAGCGTCACCAGTTCTTCCATGAGCAGGAACCACGATTTGCGGCTGCATCGACGTGATTTGATCCAGGATGGCAATCCAAAGACTGCGTGCATCGGGTGTTTGAGCATCTGCCATCCAGGCATTGAAATGATTGCCAAAGACATTGATACCGCCGACAACCGCTTTCAGTGAAGGAATCCATATGAAGGTCCTGCCAGGGAAACTTTCAAGTCCAATTACTTGTAATTGGTTGCCTTCCAGCTCCATATTTTCACCTATTAAGATTTGTGGCAGCACCACGTTTGAAGTAAGGGCTTTTCCTAACCGCTGACCCCAAACGTCAAGTTTTTTTTGAGCTGTGGCTTTGATGTGCTCCACAGTCGAAGCAGCAGCGTAGGCGGTAACCTGCGGAAAGTGTTTTTTAAAGACTTCGAGCCCAAAATAGAAATCTGGATCGCCGTGCGATACGAAAATGGCCTTCAGGTTTTTATTGGAAACCTTGATTCTGTTAGCGACTTTTTCGGCTTCGGCCAACGTGAACTGTGCATCAATTAGCACAGCATCTGTTTTTCCGGAAACAATTACTGAGGCGACACCGAAACTGTTTTCGGAAGCGTTGAAAACCTCAAGCGATAAAACCTCGCTTTCAATTGTAATGAAATCCTGTGTCTGCATTTTGAATTCAGTTGAAAGGTGCTTAGACCTTGGTATGATAGAAATATATTGTGATGACAATGCAAAACTACCAGTACACCTTACTGAAACCTTTGAACAAGTTCAATAAATGCAGTACCCGTTATGTCGACCGGGCGATTTTTTTTCGAATCTTACTCAGAAACTCGTGGCTGATCCCAAGATAGGCGGCCAATTGAAGATTTGTCAGTCGGCAGGCCAGCTCCGGATATCGTTCCGTGAAATCCTGGTAGCGCTTGTCGGCCGTTTTACTGAGCATATCGATCATGCGGCGCTGCATGGCTGCATGCGTTTTTTGAGTCATGACCCTGAAAAGCTTTTCAATTTTGGGAATATGCTCGTAAGCGTACTCCTTGTCTTGTGCTGAAATCATCAGCAATTGACCGTCTTGTAGACTTTCGATGAAAAGCTGAGAAGGCCTTTGCGTGGTAAAACTGTCGATATCGGTCACCCACCAGCTTTCTGTTGCAAAGTACAGAGTCTGTTCAGAACCATT
This sequence comes from Dyadobacter sp., assembly GCF_017744695.1. Taxonomy (GTDB): domain Bacteria; phylum Bacteroidota; class Bacteroidia; order Cytophagales; family Spirosomataceae; genus Dyadobacter. The sequence continues at coordinate 117,209 of NZ_JAGIAS010000009.1, forward strand.
ACTATCCAAATGATATACCCGAAAAAGTCCGCTGGTTACAAACCCTTCAAATTTACATACATCCCCCTCGCGTAGCAGAAGCTGTTTTCTTTTCACCGTCTGTGGATGAAACAGCCGGCAAAAATGCTCCATTTCATCATCCGAAAGAGCAGTATGTTTGGCAATGTTTTTTTTTAGCAGATCAAACATCAAAATTCAGATCATGTTACTGGCATTAGCGACCAAGAATGTTCAGGCGGAAGCCTGTAAACGATATGCGGAAAACTAAGTTATCAATTTCGTTCCGTATTTGGTCGCGTCAAAGCCTAGTTTGAAAGCAATTTCATTCACTGAAAGACTGGCGCTGATCAAAATCATCTTGGCTTTCTCCATCAATTTTTCATATAAATGATGATGTGTGCTCAAGCCAGTCAGATGCGATGAACCATCATTCATTCTCAGATGATGGTTGATATCCAGCAAATCAAGTGATCCACCCGCGTCACCCCATGTCTCCATCAGCGTCAGCACGGCGTATTTAAAGGGTTTTTTTGAAGGAAGAAGCCGAGCATTTCGCTTCCCTTTCGATAGCGCTAACAATTTCTGGGTCGAGGAGTTGATGACCGACGACGTTTTGCGGACAGCGAATGACCTTGTCAAGCAGTACGGTCCCGCAAAAACTGAAATCAGGTACACGTTTTGATTTGTAAGAGAAAATTCATCTCTTGCCCACTACAAAAACAGTGTATTCAAATGCTTAGTAAAACCATCGTGATGACCGCATTGCTGGCCGGTTCGTTTTGTGCTCAGGTGCAGGCTGGTAATCCTTCATTTCCCCTGCATACTGTGGCAAAGGCAGTCCCGGATTCGATTGATCTGACCAAAATCCCTTACAGCGAAAAGGAACTGGCCGCATTTCCCATTTTTGACCCGCCGACCGACATCGTCCCTCTGAATAAGCCACTTATCCGCGATTTTGACAGGCTATTTTTCCCAACGAAACAGGGAATGATTCCTTTGGAAGGGAAAGTTTACAAAGCATTCATAACGAGTGTGACGAGTAAAGAATGGTCGTTACCGTTCTTTGAAAAGAGTTACCGCGAGCTGATCATCGGGGCGGGCGGCGTGCTGATTTACCAAGGAAAAGTGCCGGCCGCAGAGCTGGAACGCATTCAGGACGAGGCCACATATTTCGGCGAAGAGGGCTCGATCGACTACACCAATACGGTGGTGAAAGTTTACGCAATCCGTAGAAAAGAAGGCGATCATGTCTTTGTGCAGTTTTCGGGATACAGTGCAGGCGGTTCCATCCAGATTTTGCAATTGCCTGAAAAGGAGAAATGAGGTAAGCATGCAAAAGTCCCTGGCTGTCTGGCCGGGGACTTAATACAGATCTAAAAAACAAAAATCATGAGAGCCATCAATCCCTGGATCAATTTTAACGGTAACGCCGAAGAAGCATTCACTTTTTACAAATCCATTTTCGGCGGAGAGTTCACGAAGATCGTCCGTTTCCGGGACCTGGCCAGCGACGAATTCCCAATACCCGAAAGCGAAGCCGATAAAATTATGACCATCGAGCTGCCGCTCGGCGAACACAACGCCTTGATAGCCAATGATGTTCCATCCTTTATGGGTCGCGTCGACGAAAACGAAAACCGATCCAAAATCGCCATCAGCGCCGGAAGCCGCGAAGAAGCGGAGCGGCTGTTCGAAGGGCTTTCCGCCGGCGGAAGTGTCGAAGGGCCATTCGGAGAAAGTCCGTGGGGAACGTACGCAGGTATGTTCCGCGACCGGTACGGGATTGAGTGGATTGTGGAGTTTGATCCGGAGGGGTGAGAATGTAATCTCTCTCTCTTTAATTTTAATATGCGGCAGTTTCGTTTTTGAATTTAGAAACGCCAAGAAATAAGTCCCTATCCCGTAAAAATGCCGAAATCCAGATTAAGGCCAAAGGTATCGCCGGGTTGAGCATCGATCCATCATGTGACAACTCCGTAGTCATCGCTCCGGCAAAATAGCAGCAAGAGTGCTGTCAAGCGAATTAAAAGACCTGGAAATGAATGGATTTATTGTCAAAAAGGTGTCGGTAGGGTATCCCGTTACTATTGAATATCAGTTGCTGCCGTATAGTGAGACCCTACAAGAGGTAGTCGGCTCATTATCAAAGTGGGGTATTCAGCATCGGGAGAAGATCAGGCATGAAATGTCAGAAAATGTTTCCAAAAAGCAGTGAAAGGATACGGTGGGTCTCCATACTGAGACCTCATTGTCATCATGGCCAATAGCGCACAAAAAATCCCATGCTAGGTAAATTATGGTGCCGATATCGGAACGAACGTGTTTATGGCTATTTTTTGGACTCGATTACCTAAGCTGCTTTATCGAGCTGCTGGCTTTTTGTAAATGTTTCCCGTAAACGGGCGCATGCTCACCCTGGCTTATTTTCAGACGCTTTCTCTTACTGAGCTATCGATGTTTTAATGATTTTGCCCTTATTGCACCCTCAGGGTTAGAAATTCCCTGCGTGCAATAAGTGGAAAATTTACGGCCAGCCAAAAAAGTTAGCCGGTGGCACGAAAACATGAAATGCGGAAAAACTGGCACGATTTCTTTTTTCTTCGATTATTATAACTTTACTTTGTCTATCAAATTAATAGAATATCAGTCAGCCACCGACCGGTTTATTTCCAGGCATCTTAATTTATCTACATCATGAATGCACATTCAGAAAGGATAACTATTGCTTCGTCCACGGTGGTATCCCGCCGCCTATTCCGAGGCACCGATTGGTGTTGTTGATATTGTCCTACTTCATTCTCTGATCCCGGAAGTCATTCCGGTGACCGGCCGCGAATGCTGCCGGCTGGCTTTGTATGGACTTGCCTTTGTGGCGTGTATGCATAAGCGTTACTTATTCTACTCACCTAATACTGTTAAATGAAACGAGTTTTATTGCTAACAATGCTGATACTGGCCGTCCGGCTGGCATCGGCTCAGGAAACCGTCAAGGGTTTTGTGAAAGACAACACCGGTCAGTCGCTGCCGGGGGCCACGGTTGTCCAGAAAGGCACTTCCAAATACGCCGTAACGGACCCCGACGGCAATTTCGAGATCCCGGCAGGCAAAGAATTTCCATTTACATTACAGATCAATCTGACGGGTTATCAGCAACAGGACGTAGAAATTTATGAGCTGTCTCCCGTGCCCATCGATGTGGTATTGAAAACCGCCAACGTACTCGACCAGGTGGTTGTGATCGGCTATGGGACGCAGAAAAAAGGTGATTTAACGGGCTCTGTATCATCCATTTCTACGGGTGATCTCAAAGGCGTGCCCATTTCCTCGCTCGACCGCGCATTGCAGGGCCGAGCTGCGGGCGTGCAGGTAACACAGTCGTCGGGGCAGCCCGGAAGCTCGGTGAGCATCAAAATCCGGGGTGGTAACTCGATCAACGGCGCCAACGAGCCGCTGTATGTGATCGATGGGTTTCCGGTTTATAACAACAACAGCTATGCCGACGCCGGGGTTACCAATGGCCCGACTATCAATGCATTATCTACATTGAATCCCAGTGATATCGAATCCATAGACATTCTCAAAGACGCTTCCGCCACTGCCATTTACGGCTCGCGCGGTGCGAATGGGGTGGTGATTATTACTACCAAAAAAGGCAAGCAGGGGAAGAACGTGATCACCTATGACGGCTACTATGGTGTGCAGAAAGTATTGAAAACGCTGCCCTTGCTGAATGCACAGCAATGGGCGCTGCTGAAAAATGACGCGATGGCCGATTCGAAAAAGGCCCCCGCGTTCAGTCAGACGGAGATCGACAGCCTGGGGAGGCCGGGCGTCGGTACCGACTGGCAGGACGAGGCATTCCGCCAGGCATCGATCCAGAACCACAGTCTTTCGTTTTCGGGTGGTGATGATAAAACAAGGTTTGCATTGTCGGGCAACTATTTCAAACAGAACGGGATATTGCATAATACCGACTTTGAGCGCTATTCTTTCCGGATCAACATCGACCGCGACATGAGCAAGCGTTTCAAGCTGGGTTTCAATTTTACGGGCAGCAAATCGTCGGCCCAGGTAGCGCCCGAAAACGTGGTGCCTAACCTGCTCCAAATGCCGCCTACCATGCCGGTTTACGACCCGACTTCGGCTAACGGCTTCACATTGCGGAGCATTTACGACAGCCCGCTGGCCAACCCGGTTGCCACACTGTTTCTGCAAGTGAACCAAACCCACATTTTCCGCGGTTTCGGCAATGCATATGGCGAATACCAGATTGCCGACGGACTGAAAGCCAAGGTTTCGCTGGGCACCGACATTCTGCTCAACAAACAGAACCGCTACCTGCCCTCGACCTTGCAGGAAGGCAGCGGGTTGAATGGCCAGGGTATTGTGGGAAATAAAAACACCATCGGCTGGCTGAACGAGAATACTTTGAGCTACAACAAAACATTCAGCGAAGACCACGCGCTCGACGCGGTGATAGGAATCACCCAGCAGGCTTCCACCACCGAAAACACCGTTGCCCGCGCCGCTACATTCGTGACCGACGATTTCAGTTACCATAACCTCGGTGGCGGTACCACTTTTCAGAATGCCTCTTCCAATTATTTCAAATGGACGCTGCTTTCGTACCTGGGCCGGGTGAACTACACTTTCCGAAGCAAATATCACCTCACGCTCACCGCCCGCGCGGATGGTTCTTCCAGGCTGGGTAAGGACAAGAAATGGGGCTTTTTCCCGTCGGCCGCGTTCTCTTGGAACCTGGGGCGCGAAGATTTTATCCGCAATGTGCAGCAGATCAGTAACCTGAAATTTCGCGTAAGCGGGGGCGTAACGGGCAACCAGGAGATCGCGCCCTACACTTCGCTCGCCCAGGAAGCCTATTACAGCTATTTGTTTGGCCGGAAGCTGGTGGCCGGTTATGCGCCCAACGGTATTGCCAACCCGAACCTGGGCTGGGAGCAAACCGCTCAGTATGATGCCGGTATTGATCTGGGGTTGTTCAAAAATCGCGTGAATGTGACGCTCGACGCTTATTATAAGAAAACCACCGACTTGCTTCTGGACGTGCCGCTGCCTTACACGAGCGGTTATCCCAATGCATTCCAAAACTACGGAAGCGTGGAAAACAAAGGGATCGAGCTGTCGATCAACACGGTTAACTCCGAAGGTGCATTCGGCTGGACCACCGATTTTGTATTCTCCACCAATCGCAACAAGGTGCTGAGCCTTGGCCCCGGGGTAAGCTCGGTGATTTCGGGCGTTTCTATCGCGCAGGTCGGCTATCCGCTGGGTTCTTTTCTGGTGCTGAAAACCAATGGCATCTTCCAGAGCGGGGACGATATTGTCAATTTACCCAAGTTCAATGCGAACGATAGAGCTGGAAGCCAGCGCTATGTCGATGTGAGCGGTGCGGATGGTAAGCCCGATGGCACGATTACCCAGGCTTATGACCGCGTGATTGTGGGTAATGCGCAGCCGAAGTTGCTTTTTGGTCTGACCAATAATTTCTCTTATAAAAACTTCGATCTAAACGTGCTGCTGCAAGGGCAGTCGGGCAACAAGGTTTACAATGCCAACCAGGCCAACCTCGAATTGGGTACAGGCTACATTAATGCCTCCACGACGATGCTCGACCGCTGGACGCCGGCCAATCCGAGCAATGTGATCCATCGCGCCATCGAAAACCCGGCGGTGACTGTTTCCGACCGCTTTATTGAAAACGGCTCGTACCTCAGGCTGAAAAACCTGAGCCTGGGTTATTCGCTGCCGGCTTCGATTACCGGTAAGCTGGGTATTAGCCAGCTGCGGCTTTATGTAACTGCCCAGAACTGGGTTACCTGGACGAAATACACCGGTTACGATCCCGAAGTGAGCCGCAACGAACAGGCCACGCTCACACAGGGCGTCGACAACGGCGTGTACCCGGCCAGCAAAACGTTCCTGGGCGGTCTGACACTCACTTTCTGATCAGTTAATGGAGAACATCGCAATGAAAAAATTGACTTATACATTACAAAAAAGCCTGCTCGCCATGACGTTGACCGCATTGCTCGGCGGTTGCGTGGACCTGGAAGAAGCACCCAAATCGTTTGTTTCCTCCGACCAGTTCTTTAAAACCCAGGCCGATGCGCTCGCCGGAGTGAACGCGATCTATTTTCGCCTCAATTCCACCGGCCAGACACCTTATCACATCCTTTTCTCGACGGGGATGGATATGATGACAGACGATGTGCAGCCAGGCCCGGGTGCCACCAATGCGGATGTGCGCTCCCAATCAGCGCTCTCGCATTCGTCGACCGGTCAGCGCGTACGCGAGATCTGGCAGCAGCATTACGACGCGGTCAACCGCGCCAATATCGCTATCGACAAAATCCCGCAGATCCAGATGGACGAAACTTTGCGCGGCCGGCTTGTGCTGGAAGCCAAATTCCTTCGGGGATTGTTTTATTTCAACCTGGTGCGTCTGTATGGCGATGTGCCGTTGATTCTGCATGAGACTACCTCGCTGAGCCCCGCCGACCTGTACGTAGCGCGCGCGCCTGCGGAGCAGGTCTATCAGCAGATTATTCAGGATTTAAAGGACGCCGAGGCATTGCCCAATGAGCCATTTGCCAAATCGGGCGCCAAATACGCGGCCGCCGATGCGGGGCGGGCAACGGGCGGCGCAGCCCGGTCGCTGCTAGCGAAGGTGTACCTGACGCGCTATGACTATACCAATGCAATCCAGAAATCGAAGGAGGTGATCGACGGACCATTCGGTTACGCATTGTTTGCCGACTATTCGCACGCATTCCTGCCCGCTTACAAAAATGGCATCGAGCATGTTTTCTCCGCCCAGTTCGAATCCAACGCCGACTCGCACGGCAACAACCAGGCGATGCGCGAGGCGCCTACGGGCATTCCCGGCCTGAACGGCAACTTTGCCGAGCAGCCGATGCCGGGTGTGTATGAGCTGTATTCGCCGGGCGACAAGCGCCGGGATGTGACATTCATTACTTCCATCGTAAGCCCCACCAATGGGCAAACCTACAAATTGACTGTGAAGGACCCGGCTACGGGCGGCACCAGGCCCAACCCGCATTTTAACAAATGGTGGGACCCTGCGCAGGCCGGTAACCTGTCGCAATCCGCCGCCAACGTGTCGATCCTCAGGTTTTCCGATGTGCTGCTCATGCATGCCGAAGCCGAAAACGAGCAGAATGGTCCGACAGCCGCCGCCTATGCATCCTACAACAAGGTGCGCCAGCGCGCGGGATTGGCCGGTTTGACCGCCGGCCTCTCACAAGCGCAGTTCCGCGACTCGCTGCGCGTGGACCGCCGGCTTGAATTCGTGTTCGAATATTCGCGCTGGTTCGATCTGATCCGTTACAAACCCTTGGAGGGGCCTGATGCTTATCTTATCAAATCCTTGCATGCCGCCGGTAAAACCAACGCGCAACCCAAGCACTACCTGTACCCGATACCACAGCAGGAAATCGATAACAATCCCAAGTTGCAGGGGCATCAGAATCCGGGTTGGTAGACAGTTTGATGTTTTGAAATCCTAAATAACTATCTCATGATCAAAAAATTAGTACTAATGTCGCTGCTTGTGACCCAGGGATTCTGCCAGGCGTTCGCGCAGCAATCGACGGCTTCAAAACGGCCGAACATCATCCTTATTTACACCGATGATCAGCGTTTCGACGCGTTGAGCGTGGTGCAGAAAGAGCAGGGTGACAAGGCCCGGTTCCCGTGGTTCACCACGCCTAACCTGGACCGGCTTGCCGGCGAAGGTGTCCGGTTCCGGAATGCATTTGTGATCAATTCGCTGTGCTCGCCCAGCCGCTCTACCATGCTTAACGGGCGCTACAATCATTTGAACGGCATTGCCAATAACCATACCGGGCTCAGCGATACCACCGTGACTTACGCGACCGAGCTGCGCAAGGCAGGCTACCGCACCGCATTCTTTGGCAAATGGCATATGGGCAAAGAATCCGGCAAACGTCCGGGATTCGATTATTCAGCCAGCTTCGTAGGCCAGGGCCAGTATTTCGATTGCCCGATCGAGATTAACGGCAAACCCGAGCCGAGCAAAGGCTGGGTGGACGACGTTTCGACCACCAATGCGATCGAGTATATCAAGGCGCACCAAAGCGAGACGTTCCTGGTTACGCTCGCATTCAAATCCGGCCACGGGCCATTCCAGCCGCCCGCGCGACATAAGGATACTTTTGCGAACGTAAAACTGACCAAACCAACCACCGAAAACCTGGATTCGCCTTACAAGGGCCAGATCGAAACCCCGCGGCGCCAGAATAGCAACACAGGGCAGAACGCGGCGCAGAATACCACACCATCCGCATCCTGGACTGAAAACAACGATCAGAAGATCCGCAATTATTTCGGGGCATTAAAAGGCGTCGATGAAAACGTAGGCCGCGTGCTGCGCACGCTCGATTCGCTCAGGCTCGACCAGAATACGGTGGTCATCTTTTCCAGCGATAATGGCTTCTTCTTCGGAGAGCATGGCCTGGGAGACAAGCGGGCAGCATATGAGGAGTCGATCCGCATTCCGCTGCTGGTTCGTTACCCGGCCCGTTTTCCCAAAGGCAAGAAAATTGATAAAATCGTGCTAAACCTGGATAACGCACCTACATTGCTCGACCTGGCAGGCATTCAGCCGCCGGCTTCGTTCCAGGGTAAAAGCTGGGTGCCGCTCATCGAAGAGAAAGCCAAAGACTGGCGGACCTCGTTTCTCTATGAATATTTTTACGAGACGCCCTACAACACGCCGACCATCAAAGCCATTCGCACCGAAACCGGCAAGTTGGTCCAGTATCCCGGCGAGGAAGGCTGGTCGGAGCTGTATGACCTTTCCAAAGATCCCAATGAGACCACGAATTTATATCAGTCGGCTGGCGGCGAAAAGCTGAAAAAGCAATTGCTAGGCGAGTTGAGCAAGCAAGAAAAGGCGACGGGCTATGTGAATCCGGATTATGCCGACGCGCGTCCGGTTGACGAGAAAGGGCAGTATAAGCGGCCTGCAAAGGAAATCATCCCTTAATGTATTTCAAATCGTCAACCACCCAACAAAATCCTATGTTCCGGCGTCAATTTCTGGAAAATATGGCTTCGCTGCCTGCACTCGCGCTCGATTTTCCGGCGCTCGATGCGAAGCTGCTCATCACCGGCATCCGCATTCATGAGGTGAAAGTGAACCAACGCGGTAACTGGCATTTCGTGGAGCTGCTTACCAATAAGGGCCTTACCGGCCTGGGAGAAGCTTCGCACGGATTTTCAGCCGCAGTGAAGGATGGCGGCGACCAGTTGCGAACCGAGTTGAACTCGTTGTTTCAACTCGTGAAAGGCGAATCGCCCTTTGCCGTTGAGCAATACCGGCAGCGGGGTTTTCAAAAGGCATTTGAACGGGGCAAGATCGCCATCACCGCATTCAGCGCGATCGAGCATGCATTGTGGGATTTGAAAGGTAAAGCGCTCGGCGTACCCGTCTACGAACTACTCGGCGGTAAGCTGCGCAGTGAGTTGAAAGTGTATGCCAATATCAACAGGGCCACCAATGAGCGCGATGCCGATGGCCGCCGGCTTATTTCAGCGTTTCAAAGTAATGCTGAAAATGCATTGAAAAGTGGTTTCAAAGCAGTGAAGCTGGCACCATTCGACGATATGAAGCCGCTGAAAACTTCGAATGAAGCACAAATCGCCTCCGATATCGATTACGCCGTGCGCTGCATTGAAGCTGTCCGACAAACGATCGGCCCTCAAACCGACCTGCTGATCGACGTTCATAGCCATTTGGACCGGGAACTAGCCATTTCCACAGCAAGGCGTTTGGAAAAGGCCGATTTATATTGGTTTGAAGAGCCGGTGGACCCGCAGAAATTCCCGGCCGAAACCCGCGCTATTACTGACGCTACCGTGCAGCCATCCGCAGGAGGCGAGTCGATATTCGGCAGGCAGGGTTTCGCACAGCTGATCGCTACGCGCGCGTTGGACGTAATCATGCCCGACGTGAAGCATTGCGGAGGTATCCAGGAACTACGTTTCATCGCCGCATTAGCCGAAACGGCAGGCAACATCGCCATTGCCCCGCACAACCCAAGCGGTCCGGTCTCCACTGCCGCCAGCGTGCAAGTGTGTGCATCCATTCCTAATTTCTCGATTTTGGAATATGCCTACGGCGAAGTACCATGGCGCGCTGAGTTGTTATCGCCGGTGGAACACTTCCAGAACGGCTTCATCCGGGTACCCGACACGCCTGGGATAGGGCATAAGCTGAATGAGGCGCTCTTGAAAAAGCACTCGGTTTAAAACATTCTGACCACTTATTTATCTGATCATGACAAGTAAAGCAACAAATTTCCTGGCGGGGGCCCTGGCCGCCGGGCTTATTTTTCAACCGGTCCATGCCCAATATACACCACAGAAGACATGGCAGGGGAAAATCGGCAAGACGATCCCTGAAACCCGGACGTTTTATGCTGAGCACCGCATTACAGCGCCGCAGAATGCGCCTAACATTATCTATATCCTGATCGACGATATCGGCTATGGTTCAGCGTCCGCGTTTGGCGGGCTGATTCCCACGCCCAATATCGATAGCCTTGCCAATAACGGTTTGCGCTATACCAACTTTCACACGACCGGCGTGTGTTCTCCCACGCGTACGGCGCTGTTGACTGGCCGCAACCACCATTCCGCGCACGTAGGCAGCAATGCAGGCGCGGGTACGCCGGGTTACGACCGCGTGATCCCGTTCGAGAAAGGATTTGTGAGCGAGATTTTGCGCGAGCAGGGGTACAACACATTTGCGGTGGGTAAATGGCACCTGACGCCCAAACGCGATCAGACACAGGCAGGGCCTTTCAACCGCTGGCCGGTGGGGCGCGGATTTGAGAAGTACTATGGCTTTCTGGGTGGGGCCACCGACCAGTACCGGCCTATATTATGGGAGGGAACCGAGAAGGTCGAGAAAGGGTATGATGATAAACGGCTACTGTCCGAGCTGATCACCGACCGGGCTATTAGCTACATTGCAAACCAGAAATCAGCGGCGCCAGATAAGCCATTTTTCCTATACTACGGTCCGGCAGCTACACATTCGCCGCATCAGGTGGATAAATCTTGGAGCGACAAGTTCAAAGGCAAGTTCGACAAAGGCTGGGACTGGTACCGTGAGCAGGTGCTGGCCCGGCAGAAAAAACTGGGTGTGGTGCCTTCTTATGTGACGCTGGCGCCCGGCAATGAGCTTGTCAAGAAATGGGATGAGCTTATCGCGGACGAAAAGCGGCTCTATTTGCGGCATATTGAGGTCTATGCGGGTTATCTGGCCCACCTGGACCATGAGATCGGGCGTTTGGTACAATACCTGAAAAGCATCGATCAGCTCGACAATACCCTGATATTCCTTTCGATCGGTGATAACGGCTCTGCACGTGCCGGCGGGCCGAATGGTCGGAGCAATTTCGGTACCGGTGCGCAGAGCGAAAAGGAAGACCTAAAAAGAGATCTGGCCAATATCGATCTGATCGGCACCGAAAAATCTAATGTGCTTTACCCGATCGGCTGGGCGCAGGCTACCAATACGCCATTCCGCTATTTTAAAGCCGAGGCCAATGGCGAAGGCGGTACGCATAACCCGTTGATCGTTTTCTGGCCGAAACACATCAAGGAAAAAGGCACCGTGCGTAGCCAGTACACGCACGTGATTGACATTTTGCCCACCACACTCGAGCTCGCCGGCCTGAAAACCGTACCGACCGTGAATGGTATCAAACAGGACGCCCTGGAGGGAACTAGTTTTGCCGCCTCACTCAATGACCAGGACGCGAAAGATAACCACCGCATTCAGTACTATGAGATTTCCGGCACACGATCTGTTTACAAGGATGGCTGGAAAGCCGGTGCTTACCACAAACGCGGACAATCGTTTACAGCTGATACCTGGGAGCTGTTTAAGATCGATGAGGATTTCAATGAAAGCAACAATTTGGCAGCGAAAAATCCGGCTAAGCTTGCCGAGCTGAAAGCGGCTTTTGATCAGCAAGCAACCAAATACAATGTGTTCCCGCTCCGAAACGGTGATAGCAATGAGAAAGACAAAGAGCCCGATTTCTTCGATGGGAAAAAGCACATTGTACTCTATAATGGCCTTGCGCACCTGACCGAAGCGCCCATTTTCAATAACCGCTCGTTCACTATCTCAGCGGAGCTGCAACTGAACGACAGTCACCGCGAAGGGGTCATTTTTGCAATAGGAGGGCAATTCGGAGGATTGAGCTTCTTTGTGCGAGGCGGGAAACTGCATGCCGCGCACAATACCGACGGCCAAATCGAAAGCCTGGATTCTGGCAACGAAATATTGCCGGCCGGTAAGTCGACGGTGAAACTGATTTTTCAGGCCGATCAGACAGCAAAAAACGGCACTGCGTCCATCTACATCAACGACAGGAAAGTAGGGGAGAGATTGCTCTCTAATGCGGTATTCAAAGACGATTGGGATGGAATCTCTGTCGGCCGGGACGATAACACCGCCGTTTCGAATGAGTACAAGTCACCTTACGTCTTCGCCGGCGGGCTAAAGAGCGTGGTGATTGATTTTTAGCGTGGCTATTGTATCAGATTGCCGCGGATTCTGTGAAGGATGAGTCCGCGGCGCTGTTTATTTTGTTGTTCGGCATAGGGTGCCACACGTAAAATTGTCTCTGTACAGATAGAGTCCGATTGTTGCCATTTTGTTAACCGGCGTTGCCATGGAAGTATCCGAACAACTTGTCATGCATTACTTTTCTGGAAAAACCACCTCCGAACAGGATAGGGTGGTAGAAAAGTGGCTTGCATTGCATCCGGACAATGCAGCCAGGGCGTTGGAATGGATCAGTGAGCAGGAGCCCGGAAAGGGCCAGGAAATTTTCGGGGATTTGATGATCTCCAAAGAGCAGGTCTGGGCCGATGTACAACACAGGTTCCCGGAGGCGGATGGCAGCCGCAAAATGCCTTTCACCTCTTTCGGCAGACAACGTACTTTGAAAAGATATCTGGCCGTCGCCGCGAGTCTGGTATTGATCTGTTCGTTTGCGTGGTTCTGGCTGAAAGAATCAGACACTGTCCGTGTTGCAGCCGCATACGGGCAAACCCGGCGCGTTACGCTTCCCGATAGTTCGGAGGTTGTCCTGAATGGTAACAGCAGCGTGCACTACCAGGCATCGTGGGAGGGCCGGCCACGCGAGATATGGTTGGAAGGCGAGGCTTTTTTTGACGTAAAACACCTTCGGACGCATTCGGATTTTACAGTCCATTTATCTGCGGGTAAAGACATTCAGGTGCTGGGCACGCAGTTCAACGTCGTCGACCGGCAAACCAGAAGCTGCATTGTTCTCAAATCAGGAAGTATCCGGCTAAGCCTGGCCGAAATGAATAAACAGGTTATGATGAGACCCGGCGATATGGTGCAGGTCAATGGAAACGGTTCGGAAATAACCGGCAAAGAGGTTGTCAATCCCGAAAACTATTCGTCCTGGACCCAGGGCCGCTGGCGGCTTGACGGCACCTCGCTGGGAGATATGCTGCAAAAAATCGAGGAAAATTATGGAGTAACGGTTCTGGTGGAAAACCGGGAACTGTTGACCAAAAGAGCATCCGGCTCTATTCCGTTGGGCTCAACCGGGGCCCAGACCCTTATCGAGGACATTGCCAATTTGTTTGAATTACAGTTCATCAAGAAAGATAATACGCTGATCCTGGCCCGGTAACCGGCCAGCTTCGGGAAAGATCATTTGCTCCAAAGCCGCAAAACGGAGCATTGTCTTTGTGAAACCCGATTTTACCCTGTCATCATGAACCCAGCCTGCCGGCGCAAGTCACCTGTTATAACGACCGTTGACCGTGCCCTGCCTGGCCTTGCATTGCAGTTACGTATAACCTGTTTCGTTACTTAAACTACGGATGACCACTATGAAAAACATTTCCAGGATTGCGTTATGCATATTTTTAGGCCTGATCGGCTACCCGGTGGGCGCTCAGGGGCAACTGGTCTCGTACCTGAGCGAAAACCGTCACGCTGATCGGTCCCGGCAACCGCAGTACATTCAGTTGAAGGAGGGACTCAAAACACTTGAAGGTAAATTCAATGTATCGATCGCTTACCAAACCGGGCTCGTTGACCAGATCCAGATAGACAGGAAACTGCTGGTGTCAGGCAAGGATGCGACGATCGAAGGCATGCTCGAAGCGGTACTGAAAGATTCGAGAATACATTACCGAAAATCACGTGAAGGGCTGTACCTGCTTTATAAGGAAGAAAGCGCACCTAAGACCCAGGTGAAAAACACCGGCGATTCCCCGAATGTCCTGCTCAAAGTCGACGCCAGCCCCGCTTACGATAGCAAAGCATTCGGTGTAAGCGGCAAAGTGACTGAAAAAACGACAGGGAGTGGAATACCGGGTGTAAACATTCTCTTGAAAGGCGCCAATATCGGCACAGTGACCGACGAACATGGCGGGTTCAGTATCGAGGTGCCATCGACGGACGGAGTGCTGGTATTTTCTTACATCGGATATGTTACGCAGGAGATACCCATTGCCAACCAATCCGTGGTGAACGTAGTCCTGGCCGAAAATGTCCAGGCACTTTCGGAGGTAGTCGTGACCGCGTCAGGGTTCAAAGAGGCTGCCGACCGGTTGGGCTCCACCAGCAGCAAAGTCGCCGGAGAAGCGTTGGCAAGGTCGGGAGAAACCAGTGTGATCAACGGCCTGGCCGGGAAAGCGGCGGGAGTGCAGGTATCTAGGGCCGCGGGTGATCCGGGTGCAGCCGCATTTATCCAGATACGGGGCCAGAATACCCTCACAGGCAATACGCAGCCGTTGATCGTGGTCGACGGTATTCCGATCAGCAATACTACGGAAGGCGGAACCTCGGGCGGGGTAGTGCCCCAATCACGTCTGAACGATATCAATCCCAACGATATAGCTTCCATGCAGATACTCAAAGGTGCTTCCGCGGCGGCACTATGGGGGTCACGCGCGGCAAACGGGGTAATTTTGATTACCACGAAAAAGGGCGCGGACAGCAATAAGCTCAATATCGGTTTCAGCTCCACATTTTCGGTAGACCAAATCAACCGATTTCACCCGTTCCAGGGAAAGTTCGGGCAGGGCGCCGGGAGTGTCTACAACCCCAACGGCGCCAACGCCTGGGGGGATAAGATCGCCGACCGTGCGGGGGGCGCCGATGAAGTCAATACGGCGGGTGCCTTTTTTGAGGCTTTGGATGGCAGCAGGTATTATCCCATTATCAGGAAAAATTCACGGGATGTGTTCAACACTTCCAACTATGACAAAGTTTTCCGCGACGGTTATTTTACGGACAATGCGTTGAGCCTGAGCGGAGGGGATCAGAAAACCACTTATTTTTTCAGCATTGGCGATATACGCCAGAAAGGCGTGCAGCGCGGCAACAGCACCTATAATCGGACTACACTGCGCCTGAATGTGGAGCGTAAGTTCAATGAAGTCGTGCGTATGTCGGCTACGGCAGCCTACACCAAAAGCTTTTCGGACAGAATCCAGCGGGGCAACAACCTGGCAGGGGCGATGGTGGGGCTTTTGCGCAATCCGGCGGATTTCGATATCTCCGACTACAAGGGAAGCTACTATTCCAGCCCGACCGCCTCGCCGGTTACCGGGCGCCAGCGCGGATACCGCAGCTACCTGGGAAGCGTTATCAATCCGGCCAACAACAATGCGCTCTGGGCGCTCTATGAACAGCAGAATTCTACCGACGTCGACCGTTTTATGAACAGCGCCGAACTCGGGATCAAACCCGCCGCCTGGCTGGATATCGTCGCCCGCGCCGGATTGGATACGTATTCCGACGAGCAGATCAACTATTTTCCGGTCAATGACATTACCGGCGCGGGAACCGGCCAGTACAAAGAGCAGATCACCAAAGAAACCCAGGTGAATGCCGACCTGCTGGCCCGTGCTACCAAAGATTTCGGCCCCAATTTCAGCTCCACGTATGTAGCGGGTGTGAATCTCAACAACCGGAAATACAACAATATGGGTGTGACGATCTCCAACTTTCTGGTGGCCGACGCGCCGGCAAATTTTGCCAACGCTACCGCGCTCAACCGTACGCCCGTAAATCTGAAAACGGAGGTGCGAACCGTCCGGGCGTATGCGACCGCGAGTTTTTCGGCATATGATGCATTGTTTCTGAACCTGTCCGGCGCTGCGGAATCGGCTTCGTCTTTCGGCGCGCTTTCCGACAAAACATTCTATTATCCCTCCGCCGACGTGGCCTGGGTTTTCACCAGGTTGAAATGGATGGATAAGGTAGAAGCCATTAATTTCGCCAAGCTGCGCGCGTCCTACGGGGTCGTTGGGGTGCAGCCGCTCCCGTACCGCTCCAATACGATCTTTTCTTCCACCGTTTATAGCGCCAACCCTTGGGGAGACAACCTGGTAGGTTCCCAATTTGGAAACGGCGCCTATACGCAGGGCAGTTCATTGGGCGATCAGTACCTGAAGCCTGAGCGGAAGACCGAGTACGAAGTCGGGCTGGACATGCGCATGCTCGACAACCGTCTGAAACTAGGTTTGACATACTATAACAATAAGGTACGCGACGTGCTGGTGCCGGTAACGCTGGCACCCACCACCGGTTTTGCCACCAAGTACACCAATGCAGCGGTACTTCAGAACAAGGGCCTGGAAATGGACCTGAGCTACGATGTGATCCGAAAGGGAGGTTTCACCTGGGCGGTTCGCGGGAACTTTACCCGCAACCGCAGCAAGGTGCTCGACCTGGCCGGGACGCAGTCGCTGTACCTGGTGGGTGGCATCGAAAATTTTCTGGATGCTCGCGCGGTGGTCGGACAGCCCACGGGGGTGTTCTGGAGTAGCCGCTACCTGTTGAAGGAAGATGGATCGATGACGCTCGATGCCAACGGGTTTCCAGTGGCAGATCCGGTTACCGGGGTAGTAGGGGATCCGAACCCGGATTGGATAGGCGGTTTTGGGACGACATTATCCTACAAAAAGTTCAGCCTGGATGTGCTCTTCGAAACCTCGCAGGGCGGCGACTATTTCAGCGGTACCCGGGGTGTTATGTACAATTTCGGCACTCATCGTGATACAGGCAATGAAGTTACGCTGACTGCCGATACTAAAAACTATGCGGGTAAGACCATTCCCGCAGGGACCACCGTACGCGGCAATCTGAAAGACTTTGGCGCCGGTCAGGTGCTGCTGGACGAAAGTTGGTACACCACCCTTGGAAGCGGGTTCGGGTCATTGAAACAGCAGTTTGTGGAAGATGGCAGCTGGACCCGCCTGAGGCAGCTTTCGCTGTCCTACCGGCTGGATACGGAGGCATTCCGCAAAGCTACCAAATTGCAATCGGTGGAGTTTTCGGTGACTGGCCGTAACCTGTTTTTATGGACAAAGGTGGTAGGTATCGACCCTGACACCAACCTGTCCGGAGGTCCTGCCGGGCGTAATATGGATTATTTTAACACCCCCGGTACACGTTCCTACCTGTTTACCATCAAAGTAAATTACTAGTATTCCCCAACCCGCAGCATCCATTTCAAAGCATTTACCCGGACAAATCACGATGAAAACGACGAGAAGGAAATTGATAAAAATGGCAGGTCTGATCCTGGGCGCCGGGCTCATCTCCTGCGAATCACTGGTCGATAACATGAATACCGACCTGAACAATCCCACCGATGCTTCGGCGTCGTTGATCCTGACAGGTGCGCAACTGGGCAACGTTTCGGTGCAGGAAGGACATTTGGCGCGTGTGGCGGCGATGTGGTCGGGGTACTTTACCGGCACGGATCGTCAGTACAAGGATATTTATAGCTACAATGTCACCGGGGCCTCATTCAATGACGTCTGGCAGTTTGTCTACCAGGGTGTCGTTGAGCAAACCAAGCTGGTGATTACCAAATCGCAGACCACCAACAACAGGCTCGTGCAAGGCATCGCGAAGGTCACCCGGGCCAATGCGCTGGGTACCGCCGCGGCTTGCTGGGGCGATGTTCCCTTTTCGGAGGCAGCCGACATTACCAAATTCCCCAATCCGGCTTTTGAACCGCAGATCGAGGTCTATAAAAAATTGCAGTCGCTGCTCGATGAAGCCATCGCGGACCTGGAATCGGGCATTGGTACTTCTCCGGGAGCAGCCGACATTTTCTTTCAGGGAGATGCCGGCAAATGGACGGAGGCGGCCTATACGCTTAAATCGCGGTTTTATATGGAAACCAGGGAGTACAAGCTAGCCTACGCAGCGGCTGGCAAAGGGATCGCAGCTTCCGGGCGCTCGCTTGTAGTCACACACGGCAGTACGCTGAACGTGAATGAAAACCTGATGTACGCCTTTATTGCCAGAAACCGTGTGGGGGATATCAATGCGGCACTGGCACTGGCGCCGAAGCTGCTGAACCCTGCCAGCCCTAACTATCACGGCAATGCTAAAACCGACGAAACTGCGCGCTACAATCATCACTTCATTACGGTAAACGCGAGCGGAACGCAGATCCCCGTTTCTCCCAATACCAATAGCACGACAACCTCCCGAGGGCTTTTCGGTCAATCCGCACCTTATCCATTGATTACATTTTCTGAGAATCTTCTCACGTTAGCCGAAGCCGGGTTGAGAAGCGAAGGGGTAGAGATTGGATTGGAAAAGCTCAATGCCTTCCGCGCCTACCTGAATGGTGGAGGAGACCTTGACCCGACCTACAAAACTTACCCTTACCGGTATGAGCCCTACACGGCAGGCGATATCGCGCCTGGTGGTATGCTCAACAAAGACGGCGTCCAGGCTGAGCAGGCGTTGCTGCGCGAAATCCTGATGGAGAGGTACCTGACTTTTAACGGGCAAATACTGGGCTTCAATGACCTGAGACGGACTCGAAAAGAGACCGTGGCCGTACAATTGCCTCCCAACGCCGGTACCGCGTTGCCCGAACGGATGATTTACAGTGAAGCGGAGGTGAATTCCAATACCAGCGCCCCGCGCCCGGTTCCGGGGGTATTCATAAAAACACCCGTAAATCTTTAATAAATTGCTTTGTAACCTGCCAAAACCGATCCGTAATCGAATGATGTTCTTTCAGAAGCAAAAAATAGGACTGCTTGTTTTAATGCAAACAGCACTGCTGACGGCCAAAGCCGCAGCGTTTACAGCCGACTCGGTGAAAGTAACCCTCACCGAAGGGACCAACCTGGCGATCGCCCTTTCGCCCGACAAAAAGACGATAGCCATGGATTTGCAGGGTACTATTTTTACCATTCCTGCCGGCGGCGGCGCCGCCCGCCCGCTAACCGACGAATTTGGCGACTGCCGACAACCGGCGTGGACCCCGGATGGTTCCAAAATCACTTTCCAGGCCTTTTGGGACGGCAACTTTCATATTTATTCGGTCGGTAGGGAGGGTGGCGCGCCCGTGCAACATACATTCGGCAGTTTCGACGACCGCGAACCGACCTGGTCGCCGGATGGTACCCGCCTGCTTTTTTCTTCCGACAGAAGCGGCAACTACGACATCTGGCAGCTCGAACCGGCGACAGGCAAGCTCACACAGCTTACGAGCGATCCGGCTAATGATTATTTCCCCGCATTCTCTGCCGACGGCGCGCAAATCAGCTACGTTTCGGAGCGAAATGCAGCCCCCGGTATTTACATTATGGACGGCTCAGGCCGTGAAAAGCTGTTTCTGACCACCACAGGGAAGCTTGGCGCGCCCGCCTGGCATCCGAGTCAGCCCAAAATCATTTTCCATAATTTTATCGAAGGGAAAACAGTGCTGGATATGGCCATGATCGGAGGAGGGGAGTGGGTAACCCTTTCCGCGGATGGTGAAGATGTGTTCCCTTTTAAAGTCAGCTGGGTTTCAGATACCGAATATTTGTATACGTCGGCAGGAAAGATAGTGCGTGGAAAACTTGCTGAGCAACAAAAGCTTTCGATTCCGTTTTCTGCGCAAATGACATTGGGAAGAAAGCCCTATCCGGCCAAAAAATATGATTTTAACACTACAAAACTTCAACCGGTGAAAGGGATCCGGGGGCCGGTAGTCTCACCGGATGGCAACCAGGTAGCTTTCACTGCCCTGGGAGATATGTACCTGCTCAAAAAAGGCAGCACGGTTCCGACTCCGCTCACCAATGACGAGTTCATCGAAATCGATGCGGCATGGTCGGCCGACGGAAAACGGCTCGCCTACCTGAGCGACCGGAAAGGGGACATGGACTTGTATGTACGGGATATGGCGACAGGCAAGGAAACCCTCTTACTGGACGCGGACGGGCCGCTTACGCTTCCTTCCTGGTCGGCCGACGGTAAACAAATTGCTTATTATCAAAAGGATCCTTCGGTATTCGGACGTTCCGCGCTCAAAGTCATCGATATCGTTTCCGGTAAATCCAGTCCCATTTATGAGCCGGTTTTCGACGGTTCCCAGCCCAGCTGGTCGCCGGATGGCAAATACATTGTCATATCTTCACTGGTTCCTTATTCAACCCGCTATCGCGAGGGCGTCAGCAAGTTCCTGATCATCTCGACCACTGACAAAAGCTATCGTTACGTGACGCCTGTCAATGAAAGAACGCTCTCTACCCGTGGCAAAAACGGCCCGTACTGGTCGCCGGACGGCACTAAATTTGCATTTTCGATGGACGGTGTGCTCTGGACGGTCGCTGTGAGCGGAAATGGCGATTTGCTTGCCGCCCCGCGCAGACTCACCAACGAACTTGCGGAATGCCCAAGCTGGACGGGCGATTCGAAAAGCATCGTGTACATGGCCACGGATGTACTCAAAAAGGTTTCGGTGGTAAGCGGCCTTAGCGAGACCATTCCGGTGACGCTCAGCTACAAGGTACATCAGCCCGGCGGCCGTTATGTGATTCACGCCGGGAAGCTTTTTGACGGTAAAACGGATGGTTACCGAAATAACATGGACGTAGTTGTCGAAGGCAACCGTATCATCAGTATTGAGCCGCATAAACCCGGCAGGGCAGGGAAATTGATCGATGCGTCCTCCCGGACAGTGATCCCCGGCCTGATTGAAATGCATACACACCAGTCGGCCACTGCGGGCGAACCGCTGGGAAGATTGTGGCTCAGCTATGGTATCACCACGATCCGTGAACCAGGCGGCGACCCTTACGATGTCATCGAGCGAAAAGAATCCTGGGTCAGCGGGCGAAGACTCGGTCCCCGTGATTTTTACACGGGCGGGATTCTGGACGGCAGCCGGATTTATTACGGGATGAACGTGGGCAATGTTCCCGGCGCGCAACTGGAGCTGGAACTGGAAAGGGCAAAGCGCCTTGATTTCGATATGATCAAAACCTACGTGAGGATGCCCGACCTGATGCAGCAGCGTATCACGGCTTTCGCACATTCGATAGGTGTGCCGGTATCTTCCCACGAAATTTACCCCGCTACACGCTATGGCGTAGACGCGGTAGAGCACATGGGCGCAACAAGCCGCAGAGGGTATTCGCCCAAGCTGACAGCCCTGAACAATTCGTATCAGGATGTTACCGAACTACTCGTCAAGTCGGGAATGAATATCACTCCGACCGCTTCCCTGCAAGGCGGGCTGCCGATGCTGGTGGACAAGGACCCGGCTTTTTTCGAACATAAACAATTCGCCGCCTTCTACGGACCTGCCGTGGTGGAGCAGGTGAAAGCGCAGACAAACCTGCGTACCAAGAGCAATCCGGCCTTTTTAACTACATTTTCAAATATCCAGAAAACGGTCAAAACCATGGTAGAACGCGGAGGGCACGTCACGCCCGGCACTGATTCCCCGATTATACATCCGGGGATCAGCTACCATGCGGAGTTGCAGAGCTGGGTCGATGGCGGTATCTCGCCGTTTCAAACACTCCGGTCGGCCACGCTGTATTCGGCGGAGGCGCTGGGTGTAGCCAAAGACCTGGGTACTCTGGAAAGCGGAAAACTTGCCGATATGGTCATTCTCGAAGGAGATCCTCTCAAAAACATCAAGGACGTGCTGAATGTAAAAACAGTGATCCGGAACGGTGAAATTTTCGCTATCGAGGATATTCTCAAAGCCAGGGTGCAGCAGGGTAAGCCGGCATTACAGGGGTCTCATTCAAGTAATTGATCGCGCAGATGATCAGGAAAATCCTAGTACTCGCTTCCCTTTCTTTACTGGTATGTCTTTCAGGTGCAGCCCAGCAAAGCGATCAACTTGTAAACGAACGGATGCTCCCGGCTATGGAGGAGCTGAAAGACTTTGTGGCGATCCCCAACGATGCGCTGGTGGCCAGCGATATTGAGAAAAATGTGGACTGGGCCCGGAATGCTTTTGCAAAGAGAGGTTTTGAGGTCTCGGTGCTGAAAACGGATAAAATGCCTCTTTTTCTGGCGGAGAAGATCTTCGACGGAAATCGTAAGACTGTGCTCTTTTACTTTCACCTGGATGGGCAGGCAGTGCGGCAGCAGGAATGGTTTCAGGCAAATGCCTACGCGGCTGTGTTGAAGGAAAAGGATCAAAACGGAGCGTTCAATCCAATCGATTGGTCGGTATTGCGGGGCGGCAAGATCAACGACGAATGGCGGCTTTTCGGGCGCTCGACATCGGACGATAAAGGCCCTATTGTAATGTTTTTGCAGGCCATGGATATGCTCGGTTCACAAAAACAACAGCCGCCGTTCAATGTCAAGGTGGTTTTGGATTGTGAGGAAGAAAAAGGTTCGCCCGGGCTTAAAGGCGCTTTGGCAAACTACAAGTCTGAGCTGGCGGCCGACTACCTGATCGTCATGGACGGTCCCATGCATTCGTCGAATCTTCCGACCCTGACTTTCGGCTGCCGGGGCGGTACCGGGTTTTCGCTGACTACCTACGGCGCGATCACCCAGCAGCACAGCGGGCATTTCGGGAATTACTCGCCCGATCCGACATTTAGTCTGTCCAGGATAATTGCCTCGATGAAAGACGAAGACGGCAGGGTCTTGATCAAAGGTTTTTACGACGGGATCAGCTTTGACGATAATGCGGCGAAAGTGATGGCTGCCGTACCCGATGTGACTGCCGACATTAATGACCGGCTGCAAATCGCGGCAGAAGAAAAAGTGGGGAAAAACTATCAGGAATCGATGCAGTACCCGTCGCTGAACATCCGGGGCCTAAAAGCGGCGGTGGTAGGGAAGGAGGGCGGCTCGATCATCCCTGAGCAGGCCATTGCCGAATTTGGCATCAGGCTCGTCCCTGAAACCGACGGAAAAAGAATGACGGGCCTTGTAAAAACGCATCTTGAGGGTTTGGGGTATCAGGTTGTCGACCACGTCCCAACCAAAGCGGAAAGGCTGCGGTATTCCAAACTGGTTTTTATGGATGGCGGTGGCAGTGGCTCGCCCGCTTTTCGGACGGAAATCGACTCGCCGATTGGGAACTGGCTGAAAAAATGTATGAATACAGCTTTTCAGGTCGACCCGGTTATCATACGCATTATGGGCGGCTCAGTACCGGTAGTGCCTTTTATTCAGACCCTTGGCGTGCCTGCGGTGATTGTTCCACTGGTGAATATGGACAACAATCAGCATAGCCCCAACGAAAATCTCCGGCTGGGTAATCTCAGGTCGGGCATTAAAACTTGCTATTCAATTTTAACGACACCTATTGATCAATGACCCGTCACCATCAAAAACGTTCCATCGTTTTTAAGTTAATGTCTGCCAGCACAAGTATCATGCTGGCGGGCATTTTGCATTTAATACCGGCGGCCAACGCTTCCCCCCAGCCATCCGCCGATTCGGTGAAGGTTACCCTCACCGAAGGAACAAACATGGCCATTGCGCTTTCACCCGACAAGCAAACGCTCGCCATAGATCTTCAGGGAACGATATGGGTGCTGCCCGTGACCGGGGGAAATGCGAAAGCGATTACCGACGCGCTTGGCGACTGCCGGCAACCCACATGGTCGCCGGACGGCACCCAGGTGGCATTTCAATCATACCGGGATGGTAATTTTCATATCTGGAAAGTCAATAAGGATGGCAGCGGACTTCGGCAGCTGACCACCGGAATTTACCATGACCGGGAGCCGTATTGGTCGCCGGACGGGGCCAGCATCGCATTCTCCTCTGACCGCAGCGGCAACTACGATATTTGGAAAATTTATTTAAAAAACGACAGTCTGGCGCAACTGACCGATCATCCCGGCAATGACTATTCCCCGGCTTTCAGCGCCGACGGTAAGAGCATCGCCTATATATCCGAGCGCGCGAGCGCTGCGGGCATTTATATCCGTGACGAGCAAGGCGAGCATAGGTTGTTTGTACACAGCAAGGAAAAGTTGGCCTCTCCGGTATGGCAGCCTGATGGTGAGCATATGGTATTCAACAGCCTTGCGGCCGGGAAAAGCCAGCTTGAAATGGTGAAAACGGGCGGTAGCGACTGGCAAACCCTGTCGCCGGAAGCGGAAGATGTATTCCCGTTCAGGACATGCTGGCTTTCCTCGACCGAATACCTATATACGGCCGATGGGCAGATCAAGCTCGGAAAGGTAGGGAGAGACGATGCGAAAGGGATTGCTTTTACGGCCGTGGTGACGCTTCAGAGAGACAGGTATGCGCCAAAAAAGCGCGACTTTGATGCTGCGCTTTCCAGGCCGGTGCAAGGTATTCGCGGGCCGGTGGTCTCCAACAGTGGAAAGTTTGTGGCGTTTGCCGCACTGGGAGATATATGGGTTTTGGAAACCGGAAAACCCAAGCCGGTGCAGATCACCCACGATGTATTCATCGATATTGATCCGGTCTGGTCTGCCGACGACCAGTGGCTTGCCTTTACCAGCGACCGGAATGGTAATATGGATTTGTGGATCAGGGAAATAAGCACCGGGAAGGAAGTGTGCCTGCTCGACGCGGCAGCTAATCTGAAATTTCCAAGCTGGTCGCCCGACGGTGCCCGGATCGCGTTTTACCAGGCCGACCCGAGCGCTTACAGCCGAAGCAGCCTTTGTGTGATCGAGCTTAAGACCAGAAAAGTAGCGGCGCTGTATGACGGACTTTTTGAAGCATCGCAGCCTAGTTGGTCCAAGGACGGCAAATACCTGGTGGTCTCTTCACTGGACCCGTATTCCAGCCGCTTCCGGGAGGGGCTTAGCAAGTTTCTGGTCATTTCGTCGGACCGGTCCGGGGCGCGTTTTGCTTCGCCCGTACCGGGGCGGTCGCTTGCTACGCGTGGTAAAAATGGCCCGGTGATCTCCCCCGACGGCAGGACGATCGCCTACATCCTGGATAATGTGCTCTGGACCATTCCGGTGGACAGCCGGCTGAATATTGCCGGTCCGCCGGTGCAGCTCACGCGCGAGCTGGCGGAAAACCCAAGCTGGACGGGCGACTCGAAAAGCATTGTTTTCCTGGCTACGGACAAGCTTAAAAAGGTTGTTGTTTCCGATGGACGCATTGAGCCGCTCAGCATGGACTTTACCTGGAGGCCGGAGCAACCCAAAGGCAGGCAGGTGATCCATGCCGGAAGGGTTTTCGATGGCATATCGGACCAATACATCGAAAATGTCGACATCGTCATCGAGGGAAACCGCATCAGGGAAATCGTGCCGCACCAAACGAATCGGAAAGAAAAGGTTATCGACGTCTCTGGTCAAACCGTGATCCCGGGTCTTTTCGAAATGCATACCCATCAGAATGCCCAACTTGGCGAGAAAGGAGGCCGGTTGTGGCTGGCATACGGGATCACTTCCATACGGGAACCCGGGACCGACCCGTACGATGCATTGGAGCGGAAAGAGTCGTGGGCCAGTGGCAAGCGGCTGGGGCCGAGGAGTTTTTTCGCCGGTGGTCATATGGAGGGGAGCAGGGTCTATTATAACCGTAGCACCAGTAACGTGGCAGGGGCCCAGCTGGAACTGGAACTTGGCCGTGCGGTCGCACTAGGTTACGACATGATCAAAACCTACGTGGGATTGCCCGATATTTTACAAAAGCGGGTCACTGAATTTGCCCACGCAAACGGCTTGCCGGTATCGTCGCACGAAATCTACCCGGCGGCCGGCCTGGGCGTCGATGGCGTCGAGCACATCGGAGCGACAAGCCGCAGGGGCTATTCCCCCAAATTGACGGCGTTGAATAGGAGTTATCAGGACGTGGTGGCCCTGACGACACAGTCGGGCATTTACATGACGCCTACTATTTCCCTTCACGGGGGAATGAATGCATTGATATCCGGAGACAGCTTATTTTTCGACCATTGGCAGTTTCAGGCATTTTATTCCGAAAAGCAAAAACAGGAGCTCAGGTCCGCTGCCGCAAGGGCCAGGGGATCAAACAAAACATATCCAAACATCGAAAAAACGATGGTACGCCTGATGCGGTCGGGAGCCAGACTTACGCCGGGGACCGACTCACCGATCATACCGTCGGGACTGAGCTATCATGCCGAGCTCCAGAGTTGGGTGGCGGCCGGTCTTTCACCTTTTGAAACCTTGCGTGCTGCCACCCAATGGTCTGCCCAACAGGCAGGAGTTGGCGACGACCTGGGCACGCTCCAACCCGGCAAGCTTGCCGACATGGTGATCGTCGACGGCGACCCGTTAAGGCAGATCAAGGATCTACTGAATGTTAAGGCGGTTATCCAAAACGGGAAATACCTGGACATCAAAGCTATTACAGAAGTAAAATGAAATATTGTATTGTTAAATATTTGGCGCGCAATTTATTATATTTAACAATATGGATTTTGCGGAATAATATTTTGAAAATACTTCTATTTCAACGATAAAAAATATGAATAAATCAACATTTTCCGATGATCAGCTCATTGAGCTGATCGCGGCGGACGATACAGAGGCATTCAAAATATTGTTTGACAAATATTATTCGACCCTGGCCCGGATCCTGATGCGCTATTCGGATGACTCAGAGCTGATCAAGGATTGGATCCAGGATATTTTTGTTATGCTTTGGGAAACCAGGGCGCAGCTTCAAGGTCACCAGATTGCTAACTTTAAGGCCTATTTCATCGTAATGGCGCGTAATCATGTGATGCGCGTGCTCGCCAGGAAGAAAAAAGCAGTGCTGGTGTTCTCCCCGGAAATGGAAGTGTGCGATGTCCCGGACAACACCCTTTGTGAAAGCCTGGATGCGGCCGAACTCAGGCTCATGCATGACGCTGCGCTGGCCAAGCTTCCTGCAAAGACGCAGCAAGCCTACCTTCTTAACCGGCATAAAGGGCTCACTTACGGTAAAATAGCGGACACAATGGGGATTTCTATCAAAACCGTCGAAGCCCATATTTCGCGGACGATTGCATTCCTGCGGCAGGAACTTGTCGTTTATTTACGCTAGATAAACCGGGTTGTTGCTGGCCTACTTTCCCTACATAGGCGTGTATCCAACGGATTTCTGATAAAATCAATTTCTCTTTCCGGCAATGAGAATGCCTTTATCTTGATATACGTAGGTATATTATACGTGCCCGTATGGCGTGTTATGAGATTGGTATTTTGTTATATCTTATTAAAATTCAATATTTTATTATAAACTTTTCAAGAAAATGAAATGAGGTCTTGTACGTACGTAATGATATCGTAAATTTGAATAAAATTACTTACGTAACCAAATCAACGACCATCATGAAAAGACTTTTCCTCAATGCAGGTTTGTTGCTGATGCTTTGCCAGGGCATCGCGCTGGCCGATGGCGGTCCGGATGCCCGGGATCGGAAGGCTGCCCGCAAAGTGCGCGTGCTGCGTGAGATTCCCGGCTACCTGGCGCCAAAGGATTCGGTGACAGCGGCCGAAAAAGCAGAGGACGATTTCAAGCCGTCTATCCACGTGGGGGCGATCGTGCATATGTTCGCTTCCGCCGAGCAATCGGGTTTCGGCGGTAATGTGACCGACAAGGCAAGTGACTGGAACAAAGGTTTTTCGCTTTACCGGGCGCGGGTGCTGGTGGGCGGGCAGCTTTCCAGGAAGGGGAGCTTTTTTATGGAAACGGAGCTTCCGTCGCCCATCGGAATCCAGCTCGGCGACAGTACCAAGAATGTGAAAGTGGCGCCGATCCTGCTCGATTGTCAGTATGAATACGCTTTCTCAAATGCATTTCAACTCATTGCCGGTATGCAGCTGGTTTCCAGCAACCGCAATGGCCTGCAAGGTGCGGCGGGATTGATGGCCAACGATTTTACCTATTTTCAATACCCCTATAACCTTTTCGCCAACAGCCCCTTGCAAGGCAACTTCGGCCGCGACCTGGGCGTGAATGCGAGGGGGTTTCTTTTAAAAGACAAGTTGGAATACCGGCTGGGTCTGTTCACGGGCAGGAACCTCGATGGTCAGGCGCCGTTACGTATAGTGGGCCGCGTTGCTTATAATTTCCTTGACCCCGAGAAAGATTATTACTATGCCGGTACCAAGCTCGGTGCAGGTAACACCATCGCCTGGGGCGCGGGTTTCGATACGCAGGGTTCTTATTATAATGTAGGTACAGACCTTTTCATCGATAAAAAGGCCGGAGATGCTGGCTCTGTAACCCTGAATGCCGCATTTCAATACATGACGGGCGGTACCAATGTCAATTCGAAATACACTTTTGCCCGGCAGATTCCCAGGCAAACCGTACAGTTCCTCGAACTGGGCTATTATTTCAAAAAAACACGTATCCAGCCTTGGGTGCGTTACGAAAACCAGAACATCTCCGCAACCAAAGAACAGGCAGGTTCGGAGCTGATCGACAATTTCGACAAAGCCAAATCGAGCAGCGTTTACGGCGGCGGATTGAATTACTTCTTTAATGGAAGCGCCACCAATCTTCGTCTTTCCTATGTGGCGCGCAAGCATAATGTGGCCGACGCGGGTGGTGCGTACAGCTCGAAGACCTACGGCCAGGTTTGGTTGCAAGTACAGTTTTTCCTATTTTGACCCGTTTCGACGTGTTTAGAAGGGCTTCTTTTGATCTTAATTTTCACTCATATCACTATTAAAATTGACCGATGAAAACATTCAAAATGTCTTGCCAGGTAGTATGGATGGTTGTGCTGGTGCTTGCACTGGCGGCTTGCGGCGGTTCGGGTTCAGGGGGTAGTCAGGAAAGCAAAAAGGAAACTGTGAAGGTGGGTATCCTGCATTCGTTGAGCGGAACGATGGCGATTTCGGAAGTTTCCTTGAAAGACGTCGTGCAAATGGCTATCGATGAAATCAATGCAAAAGGCGGCGTGCTCGGCAAGCAGATCGAGCCGGTAATCGTGGACCCGGCGTCCGACTGGGACCTTTTTGCGGAAAAATCGAAAGAATTGTTGCTCGATAAAAAGGTATCCGCGGTTTTCGGCTGCTGGACGTCCGTTTCACGCAAATCGGTACTGCCTGTTTTCGAGGAAAACAATGGCCTGCTTTTCTATCCGGTGCAGTACGAAGGCGAAGAATGCTCTACCAGCGTGATTTACACGGGTGCTACCCCGAACCAGCAGCTGATCCCGGCGGCCGAATACATGATGAGCGAAGAGGGGGGAGGGTACAAGAAGTTTTATTTGCTGGGTACCGACTATGTTTTCCCCAGAACAGCCAACAAAATCCTGAAAGCGTTTTTGCTTTCGAAAGGTGTCCCCAAGGAGAATATCGTGGAAGAATACACGCCTTTTCACCACCAGGACTACCAGACAATCGTCTCCAAAGTGAAACAATTCGCGGCGGGCGGCAAGGCGTGCGTACTTTCGACCATCAACGGCGACTCGAATGTGCCTTTCTACAAAGAGTTCGCCAACCAGGGGCTTTCGGCAGCGACCTGCCCGATCATGGCATTCTCGGTAGCGGAAGACGAGCTGCGCGCAACGGATACCGAATTCCTGGTAGGGCACCTGGCGGCATGGAATTATTTCCAATCCAAGGAGTCGCCTGAAAACAAGAAGTTTGTCGAAGATTTCCGTGCATTCTGCAAGAAAAATAACCTCCCCGGCGGCGACAAAAGGGTGACCGACGACCCGATCTGCTGGGCTTACACCGGCGTGTACCTCTGGGCGAAGGCAGCCGAAAAAGCGGGTTCGTTTGAGGTATCCAAAGTACGTCCCGCATTGTACGGCCTGGAATTCGCTTCGCCGGATGGCCTGGTTAAAATGGATATGAAAAACCACCACCTGGCCAAGCCGGTAATGATCGGAGAGATCAAGCCCGATGGCCAATTCGATATCATCTGGCAATCAACCGGCCTGGTGAATCCCGAGCCCTGGTCCAAGCTGACTTCCCCCGACAAAGACTGCGATCACGTGGGTCACGGCGGAACGTATACAGTAGCAAGTAAGTAGGCATTTGTCCACAGCGGCCATCGCGGCCGCATTTAACATCCATGGTTATGAACTGCATTCAAAAGGTGTGGCTGGTGATCCTTTTGGCCATCGGAATCGGCGGCGGAGCGTTCGCACAGCAGGCAGACAGCATTTCCATTAAGGTGGCGGCTGTGCTGAGCCCGCCGAACGACACGGCCCGCAGCCAGGCGCTGCAGTACCTGGCTGCGCAGAAAGACCCGTCGACTTTCCCGCTGCTCGCGGCGATCAATGACAAGAAGCTTTATATGCTGGACGGCAAAGCCGTTACCACGGGCGAGGCGGAAAATTTCGGTGGAAAAGAGGTTTTTACGGTCTTTTACCTCTATCCGCAAAACAAGGAGGCGGCGGTTAAGCTGCCGGCCGATCAACTGCAGAAAGTAGAGATCAGCAGATCCGAAAGACTTATACTCAACGTTGTTTTGCCCTATCTGAATTTGACCAGCCATGATCCCCAAAAGCGGATCATGGCGTACGGTCAGCTCGTAAGCGCGCAGGACACGGGGAAAATCGCGATCCTTGCAAAAGCATTGCGGCAGGAAGCCGACGCCGGTGCGCTTACCGCGGGAAAGGAGGTGCTTTTTCAAATGAAACTGCATGAGGCACTTTCTGAACCCGAGGCAAAGGCTTACATCGACAGCCTGGATGGAAATTGGGGTGAAAACGTAGGGCTGATCCTCAAAAATTATGCGGAAAATGGGAATGTCGTATCGGCGCGTGCGTATGCCGCGGAGAAGGTAAAGGCGCTCGAAAGCCTTCAAGGGCGTATCGAGAAGGCGCAAAACCTGTTCAGCGGCATTAGTCTCGGCAGTATCCTGATCCTGATCGCACTCGGCCTGGCGATTGTCTACGGGCTGGCCGGGATCATCAATATGGCGCACGGCGAATTTCTGATGATCGGGGCCTACACGACGTATTGCATGCAATCGCTTTTCATCGATACCCTCGGCGTGAAATCCGACCTGTATTTCTGGGTCTCGATCCCAGTCTCGTTTATCGTGGCGGGCATATTCGGGTTGGTGCTCGAAAGATTGGTGATCAGGCATTTGTACGCCCGGCCGCTGGAAAGCCTACTGGCTACCTGGGGCGTCAGCCTGATCATGGTGCAAGCTGCCCGGAGCATTTTCGGGGACCTTACGGCGGTAAAAGCGCCTGCATTCCTGGCGGGCGGCTGGCAACTGATGCCGCATTTGGTATTGCCGTATAATCGGTTGTTTATCATTGGATTAACGGTAATTGTTGTCTCGCTCACCTACCTGATGCTCTACCGCAGCCGTCTGGGCATCCGCATTCGTGCGGTCACGCAGAACCGCACCATGAGCGCGTGCCTGGGTGTGGAGACGCGCCGCGTGGACGCGATCACATTCTTCCTGGGCTCGGGACTGGCGGGCCTTGCTGGCTGCGCGATGACGCTGATTGGCAACGTGGTGCCGGATATGGGCCAAACCTACATTGTCGATTCGTTCCTGGTGGTGGTAACGGGTGGTGTCGGCAAGATTGCCGGGGCTATCGTGTCGGGTCTGGGGATCGGTTTTCTGACCAAGGTACTCGAATCGTTCTACGAGGCTGTTTATGGAAAAGTGCTCATTCTGGCGCTTATCGTGGTCTTCCTGCAATTCAAACCCCGCGGGCTATTCCCCGACAAGGGTCGTATCGCCGAGGATTGACCTGTCAATTTTTGAAGGGAAACCAATATTATCTCACATCGATTATGGGAAATAAAAAGGATTTCGGGTTGTATGCATGCGGTATCGCATTGTTCCTGATCATTTTGCCGCTGGGTAATGTGCTGGGTTTCGTATCGGGCAACACCATCTCGCTTTGGGGGCGGTACTTCTGCTTTGCCATTGTGGCGCTGGGCGTGGACCTCATCTGGGGCTATACCGGCATTCTTTCCATGTGCCAGGCCTTTTTCTTCTGCCTGGGCGGATACAGCGTGGCGATGCATATTGTGCTCAAAGGCGCGACCGCCTCGGGTACCAATGGCATTCCGATGCCCGACTTTATGGCCTGGAACCAGGTGGAAGCACTGCCGTTTTTCTGGGTGCCTTTTCAGTCGTTTGGGCTTTCCCTCGCATTGGGGCTGCTCATTCCCGCGGCATTCGCCTTGGTTTTCGGGTATTTTATTTTCCGAAGCCGCATCCGCGGGGTGTATATGGCCATCATTACCCAGGCGCTGGCACTGGCGATGTGGCTCATTTTCCTGCGCAACGAAACCATGTTGGGCGGTACCAACGGTCTGACGGATTTTAAAACGCTGCTGGGGCTGAGCCTCTCCACACCGGGCATGAAACTGGGGTTGTATCTGGTGTCACTGATTACGCTGGGCGTCGCTTTCTGGTTCAGCAGGAAACTTGTCGATTCCAAGTTCGGCAAAGTACTGCAAGCCATCCGCGACAGCGAATCCAGGACGAGTTACACGGCCTACCGCGTCATGCATTACAAACTAGCCATATTCATCCTCGCAGCATTACTCGCTGCCGTTGCCGGAATGCTCTACGCGCCGCAAACGGGTATTATCACGCCGGGGAGAATGGATGTGA
Source organism: Dyadobacter sp. (assembly GCF_017744695.1). Taxonomy (GTDB): domain Bacteria; phylum Bacteroidota; class Bacteroidia; order Cytophagales; family Spirosomataceae; genus Dyadobacter. Next base: position 150,075 of record NZ_JAGIAS010000009.1, read on the forward strand.
GAGCGTCCGTCGAAATGGTGATGTGGGTGGCAATTGGCGGCAGGGGTAAATTGAAAGGCGCCATTCTGGGCTCGCTGATCGTGAATTTTCTGTACAGCATTTGTACCAGCCTTTTTCCCGATTCCTGGCTGTTCATACTCGGTTTCCTGTTTGTTACCACGGTATTGTATTTTGATAAAGGACTGCTCGGGATGCTGGAAACAGTGGCGGCAAAGCTTGGAAGTAAACGTAAGCCCAGCCCTCAGCCCGCAGGTCACGAAGTAATGCAGTCGTAAGCCGGCTGGTCTGTTAGTTGTTATTCCAAAACCAAAACTGCCATTATCATGCTATTGACAGTGAAGAACTTATCCGTCTCTTTCGGGGGCGTGCATGCATTGAACCTGAGCGGGTTCAATTTGCTGAACCGCGAACTGCGGGTGATCATCGGTCCGAATGGCGCTGGCAAATCGACATTCCTGGACATTCTTTGCGGCAAAACCAAGGCCGACGCCGGTCAGGTCCATTTCGATGGACATTCGGTACTGGGTAAAAGCGAGGTGCGTATCGCCGACATGGGCATCGGCAGGAAGTTTCAAAAGCCCTCTGTATTTCCCAGCCTGACGGTGTATGACAATATGCTGCTCGCTTTCAAAATGAACAAAGGTATTTTCGCTTCGCTGTTTTTCAAGCCTAATCAGGAAATCGACGATCGCATCCATGAAGTGGCATTGAAAGTAGGTTTGCAGAAATGCCTGGGAAAAGTTGCGGGGGAGCTTTCGCACGGCCAGAAGCAGTGGCTGGAAATTGCCATTGTCGTATTGCAAGACCCGAAACTGATGCTGATCGACGAGCCGGCGGCCGGGATGTCGGATGAAGAAACAGAGAAGACCGGAGAGCTGCTGCTCCAATTGGCCCGGCAGCATGCTATTATCGTGATCGAGCACGATATGAAATTCGTAGAGCAGATCGCGCAGGACCTGGTGACCGTGCTCGTGCGCGGGAAGTTGCTGATGGAGGGCACCTTCGAGGAGGTACGTAACGACCAGCGGGTGATCGACAGCTACCTGGGCAGGGCCAATGTTCAACTTGAAAATTTCTGAAAAATGAACGCACCGATCCTGAAAGTCAGCTCGCTGACATCCGCCTACGCGCAAAGTACGATTCTCTGGGGCACGTCGCTGGAAGTTAAAAAAGGGACCGTAACTACCGTAATGGGGCGCAATGGAGTGGGGAAGACCACTTTGCTCAAAACCATCATGGGTATTGTGCAGCCGAAAGACGGAATTATAGAATACAATGGCGAAGCGGTAACGAAGTTGCCTGCATTCAAAAAGTCGAGAATGGGCATTGCCTACGTGCCGCAGGGAAGAGAGATTATTCCGAAACTGACTGTCTACGAAAACCTCAAACTGGGCCTGGAAGCGGTACCCGACCGGAAAGCGAAGATTCCCGAAGACGAGATTTACACTTTGTTTCCGATTCTGAAAGATTTCCGCAACCGCCTGGGCGGCAACCTCAGCGGCGGCCAGCAGCAGCAGCTGGCCATCGCCCGCGCGCTCACGGGAAGGCCGTCATTACTGCTGCTCGACGAACCCACCGAAGGGATTCAACCTTCCATTTCGCAGGAGATCGGGCAAATTTTGAAGACTCTGGCGCGGGAGAGGGGTATTTCGGTTTTGCTCGTCGAACAAAAGATCGATTTTGCCAGTCCGGTCACCGACTACTACTATTTCATGAGCCGCGGGGCGGTGGTTTCCCAGGGAAGCGCGGAAGAAATGAGCCTGGAAGAGCTGCAAAACCACATTTCACTTTAAGTTTTACTGGTTTACATAACGCGTATACTCATGTACCTACGTATCTTTACGCGTAGGTACGTGAGATTTTCCAGTTTCAGCCCATGCTAAAAAAACAAGTTGTCCAGGACGAAACCCAGGAGCGGAAGACTTTTCTGTACTTCACCTGGCTCTATGTATCGGCATTGCTGATCGTGGCGGTGATCTCGATCCTCAGCCAGATCCTGATCCAGCGCTACCTCACCGCCCAGCGCGACGATTCCCATATTATCAATTATGCGGGAAGGTTACGTACTTATAGCCAGACGTTAAGTAAGACGGCATTGCTCATCGAATCGGGCAGGGACGTGGAATCCAATCAGAAGGAGTTTGTCAATACCCTCAAACAATGGCAGAAAGCACACGTGTCGTTGATCAGCGGTAATTCTTTCTTAAATCTTCCTCCCAATAACCGTAAGGAAATCGCCATGATGTACGACATGGTGAAAGATCCTTACCAGGAAATATTGGCCGCCTCGAACAAAATGGTGGCCGCAATGGAAAGCCGTAAGGCCGGTGATTCGCTGAATATCGGGCCTTACGTAAAGAAAATACTCGAATACGAGAAGTCGTACCTGCTGGGTATGGAGCTGATCGTGTTCGACTACGACCGTTTCTGGCGGCAGAAAGTACGTACGCTGAAGGAAATCGAATACATCCTGCTGGGGGTGGTGCTTTTTACGTTGTTGCTGGAAGCGGGGCTGATCTTCTTCCCGCTTTCGATCAGGATCCGTCAGACCATGACCGGGCTGATCGACTCCGAAAACCGCTCCAAGCAGCTGGCCAGGCAGTTGCAGGAAAGCAGTATATCCATTGAAAAATCGCACAAAGAGCTCCGGGAGACTACTTATGCATTGGAAAAAGCCACTTACCTGGTTAAAACCGACCAGGACGGCAGGATCATTTACGCCAACGACAAATACTGCCATGTGACCAAGTACAGCAGCTCCGAGCTGCGCGACCGCCCGCTTTTCTACAATAACCAGGGCGGAAGCGAGAGCATCATTTACAGCCATATCCGCGACCCGCGGCGGCGCACCGAAGTATGGCAGGGAGAAGTGTATGATACGGCATCCGACGGTTCGGGTTTCTGGCTGGATGTGACATTGATGCCCATTATCAACAATCAGGGTGAGTTGTACCAATATCTGGTCGTTTGCAACGACATTACCAAGCGCAAAAACACGGAAAAAGAGCTATGGCTGCTGACCGAGGAGAAAATGCGGCGGCAGGAAACAGAGCAGCACATCCGGTCGCTGTCGATCATTACCGGTCAGGAAAAGGAGCGTGAGCGCGTCGCCGCCGAAATCCACGACGGGATCGGGCAGATGCTGACGAGTCTGCGTATGAAGCTTGAACAGGTTGATGACCGGATGGAACATAAGGACCCGGAAATCCAAAGAGTGAACGAACTGCTGGCGGCGATTATATTTGAGACCAAGCGCATTTGCGCGGACTTGTTGCCGAGCGTACTGGAAGATTTCGGGTTGCGGTCGGCGATCAGGGAACTGGTCAAAATGTGCCGGGAGGCGTCGGATCAGGTCACTTTTTACCTGGAAGAGAACATTAAAGCCGAAGCATTGCCGCGCGAGCTGGAAGTAGGGGTGTTCCGGATCTTGCAGGAATCGCTGAATAATGTGATCAAGCATTCGGGCGCGACGATGGTCGAAATTCACGTCGACAGCGACGGCGAGTTTCTGAATATGATCATTCAGGACAACGGAAAAGGATTTTATTTTGATAACCAATATATTTATTCGCGGGAGAAGTTTCCAAAGGCACACGGCCTGCGGGGCATGAAAGAGCGGGCCGATCTGCTGAGAGGGACGCTTAATATCAGTTCGGAGCCCGGGAAAGGCACCACCGTCCAGCTGGAACTGCCCTTGCATTTATAAACTAACTTCCCACAACAGACAAACGACCCGAAACATGAAAAAAATTGCCGTATTCTTAGTCGACGACCACGAAATATTCAGACACGGTCTCAAACAGCTCATTAGCAATGAACCGGATATGGAAGTGACGGGCGAAGCCTCTTCCGGCGAAGAGGCGATCACCTCACTTGCGCATATACCCGCGGACGTTATCATTATGGATATTCGCATGCAGGGTATCAGCGGGCTGGATACGGGTAAATCGGTCATTAAAGCCAATTCCAATGCGAAGCTGCTGTTTTTCAGCTTATTTGATAATCCAGACTACGTAAGCACGGCGCTCGACATGGGCGCCAGCGGCTACATTTTGAAAGACACAAGCAATAAGATCTTCCTGAATGCGATCCGCTCGGTGCATGCGGGACATTTCTACTTCATCGGCGATGTAACGGACACCGTGGTGCGGAAATATCATGAACAGCGCAATGCTACCGGTGGGGACGCACCGGCTGCGGGTGTCGCCGAAATCGCACTCTCCAAGCGGGAACAGCAGATTATCCGCATGATTCATCAAGGTGTAAGTAATAAGGATATTGCCGAGACGCTCGGCATCAGTATCCGCACCATCGAGGCCCATCGTTTGAACATTCTTCGTAAGTTTCAGGTCAATACGATCGAGGAAGCGATGGAAAACGCCCGCGCCGCTTCATTATTGGTTTAAATAATACTTCAAAAACTTGCAGCGCTTGGATTAGGTAGTTATATTTACGTACGTAATAATACCTAAGTAATTCCGAGCGCTATGCATTTATCTCCCAGAGAACAGGAAAAGCTCATGTTGTTTCTGGCCGGTGAGCTGGCCGAAAAGCGAAAGGCCCGCGGTTTGAAATTGAACTACCCCGAATCGATCGCGCTGATCAGCAGCCGGTTGCAGGAAGCTGCCCGTGACGGACAATCGGTGGCGCAGCTGATGCAGTTTGGCGCTACCATTCTGGCCCGCGAGGATGTCATGGAAGGCATTCCCGAAATGATCCATGATATCCAGATCGAAGCCACCTTTCCCGACGGTACCAAGCTGGTGACCGTGCACAATCCGATACGTTAAAACGCAACAATATGGTACCAGGTGAATACTTTCTGGCGGAGGGCGATATTATAGCCAATCCCGGCCGCCGTACCGAGCAGCTTACGGTAGTCAATACCGGCGACAGGCCGGTTCAGGTAGGCTCGCATTTTCATTTTTTCGAAGCCAACAAGCAGCTCGCTTTCGAGCGCGTGAAGGCATACGGCATGCGTCTGAACATTCCGGCGGGAACGGCGGTCCGTTTCGAACCGGGGGAGGAGAAAGACGTATGGCTGGTAGCGTTAGGGGGCAGTGGCCATGTTTTCGGATTCAATAAGCTTGTAGATGGTCTGCTCGAGGGTAATCAGGACGCAGCGTCAGCCGAAGCATTGAGGAGGGGTTTTAAAAACGAATTGCCATGAGTCTTCATATCAACCGCATTAAGTATGCCAATATGTACGGCCCTACCACGGGTGACCGCGTACGCCTGGGCGACACCGACCTGATCATCGAGATCGAGCGGGACCTTTCCGTGGGCGGGCCGGAAGGCTATGGCGAGGAGTCGAAATTCGGCGGCGGTAAGACGATCCGCGACGGTATGGCGCAGTCGGGCACGGCTGTGCGTGATGACGGCGTGCTGGACATGGTCATTACCAGTGTGATGATCGTCGATCACTGGGGCATCGTGAAAGCCGACATTGGTATCCGCGACGGGCACATTGTGGCGGTTGGTAAAGCGGGCAACCCGGATACCACCGACGGCATTACACCCGGTATGGTGATCGGGGCGGCCACAGAAGTGCATGGCGGTGCGGGACTGATCGCGACGGCGGGGGGCATCGATACGCATATTCACTTCATATGTCCCCAGCAAATAGACCACGCGCTGTTCAGCGGCATCACGACCATGATTGGGGGCGGCACGGGGCCGGCCGACGGCACGAATGCCACGACGGTTACGCCCGGCGCCTGGAATATCCGCAAAATGCTGGAAGCCGCCGAGGCTTTTCCGATGAACCTCGGATTTACCGGAAAAGGCAATTGTGCCGCCGAAGCGCCGCTGGAAGAGCAGGTGAGGGCAGGGGCCATCGGGTTAAAGATTCATGAAGATTGGGGGGCCACACCTGCGGTGATCCATGCATCGCTACGTGTTGCGGACCGGCTTGATATTCAGGTAGCTATACACACCGATACACTCAATGAAGCCGGTTTCCTGGAAAGTACCATGGAGGCCATAGGCGGGCGCGTGATCCACACTTACCATACCGAAGGTGCCGGGGGCGGCCATGCGCCGGATATTATCAAGGCGGCCATGTATCCCAATATCCTTCCTTCGTCGACCAACCCGACGCGGCCATTTACCGTCAATACCATCGACGAACACCTCGATATGCTCATGGTTTGCCACCATCTCGACAAATCGGTGCCGGAGGATGTTTCTTTCGCCGACTCGCGCATTCGTCCGGAGACCATCGCGGCCGAGGATATTCTGCACGACATGGGCGTTTTCAGCATGATGAGCTCCGACTCGCAGGCCATGGGCCGGGTGGGAGAGGTGATTACCCGTACATGGCAGACGGCCGACAAGATGAAAAAGCAGCGGGGCTTCCTGCCGGAGGACAGCCGGGCCGCGAACGACAATTTCCGGGCCAAACGCTATGTAGCCAAGTACACGATCAACCCGGCCATTACCCATGGTATTTCCGAATATGTCGGTTCCATTGAACCGGGCAAGCTAGCCGATCTGGTGCTCTGGAAACCTGCTTTTTTCGGGGTAAAACCGGAGATGATCATCAAAGGCGGCATGATCATCGGCAGCAGAATGGGCGATCCGAACGCGTCTATCCCCACGCCGCAGCCTGTCATATACCGGCATATGTTCGGCGCTTACGGAAAAGCGCTCACGGGTACTTGCATGAGCTTTGTCTCGCAATGCTCGCTGGATGATGGCATTGTGCAGCAATATGGTCTTCAAAAGCTGCTGCGTCCGGTCAGGAACTGCCGCGACATTTCCAAAAAAGACCTGATACATAACGACGCGACCCCACAGATCGATGTGAACCCGGAAAACTATGAAGTGAAGGTGGACGGAGCGCATATTACCTGTGAGCCGGTGTCGGTGGTACCGCTGGCACAGCGCTATTTTCTTTTTTGATAAAAATGACTTTCAACGCATTTGAATATGATTATCAGGGAAAAAGCAGGGCACATTACAGACTACGAAGGCCTGGATATCACGCCCGACTGGCTGGACCTGGAATGGTTTGAAACCCGAAAAAGGATCTTGCATAAGAAGACGAGCCGGGGGCTGGTCGTGTCGATGAAATTCCTCGCCGAATCCCCGGAAATCACGGAAGGTGATGTGCTGTATGCCGATGCGGAATGGCTGATCGTAGCCCGGGTCCTTCCTTGCGATTGCATCGTCGTAAAACCCGGCAGCCTGTTCGAAACCGCTTCACTTTGCTACGAAATCGGTAACAAGCACCTGCCGCTTTTCTTCGAGGATGATGCGTTGCTGGTGCCATTCGAGATGCCGCTCTACCGCCTGCTCACTGCGCAGGGGTATGCCGTGTTGCGCGAAGATCGGAAGTTGCTCCACCCACTTAAGACGACTGTTTCGCCGCATGGTTCGGGCAGTAGCGGCAGCTTGTTTTCAAAAATCATGCAATTGACCAACTCCTGAAATACCAATGGAAATGCGCCTGTTAAATCTGCTGCAACTAAGCGATCCAACACTGCCGATCGGCGGGTACGCGCATTCGGGCGGGCTGGAAACCTATGTACAGTCGGGCATCGTTTGCAGCAGGGACACTGCCTGCGACTACATTCGGCAAATGCTTACCGAAAATATCTGCTATGGTGACGCCGCATTTGCCTCGCTGGCTTATGAAGCGGTTTGCCAAAACGATATCGACGAATGCATTAACCTGGATACCGAATGTGCCGCCCTCAAATTGCCCAGGGAAATCCGCGAAGCGAGCATGAAACTGGGAAACCGGCTATTGAAAGTGTTTCAACCGGTTTTGCAAAACCAGGTGCTCGATCAATACGTAAAAGCCATTCGCGGAAACGCTGCTTCGGGACATTACTGTCTGGCGTTCGGGATATGTGCCGCAGCGATGGGCATTTCCAAGGAAGAAATGCTCACCGGATTTTACTACAACGCAAGCGTGGGAATGGTTACCAATAGTGTCAAAATGATCCCACTGGGCCAGCAGCAGGGGCAGGAGCTTTTATTTTCATTACAACCATTGATAGCGGAGCTGGTGCAAAAAAACATACAGCCCGACCGCGACTTGCTCGGGCTTTGCTGCACCGGGTTCGATATCCGCTGCATGCAGCATGAAACTTTGTATTCAAGACTTTATATGTCCTAAATATGACCCGTAACTATATTAAAATCGGCGTGGCCGGGCCGGTAGGGTCCGGCAAAACGGCCCTTATCGAACGCCTTACCCGGCAAATGGCTTCGGTTTACAGCGTGGCGGTCATTACGAACGATATTTATACCCGCGAGGACGCCGCATTTCTGACCGTCAACAGCCTGCTGCCGCCCGAGCGCATCATTGGCGTCGAAACCGGCGGCTGCCCGCATACGGCCATCCGCGAGGACGCGAGTATGAACCTTGAAGCAGTCGAGGAAATGGCCGACCGCTTTCCCGATCTGGAAATCATATTTATCGAAAGTGGTGGCGATAACCTGTCGGCCACATTCAGCCCAGACCTTGCCGACCTGAGCATTTTTGTGATCGACGTCGCCGAAGGGGACAAGATACCACGGAAAGGCGGGCCAGGAATTACCCGCAGCGATTTGCTGGTGATTAACAAGATAGACCTCGCGCCTTACGTGCACGCGGACCTGGGCGTGATGGAGCGCGACGCGCGCAGGATGCGCAACGGGGCACCCTTTGTTTTCACCAACCTGATGTCGCTCCAGGGCCTGGACCAGGTGATCGGATGGATACGCCGATATGCCTTAATGGAGGAAATCGCCGAGCCAGAGCTGGTGCGATGATAGCCTCCCTGGATGTCACAGCGGCATTGCGCGGCGGACGCACCTACCTGAAAGAGAGTTTTTGGCAACCTCCCTTCAAAATCGCGGATGTTACCGAAGACAGGCGGCGCTCTGAGCTGCATTTAATGCAAATGAGCGCATCGCCGGGCGTGCTGGCCGGGGACCATTACCAGATCGGCATCTGCCTGGAAGAAGGGGCAACTGTTCATTGGCACACGCAGTCCTACCAGCGCCTGTTCAGTATGGCATCGCCGGCGCGGCAGCAGGTGCGGGCGGAGCTGGCTCCGGGCGCATCACTGACTTACCTGCCGCATCCCTGCGTACCGCAAGCCGGGGCCGATTTTCGGGGTGAAAACCGGATATTTCTTTCACCGGACAGCCGGCTGATATGGGGCGAGATCGTAACCTGCGGGCGTAAATTGAATGGGGAGGTATTCCGGTTTTCCAACTATCGGTCGGTAACCGAGGTGTTCCTCGAAGGCAGGCTCGTTTTAAAGGAAAATCTGCGATTGATGCCGCAGCGTGTCAGTCCTGACAGGATCGGGCACCTGGAAGGTTTCACGCACCAGGGCGGCTTGATATGCGTCGACCCGCGGCTGGATGTTGCGGGCCTCGTTCCGCACCTGTCGGAAAGGCTGGCGGCAATTCCCGGTATCGATTTCGGTATTACCAGTCTGCCGGTCAACGGGTTTGCGCTGCGAATGCTGGGGAACCATTCAGAGCGGCTGATGCAGGCGCTCAAAATCACATCAGAGATCATCACAAAAGACGAAATACTATGCAAACCGAGTTTCAGGTATTGATGGCCGCGGCTATCAGCATTGCCTGTCTGCACACACTCAGCGGGCCAGATCATTATATTCCATTCATCGCCTTGTCGCGAAGCAGAAATTGGTCGCTCGCTCGTACGATCGGCTGGACGGTCCTGTGCGGCTGCGCGCATGTGTGGAGTTCGGTACTGCTGGGTTTGGGCGGTGCTGCGGCTGGCTGGTCGCTGAGCCGGATCGAATGGCTGGAAGGCGTCCGGGGAGGTATTGCAGGCTGGATGCTGCTGGGCTTCGGGATTGTTTACGGGATATGGGGCCTGTGGAAAATGCGTGGCGGCTATTCCCACAAGCATTTCGATGCCGGTGATAATGGGGAATTGTATGTGTATGAGCATAATCACAGTCAAGCCGGTGCGCCTGGCGCAGTGGCGCCTGCCGATCGTCACAAGGTTACACCGTGGGTGATGTTCGTCATATTCCTGCTGGGGCCGTGCGAGCCGATGATCCCGCTGCTCTATTTCCCGGCGGCAAAAAGTTCGTGGACGGCCATGGCCACGATGATCGCCGTCTACACGGTATGTACATTGGCGATGATGCTGACGATGGTCCTGCTCGGATTTTTTGGTATTTCAATGTTCCGCCTGTCTTCGCTCGAAAAGTATATGCATGCCCTGGGAGGGCTTACGATCACGATTTGCGGGGCCGGAATGGTGTTCCTGGATTGGTAGGGAGCGTTCTCCGTGGAGTACCGTGCAAGTACTGCATCGGGTTAATCAGATAAAGAGCGAAACTGCGCCCGAACAAAAGCTGCCTTGAATAGGATGCAATAATCATGTCAAATATGAATTTTGCCTTCCATGACGACTACCGCAGATCCGCTGATCCAGATATTATCGGCTTCGGCATTGAAACGGATTTCTGACGGCCGGCCCATTTTGAGTCCTTGCAGCAGTTTGTATTCCGTTCCGGCTTTTACATAACCTTTTTGCAATAGGTAACCTGCCAGGGGTCCCGCGGCACTGCCGGTCGCCGGGTCCTCATCAATTCCGATCCCCGGGTTGAAAAACCGCGCCTGAACGGTGTAACGCGGATCGTTTTCCGACAGGACAAAGCAGTAAAATCCTTCAAAGCCATAATTTTCGGCGATTTGGATCAAAAGCTTTTTGTTAACCGTTGCAGCTTCCAGGGCAGCGATATCCTTCAAGGGCACCATCAAATGTGTGGCTTCGGTCGATACGACGGTGGGGGCGAGGTCATTTGCCAATACCTGTTCGTTGTCCAGGGAAAGGGCCCGGGCGACCTCTTGTTGTGGTACTGCCGCTTTAATAATGGCAGCGCTTTGCCGCATACCAATAACCGGCTTGGCCGGGGTCGAATGATCGACAGTCAAAGTTATGATGTCGTCCTTCATGAGCACATACTGGCTTCCGTGCTGCCCGGCAAAAATATCCTGCCCGTTCAGCAGTGCGGCGGCTACTGCGCCGAGCAAGTTATGCCCTGCGCCACCCACCTCAAATCCGGTCGGTGTAAACGAGCGAACCTTCAAGGCCTTTTGGGAGTAGTAAATAAAAGAGGTTTCTGAATAGCCAAATTCAAGGGCTATTTCCGAGTAGGTTTTTATATCCAGGTCTGATTCCGTCAGTACGACCGCCAGTGGGTTGCCCTTATACCTTACAGCAGAAAAAACGTCGAGTACGTAATAGGGATAGCTTTTCATGAATGCAATATAATCTATAAAGTCTATGGATGACAATCGAAATTAAATTACTTTTCTATGTTCTTTGCCCCATTGGATCATCGAATCAATCACCAGATCAAATGACCGGCAGTATTCGGTAACCTCGTATTCCATTCCCACATACCCTTCGGGATCAGGTTTGCGAACAATAATCCTGTTCATTTCCAACTCGCGCAGTTCCCGACTCAACGTTCTGGCGGTTATTCCCGGCATCGACTTTTTGAGCTGATTGAAACGCATGTTGCCGCGACTCAACGAAAGCAGGATCGGTAATCTCCATTTTCCGCCGACGACGCTCAGCGTGTCTCGAAGGTATTTCAATTCTGCGGCGTAAGGGTAGCTGGGGTCCATTTTGAAAGCGTTTTAGTATCCTTGAATATACCATTTGGCAAGCGTGAGCACTTCCTGTATATCATTGTAGAAAAAAGTGAGATGAAAAATCAGTCAAAAGTAAACATTCAGGATCAGCCTTCTGCGTTTATAGCGATTCACCAGCTTATACAACGGTATACCGATATGATCAATCTGAGAGAGTGGGATGTTCTACCTGAAATTTTTTCTGAAAATGCTATCTGGAAAGCGCTGCCGCCAGTCAATATGCAGTTGACAGGACTAAGTGCGATCTGCGACGGAATCCCGGAAAGCGTCGGCCGGACCGCATTTCTGGTGCAGTTCACAACCGGCGCAATCATCGAAATGCACGATGATTCCCGTGCTTCGGTCCGGTCTCATCTGACAGAAATCGGACGCTTCACAGATACGGAGCAGGATTTCAGGGCTGTCGGGATTTACCGAGATATAGTTATCTGCGAAGACGGGATATGGAAGTTTTACCAGCGCGTCTTCGAGCTGCGGCACCAGCTGGATCACAAAACACCAGGACTGAACCCGCATTTGCCAAATGCCGGTACCGATCGCGCGTGCAGCTAGGGAGCTAACACCTGGTCGAATTTTTTTACCAAATTGGCTGGCTGCTCGCGCATGGCATAATGTCCGCCTTCCATTTTGAAAACCGGCCAGTTCCTGACCCGGGCCCGGTCGACTCCCATTTTATCGGTGCCCGCATTGGTTTGCCCGTTCTTTGTCATGGCTATGAATGAGGTCGGGATGTGCCGCACGGCCGGGTTTGAGATACGCAAAGGTTCCAGGTAAGTTCCAAGTGGTTGCGGTACGTCCATCGGTGGGGACTGGCTGGTAGCCCCGAACGGATATAGGACAAGGCTGTCCCTGACAAATGGAGCGATCATACCGTCCCAGATTTTGCCACATACATCTCTGGCGCTCTCCCCATCGTTGGGCACCATCGCATCCAGATAAATCAGCCGGCTGATGCGGTCCGGCAGCTGTTCGGCCACACCGGATATCACCATACCGCCAAAACTGTGCCCTACCAGTACCACATCGGATAGGTTTTCAAACCTGATGACATTGACAACATCGTTGATATAGGTCGTCAGATTGATCTTCGCATTCGAAAGGTGAACACGTTCCCCCAGCCCGGTTAAGGTGGGCCTGTAAACAAGGTCGCCGCGGGCCGTTAAAATCGAATCCACCCGGGCGTAATCCCATCCACCCGACCATGCGCCATGTACAAGTACGAAGGTCCGTTTCGCGCCGGGCTGTGCCATGCAACAGGTACTTAATAATAGAATAGAGATAAGCAGCAGTTTTTTCATCATATGTTCATTAAGAGTATGATGCGAAATTAGCTACCTTTACTATCGAAAATATAGTTGTTACCTGATGGTAAGTAGTTACCCACAAGTAAGTATCAAGCATGAATAGCTCACAACCTGCATGCCAGTACGAATTAATGGCCGCCCGCGATGCACTTGAAGTGATTCAGGGCAAATGGCGGATTCCCATTGTGATTTCACTGACCTATGGCACCAAGCGTTTCGGCGAACTGCAGCGCGATATTTCCGATATATCGCCAAAGATGCTTTCGCAGGAGTTGAAAGCATTGGAAATAAACCAGATAGTTGTGCGAAAGCTGCACGACAGCATGCCTGTGTCGGTTGAATACTCGCTTACGCCGCTGGGCCTGTCGCTGAAAAACCTTTTGGTAGAACTGCGGCTCTGGGGTAAGCATCTTCGCAGTGAAATCGTTGGCCGGTGAGTGTCACCGTTTAAGTAATTAATATGTTGATAACGGCTTTAAAAACGGAGAGAAAATAAAGGCAGGCTGGATCAGCGACAGTGACTACGAATAGTACGCCCTGGTAGCGCCTGGATGGCAGAATTCATTGTTCGAAGGATTCCTGTACACCATTGAACAGCCCTGTATTCCCTTTTTCCCAGATTTTGGTTAGCTCTTCAACTATCTCCGGATGATCTGCTGCAACATTGTGATTTTCGTGCGGGTCGGTGAGGTGGTCGTATAACTCGACGGTTGGCTGCTGGTTTCTGAAATATTTCGTGAGCCGGTAACGGCGATTTCTAACCGAGATCCCTTTGTTGTAATAGCTGTAAGCGACATTGTCCCAATCCTTTTGACTGCCTTTTTGTAATAGCGGAGCAAAGCTTTTTCCGTCCAATGCCGGAAGTGTTTTCACCCCGCACAACGCCATTAAAGTAGGGTAGATGTCGATGGAGCTTACAATCTGGTCGCGGACAGCGCCACGTTTTGATCCAGGAGTCTTAACGATCAGCACGCTGTTTACGGCCTGTTCAAAAATGGTGTGCTTACCCCACACGCGGTAGTCGCCTAAATGCCAGCCGTGGTCACTCCAGATCACGACAATAGTATTTTTCGCAAGCCCGGATTGGTTGAGCTGATCGAGCACTTTGCCGATTTGGGCGTCAGTATAGCTGATTGCCGCATAGTAAGCATGCCGGAGTTTTTGAGCATAAGCAGGCGAGACCGGTTTTTCCAGTGAGGCTTGCTCCTCACCAGACAGGTATTGGTTGAACTCCCTGCTCGCGTGCAGGCTCGCAGCGTTTGTGTTTTGGGGAATATTGGGAGATGGAGTCAGCGTAATTTTTGACTCGTCATACAAATCCCAGTATTTTTTTGGGGCATTAAAAGGCAAATGCGGCTTGAAAAAGCCGACGCCGAGGAAAAACGGTTCTTTTTTTGCTGCCAATTCTTTCAGCTTTTTAACGGCGAGATCGGCCGTTAGTCCGTCCGGGTAGCCCTGGTCGGCAACCTCTGCCGCTTCATATGGTTTTACCTGACCCTTTTTTGTTTGCCTGTTGCTGCCGTCGGCATAACCGAAAAACGCATTCCAGCCGGTGCCCCATTTTCCGGCATCGAACAGAATTTCATCCCAGCTGTTGGGAAGCTCAGCCTTGTCACTTTTGGGGTCGGTATACCCATACACATAACCATCGGGAGAATGACTGATTTTCCCGATCCCAACCGTATAATAGCCATTGCGCCGCAAATTGTCGATGAACGTCTCGGGCAAATCAGTACGGGTTTTGCCAGCTATACATTGTTCAATAGCTTCATTTTTGATCTCGGTGAGGTTTCGCGGCCGGCGGCCCGTAAGCAGGCTATACCGCGATGCACCACAGGTCGGCTGGGTTACATACTGTCGTCGGAATACAGTCGCATGCTTTGTCAGTCTTTCCAGATTCGGGGCCTGCACCTGAGTGTTACCATATACTTTCAAATCAGGCCGAAGATCGTCAATACAGATAAAAAGGACATTGGGTCTACTGCCCGCAGATTTTGTGGTCGTCTGGGCGGATGCCGTCAAAATTGCTGCGAGTAAGGCCACTCCAAAGACTAACGCCGCACGCTGTGGCGATGTATTCATGATTGCTGCATCTGTTACGTAAACGTTAATCCAAAGGAACGCTATCCAGCTGAATATCCCAGTGAGCATCAAGGATTTCAAAACGGCGCTGTTCCTCCTTTTTCAACTTTTCAAGATCAGGATATAGTGCCTTTTTATATGGTTCGGTCAGGTTGGGATCGAATGCGGCTTCGGCGTTTTTGAAGACGAGCGTGACACGGTAGTCCCACCGGCTTTCTTCGGTCGAATGTAACCGCGGCTTTTCAGCCTTGATCGACAACAGGTCGCCTTTTTCGAGTGCTTTTTTCAGCAAGGGGTAGTGGTTCTTTTTATAAAGGGCGATGAATTCGTCTGCCAGCCCCCATTTAACTTTGTAATAACCTTCGACAGTAAATCCGGCCTGGGCCGTCTGCGCAAAAGTGCAGCTACCGAAGGATCCCACGAAGATGATCAGCAGCATCAGTGTTTTTTTCATAAGTAAGAATTTTTGAAAGGGACGTGTGTAAAGACAGTTAAATTTATTTTAAATGGTTAACTCTATCAAATAAATAGAATATAGTTGTGCAGTGTACCACCTTTGATAAATGCCTGCCTGCACATTGGCCCGGCCGGTGGTAAACTGGCCAACATTATTGATATAGCTGACCGGTGACTTTCGAATTTTCTATCTTTGCATTAAAATCTATTTAAGAGATAGAATAAGTATTTTTAAATGAAACTCAAAGCAATTACACTTGGTGGTCTGTTCGCCGTATCGAATGCCGCTTTTGCTCAGGACAAACCCGTGCTCGTCGAAGGAACTGTCCCCGGCGCAGGTTCGGGGTACGTGTATCTGGAAAAATTCGAGGAAAAGATTTTCTATCCGATCGATTCGGTCAAAATCGAAGGCGGCAGGTTTAGCATGAAAGCTTCGCTGAAACTCCCGGAGCTTTACGGCCTGACGGTCGATAAGAAAAAGGATCCGCTGTTCCTGTTTCTGCAAAACACGAACAAGGTTAATGTCACGCTTGATACCGCTGCGCGTTACCACCAGGCGAAGGTGACGGGCTCGCCTGCGCAGGACCTGTTCGAACAATACAAGGCAAACCCGGATGTGAAAATCGATGAATTCATTAAAGCCAATCCGGCCTCGATCGTATCTGCATATGTGCTTTACCGCAACTTTGCCTACCGCCTTTCGCCGGAAGAAATTGAGCGGAATATTGGCCTGCTCGATGCATCCCTGCACCAGACGCCATACGTGAAAACCTTACAACAGCTGGTTGTGACCCTGAATAAGGTGAGCATCGGAAAGCCGGCAGTTGATTTCACGGCCAATACGCCCGAGGGCAAGCCCGTGAAGCTGTCCGACCGTTTCGGCAAATACCTGCTCGTTGACTTTTGGGCCGCCTGGTGCGGGCCTTGCCGCAAGGAGAATCCTAATCTCGTAAAAGCGTACAAAGCATTTAAGGACAAAGGCTTCGATGTGCTCGGTGTTTCGCTGGATAAGAGCAAGGATGCGTGGATGAAAGCCATCGGGAAGGATGGCCTGGCCTGGACGCAGGTTTCCGACCTGAAATACTGGCACAGCGAGCCGGCAGCACTTTACGGGGTAAGGGCTATTCCTGCCAACTTCCTGATCGACCCTCAGGGTAAAATCATCGGAAAAAACCTGAGAGGAGAAGAGCTGCACAAGAAACTGGAAGAGCTGCTCGGTGCACCCGCCGCAACGGCTGCAAGCAGATAAGATAAAAAGTACCACACCCGCTCCTCGCCAACTTTTAGCATACAATGCCATTTGAAACGGCTCATTAAGCCGATGGGATAACTATGTCCTGTAAGCCATGAATCAATCCAGTAATACTACCCAATACTTATGACCATTAAACTACTCACCTTAGGAGGCCCGAACGCCGGCTCCTTTTTACAAAAATTGAAATGTACATGGCTGATTATCTTTTGCTTTGCCTCCACTTTGCGCGCACAAACCGTGATCCGCGGTACGGTGCTGGACGAGGGCAATCAGCCGGTAGCGGGCGCGACGGTCGCCATCCGGTCGGCAGGAGCAGGGAGCGTTACGGATGTTGAGGGGAAATTCAACATTTCTACCGGCAAAGCGTTGCCGCTTGCGCTTACTGTCAGTTATCTGGGGTTCAAAACCCAGGAAATCACCGTCACCTCTACCCAGGAACCGCTCAATATCCGGTTGGCAGAATCGACCAACCAGCTGGATGAGACGGTGGTGGTAGGTTACACAACATCTAAAAGATCGAGCTACACGGGGTCGGTGGCGGTTGTGAATGCGAAAGACATTGAAACGCTGCAAATAACTACGGTCGGAAAGGCTTTACAGGGCACTATACCGGGGCTGCAATCCATTGCTTCGGCAGGCCAGCCGGGCTCCGATGCGGATCTGTACGTAAGGGGTGTCGGCTCGGTGAATGCTTCGACGGCACCACTGTATGTGGTCGACGGTATACCTGTCGCAGATGCCAATAATCTGAACCCCAGGGATATTCAATCCATTTCGGTATTAAAGGACGCGACGGCAAGTGCGTTGTATGGTTCCAGGGGTGCCAACGGCGTGATTGTGATCACCACCAAATCTGGTTCGCTGAATGCGAAGCCTGCATTCAACTTTTCGGTCAACTATGGCATTACCGGCCGTGCGGTGAAGGATTACAAGTATTTGTCGGCCAAAGATTACTATGAACTGCAATGGGAGGCGATCCGAAACACGCAGCTCGACCAGGGCAAAACCTCAGAAGCGGCCGCCCAATATGCCACCGATTACCTGGTGGACGGTGCATTGAAGGTCAATATTTTTGGCCCCAACTACCCCAAACCCGTTGGGCTTGACGGTAAAGTAGTGCCAGGCGCGACACCGCTTTGGAACGACAACTGGGGCAAGGCCATTTCCCGCCCCGGCGTGCGCCAGCAGTACGACCTGAGTGTGAGCGGCGGGAGTGCGAGTACCAAATACTTCCTCTCGGCCGGTTACCTCAATGAGCAGGGCTGGATCCGCACGTCGGATTTCCGGCGCTACAACCTGCGGACCAATTTGCAGTCTAAAATCAACAAATGGCTGGATGTGGGCGCGAACGTCTCGCTGTCGTCCGGCTTTCAAAAGGCTCCTAACCAAAGCGATAGCAACACCGGCAACTTCGCCAATTTCCAGCGGCTTATCTCCGATATTTACCCTGTCTACGAGCGGAATCCGGACGGTACGTATATTTTGGACGAACAGGGTAATAAAAAATGGGACTACGGCACATGGCGCCCTACAACGGCAGTGAGCGGTTCCAATATCCTGGGTTCGGCCGAGAATGCCATTTCCGGCGAACAGACCGACGCTGTGCTGCTCGGGACGAATTTCACACTCACGTTCGCAAAAGGATTATTCCTGAAAACAACGGCGAATGTGGATTACCGTTCGGTCACCTCGCATACCTATTCGCATTCCTATTACAGCACGGGGGTGATCACCGACGGCGCGGGTTCCGCATCGCGAAGCGCCCGCCGCATCCTTAACTACACGGTGAATAGCTTTTTGAATTATACGGTCAACCTGGGCGGCAAGCATTCGCTCAGCCTGCTGGCCGGGCCGGAAGTGTACGTCAACAACGTTTCCTTCCTTTCGGGAAGCCGTACAGGTTTTCAGGTTTTGGGCAAAACGGAGCCTTCGGCGGGGACGGTCAGCGGCGTGTTTGACGGGACTTCCTCGGACTACAAACTGGCAAGCGGCCTTGCCAAGCTGGATTACGATTACCTGGGACGCTACCACTTTTCGACCAGCTACCGTCGCGACGGCTCCTCGCGGTTCAGCAAGCAGTCGCGGTGGGGGAACTTCTGGTCGGTGGGCGCGGCCTGGAACATCAAGCAGGAAAACTTCCTGAAAGACGTTTCGCACCTGGATAACCTCAACTTGCGCGCGAGCTATGGTGCGCAGGGCAACGACAAAGTGGGGGATTATGCGTACGGAGGGTTCTATTCTATTTACAACAGCCTGGATAAGCTCGGCCTGTTGCCGTCCGACCTTCCCACGCCCGATTTGAAATGGGAAACCAACCTGAACCTGAACTTCGGCGTGGATGTGTCGCTGTTCGACAACCGGCTCATTGCCCAGATCGACCTGTTCGACCGCCGCTCGAAAGACCTGCTGTTCAACAGACCACTCTCGCCGTCCACCGGTTACAGCGGCATCAGCGCCAATGTCGGCTCATTGAGCAACCGCGGGATCGACGGCCAGATCACCGGCGTACCATTCCGCAGCAAGGATTTCACATGGACGGCCACGCTTAACTTCGGGCATTATACCAACAAAATCACCAAACTGCCTCAGAAGGAAATCCTGACGGGTTCGATAGGCCAGTACGGCAATACCAAAAAGCTGGTAGAGGGCGGCTCGGTCTATGATTTTTACATCAAGGAATGGGCAGGCGTAAACCCGCAGAACGGCAAGGCCACCTGGTACAAGGATGTGCTGGACGAGAACAAAAACGTGACTGGCCGGACGACTACCGAAAACCAGACCGAAGCCACGCCGTACTTCCAGGGTAGCTCGCTGCCCGACTTCTATGGCGGCTTCAACAACAGCATTGCCTACAAAAGCTTCGAATTCTCGTTCCTGCTCTCGTACAGTATTGGCGGCAAAGTTTTCGACGGCGACCAGCCGATGATCACGCACCTGGGAAATGCTCCCGGCCGCGCGTGGTCGGAGGAGGCGCTCAACCGCTGGACGCCGGAAAACACCAACACCGACTACCCACGCCTTTCGTACGTTTCCGATGCCTGGAACACCATTCCTTCCACGCGGTTCCTGTACGATGCTACCTATGCACGTCTGAAAAATATTTCGCTCACCTATACTTTGCCACGGGCGTGGGTATCGCGCCTGACGCTCAGTGACGTGAAAATCCGCCTCGTGGGCGACAACATCCTGACGCTCTACGGTCATAAGGGAATGGATCCGGAGCAGACCGTTTCAGGCTCTACCTACTACCGCTACCCGGCGCAAAAATCGTTTTCGGCAGTTCTTAATGTGTCATTTTAATACAACATCTATTTAGTCCATGATACGGAAATTCAGCTCATTAGTCGTTGCGGCAGCCCTGCTAACCTCGTGCAGCGACGAGTTTTTCAATACTTCCCCGGCCACCCAGATCACCACGCCCGAAGTGTTCTCTTCGGAAGCCAATATCGACGCGTTCGTCAACGGGTCGATCCGTTTCCTGCTCGAAAACAGCACCTCCCAGGACAATCCGGGGCTTCCTACCATTTTCCTCACGCATGATGTGATGGGAGAGGACGCGTTCGCCCGCGACGGCCGGTACGGCTTCCGCGATTCGTATCCCTACCGCGACCCGTTCGATAACACTACCCGACGCGCATTGTTTTTCTGGACATTGCAATACAGCTCGATTGACCATGCAAACAACATTATCGCCAATGTAAAAATCGATAATGCCAGCAAGGCGAGCCTGAAACACCTCAAGGGACAGGCCTATGCACTCCGTGCGCACAACTACCTGAACCTGGTGCGGCAATATCAGTTTACCTATGCCAAAGACGCCAACGCCAAAGCGGTACCGGTTTACACCGAGCCCACCACGCCGAATACCGTACCCAAGCCGCGTGCTACCGTGAAGGAAGTCTACGACCTGGTGATCGCCGATCTTACCGAGGCCGAAAAGCTGCTCGCCGGCTTTGAGCGGCCGCAGAAAAACCGCCCTAACCTGAATGTGGTGTACGGATTGTTTGCCCGCGCCTACCTCACACAGGAGAAATGGGAGCTCGCCCGCGATTACGCCGCCAAGGCCCGCGACGGATACCCGATCATGTCGGCTGCGCAGTACACACAAGGTTTCAATGATGTGAGCAACCCGGAATGGATCTGGGGCCACCCGCAAACGCTCACCCAGAACAAGGGCGGCGCTTCCTACATGGCCTACATCGAAACGACCCCTTATGCGACCGATGCGGCCGGGACCAACCTTTACTACGGCTACAACAGCATTATGCCGGACCCGAATTTCATCGCCCTGTTCGACAAGGACGATATCCGCAAATCGCTGTTTGAGATCGCAAAACAGCCCGCCGAGGCATTGTACCGCGGTTACCGTTACAAAAAGTTCAGAAACAAATATCCCAATCACGATGCGCATATCGTGCTGATGCGCTCCTCGGAACAGCTGCTGATCGAAGCGGAAAGCAAAGCGAGGCTCAACAATGTGGCCGCTGCGACGGCAACGCTCAATGAGCTGAGAGCGCAGCGTGGGTTGACGGACTTGTCGGGCCTCGGCAAAGACGCATTGATCGCAGAAATCCTGCTCGAAAGGCGCAAGGAGCTTTGGGGTGAGGGTTTCCGCCTTTATGATATTCTCAGGCTGCAAACCGCGCCGGTCAGAAAGGAGACGACGGAAAAGTTTGTCGATACCCGCGGTGCGACGGTGAGCGTTTTAGGACATTGGATTACCAAATTTCCCGATGGCACACCGTTGGTGCCGAACAGCAAATACTACCTTTTCCCGATCCCGCTCAACGAAATTAATAACAACCCGAACCTGTAAGGGAGGGCCATCCAGCAATTAAACATGAGAATTCCCTTTGTACTATGTTGTCTGATCTCCATTTCCACCTTCGCCCAACGCGACAGGCAGGGGCACACGACCTCAACCAGCGCGCACGAGCACGCACATGTGGACGAAAACGAATTTGCCCACAATCACCTGGACCACATTCAGGCCTACCGCAAAGAAACAGCCTACGTGCACAACCTGCCGCCCGCGCAGTTCCTCGAAGGTATCGGTACCTCCACTTTGAAAATCACGACGAAATCGGAGTTGGCGCAGAAGTACTTTGCCCAGGGCGTAGCACTGCTGCATGATTTCTGGGATTTTGAAGCCTATCGTTCATTCAAAGAGGCGATCAGGCTGGATTCATCGGCAGTAATGCCTTACTGGGGACTGTATAGTGCCATCGGAGCTACCGAAGGGCCTGATTTTGACGACGACAAAAAGCTGGCCGTCAGAAAGCTGAAAACATTGAAAGACAAAGCCAACGAGCATGAAAAGCTTTACGCCGAAGCCATTCTTCTCCGGGATGCGCCCGGCGAGAATAGCCGGAAGCAATACCAGCAAAAGCTCGAAATTATAGTGCACAAATTTCCCGACGACGTTGATGCGAAGCTCTTTCTGGCATTAAGTAAAATGAGCGGCTACGACGTGGACCTGAACCCCCGCGAAGGCCAGATTTACAGCGAATACCTGCTCCGCGACGTGCTCAAATCCGATCCGGACAATGCCGGCGCGCACCATTACTGGATCCATTTGATGGAAAACTGCTGCCCGGAGGAGGCTATTAAAAGCTCCGAACGCATCCGGGTGCTCACGCCAGGCGCTGCGCACATGGTGCATATGCCAGGGCATGTATATTATAAATTGGGCCAGTACCAAAAGGCGCATGAGGCGTTCCTGGAAGCGGTGGCGGTGGACTCTGTTTACATGAAAAAACAAGGCATTCCCGAAGTCGATACCTGGAATTACATTCACAATATCAATTACTTGCTCTCCAACAGCGCCGAGAACGGACATTACAAAACCGCGCTTTATTACGCCGAAAAGTTGCAAAACATGCCGGTGACCAGAGAACGTAAAGCCAAATATGAGGGCCGCTTCTTCTACCAGGGCATTATCGCCCCGGCCAAAATGGAGCTTTGTTTCGGATATTACAAAAAAGCCGCTGACCGTCTGAAACTGATCAACGACAAGGATAGCATATTCAGTGGCAAGGCCATCGGCTACAAGGACGGTCTTTATTATTTCGCGTTGGGTATGGACGCGGTCAAACGCGGCAAGGCGGACGAAGCGAAAAAGTACTCCGACGCCCTCGACGCGCATTTGTTCCGCAACAGCACCCAATCATCTCCTGACGACGTGATTGCTTCCAGAAGGCTCGGCGACTTGAATGTAGCTTCCCTGGAATTGCAGGGCCTTATCAAAAGCCTGGAAAACAATGACGAAGAGGCGATCCGCATCCTGAAAACAGCCCAAAAGAAGGAGCACGACCTTGGTTATAGCGAGCCGCCATCCTACGCCCGGCCCGTGCTGATCAGCCTGGGTGAGGTCTACACAAAAGCGGGCAAATATGACCTGGCTATCCAGGCCTACGAGGAGCTCGCGAAAAAGCGTCCTAACAGCGCCAATGCATTGTGGGGGCTCTATAAAGTTTACAAGAAAAAAGGTGATACAGACAAAGCGAAAGAGCTGGCCGCACAGCTGAACGAAGTGATCAAAAGCGGAGATAAATCGCTTTACCCGCTCTGAGGAATTATTGACGAGCTCGTGAAAAAGGGAAATGCAATCGTGCATTTCCCTTTTTGGATGTTACCATTTCCGCTTCTGTTCGAGCGGGTAAGTCTTGTCGATTTTACTTAGAACTACATATAGTGAATCGCGGCTTTCGTTCACGCCCCGCAGGATATAACTGTCGGCGGTGGGCTGCTTGTAATGCAGCGTAATGTGCCGGGCAGTGTCCGCGCGGTTGCGCAGATGGAAGACCTTTCTGATCGTATCTGCCTGATAACCGTAGTAATACCTGCCGATATTGCCGTAATATTCGGTTGTACGTACGGCATTGCGGGTGTCGAGCCGGAAGTTCTTGTTGACCCGAATGCTGACCGTGTTGAATTTTTCAAAAATCACATTCTCCCAGCGTACCGAATCGGTAGGCGTGGGTGGCAACAGCTGATTGTTCAGCCGGAATTCGGTCACTTTGTAGAAGCCGGTGGTCGAAGCAAGCCCATCCTCGAGCGGTAGTTTAAACGACTTCCCGTGCGCATACAGCTGTCCGTACCCGAAGCCGCGCACGATCACAAAGAAGAAAATAAAAACGTATTTGAATGCGACCCGAAGACGGTTCTGCCAGATTCTCGGAAAATGGAGCGGTTTGACAAAAGTTAATGCAACTGCCTGGTGATCAATCAGTATCTGGTAGAACCTGCGTGAATCGCGCACAAGCAGCAGCAGCGACAAGGTAAGCAGGTGAAGGCTGGTGAGCTCCACGCCGGCATCGTAGCCGATGTTGACAAACCAGATCGGCAACAGTATGGCCACCATCATCAGCGCACCCAGTGTGGTGGTTCTGCGGAACAAAAGCAGCAAGGTGGCTATCAACTCGAAAATACCCGCAAACACTTCAAAAAAGGATGAAACACCAGTCGTCAGCCAGTATAATTTGCCGGGCGTGAAATCGCCCAGGTTCGTATTCAACTGGCTGATGGTAGGGAAGGGCATTTGCACCGGAAACACCTTCGCCCAAGCAAACCACGACATGCGCAGGATGATCCCGTAGCGTGCCGCCACGTAAAACCAGTAGTAAATTTTCTCGAAATCCTGCCGCCGCCGGTCGACAAGATCCCACAGGTAACCACCGCCGATGCAAAAAAGGATGGTAATGAACCAGCCGGTGTAATTTTTCCCTTCCTGGCTGGCGAAAAACCAGGGCTTGTTCTGCGAGATCACGTCGAGCCAGCGGAAAGGGTAGTCATTAACATTGAAACCGGCGTCGAAGTCCTGCCTGTAAAACTCCGGTGTAAACGGGATGGTGCTGATCACCGCGTAGATGAGCGCGGTGCGTAACAGGATTTTTTCATACGGCTTCCACGCCGCTGCCTGTGTAATGGTAGACATAAAATAGTTTATTAAAACAAAAATGAGACCTCCCGGTGGTTTGCAGGCACCCCGGTTCGGTTGCAAATTAAGCACTTTTTTATTTATCCTATTTAATCTATAAAATTAATAGATTAAAATTTTGTAAAACCGGACCCTCTTACTTTATCTTTGCAACCGGTTGAACCCGAAGGCCGTTCAGACCACCTTGAACGGCAGCACAAAGCGACCGGCACTAATCCTGCAAATTGTTCCGGTATTGTGCAATCATGCCCTGTGTCCACCCTCAGGTAATTGCAATGTTAACTCATTCCGTCCATCGGCCGCGGCCCGGCGAAGGACGATCGCCTGTGCGCTTATGCATATACGCGGTCGCCCAAACCTGTCTGTGTCCGGCGTAACCTTAGCACCCGTTTTAAGATGCGTAAATTTTTACTAGCGCTCTGTGCATTGCTTCCGGCTGCCCTGTCTCATCATCGACGGCGATCCGCTGGCAGATGTGAAGGAAGTGCTAAAAGTATAGACAGTGATTAAAAACGGTAATGCCTTCCCGGTTAACGATCTTTTGAATCAACCTAAATAAATATCCACATAAACCGTAACACCAATGAAAAAGCTGATCCTTGCTGCCGGAGCACTTTCAATGCTGCTCACCGCCTGCGGCAAAAAGAAAGAAAGTACGGAGCCGTCCACCGAAGAGGTGACGAAAATCCACCAGACTGCATTGACGATCGACCCGCATATTGACCTCCGGGAAGATTTCGACGCCGCGGGTAACGATGCCGGCGCGTTTACCGAGGACCAATTCGACCTGGTAAAGCTCGATTCGGGAAAACTGGACGTGGCTACCATCGCGTTGTTTGCCGACCCGCTGCGCCGCACGCCGGAAAACATCGTATTGGCACGCAAACAGGTCGATAGCAAGCTGGCTGCGATCCGGAATTTTGTCAAGAAACACCCCGACAAGCTGGAATTCGTGCGCTCGACGACGGATATCGAAAAGCTGGCGGCGGACGGCAAGCATGGCATTCTGCTGAGTTTCCTGAACGCGCTGTCGCTTGGGAAAGATACTTCGCTGATCGATCATTATTATAAGGAAGGCGTCCGGGTTTTCGGCTTCGCGCATGCGGGCAACAACGACTGGACCGACTCTTCGCGCCCCAGCGAAGGCCTGGGCGACAAGCCTAACGAGGCCGGCGGGCTCACGGCCATCGGCAAGGCGGCGGTGCCGATCCTGAACCGGAAAGGGGTGATCATCGACGTGTCGCAGCTCACCACCGATGCATTGAACCAGACGCTGGAACTGAGCAAAGCGCCGGTGATCGCCTCCCATTCTGCCGTTCGGAGCATTGTCGACAATTCGCGCAACCTGTCCGACGCCGAACTGAAAGCCATTGCGGCCAAAGGCGGCGTGGTGCATATTGTAGCTTTTGCAGCTTACCTGAAAGACACGGCCGCATTGAAGGAGGATTACAAAAAGCAGATTTTCGAGCCGCTCGGGCTGCAAGTGGGCAAGGATAACCCGAAGGAAAAGCTTGATTCGGCCGGTTACCGCAAATACAAGGACGCCTACCGCACATTTTCGCGTAATGAATGGAAATACGCTTCGCTGGACGATTATCTGAATGCGGTCGATTATGCCGTGAAGCTGATCGGCATCGATCACGTGGGTTTCAGCGCCGATTTCAACCATGGCGGCGGTGTGAAAGGTTATGCACACGTAGGAGAGGGGCCAAACATCACGGCGGCGCTCCTGAAACGGGGCTACTCCGAAGCGGATATTCAGAAACTGTGGGGAGGCAACTTTTTGAGGGTATTCAAAGAGGTGGAGAAAGCCGCACAAACAACTTCCTTAGCAAGTAATACAGCGGTAGGCCAATCAGAAATAGCAAAAAACCGATAACCGCGATTTCGGGCTCGAAATACATAACGCTGATGTTGACCAGCGCGTAACCGGCGATGAAAATGAGCGTCATCCAGGGGTACAGCTTCATCTTGTAAATGCCGCCGGGCTCGCCTTGTATGCGGGCCCGGCGGCGCAGGATGAACACAGCGGCGCAGGCGGCGATGAGGCCGATGCTGTCAAAAAACATGACGTAATTGAGTATTTGCTGGAAGGACGAAATGCTGAACAGGAAAACGATGATCAATGCAGTATAGACTGTGAGCGCCACTTCCTGCGTTTGCGTGCGATGGTTGACTTTGGCAAAAACAGCCGGCAGCACGTGTTCTTCGGCCATGGCGTAGTACACCCGCGGGTTGGATAGCAACGAGGCATTCACATAAGCCAGCACCGCCAGGAACATCACCACCGACACCACCCGCGCGGCCGATTCCCCGAAAATCACCGCCACCATCTCCGCCGCTAGTGCCGGCGAATTTTGCAGTCCTTCGAAGCCCAGCACCGACACGTAAGCGTAATTCACCGCCAGGTAAAGCACCAGTACCAGCCCCATTCCCAGGAAAATCGAGTGGGGCATAGTGCGGTGCGCGTCTGGCACGTCATTGCCGAAGTTCATGGTCTGGTGATAGCCGCCGTAGGTGAAAAAGATCGGCACGAAGCACAGCCAGAATGCCTGCAACGGGCTGCCGGAAACTGCCGGCAGCATGGCTTCCCTGGCCTGCGGGTGAGGCAGGAACACGATCGAGATCAGCAGCACGAGCATACCGATTTTGATCACCATGAGCACGTTCAGGGTCCGTGCGCCCATTTTAATACCTAATAAATTGATCCCGTACAAAGCCAGTACCGCCGAAATGGTGGTAATGCGCGTCGCTAGCACGGGTTCCATGTCCGGGAACAGCAGCGGGCAGATGTAACCTGCACCCATCATCGCCACCGAAGCGCTTGATCCCGCATTAGCGATGATCGAGATCCAGTTGACCATGAATGCGAATGCCGGGTGGTAGCAATGCGAGAATATCTTGTAGAAACCGCCGGCAGCCGGGTAGCGCGAGCCTACTTCGGCAAGCGTCAACGCGCCGAACAAGCTGATGACCGCCCCCGCGATCCATGCCGCGAAGAAAATGGACGGTACCTGGGCCTTCTGAGCGATTTCGACGGGCGTGCGAAATATGCCGGTACCGATCACCATGCTGGTCATGAGCATCGTCAAATCGAAGGTGTTCAAGCGGGGTTTGATGGCCATGGCGCTAGCGGGTGAGCAGGCCCGCGTCGATCACGAGCTGGGTGCCGGTAATGAACCGTGCTTTGTCCGACACCAGATAGAGCACCGCATAGGCCACGTCCTCCGCTTCGATCCACGGCACGGGCAGCAGGTTTCCGGCGGAGGCTTCCGCGATTTCAATCGCCGTTTTGCCTTCCAGCTCGGCAAGCCCGTCGTTCATCGGGGTGTTCACGCCGGTAGGGTGGATGGAGTTGACCCGTATATTGTGCGGTGCCAGCTCGATCGCCCACGATTTCGTAAGGCCTACCAACCCCCATTTAGAGGCCGCGTAATGGCTCAGCCGGTTCATTCCGCGCAGTCCGGCGATGGACGAGTTGTTGACGATATTGCCCGATTTTTGTGCGATCATGACCGGGATCACATGCCGTGCCGCCAGCCAGGCGCCTTTCAGGTTGATGTCGATCATAGCATCCCACTCGGCTTCGGGAAGCTCGTGGGCGGCCCCATAAGCACAGATACCTGCATTGTTGAACAGCACGTCGATGCGCCCGAGTGCGGCGACGGTAGCTGCCACGGCGTTGCTCAAATCGGTATCCACGCGCACATCGCCGGTAAAGATTTCGCAACGAACGCCCCTTTGTTCGACCTGCTGTTTCAGACTTGCCAGTTCGTCCTCCGAGCCGAGCGTGTAGCCGGGGTAGGAGAGCGGCCGGGCAATGTCGAATGCGGCGATGTGGTAGCCCTCGCCTGCGAGCGCGAGCGCGGTGGCGCGTCCCTGTCCGTGAGCGGCGCCGGTGATGAAAGCAACAAGGCCAGCCATATCAGATCGTATGTTCGGGTTTGAATGGGTTCAGGTAAGTGTCGATTTCGGTGCCATTAACATTGTTAAAAATGTTGGTGGCGATCATAATACCCGCAAATGCGGTCAGAAGTACGATTTCGGAATCGGTGTAGCGTTTACGGACCGGGACGAATTCGGCGTCTTCCACAAAGCCGCGATTCCGGGCGATGGCGGCGCCGAAGGTAAGCAGCGCCTGCTCTTCGTCCGAAACCACCAGCGCCTCGGGGCTTTCGCCCGCCTCGATGATCATCTTACGGAAATAGGTGCTACACAAAGGGCAGTCGGCCGCCTCGGAGATCGACCACGCGAAAAGCGTTGCAAGGCGTAGTCCCGTGATTGCTTTCACTTCTTCAAAAAGCGGGTACCACTGCATGTAGGCTTTGAATGCGGTGCCCGAATGGCCCAGCGTGGCTTTCATGTTGGTGATCCGCGAATTGTAAACCGTTGTATGCTGAATGAATGCAATCTTGATCTCGGACGGGTAATCCTTTTCGCTCAATGGTTTTATCCTGGGCATCTTGAATGTTTTTATGAATGATGTCAAATAGTTGGCTCTCCCTGGATATAGCCCAGCGATTGGAGAAAGATGTCGGTGTCACGCAATGTTTTGGTAAACCATGCGCCCCGGTTGAAAAAGCCATGGGGTTGCTCGGGGTAAAATAACTTCCCTACTTACCGGCCGCTTGTTGCTGTTGCTGAACAGCTTGCGGCAGACGACGTTTGAGCACATCGTCCCAGGTGATGTAAGGATAGATATTGTATTTCCTGGCCTGCTCTTCAAATAATGCTTTTAATTCTTCCAGCTTCTTCGGATTCTTTTTAGCCAGATCGATACGTTCGTTGAAATCCTCGTTCAGGTTGTAAAGCTGCCAGTCGTTGTGCTCGGGATCGGCCACGCTGATGGCGCTCACCAGGTTGCCCGCAGGGGCCGAAACCGGTTTGTAGGCAAATCCGGCCTTCCAGCCGTCGTGATAGATCGACCGCGAGCCGAAAATGTAGTAGTACTGTGTCTTGTGCCGCGAGACGGCCTTGGCGTCGCCGATGGAATAGGCGAGGGAGGTTCCCTGGATCGTGTCCTGCTTTATACCGCGGATTGCCGCAGGCGCTTTAATTCCCGTAATTTCCAATGTAGTAGGCAACAGGTCGATCACGTGCCCGTACTGCGTACGAATGCCGCCTTTATCCTTGATTCCTTTCGGATAGAATGCGATCAGCGGGTTGCGCGTCCCGCCCTCCGAATGCGCGTCCTGCTTCCAGTATTTGAAGGGCGTATTGGCCGCCTGTGCCCAGCCGAGGGGGTAATTGGCATTGGTACCTTCCGGCGCGCCGATCCATTCAATTTGAGCCAGGTTGTTTTTTACCTGCTCAGCCTCCGATAGTGGCGCCGAAGCCAGCGCCGCATTCGACGACCGGGCGATTACACCGCCCAATGCACCTTCCTTACTGGCCCCGTTATCGCCGATCACAACCAGAATGAGCGTGTTTTCCAGCTGGTTGATCTGTTTGAGATGGTTTACCAACCGGCCTACTTCATGGTCGGTGTAAGTCAGGTATCCGGCGTAAACTTCCATGAAACGGGCGTACAATTTCTTTTCGTCGGACGAAAGGCTTGCCCAGGCGCGGATGTTGGGATTACGCTCCGGCAACACCACATTAGCAGGGATAATGCCCTGCTTTTTCTGTTGTGCAAAAACAGTCTCCCGGAAAACATCCCAGCCGCTATCGAACTGGCCTTTGTACTGATCGCTCCATTCCTTTGCAACCTGGTGCGGGGCGTGGGTGGCGCCTGGTGCGTAATACAGGAAGAAGGGTTTGTCCGGCGCAGCTTTTTTCTGGCGGTCGATGAAGCTGATCGCCTTGTCGGTAATCTGTTCGTTCAGGTGGCGGCCGTCAGGCTGCACGTGCGCATTATCCTCCACCAGATCGGGTTTGTACTGGTCGGTTTGAGAGCCGAGAAAGCCGAAGAAATGGTCGAACCCCTTGCCGGAAGGCCATCGGTCGAACGGGCCGGCATCCGTAGCGTCCTGGTCGGGCGTAAGGCCATATTTTCCTACTGCAAATGTGTTGTAACCCGATTCCCGCAGGATTTCTGCTACTGTCCCCTTGTCGGAAGGAATGCGTCCGTCCCATCCCGGAAACCCGAACGATGCCCAGGTGTGCGAGAAGCCACCTTCGTGTACCGAGTGGTGGTTGCGGCCGGTGAGCAATGCCGCACGGGTAGGGGCGCAGATCGCCGCCGTGTGAAAATTGGTGTAACGCAGACCGTTATTGGCCAGACTATCGAAAACCGGGGTACGGATCACCCCGCCGAAAGTGGAAGTAGCGCCGAAACCGACGTCGTCGAGCAGGATCCAGACCACATTGGGAGCGCCTGCGGGCGCTTTCAACGGATTAGTCCAGACTTCTTTGGAATCGGCTAGACTTTTGCCTACCGTTCCGGTGAAAGGCTGCTGCTGTTGGGTAATGTTTTGTGCCGAGGTGCGCGACCAGGACAGGCCTGCCGCCAGCAGCGCCGCGAAAAGTAGTTTTTGCGAATGCATATATGATTTGTTTGGTAAAACAATGCTTCGATTCTTACCGGCGAGCAGGTTGGTGGCGGCTGAATGGCGCTCTGAGGTTGATTTTAATGAAAATCTACAAAATCGATAGACAAAGTAAATTTTTATTTTGAAAACTAACAAGTACTGAATGGTTTTTGCGCCAACTTTCGGCTGCCGAATGGGAGCAAAGCATTTACAGCTACTGCGATCGGCAATGCATGCGCATCGTCACAGAAGTCACCGGTGTCCGTCTCAATATCGTCCGGCAACAGCGGAATTTAGGAATACGTATACCTATGGTCGTTCACTGCTGATTGCGTCCCCCGCAAATGCCAGACATTGCATTGCCGCCAGACTCCATTGCGCAACGCCATTGGTGGATATGCGCGGGGCTTCTTCCACTGGGTTTAAAACATCTGGCGCCTGAATACGCGAGGTTTGGGTAATGGCCTCGCGGGTACCGCCCTGTCCGCGGTGAAATTCCTGCCAGGCGCGTTCAGCAAGTTTTTTGTCGCCGGTTACCTTCGCGGCGAATGCGGTGAGGCGTGCATGGCCTTGTTGCAAGTTCAGCTTTTTAAGGCTTTCTCCTAATGCCTGCTTCTGTTCTTCGGGCGCGGCATTGTACAGGCGGCAATAGTCCGTCCAGGCTTTTTGAAATGCTTTATCGTCGATCAGGCTGGTCAGCTCGTAACATATTTCCGCAAGCCCGAAGACTGCGCTTAGGTGCGAAACGGATATTTTGCCGGTCGGTTCGTGCTGGAATGCGCCGGTTTTGAGGTTTAACAAGGACGAGCCCGTAAAAAAGCCGTGAGGCTGGGCGGCGATGGTGCGCATGCTGTTGAGCAGCTTGTCGCGGATGGCTTTATCCTGCGTGCGCTCCCATTCGGTAAGCCAGGCACCTGCTACGGCACCCCAGTCCGTGCCGAAGGATACGGTGGCCAGGTCGGAGTTTTCGGTGTTTTTCGGGGCTGCCGCATTCACTTTCCTTACGGGCACGATCGTTTGCAATGTGTTCACTGCATCGATCTGCTCGCGCATGAGATCGCCCGTGCGCTCGTCGGCGGTGAGGTAGTAGAAGAACCGGCGGTTGGTGGCGGTGCTGATGCGCAGCTGCTTGGCGCTGCAACCCCAATGCATCACATTGTGTCGTGACCCGAGAGGCGCGAACGGGCCGATATGGTGCACATCCCCTCGCCGGTATGGCGCGTCATAGCCTCGGCCAGTCGGAATGCGTCGGAGCGGCCTGTGCGGAGAAAGTGGTACCAGAGCCAGATGTCGGTCGATAGCTCGGAGTTATCCCAGGCGAATCCGCCTACGTCGTACTTCCACACGTGCCGGTCGGTGTCGTAGGAATGCATGAAATCTCCGTAATTCCAGAATCCGTACCAATGCCGCTCTTCTACCTGTTTTTTGTAGTATTCAAAATAAAAATCCAGCTGCTTTTCGATCTTTTCCTTGGCCGGCACCGAGCGGTCGGGCAGGCTGAATGCGCTGCCAAACACGCCGCTTGTGACAAGATAGGCAGGCGTCGGCAGCAGCACCGGTGGCGATTGGATTTGCCGGACGATACCTGCCAGCGCAGCATTCGAAGGTGTGGCGGGTAGTGCCCAAAGCTGCATTTCGCTCGTGCGTGCTACCCCGTACGGGCGCCCGTAGCCAGGTTCGTAATCCTCGTAAGTGATTTCCAGCCCTTCGAGTTGCTCGGCGTAGGTGTCCTGGCCCATGCCATCGTGGTAGAACCGCATGTCCATCGGCTCCGCGCGCGGGGCCCAGAGCCAGAGCGTGACCTCGCCGTTGTCTTGATCCGCGTTTCGGATATCGAGTTGGGCAGGGTGACTTTGCCAGAAATTGCGGATACCAAATGCCATCCCGCCCGCAGGCGTACCCACATAGCCCGTTCCTGCCGACCGTTTTCCAAAAGCCGATTGCAGCCAGCTATGGCCGGATTTGGTCTGTTTTTGTATTTCAAATGCATCCGGCGTGGGTTGGAAAAGCGTGTAATTGCCGAATGCAGGAATGTATTGCAGCCTTTTGGACACGCTGTCCGGTAGTTGCTCATTGCCGGGTGTGGCCTTGCCCGCTACCTGGGCATCGGTAAATGCCTTGCCCGGATCGCGACGCAGGCCGGTAAGGCCGCGCACAGCTTCGGCGAAAATGCCGTCGTGCTCGCCTGCGAAGCGGATATGCCGGTTATGCAGCTCCTGATTTTGAAATGGAATATCAAACCGCACGCCAACGCCGCGGATGAAATCCTTCGTCTCGTCGGCATCGTAAATAATGGTATGCACAAGCCGCACGGCCTCGCTTTCCGCATAGAAATACAGCCGGATGGTAAATGGCAGCAGTTGCCTGTTTGCATCGGCATGGCTGCCCTCCACTTTTACCACAGCACGGACCGGGCCGTTTTGCTCGATGGTGAGTTTGGAAATTTTACCTTCAAAACGGCTGACCCCAAAGCTGGTTTCTTCATCGTCAGTACCTTGTTGCTGCACCAGAAGCACCAGCCGTGCGTTCGCGGCGGTAGTTTTATTTTCGGTGGAAAGCGTTTCGAACAATGTATTCCCGTTTTTCGCGATAGTGCATTGCAGCTTGCCGGTATCAATCTTCCAATGCGATGCGGTTTCCCCGATCAGCGCCTTACCTGGCTGCTTCTGCGGTTTCACCGGTTGAATGGACCAGTTACCCTGCGGCGCTTCCGCATGTGCGAGTGCGTGGGCGGTCCATTTAAGCGTACCGTCGGGCCAATAGGCCAGGGGCCAGGTTTGCACCGGCTTTTCGACATTGCCTTGCAAGAGCTGGAAACCGCTATCGGCCTTCACTGCGCCCTTCGGCCAGGGTACGCCCCAGGTAGCGCCGCAGACTGGCTCGTCGGGTTGTTCGAGCCAATGCAGCGGGGCGGCCATCGCGCCCGCCGCTCCGGTTGTTTTTCCAGTAAATGCGCCGTGCATCGCAGCCCAACCCGGCGATGTGAGACCAGCCGAAAGTGATGCAAAAGCAGGACCGGATGCCGCGGCCATGACTGAGTTTTTTACAAATTTTCTGCGTGTTATTTTCTTCATTTCAATCCAGAGTAAGGGCGTTTACGGACATGCCGGAAAGTGATACGGCGGTAAATTAGGAAAGTTTTTTAGTATATCGGTGCGGTAGATTAAATAGATTATATATTTTTGTGTCAATCCTACAATTAATCTATCAAATTGTATATTTTAAATATATAGTTGTTTAATTGATGAAATACGCTATGTTTCATTGGATTGTGTTGGCCGCATTTAGTGAATCAATATAAGCTGAGCACATCAGCGAAACCGGCATGATCGCGACAGGCCGGTGCATTGCCGACAGTTTCTTTCCGTGTAGAACCGCCCTGCACGAATAAGGAATGTTTTATTTAAATAATCCAAAAAAATCTCAATGAGAATCAACACCAGCGACCGCAGGTCACCGATTTTATGAAGCAACTTTTTTATCATTTCAGCATTGCCGCCTGCCTGGCGGGGGCGGCCGTCGTGGTGCATGCAAAGCCCGCCGAAAACAAGCGGGTAGTTTCGCCCAAACCAAAACTGGAAAGGCCGGGCCGCGCACCATTTGCGGTAACCAAGCCCGCAAGCCAGCATTTAAAACGCCATGCCGAACGAATTTTGAAGGGTACCGTCAAAGACGATAAAGGCGAGGCGCTACCCGGAGTGAGCGTGGTCATCAAAGGCACCACCCGCGGCTCGCTCACCGACGAAAAGGGAAATTTTGAACTCGGTGTACCTGAGCAAGGTGCGGAGTTGGTGTTCTCATTTGTAGGCTATGTGCAGCAACAGATCACCGTCAAAAACGAATCGCTGCTGAATGTGGTGCTGCTGTCGGACACCAAGGCGCTGGACGAGTTCGTGGTGGTCGGTTACGGAACACAGAAAAAGAGCGACGTGACGGGCGCAATTTCGAGCCTTTCGGAGGCGCAGATCCGCGAACGGCCCGTACAGAACGTGGTACAGGCCATGCAGGGCAAGGTAGCCGGCGTGGATATTACGACCAACCAGCGTCCCGGTGAAGTAGGGCAGATCCGCATTCGCGGTAACCGCTCCATCAATGCGTCCAACGAACCCTTGTACGTGATCGACGGCGTTCCGCTTTCGGCCAGCGAGGTGACAGCCATTAACCCGAATGACATTGCGTCCGTGGAAATCCTGAAAGATGCTTCTGCCACAGCCATTTATGGCTCGCGCGGCGCCAATGGGGTGATCCTCATCAATTATAAGGAAGGTAAAAAAGGCCGAACCAATATCAGCTATGACGTCAGTTACACGTCTACCAAAATCCATTCGATGACCGACTGGATGAACTCGGGGCAGCTGCTCGACTGGCAGCGGCAGGCGCATATCAACGGTGGTACTTACACCGGCAAATACGGCACCGCGCCCGACCCGAATTTCGACATTCAGACATTCGGCGGCGGCGAGGAGTACGGCATCAACAGCATCCGCACCGCTTATGAATGGAACCAGGACGGCACCGTGAAACTCCGCGCGGCCACCGCCGAAGAGCAGGCCGCAGGCTATGCCGCGCAAGTTCCGGTGTACAATGCCGCTAACCTGTTCGACCAGAAGTGGGGCGACCTGGTGACCCGTACTGGCCGCACGCAGAACCATTTGCTGTCGCTTTCGTCGGGTACGGATAAGTCGAGGGTGTATCTCTCGCTGGGTTACCTCAACCAGCTCGGGACGCTGAAAGACCAGGATTTCAAACGCTATTCGCTCAATTTGAAAGGCGACATTACGCCCCGCAAATGGCTGACCGTCGGTCTGGCATTGAATGGCGTGTACTCGTTGCAGAACTACGGAACGTCGGAAAACTCGTCGAACAGCGGCGCCAAAGACTCTTACGGCCAGGCGCTCGCGCTCATGCCTTATGCACGCGCATTCGACGATAACGGCCAGATATTGAACACCAACCGTGAGGGGCTTTCGGCGCATAATGTGCTGTTGAACATCAATAACTCCACCAACGAGCATAAGCTCGCCTCGCTGCTTTCGAATGTGTACGCCGAGATCCGGTTCACCGACTGGCTGAAATTTTCGAGCAAATTCGGCGCGCAATACAGCGACAAGGAGTACGGCTCTTTTTATGGCGCGAATTATACCAACCCTTTCAGCGCAGTAGGCACCGCGCCGCTGATCGGTTACAATGCACACAACAAGTCGCTCGGCTGGACATTGGAGAACCTATTGTTTTTCAATAAACAATTTGGCATACACAACTTCGGCGTGACCTTGTTGCAATCCGCACAGCAGAATACCAACAATTCGATCAACATCCGCGCCCAGGGCATTACATTCCCGTCGTCGCAGTGGTACAACCTGGCCGCGAACGCGATTGGGAACCCGATGGGCTACGGTACTTCGTACAGCCGCTCGGCGCTCGCTTCCTACATGGGGCGCCTCAATTACGGCCTGCTCGACCGCTTCCTTGTGACATTGACCGGCCGCTGGGACGGCGCTTCCGTGCTTGCCGAGGGCAATAAATGGGAGTTTTTCCCGTCGGCCGCGTTGGCCTGGAAGCTCGAAGAAGAGGCATTCGTGAAGCAGATCGACTGGATCAGCCAGTTGAAGCTCCGGTACAGTTGGGGACGCACCGGTAACTCGTCCGTAGCGGCCTATTCTACCGGCGGCTCGATCATCGGCGCGGCTTATGTTTTTAATGAAACACAATATGCCGGCTACAAATCGTCGACGATGCCCAACACGGCATTGCGCTGGGAGAAAACGGCGCAGCAGAACATCGGTCTGGATTTTGGCTTGCTCAGAAACCGCATTTCGGGCTCGATCGAGGTGTATAAAGCGCAGACGAGCGATTTGCTGATGTCGCGCTCGATCCCGCCGGTGCTGGGCTACACGAGCATTCTGAGCAACATCGGCAAAACCGAAAACCGTGGTGTGGAGATCACCATTTCTTCCGTGAATGTGCACCAGAAGGATTTTACGTGGAGAACGGATCTGAACTGGTCGGCGAACCGGGAGAAAATCCTCGAACTGACCAACGGTGCTACCGACGACCTGGCAAACGGCTGGTACATCGGTCAGCCGATCTCGGTTTTTCGCGATTACCAGTATGACCGGCTTTGGCAGAACACGCCGGAGGATTTGCGGTTAATCGAGCTTTACAAAAAGATCGGCAACATTACCGCATTGCCGGGGCAGGTGAAGATCAAGGACCAGCCGCTGGTGGAAGTGGGCGAGGGCGCTACCGGTTCCAAATCGGTGACTTTGGCGAGCGGCGAGGTGGTCAATTACCTGGACAATGGTTTTGGAACCATCAACGACAGCGACAAGTCGATCCTGGGCAGCAACCGGCCTTCCTGGACAGCGGGTTTGACCAACACATTCGGCTACAAGAACTTTGAGCTGAGCTTCCTGCTCCAGGCACGCATTAACAACCTGTACTACGGCGCATTGCAAACCTACGGCCGCCGGGTAGAGAACGACACCTGGAGCCCGACCAACACCGGCGCGGCCTACCCGCAACCGACCACGGCGACCTTTACCAACTACAATAATGTACGCAACTATGTAAACGGCTCGCTAGTCGCGTTGCGGAATGTGTCGCTTACCTACACGCTCAACCAGGGCATTGCCGACCGTTACAAAATCGGCAGTGCGCAGGTGTACGCGCAGGTGCTCAACCCGTTCATGTGGGGCGGCGCGGCTGTGAAAGCGGGACTGAACCCCGAAGACCTGACCGGCTGGGATACCACCGCGGGCGCGCAGTCGGGCGGGCAGACGAACAACACCATCCTGAACCGCAGCCTGGTGCTGGGACTGAGAATTACCCTTTAATAAAGCATTTCGACCGATGAAAAAATACATCTTACCCATTCTCTTTTTACTTCCGCTGACCTCCTGCAAGGAGTTTCTGGAAGAAAAAATGGTATCGACTATCACGCAGGACTATTTCGAAACCGAAAAAGGCGCCGAAGATCTCGTGGTGGCATCCTATAACACCCTCCGCTGGAAATACGGCTTCATGGAAGGCCCATACCTGTTCGAAACCGGCACCGACATCACCGAGCCGACCGACAACAACTGGGCGACGGTCAGCCCGGCCGTGTGGGCGCCTACCGGAGAGGCGGGCAGCTATGCCAATAACCTGATGGGCTACTATGCAACGCAGCTGCTCGGGAGCTACCCGATTATCAATGATTGCAACAAGGCCATCGAGATTATCACCGAAAAGGCGCCGGGCAAGTTTGGCTCGGACAAGGAATATGCCAATCAGCGGCTGTCGGAGGTGTATTTCCTGCGTTCGTGGACATTCTACATGCTGGTGACCCAGCTCGGCGATGTGCCGATGCCGCTCAAAAGCAACAACTCGCTTCCGACGGTTTTCAACTTCCCAAAATCGACTTCGGCACAGGTGTACAGCCGCATTATCGGCGATCTCCGCTTCGCTCACGAGCATTTGCCTGCGGCGCAAGCTGAGCGCGGGCGCATTACGAAAGGCGCGGTGTCGCATTTGCTGGCCAAGTTGTACTTACAACGGGCACAGGGGCAGGAGTTTAAACAATACCGCAATGCAGACGGTACCGTGAACCCCGCCGATGCCAATGCGCATTTGGGACTGCTTTTCAAGGGGCAGGGCAGTGCCGACCTGGATTCGGCCCGCATTTTCGCGACCGAGGTGATCGACGCTTATGCCTCGTCCAACGGCGGGCAGTTTGGGGGGCTGGCGGCTAATTATTGGGATTTGTTCAAAACCGCGCGTGGCGATTGGAGCAACGAGAGCAACAAGGAAATTATCCTGCAAGCCTCGTACGGCAACAACCTCGATAACGGTCGCTACGGCATGCGGACCACCGCCGCATTTACCTGCGATTACACCAATGCAGCCTGGAACATCCCTTCCAAAACCTGGGCTTACGGCCTCCGCAAAGGCACGGGCTTTTTGCCTACCGACTGGGGTTATGATGTTTTTACAGACAAAATCAATGATTCCCGCTTTGAAAAGAGCTTCCAGATCGAGTATCAGAGCGCTTCTTTCGACAATGCGGCATTGCAGGACGGGCCAGGACTAGCTTATACCGATGCGAACAATAAGTCGCTGACGTGGGCTGCCGAGGAGGCAAGTTATTTCAATGCCAACATTCAGGCAGGCTACAACCGGCCTTCGTGGGGCGGCCGGAAAGCCGTTGCCGGGCAGCGGAAAATAGGGCAGGGCGACCTGGGTCTGGTGTTTTTGGAGAATACCAAGGAAACGGCCATCGATATCAATGAAGCGCTCGCGCAGCCTTATGTACTGTACCCACGCTGGGTGAAAAAGGGTGGTGAATATTACTACCGCAAAACGGGTGTGGACCGGTTGTCTTCCAACACCGGCCTGCTGATCGGGCGTACGATCCGCCCGTCGTCGCGCAAGTTCATCGACCCGAACCGCAGCACGGTGGATAACCACTTCGGTACCCGCGATGTAGCGATATTCAGGCTGGCGGAAACCTACCTGATCCGCGCGGAAGTGTATGGGCGGCAAGGCAATTATGCGGCGGCGATCGAGGATATCAATGTCCTACGCGCCCGTGCGGCTTACAAAACCGGCGAAAGCCGCGCGGAAGTGCTGGCGAGGTTGTATCCGGGGTCGGAAAACCTGACGGTTGCTGAAAAAAGCTATCCTTACGCCGCTGCGACCGATACTTATGCCAAAATTAAAGTGGATGCTTCCTATTGGGATGGAGCTTCGGCCAAATCGCGCCTGGAAAACTATCCGCCGGAAGCGAATAGTTCTGCGAAGCGTTTTATTCATTTTATTTACAATGAATACTCGCGTGAATTCAATTCGGAACAGATTGTGTACGAGGGTATTCACCACGCGGGCATCCAGCTCGAACGCGTGCTGCACCATAACCAGCTCGCATCGTCCAAAACCGGCAACTGGCCCGTGGCCGACAACCCGGTGAATGCAAACGGGCAGAATGGCAACGGCAAGGGCGTGTTCCGCGCGAAGGACACATTCAAGCCTTTTCCGCAATCGTACATCAACATGCTGACCGACGAAAAAGGCGCGCCGCTCACCACCGATGCCATCCGGAATTACCAGAACCCGGGTTATAATTGATTTTTGAAATACAAATAAATACTGATGCTGAAAAGGTTAAGTACATGGGCGCTGGCCGTGCTGATCGGCGGGGCCGCAGCGTCTCAAACGCCTGATACACCGAATATCGTTTTCATCCTCGCCGACGACCTTGGCTATGGCGACATTGGAGTGAACGGCCAGAAACTCCTCCATACCCCGAATATCGATGCGCTGGCGAAAGAGGGCATTATCTTCACCGACTTTCACGCAGGCGCGCCTGTGTGTTCGCCCTCCCGAAGCGTGCTCATCACGGGCCTGCATACGGGACATACCACCATTCGCGGTAATGCGACCATCCGCGGGGGCATTGCCGGCAGCAAGGGCAAACAGACCGTCCGGAGAACCAACCTCACCGCTGAGGATTTTACAATCGGGAAGCTGATGGGGCAGTCGGGCTACACCACCGCGCTCACCGGCAAATGGCATCTCGACGGCTACGACACGCTCGCGACGCCTATTCACCGGGGCTTCGACCAGTTTTCGGGCTGGCTGATCGCCTATCCGGGCACCTACGCCAACGGCTATTGGCCCGCGCAGCGGTACATCAACGGGCAGCTCAAAAACGTAGACCGCAACCAGAACGGTCGGAAAGGCTACTACGCTGATGACCTGACGACCGACGAAAGCATCGCATTCATGACTGCTCAGCGCGGTTCGAAAAAACCTTTCGTGCTGATGATCAACTACAACAGTCCGCATTCACCGCTCGACGCAGTAGACAGTACCATTTACCAAAAGGAAGACTGGCCGCAAGACATGAAAATCTACGGCGCCCAGGTGCACCACCTCGACGAGCAAGTGGGACGCATTAAAAGGTACCTCATCGAAAGCGGTTTATCCCAAAACACTATCGTGTTCTTCTGCTCCGACAACGGTCCGCGCTCCGAAGGCACACCTCAGCAGACCGCCGTCGCCGAGTTCTTCGATTCTAACGGCCAGCTCCGCGGTTACAAGCGCGATATGTACGAAGGCGGCATCCGCGTTCCTATGATCGTATGGGCACCGGGAACCGTCAAACCCGGCACTGTGAGCAAGGAACCGGCCTACTTCGCCGACATCATGCCCACCTTTGCGGAAATCGCTCAATCGAAAGTGCGTTACGACACCGACGGTGCCAGTGTATTGCCTGCCATCAAAGGCAAGCCCGCTTCGAAACCCCGCTTTTTGTATTGGGAGTTTTTTGAAAAGGGCTTCGAACAGGCCGTTCGATATGGAAAATGGAAGGCTGTGAAAGCCAAAGGCAAGCTCGAACTATACGATCTGGACAAGGACATTAGCGAAACGCGTGACGTCGCCTCGCAGCACCCGGACGTAGTTGCCAAAATTGAAAACTATCTGAAAACGAGTCGGACGGAATCGCCATTCTGGCCGGTGGAAGGGAAATGAAGGGATATTTGAAACCAATAGGCAGGGCAGCGCTGGGCGTTGCCCTGCTGTTTTGCATTCCGGCCAATGCGCAGACGGGACATGCACAACCCCACGGTAAGCAACCGGTTAAGCCGCGAACAACGAGCCGACAAACGGCTCGCACCAAAGTGTCCAATGCACCGAAAGGAAAACTTTTGCATTCCGACGACTTTACCGGCGCACTGGACACCACCCGCTGGCACGCCGAAATCGAGCCCGTGGCAGGCCGTCATTCCGAAGTGCGCACCCAAAACGGACGCCTGATCCTGAACACCGCCGGAGGCGTCACCGTCTGGTTCAAGCCGCGCCTGGAAGGCAACATCCGCATAGAATACGACTGGACCGTGCTCGTCGACTCGGGCAGGAACGACCGGTTGTCGGATTTGAATCAATTTTGGATGGCTACTGATCCTTTAAATGCGAATTTGTTTACGCGCTCAGGGAAGTTTGAGAGCTATGATTCGCTGTCGCTTTATTATGTGGGGTTTGGGGGGAATAGCAATACTACCACGCGGTTTCGCAAGTATCTCGGGGATGGGGCGAAGCCTTTATTAAAGGAATATTTGGATGCGGGGCATTTGCTGAAGGCTAACCATACTTACCATATTGTGATAGCCGTCATTGACGGTCGGACTACTTTTTCGGTGGATGGGGAGGTTTTGTTTGATTATTTGGATCCGTCGCCTTTGAGGAGTGGGTGGTTTGGGTTTCGGTCTACCGCGGCACGGCATTCTATTGGTTGTCTTAAAGTTTGGCGCATTGAATGAAGCAATTACTTCTAGTCAATAATCCTATTCACAATTTTATTGGTAAATGAATAGAAATCAGCATAACTGCTTTTTACAGCTCCCAAATGTGCTCCGATGGCCCCATCGGACGGCTTCAACAAAAAGATCGGTTTTCTTGCCTCCATTGCCATCGGTATCAGGCTGTGGTAATGTTTTAAAAGTGCCAGGCAATATGGGTCATCGTTTACAGTCAAGTCTGTTTCTGGCGCGTCGTTCAAGACGGATTCCCTGAAAACATTAGGTATCCGATTTGCCCATTTTAGATATGATTTTACCGGTCGGCTTTCTTTAACCCCATGTTGCATGACCACATAACCCAAGGGAACGATCGATCCACGAGGCAATTGAAGTGACGGTTCGGGATTCCGACTGAGGCGGTCTTCCCATTCGCCTTGCCAGGTTACAAGCCGATTTCCAAGGTTTCTCAAACCCTGTAATGAAAACAAGTCAGCCGCCATTGGGACAACCACATAGTCGGCAGCAATTAATGTCGCTCTGTTTATGGCTCCAAAATTAGGTCCGATATCAATAATGTTGAAATCGGTACTCCAACGTTGACCAGCTTCCATGATCACGCGGTAGAAAGACGACACGACGCGAAACGCCGCCTCATCACGGTTCAGGCAGGAACCCCAACCGCTACTTAGTTTGTCTTCAAAAAGGGATAATTCCAAGTCCCCGGCAAGAAGGCCGATATTGCTTTTGATTTCCTCAATGTGAGCTGGGGATATATCGCCTATGCCTCGATTCAATGGCTTTATACTTTCTAGAATCGTCGGTCTGCGATCCTCGCTATCATATATATCCTGCAATCGATCATCATTCAAAAACATTGAAGTGAGGTTAGTTTGAGGATCAAGGTCTACGGCAAGGCATCGGTAGCCCAACTCGGCCAACATGTAGGTGAAATGGTACACCAAGGTCGTCTTGCCGACACCACCTTTATTATTAAAGAAAGCAATCGTCTTCATTATCGTTTTTTGTAGATTACTACCCCAAAGCTAGTAGGCTGATCGAGAATAAATACAGGATCGGGTGAGCCGTTTCTCGAAAGGGCTGCCTTAGCACGTTTGACGCCAACATTAAATGCATTGATAAACCCTAGATTTTTTGCTGCTTCTGCCAAGGTTGGGTTCCGATAGTCGTTTTTATTGGGAAAGTTTTCAGGCCTCGCATCGCCATACAATCCGCCGGGATTTGTAATTTCTATTCGATCACTGAACTCATAGAACTTGATCGGCGCATTCGA
Source organism: Dyadobacter sp. (assembly GCF_017744695.1). Classification (GTDB taxonomy): domain Bacteria; phylum Bacteroidota; class Bacteroidia; order Cytophagales; family Spirosomataceae; genus Dyadobacter. The sequence continues at coordinate 193,797 of NZ_JAGIAS010000009.1, forward strand.
CTCATAGTCGCGATGTATAATCGCATTATAAAGCAATTCCTCGATCGCGGACGCAGGATAGGCCGAATCATAAGACTCCCCAAGTCCAAGCTGTACCCGCTTTTCGATTTGAGATTTGATAAAGTCTTTCATGACACGCATTTGAGTGGTCAGGTCGCCCTCAAACCGGTGTTCAAAATCAAAATCACTTACTTCGTCTGTTCCGACGAACCTCACATATTGAACATATGCTCCACTCAGATAAAACCTTGGGTTTTTGCCAAAAAGCAGTATTCCTGCATTGGTAGGAACATCATTTTTTAGGTCGTAAAATTTAAGTGATGAAAGTTGCTCCTTGATTTCCCTTCCATTGGCTTCAAGCGTTTCCGGGTCTATCGCAGTCGGCAGGTAAGTCAATTTAAACAGATCGATACTTAACTCGTTCAAGTCACTATCGTAGGTTGGGCGCGTGTCGAAGGTTTTTGAAAAGGTTGAGCGCCTTTCGCCTAATATTCTTTCCTCCGCCTCGTTCGCAAAACCCCTTCTCTGTCCAACGCGAACGCAAACGCGGCCTTTGTACCGTGTAGGTGGTACTTTGGAAGGTTGAACCTCTACCACGGCAATATCCCCATTATCAAAAGAAAACTTTGCCACTGTCATCGCGGGAGGGGGAACAATACGTCCATCGGTTCGAAAGTTAAGCAGCGTCTGCATGAGCTGCTCATCTACCTTAGTGCCATTCAAACTTCCGTCGTCATTCGCTCCAATGATCAGATATCCTGGCAATCCATGCCCCGGCATGTCATTGCAAAAAGCGCATATAGCCTCACCAAATTTGTCAGCGTTAGTTTTCGAAACCGTTTTTTCTACTCGGTCAGATTCCAATGCGGGTAGTAGTAGTGCAATCTCTTCCAGGGAAATCATATATAGCGTTCGTTAAACCCTGGCAAGTTGAAAAATGCTCGTGCAATTACCAAATTTTAAGCGTAATGGCTGTTTTCTTTCAATGTGTATACCCGAGTGAAGTTGCGTTTCTACATGGACAAAGAATTATTTGCCGGATACTTTGCCTTCTTTACAGGTTTGGATTTGCAGAAACATCTCCCGAATATGCATCCTCCTATAAACAAGTGTCACACATGAAAAAGCTTCAAAGTTATGCCCTGCGATGGTGGGGGATCGGCGAAAGCCCCCCGAACGCTGACACTAGCGTTTAGGACACCTTAGGCAGGGTATTTTCTCATCCTTAAACTAAGTGTCAAATGAACAACACACTATCAACCCCCGCCGAGTCCACGGACTCGCGGCACCTGGCTTTCGGCCGGGAAGTGGCGGAGCTGCTATCGCAGAGCAGCCCGTCAAACTGGATAGATGACCTTTGGGACATTTATACCGGGTACATGCCGCGCCGCGCAGGCTTGCGCAAAGAGAATTGGGCTACAACCCCCGCGCGGCAGACATTTTTACATCATTCAAGGAGCTGGTGTTTTTCTTCCAGCGTGTTGAGGGGATGAAGGGGTAACCCTCCCCATATACAAGCAAAAGCCAGGCAATCGTTGTCATTGCCTGGCTTTTGATTTAATGCGGTGCCGGTATTGCCTTTCGTTCACCTTGTTATTACATCCCGCCGGGATTTCCGAAAACGAGAAAGGTATTGTTTTCTACCAATGTTGCGTGCCTGACGGCACTTTCATTACAATGAAATAATCGCGCTGGCGTCGTACTACCAATGCTACATGCAGGAAGGAACCATCAGGGCAGAAACGCCAAATCGCGTTAGCGATGTGACATTGGTAGTTCAATATGATAACGCTCACTCGTAAATGCCGTAGGCATGTAACAACCAAACTCAACTCTTGAAGCCAACTTTAACATTTCATTAACCATCTTTAACAAGTCCGCTGAATACCCCGAAATAAAAATCATTACGTTTGCCAAAACCTTGATAACCAATAAAAAAAATGGCAAAGAGTGTACACCTGCTCGCGTGGTTAGTAGTGGCTTCGTGCGCGTTGTGCGAGGCGCAAAATGCGGCGTACCTGCCGAAGGATAAGGTCGTGCCCGACACCACACGCACGGTAACTTCGCACGGGCCCGAGCGCATTACGCGTAACATCATTCAGGATCGGAAAGGCAATATCTGGATCGCTGCATTCGACGGGATTTTCCGGTATGATGGCAAGTCGTTTACAAACATTACGAGCAAAGTGAGTTCGGCCCGGTTCTTTTCGGTTTTGGAAGACAGGGAGGGCAAGTTCTGGTTCGGGACGATCGGTTCGGGCGTTTATCACTACGATCCCGAGGGGGCAGACGGGCAGGAATTCCGGCATTTTACGACGGCCGAGGGGCTGATCGACGATCGGGTGCCGCATATCTCGAAAGACAAATCCGGTCGTGTCTGGTTTGGGACGCTCACAGGAGCGAGTCGCTTCGAACCCGGACGGGCAGTCGGGAAGCAGTTTCAAAATTACCGCATGAACGGGTCGTGGCCATTTACGCTGGAAAGCGGCGACCTTCCGCCGGATGATCACGACGACGTTAATTCCATCATCGAGGACAAAAACGGGAAGTTCTGGTTTGGGACAAGGGGCGATGCGCGCATTTATGATGGAAAAACATTTAAGGTCATCAGGCATGACGGGCAGACGTTTACAAACGTCCGTACGATTATCGAAGATAGTAAGGGTAATATCTGGCTAGCCGGGCAGGATGGGCTTTGGCGTTACGACGGCATTTCATTTACCCAAATTACGGATGATTTTGTGGGGTATGTTCACGAAGACCGGAAGGGGAATATCTGGACGAGCTCGAAAAATGCGGTAACAGAAAAATGGGGAATTGCCAGGTACGATAAAAAAGCCCTGTCGGATAAGAAGCCGGTTGCGACCCACATAAAATCGGAATATGAGGTCAATGAACGAATGACTTTTGGAATTCTGGAAGCCAACGATGGCAGCATCTGGTTCGGCTCTCTGGGCGGCGTGTATTGTTACGACGGCCAAACGGTTAGGGATTTTAAGGATAAGGCGGGGAAGCAATAGGGCGTTGAGCCGCCGGTTTGCATTATTCGGCGGATAAGCAAAAGCCAGGTCATCGTGCTGATAGCCTGGCTTTTGCTGAAATAAAGCGTTTACTCAACGCACGGCCTACTTATACCCGTCATTCTGTTTCAAACTAGGGTTCCGGTCGATCTCGCTTTGTGGGAGCGGGTACAACACCTGGTAGTCAAATGCGGTCTTGCCGCGCCCTTTGGCGAGCTCGATGAATTTACCGTGGCGGATCAGGTCCTGGCGGCGGAGCTCTTCGGTGAAAAATTCCCAGCCGCGTTCTTTCAGGATGTGTGCCCGGAGCGCTTCCTTGGTGGCGAATGCGGAGACGGACAATGCTGCTACGCCGGCTTTGGTGCGGACCTGGTTGATGAGGTCAATCGCGGCGGCAGTCGGGCCTTGAAGCTCGTTCAATGCCTCGGCTTTGCTCAGGAGGATGTCGGCGTAACGGATCACGGGGAAGTCGTTGCCGAGGTCGGCGCCGGTGGCGGGGAGGTCTTCTTCGAATTTGAAGCTGCGCTTGTCGTCCTGGCCAAGCACGATGTGCTTGCCGCTCAGGTCGTCGTATTCGGTCAGGAAGGCTTCGCGGCGCTGGTCTTTCGGATCGAAGGAATCGTAGAAGCCGGATAGCGTTTTGAGCTGGGTAGCGTAATTGGCTTTGGTGGCGCCTTTGTATTTGTAATTGGGCGGCGCGGCGTGCGGCAGATAATTGGTACCCAGCCCCGGCTGGGCCACATGCGGCCTTACGTAAATAAATTCGCTGTTCTTCTCATTGGCTAGCTTGAACAGGTCGGTGCGGTTGGCCGAGTTGAAGAGGCTGTAAGCATTCAGGTCGATCACCTTCTGGGCGGTTTCGCTGGTCTTTTGCCAGTCTTTGTTATTCAGGTAAAATTTGGTCAAAAAAGCGAGGGCCGCGCCCTTGGTAGCCCGGCCATATTGCTTGGCGGTGACGGGCAGGATGTCGGCCACGGCGGAGAGTTCGTCGGTCACAAACTTCACGAATTCTTCCTTGCCGGCGCGTGCGGGGCGGTCCTCACTGCTGCTGATACTGTTGGTAATCAGCGGGGTAGGGCCGAAAAGGTCATACAGCGAAATGTAGCCGCTCGCGCGCAGAAAGCGGGCTTCGGCGACGATCTGCTTCTTGCGTTCGGGGTCGAAGTCGATGTTGGGCACATTATCTATCACAAGGTTAGCACGGTAAATGGCGGCGTAGTAGCGGGTCCAGGCCGTGTCGAAAAACTCGTGGGAAGCGTTCCAGGTGAAATCTTCGAGCGGCTGCGCGAGCCCGCGGAGCCCGCCCTCGCGGATAATGAGCAGGTCGGTGGTCACTTCGGCCATCACCAGGATGTTGCGGAAGCCGTCGGTTCCCTGTTTCTGTTCGAGGGCGTATGCAGCGTTGAGCAATGCCTCGGCATCGTCGGCGGTTTTGAAGAAATTGTTGGGCCCAAAAGAAGAGTACACTTCCTCTTCCAGCGGCTTGTCGCAGGCGGCGGCGCCGATCATTAACAGGATATATAGTAGCTTTTTCATTGATTCACAATAATTAAAAATGGATACTCACGCCCGCAGTGTAAGTGCGCGAGAGGGGAAATGCATTGTAATCGGCGCGGACGTTGGAGGTGCCGAATGCGCTTACCTCGGGGTCATAGCCGGTGTATTTGGTGATGGTGAACAGGTTCTGGCCGGTCACGTACACCTGCAAGCCCTTGATATGCCGCCATTTGGCCGACGGGAAGTTGTAAGTCAGCTGCACCGATTTCAACCGCAGGTACGAAGCGTTCTCCACGGCCCGGCTATTGACATTGCTTGTATAAGAAACGGCCACCGGCACGCCCGACGAGTTCGCATTGGTCGGGTTGGTGGGCGTCCATCGGTCGGTGTAGCTTTCGGCGAGGCGGTTGCGGCGGAATGAGATCGGATTTTCGGATTCGGTCCGGTTGAGGTTGAAGAGCTTGTTGCCCTGCACGCCCTGGAAGAAGAACGACAGGTTGAATGCGCCGTAGGTGAAATCGTTGTTCAGGCCATAGGTGAAATCGGGGAATGGCGAGCCGAGAATGGTCCGGTCGGCGGAGTTAATGGTGCCGTCCTTGTTCACATCGCGGTATTTGTACTCGCCCGGACGAGCAAGCGGTTGTGCGGATTTGGCAATATCCTCACCTTGCTGGAATACGCCATCCACTACATAGCCATAGTATGCATTCAATGGGTCGCCTTTGCGGATAATGGTGAAATCGTTGGTAAAACCGGCCGAGCCGCCCAGAATGTACGGCAACGCACCCAGGTCGGTCACCTGGTTTTTCACGATCGAGAAGTTCAGGCTCGACCGCCAGGTAAATGGCGCCGTCACGTTGATAGATGTCAATCCGAAATCGAAACCGGTGTTTTTCAGGCCGCCCACGTTTTTAAAAGTCGTGGTAAAACCGCTGGTACGCGGGATCGGCAGCTGCAAAAGCAGGTCTTTGGTTTGTTTATGGAAATAATCGATGCTACCCGACAACCGGTTTGCAAACAGGCTGAAATCCAAACCGATATCCAGTTGGGTGGTGGTTTCCCATTTCAAATCGGGATTCGGGAGCTGGGTCGTCGAAATGCCCACATACGGCGCGCCGTCGAAAATGGCCTGTCCCTGCGGACCGAGCAGCACGAGCGATTTATAGCTGCCGATGTCCTGGTTACCGGTCACGCCGTAGCTCGCGCGGAGTTTCAGGTCGGTGATAGTGTTGATGTTTTTCAGGAAAAGTTCGTCCTTCATGCGCCAGCCCAATGCTACCGATGGGAAAATGCCGTACTTTTTGTTATCCCCGAACCGCGAGGAGCCATCGGCGCGAATGGAGGCTGTGAGCAGGTATTTGTCGAGCAGATTGTAGTTCACCCGGCCCAGGTAGGAGAGCAACTGGTTCTTGGTGCGCCCCGAGCCGAGCGAAAAAGTACTCTGCGCGCCCGCCGCGAGGTTATCGGTGCCCAATGCATCGAGCGGGAAGTTCTGCGCGCCGGCGGAAAGCGAGCTCACTACAAACTCCTGATAGGTGTATCCGCCTAGGATTTCGAGCTGATTATCTTTGTTGAGCGACTTGCTGTACCGCGCGGTAAATTCAACGAGGTTGTTGGAAGCATTGCTTGTGAGTACGCTCGCGATGCCTTTGGTACCTTCGGCGCGTTTGGTGAGGCGGGAGGTGAAAATATCCCGCCGTGAATCCTGACGGTCGGTACCGAAGTTGATCTTCGCTGACAGCTCGGGCAGGAAGTAGTACTCGGCAAAAACGCTGGCAAATGTGCGGTTGGTGGTCGCGAAATCGCTCACTTCGTTGGCCAGGCCGACTGGGTTTTCCAGGTTTACGATCTGCGTCTGCGTCCAGGTGCCGTTCGGGTTTTTGATGGTCAGGGTAGGGTCCTGGAAAATGGCGGTGTTGATCACCCCCGCGCCTTCGTTCACGCTCACGCCATTGGGCACGAAATCGTCCTTTACCTGGCTGGAATTAAGGTTTAACCCAAATTTAAACTTGTCGCCGGTGTAGTTCAGGTTCACCCGGCCGACATACTTCTTAATGCCCGAACTGATCACGACACCCTTCTGGTCGAGGTAGTTGAGGGAGGCATAGTAAGTGAATTTGTCCTGCCCGCCCGAGAACGAGAGCTGATGGTTTTGTAAATACCCCTTTTTGAAAATCTCATCCTGCCAGTAAGTGCCCTGGCCAACGGCGGCAATCTGCTCTGCGGTGAATTCCGGGGCCTGTTTCTGATCGGCGCGCAGGTCGTTGAGTAGCGTCATGTACTGCTGTGCATTAAGCATCGGCACACGTTTGGTCACTTCCGACACCGCGCCGGATAGCGCGTAGTTCACATTCAGCTTACCTTTCGCGCCTTTTTTAGTAGTAATCAAAATAACCCCATTCGCTCCGCGCGAGCCGTAAATGGCCGTCGCCGAGGCGTCTTTGAGAATTTCGACGGACTCGATATCGCTGGGGTTCAAGGCATTCAACGGGTTGCGTGGCGCCTGCTCGTTGACGAGCGTGGAGCCGGGTACCACCGACGCATTGTTGACCGGTAGCCCGTCGATCACGTACAGCGGCTCGTTGTTGGCATTAATGGAGTTGGCCCCGCGGATGCGGATGGTCACGCCGCCGCCCGGCTCCGAGCTCGATTGCGTCACCTGCACGCCCGCGGAACGGCCTGCTATGAGCTGGTCCACAGATGTTTGTACGCCTTTATTGAAATCCTTGCTATCGAGCGAGCTCACGGAGCCGGTCAGATCGCGCTTTTTCTGGGTACCGTAACCTACGACCACGAGCTCGTTCAGCTGCCGGGTGTCGTCGTTCAGCTGCACGTTGATCTGTGAACGGCCCTTCACTTCGAGCTCCTGCGTAATATAGCCGATGGCCGAAAATACGAGTACGGCGTTGCTCTCGGCGGTGATTTCGAATTTGCCGTCGGCATTGGTAGTGGTGCCGATGGTACTGTTTTTGACCAGCACATTGATGCCCGGCAGGGCCGACTGGTCGGTGGCGGAAGTGACTTTTCCCTGAATGGAAACGGACTGGGCGTGGCTTTGCAGAGCCAGTATGCCGCCCAATAGGGCCCAAATCAATCGGATGTGATTTGAACGGAGAAATGGAATCATGGGTGATGCTTTTAGTCTACACTTATTTGATGGGCAAAGTAAAGTTATTTTAAATTTTTAAACTACTAAATTGGTAGATTAAATAGTTTAGTTAATTTTGTGCACCAGCCACCATTAAACTCCGCTTCCTGCGACCGCATGGGCAGGGCGCGACTTCACTCACTTAACCAAGCATTGTCATGAAAAGGCAATTTTATTACACTTTGGAGCTGGTAGCGATTTTCCTCCTGGCCGCATTTACATTCGGCGACAGCCCCTACGAGAACGAGATCAAGCAATGGCACGAAAAGCGCATCGAGAGCCTGAAAGCGGAATCGGGCTGGCTGAACCTTGCGGGATTGTACTGGCTCAAAGAGGGGACCAACACGTTTGGCAGCGCCGAGGAGAACGACATTCTTTTCCCGGCCGAAAAAAGCCGTCCTTTCCTGGGTGAAATTGTTTTGGAGAAAGACAAAATCATCCTCAAAGCGAAACCCGACGCGCAGATCTTTCATGGCGATCAGCCGGTGACCGAGCTCGACATTTCGCCTGCGGGCAAGCCGGTGACATTGAAACACGGGCCGCTGCGCTGGTTTGTGATCAAGCGGGGCGACAAGTATGCGATCCGCCTGCGCGACCTGGAAAGCGAATTCCTGAAAGGCTTCACGGGCATCGAGCGCTACCCGGTGCAGGAAAAATGGCGCGTAAAAGCACAATTTGTGCCTACCAAAGGCCGCACGGTGAGCATTACGGATATTACCGGCCGCACCGACGATCAGGTTTCGCCGGGTAAGCTGGTGTTCACAGTCGATGGCAAGGAATACAGCCTGGATGCGGTGGGCAAGCCGGAAAACCTGTTCCTGATCTTCGCCGACCAGACCAACAAGCACGATACCTACGGTTCGGGCCGTTTCCTGTACTCGTCTGTCGAGGCCGACGGTACGGCCTGGCTCGATTTCAACAAGGCCATTAACCCGCCTTGTGCATTCTCCCCTTATGCGACTTGTCCGCTGCCGCCGAAGCAAAACAAGCTGGCGTTGGCCGTGGTGGCCGGCGAAAAGCGCTACGGCGACCACTGATTTCTCCGCCGCGCATTGACGCGGTCTCCCGACTGATTTTTCAAGGCATGATTTCCCGGCACCCTGCAAACCGCAGGGTTGCCCGGCCATGCCCTTTTCACTCCGTTTTTACACAAATCTACACTTTGATATGATAAAACCTTACTTCACCCATTTGCGTAAAGACGGCTACGCGAATGCGGCACGCATGGCGCTGGCTGCATTGCTGCTGGGCGTCGCTACCCCTGAGCAAACTTATGCAGCGCGGAACATCGCGCCTGCTTTCGCGACGGCCGACAAGCCGGTATCCGGCGTGATCCGCGACAAGGAATCGGGGCAGGGGCTGCCCGGCGTTTCGGTGATCGTGAAAGGCTCGTCCAACGGCACCATTACCGACCACGACGGCAAATACCAGCTCATCGCGCCGGAAAATGCCACATTGGTCATCTCATTTATCGGCTATACGACCATTGAAAAGGAAATCGGCGGACAAACGGGCATTTCCATTGATCTGACCGCCGACACGCGCCAACTGAGCGAGGTGGTGGTGGTCGGTTACGGCACGCAATCGAAGGCGGAATTTACCGGATCAGCCGTCCGGTTGAAAGGGGAGTCTATCAAAGAGCAGCCCGTTCAGAGCTTCGATCAGGCCTTGCAGGGACGCGCGGCGGGTGTGAGCATTGCACAGCCGAATGGGGTGCTCAACAATCCGCCCGTGATCCGTATACGAGGCGTGAATTCGATTTCACTGAGCTCTTATCCGTTGGTGGTGGTGGATGGTATTCCCATTAATACAGGAAACGTATCAACGAGTACCGCGGTGCCGAACAACCCGCTGGGCGATATTAACCCGGCCGATATCGAGTCGATCGACGTGCTCAAAGATGCGGCGTCGACCTCCATTTACGGCTCGCGTGCGGCGGCGGGCGTGCTTTTAATTACTACGAAAAGGGGCAAAACGGGCAAGCCGAGGATCAACCTCGAATCCTGGGCCGGCGTATCGACTGTCACTCGCCTGCCGGAGCTGCTGAATGCCCGGCAGTATATTGCGATCAAAAACGAGGCCGTGCTGAATGCCAAGATCCTGGGCGGCAACGAGAACAATGACAAAGTACCTTCCGCATTGTTTTTTCCAAACCTTAATCCCGACGGCACGCCCATCGACACGCGCTGGTACGACTATATTTACCGGACCGGCGTGTCGCACAACCATAACCTGAGCGTTTCGGGCGGCACGCAGACGACCAAATACTATTTTTCAGCCAATTACAGCAAGCAGAACGGCTTTCTGCGGGCCAACGAGTTCGACCGGAAATCTGCCCGTTTCAATATTGACCAGGAAGTGAACAGCTGGCTGAAACTGAATGGAAGCGTTTCCTATAATACCACCAACAATGCGTCGCCCTATGCCGGCTCGTTACCGGGTTCCAACTTTTTCCTCGTTGGCCTCGCGCGCCTGGCCACCGCATTGCCGCCGAACGTGCCTGCGTATAACCCTGATGGTTCATACAATATCAGTACCACCAGCCCGAACACCATCGGGATGGGCAACAACCAGGTGGTGAGCAACTGGGGTAACCCGGTGGCGCAGCTGGACAAGAACCATTACACCTCTGCCAACGACCGCATTATCGGAAGTTTCGCGGCCACCGCGCGGCTATTGAAAAACCTCGAATTCCGCACCAGTTACGCCATCGACCGCCTGCGAACCGAGACCAAAACCTTTGATAGTGCCTTGCAGGGTAATGGTTACTCCACCAAAGGCAATGCGGTGAATGTGTCGGCATTGCGCGATAACTGGAACTGGACCAACACATTGACTTTCACGCCGACATTCGGCAAGCATTCGCTGTCGGTACTGGCAGGTTATGATGTTCAAAAATTCAATAATTCGGCCTGGGGCGCTTCCCGCTCGCAGGGTGCCGACCCGTTTTTCGAGAATTACCAGGGTAACTGGGGTTCGATCACCTCGTCGGGCAACGAGCTGGACGAGCGGGCTTACCTGTCGTATTTTTCGCGGGTGAGCTATGATCTGGCCAAGAAGTATTTTGTGACGGTCAACTTCCGCCGGGACGGCAATTCCGCATTGGGGCTGGATAAAAAGTATGGCAATTTTGGCGGCGTTTCGGCGGGCTGGGCATTGTCGGAAGAGGAGTTTTACAAAAATTCCAGTGTAGCCTCGGTACTGAACTCTGTGAAGCTGCGGGCCAGCTGGGGTCGGGTAGGGAACGGTAACATCAGCAATGCATTCGGTTCGCTTGAATTATACAACGGCGGCTTGTACGGTAGCGCGCCCACGTGGGCGATCTCGCAGGCGGGCAACTCCGACCTCGGTTGGGAGACGAGCCGCCAGACCAATTTCGGCGCCGACCTGGGCCTGTTCGGCGACCGTTTCCAGGTGGACCTCACCTATTTCGACAATAATGTGGACGGCCTGATCCTCAGCGCCCCACAGGCCATTTCGAAAGGTATTCCAAGCAATTCCATCCTCCGCAATGTGGGCTCAATGTATAACCGGGGCATCGAACTGGGCATTTCGGGTACATTAGTGCGTTCGGGCGAGTTTTCCTGGAATGCGTCGGTGAATTTTACCAAGCTGCGCAACAAGGTTACGGCGCTTTCGGACGGCAACACCGACATCATCGGCACCACACACGTAGCCTACGAAACCACCAACGTGACGCGGGTAGGGCATTCGGTCGGCAGCTTGTACGGCGCCAAAACAGCCGGCGTGAACCCTGAGAACGGCCGCCGCATTTTCATCAATGCCAAAGGCGAGAAGGTGCAGTACAGCCAGGTAGTCGGCCCGGGCGAAAGCAACTGGACCTATCTTGACGGTAGCAAGGCATCGGCGATTACCGGTGCGGATTATTACCTCATCGGCGACGCGTTGCCGAAATGGTACGGCGGTTTTTCCAATAATTTCAAATATGGCGCATTCGACGCGTCCATTAACCTGACTTACTCGGGCGGCAACTACGTCATGAACGGTACCCGCGCCACGCTCCTCGACCAGCGGGCCTACAACAACTCGACCGAGATCCTGCAACGCTGGCAGAAACCGGGCGATATTACCGACATCCCGCGCCTGGTGTACAACGATCAGCTTTCGAGCGGCTCCTCATTCCCCGTTTCTACCAATGCCGAAAAGGCGGACTTCCTGCGACTGCAAAACTTGTCGCTCGGCTATCGCGTACCGGCATCGGTATTCGGCAACTCGGGCATTGGTCCGGTGCGCATTTACGCGCAGGGTTCGAACCTGTTTTTGATCACGAAATACAACGGCACCGACCCGGAATCTTCGGTCAACGGGAATTCCAACACCACGCCCGGTATTGAGAAGAACTCGGTAGGGCAGGCGCGGACGTTCACGCTGGGGGTTAATCTGAGTTTTTAATTAAAAAGCATTCTACCAATGAAAATATTCAACCAAATAGGCCGCAACACGCTCGGCTGGGGCTTTTCCGTGGCATTTGCATTGCTGCTGCCATCCTGCGATTCCGATAAACTGCTGAACCCGGTGCCCAAAACTTCCATTACCGGCGCCAACGCGTTCGATACGCCCGAGCGCATTCTGGGACTTGTGAACGGCGTCTACAAATCGGCCAAAGGCGGCAACTTTTACGGAGGCAACTACTACACCTATTCCGAAGTGCGGGGCGAGGAGTTCATCAACCGTACCAGCAACACGTTCACCGCTTTCGAAGCCTGGAACCACACGCTTAATGCGAGCTCCAACTTTATCGCGGGTTTCTGGGCCGCTGGTTATGAAACGATCAACAATGCCAATATCCTCATCAAAGGCATCGGCGAGCATCCGGGGGTGGTGAACGAGGCGTTGGGCAGGCAATATGTAGCCGAGGCGAAGTTCGTGCGGGCATTGAGCTACTTTGCGCTCGTAACCGCCTATGCGCGACCGTTCAACGAGGACAAAGGTGCCTCCAAAGGCCTGCCGCTCCGCCTGCAAGCCGAGACTACCACTGCCAACAACGACCTGAAACGCAGTACCGTCGCCGAAGTTTACGCGCAGATCATCAAAGACCTGGACGAGGCAGAGGCTGACCTGCCATTGACCCACGCCACCGCGCTGCTGAACACCACGCGGGCGCACCGCAACACCGCTATCGCATTGAAAACGAGGGTGTATTTAAACAGCGGGAACTATGCCAAAGTGATCGAGGAAGCGAAAAAGATCGTTTCAACCGCGCCGCCATTCTCTGCGGCAACCGGCGTGAAGCACAAGCTGGAAAGCATTGTCGAGATTTTTTCCACCAATTACACCAGCAGCGAGTCCATTCTGTCGGTACCGATGACCGAGCTCGACAATGTGACCGGCCAGACGTCCTTTCCCTACGTGATCAATGCCAATTCGGAATACAATCTCAACCCGACCGGCATCTGGGGCGATACCGAATGGCGTGCTTCGGACCTGCGGCGCACATTTGCACGCACGGCCTCGGGGGTACAGTTCCTGACCAAATATGCGAAGCCGTCGCCCTTCCTGGACTACCTGCCCATTATCCGCTACTCGGAAGTGCTGCTCAATTACGCCGAAGCGGCAGCCCGCACCGGTGACCTGGTCACGGCAACGGCCCTGCTCAAAGCCGTCCGCACCCGCTCCGACGCCAACTACGAATTCCCCGCAGGAGCTACCGGCACAGAGCAGGCGTTGGTCGCCACGATCCTCAAAGAACGCCGTATCGAGTTCCTGGGCGAAGGTTTTCGCTCAAACGACATCGTGCGCAACCTGTTGCCATTCCCGGCTAAGTCTGGTAATGGGCTGGTCGCGCCGGAGGTAGTGCCCTCGCAGACGAACTATGTTTTCCCGCTTCCCAATACAGAGATTGTAACAAATAAGCTGTTATTGGATTAACATTTCATGGAATAACAAGCAGCCGGAAGTTTTGGAACCCTTACCACGGTTTCCGAATTTCCGGCCTTGCTATTCGCCAAATGCATTACCGCAGTTTTGCGTGGCCTATATTGGTATAAGTGGAACTGGTGCGGGACCGACAGCCCTAAAGAAGCTACCAGCCCTTCACCGCCCCGCCCTGGAATACCTTCGCCGCAGCCTCTTCCACTTCTTTGGATTGGTACGCCTTTACATACTTCTTGACCTTTTCCTCATTCTTGTTGTCCTCACGGGCCACAATCAGATTCACATAAGGTGAGTCTTTGTCTTCGATCAGCAGGCCGTCGCGGGTGGAGATAAGCCCGGCCTTACCTGCAAAATTGTTGTTGATAATCGCGAGTGTAACGTTGGCGTCGTCCAGGGTGCGGGGAAGCTGGGGCGCTTCAAGTTCGAGGATTTTCAGGTTTTTGGAATTTTCGACAATGTCGATCACCTTAGGGAGTAACCCAACACCTTCTTTCAATTTGATCAGCCCATATTTTTGAAGCAGCAGCAGTGAGCGCCCGCCGTTGGTCGGGTCGTTAGGGATTACCACGGTATCGCCGGGTTTAAGGGCGTCCAGGTTTTTGATTTTTTTGGAATACCCGGCAATGGGGTAAACGAAGGTGTTGCCCACAATGGCGAGTTTGTAGCCGCGCTGTTTGACCTGCTCGTCGAGGTAGGGCTTGTGCTGGAATGCATTCACATCCACATCGCCGTGGCTGAGGGCCTCGTTGGGCACCACGTAATCATTGAATGTGATGAGCTCCACGTCCAGGCCGTACTTTTCCTTTGCTACTTTCTGAGCGGCTTGTGCCACTTCATATTCCGGGCCAACGGCAATACCAACTTTAATGTGATTCGGGTCGCGATCTTGGGCCGCTTTTTGGTTGCAGCCTGTTAGTAATGCCGTTCCCAATGTCAATAACAGGAGTAAGTTTTTGTCGAAGTTCATATTAGTTAATGTATTTAGATGCAGCCTAATAGGTGTAATTTGTTGATGTTGATTTAGCTATGGCAGGCTTGAATTGCATTTTGAAAAACAGCTTGAACACATCTTTATTATCTGTGGTCAACTCGCTTGGAAAGGCGGTCGCCGAAAAATTGAATGACGAACACCAGCCCGATCAGTAGCACCAGTACGATGTTCATAATCATCGCGTCGTAGCCGATGTAACCATATTGATAACCGATTTGCCCGAGCCCGCCCGCGCCCACGGCTCCGCCCATGGCCGAGTAGCCCACAAGCGTGATGAGGGTAATGGTGGCGACATTTACGAGCGAAGGCAATGCTTCAGGCAGCAACACTTTATACACGATCTGAAACGGCGTGGCACCCATGGCCCGCGCGGCCTCGATCAGCCCGGCCGGTACTTCGATGAGGCTATTCTCGACCATCCGCGCGATAAATGGCGCGGCCCCTACGCTCAATGGTACCAGTGCGGCGCTCACGCCGATGGAAGTTCCCACGACGGCCCTGGTAAACGGGATCATCCACACGATGAGGATGATAAATGGAATTGCCCTGAAAATGTTGATCACGAAGGAAATGACGCTGTTGAGCGTGCGGTTTTCCAAAACCTGCCCCTGACGCGTCAGAAACAGCACAATGCCGGTGGGTAAGCCCAGGATGAAGCCGAAAATGCCGGCGGTAATGGTCATAAAAATAGTTTCGCCCAGGCCTGAAAGCAGTAGCGACACGACGGGGTCAGACATATCCTAACAATTCAACTTTAATGTGGTGGTAGATAAAGAAATCGATCGCCTTCTGGTAATTCTCGGCCCGGCCCGAGAGCGCGGCAAGGATCACGCCGAAATGCTTGTCGCCGATATGGTCCATCTGCGCGCTGATGATCTTGGTATCGATCTCAAACAACCTTGCGGCTTGCGAAAGCAATGGCTGGTCGGCCGTTTCCCCGTTCAGCCGCAAACGAAGAAGTGGCGACATCCCACCTTCATTAACGGCAGTCACGCGGTGCCGGTAATGCTCGGGAATCTCAACGTGCAAGGAGGCATTGATAAACGAGCGCGCGAGCTCGGTTTTGGGGTTCGAAAAAATGGCGTTCACCGATCCTTTTTCCACGAGCTTGCCCTGACTGATCACCGCTACGTCGTGGCAAATCGATTTAACCACATTCATTTCATGCGTTATGAGCAGGATCGTGATTTTCAGCCGGCGGTTAATGTCTTTCAGTAGCGCCAGAATAGACGCCGTCGTGCCGGGATCGAGAGCGCTGGTGGCTTCGTCGCACAGGAGCACCTTCGGGTTGTTGGCAAGGGTTCGGGCAATGGCCACGCGCTGCTTTTGTCCGCCCGAAAGCGTCGAGGGATAATCCGCAGCCTTATCTTCTAGGCCCACGAGCCGCAGCAGCTCGGATACCCGTTCCCGGATCTCGTGTTTCGACTTGCGGCCGAGTTCGAGCGGGAATGCGACATTCTCGAAGACGGTGCGCGAAGCAAGCAGGTTGAAATGCTGAAATATCATCCCGATCTGTCGCCGCTCGCCGGCCAGTTCGCGATCGGAGAGGGTGGTTAGGCTTTTACCGTCGATCAGTACCTCGCCGCTGGTGGGTTTTTCGAGCAGGTTCACGCAGCGGATAAGCGTGCTTTTCCCCGCGCCCGACTGTCCGATCACCCCGAAAATCTTGCCTTTCTCTACTTTCAGCGATACGCCGGCCAGGGCGGTCACTTCCCGGTCTTTCTGTTTAAAAATCTTGGTTACACTTCTTAGCTCGATCATGCGGCCATCCCTTATCCCGATAGTTTGTTTTGAAATCCAATATTAGAAAATAATCTATAAAGTCTATCGAGTAAAGGATAAATTTTAAAAATCCTTTGGTTACTAAAAAGCATTTGCCTTATTTTGGCGACCGGGCAGCATTACGCTGTATTGCGTATAGCTGTGATCGGTAGCGCTTTGAAATAAATTAGCACGCGACTTTTGGAGCGGTCGCTTGCGTGATAAGCCAAATAGGCCTTTATTTGTCTATTAGTCTTGTAGAGTATTCTTCTTATTAACCACCAATAAGAGCTTTTCGATCCGCCGTACGCCTGTTGCAGGCCAGTAGCCTCGTTGCGGGCAATGCGGGAAAATTGTGTTTAATCGTAAACAAACGGTGTTGTAAAACTTTCCGGAAGTGCGTGACTTAGGGGATTTATCGGACCAGCAGCTCCTGGCGGCGTTTCAGGAGGGCTCGGTGGCGGCGTTTGAAGCGATTCACCGGCGCTATTTCGGGCGGCTGTATGCACATGCATTCAAAATGCTGGGCAATGCGCACGACGCGCAGGACATTGTGCAGGAGGCATTTATAGCGCTCTGGATCAAAGGCGCCACCATTCAGGTGCATACCGGCCTGGCTGGCTATCTTTTTACCGCCGTCCGCAACCGCGTGCTCAACCTGATCGAGCGCGACAAAACCTACCGGGCCCATCTCGACGCGCTGGCCGCGTTTCTTGACGAGAATCCGTCGCCGCCTGCCTATGCGGCGGACGAGGAGTTGCTGTACACCCTTTTCGAAGCCGAAATTGAGCAGTTACCACGTAAAATGAAGGAGATTTTCGAATTGCGCCGGCAAGGCGAATTGTCGTACGCGGAGATCGCCGACCAGCTTTCGCTTTCGGACCATACTGTTAAAAAGCAAATCAGTAATGCTATTAAGATATTGAAAGACAGGCTCATGCAGTGGAAGTCGCAACTAGTCGTGTTATTTTTTTGAAAAATTTCTACTACTAAATGCAAAATCGCCTGTCATAGTACCGAATTGCAATTCATAACAATATCACAATGGACCAGCAGCAGGTAAGGGATTTGTTGGCGAAGTACCGCTTCGGCCGATGTACCGAGGCCGAAAAGGCGCTCATCGCACAATGGTACGCGGATACGGCCAGGCAGCAGCCCGGCTTACCGGCAGACCTCGACCTGGAAACGGCGCGGGAAAAGTCATGGACGAACATCCTGGCGGTTGTCCGGCAACCACACACACTGGAAACCCAGCCGGCAGTGCCGCCGGAAGTTGCATCCGGGAGCCGGATGGAAGCCCGCATACGACCGGCGCGCGCATTCTACGCGGCAGCGGCAGCGGCGGCGGTGTTTTGCGCAGGGCATTTCTGGCTGAGCGAGAATTTCGCTCCGAGCGGTAGAAATGCAACGCAAAGGATGCTCATGGCCAGTACATTACCCGGGGAAGTGAAAACTTACCGGTTGCCCGATAGTTCGCTGGTAACGCTGAACGGCGGCACTTCGATCAGTTATCCTGCCGCATTTGATGACAACGCGCGGGAGATCACGCTGACCGACGGCGAGGCTTATTTCGATGTGAAACATGACATGGCGCATCCCTTTATCGTCGATGCCGGCCGGACGCGGACGCAGGTGCTTGGGACCGTATTCGCCGTGCGCGCCTACCGCAGTCTCAATGATGTGCGGGTGACCGTAGCAAGCGGAAAAGTAGGCGTACGTAATGGAGAGGGCTATCCCGAAGCGCAGACGGCTTTCCTGCTTCCCGACGAACAACTGGTGGTCGACAACCGGAGCGGACGGGCGCAGAAAGAGCATGTGAATGCGCGGTCGCTGGCCGGATGGATCCACGGCGCGCTGGATTTCAACAATGAAGACCTGAAAACGATCGCATTATTGCTGGAAAAGAAATTCAATGTGGCAGTGCGGGTAGATGACAACACGCTTGCTGCACAGCGGCTTACGGCACGTTTCCGGGCGGAGGAAACTTTGGACGACATTCTCGGGACGCTGGCCATGGCGGGCAATTTCCATTACCGTCGCGCAACAGATCAGGTCTTGATCTCAATGAACGAGCATTAAAAAACGAACAGATTATGACGGAACTTATCCGATTGAACGGACGCTGCGAACGGCGCCATTTGAACCGGTTCTGGATGATCATCGTCCTTGTTGCTTCGCTTTTCCAGCCGGTTTTGGCCGACAGCGAGAAGACGATCCGGGACGTGAAAATCTCCATCAGGGCTGAAAAACAGTCTTTGAAAGCTATTTTAAAACAAATTGAAGAAAAAAGCGGGTTTGTTTTTATTTATCAAGATAGACTAGTAAATCCATATACTAACCTAACTTTTGAAGTCCGCAATGAACCTGTGGAGCAGGTGCTGAATAAGCTCCTTCGCCAGCGCAGCCTGGACTATGAGCAGCAGAAAGAAAAAGTGATCATCCGCGAAGCTGCCAAGCAGACAGGCGAGGCGTCGGATTCGGGCGAGGCGGACGATCAGGCCATTAACGGCGTCGTGAAAGATGAAAAAGGCGAGGGACTCCCTGGCGTGACTATCCGCGTCAAGGGTAGCAACAAAGGTACACTCACCGACGCCAACGGCGCATTCACTATTTCCGCAGGGGGGAGTGACGTGCTGATTTTCAGCTACATCGGTTATGTGACCTTGGAGCGGCCCCTTGGCGGTTCCACCAGTATCGATATAGCGCTGAGACCCGACGAAAGCCAGTTGAGCGAAGTGGTCGTAACGGGTTATACCCAAACCAAACGTAGCGCCCAAACCGGCGCCGTAACCACGGTCGATTCCAAGGATTTTTCACAGGTTTCCTACAACAGTGTGATCGAAAAATTGCAGGGTACCGTGCCCGGTTTGCAGATTTCGAGCAATTCGGGCGTGCCGGGGACTTCGGTACTGGTGCGGTTGCGCGGCGCCACGTCCATTAAGGCCGGTAACGATCCGCTGTATGTGGTGGACGGTGTTTTTATCAATAATGAAAACTTGCAGGGCCTTTCGCGCGGCATGGGCGGGCAGACGCCCAACCCGCTTTCGGACCTGAACCCGGACGATATCGAGTCGGTGTCGGTACTGAAAGACGCGAATGCGACCGCATTGTATGGAGCGCGGGGGGCCAATGGGGTGATCCTGATTACGACCAAACGCGGCGCGAGAAATTCGCGCACGAAGGTGAGTGTCAATGTCGAGCAGGGTTTTGCCAAGGCCACCAACCTCTGGCAGCTGGTAACCGGCCCCGAGCACGCCGAGCTGGTGAACCTGGTGCATCTCAACGACGGCAAAAGCTACGCCACACGCCCGTTCCGGCCAGTGTCGGAGGCAGTCGCGGGCTTTCCGGCATTCGGCAGCCCCGAAGAGCAGGGAACTTACGACCGCGTGAGCGACATTTTCCGCACGGCTTCGCTAAGCAAATACACATTATCCGTTTCCGGCGGCGATGCACGTACCAACTTTTATCTCGGTGGCGAGTACCAGAACCAGCAGTCGACGCTGAAAACGCAGGATTTCAAGCGGTACTCCTTCCGCTTCAACATCGACCATTCGATTTTGCCTAACCTTAAAATAGGGACGAGCAATACGCTGTCCAGCGTGCCGCGCAGGCTCGTGCGGGTGGGGGACGGGCCGGCTGGGTTGTTCCAGGCGGCGTTACACACGCCTACTTTTTACCCGTTCTACAATGAGGACGGCAGCTACGCCAAACCGACGGTTTTCGACAGCCACCTGGCCATTCTCGAAAACTCGGACACGCATTCGGTGAGTTTGCGGAGCATTAATAATGTGTACGCGATCTGGAATATCCTGCCGAACCTTTCTTTCAAATCTTCGTGGAGCAACGATTACAACAACTACCACGAAAAGGCCTACTACAATACCAACCTCGTCTACGGCCAGCCCGCGGGTGAGGCCAACGACGTGACGACGATCAAGCAGTCGCTCATTGCGGAGCAGCTTTTGAACTACAATTTATCCTCCGCCAAGGGCGAATTCTCGGTTTTCGTAGGGAATACCATTCAAAAAACGACTACCGAACGCGCCACGCTCACCGGTACCGGCTTTCCGAGCAACCAATTCAAGCGCATTGCCTCAGCGGCGGTGCAAACGGCTTCATCCACAGGTTCTTCCTATGGTTTGCTGTCGTATTTCGCGGGTTTTAATTACAGTTATGACAACCGGTACAGCATTGACGGCAACATCCGCGCCGATGCGTCTTCGCGGTTCGGCGCCGACCACCGCTGGGGCTATTTTCCGTCGGTAGGGTTGGGCTGGAATATCTCCAAAGAGGCGTTTTTCCCTGAAAGCAATACCCTTACCGACCTCCGCTTCAAGGCCAGCCTCGGCTTGACGGGCAATCAGGATATCGACGATTTCGCCTCACGCGGTCTTTGGGCGGGTGGTACCAATTACGGCGACCAGCCCGGCATTGCGCCCAGCCAGCTCGCTAACCCGGATTTGAAATGGGAGACGACGCGCCAGTACAACTTCGGCCTTTCAGGCGCCTTGCTGAAACAGCGGCTGAATTTTGAATTCAATTACTACGATAAATTCACCTACGACCTGCTGCTCGACCAGCCCGTGGCACCTAATACCGGTTTCTCGTCCGTCGTGCGCAATGTGGGCGAGATCAGCAACCGGGGCGTGGAGCTTCTACTGAACTCTGTGAATGTGCGCACCAAAGATTTGGAATGGAAAACCGTGCTCACCGTTTCGCGGAATGTGAACCGCGTGCAGAAACTGCTGACGCCGATTACCGCGAGCTACGATATGTTCCGCGTGGTGGAGGGCCAGCCGCTGTATTCGGTGTATGCCTATAAGGAAATTGGCCTGAATGCGGAGAATGGCAACGCGATCTACGAGGATGTAAACAAGGACGGCAAGATCACTGTCGACGACCAGCGCATTGTAGGTAATGTGTGGCCGAAATTCGAAGGGGCATTTCGTAATACATTGTCTTACAAAGGCCTCGACCTGAACCTGAATTTTTATTACAAATACGGCAACTCGGTGTACAACTACACGGCTTACTTCCTGGAAACGGCCGGTACACGCGGCGTAACGCGCTCTATTCAAAAGAGCTCGCTCAACTACTGGCAAAAGCCGGGCGACACCGGCGTGCTGCCAAGGCCGACCAACCTGACCAATCCCGATGGCAGCCTGAACTACTTCCGCACCGGCAACAGCCGCTACCTGGAAGACGCTTCGTACCTGCGCCTGCGCGATATTACGATCAGCTACAACCTGCCCAAGGGCGTAGCTAGGGCTATCCGCGCGTCGGGTGTGAGGCTGTATGTGACGGCTACCAACTTATGGACGCTGACCAACTATTCCGGGCCCGATCCTGAGGTGAATGTGGCTGCCGACAGCCGGAACGGCCTTGTGCAGGGTCTGGATTTTGGTACGCCGCCGCAGCCGAAATCGGTTGTAGTGGGTGTGAATCTGAGTTTTTAATGGATTTGATATGAGAAAACTGAATATAGCATTGATCTTGACCGCCTTGTGGTTCTCGTCCTGCTCCGACCTGCTGAATACCGAGCCGGAGCAGAATATCTCCGACGAAGCGGTGATTGTGGATGAAAAATCGGCCAATACGGCCCTGGTGGGCGTGTACGACGCTTTGCAGGGCTACGCGACCTCCAATATTATCGGTGTGGACCTGGCTTCCGATAACGTCGTGAACTACAACAACCAGAACAACCTGGTGCCCGACCTGACGCCCAACAATGCGGGCGGCGGCTTTTCGGCGATCTACAAGATGATCAACCAGGCCAACTTTATTATTGCGCTCGTTCCGGGCGTGCGGGACGGTTTTTTTACCCAGGAGGAAAGAAACCAGGTGCTCGGCGAGGCTTATTTCCTGCGCGCATTGGGATATCTCGACCTGGTAAAAACCTATGGCGGTGTGCAGCTCGTACTCACGCCTGCCACGGGCCCGGATACGCACAAAGGCACTAAAAGAAGCACCGCTGCTGAAACTTATGTGCAAATCGGTGCGGACCTGGACCAAGCCGAGCAGCTGTTGAAAGAAACCGTAAACCGCACCCGCGCGACGCGCTTTTCGGTATATGCATTGAAAGCGAGATATTTTACCTATCTGCAAAACTGGGAACAGGCCGAGGTTAACGCATCGAAAGTGATTGCGAATGCAGGTTTTAAACTGGTCAGGCCTTATTCCGCATTCTTTACCGGCAAAACCACCGAGGAATCGATTTTTGAACTGGTTTACAGTACTTCGGATCGTAACTCGTTCTATACCAACTGGCTTTCGCCGGCAGACGGCGGTCGTCACGACTACATTCCGGCGCGCGAATTCGTGAGCCAGCTGCTCGATCCGTCCAAAGGCGGCGCGCGCAAAAGTCTGCTCAAACAAACGGCCGAAGGCTCCTGGGACCTCATTCAATATGGTAAACCTGACGGTTCCAGCTCGGTGTTCATCCTGCGCATTGCCGAGCAGTACCTGATCCGCGCCGAAGCGCGGGCCAACAAAGCCACGCCCGATTTTACCGGTGCATTGGCCGACCTGAATGCAATCCGCACCCGCTCGGACGTGCCCGCAGCCACGCTCACGGTAACGTCGGGCAAGGAGGCATTTAACCTGGCGATCCTCGAAGAGCGCCGCCTCGAACTGCCGTTCGAAGGCCACCGCTTCGTGGATGTGGTGCGCACCGGCCGCTCGGCGACGATTTTCGGGGCTATTAATGCCAACCGCAAGAACCAGCAATTCAACATCCTGCCTATTCCGCTCACGGCCATTCAGACCGATGCGGATCTGGTACAAAATCCAGGCTATTAACATTCATTCCTACAAAATATGAGAATCAAACTGATCCTGAACACTGTTTTCGCAGGCATTGCGATGGCCACGGCGACATTCACAGCCGTGAATGCGCAGACACCCGTAACCGTCAAAAAGAATGCTACCACCCGCCATGGTCCTGAGAGAGGCTCGCTGATCATCATTGGCGGGGGCGGGGCTACGCCTGAAATCTGGAAGCGCTTCGTGCAGCTGGCGGGCGGGAAGGAAAAGGCCAAAATCGTGGTCGTTACCGCCGCAGGCGGCGATTCGGCGGCTTATGATACCAAATCCGTAGAGCTCGTGAAGCGCGAAACCGGCATTGCCAACGTGACTTTGCTGCATACCAACGACCTGAAAGAAGCCAACAGCGAAAAATTCGTTGCGCCCATTCGATCAGCAACGGGCGTATACATCGTAGGAGGTCGCCAGTGGCGCATTGCCGACTCTTACCTGAACACATTGACCCATCAGGCATTCCAGGAGCTGTTGGACCGCGGCGGCGTGATTTCCGGTACTTCGGCGGGGGCCAGCATTCAGGGCTCATTCCTGTGGCGGGGTGATACCAAAGGGGCGCATATCCTCGTCGGCGACCATACGCAGGGGCTGGGTTTCTTGAAAAACTCGGTGATTGACCAGCATTTGTTCCGCCGCAACCGCCAGTTCGATCTCGTGGAATTCGTAAAGAATGCGCCGGAGCTGATCGGCATCGGGCTGGATGAGGCTACTTCCATTGTGGTTCAAAAGGACACGTTGGAGGTAGTGGGGCGCTCGTACGCATCCATTTATGACTACAACACCATCATCGGCAGCGGCGCGAAGCATGTGCAGGGCAGTCGCGAGGTATCGACGGCAAGCAATGGGCCATTCTTCTTTTTGCATGAAGGGCAAAAGTATGATTTGAAGGAGCGGAAGGTAATCGAAGCGCCGAGAAAGCAACCCGAACAGGAAGTGCTCTCTGGTAACAAGGGAAAATAAAATGCATTGTATCCACCCCAATTATAATCTGATTTAATGAGACATTATTTATTTAAAAACCGTGGGCCTGCAAGGTCCGGGCAAAGGATAGGGTGGCTGATTGCTTCTCTGTGGCTTGCTGTTTCGGCAGCGTTTGCAGGACCTGCCGATGAACTGACGGGCAAGGTCACTGATAAAGACGGTGCCGCGTTGCCCGGTGTGAATATCCAGATCAAAGGAACCACGCAGGGAACGGTGACGGATACCGATGGAAATTTTCACCTCAATGTGGCCGAAGGGCAGGAGCTCGTGGTGTCGTTTATCGGGTATGTTAGCCAGCAGGTGCGGCCGGGCAGGCAAAGCAGTCTTACAGTGAAACTGGAAATCGATCAGCGACAGTTGAATGAGGTGATTGTCGTCGGTTACGGCACGCAGGAACGTAAGAACGTGATTGGCTCCATTGCCAAAGTGGATCCGACCGACGTAAAAAGTATTCCGGTTGGGAGTTTCGACGCTCAGCTGCAAGGAAAAGTCCCCGGCGTGCAGATTACCTCCAACACCGGCGTGCCGGGCGAGGCGGTGACCGTGCGCGTCCGGGGCGCGACATCCATCAATGGCGACAACGACCCGCTTTACGTAATCGACGGCGTGTTTATGAACAGCAACAGTATGCAAACCACCAACACCGGTGGCAAGGCTACGTCGCCCATTGCCGATATCAACCCCAACGACATCGAAAGTCTCGAAGTCCTCAAAGACGCCGAGGCGACCGCGTTGTACGGCTCGCGCGGCGCAAACGGGGTCATTATCATCACTACCAAAAGAGGTAAGTTCAACCAGAAAGCCAAAGTGAGTCTGAATGCCTCTTACGGCTGGGCCAAGGCGGCCAAGCTCTGGGACCTAACCACCGGCCCCGAGCACGCGCAATTGGTGAACGAATGGTGGATCAATACCGGCAAAGATACGCCGTCGCTGAACCGTACGGAAGCTAACCGGCCATTCCGCCCTGTTTCGGAGGGCGGCCGCGGATTGCCTGAGGAGCAAAAAACGTATGACCGGCTCGGCGAGATTTTCCAGACCGCGCCATTGCAGAATTACGACTTGTCGGTTTCCGGCGGGACGGCTTCCACCAAATACTATATCGGCGGCGGCTTCACCAGGCAGGAGTCGATCCTGAAACCGATCACATTCAACCGGGCGAGTTTTAAAGTAAACTTAGACCAGAAGATTTCAGACAAAATCCAGGTAGGGGTGAGCAATAGCTTCGCGCGCACGTTCCGCAACCAGGCGCGCGCAGGCGACGGTCCGGCGGGCGGGCTTTTACAGGCCGCATTGCATACGCCTACCTACCTTTCGCCGACTAATGAAAACGGCGAGCTGGTAGGCCGCGCGGGTTTCGACAATGTGACTTTGCTGTTGCAAAACTACGATGTGAAGTCCGTGAGCCTGCGCTACATCGGTAATCTCTACGCCGAAGCCGAGATTTTGCCTAACCTTAAATTCCGTACGAGCTGGGGGTTGGATTTTAATAATTATGATGAAAATGAATACTGGAACACGTTCCTGATCACGGGCAGCCCGAACGGCTTCGCGTCGGCGAACAACGGGCAGGCTACGACGTGGCTGAATGAGCAGACTCTCTCGTTCCGCCAGAAAATCGGTGCGAAGCATTCCTTCGGCATTCTGGTAGGTAATACCATTCAAAGTGATTTGAATACCGGTACTGCGGCGACGGGGCGCGGTTTTGCCAACAATTCCTTCAAACTGATTTCTTCGGCCGCCACTACCACGGGATCGAGTAGCTGGTCGAAGAAAAACCTGGCCTCGTTCTTCTCCCGCGTGGATTACAATTACGGAGGCAAATACCTGCTCGATTTCAGCATTCGGGCCGATGGCTCGTCCAGCTTCGGGGCCGACCGTAAATGGGGCTATTTCCCGTCGGTAGGCGGCGGCTGGCGCGTAAAACAGGAGGATTTTCTTAAAAATGTGGCCGCTATCAGCGATCTGAAAATCCGTGCGAGTTACGGTGTGACGGGTAATCAAAACGGCCTGGGCAGCTTCGCGGCACTCGGATTGTGGAGCAGCGGTTCGTCCTACCAGGGCAATCCGGGCATTGCGCCGCAGCAATTGGCCAACCCCGACCTGCAATGGGAGCGCACCAACCAGTTGAATGCCGGCGCCGACATCGCATTCTTCGGCGACCGCCTCGGCATCGAATTCAACGTCTACCGCAAATACACCAGCAATGGCCTGCTCTCGCTCACATTGCCCGCTACGACGGGTTTTGCCAACTACCGCAGCAACACGGCCGAGATCAGCAACAAAGGTTTCGAACTGGCGATCCGCTCGGTGAATTTCCAGAACAATACGCTTTCGTGGATCACGACATTCAACGTGGCGCGGAATGTGAACAAAATCGAGAAGCTGGAAAATCCGCTCGAATACGGCAGCCGGAGCCTGATTTTGCTCCAACAAGGGCATCCGCTCTATTCTTTCTGGGTTTACAAACAACTTTACGTAGACCCGCAGACGGGTAACACCGTGTACGAAGATGTGAATAAAGACGGCAAGATCACCGTCGCCGACCGGCAGATCGATGGCAGTATCTGGCCCAAATTCTTCGGCGGACTGACCAACACCGTGACTTACAAAGGCTTTGATCTGAATGCATTTCTGGCATTCAGCTATGGTAACAAGGTGTACAACCACAACAAGTTCTTCGGTGAAGGCGGCGGTGCCCGCGACGCGGCACGTGTGATTTTTGCGAGCAACAACGACCGCTGGCAGAAGCCCGGCGATGTGACAGACGTGCCCCGGCCTGACGGCGTGAATGTGAACAACTATCGCGACGGCGGCAGCCGCTGGCTGGAAGACGGTTCGTTTGTGCGCCTGCGCAACCTGACCATCGGCTACACCATTCCGGTGCGGCACATCAGCTCGCTGCGCATTTACGCCACGGGTAGCAACCTGTTCACCATCACCAAATACACCGGCCTCGACCCCGAGTCGAGTGCATCGAGCGCACAGAACGAGCAGGGGATCGACCTGGGCACGCCTCCGCAGCCGCGCA
This sequence comes from Dyadobacter sp., assembly GCF_017744695.1. Lineage (GTDB taxonomy): Bacteria > Bacteroidota > Bacteroidia > Cytophagales > Spirosomataceae > Dyadobacter. Next base: position 220,934 of record NZ_JAGIAS010000009.1, read on the forward strand.
GCTTCCAGCTGGGTGTTAACCTGACATTTTAATGATCGAATTTATGAAAGCATTCAAATACCTCTTGCCGTTGTCCATGCTGATCGGGCTGGATTCCTGCAACAACTTCCTCGATGTGCAGCCTCGCTCGTCTATTTCTGACGACCAGACGATCATCGACAAGGCTTCTGCGGAAACCGCCGTGAATGGCGTGTACGATTCGTTCCGCAGCTATTACAGCATCAATTTCCAGTCGATCGGCTATTTGTCGGGCGACAATATTCAATGGACCGGCTCGCAGTCGCAGATCCAGGAGTTTATCAACCACCGCGTGAATGCGGAGAATTCGACTGTTTCCGCGGTTTGGACCGGCATTTATAGCACGCTCAACCGCATTAACCACGTCATCGAAAAAGTGCCGAACGTTCAGGACCCGTTGCTGACCGCGCCTTTGAAAAACAAACTCATCGGCGAAGCCTATTTCCTGCGTGCATTGGCCTATTTCGACCTCGCACGCATTTGGGGCGGCGTCCCGATTGTCACCAAACCGACCGCCACGCCATCCGACAACCGCGGCATCGAGCGCGCCACGCAGGAGCAGGTGTACGCGCAGGTACTGGCCGATCTGAATGCCGCCGAGCCCTTGCTGCCCGCGACTACCGACCGTTTCCGCGCTACGCAAAAGACGGTATGGGCATTGAAATCACGATATTACCTCTATCAAAAGGATTATGCAAAAGCGGAGGAGTATGCTTCGAAAGTGATTTCCGATGCTGCGAACTACAAGCTGGTTACGCCGTACAGTGCATTTTTTGCCAATGATGCAAGAGGCACTACCGAGTCGGTTTTCGAGATTTTTTACAGTGTTAATGAAACTAATGGCCACCGTGGCCAGTGGCAGCCGCAGGAAAAAGGTGGTACCCGGCAATGGGCACCGAATGACGCATTCGTGGCGCTGGTGAACGATCCGGAAGTGGGTGGTAACCGCAATGCCCTCGTGGCCAAGGACAATCAGGGCCGTTGGTATGGCAACATGTATTACCGCAGCCCCGCCACCGACCCGACTTTCGTGATCCGCATTGCCGAGCTCTACCTCATACGTGCCGAGGCGCGTGCGCAAACGGGCGCGCTCACAGGCGCGCTCGCGGACCTGAACGCAATCCGCGAACGCGCAGGTATCGCTAAAAGTACCGCTGCCACATCAGACCAGTTGCTGCTTGCTATCGAAAACGAACGCCGGATCGAATTTGCATTGGAGCCGCACCGCTGGTTCGATCTGGTGCGCACCGGGCGAGCCGATAAGGTGCTTAATGTGACCGATCCGAACCGTTTGCTATTGCCCATTCCGGCAGAGCAACTACTGATCGACAAGGCTTTGAAACAAAATCCCGGCTACTAATCCCTGAACCTTATGCCACAAAACCTGACTTACCCGGCTAGCGCCAAAGTACCGCATGCTACCGGTTCGGACGCTGCATCCGCCGCATGGAGCCCCTTCGAAAAGGTGCTCTTCCGTGTTGCATTCATTTATTTTGCGATCCAGAGCATTCCGCTCGATTGGAAATACTTTCGGCGCATCTTCCAGATCAACTGGTTGAACCTGACCTACGGCGATATTTTCGACCTGGCACGTTACCAGCCGCGGTTTTTCGGAGAGCAGGACACCTTCGCGAACTGGCTCGTAATACTGGTGATCGCCATCGCCGGCGCAGTGATATGGGGCAATCGCGACAAAGACCGCCGCGATTATAACCAGCTTTATTACTGGCTCCGCGTAGTCGTGCGTTACCGGCTGGCGGCCGGGCTGATTGCCTATGGTTTTATCAAATTTTATCCCTTGCAGGCCCCGGAGCCGTCGCTCAGCAACCTGAATACGGCCTATGGCGATTTCAGCGCCTGGAAGTTGTTCGCATTGAGCCTCGGGGTAGTGCCCAACTACGAGTCGTTTTTAGGGCTGGTCGAACTGATAGGGGGATTATTGTTGCTCCACAGGAAAACCACCACCATCGCAACGCTCATTATCATTCCGTTTACCGGTAATGTGTTTTTCTCCAATCTGGCTTATGAAGGCGGTGAGTACGTGTACAGCTTTTACCTGATCATCCTCGCATTGTTCCTTTTCGCATTCGACGCGAACCGGCTTTTCCGGCTTTTTGCATTGGAAAAACCTACTGTGCCCAACCTTTTCAAACCCGATTTCAGCGACGCGCGGTTGAAATTTGGCCGGGTCGCGTTGAAAGCGGTATTCGTGCTGTTTTTCGTGGTGATTTATGGTTCCAAAACTTACGCAGGTTATCATTCGAATCCCTATCAGTATCCGACAAAAGCAGGCTTACCTAATGCTGCGGGGCTTTATAATGTGGAGGAATTTGTGATTAATGGCGATACGCTGGCCTATTCGGCGCTCGACTCCGTGCGGTGGAAAGATGTGGTGTTCGAAAAATGGGCCACGCTCAGTATCCGCGCCTCGCGCCCGCGAGTGATCGACTCTACCAATGTCGAACAGATCCATTTCGACGATGCCAAGCGCAACTTCGAATTTGCAGGGTCGGGCGGGCGTAACTATTATGGTTACGAGTTGGATGAAAATACGAAGACTTTGAAGTTGATCAACAAAGTGAATGCGTCTGACCAAATCTTGCTGCATTATACCCGTCCGGACAGCGCCACGATCCGGCTTTCCGGCGTTAGCAGCGGCCGGGATTCGTTACAGGTGGTTTTGAAAAAAATCAATAAAAAGTACCTGTTCCAGGAAGTGAAAAAGGTAGGACGCAGGGGTGAATTCAAATTGTAATCTAAAAACTTTCAAGATATGTCAACGATCAGAACAAACGCAGATGATCTGACGCTCACGGGTGCAGCACCGGTCGAAGAAGCCGTCAACGGCGAAGGTACTCGGCGAAGCTGGCCCGAATGGCAGAAAATCCTTTTCCGTATCGCATTCGTGTTTTTCCTGGCGATGTCCATTCCCAACAGCGCCGGCTGGTACACCGACCTGGTCACATTCGATTGGACGCGCCTGCATTATCGCGACGTGTACGACATCGCGCGCTTTGGTTCGGGGCTCGATCTGTTCGGTAAATCCATTTTTGGTAGTCAGCTCGAAGGTTATGCGACCTGGATCATTACTGCATTGGCTGCCATAGCAGTCGGGTTGATATGGACGGTCATTGTAAAAGCCATCAAGCGTGAGCCAAGGGAGTATAACCTGCTTTATTACTGGCTCCGCGTGGTGGTGCGCTACCGGGCTGGTATTGGCATCATTGGTTTCGGATACACCAAGCTGATGCCTACCCAAATGCCTTACCCTTCGTATGGGCTGCTGAATACCAATTTCGGGGATTTTACATTGCAGAAGATTTATTGGCTCTCAGTCGGGATTGTGCCCTGGTACCAGGTATTTGCGGGCGTGGTAGAGCTGACGGCCGGTATATTGCTCTTTTTTCGCGGCACCACTACGCTGGGCGCTATCCTGCTGCTGGGCGCGTTAGGGGATATTGTGTATGTTAATTTCGCCTACGACGGCGGTGTGCACGTGTACAGCTCTTACTTTGTGCTGCTGGCGGCATTTTTGCTGATTAAGGATATTCCAAAATTCTGGAACCTGCTGATTCTGGAACGCTTTACCGTTCCTAACAGCTACTATCCTGCATTCAGCGAAAAGTGGCAACAATATGTGCGCTATGGCCTGAAAGCATTCGTTTTTGGCCTGTTTGTGTTCTATTTGTTTTGGTTGCAATATGTCAATTTTAAATATGACCCTTACAAACAGCCTTCCACAGCGGGCATTAAAGTGCTCCGGGGCAACTATAATGTAACGGAATTCAAAATCAACAACCGGGAAATTCCCTACTCGCCGACTGATACGGTAAGATGGCAATGGGCGACGTTCGAAAACTGGACTACACTGACTTTTAAAGTAAACAAACCCACCCCGCTCGATCTTTCCAACGGCGGCGGTGCGCCTATGCGCGACCTCGGGCGGACGTTCGAGCTCACCGGCACGGGCGGTGGCCAACGCGTGTTCCATTACCTGGCTGATACGGTCGAACATACTTTGTATTTGCAGGATAAATATGTGAAAGGAGGGCCGCGCGACGGCGTAGGCCAGTTGCAACAGCGCGAGGCACGCCAGGGACAGGCCGGGGGAGGTGAGGAAGTTGGACAACCGCAACGGCGCGGTGAAGGAACTGGCGGGCGTGACAGAAATGGCCGCAACTGGATCAGCAAACAGGCATTGGCCAGGATAGGCGACGAGAACAAGATGATCGACCCGCTCGGCCAGTCGGCCCGCCGCGACCGCGAGTTCGCTGCCAAACCGCGTCGCGGAAAACGCAACCGTATGATCCTCAACTACTCAACCACAGACGGATCTCGGGTCATCCTCAGAGGAGTTAACGAGAAAAAAGATTCAATATATGTAGTCCTGGACCGTGTCGAAAGACCGTACGTTTTGGCTAAAAGCACGCTCAATGCAGGGAAATACAACTAAGATTATCGGCAGCATGGTGGTGTTTGCCATGCTGTCGGCTATGAATCCGAAAGTCAGCCAGCAACGCCCGGACCCGTTGCTGGCTGATACCCTTTCACAGCCTGGTCATTTTGGTTTCGGCCGGCCGGCCACCGAGGCGGAGATCGCCGCGCTGGATATCGATGTCCGCCCCGATGGCAAAGGCCTGCCGAAAGGCGAAGGCAATGCGACGGAAGGTAAGGCCATTTATGCATTAAAATGCGCAGGCTGCCACGGCGCCACCGGCACCGAAGGCCCCAACGACAGGCTCGTAGTAGGCGATACTACACAGGGACGTGCCAGGCGGATCAAAGCCATTGGAAACTATTGGCCCTATGCGACTACCGTTTTTGATTACATCCGGCGGGCTATGCCTTTCAACCAGCCAGGTTCGCTGACCGACCGGGAAGTGTACAGCCTGACAGCCTACCTGCTCCATGCGAATGGTTTGTGGGACGAGAAGGCAGGCTTGAATGCTAAAAACCTTCCGAAAATTAAAATGCCGGCACGCGATAAGTTCGTTCCCGACGACCGGAAGGGTGGCGCTGAAATTCGATAATTATGCAGCAACCCCACGATAAAAAGACATTGATCAGTTCCGGCAAAATGAGCCGGCGCAACCTGCTCGCCGGGGCGGCAGCGGCTTCTTTTGTTTTGGTACAAACCGCCAGCGGCAAAGCATTCCAGGCGGCATTGACTGCTTCGGAGCTGGCCGATGATCCGACCAAAGTTCCGGGTGTGCCGCCGGGTGTACTCGGCACGCGGTCGCCTTTTGAAAAACCGGTGAAAACCCCATCCGACACCTCCTCGCGTACGCCTTTGCAGGACCTGCACGGCATCATCACACCCTCGGACCTGCATTACGAGCGGCACCATGGCGGCGTTCCGGCTATCGACCCATCGAAGCACGAACTGGTCATTCATGGCATGGTCGATAAGCCGATGGTATTCTCGCTGGCCGATTTGAAACGTTTTCCTTCGGTTTCCCGCATTGCATTTCTGGAATGTTCGGGCAACTACCGGGGCGCGGGCGACGGCAAAATCCGTCCGCAGGAAATTTGTGGCCTCACCAGCCAGAGTGAATGGACGGGCGTGGCGTTATCGACGCTTTTTCGCGAAGTAGGCGTTAGCCCGAAAGCTACCTGGTTTCTGGCCGAGGGCGGAGATGCGGCAGTAATGACCCGCAGTGTGCCTGTGCACAAGGGCTGGGAGGACGCTATTATCGCTTATGCCCAAAACGGCGAGGCTATCCGCCCTGAGCAGGGCTATCCCGTGCGCCTTTTCCTGCCGGGATGGGAGGGTAATGCCAACGTGAAATGGCTCCGCCGGATCGAGCTCGCCGACGCGCCCTTCATGACCCGTGAGGAGACTTCCAAATACACCGAAGCGGTAGGTGGGGGCAAAATCCGTCAGTTCAGCTTTACCATGGATGCCCGTTCGATCATTACCTACCCGTCGTATCCCGCGAAAGTGGAAAAGGGCTGGATCGAAATAAGGGGGATTGCATGGAGCGGCCGGGGAAAAGTAACCCGCGTGGAAGTAAGCACCGACGCCGGCAAAACCTGGCAGAATGCCGCCTTGCAGGAACCGGTGCTCGACAAGGCCATCGTAGCATTCCGTTACCTGTGGAATTGGGACGGCAGTTCTACCGAGATCATGAGTCGTGCGGTAGATGAAACCGGGTATGTGCAGCCGTTTTTAAAACAATTACTCGCAGCACGCGGAGGGAATATGGGTTACCATTTCAACCCGGTCACAGCGTGGTACTTGCAGGGGGACGGGCAGGTATTGTTTAAAGCTACGTAGCTTTGTTATTGTAAATGCGACCGTCAGATCGGTGCTTAGCTTGCCGTTTTAAAATATCCTTACACCTTCATGCGCCCGACTCCGCTGGCCCTAGGGAGCAGCGGAAAACAGTCGGCCGTTGTCCAGCGACAACGCCTACCTCCCTATACGTACCGACCGATTGGAATTGTTGACGTATAACAGCATAGGTTATCTTTCGTGTAGAGCCACAGATATTACTGTGAACGTATAATCATATCGTGTGTAGTTTCTTGGCAATCTACTTGTTTTGTGTACTGCATTAAGTGTTTTATTTTATTGAAATAATTATGTTTTTGTCCGGGCTAGTGAGATTGATTTGTTAAAGAAGAGTCCGGATTGTTATCACATAATTGCTTATAAAATATGACTTTACAGGAAAAAATACCGGCTGAGCGGCCTGCGGAAGGACGGACGTGCACTTTTGAGAGATCACTTTAAAATGTAATTGTAGAATATTATCAAGAATTTTAGCTTGCTGACTTTATAATATTTTTTAAAAATTGGTCGCCGCACCCGGACGCTACTCAGAATAATGATTTTGAGTCGATGTTATATGTTTACTTGTTTCAAAATTTTATTTTATAAATTTGTTAAATTGTAAAATAAAATTTTGTTAAATTATATAATATACAACTATCGTATATGTGTTTTATGGAATATAGGTTCGTTTGTATTGAAGGTGCGAAAGGGTATTTTTGTTGAGAGACAAGTCTCGATACCAACCTAACTATTGTTTACTTATGAAGAAGATTTTACTGCTCAGCACCCTGCTGGTGTGCTGCTCATCGTTGCTATGGGCACAGGAAAAGTTTGTAACAGGTATAGTCACCGCCGCGGAGGACGAATCGCCGATCCCGGGAGTGAACGTGCTAATCGCCGGCACCCATAACGGCGTCATCACGGACATGGATGGCAAATACAAAATCGCCGTACCCGATCAGGGTAAATTGACCTTTAGTTTTGTTGGTATGATCTCACAGGAAATCACTTTCGACGGCTTGTCGGTGATAGATGTGAAACTGGTATCCGACGCCAGGATTTTAAGTGAAGTGGTTGTGACCGGTAGCGGTGTGGCTACCAGCAAAGCCAAGCTGGGGATATCGGTGGAAACGATTTCCGGTAAAAGCCTGCCGCAGACGCCTTCCGCTTCGGTAGATCAGGCGCTGGTCGGGAAAATTCCGGGAGCGCAGATCACCAGCGGTAACGGAACGCCAGGTGCGGGGGTTAACATTTTGCTGAGAGGTATTAACTCTGTGAACCGGGGAACTTCGCCAATGATCCTGATTGACGGTATTCAGATGGCTTCGACGGATCTCAGCGCGATCGACCTTAATTCGATTGAGCGGGTGGAAGTTGTTCAAGGCGCCGCTTCTGCTTCCATTTATGGGGCTCAGGGCGCAAACGGGGTTATCCAGCTTTTTACAAAAAGAGGGAAAAACGGCCAGCTGAATATCGATATTTCCAGCGCCATCACAAACAACACCTATCTGAATGTGGGCGGAGTGGCCAAGTCCCGCTTTCATGGATATAATACCGATGCAAACAATAATATCATTGGCTCATCAGGCGCGCCGATTTCTATTGACCCGCAGACCGGCTTGTACACCGAAAACGTAATCTGGAACAGTACGGATCCGCTTAACAAGACCGATAAGCCCTACAACGCCAATCTTGCGTATCATGATCACTTCAAACAATTTTTCGTTCCTGCCAATACGATCAACAATAGTATTTCCCTTTCAGGAGGCAGCGAAAAGTTCGATTTCAGCGCTTCCGCATCCAATAACCATCAGAAATCCAATTTTCTTAACAATGGTTATAACGACCGTAGCAACCTGGTTACCAACCTTGGCGTTCAGCTTGCCAAGGGGTTAAGGCTGCGCAGCACCACGCAGCTGGTTTATACCAAAAACACCGTAAATGGGAACAACATATATTCGATCTTTAATAGCCGTGCATTTGTGGACTACGATTTCAAATTACCCGATGGGAGTCCCATCAACAAGTTGGGGGATGCAGCGGGCGTGAACGGAAGTAACCCTATTTACGCCCAGTATTATTCAGACAGCGACGATAAAAAGGTTGATATCATTCAAAATTTCAACCTGAACTATAAAGTCAACAAGTACCTGGAACTGGATGCAAAGTACGGGCTCAATTATAATAGGGAAGACTACGTCTACACGGCGCAAAACCAGTCAAACAATGCCAATTCCGTGGCCGCCTCGACCTGGGTGGGCTCCGCGATCAGTCCGGACAACACGGGTGGCATCGATAAATATACCTACGCAAGAACGTTCCAGAATTTTTTAGGTACTGCATTTATTTACACCAATTTCGAGGATGACTTTCATTGGAACGTTCCAATTACGACATCTACCCAGGTCTCCTTTGACTACCGCAACCAGAAACAGACGCTGTATGCAGCAGCGGCTGCCGGATTGCCTACTTACACGCCGTTTAACAGCACGCAGGGAACATCCTTCAAGGTTCTTCAGGATTACAGCGAACCGTTTATTACCTACGGATACCTTGTCAACCAAAAAATTGAATATGGGGATATATTTGGTGTTGCCGGCGGGTTCAGAAGTGACTATTCGTCCGCATTTGGCGGCGGTTCAAAGCCGTTTACCTTTCCAAGAGGTGATGTTTATTTAAGAATGTCCTCACTGGGCTTTTGGGAATCAGGAGCTATCGCCGACCGCATTCCCGAATTTAAATTGCGTGCCGCATACGGAGAAGCAGGTATTCAGCCTAAGCCTTTTGACCGCTATGTTACTTTAAGTACAAAGGTTTTGGGTGCCAGCAATGCCTTCTATTTCGATCCAAACCAAAATAACCCTGATTTGGGTGTGGAAGTATCCAAAGAGCTTGAAATCGGAACGGATTTTACATTGAACGTGATGCCGAACGCCGCCTGGCTGAATGATGTGCGGCTATCGGCCACTTATTGGAAACGGACTACGGATAATGCGATATGGAGCATTGACGTGGCGCCAACTTCGGGTTCGGGAACTTTGAAAACCAATGCTTTTTCACTGGGCTCCCATGGTCTGCAGGCGTCATTGAACGCATCTGTATACCAGGGCAAGAATTTCAGCTGGAACCTGACTACCAACTTCACGAAACAGACTTCGAAAATCAATTCTGTCGTTGGCGATCAGGAGATCGTTGTTATCTCCAATGCGGGAAGTACCAACTATGTGCTTCGCAAAGATGAAAAAATCGGACAGCTTTACGGCCATAGATTGATCCATAGCCTGGATGCCACAAAGCCGGATGGAACCCCCTTTCTTTCCGAGGCCGAAAAGGGTGACTATACGCTGGCAAGCAACGGGTATGTGGTTAACAAAGCGACAAAATTCCCTTATGTAACCCCTGACAAATACAGCTTCGGCGATCCTAATCCGAAGTTCAATATTTCGTTCATCAATGATTTGACGATCAAGAACTTTCTGACTTTTAACGTTCAAGTGGATTGGATCCAGGGAAGCCATCTTTACAATCAAACCAAGGAATGGATGTACCGCGACGGAATCCATGCCGACTATGCAAAGCCGTTCACGATCGATGGTGAAACCGGAGCATGGACCGCGTTTTACCGGGGTGTGTATGCGGCTGTTACCAGAAATGGCACCAAAGATTATTTCTATGAAGATGCCTCTTTTCTCCGTCTGAGAAATATTTCTGTTGCTTTGGATTTTGCAAAACTGACTCATATCAAAGGATTCAGAAGGCTGCAACTGGTGCTCTCGGGACGTAACCTGGTTACTTTAACCAAATACACCGGTATGGATCCTGAAATCGTGTCGGGTGCTAACAACTCGGCATGGGACCGCGGAACTGACCACAGCAGTATGCCGAATTACAGATCTTATCAGGTCGGCTTAAACTTCGGTTTCTGAAAACATTCATTGCATTCTTAAAAAGATAAAACATGAAAAAAATAAAATTGCTATCGATATTGGTGCTTCTGGCGTCTGTTCTTTCCTGTAAGGATCAATTAGACGTTAAGAACCCCAACCAGCCAACCACCGGAAGCGCTAACTCGGAATCCGGTCTGATCAACCTGGCGCAGGGCGCGATCTATGTAAATGGCTTCCTGACTGTGAAGTATGGCGGTTTTTACGGCGGGTTTTTCGGGGATCCGTTTAGTTATCATGAAATTATGGGGGACGTCGTAGGGGTAGAAGCTGCCAACCAGCGGCTGAACGAAATCGGGGTGGCCAATTATGTGATCCTTGACAACGGCACCAGGGTAAAGAACCCGAATTCTCCGACGCTTCAACTGGACATGCTGCGGCAGGTAAATATTAATGCAAACGCGAGTGACAACCCGTTATATTACGAGTGGGCCTACATGTACAGTCTCAATAGCGGAGCCAATAACGTGTTGGCGCTGGTAGATAAAACCACATTTACAGGAGATGCCGAAAGTAAAAAGAACGCGCTCAAAGCCTGGGCATATTGGTGGAAGGGTTACGCTTATGGACGTATCGGGTCCATTTATTATGCCGGTATCATCAATGACCAGGCAGTGGGCACCAATAATACTTTTGTGAGTAAGGAGGCTATCATTGCCGAATCCAATGCCAACTATGACAAAGCCGCGGCAGCGCTAAGCGCTGTCAGCAGTGTTGCCGATTATTCAGCAGTGATCGGCAAAATTATCCCGGCATTTTTTCAGGTTGGAAAAGGAGGGGTGTTGACACCTGATATGTGGAAGAGAAACATCAATTCTATGAAAGCACGCAACCTGCTGGTGAATACCACTGTAAAAAGCATGACAGCGGCACAGTGGGCGTCCATTATCGCCCTTGCGAAAGATGGAGTTACAGCAACGGATTACGTATTTACGGCCAGATCAAACGAAACCAGCGATTTTATTTCCGCTACCGGCAGCACACCTTCGGCCCTTACTACGGGTACGACTAAAACCACCAGTTTCAAAGTCAGCGAACGCCTGGTACAGGATTTTAAAACGGGGGACAAAAGACTTGAGAACAATTTCGCGATTGAAACCAACCCATGGATCGGCAATAATGACCGTGGAAACATTTTCAATACCCGGTATGGCTTGATCGATGGCGGTAAGGGGCTTGCGGGCGTGGTTGTGCTGGGAAATAAAAAGGTCGGGGAATATGAATTCTATATGGCCACCACCTACGAAGAAAATCAGCTGACATTGGCCGAGGCGCTTATCAACACGGGAGATATCGAGGGTGGTCTTAAAATCATTGATGCCATCCGTAAACTTCAGGGTGCCGGTCTGGCCGCCGTCGCAGGTAAAGGGCTTGGCCTGGCAGCTGCCAGGGAAGAATTGAGAAGCGAGAGAAGGGTAGTCCTGCCTTTCCGAGGTCTTGCCTTCTACGATGCCAGACGTTGGGGAGTGATCGATGACGTTGCGACAGGCGGAGGCAGAACCGGCGCGGTTGTGGTTGACAAAGCAGGTGTGGTAAGCAAGAATGCGACCATTAATTACAACTTCCTGGATTATTGGGACGTGCCTGCCAACGAGCTTGCCTATAATAAGGCTGGCGAAGGGAGCGTGGCGGTTCAAAACCCAAAGGGATTGTAGGATTCCCTTATGTAGCCGTCCTCCGGGTGTGTTTGTGATACGACTGGATTAGCCAGATTTCGGCCCCGTTGATGCGCAGACCTACACTGAAAATGTATCGCTGGGCTATCTTTCAAAAGCTATTAGAGCTGGCAGATTGCGGGTGGGTTTTGTTTTGCTTTTTAAAACCCGTTTTCTGCCAGCCAACTTTTGAACATTCTGAACCAATTATCCTTACTATTCAGATCGGCAAGGGCAAATCCATGTCCCCCCGACTGCAGAATGTGCATTTCGGTTTTTACCCTGGCTTGCTGCAAGGCATTAAAAAAGGAAAGCGTGTTTTTAACGGGGATCACATCGTCATCGGCTGCATGGATCAGAAACGTCGGTGGTGTAGCGGCACTGACATGCTTGTCTGTACTATACTGATCCAGTATTTCGCGGGAAGGCATTTTGCCAATCAGGGTTTCGCGCGTACGGGGAGTGTCCGGATCGTAAATGATCACCGGATATAGCAATGCCATGAAATCGGGGCGAAGGCTAATTTTCTCTTTATTGTCGATCATCACCCTGTTCTGTTGCGTACCTTCCATCGATACCAGATGACCGCCCGCGGAAAGTCCCATCATACCAATTCTATCGGGGTTGATATTCCATTCGGTCGCCCGTTTACGCACCATTTTAATGGCCGCCTGCGCATCTTGCAGAGGGCCAATCGATTTGTCGACCATGATTGTGTCGTTGGGTAGCCGGTACTTCACGACAAAAGCAGTAATGCCTTCCGATTTAAGAGCCCTCGCTATTTCTTCGCACGCGCCAAGTGAAAGCAGCCGATACCCCCCGCCAGGGAAGATTAAAATGGCTGTTCCCGTAGCAGTCTGTTTCTCAGCAAAAAAAGGAACGAGCGCCGGTTGCGTTACCTTTATTACCCGCCCGTCGGCATCGGTTTGCTCGACATAATCTGCCGGAGCCTTGCGGGCATTGGGCACGCTGCTTTCATAAAGCGGTATTTCCCTCTGCTGAGCGGCAACGGGCAGCGAACAAATCATGAACATCAGTGCCGGGACAAAATTTGCGGATTTTAATAACCTGATCATCATACTTCTAACAGTTAAATGGTCAAAAGTAACGATGTCCGTTCACCGGCACTGTGCAAAAATGCTCAAATTAGTTCTCCAACCTGAAACGTGTCGGCTGCATGCCATAGGCCGATCTGAATGCCCGACTGAAAGCCCCGGCATTTTCAAATCCGCATGCCCAGGCAACGTCCTGTACCTGTTGGTCTGTATATTGCAATAACCCGGCCGCTTGTTTGAGCCTGATATCGGTTAGATACTGGTGTGGCGTAGTTTGAAAAACCGATTTAAACTGCCTGACCAGTTGAGGGACTGATAGCCCGGCCTGAGTACCAACCGTATTTAAATCCAGACTTTCCCCGAGCGACGAATGCAGAACATCTCTTGCGATGCACAAACGTTTATATATTTCACGCCGGGTGCTGGCTTTGACTGCTTTCACCAAGCCAACGCTCTTTATATCCGACCGGTAGATGCCGATCAGATCGCGTAACATAAAGATCAGGTATTCATCAACCCCGGCCTGATGATACTCCCCTGTTTGCAGAAGGCCTCTCAGGCCAGAAAACTGTCTGTTGATATCCGGCGTTATCTGACGAAGCGTTTGATAAAATTCGGGTATTTCACTGCTATCCCGCCTAGGATTGTCCAGCAAGAACTCCTCGGTATGCAACCTGTCGATCAACACCGATGAGGCAAAATCATTTTTAAAGAAGATGGAAAAGCACTGCACGTTCTCCTTACTTCTGATGCGGCAGCTGTAACGCTGATCATTATTCAAGACCAGCAACTGGCCGGGACGCACGGCCAATTGCCGGCCGTCTACGCCATAAATTTCTTCACCGCTCCATACGGTCTTAATGGAAAGGCAGCCTACATGGTCATCACAATAACTTTCTTTGCTTTCCGCATGAAAGATGATATTGTGCTTTCCGAATTTATCGAAATGCATGGTTTCATCGAAACCAGCCTTGGAGTGATCAGGTAAACTGGTGAAGTACATTTTGTTAAATGGAGAGCGCTTTTGCTTGCCGGTAATATAAAGTTATGCAGAGAATAAAGCGTAATAATGTTCAATAATCTGTTTACCGCCTTCGCGGGCATGCGGTTAAGCAGTGCTAGCGAATCATCAATATGACCAATTGCCTGGCAGTCGCCCCGTTTCAGCTTTTGGGTGTAATAAAAGCAATATATTCTGAAGAATATATATGAATTATATTGTATTTTTCTATGTATCCGATATTATATATTGCATTATACTGTTTTTTCGATATTTTCAATGCGTTAGCCGCACATTTGATACCATTACAGTATGCAGACCCGGAAAGGGGGCTGTTGCTATCAGACTATGCCCATCCGGTCTGATCCTTTGAAATGAATATCCAACTAAAATCACTCCATTACTATGAAGAGAAACTTACGAAAATGCGAATTCGTGGCCAGGCCTGCGATGCTCTTTCTGCTCATTTGTTGGTTGCCGTTTACCATGCAGGCTCAAAGCAAAAGGATTACCGGTAAAGTGTTTTCTGCATCCACTTCGGAGGTGTTTCCTGGTGTGAACATCATCTTGAAAGGAAATACGAACAAAGGTACTATTACGGATAATCAGGGAATGTTCTCGATCGATGCGGCGCCGGGCGATGTCCTGGTATTCAGCTTTATAGGTTTTAAGACCAAGGAGGTTAAGGTAGGTTCCGAGGCAACGTTAAGCGTTCCGCTGGAAGATGGTGGCACAGAGTTAAATGAATTAATAGTTACCGGGTCCAGAAACACGGGGCGAACCATCCTGGAAACACCCGTCCCTGTGGATGTCATTTCCATCAAGGATATCATGGCAGATCTTCCTCAGATCGATCTAGCCCAAATGCTGGCGTTTGTTGCACCCAGTTTTAACGCGGTCAGGTCCCAGGGTGGTGACCTTGATTCCCATGTGGATCCTGTCCAGCTCCGCAACATGGCCCCCAACCAGATACTGGTCCTGGTGAATGGAAAACGAAGGCACACTTCCGCCCTGCTTATTACCGGAACGGCCGTCGGCAGCCCATCCACCTCTGTCGATTTGATGACCATTCCGGCTTCCGCCATTGACCGGGTTGAAATTTTACGCGATGGCGCTGCTGCTCAATATGGTTCTGACGCAGTGGCCGGCGTAGTCAATATTATCCTCAAAAAAGGGACAGATAAGCTGACAGGCAGCTTTACCGGCGGAGGCTATGCCAATACCGGCGGTAAGGCAGGGGAACTGACCAAGGATGGCAAGCCGGACGGATTCAATTATCAGTTCGATGCCAATTACGGCTTCAAAATGGGAGACAAAGGTTACTTTAACCTGTCCGGGCAAATTACGCAAAAGCGCCCGACCTTGCGACCTTTTGTGAATGATTGGGGATTTTTTGATAATACCTACCTGAACAACCTGCGGACCGATAAAAACGGAAATCCGGTCATCACCAATCCCGAGCTTGTTGCTGCACAGGCTTCTGGCAACACGGCGGCACTTGCTTCGCTGACCACAGAAGCGGGATTGATGGCGGCACGCGGCCTGACCAAAGCTGATTTTGCCGTTTATGCGGGTATGCCTGCCATTACCCTGGGTAGTACTTTTTACAATGCAGGCTATCAATTGAATCCTACCACAACGCTGTACAGTTTTGGGGGAGCGTCTTACAAATACCTCAAGGGATTCTCATGCTACTTCCGCCGTCCCGCACAAACCGACCGTTTCAATTACCTGCTATATCCCAATGGCTTCCGTCCACAGATGACCTCCAATACTTCGGACCTTTCCAATACAACCGGTATTAAGAGTAAGTTGGGGGAATTCAATGTTGATTTCAGCAACACATTTGGCCGGAACCGGATGCGCATCGGAATGGTCAATACCATGAATGCTTCACTGGGTTCCAATTCACCGGTCAACATGTATTTGGGTACGCACCAGTTTACCCAAAATTCCACTAACCTTGATTTTTCCCGCTATTTTAAAGATGTGCTGCGCGGTCTGAACATTGCCTTTGGCGCTGAAATGCGTATAGAAAACTACAAAATTATGAAGGGTCAGGAAGAGGCATATACCTATGGAGATGCAGGTGTGCTTACCGTAGGCAAAACTGGTCTGCTTGTAGGGCCCGACGGAAAACCCTTGGAAGATGCCAGCAGCACACCGATCGTAGATGCAAATGGGAATCCGGTCAGTGTGAATGCGGGCCAGCAGGTTACCGTTAAATCCTTGTCGTCAAACTGCCAGTGTTTTGCCGGATTTGGCCCGAAAAACGAAAGGGATGAGTACCGCACCACCATGGCTGCTTACCTTGATGCCGAGCTTGAAGTGACTAAGAGCTTGCTGGTCGCCGGAGCTTTTCGTGTAGAAAATTATTCGGATTTTGGTGGCGTTACCATCGGCAAATTAGCCGCGAGGTATTCCATCGCCAAAACGCTTTCATTGCGTGCTTCGATTGCTTCCGGATTTCGCGCGCCATCCCTTCAGGAGTTGAATTATACCCACACAGCTACGGCATTCGTGCCGGACGCAAACGGTATTCCGCAACCCCTTGATGTGACAACTTACCCAACCAACAGCACAGCTGCCAGGGTTTTAGGGATTCAGGGCCTAAAGCAGGAAAAATCGAGAACCTATGGTTTCGGCCTTACCTATCAACCGGCCCACGGATTTGAAGTAACTTTGGACGCTTATCAGATTGATGTAGATAACCGTATTTTCAGGACCAGCTACTTCAATGCTTCCGAGGTTGGCAATCATTACGACGAGGTCATCGGTGGGGGAGAAGCCCAGTTCTTTGTGAATGGCGCAGACGTACGTTCCAAGGGAATTGAAGCGGTCGGGAACTATACACTGACCCTGAGCCGTGGTAAAAGCTTTATTTTCAGCCTTGCAGCTATTTTTAGCAAAAACACCATTCTGAACAGGAAAGTACTTGATCTGAATGTGGCTAACCTGACCGAAGACCAGATTGTGGCCAAGTACCTTGACCGGGCCACCATTGGGCAGTTTGAAACCGGAACACCAAGACAAAAATTGATCGGCTCGGTAACCTATCGCGTCAATAAATTTCATGCTATGGTGAGAGGAACATACTTTGGGACGGTTACCTCCCGGTCGACTTCCTCCGATGCAGAAGGTAACTTTTATGATCAGAAGTTTTCTGCGCAATCTATTTTCGATGCCAGTGTTGGCTACGATCTGACCAGGAACTTGAAATTGTCCATTGGCGGCAGTAACGTTTTCAATAAATACCCTGACATTTTGCGCCCTGAAAATCAAGGATTTTACCTGTACGACAACAATCAGCAGGGCTCCAACGGATCGTATTACTACGGCCGTGTTTCTTTCAACTTTTAATGATCATCCCGACATGAAAACATATATCAGCAAAATCACCCCGATGTTATCCCTGGTTATCACGATGATGCTATTTGCGTTGCTTAGTTCTTGTGAACAACAGGACTACCCGCCCAATTTAAGTACAGCACCAGGTGGAGGCACGGTATCGACGTATAAGGCTTATACGTTAGGTGCCGCGACTACGGAAAACATTTATGGACGCGTAGTCTTTTACAAGTACAACAAAACGATCACCTTAGTGCAGATGGGCCTTTATAACGGGGTAAAAGGTAGCTCTTATACAGCTGCTATTTTTCCCGGAAAAGTGACGGCAACGCCCGGCACGGCCCTAAAGGTGCTCGACACGGTCGCCGGCGCTACGGGGGCGTTCGCGACCAGTAAGTATTTTAGCATTAATGAAGAGGGTTTTTTCGATAAACTTGACGCCTACAATGCTAACGTAACGGTTAAACTAGGTGCGGTCACCGTTGCCGCTGGTAATATAGGCGCTAACGCAGCACCGGCGGCGGAGTCCAAATAAAATAAGGTGTGGTTAAACAGAGTCCGGGAAGATGTTAAAATAGCTTCCCGGGCATTGCCGTTACTTTTGTCGTCCCAGCTTGTTGGGTTGGGGCAAACTCCTATCATCCCGAAAGTATAGGTTTCGCCAGCTTTGGCGGAACGCTATGAATAGGCTGAGTACAATGGTCCATCAAAAGTGTCGCAATTCTGCTCAGAAAATTTCGATAAATTGCAAGTCTGGATGTTGCAGAACTTTCCAAGGCCCTGTGAATCTTCGTCTTAAACATAAATATCATGTACAAAGCTTATTTCGTCGTCGTACTGGCTTGTATCTCGCTTTGTACGGTCCGCGCGCAGACGCGGGGGCGCATTCCCGTGCTCATTGTGGACGGGTTCAGCAATCATGACTGGAAACAGACATCTGCCGTGACGAAATGGATACTGGAAGAAAGTGGGCGCTTTAAAGTGGATATCAGCACCGTTCCAATGGACTCTTTGGCCCGCGCAGCCTGGAATCCTTCATTTAGCAATTACGCTGTCGTTGTACAGAACACCAACAATATTCAGAATACCAGGCTCCGCTGGCCATCTCATGCAGAGCGAAACCTGGAAGCGTTTGTAGAAGGCGGGGGCGGATTGTACATCCTGCATTCGGCCAACAATGCGTTCGCCCATTGGAAAGAATACGATAAAATGATCGGGCTGGGTTGGCGCAAGAGTTCGGAGGGCTATTCGCTTGAAATCGGTCCGTCTAATCAAATAACCAGAATCCCGCCGGGCGAAGGGCAGGGTACTGGTCATGGAAATAGATTCAATGCCCTGATTCAGATCGTGAACCGTCATCCAATCAACAAGGATTATCCGGCGCTGTGGCAGACCGCCAATACGGAGGTGTACTACTTCCCTCGCGGACCTGCTGAAAACCTTACGGTGCTCTCGTGCGCATATGATAGCACGAGTACAAAAAGAACCTGGCCGGTGGAATGGGTCGTTACCTACGGTGCGGGACGGGTTTACAATTCGAGCATGGGGCATTTATGGATTGGGGAATTCTATCCGCCGGCTTATCGTTGCGTGGGTTATCAGACAACTGTAATCAGGGCGACCGAATGGCTGGCGACAGGGAAAGTCACTTACAATGTACCGGCGCAGTTTCCAACGGCGGAAAGGCAAAGCCTTAGAGCAGAGAACACTTTTAAGGGTCCCTGAGCTTAGGGGTAATGAGGATGAAGTAGATATGAGGAAAATGTATCCTGACTAACCGGCCGTCCATCAGCAAGCCAGAAGAAATGGACGTCGTGAAAAATCCCATCATAAGTGTAGTCAACAGAAACTAGTAGTTTTTGTGCCTTATTTGGTTTTTGGATTGTTTAATTTGGTGATAATGAGGGAGTTGCGTATTTTTTATTGGTAGAAAAGTAGATGGAATACCAGTAAGAAATAATATACAAACGCCTGAAAATTAGATATTTGATCTAAATTTTCAGGCGTTTTCTTTTACTCTTCTCCTGGTGATTTACTAATCATTGTCCCTCAAGACCAGTTGGTTTTGGAAGGTATACAAAAAAGGAGAGATTACTTCTCTTATTTACGCTTAAATAAGCTTACAAGAACTCAAACATTTCCAACACCAGCATTTGCTAGCATTGATTTTTCGGGACCTGAGTTGCCGAATACAGCGATTCCGCCGAGCAAGAAAATGCAAATAACGTAATTAATACTAATAAGCATAAAACACAGCAAATTCATATATGTATCCTGATGGAAGCGTAGCTACCTCATTATTGTTTTTCGAGTAAAAATGATCATCAATACTGCTATTCCAATACCTATGAATCGGAACGGCATTATTTATTGCTTGATTGTAGGCATAAAAAGCAATTCCTTCGTACGTGTAGGCTGGGTTGCCACTGACGTCACTTTGATTAAGGGTGTAGAAATGATCTCCAAGACTAGCTCCACCGTGAAAGTATCGGTAAACAGGGACTGTTCCCGCTACTTGTGTCGAAAAAGCATAAAACGCTATACCTTCATAGATATAGTCATTATTTGATCCGTTACCTTTTTCGTTAATGTTAGCAGTATAAAGATGGTCTTTAGAACCGTTTCTACTGAAGTATCTGTAAATTGGTACAGAACCCGCTACCGGGGGATTTTCTGGATACAAAAATTGCGCAGTTAGTATGTCATTACTCGATAGTGCCGTTGCTCCAAAATTACATTCACCTCCATTCATTAATGAATTTGCGTCCGTTCCGGTCGGCGTTCCAAATATATGCTGCAGCGACCCCTGCCAATTGCCTTCATTGGTCTCTCCAATACTTGACCAATTTGTATGAGCAAATCCAATTGCGTGTCCAAGTTCATGTGTAATCGTGCGCCGTCTTTGCAAAGTGCTAAAACTAGCAACCACGTTAACATTTATATTTATCCTATTTCCTGCCTGTCCGTTTATTGGGGTATATGCGTTTCCGCAAGTATTGGAACCTAGATCACTATTGTATATAGCTATGTCTGCATCGCTTCCTGTTACGAGTGTCAGATTAACTCTACAACCGGGGACGTTATTCCAATTAGCTATCGCAGCAGTTATATCATTTGTATAGGCACTCATTGATGGATCAATACGAACCGTCACAAATGGCTGTTCATTATATCCTATATAATTACTTACACCATACTGCTGCACCCGCCCGTTACGATTATTTAGAGTATCTGGCACAACCGATTTGTCAAACAACATATCTCCATCTACCAGAAAATCGTTTCCGATATCCTTGATCTCCGAATCTTTGAACCCCAATGATTTAATGTAACTATAAACTTTTTGAGATGTTTGGGCCTGGTTGGGCTTTTCTACTTGAACTTCTTCATTCTTAATAGTCGAAATTTCATTTTCTTGACAGGAAAACAAACCCGCTAACGCGATTACACTTAATACAAGCTGTTTCATACTTTTTTTGTTGTTGAGTTGAGAATTGAAAAATTTTACATTTATAAGCGTTACGTCGCTTATGGTTACATAGTAATGCAATGTAATAGTTATTTTATAAACTTAGAATTAATTTATACAAAACTTGAAAACTTATTTGACTGCACATTTAAATCGCGACGCGGAAGATTGGTTACTACACGGAACCTATTAAAGCCTTATTGAGAGCGTCGCATGACAGAATTGCGATCAATCAAGCGTTCGCCGAATGTGGAGCATCGAAGGAAACGAGTGCATTTACAAGCTGTACATTGAAGCCTTCAATCACATGGATTACGTTCAAGCCGTCGTATTTACCTTCCAGCGTAAACATCTAATTTGATTTGCTAATGACTTACACCGCCCATTTTCTGACACGCGGCGACACTGAGATATTATCCCAACGGCATATAGAAGTCTATGGAGACCAATATTGACGCTTGGCCAGCACGTGACAGCAACGGAGTAATCTGTGTCCTATCTTATATTTGACAAGACTTGTTTAATATAACTGTTCTTGAAGAGCGGCCGGAAAATTAGATTTTCTTTGTGCTGGTATTTTATACTTATTTTGAAGTACGATGACTTATGTTGTTCCTCGTTTGTTTATTGAAATTATTGATAATATGTGCGTGATAAGTTTTGTATCGGAAGGTAATAGGCCATAAATACAGATAAAAATCTATAATTAAAATTAACAAAAGCCGCATTTGGAGCAATCTGATATGGTTTATCAGTTGTTTGGAGATAGTATTGGTTTATTGAGCAGCTCGTTAGGAAAAGCATGAGTAATGGCGGAAACTTTGTCATGGTGGAGGGTTTACATCGGTGATTCCTACAACTTTCCAATAGCAGCAACGATCCTATCTACTGCGATTCATCGTGGCCCGGAGAAAAGTACCTGCCCGTCTGAAATTGCGCGCATGCTGTTTCCTGACGGCTGGCGTACCATATGAAAGAGGTACTCGCAGTAGCAATTGATTTGCACAATAGATGGAGCGTAGTCATAACACAAAAGGGTACACCTGTGTACGCCTGTCGATGTTATGAATATCAAAGGGCCGGTTCGCATTAAAATTATCTGAACCGGCCAGTCGCTGCATGTCAGACATCAAAAATTAGCGGCCTTACCGGTGTCAAACCAAAGGCGAGTTGCGATGTCATCCTTCGCGCCAGCTCCCATTTTGGTTACCGCATCGGCAACCGCAGCGGTATTACCCGTTCGCTCCGCGTTGTCAAAAGGCATTCTTTTTATAAATTCTCCCGCAGGAATAACTCCCCAGGTTGGGTTGCTGGCGTTTTTGGCGGCAGAAGGGATTTTGGGATAGCCTGTTCTCCTGAAATCTACCCAGGATTCGAGCGTATTGGTGAAGTTGTTAATGTACTTCTGAGTAATGATCTTTTCCAGTTTCAATTCGTTTGAGTCGTTGTTGTCCCATGCCACGGTAATGGTTGAAAGCGCGGTGAAGTTATTGCGGGCATCGACAGGATCCACATAATTGATGGGCTTGCTGGTTTTGTCAGCCAGGTAAGCATCTGCACCAGCTGCCCCCCAATCTGCAAAGGACAACTTTACGCCGTCTTCATAATTTGTTTTAGGGTCACCGGCTCCGGCCCAGCCCCTGAGTCCGGCCTCCGCTTTGAGGAAAGAGACTTCCGCAGCGGTGAAATTTCTTCTGCTGGTTACCGTGTTGAAATCTTCACTTACCTTGGAGAAAGGCACGTGATCCGCTTTGGCGTTTATGTGTCCGCCGTTCCGGATGCCTTTGTAAGGGACGGACGGATGGTCTGCATATAAAGCCGGAGTGGCTACGGGAGCGAAATATCTAGATATCCGACCATCTTTTAAACCCACCAAAAAGGATTCCATTGCCGCACCCATTCGTGTATCATCCCATTCATAGCAAATTTGGGCTACCGGTATCTTTTGTCCCATCAGCGAATTGGTGAAATTATCTGCGTTGGTGTTGATCAAACCAGCCGGATCTTTCAAAGCTTTTTCGCCTTGAATTTTCGCCTGGGCCGGATCTACTTTTGACAAACGCATGGCCAGTCTAAGACGTAAGGAGTTAATCACTTTTTGCCATTGCGGAATGCTGCCGGCATAATTTGACGGGTCATAATCTTTGAATTCGGCATAAGTTTTTTTGGCGTTAAAATCAGTCTGGATAGAATCCAGTTGTTTAAAGAAAAGCGGGTACAAGTCGGATTCCTTGTCGTAGGGAATTGAACTGGCATTGATTCCGTATTGAGAATAAATGATGGGGCCGTGTACGGCCGTTAGTTTGGACATAGCCAAAATACGGACCAGCTTAGCCCAGGAGGCAAACAAAGGTAATTTGTTCGCTGTGGCAATTTGTATCATTTGTTTTGTAGGAGCCATGACGTTGCTGTATTCCCGCCCCCAAAATGAATTCCAGGTGATGCTGTAAGTGCTGTTATTAACATTATTGAGAAAAATCGAAGGAGTGCCCATATACCCAAGCCAATTGTCAGCAGAAAGGTCTTCTTCGGTCTGATGCCCGTTGAGGTTGAAGATCACCAGGGGAAAACGGGGGCCTAGCTGACCGAAATTTGGAGTTGTTCTTGGGTCGACATCTGGCTCCACCTCGACAGACTTTTTAGAACAAGCAGCAAGCGCAATCAGAGTCACAAATGCGACAAATATCTTTTTCATGTAAATGATTTTATGTTTTAAAATGAAAACTTAAGGTTTAACCCGTATGATCTCGTCGATGGCATACCAAACACATCCGCGGATTGCAGCGAGTTGCTGGTGCTCATGGCCTGTTCGGGATCGAAAGGCGCCTTTTTGTAAAAGAAAAGTAAATTCCGACCAACTAGGGATATGGAAGCATCTTTGAATATTAGTTTTGCCGTTCTGGATTTGATTGTATAGCCCACGACAAACTGTCCCAGCCTGACGTTCGTTCTGGAAAATACATAGGGCTCCATGATTCTATTCCGATCACCCAAGGCAGAAAAATAGGTGTATGGTTCAATCGAAGTAACGGCCGCCCCATCGACTCCCACTGCATGAATAGCTATTTTTTCGCCATCTCTTACGGCCGCAGTCCTCTCACTCACCCCGTATGAGTCCAGAAATGCTTCTGTTTTAGATAATACCACTCCACCAAATTTCCCGTTTACGAGAACACTGGCAAAGAAGTTACGATAATGAAAGTTGTTCTTCCATCCCAGCAGAAATTTGGGATTGACATTGCCCACTTTTGCCGGAGTATCTTCTTTGGTTGGAAAACCTGCGGAAGACAAAATGATCTGTCCGTCGGCGTTTCGGGCAAATTGATAGATGTACAAGTCGTTGATCGATCCGCCGGCTTTGCTCAGCGATGTAAAACCTTCATTGTCGCTACCTATCTGATACGAAGGATAAGGCGCGACCAGTTCGATAATTTTGTTTTGATTCTGCGAAGTATTAAGCGAAGTAGTCCACGTGAAGCGATCTGTGCGGAACGCCTCAGCATTCAAGGTCAGTTCAAATCCTTTGTTGGTGATTTTTCCGGCATTAAAGTACATGATGGCTACTCCCGACCCCGGAGGTCCCGGCAAAAGAAGAAATTGATTGGTACTCCAACTATTATATATTGTAAAGTCCAGTCCCAGCTTGTCCTTGAAAAAATAGGCTTCAATTCCATATTCATTGGTAACAACTTTCTCGGGTTTGAGCTTCGAGAAGGCCGCACGCGTCACGACGTTGAGGCCACCCGGGCCATTTGGGCCACCCGCCCCGCCATTGGTAATTAATGCGCTCTCAATGTTGTAAGGCACCTCATTTGTTGTTTGTGACAACGAAGCTCTTGCCTTCAATAGTGATATCGCATCAGGTAAATGAGCCATTTTGCTGATGATCGCAGCTCCACCAACGGACAGATTGAGATTCGACTGACTACCGATAAAGTCCCGGGTAGAAGGCCAGTTATTACGTCCTGCCAGATCCAGAAAGAGTAAATCCTTAAATCCGACAGACAGATTGGCAAACGCCCCCTTTTTGGTCATTTTACTATAACGTGCGTCGTTATTAAACATCACATTGTAGGGCATGTTCGCAAATGTGAATACGTTTGGATATTGCAGCGATACAGTTCCATTGTTAACGGTCATGCCATCATAGAATATGTTCTCCTGGTAGCTGAGACCTGCGAGTGCATTTAAACTGAGTTTACCAAAGCTTTTGTTGTAAGTGAAAATGCCGTCGGTATAAATGGATTGATCAGTATATGCTGCGTAGTTCCAGGTCCCGTTGGGGCTGACACTTACAGCATTGCCTGCCGCTGCGTAGCGCTTATCGTCCAAAACGTTGTTGTAATCGATATTGCCCCGTACTTCAAATTTTAGATTCTTTATGATATCGTAGGAGATTTTTGCATTTGCAATGATCCTTTTGGAGGATTGTAGCTTGGAGTTTTTGTTAATTTCCCAATAAGGATTATTTTGCTTTTCTTCCGTCGAATACCAGTTCATCATGTACAAATTCCTGATTGGATTGAACACGGCGTAATTGGCTTTGTAGCTGTTGAAGTCACGCTCCCTGGCAAACAAATATAAACCTGTGAGCGGGTTGTTATCGTAACCTGCACCCGGCCGGTTCCTGGATACTTCCGAGGACAGAATCACGCCTGAACTTAGTGTAATCTTGTCATGCAGCAGCTTGGTACTTTGTCTGAACGAAAAGTTATTTTTATGGTAGCTGCTTGTGGGCATTACGCCCGTCGAAGAAACATTAGCGTAGGAAAAGTAGACATTTGTTTTGGCGTTCCCTCCTGCGATTGATACTGCGTTTGCAGCTGTTATGCCCGTCTGGAAAAAGTCCTTAATATAGTCTTTCTGGTAGTCGTCTGATTTGACAACCGCTGTTCCAACGGGAGTCCAGTTATAATCGTTACCGGTCGTTCCATAACGATACTGGAATTTGGGAAGGCCGGATACCTGTTCGAAAACTGTACTTGAATTAAGGTCCACGGATATCTTGCCTTCCTTACCCTTTTTAGTTGTGATCAGGACGACACCGTTAGCGCCTTGGCTGCCATAAAGGATGGAGGCATTGGCCCCCTTCAATACGTTGATGCGATCAATATCCGATGGGTTAATCATGGAAAGACCATCTCCGCCATCTGTTCCACCAAAAGAGCCTGGTTGGTCACCCTTGTTGTTGACCATGGGAATACCATCGATCACATACAGTGGCTCACTGGATCCTTGGAGCGATCTGCTCCCACGTAGTAAAGCCCTTGTCGAACCACCAACACCGGAGCTGTTTACTTTAATGTCAAGACCCGCTATCTTACCGTTGAGCGCATCAACAAAATTTATATTAGCCGCGCTACGCAATTCATCACCACTAATCTGCTGTGTGGCATAGGTCAACGTCTTTCTCTCTCTTTGGATACCAAGGGTAGTAAAAACAATCTCTTTCTGAGTATCAACATCAGGTTCGAGCGACACGCTGACCGTAGTCATGGAACCGGTGATCTGAACTTCTTTGGTAATGTACCCTTTCATAGAAACAACCAACGTATCATTTGATGCCAGACTAGTAGAAAAATCTCCGCTTGCATCCGAGCTGATCGCTTTGGCGGGGCCTTTTGAAACGATAATTGCGCCGGACAATCCCGCACCTCTTTCGTCAATGACCTTACCGGTGATACGCCGCTCCTGGGCATATACCTTTGATAAAATGAACACCCAACAAACCAAAATGTGCAATCCAGCTTTTAATTTTTTCAGCATATTCAATTTCAGCGTATACTTTTTGTTTTACGAAGTTTGGTTTATTGAAGGGGTTTTAACATCAAACTCATTATGACGTAATTTGTATATGGCTGATTTTCAGGCCCTGGTTGTCAAAAAAAATCGAAGTGGCAAAAAACCACTTCGATTTACAACAAAGATATGTTTAAACATCAAAAATTGGGAGTCCTATAAACTTCACGTCAATTTAGATTTGGTGTCCCTGACTTATAGATTTCTATTTAATTCGTATGCTATATTTTGAATGCAGTGACTTTTGAAAGCGGATAAATAAAAAAGTAACCATTAAAATGAGGTTTTTGTAGAGAGAAATGGGGAAAACTAATTCACCTCAGTGGCTCGTCGAACTTATCAAAGCCAGGAAGTCGGCAAGGATCCTGTTTTCCCAGTTTTGAGGGTTCTCCGCTAAGTCCTCCCTAAGCGCATGTGCAAATCGGACGAAGGTCGCCCGGTCGGATACTTTCGCGTTCCCTTCTACAAGTTGCTGCTACTAAAACTAAATTACCTTAAATTATCAGCGTTTAGGCTCACTCGCCCTGTTTTGATCTTTGTTCAGCCGTGTTAATGGACTTCGAAGCGCGGAGGGAGAATGCTATATCGTCAATAAAATTTTAAGAATTCCTCGTTGTGCAATTCTCTTTGTTTGATGTCATCGTCTTGATCGGGGTACTTCAAGGTCTAATTGTGAGTATCCAGCTCTTTCGTCGTAATCGGAGCAGCGCGGACCAGTTGCTGGCCTGGATTTTAATTACGACTGTCCTTTTGAACTGTAAAATATTGCTGCATACACTGGGCCTTTGGAATACTCGTTTTTTTCGCTATTTCCCGTTGGCTGTCGACCTGACTATCCAACCACTGCTGTATTTGTACGTAGTTTCTATTACCGGGTCCTCACCCAAACTCCCGCGACGGGCCATACTCCACCTTTTACCTTCTTTCTTGTTAATGGCTCACGCTTTACTGGTGTATGTGTGCGTGCTGCCGCTTGACGACTTTTCAGAGAAGAGTAAGGTAGCTGCCGCGCTTGCCTATAATTCTGTCAAAGAAATTGAAGACTACTTGTCTGTTTTCTCCTTTGGGATCTATTTGTTTCTCAGTATCAGGCGTCTGAAAATGTACAGATCCTGGCTGAATGATACGATCTCTGATAGCTCATACCCGACCTACGGTTGGTTGAGAAATCTGTTGCTGCTCATAAGCGGATTAACGATACTATTACTCGCCAACATTACGCTGGATTATGGAATCAACTACGGGCAAGCCAATTTTTTCCATTGGCAGTTGTTTTATTTTCTGATGACGGTGATCATCTATTACATCGGTTTTCAGGCAAGCAAACAAACGAATTTGCCTCTGCAAGCAACTGTCATTGTGAGTAAGGCAGACCAGATCGCGCCGGTGTCGCCGGAAAAACTTCCGCAGATTTACACGGCGATTGAAGTGTTATTGGAAAAAGAGAAGATATATCGAAATCCAACGATCACGCTTACAGAAATGGCCCGGCGACTGGACGTATCGCCCAACGTATTGTCTTTCACAATCAGTAAGTGTTACGAAAAGAGCTTTCGCGACCTTATCAATGAACACCGGGTAGAGGAAGTAAAAGACAAGCTTGTTAGTGGTCGTTTATCCCACCTGTCGATTCTCGGAATCGCGTTGGACTCGGGTTTTAATTCCGAAGCGAGCTTCTACCGGGTGTTCAAAAAACACACCAACTGCTCCCCCAAAGAGTTCCAGGAGCAGCACAGCTAAGCTCTCACCTTACATTTTGCTAGTACAAAACGCTTTGTAACGACCTCTCAAATTTCATTTTGAGAGGTTTCCTGGCATTTTGTTCCCTTGTTTTACAGAAAAATCGATGGGTACACGTTTGCCCGGAGCAACTAATTTCTCAACCGTCTTAGCTATGAACAAACTATTTTACGTCCCGTTGCTTGCACTATTAAGTACCGGCTTTTATAATAAGGGCAGCTACACCGAAAAAGCCATCAACAAGGAAGCGGGGCATGTGATAATGGCCGTTGTGGCACACCCGGATGATGAGCTGTTGATGGGAGCCCTATTGAGTCACTATGCTGCCCGGGGAGTGAAGGTCCGCGTTGTAGTGGCAACAAACGGTGCTTTGGGGCAAACAGATTTTTATAAAGTCCCCGAAGGCAAAACATTAGTGGAGATCAGACGGGACGAAATGTCTTGTTCCGGCAATGTCCTGGGACTTGAAAAACCAATATGGTTAGGTCTTCCAGACCAACTATTGGCAAGCGAAGGTAAATTACAGAGCCAAATTGACTTGCTACGATACAAAATTGATTCTCTGTTTCAGCTTTATCAGCCAGATGCAGTGCTCACTTTCGGAGCCGCAGGTATGACCGGGCACCCGGACCATAGATTGATCGGAAACATTGTAACGGAAGTATTTGAATCCAGATCCTGGCCATGGAAACCGAAACTGTATTATCCGGCGCTTCCAACAGGAAGTATCAATGAACAGAGCTGGGCAACTTATTTAACTGTTGATTCATCACACCTCACCGTGCGTATCAGCCTGGATAGTATCGACTACGTAAGGTTGGGGCGCGCCTACCAATGTCATAAAAGCCAGTACAGGGAGTCTGTAAGGACCAAACTCCCCATTTTTATGAAGAATGTCCAGAAAGGGCAGGTGCTGCTCCGCCCGTTTTCGTCGGCAGGGCCATTGAAAAATTCGTTGTTTTAAACCTTTTACCCCAACCAGCCATGAAGAAGATCGCTTTCATTCTTGTATTTCTGTTCATCGTACAGCAAGCTTTTTCACAATATCAGCAAATTAATATTCCGGCAGACTCTACGCTCAAAAGGCTCATGCACGAGCATAAGGTCCCGGCATTGGCGATCGGGGTGATAGAGAATAGCCAGGTTTCCCAGACCAAAGTATTGGGCGAATTGAGGAAGGGGACGCCCGCCCCTTCAAATGCTATTTTTCAGGTGGCTTCACTAACAAAGCCTGTTACCGAAATGACGACTTTGCGTCTGGTCAGCAAGGGGTTGTGGGATTTGGATGAACCACTGTTCCATTATTGGACCGATCCGCAGGTAGCGGATGACCCACGCCACAAGCGATTAACAACCAGGCACGTTATCTCACATCAAACGGGATTTGTGAATTGGAGATGGTTACACAAGAGTGGCAAGCTGACCTTTGATTTTGAACCAGGAACGCAAACGCAATATTCCGGGGAAGGACTTGAATATTTGAAACAGGCACTGGTAAACAGGTTCAAGTTGCCGTTTGAGGAAATCGTCAGAAAATATCTTCTCAAACCCGACAAAATGGTCGACACCCGATTCTACTGGGATGAAGATATGGACCAGGACCGGTTTGCAGTAGCGCACGACCGTAATCGAGAACCGCTTCCGATTAAAAAGTATACGCAACCTTCCGCCGCAGATTTGCTGATGACCACTATTGCCGACTATACCCGGTTTGGAGCCAACGTATTGAATAAAAAAGAATTAAATAGCCACGTGTATAGCGAAATGATCACGTTTCAAGATAAAAAGCACACATATGGGTTGGGATGGCAGCTTTTTAAAGGCCTGAAAAGCGACGAATTTGTGATAATGCATTCCGGGGCCGATCCCGGTGTACGGACTATCATTATACTATTGCCAAAGTCGCAGAGAGGGATAGTACTATTCACCAACAGCGATAACGGCATGTCATTGATCAAAAATATTCTGAGTCTGTCACTCGATCTGGGTGATGAAATAATTGAGCGTGCGAAATAAGCTTCTTCATTTTTGGGCTTGTAATAAAATAGCTTCGATGCTTTCTTTGAAGCCATTAGACTAATCGGATTTGCCAGGGAATGGAAATCAAGATGAAACTGACCACCTAATTTTAAATTTCTCCTGCCCTGAAGGTGGCAAAACGAACTGAATTTAAAGCTTAAAAAAGGAGTGATGTACCCCCTTGCCGACAGCGCATTAACGTTCGCTGGCCGCGACCGATACTTCCAACTAAACCACCTTTAAATGAGTCCGGTAAACAGAATAGTCTTAATTGGATCTCTACTGATATGTCGATAAATCTTCCAAAACCAGACCGGCTGATGAAAAGCCTTTTATTCACCGGTATATGCATGCTGAATTTCCTAAATTGTAAGGAAGATAAAATTAGTTCAGTAGCACTGGATTGTTATTCTGGGTACGAAGGGTTAACACGTGACGAATATGTAGTCGATGTTCCGGTAACAGTACAATTAAGCGGCGGATTAGCCAGCGGTAGCCAACTGATTGCGTCCAATGGCGTTGCTTGGGGCGGGTGCAATCTTCCGAAACAATTTATGCAAGATAGTTTAGCCATCTACGTGACGGGTTATTTTTTGGCTTCTAAGACCCTTGAAACAATGAATTTGACTCCTTTACCTTTTGTAGTTACTTCCGCAAAACTCAGATAATGGCGATCGATTTTCTAATCGCATTAATACCGCATCGAATGATTTAGTTGAGCAGGGATATTGTGGCCAATACAATCCGAAATGCCGGGGTCAGCCCAAATCAAAATGCGGTGGTCGGTAGCTTCGAATCCTCCCATTTGAAAAGATATTCTGACAAATATTTAAAAGTTACCGGATTTTCATAGATTAACTGTGGGTTACATTATACGCTCAATCATGCTATGAATACTTCCGGCGTAAAGTGGCTGCGTTCGGCTATTTTTTTTCTTGGATTATCGTTAGAAAGTTTGTTTAAACCGGCAGTCGCGCAGAACTACGTGATCACCAAACTCAAACTTTTTCCTGACCGGGATGAAGTGCTGATCAAAGATGTAGCTACGGATAGTAAAGGATTCGTATGGTTTCTGACCAACGGTGAAATATACCGGTACGACGGTTACCGATCGCTCGATATTTTAAAAACGATCGCAGACCAGGTTCATACGACGGACATGCCACAGCACATTCTCATCGATAAGCACGACAGGTTATGGATGACCGGCAACGCCAACCTCAGCTACCTTGATCTGAGGAACTGGAAGGTACATACGGTAGCGTCGTCCCTGCTGCCACCGGTTCAGGACCGCGTAGTATACTCGATTACCGAGCTGGCCGATTCGACCGTTGCCGTGGCCTACGAAAACGGGCATTTACTGCTGGTGAAAGGAAACCGGTTCTTCCGGGTAGACGATCTGTTTGAGCTAGGTAAAAAATCGAGCAATAAATTGTCTCCGAGGGGGATGACGGTCTGGAAAAATAAGATTTGGGTGGGTACGACTGGCGGCAGTCTGTTGTCTATCGACCCTGCCAGGGGTTACAGAACGCAAATCAGGAAATTGCCGGGAGAGGACAGTTATGTGAGAACGCTGATAGGCTGTTCGGATACGCTGTTTGTGGATGTTCCCGATGGTGTCAATATCCGGTTGGAGGAAGGTTTCGCCCGACAAATGCGGCCGCGGGGCTTTGAGCTGTCGGAGGACAAGTATTTTGTATTGAAAGAAGGAACGGACATGCACGTTTACGCCGAAGATGATGCTTTGTGCGTGATGGATCCTGCGTTAGGCTTGCGCCAGAGGCTGAAAATCCCGACCAAACGCAAGTTCAGGACCGTAGCCGCGGAGATCACCAGGAGTGAAATTTTGCTCGGAACAGAAGAGGGGATATTTGTGGCTTATCCTAAAACAAAAGGACTTTCGGAACTAAACATAGCCAATTCCGGGCCTAATACAAGCGTGCGGGGCATGCATGTTTACCCGGATGGCTCGCTCTTCTATGGCACGTATAGCGGGGCGGGGTATGTGGATGCTGGCGGAAAAGCTATTGCATTTCCCGAATTGAAGCATGCCTACACGATGTTCCCCATGAACGATAATGAGCTGCTGGTTGGCACAGAAGGCGGATTCCTGAAAGTATTCAACAGGCGGGAGCGGAGGATTGAACCTCTCCAATATAGCCTCGCTCCTAATGCGCGGGCGAAGTACATGGCGCACCTTCCGATTTACGTGATGTGCCTGGGTGAAACAGCGGACAATTTCCTGATAGGTGGAATGAACGGGCTCTGGCTGCTGAATAAAAAGAGCCGGCAACTCGACCGTTATGAACTTACCGGCGGCTCGCCCCATGCACTCGATCTGCAGATCAGGCATATACAACAGCTCTCCGGGGAACAGCTGCTGCTGAGCACCAACCTGGGGCTTTTTGAGTTAAAACAGGGAAGACTATTGAAAAAATACCCGAAGTCGGGGAATACCGGCGTTTACAAGGTGATCGCCGATGGTAATAAGCTATGGGTCGCTACGCAGGGGGCGGGGCTGGTAGTGATGGACAGCAATGGCCGCGCGTTACAGCAGTTGACTACTGAAAATGGTCTCAGCAACAATTTGGTTTACAGTTTGGAACGGGTAAGTGATGTGATGATCCTGGGTACTGCCGACGGGTTGAATCTTGTGGATGGACAGCAGCGTGTGCGGCGCATTGGTATGGCGGAGGGATTGAGTCAATCGGAATTCAATTCGGGTGCCTCCTTTGTGGATAAGACGCGGAAGCGCGTATATGTGGGAGGGTTAATGGGTTACACCGTTTTGAATATGAACCATAATTGGTTCGACAAAAATGACCAGCTCGATAGCTATGTGACCGAGATTCATACTTCCACCGGCAAAGCCGGGCAGAGAGTCAGGGATTATAGCTGGCCTTACCGCGGAGAGACGCAGCTATCGCTCGATCACAACCAAAGCCTGACCGCATTGTATGTAGGCACCCCCGGCAACTACCGTGCCAACAGCCAGGTGACATATGCGCTGAATGATGGCGACTGGGAGCCGCTCATACGCGGGCAGTTTATTTCGCTCATCGAGCCATCGCCAGGAACGTACAAACTTAATTTGCGAACCCGGAGCTTCGGTTTGGAAAGCAAACAGAATGTAGTGACGGTCATCAAAAAGCCACATTTTTCACAGACCTGGTGGTTCCGTGGATTACTCGGGCTGTGCGCAGTGGCTATCGTAGTGGCATGGTACCACAGCCGCATCGCGAAGATCCGCCGCGAGCAGGATATCCGTAACCGCATCGCAGCGGACCTGCATGATGAAGTGGGTAGTTCGCTGACGAGGATTTTTTTTCAGGCGAGTACGCTGGTTAGTAGTCCGGCGGCCGGCGATCCGGCGGCCGGCGATCCGGCGGCCGGCGATCCGGTGGCCGGCAGTCCGGTGGCCGCTGGTCGGTTAACTACCGGTGAACAGGAAGCAGCCGAGCGGCAAAGCAGGCAATTGGAGCTGATCGCCGACACGAGCAAACAGGCCCTTTTAACGATGAGTGACATGGTATGGTCTATCGACTCGCGGTTTGATACCATGAAAGATTTGGTGATCCGGATGAAGGATTATGTGTACAGGCTCAAAGAGGAACTGGAATTTAAATACCGGTTTGAGGAAGGCGCGGAGGTAGAATCGGGCAAAGTTTCCCA
Source organism: Dyadobacter sp. (assembly GCF_017744695.1). GTDB lineage: Bacteria > Bacteroidota > Bacteroidia > Cytophagales > Spirosomataceae > Dyadobacter. The sequence continues at coordinate 254,930 of NZ_JAGIAS010000009.1, forward strand.
AGCCGTCCGGCAGAACCTTTTCCTTATTTTTAAGGAAGCCCTGATAAACGCCATCAAATATAGCGACGGGACTGAAATTCTGATTTCATTGCATGTTGAACCGGTTATCAGGTTGACTCTATCTAACGGCTACCTGCCAAAACCGGCCACTCCGGGTGGACGCCAGGGAGGGCGAGGGCTGGAAAATATGGAATTGCGCGCCGGAAAAATCGGGGGAAAGCTTTCGGTGAGTGATGCGGGAGGCATTTTTCGAATTGTTTTCGAGATACCACCCAAAAGGGGGATATAAACTGAAAGAGCCGTAGCCTAGATTTGTGTAATGATACGATTGGGCATTATTGAAGACGACGATGAGATCAGGCGTATGCTGGACCAGTACCTGGGGACCCAGCCGGGCATTATCGTTTTATTATCGGCGCCGTCGGTAGAGTCGTTTTTTGAACAATGGAACGATGCCATCTACCTGGATATCGTCTTGTCCGATATCGGCCTGCCGGGGGAGTCGGGCATCAAGGGCATTTCGCGTATTAAACGACGGGCTCCTAAATGCAGTGTGATGATGCTCACAGTGTACGACGATGCGAGCCGCATCTTCCAGGCATTGTGCAATGGCGCAACGGGTTATTTGCTGAAACAAACACCTTTACCGCAGATCAAAGAGGCGGTAACATCCTTGTATCAGGGCGGTGCGCCGATGTCGCCAGGTATAGCGCGGAAGGTGGTTGAGTATTTCAATCCCAAAAATGCAGGTCAGCTGTCGGACAACCTGACGCCCCGGGAATCACAAATCGTCCTGGCGATTGAAGAAGGCCTTACCAACAAGGAAGTGGCTATTCGAATGGACATTTCCCTGGAAACTGTAAAATATCACATTAAGAATATCTACGAAAAGCTTCAGGTAAACAGCCGCCACGCGCTCATTAGCCGCAAATACAAGTAAACCCACCCCCCCAAAAGAGGGATACCCTGGTAACCGCGAATTGATTCACTTTGCGATACTATGGAAAAACTTCTACAAATTATATCGATAGGCTGCGGTCGTTGGGTTAACGGTCACCGGGCCTTTTGGACTATGCTCGTGTGCTGGCACGGGATTGCTTTTCTTCATACAACTGCGTCAGGTCAGGGGATTTCGCCCGACGGCAACAACATTCTGTATGTCGATATCAATGTGAACACCGGAGCAGGCGGCTATACGGGTGCCGGGAATTCCTGGGCCAATGCAGTTCCGCAACTGGCAGATGCGCTCAAATGGGCCCGGGAAGAATATGCTGCCGGCGACCACGGTTGGAGCAGCGCGAACCCCCTTCGTATTTTCGTTGCCAAAGGGAAGTATCTGCCGGCATATCACTTAGACGACCGGTATTACACCACCAACGGCGGCAGAAACAATGGGTTCGTCATGGTGCGCGACGTACAGCTTTATGGCGGGTTTGACCCGGCTGCCGGAATTGAAGATCTCGACGATGCGCGTATACTTCCCAACGTAGCGACACCTGGCCAGGGTACCGTATTGAGCGGCGACCTGGCCGGAAATGATAGTCCCGACAATTTCGAAAATCATGCAGAAAATGTACGCCACGTGGTCCTGGCGGGAGGGACAGTCGGGGCGGGAAGCATCGATGGTTTTACGATTTCCGGCGGTAAGGCCGACGACAGTATGGCGGACATGCTTGCGGTAAACGGGCAGTTTGTTATGTCGTCGGCGGGTGGCGGAATGTATTTGGCGAACTCGTCCCTGTCGGTGAAAAATAACCTGTTTTACCGGAATATGGGAGTTTTGGGTGGAGGTGCGCTCGTTTTTGGTTCAGCTTCGGAGCCGGTGTTCTCGCATTGTACATTTCATTCAAATGCGGCTGAAACCGGTGGTGGTGCGGGCAATTTTACTGCGGCGCCCACCTTCAACGACTGTGCGTTTTCGGATAACACCTCATCTTCTTCCGGGGGAGGAGCGGGCAACGTTCAATCCAATTCCTCCTTTACGGATTGCAGGTTCACAGGCAATACGTCCGATGCAGGAGGTGGAATGGGAAACCAGGGAAGTAATCCGACCATCACCAATACCAACTTCATCGAAAACTCAGCCCGAAATGGCGGGGCCATGCTCAACGGCGGAGGATTGATCACGTTGAACGGATGCGAGTTTTTACGAAATTCGGTCGAGGCAGATGGCGGCGGGCTATTCAATGGGCAAACCCAGGTGTCTTTCTCAAAATGTATTTTCGAGGGGAACAGGGCCGATCAGCGGGGAGGGGCTATGCGAAACGACCGCGCTACCGTGGCGATCAGAAACAGCCGGATTACCGCTAACAACTCTATCCAGGGTGGCGGAATCATCAATGAAGGATGCCCCTCCATTTTGCTGGTCAATAGCATCGTGTCGGAAAATACGGCGCAAATGGCCGGAGGCATGATGAGCGGAGTGAGTGAGTCCGTTGTTGTAGCCAACTGCACATTCTGGGGGAACGTTTCCGAACAGTCGGGCGGCGGAGCTTTGTTGAATTTTCAGGCACCGCTGAGCTTAACTAATACGATTATCTGGGACAATGAGGCAATCGGGGCCGGCAATAGCGCCGAAGCGTCCATTTTCATCGCGGGGGATCAATTGCCGGTCGTTACGAACAGTCTGGTGGCTAACTGGGGCGGAAGCGACAACTGGAGCGACCTCCGAGGGGTAGATGGCGGTGGCAATATTGACATCGATCCCGCGTTCGCATCAGTTACCCCCACAGATGCGAACTTTCTGGATCTGACCGATTTAAGTCCCGCCCGCGATGCTGGGAGCAACAGTGCCTACACAACAGCGGGAGGAAATTTAGCTAATGACAAGGACTTCGCCGGTAGTCCGCGCTCCTTTGGCACGTCCGTCGATATGGGGGCCTATGAAAACCAGCATGCGCAGGCAGTGATGCGGGTCCTGTATGTCGATGCAGCAGCGGGGGACGATAGCGCTGACGGTATTTCCTGGCCAACGGCATTCAAAACCTTCTCCCATGCATTATCAGTCGCCAATGCGGATACTGATGTGGATACGATTCTGGTAGCAAAAGGTACTTATTATCCCACCGGCATTGCTTCGGGTACCAACCGGGCAGAGGCGTTTCATATCGGTCGGGGTGGCATTAAAATCTTTGGCGGATACGATGCCGGTACCGGCCAGCGAAACCTGGCCGCAAATCGCACGATATTGAGCGGAGGGATAGGCGATGCCGGTGCTCCGACAGATAATAGTTATCATGTAATGGTGATCGCCGGAATTCCGGCAGATTCGGATAGTATCGAGGTTAATGGCTTTGTGGTCACGGATAGCTATACCGATGGAGGTGGAAGCACCCGTTACAATGGCGTCGACGTGGCGCAGAACTACGGCGGCGGTATTTATACTAAACAAAATGGTTTGGGTTCGAAACTCCGGTTGGCCAATCTGATAATTCGGAATAACTACGCAAACTATGCCGCGGGGATCTTCAACGACGAACAGTCGTCGCCGTTGGTGGTCAACTGCCAGATAACCGGTAATGCCGCTGCCTACAACGGGGGCGGGATGCTTAACCGAAACGGCTCTTCGCCTCAGATTATCAACTGTACCATCGCCGGAAATGAGGCCGATGACGGTGCCGGGATATTCAATAACATCAATGCTTCGCCAAGTATTCACAATAGCATCGTTTACGGCAATCGCTCCGGCATCAGCAATTATGGTGGTAGCAATCCTACGCTGACTTACAGCCTGGTTCAGGGCCAGCCGGTCGGATCGGGCAACCTGCCGGGGGCGGCTATCCCTGGCTTTATAGCCCCGGCCGGATACGACCTCGCACCCACCAACGGAGGCGATTATCGTTTGCAGGCATGCAGCCCGGCATTGAACAAGGGCAATAATTCCCTATTTCCTGGAATTGCAACGCTTGACGCGAACGGCGACACACGAATAGCGCATCTGCTGGTCGATCTGGGCGCATTCGAGCACCAGGGAACACTTCCGACTGCGGCCGACGCGTTGGCTAAAAATGGTGACCAAAGCAGCAGGACTGTCACCGCGGTAACCGATTTCTGGGCCAATGATGAAGCCTGTCGGCTGGTTGCGCGGCTGGAACCTACTGGCAACACTCCGTTGTCGGGTAGTGTAACGGGCCGCGTAGACATTGATGCCGAAGTAGCTTTCCACAAGGGCTCACCCTACGTCCAGAGACATTACCTCTTCAATGGGCCCGCCGGTGGGTCGGCCAGGATGACGCTCTATTTTACGCAAGCCGAGTTTGATCGTTTCAATCTGGAACTCCCTTCTGGCCCGCTCCCAGGCAATGCCACCGATGAGGTGCACAAAAGTAATCTTCGCGTGTTCCAATATGAGGGCACGGCGGGAAGCAAGCCGGGCGATTTTCAGGGTGCTCCATCGGTAATTGACCCGGACGACGCCAATATCCGCTGGCATGAGGCGTTGCAGCGTTGGGAGGTCAGTTTCACGATTGAAGGTTTCAGCGGTTTTTTCATCGGATCGATAGCCAGCCCGCTGCCTGTGAAGCTGGTATCGTTTGCCGGGGCGGCGGATCCGGAGAATGCTGTCACGCTGGACTGGCGGGTAGTTGAGCAGGAGAATATTACAGCCTATGGCATTCAGTACAGTACGAACAGCCGCGATTTTCAACACGCCGGAACGGTGCCAGCTACCCAGGCATCCGAGGCCAGCTATACTTTCCGTCATCATCCGCCACTGAGCAGCGCACAACTTTACTACCGTTTGCTGATCTCGGAAGGGGACGGTAGTCAGAGTTTTAGCAAGATAATTAGTTTAAAAATTCAGGATTTGGAGCACGCGTTCGTCTATCCCAACCCGGCCAGCGAGGGCTTCCGGATCAAAAGGCGGGGAGTTGCGGGTACCACGGCGAGCCTGGTTAACATGGGCGGGATAAATCTGAAAACATGGAGATTCAGGTCCGACGAGGAATATCTGGATGTCCGGTCGCTGCCTGCAGGCGTTTATTTTATCCGGTTCAACGACGGAACTTATATGAAAGTGGTCAAAAATTAACCGAATTGGCGTTTAGCAACTTTTATAACTGCAATAAGCAGAATTTCTGCCAGATCGATCCCGACCACTTTGGCGCCGGATTTAATGAAGATGTGCTACTTCCCCAATGTATTCGAGGGCAAGCGTGAAGATTTTGCAATGCATCCCGCCGCCGGACGCGACGGCTTTCAAGCCCGCCGAAAGCTGGAACACTGGTAAAATCGTGGTGGTGGATCCCGGAACTGCGCCAAAAATGGATCGCGAGCAATAGCGGACTAGCCTGTCCGATTTCGAACAAGCAGGGAAAGGAAAAAGAGGCTTTTCGAGCGAAATGAGGTATTTTTTAGAGCGGGTACAATTGTTTCGCTTCCATTCAACAAATGAAGGGGGCATTTTCGGCCCGCCTGATGAGACGACGGCAAATCAGAACTATCAGAATATGCTCCTCAATTATACCATTAAGTTGCTAATGGTGCTGTTGTGGATCGGCGTGAAAACCATTGCTACTGCATTGCTCGACCCCGTCAAATCGCTCAGAAGCGAGTGAGTGTCAAAATCTGTGAACCGTGCAAAAATATTTCTTCATTTTATTCCTGCTTATTGCCGCGCCGGCATTAGCACAGCCACGAGGCATTCCGCAACAGCCAATGTCGCTGTCGTATGGTAAAATGCTCGACTGGTATTCCCCAACTGTGGGGGATAGCTTTCGCACATATGTTTTTCTTCCGCCGGGATACGATAATTCCCTTGCTAGCTATCCTGTATTGTACCTCACAGATGGCGATTGGCTATTTACGAGCGCCGTAAGTGCGTTGGGTAACCTGAAACAGGATTACCAGGTGCATGAGCCGATCATCGTTGCGATCGGCTATGGCGACCGGGAGAACAAGCGTCATCGCGATCTCGATCCCGACCAGGGCGGTGCCGCGTTTCTGCGCGCGCTGAAAAAAGAGGTGATGCCATGGGTGCAGGAGCACTTCAGGGTGGATCAAGATCAACTGCTTTACGGATATTCGATGGGCGGAAAGTTTGCGACGTTCGCTTTATTCAGTGAGCCTACATTGTTTTCTTCGGTGATGATTGGTGCGCCAGCCGATGGAGGTACGCATATGCTGCCTACGGCAAGAAAATATGAACCGAATCTTCGAACGCTCCGCACAAAAGTTTTCATGGGTGCCGGATCGTATGAGCACGAGACGGTCGATCAAATCCGTCGCTTCCGGTTGTGGTGCGCACAGCACGTTCCCGGAGCGGCAATTACCACATATACGGCCCCGGAAATGAACCACGGTGCTGCTATTTCGGCAGTACTCCAGGAAGCGTTACGGGTAAACTTTGCGGTCTTGCAAAAGGAAATTGCCGTGCCGCCGTCAACTTTGAAACGCTACACTGGTGTGTACGTAAATAGAGCCGATTCTGCAATGTCCAGCAAAGTCTTTCTACGGGACGGACACCTTTATATTTCCCTGCACGGTTACGGCGATAGTTACGCGCTGCAACTGCACGCTACCTCACCGGGCACCTTTTTCCTTAAAGAATATGAGCAAAACAGTTATACCTTTTTTCCTGCGGGTTTGCGCATTCGTCTGAGCAACGGGAACACTCTTGAATTGAACAAGAGATAGTCTAGCCTTTTTATTAATCTAACCCACAAACCTTGCCATGAATAGGAGTCGGTCTATCCCATTCTCTCAGCCCAGTGAAGACCGGCAGGGCACCGAACTTGTTCTCGATAATCTTCTCCGCTCCGGCCCGGTTGTGTCATCTCGACCTACTGGTCCGATTAAAGCACTGATAATATTGGATATTATATGATGGCCTGGCAGATGTTCAGCATAATGTGATCCACGAATCTCCTTTCTTAATCCCGTGTAGGAGCCGGCCGCCCAATTGTTTCCAGTTTTTAGCAGTATTTTGCCACTATGAAAATACTGGTGGTAGAAGACGAAGAATCACTCGCCCAGGTCATATCGGAATCGCTTGTGATAGAAGGGTATTCGGTGGAGGCTGCGGACACCTTCGTCAGCGCAATGCAAAAGCTGCTGGCCAACGATTACGACTGTATCCTGCTGGATATCATGCTCCCGGGCGGTAGCGGACTGGATTTGCTGCGTGAGCTGAAATCACTCGGCAAATCGGATAATGTGATTATTATTTCGGCCAAGGATTCGGTCGACGACCGCGTGACCGGTCTTGATCTCGGCGCGGATGATTATCTACCCAAACCTTTTCACATGGCCGAACTGACGGCCCGCGTGAAGTCGGTGATCCGCAGAACAGCGATGCCGGACAGTCATTTGATCGTCGTCGGGAATGTGAGTCTCGCCCCTGAAGGCCGGACGTTATCTGTCAACGGGCAGTCGCTGGCCGTAAACCGGAAAGAGTTCGATATTCTCGCCTATCTGATCGCCAACCGTAACCGGCTCGTTAACAAGGCGTCGCTGGCAGAACATGTGTGGGGCGACCGCATCGATCAATCGGACGATTTTGAATTCATTTATTCCCAAATGAAAAACCTTCGTAAAAAGCTGAAAGACAACGGTGCAGACCTGGAAATTCAAGCGGTTTACGGGATCGGATATAAACTCGTTCAGGCATGAATCTGCTCAACCATACCCTTAAATACCTCGCTTTCGCATTGCTGGGCATTATCAGTGTGTGGGCCGTCATTTTCTATGTCAATATGCTCGATGAGGTGTACGACAGCCTGGACGATGGGCTGGACAACTATAAAATGCTGATTATCGAAAAGGCACACGCCGACCCTGCGACCCTGCGAAAAACCGAATTTGCAGAAGGGAACTACGAAATCAGGGAGATCGACCCGGGCCGCGCCAAGCACATGAAGGACGTGCACAAGGATACGCTCATGTACATGCCCTACGAGCAGGATATGGAGCCGGTGCGTATCCTGACGACGTCCTTTCATATCGACGACAAATACTACGAGCTGAAAATCATTTCATCGATGGTGGAGGAGGACGATCTTATCGAAGACCTTTTGTATGCGCTGATATGGCTCTATGTGGCGCTGGTCGTGAGCATTCTGGTGGTGAACAATCTGTTGCTGCGAAAGATCTGGAAGCCGTTTTACCATCTGGTAGGCCAGCTCAAAAGTTTCAGGCTGGGCAGGAACCAGCAGTTGAACCCGGCGGCTACGAATGTGAAAGAGTTCAAAGTCCTGAACGAATCCGTAGCAGCGCTCGTACAGCATGCGCTGGATACCTACAACAGTCAGAAACAGTTTATCGAAAATGCATCCCACGAGCTGCAAACGCCTGTTGCGATCAGTATCAACCGGTTGGAGCTGTTGGTCGAGAAGAGCGGAATGACGGAAGCGGATCTGGAAACGGTAGGAAATGTGATCCAGACGTTGGAAAGACTATCTCGCTTGAATAAGTCGCTTTTGCTGCTTTCCAAAATTGAAAACAGGCAGTTCGAAAAGGCCGAACCGGTCTCAATCAACAGCGTGGTGGCAGATTTGAAAGAGGAATTCGCGGATTTCGCGGCCTACAAATTGGTAGCGGTCAACGTTGCCGGGGATGCCAGCGTGGATGTGATTATGCAGAAAGACCTGACGGTGATCATGATTTCCAACCTGCTTAAAAACGCGATCGTGCATAACCATACGAACGGGTTTGTGCAACTCCTGCTAAGTGAAAACAGCCTCAGCATTGCCAATTCGGGTGCCAATGCGCCGCTCGACGGGCAGCGGATATTTCAGCGGTTTCATAAATCCGCAGCCGGTAACAGCCATACCGGGCTCGGCCTGGCGATTGTGAAGGCGATCGCAGACCTGTACGGATTTAAGGTCACTTATGCGTTTGACGGCCGGCACATCATGCACATCGATTTTCGGATGCAGCAAGATAACTAGGGGCCTGCTGCTTCCCAATTCCTTCCGGTTTTGACCTTTAACATTGTAATAAAAAAGTTAAAGGCATGAAAAAGATCATCAACACACTGCTGGTACTGCTGGCCGGAATCACGGCTTTTGCACAAACCGATTCGATTCAAAACCGGAAACCGCTCAAAATTCGCCATGCCGAACCGCTGTACATGGATCTGATCCGCGACCTGGGTGCGCGGAAAGGTGAAAAGGAATGGAATGTGGGTTATGGCCTCGAAGGACACAAAAAGTATACCGCCAGCCACGCATTTGTGGAATACGAATTTTCGCCCGTCAACCGCCTGGGGCTGGAAGCGGAAGTGCCGTTTGAGTTTTATACCGGCAGGATTGGAGAACAGGCGGGCGATGTCCCGCGCAACAGGCTGGAAGGATTGAAACTCGCCTCGCAATATACTTTCCTGGTTTCTCAAAGGCATCAGATGTCGATGGCGGCGGGTTATATGCATGAATTCCGCACGCATTCATTCTACTCGATCGATCACGGCCGCGGAATGCTGAAAGGCAGCACGGTGAGCCCGTTCTTCATTATCGCCAAGAAATGGGGACAGCGTATCCACAGTCTGCTCTATACCGGCCCGGAATGGGAATTCACCCCCGCCGAATCCCGCCGGCAGACATTCTGCCAGGTCAATGCGAGCATGCATTACGTGCTTCCATCGGGCAATTTCGTAGGGCTGGAAGTGAACGATGAGTTCTCTTCCGAAGGCCATAGCCCTGTTTTCCGACCGCAAATGAAGCTGGTGCTGAACCAGCGCCTTGCTCTGGGACTGCTCGCAGGCATCCCTGCCCGCGCGCGTGAGGGCGGCCTGAGCTTCATGGCGCGGCTGGTGTTTGAGCCATAACCGGGTGGATCGTTAACTCCGTATTCTTCGGGCCGGGGTGTAAACCATCCTGAAAAAATTATGATCCAACGAATGGTTCGATTTATGTGCGGGAAAGCAGTATTTGAAGTGTTTCGAACATTGTTTAGGGTTATATTATTAGCATATTAAACTCTGTTTGCAAGTAATTTCATTTTGTAATTTGTTTTATTGAACAGTGTTCAATAATTTTGCAATGAACTTTAAAAACAGTGTTCATGAAGAAGGCATTCATCACAGGTGCAAGTGGCGGGATCGGGCTCGAAGTAGCCCGGCAGCTTGCTGCCCGACAATACCAGATAACCATGGTAGCCCGCAACGAAAATAAGCTCAGGGAAGCTGTGAAGTCCCTGCCAGGGAGCGGCCATTTATTTTTGGCCGCCGATTTGACCGACGAACGGGATTTACAGATGGTCGCTGATCATTTGGCCACCTACAAGTACGATCTGCTGGTAAACAATGCAGGTGCAGGGATTTACGGTAGATTTACCGATATCAAACTCGATGACCACCTGGCGAATATGCATTTGAATATGGATGCGCTGGTAAGGCTGTCATACAGCTTTTTACAGCATGCTACCTCCGGGGATGCGCTGGTCAATGTGGGTTCTTTGCTGGCCCATTCTTCGCTGCCCGGCGGGTCGGTTTATGCGGCTACTAAGAGTTTTGTTGCTAACTTTTCCGAATCATTGTGGTATGAATATAAACGAAATGGCATTTTTGTGATGGGTTTTAACCCGGGCGCCGCCGACTCGGAATTTCATGCTCATGCCGGCCGGACAGCCGGTGATTTTCCCGAATTTGTGGTTTCCAAGGTCGCCGATGTGGCGCGGGAACTGGTCCAGGCGCTGGAAAACAGGCAAAAACCGCGTGTGATGCAAGGGTGGAAAAACCGTCTGATGATGTTTGGTTTTCGCTTCCTGAGCAGGAAGTCGGCAGTTAATATCATGGGGCAAATAAGCCCGGGAATGCGTAGTTAACATTATTGATCATATACATTATTGAATATGGGGATTGCAGAACGTAAACTGGAAGAAAAGCAAGAAATGCGTGACCGTATCTTAAACGGAGCGCGAAAGATATTTCTGGAAAAAGGTTATGAGCAGACCAGTATGCGCAATATCGCCAATGAGATCAATTACAGCCCCGGCTCGATATATTTTCACTTTAAGGACAAAGGCGAGATTTTTCATGAGCTTCATAAAGAAGGATTCAGGCTGCTGCTCACTCAGCTGAAAATATTGAATAAGGTGGCCGACCCTTTCGAACGTTTGAAGGCGGTTGGGCGCATTTTTATTCAGTTCGCGCAGGAAAATAAGGATTACTACAACCTGATGTTTATTGTCGAAGAGCCGGCGAAGTCACCTGGGGCGGGCGGATTCCAGATCGCTCAGGAGGCAATCAACCACTTGCTGGGCATCGTCAAGGAATGCCAGCAGAAAGGCAGGTTCAAAGACATGGACACGGAGTATTTTACGTTCATGGTCCTCTCTGCGATGCATGGTATCTGCGCGCTTTTCTGCAAGGACCGCGCCACGAACTTTGTAACCAAAACCAACGAAGAGCTCATGGAACATGGCTACGAATGTTTTGTAGCGCTGCTCGAAAAAGGCTAGTCCTTTTTTTGTCCTATTATTGAACAATGTTTAAAATTAAAACAATGATCAAATCAATTTCAAGATTATCGAAACCGGCCTGGCACTTGCTGATGGTATTGTCGATGGCAGGTGTTGATAACGCCAGGGCGCAAAGCAAGCTCGATGAATACATTCGGGAAGGGCTCTTATCGAACCAAAGCATCCGGCAGCAAAATTTTGTGCTTCAAAAAAATGTCGATGCTTTAATGGAAGCAAAAAGCATGTTTCTCCCGCAGGTATCGCTTTTAACAACCTATACCAAGGCGGACGGCGGACGTACGATCGATTTTCCGACCGGCGACCTGCTGAACGGGGCTTATGCGACGCTTAATCAGCTGACGGGGAGTAACGCATTCCCGCAATTGCAGAACCAACGGATACTGCTGAATCCCGATAATTTCTACGACGCCAAATTCCGCACGAGTCTTCCCATTCTCAATGCAGAGCTGATCTACAACAAACGGATCAAAACCCAACAGGTGGATCTTCAAAAAGCAGAGGTGATGCTCTATAAGCGCGAGCTGGTAAAGGAAATCAAGACGGCTTATTACAATTATCTGAAAGCAAACACGGCCATTGGTATCTATGAGTCCTCTCTGAGGCTTGTTCGGGAGGGCGAAAGGATCAATACCAAACTACACGACAACGACAAGGTAAACCGTACGGCAGTGATCCGGAGCCGGAACGAGGTGTCTAAAATCAATGCTTCACTTGTCTCGGCAAGGCAAACCGCAGCATCGGCACGTTACTACTTCAACTTCCTGCTTAACCGTCCGCTGACTGACAGCATAATGGTAGATCAGGTTACCGCATTGCCCGGGCAGGACGGGCTTCCCGGCGATGATGTCAGCGGCCGTGAAGAATTATCCAAGCTCGGTATTGCAAAAGATATCAACAGCAATCTCAACGGGCTTGCCAAAGCTTACATCATCCCGAAGGTAGGCACTTACCTGGATCTGGGCTCGCAGGCTTTTGACTGGAAGTTCAACAGGCACAGCCGGTACTATTTCCTGGGTGTCTCTTTGGAATGGAATCTCTTTTCCTTCGGCAAAAACACTTATAGAATCAAACAGACGCTATCCGACCGCGACGCGATCGCCGCGCAGACCGACTACGTGCGCCAGCAGCTGCTGACGGAGCTCGCGGTCAAGCAGGCAGGTATGCAAGGTACAATTGCCGAATACCATGCCGCAGAGTCACAGTTGAACACCAGCAAGACCTACTACCAGGACATGGTCAGGCTGTATACGGAAGGTGCAGCTATCTACATAGAGCTGCTTGATGCGCAAAACCAATGGATCGATGCCCAGCTGCACGCCAATATTGCCCTTTATGACGCATGGATCGCCAACGCGGCCATTGAACGGGCCAATGCCAGCTTCAACATTCAATAATCAGAAACATCATGAAAAGAAATCGTATACTCAGCATCGTGATCGCGACTGCATCGCTGCTGACCAGCTGCAAACCAACCCATAAGCAGCAAAATCCAATGGGTGAACCGGACGTCATTGCCGTTAAGACCTCTGCCGTATCTGTTTTAACGGTACCCGACCATATCCATGCCACCGGCCTTGTAAGTACAGAAGATGAAGCCAGGTATTCCTTCAAGATAGGTGGGGTGATCAGCCGCATTTTTGTAGATGAAGGGCAGTTCTTCAAAAAGGGCCAGCTACTGGCAACGCTCAATGCCACCGAAATATCGGCTGGCCTGGAACAAACCGATTTAAGCATGGAAAAGGCCCGGCGTGATTACGGCCGCGCGGTTAACCTTTACCGCGACAGCGTATATACTTTGGAACAATTACAGAATACCAAAACGGCCCTGGACATTGCTGTGAAGGCCCGGGAGGCCACCGCGTTCAATGAGCAGTATTCAAAGATATATGCGGCGTCCGACGGTTTTGTAACCCAAAAGATCGCCAGTGAAGGCGAGGTGGTTAGTGGCGGCATGCCGGTGCTGCTGATCAATTCAACCCGGCAGCACAACAGTTATGTCCTCAAAGTGGGCGTCACCGACCGTGAATGGGCTGTTATCAACCCCGGACAGCCGGCAACGGTAACCCTGGACGGTTACGGGAGCCAAAAATTTGACGCAGTGGTGTTCCGCAAGTCGCAATCCGCAGACACGCAGCTGGGCTCTTTTCAGATCGAATTGAAACTTTCTTTAAATAATGTAAGGCCTGCGGTAGGCATGTTTGGGAAAGCGGAAATCGCAACCCGGCAGCAAGACAGGCTAATGGTTATCCCATACGGATCATTGGTGGAGGCAGACGGCAACAAAGGTTTCGTGTTTACGCCGGTCGGGACCAATCGGGTTAAGAAAATACCGGTTACGATCCTTCGGTTCGACAACGAAAGGGTGTACCTGAAAGACAAGCTCGAAGGGATAAACGAAATAGTCATTTCCAACAGCGCCTATCTGAATGAGCAATCCGCTATCAAAATCATCCGGTAATACCCACAGCTATGAAAATCACAAATTTTTCTGTCAGAAACTATCAGTTCACGTTGATAATATTTCTTCTTGTCGCGGTAGTCGGTGTGCTTACGCTATTCACCATGCCGCGCTCGGAAGACCCGACCACGCATCCGCCGCAATATCTGATCACGGTCATTTATCCCGGTACCAGTCCCAAGGACATGGAAGAGCAGGTAGTAAAGCCCATTGAAAACAAAATCTATGGACTTGAAAATATTGAAAAGATACTGACCACCGTAGAGGACGGGGTGGCGGTGATCCAGCCTAAGTTCAAATACGGCGTGGATGTGGACAACAAGTATCAGGAGATTTCGACGGAAATCAATGCTTTGAAGAACAGCGAGCTTCCCAAAGACATTTACCTGATCAAAACGGAAAAGATATCTTCTGCCGATGTAAAGATTTTGCAAATCGCCCTGGTGTCCGACAATGCCTCGGGGAAACTGCTGAGGGACAAAGCCGATATGCTTAAGACCCGTCTGGAGAAAATCACCAACCTGAAAGAGGTGAGGTATTTCGGCATGCCCGAGCAGCAGATCCGCATCGACATGCACCTGGATAAGCTGGCTCAGCAAAAAATACCGCTGAATGTCGTCATAGGCAGCCTCCAAAGCGAAGCGGCGGATATCCCGGGAGGCAGCATTAACCTGGAAAGCAAGATCTTCAACGTAAAGACGAGCGGCAAGTTCAAGACCGTCGACGATGTAGCCAATACCGTTATTTATAATGCAGGCGGCAAGATCGTATACCTGAGCGATGTGGCCGATGTGAGCTACAAGGACGGCACGGTCGATCACATTACCCGTTTGAACGGGCACCGCAGCGTACTGGTCACCGCGGCGATGAAAGATAACGTCAATATTGCGGCGGTGCAGCAGGAGTTCCTTCCGGTGCTCGAAGCATTTTCCAAAGAGCTTCCGGGTAATATCCGCTTGGTCAAGAACTTCGATCAGGCCAACATGGTCTCGCAGCGCCTGGGGCATCTGGGTTTTGATTTCGCGCTGGCCATTTTACTGGTGGTCATTACCCTTTTGCCTCTGGGTTTCAGGGCATCGCTGATCGTAATGATCTCGATTCCTCTTTCGTTGGCGTTGGGTCTTATCGCCTTAAATGCCCTGGGGTACTCTTTAAACCAGCTAAGTATCGTCGGGTTGGTTGTGGCGTTGGGCTTGTTGGTCGATGACAGTATTGTGGTGGTGGAAAACATAGAAAGGTGGCTCAGGGAGGGGCACTCGCGAAAAGATGCCATTCTAAAAGGGACGAAGCAGATCGGGGTTGCGGTGGTGGGATGTACGGCCACTTTGGTCATTGCATTTTTACCGCTGGCTTTTTTGCCTGACGTGGCCGGAGAATTCATCCGCAGCCTGCCGGTAGCGATCATGACCAGCGTTCTGGCTTCTATGATCGTGGCATTAACGCTGGTACCATTTCTGGGAAGCCGGATGTTGAAAACGCACACGCACGGAGAGGGCAATGTGTTTTTGAAGTATCTGCAAAAATTCCTGACCTGTGCTTACAGCCGCGTCATGCCTTTGGCTTTAAAGTGGCCCAAAACCACAGTCGCGTTATCGCTGGCTTTAAGCGGACTTGCTTTTTTTCTGTTCACCGTAACCGGGTTCAAGCTTTTTCCTACGTCTGAAAAGCCGATGTTTCTTATCAACATCAAAATGCCTTTACAGGCCGACATCCCCGAGAGCGACCGCGTAACCAGGCTTGTAGAGCATGAATTGAAAAAACACAAAGAGATCGTCTATTATACAGCCAATGTGGCCAAAGGCAATCCACAGGTCTATTATAACGTACACCAGCAGGATGTAAAGCCGGATTTCGGACAGGTATTTGTGCAGCTGGATGACGAGGCCAGTCCCGGTGAAAAAACGGCGCTGATCAAAAAGCTTAGAGCGAAGTTCAAAGATTTTCCGTTTGCAAGAATTGAAGTAAAAGATTTCGAGCAGGGAACGCCTATCGAGGCCAATATCGTCGTCAGGCTTTTTGGCGAAGATCAGCAAAAGCTCCGGGAGCTCTCTTTCAAGGTGGAAGAGCTGCTTAAAAAACATCCCGGGACCTTTTATGTCAACAACGAGTTGAATACCTACAAGTCGGACCTGAAAATAAGGATCGACAAGGAAAAGGCCCGGACCCTGGGTGTGCTTACCAGTGATGTGGACAGGGTGATCCGGATGGCCGTGGCGGGACTCACCGTGGGGGATTATATCGACGACCGGGGCGATTCCCGCAGCGTTGTGATCACCCTTCCCAGGGATAAGTTCACGAATCTGGATGCATTTAAGAATTTGTATGTTAATAACCTTCAAGGCAAACCAGTCCTTGTCGACCAGATCGCAACGATCGAATTTGAAACTTCACCGACTGCAATTAACCATTTTAATAAATCACGTTTTGCGAAAGTGACCTCGCTGGTCAAAGAAGGTGTGCTGGCTAACGACGTTTTGAAAGAAATCGTACCTCAGCTGGACAAGCTGAAAATGCCGCCGGGTTATTATTACAAGCTGTCGGGGGAAGCGGAATCCGAAGGCGACGCGCTGGGCGGCAACTTCCTGTCGGTGATCCTGCTCAGCGGCTTTTTGTTTGTGGGTGTGCTATTGCTGCAATTCAAAACTTTCAAGGGTATTATCATCGTATTATCGATTATACCCTTGGGGATACTTGGCGGGGTGGTATTTCTGCTGCTGACAGGCAGCCCTATGTCACTGGTCTCTATTATTGGTTTTATCGGTCTGTCGGGTATCCAGGTCAAAAACTCACTGCTACTCGTTGATTTTACCAACCAGCTGCGCGCGGAGGGATATAGTATAGAGGAAGCCATCAACATGGCCGGTGAAACGCGCTTTCTTCCCGTTGTGCTTACTTCTATCACGGCGATATGCGGACTACTGCCGATCGCGCTTAACCCTAATCCCCTTATTGCTCCACTGGCGGTTGTACTGATTGGCGGCCTGATTAGCTCCACAATACTTTCCCGGATCGTTACGCCGGTGATGTACAAGCTGATTCCGCCCAATATTGAAATGGACTGATAAGGCACATGTCAGGTTGTCCTCGTGCTTCAAATACGCTCACCGGATTTCGGATACAAATCTCCCGGATATGGTTAATCCTGCTGCACGCGACCTTCCTAGTTTTGCATTGGTTAAAACAAACAAATACCAACAGTATGAAACTTGTAAAATTAGGAAGTCAGGGGCTCGTGGTGCCGTCGCTAGGGCTGGGCTGTATGGGAATGACTGGCATGGCGCATATGGATATTTATGGCAAAGCGGATGAAGCCGAAGCCATTGCCACCATACACCGCTCGCTCGAACTTGGCGGGAATTTTCTCGACACAGCCGATCTTTACGGCCCGCTCGTCAACGAACAGCTCATTGCCAGGGCAACGAAAGGACGAAGGGGCGATTACCTGATCGCCACGAAGTTTGGCTGGGAAATCGACGATAATGCGCAGATTACCTGGAAGTTCAGGGCAGATAAGGCTTATGTGAAGAAAGCCGCGGAGCGCTCGCTCGAAAACCTGAAAACCGACTACATTGATCTGTACTATTTGCACCGGCTCGACGCCAATACACCCATTGAGGAAACCGTGGAGGCCATGTCTGACCTGGTAAAGGAAGGCAAAGTGCGTTACATCGGATTGTCGGAAGTTTCTGCTGAAACTGTCCGCAGAGCCCATGCGATCCACCCGGTCACTGCGGTGCAAACCGAGTATTCACTCTTTGAACGCAATCCCGAAGAAGCAGGCATTATGAGAGCGCTGGAAGAACTTGGCGTTGGCTTTGTGGCGTATTCGCCGCTAGGTCGCGGGTTTATTTCGGGCGAACTGAAAACGCCGGATGATCTTGCCGAAGACGATTTCAGACGGAGTATCCCACGCTTTCAGGGTGAGCAGTTTTACAAAAACCTGGATTTGCTTGCGGAAATCCAGCGCATGGCGGAGGAGAAGCAGGTAACGTCCTCGCAGCTGGCGCTGGCGTGGGTGATGGCCAAAGGCGCCGTGCCCATTCCGGGAACGAAGCGCCGAAAGTACCTGGTAGAAAATATCGCTGCCACCGAAATCGTGCTCAGCCATGACGATCTGGCGCGGTTGGAAGCCATTATTCCATTGGGGACTGAAACGGGCGATCGGTACGACAAATTTGGTATGGACGCGATTGACCGCTAACTCATGTGCGGGCAGGGTAACGTTCCTGCCCGTATGTTTTATATTTATCAAATGAAAAGGCAGACCCCCTATATAATCCATTCTATTTCGGAGCAGCACCGGCTACTGGGCTTACCAAAGCCTGTGCACCCGCTGGTGAGCGTCTTCGATTTTAACGAAATGGATCATGCCCATGCCGATACCGGCAGGGAGATGCTCGTCATGGATATGTATTGTACTTCATTGAAAAGAAATGTGATCGGCAAGGTACGTTACGGGCAGGGTTTCTGCGATTTTGATGAAGGAATCATGTTTTGCACGGCGCCCGGCCAGGTGGTCAGCAATATTTCGGAAGACCATAGGCCCAGCGGCTGCTGCGTGGTATTCCACCCCGATTTTATCAGACGTCACCCGCTCGGGCAGCGCATGAAAGAATACAGTTTTTTCGACTATGCCGTCAGCGAGGCGCTTCACCTCTCCGAACAGGAGGAAGGCCTGGTGCTGTCGGTCATGAAAATGCTCGGAGAGGAAATCAGCGGGCGGATCGACGCATATTCCGAAAATGTGATCATCGCGCACCTGGAACTGCTTTTAAGTTACGGGCAACGTTTTTATGGCAGGCAATTCCTGACCCGAAAACCCGTTACCAGCGACGTGCTCATGCGACTGGAAGAGCTCCTGGCTGATTACTTCGCCAGCGACCGGCCCATTTCCGAAGGTTTGCCGACGGTATCCTATTTGGCCAGTCAGCTGAATTTTTCCGACAACTACCTGAGCGATCTGCTCAAAAGCCTCACCGGTCAAAACACGCAACAGCACATTCACCGGTTTGTAATCGAGAGGGCCAAAACGCTGCTTACCCAAACGCTGCTCACCGTAAGCGAGATCGGTTTCAAGCTGGGTTTTGAATTTCCTCAATCGTTCAGTAGACTTTTTAAAAGCAAAACAAATACTACTCCGCTTGATTATCGTCGGTCCTTTCATCGCTGAATGGTATGCTGATCCAGCCCGATCTGATTCTAGCTTCTGATCTCTCTCCGCATGAATAAGTAGTAAGAATACGCAAAGCAAAGAAAAGTTGCGGCCAATAACCCCGATAACTGGGGCCAAACCACCATCAGGCTTTCCATAAACGGAAGTGGCGAGGGAATAGCGCCCGCCATTTGTTCCATGGTCATAGGGCCCAGGCTTCGCACAGATGGCATC
This sequence comes from Dyadobacter sp., assembly GCF_017744695.1. Classification (GTDB taxonomy): domain Bacteria; phylum Bacteroidota; class Bacteroidia; order Cytophagales; family Spirosomataceae; genus Dyadobacter. Next base: position 274,189 of record NZ_JAGIAS010000009.1, read on the forward strand.
AGCAAAGTGGTCGTCGCATCGGAAAACAGCTGGCTTGGCGCGAGACGGAGTACATTCAGCATCATTTCATTGTAGCCGACCACGTCCGCCTCGGTATGTATGGTATGTCTGGGAATGAAAGCGGCCATCACCAAATTGACGACTATCTGATAAAATACTGTAAAGAATAACCACACACCGATCGCTGCGAGCGCGGACGTGGCCGTTTGTTTGAATGCGATCGAGAACAATATCGACAAGCTGAGCCAAAACCCGACATAGACGACCGCCAGGACGGTGAAGGTGAAAATTCGGAGTACCTCGACCGGTTCGATCAAAACTCCTGTGATACACAAGCCTGCGCCAATCATCAGTAAGACGAGCGTAAAAAACAGGGTACCTACAAGGATTAACGCACTCACAAATTTTGCCAGGATCAGGTTGTCGCGGTATACAGGCTGAGCCATCAGGCGAATCAAGGTGCCGTTGTTCTGTTCAGAATTGATCGCATCGAAACCCAGCGCTATCCCGAGCAGGGGGCCTAGAAAATTCAGAAATACGTGAAACGGGGGCATTGTGCCGTCTGTACTGGTAAGCAGTTTCAGGTAAAGAAACGTGTTATCCGGGTCCTGAGCATTTGAAACTATGCTTCTGATATTGCTCAGTGAAACATACAAAGCCCCAAAAAATGTGAGCGCCAGCAAGGCCAGCAATAGGATAAGCCGCCAGCTACGGATATGGTCAGTCACTTCTTTATCGACCACCACCCAAAAAGCGGTGGTCGGGTTCGCGGCGGGCTCACTTTTTATTGACGTACCTTTTGAAAATGCTGCGAGACTTTTCATGGGCATTGTTTTCAATTAAATTATTGTCAAAGTATTTTTGATAAATCTCATCAAGTCCGAATTCCCGCTTATGGACACCCATTACGTCAAGCCCCTTGGCGACGAAGAAGCGGACAATGTCAGGCGTAACATCCGAGGCGCACGCGATCTGCACGAGGTTTTCGGTAATGCGCAATCCTTGCACATCCGGGATGTTTCGCAGTTCATCACTATGCTCCCAGGAGGCTGGTAAAGGTTCTCTCACTGTGATGCCGACCGAGTAGGAGTCTTCGGCAAAAAGGGTTTGCGAAAGCTTGTGAATATTTCCCTCCATCTGCATTTTACCGGCAGCGAAAATACCTACACGGTCACAAACCATTTGGACCTGGTGCAAATGGTGGGAAGACAATAGGACTGTCAGTCCCTGCTCTCTACTCAACTGGTGTATCAGACTGAGGAATTCTTTAACGCCCGCAGGGTCGATACCGAGCGTGGGTTCGTCGAGGATAATTACTTCCGGACGCTTGATTAACACTTCTGCGAGCCCCAGCCTTTGTTTCATACCGCGGGAAAAAACAGACGCCCTCTTGCGTGCCGAGTCGCCCAGTCCGACCAGATCCATCAGATCCAGCGCGCGCCGGTTTGCCTCTTTTTCAGGGAGGCCGTTCAGTTTTCCGGTGTATACCAGGTTTTCAAGGGCTGTCATGCTTTCGTAAAAGCCGATGCTGTCGGGCATGTAGCCTACTTTGCGCTTTACCAGGATGGGATTGGTCGTTGCGTCGATCCCGCAGACCAGCGCTTTGCCCGAAGTGGGCTCGGTAAGCCCGAGCATCATCAGGATGGTCGTAGTCTTCCCTGCTCCGTTCGGGCCTAGCAAACCGAATATTTCGCCTTTTTCGATTTTCAGGTTGAGCTCATCGACTGCCTTTAGAGAACCATAACATTTAGTCAACCCCTTCAAATCAATGACAGGATTTTCCATACTGTTTATCGTCTGCCGTATTTTCTGATTAACCCGAATATCAAGCCGATGGCAAGTAAAATGACGAGAATGCCAAGCCAACCAGACAGCAGGGAAGTTTTGACGGTGATCCGGAAAGCAGCGTCAGCATTTGCGTTCTGCGTTTTGGCAGTAAACGTGGAGACGTAATCTCCGGCTATTGTTTTGTCGGGAACATGCACCTTGGCGGTTATATCGATAGAACCGGAGGGGTCTATACGCTCCACCTTGGCCGGCTCAAAGGTGACCTGCCATTTCGGGGGTGTCTGGGCTGACAGTTCCACGTTGGTAAGCGGCAGGGTGCCCGTGTTCTTGATCGTGCATACGATCTGCTCCACGCTGCCTTCCGTGACATTTTCACTGAGTCGCCCGGACGGGGTTGTCAGTTCAATCTTGTAAGCCCCTTTGAGAACAGCTTCAAGATTGAGCCTGAGCGTGTCGACAGGCGAAACCGCCGTTACAGGAATGGCATACTTTCCCGGCTTGGAATAAGGGCTTGCGCTCAGTTCTACGGATACCTCTTGCGTGGCGCCCGCGTCAAGATGGACCGAGGTGACCGGGCTGCCCAAGGTACGAAAGGATACCAGCCAGCCGGAGGGCACTTTCGCGTCCAAAGCATAGATCTTTGGCTGACCAGCCCCGTTTTTCAGTGTTGCCGAATACCGGAATGGCTCATTGGCGCTGGCTTCCAGATTAAATAAGTTGGTTTGAAAAGAAGAAGCTCCGATGGGTTTACCCGAAGGCTGAGCCTGTGAATTTGCCGGGAGTCCGGCCATGAAAAGTAAACCGCAAATGGAATAAGTGTTGTACTTTTTGAGAATTGGACAAAAAAGAGACATAATCTAACAAACAAAAGTTATCACTAAGTTTCATTTATTAAAGAATGATTGCGAAGCCTCGTTCGGCCTGCGCACTTTTCTTGCCGCGAAAATAAAAAATGAGTGAATTTTTCAAAAACCTGTTCAATAAAAATTTCCGATACTGCCAGGTTTGTCAGTTTTCTGCAGTGTAAAACTGTCAGAAAAAATGTCAGAACCCTGAAAAAATTTCCGGCAAATCCGGCTTGGAACATACTTTGAATTAGCAGGGCCAGGCAGGCAATCAAGGCCGGCCGAAAGTTCATTATTCATTGTTTAACTTTTTAAAAAGGAGGTTGATTATGTCACTCATCAAAAGGAACGGGCTATTGCCCACAGCATTCCCGGCGCTGTTCGACGATTTCTTTGGCCGCGAACTTTTTAACTGGGGCAACAATAACTACTCAGCTACCAGCACAACAGTGCCTTCGGTAAACATCCGCGAGACAGGCGATAACTTCGAGGTTGAAATGGCCGCTCCCGGAATGGACAAAAGCGACTTCAAGGTCGAGCTGGATGGCAACACGCTCACCATAAGCTCTCAAAGAGAGCACCAGCAGGAGTCTGATCAGGATGGTTACAGTCGCAGGGAGTTCAGCTACCAATCCTTCCAGAGGAGCTTTGTCCTCCCAAGGGACGTCGTCGATGTCGAGCACATCGCAGCCAGATATGAGAACGGCCTGCTTCACCTGACCATCCCCAAACAGGAACAGGCGAAGCAAAAAGCCCCAAGGCTGATTGAGATAGCTTAATCGAAAAAGAGGGTCTGCCTGGCAGACCCTCTTTTTTTCTATCGGTTCATTGCGTTAAGTTTTAATGAAATAAGTAATTGATTTTTAACCACTACTCCCGCCCATTAGCCTATGGGTTTATCGACCCCAATATCCAACTCTCGTGGTTTAGTATAATCTCCTATATTTGCTCCGCAAACGTTACTAAAATTACTATGAGCTTACTACAAAAACACAGGAAAAAATTGGTCTTGGAGAGGCATACGGGTGAAAGTCCCGAGACCTGCCGAAGCTCGCTTTGGTGACGTTTGCAGTGACCTCTCCTTATTCATTCACCTCAATCCATTTTAACTTGCAAACGTCAAATGGTCAAGGTGTTGTCATGAATGAGCATTCTGCCAACACAACGAATGATGCACGTCAGGCATTAACAGCTGGTTCGCAGCTGACAACTTTACAGGCCGAGTTTCTGTACCTGGTTGAATGTCAAGGTTGTCAGGAACTATCGGGTTCGTTAAAAAATGATTCACGATCTGGCATTGTATCACTCGGACATTCCGCTTGATCAGGCTCAGAAATCAGCGCTGTTTGATCTGAAACTTCTGTGGGAGGGTTTGGAGCGAATGGCTGAGAGCGCTTAGAAATTGAGGACTGTCGGTTGGCAGTCCTTTTTAATGAACGAGCGTATAACTTTCTGGAAGACTTCTGCACAAGTAATGGGCTAGACATTGGTAACTGGACATTGGCAAGTTGAAAGGAATGAGCAAATTGGGAACAAGATTCTCTTTTGCGATTTGTTCCTCCTCTTAAAGTGTTATTTGAAAATTACAGAATTCCACTATTTCTGTAATTTATAAATAACACTTTGGAGGCTCTTTTCACCAAATACTTACCGAAACTGCAACGCACTTCGACCGAGTTCGTGCGGGACTTTATTTGTCAGATCGACTGGGAGCGTAATCGATTGATCGGCATTAAAGGCGCTCGTGGTGCCGGGAAGACAACGCTCGTCCTGCAATATTTAAAGCAGACGGCGTTACCAACCGGCCAGTCGTTATACGTCAGTTCGGATGATCTCTATTTCAGTGCGCATGGTCTATATGACCTGGGAGAGGCTCTTGTTCGGACTGGTGGGCGGCTCCTGGTGTTGGACGAGGTTGACCGGTATGCCAATTGGTCGCAGGAGATCAAAAATCTTTACGACGACTTCCCTGATTTACGGATCGCCTTCACCGGTTCGTCGATTATGCACCTGGAACGCAGCAAGGGTGATTTAAGTCGCCGGGGCAGTCATGTATCATTTACATGGGCTCTCGTTCCGTGAATTTCTTCAGATTCAACAAATTGTGTCCTGGCCTGCAGTATCTCTGCCAGATCTTCTGAAAGGCCACACAGAATTGGCGTTGGATCTGACGCAGGGAATCAAGCCGCTGATGCACTGGAACGATTATCTTCAATACGGCTACTATCCATATTTTTTGGAGAACAAAGACGTCTATGTGCAAAAGCTGACCGAAACAATTCATCTTAGTTTGGGGTTGAATTTGCCAGCAGTTTATGGTATAAGCTATGCTTCCGTTGACAAGCTGAAACAACTGCTTGTGGTGCTGGCCGAAAGTGTGCCTATGAAACCGAATATCAGCAAGCTTGGTGAAACGCTGAATACGAGTCGGGCTGGTCGTGGAGTATATGCATTATCTGGAAGAGCTGGGAATTTTGACGTTGTTGGGCTTGAAGTGGGGTACGGCGATAAAATTCCGCTTTGGATGTTTGGACTATTGTACTGAGCCAATTCCAACCAACCCGACCAGGTTCTGACTTTTCGACCAAACTCAACCGGTTTCTACCCGTTTCAGGTTTTTGATGTTTTCAATCACGCCCCCACGCTATTTAACTGTCCAATCGCGAACGTGCCCCGTCCGAATTTGAACGGTGGGATGACACATTTTGCAGACCTGTGCCTTACAAAAGCCGTTTCCGGGCAGTGGTATTACATTTGATTTACACCATTGTTTGTAAAAAGTATTTCAGGTCAGTATTCCAATCCCGGCAACATCGGTATGATCCGCAATCATTTCAAAATCGCCTTTCGTAATTTGATCAAAAACAAGGCATATTCTGCTATCAATATTGGCGGGCTGGCCGTGGGTATGGCTGTCGTGGTGCTCAATGGTTTGTGGCTATGGGACGAGTTGACATTCAATACCTATCATAAAAACTACGACCGGGTCGCCAAGGTCACTGAGCTCGGGACAAGGACTGATGACGGAAGGCACTATTCCAATGTGATGTTGCCCTATCCGCTGGCAACCGAACTGAAGTCAAACTATCCGGGATACTTTAAGCATATCCTCATTACCCGGGAGCCGGAAGATTATATTCTGTCTTCCGGAGACATAAAACTGAGCCAGAGAGGGCAGTTCATCGAAGGGGGCATTGCGGAAATGCTCTCATTGAAGATGCTAAGGGGCAGTTGGGCCGCGCTAGCCGATCCGCATTCCATTTTGTTGTCGGCTTCGGCAGCCAGAGCCATGTTCGGGGATAAAGACCCGATGAACAAGCTTGTCAGGATTAACGCAAGCATGGATGCGAAGGTAACGGGCGTGTATGAGGATTTACCCGGCAATACCGAATTCAACGATATTCGCTTTTTTGCGCCATTCGACCTATGGACATCGATCAATCCCTGGGTGAGGCAACAGCAATGGGATAATTGGTTCCTGTCCATAATTGTACAACTCATGCCGGAGGCGGATATAAGTCAGGTCTCCGGCATGATCAAGGATATCGAGCTCAATAACCTCAAAAAACTGGATGGGACGGCGGAAATGCTGGCCCGGCATCCACAAATAAGTCTGCTGCCGATGAGCCGGTGGCACTTGTACGGCCATTACGACGTGGAAGATAACGGGCCGGTGCAGATGGTATGGCTCATCGGGCTGATCGGCGCATTTGTTTTGCTATTGGCCTGCATTAATTTTATGAACCTGGCAACGGCCCGGTCGGTAAACAGGGCAAAGGAGGTTGGCATTCGTAAAGCCGTCGGTTCGTTGCGCGGACAACTCGTCAGGCAGTTTTTAAGCGAATCATTTCTGGTTGTTTTTCTTGCATTTGCCATCACGATCCTGTTGGTCAATAGCGCATTACCCTGGTTTAATAACATAACCTCGAAACGACTAAGCTTCCCCTGGACAAACACCTATTTCTGGTTGGCAAGCCTTGTTTTTATCGGATTCACCGGCTTTGCTGCCGGTAGTTATCCTGCCTTGTACCTTTCTGGTTTTCAGCCTGTAAAGGTCCTGAAAGGTATGATAGGCCAGGGGGCATCCGGGATCGGGAGTCTGGCTGCTATGCCCCGTAAGGTGCTGGTTGTCATTCAATTTACTGTTTCGGTTACGCTGGTGATCAGTACGTTGCTCATATACAGGCAAATTCAGCATGTCAAGAACAGGCCGATCGGTTATAACCGGAACGGACTATTACTGATCCGGAAAAAAACGGCTGATTTCTCAGGAAAGTCGGACTTGCTACGGCAGGAATTGAAAAATACAGGTGTTGTGAAAGAGGTGGCAGAGTCGAGAAGCTCGGTGACGGATATTACCATGTGGAACGGCGGTTTTTCCCGGAAAGGAGAAGAAATTACTTGCCCCACAGGATGCGGCACGCTACCGGTCAGCGCGGAATACGGGAAAACGGTGGGCTGGCAATTTGTTGCCGGCAGGGACTTTAACAGGCAATTTGCCAGCGACTCCTCAGGCTTCATCATCAACGAATCCTTCGCAAAACAGATGGGGCTCAAAAATCCGGTGGGTGAAACGGTGGTATGGGGGCCCAGCTGGCGTAAGCCAAAGTCATATCAGATCCTGGGTGTAGTCAAAGATATGGTCGCTATGTCGCCCTTTGAGCCAACGGTCCCCACCGTATTTTTCATGGAAAAGACACAGGATTGGATCAATATCCGGCTCAATCCGGACGTGAGCGCATCGGAAGCATTGCCGAAATTGGAAGCGGTCTTTAAAAAGCTGGTCCCTTCTACACTTTTCGATTACAAATTCGCCGATCAGGAATATGCATTGAAATTTGCCCGGGAAGACAGAATAGGCTATCTCGGCCTTGTATTTACGGTGATTGCCATTTTTATTTCCTGCCTTGGCCTTTTTGGGCTAGCTGCTTTTATGGCTGAGCAGCGCACGAAAGAAATCGGTATCAGGAAAGTCCTTGGGGCATCGGTGCTCAATGTTTGGGGTTTGCTTTCGAAAGACTTCATCGTTCTGGCGCTGATCGCCTTTGTGATTGCTACACCAATCGCTCATTATTTCCTCCATAACTGGTTGCATCAATACACTTACAGGACTGAGCTGTCATGGTGGATTTTTGCGCTTTCTGGGATTGGGGCACTGGTCGTCACCCTGCTGACGGTCAGTTTTCAGAGCATCAAAGCCGCGCTGATGAACCCGGTTAAGAGCTTGCGGATGGAGTAATTCGATTGCACCATTCGAAACCCCGATATACTTTGTAGGGCCGGGCCCCCGTCAATTTTACCACGTTACAACCGGGTTCGTCCACCAGTCGTCCCGGCCGTTCTTACTGTAATACATGCCAAAATGGAGTGGTGTATGCCTCGCACGCTTATCGGGATGTTCGACTCGCAGCGTATAATTTCCACTGCGAAGCGGCAGGATGATTGCCTGGCGCAGGTTAGCGTTTTCTGCATCCGCCTGCAATAGCAACGAGTCGTTCAGGAAAAGCTTTGTGCCTACCGGTGGTGTGCATTGCAGCACATAATAGCCATCCTTGTCGATCTGTACCCAGCCATCCATGACTTCTGCCGCATTGTCTTTGAAGTTACCCGACAACCTTCGGGCCGGATCCAATTTTGTCTTTCGCGGTTTGGGACTGAGGTAGCCGCCAGGCCGCAGGTTGACAGGGATCGGGTGGTCCCAGCGTCCACTCGGCGAAAAGGAATAAAGTTTTAACTTCTCCGGTTCGCTCACCAATAGATGATCGTCGAGTTTCTCGCTTGACCGGGCAGGTGTTGCGCCGTCTATCGTGTAGCGGATATCCGAATAATCAGTCGGTATGTAGAGCTTCACGGGCTTATCTTTCAGCACAATACCGCCATTCGGATAACAGCGGGCAGATCGGACATAGTAGCCAAGGTAGGAAAACTTGAGCCCATCGTAGATCGATTTGAAAGGGGTAGAGCTATGTACTTCGTCGGGATAGAGTGCCGAATGCCAGCGTAACCCGGCAGGAGCGGCTACCGCGAGTACGCTATCCATCATGGCCCGGGCCATTTGATGGTAAGAAACCTTTTCGCTCCGCCCGCCGATACTTAGCACAGTGTTGGAAAATTGCATGGCCGGCAGCCGCTTCGCCGCGAGCTGCGGAATCTGCCGGTTGTCATTGTGCAGCGCAGGATCAGCTGTCGCATAAAAGTGAAATAGGGAAGGTTTTTCGAGCAGTGCATAGATCGTGAACAGGCCGCCAAACGACCCGCCGAACAGACCGTTCTCCCCATTTGTGCGGTATTTTTTGTGGATATGCGGAATGAGCTCCTTTTCAAAAAATGCCAGGTAATTTGCCGCTCCACCGGAACTGTCCACATCGGGAAACTTCGTGGGTGTCAGGTCGCGGTCCCGCAGGTTAAAGCCGTTCACATAACGGTTTGGCACCGCCACCAGGATAGCCGGTGGCGCAAACTTCATATTGACCATGTAGCTGAATATCTGCGTGAACAACGGGCCATCCCACTCGCCGTCGAGAACGTACCATACGTCATACCGCGCGGTGTCATTCGCATAACTCGCGGGCAGGGTGATCACAATGTCCCGCTGTTCGCGGAGGATAGCGGAATGCACGGAATCTCTGATCGGTGCGGCAAATTGGGCGCGGAGGTCAGAACAAAGAATCAGCAACGTAACAATGGCACAAAATCGGACTTGCATAGATTGTCAAAGGATTGTTTTAAAATCTTAATACTAAGTTGATCTGTGGCTGGCAATTATTTAGGCCCTATGGCATTCCCAGCACTTTCATCACGTCGGCTTTGTATTGCCGGCCAATGGGCAGCTCCTGGCCGCCTACCTCTATGACCGAAGTATTGAACGATCGGATCTTGTCGGTAGCGATAATGTAAGCACGGTGGATTCGAAGAAACCGGCGATCGGGTAATTTCTCTTCCAGGTAGCTGATCCGCTGGTAGCTCACTACGTCGCCGGACACGGTTTTTACTTTGACATAATCTTTAAGGCTTTCGATGTACAGGATTTCGTTCAGAAACACCTTTATCATCTTCTTGTCTGATTTAAGGTAAATGAACTGTTCATTGATACCGTTCTCATTGGCTGGCACCAGCAGTTGCGGCAGCTTATTAGCGGGCTCATTGCCATGGTATTTATTGATAGCGAGCAGGAACCGGTCGAACGGGACGGGTTTCAGCAGGTAATCCAGCACGTTAAGCTCAAAACCTTCCAATGCATATTCGCGGTAGGCGGTGGTGAAAATTACTTTTGGGCGGTTGGCCAACGTTTTCAGGAAATCGATGCCGGTAAGTTTAGGCATTTGAATGTCCAGGAAAAGCAAATCCACTTTATTTTTTTGCAAAAAAAGCAGCGCCTCCACTGCATTGCAGCATGTGCCGACCAGCGTCAAGGTTTCCAGCTGGCTGATGTACTCCTGCAAAACGGATATGGCCAGCGGCTCATCGTCCACGATCAGGCACCTGATTTTACTTGTGGTCATTGATTTTTACAATCTGATTTTAAGGTCAACCGAATAGTATTCCGCTTCCTTTGTCAAGGTCAGCTGATGTGCTTCCGGATAGAGCAACGCCAGCCGGCGTTTTACATTTTGTAAGCCGATCCCGCCCGTCACACCATTGTCGTTACCGCGCTTTTCGCTCGCCGTACAACTATTTTCCACTTTTACGCCGAGCCATCCGTCTTTTACTTTTAAGTCGATGGTCACCCACACATTTTCCGTTTCATCGCTCACGCCGTGTTTGAATGCATTCTCCACGAAGGGTATCAACAGCAGCGGTGCGATCGTCCTGCCTTCCGTTTCTCCGGAAGCGACTAGCGAAACGTCCAGCCGGTTGCCATACCGGAGTGTTTCGAGCGCAATGTAGTTTTGGATGTGCCCGATTTCCTGTTCCAATAAAATATGCTCCGATTGGGACTCGTAGAGCATGTAGCTCATCAGTTCGGAGAGTTTCAGCACTACCTGCGGCGCAGCCGGGGCCGCTTGCAATGTGAGTGCATAAAGGTTGTTGAGGGTATTGAAAAGAAAATGCGGGTGCACCTGAGCTTTCAACAGGCTGAGCTCGGCCGCTAGTTTTTCACGCATTGTATCCTGATGAAGTCGTTCCTGGTCGATCCAATGCCCGACGGCTTTGATCAAAAGCGTGAACAAAAGGACCGGAGCCAGAAACCATAGCATGACCTTCAAGAGCAGGTACCAGACGAAAATGGGCTCATAATAGGTGGTGTCCGGGAAAAATCGGGGTTCGATAAAGCGCTCGATCAGGATCCGGTTCAGCAGCGCGGCCACGAACAACAATGCCACGGCTGCGACGGCATAGGCAACATACCTTTTCGGCTGGAAAAAGCGGGGGAACAGCACGTAAATATTGACATAGGCAACGAGCATCGCGGCAGGCATTCCTTGTAGTTCAATCAGGAAATAGGCCCAAAGCCCATCCTCGCTTTCCGCATGTACGCCCGTGTATACGAACAGGTAACCCGCCCAGAACAATATGTGCGTGAGCAAACGGTTGCCTGCGATGTAAAAGCGTCGGGTCATTCTGTAACCGGCCGGAGTATGTGATTGTGACTTTGTTATCAAAGTTAACAATTTGAAACCTTTGGTGATTAACATTCGACAGACTGCGATTTTCAAGCAGTTTTCAACCGGTTTTTACCCTCTTTCGGTTAACGGGGCCAATTCGGGTTTTATGCAGGACGTGACAGGTACTTCGGCTAAAACCCGGGAACCGGTAACTGCGATAGCGTTCATTTGCATTGAACCAAATAGAACGGCTATGTCGACGCTTTGCATTTCTAAATCCAATATCCGAACCTTCGTATTTGCCACGTGGAGCCTGCTTGTCATCGGTGCTCGCGGGCAGGGCCTACCGGCAGCGCGCCCGAATGGTTCTCCGGACAGCATTCGGATACGGTCGATGAAAGACGATACTATTTCTTTGCATGAGGTAAAGATCGTAGCCGAAAGACCGGACGTGGATTTACAGCTGGACAAGAAGGTTTACCGCATTGGTAAAGACATTCTGTCGCAGGGCGGGGCGGCTGCGGATGTGCTCAACGGCATTCCGTCCGTTGCTGTCGACGCAGCGGGGGTGATCAGGCTCCGGGGGAACAGCCATGTGGCCGTGTTGATCAATGGCCGACGGTCCGGTCTTGCGCTGGCTGGCATCCTGGCGCAGATTCCGGCGGGTGGTATCGAAAAGATTGAAGTGATAACCACGCCGTCGGCCAGGTACGATGCCCTGGGACCGGCAGGAACGATCAACATCATCCTTAAAAAGAATGACAAGGAGAAATTCGCGGGCCAGGCGCGCATGGTGGCGGGGCAGCCAAATGATTACAATCTGAATGCCAACCTGAGCTACAAGGCTGGCCCCTGGAACGTTTTCGCTACGTTAGGCGGCCGCTATTCGGATTACGTCGGGTTTTATACTACAAGGCAAATGGCAATAGATCATGCCGCCAATTCACTGGAAAAAGTGCAGCATGAGAGCCGCCACGACGATGGCAGATTGATTTACCTCGGGGGAGACTACCGGCTCGATTCAAAAAATATCTTTACGCTGGCATATTTCAGAAATGCGACCAAAGACATCGATGGCACCACACTCGATTACGCTTTCGGGCCTGCCGGTGCCGACAGCCTGCTCACGCGCAAAGGCAGCTCGCACGAAAGCCGTAGTTATAACCAGTTTGAATCCAATTATACCCGGACGTTTAACAGAGAGGGAACAAAACTAACGGCCGATGTGCAATACGACTTTTGGAATAGCGATAAAACATGGGCTTTGTCGACAAGCAGGACATTCCCATTGCCCGCTGCATTACCTGCCATCCGGACGGCTTCGACAGGCGGCAGCCGCGATCTGGTCATTCAATCCGACTTTGTTTATTCTTTTTCCAACCAGTCGGCGTTCGAAGTGGGCCTCAAAGCGGAAGCCAGGTCGGTACTAAGTGACTATAAAGCCGAGCAATACCTGGATGACACCTGGGCGGTGCTGGACGGCATCGATAACAAGGTCAGTTATAAGGAGAAGATCGGTGCAGCTTATGCACAATACAGAAGCCGCCCGGGAAAGCTCCGTTACCAGTTTGGCCTGCGTTATGAGTACACCCAGGTCGATATTCAGGACAGGAAAGGCGATTTCGGCAGCAGAAAGCATTATGGCCGTATGTTTCCGTCTGTGAATCTGAGCTATATTCTACAAGAAAGGGCCACCATCCAGGCTAATTATTCCAGGCGTATCGGCAGGCCGTCGCTGTGGTACTTATATCCGTTCAACGAGGTCACCGATCTTAATGCGCAGTTTGTCGGTAACCCGGGGCTAAACCCTTCGTTTACGCATGTAATGGAGCTGGCTTTGACAAAACAGTGGGACAAACTTACATGGAGCCCGACTATTTTCGCCCAATTTACAACGGCTCCGATGCTGCAATACACCTTCCAGAATGATAGGAACGTGATGATCACCATGCCCTTTAATCTGTCTGGCGAAAAGCGCTGCGGCGTTGAACTTTCGGCGGCTTATAATCCGCTGTCGTGGCTGTCGATCCATGCGCAGTGGACCGGGTATTTGTTTCACCAGCGCGGCAAATACCGGGATGCTGATTTTAGTTTTTCAAACCAGTCGTGGAACGGAAGGCTCAACATGCGCCTGAAATTACCCTGGGCGCTTATGTTTCAATGCCGGCTGGATGCGCAGGGACCTGATAACAATGCGCAAAGCAAAACGGGGGCCTATTGCTATTTGGCGTCAGGACTTAGCAGAACCCTGTTTAAAGGCAAGGCTACATTAGTACTGGACGGAACCAACATTTTAAATACTAACAAACAAAGAACGCTGACAGTCACAGAAAACTACCGCATCGATCGCGTCAGTAACTTCAACGCCGCCCGGTTCCGACTGGGTCTTACTTACCGTTTCAGCCAATCGGAGAGCCCAACTTTCAGAAACCGAAAGGAAGCAAATCGGGATTGATTGAGCAGGGCATGCGCCGGCTGCCAATTAAATAACATCAGTTTCGTGCAATTTTTGTCGGTCAGAAAGCTACTTTTGAGTACGAACCGGAAATGGTTATCGGACATTAAATCTAGTAGCAAGGGTTGTTGATTTTGAAGATTGGTAGTGAAACGACTAAGTCTATTGAAGAGTTGCGCGTTGGCAATGGTGCTTGTGCTTATGCAAGCCTCATTTTCAGTGTTTGGGCAGCAGCGTCGGTTTGTTCATATTGACGCCCGCCAGGGCCTTTCCCATGCCCATATCAAGGTGGTATACCGCGATGAGACCGGTTTTCTCTGGATTGGTACCGAATCTGGCCTCAACCGGTTTGACGGCTACACGATAAGGGTGTTTCGGAATGATGCCTCGGACGCTACCTCACTCTTTGACGACGATATTACCGGATTATTTAAAATGCCCGCGGGGAAAATGGGGGTTCTTACCAGTCGCGGCCCTTGCATTTATGACCCCGCAACGGAGTCTTTCTCGCGGCCCTTGCAAGGTTTTCAGGCCTATTCAATTCGTAAGCCGGCCGATCTGAAAGAGATTGTACCGGATAGCAAGGGTAATTATTGGTTTATCATTCAGAATGACGGACTCACTTGCTATAATGAAAAAAGCAAGAAGGCCTTCTCGATCAGGCATACCGACCGTGATACGACTTCCATTGCCAGCAACGACGTCACCTCGATAGTACAACACCCCGATGGCACCTACTGGGTGGCACATTCGAACGGGCTGGTTGAAAACATAGTCGTCGGCAAGCAGGGCGTCAGGGTAGTAAAAAGGCTCAACTTTTTTCAGGACCGGAAGGCCCGTAAGGAAGATCTGCTGCATTGCAAGCTCGTACTGGACGGTGACGGGGATATTTGGGTGTATCCCACCAATTTTGATATGGGTGTGGCTTATTGGAACAAGCAGTTGGGGAAAGTACAATATTTGGGAAAAACCTTCGGAAGCCCACGGCTGAGTTCGAGCATGATCACAGGCGTAGTGACGGATCCCGATGGTGATGTCTGGATATCCAATGGGCAGACTGGCATAGATGTGCTCAATAAAAAAACACGGTCGGTTACCAACATGCGGCATGCATCCGACAATGAGAATGGATTGAGCCACAATTCTATCACCACATTGCTCAAAGACACCGAAGGGGTTATTTGGGTAGGTACCTATAAAAGCGGGCTGCATTATTTTCATAAGAACAGCAAACGATTCCCGCTCGTCAACCGGCATACAATGCCTTATGGCCTGCCTTTTGAGGACATCAACGCATTTGTGGAGGATGCCAAAGGCAATCTCTGGCTTGGAAGCAACGGGGGAGGGCTGATGTACTACGACAGGAGTACAGGGAAATTCACGACTTACCGTTACGATCCGGGCAATCCGCGGTCGCTGAGCAGCGATGTTGTGGTCAGTTTGTGCCTGGACCATAAAAACAGGTTATGGATCGGGACTTTTTTGGGGGGACTGAACTGCTTTGACGGGCAACGGTTTACCCGCTACCAGTACGATCCCGCCAAACCGCAGAGCCTTCCGGGCAGGAGTGTATGGGAGATCTTCGAAGACTCGCAGCGGCGGCTCTGGGTCGGTACCCTCGACGGCGGCCTTTGTCTGTATAACCGGCCATCGGACAACTTCACCAAATACCGGCATCCTGACCAGCGGGCGCTTTATTCTACCTATGTTCCGACTATTTTTGAGGACTCGGAAGGAAATATGTGGTTTGGGACTTCAACAGGGATCGATGTGTTGAAGAAGACGTCCGGCGCGTTGGTCCATTTTGAAACAGAAAAAGGGAACCCGTCCTCCATAGCGAGCAACGACATCTTTGGCATATTACAAGATACCAGGGGGCGGATATGGATCGGCTCCCGGGGAGGGCTCAGTTTATGGTTGCCGGAGTCGGGCACGTTCGTCAATTACAGTGAAAAGAACGGATTGCCTCATAACGCGATTTTGTCGATGGCCGAGGATGGGGACGGCAGGTTATGGCTGGGTACACCGAACGGGTTGTCATGCGCGACCATTTCCCAGGGAAAGGGCCGCTTACAGCTGACTTTTCGTAACTATTCGGAAATGGACGGGCTGCAAGGCAGGCAATTCAACGAGGATGCTGCGTTCAGGACACGGGGAGGGGAATTGCTTTTTGGCGGGGCCAATGGGTTCAACATATTCCGGCCGAGGGAATTGGGTGGAAATAAGGTAGTGCCCCGACTGGCATTTACAGACTTTCAGCTGTTTAACCGTAGCGTCCGCCCCGGAGCTGCTGTTGGCGGAAGGCAGATACTATCTTCGTCGATCACGACCAATCCTTCCATTGTATTGCAGGCTGGAGAGAATGTATTTTCCATCGAATTCGCTGCGCTTAACTTCATCCAGGCTGGCAAGAGCCAATACAAGTATAAATTAGAAGGCTTTAATGATGATTGGCTACCAGCCGACGCGAACAACCGGAAAGTTACCTTTACTAATCTCGATGCAGGCGACTATGTTTTTCGGGTGATTGCATCAAACAACGACGGGCTCTGGAACCGGGAGGGAATATCACTCCATATCAAAGTACTTCCTCCTTTCTGGCGGTCGCCCATTGCTTATGCTTTGTATGCGATAGCGATAGCCCTGCTGCTGCTGGCGGCGCTCAAACTCACACAGGAAAGGGAAAGGATGAAATTTGCCATTATGCAGACGCGCGAGGAGGCCAGGCGTTCACAAGAGCTGGATATGCTAAAGACCAAGTTCTTCACCAACGTCAGCCACGAGCTGCGTACGCCGCTTTCCTTGATCCTGGCCCCGGTCGAAAAGCTCAGTGAAAAGGCCGTCGATGCCCAGGAACGCAAACAGTTTGACCTCATCCAGAGAAATGCCCGGCGGCTGTTGAATATGGTCAATCAGCTGCTGGATTTCAGAAAGCTGGAAGTGAATGAAATCCGGTTTCAGCCCTCGGGCGGGGATATTGTTCAGTTTGTCAAAAGCACGGTCTTTTCATTTTCCGATCTCTCCGAAAAAAGAGCAATCCAGCTCGCATTTCATTCCAATGTCGCTGCGCTGGAAACCCTGTTCGATCACGACAAGCTGGAAAAGATCCTGTTTAACCTGCTTTCCAATGCCATTAAGTTTACGCTCGGCCCGGGTGAGGTAACCGTGACGGTGGATATCCGGGAGTCGGGTGAAAACTGTGTGGCGGAAATCAGTGTCGAAGATACCGGTATCGGGATAGCCCCTGAAAAGCACGAGCTGATTTTTGAGCGGTTTTTTCAGAGCGATTTGCCCAACACGATCATCAACCAGGGAAGCGGTATCGGACTGGCCATCACCAGGGAATTTGTCCGGATCCACGGCGGGACTATCCGTGTGGAGAGCGAACCGGGGAAGGGGAGTTGCTTTGTGGTGGAACTGCCGTTAAAAAAACTGACCGGCGCCGTTGTGCACGGCATAATTAATGAGCCGGTTAAATCGGATGTTTTGGCGGAGGGCGTTCAGGCAGAACAAAAGCAGACGGATAAGCCGCTCATTTTGATCGTGGAGGATAACGAAGATTTCAGGTTCTATCTCAAAGACAACCTGAAAGTGCATTACACGGTGATGGAAGCTTCGACGGGCGAAGAAGGTTGGAATAAAACCATTGCCCAACGTCCGGTACTGATTGTGACAGACATTATGATGCCCGGTTTGAACGGGCTCGACTTTTGCAAAATGGTGAAGGCTGACCCGCGCGTCTGTCAGACACCGGTAATTCTGCTTACAGCGCGATCGGAAGACGAACAGTTCCTGGAAGGGTTTCAGGCCGGAGCAGACGATTACATTCCCAAACCATTCAATTTTCAGGTGCTGGAATCCAGGATCCAGAACCTGATTTCGTCAAGGCAGCAACTCAAAACGTTGTTTTCTTCCGGTAGCGGGATCAAGGCGAGCGAAATCGAAGTAGCGCCTGCTGACCAGCTATTCATTCACGAAATGATCCAGGCGATCGAGCGGCATATTTCCGAGCCAGATTTTTCGGTGGTCGACCTTGCCCGTGAAATGGGAGTGGGGCGCTCGCAGTTTTTCAAGAGGGTTCAGGCTGTTACCGGCAAATCCCCCCTTGAAGTTATACGGGAAATCAGATTGCAGCACGCGGCTCAGCTTTTGGAGAAAAGCCAGCTGTCCGTATCTGAAATTGCCTATCAGGTTGGTTTTAACAATCCCAAATATTTCGCCCGTTACTTCCGGGAGCTGTATCAGGTGCTACCCTCCGAATACTCAGGAAGCAAACGGCAGGCTGGCAAGAGCTAGAATGTGATAGCGTCGATAGGTTACAAAATTGATTTTTTGCTGTTTTTTGGCTATTTAATGCTATTCTGGACTTTTTATCCCCCACATTCGGACTAATCCGTACCCATCCATACCTTGCCGGTTATCTACCTTTGGTGCAAACAATCCCTGTAATTGTGCTAGTCTGGTAGGTAGGTGGCGCGCCTGCCTCCGGGCTGTACGATGAAGGCGATCGGTTTCTCAATCGCATTGTGTAACGTACTTAAGGCAAATCAATGATGAAAAAAATTTACAGATGCTTCTGTATTACTGCGCTTGTTTTGTTTTCGTGTGTAATGGCCCGCGCGCAGCGACAACAGGTGTCGGGGATAGTGAAAAATGAATCGCGTAGCCCCATGCCCGGCGTGACGATACTACTCAAAGGAACCACCATCGGGGTCTCTACGGACCCGGACGGGAAGTTTGCTATCCAGGCAATGCCGGAGGATGTCCTTAAAATTTCTTTCATCGGGTATTTGTCCCAGCAAATTCCCGTCGGAAACAAGACTTACTTCGATATTGCTATCCAGCCCGACATTGCCACGCTTTCGGAGGTGGTGGTGATCGGCTACGGTGAATCCAAAAGAAAGGATGTTACCGGCTCGATTTCTTCCGTCACAGGCGCTGAAATCCGTAAAACGAACCCCGTTACTTTCGATCAGGCACTGCAGGGCAAAGTGGCGGGAATGGTCGTACAGCAAACATCCGGCCAGCCCGGGGGAGGTGTTTCGGTGCAGATCAGGGGTATATCCTCGTTCGGATCCGGAGGCCCGTTGTATGTTATAGATGGCGTAATTATAGGCTCTACCGCTTCTATGGGTGCTGGTACCAACCCGCTGGCCGCGATCAACCCTTCGGAAATAGAGTCGGTGGATGTGCTGAAAGACGCGTCAGCTACGGCAATCTATGGCTCACAAGCGACCAATGGCGTGGTGATCATCACAACAAAAAGAGGCGCAGTGGCGCCTCCGCGTATCTCCTACGATGTATACACAGGCTTTCAACAATTGCCCCGACGCATTCCTACGATGAATTTACGGGAGTACGCCACCTTCATCAACGAACGAAATTCCGGTTTGGGCTGGGGGTTCGATACCCGGCCCGAATTTGCCAATCCTCAATACCTGGGTAAAGGTACCGACTGGCAAAAGGAGCTGTTCCGGAACGCGCCGATGACTAACCATACCATTACCGTCAATGGAGGGGATGTCAAAACCCAATACTTGCTCTCGGGCTCGTATTTCAAGCAGGACGGTATCGCCCTGGGGTCGGATTTCAGAAGGATATCTGTCAGGTTGAACCTGGACAATAAGACGACGAATTGGTTGAAGATCGGTACCAGTCTGCAATTGGCCAATATTAAGGAGAACGTCAATACGACCAGTTCGAACGTCATCAATTCGGCACTCAGCCAAACGCCCGACATTCCCGTCACCAATGCCGACGGCAGTTGGGGCGGTGCGTATAACCCTAACGGTTGGGTGAATAGCACCATTAACCCATACGCCATCGCCAGCATCAACAAGGACCAGGTAAACCGGAACCAGCTGTTTGGCAATGCCTATGCGGAGATCGCTTTCAGCAAATCGCTTACGCTTCGAAACGAGGTTACAGGAAGTTTCTCAATGGCGACAGAAGACAAATTCAACCCAAGCTACACCATGGGGCTTGTGAAGAACAACAGCAACAGCGCTTCCTACAATTACAGCCAGAGCGTTTATACCACCATCAGAAACTACCTTACCTATTCGCACACGTTCAATGACCAGCATAATGCGAATGTAATGGTCGGCCATGAGGCGCAGTTGAGCAAAGGCGAAAACGTAGGCGCGGGCCGCAATAATTTCCCGTCCAACAATGTGCAGGTGATCAACAGCGGTGATCCTACTTCGGCTACCAATTCCGGCTCGAAAACCCAGAATGCGCAGGAATCCTATTTTGGTCGGGTGAATTTCGGGTTGTTCGATAAATACCTGATTACCGGCAACGTCCGTGCCGACGGCTCTTCCAGATTTGCAGCCGGCAACCGGTGGGTTACCACCTATTCAGGAGCGTTGGCCTGGAAAATACATAACGAGGGCTTTTTGAAAAATTTGAAGGATATCAATGAATTGAAGCTCCGGGTAGGCTACGGTTTGACCAACAATCAGAACGTAAGGGATTTCGCATATACATCTACGTTAGCGACTGTTGCCACCGGGTTGTCGGGCATTTCGCAGCTCACTGAGAACATCGGTAACCCTTATGTGGAATGGGAGAAAACAAAATATGCGAATATCGGTCTGGACGCGGCATTACTATCCTGGCGACTTAATTTCTCTGTCGATTTATACAACCGGAAAACCGACGGTCTTTTAATGCAAATTCCATTGCCCTTTTATTCGGGAACCGCTGTGGGCTGGTCGCCAGGGGCACTGGACGCTCCGTATGTAAACGTCGGGACGATCAGCAACAAGGGATTTGATTTTAAAATCAGCTCTACCAATATCCAGGGCAAGTCGCTTACCTGGAAAACCGATCTGACCGTATCCCGGAATATCAATAAGGTGTTGAAATTGAATACGGATGGCGCCTCGCTCGTCGGGTGGCCGTACAGCCAGACCATTGTCGGGAACTCGATCGGCGAGTTTTACGGGTACAAAAAGGACGGCGTTTTTGCTAAAAAAGAGGATTTCGAGACCCACGCATTACCCACCAAGAACGGAGCTCCCCTGCCCGTCGGCTCGGCCGGAGGTAGTATCTGGTATGGCGACCTTAAGTTCAAGGATATCAATGGCGACGGCGTGATCGATGAGCGGGACCAGACTTACCTGGGATCGCCGATCCCCAAGTTTCAATTCGGGCTTAACAATTCGATATCCTACCAAAAATTTGACCTGAATATCTTCCTGACCGGTAACTACGGTAACAAAGTGTTCAATCAAATGCGCATGACCGGTGAATATCCGGGAACCAGCTTCGGCTACCTCAAAGCGCTGAACAACTATGCGAAGCTCGCATTGATCGATCCCACCAAACCCGCGACGGATATCAACAATGTTTACGTGACTAACCCGGATACGGACATTCCCGGCATCCGAAATGACAACACGAACGGCAACAACCGGGCTTCCGATAAATATGTGGAGGACGGGTCGTTCATCCGGTTCAAGACCATTTCACTTGGCTACACACTTCCTGAAAACCTGTTGGAAAAGGCGCACATTCACGCGCTGCGGGTGTATGTAAACGTTTCCAACGCGTTCCTGATCACCAAGTACAAGGGAATGGACCCGGAAATAGGTTCCTGGAACCCATTGAATGCAGGATATGACAGCGGTTTTTATCCGCAGCCGCGCGTGTTCACCGTAGGCGCAAGTTTGCAGCTGACCAAATAGCATCTCTGCGCCGATTCTTCTTAATGATGTGAATCTTAAAATATTAAGCAATGAAAATAAAGAATAAACTGGCGGCAGCGATGCTTTTCGCCGGCGCGTGCATGGCCGGATGTAGCGATAGCTTTCTGGACCGCCCGCCATTGTCGCAAATCAGTGCAGATAACTTTTATCAGACTACCAATGACCTCCGGCTGGCTACGGCTGCCCTATATGGCGGCAAGCCGTGGGCGGAATGGAATTATACCTGCTACTTGCCGATCGGCGAAGTTTTGAGCGGTAACATGGCCGTCAATTACTGGGGGGATGCGGTGCAGTTGCACACTTTTTCTGTCAGCGGAAGCAACGAAATCATGATTGCGAGCTGGAAATCGATGTACAAGATCATCGCACATTGCAATGTTACCATCAAAGCCATCCAGGAAAAAGCGCCTGCCTCCATTCCCGAAAAAGACCGGAATGCGGCGATTGCCGAGGCAAAATTTTTACGTGCATACGCTTATTATAATTTGGCCCTGCAATGGAGGGATGTCCCCATTATAGAAGACAATACCAAGCTGATCAATGCTCCACTGGTGTACCGCAATACGGTTGAGGATGTTTACCGGTTTGCGGCGAACGACCTGCTTTTTGCCGCGGAACATCTTCCTGCGAAAGATGCCGGAAGGGTATCGACCTGGTCGGCACAAGGCATGCTGGCCAAAGTATACCTGACCTGGGCAGGACTGGATGCAAAGGGCAACGGCCCGCGAAACCAGGCGCTGCTGGACAGTGCCAAATTGCATGCGGGAAATGTCTGCAAGCAAAGCGGTTTGTCGCTGTTGCCCAACTATGCGGACCTTTTCAAAACGCAGTTCAACGATAACCAGGAATCCTTATTTGCCTTGCAATGGGCTGCGGGTGCCGGGTGGCTGGAAGGAAACATGCTGCAAATTTACTCACCGGGAGGGGCTGAGAT
Source organism: Dyadobacter sp. (assembly GCF_017744695.1). Classification (GTDB taxonomy): domain Bacteria; phylum Bacteroidota; class Bacteroidia; order Cytophagales; family Spirosomataceae; genus Dyadobacter. The sequence goes on from NZ_JAGIAS010000009.1 coordinate 296,469, forward strand.
TTCAGCCGCGGGGCAGGCTGGCTGGTTTGCGATATCCCCCACTTACGATTTGTACAAGCAATACCAGGTAGGCGATTCACTGAGACGGAAGGCCACTTTCATGCTCAAAGGCGATTACTATCCTGAGCTGAATGCGGCAGGAGGAGGTTACAAATTTAACGGCAACACCGGTTTGAAAAAGCACATCATCGGCACAAGGGTAGATAACAGTGCCCCGACGATGTCGTTGACCTCGTCTACCGAGCATAATGCATTGCTGAGGCTCGCGGAGGTGTACCTGATTTACGCGGAAGCCGTGATGGGCAACAATCCCTCGACGACCAATGCCGACGCGCTGCTTTATTTCAATAAAGTGCGCACAAGAGCAGGCCTTGCCCCGGTAACATCCCTTGACGCAGAAACCTTGTTCAGAGAGCGAAGAGTCGAATTGGCGGCCGAAGGGCATTTTTGGGAAGACCTGGTCAGGCTTTCCTATTACAACGAACCCAAGGCCATCAAAAAGCTCAACGAACAGGAGCGGATCCTGTTTACCTACGATGACAAGGGTGTAGTTACAAAAGGTGATGCGCTAGCCGCCATCACGCCAGCCAACACGACCACATTCAAATTTCCGATCCCTTCGCCGGAAGTAACGGCTAATCCCAAACTGCTGGAAGCTCCGGTGCCTTACTCGTTTTAAAAACCAGAGAAAATGAAAAAGACTATATATAAGAAAATATGTTTGACGCTGTTTTACTGCATGGCGGCTGTTTCGCTGCTGCTGTCTGCCTGTGAAAAGGACGAGCTGTCCCCACCTGTAATCACTGAAATACGCAATTATGCAGCATCTCCGGCTGATACCGCGGTTCAAACATTGCAGGCCGCGCAATGGGTGGTCGTGCTTGGACAGAACCTGGGAGATGTTTCGCAGGTCTATTTCGGGAGTATTCCGGCGACGATCAACCATACCCTGTTGACTGACGGCAGCATTGTGGTGCAAGTGCCCTCGATCCCGTTCGATTCTGTGGCCAGGGATAAGGTCAACATCGTCACTGTGGTAAACAGCAGCGGCTCGGCTTCTTTTACCATCAACATCACCGGTGCGCCGATGATCTCGCACGTGAGAAACTACGCCGCTACGCCGAAGGATACGGTCGTCAACACCATTGTTCCGGGTCAAACGATCAATATCGTTGGATATAACCTTAAAAAAGCAACTAAAATAGCATTTCAGGGTGTGGACGCCAGTTTGACAGGAGTTATCTACACCGATTCGAGCGTGATCGTAAAAGTCCCCGGCAGTTTTACGGGAGCCGATCCTTTGCTGGCGAACAAAATCACTTATGGAACAGCAATTGACACAACTGAATATTCCATCCGAATTTTCGACCCCGCCATTCTGGAATACTATAAAGATCCCATATTCACCCTGCTCACCGGCGGAACCGGTAAGGAAAAAAACTGGGTGCTTGATCTGGACGCGAAGGGCGTTTCAGCCAAATTCAAAGGTCCGTTGTACTTCTCGGGTGTGGATTATGGCTGGGATAATCAATGCAGCAAAGCAGGGGGGGATTGCTGGCTGTACGATCCGAATTATGAAAGCTGGATGGGCGCGGCGCAGGATTACGGAACCATGACGCTGGGCTTAAAGGGCGGATCGGCCGAGCCCGTGGTGAAGGTGAACCAGAAAGGGATCACCCAAAGCGGGACGTTCTCGGGCAGCTACTTTTTTGATGTCAAGACAAAGACTATCTCGTTCATAAACGTAGTGCCGCTGAATATGGGCAGGGATCAGGTGTATTCCAAGGCATATTTGATCAGCCTCAAAGAGGACAGGATGCAGCTTGGTTTCCGGGACCCGGTCAAATCAGAAATGGCTATCTATAACTACGTCCGAAAGTAATTTTAAAATGGGAAACCCACTACTTTGCCTGGCAAAAAACTGCCTGGCCGGGGCTTTGCTGTGCAGTATTTCGGCGACGGCTTTTGCCCAGAATGTAACTATTTCAGTGAATGCAGCCCAGGACAAACGCCTGATCTCCCCAAACATATACGGGAAAAATGATTTCCTGGATAAACCGGATCAATTCTACAAAGATGCGGGGCTGCGCTTCGCGCGCATGAATGGAGGCAACAATGCATCTGCCTATAACTGGCGTGCAAAGCTGGCAGTCCATCCCGACTGGTACAATAATGTGTACGCTTCCGACTGGGATGCATTGGCCCAAAAGGTCAATAACAACTTTTCCAACTTGCAGGGTATGTTTGCCTTTCAGTTGCTGGGCAGGGTGGCATCCAATAACAGCAACAACTTCAATGAATGGGAATATAATCAGGCGCAATACTGGTCGGGCGTCGGCCAGAACCTGGCTGGCGGCGGCCAAGTGAACCCGGCCGGCGGAAGTCAGGCGCTGGTCGACGGGAACATCGATCTGTTCAGCAAGCCCTGGCCGGCAGACTCTTCGGTGGCGATCCTGGATCACTGGTTTGGGACCAATGGCCTGGGGCTCGACAAAGGCCGGTTCCGCTATTGGAGTATGGACAACGAGGTAGATGTTTGGAACGGAACGCACGACTGGGCCATGCCGACGTTGCTATCTGCGTCCGCATTTATAGATCGCTTCATTGATCTGGCGAAGAAAGCGAAAGCGATAGACCCGGACGTGAAAATATGCGGCCCGGTAACCACCTCCGAATGGCAATGGTACAGATGGTCCAATGAAAGTATCGTGGTCGACGGCAGGTACTATCCCTGGCTGGAATATTTCATTAAACGCCTTGGTGATGAGTATAAGGCAACCGGCGTGAAACTGGTAGATGTGCTGGATATTCACAACTACCCCTGGTACAATGGCGATGATGCCGCCGCATTGCAGGGGCACCGGATCTATTACGATGAAACCTACGATTACCCGGGTTCGAACGGTATCAGGACCATGAATGGCGGATGGGATACCTCTATCACAAAGCAGTATATTTTCAAGCGTATCGATGGCTGGCTGACGGAGCATTTTGGTGCAAACCACGGTGTTACCACCGGCGTAAGCGAATGGGGAACCATGTCGGGCAGCAACCCGAGCCTGGAATCCGTTATTTACGCTTCGCATTTGGGCACCTTTGCCAATCACGGCGTTGAGTTGTTTGCACCATGGAACTGGTCTGTAGGCATGTGGGAAACGCTGCACCTGTTTAGCCGCAATGCGAAAAAGTATAGCGTAGCCAGTACTTCTTCTCTCGAAAATACGGTTTCCGCTTATTCCTCGGTCACAGAAAGCGCCGACTCGCTGACAGTAATGCTTGCGAACCGTGATATGAATGCACCCCGCACGGTTACCATCAATCTGAGCAACTTCACCGTTGGCGACGGAAATTACAGAACCTTGCAACTGGCTTCTTTGCCGGCGACCGAAACGTTTGTGTCGCACACCCAAAATGCCTTGCAGGAAGGCACTGCATCGGTGAATGCAAATTCGCTGACCATCACCGTCCCCGCATTGTCCACGACGGCCATCCTGCTGGCAAACCAGACTCCACTGCCTGTAAACCTGATCAGTTTTTCGGGAAAGGCATCATCGGAGGGGAATGTACTGCTTTGGAGCACGGCGGAGGAAGTTAACAATGAAGGGTTTGATGTTGAAAGAAGCGTAAATGGGGTGAAGTTTGAAAAAATCGGTTTCGTTGCAGGCAAAGGTACTGCTTCGGCCAGGACAGACTATCAATTTGTTGATAAACAGCCTCTTCTGAATGCATACTATCGGTTGAAACAGCTGAATTCCGACCAGAGCTATACGCTTTCGAAAAGCATCAATCTGAAAAATGAATCTGGAATTAGGCTTATCGCCTATCCGAATCCGGTAAATGGCATATTGAATTTTGACATCCCTCCGGCAAAAAGACGTTTGATTGTCCGCACTGTGGCCGGAGTCGTGGTAGACGACAAAAAAGACTTTTCGGCAACCAGTTACGGAACTGCACATCTGCCGAAAGGACTGTACCTGATCTCGCTGGGGACATACACATTTAAAGTCATCGTTGAATGAATCAATACGATGCATGATCTTGTAAATCAGTTAATTAATCTAATTCGTACAACATGGCTAAAACTTACATAATGAAACCGGCACGGAGGTATATGCTGGTTTTTTGCTGGATGATTTGCTTGTTCGCATCAAAATTGATGGCTCAGACGTACAAATGGAAAAATGTACAAATGCTGGGTGGGGGATTTGTGACGGGTATTATTTACAGTCCGACCCAGCAGAACCTGATTTATGCGCGTACCGACATAGGAGGGGCCTATCGCTGGGATGCTGCCAACAAAATCTGGATACCGCTCTCGGATAGTTTCGTTTCCGGGGACGACTACGGCGTGGTCAGCATGGCGACCGATCCTTCAAATCCGAATCGCGTGTATATGGCCACGGGCCTCTACACGCAGTCGTGGGGCGCAGCCGGAGCGGTCTACTCGTCCGTAGACAAAGGGGCGACCTGGACACGTAATAACTTGTCGATTAAACTGGGCGGGAACGAAAACGGGCGCTCTGCCGGTGAACGTTTGCAGGTAGACCCGAACCTGGGGAGCACTCTTTTCCTGGGTTCCAGCACAGACGGGCTCTGGAAAAGTACAAACTACGGATCTACATGGAGCAAGGTCAGCAGCTTTCCGGTCAGTTCAAGTCCGGTTGGTTCGGGAGGTATCTCCTTTGTGCTTTTTGATAAAAGCAGCAGTTCGTCCGGTACAGCCACAAAAACGATTTACGTGGGCGTCATGCAGACGGGTACCAATCTATACAAAAGTACCGACGCGGGAGCAACCTGGACGGCGGTATCCGGCCAGCCGACCAATCTGATGCCTCACCAGGCGGCCCGGGCTTCCAACGGCATTATTTATCTGTCCTATTCCGACGCCAGCGGCCCGAACAACGTCGGTGCCGGGGCTGTATGGAAGCTCAACCCGGCCGGTAATAGCTGGACAAATATCTCTCCGCCGTCCGGGCAAGGGGGATATGGAGGTATTTCGGTAGATGCTCAGAATGCCAATCATGTGATCGTCAGTACAATGGACCGCTGGTGGCCCCGCGACGAAGTACTCCGCACGACAGATGGCGGTGCGAGCTGGACCGGCCTGCTGACTAATGCTACCTGGGATCATTCTTTGGCTCCATATGCGGCTGGCATGAATCCGCACTGGTTGGGTGATGTCGAGATCGATCCGTTTAACGCCAACAATGCCTGGTTTGTAACTGGTTACGGGGTCTATAATTCGAATAACCTCACCGCGAGCACGACCAACTGGATATTTCAAAACAAGGGACTGGAGGAAACGGCTGCCTTAGAGTTGATCAGTCCTCCCGCCGGTGCTCCGCTTTTGAGCGCCCTGGGTGACATTGATGGTTTCAAACACGACAACCTGGATGTTTCGCCGGCGGCTGGTCGCTTATCGCCTCAGTATGGAACGAGCCTCAGTATTGATTTTGCGCAGAGCGTTCCCGGTTTTATGGCTCGTACCTACAACAATGCCGGAGGGAAATACGGCTCCTATTCTACCGACGGCGGTAGCAGTTGGACATCGTTTGCCAGCGTACCTGCGGGAACAACCGGTGGTGGCAACATCGCCGTTTCCGCCGACGGCAACAGACTTGTATGGGCTCCCGAGGGCGCTTCCGCTTTGTATTTTTCTACCAATCGCGGAACATCCTGGACGGCTTGCGGCGGAGTGCCGGCCAACTTAAAGCCCGTATCCGATCGGGTGAATTCCCAGAAATTTTATGCGTACGAACCGGTAAACGGCAGGATTTGGGTAAGTACCAATGGAGGAGCTTCCTTTTCAATACAGGCCACCGGGCTACCGACCGTTCCCGATTACCAGTCGTGGCTCACACGCATCCGCACGGTCTTCGGGGTGGAAGGCGACATTTGGCTTGCCAATCCTAACGGGGTATACCGTTCCACCAACTCGGGTACCAGTTTTACGCAGGTGGGCAGCGCGCAGAATGCCACGGCGGTCTCGTTCGGGAAAGCAGCTCCCGGGAAAACCTATCCGGCGGTCTTTATCGTTGGCACCGTGAGCGGCACCTCCGGCTTCTACCGTTCGGACGACGGCGGTGCCAGCTGGACGCGCATAAACGATGCCCAGCACCAGTATGGTACGGTTACCACCATCACCGGCGATCCGCGTGTGTACGGCAGGTTGTACCTGGGAGGGACTGGCCGGGGAATTATTTACGGGGATATACAAAATTCGCTTTCGGTCATTTCCGGAGCAACTTACCGGATTATTGCAAGGCATAGCAATCAACTGCTGGACGTCGTGGGCGCGTCGACCGTTGATGGCGCGCAGGTGGACCAATGGCCTGGCAATGGCGGTGCTAACCAGCATTGGGTAATCACAGGCGACGGAAGCGGATACTACACTTTGAAGGCAGCTCATAGCGGAAAGAATCTGGACATCAATGGATTTTCTCTGGACGATGGAGCGAAAGTTCAGCAATGGACGGCCGGTGCCGGTACCAACCAGCAGTTTCAGCTGATTGATGCGGGAGACGGTTATTACCAGATTAAGGCCCGGCACAGCGGCAAATGTCTGGACGTGGCAAGCGCTTCCACGGCTAATGGCGCCCTTGTTCAACAGTGGGGCTGTAACAGTGTAAGCAACCAGCAGTTCCGGTTCGAAGAAGTGAGTAGTGGAACTGCTTCGCGGTTGGCAAGTCGTGAAGCGGTGGAATTTGATGCGGGTGGAAGTGTAAGCGCCTATCCAAATCCATCTTCCCAACTTTTCCGGATCAGGGCTTCTTCTGATTTCAGATACGAAATTTATGACCTGGCGGGCAGGAGAGTGGAAAGTGGCGAAGGAAAAGACGGTAGCCTGGTCGGTCGGACGCTGCGACCTGGCATGCACCTGCTCAGGTTGCACATGGGAGAGGTAAGCAAAGTCATCAAGCTGGTCAAACAATAGACAGCGTTTTGAACCGTGCCGGTTGCGGCTGGGTAAGAAAATAATCGGTGACGCGACTGCGCATTAACCCGGGGGGCCTCGATCGTATTCGAGGTCCATTAAGATGTCGTAATTAACTTTGACCGGAGGATTTACTTCGGTCAATTTTGGTGTTTTCGGTCCGGCGTTTGGATAAGATAGCTAATTTCCAGCCACGGATCTGGCTGGAACATATATATCATCAATTCAAATGCCCTGTCAGGTGCTATTGGCTCGCCCTTGTCAAATTCCTTTTTGTCGGGCCTGTTGACATGCTTGCTGTTTCGTTTTTGGCCCATTTTGGCTTGTAGAAGAATTGACAATGCCTTTGATTATCCTGTACTCAAATACCACTATGCCGATATACAGCGGGGGCTACCTGTTCCGGCTTAGTAATTTCCCTGTTACAAAACCATCAAAAAACTGGGTCCGGTAGGCATCGCCGATCGGGATTTCGTGCTTGTCGATGAAAGCGGTGTTGTTATCAAATGAGGTCACCTGGCTCATATTGATAATGTAAGATTTGCTTACACGCGCAAATGTGTTTTGGGGCAGCTGGTCATAAATGGTTTTGATGTTCATCGCGGTGATCACCTTTTGAGAGACGGTTTGCAGCACTACATAATCTTTTAACCCTTCGATGAAAAGTATATCGCTAAACCGTATTTTGAAAATGCGCCTTTCGGCTTTTACAAAAAAATAATCGTCTGTTACCTGCTGAATGCTGTTGGTCGAGGTCGCACTCGATTTCAACAGCTCCAGGTAGTTGGATGCTTTATCAACTGCCTTTTGAAAACGCTCTATCCTGATCGGCTTGATCAGATAATCCACTGCATCCACCTCATAGCTATCCAATGCATATTCCGCGTAAGCTGTGGTGAAAATCACGAGCGTCATGGCAGGCACGGATCTTGCGAAATCGATGCCATTCATTCCCGGCATTTGAATATCGAGAAACAGCAGGTCCACCGGCTCCTCGGAGAGGAACCTGGCAGCCGCATTGGCACTGTTATAGCTTCCGACCAATTGTATTCCCGGTGTTTGATTGACCAGCGATGCAATGCCCTCTCTTGCCAATGGCTCGTCATCGACGATGATACATCTCATAATTTGATTGTTAAGCTTAGCGAATAAGTTTGTGCCGAATCTTCTGCCTTCAAAATGTGCCTGTCCGGGTAAAGCAAGGAAAGCCTGCGCTTGACGTTTGCAAGCCCAAGTCCGCCGGCAGCCTGAGCGGTGATCGTGCGTTGAGGTTTTGAATTGATGCATGTGAAGTACAATTCATCTTCCCGGATGTTAAAGCAGATACGAATAAAGGATGCATTATCAGCATCCAGGCTGTGTTTGACGGCATTCTCTATAAAGGTGATAAACAGCAAGGGAGCGATCTGGATACCAGTGAGCAGTCCTTCCGTTGAAAGGGTAAACTCAAAGTTATCCCGCCGTATTTTTTCCATATTGAGAAGATCTTGGATAAAACGTATCTCCGAGGTCAACAATACTTTGGGCCTGGCGCTGTCATACAACTGGTATCTCAAAAAGTCGCTGAGTTTTTCGAGAACCTGGGATGCTTTTTTAGGGTCTTTCTGGGTAAGCACATTGACATTATTGAGCATATTGAACAGGAAGTGAGGATTAATCTGATTTTTGAGCTGCTCCAACTCCGCAGATTTCGTCAGATGTTCCAGCTCGCTGATCCGTTGGGAATCTATCACCCAGCGTTGAAAGAGTTTGATCGCAGTACAGGCCATAACCCATACCAGGGATATGAAAACATATTTTGCCACTCCCCAATAGGGTGTGGTTGAAAAGCCATCCGCTTTAAGGTTGAAAAATATTAAAGGATATGCCAGGGCTATAAACAATGCGATGGCCGCTACAAACCGGACGTGTTTATTTTTGAAAAGAAAATGCGGGACCAGCAGATACAGATTCGTGTAAAGAAGGGACAGGAAAAAAATGAAGAAGCGGAACTTGACCTGGCCCGGTGGAGTAGCGTTGTCGCTTGGCTCCATGCTCAGCACGAAGGTACCCAGCATAAATACCAGTATGAGATGCCTGTGTATGCGGTACCTTGGCGCAATCAGAAGCTCCATGTATTTACCCCGCCCCGAAAGTTCATTGGCTGATTCCATCGTTTCGTCGTCACTTTTGTAATTCCAAGATAACGCTCCCAAAACCGGGCAAATGCCGAATTATACGAACGCCTCGCTTTATTATACAAACACAGCCCTCCGGCTTCTATTGTCCGGCCACGGTGGGGTTCTATAATGCCCGGCATCTTTGGTATAATAGTTAGCCTCGTTCCTATAATTCGCGCAAGCCCCTCAGGTGTAGAAAAGTAGTTTTGTTCGACTTCAATTCACTTTTATGAACAAACTGCTCATAGTTGGGATGCTCTTTATCAGCCTAAATAGCGTCGCTCAGAAAAAGTACACCATTAGCGGCACAGTGTCCGACAAAGCGACTGGCGAGTCGCTGATTGGCGCTACTGTCAGCGTCGAAGGTACTCAGCGGGGCACGGTGACTAACGAGTATGGCTTCTTCTCGATCTCTCTTCCCGCAGCCTCCTATATCATCAACGCCAGCTACATGGGATACGCACGCTATTCTGAAAAAGTACTGCTCGATAAGGACTATAAACTAAAGGTAATGCTCGCCCCTGAAGGTAACACATTACAGGAAGTACTTGTAAGTGATAAGGCCAAAAATGAAGCGGTGACCTCGGCGCAGATGGGAAAGGAAAATTTAAATGTTAAGCAACTGGCTTCGCTACCGGTATTATTTGGAGAAAAGGATGTTATGAAAATCGTCCAGCTGTTGCCGGGTGTCAAAGCCGCTGGTGAAGGCAGTACCGGTTTTTACGTAAGAGGGGGTGGGGCCGACCAGAACCTTGTGCTGCTGGATGAGGCCATCGTGTACAATCCGTCACACCTGTTGAGCTTTTTTTCTGTCTTTAATTCTGATGCGATCAAAAGCCTCACTTTGTACAAAGGCAATGAGCCTGCGCAGTATGGAGGGCGTCTTTCGTCGGTTATGGATGTAAAAATGAACGACGGCAACGATCAGTCGTATCATGTAAGCGGAGGGGTGGGGCTGATCGCCGCCCGGTTGAATGTTGAAGGCCCGATCGTGAAGGGCAAAGGATCATTTTTGGTAAGCGGCAGGCGCACCTATGCCGATGCGTTTCTTGGGCTGTCCGGTGATTCCACTGTCCGCAATAACCGCCTTTATTTCTACGACCTGAACGCCAAGTTGAATTACAAATTTACCGACAGGGACAGGATCTATCTCTCCGGTTATTATGGCAAAGACGTCCTGTCGTTTGGGGATGTTCTGGGTATCGACTGGGGCAACGCCACGGCAACGCTTCGGTGGAATCATATTTTTAATTCCAAACTATTTTCCAACACTTCCCTTATTTACAGTGATTACCGCTACAAAGTCTACGTAAATACCGCGGGCGTTACAGGCAACATGCTGTCGTCCATCAAAGACTGGAATTTCAAGGAAGGGCTGGATTACTATATGAATGCCAACAATTCCCTGCACTTTGGATTCAATTCTATTCACCATACGATCGCTCCGGGGATTATCAGCGCCAGCCCTGCCGTCTCCGACACGGCAAATTCAAAAACCTGGGAAAATGCGGTTTACGTCACTGACAGCTGGAAAGCGACCAGTAGATTGAACGTGGATATCGGGGCGCGGTTAAGTGTATTTGCGGTGCTTGGTGGTAATTCCAAATTCTATACGCTGGATGACAACCGGCAAATCGTTGATACACTCCAGGTACCGTCCGGGCAGGTATTTAAGACCTATGTAAATCTGGAACCCCGGATATCTGCCAGTTACCAGTTAGGTAATTCCTCGTCTGTCAAGGCTGCCTATGCGAGAAACGCGCAGTACCTGCACCTGTATTCGAATTTCATCACGAGCAATCCGATCGATAAATGGGTAGCTACAAATAACATTATCAAACCGACCGTTGCCGACCAGGTTTCGCTGGGTTTTTTCCGGAATCTAAGGGAAAATACCTATGAAACCAGCATAGAGACTTACTACAAGGCAATGCACAATGTGGCCGATTACAAAGACAACGCTCAAATTCTGAACAGCAACGAACCGATAGAACCGCAGCTCCTATTTGGCCGGGGGCGAGCGTATGGTATCGAATTCAGTGTGAAAAAGAATGAGGGCCGCTTAACCGGCTGGCTGTCTTATACACTAGCACGAACGGAAATGTTGATCGATGGTGTAAATGATAACAAATGGTATCGCGCCACCCAGGACCGTACCCATGACCTGTCCATTGTGGGAATGTACAAGTTATCGAAGAAATGGACGGCATCGGCCAACTTTGTTTACTACACCGGTAATGCAGCAACCTTTCCAAGCGGTAAATATGAAATCGATGACCAGGCAATACCTTATTACACCGGGCGAAACCAATACAGACGCCCCGCTTATCACAGGCTGGATGTAGGCGCTACCGTCAAATTGAAGGAACATAAGCGCTACTCTTCGGAGCTTTCTTTCAGCATTTATAATGCCTATGGGAGGCAAAATCCTTACATTATTACCTTCCAGACCGACCCTGACAATCCCACCAAGACCCAGGCGCTTCAGACCTCGCTGTTCAGATGGGTGCCGTCTATTTCCTATAATTTCAAATTTTAGCCTGATGAAAATATTCGTTTGGACACTCGCATTTTGCGTAGTTGCACTTTACTCATGCCAAAAAGTGATTGAGGTCGAGCTTAATCCGTCGTCTCCCAAATACGTGATCACCGGGAATATCACAGACCAGCCGGGGCCGTATGAAGTGAAAATAACGAGCTCCATTAATTTTGACGAGGACAATAATTTTCCGACCGTCAGTGGCGCCAGAGTCTACGTCACAGACCAGAACAACTCGTCGACAGATACGCTGACGGAGGTAGCCCCGGGCAGGTACCGGACGCACGTTTGGACGGGTGTCCCCGGGCACACGTACAAACTGGTGGTGATGCTGGGAAGTGAAGTGTTTACCTCTGTGTCTACCATGCCGGCGCCCCAGGGGTTGGACAGCCTGTACACAAAACCAGCTACGTTTGGTGATGGTACCGACGTCGTAGCCGTATATGATGATCCTGTCGGGCTGGGGAATTATTATCACCTGGTGCTAACCATTCAGGACAGCCTGTCGAAAGAGATATACCTGCATAACGACAAAATTAACAACGGATCGAGGGTGACCCATGTTTTAAGCAATGATATAGATATCAAGACCGGCGATACGATCATTGTGAAGCTGCAATGCATTGATGCTGATGTGTATGATTTCTACTATTCACTGGACCAGGCCCTGAAACAAAACTCAGCGGTGATCTCCAACCCCAAAACCAATATACGGGGGGGCGCGATGGGCTATTTCTGCGCACATACCGTTAGAACAAGAAGCTTTGTTTTGAAGTAAGTACTCCCGGGTTAAAGAGTGTGGTTGCTGACAATACCGGTAGCCAGCATCAGGATCTGCCTTGTCCATGAGAATTTTCAAAAAGAGCTTGCTCGTTTCATATCCGTGTCAGGGCTTTTTTGAGCATGGCAGCCAGTTGCTGGAAGGAAAGGAACCCGGTCGCTTTGATACCGCCTCCATTCACGGTAAATGTAATGGTGGGGCAGCTGTCGATTTTGTTCGTGCGGATTTTTAGGGCGTCGTTTTGTAGCGCGCGCCGGGTAGCGGAACTGTCGAAGTCTGTTCCAAATTTTTGTAAATCAAGAATGCCGCGGTTTTCCCTGCTGATTTCCCGTGCCAGATCTACCAAAACGTGAGGAAGCGAAATATCCTGCCCCTCGTGGAGGGCGGCTTTGCGGAGCGCATTCAAATAAAGGTCCGCCGCCCGTTGCGATTGCAACGATACAGCCTTGACTGCCTGACACGCTTTGATGTTGGACGGTTCGTGTCCTGGTCGTGGATTTCGGCTCGTCGCGTCAAAAGTGGCCAGGCAAAACCTGACGTTGATCAGTTCGCTGAATTTGGTAGTGAATTCGTGCCAATGCTGCTGCATTCGCCAACTAACGGGACATAACGGCTGTGTGTAGTATACGATATTGACGATAGTGCGGTTTAGGTCGATTGGTTTCATTTTTTCCATTAAGTTGAGCATTGTCAGGCCATGACCGGGCCTTCGGTTTTCCATTAAAAGTGGTGCAACGATTCCCCAAAAGGCGTGCCGTACTTAGGCAGAAACGCTTCGACAAGGCAAAGAATAGCCTCTGTGTACAAACCCGGGCTTCCGGAACCCTGAATTAGTCCGATACATATCTGCGTTTGATGGTGCTGCGCTGCTGTCAGGTGAGTGAGTGGTTGCTGGAACGGGAATTGCCTTCCCTCAAAAATTTTACTCATCACTTTTATGAAAGAAGAAACAGGCTCACAACCAAAATCCAAAACCGGCGGCACCGGTTTAGCCAGGCACGGCTCGAAGAATCCGGCGGACGGTCAACCGGCAAATGCCAAGACCGAAAGGCTTGAACCATTCATCGAAGATTCGTCGGGCCAGCTGATGAACACGAATACCGGCGTAAAGATCAATGACGATCAGAACTCGCTGAAAGCGGGCGAGCGAGGTGCTACGCTGCTGGAAGACTTTATTCTGCGCGAAAAAATCACCCATTTCGATCACGAGCGCATCCCTGAACGTGTGGTGCATGCCCGCGGATCGGGTGCGCACGGGATTTTCAAACTTTACGAACCGCTCGGCGAGTACACGAAAGCGCAGTTTCTTAACGACACGTCCGTCGAAACGCCCGTTTTTGTCCGGTTTTCAACCGTAGCAGGGTCGCGTGGCTCTACCGATCTGGCACGGGATGTGCGCGGGTTCGCCGTGAAGTTTTATACACAGGAGGGCAATTTCGACCTGGTAGGCAACAATATGCCGGTATTCTTCATCCAGGACGCCACCAAGTTCCCCGACCTGATCCACGCTGTGAAACCCGAACCCGATAATGAGATGCCCCAGGCGGCATCGGCCCACGATACATTCTGGGACTTTATCTCCGTTATGCCCGAATCCACGCACATGATCATGTGGCTTATGAGCGACCGCGCTATTCCGCGCAGCTATCGAATGATGGAAGGTTTCGGTGTACATTCATTCCGGCTGGTCAATGCCGAAGGGAAGAGTTGCTTCGTGAAATTCCACTGGAAGCCTTTGCTGGGCGTGCACTCGGTGGCCTGGGATGAGGCGCAGAACATTTCGGGTAAGGATCCGGACTTCCACCGCCGCGACCTTTGGGATGCGATAGAAAACGGTAATTTCCCCGAATGGGAATTAGGATTGCAAATAGTGCCGGAGGAAGACGAGTTCAAATTTGATTTCGATTTGCTGGACCCAACCAAACTGATCCCCGAAGAGCTTGTGCCGGTGCGCAGGGTGGGTAAGATGACGCTGAATCGTAACCCGGACAATTTTTTTGCGGAAACCGAGCAATCCGCTTTCCATGTCGGACATGTTGTTCCGGGTATCGATTTTACCAACGACCCACTCTTGCAGGGACGGCTCTTCTCTTACACCGACACGCAACTGATCAGGTTGGGCGGTCCCAATTTCCAGGAGATCCCGATCAACCGGCCTGTTGTACCTGTGCACAACAACCAGCGCGATGGCCATATGCGCCAGACAATTAACCGCGGCAAGGTAAGCTATGGTCCCAACTCACTGGGCAATAATTTTCCCGTGCAAGCCAAAGCTTCCGAGGGCGGATACGCCTCCTATCCCGAGCGCATTGATGCGCACAAGGTACGGGCGCGCAGCAAGAGTTTTCTGGACCATTTCAGTCAGGCGAAATTGTTTTTCAACAGCCAGTCGGATGCAGAGAAAAAGCATATGATAGATGCATTCAGCTTTGAGCTGGGCAAGGTCCGATCCAATGAGGTGAGGGAACGTATGCTTGGAATCGTGTCGATGGTGGATAAAAGACTGGCAAGTGAAGTGGCTTCTGCGCTAGGCCTGACCGTGCCGAAAAATCCCAAACGGCCCATGAACCGGAGCATTCCCGCTGATGCCGACCCGGCTGATTATGAGCCCGTGGTCAAAGAGCCGTCCGTTCCCGTGTCGCCGGCATTAAGCATGGCAACCAGCCCGAAAGATAGTATCAGTACACGCAAAATAGCATTCCTGGCCGCCGATGGGGTCGACGGAAAGTCTTTGAGCACCGTCAAGACTGCGCTGGAAAAGGCCGGCGCCGTAGTGGAAGTGATTGCGCCGAGGCAGAATTTTGTTCTTTCCGAAACAAAGGAGCAGCTGCCTGTGAATCACAGCCTGCTCACTGCGGCTTCGGTATTCTATGACGGTGTGTACGTGCCGGGAGGAGCCAACAGCGTTGCTGCCATCGCGGCAAATGGGGATGCGGTACATTTCCTGAATGAAGCATTCAAGCATTGCAAAGCTATTGCGTTCGATTCCGCGGCGATTCCCGTGATCGAATCCACCTATTTCGCAAATAAGGTTCCCGCCGAAAGTACCGATGAATCGGTTCTGCGGGAGGGGATCGTGATCGGGAATAAGGCTTCCACGCTCGCCGATCGTTTCATCTTGGCGCTGGCCCAGCATCGTTTCTGGGATCGCGAGAAATCAGGGAAAGTTCCTGCTTGAAAAGGATAGGATTGGGGTATTTAAAGAGCGGCCGCCTGTTACGCGGCCGCTCTTTAAATGGTTATGGCTGTTCCACCGGCTTTTGTTGCTCGTTCATCTGATGCGCAACCACGCTGTCCGGCGTGACGTTGCTCATGGCGATTTGCATCTTGTTTTTAAAGCCGGATACGACTTTGTCTTTGCCCTCCATCAGCGCTTCGTACCCATCGCGTGCCACTTCGGCCGGATCGGCTAAATCGTCTTCGTCCTGAACAGCCTTGCTATCCTGCATATCGGCCTTGTTGAAGAAATCGGTATCGGTAACGCCGGGCATCAGGGCCGTTAGGGTGACGCCGGTGTCTTTTACTTCTTCCCTGACAGCCTCGGTGAACGAGAGGACAAATGCCTTGGTGCCATGGTACACCGCCTGCCACGGGCCCGGCAGTTTACTGGCAATGGACGCCAGATTGAGAATTTTACCCGACTTGCGGGCGGTCATGTCCGTTAAAAAGCATTTGGTAAGCACCACCAGCGAGGCGATGTTCAGGTCGATGATCCTCAACTCCCGGTCGATGTCCGTTTGATCAAACTGACCATACACACCCTGTCCGGCGTTGTTGACCAGCACATCGATTTCAATGCCGCGCTGCTTGACATCTGCATAAAGTCCGAAGGCCTGTTCCCGGTCAAAAAGATCTTTGGGGATGGGTAGTACCTGGACACCGAATGTGCGCAGCAGCGAGCTGGTTTCGTCGAGTTCGGCAATATCCCGGGCGGTAATGACGAGGTTATAGCCGTCGCGGGCGAAGAGTTTGGCAAGTTCCAGCCCTATTCCACTTGTAGCCCCGGTGATCAGGGCATATTTTCCATTGTTTTCCATGATATCGTGTATTTGAATGAAAGGCTGTTCCAGGTTAAAAACCATGCCCGAAGGGGTAGATGGGGTTGGTACGTCGGGATTTCAACCGGCGTAAGCATGGCGCTCTTCCAGTAATGCAAGCATCGAATTGAGCACGACATCGAAATCCTGGCAGGTATTCCAGTTGATGGTTTTATGCAAGGCCTTGTTCAGGGGAGCCCAGCGCTCGGGTTCTCCATCCATACTGATTACCACGCTGGGCGTACCGGTGGCCGCGGCAATGTGTGAAACGCCGGTGCAGTTACTGACCAGCAGTGCGGATTCCCGGATCAGTTGTGCGATTTCGCCGGGCCCCGTCCGACCTGTGAGGTCGATGGCCGGATAATCCATGGCTTCAATGACCTGCCGCGTAACATCCGCTTCGCCAGCCGTGCCGGTGACTACCACCTGATAATTCATGCCCGCGCATTCGTCGGCCAGGCAGGCGAAATGCGAGGGTGGCCACTGGCGCCATGCGCCGCGCGAGCCCGGATGCACACATACATAATGTCCTTCTTCAAGCAGCGGGTTTTGGGCATGAAAACGGGCTGCTTCTGCCTCGGTAACCGGATATTCGAGATGCGTGCCGACCGCCGGGATACCAAGGTGCTTCATTAGCCGCAGATGCCGCTCGATTTCGGAAATGCCCGTCGGATATTCGAGAAAGCGGGCGGGGGCGCGGTAATTTCCTTTGCTATGAAACCCCGCCACCGGCCCCGCCCGAAGGTTTTCGAGCATTTCGTTCGCAATGCTGCCATTGCCCTGCATTTGCAGGATCAGGTCGAAAGGCGTCTCGCGGATGTTTTGTTCGAATCGCTGCCAATTGCCTGTGTCAACCGGTTGCTCGGGAAGGCCTTCGTAGCCCGGGAAATGAATGAAGTCATCCAGATAGGCCGAAAAGCGTTCGCGGAAAGATGCTGCCCAGGGGAGACCGAGCAAGGTGATTTCGGCTTCGGGATATGCATGGCGCAATGCCCGCAGTGCCGGGACGGAACAAAGCATGTCGCCGAGTTGCAATGCCCTGAAAACGGCGATGCGGTGTGTTGTTTGTGGTGGAAATGTCATAGAAAAAAGACTTTGTATCGCAGTGCCCCGCGAATGGTCCAGTAAACAGACAGGTAAGGAATCACAATGGAAGTAACCATCATTTCCGCGCGGTGCGAAAACGAAGCATCGGTGCCGCTGAGGCGTTTGGTAACAAAAAGCAGGATCAGGCAGGACCAGATCAGCAGCGCTGCTCCGCCCACTGCCGGTGCGCCGAGCGCCAAGCCGAGAGCGGCAGCGATGCTCGCCAGGATAATGATGTAGTAGTTCCACACCGGGCCACGGGCAATCCTGGTCCGGTACAACGCCGGATGTTTTTTGAAAAGCAATGCATTAAACATGCTTTTACGCTGCTCGGCGATGCTCACACCCCATAAGGGCTTGCGGACGGGATGACAAACGATGGCCTCGGAAACATGATAGATCGGGACCTGGCTGGTCAGCAGCTTGAACTGCAAATCCGAATCCTCCCGCCAGGCCGTTGGGAATGCCTCGTCGAATCCCCCGGTCAATTCCAGGGCATTTCGGCTGCAAGCGCAGTTGGCTGTAATAAATTCGGCGGAGGAGAGGTATGCGACGTTTTTCTCATAATCGGTAGGACAGTCGCGAACGGGCACTGTCACACGGCCGGTGAAGGCAATGTATTTTTGATCGTGGAAGCGATAGGCACGCCAGTAAGCGGCAAGCCAGCCGGCATCGGGAACACAATCGTCGTCGGTGAAAACGACCAGGTCGCCCGCCGTTCTGCGCCAACCGTAGTTCCGTGCGGCCGCAGGCCCGCTTTGGACCGGCAAACTTTGGAATGTAATGCAGAAATCAGTGTATTCTTCGGCAAAAAATTGCACGATGGCCTCTGTCTGCGGATCAGGACCATCGGACACCACTGCGACTTCAAAAAAACATCCCGGATAATCCTGCCGGCACAGCGCTTCCAGGCATTTATACAAAAGTTTCGGGCGTTTAAATGTCGGTATGACCACACTCATACTGGCTGTTATCATTGCTTTTCGAGGATAAATGAATTAATGATCAATGCGTCGAAGGGCGATGTCCAGAAACATTCGATCGCGTCCCTGGGCGAGCACACGATCGGTTCGCCGCGCGTGTTGAACGAGGTATTCACCAATACCGGAACACCGGTAAGCGCCTTGAACTCGCTGATCAGATCATAGTAAAGGACATGTTGATCGCGGTTGACGGTCTGCACACGTGCGGTGCCGTCGGTGTGGCGAACTGCGGGAATGCGGTCCGCTTTATCCTCTTTGACCGGGTAAACAAACAGCATGAACGGCGACACCCCGGCATTTTCAAACCACTCGTTGGCGTCGTCTTCCATTACGACGGGGGCTACCGGCCTGAAATCCTCCCGATCTTTGATATCGTTGAGTCGCGCCTGCATGTCCGGATGGATCGGTGAGGCAAGGATTGAACGGGCGCCAAGCGACCGCGGCCCGAATTCCATCCGTCCCTGATACCAGGCAATGATCTTATCCTCAGCCAGGATCGCCGCTGTTTCTTTTGCGATATTGGTCAGTCGTTTGTAGGGCATTTTAGCCCAGAGCATAAATTGTTCGATTTCCTCGTCGGAATAGCCTGGGCCCCAGTATACATGCTTCATGGGCATCGTGTATCGTGGACCTTCTTCATGGGTGTTCAGGCGAACGTCTAACCATTGAGCGGCTCCCAGGGCAGTACCCGCGTCGCCGGCGGCCGGCTGCACCCATACATGCTGAAACGGCCCCTGGTCGCGGATCACCGCATTCATGACACAATTCAATGCGACGCCACCGGCCATGCAAAGGTTTTCGGAACCGGTCTGTTCATAGAGCCATTGGGCCAGCTTTAAAACTGTTTCTTCCAAGGCTTTTTGTAGTGAATGCGCAATATCGTAATGCAGCTGCCCGAAAGGGTCGTCCTTCCGGCGACCTGCTCCCCACCATTGCTCGGGATCGAAATCGTCGATGGTGTATTGCCCATCGTCCCCAACGTGGATGATCGACCGGAAATCTTCCAGGTACACCGGCCGGCCATAGGAAGCCAGGGCCATTACCTTGTATTCATCGGATGAATGCAGGAATCCCAGGTATGTGGTTATTTTTTCATACAACATTCCCAGTGAATGGGGCATATCTACCGAATCGATCTGAACCAGTGAATTGTCCTTACCGATAAAGTAGCCTGTTGTCGCCTGCTCGCCCCGACCGTCGATCGTGAGCACGGCGGCTTCATGGAATGGTGAAGGAAAAAATGCGCTGGCTGCATGTGCGACGTGGTGGTTGACATACTTCCATTTACCTGCGATGTCGCCACCGTTGGCCAGCCGTTTTTGCAAATGGTGCGGATAACCATCCCGAAGCTGGGCCGGGGCTTTGCGGATGTATTCAAGGAAAAGTGTATCCCAATCCCGGTACACATCCGGCGCGGTCAGTAAGTCGGTCGTATCGTTGAATTCGCTTTTATAGATGGGTGATTCTGCAATGCCTTCGGGATCAAACGAGTAGGCGATGTGGTCTACGTCTCCCAGGGTAATGCCCGCGGCTTTGAGGCAGTAGTCGATGGCGTGGAAAGGTAGCTCCCAGGTAGTGAATGGTACGGGGCGTTTGCCGTGTTTGATATGGGTAAAACGCTCTTCTTCTGCGGCGGCGATAATTTTTCCGTCTTTTACCAGCGCGGCGGCGGTGTCATGAAACGCTGCATTGATTCCAAGTATGTACATAGGCCATTTTCGGTTTGTGAATGTGGGCCGCTGGGCACAACTACTGTGCCAGTTCAAATTGTGGACATTCTTCCATGCCGGGGATCGGTGGGGACTCCTTATATACGTTGCGTTTGGAAGCGTTTCGACTGGTTTATGTGCTTTCAGGCTGCCAAGTGCCTGATAGACAAAACAGCGTTTACAAGGCGTGGCATCGTTTTTGACAAGGCGCCGCCTGTTTCACTTAAACGATTGCATATGAGCGGGAGCAGCGGCGGCCGGTTGAGGATCTTTACCTGGCACATTCATGGAAGTTATCTTTACTATCTTTCAAAAGGCGATTACGACATTTTTATTCCCGTCAACGGCACCCGGAGTGAAGGGTATTACGGGCGAGGCGAAACATTCCCTTTTGGTCCCAATGTGATTGAAGTTGATGTCGCGCAGGTGCGTCACCAGCAGTTCGACTGTATCCTGTTCCAATCGGAGCGGAATTACCTGATTGATCAGCATGACATCCTCGCCGACTGGCAGAAGCGGCTCCCGCGCGTGTACGTGGAGCACAACACGCCCGAGCCACACCCCACCAACAGTATTCATGTGATGACCGACCCGGCCGTCACGATGGTTCACGTGACGCATTTTAACAAGCTCATGTGGGACAATGGTAGTACCCGAAATGTGCGCGTGATAGCGCACGGCGTCAGCATTCCGGCGGTTTCTTACCGGGGTGATATCCCGCGCGGCATTGTGGTGATCAACCATATCGAGCAACGGGGGCGGATCACGGGCTGGGATGTTTTCGATCAAGTCCGGAAGCATGTGCCCCTGGACCTGGTTGGCATGGGCACCAGCGGCTCGGGCGGGCTGGGGGAGGTGCTCAACCCGGAATTACCCGAATTTATCAGCCATTACCGCTTTTTTTTCAATCCGATCCGCTATACGAGTTTTGGCCTTGCCGTGTGCGAAGCCATGATGACCGGAATGCCCGTGGTGGCGTTGGCGACCACCGAATATGTGACAGTGATCAAAGATCGGGAATGCGGGTTGATAGACACCGATATCGATCGTCTCATCGAAGGCATGAACAGTCTCATCGCCAACCCCGCCTGGGCACGGCAGCTAGGCGAACAGGCCAGGCAAGTAGCCGCCCATAAATTCAACATTACCCGGTTTGTG
Organism: Dyadobacter sp.; assembly: GCF_017744695.1. GTDB lineage: Bacteria > Bacteroidota > Bacteroidia > Cytophagales > Spirosomataceae > Dyadobacter. The sequence continues at coordinate 317,855 of NZ_JAGIAS010000009.1, forward strand.
ACCGACTGGGAAAACACTTTCAGACAAACTATCCAACACAATTATGAAAAGGAAAATAGCATTCATCAGTGAACATGCTTCTCCGCTGGCAGTACTGGGCGGCGTGGATAGCGGAGGACAGAACGTATACGTGGCCGAACTTTGCAAATCGCTCGCCAAACTGGGTTACCTGATCGACATTTTTACAAGAAAGGACTGTACCGAACTTCCTGAGATCGTTTCATGGGTGCCGGGCGTCCGCGTGATACATATCGAGGCCGGCCCCGCTGCCGACGTGCCCAAGGAGCATTTGCTGGGCTTTATGGATGAATTCGGAAGGAACATGATCCGTTTCATCGCGCGATTTCAGATGGATTATGAATTGATACATGCCAATTTCTTTATGTCCGGCCTGGTGGCGTCGTACGTCAAGCGGCGGCTGGGGATCCCGTACGTGATCACATTTCATGCGCTGGGCAAAATTCGCAAACTGCATCAGAAAGAACTGGACGCATTTCCCGAAGAGCGCCTGGATATCGAACAGATGATCGTAGGCGATGCCGATTATATCATCGCCGAATGCCCGCAGGACAAACAGGACCTGGTGCAGCATTACCACGCCGATCCGTCCCACATTACCATTATACCCTGCGGTTTCAGTGCGGACGAGTTTCATCCGTCGGCCCGGTTGATAGCACGGAGGTACCTGGGATTGGATGAAGATGAGCTGGTATTGCTGCAATTGGGCAGAGTGGTGCCCCGCAAGGGGATCGATAACGTGATCCGCTCGCTGCGCTATCTGCACGACATCCCCAAGTTACGATTGCTCGTTGTCGGGGGCGCGACAGACGTGCCCGATTTTGAAAAAGACCAGGAGTTTATCCGTCTTCGCGACATAGCCCGGGCAGAAGGCGTATTGGAGCGCGTCGAATTTACAGGGCGCCGGAACCGGCAACAGCTCAAACAATACTACCAGGCCGCGGATTTTTTCATTTCCACGCCCTGGTATGAGCCCTTTGGCATTACCCCGCTGGAAGCGATGGCTTGCGGCACCCCGGTTATCGGCTCGGCGGTCGGAGGTATCAAATACACTGTCAAAGACCGCGAAACGGGCTTTTTAGTGCCGCCGAACGACCCGGAAGGACTAGCGCTGGCCGTACGGGAGGGAATTGCGTGCCCCGACAAATACCAGGCATTGTGCCGCAACGCGCTCAAACGGGTGAATGCGTACTTCACGTGGGAACACGTGGCGCAGAAAGCTGATGATCTCTACTGTCGCATCCATCACCACATGCTGTCGCGGCCAGCTGCCTACATGCTTCCAATGCGGAATGCCGGCGGTATGCAACACGCTGATTATCGTAACAGCACCAGGGCCTATGCAATTCCACGTTAACAAGGCGGTCTTTCTGGATAAAGACGGCACCCTGATCAGGGACGAGCCTTATAATGTTGACCCGGCCAAAGTTGTTTTTGAAGCCGAAGTATTCGACGGCCTGCGGACTTTGCAGGCCGACGGATACCGCCTGGTGGTGGTGTCGAACCAGCCGGGCCTGGCAATGGGGCTGTTTTCCCAAACCGAACTGGACGCTTTGATCCGCTATTTCGAGGATGTTTTCGTGGAAAACGGATTGGTACTCTCCGGATTTTATTACTGTCCGCATTTGCCTGCTACTGCCGGGAATGCGTGTGAATGCCGTAAACCGGGGCCGGGTTTGCTGGTGCAGGCGGCGGCCGATCTGCATATCGATCTTACCCATTCCTGGATGATCGGCGATATTCTTGATGATGTGGAAGCGGGGAACCGCGCGGGTTGCCAGACAGTGCTGATCGACAACGGAAACGAGACGGAATGGCTCGAAGGGCCACATCGCGTTCCACATTATACCACAAGGCATTTCAAGGATGCCGCCGATTACATCACTAGCCAAACCATTGCAGAACATGATTGAACACCAGCCGTTGCGGCATATACTCTGCATCCGGGCCGACAATATGGGCGACGTCATCATGTCTTCGCCGGCGATTCGCGCACTGAAACAAACTTTTGGAAGCCGGATCACACTGCTTACCTCACAGGCAGGCGCATTGGTTGCTCCTTATCTGGATTGCGTGGATGGCTTGATTACGGCCGATTTACCCTGGACCGGACATGCTGGCGCCACAGATTGTGTTCTTCCTGCATTGGCGGGTGAAATCGCTGCGATGCGTTTCGATGCGGCTATCATTTTTACCGTGTACAGTCAAAGCGCGCTTCCGGCCGCCTTGCTCGCATACATGACGGGTATTCCCGTGCGCGTCGCCCACGCGAGGGAAAATCCTTATGCATTGCTCACTACATGGCTTCCCGACCAGGAGCCTTACGAGCAGATCAGTCACCAGGTGGAGCGCGACCTGAACCTGGTTCAGGCCCTGGGTGCCGGCGTCGCCGATGACCGGCTTTCTTTGTCCCTGGATCCGAATATACCAGCCGGATTGCAGCGCAAACTGTCTTCTGTATTCATTGCTTCTGATACATCCTATATCGTGCTGCATCCCGGAGTTTCGGAGGAAAAGCGAAAATACCCGGTGGAGTTGTGGGTGAAGGCGGGCAGGCTTTTGGCCGCAAAATTCGGTTTGCCATTGCTGATATCCGGGGCGTCATCGGAAAAAGTGCTCGCCGAGTCGGTCGCTGCCGGTATTGGTGCCGGGGCCTGGTCGGTCGCAGGCATGCTGTCACTGGGAGAATTTATTGCATTGACAGACAAGGCAGCTTGTGTAGTCTCGGTCAATACTTCTACCATCCATATAGCCGCCGCCGTTCAAACGCCGGTGGTTGTTTTATATGCACAAACCAATCCCCAGCACACCCCCTGGAAAAGCCCTCATGAAGTCTTACCGTTTTCGGTACCCGATCATTTGCAAAGCCGGAATGTGATTGTCCGGCACGTGGCCCGAAACCTTTATCGTGATGAAATTCCCTATCCCGACCCTGTTGAAATAGTGAAGGCAGTGGAAAGATTATTACTTACTTCAAAGGCGGCCCCTCGGCCCCTTGCTGAACAGGTGCGTTACCGACGCGCTTGCCTTTGAGCAGGGCATTCAAAGATGATTGCCAGTTGAGGAGTGCATCGATGACGAAGAAATCGCGCAGGTTGCTGCGAATGCTCGTACGCAGGATTCGTTTGACAATACTCTTGTGTACCTCGCCTTCTTCCCGCACGCGCGGCAGTAGCTGGATAGCCAGGACGGTGAGCACCGCTCCGATCAGAAAAAGGAAATTCCATTCATGCAACAGCAGTAGCCGGAAGCTTTTTTGCAGGGTCGGTCCTGTCCATTCGGCCATAATGCGCAGTTGCCGTAGCGTGAAATAGTCGGCCAGGAAGCCTCCGATCATGGGTGCCAGCGAGGAAAACACGGAAGTAATGATGTTTTTGACAGAAAGGTAAATAATAGCTTCGCGTGACGGCGCCAGTTTGAGCCCGATGTTGGTCAATGCGAGATTGATGCCCGCATTACTGGCACCGCTCAGTATGTGAATGAGCGCCAGCAGGATCATGTTTGAAACCAGGTTGTAATAAATTCCTACAAAACACCAGGCGATTACGCATAGCAGGTACATTGGGGCGCAAATGGCGATGATCGTCTTGTTGCTGTAACGGTCGGCGAACACGCCCCAGAGTCCGAGCGTGAGAATGCTGCTCAACTGGCTCAGGATGGTTAGCGGAACAATGTAAAGCAGTGTCAGCCCCAGGGTTTTCAGCATAAAAACCGTGAAAAACGGCGTCGCGATATTGACTGCAAAGAGCCATGCCGAATTGAATACAAGCAACTTCCGGAAGTTAAGGTCTCGCAGCGGCCGTACGAACATTCTGAGAATGTTGTCCTTATCCAGAAGCGACAATGGTTCGGGAACGGTGGATAGCAGCCACGCGCCGGAGAGGCCGATGAAACCAGCCAGTATGAACATGATCGAGTAGGTCGTTAGCTCAAACTGAGGGTAGTTTTTGCGGATGTTATCGACTGCAATGGCCAGTATAATGCTCAGGGCCACATTTAGTATCTGTGCGTAGCGGCTGCGTTTGGAAAAATATACGCCCAGCATTTCACCGGGGACGAGATCTTTCATCCAGGCGTTCCAACTGGGTCCGGCGATAGATCCGAACAAATAGAAGAAAAAAAGGAAAAATAGCAGCAGATTCACCGGGGCTTCTTTTCCAAATACGAAAGGCAGTAAGCCGATTGCCAGAAGCGGTACACGCGCCAGTACCGAGCAGATGACCGAAACCGCGCGCCGGTTGTTGTACCTGCGGATCAGCCAGATAGAAGTGAGCTGAAATACGTTGGTGAGTGTGGGTAACGAAGCCAGCAGGCCGATCTGAAAGTTGTTGGCGCCCAACAACAATGCAAACGCGACCAGAAACGTGCCACCCGTGAGAGTGGTCATGGCCTCGGTAGTCAGGCCTTCTTTCAGAATGGTGTTCAATCCACTGTTGACTTCCTGTTCGGAGAGTCGTTCCTTCGGTCTGAAAATCATAGGCATGAATGGATATTAACTGCTTTTACTCACGATGTGCCAGGTTTTCTCTTGCAGGGCCGGTAAGTACGGTACCGTCGGTGCCGAAACGCGATCCATGACAAGGGCAGTCCCAGCTTTTCTCTGAATTATTCCAGTGGACAATGCATTTCGCATGCGTACAAACCGGATCGAGGGCCTGTATGTTGCCCCGGGGATCTTTGTAAATAGCCAGTTTCTGGCCGTCATAATCTACCACTGCGCCGGAGCCGGCAGGTATTTCGGATAGTTCGTCGATTTTCCCGAAATCCAGACGGTCGCCGATAAATCGGGCGACGACATCGGCGCCTTCTTTGACGACCTCGGTGAATCCGGCAATGGGTTTGATGCGTGACGGATCATAAAGCGCTTCATATTCACTCCGGCCATTCAGGATCAGGTCACTGATCACGCTCGCCGCAGCAGTCCCGAGCATCATACCGTTTCCGTTAAAACCGGTTGCCGTGTAAATGCCGTCGGAAGCGCCGGGAAGTTGTCCGATATACGGCAGGCCGTCGGCCGGGATGTAATACTGGGCCGACCACTGGGTGTATACCTCTTTGACCGGGTAACATTTTTTGGTGAAACTGATCAGGTCCTCAAATGCCTGCTCGGGAGAGCCGTGACCCGTTTTATGATCGTGGCCGCCCGCTACGAGGTACTTTTGCCCGTCGATCATATGCGTCCGGAAATAATGGTAAGGCTCCTGCATATCGTAAACCAGGCCGTCGGGATAGGCGTTATCGTTTGTCAGCGTGACCGCGATGACATAGCTTCGGTAAGGCGCGTTGCGGAAATGCAGCACATTTACCCCGCCGGGAGGGATATGCGTGGCGTAAACGACCTTGCTGGCCTGGATTTGCTTTCCGGCCGATATGGCGGTATGAATTCCATTATCTGTTTGTATCTCGTGAATCGGTGTGTTTTCCAGTACGACCCCTCCCAGGCCGGCGAACGCGGCTTGCAAGCCTGAAATGTATTTCAAGGGGTGAAACTGTGCCTGCCGGTCGAAGATGAGCGCTTTTTGGTATTCAACAGTGATCGGGACCTGATCGGTTACCCGAACTTCGACGCCCGCCCGCAGGGAACTGGCAAATATATCGTCCAGTTGCCGGGTTTCCTGATCGGTTTGTGCGTAGAGATATCCATTTTTCCACTCAAAATCGCAATCGATCCCGTGAGTCCCGATAAGTTCCTGGATCAGTTGCACGGATTCGGCAATGGACTTCGCAAATTGTTTTGCGGCGTCTTCATCAAAGGCTTTTTCCACCTCGGCAAAGGTCGTGTCAGCAAACGTGTTGATATGGGCGCTCGTACCCCCGGTGGTTCCGTAGCCCGGGTTATGGGCGTCGGCTACGATGCATTTCAATCCTTTTTTTCGCAGTAACAGGGCAGTAGTGAGGCCAGTAATACCTGCCCCGACAATCAGTACATCATAAGTTATTGCGGGATCGAAAGCATTGCCTGCGTCAGTTTTCGACATATTCTTTTGCCAGAGACTTTGGTTTCGTCCATCGCGTGTGTTTTGATTGGTTTCCATTTGCTGATTATTTTTTGCGTGTGCGATAAGCTAAAATCGTACCAAAATGAAATGGGTACAACCGGCGCAGACGTTTTAAATGCGTCCGCCGCCTTCCATGATATCACGTAGATGCATTCGCTTGCGGAGGAGACGACAGGCATCTCAGGACCATCACTGAGTGGTCTGTGACATGCAGCTTTTCGTTCGAAGCGATTGCATGATCGGTTTCGCCGATGAAATTTTCCGCAGTATTGATTACGACGTGCCAGTCCGAGCCGCATTCTGCACCGGGCAGGATAAAGTCCATGGGCTGATCTCCCGCGTGGAAGATGATGTAAAAATGGTCGTCGGTGATTTTGTTTCCATCCGGATCGACGCACCTGATCCCTTGCCCGTTGAGAAACACACCAAAAGTCCGTGCTATGTGGCCCTCCCATTCATGATCGGGAATTTGCTGCCCGTTAGGCCAAAACCACATAATGTCCTTTACCTCGGAGCCCATGACCGGTAAATCCTGGAACCATCGCCTGCGACGGAAAGTGGGGTGGGCGTTGCAAAAGCCAATGAGCGCCCGGGTATATTCCAGCAGCGACTGGTCGGCGGCTGCCCAGTTGAGCCATGAGATTTCATTATCCTGACAGTACGCATTGTTGTTGCCGTGCTGGGTTTTGCCCAGCTCGTCTCCGGCACTCAGCATGGCCACCCCCTGCGATAGGAACAGGGTTGTAAGGAAGTTTCTCTTTTGTCTGTTTCTGAGTGCATTGATGTCTGCATTATCGGTGGGACCTTCCACTCCGCAATTCCAGGAATGATTGCTCTCGTCGCCGTCCCGGTTGTCCTCACCGTTGGCCTCATTGTGCTTTTGTTCGAAGCTCACCAAATCGTTGAGCGTGAAGCCGTCATGCGCGGTGATGAAGTTGATGCTGGCCGTAGGCCTGCGGTAGTCGCTTTGGTACAGGTCCGGACTGCCGGTGAAGCGACGCGCAAAGGCCGTCATTTCCACGTCCTGTCCACGCCAGAAGTCCCGGATCTGGTCACGGTAAATCCCGTTCCATTCTGCCCAGCCCACGGGAAACTTGCCTACCATATAGCCGTCTTCGTTGATGTCCCAGGGCTCGGCGATCAGTTTCACTTGCGATATGACCGGATCCTGGTGGATAATGTTAAAGAATGAGCTTAGGGTGTCGGTTTCATGCAGCGTGCGGGCTAATGTGGCTGCCAGGTCAAACCGGAAGCCATCCACATGCATTTCGGTTATCCAGTAACGGAGGCTATCCATGATCAGGGCCAGTACATTGGGAAGTGAAACGTTCAGCGTGTTGCCCGTGCCGGTATAATCCATGTAATGGCGCGGATCGTCCTGTACGAGCCTGTAATAGGAGGCGTTGTCCAGGCCTTTAAATGAAAACGTGGGTCCCTGGTGATTGCCTTCGGCGGTATGATTGTATACCACATCCAGAATAACCTCAATACCGGCTTTGTGCAGTTCGCGCACCATTTCCTTGAATTCGTTTACCTGACCGCCCTGCTCACGACGACTACTGTACCGGATGTCCGGCGCGAAGAACCCCAGCGTATTGTACCCCCAATAGTTGGCAAGGCCTTTGTCAAGCAGGTGCTGATCCTCTACAAAATGGTGGACGGGCATCAGTTCCACGGCCGTAACACCAAGTGTTTTCAGGTGTTTAATGCTTGCCGGGTGCGCAATCGCCGCGTAAGTGCCACGAAGGTTTTCGGGGATTTCCTCCCAAAGTTTGGTGAAACCCTTTACATGAAGTTCGTAAATAACCGTATCATGGTAGGCGATGTCCGGACGAACGTCGTCTTGCCAATCGAAATCGGGATTGATGACCACCGCCTTTGGCATAAAGCCCGCGCTATCTTCGGCATTGAAGCTCAGGTCTTCTTCGGTACTCCCGATCTGGAAGCCGAAAACCGCAGGATCCCATTTGACCTCTCCACTGATCGCTTTTGCGTAGGGATCCAGCAGTAATTTATTGGGGTTAAACCGGTGGCCTTTTTCAGGATCGTAAGGCCCGTGTACGCGGTATCCGTAGAGCTGGCCCGGGCCCAGACCAGGAACATACACGTGCCAGACGTGATGGGTTACTTCCTCAATTTTGATTTTAAGGTATTCCTCAGCTTCATTCTCCGGTTTAAAAAGACAAAGTTCGACACCATCGGCATTCTCGGAGAAGATAGCGAAGTTGATCCCCTTGCCATCCCAGACCGCACCCAACGGATAAGGTTTACCTGGCAGTACTTTTAATTGTCGCTCGCTGGCCGGTTCCAGCAGCTCATTCCCAATGCGATGTTCCATAGTAGGTGTGGCAGTATATATGTGTGTTCCATTCATTCCCTGATCAGAATTTCGGGCGTCGGTAAAAACCTGTGCCAGCAGGTTATATCAATTCCACCACAATGCCTTCGTCTCCTGCCAGTGTGATCACTTGCGCGACCCGCTGGCCGATACGTTCTTCTTCGGTACTGAGCCTGATCACGCCCTGGTAATGGGTTTTTTGCGGGCGGAAGTAGGCTGGGCGGTGGCTCAGGTTCAGGATGATGAGGAAGGTCTCATCGTGTTCCTGTCGGAGGTAGGAGATAAGCTGGCTGTCCGAATAAACCGGGCTGTAACTGCCCACGCTCAGTGCCGCGCTGTTGCGACGGATATCGATCAGCCTGCGGTAAAACGACAACATCGAATGGGTATCGTTTTTTTGTTTCTCCACATTTACTCTCGCAGCATTATAAGGTAATCGCAGCCAGGGTTTGCGGGTCGAAAAGCCGGCATTGATCTCCGGCCCCCACTGCATCGGTGTGCGGGACGGATCGCGGCTGATATTCAGGTCGGGCATATTCAGCCCCTGCGGATCTACGATTTCGTCGACGGGGATGGGGACGTCGGTCATCCCTATTTCGTCGCCGTAATAAATAGTGGGTGTGCCGCGGAGCGTGAGCAGCAACATGGCCGCGATTCTGGCCTGGGATAATCCCACGCGGCTGGTGATCCGGGGTTTGTCGTGGTTGCTCAATACCCAGTTTGGCCAACTCCCCAGAGGTAAAGCTCCTTCGTAGGCGTCGATCGCCGCGGCGATCTCCTGAGCATTCCACGGCAGGGTCAGTAGCTGAAAATTGAATGGCAGGTGCGCCCCGGTGTTGTTCTGGCCGTAGTAGGCGACGAGTCTGGATACCGGTAAATAGATTTCACCAATAAGTACCCTGTCCCCGAAAGCGTCCGTGAGCTCGCGCATCATGCGTACAATGCCGTGCACTTCGGGCTGGTCGGTGGAATAGACCGGCATGTATTCGTCATACAAGGGGCTGGCGGTATTGGCCGGGGTATTCGGCACGGGCGGGTTGTCGCGCAGCTGGCTGTCCTTGATCATGTGCCACATCACGTCCACTCTGAATCCGTCAACGCCTTTTTCGAGCCAGAACCGCATAACATCGAGCATGGCTTGCTGTACTTCCGGATTGCGCCAATTGAGATCCGGCTGCTCTTTCAGAAAGGCATGGTAGTAATATTGTCTGGTGACAGGGTCCCATTCCCATGCCGGGCCACCGAATACGCTAAGCCAGTTGTTGGGTACGGAGCCGTCTTCCTTGCCGTCGTGCCAGATATACCAGTCCCTCTTCGGATTGTTTTTGGACGATCGGCTTTCCAGAAACCACGGGTGCTGGTCGGAGGTATGATTCGGAACCAGGTCGAGTAGCAGCTTCATATCCCGACGGTGAACTTCCCGCAGTAACTCGTCGAAATCCTCCATGTTTCCGAAAAGTGCGTGAATGCCGCGGTAATCGGAGATATCGTACCCGAAATCGGCCATGGGTGAAGCAAAAATCGGGGAGAGCCATACGCAGTCGATGCCCAGCCATTGCAGGTAGTCGAGGCGGGTGATGATTCCTTTCAGGTCACCCACGCCGTCGCCGTTGGAATCCTGAAAGGACCTGGGATATATCTGATAAATAATACCATGTTGCCACCATTTGTGCTGGGTGGCGGTGGGATCTGCGGTAAATGTGACCGTTGCGTGTTCCATAAGTGTATCTGTTTTGAATAATCGGCAGCCTATTCTAAAATCACGCCGGCACGGGCAACAGAGATGGCATAAGTTTTTCCAAACCGGAAATCCAAAATAGGCCAGGGGCTTAACCATTTTATCGTATGATCCATATCCAAGCAGGTGCGCACCGGGAGGACGAACAAATCCGGTTCACGGTGTGGGCGCCGCAAACAAAGCAGATGAACCTGATTTGCCAGGGCAGCGAACCCGCATCTTTCCAAATGCAGCAGGAGGAGGACGGTTATTTCAACCTGCTGTTGCCCTGGCCGGACGAGCCGTTCCTTTATAGCTATGAACCGGATGGCAAGGGGCCTTTCCCTGATCCGGCATCGCACTATCAGCCGGAAGGTGTGCATGGATATTCACAGGTTGTAGATCACGACCGGTTCCGATGGACAGACGGCGAATGGCGGGGGAAAGCATTCGAAGACCTCATTTTGTATGAAATACATGTCGGCACATTTACGCCGGAGGGAACATTCGAAGCAATCATCCCGCGGCTGGCGGCATTGGCAGAACTGGGTATCAACGCCATCGAGCTGATGCCCGTTCAGGAATTTCCCGGCAACCGGAACTGGGGGTACGACGGCGTATTTCCCTATTCGGTTCACAGCGCTTACGGGGGGCCTGACCAACTGAAAGCCCTGGTGAATGCTGCACATGGCCTGGGTATTTCCGTGTTTCTGGACATCGTCATTAATCACCTGGGGCCGGAAGGCAACTACCTTGGTCATTTCGGGCCTTATTTTACCAGCAAATACGCAACGCCCTGGGGTGAGGCGATCAACTTTGACGGTGAGTGGTCGGACGGTGTAAGAGATTATTTTTCCGATTTGATCATATTCTGGTCGGAATATTATCATCTGGACGGGCTGAGAATGGATGCCATTCACGAGATTTTTGATAAGGGTGCATTCAGCTTCTGGGAGCTTGTCCACCAAAAACTTGATACGCATCAGCAGCGCAGCCGGCGCTTGTTTCACCTCATCGCTGAATCCGACCTGAACAGCCCCCGTGTGACCCGGCCTGTCGAAACCGGTGGTATGGGATTCGATGCGCAATGGCTGGACGATTTCCACCATGCGCTTTACGTATTGCTGGACGACAAGGGACGCGAGCGCTATGCGGACTTCGGAACTGTGGAGCAGCTTGCCAAAGCCTATAAAGATGGTTTTGTACATAGTGGCGGCTATGTGAAATTCCGCAAGAGAAAGCATGGTGTCTCTTCGGCGGGGATCCGGGGTTCTTCGTTCGTAGCTTTCAATCTGAATCACGACCAGGCGGGAAACCGCGCGAGTGGCGAGCGGCCCAGCCAGCTTATAAGTGTGGCAAGGCAAAAAGTGGCGATGGCCGCATTGATGCTTTCGCCCTACGTGCCTATGCTTTTTATGGGAGAAGAATACGGAGAGGATACACCCTTTTTTTTCTTTGTAAGCCACAGCAAGCCGGAGCTGATTCAGGCCGTGATCGAAGGGCGAAATAATGAATTCAAAGATTTTGGGGATGGGCAGCAGCCTCGCAATCCGCAGGAAGAGGACACTTTCCAGCAATCCAAAATACATTGGGAAAGGCGTAATGAGGGCCAATACGCCGATCTGCTTGCGTGGACGAAGGCCCTTATCGCCCTCCGGCAAACACATGCCGCACTGCGCAATTTCGAAAAAGATGGTATCGCCGCGGATGTGCTGACCGACAAGGCGCTGCTTCTGAAACGGACCAGCATCGACGAGCGATCGGTACTGTATTGTTATATTAATTTCTCCGATGAAGAGCTCGCCTTTTCATTGCCGGAAAATACGCACTGGTACCTGGTACTCGATTCACAGGCGAACGGAGCAGCAACAACCGGGAGCATCGATGGCCCTGGCGTCAAGGCATTTTCAAATGTGCCCGATGCGTAATGCTCGCAGGTTAACAGTTCCATATCGCAGCGATCATAAGTAAGATATTTTGGCCGGCCCGACCGTGACGGGGATCTGTATATTATAAAAATATATTCCAGTTAAGTTCACTGCTGTCGGTAAAACAGGCACGGGACAGCGGCTGGTATGCTATTTTGTCTGATTTTGAGGATACACTACCGCAGGCTTTAAATAGGAACAGTCATGGCTGAGAAAAACTATACAGGCACAGTACCGGATAATTATCGGGGTGAGAAGATCACTGCGCAGGCAACGCGAGACTTTGAAAGCCTTAGCGATGCCACGGCTTTTTTCAGGAAGGCGAGCCAGCGATTGATGGATGTGGAGCATTGGCAGCAGTGGGCAGGTAAAGCTCTGGCCGATTTTGTGGTTTCAGATCGCTCGGGAAAGCCCTTAAATGTGCCTGCGGAGCAAGGCCTTTTGATCCGAATAGACATTCCTGGCCCCGGCAGCGCCTCAGGCGAGGGGTACGACTGGGTGCGTATCGAAGAAATAGCCAGTTCGGACAATCCCAATGTGGAGAGCATCGCCATTCGCGTCCGTCCTGTCGCTGCGCCCGGATCCGGCGATGCCGAGCCCGCTCACTTTTACGATAGCCTATCCACCAGCACTTTTACCATCACCCGTGAAAATGGCAGAATCACCGCCGCCGTGTACGACCGTAATATAGCCGAAAACACATCCGCTAAACCGGTCATCGACAAGGTACGGAATGCGGTCACCGGGTTTGTTGGGAAAAAGGTGTTTTCCAAAGTCCAGTGGCAATTACTGGTAGACGGTCTTTTGCGCTGAATCTATGACAGAGGCTACCTCAATGATCCTGGCCATCAATTGCGGCTCTTCCAGTGTCAAATTTGCCGCCTATCGCGGAGCGGAAGAAGTGCTTGTGAGAGGAAAAATACAGCACGTATCAGGCGCCGAAGTTGCCCAGCAGATTGTAGGCCGTCTGGATAAGATCGGCTTGTTAGATTCCATTAAAGCGGTCGGTCACAGGATCGTCCATGGTGGTAATCGAAGAACTCCGGTGTTGATTTACGACACGGTAATGGCAGAGCTGGAAGAAAGCCGCGGGATGGCCCCGATCCATATGACAGCGGCTTTGGACATGGTACAAAGCCTGCGCCGGGCATTACCCGAAGCCCATCACGTGGCATGTTTTGACACGATGTTTCACGCAGACCTTCCCGATCTTGCCAGAACCATGCCGTTGCCGCGGTATCTGACCGACAAAGGCATCGCGCGTTACGGTTTTCACGGGTTATCCTGCACTTATCTGCTCCGGACATTCGCCCGCCGGGCAGGCGAGCGGGCGGCTTCCGGAAAACTGATCATCGCGCATTTGGGTAGTGGGGCAAGTATGACGGCGGTGAAAGGAATGAAAAGCATCGACACGACGATGGGCTTTACCCCCGAGGCCGGGCTCATGATGGGCACACGCCCGGGCGATATCGATCCGGGCGTATTTAACTACCTGATGCGAACGCAGGGCTTTGACTTGACACAGTTAGAGCGGATGATGCAGTCGGAGTGCGGGTTGGTGGGGGTGTCCGGGGTTAGCTCGGATATGGGTGAGTTGCTGGAAATGGCCGGGAAAGATGCTCGTGCCCGCCAGGCTGTGGATTTGTTTTGCTATCAGGCTCAAAAGTTCCTCTGCGGGCTCTGCGGGCCGCTGGGTGGGGTAGATGCCGTGATTTTTTCAGGAGGCATAGGCGAGAACTTCCCTGAAATCCGGGCGCAGATATGCAAAGGACTGGGTTTCCTGGGCATTTCTCTGGATGAGACGAGCAATACCGAAAATGCATTTGAAATCAGCCGCCCTTCCAGCTCCACACGAGTTTACGTGATAAAAACGGATGAAGAAGCCATCATTGCCGAGCAAACGCTGGCGGTGGTAGAAAACCTTAATTAACACCGGATATGCGAGATATGAATTCAAATGATCTGGAAATGCTCGACGCCTGGTGGCGGGCCGCCAACTATTTGTCAGTCGGGCAGCTCTACCTGCTCGACAATCCGCTTTTGCGATCTGCATTGCGGCCGGAACATGTCAAAAGGAATATACTCGGGCACTGGGGCACCACGCCCGGGCAGAATTTTATATATGCCCACCTGAACCGGGCTATCAGGGCTTACGATTTGAATATGTTTTACATTTCGGGTCCCGGTCACGGCGGCCCGGCGCTGGTAGCGAATACTTACCTGGAAGGCACCTATTCGGAAATTTACCCCGATGTAAGCCAGAATGCAGGCGGGATGAAAAAGCTTTTCAAACAGTTTTCATTTCCCGGCGGCATTCCCAGCCACGTTTCACCGGAATGCCCGGGCTCGATCCATGAAGGTGGCGAACTGGGTTACTCGCTAAGCCATGCGTTCGGGGCGGTACTGGACAACCCTGACCTTATCGCCGCTTGTGTCGTAGGCGACGGCGAGGCGGAAAGCGGCCCATTGGCGGCTGCCTGGCATTCCAACAAATTCCTGAACCCCGCGACGGACGGGGCCGTACTTCCGATCCTGCATTTGAATGGCTACAAAATTGCAAATCCGACGATACTGGCGCGCATCAGCCACCAGGAGCTACGTGATTTTTTAAGTGGCTGTGGTTGGCTTCCGCTGCTGGTCGAAGGCGACGAACCAATGAATATGCACAGGCAAATGGCGAACGCGGTGGACGAAGCTATCGATAAAATCCGTGAGATTCAGTCCGCAGCCCGGCAGGAGGGCGCTGAGCAGAGACCTGTCTGGCCGATGATCGTGCTCAGGTCGCCCAAAGGATGGACGGGGCCTGAGATGGTAGACGGAAAAGCCATAGAAGGCACATTCCGGTCGCATCAGGTGCCCTTACCCTCACCGGCGCTCGATGAGAAATACTTGTGCCAATTGGAACAATGGCTGAAAAGTTACCGGCCGGAAGAGTTATTTGACCAGAGCGGCCGCCTGCATACCTATATCGCCGCGCTGGCACCCGATGGTAACCACCGAATGGGCGCTAACCCGCATACCAACGGCGGTTTGTTACTGCGGGACCTGCTGATACCGGATTTTAAAGAATATGCAGTGCAGGTTACGGCGCCCGGCCAGGTAGACGCATCCGATACGACGGTGCTCGGGCGCTTTTTGAGGGATATTATAAATGCCAATAAAGACGCGCGTAACTTCCGGATTTTCGGTGCGGATGAAACCGTATCTAACAAGCTGGACGCCGTATTTGAAGCATCTTTCCGCCAATGGAGTGCGCCTATCAAAGATCAGGATGAGTTTCTTGCGCCGGAAGGGCGAATCATGGAAGTACTCAGCGAGCATTTATGTCAGGGCTGGCTGGAAGGCTATCTGCTAACGGGCCGCCATGGGCTTTTTAACAGCTATGAGGCATTTATTCATATTGTCGACTCGATGTTCAACCAGCATGCCAAGTGGTTGAAAGTAACACTTGACATTCCATGGCGCCGCAGGATCGCTTCGTTGAATTACCTGTTGTCGTCGCACGTATGGCGTCAGGATCACAATGGGTTCTCCCACCAGGATCCGGGGTTTATCGATCATGTGGTCAACAAGAAAGCGAGTATTGTACGGGTGTATCTGCCGCCGGATGCCAATTGCCTGCTCTCGGTGGCAGATCATTGCCTGCGGTCGAAACATTACGTCAATGTCATGATTGCAGGTAAGCATCCTGCGCCCCAATGGCTGGATATGGATTCGGCCGTGGCGCATTGCAGCATGGGGGTCGGCATCTGGCGTTGGGCCAGTTCTGATCATGATCGCGACCCGGATGTGGTCATGGCCTGCGCAGGCGATGTGCCTACGCTCGAAACGCTGGCAGCCGTTTCCATTTTGCGCACACATATGCCGTCGCTTCGCATCCGGGTAGTCAATGTGATCGATCTGATGAAATTACAATCCAACCGGGAGCATCCGCATGGTTTGGATGACCGCGATTTCGACCTGCTCTTCACCCGCGACAAGCCCGTTGTTTTCGCTTACCATGGCTACCCCTGGCTTATTCACAGGCTTACCTACAATCGCACCAACCATGGAAATTTCCACGTAAAGGGTTACCGCGAGGAAGGTACTATTTCGACTCCGTTTGACATGACTGTACTCAATGGCCTCGACCGGTTTCACCTGGTACGTGAGGTGGTTGAACGGCTCCCCGGCGTCAGCACCGAAGGCGCCTACCTGGTGCAACTGATGGAGGAGAGGCTGGTTGCACACCGGAGCTACATCAACGAACACGGTATGGACATGCCCGAGGTTCGGGAGTGGAAATGGGAGCAGGCGCTCTGATATCAATGTTGGCAAGTATTTTCCACCTGCTTCAAAGTCTGTTCCAAGGCGTTAGTCGGGAACGGTTTCCCCTGCCGATGTGGTAGGTGCAGGTAATTTTCTACACTTAGGATCCCTGTATACGGTTTGGCAAAGGGTACATTTATTGACTGCCTACTGTCCTTGCCGGCAGATCGTACGGCACTATTTCTAACTAAAACCTGATAGTTATGTCTGTAATAAAAGTTATCGAGGTAATGGCCAATTCTACCGAGAGCTGGGAGGATGCGGCCCAAACGGCGGTTACGCACGCCGCCCAGACGTTGAAGAACATCCGGTCGATCTACGTCAAGGAATTGACGGCGGTCGTCGAGCAGGACAGGATTACGGAGTATCGTATAACAGGTAAAATAAGTTTCCAACTTTTGGGAAGTGGCGGCCCTGAAGCCTGAGAAGCGGCCACGGGGTTTTTGCTCTGCGTGTATGTGATGGAAAGCCGATAGGAGTATTCAAACGGATCGTCGAAATGGATTTCTTAAAAATAGCACAGGTAGCCCCTTTGTATGAAAGTATTCCTCCCAGGCTTTATGGTGGTACCGAGCGGGTGGTCGCCTATCTCACCGAAGAACTTGTGGGGATGGGACATCAGGTGACGCTTTTCGCCAGCGGCGACTCGCAAACCCATGCCAGGTTGATTTCCCCGACACCCAAATCGTTGCGGCTCAATAAAGACTGTGTGGACTCGATGGCTGCTCATATTGCTTTGCTTCAACTGGTGCAAGACCGGATTGAGCATTTTGACATTATTCATTACCATATCGACTATCTGCACTATCCATTGTCGAGGCTGAACCATGCGCCGCATATCACCACATTGCACGGGAGGCTCAATATTCCTGACCTGCATGATCTGTATAAAATTTACTCGGATATGCCGGTTGTTTCTATTTCACAGGCCCAGCGGAAGCCACTTGACTGGCTGAACTGGGTAGGCAACGTTTATCACGGTCTTCCCGCCACGCTTTTTAAACCCAATTTTAAACCGGGGAGCTACCTGGCTTTCCTGGGAAGGATATCCGTCGAAAAGAGGGTGGACCGTGCTATTGATATCGCGAAAGTTTGTGGAATACCCATCAAAATAGCGGCCAAAATTGACAAAGACGATGCGGTATACTTTGAACAGAACATCAAAAAATTGTTGAAGCATCCACTGGTCGAATATATCGGTGAAATCACCGACGCCGAGAAAGAGAAGTTTTTGGGTGAGGCAATGGCGCTGCTTTTTCCGATAGACTGGCCCGAACCTTTTGGGCTGGTCATGATCGAGGCCATGGCATGCGGCACGCCGGTGATCGCATACAACCATGGCAGCGTGCCTGAAATTGTCGAACATGGCGTTAGCGGTTATATCGTAAATAACCGGCAACAAGCGGTGGAGGCGGTCCGGCGGATCGAGCTGATCAGCAGGGAAAGTTGCAGGGACGCTTTCGACCGACGTTTCTCTTCCTCGGTGATGAGCAAGGCTTATGTCAGTGTGTATGAGCGGATGATAGACGAGCGTGCGGAAAAGTTCCACTTCAAACCTGCTGATTTATGAACCTGATTGAAATCGAAGACCAACACTATATCCTGGCAACATCTTCCCTGATTGATCAGCGCACGATGGTGCTAAAGGACGACGATTCTTTTGCCGTTTTTGACTGGCATGGGGATATCCACCAGGTAGGCGCCTTGGGTAAACAAGGCATTTACCATCGCGATACAAGATATCTGTCTGCGATGGAGCTGCATCTGGACGGGGTTCGCCCGGTACTGCTGAGCGGTAGCCCCAGGGAAGACAATCAGATGTTGATGATCGACCTAACAAACCCGGACCTTATTGACAAGGAAAAGGTCATTTTACATGGTACCATCCACCTTTTACGGTCGAAGTTTCTTTGGAGGTCGGCTTATCATGAAAAAATCAGTATTCGCAACTACGATCTTGAGCCTGTCAGTTTCTCGCTTGATATCCGGTTCGATGCAGATTTTGTCGATATATTCGAGGTGAGGGGCGCCGTCAGGGAACGGAGGGGCATAAAAGAGCCAATTATCCGGGACAATGGCGGTTTGCAGTTTTCCTATAAAGGCCTGGATGACATTGTCAGGACGACTAACATCAGTTTGACCCCTATACCAGAGGCCTTCAATCACAACTCGGCGGTATACCTGATCCGCCTGGACCCAAAGCAGCAAATTGAGCTGGAAATAACCATATCATTCTCTGATAATCAGGAGCCGCCGGTGGTAACCTTGCCATTCGGAAAAGCAAAATCAGCACTGAATGCTTACATGGAGCGGGTTGGGGCCTATTGTGCTGATATCATCACCTCCAACGATCAGTTCAACGACTGGCTTAAACGCTCCAAGTCGGACCTGATTACGATGACCACGCAAACGTCCCGTGGGCTGTACCCTTATGCAGGAATACCCTGGTATAGCACACCGTTTGGCCGGGACGGGATCATTACTGCGATGGAATGCCTTTGGGCGGAGCCGGAAATAGCAAAGGGGGTATTGATGTATCTCGCCCGTACACAAGCCCGGGACTTCAACGACTTTCAGGATGCCGAACCCGGCAAAATATTCCATGAGACAAGAGGTGGCGAAATGG
Organism: Dyadobacter sp.; assembly: GCF_017744695.1. Lineage (GTDB taxonomy): Bacteria > Bacteroidota > Bacteroidia > Cytophagales > Spirosomataceae > Dyadobacter. The sequence continues at coordinate 336,789 of NZ_JAGIAS010000009.1, forward strand.
CAGCCTTAGGCGAGGTCCCTTTTGAGCTTTATTATGGCACGGTTGATGCAACTCCGCTGTTTGTCTGCCTGGCCGGCCGGTACCTTCGGCGAACAAATGATCTGGTTACCATATCGGAAATCTGGCCAAATATCCAGCAAGCGCTTTTTTGGATCGATCATTACGGTGATTTGGATGGAGATGGATTTGTGGAGTATGCCACCAAATCTCACAAGGGACTTACCAATCAGGGATGGAAAGACTCCCAGGACGCCATATTTTACGAAAGTGGCGGGTTGGCTGAGTATCCGATCGCACTTTGTGAAGTTCAGGGATATGTATACGAAGCGAAAGTCAGGGCTTGTGAAATAGCCAGGGCACTGGATGATGACCTTGCGGCCGACAGGTTAAAAAGGGAGGCTGCGTTGCTGAAAGAAAACTTCAACAAGGCGTTTTGGTCAGAAACCAAACAGACATACTTTCTGGCGCTGGATGGCCAAAAGAAGCCGTGTAATGTCGCTTCTTCCAATGCAGGTCACTGTCTTTTTTCCGGAATTGCCAGCCCGGAACATGCAATCAGCGTCGCAAAGAGTCTCCTGGGTGAACCCATGTTTTCAGGTTGGGGGATCAGGACGATTGCCGACGACGAGGTTCGTTATAACCCGATGTCCTACCACAATGGCTCGATCTGGCCGCATGACAATGCGATAATTGCCGGCGGCTTTTCCAGATACGGTTTGATGCAGGAAACGATCCAGGTCTTAACGGCGACGTTTGATACTGCAAGTCATATGCAGTCTTACCGGCTCGCCGAACTATTTTGTGGCCTTCCCCGTGAAAAAGGGCAGGGGCCCACCTCGTATCCGGTGGCTTGTTCTCCGCAGGCCTGGTCGGTAGGGGCGGTTTTTTTAATGCTTCAGGCCTGTTTGGGCATGGAGATCGACGCAGCGACCGACACGATTATTTTTTGCCACCCGGTGCTACCTTCGTTTATCAATGAGGTCACGATCACCAATCTGCGTTTAAACAATAAATCCATTATCCTGCAAGTACGGCAAGGAAAGGAGGGTTTGGATGCGGCCATACTTGGCCCTGACAACGGAGTCAAAATAAAGGTGGTCAACAGTGTAGTTGAGGAGGAGCCAGTTGCTTAGAGCTTAAATTCTTCACCTAAAGCGTGTTGCTCTCAAGTGCCGGTGATCCGCGAGCAACATAGGAAACGAATTGAAGAGCTGGTCGATACCAGCCATTGAAAAGTATAAGTCTTGCATAGAAATCTATAAGCCGGACGGCCGGGCACCTGCCAACTTTGCATCATTCAATTAAACAAACCAAAATGATGACAAAGACAGTTTTGATTACAGGTGCTTCTTCGGGATTTGGGAAGGATGCTGTACGGTTATTTCAGAAAAACGGATGGAATGTAATCGCTTCGATGCGCTCGCCGGAAAAGGAAACCGAGCTGGGGGAGCTTGATCGCGTGGCGCTCGTGCGCCTGGACGTGACCGACAGCGTGAGTATACAAAAAGCAGTGGAAGAGGGCATTGCACGCTTCGGCAGTATCGACGTGCTGGTGAATAATGCAGGATTTGGTTCGCTGGGCGTACTGGAAGCGGCCCCGACCGAGGTGGTGCGCCAGCAATTCGAGGTGAATGTGTTCGGGGTGATCGACGTGATTAAGGCGGTGTTGCCGCATATGCGTAAAAATAAGAGCGGGGTGATCATCAATGTGGCGTCGATGGGCGGCCGGATCGCCTTTCCTTTCTCTACATTATATCATGCTACCAAATATGCGGTAGAGGGCTTGTCCGAATCGCTTCAGTATGAACTTGAACCACTGGGCATCGGGGTGAAAATCGTGGAGCCCGGCGGCTATAAGACGGATTTCGCAGGCCGGTCGCTGGCAACTTTTGGCGCGGGCGATTTGTTGGATTACATGCCTGCCTATGATGCCTTTGCGGGACAGGTGGACAACTGGCCGATGTCCGAGCATGTGTGGGAGGTGGCCGAGGCTATTTTTGAAGCGGCCAGCGATGGTTCACAGCAGTTGCGTTACCCGGTTGGGGCGGATGCCGTGCAGCTGCTTCAAGCCCGGAAAGAAATGGACGATCTCGCTATCAAAAACCTGATTGCCAGTCATATTTAGTATTAATCATTCAGCTGTTTCCCTGTTATGACCAGCCAGTATCTCGATATCGAATCCATCCGCGGTCTGCACGACTACGTAGGCGCGCCCGGGCCCAGGCACCCGCTGATCAGCCTGATCGATAATACCCAGTTCTATGCGCAATGCCCTCGCGAGCTGACGGCCTTCCGGTTTGGTTTTTACACAATCTCGTGCAAGCGCATTCACGGCGTTTTAAAATATGGGAAGGGGCATTATGATTTCAGCGAAGGCTCGCTGATGTTTACCGCGCCCTGGCAGGTCATAACAGGCAGCATTGAAGAAGGCGGCGTCGAGGAGGGATGGGCGCTCTTTATCCACCCCGACTTGCTCAATGCAACTGAACTGGGAAAAAAGATGCATCAATATTCGTTTTTCAACTATGATGTAAATGAAGCATTACACATTTCCGATGACGAAAAGCAGGTGATCCGCGACTGCGTGGCCAAAATCGAGCGGGAATACTCCCAGAATATCGATAAGCACACGCTCCGGCTTATTACCGGCAATATCGAGCTGCTACTCAATTATTGCGACCGGTTTTATGACCGGCAGTTTTATACCCGCGCCAAGGTGAGCAACGACCTCGTGCAGCATTTCGAAAGGTTGCTGAACGACTATTTTGGCAAAGACACACTAATCGAGTCAGGATTGCCTAATGTTAAGTATTTCGCCTCGGAATTGAATCTGTCGCCCAATTACCTGTCCGACTTGCTCAACCGCTTCACCGGCAAGACCACGCAGGAACATATTCATTTGCGGATGATCGATAAAGCGAAATCGCTGCTCTGGGGAACCGAGCAGTCCATCAGTGAAATTGCCTACGACCTCGGTTTTGAGCATCCTTCCCATTTCACCAAAATATTTAAAACCAAAACCGGTAAATCGCCCAGCGCATTCAGGAACCTGAACTGACGAACGGCGCCCCGAGGGCTGCCCGGCGGCATTGCGCTGGTTTCCGATCCAGGGCGAGTTCAAGATAAAAAATACTTTCAACAGTGGCTGGAAAACGGCCGGCATGGCTAACTTTAAAGGGTTGTGATACCTTTAATCGACAGCCTATGACTATCAAAACAAAACGCATTTACGAACCCGCAGCGGCCACTGACGGCTACCGTGTACTGGTAGACCGCCTGTGGCCGCGCGGGCTTACGAAGGAAGCAGCCGGCATTGACCGCTGGATGAAAGAGGTGGCGCCGTCCAATGAGCTGCGGACATGGTTTCACGCCCATATGGACGAATGGGACGAGTTCAGTGCCCGTTATCAGGCAGAACTGAAAAATTCCGACGCATTAATTGCATTGCGCGAAATCGTTTCAGATCATGACGTGGTTACCTTGCTTTTTGCCGCTAAAACAGAAGACCGGAATCAGGCGCTGGTCTTGAAAGAACTGCTCGAAAAAGCCTGATCTCCGCTCAACGTTCCAATATTGCCCGAGTTCGGTAGTGTGTTTTAGTTGAAAAACTTATAGGAATTATTTGATAAAAAATAGGTGTAATCAAAGTGAATTGATTATATTTAAGTAAATCAAAAATCCTCAGACCATGATGCCTTTCATTAAAGTTACCGGCGAATTTGACGAAAGCCTGCACGTAAGTGTGGAGAAGATTCTGTACTACATGGGGTATAGCCACGGATGTACGATCTGGCTCGCTACCAGTATTTCCCTTCGTGTGAAGGAATGCGAAGAGGATATTAAAAGGCTCATCGAAGAAGCATATATGCAGGAGGCATAAGCCGGAAGGCCGCATCACCGTATGCAGCATTGACCTGTACCAAACAGTGAGGGATCGCTGCCGGAAAAGCATAGCCCGGCAGCGATTTTTTTTGCGCCGATCGCACAGTTGCGTAGATGATATTGCGCTTGTTATAGGATTATTTTAATAAGTTGAAATGTCAATACGAAGAATTTTAAGCAAACAAGGAAAGAAATTGTAGTTTTGTAAACTATTGATACACAATAATAGTTTATAGATTTGTTGCGGGGGTTAAGTCCGTTGTTGTATCGTTGCTGAATGGTTTTATTTAGTACTTTACCGTTGTTGTGAATTATATTATTAATTGGCTGAAAACCTCCCGAAAATATTGCCCTACGGGCATCCAGTAAAATTCAATACCATGAAACAAGTAAAAAAGAGTAAAAGCAAGCATGCACCGGTGGGTTTCCGGTCATTTCTGGGTCAGTTTTTCACGGACCGCACATCATCAACCAAAGAAGAATATTCAGAAAACCGGTACTCGGTCGTATATACTTTGAATGAGCAATATCAGCATGTGGGTTGCCCTACGCAGGAAGAAGCGCAGTTGGTGCAGAGTCTGATGCTTACTGATGAAAACCGTGTTCCTGTGGGGATTTATGATTCGCGCTCCGATTCTTTCGAATGGGAGATCGTAGGGGAGTATCTTGCCGCCCAGGGTTCTGATGAGCATCAACGCGATCGCGAGGAGGCAATTCTGACCATTGCGCGTGCATTACGCCGCCGCGATGCGAGCTGGCATCCGGAATACCTGCAGCGTCCGAGCTTTTTTGCCTAGGGTAGGAAAGAAATTTTGTTATTCATATAAAATGTAACTAGGCCGTCTCCCGAGGAGTACGGCCTAGTTTTTTAATGTCTTAGTCTATTACCAAGTAAGGATAACAGAAACATTAGGAAGAATAGAATCAAGCCACAAAAGAAGCTGAGTAAGAGAAAGTCCAATTCCTACCATGATTTTGATGAGGTTAGTGTTTTTGTTGCCTACTCGTTTCTAGTGGTTTTCGGCTGTCCCACACCTTGCAAGATGATGTAATATTAGTGCGACACATTATTAAAAGCAAATTCGATAATTCGATGTTTTGCTACTGCCGGATTTGATTCTACGAGATTGGGGGAGTCGTTCGGTGATCACGTCATAAATAGATTTCTACAACGATAGTATTTTTTAACAAGTTGATTTTCAGTATATTGAATATAATAGGCATTGGAAGGTGCTTTTCGTTGGGAAATATAAGGTTGTAAAATAGTGTCGCATTTATGTAGAATAAATTTAGTTGTCTCGAATTAAATTTGACCTTGGTTCGGGAATTATGCCACAATAGGCCGGGGTGTTTTCGGAGATAGAATGAATTTGCAACGTCTGAATGCTTGGCTTAACTTTCAGAAAAAATCCAAATCCCTAGAAACTGATGAAAAGATTTCTGCTTCTTCTTGCGCTTATGGTCATCGTTGCGGCATCCAAACCGCGCAAAATCACCTGGGTGGCCATCGGCGATTCCATTACCTACCTCAACGACCATCAAAACGAAACCGGGAGCCGTGTATCAAAAGGCTACCTGACGTTGATCTCGGAGAAGTTTCCGCAGGTTACCTATGTCAACCAGGGGCATAATGGCTGGACATCGGTGAACATCGCCGATAAAATCGAGTCGCTGGGGCTTGTGAAAGCTGATGTTTACACGGTTTTCTTAGGCACGAACGATTGGTGGCAGGGAAAGTCGCTCGGCACCATTACTGACTATGAGCAGGGGAAAGGCAGTGGGACAGTCTATGGTGCGTTCAGGGTCATTACCGATAAATTGAAGCAACTCAATGGGAAAGCAAAGATTATCCTTATTACACCTATGCAGCGGGGAGACTTCGTGTATATCAACAGCTACAAAAACAATGCATTCGGGTCCTATAAACCTAAAAAGGATCAGACTTTGGAGCAGTTTGCGAATGCAATTGTGGAAATAGGGAAGAAGGAGAAGATGCCGGTAGTGGATCTGTACCACGATAGTGGCATCAACCTGGATAACATGGTCCGTTTCAAGCGCCTGAAAGACCCGCAAACCGGCGCCTACAAAGATTTTAAATACCCGGATTATATTGACGTTCCTTTCAATCCGGAGACGGACGAGTATCCCTACCCGGAGCAATCCGTCGACATGACCTACGATGGTTTGCATCCGTCGGATAAAGGCTATGAGGTGATTGCCGAAATGCTGATCAAAAAATGGAAAGGGCTGAAATAACAGCCCCGTTCTTACTCCGCTTTGGGGTTGGTGACGTAGGTTTTGAGGTCTCCAAGCAGATTATATAATGATGTGTTGATACCTTCATTGTCTGCTTTTGCCGTTTGCAAGGCTAATTCTGCGTCCTTGCGTTTCTTGCGACTACTTTCTGTCTTAATGCTTTGCTCTTTGGCGACGATATTGTCATTTTCTTTCGAACTTAACCGCACAGGGCTGTGTTCGGCCGAAACGCCGTCGAGCGTGGTAATGCGGGCGTCGTACTGATTGTCCTTATACTGAATGCCGAGATCGAACCGGATGTATTGGTAGTCGGAGTGAATAACAGGGATGTAACTGGTAATGAGTATGATGCCTGCCTGGGTGTCGTCGCTGGTGATCGCATTTTGCGCATTTCCAAACTTTCTGTCGACCCATGCCCTGACTTTCTGGTGAAGTTCCGTCTTGCTTAATTTGGGCTGTCCGGAATCGGTATAGCTGATGTTGTTTTTGGAATCGAGCGGCAACCGGCCGTCCTGCGCGAAAGTGTGGGTGGCCGCGGAAAGCAGCGCGAAAAGAAGGAGATGTTTCAAGACAAAGTGTTGAATTGGTGACCGGGCAAATATAGCGGAAAACATTTTGGTGGTGCTTTCGGCGACTTTGTATTTGGTCCGGTTTTTTAAAAGAGAGGATTTGGCTACTTTTAACTACACTAAACTCAACAGGTTATGGCAAAGTTTCAAACCGTTTCGCTTGCAATTGCGCTGCTTATCTGCGCTTCGTTTACTGTCCTTCACCACGGTTGGGCTGACTACGATCAGACCAAACCAACAGATTTTAAGGCGAAAATCGAAGATCTTACCTACGAAAATCCGCATGTGCTCGCCAAAGTGAAGTATAATAAGGAGCTTACCACTGTTTATTTAGCGCCTGTGACGCGGATGGAATCGCGCGGCTTGAATGCGGACATGATCAAAAAGGGTACGACGATTCGGTTTGTAGCCTATCCGCACAAAACCGAGAAAAACGAAATGCGTGCCGAACGCATATTTGTGGGTAACGACAAGTACGAACTTCGCTAGTTGTGCAGTCGTACCATCAATGGCTTGAATGGCTTGAAAAATCAAGATGGGCCGTAGGTATCCGGCAATCGCTATGGCTTTATCCTGCCCTTGAAATCGTTCATATTTTAGGCATCGTACTCCTGGTGGGCGCAGCGTTCCTGTTTGACCTGCGCTTGCTGGGCTTTTCGCGCAACTTGCCTGTCAGCGCACTGTCAAAGTATTTGCTGCCCTGGTCGCAGCGTGGATTGATTTTGATCGTTCCCTCCGGCATCCTATTGTTTCTGACCAATGCACAGGCGCTGGGCGTCGATCCGGTTTTCTGGACGAAGGTCAGTTTGATCCTGGTTTCGGCATTGAACGTATTTGTGTTTCACCAGTATGTGTACCGCCCCTTTAAACGTCGCGGTGCGTCCGGTGATTTACCGGGTATGGCCAGGATGTGCGCGGGTATCTCGATTGCTGTTTGGATTGCAGTGGTGGCTTGCGGGCGGTTGCTGGCTTACTGAGCCGAAGCCGTTTGCTCATCGTATTATAATGTTAGGGCTTGCAGGTATTAGCTTTTGCTAAACGTAAATTCTTAGCGATGGGCAACAGTTATTCTCAAATCTTCATTCAATGTGTTTTTGCGGTGAAATATCGTGCAGCCCGGCTTCATAAACCCTGGCGATATGAATTGTTTGGTGTTATCGGAAATCTCATCAATGAAACGGGGGCGCAGGTGCTGATTGTAAATGGAGTAGAGGATCATGTGCATTGTTTGTTTCGGTTGAAGCCGTCGTCGCCGGTCTCGGAAATTATGAAGGTTGTAAAGGCGAAGTCTTCGAAGTGGATCAATGAATCCGGATTTTTGAATGACCGGTTTGAGTGGCAGGTGGGCTACGGTGCGTTCTCGTATAATAAACGTGAAGTCGAACGGGTTTATAGGTATATCGAAAATCAGGAAGAGCATCATTACGGAATTTCTTTTCCGGACGAATACCTGGAAATGCTCGTAAAAAACGGCGTTGAATATCAGGAACAATATCTTTTTCATGCGCCCGTCTGATTCCTTTTTTCAGGGATTGAAATCCCTGGCTGGAGTATCGTTCGTGCCTCCGGCACTTGGCGGTGGAAAGTGCCGGAGGCACGAACGATTTTTAAACCAGGTAATTCATTATCTGGTTTAAAAACTAAAAAAGACGTACCTTTGCGCCTTAATTGGACATCATGATTTACTTCTTCACTGGCGGGGACGAAACCGTCTTTGCACTACAAACCGAGCGAACGCTCACTGCCTCCGATTCCTCCAAATTAAGCTGGCTTTTCGGCGGCGCAGAACTCCGCAAGGAGACCGTTCTCACAGACTTTTTCGTCGGGCCACGCGCAGCCATGATCACGCCGTGGAGCACCAATGCCGTCGAAATCACCCAGAATATGGGCCTGGAAGGCATTGTGCGCATCGAGGAGTTCAAGAAAGTAAGTGCTGATTTCACGGATTTCGATCCGATGCTTTCGCAGAAATACAGCGAATTGAACCAGGATATTTACACCATCAATATCAAACCTGAACCCGTTCAGGAAATTGAGGATATTGCTGCCTATAACAAACAGGAAGGCCTGGCATTGAGCGACGAGGAAGTGGATTACCTCAATGGCCTTGCCGAAAAACTCGGTCGTAAACTGACCGACTCCGAAGTGTTCGGTTTCTCGCAAGTGAACTCCGAGCACTGCCGCCACAAGATCTTCAACGGCGTTTTTGTGATCGACGGCCAGGAGCAGCCGGTCTCGCTTTTCAAGCTGATCCGTAAAACTTCCGAAACGAACCCTAATTCGATCGTTTCGGCCTATAAAGACAATGTTGCATTCCTCAAAGGGCCCGTCGTGCAGCAGTTTGCGCCGAAGCGCCCGGACGTACCGGAATACTACGAAATCAAAGATTTTGAATCCGTACTTTCATTGAAGGCGGAAACCCACAACTTCCCGACCACCGTGGAGCCGTTCAATGGCGCTGCCACGGGCTCAGGTGGAGAGATTCGCGACCGTCTGGCAGGCGGACAAGGCGCGATCCCGCTCGCGGGTACGGCCGTGTACATGACCGCGCTCTCTCGCCTGGAAGAAAATCGCCCGTGGGAAAAAGGTGTCGAAGAGCGTCAATGGTTGTATCAGACGCCGATGGACATCCTGATTAAGGCGTCCAATGGTGCTACCGATTTCGGTAATAAATTCGGCCAGCCACTGATCGTCGGTTCGGTGCTGACATTTGAGCATGAGGAAGATGGCCGCAAGCTGGGTTATGATAAAGTAATCATGCAGGCCGGCGGTATCGGTTACGGTAAAGCCGAGCAAGCCAAAAAACATACACCTGCTACCGGCGACAAAGTGGTGGTAATGGGTGGCGAAAACTACCGGATCGGGATGGGCGGCGCGGCCGTTTCGTCGGCGGATACCGGTGCGTTCGGCTCAGGTATTGAATTGAATGCGATCCAGCGCTCTAATCCTGAAATGCAAAAACGCGTAGCCAATGCCGTGCGCGGAATGGTGGAAAGCGGCAATAATACCATCGTTTCTATCCACGACCATGGTGCAGGCGGACATTTGAACTGCTTGTCTGAACTGGTGGAAGAAACAGGGGGCAAAATCGACCTCGACAAACTGCCGGTAGGTGATCCGACGCTTTCAGCCAAAGAAATCATTGGCAACGAATCCCAGGAAAGAATGGGCCTCGTGATCAGTCAGGACAACATCGACTTCCTCCAACGCATCGCCGACCGCGAACGCGCACCGATGTATACAGTTGGAGAGGTAACGGGTGACCACCGCTTCACCTTCGAATCGTCGACCACCGGCGCAAAGCCGATGGACCTGGCGATGGACGAAATGTTCGGTAGCTCGCCGAAAACATACATGCGCGACAAAACCGTGGAGCGCACTTACGAGCCGGTGCAGTATGAAACTTCGAAGCTGCATGAATACCTCGAACAGATGCTGCAACTCGAAGCGGTTGCCTCCAAAGACTGGTTAACCAACAAAGTCGACCGTTGCGTAGGTGGCCACGTGGCGAAACAGCAGTGCGCGGGTCCTTTGCAACTGCCGCTGAATAACGTCGGCGTAATGGCCCTCGACTTCCAGGGGAAAGATGGTATTGCGACTTCTATCGGTCACGCGCCGCTTTCAGCATTGATCGACCCGGCAGCAGGTAGCCGCAACGCGATAGCCGAAGCGCTTTCGAACATCGTTTGGGCGCCTTTGAAAGACGGACTGGCGACAGTATCACTTTCGGCCAACTGGATGTGGGCATGTAAAAACGAAGGCGAGGATGCACGTTTGTACAAAGCCGTACAAGCCTGCTCGGATTTCGCGATCAGCCTGGGCATCAACATCCCGACAGGAAAAGACTCCCTGTCGATGAAACAGAAATACAAGGACGGTGATGTAATCGCGCCCGGAACAGTCATTATTTCGGCTGGCGGGCACTGCGATGACATTACCGCGGTAGTAGAACCAGTATTGCGTAAATCGGGTGGTTCTATTTATTATATCAACCTGTCGGGCGACCGTTTCAAACTCGGCGGGTCGTCGTTCGCGCAAATCCTGAACAAGATCGGTTCTGAAACACCTGACATTCAGGATGCAGCGCAGTTTAAAACAACATTCAATGCGATCCAGCAGCTGATCAAAGCCGGCAAAATCCAGGCTGGTCATGATATCGGCAGCGGTGGTCTGATCACCACATTGCTGGAAATGTGCTTCGCCGATCGTGACCTGGGGGCTTCCATTGACCTGTCGGTGCTTGGCGATCAGGATATCATCGAGAAACTGTTCTCGGAGAACATTGGTATCGTATTCCAGGCTGATGAATCGGCAGAGGCCTTATTGGCAGCTAGTGGAATAGCATTCCACAAAATAGGTACTGTTAATCTGGCATCTACGCTGACAGTGAAAGATGCGACAGGTAAATGGGACTTCGACATTGATCACCTGCGCGATGTTTGGTTCAAAACATCTTATTTGCTGGATCAGAAGCAGACCGGCAACGGCCTCGCGAAAGAGCGTTTCGATAACTACAAGCATCACGTATTGCGCTACAAATTCCCGGCGCAGTTCGATGGTAAAAAGCCGGCGATCGACGCTTCAAAACCACGCCCGAAGGCCGCGGTACTCCGTGAAAAAGGCAGCAACTCCGAGCGTGAGTTGGCCAACGCCATGTACCTGGCCGGCTTCGAAGTGAAAGACGTTCACATGACCGACCTTATTTCCGGTCGCGAGACGCTGGAAGATATTCAGTTCATTGGTGCAGTAGGTGGTTTCTCCAACTCCGACGTGTTGGGTTCAGCCAAAGGTTGGGCAGGTGCATTCCTTTACAACGAAAAAGCGAAAATCGCGCTAGAAAACTTCTTCAAACGCGAGGATACCCTTTCCGTCGGTATTTGCAACGGTTGCCAGCTCTTCATTGAGCTTGGCCTTATCAACCCGGATCACGAAGAAAAGCCTAAAATGCTCCACAATGCGAGCCATAAGCACGAGAGCATCTTTACCTCGATGACCGTTCAGCCAAACAATTCCGTGATGCTTTCTTCGCTCGCGGGTAGCACGTTAGGCGTGTGGGTGTCGCACGGGGAAGGCCGCTTCCAGTTGCCGCTGTCAGAGGACCAGTATAACATCGTTTCCAAATACGGTTACGAAACATATCCCGCCAACCCGAATGGCTCGGATTACAACACTGCTATCCTTTGCGACAACACCGGCCGCCATTTGGTAACCATGCCGCACATCGAGCGGTCGCTATTCCAATGGCACTGGGCACATTATGCAGAAGGACGCAAAGACGAGGTTTCGCCCTGGATGGAGGCTTTCGTGAATGCGCGGAAGTGGATCGAGGAGCGGAATAAATAATATTTCAAGGGAGGAAAGGAGGATGGAGGAAGTGATGCCTTCCGATAATTTGGCCCGTCGCGATGATGATCGTGACGGGCTTTTTTTGAGCTATTGATCTAATTCTGCAATAAACCGTCCGATGTCTTTGAGTCCCTTCTTCGCGCAGCATAAGGCCGAAACAAATGCACCCTCATCCTTAAATAGTGCCTCATTTGCCGCGCCAGGTTCTGGCGTGATTCGGTGAGTACGGCTTCCGACAGCCAGCCCTGGTAGAGTTCGCCGCGATGCGGGCGTTTTGCTCCATCAGATGCACCACGCTGAGTAGAAGGCATATTTCCTAGTCGAGATCTATCGCTCGTCGCGCGCAGATGGCAACGGCCGTCCGAGCGCTTTCGATTCGGCTTACCTCCTGCGCAAATACGATACCGAGTTCGATATGCCGGCGATTCCTGCTTTTGTGAAAAGGTAATTTTTCCGATCGTTTTGTTTCTCGAACAAATCCGAGGAAAAGGTAAGCGGTACCAAAACGCGCCGGAAGCGCAACCGCTGCGCTGAGTTCGCGGTATTTATCTGTTTGAATGTACCAATTTCTTCACCGTATAACTTTCATCGATCTTCAACCGGCAGAATAGTGTTTCCTCAGGACCGGGAGACAATTCTCTGACATCATATTGCCATTTTCCTTTGGCGTGGGGATTGTTTACGACTGTCTGTAGAATCTTTCCCTGCTTGTCTATAATGTCCAATCTTACGTGGCTGTTTTCGCGAGGGACATCGAACGAGATCGTGATTTTTTCTGTGAATGGATTGGGATAGGCATTTAACTCAAAGCCAGGCTCTTCATCTTGTTGCTCTTCGGTGATATCCACCCCTTCCCTTTGATTAATATATTGTCCGATATTGACCGCAGCAGAAACATGCCAGTTCCCGATGGCATCTTTCATATAGCATTTCATGCCAAACCAGTTTTGATCGGTGGTAAACACGCTCGACGTACCGCCCGCGACACCCTGGTTGTTGATATGAGTGGAATTCCAATGGTACTGGACACCTCCGGAAGGAGCGGTGAGTGTTCGCCAGTCATTGTTCTTGGAGTAAGCGAGGAGCGGAACATAGCTGGCTGCGACGGGATTGCTGAGGGCTCCAA